>JAGTTO010000001.1 GCA_018223435.1 Lachnospiraceae bacterium Marseille-Q4251 | reverse complement strand
CGCTTCGGTCGGTGCAAAACGAACATCCACTGGATGTTCTGCACCTCATATTTGGCGTGTCCCAAGTTCAAAAGCCTTATCGTGCAAGCACGAACAGCTTTTTGACCTTTTGACACTGGTATCATAAAATATATTCATTACAGCAATTTTCTGTAATCTTCCATGGTAAAGCGGTGATAGGTCAGACCGAAATCGTCGGATTCCACGCAGTAAACATACTCGTCCGGCGCTCCGCCCTCGTAGAAAAATACCCGGCCCACACCGTCATGGACATGATCCGCCTCCTGCACCGGATGCTCCGGCAAGGCATGGCGGTCGAAGCAGGCCCGCACCTCGGTAAGCGTATTTCCCGGCGTCGTGATGGTCTGGATGAAATCCTTAAGAAAAGGTGGGTCCTGGAAATTCTCATGGATCCAGGTGCAGCCCTCCGGTGGAACCGTCAGATTCCAGCGGCCGTCCTTTTCTGAAAAAGTAAGGTCTCCCAGAGAACTTTCCTCTTCTTTGGCAAAAATCAGAAGCGCCGTATTCAGCTGATCCTTATCTGCATCCTCCGGAAGCTCCAGAAGCTCCGCCAAGGAAGCCGCAGGGTAATAAAGCTTCATGGACTCGGCGCGGTAGCCGATTTTCATCTGCCACTCTTTCACCGTATCGATGATGTGTTTTTTTAAAGGTTCACAATTCATTTTTTAAACTCCTTAACGATTGGTTCCCCAGTAAATCAATGCCAGCATGCCCGGACCGGTGTGGGAACCGATGATCGGCCCGATGGGGGTGGTAAAAATCTCCGCATTGGGAAATTCCTTCTGAACCATGGATTTTAAAAGCTCTGCCTTCTCCGGACAGTCTCCATGGCCGATGAGAACCAGCGGACTGATTCCCGGATTCCAGCCTTTTTTCATGTAATCCAGCTGCATGGCCATAGCTTTTTTCTGGCCGCGGGGCTTCTCCACCACCTCCAGTTTTCCGTCATTGGAAACGTGCAGCATGGGTTTGATCTGAAGCACGGTTCCGATGGCTGCGGCCGCGGCGGAGACTCTTCCTCCATGGCGCAGATGATCGAACATATCCACGGTGAACCAGTGGCAGATATCCAGACGGTGGGCCATCACCCAGTCCGCCAGTTCTTCCATGGAAAGACCTTCGCTCTGAAGACGGGCTGCCTCTCTCACCAGAAAGCCCTCGCCTACGGAAGCACAGAGGGTATCGATGCAGACGATCTTCCTCTCCGGAAATTCCTCCTCCAGGTCTTTTACCGCGATCTGTACCGACTGGTAGGTGCTGGAGAGTCCCGATGAAAAGCAGAGATAAAGGATATCTTTTCCCTCCTCCAGAGTTTTCCGGAAGGCTTCCTCATAGACCACAGGATTGATCTGGGAGGTGCTGGCGAACTTGCCTCCCCGGAGGGCTTCATAGAAATCTTTCACCGTGAGATCTCCTCCCGGGCCGTAGGTGTGAGGCTCCTCTCCCACTGTCAGCTCCATGGGAATCACTTTGATCTCCGCATACGGTGCCGCCATTTCCGGGCAAAAATCAGCGGTTGCATCTGTATAAAGCTGGTAGCTCATAATCATTTCCTCCTGAAATTGCTTTCGTATACTTACTTTTATTGTAAAAGAATCCCAGGTCAGTGTCAATGAAGAAATTGCAAATAAAAAAGAGGGCCGCTTAAAGCGGTCCCCTTAAAAAGCTCTGATATTTATGCGAGGGCTTTGCCCAGTGCCTGGCAGGCAGCCTTTGCGTCGTCGTCCGGCTCCTCGGTGCAGATTACGCTGTCACAAGCCAGCTCTGCTCCGTCGTCTTTGCAGGAACCTTCCCAGGTCTGCATCCACTCGCCGTCTCCCCAGCCGTAAGAACCGAAAAGAGCGATCTTTTTGCCGGAAAGTTTTGCACGGCAGTCATTGAACATCGGCTCGAACTCGGTATCCTCAAGCTCCTCAGCTCCCATAGCCGGGCAGCCGAATGCTACTGCGTCAAACTCATCCATTTTATCTGCGGAGAAGGTATCCGGTGTGAATACGGAAACTTCAGCTCCAGCAGCTTTAGCTCCCTCTGCAACCTCATTTGCCATCATCTCGGTGTTACCCGTTCCACTCCAGTAAACTACTGCTACTTTGCTCATTATCCTATACCTCTTTCTTCTTCAATTTTAATATGTTAAGCAGCTACAGTGAGCTGAAAAACACTCCTGCCCTGTTCGTAGAGCCGTGTGTAAATATCGCGGCACTTCTGGTACATGGCGAAAAGTCTGCGTGACTCACACTCGTCACAGTAAACCTTCCAGCAGCCGGAACACTTGTAGTTGTGGCCGCTGTTTTCAATAAAACCAATCACATCTCCCAGGGGATAGTCGAGAAAGACGCCGATCTCGTGAGGAAAATCCTCTCCCTTGTCAAAACGGCTTTTCAGTCTTTCAATGGCTGCATCTACATCAAGCTCTCCGTATCCGTATCCTGCCAGAAAAGCAGCCACGCCGGGTCGGCTTAAATTCTCCGCCAGACGGCTCTTGCGGCAGACATAGATCAGCGCTTTTTTCGGATGCTCCTTTAAAACATAAAGGTAAACGCCCTTGGGGTTCATCAGAAGATTCCAGTAGGAAACCTGCTCCCATAACTCGGTACTGGATTCATAAAACCAGTTGAAAAGGTTGGCTGTCTTTACAGATGCCAGTGTGGGCGAACAATAGTCAACCAGATATTTTTCAAACGCCATGAGAAAAATCCTCCTGTCTCTCTGCTCTGTAAGTTAGAAGAATCTAATTAAAATTAGGTTTAACTAACTATCGTCATAATACTTGATTCCTTGGTTTTTGTCAAGAACCTTAGTGAGAAGCTTTCTCAGTGGGCGAATAATTATTCATGGTGGTAGAACTTTACCATATATGATATGATAAATCCAATGCGGCAAAACAGATGACCGCTGAAAATCTGACAGAAAAACAGGGGGATTTATGATGAACGACAGATATCGCACAGACCTTTTTGTCCAGCATCTCTACAAGGATCAGCCGGGAAAGCTCCGCTTCGATCCCGAGAAAATCCGGACAAAGGAAGAATTTGACGCCTGGAAGGAGCAGGTACGGGAAAAAGCCTACGAGCTCATGCAGTTTCCCGAGGATGCTTATGAGAAACCGGAGGTCCGCTTTCTTTTTTCCAGACAAAGGGACGGCTACCGCGTGGAAAAATACGAGATCAGCCCGGAACCCGAGCTCTGGATACCGTTTCTTCTGCTGGTGCCTGACACCGTTTCCACGAAAAACAAAGCCCCCGGCGTTCTCTGTTTCCCCGGCTGGGATGTGCCGAAAGAAATGCTCTGCGGGGAGGAATCCATGAATCTCGGTTACGGGGAGCCCGTCTCCGGAATCAGCTATCCTTTTTCCAACGCTATGGCCCTCCGTTACGTCCGTAAAGGTATGGTAGCTCTGGCCTGCGATAACATGGGCACCTGCGAACAGGAAGGCCTCTACGACCGTCAGCAGTTCGCCCTGAAAATGATCTTCAAGGGCAGAAACTATGTAGGCCTCTCGGTCTTCTGCCGCTGGGCCATGTTCAACTGGCTGGCCGAGCAGGATTATGTAGACGAGAACCGTATGGGACTGGCCGCCCATTCTCTCGGAACGGAAACTTCGATGTTTCTGGCCCTTCTGGAGCCCAGAGTCAAGGCCGTCTCCCACAACGATTTCATGAGTGATAACGAGCAGCGCATCATCTCCTGCTTCCCGCCGGAAGAGTTCATGTTCGGAGGCCACATCCATATCGTGCCCTCCATGCATAAATGGTTCTCCTTCCCGGATCTCATCGCGGCCTTTGCTCCAAAACCCATGCTTCTCTCCGAGGGCGGCGTCCAGGAGGATCTGGAACGCATCGGAAAGGCCTACGCGCTTGCCGGAGCTCCCGACAATTATCAGTACGTCCACTATCCGGAATTTCAGGATCCTGCCAACCGGAAGCTGGACTACCAGCCCATCCCGGAAGGCATCACGAACGAGGAATATTTCCGCTATGCCAACGTGGTGCCGGAGCATCATTATTACAAGACGGAAATCTGCATCCCCTGGATGGAGAAGGCGCTGAACAGTTGAAAATTCCGCAAGACTATTGTATACTGAGTACTGTTGTATTATTATGATTCAGGAGGCGAACAGTATGAAATTTGTATACCCTGCGGTTTTTCATAAAAGTGAAAAGGGCGGCTACGAGGGTTATTTCCCGGACCTGGCCTGCTGCGAGGCAAAGGGCGAGACTCTGGACGAGGCAGTAGAAAATGCCAACGAGGCAGCTCTTGACTGGATCAACCTGGAGCTTTCCGAGGACGAGGTAAATCTTCCCCCGGTATCCGAAGTATCCGATCTTGAGCTGAAAGAAGGCGACATTGTAAGAAATATCCAGGTGACCATCAAATTCATGGAAGGCTGGGAAGAATAAAAAAATGGAGGATCCGCGATCTGATTTGATCTCGCGTGATCCTCCGTTTTTTTCAGTCTTTTTTCGCTTCCCGGCGGTTCTGCGACCGGGACGGGCGTGTATTTGCCTTGGCGGGCTGCTTTGACCCTTTCAGATTCTTCCATTTATCATAGGCTTCATACATATTACTGGACTCGTAGACGCTCTGTTCTACGCCTTCCTTATCTTTTAAAGTGATATAATAGCATTTTCCCCGGCAGCCGAAATGGTATACCTGGTCATCTTCTGTATATTCACCCAGCATAAAGCTGTATTTTGCCATGAAGACACCTCCTCTGGAGTAAATTACTCACTCATTTATTGTAATGCCCAGAGGAAGTATTGTCAACAAAAGAAAATATTCTGACTTATCAGAAGCCTGCCCGGAAATCGTACTTGAAGGGCAGCGGAACGTCCTTACCGGTGAGGGTCTTCTGGATATCCAGATACAGCTGGGCAATGGAATCCTCACCTTCGCGGATATCCGGAATCTCAAGGCCTCCGTTCTCCTCCAGAAGCTCCAGAGCCTCCTTCGCTTTGCCTGTATGGTAGAGGGCGGAAATATAATAATATCTCAGTTTTCCTGCCTTCTTTTCTTCTTCGTCGAAGGCCTCGTACCAGCGGATGATCTCCTCCCAGGCCTTGCAGTAGGAAAGGAGTTTCAGAGCGTCCTTGAGATAGGAAAGGTTCTTGTGCTCCAGTTTGAGGCCCTCGCCGATCCACTGCACGGTCTCCGTATCATGGCCGGAAAGCACCGCTGCAGAAGCCAGAGCGTGAGCAGCCCAGGCGCTCTTCCTTAAGTACCAGGAAGTCTTCAGCTCTTTCTCAGCGCTGGTATAGTCTTCTCTCGTGAAGTAGCCGACGCCTGCCTGATAATGCGCGTACCAGTTGTCCTTGTTCTGCTTATCCAGCGTAGCAAGAAGGAAATCGAGATTGTCCTCATTGATCAGGAATTCATCCGGGATCTCTTCCGGAGCCGGCTCGTGAAGAAGACCCGTCTCAAAGAATTTCTCCCATTTTTTCAGGGACTCTGTGGTCTCGTATTTCAGATGGCCCTCCAGACGGCTGTGATCTTTCATGGAACCGTAGCCGCTTCCTGTGATGACGACCTTCGCCTCTTTTTTGGCCATGGAAGCCGTCGCTTTCAGCTTTTCTTCCAGCTTGCCGGGAATACCGGCCTCGAGAACATAGGAAGTCAGCTCGTCGGCTCTCTCCTTATGGGTCTTGTCAAGATGGCCCGGGGTTGCCTGTACGGCTCCGTACTGCTCCAGCCACTCCCAGGAGGTGTGCGGTGCCATCGGTATGCAGCCGTACTGGGTCTTTCCGAGGCCTGCCTGAATCTCCACATATCTTCCGGCCTTATCTGTCAGGAACTCCTGCCAGTGATCAGAGCCCGGACGTTTGCCCCAGGAGAAGAGCTTTCTGCCCTGGAGACGTTTCGTGGAGATCTGAAGAAGACCGTAACCGTCCTGATCCAGGTTTGCGATGAATTTCGGCTTTTCCTCCTGGATTGCGAAGAAATAGTCCACAGAATTCGGGATCTTCTTGTAATCGGTGACTTCCACGCCATCCACCATGGGAATATCCACCTTCACGATCATGCCTTTTCTGCCGGTAAAAGCCTGCTCTGCCGGAACAACCACTCTTCCATTCTCATACTCCGGAACGGCCATATTGCTCCACCAGTACATCGGAATCACTTCACTGCTCTCGTTGACGATCCGCATACGGCAGTTCAGGAAACGGCCGTCCTCCTCCAGCCAGAAATCGATCTGATAAGGCACCTGGCGGATTCTCTCATACTCATAGAAGCGGAGAACCGGAAGACCGTCCTCTGTCTCCGTTTCCGCTGTGTACATAGGCTGGGTGGTAAAGGCATGATGGCCGATGATACCGATGTTCCACTCCACGCCACCGCTGAACCAGGCATTGCGGACAGCCAGGTTACTGAAACGCAGAACGTCATTGGTGTAAAGGAGATTTTTTCCTGTGGTCTTGTCCCAGAGTTCCCAGAGACGGCCGCCGTACTCCGGCAGGAAAACTGCCTTCAGGTAGTCATTTTCCAGGACTGCGATCTTAATATCCTTCTCTTTCAGCTCTCTCGTATAGCTGTTGTACTGCCGGTAAGGATAAGCGCTTCTCTTGCGGCCAAAGCCTTCATAAATTTCATCATGCTCACCCAGATCAAATTTCGTGTCATTCTGCAGGATGTGCTCGCCGATCAGATCAGGAACACAGGCCTGAGGTCCCAGATCAGAGCTCATCATTTTTTTTGTCTCAAAACGAAGTTCCGGTTTCATAAGTACAGATGCCTCCCAATTATAATATTTGCCACTTACAGAAAGTGTTTTGTGTAGAAAAAAAGCCCTGCAGGCTTTCCTGCAGGGCTTTTGAAGCTTACATTTTACTTACAGAAAACTTTTCGGCGAACTACTACCAGCCAAGCTCCTCTGCTTTCTCCTGTACAACCTCAGTTGCATCAGCGTATCCGCTGGAAAGAGCTCTTTCCTTCATATCAGCGAACATATCAGCTACCGGCTCAGTTCCGGTGATGATGGTCCAGTACTCAGAGCTGATGTTGAATGCCTGAGCGTCGGTTACTGTGGTATCATCCAGCAGCAGAGGACCAACTTCCGGATATACCGGATCCTGGTTACGGATATCGCAAGCAGTTTTGTTCAGTGCTTTGGTCTCAGCATCGTACTCATCAAAGAACTCGATGTCGGGATCTGCAGACATTTCGAATCCCCAGCTGGGCCAATGGGTAACCGGGATACACGGATATTTGGTTGCAAGTACAGAAGCGTTACCGTTCTCGTCACGGATCAGAGAGATGGTACCGTCATCGTTCTTCTGCCAGTCTTCGCCTTCCAGACCCATACGAAGCATTTTACCTTCGTCAGACAGGAGGTACTCATAGTATGCCAGGAAACGATCCATCTTCTCCTCGTCGATCTCGCCGGAGAACATGGTAGCTACCATACAGGATACATAACCATCCATACGCGGGGTCTCGCCCTCAGCCTCAGCCAGAGCCGGGATCACGTCGATACGATCAAACGGGTTGCAGTCCGGGTTAGCAGCGCCGTAGTATTTAACAGCTACGCCATTGATCCAGTCTGCGTCAGCATTTCTTACACACATACCAAAGGTGTTGGAGGAGAATTTCTGAAGACCAGTCTCCCATGTGGATGCACCGAAGTCCGGATCGATGGAGCCGTCTTCGTACATTTTTCTCAGCCACTCCAGCGGCTCGATGTTCTTGTCATCCAGAGCGCCGTAGGACCAGTTTCCATCCTCATCTTTGCCCCAGTAACGGTTGCTTACGCCGGTGCTGGAGAAGAAGTAACGGAGAGTTCCCATACCGTCACCAGTCAGGCCGTAGGTATCTTTTACACCGTTTCCATCCGGATCGTCATAAGTGAAAGCGTGAGCTACATTGTAAAGATCTTCCCAGGTGGTCGGCATCTCCATGCCTACATTCTCCAGCCAGTCTTTACGAATGAAGATACCTTTTCTCTCTGCCTTGTAGATGTTCGGGTCAGCAGAGTCCGGCTTCGGCAGGAAGTAGTAACCGTCGTACATGCTCTTAACAACCTGAGATACAGCGTCATTCTCCAGAAGCTGTTTGGTCAGCGGATATTTGTCCAGAAGCTCTTCCGGAATCTCTGCTACCAGCTCCTCGGGGATGAACTGAGTGATCTCCTGGGTGTAGTACAGAATATCTGCACAGAATACATCCGGCAGAGTTCCGTCTACAGCAGCCAGCTGTGTTACGGTGAAGTCGTTGTTGTAGTAGTTGGTCTCGCTCTGCTGGAAGTCGATTCCGAACTTGTCCTCGATCATAGCTGCCAGCTTGTCAGTGGAAGTATCCCAGCTAAAGGGATCGCCATCACTGTCGGCTGTGATGGTAAGGATGTCACCATCATAAGCCATTGCGCTGAGGGACGGTACTGCCATGGCCGCGATCATGGCTGCTAAAACTAACTTTCTTCTTTTCATAAAAAACCTCCTTATGATATGAATTTTTTATTGAAAAGCCGTAGCTTTACAATCAACAGAGAACACACATCAGCCTTTTACGGCACCGATGGTAACACCGCTCTCGAAGTATTTCTGGATGAACGGATAGATCAGAAGCATCGGAATGGTGGATACAACGGCGCAGGCCATCTTGATACCGGTCTCGTTCAGGTACAGTCTGTTACCAGCTGCGTCACGAAGACCTTCCATCAGCTGCATGTCTGCCGGTTTGGAATTTCGTACGATGTAGTTACGAATGATCAGCTGCAGAGGATACCAGTTCTCATCACGCATGTACAACTGTGCGGAGAACCAGCTGTTCCACAGACCAACGGCTACGAACATAGCGATGGTTGCCAGCATCGGAATGGACAGCGGGTAGATGATGCGGAACAGGATCGTGTACTCGTTTGCTCCGTCGATTCTTGCTGCCTCCTCCAGAGAGTCCGGAAGCTGAACGAAGAAGGAACGCATGATTACGAAGTTGAAGACGTTTACTGCACCCGGCAGGATCAGAGCCAGGATGTTGTTGCTTAAGTGCAGAGTCTTGGTGATGTTATAGTAGGTGGGGATCAGTCCGCCTGAGAAGAACATCGTAATCAGAAGATAAATCATGAAAAATTTGTATCCGTGAAGGTTCGGTTTTTTCAGACCGTAAGCCAGCATGGAAGTTACCAGAACGGAAAGGGCGGTTCCGGTGATGGTGATCAGGAAAGTCACACCAAATGCACGGATGAACAGGGCTGTGGAGAAGATGTACTTATAGGCCTCCAGTGTCGGCTTCTTCGGGAAAAGGATGAAGGAGCTTGCCATGTACTCCGCATTACCTGTCAGGGAGATCGCAATGATGTTCCAGAAGGGGAACAGGATAACGATCGCCAGTAAAATGAACAGGCAGATGTTGAAAACATCAAAGATACGGGAACCCATTGACTGCTTGATTGCATTTCCGCCGTGGGATCCTGCGGCGCTGATTTTTGAATTTTTATGCTTTCCAGCCATGTAAATTACCTCCTAGTCAATTCTGCTGTTTCAGAAAAATAGCAGTTTTTTTCAACCTGTTTTTAGAAGAATCCCTCGCCGGACATCTTCTTTACAACAAAGTTACTGCCAAACAGCAGAACACAGTTTACAGCCTGCTGGAAAAGACCAATGGCTGTGGACAGGTCATACTGTCCTTTCGATACACCCATGTCATAAACGTAAGTATCGATAACCTGAGCAACGGTACTTGCAGTTGCGTCAGTACGCAGGTTCATGATCTGGTCGAAGTTCGCACCCATGACGGAACCTACATTCAGGATCAGCATGGTGGTGATGGAGAAGGCGATACAGGGCAGTGTAATATAGAAGCACTGCTGCAGACGGTTCGCTCCGTCCATTCTTGCAGCCTCGTAAAGCTCAGCGTCTACACCGGTGATAGCTGCTATGTAGATGATGGTTCCCCAACCTGCCTCTTTCCAGATGCTGGTTCCGTAAAGCATTCCATAGAAGCTGTCCGGATTGGACATCAGGTTGACAGGATTCAGACCCATGGAGATCAGGAGTTTGTTTACCGCACCGCCGGTGATGGAGAACAGGGAGAACATCAGGGAGTACATGATGATCCAGCTCACGAAGTGCGGAAGGTAAATAATGGACTGAACGGTCTTTTTGAATTTCTTATGATGAAGCTCGTTCAGAAGGAGTGCCAGGATGATCGGAATCGGGAAAGTGATGATCAGCTGGGTTACACCAATGAATAAGGTATTTCCGATTACGTCCCATGCGATGTCACGGCTGAAGAAACGGGTGAAGTTTTCCATGCCGCACCATGCGGAGAAGAGGATACCGCTCTTTACTTTGTAGGTTTTGAAAGCAAGTACGATACCATACATGGGCATGTAACTGAAAACGAAAACGAAGATCAGGCCCGGGAGAATCATCAGGTATTTACCTTTGGTTCTCTTTAAGTCTCTCATGAGGGGCGCTGCTTTGTAACTGAAGCAGGGCATTTTGAAATATGCAATGATTGCGGCCAGGAGAACAACTCCTCCTGCTGCTGCCAGGATTGCCGGCGGCAGTCCATATTTACCAAAATCCCAACTCTTTCTTCCAATGATACCAGTGATCGCAACGTACCAAATTCCTCCGCCTGCGATCATCAGGCCAGCCAGCAGGAATACCAGACGGATTATCCAGGCTGATTTTTGATACGCTTTTGCTTCTTTTGTCATCTGCATTACATCATCTCCTTGGTTTTATTTGAACGCTTTGGCTGCACCGGGCGTTCATCCTCCATAACTCTGCTCCTCTATCAGCTTATGGAAAAGGAGCAATCGAGTCTGCCCATATACAGCCCTCTGCTCCTTTGCATTGTAGTTATTTTAGCACAATATTTTCACAATTACAACTACTATTTTGTCTAAAAACACCACATTTTGCTTTTGTGTCACGATTGTGTGTTTTATTTACACAATTAGCATCATCTGCCAATGTTTCCGTGCAACACACAGCCGTACGTCAGTCGGCGATGATCTCGTAAGTATTCTTTGTGAAGTCGACTGTTACCGTGGTGCCGTCTGCAAACGAGCTCTTCTGAACCAGGCCCTCGTCATCGAGGATCTCGTGGTGGCTCAGTTCCTGCATAGCGATCCTCTCGTGAAGCTCTGCTACAACTTTGGAACGATTGATATCCTCGATCAGTTTTTCTCTCTGGTTCTCGGAGAACGCTCCATCCATTCCCGGATAAGCGCCGTCTCTGAGCAGATAGGGGATACCGCCGTTGATCAGAGCATAGAGCATATAATCTTCATTGTCGCTGACTTTCTCCATCAGCCAGGGGATGATCAGACAGTCATGGAATACCAGGTTGAAAAGCGGTACCGGAATACCGTATTTCGGTGTACCCGGGGCTTTGAGCATGAAGTTGTAGGGAGCGTAATGGCAAAATACCAGGCTCGGCATACTCCAGTCGTTTGCCTCTTCTGAACTCGGAAGGATGTTGTTGGTCAGAAGATACTCAAAGCATTCATTTCTGTACGCATAACATTCTTTTCTGGTCATGCGGTGATGCGGATTGTCGCACTCATCACCTTCGTTACAGGTAAATACATCCAGGTAAGCACAGTCCAGATCAATGCCGTGATCCTTCAGGATCGTGAAGTTTCTCTTTACATAGTAGGGAGCCTGAGTCGCACAGAGGTAAGTCTGCTCTCCGCCTGCCCACATATGATGCTGCGGCATCGTTCCATCAGGAAGCTGAAGCGCATACTCGCGGTCAAAGGTCTTCGCTGCGAAGTAGTAGTCACGGTACTGGTCATGGATACCGAAAAGATATCCCATCTCATGCATCGCATCCACCAGAGATTTCATGCCTTCCCAGCCGCCGGCTTCCTTGCAGGCCGGTGTGTAATCCGGATGCTGGTTGTCGTATCCGGGTTGTCCCCAGCCGTCCAGATGCATGTAGAGTTTCTTCACTCCCAGCTCGTGGAGGGTCCTCGCTTCTTTCTCGCGCTCCGCGAAGGTGTTCAGAGACTCGTTGTTTTCCGGATGCGCTTTATCATAGAAGCGGGATTCCGGCTGCACGCTCTTCTTGATGCCGGTATGCATAACGGAACATCCGATAAGATCGTGGATCGTCGGGTTCTTGGCTGCTTTCTCAGCCAGAGTCTTTAAGAGACCTTTTTCTTTTGCATAATGACGGTACTCTTTACAGATATCGTTGTAGTCGCAGTCCTCAAGGAACGTATAACGGAAAACTCTGCGGTAATCCATCTTTCCAAGGCTGGGCTCCATATGTACACCGATGTGGGTGTAAGGACCTCCTGCCGGATGCTCTGCTTTCCAGCCTGCATTCCAGGGAGTCACGGCAATCAGAAGATAACCGCTTCTGTCTTTCACCTGTGCGTACCAGGGCATGTAGCTTCCCTCTGTGCCGAAGGTTCCGTCAAAAGCGATGGAGCCAAGCTCATTCTTCCAGGTGTTGGGGATCAGAAGACCCTGTCCCTCATTGATCAGTGTGTACCAGGTCTTCTTCGGCTCGTCGAACGCCATCTCTCCCGGCCAGCGGACTGCTTTAATCTTCAGTCCCTCTTCTTTTACCGGCATCCATTCACAGTAAACGTGACCTGTGGTGGACTCTACCCATACCAGAGTTTCAAATGCGTAGGAAGCTGTCTTACCGTCTGCCAGAGTAAAATTCTCATAATGACTTAAGATGCCCTCTCCTACTCCGCTGCGGATCTGCTTATGCCAGATATTCTTTGCATCAGAGAAATATACGATACCATCCTCACACTCGATTCTCGGACGGTACTTCTCTCTCCAGCGCCACACAGTTGAATCTTTTGAAAATTCATAGCACAGGGTTTCGTCGTCAAGCGTTACTTTGATGCCTTTGCAGGTAATAGAAACCATTTCTAAATATCCCCCTTCAAATTTTCTGTTGAATTAAGTATACCTTTCAAACGGAGTTTCGTCAATGCGAGACGCCTTGTCAATTTGCACTTTTTTATTGCACTAAAAGACAGTTAAAGACAAACCTTTTAATTATGTATGCAGGCGACGGATTATTCTTCTATTTTCTGAAATTTTACACAAGTCTGAAAGTCTGGAAAACGGTTTCCTTTTAACCCTATTATAATAAGGAAGAAATTCCGTCAATTCCCGTTTTCCGAAGACGCTCTTTATATTCCCTCGGGGAGCAGTGATACCAGGCTTTGAAATATCTGGAAAAATGCTGCATATTGGTAAAACCGCACTGTCTGGCCGCCTGCTGAACCTGGAGCGCTTCATTACTGAGAAGGGTTCTGGCCTTCTCCATCCGGGCCTGCAAAAGCTCCGCCTTGGGGCTGTTCTCAAAGAAACGTTTGTAATAGGCAAAAAACTGACTCTTGGAAAGACTGCTCTCCCGGCAGAGCCGTTCCACACTCCAGTCCTCCTCACAGCTGGAGAGCATGGTAAGGCGGAGGCGCTGAAACTCTTCCTTAAGCTCCGAGGCCTCCTGGTCCACCCTTTCCCCCTTTCGGGCAAGACTTCTGGAAAGAAGGAGAAAAAGCTCCTCCATCAAAAGCCTGCAGCGCTCTTGGAAGAAGGGCGGCCTGGTAAGGTATTCCTGCTGAATCAGGCGGATGTATTCGTCCAGTTCCATGAAATTTTCCGGATAGAGAAGAATTGAGGTCGGGATTCCATATTCGTCTGCAAACGGAAGATCCGTAGAAAAATGAACATAGCTGTTCCGGAATTTCTGCACCGCCTGGTAGTCCTGACATTCCTGGGGGGCATAGAGAAGGCAGGCATTTTCCCCGGAAATCTCTAATTTTCCCTTCAAATGGCACTTCATCGGCGTCTTTAAGAGGAGCAGAAGGTAATCTCCGCTTCCCCCCGGCCGGTAAATCCGGTCATAATCCACGTTGGTACGGTTGTATTCGCAGTAATCGATCTGAAACATGACATTTTCCTCCTACAGACTATCCTAGTATAAGACCGGAAGAAAAGTCAAGTTTTCCGGAAGAAAAAATGTGGTCAGGAAGGATATTGGGCGGTAGAATCATTTTAAGAATATGCGAAACAGGAGGTACGCAAATGAAAAAAGCAGAAATCATCGCAGACAAACATTATCTCATCGACGAGGTAGACCCGAGACTCTACGGTTCCTTCATCGAGCAGCTGGGCCGGGCTGTTTACGAGGGCATTTACCAGCCGGGAAGTCCTTTTGCAGATGAAGAAGGATTCCGTAAAGATGTGATCGATCTTGTCCGGGAAATGAAGGTTCCCGTAGTCCGCTATCCCGGCGGCAACTTCGTATCCGGCTTCCGCTGGGAGGACAGCGTGGGTCCCAGAGAAGAGCGCCCCGCCCGCGCAGAACTGGCCTGGCAGGTCATCGAAACCAACGCCTTCGGTCTCAATGAGTTTGCTTCCTGGGCAAAAAAAGCCGACACCAATGTCATGATGGCTGTCAACTTAGGCACCCGCGGACCGGAAGAAGCCAGAAATCTTCTGGAATACTGCAACTTCCCCGGAGGCACCTACTACAGTGACCTGAGAAAAAAACACGGCTACGAGAAGCCCCACGATATCAAGCTCTGGTGCCTGGGAAATGAGATGGACGGTCCCTGGCAGATGGGCCACAAGACCGCTCACGAGTACGGCCGTACCGCTGAAGAAACCGGCCGCCTCATGAAGATGCTCGATCCGACCATCGAGACCGTGGTCTGCGGAAGCTCCGGCCCCACGATGCCGACCTTCGGTGCCTGGGAAGATGAGGTACTTAGCACCTGTTATGATCAGGTAGACTACATGTCCCTTCACCAGTATTACTCCAACGCCGCCAACGACACACCGGATTTCCTGGCCGGCAGCGTAGGCATGGATGAGTTCATCTCCTCCGTTGTCTCCATTCTGGACAGCGTCAAGGCAAAGAAACGCGGCAAGAAAAAGATCAACCTCTCATTTGACGAATGGAACGTCTGGTACCACTCCCATGAAGCCGATGAAAAGCTGGAGAAATGGGGCAAAGCGCCGCACCAGCTGGAGGATATCTACAACTTTGAGGATGCCCTTCTCGTGGGAAGCCTTCTCATCACCCTTCTTCGCCACGCAGACCGTGTCAAGATCGCCTGCCTGGCCCAGCTGGTCAACGTCATCGCTCCGATCATGACCTCCGATACCGGAGCCTGGAGACAGACTATCTTCTATCCCTTCGCCTACACCAGCACCTATGGCCGCGGAACCGTCCTCAACACTCTGGTAAAAGGTCCTGTCTACGACAGTAAGACCTACGGCGACGCTCCCTACCTGGATGCTGTACTCGTATGGAAGGAAGAAAACGAGGAGCTGACCCTTTTCGCTGTGAACAAAGATCTCGAGGAAGATATGGAGATCCACTGTGACCTCCGCCAGTTCGCCGGTTATACCATCACCGAGCATCTCGTTCTGACCAATGATGATCTCAAGGCTGTCAATACCGAGGCGCAGCCGGATACCGTGGCTCCCGCCAAGGGAAATACCGTAAGTTTGAAAGATGGAGAGCTTTCCGGTTATCTCACCAAGCACAGCTGGAATATGATCCGCATGAAAAAAATGTAAGTTTCGCTTTAAAAAGGCTGTCCTGAAAAATCTCAGGACAACCTTTTTTTAAAGTCTTCATAGCCAAAGCTTCGGATCACTTCCTTGCTTCCGTCCACATGCCGGAGCGCAATGGATGGAAGCGGCATTCCGTTGAATGTATTTGTTTTTACCATAGTATAAAGTGCCATATCTTCGAAAACCAGACGGTCACCTTCTTTTAAAGGCATATCAAAGGAATAGTCTCCAATCACATCTCCGGCCAGGCAGGTTGGTCCACCCAGGCGATAAGTATATGATTTCTCCCCCGGTTCTCCGCTGTTTTTAAGAGGCGGACGATAGGGCATTTCCAGAACATCCGGCATGTGGCAGGCTGCGGAGGTATCCAGAATTGCAAGATCCATTCCATTATAAAGCGTTTCCAGAACAGAAGTCACGAGATAACCTGCGTTCAGAACCACGGCTTCCCCAGGCTCCAGATAGACCGTCACACCATAGGTCTCATGAAAATGACGGACAATACGAAGAAGTCGTTCCACATCATAATCCTTTCTTGTAATATGATGGCCTCCGCCAAAATTGACCCATTTCATCTGATAAAGATATTTTCCAAATTTCTTCTCAAATACCTCTGCCGTGGTCTCTAAATCATCAGAATCCTGTTCGCAGAGCGTATGAAAATGCAGGCCATCCAGAAGAGGCAGCAGTTCTTCCTCAAACTGTTCCAGTGTAGTCCCCAGGCGGGAACCCGGAGCACAGGGATCATAGATGGCATGGCCTTCCTGGGTGGAGCATTCAGGATTGATCCGAAGGCCGGTCTCTTTTCCCAGCGCCCGGGCCCGGGGGCTGTATTTTCGAAGCTGGGAAGGAGAATTGAATACCAGATGATCGGCATAGGTCAGAAGTTCCTCAAATTCGTCTTCCCGGTAAGCCGGAGAGAACACATGCGTC
Source organism: Lachnospiraceae bacterium Marseille-Q4251 (assembly GCA_018223435.1). Classification (GTDB taxonomy): domain Bacteria; phylum Bacillota; class Clostridia; order Lachnospirales; family Lachnospiraceae; genus Limivivens; species Limivivens faecihominis. The sequence goes on along the minus strand of JAGTTO010000001.1, from coordinate 4,026,430 downwards.
TCCCCGCCAAATTCTTCTTTTCCAAGCCTTGCCTCGTAGAGACCGCTGGCTGTGGAACCGACCAGATACTTCCGGATCAGCGGATAAACAGAAAACATGGAAAAGGCTTTCTGCGCCAGGAGGATCCGGCAGGGACCCTCCTCTTCTACTTTTTTTAACAGCTCCAGATTCTGAATCAACCGTTTTTCATCCACCAGGAAATACGGAGTACGGATCTGACCGCTCATCAGTCTACCAGTACCGGATGGAAATCTTCCGTCCAGGGAAGGCCCCATTTATTCAATGCTTCCATGAAGGGATCCGGATCAAACTCTTCGATGTTATGGACGCCGGGCTTGTTCCAGGTTCCGGTCATCAGCATCATGGCACCGATCATGGCCGGAACACCGGTGGTATAGGAAACTGCCTGAGATCCCACCTCTTTATAACATTCCTGATGATCACATACATTGTAGAGATAATAGGTCTTGTCTTTGCCGTCTTTCTTTCCCTGGAAAATACAGCCGATGTTGGTTTTTCCCTTTGTGCGTGGGCCAAGGGAAGCCGGATCCGGAAGGACTGCTTTTAAGAACTGCAGAGGAACGATCTCTTTTCCTTCATACATGATCGGTTCGATCGAGGTCATACCCACATTTTCCAGACAGCGAAGGTGTGTCAGATAACTCTGGCCGAAGGTCATGAAGAAACGGATTCTCTTGATTCCCGGCATATTTAACGCCAGGCTTTCGATCTCTTCATGGTGAAGAAGGTACATATCCTTCTCTCCTACCTGATCAAAGTTATAAACCCTTTTGATCTCCATGGGCTCGGTCTCCACCCAATGGCCGTCTTCCCAGTAGGAACCTTTGGCAGAAACCTCACGGATATTAATTTCCGGATTAAAGTTTGTGGCAAAAGGATATCCATGGTCGCCGCCGTTGCAGTCGAGAATATCAATATAGTTGATCTCGTCAAACTGATGTTTCAGGGCATAGGCAGAAAATACGCTGGTGACACCCGGGTCAAAACCGCTTCCCAGAAGAGCAGTGATTCCTGCTTTTTCAAACCGTTCCCGGTAAGCCCACTGCCAGCTGTACTCAAATTTTGCCGTATCTTCCGGCTCATAGTTAGCGGTATCCACATAATGAGTCTTCGTAGCCAGGCAGGCATCCATAATAGTCAGATCCTGATAGGGAAGGGCCAGATTTAAAACCACCTGGGGCTTTTCCTTTTCGATCAGTGCAATGAGCTCGTCTACGTTATCTGCATTCACCTGCGCTGTGGTGATCTTTGTTTTTGTGGTTCCTTCCAGTTTCTCTTTCAGTGCATCACATTTGGATTTTGTCCGGCTGGCGATACATACCTCGCTGAATACCTCGCTGTTCTGGCAGCATTTGTGGATGGCAACAGAGGCAACTCCGCCGCAACCGATGATCAGTACTTTTCCCATAAAACAATTCCTCCCGTTTTTATTGATATCGTATAATCCTTTCAGAGCCATGGGGATTTCCAGCTCAAAGTGCCCCTCACTGCCTCATGAATGAGCACTTTGAACCGGAAAACACCCGGCCCGAATTTTCAAAATTTTACTGCATCAGCGCCAGAAGCATTTCTCGGACGATCTTGGCTGCCACAGCCGTGGACGCCCCGCTGGCATCATAATGCGGAGACAGTTCGTTAGCATCCAGGGCGACAACATTCGCTCTCTGGCAGACCAGAGTCACTGCCTTTCTTAGCTCATCGAAGCTGACTCCGCCGGGTTCCGGCGTTCCTGTCCCTGGAAAAACAGAGGGATCCATGACATCCAGATCCACGGTAAAATAGACCGGAGTATCTTTTAGTGAATCCAGGACCTCTGCAAGCCCGTCAAAAGTAAAAGCATGAAGATCTGTATGTTCTTTTCCAAAAAGGAATTCTTCCCGTTCCCCGGAACGGATGCCAAACTGATGAATCCGGCCCTCACCGGCCAGCTCCCAGCATCTTCGGATCACACAGGCATGAGATAACTTCACGCCCAGATAGTCCTCACGAAGATCCGTATGGGCATCAAAATGGATCATGCAGAGCTCTGGATATTTTTTCAGTGCTGCCCGAAAAGCACCCAGGGTAACCAGATGCTCCCCGCCCAGAAGAAAGGGGCGTTTTCCATCGCTGAGGATTTCTGCTGCCCGCTCCTCGATCTCACGAAGCACTTCCTCCGTATTTCCAAAAGGAAGTTCCAGATCACCGCTGTCCATGATCCGGGCGTCCCGAAGATCCCTGTCCTGGTAGGGGCTGTAGCTCTCCAGTCCGAAAGATTCATGACGGATCGCACCACTTCCAAAGCGAGTTCCCGGACGAAAAGACGTGGTGGAGTCAAAAGGAGCTCCAAAAAGGACAGTATCCGCCTCCTCATAAGTCTTATCACATTCCAAAAAAGTCTCTACATTTTTACTCAACATCTTCCAGCAATTCCTCCACATAAGCCGGGACATAGAAGGAGCCCCGGTGAAGCGTAGTTGTATAGTAACGGCATTTCAGTCCTCTGGCATTCCAGCGGGCCTCGTCAAGATCTTTCAGAGGATGATATTTCTTGGATGAAAAGCCAAAAAGCCAGTGACCGGACGGATAGGTTGGAATATGCACCTGATAAACCCGGCTTAAGGGGAAAGATTCCACGATCCGTTTGTGTGCCCGCTGGCAGGCCATGGCATCCTCCTCATAAAAAGGACTTTCATGCTGATTGATCAGGATTCCGTCTTCATGAAGAGCTTTATAGCAGTTCCCGTAAAATTCTCTGGTAAACAATCCCTCACCGGGCCCGAAGGGATCCGTGGAATCCACAATGATGAGGTCATATTTGTCATGAGCAGAGCGGATGTATTTCAGTCCGTCCTCATAGAAAATATGAAGCCGCGGATCGTCAAAGGCACAGGCCGTCTGAGGCAGATATTTCTTTGAAACTTCAACAACCTCTTCATCAATTTCCACCATATCGATATGCTCGATCTCCGGATAACGGGTCAGTTCCCGGATCACGCCGCCATCTCCGGCTCCGATGACCAGCACGCTTTTTACGTTTGGATGCACTGCCATGGGAACATGGGTGATCATTTCATGATATATGAACTCGTCTTTTTCCGTCATCATAAGATATCCGTCAAGGACAAGAATCCGGCCAAATTCCGGCGATTCAAAGACATCAATCCTCTGGAATTCACTCTGCGAGGAATAAAGCTGTCTATCCACCCGTATGGAGAATTTCACATTGGGGGTATGAGACTCGGTAAACCATAATTCCATTTTTTAAACTCCTTTCAGCACGTTCAGCCGTTCGATGGCCGCATCCTCCGGTCCGGTCATGGAGCAGCCTTTTTCCTTGGCATAAACGATATAATGCAGGATATCTTCTGTAATCTCCTCTCCCGGCGCCAGAATCGGGATTCCCGGCGGATAGCACATGACGAACTCGCTGCAGATCCGCCCGGCCGTCTCCATCAGCGGAAGGGATTCCTTTTCCGCATAAAAAGCATCCTGGGGAGAAACGGCAACTCTGGGATCGATATATTCCTGCTTCATCAAGCCGCCCTTTTCCCTGCCGAAGCGCCGCCGGATCTCAGAAAGAGCACTGACCAGACGCTCGATCTCCCGTGACCGGTCTCCGATGGAAAGATAAGCCAGAATATTTCCCAGATCTCCAAATTCGATCTGGATATCGTATTCATCCCGGAGAAGATCATAGACTTCGATGCCCGCCAGTCCCACATCCAGGGTATTCACAGAAAGCTTGGTCACGTCAAAATCATAAATGCTGTCCCCGTTGATCAGTTCCCGGGAATAGGCATAATAACCGCCGATCTGATTGATCTCTTTTCTGGCATATTCCGCCAGTTCAATCACCCGCTCAAAAGCTTCCTTTCCCCGAAGAGCCAGATTTCTTCGGGAAATATCCAGGCTGGAAAGCAGCAGGTAGGAACCGCTGGTGGTCTGGGTCAGATTAATGATCTGGCGGACATGGCCCTCCTGCATGGCAGGACCGGTCAGAAGAAGGGAGCTCTGGGTCAGGCTTCCGCCGGATTTATGCATGGAAACCGCAGCCATATCGGCTCCTGCATCCATAGCTGACAGCGGCAGTTTATCGCTGAAATAGAAATGAGTTCCGTGGGCCTCATCCACCAGACAGAGCATATGATTGGCATGGGCCAGCTCCACAATGGCTCTGAGATCCGAACAGATGCCATAATAGGTCGGATTGTTGACAAAAACAGCTTTTGCATCCGGATTTTCCTGAATGGCTTTTTTTACCGCTTCCACACTCATACCAAGAGGGATGCCCAGCCGCTCATTTCCTTCCGGATTTACATAAACGGGAATTGCTCCGTTCAGTACCATGGCTCCCATAACGCTTCGGTGTACATTTCTCGGAAGGATGATTTTTTCCCCTCTTCGCGTGGCGGAAAGGATCATGCTCTGCACTGCGGAGGTCGTCCCTCCCACCATCAGAAAGGCATGGGATGCATGAAAAGCCTCCGCCGCCAGATCTTCCGCTTCCCGGATCACCGAAACCGGATGACAGAGATTGTCCAGTGGTTTCATGGAATTCACATCCAGTCGGATGCAGCTCTCCCCCAGAAGCCGGGTCAGCTCTGGATTTCCTCTTCCTCTTTTATGGCCAGGTACGTCAAAAGGAACCACCCGCATCTTATTAAAACGTTCCAGAGCTTCATAGATCGGAGCTCTTTCCTGAGATAACTCTTTCACTCTTTTGCCTCCTAATAAATGTTTCTGCCGTTGAAAATCTCGATCATTTCCCGGCGGAGGTTGTTCATGATCTCCAGCCGGGTCAGCGGCGGAAGCTCATAAATATCCGTCTTGAAAAGATAGTTCTGAAGATCCGGCTCTTTGATCATCATCCGGGTGTGGAAAAGGCTGGCCGCATAGACATTGATATCCACTGCGTCATAGCGCCTTAGAATCTCCGGATTGATATAATCCTGAATGGATGTGACCGGATGATCCAGGAAGAGTTTTTTTCCATTGACATCCCTTGTAAAGCCTCTCACCCGGTAATCCATCGTAATGATATCCGAGTCAAAGGAACCGATGAGATAATCCAGTGTGGAAAGCGGCGTGATCTCCCCGCAGGTCGCCACGTCGATATCCACCCGGAAGGTAGCAATGCAGGTCTCCGGATGGTATTCCGGATAGGTATGTACCGTCACATGACTTTTATCCAGATGGGCCAGCTGTGTCTGGCTTCTCGGCAGCATGGAATCCTCCGCGATCAGAAGCGTAACAGAAGCCCCCTGAGGCTCATAATCCTGGCGGGCAATATTCAGAACCGTTGCTCCGATCATATCCGTCAGGGTCGTAAGAATCCCTGTAAGACGTTCCGCATTATACTGTTCGTCTATATAATCAATATAGTCTTTCTGCTCTCGTGCCGTCTTGGCATAACAGACATCATAAATGTTAAAGCTCAGGGCTTTGGTCAGGTTATTAAACCCGTATAGTTTCAATTTCTCCCCCATGATTTCCTCCGGTTGTATAAGATATGTAACTATTCAGAGCCACACCTCGATTTCGCTGCGCTTCATTTCGTTGTGTTTTCCTGAAAATCTGCTTGACTCTGAATAGTTACAAAAATACAGGCAGCATGCCTTTGATGACATACTGCCTGTAAATATACTCACTTTATCTGTTTTTCCCGGATTTTCCCGCGCATGCAGAAAATCCCCAATAAAAAATGAGTTCTTCGTCAGAGTCTATATAGCAAATACTTACTTTTACTACTCTTATTGACTGATTTACAAGTTGATGCGCATCACGCACAGAAAATAAAACAACTCATAAAATTGAGTTTTTCACCCAACAACAGAAAGCTATGCTTTCCATTATCAAAAATCAATAATGGCGATAAAATCGCCCTTCGGCAGTTGACCCGGCTGTCCGTATGGCCTTAACCCAACTGGGTGGTCAGAGAAAATATTTGCATGGATACTCTGTCAGAAACTCATATCACATACGCTTAAACTATACAGCAGTGAATGAATTCTGTCAAGATTTTTTTATTTTTAAATATAATGATGCCAGGGTCAAAAGCTCAAAAAGCCGTTCGTGCTTGCACGATAAGGCTTTTGAACTTGGGACCCGCCAAACATGAGGTGCAGAACATCCAGTGGATGTTCGTTTTGCACCGACCGAAGCGGAGCGTAGACAGTAGCGATTTACGCAGTAAATCAGCGGATTTCGAATGTTTGTAGAATTGCGTGAGCTGCCTTGCAGCGGAGCAATTCGTAGGCATCAGTTGGGGGCAAAATACCTTTTGCCCCCAACATCATATAATTACGAAAATCCATCGTCTAATGCAGACCAGGCTGCGATTTTCCGTCCATATTTTCTGCTCAGATCACGCTTTTAATCGATTACCCGGTTGTCCTTTTTCTGCTCCAGCTCACGGCTTATTTCATGCTGACTTTTTTTCAGAGTGACATGCTCCCACCACTTAAATCTTACGATTTTGAAGAGGGGGCTTCCTGCTCGATTGCCTTTTAAGGCAAAGCTAAAACAGGCTATCCCCGCGTGTCCCGCGGTTTTGTTTTTTATCTTCATCCGGTTACGGATTTTTTTCTTGTGCCGTTAGGCACATTCTTTATAGATCCTTTTTCCTTCTTCGCGGATATTGACTGCTGCATTCACATCCCGATCCATCCGGTTTCCACATTCACAGACATATATTCTATCCGACAATGCCAGTTCCTTTTTCTTATATCCACATACACTGCAAATCTTGCTCGATGCAAAATAACGGTCTACCTTTATCAGATGTTTCCCGCGCTCTTCCAGTTTGTATCCCAGCATGGACAGAAACTGCCCATACCCATTATCCTGCACGCCTTTCCCAAGATGCAGCCCTCCGGACATTCCCTGCAGATTCAGATCTTCCACGCATACTGCATCATATCTTTCAGCAAGTTCCCTGCTGAGTTTATGCTGGAAATCTTTTCTCTGGTTCTTTATCTTTTCATGACATAAGGCTACCCTTTTCTTCTGTTTCTGATAGTTCCGGCTTCCTTTTTCACAGTGGGAAAGCTTTCTCTGTTCCCTTGCAAGTTTTTTCTCTGCTTTTCTGTAAAACATAGGGTACCCGGCTCTTTCTCCTGTAGAAAATACACACATTCCCTGCATGGCAAAATCGATCCCAAGAAATCTCTCTGCCGCTCTTTTTTCCACTGTTTGGTTCTCACAGCAGAACAAAAGACTTGCAAAATATTTCCCGGATGGCTCACGGCTTATCGTTACCGATTTCAGTTTCCAGTCTGACGGGATCTGGCGGTGAAGTTTTATTTTTATGGCAGACATCTTTGGAAGCTTCAAATGGGTATCCTGCAAAAGGATATTCCCGTTTACTGCATTGGTCGTATAAGAATTTCTTGAATGTTTTCTTGATTTATAGCGGGGAAATCCGCAGGATGGTTCCCGGAAAAACTTCCGGAACGCACTTTCCAGATGCAGCTGCGCATTCGCTAGGGCAAGGGAGTCCACCTCTTTCAGCCAGGGATATTCCTTCTTATATCCGGCCGGTGTGTTCCTGAGCATCTTTTTTTCTTTCTGGTAATAGCTGATCTTGTCCGCAAGCATCTGGTTATAGATAAAGCGGCTGCAGCCGATTGTTTTCTCTATCTGAACGCTCTACTCTTTATCTGGATAGATCCTTATTTTTACGGCGCGGTTCATTTTGCTCACCCTGGCTTTCTATATACTGCCGTATTGTTTCAATCGGCGCCCCGCCTGCACGGAGCAGACAGAAGCTTCAGCAGTCTGCTGCTGGCACTTTTACAGGCATTGATGAATTTACGGAGTTCCGTCTTTGGCTGTGCGCGGAACAGCACATGAACATGGTCTGTATCGTGATTCCATTCTTCCAGTAAGATCCCGTATCCGGGTGCGATATACTCAAAGATCTCTTTTGCTCTTTCGGATATTTTGCCATTCCGTACTTTTCTTCTGTATTTTATAACCATCACTAGGTGATAATATAGTAGAAATACTGAATGGGAATTATGATCTAATTCCATTGTGTTATCACTCTTTTTCTTATATCGACTGACATGTGTTTGCGAACTAATGTTCCTTTTCAGTATACTATATCAGGGAATAGAGAACAAGTGTTTCTTTTGTACTATAAGGACTTTTTTGAGCAGATATGCTCAGATGTGCAATTCATCTCACCACCTGAAGAGGTGGGAGAATTCTTGCTACATTTGTTAAAGCGTGGCCCGCCTTCTGACGCAGCATAAGCTACCTGAGGCCCCCGTATTATCAGATTTTCAAACATAACCTTCTCCTATTGCTTGCTGTTCAAATACTCTACCAGCTCCGCAACCGTTGTCACCGGATTGCTCTCTCTGGAAAGTATTTCCGTATGTTCTGTCTGCAGCGTAGCCACTCGTTTCTTCGCCCGTTCAATAGCTGCTTCCTGCAACGGCTTCAACTGTTCATATACTTCCTTATTCTTCTCATACTGCTCCAGCCTGCCTTTTTTCTTCAACAGCTTAATGGCAGCTTCGCAATTCTCAACAGGTGTGGTCTGATTATTGAAATGCAACAAGAACCAGACTTCAAAGGACGGATTGGAGAAAGCGATCTGATAACCCTCCTTGATTGCCGTTTGCTTTGCCTTGGAAAGCATAGCGTTCGTGTTGTCATCCCGGTCAAAGACGCACCAAATGATATCACCTTCATCCGGGTAATATGGGCTGTACCCGATGGTTGCCTGTGCCTTCTGTACCAGCTTATCCGCAGATTTATATTGAGAAGGAATTGGAACAATATCAATATTACACTCTCTGCTACGGAACTTTTTGAAATACCGGATTTCCGTTTCTGACCCTTCACAGATCAGGTACACCACCGGTTTTCTCTTTCTTCGCCCGGAGGCTTTGCGTTCGATCTCTTTGATTCTTCCCATCTCAGATACCTCCTCCGATAAACGGAATGGCACCATATCTGCCCTGCAGGTATCCTCTGGCTATGTTCTCCTCTTTTCTCGGAGAAAACTCAGTCAAAGCATAAATGTCAGTCTGCATTGTCTTTTCATCTTTCTCTGCAAACCATATCTGGTCACGGCGCAGCAATTTCAAATCTAGCAGTCCCGTATCATGAGTGGTAAAGATCAACTGCGCATGGTTCTGGTTAGTGGTCTGATCCTGAATCATTTCAATCAGATGTCGGGTAAGCAGTGGGTGCATACTCGCTTCGATTTCATCCACCACAAGCACCGCACCGGAGTTCAGCGCATCCATCCACAAACCGATTCTGGAAAAGAAACGTTGTGTTCCCACAGATTCCTGCCCCAGCAGTAAGGTATACTGCTTTTTCTCACCGCTGTCATCCGTGAGCTGATGCACCGTGGAAATAATCGGCTTCTCTTTTGTGCCGGACAGTTCCACATTGCAGATGCCAAGATCGGCAAGCATCATTTCTTTTAAGATGCGCTGTTTCCCATCGCCGCCTTTTCGGATTGCGTCAATGGTGCTTTCATTCGATACACCTGTTGCAATCAAGCCACGAAGGTTTTTCTGGAACCACAGATATGCTTTTTCTGTCTGGGCGCAGTTCCACTCGTTGGAGCTTGTGAGGTACAGCCTGTTTTCCGAAGTCCGTCCGGCAAGGGTAAGCTGTTCCTGGATACTCTCACGAAATTCGTACTCGTCTTTCTCTCTGGAGAACACCAATGCTTCTCTGCCGTTTGGCCAATGATAGAGGTATTCGCTGATAATCCGATCCTTGTCGAAGGAGAAGCCATAGGCATATTTGATGCTCTCATAATAATAGATAATCTCAAACGTAGTCGGCTCCGTCTGTCCATCCACAAAAGCGAACGGTTCATAGGGAAGCTCTGCACCTTTGAGCGGTTTGGCATAACTGCCGCAGACCATTTCCCGCATAAGTAGAAGCGCATGGATAACGTTGCTTTTGCCCGCCGCATTTGCACCGTAAATTGCCATAACCGGCACAAGTTCTTTCTTTCCATCCGGGGAAATCAGGACTTCTTTCATAGTTTTATCTGCGGCTGCCTTCATGCTGATGATGGCAGTCTCTTTTATCGAGCGATGATTCGTTATAGAAAACTGAAGTAACATGGCAGATCCTCCTCACATACTTGCTTTCTGATACCATTATACTCACAAAACACCTTATAGTCAAGTTTACTTCTATTATTTGCAGCTTTCCTGCAAATAATTCAAATAAATATTTTTAGAATGAGTTCTTTTGTTTATCTTTTCTTATTTTCCTTGCGTAGACAACAAAAAAACAGGGGACAGGATAATGCCACCAAGTACCATCCTGTCCCCATATCATTTACTGCATATCTCGTTCGGTTTTCTTATTCTGAACTTTTCATAAAAGTTACACTAAATAACCGAAAAGCTTGGAAACAAGCCATTTTTCCAAAATTTGTTTTTTTCTTACCCGATTTGTTTTATGTTTTTGTAATTGACATTTTCCCCAATATCTGCTATGTTAAATACATCTTAACCACTCACAACCGTCACAAAATGTGATCCACAATAACATTTGGAGAAAGAATATGAAAAAATTATCTGTAAGGAAAATGGCCGATACGATTATCGCCAAGAGAAAAGCCAAAAAAATCACACAGGCACAGCTGGCAGAAATGACCGGCATCAACAGGGGGATGATCAGCAGGCTGGAGAGCTGCAACTATACTCCGTCCATCGATCAACTTCAGGCGATTGCTGAGGCACTGGATTTTGAAGTCGTGGACTTGTTTGAGGATGAGAAGGCTGACAAGAAGAAGTTTCTGGTAGACCGGAAATATAATATTGCTGTTGCCGGGACCGGTTATGTAGGGCTTTCTATTGCTACGCTCCTGTCGCAGCATAACCATGTTACTGCCGTTGATATTATTCCGGAGAAAGTGGAGCTTATTAATAATAGAAAATCTCCTATTCAGGACGATTACATTGAGATGTATCTGGCCGAGAAGGAGCTTGATCTTACTGCTACTCTCGACGGGGAAGAAGCATACCGAAATGCCGACTTCGTTGTCATCGCAGCTCCTACCAACTATGACAGTAAGAAAAATTTCTTTGACTGCTCTGCCGTAGAAGCCGTGATCGAGCTCGTTCTGAAAGTAAATCCGGATGCAACCATGATTATCAAATCCACGATCCCCGTTGGATATACCGCATCCGTCCGGAAAAAATATAATACAAAAAATATTATTTTCAGCCCGGAGTTCCTTCGTGAATCGAAAGCCCTGTATGACAACCTTTATCCATCAAGAATCATTGTTTCCTGCGATGAAGATTCTGCTGAAAAGGCCCATACCTTCGCTGCTCTTCTCCAGCAGGGCGCTCTCAAGAAAAACATCGATACTCTGTTCATGGGCTTTACAGAAGCAGAAGCTGTAAAACTTTTCGCCAATACCTATCTTGCTCTTCGTGTTTCTTATTTCAATGAGCTGGATACCTATGCAGAGACCAAGGGGCTGAATACCCAGGAAATTATTACCGGTGTATGCTTAGATCCGCGTATCGGTACTCATTACAATAACCCAAGTTTTGGTTACGGCGGCTATTGTCTGCCGAAAGATACCAAACAGCTCCTGGCAAACTTCAATGATGTGCCGCAGAATATGATTTCTGCGATCGTGGAAAGCAACCGGACAAGAAAAGATTACATTGCCGACAAAGTTCTGGAAATGGCCGGTGCCTATGAAGCAAACAGTTCCTGGGATCCCAGCAAAGAAGGAGAAAAAACTATCGGTGTCTATCGCCTGACCATGAAGAGTAATTCTGACAATTTCCGCCAGTCTTCTATCCAGGGCGTTATGAAGAGAATCAAAGCAAAAGGCGCCAAAGTAATTATTTATGAACCCACTTTAAAGAATGGCGAAACCTTCTACGGCTCCGAAGTAATCAATGATCTGAAAAAATTCAAGAAAAAAAGCCAGGCAATCATCGCAAACAGATATGATTCCTGCCTTGATGATGTAAAAGAAAAAGTTTACACAAGAGATATCTTTAAGAGAGACTAAAGGGGAGAAAAGAGAAATGAATCATATCGATTTAAAAGGCAAAACGGTATTTGTGACCGGTTCTGCCGGTTTCATTGGCAGCAACCTGGTTCTTGAGCTTTTAAAAACTCAATCGCCTATTCATATTATCGGTCTTGATAATATGAATGATTATTATGATGTCAGCATCAAAGAATGGCGATTAAAAGAGATCGAAGAATGCGTGAAAGAACATGCAGATTCTACCTACACATTTTACAAAGATGATCTCGCTAATAAAACTATTATTGATCAGATCTTTACAGAGCATAAACCGGATATCGTGGTTAATCTCGGTGCTCAGGCCGGTGTTCGTTATTCTATCACCAATCCGGATGCCTACATTCAGTCCAACCTGATCGGCTTTTACAATATTCTGGAGGCCTGCCGCCATTCCTATGATAACGGTGCAAAAGGAGTGGAACATCTTGTCTATGCATCTTCCTCCTCGGTTTATGGAACAAACAAGAAAGTCCCGTACAGTACCGATGACAAAGTAGACAATCCCGTATCCCTTTATGCAGCCACCAAGAAATCCAATGAGCTGATGGCTCATGCCTACAGCAAGCTTTACAATATCCCCTCCACCGGTCTTCGTTTCTTCACTGTTTACGGTCCTGCCGGCAGACCGGATATGGCTTATTTCGGCTTCACAAACAAACTGCTCAAAGGCGAAACTATTCAGATTTTCAATTACGGACACTGCAAACGTGATTTTACCTATGTGGATGATATCGTAGAGGGCGTGAAACGTGTCATGCAGGGCGCTCCGGAAAAGAAAAATGGTGAAGACGGTCTTCCCATCCCGCCGTATGCTGTCTACAATATTGGAAACAGTAATCCGGAAAATCTCTTAGACTTTGTAACTATCCTTCAGGAAGAACTGATCCGTGCTGAAGTGCTTCCGGCAGATTATGATTTTGAAGCTCATAAAGAGCTGGTGGCAATGCAGCCTGGCGATGTCCCGGTTACTTATGCAGATACAAGCGCTCTTGAAAGAGATTATGGCTTTAAGCCTAATACCAGCTTAAGAACAGGACTTCGCAGCTTTGCGGAATGGTATAAAAAATTTTATCAGGTATAACGATTCAGCGGGAAGCCAGTACGCACTGGCTTCCCGCTTGATTTAAAGCATTACCATTCATTTTTCAATGTATTTGCGAGCGCTTTAATCTGATGATTCTTCATCGTCTTTCAATTTCTTACAGACTGTCTTTATGCCGTTTAGCATATCCTTCATGTCACTTTCTTTTTCCATATTTTCAGCAAATTTGGTTCTGTTTGCATCCCATATTTTCATGATATTGTCTACAAAGTATTTTTTTCTATTTTCATAACAATAATTTCCCATTCCGTTAATATATCGGAACATTTCCATTTCAACTGCATATTTATGCTTAGAATGTCTGACCCAGGTTTCCTGATACTTCTTTACATCCAGCCATTTTATAATCAGATATGTTATAATCAGAGCTGCACCATAAAACGCTGTACTGTATATAGAAAAGCTCCAATCCATATTTTCTACAAAGCTTACAAAATCGCCAGCTTTTATAAACACACTCACATTATAAGCTATGATGCTTACTAGAAATATAATTGTTGCCGTGGCAAATGGCAGCATACATAGAAATTTTATTCTGAAGTTTTTCCTTTTATTATGCTTTTCCTTGGCATAGCTATACTCATAATCATAGGTGAATAATTGAAAAAAGACATCATCTTTGGCTTTTTCTCTGTCCTCTTCATCAGACAGCCATGCATCTTTCCACTCTTCAAACAATTTCCATTTCGGATCGTTCTTCTTTTGGGACTTCTCAATTTCCTCCATGTGATTTTTTTGATTATATATTAACCATTTCCACAAGGATTTTAATATACCCCAAATACCTCTGAGCACAGCAAAAAGTAAGCCATACGACTTGATTTCTTCTTTTATATTCTTCATAAGCCACTCCTCATGCTCAATATCCCTCTTCATCTCTAGGTTCTGCCTTCAGAAAGGACTGGTTATTACTCATTTCCTGGACGTTTTTTATCCATTGATAGATTTCTGCCCTCTTATACACATGATTACCATCAGAATCTACCATTCTGGATAGCGAGCTTGCCACCAGTGCATATTCATTTGAAAGACAGGTTGCAAAAACACCCTGATCATCCGTATTGATTGACACGTTCAACTGCGGACATTCCTCCAATTTTTCTACATCATGAGTCAGCCCCATATTATAAAGCTTAAAAATCGGATGTTTATCATAGGAAGAAATGCGATTTATCATCAGATTGGAAGATGGATTGGTTTCAATAGCAATCTCTCTTTGTGCAAGTTCGAATTGCATGGCTTTTTGTATCAACGATATTGCTTTGACCATATTCACAGGTATTTTTACAGTCTCTGCTTTTTCTCCACTTTCTCTCACATATGTATTGTAATGATAGAAATGATTCAATACCGCTGCCGGAAGAATGTAACGGATTCTCTGGTCTTTGGGGAACTCTCTGTTTACACTGCACTCATCCCAAATAGATTTCACATTCAATTGCTGCTCATAAAATCCATTCTCATATAAACCGGGATGATCCCCTCGAAGCATCCATGAATAATAATAATTTCGGATATTGAAATCATAAATGGACCCATCATTTTTTCTTACAATCCCGTAGCGAAAATCATAGACACTGGAGCGTCTCTGTCCAGCTTCAGACATCTGATCTGCTTGTCTCGCTATCTGACTGCCATATTTTTCGCTATATCCCGAACCATATTCACATGCTCTTCTTGCAACATCCTCAATATAGCCTTCTCCTATAAATTTGCTGTAAATCAAAGCAAAATATTTTTCAAATTCAATCTCCAGATACTGAAGTAGTGTGTCTGTATCCGGAATATGATACCGAAGCAGCTTATAATACAACCATACTACATTATCAAGATAGTCCATTCTCCGTATGGAAATCTTGAAATTGCAGTCTTCGTACCACTTTTCTACATCCATTCCTAAAACAGTAGCATGTCCCAAACGGTCTCCACAATCCAGATTAAGAAAATGTACAGCCTCATCCACTGCTCTAAGCCCATCCACTATATCCGTAAAAACTTCTCCCACATGATAAGTTTCACGCAAGGGCGGCACTTCCGGTTTAATACTTAATCCCCTGTAGCAGGAATGTTTCTTCAACACTCGATACACCGTAGCAAAAACTTCCGGTCTGCAGCCATCTTCATCGGAAAATGCATCTATTCCTTTAATTCTCTGTGCCATCTCCGGATTCTTTCTGCGAAGCTGTATCAGGCCATCTGCTTCTTTTCGGATTCGCGCTCTCAAATCATAATGCCTGTAAAACATATGTCCATACTCACTGGGAATCTGTCTGAAATTATCTACTCTTTTTCCAAATCCCATAACATAATAGTATTTATCTGCATATTCTTTCAAGCATCCCTGTTGAATCTCTCTATCATAATAACGAATCAATTCCGCATCTTCTGCACAGCTTTCCCCAAAACTTATTCTTACCTCAATGCTTTTTATATTCTGCTGCCTTACAGAAGCTTCTATTGCTGCACGAGCCAATTCACCATAAGTATAATAAGAAGTAAACATACCCTTACGTCGCTGATACTTATGGAAATTAGCAAAACCTAATTTTTCATTACTTTGCTGTATTTCCATCCGAAAAGACTCTTTGATCAGTAAATAGACATAGAATAAGTTAAAATGATTTTCTGACAAAAGTTCCCTGTCTCGAAACATTTTGTATTCCAGCCAACGTTCTCCGATCAGTAAACTCTGACTCTCATCTGTGTCATACCAGGCACCGGCGCCATCCGCCGCATAATCACAGTTGATATGCTGGACTTTGTCCAATAAACTGTCGATGATGATCTGTAAATCCATACGAAAATCTAATAACTCGGAAGTATTTCTCAATAATCTCCATACATTCGTCTGCGTTTGTTCTCGCCATTCTTTTTCATATTCACAAAGATTATCTTTGTAAAGCCATGTACACTCTTTTAATGAAATATTTCCAGATTTTTGGGCAAGATCAAGTATAGCTGAGGTAAAATCTCTTTCCGCCAACAGTCTTTCCAGTTTTTTTTCTATTACACCCGCCGGTTTTTCATTAAATATTTTCTGAAACAGCCAACAATACTCAGGATATTGTTCACATGCCATGCCATATTGAATTGCATTACGATATTCTAAAGCAAATTCGTATATGCTTCCATTACTTTTTTGAGAGATATAGCTGATTATTTTCTCCCAGGAGGCATAATAAGTTCCAAGCTCTATATATCTTCCTGTCAATTCAGAAAAAAGATATACACGGATGAGTGCAGCCTGCAAGTGCTGTATTTTAAACTTATCTTCCTCGTAATCATAGGACAGGCGTATCCGTGGATTACGCCTCTGATTGTCCATTTCATCCATCTGCCTGACAAAATTTTGTTCATTTACATGATTCATCAGCATCAGCCAGGAGAGTGAAAAATAATGAACAGATCCCAACAGATGAAAATGATTGTCAGAAATACCATCTGATAAAATACGGTTCAACTGAACATTATTATGGCCAATGATATCCGGCCAAATGAAAGATCTCCTGATCTTTCCGTTTTCATAATCCATTCTGGCATACATGGCAGCAAGAAAGACGGTATTTTCCACCTTATTTGTCACCTGGCGCCATTCCTGCAAATATCTGAATCTGCAAACCACCTCACCATTTCTGGCTTCTAAAATCATTCTGACGAAGATCTCGACCAGATCAAATACATTAAAACTCTCTGAATCCGCTATATAGTTCTGCTCCTCATACAGCTGAAACTGTACCTGGCTTTTAAAAAACTGAAGACGTTTATGAATTTCCGCTTCATCAGCATTGTCTTCATATGCATAAGATATTTTTTCCAACAAATCCAGGGGTATCTTATTATAACAATACTTTCCACCTATAATTTGTTTCGGCAATATTTTTCTAAATAATATACCGATAATATTATATAGCTCATCCATTGTATTCACCCGTTTTATCTATCAGCCAACCGGTATTTCTTCAAATAACCCTCTATCTTCCATTTTTCTCATAACAATACTGCAAATATAATTTGATACAGCAATTCTGCTGGAAGAATCAGCCTGCAGTTCATCTATCATCTTATAAAATGGGCATTCAGACATGATCTCACCAAATGAGCTTTTTCCCTCCAACTGGTAGACCTGATCGATTTTTTTCAAGTAGTTTTTAAATTTATCCAACATCCTCTTATATTCCAAGAAAAATAAGGTATTCTCATCATTCATTTGAATATGAAGCGTCGGAATCTCTGAACTATAATCCAAAAAGTTCTTTTTTATCATATTATAAGTAATGTCAAGATTATAGAAGGGGATTATCGCATTTCCATATGCGCGGTCCCACTCATAATAATCATTCCATAATTGATCAAATGCCTTTCCTATCTTCCTATCAAGATCTGCTGCATATGGCTTTCCACAAGTTTTTAAAGGATTTCTGATTAAGTCCTCATATTTACAAAAATACTCGGTATATGAAAAAACATGTTTCAAAAAAGCTGTCAGCTCATAGTCATCTTTGCTGCCCTGAACAAGTCTTAAGGTACAATTATTTTCTCTGAGTTCCCATCTGATATTCGTAGAATCAGCCTTTACAGAACCAACGTTCTCATAATTTATATCTAATGCAGTCACATTCAGCATGGAAACAAAAATAAATGCTTTCACCTTTATTAAAATCTGTTCTTCGGTATCATCCGGAGAAAACTCCAAAGGAAACTCATTCGGCTGGTGCTCAATGTAGCCAAGCAAAACCCCACGAACCCGGATGTCAGTATAATTGTTATTCCCAAATAAGGCACTGGCTGTCACATCCGGGAAAAAATATTGCGCCCATTTGCCACATATCGTCCGTCCTGTCACAGCCAACAAAATATGATAGCTTTTTTCTATCTCAGCCATTCTTCCGCGCAGATCTTCTCCAGGATCAGACAACTGCACTTTGTCTCTATATATGGCCATAAAATCAGTTTTATTGATCTGACGTTTACTCCACTGGTAAACTTTATATATCTCAGTCAGACGGAGCGTATAAGAGTACAATAAACAGAAAATAAATTTTTTAGAAAACTTTTGTTTATCTCTTGTCATATGAAAAATACTATGTACCAGTTCAGCATAACTATATGCCACATGGCTATTGTCATACTTTATTCCATCCTGAACAGACTCTGTTTTTATCCCTCTCTTTGACTCTTCCATTTCTTCTTCGCGTAATCGTCTTATATCCAGACCTAAAGGAAGAATATCTGAACATATTGCCTTTACAATACTTTCTCCTCTTCTATCAATTGGCTCCTGCATCCATAGATTGAGCAGATCAGACTCTTTTTTATTCTTTACCAGAATTTCTTCTTTGTATCTAAAATTGCAATCCTCTTCTACCCATTCAATATTTTCCTGAAACTTTTTTAAATCAGCTTTTGACTCCAGCAAATGGTCATATTCATCCAGTTTGTGAAGTAATTCTGTCATATTATACAATGACCTTAATGTATCAGGCTCTATAAAGTGCTTGTGCATCTCATCATAATCAAAGCACACTTCTGTCTTGTCATACATCATGGCAAATATGAACTCTTTGAGAGAGAAAATATGTCTGTTTGTTCTTGTCCTAAAATCATGAAGTATATTCCAACGATTACTTCCTATGTCAATTTTAATTTCATCCTCAAGAGCAGGCATATATAGGCGCGAATATATTGGGAAAACCTTTTCGATAAACTGTAAGGTCGCTTCCTCAAAGCCTCCTTTATTACCATTTTCATTTTCAAAAAAGCTCAAACACCGCTCCTGCAAATTACTGTAATCATATGCCGTCAAGACAATAACACCAGGCACCGTGAGATACTTATATATCGTACTCATGATTTTATAAGTACCCCAGTTTTCTTTTCCGTCACCTTTTTTTCTCCTGGCAATATCAATATCGTCTAAAGTGATTACAAGAAATCTTTGTTCTGTTTTCATCAAATCCCGTGAATTACTGTCTATGGTACCTAAGTAGAGCTTCACCAATTCTTCAAAATTTTCTCTGATTTTCTGGCTGCTTCCGGCATTTCTCATTTTTTCAAAAGCAGAATATCCTTCAGAAACAGTTTCGGAAGAATTAAGTGAAACATAGTCCTCATAAATTTTTTCAAATTTCTGAAAAAGCATACGATTGTCATACTCGCGAATCTTCTGTGCCTCTCCCTGCGCATAATGCTGAATTTTCGCAAACATATTTGCAAGTACCAAGATAAAAACATTTTCTGATTCTTCCATAATAGACGCATCTATACAATCCAGAGTATAGAATTTCGTATTTTTAAAATTTGGATCTTCGGAAAACAATTCTATCTGCTCAATTCCATAATTCTGCGTACTGGTATGCAAATCCAGCATATCCTTAAAGGATAACATTGCTGAAGTCTTACCGGTTCCTCTTTTTCCCACAAAAGAAATAATATTTGAGCGCTCAAAATCCGTATTTTTCTGATTTTTCCCGTATTGCTTCCAGTCTGAATTGTCTTCAATAATCTTCCGAAGCAGGTTTTTTCCTCTTGAATATAAGACAGAAAAAATCGAGGTATTTAAATCCTTATATCCTTCATGTACAATCCCATTCGAAAGTAATTGCTCAAGTTTAATTAATTTTTCTTCACTCATACCTTCCCCATGCTTTCCCTGAATTTACCGAAAATCCGTTCCTTATAACTGCACTTTTTTCCTAATCGCATTCATTGACAGTCTCTTCTCCAAATGCTCTACATAATCCGGATGATCCCCATACATTTCACATATAAACTGGTTTTCTCTTATATTTTTGACAGCAATCTCCATCATATTCAGACAATAATTATAATAACCATAATCTGGTTTTTCCACATGCAGCTCAATATCTGCCAACAAAACATAGCATTTGCATATATACTCCAGTTCCAAAGCAGGAAGTTTCTTTACAGTCTTCTCCATTGCCCTAGTATCCCCCAGCGGAACATGAAGTATCCGCAAAATATTTCTAAACTCTTTCCGTGCGGCCTCACTGTACTTCTCATTCCGGGAATTCATTGCGATCTTATATAAAGCTCTGAAATTCAGTGGGTTCAGTCTATATGCATCCTCATATGACTGCTCGGCCTGTATATTTTTGTTTGCTTTCTCATATAACTTACCCATGCGGTAAAAGTGGAAGCTGTTGCATGCCGGTACTTGGCATTTCTGCGTACAGTTGCGAATTGCCAATATGGAAAGACTTTTATACTCGGATGATTTAATTGCTGTCTGTGCGATAATATTTTCAGCCATATAAAAATCGTTTTCATACTTTGTATGCATTTTATCCGCTTCCTGCAATAGCGTCCAGCTATCATACTCTATCGACTGATTCAGCATATTACAGATTTCATTTATCTTTCTCTTGCAGTACAAAACAGCATAATTCAAATGTTCTTCTCCGACAATTTTGCCATTCACAGCATCTATGTGAGGAGAACACTCCAGTCTATCCAATGCTTTTTTCCATTCTTCTTTTAAACCCAGCAATCCTTTTTGATAAACCTCAAAGCCCTCATCTGCATTTATCTGCCTGAACCATGATTCTGTGTTATTCAAAAGCTTCCGTAACAAATCATACTCACAGTATACATCTATCATATGATTTATCAATTCCAAACTTCCGCTTATATCCACATCTTTCCCAGCATACACTACAGTCAAAATTTTCTTCCATATGTCCTTTAACACCACACTATTCAGGATCTGTCGCTTTTTATTTTCATTTGTGATGCTTCTTTTCCATAACTTCTTCTGATCAATCTCGACATTTATATTGTAATTCGTTAAATGTCCAAATCGTTCCTGAAATTTGCCGCTGACATCATTAATGTATAAGATCAAATCAAAATGATTATTGCTTCTCCTCAGCAAATCGTTTAATTCATCATGCACTTCATTATACGCATAAGTAAAATATGAAAATCCATTTAACTTCAAAAACTCTTTAACCGACAATGCAGACTGATAATCGTCTATAGAGTGTATGATGGCGATTTCTTCCAACTCCTGCATACCTTAATCTCCTTTTC
The DNA here is from genome assembly GCA_018223435.1 of Lachnospiraceae bacterium Marseille-Q4251. GTDB lineage: Bacteria > Bacillota > Clostridia > Lachnospirales > Lachnospiraceae > Limivivens > Limivivens faecihominis. Next base: position 4,005,233 of record JAGTTO010000001.1, on the reverse strand, counting down.
TTATTCTTAATGCCCTGATACAAGCAGGCCAAATGCTATTTTTCAGCCAAAAAAGGTTAAGATATTCTATCATGGAATTTGCCACCATTCAATAAATAATACCTTAACATTTATTACTTTTTAGTCATATTTATATAATGATATGAGTGTCAAAAGGTCTTTTGACACTCATTTGATACCCGGATTGCTACGCTGCTGCGCTGTGCAGCTTCCGCAATCCTCCAAATATTCGAAATCCGCTGATTTACTGCGTAAATCGCTACTTTCTCATATTTGGCGTGTCCCAAGTTCAAAAGCCTTATCGTGCAAGCACGAACAGCTTTTTGACCTTTTGACACTGGTATCATATAATGTATACTACTGAAATATGACAACATTAAAACTCACTATTTCTTCCTGACATCATGCATTTTTCTCCTCCATTCCTTTACCAGTTGGTTCCAAACAGTGATCTTAGCATTGCCGCACCAAAGTCCCAGCATACAGCCAAAACTATTATGAACCATATCATCCCATTCAAAGAGTCCCCGGCAAAGCACTAATTGCCCAATTTCGATTCCAGCAGAAATAATCAGCCCAGTTAACAGGCCCGACCACCAAGGCAGTTTCTTATGAAACAATGAAGGTAACAGAAAGCCAGCCGGAGTCAGCAATAAGATATTCAAAAAATTTTCCTTCAACAATTCCTGATGGCCATGAAAAACTTCTTTCCATGACCAAAAAAGTTCCAGTCTATATTCCCGGCAGTCTTTCGGCTGCCGCGCAAATACGGTTGAACCAAAGACAATTCCAAGAAAAATGAGCAGAAGCATTCCTGAAACAGCCTGGGAAAAGAGAATTTTTTTATGCCACAATAAATATCCGGCCCACAGTGCTACGAGCAAACATAAAACCGAAAAACAGATAATCTCTAGCGCTTCGAAATTAAAATAAATTTTGATGGAGGCAATCTTTCCTAAACTACGTTTCCAAAAGAACCAGTACCACCAGTAATCATTAATGTTTTTCCTTTGAATAAAGACATTTTCTTTCTCCTTTTATATCATTAATTATATTTTCTAAGCTAAAAATAATGAGCTTTCTATTCTATAAATAAATTCCTTTTGAATCTCCCTCATAATGGTAATACTCCATTAATGCTTTGTCTTTTTCGACACCTTTTAAATGTCCTAAATGAAGAGATTCTTTTTGTATTTTTTCAAAATATTCATCTGCAGTTTTTATTATTCTGGCGGGTACGCCAACTGCAACTGAATTACTTGGAATACTTTTAGAAATTACAGCCCCTGCACCAATAATAACATTATCGCCAATTGTCACTCCAGGTAAAATAATTACATTGTTTCCAATATATACATTGTCTCCAATTACAATAGGCTTTGTTACTTCAAGATCCGGTACTTTATTTCTAAATAGCAACACCCCCCCGTCATGTGTTACAAACTTAACCCCATCTGTGATATGTACATTTTTTCCTAATGTAATAATCCATGGTTCTGTACTCCAATTAATATTTCCATACAAATGTAATTCACCCTCAGGAAAGTTTACACCTATTTTTTTTGCCCATACTATTGGATTTTTTATTTGAGTAATTTTATTTTTTAACCGTTTAAATAACTTTATAATTTTCATTTTACTTCACAATAACCTTTTCTTATATCTTGATTAATGATATACAATATATTTTCATTACCTAAACTTCTTTTAGATAATACCATCAATATTATAAATCCAATTTGATTAGTTTTCCCATTTCTTTATCACCATCCAAAAGATCATCGTCTAATCCTCCTGCTGGAGTAAATGTTAATTCACCAAAATAAACTTTATCATCCAATATATATAAATCAGTTCTTACAAAAGGAAACTGTGCAGACAGTTTTTCAGCATACTCAATTGCTTTATCTAATAATTGGGGTTTACAAATTTTAAAATTTTTATCTACTTTAAGTGAATCTTTGGAATATGGAATCAAATTCCAATCTCTGTCGAAAAAATAATATTTAGCATGTCCATCTTTTCTTTCAAGACATACCATTGTATATAATACTTTTCCGTTAAAACAATAAAATTTATAATCTTCAATTTGCTTTCCATTATTATCAATGAATTTTTCAATTGTGATTTTTTTAGGAATATATTTATAATTAATTTCTGCTCTATGTTTCCAATAATCATCTTTCATCCACTGACTTACTGTTTTTTTTGCCTTTTCTATATTTAATTTTTCTTTATCAGAGCAAATCAAATTATATCCGCATCCATGATTACATTTTAACACGAATTTTTCCGGTAAGCTATTCCAATCAATTTCACTCACATTGCTATACACTCCTATTAATGGAATAAGAAGTTCTTCACATCCCATCTTCTTCACAAATTCTCTAACGGCATACTTATCAGCGCATTGTGTAATCGTAGGGTTATTATTATATGTATTCAATTTTAACCATTGAATTTTTTCGTTAAAGCTTTTCGGATTTTTAAGATTTAATGGTTTTTGAAATCTTTTTTTATATAAATACTTAGTTGAACTGGTAGGTGATATTATAGTTCTAATAGAACACCCCCCCTCATATATTTTCCAATATATATCATGTAAAACCTTAATTTTCATTTTAAAATTCCTTTCCCTATAAATGATTCAATTAAATATCTAACGTATATACGTGTTTCTTTATAGAATGTTGGCGCAATTAAACATGTCACCATTTCTGTAAATAGTGTCGCAACTGCCGCACCTATAATTCCATAATACTTAATTCCATAATAGTTTAATATTAAATTTATAATTACTCCCCATATTAATATATGTTTAGTGTAATTTTGTTTGTTCTCACATATCATCCATATAGATCTTGGATATGATAATGATGAGAATACTGTCGACCATATCAATATTACCAAAGGTCCTTTAGCCATCATATATGCGTTACCATATAAAACTAAAATAATAAAATCTGCCAAGACAGTAAATGCTATTGAAAATAATACTCCAATCCAAAAAATGAATCCAGACAACTGTTTTAGCCTCTTTATATATAAACTTTTATTATGTTCTTGCACTTCCATAATTACAGGCCTTGCAGAATTTGCAAATGCTTGTGGTATAAAAACCCACATATTACATATCGTAGCTGCAGCAGTATAATATCCTACATCTGTTTGAGTCATCATTTTTCCTATCATTACTCTATCCATTTGGCTATATAAAACAGCCATCATTGTTGAAATAATTAAATGATAACTTTTTCTCAATAGTTGCTTTGATGTTTGTAAATCAAACTCTAGTTTTCGTTTTCCTTGTTTACGATACATTATCATAAACATAATGGCTATTAACAGTGAATCTAATGCTGTTGAAAAAGCAAACCATTCCACACTTTTTCCCGTAATTAATAAAAACACCTTATATAAGGACATGACCGTATAAGATATACATCTAATGATAGTAGACACCTTAGAATTCAAATTAGATTGATACCACATATCAATTAAATTGAATGCATTAAAAGGTAATATGATAGATTGCAAAAAGGTAACTACCAAAAGAATATGATCATCCGGATTCAAAAAATAGACTATTATGCACACAGCAACCATAGATAATACGCCTGCTATCAAACGCATTATTATGCCACTTCCCAATATTATTCCTTCTTGCTCCCGTTTAGAAATAATTTCCCTAACTACGATACCCTCTAAGCCCAACGCACAGAAAATTGTAAAAAATGATATATACGATGCAGCATAGTTTATAGTTCCATAATTAGACGGACCTAAATATCTTGCACTAATTACACCAATAAACAGTGAAATAACCATTTGATATATTTGCGCAAAAACCATCCAACTTGTATTTTGAAAAAATTTATTAGTCAAAAATCTTTTAATCTGTTCTAACATTATTATCTTCTTTTCATCCTATCCATTATTGCATCAACCAATCCTACAATCCCAAGATGAAGCATTTTTTTCCAATGAATGGCTCTAACATCATAACGTGTAATTATGTCTTCAGTCCCACTCGGTTTCCTTTTTACCGAATGCAAATCATATATATATATTCCATTTCCTTCAACAGGAACAACGCAATTCATCTCGATCGGTCGATACTTTAATTGAAGTGTTTTTACAACTCTAAACGGATGTCGCGCTGTCGAAATAGCATAATCTGCATTTCCAAAATTTTCTCGATTTCCATACAAATCTAAAACAATTTCTCCGTTCAATTCATCAAAGACTTCTAAACCAACTCTTTCAAAAAAAACATCATATTTTATTGCTCTTTCATATGTTGGTAAACGGTACTCTACTTCACCTTGCAACATAGATACTTGAAAATCATTATTGGGAATTCGACAATGTTCACCTGCATCCGAGGCATTTGTACTGAGCGAGAAATATGGATATATAAAGTATTTATCATTTTCTACAATATAACGCATGAAGTATTTTAACCATGATTGTTTATTCCAATTTGAAATATATTGCGGTAAAATACAACCTTCTGCCAAATCCTTCTGTTCATTCTTTGTGTACCAGTTTTTAAACCCTTGCCACATTTTTTTTGACCAACATTGTCCCCATGACATGGCAAACTGCTGCATATATACATCATATCCATTATTAACCGGCTCAAACGGTCTATATACACCTGGATGAGTCTGATGCTTATACAAAGAAATACCTGCAATTTTTGAGTCTTCTTCATAAAAAGACAATGTCTGTTTTACATATGTATAGAAATACTCTGATACATTCAAATCATCTTCTAATACAACTACTGCATCATATTTTTCTGTCAAATCACCACATTGAATAATATGCTTTCTAAGCCCTTGTCGTTCCGGAAATGCACGGATAATCTTATTTCCAAATAACCATTCAACTTTTTCTGCAACTTTTACAATCTCATTTTGCTTTTCTCCTTTATCTATACTCACAATAAGATCAACTTTATCACTAGCATAATCTGCTTTTACAACTGTATTCAACAATTGTTCCATAGAATCGGGGCGATTATACCCCACTGCTACTATTGCTATATTCATATTTTACTCTTCCTCTACAAATTTCTCTCTATCAAAAACTAATCTCATATATATAAAAGCTAGGCAGTATCCGGTAGAATACAAAAACCATCTAGTGCTTGCATTACATATTTGTAAAAACATCAATATATATACCGCTGTAAATAACAAATTTCCATTTTCTGCTCTTGTATAAAGGCGCTTACAAATATACCCCCATATCCAAGCTTCTATAAATGTAAGTACTAGACCACCATCAATGTAAAAATATCCAAAAACAGTTGGCATAGCATTATAGTATAAATTTTCACCAATTTTTAAAACTTTACATGCTTCGGTTCCTATAACACTGAACACTTGTGGGTATGAAAGAATACCAATATAATTAAGTATAACAAATAACGGAGATATCCAGCCTGCTACAAAATTCACACCATACGTTGCTCCTTTTATATTAGGTGTATTTTTAATAACTTCTCCTAAATAAGTAATACTTCCTGCGAAATATTGATACACAGTTGAAAACATCTTTTCTCCAATAGTCATATTCTGCATTAAATAAGTTGCTCTACTATTTGTCAGAAAAATCAGCCCATACGCTAATATGCCACCAAAGAACACAATTTCCATCTTTTGCTTTAAGGATAATTTAACATCACAGTTAAGTATCAAAGCTCCACAAATTATCATAAAAAAAGTATTCATTAAAATATAGCGTCCTCCATTGCTCACGGCTTGCAATAAAACACAAAATGATGCGTTAAGTATCAATAATTTTGAACGATACTCTTTTTTGAAAATAGCAAATATAGCTGAAACAATTACAACATATCTCAAGGGATCAATTATATACTCACGAAAATAATATAAGAGCACACTTCCTTCACCATCATATGTATAATAATCATTTCTAATATCGGAATATGAAATTCCAACTAATAGAGAACGAATAGCATCTATTGATAAAAAGAAACTTACTATTAAAACAATGGTTGAAATAATGGCAGCTCTTCGCGGATTGAACATATATTTCACATTCAAAACGCTCCGATTTCCCAAAATAATTCTTCTTGACAACGCAGATAAATTAAAACCTATAATCCCTGTTATTACACACAACATAGCCGTTATTGATGGTGTATATACACTTTTATTTCCGCATAATATCAAAATGCCAACTACGCTCCAAAGTATATTGAATATTACATATGGATTATTCCACGCTTTATATTTATGCATTGATATAAGAAAACAGATGATAGGAAGTATACAAATAACAACTTTCAATATTGACTCTCCCCTCTACTTATATTCCTTTCAAATTTACTAATATCTTCAAAATCATCAGCATGAGACTTTATCCATGCCTCTGGTTTATCCCACCATTTAATTTTCATTAAGAATGCTATTTTTTCATCTTCAAATCGCTTTCCAATCACTTTAGCTGGTTGCCCTGCAACAATTGTATATGGTTCCACATTTTCTTTAACAAGTGCTCCAGCTGCCACAATCGCACCATCGCCTATAGTACAACCACCCATAATTGTTGCATTATAACCAATCCACACATCATTCCCAATAATACATCCGTATTTATTGTTTTCATCAGCGTATATTTTTTCTTTAAATTTTTGTGTTGAAACATATGTTGTTCCATTTTGTAATCCTAATGAAAAGAATGTCGGATGTGTTGAAACAAATCTATGACTTGGATGTGTTCCTGTGAGGACAGTAACCTTATGTCCAATACTGCAGTATCGTCCAATTTTACCCATTATAGTACACTGATCACCTATATATGTTCCAAACCCCATATAACCTTCAAACCAAGATTCTGCTCCAATTTTGTTTTGACCTTCTAGCACTGCATTTTTGTCTATATTAGCTTTCCTTAAAAAAATAATATTCTTTTTCTGCATTTTAATTTTATATATTTTAATAAGACGTTTAATTTCTAAAAACATATTTTTCTATCCTTCAATAAATTCTTTTACAGCGGAAACCCAAATTCGATAATCAAAATATTCCTTTGCAGTTTTGTGTGCATTTTCTTTCACTTCGTTAATTTCCTGTCTATTTAACTTTATAACTTTTCGTAATGCTTGTGTCATTGCTTCACTACTACAATTTTCAACTATAATACTGTTCTTTTCATCTTTAAGATACATTCCCAAATCTGAAGTTAAATTACATATCATAGCACATCCATTCATCATTGCTTCTACTGATTTTGTCGGAAAACCAGCTTTGGTATAACGCTCATTTGCCGGTCTAAGAAGTATAGAAAAATCACTCATTGCTAATGCTCTTGTGACGTCCTCTCGCGCTACTCTACCATGAGCTACAATTTCTGGAATTTGTTTTTCAGACAAACAATCCTCTACATAATTTTCATCTGCACCATATATATGAAATTCCATTCTTTCTCGTTCTTTATTTGTTAAATTCCCAAAAGCTATAATACATTCTTTAAGATAATCTTTTTTTGCTGGAGACCCTGCATAAACAACTTTTATCACATTACCTCGAACTATCTTAGGACAATACTCCTTACTATCCATTATTACCGGTACTCTAAGTGTTTTTAATCCTTTTTCTGAATAATACTTCTGTAAATATCTGCTTATAGCATAAACATACATTGGTTTTCTTATCAGTTTTGTATTTGTTCTATTCTTTAATAGGTATGGATATGCGAAACATCCCATTTTAAATTCACACGGCGAATACCATTCAACACTATCATGTACAATACGAATATTATTTTTAATTGAATATTTCCGCAGCAGTTCTATCCCACTTTTCGGAATATCATACATATGTATTACAGATGGTTCCCCACTGTTTTTGATTATTTTTTTCATTACCTGTGATAACCGCTCACCGTATGAAAAACTATTGCTTATTTTTCTAGCAATACCGCAATTATCCTGATATATACTATAATATCTAACTCCTTTGAAACTTCCCTTTTCTGAGTCAGGATTCATTCCTATGTGAACCACATCATAACCTAACTCTTGATATATTTTTGCAAAGCATCCATCACGTACTGCTCCCGCATCATTTTCCGGGAAATTGTTTGGTGACACGATTAAAACATACATATTTTTTCCTCATTCTTAAATCAACTTACAAAGTTTTATATAAAATTCATTTCTCTTTTTCTGTAATACAGTGTTAGCAAAACTTTTAGATTTTTCAAAATTTTTCTTACTCATAATATTTAATTCATCAGGATTTTCCATTAAATAACATATTTTATTTGCAAATGCTTCTGCATCAAATGGAGAAAACAGATAGTCTTTTTCAATTATTTCTGGTATTCCGCCTACAGGTGTCGATAATACAGGCATTCCAACAGCCATAGCTTCAAGAATTCCTCTTGGTAAACCTTCTGCCTGTGTTGGAAACATATAAATATCCGATTTTAATAATTGCTCTCGTACCTCATCTGAAGATGGCAACAAACCAGTAAAAGTAATGAATTCATCTACCCCTTCATCTTTTGCATATCTTTCAAATTCTCCTCGCTTTGATCCATCGCCTATGATAACTGCCGTTATATCAAATCCTTTTTGTCTTGCAATTTTAACAGCACGTATCAATATTTTTTCGCCCTTTCTATCACTTTCCATTGCCACACTTGAAAGTGCTATTTTCATATGGCTCATATTATTGTAAATCCTTGAAGATGTAAAGGCGTCATCTGATAAAGTTATCGTCGAATAATTTGATTCAAAATATTCTTTACTCTCACCTTTTAATGCTGCAACTGAAGGATAATTTTTTTGTATAGAATATTCTGTTACATATGAAACCCCATTAACAGTTCTGCAAAACTGTTTTAATTGATTTGAAATCCTACGGTTTAATATACTCATTATAAAAGATTGGTCTTTTCGCTTAACATCATCTGATGGATCATATACTATTTCTCCCGCTTTAGGAATCTTTTTCGACAAATGTTTAAATACCATATACGCGGTTTGACTTGGCATTCTCATTAATGCAGCATCGCATCCTTCATCAACGTTTTTTAAACATTTTTGTATTTGCATATATTTAAAGAGTAATTGCTTAGGTCCCTGATAAAAAGGAATTTCAAATATTTCAACTCTAGGTCCATCCACTCTATGCCATTTGGGATCTATTGTCTTAACTTCTTTACATCTACCAGCTACTCTTATACTTTGAAAAACATCCAAATATCTTTTCCAAAAATTATATTTATAAATTGCATCACACCAATAGCTTCCATCTGGAGCTTTTAATAAATGCACATCACATGCAACTAATAATTTATTTCCCATTTTCGCCCACTCTTTTCATTATTATTTCATAGGATTTCTCAACTGTATAATTGCTATTTAAATATGAATTAGCATTTTTACCCATTATACTTCTCATATTTTCATCACAAAATTCACTTACTTTTTCTACAAATGATTCCTCATTATTACTTTCACATGACAGACCATATCCATTCTTTTCTGCTATTTTACCTACATCTGTATATGTATCTGTAGCACATAAAATCGGAATACCTGCTTGCATATATGTTAAAATTCTTGACGGATAATTTGGTGATAAACACTCATGATGTAAAAATATGAGTCCTACATCACAAGCAGATACTAACTTTTCATATTCTGCTTTTGCCAGCATATCTATTAATTTAACATTTTTCGACTTCTCTGTTTCAATATAATTAGCAATTTTATTTTTTTCAGTTCCACCACCAACAAAAACAAAATATGCATTTTTTACAGACGCTGAGGAAGCTATCGCTCTTAATGCGAAATCAATTCCTTGTGGTACTCCTAAACTCCCACCATATATGAAGACCACTTTATTTTCTGGAATGTCATATTTTCTTCTTATAGTTGTTTTTTCAAACTCACTTAAGTAAACTTCTTTAGGCGAAATACTATTAGGACAAATTTCTATTTTATCCTGTGATTCTAAATATGGCTCATTTTCTAGTAAAAACTTTACATTTGCTGGTGACATACATCCTATTGTATCAGATGTATCATACAAACGTCTTGCTAACAACGCCAAATAATCAAACGCTATTTTTTTGGGTCCTTTCATAGATAAGGCTCCCCCAAACAAGCAATCGTATGGCCAAATATCTTTCAGCAATAAATATGAGTACGCATTCTGTCTTTTTTTTACAGCTTTTACTGCTCCATATACTGTAATAGGTGGAGAGCCATACAACACAAGAGAATATGTTCTTTCTTTCATAGCCTTCTTTGCGGCAATTCTATACTTGGGCAATAATTTCATAAGATTTATTCCTTTAAGTATAAAATTTGACATTTTTGTCACATTTGCGACATAAACTTTTCTTATTTCACCACTTCTATCACTTGCTATTATTTGGGGCTTCTCACTTTTTGTATCTCTTTGTTCACAAGCAGAAATCACAGTAACATAATGACCTTGCTTCCGAAACTCATTTATCAAATCCATATATATTGATCTGGCATTAAAATCTGAATAATTTTCTATTGATAAAAACATTATATTCATTGAAAACACCTCACTAATCATTATCAATACTATTTCGTTTGCATACCAATCTCGATTTTATTGCCATTTACGTCCGTATAAATTTCACTATACCGACGCTTTAATCTCGTACCATATTTTATTTCCACTTTAGGTAACATTTCTTTTAGCAATTGCTTAACCCTTAAATAAGGTAAATTAAGCCCTGCTGCCGCTATTACAGAAACCGTAGCCGTGATACGTGGATTTAAATCCATAAGAATTGCATTGCCATTCTTGTCTCTCATAAAATCAAAACCAATATTTCCATCTAGTTTTAAAGCAGCTACTATATCACTACTCATCTTATAAGCTTTCTCGTCTTTCTCAACGATACTTTCTTGAGCAATGCTCATTAAGCTAACTATATTCTCTCGACCTGCAATATATTGTACCTTTCCATGATCTGCTAATAAATCGACAGTATATTCATTTCCAGGAAGATACTCAACCAAAAGCATTTCATGTAATTCTTCGTTTGCTTCTTTCAAAATGCTAATCATGTCTTCATAAGCGACAAAAAAACTATTTGGTTTTTCGTTCACAAAAATCTGATATCTATTTCGTTTGGAGTCGATTATTCTAACTCCCCTACTCCCACTTCCATCAACAATTTTCAAGCAAACAGGCACATCAGGATATCCAAGATATTTGCAACCTTCTTCAAAATCTTCAATTGAATTAACCCCATAAAATCGAGGAACTTTTATTCCCTTGCTCTTCAAAAAGTTATACAATGATAATTTATTGTTAGCTACTTCAACAGCTTTTTGTTCTGATGCCGATATTATTGTTCCTATCTTTTGAAATTCTTCTTTTCTTTTGGAAACAGCAGTAACTTCAGCTGAAATATTAGGAAAATAAATATCAACACATTCTTTTTTGCAAATGTCTAAGACGATATCTATATATTCTTCGCATGTAGCTGCCGGAACTTTATAAAATTTATCTACCAAATACTGAGCACTTGGCTCTTCACTCATATCTATTCCTATAACTCGAATATTTCTTTCTCCATTTTTTTTCAAACAATCAATCATCCCCGGCATCGAAGGAGATCCCGACGCCGACATTAAAATTGTAATATCTTTCATGCCAATCTATTCCTCGAACTCAAACACATTAAATATATCTTCAAAGGTCTCTCTACGTTTTATTAATTTAATATTTTCACTTTTTATTGCAATCATAGGACAATCCGGCATAATAAAAGGTGGTTTATCTACCAATGAATAGCCGCCAATATTCCCAAACAAAATATAATCTCCATTAGAAATATCTCCACTATATCCCTTATACAATACATCTTGTTCTAAACATGTATACCCAACAAACCTAGCATTTAAAACAGTAGTTTTCTTGATTCCATATTCATATCTTTTGATTGGAAGATTTTTCATTTGGCATGTTTCACCCAAATTTTGAAAACTACAATTTAATAATACAAACTCATTTCCACGAATATTTTTTATTCCGATAACTTTTCCCAAAAAATCTACATACTTAGATATTAAAGTTGTACCTGGCTCTGTAAATAGTAAAGGTTGCTTTTCTTTATCTTTATAATAATCTGCAAACGGTTTAATGACCTCGTTAGCATATTCCTCATATGTAGGTGCATCTGCCGGAAATTGTTTTTTTAACTCCGGATCCATTTTCCCAAACATTCCACTTCCTAAACTAATATAGTCAATGTTATCCAAATGGAATTTATTTACAAGTGAAAGCATTGTTTTTGCGCGTAATTTCCATGGTTCAATTCCCCTTGCACGACTCATGTGGCAATGAATTCCATTAATAATAACATTAGCATCTGTTAGAGTTTTGATGATTTCATCTATTTTGTGAATATCTATTCCAAATCTAGACGTGTAACCTGCATCAATATCAAAATTCACTCTAATACCCGTTTTTATTATATGATTAGGATTGCGTTTAGCAATTTCACATATTAAATTTGCTTCCTCCACCCTATCAATATTATTAATTCCGCCTTCTAATATATGTTTTTCTAAATATTCTCCCTTAACAGGCCCATTAAAAATAATTCTTTGAGGAATATATCCAATCTTTAAAGCCAATCTATATTCCATATCAGAAACAACTTCTGCATATCCATTCAAATCCTTAACACATTTACAAATTGCTGGAGTATAATTTGTTTTATATGAATAACAAATATGATAATTGGGATATACTTTTTGAAAAGTGCTTTCTAATTCTTTATAATTCTCTTCAAATTCATCTTGATTAAAAATATACACAGCATTTCCATACTGCTCAATTATTTCTTTTACCTGTTTATCGTTTAGTTCTATCATTATTCTCCTCTATTACCTCTGTTTTTTTCTTTCTTCATATAGTGGTTTTCTTACAAAATTACCATAATCTGTTTCTTTTCTTTGAAAAATAATTTTAAATACATTAAAAAATATCTTCATATCATTTATTAAAGACAAATTCTCTGCATAATTTGCCTCATACTCAAACTGCTCATCCCAAGATATTACTGCGTTATCGTCAATAGAATCCGGTGGTATTAATCCACCTTTCACACAAAACCTTTTTAACTCTTTATCAGTATAATAGTCATCATATATCGGAGGTAAAGGTCTAGGTCCAATTACAGACATATCTCCTTTAATTATACATAACAACTCTGGAAGTTCATCTAAGGATGATGATCTAAGAAATCCACCAAACTTTGTTTGCCTCATTTCATCAGGTAATAGTTTACCATTTTTATCTTTCTCATTTGTCATAGTTCTAAATTTGATTAGCTTAAATTTTTTCATATCTTTTCCGGTTCTTTCTTGAGTAAAAAACACCGGGGATCCGAGTTTTACACGAACCATTAAAACCAGCAAAAAAAACACTGGGCTAATTGCTATAAGTAAAAGCAAAGCAGACACAAAATCAAACATTCTCTTAAACACACGAAAAATCATATATTATACATTATACTCCTTACTTTACTTCTCTAACTAAGCTGAATGCCTCAGCTGCTTTGACACTCACTGTTGCACCTCGATACTTTGCCAATGCTTTAATAGCCCCTATAGACCTTGCTTCAGGAAAAGCAGAAAGCTGAGACTCAAAAATAGCCATAGCCTCTAGCTTCACCTCGTATGTATCTGTAATATCTTCATATACTGTCGGAATAAATTCATTTACAATGTTAGGAATGTTCCACCCTGTTTCCGAAAGCGTTTCATACGCATAAACTCTCTTTGGATAGTTATTTCCACGAGGTCTAACTGCTACCATTGTGGCATCAACAACCATTTGATGATCTATCTGCATATCTCCTCTATGTGGAATATATACTTCATCTGGTTTTATTGAATTAACAACTTCTGAAATTTTTCCATTAAATTCATAACGTGGAACTGTTTCTAGCATCACTGCCGGAAAATCTAAAAAAATAGTTTCTTTAACTCCAAGCTTTTTATCTGCCTTTCGACATTCTTTTCTTCCTTGTTCTATAAACTCATCATTAAAAAGCGGTGACTTTCCCTTTGTCACAACACAAACATAAACTTCATCACCATCTTTCGCTCTTTTCGCAATAGTTCCTCCGACACCAATAATCTCATCGTCTGGATGAGGTGCAATTACCAATACTCTCATTTTTCTATCCTCTTAGCAGGAACCCCTATATACGTTCCTGATTCTTCTATATTATTTATCACTACCGTACCTGCTCCAATCATACATTCACCACAAATATTAACGTTGTTAATTACAGTCGCTCCTGCACCAATCCACGAACTATTTCCAATAGATACTGTTCCCGCTACATGTGCCCCAACAGATATGTGGCTAAAATCTCCTATCCAACAATCATGATCAATAGATGATCCTGTATTAACAATAACTCCTTTTCCAATAATAGTATCTGAATTAATTACTGCACCTGCCATAACGACAGACCCCATTCCTATCTCAACTCTCCTACTAATTATTGCTTGAGGATGTATTAACGTAACCACATTGGATAATTTACTTTGAATTTCTTTTCTAATTCTTGCATCTCCGATAGCTACTATTTTATCTCCATATAAACTAATAGCATCTGAAGTTTTTCCTACTACTGGATATCCTGCACATGTTTTTATTGTTTCATTATCGTCCAAAAATACTATATCGTGATATCCATTCTTAACTGCAATATCTACAATTACTTTTCCGTGACCACTTGCACCAATAATTATCAACCTATCATTCATCTATATTACCTATCTATGATATATTTTTACTCTTTACTCAAAACAAGCTCTTATTACTTCTATAATTTTGTCCTGCTGTTCTTCAGTCATCTTGTTATCAGATGGTAAACATACACCTCTCTGGAATATATCGGCACCGATATCTTTGATTCCACCTGCAATATATGCATTAGTTTTTGCTCTACCAGAACCATTAGCAGTAACAAACTCATGCATTCTATACATCGGCTGCATATGCATTGGCTTCCAAATTGGTCTGCCTTCTGCATTTATGCTACTAATTGCATCTAAAATTTCTGTCGGACAGCTCTTTCCTAATTCAGGAACATAAAGAGCTTCCGTCTCGCTTCTGACCTGTCTGCACATTGCCTCTTCATCGATTAAAAGGCTGCTTAACCAATAATTAGGTTCTGCTTTCACCTCATCAAACGGATTCATTTTAACCGGAAGATCTTTTAATCCTTCTTTATATCTCTCATAAATCCCTTTCTTCTGTGTAATGTGATCTTTCAAATGAGAATACTGATCTCTGATTACTCCAGCAATGACATTGCTCATCCGATAGTTATAACCAACCTCTTCATTCTGGTACCAAGCTGCTGCTTCTCTCGCCTGAGTTGACCATTTACGAGCCTGGTTGGCATCTTCAAGAGAACTGGTTAACAAACAACCACCTGCTGATCCGGTAATAATTTTATTACCATTATAAGACACTGCGGCATAATCTCCATAAGAACCACACTGTCTGCCTTCCCAGGATGCTCCCATAGCCTCCGCCGCATCTTCCACCAGCAGAGCACCATGTTTTTCACAAATTTCCTTAATTTGTTTTATATTTCCTGGAAAGCCATATAATTCCGCATAAACAACCAGTTTAACTTCCGGATACATTTCAAAAGCTTTTTCCAAGGCTACCGGGTCCATTCCCCAGGAATCATATTCCGTATCAATAAACACGGGAATACCGCCTTCATAAACGACAGGATTTAAAGTAGCATTGAACGTCATATCCGTACAGAACACTCGTCTGTTCTGTAAAGCCCCAACTCCTACAGGAGGTTTCCCATACAATTTTTCTCCTGCCAATTTCATACATAGATGAAGAGCAGCCGTGCCACAAGATAATGCTACGGCATATTTTGTTTCTGATGTTTCCGCAGCCAGTTTCTCTACTTCATTGATGTTCGCTCCAACTGTAGACATCCAGTTCGTCTCATAGGCTTCCATTACATAGCGCATGGAATTTTCATACATAGTGGGCGATGACAGCCAAACCTTATTTTGAAATTTTTCAAATCTTCCGTCATTCGAAAATGCCATTTTTTTGCACTCCTTATATCAAAAATATTCTTTTATCTATTCACGCCGGATGATAAGTAGAAACAATCTTCTCCACTCTCTCCCGGATCTTATCATCATTCTTATAAGCCGCCTCTGTCAGGGCATCCAGCTCTTTTAAGAACTCTTCGATATCAAAGGGAATCGGGCAGCCGATATGGATCAGTTCATTCTCGGTCTTCTTCAGGCCTTCCTCCGCCATCAGTTTCTCTTCATAGAGCTTTTCTCCCGGTCGGAGACCGGTGTATTCGATCTTGATATCTCCGTCAGGCGTATGGCCGGAGAGACGAATCAGGTTTCTAGCCAGAGTGTCGATCTTCACCGGCTGTCCCATATCCAGTACGAAAATCTCGCCGCCGTGGGCATAGGTTCCGGCCTGAAGAACCAGACTGACTGCCTCCGGAATCGTCATGAAGTAACGGATGATATCCGGATGGGTGACAGTTACCGGGCCGCCTGCCTCAATCTGCTTTTTGAAAAGAGGAATCACGGAACCGTTGCTTCCCAGTACATTTCCGAAACGGACGGCTACGAACTCTGTCTTCGCATTCTTCAAAGCTTCTTCTACCTCAGGATTTTTCACTACTTCGTCCATCCAGTGGGTAAAGATCTGCGGGATCTCCCAGGCTTTTCCTTCTTTCACCTTATGGTCGAAGGCCTGGATTTCCATCTCACAGAGACGTTTGGAAGCTCCCATGATGTTGGTGGGATTGACCGCCTTGTCCGTACTGATGAGAACGAACTTCTTGCAGCCATGGGCGATAGCTGCGTACGCGGTCTTGTAGGTACCGATGGCATTGTTCTTAATAGCCTCGCAAGGGCTGTCCTCCATCAGCGGCACATGCTTGTGAGCAGCTGCATGATAAACGATCTCCGGATGATAGGTTTCAAACACTTTGAAGATTTTCCGGGAGTCCCGTACGGAACCGATGATCACATCCAGCTTCAGGTCCGGATATTTCTTTTTCAGTTCCTGCTGAATATCGTAGGCATTATTCTCGTATACATCAAAGATAATCAGCTCTTTGGGATCGTGAGCTGCGATCTGTCGGCAGAGCTCGCTGCCGATGGAGCCGCCTCCTCCTGTCACCATGATGACTTTTCCTTTTAACTGGCTAAAGATCTCATCCATATTTACTTTGATCGGATCTCTGCCCAGGAGATCCTCCACAGCTACCGGTTTCAGCTTACTTAGGGAAACGTCTCCGTTCGCCAGCTGATAGAGTCCCGGAAGGCTCTTCATATCGCAGCCGGTTTCCTTACAGATATTCAGGATGTCCCGCTTATCTTCGATAGATGCTGTGGGAATCGCAAAAAAGATTTCGTCAATTTTATATTTTTTTGCCATCTCCATAATGGAATCTCTGCCGCCAACTACCGGCACACCATCCATATAGCGGTTCCACTTGTTCGGGTTGTCGTCGATCACACAGCAGGCCTTTCCGGAAACCTCTTTTGAGTTCTGAAGCTCTCGAAGAATCGTCTGACCAGCTGCTCCGGCGCCGATCACCATGACATTGTGTCTGGACCTTGCACTCTGCTCTCTCCGCGCTCTCTCCATATTGATAAAGCGGTAAGCAAAGCGAACAACTGTAATCAGGGCAAACTGAGTAGCCGCTCCCACTACATAATAGGAAAACGGCATCCGTACGAAAAGTGCGGTAATGCCCACGATCTGAATCACTGTCGTAATCACACTGGCCGCAAAAATACGATTCAGCTCATTAAAGCTGGCAAACCGCCACAGACTGTTGTATAAACGCAGGATATAAAAGACAATAACTACCGCAACGGTATAAACAGGCGCAAATTTCAAAAATGCACTTAGATATTCCCGCGGAATATTGGAATACTGCAGATCAAACCGCAGCCACAATCCCAGGAAATAAGAAAAATTGACCGCAATGATATCATAGACTATCAAATAAAAAGCGATAACCTTCCAATGCTGTATTTTAGTTTTCCGCTCTCTTTCCTCTTGCTTAGACATTCGTAACTTTCCTTTCATTTTTTAGTAACTCATAAGTCCCCTACTTATATATGAAAACATTATAACACCCCCACCTATAGGTAATCAAGTTCTGTTTTCAATTTTCGACAGAAGTCGTTTTTCTGTCCACAAATCTTCTGTCTTTACTTTCCCGTTTTCCTGTGTTAAAGTGTCTGTAAACAATCTGAAGGGAGTTTTTTCTATGAATATTTCCGGTTCTACCCGCCTCATCTGCCTGCTGGGCAGTCCTGTGGTGCACAGTATTTCTCCGGCCATGCACAACGCGTCGTTTCAGTATCATGATCTGGATTATGCCTATCTGGCCTTCGATGTAGGTGAAAACAGACTGGCTTCCGTGGTCGAAGCCTTAAAAGAAATGAACGTCCGGGGATTCAACCTGACGATGCCGGACAAGAATCTGATGGCCACCCTCTGTGACCGGTTAAGTCCTGCTGCCGAGATCTCCGGGTCTGTGAATACCGTTTTGAACGAGAACGGCGTCCTCACAGGCTACACCACCGACGGTATCGGTTATATGAAGGCCTGTGAAGACGCCGGTTTTGATATCATCGGCAAAAAAATGACGCTTTTCGGTGCTGGCGGCGCAGCTACCGCCATTCTGGTGCAGGCTGCCCTGGACGGTGTCCGGGAGATTTCTCTTTTTACCCGTGATCCGAAGCGCGAACATACCTTAAAGATCGTTTCTGCTCTTAGAGAGCGGACCGGCTGCAAAATCCAGCTTTTTTCCTATGAGGACGAGGATGTTCTCCGCCGGGAGCTCGCCGACAGCCAGATCCTGACCAACGGTACGAACCTGGGGATGGCTCCTCATGAGGAGAGCTGTATTCTTCCGGATGCTTCTTTCCTTCACAAGGATCTCATCGTATCGGATATCATCTACAACCCCCGGAAGACACGGCTGCTTCAGATGGCCGAGGAAGCGGGCTGTCCGCATTTCAACGGCCTTTATATGCTGCTCTATCAGGGAGCGGAGGCTTTCCGTATCTGGACTGGGAAAGATATGCCTGTGGATCTCATCAAAGAGAAGTTTTTCCGCTGAACCAGATCCGGTCCGGATTGGTTTTAAGAATCTTTTCGATCTGCTCCCGGCTGCAGAATGCAAAGAGGGCTTTCAGATTTTCCTCAATCTTCGGCGCTCTCTCCTCTGTATTATGGCAGTCCGTGGCGAGCAGATCCACAAAATCATGCTGAAAAAGCCAGCGGTTCTCTCTGGCCTGGTTATAATTGACCTGGAAGAGAGCCCCCTGTCTCTGCAGTTCTTCAAAGCGGTCTTTCTGCCTGTACATGCACTGATAGCGCTCTACATGGGCGATCACGGGACGGTAGCCCATACGGGTCACCTGACTTACTGCATCCTGAAGCCGGCTGAAGCTGTCATCCGGTGAAAATTCCATCAAAAGGTAACGGCTGTTCTCCCCGTCTCCCAGGGGCAGGATCTTTCCCTGGCGCAGAAGTTCGATGACGCCGTCGCTGTAGAACACTTCATTTCCAAGGCGGATTTCCAGATCCGGATATTTTTTCGCTGCTTTCTCCTGCACTTTTTTCAGGACTTCGCGAAGCTTCTCTGGCTCATTTTCCACATGGCCCCTGTGATAATGGGGAGTGGCAATGATTCGCCGCACGCCCTGGGCATAAGACAGATCCAGCATCTGAAGCGTCATATCCATATCTTCGGAGCCGTCGTCCACTCCTGGAAGAATGTGGCAGTGAAAGTCGGTAAGATTATCCATTGTCTCCGGTTTTTCTGTGTTCTGCTGTCTTTTTCTGCGGAGCAAAATAGTGATAACGGCAGCCGTTCCGGCGGCCAGCAGAAATACGAGTAATAGAATCCATTGTATTTTGGTCATCTTAGGTCTCTCCTTACTTTTTCATTTGTCCTGGTGCCATACTTAAAAAGGCACCTGCTTTATGCTATCACAAATCCATAGAACTTTCTATGAAATTTTGTTTTTGTCTGCTTTTGCAAATTTTTATTTCATATTTTACTGGACAGCCTCTGCGCACCATGGTAGAATGAACACATAGAAACATGGAAATCAGCACAAAGGAGGTTTTGGAATGACAGAACGCGAATTACTTGAGCAACTGCTCAATGAGGTAAAAGAGTTGAAAACGACTCAAAATGAGATGAAAATTGCTCAGTGTGATATCAGCGAGAGACTGGATGCCGTAAATATGAAATGTGATATCACCCGTAAAAAAGTAGACGATCTGGCTCTTGACATGAAACTGATGGAGCGTGGAATCCGGACGGATATCCGAAAGCTGCAGGATACAACGGAAACCATTGTGGTTGTCCTGCAGGGTCAGGGATTACTGCCCAAAGCACTGTAAAGCAAGATATAGCAAAGGCCGCAGTACGAAAAATCTATTTTCTGTACTGCGGCCTTTCTTTGCTCTGCTTTATGGAGCTGAGGGGAATCGAACCCCTGTCCGAAAACCTCTCCATTGCGGCATCTCCCATCACAGTCATTTCTTTGACATTCCCTCCATCAGACGCCAAATGACAGGCTGCTGACTTTAGTAGCTTCATAGGTTCTTTTTATCCCGCAAAGCTTTGGGAAAAAAGTGCCTCACCGATTTGACGCCGGTGACTCAGGTGGTGAGCAGCCCGAGGCCGACGAGCAGCATTACGCTGCTAACGCGTAATTATCGTTTGCGTTTAATTTTAAGTTCCGGTTTACTGCGCGGTCCCGGCCCGCGGATGGCTTCCCCAACTTCAAAATCCCCGTCGAAACCAGTACAACCCCGGGTTGTGATCTCTTTGATCTATGCTGGTTCGCAAACGTAAATATAGTATATACGATATTTTAATCCCTGTCAAGTTTTTTCTGTGGATTATCAATTATTTCTTTGCATTCCTGTTTCGGAAGCAAGGAGTTCGAGCCCCCTTGCTTATGGAATCAGGAGGCCAATCTCCATTTTAGAAGCTCCAGGAGTTTTTCTTCGTAATCCTCTCCTGTCAGGTCTTCGCTGCGGCCGCCGCTTCTTAAGTTGGTTTCCACACCTTTTTCTTCTCCGTCGGCGAATTCCCAGATGTAGTAGCTGACGCCCCGGTAGATGAGATCGATGCTTCCCAGGCCGTCTTCCTCCGTGTAGGAGAACTCACAGCTGTGCCGTTTTAATAAGTCCTGTGCTTTATCAAGACGCATATGCATTCCTCCTGATAGATTAACGAAGGTTGCGGATCTTAAATTCTTTCTCCGCCTCTCTTCTCTGGTCCTTCTTGGCGATGTCTTCCCGCTTGTCGTAGAGCTTTTTACCACGGGCGAGGCCGATCTCCACTTTCACCAGGCTGCCTTTGAAATAGACTTTCAGCGGCACCAGGGTGAGGCCTTTTTCTTTGATTTTTCCCATCAGTTTGTTGATCTCATAGCGGTGCATGAGAAGTTTTTTCACGCGCAGCGGGTCTTTGTTGAAGATGTTTCCTTTCTCATAGGGACTGATATGCATGCCGTAAACGAAGACTTCGCCGTTTTCAATCCGGACGAAGGCTTCCTTGATGCTGCATTTTCCCATACGAAGGGATTTTACCTCCGTACCGTGAAGGGAAATGCCGGCCTCAAAGGTATCTTCAATAAAGAAGTCATGATAGGCTTTTTTGTTGTTTGCGATGAGTTTTATACTTGTCTTTCCCATTTTTCTCTCCCTTTACTCTTCATACGCAAGTTCAAAATCAACGGTCCGCTCTTCCTTGCTGGCATCGGCCACCCGCACCCGAAGGGGCTGGCCCAGTTTGAAGACTCTTCCTGTGTCCACACCATACATTTCCATCGTATCTTCCTTATAATAATAGCGGTCGTCGTAGAGACGGGATACATGGATCAGGCCTTCCACGGTGTTGGGAAGCTCCACATAGATACCCCAGTTGGTGATGCCGGAAATCACACCGTCAAATTCTTCACCGATATGTTCTTCCATATACTCGGCTTTCTTGAGCTTCAGTGTCTCCCGTTCGGATTCGTCCGCCCGGCGCTCGGCCTCGCTGGTCTTCTCTGCCACAGTGGGAAGAATCTCCTCGTAATGATTTCTCCGCTCCTCTCCCATACGGCCCCGGAGGGTCTCCTTGATAATCCGATGGATCTGAAGATCCGGATAGCGGCGGATGGGAGAGGTGAAATGGCAGTAATAACGGGACGCCAGGCCGAAGTGGCCCGTACAGTCAGGGCTGTATTTGGCCCGTTTCATACTGCGGAGAGTCAAGCGGCTGATCAGATCCTCCTCGGGGGAATCGGCGATTTTTGCCAGAAGCTTCTGGAGTTCTTTGGGATGAATCTCCTCCCGGTCGCCTTTGATGTAGTAGCCGAAATTCTGGATGAAGCGCTGGAGACTCTGGATTTTCTCCGGGTCCGGCGTCTCATGCACCCGGTAGAGGAAGGGAATCTCCTGCCAGTAAAAATCCTCCGCCACGGTCTCGTTCGCAATGAGCATAAAATCTTCGATGAGCTTCGTGGCGTCGTTCCGGTCATAGGGAAGGATCTCTGTGGGATGACCGTTTTCGTCCAGATGGATCTTCGCCTCCGGGAAATCAAAGTCAATGGAACCCCGTTTTCTTCTGTGCTCCCGTAGAAGCTTTGCCAGTACGTTCATCTCCTTCAGCATGGGAACAACATCTGCGTAAGTCTCCGCAAGGTCTTGGTCCTCATCCGCCAGGATCTTTTTCACCTGAGTGTAACTCATACGATGGTTCGTGCGGATCACACTCTCCACGATCTGATGGCCTGTCACCTGGCCTTTTTCATCAATATCCATAAGGCAGCTCAAGGCCAGCCGGTCCAGCCCTTCATTGAGTGAGCAGATCCCGTTGGAGAGGGCATGGGGCAGCATGGGAATCACCCGGTCTGCCAGATAAACGCTGGTGCCCCGTTTCAGGGCCTCCCGGTCCAGCGCGCTGTTTTCCTGCACATAATTGGCCACGTCCGCGATATGGACGCCCAGATGCCAGCCGCTTTCGTCCTTTGTGAGGGAAACGGCATCATCCAGATCTTTCGCATCTTCGCCGTCTATCGTCACCATGAGAAGATCCCGAAGATCGGTCCGTCCGAAGGTATCTGCTCCGGAAACCGGCACATTCATGCGTTCCGCCTGGTTTAAGACCCGCTCGGGGAACTCCTGGGGAAGGTCGTGAGCGTAAACCACAGAGAGAATATCCACGCCGGGATCGTTGATGTGGCCGATGATTTTCACCACTTCTCCCTCCGGATTCCGGTTCTGATCGCCGTAGCTTACGAGCTTTACCAGAACCTTGTGGCCGTTTACCGCTCCTTTTGATTTTTCAATGGGGATAAAAATATCCCGGGAAAATTTGAGATTGTCCGGCACCACAAAGCCGTAATTCTTCGACTGCTGGTAGGTACCGATGAGCTCGTTAATGCCCCGCTCCAGCACCCGGACGATCTTTCCTTCTCTTCTTCTGCCCGTACGGCCCGGCGTCACTGCCACCTGTACGGTGTCTCCCTCGAAAGCGCCGCCGCTGCTCTCTTCGGGGATAAAAATGTCTTCTTCCTGGCCTTCGATTTCCACAAAACCGAAGCCTTTCACATGAGCTGTGTATTTTCCTGTGAGAAGATGGCTCTTGGCGATCTGATATTTGCCCCGCTTGGAAACTTCGATCTTTCCTTCGCTGACCAGCTCATCGAGAACCGCCTCCAGCTCGCCTCTTTTCTCCCGGCTTACGCCCAGGACCATGGCCAGCTCTTTGATCTTCATGGGCACATAGGTCTTGTCATGCATCAGGTCATTGATTACTTTTTTCCGTCGTTCAAACTGTTCTTTTTCCATCTATGGTCTCCTGTCCCTATATGGTAAAAAAGCACCCTCGCAATACTGCAAGAGTGCTTCACATCCTAGATTTAGAAATTCAGGTTCAGGACAACAGCCAGTACCATAAAGCCAACTGCCAGTCCGGTGGTGATCTTAACCAGCGCACCTTCCATGGAACGTCCTTTATTCTTTCCCCAGTAGGTATCTGCCATACCGCTGATACTTCCCAGTCCCTGAGATTTTCCTTCCTGCATCAATACGAGAACGGTCAGAGCAATGCAGATAATAACAAAGATAACCGTTAAAATAGTTCTTAATACTGCCACGAGTCACACCTCCTATACCAAACATGTTCAGTTTAGCATAGGAAGGATAGATTGTCAACCCCGTACTTTGCCATGCCTCCAAGGAAATCTTCGATCCGCAGGAGTCGGTTGTATTTCGCCGTCCGTTCGCCGCGGCAGGGGGCTCCGGTCTTGATCTGGCCTGCTCCGGAGGCCACGGCGATATCTGCGATGGTGGTATCTTCGGTTTCTCCGGAGCGGTGGGAAACCACGAAACGGTAGCCGTTTTTTCCTGCAAGCTCCATGGTCTCAAAGGCTTCTGTGAGGGTGCCGATCTGATTGACTTTCACGAGAACCGCGTTGGCTGCTCCCAGACGGATGCCCTTTTTCAGCCGCTTGGCGTTGGTGACAAAGAGATCGTCTCCCACCAGCTGGAGATTTTTTCCGAGAGCGGCGCTTAAATGTCCCCAGCCTTCCCAGTCATTTTCATCCAGGCCGTCTTCAATGGACCAGAGGGCGAAGCCTTCCGACAGCGTCTGATAATAACGGATCATTTCCTCGGTATCCCGCAGGATCTCTTTGCCTTTCATCCGGCTTTCCCCCGGAAAATAATAGGCGCCGCGCGTCTCGTCCCAAAGCTCGCTGGCTGCTGCATCCATGGCAAAGCGGATCTCCTCGCCGGGCACATAGCCCGCCGCTTTTACAGCCCGGTTCAGATAGTCGAAGGCTTCCTCCGCCCCGGATAGATCCGGTGCAAAACCGCCCTCGTCTCCCACAGCCACGGAAAGACCTGCTTCATCGAGAAGTTTCCGAAGCT
Organism: Lachnospiraceae bacterium Marseille-Q4251; assembly: GCA_018223435.1. Lineage (GTDB taxonomy): Bacteria > Bacillota > Clostridia > Lachnospirales > Lachnospiraceae > Limivivens > Limivivens faecihominis. Next base: position 3,980,196 of record JAGTTO010000001.1, on the reverse strand, counting down.
GATGATAGATCTCCACTGCCATCCGTAAGCCTTCGCTGAAGCTTTCCGCCTGGACGGGCATCAGCATAAATTCCTGAAAATCCAGGGCGCTCCGGGTGTGGCAGCCTCCGTTGATGACGTTGAACATCGGTACCGGAAGGCGCAGGGCCTGGGAGCCTCCGAGATAGCGAAAGAGGGGGATTTCGAGGGATTTTGACGCCGCATGGGCCACGGCCATGGAAACACCCAAAATTGCATTGGCTCCCAGGCGACTTTTGTTTTCGCTTCCGTCCGCCCGGATCAGCTTCCGGTCGATCTCCGCCTGCTGATAGATGTTTTCGCCGATGATGCAGTCTGCCAGGATCGTGTTGACGTGTTCCACCGCGTTCTGCACACCTTTTCCTCCGTACCGTTCTCCTCCGTCCCGAAGCTCCACCGCCTCATACTGGCCGGTGCTGGCTCCCGAGGGCACGGACGCCCGGCCCACGGTGCCATCCTCCGTCAGGACTTCCACCTCCACCGTGGGATTTCCCCGGGAATCCAGGATTTCTCTTGCGTATACATCCAGGATCTCTGAATACTGATGCATAAAAAAAGACACCTCCTTGCGGATAGTGTGTCCTGTCATGAATCAAATAATACCCGGATTTCGTCGGTTATTTCTCCCACCACTCTGCTGTGAATCAGAAGGTGCAGGAGTCTTTTTTCTTCGGGATTTTCCGGTGCCTGTTCCAGAGCTTTTTCAAAAACCGGAAGCACCAGAGCTTTGACTTCTTTCACCGTAGCCATGGGCTTTACCTGCTCCAGAAGAGCGTCCTCACCGAGCATACGGAGTGCTTCGCCGCAGGCACAGCAGTATTCACCTTCGGAGATCAGAGGGCTCTCGGTGCCGCATTTTTTCTTGTATTGGACCGCCTGTCTTATAATATCAATAACCATCATTTTCTCCTTGCAATTTATTATTTTACTCTTGAGATGTATGTTTATATATAGTATAATCTATCTGTATAATTGAAAAGAATCCGGATGCAAGTTTCATTCCGCCCTCCAGTTTCATGAAAGGAGGGTGATGCCCATGAACACAATGGAAGTTCTTACTTTATTGTTAGTAGTATTTACGGCATTGACCTACATAGACCAGCATAAAAAGAAATAAGCATCCCACCGCCTAAAGTTAGATGCTTAAATCTCTTATCTCTTAATTTTCAACCGAGGGCAACCGGAACTTGCTTCCGGCCATCTTCTGAGTAGATTATACAACAGGACTCCTGCAATTGCAAGAGTCCTGTTTCTATTTTAACTATTATTTTTTGATCAGAAGGGATTTTCCGGTCATTTCTTTGGGCTGCTCCATTCCCATGAGTTCGATCAGGGTCGGTGCGATGTCTGCCAGGCAGCCGCCCTCTCTTAAGGTATAGGAGGGATCTGCGTTTACCAGGATGAAGGGAACCGGGTTGGTGGTATGAGCGGTGAAGGGTGCGCCGGTCTCATAGTCGATGAGCTGCTCTGCGTTACCGTGGTCAGCGCAGATGAAGAGCTGGCCGTTCACCTCTTTGATGGCGTCTACCGCCTTGCCTACGCAGCCGTCTACGACTTCGATGGCCTGGATGGCTGCCTTCTGCACACCGGTATGACCTACCATATCCGGGTTTGCAAAGTTGATGATGATCACATCGTATTTCTGGGATTTGATGGCTCCAACCAGTTTCTCGCAGACTTCCGGTGCGCTCATCTCCGGCTTCAGGTCGTAGGTAGCAACCTTCGGGGATTTCACGAGGATACGATCCTCACCCTCATTCGGCTCCTCAACGCCGCCGTTGAAGAAGAAGGTAACATGAGCATATTTCTCGGTTTCAGCGATTCTTGCCTGTTTCAGGCCATGAGCAGCCAGGAATTCGCCGAAGGTATTGGTGATTGCCACTTTATGGAAAGCCACCTCTTTGTTCGGAATAGTCTCGTCATAATCGGTGAAGCAGACATAGGTAGTCTGAATTCTCTTCTCTCTTGCAAAGCCGTCAAAATCATCACAGCAGAATGCACGGGTGATCTCTCTTGCACGGTCCGGACGGAAGTTGAAGAAGATCACGGAATCGCCGTCCTGAACGGTTGCTACCGGTTTGCCGTTCTCCATGACAACAGCCGGCTCTACAAACTCATCGTTCTTTCCGTTGTTGTAAGAATTCTGTACAGCTGCTACGCCGCTCTCTGCGGAAACGCCCAGGCCTTTGGTGATAGCATTGTAAGCGCGCTCCACACGATCCCAGCGATTATCACGGTCCATTGCATAGTAACGGCCCATAACAGTAGCGATCTTGCCGACGCCAAGCTCTGCCAGTTTGTCAGTGAGCTCCTGTACATAACCTTTACCGGACTGGGGCGGTGTGTCACGGCCGTCCAGGAAGCAGTGTACATAAACTTTCTCCAGACCCTCTTTCTTTGCCAGCTCAAGAAGGCCAAACAGATGGGTGATGTGGCTGTGTACGCCGCCGTCGGAAAGAAGACCGAACAGATGAAGAGCGCTTCCGTTCTCTTTTGCGTTCTTTACTGCATGAAGAAGGGCTTCATTCTTGAAGAAATCGCCGTCCTGGATTTCTTTGGTGATACGGGTAAGCTCCTGGTACACGATGCGGCCTGCACCCATGTTCAGATGACCTACCTCAGAGTTTCCCATCTGGCCCTCCGGAAGACCTACAGCCATTCCGCTTGCCAGACCTTTTACATAGGGATACTCAGCCATCAGTTTGTCCATGACCGGAGTATTTGCCTGTTTTATGGCATTTCCTTCTACTCTATCGTTGAGTCCGTAACCGTCGAGAATCATTAATACAGTTGGTTTCTTACTCATTTGGAATTCTCCTTATCTTTATTGAATTAATTATTTTTTCTGTAAGTCAGCAAAGCAGATATTCCTAGTGTACTGTATCATTGACTTTCAGCTAAATAACGCAGGATAAATTTTCAGTCTGCAAGGCGGAGGAATGAGGCGTAGCGGTGGCTACGTCGATTGACGACAACGCAGCAGATGAAAACTTATACAAGTTATTTGGCGAAATGTCAGTGATACAGTACACTAGTTGCTTCACGACCTGCGCTTTAAATCGGGTCCGATTCAAACTTCTTTTTATGCTGTTGAATTCTTCAATCCCAATCGTCCATATTCTACCCGATTTTTTCCTGTCCGTCAACACTTTCACGAAGTTATATCTGACCATAAACGCGGATCATGGAAGAAATCTCCTTCACGGTGGACATGCCGGAGATCACTGCCAAGGAATCCTGGAAATTCTTCTCCTTCACTTCATCGGTGATGACCACAATCTCCGCCCGGTCTTTTTTCTTGCCTTTCTGGATGATCTGGGCGATGCTGACGCAGTTATTGCCGAAAACGCCCGCAATATTGGCCAGCACACCGCTCCGGTTCTCCACCTGCATCCGGAGGAAATAGGCGCAGGAGATATCTTCCATCTTTTTCAGCGGAATCTCCTTATAGCAGGTGCAACCGATCCGGCCCCGGCAACCGAACACCATGTTCCGGACTGCATCCAGGATATCGCCCACCACCGCACTGGCTGTAGGCAGTTCTCCGGCTCCTCTTCCGTAAAACATCGTGTCATCCACAGCGTCCCCGTGGACAAAGACTGCGTTAAAGGAATCCCGTACAGAGGCCAGTGGATGGGTACTCGGGATCAGCATGGGCTGAACCCGGGCTTCGATGCCCTCGGGAGTCTCTTTCGCCACACCGAGAAGTTTGATATCGCGGCCCATCTCTCTCGCATAACGGATATCTGTCGCTGTAATTTTCGTGATACCTTCCGTATAAACGTCGTCAAAGGTCACTCTGGAATGAAAAGCGATAGAAGCCAGGATCGCGACCTTTCGGGCAGCGTCCAGACCCTCGATATCGGCCGTGGGATCTGCCTCCGCATAGCCAAGCTCCGTAGCCAGAGCCAGGGCTTCCTGAAACTCCATGCCCTCCTCCGCCATTTTCGTCAGGATAAAGTTTGTCGTTCCGTTGACGATACCCATAACCTCAGAAATATGATTTCCGGCCAGGCATTCCTTTAAGGGGCGGATGATGGGGATTCCGCCTGCCACAGAGGCCTCAAAGAGAAGATCGGACTTCGTCTCTGCGGCCGCGTCCATCAGCTCTTTTCCGTGGGAGGCCAGAAGATCTTTATTGGCCGTCACCACGCTTTTTCCCGCGTGGAGCGCATCCAGGATATATCTTCTTGCCGGTTCAATGCCGCCCATGACTTCCACGACAATGGAGATCTCAGGATCTTCCAGGATGCTCTTCCATTCTGTCGTGAGGATGGAGGGATCATCCAGTTTTCTCGAAGCCTTCTCCGTGTTCCGGACAAGGACTTTTTTCAGCTGAATTTTCGCCCCGACTTTATGGGGAATTTCTTCCTGCTGTGCTTTCAGTACTTTATAAACGCCGGTACCCACAGTTCCCAGGCCCAGCAGTGCGATCTTAACAGTTTCCATCACTTTTTCTCCTTCCGTTTTTGCTTAACAGCCGGCGATGCTCACATCCTCCAGCAGTACCGCGCAGGGTACGATGAAGTTGTTGATCTGTCTGGTCTCTTTGGAAAATTTCATATTTTTCAGAACTTTTCCATAATTTCCGGAAAGGGAGCCGCTGGTCACAGCCTGTCTCGTCTTTCCGTCGGATTCATAGCCCAGACGGATCTCGCCGCCAAAGGTTCCGGAGACCGGATCCATATCAAAGCAGCTGAACTCTGTGATTTCCAGGTGCGGAATCTTGCGAAGCTCCGCCTCTGTCATCGTTCCGCCGGAAACAATCGCATTGTTCATGGAAGTGGTGTTTTCCATTTTCATATAGTAAGCGTGCTGCGTGCTTCCCCAGAAATTCCGGCAGATGCCGTCCTCGAAAAGCAGGCACTCCGTCACCGGATTGCCATCGCTGTCGTAGGGCTCTTTTCTCGTGGAGCCTTCCATGGCGGGAACCAGACGGATGGTCAGAGGATCTGCCTCCTCGCCGGTCATTTTCTCGCCGATTCTGGCCTTTGCCACGCCCATATACTGATTGGAGGCGTTGGTGTGGGCCGTAAAGTAGCGGAAAAATGTCACCACATCGTCCCCGGTGAGAAGAACGGCGCCGTGCTCCTGCTGGGTGGTGGGCTTCGCATCCAGCCGGTCATGGCCGCTGACGAAAAGTTTTCCGGCCTCCTCGGTGATCCGGTCTACATTTTCGCCGGAGAAGGTGATCTCCCTTAAAAGCTCGATCTCGTGGCCGTCTTTTTTCACATTGATGACCAGCTCGGTCTCATCGTCGCCGCTTGAAAAGCTCACATCCACGCCCTTGGAATTGCGGATATGTGTCTTCTTTCTATTTACAAAAATCTCATAGGAATTGACTTTCTCGTCGGCCTCTGTCCGGACTGCCTGAAGGGTCTTGATGATCCGCACCAGCTCTTCATCCATATCCCCTGCTTCCGTCTCCGCTTCTCCCGCTTTTGTGCCGGAAACCACCGGATACCAGGGGTTCTTTACAAATTTTGCTGCAAAAAGAGCGGACCGGATCTCTTTTTCCATCTCCTCCGGGGTGCTGGTGGGATGGATCTCCTTGGTAGCGCTTCCGCGGAATTTGCCGTCCTCGCTGTCCACATAGACTGTCACAAAGGTGTGCGTTACCTTTTTGGCCCGTCCCATATCCAGCTTCTGACCGATGAAAAAGGCTTCCCGGGAGCAGGTGGTCGTCTCACGGATCAGAAAATCGCTGGCTCCGCTTTTTTCCAGAATCTCATATAATTTATCCATTATCCCAACCTCACTTTACATTTCAGGTATGGGCCGCCATCGCTGACTTTCACCCATTCTTTGTAGCCTTTTCCGCAGGCTCCTGTTCCAAAAAGCTCCGTCTTGTCCGAGCGCATGGAGATGCTCTTTAAGAGATCCGGCACATAACCGGTAAGCGTCAGAGGGCCAACCACCTTTCCGGTGAGTTTTCCGTCTTTGATCTCTCTTCCCATGGAAACCATACACTGAATGCCCCAGTGTTTGGGGTCCTCCATACCGGACTGGGCTCCGTCCAGAAGATAGCCGTCCTTGATGGAAGCAATCATCTCTTCCAGCGTATTATCTCCGGTGGTAAAGAACGTGTTCGTCATACGGGTGTAGGCTTTTCTCTCGAAGCTCTCCCTCTTGCCGTTTCCGGTAGGAGTCGTTCCCAGACGCAGAGCGCTCAGAAGGTCGCTGATACCGGTCACGAGAGTTCCGTCTTTGATGATGGTCGTGTCTGTTCCCAGCGTTCCCTCATCGTCGAAGAGATAACTGCTGACTTCCGCTGCGCTGGCCGCGCCATCCTTCATGGAAATGATGTCGGAAGCCACTTTTTTGCCCACATACTCTTTGGCCAGGGCGCGCTCCTTCACAAACATATCCATCTCCACGCCGTGACCAAAGGCCTCGTGCGCGATCAGACCTGTAATCTCCGGAGCTGTAATCACATCGTACATACCCGGGACCACAGAATCCGCATGAAGCTTGTCATCCAGCATTTTCAGGATATCATCAACAGAGCCTTCGATCTCATCCAGCAGTTCTGCACCCTTGAGTCCTGAAAAGCCGCGGAATACCATATCCTGTTTTTCGCCGTCAACGCCGATGGCTGCCGCCATTCCTTCTGCATAGGCATAGGTCTGCATGAGATCCTTTTTTTCAGAAAGGAAAAGCTTGCTCACATGGGCAAACTGGGCTGCGGCCCGGAACTCAATAACATATTTTCCTGCTGCTCCCGTATCGCTGATCTTTTTCAGTCGGCCCAGAATCTCCTCGGGAGAAACGCTCGTCGGATCCACACCGATCTCTCCAGTCATGGATTTCTCGATTTTCTCCTCATGGATCAGCGGAGCCTCCATCTTCTCAATTCCCAGCTCTTCCATCATATGAAGCTCTTTCTTCAGAGTCTCAGTGATGGTGGAAGCCAGTTTCTCAATATCTTCATATTCATTGAATGAATATTCCATATAGCAGCTGTTCTCATAGACACGGACTACAAAGCCGCGCTCATTGAAGTGATAATCTCCAACGCTGGTCTGCCGCTGTCCCACCAGATAGGTCGTACCCGTGACATCCGTACACAGCACACTGACATAGGCAAAGTCCTTTTTCAGAAGTTCAACGAGCTTCTGCATATCCGGTTTTACCGCTGTCAGGTATTCTGACATTTTCACCTGCATGCTTTCTTCCTCCTTATATTTACTGGCTCCATTTTAAAACTTTCTGCTCCCTGTGGCAAGTCCCGGAAATGAAAAAAGCCGCTGAATGTCTGGTTTCCCTTCCATTCAGCGGCATTTCACACAGTTGTGTATGAATTATTTGTAGTTTACGATCTTACCGAAGTCCGGTTTCAGAGCGGCTCCGCCTACCAGACCACCATCGATATCCGGCTGAGCGAAAAGCTCCGGAGCGGTAGCTGCGTTTACAGATCCACCGTACTGGATACGGATAGCTTCTGCGGTTGCCTCGTCATAGATCTCAGCGATGCATTTACGGATCTCGCCGCAAACTTCCTGAGCCTGCTCGGTGGTAGCGGTTTTTCCAGTTCCGATTGCCCAGATCGGCTCGTAAGCGATAATAGCTTCTTTTGCCTGATCAGCAGTCAGTCCCTGGAAACCGATCTTAACCTGCTGGCGGATGAAGTCCATGGTAACACCCTGCTCTCTCTGCTCAAGAGACTCGCCGCAGCACATGATCGGAGTCAGACCATGCTCGAAAGCTTTTTTCATCTTTTTGTTGATATCAGCATCGGTCTCACCAAAGTAACCGCGTCTCTCGGAATGGCCAAGGATGACATATTTCACACCGGCATCAACCAGCATGTTCGGAGAGATCTCTCCGGTATATGCACCTTTCTCCTCGAAGTACATGTTCTCAGCGCCAACCTGGATGTTGCTGCCTTTAACAGCCTCAACAACCGGTACGATATCGATAGCCGGTACGCAGAATACTACGTCTGCATCCTCGGTAGCTACCAGCGGTTTCAAGGTCTCAACCAGAGCAACTGCCTCACTCGGAGTCATATTCATTTTCCAGTTGCCTGCGATAATTTTCTTTCTTGCCATGATTAATCGATCTCCTATCGAAATTCTTATGTTTTCAGGAGCCGGCAAAACCGGCTCCCATATTTTTAACTCAGTCTTTGTCGTTAGCAGCTGCTACGCCCGGAAGCTCTTTTCCTTCCAGGAACTCAAGGGAAGCGCCGCCGCCGGTGGAGATATGAGTCATCTTGTCGCCATATCCAAGGATATTTACTGCTGCTGCAGAATCACCGCCGCCGATGATGGTGGTAGCGTCTGTCTCAGCCAGTGCCTTGGCAACAGCCTCGGTACCATGTGCGAAGTTCGGCATCTCGAAGCAGCCCATCGGTCCGTTCCAAACAACGGTCTTAGCGTCTTTGACTGCATCTGCGAAGAGCTTCTCGGTCTCCGGTCCGATGTCCATTCCTTCCCAACCATCGGGGATCTCGCCGCGTTTTACAACCTGGATGTTGCAGTCGTTGGAGAAGCTGTCACCGATACGGTTATCAACCGGGAGAAGCAGTTTCACACCTTTCTCCTCAGCTTTTTTCAGCATGTTCAGAGCATACTCCATGTAATCATCCTCGCAGAGGGAAGTACCGATGTGGCCGCCCAGAGCTTTGGAGAAGGTATAGGACATACCGCCGCCGATGATCAGAGTATCTACTTTGTCCAGAAGACGCTCGATAACAGAGATCTTGCTGGAAACCTTAGCGCCGCCCAGGATGGCAACGAAGGGTCTCTCCGGATTCTCTACGGCATTGCCGAGGAAATCGATCTCTTTCTGCATCAGATAACCTACAACGCAGGTATCTACGAACTTGGTAACGCCAACGTTGGAGCAGTGTGCTCTGTGAGCGGTACCGAATGCATCGTTTACAAATACATCACAAAGGGAAGCCAGCTCTTTGGAGAAGTTGTCCTCGTTCTTGGTCTCCTCTGCGCGATAACGGGTGTTCTCCAGAAGGATGACATCACCGTCTTTCATCTCAGCTACAGCAGCTTTTGCGTTCGGTCCTACAACTTCCGGATCAGCAGCGAATTTTACTTCCTGACCAAGAAGCTCGGTGAGACGTGCAGCTACCGGAGCCAGAGACAGCTCGGGTTTCGGCTCTCCCTTGGGTTTTCCAAGATGGGAGCAAAGGATTACTTTTCCGCCGTCAGCGATCAATTTTTTGATGGTCGGCAGAGCAGCTACCAGACGGTTTTCGTCTGTGATCTTTCCATCCTGAAGGGGAACGTTAAAGTCGCAGCGAACCAGGACACGTTTTCCTTTCACATTGATATCATCAACAGATTTTTTGTTAAGCATGGGAATACCCTCCTTAAAATAGATAAATAACGCGATTTCTTTGTTTTCTCGCGAAAAAGGGCCCGGTCCAAATCGACCGGACCCTTTATGAGCCTTACCTTACAGAATTATTTCTCCAGCAGTTTACCGAAGTATTTGATTGTTCTGCACATCTGGCTGGTGTAGGAGTTCTCATTGTCATACCAAGAAACTACCTGAACCTCAGTAGTACCATTCTCCAGCGGAAGAACCATGGTCTGAGTTGCATCGAACAGAGAACCGAATCTCATACCAACGATATCGCTGGATACGATCTCATCCTCGTTGTAACCGAAGGACTCGTTGGAAGCAGCCTTCATAGCAGCGTTGATCTGCTCTTTGGTTACATTTCCTTCAACAACAGCAGTCAGGATGGTGGTAGAACCGGTCGGGGTCGGTACACGCTGAGCAGAACCGATCAGTTTGCCGTTCAGTTCCGGGATAACCAGTCCGATTGCTTTTGCAGCGCCGGTGCTGTTCGGAACGATGTTGATAGCAGCTGCACGGGATCTTCTCAGATCGCCTTTTCTCTGCGGGCCATCCAGAGTCATCTGGTCACCGGTGTATGCATGAATGGTGCACATGATACCGGATTTGATAGCTGCCAGGTCGTTCAGAGCTTTTGCCATCGGAGCCAGGCAGTTGGTGGTGCAGGATGCTGCAGAGATGATGTTGTCATCTTTGGTCAGGGTCTCATGGTTTACATTGTAAACGATGGTCGGAAGGTCGTTACCAGCCGGAGCGGAAATAACAACTTTCTTAGCGCCTGCATCGATATGAGCCTGTGCTTTTGCTTTGGAGGTGTAGAATCCGGTACACTCCAGAACTACATCAACACCAATCTCTCCCCACGGAAGCTCTGCTGCGTTTGCTTTTGCATAAATTTTAATCTCTTTTCCATCAACAGTGATAGAGTCCTCACCAGCACTTACAGTGTCAGCCAGTGCGTATTTACCCTGAGTGGAATCGTATTTCAGTAAGTGAGCAAGCATTTTCGGGGAAGTAAGGTCGTTGATTGCTACAACCTCGAAGCCTTCAGCACCAAACATCTGTCTAAATGCAAGACGTCCAATACGTCCGAATCCATTAATCGCTACTTTTACTGCCATGATAATATTCCTCCTAAAAGTAATTTGATAGTTTCATGTAAATGTGTCTTCAATTCTCTTTCAGCAGATTGTTAAAGATACATCAACTTGCCCTTATTTTACCTAATTCATACGGAAAATTCAAGTCCCATTTCAAATTTTATTCTCTTTTTAGACTTTGGCTTTACTTTTGCTTTTTTTTTATATATCATGGATTTACAAAAGATTAAGAAAGAAGGCTTATTATGGCGGTTGATTTTCATATTCACTCCTCCTTTTCCGGGGATTCTGATGCCCCCATGGAGCAGATGATCCAGGAAGGGCTCAAGAAGGGACTTCGGACCATGTGCTTCACGGAACACATGGATATGGACTATCCGGAGGAACCGGGAGTTTTTGAAGTGGATACCAGAAGTTATCACGAAAAATTCCTTCAGATGAAGGAAAAATACCAGGATCAGATCGAGCTTCTTTTCGGCATCGAGCTGGGCTTACAGCCTCACCTGGCTGAACGGCACCGGGAATATCTCTCGGAATGGCCCTTTGATTTCGTCATCGGCTCCTCCCATGTAGTCCACGGGAAGGACCCCTACTTTCCTGCTTTTTATGAGGGAAAAACAGAGTCGCAAGCCTATCTCGAATATTTCGAGAGCATCCTCGAAAATCTGGCTGTCTTTGACGAGATGGACGTCTACGGCCATATCGACTATGTGGTGCGCTACGGCCCCAATAAAAATCAACACTATACTTATGAGGCCTATCGAGAGGTTCTGGATGAGATTTTAAAGACCCTGATCCGGAAAAATGTGGGGCTGGAGCTCAACACCGCCGGTTATAAATACGGCCTTGGGCATCCCAATCCCACGGAAGCAATCTTAAAAAGATACGCGGAACTCGGCGGCGAAATCCTCACCATCGGCTGTGACGGCCATGCTCCGGAGCAGCTGGCCTGGGATTTTGAGAAAATTCCGGCTCTCTTAAAGGAATGTGGTTTCCGCTATTATACGGTATTTGAGGAGCGGATGCCCGTTTTTTATCCGGTGGAAACCTTTTAAAAAGAAAAAGCCCTGCAGACAGCTGCCTGCGGGGCTTGCTTTTTTAATATTCCTCTTCTTCGGCTTCTTCACCCTCGTGAATGTCTGACTTGGGTTTCTTCAAGCCTTCGATTTTGATGCCGTGTTTCTCTGCATAGTCCCAGAGAGCTGCATGGATGGCTTCCTCTGCGAGAAGGGAGCAGTGAACCTTTACAGGAGGAAGTCCGTCCAGAGCCTCCATAACTGCTTTATTTGTTACCTGGAGAGCCTCCTGGATGCTCTTGCCCATTACCATCTCGGTCGCCATGCTGCTGGTAGCTACTGCTGCGCCGCAGCCAAAAGTCTTGAATTTGCAGTCTTTGATGATGCCGTTGTCATCAATATCCAGATAAATTCTCATGATATCGCCACATTTTGCGTTTCCCACGGTGCCTACGCCGCTGGCATTCTCGATCTCTCCTACGTTTCTGGGATGCTGGAAATGATCCATTACTTTTTCACTGTACATTTTCTATTCCTCCAAATGATCTTCTATTACTTCTGTTTCTTGATAAAATCTTCGTAAAGGGGAGACATGCTGCGGAGTTTGTCAATGATCTCTTTCAGAGATTCCACAACGTAGTCCATATCTTCTTTCGTGATCTCTTCGTTCAGGGTCAGACGCAGAGAACCGTGGGCGATCTCATGAGGCAGACCGATGGCCATCAGTACATGAGAGGGATCCAGGGAACCGGAAGTGCATGCAGATCCGCTGCTTCCGCAGATTCCTTTCATATCCAGCATGATCAGAAGGGACTCTCCCTCCAGGAACTGGAAGCTGAAGTTGGCGTTGTTCGGCAGTCTCCGGGTGCGGTCTCCGTTCAGACGGCAGTAGGGGATCTCTGTGAGCACGCGCTCGATGAGGTAGTCTCTTGTCTCTCTTTCTTTGGCTGTACGCTCTTCCATGCTGCTCATGGCACGCTCTACGGCTTTGCCAAGACCTACGATACCAGGAACATTCTCTGTACCGGCACGGCGCTTTCTCTCCTGTGCTCCGCCGTGAACAAAACTTCTGATCTTCACACCTTTACGGATATAGAGGAAACCAATGCCTTTGGGGCCGTTTAATTTGTGGCCGCTGGCACTGAGCATATCAATGTGACAGACATCTACATTGATCGGAAGCTGTCCGAAAGCCTGCACAGCATCGGTGTGGAAAAGGATTCCATGCTCTTTTGCGATGGCACCGATCTCTTCGATGGGCTGAATGGTTCCGATCTCGTTGTTAGCGAACATGACGGAAATCAGGATGGTATCCGGGCGGATAGCCTTCTCCAGCTCGTCGAGTTTTACAACACCGTTCTCATCCACATCCAGGTAGGTGATCTCAAAACCGCGTTTCTCCAGATACTCGCAGGTATGAAGGATAGCGTGATGCTCGATCTTGCTTGTGATGATGTGTTTTCCTTTGGAAGCGTAGGCTTCAGCGGTAGCTTTTAAAGCCCAGTTATCGGACTCGGAACCGCCTGCGGTAAAATAGATCTCTTCCGGCTTTGCGCCAAGAGAATCTGCGATGGTTTTTCTGGCTGCGTCCACGGCCTGTTTGCTCTTTCCGGCGAACTCATAGACGCTGGAGGGGTTTCCGTAATACTCTGTAAAATAAGGAAGCATTGCCTCCACTACTTCCGGTGCGGTCTTCGTGGTAGCCGCATTATCAAGATAAATTAATTTCTTCATGATTTCTCACTCCTTGCACATGGCTCATTGGTTTTACCTGTCGTATGGATCTCTGTCGTCTTCTTCACACGTCTGCTCTCATTGATCAGATCGGAAAGTTTGATCTCATCCACGGTCTTCTGAATGCTGGCATTCATCCGCTCCCAGACGTATTTTGTCACACAGAACGAGGATTCTTCACAGCCGTTTGCCTGCTCTCCCGGGCACTCCACTGCTTTCAGGCTGCCCTCCAGAGCCCGTAAGATATCTCCCACGGAAACCTCTGCTGCAGGTCTCGCCAGACGGTATCCACCGGAAGCGCCCCGGATGCTCGTCACCAGACCGGCTTTCTTAAGCTTTGCCATAAGCTGTTCCAGATATCCCTCGGAAATGTGCTGGCGCTCTGCTATACTGTTCAGGGAAACCGCTTCGTTTTCACTGTAGACAGCCAGATCGATCATAGCGCTCAAACCATAACGGCCCTTCGTTGACAACTTCATGGCATCTTCCCTCCGTCAGCATTTTCAATTCCAACTATTTTGCTAGGTTTTGCATTAAGAATATAGCACCACCGTTCCGTTCTGTCAAGTCCCCACTTTGCATAAACTGAAAGAAAACGGATGGTTTCTCCATGGATCACAAAAAAACGGTCCTGCGGGGCGCTTTCCTTCTTACCGCCGCAGGTTTTTTAAGCCGGATTATGGGCTTCTTCTACAGGATATTCCTCTCGCGGATCATTGGTGCAGAGGGCCTGGGCCTTTACCAGATGATCTTTCCCGTCCTGGCCCTCGCTCTGTCCGTCACCTCCGCAGGGCTCTCCACTGCCATTTCCCATCAGGTCTCCCGGAAAAATGCCCTCGGGGACAAAAGGGGCATCTGGAACATCTTTTTCGCCGGAGCCGCCTTTTCGCTTCTGCTCTCCTTTCTCGCGGCCGGAGTCCTCAGAAGCTATGCCGGGGTTCTGGCGGAAGTTTTCTTAAAGGATGTCCGCTGTGAGGAGCTCTTGAAGTATCTGGCTCTCACCATTCCTTTCGCCTCCCTTCACGCTATCGTCACGGGCTGTTTCATCGGCAGAAAAAAGACAGGACTTCCGGCTCTCTCCCAGCTTTTCGAGCAGCTGGTCCGAATCCTCTCCTCCCTGCTGATCTGGCAGATCTTTCAGGAAAAGGGCTTTGCACCCACGCCCCTCATCGCCGTGGGCGGAATGCTGGCTTCTGAGATTCTCACCAGCCTTCTCACCCTGCTGCTTCTGCTTTTTCAGACTCCCGTCTTTGCGCCGCCTTCCTTATCTATTATGCGAAAAAGTTTGGAAAAGCTGACGGAGATCGCCCTGCCCATCAGCGGCAGCCGTTTTTTCTTAGGGATTTTTCAGAGTATGGAGGCGGTGCTGATTCCCCTGCGGCTTCGTTTCTTCGGCTACAGTCTTTCAGAGGCCTACAGTCATTATGGCATCCTGACTGGCATGGCTCTGCCTCTGGTGCTTTTTCCCTCGGCTGTCACCGGAGCGGTCTCTATGCTCCTGATTCCGGAGATTTCGGAGGCCGATACCCTAAATGACCGGCAGGCCATTCTCCGGACAGCCAGAAGCACCGTAGCGGGCTGTCTGTACTTAGGAATTTTCTGCACTGGAGGCTTTTTTCTCTTCGGAAAGGAGCTGGGGCTTTTCCTTTTTCAGAGTGAGGAGGCCGGAAGCTATATCCGGATTCTGGGCTGGATCTGTCCTTTTCTCTATCTTGGAACCACACTTTCCAGTATTCTGAACAGCCTCGGAAAAACGACCGCTGTCTTTTTTCAGAATCTCCTGGGCATCCTGATCCGGATTCTCTTTGTCTGGTTCGGTATTCCACGGTTTGGAATCCTGGGGTGTTTGCTGGGAGTTCTCTTTTCGCAGCTTACCGTGGCATTGTTGGCCCTTCGGACGGTTTTTGAGGCGGTGCCGGAGATGGAGTTTGATTTGAAGGATTTGTTGATGCCGTTACTTTTTCTGGGGTGGAGTCTTTGCCTGATTACGGTTGGGGATGGGATTATGAGTACATTCTTTCCGGCGCTTCTATCAGGAATCGATCAAAGTCCAGTGTTACTTTTCCTTCGTGGCGGACTTTTTACAGCAGCTTACTCTTTCTTTACTTTATATTTTTTTCGAACACATGCTCAAGGACGTTCATAGCATCAGGTCTCAGAGCCGCCCATTACAAAACGCAAATCCAGCCTATTGCAAACAAGTTTGCATAGTCTGTTTTTGTGTTTTGCTTATGCTCTGAACTGTTAAGTTTAAAATAAGAATTTTTCCCTTGTCAGAACTTTTTTTCTATGCGATGATAGTAAAAAAGGAAGAAAATTCTGGCAGGAGGATGATCATGAAACGCAGGATAAAAACAACGTTCTGTCTGCTGGCCGCGGCGATCTGCTTTCTGTTTCCCCTGAAGGGGCAGGCTGCAGACTCTTATGAATGGGTGATGGACTCAGTCAACGCGCGAATCCAGTATGTGAACACAACAACAGGCGAACCTCTGAAATCTCAGTTTAAAAAGATCAAAGGCTACATCTACTATTTTGACAAGAATGGCTACGCAGCCACCGGTTTTACCAAGATTGATGGCTTCTATTACTACTTTGACAGCACCGGCGCCATGCTGAGAAGCGAATGGCGGGCAGACCGCTACTTCCTCTACAATGGACGGATGGCTGTCAACCAGTATGTGAAGAGTGCAACCGGTTATACTTACGTTGGAAAAGACGGCACGCCAGTGGAGAATTATTCCAAGTCACGGCCAGCCAGATTCATTAAAGATTCTGTAGGTTTCCGTTACCGGAATCTGGACGGCACCTATTCCCGGAAGACCTGGCAGTGCATCAAGGGTTCCTGGTATTATTTCTATTCCAGTGGCTATATGGCCCGTCGCACAAAGCTTGGCATGTATTATGTAGGCACTAACGGAAAAATGGTCACGAACCGATGGATCAAAATCGGAAACTACAAATACTATTACGGGGCAGACGGACGGATGACCAAAAAAGTACGGATCAAGTCCTCCTCCACCGGTTCCTCCGGCAATACCATTGTCGATATCAATTAAATCACGGCATAAAAAACTCCGGCAGCGGAAATCCGCGCCGGAGTTTTCTTATCTCTAATCTCTATTTTCCAGGCGCCAGCCAGTTGTACATCTCCTCGTACTTCGCTGCGGAAGCTTTCCAGGAGAAATCAACCGCCATGGCACGGTCGATGATCTTGTTCCACTCTCTCCGTTTGTCATAGTAAACGGACATGGCATATTTAATGGTATAGAACATTTCATGTGCGTTGTAATTCGTGAAGCTGAAGCCTGTTCCCGTACCGTCGTATTCGTTATAAGGAATGACAGTATCCTTCAGACCGCCGGTCTCACGGACGATGGGAAGGGTTCCGTACCGAAGACTCATGAGCTGGCTTAAGCCGCAGGGTTCAAAGAGGGACGGCATCAGGAAGGCATCGCAGGAGGCATAAATCTTGTGGGACATTGCCTCGGAATAGAAGATG
The DNA here is from genome assembly GCA_018223435.1 of Lachnospiraceae bacterium Marseille-Q4251. Classification (GTDB taxonomy): domain Bacteria; phylum Bacillota; class Clostridia; order Lachnospirales; family Lachnospiraceae; genus Limivivens; species Limivivens faecihominis. Next base: position 3,963,505 of record JAGTTO010000001.1, on the reverse strand, counting down.
TTCGCGGAGACTTTGCCCGGATATTTCCATGCGAAGTGACGGAACATATTCTCGTAACGCTCTTCTCCTGTTCCCAGAACCACCAGCTGAACATCCAGCTGACAGAGCTCATCCATCATGTAGGCGATGAGGTCAAAGCCCTTCTGGTCTGTCAGACGGGAAACCACGCCGATCATAAACTTCTTGTCGTCCTTCTCAAGACCCAGCTCTTCCTGAAGAGCCTGTTTGTTTTTCACTTTTTCCTTGCGGAAATTCTTGATGTTATAGTTTTTAGCAATAAAAGCATCCGTCTCCGGATTGTACTCATCGTAATCGATTCCGTTTACGATTCCGCGGAGGTCATTGGAACGGGCATTGAGAAGGCCGTCCAGATGCTCTCCGTAGAACGGTGTCTTGATCTCCTCCGCATAGGTAGCACTCACGGTAGTAATCGCATCTGCATAGACCAGTCCGCCCTTGAGATAGTTGGCATCTCCGTAGGCTTCCAGTTTATCCGGTGTGAAATAGTAAGCCGGAAGTCCTGTGATATTCCGCACCGTTTTCACATCCCAGACGCCCTGAAATTTCAGGTTATGTATGGTCATGACAGATTTGATCCCACGGTAAAACTCGTTGTCGCTGAACTGATCTTTCAAGAAAACAGGAACCAGACCCGTCTGCCAGTCATGGCAGTGGATGATGTCAGGACGGAAGTCCACATCCGGCAGGATCGAGAGAGCTGCCTTTGAGAAAAATGCAAATTTTTCAATATCTTCGTAAATATTTCCGTAAGGTCTGGGACCTGCAAAATAAAACTCATTGTCGATAAAATAATACTGGATTCCTTCGTAATTCATTCCCAGTACGCCCACATACTGGCTTCTCCAGCCGAGATCCATATAAAAATGGGTAATGTACTCCAGTCTTGACTTATATTCTTCCTTCATGCACATATACTTGGGAAGAACCACTCTGACATCAAAATATTTTTTGTCAAAGCACTTGGGCAGAGAGCCGACCACATCCGCCAATCCTCCCGTTTTGATAAAGGGAACACACTCGGAAGCGATAAATAATACCTTTTTCATACAATTATCCTCCTGATACTGATAGTTCTTGCTATATAAAAGTATTATACCGCATTTTCCATAAAAAGCCAATAACTATCTGTTTTTATATTCTAACCGGATTTTATCTGCAATAAGGGCAATAAACTCAGAATTGGTGGGTTTTCCTTTGCCTCCGCTGACGGTATAGCCGAAAAGTTCTTCGATCGTATCCATCTTTCCGCGGCTCCAGGCCACCTCAATCGCATGGCGGATGGCCCGCTCCACGCGGCTCGGTGTCGTCTGGTGCTTCTTAGCAATCGTAGGATATAGAATCTTCGTGATCGAATTGAGCATATCCATATCTCCCACCGACATGATGATGGCGTCTCTCAGATACTGATAGCCCTTGATATGAGCGGGCACACCGATCTCATGAATGATCTCCGTCACATCCGTCTCCAGATTCCGCTCGATGTACTCAGCCTTGCTTTCGTAGGCATTAACCCGGCGAACCTCCTGGAAATTCTTCTCGCTGCAATTTTTTCTCACATGTTTGATACGGCTGATCACCATATCATTGTCAAAAGGTTTCAGAATATAGTAATTTGCACCCAGGGCAAAGGCATCCTCCGTGATCTTCTCCTGCCCCACAGCAGTGATCACGATAAAGGCAGGGCGTTTCTTCATATTTTTGTCTTCGTTCACCCGCTCCATCACCGTTAGTCCGTCCACTTTCGGCATAATAATATCCAGAAGGACCACATCCGGCTCTTTTGCCTTGATGATATCGTAAAGTTCTTCCCCGTTTCCGGCTTTTCCCACAACATTCAACTCCTCATCACTGCTCACGATCCGGTCCAGAAGCTCCACTATCCGCTCGTTATCGTCAGCAATGGCCACATTCAGCTTTTCCATCTGGTCTTTCCTCCAAATCCTTTTTCGTCTTTGCTCGATCAAAAACTATAAATATTATAGTAAGAGACGGCGAAAATCGCAACCAGAACTTGTCTCCCTTTCTCGTCAGGATTCGACACGGAGCATATTCTCAATAAAAATCCCGTACCCTCTCGCTGAATCCTGGACGAAGACGTGGGTGACGGCGCCGATGAGTTTTCCGTTCTGGAGTATGGGGCTGCCGGACATGCCCTGGATGATACCGCCGGTGAGGTTAAGGAGCTCCGGGTCGGTGACGGAGATCACCATGCTTTTGTTGGGATCGGAACCGGCTAGGTTGACTTTTTCAATCTGAATGGAGTAGGCCCTGACGCTGCCGCCGACGGCTGAAAGAATGACAGCGGGTCCGGTGGTCACATCCTGCTTGTAGGCTGTCTCCACCAGTTCTCCCTGCTGAAAAATTCCCTGATCCTTTGTGATCCGACCGAAAATTCCCGAAGTGGTGTTCTTCTCGATGGTTCCCAGAACCTCAGAGGACTGATAGCGGATGACGCCGGTCATTTCCCCGGGACTTCCCTTGAGGCCTTTTACCACAGAGAGGATGTCCGTATGGTAGAGCGTCCCGCCGCTTAAATTCAGAAGAGTTCCCGTGTCCACATCACTGATGCCGTGGCCCAGGGCCCCATAGTTTCCGTTCTCATCCATGTAAGTCAGTGTTCCGATGCCCTGGGTGTCGTCCCGGACCCAGAGGCCGAGCTTGTAACTTCCTTTTTTGTCAAGGACAGGCTGAACCAGAAGCTCCGTGAGATTTCCGTCCCGCTCTACCTTCAGGACCACAGGCTCCCCGGCGGAAGCGCCCACCTCGCTGACCAGCTCTTCCTTTCTCGTCACCGCGGAGCCGTTGGCCGCCACAATGTAATCGCCGGAATGGAGAATATTTTCCGCCGGGTCAGAAAAGCTTCCGTCGGTCTTTTCCACGGCCCCGGTCCCCACCACAAGAATTCCACGGGTCTTCATGTAGATTCCCACCGGCATCCCGCCAGCGTACACCCGGGTCCGTGGAATCACTGTCACATCCACATTTTTTATGGGAATCACGCCCAGGAGGCTATACCGGATCTTCACTTTTCCGGATGGGATATTGGAGGAAGGCTGGCTGTCCGCCTCCAGAAATTCCTCCTCCACAAAGGGAAGACGGATCAGTCCGCTGGTGCTCTCTCCCTCCGCAACCAGATACTGATCCGGTATACTACCGGAAAGAAAAACAAAGGAAAGGGCAGAAATTCCTATCAGGAACGCCAGTGCAAAGAGCAGCCGGCGTTTTTTTCCGAATCGATTCACGATCTTCACATCCTTTCGTTTCATGTAAAAAAGGATGTACCGTAACGTACATCCCTTTTTAGTATGTGAAAATCCAATCGAGTCACACTAGTATTTTTTTGTACAAACTGCCAATTCTTTCATTTCACGGGCGCTCTGACGAACCGTCGCTGTGATCTCCGCCCCGCCGAGGATTCTTGCCAGTTCCTCGATGCTCTCCTCATCGGAAAGTCTGCGGATGAAGGTTTTCGCCTCCTGATCCACGATTTTTTTCTCGATGCAGAAATGCGTATCTGCCATGGAAGCGATCTGGGCCAGATGTGTGATGCAGATGACCTGACGGCTTCTGGCAATGACTGCCATTTTTTCCGAAACCTTCTGGGCGGTCCGGCCGCTGATGCCCACGTCGATCTCATCGAAAATCATGGTTCCCACAGCGTCTTTATCCGCCAGAACGGTCTTGATGGCCAGCATCACACGGGAAAGTTCACCGCCGGAAGCCACTTTCTGAAGGGGCATCAGCGGCTGTCCCGGATTCATGGAAATCAGAAAGCAGATCGTATCAAAGCCTTCGGGTCCCGGCGCGCTCTCCTGAAAATCAATGGCAAATTTTACATCCAGGAAATTCAGATCCTTAAGAACCGCCGTAATTTTCCCGGAGAGGAGCTCCGCCGCTTTTTTACGGATGGCACTGACTTTGGCGCAGGCAGAAAGAAGTTCCGCCCGCTTTGTCTCCAGTTCCTTTTTCAGCCGCAGCCGGTAGGCCTCGTAGTGCTCCAGCTCTTCCAGCCGCTCTTCCTTTTCCTTCTTATAAGAAAGAACTTTTTCGATGCTGCCGCCATATTTCGCTTTCAGGTGATTCAGAAGATTCAGCCGTTCTTCCGTACGGTTAAAACTTTCCGCATCAAAAGAAATGCTCTCCTGATAGTCTGCCAGTTCCCGGTGAAAATCATTCAGAAGATTATCAATATCCGCCAGCTCACTGGTAATCATTTCCAGTTTTTCATCATAAGCCGAAGCGGAAGAAAGGCTCCGGTAGGCTCTCGATACCAGCTCCGCAGCCCCGCCAAAATCGGAACTCGTGAGATTTTCCGCCTCCGTGACCCCTTCCATGATCTTCTGGCTGTTCACCTGACGGCGGTAGGCCTGCTCCAGCTCTTCATCCTCCCCCGTTTTCAGGGCGGCTTCCTCGATCTCTCCCACCTCGAAGGCCAGAAAATCCATCTCTTTGGCTCTGGCCGTTTCGGAAAGATCGGTCTCTTTTAATTTTTTCTCCAGGGAATCGTACTCCCGGTAGAGATTCCGTACCGTATTTATGGGCTCCAGAAGCTCCTCCCCGGCAAAGGCATCGAGAATCGCCAGATGATTCTTCTGATGAAGCAGCGCCTGGTGTTCGTGCTGACCGTGAATATCGATAAGGATCTCGGAAACCTGACGGACCAGAGACACCGGAACCGTCTCCCCGTTCACCTTGCTGACACTGCGGCCGTTTATCAGACGACGGCTGATGATAATCTGGTCGTCCTCCATCGGAATATCGAGCCTTTCCAGTGCTTTTCGCTGACGCTCGTTGTCCACGGAAAAAACAAGCTCCGCCAGGGCAAAGGCGGCATCCTCCCGGGCAAAGCCCTTAAAGCCTGCCAGGCCCAGTGCCACATTGACAGAACCAATGATAATGGATTTTCCTGCGCCGGTTTCTCCGGTCAGGATATTGAGGCCCTCGGTGAGATCAATGTCAGCCTCGTCGATGAGGGCCATATTTTTTACATGAATATTTAAAAGCATAATTATTCGTTCGGCTCTCCCACGATTTTACGGATTTTCTCCATGACAAGAAGCGTATCGTCTACGCTCCGGTTGGCGCACATGATGGTGTCATCCCCCGCGATACACCCTGCCACCTCCGGCCACTGCATGGCGTCGATGGAAGCAGCCACCGCCATGGCCATCCCGGATACGGTCTTTACCACCAGAATGTTCTGGGCCATATCCATGGATAGGAAACCGTCTTTGAGAATCCTTAAATATTTTTCGTTCATATTTTCTCTGGAAGCCTGCATGACCGCATATTTCTGCCGTCCGTCGTTCAGGGAGATCTTCGTCAGCTTCAGTTCCCGGATATCTCTCGACACAGTGGCCTGGGTCACACGGAAGCCTTCGCCGTTCAGAAGATCCGCCAACTCTTCCTGTGTCTCCACATCGTTTCTGCTGATGAGATCAATAATTTTTGCATGTCTTGCAATTTTCATTTGCCGGTTCCTCCTACTGTCCATTCATTTTGGTCCGAAGGACCTCCAGAAAGCTGATCTGGTTAATCTTGATCAGCCGGGTCTTTTTCGCCGCCTTTCGGATCACGACTTTGTCCGTGCAGGTAAGACGCGCAGAAGTATCTCCGTCAAAGGTCACTTCCGCGCCGTCGCCGCTTCTGCTGTGACCCGGAAGCATTTCCACTGTGATCTCCGCGTCGTCCGGAAGAATGATACTGCGGGTGTTCAGCGTATGAGGCGCTACGGGAGTCATGAGAAGCAGAGAAGCTTCCGGCGAGACGATGGGGCCTCCCGCCGACAAGCTGTAGCCTGTGGAACCCGTAGGTGTGGAAACCACCATCGCGTCTGCACTGTAACGGTTTAGGTACTCTCCGTTCACATAGATCTTAAAATCGATGATCCGAAGCCTGCCATAGCGGCCAATGACGATATCGTTCAAAGCCAGATCTTCCATGACTTTTTTCCCCTGATGGTAAACCTCGCCATAGATCATCATGCGGCTGACAAGCTGATAATCCCCCGCCAGAAGCCGTTCGAGAGCCGGCTCGATGCCCCGGCGGTCCACCTCGGCAAGATATCCCAGCGTGCCCATATTGATGCCAAGGAGCGGGAGATCCCGCTCGGTCAGGTCCCTTGAGGCCTGCAGAAGGGTTCCGTCCCCACCAAGCACCAGCACACAGTCCACATCCTCCGGAATAACGGAAGCATCGGTGTACTTATAGCTGCCGCCACCCTCCGCCGGATTTTCCCGGATGGTACATTTTTTTCCCCGTTTTTCCAGATACTCTTTCACAAAACGGGTCGTCTGAAATTCCGGGTCCTTGTCTTTATTGGTTACGATATAAAAACTGTCCATATTTTTTACCGGTCCAGCGTCTTATGCGCTTCCTCCACAACTGCGGTTACATCCACCGGGAACTCAGTCTGAACAAAGCCCTCCGGCTGTTTTTTGATATGCAGAAGATACTCGATGTTTCCCTCCGGTCCCTTGATCGGGGAAAACTCCAGGTTCTTCACCTCGAAAGCGATACTTCCCGCGTAGGCGATGACCATGCGGATCACTTCCTCATGAACGGCCTTATCGCGGACAACGCCTTTCTTTCCGACTTTCTCCCGGCCGGCCTCAAACTGAGGTTTGATGAGGCAGACCACCTCGCCGTCCTCCGTCAGAAGATTTCGCACGGGGAGCAATACCTTGGTAAGAGAGATAAAGGAAACGTCGATGGAGGAAAATGCCACAGGCTCCTGAATATCCTCCGGTGTCACATAGCGGATGTTGGTCTTTTCCATGCAGACTACCCGCGGATCGTTTCGAAGCTTCCAGTCCAGCTGGCCATGGCCCACATCCACGGAGTAGACTTTCACAGCTCCGTTCTGGAGCATGCAGTCAGTGAAACCACCGGTGGAGGCTCCCACATCCATGCAGACCTTTCCTTCCAGAGTCACAGCAAAGTGGCTCATGGCTTTTTCCAGCTTCAGGCCACCCCGGCTCACATATTTCAGTGTATTTCCCCGGACCTCGATCTTTGCCTCTTCCTTAAACATGCTTCCGGCCTTATCTTCCTTCTGGCCGTCCACATAGACCTGACCGGCCATGATGATGGCTTTCGCCTTCTCTCTCGATGTGGCGTAGCCCTGCTGCACCAGCAGCACATCCAAACGTTCTTTCATGATTTCTTCCTTCCCCGGCGCTCATCGCTCCGGGTTCTGGCCCAGGGCTGCCGCCATTACTTTTTTCAGTATGATGGAGGCGCTGATGCCTGTCTCTTCCTTCAGGACCTCCACATTTCCGTGTTCGATATAATCATCCGGCAGAGAAATGTTCAGAAGAGAAGCCTCGCTTCCGATCTCATTTAAGTAATCCAGCACATGTTCTCCGAAACCGCCGCATTTTACATTTTCTTCCATCGTCACAAAAAGCCTGTGATCCTTCGCAAGCTCTCGGATCAGGTCTTTGTCGATGGGCTTTACAAACCGCGCGTTGACCAGCGTACAGGAGAAGCCTCTCTCCCGAAGCCCGTGGCGCACTTCCTCCGCGGTCTTCACCATGCTTCCCACAGCCAGAAGGACGATATCTTCCTCGTCGTAGATGACCTCGCTCTTTCCGAAAGCGATGGGTGCCCGAAACTCCTGCAGGCCGTCGTAGGCCTCGCCTCTGGGGTAACGAACGGCAATCGGGCCGTCATAGTTCACCGCAAATTTCATCATATCCGAAAGCTCCCATTTATTCTTGGGGGCCATGATGCACATGTTGGGAATCGTGGACAAAAACGAAAGGTCGAAAATTCCCTGATGGGTCTCTCCGTCGCTCCCCACAAGACCTGCCCGGTCAACGGCAAAGACCACATGCATGTTCTGGATACAGACGTCATGCAGGATCTGATCGTAGGCCCTCTGAAGGAAGGAGGAATAAATGGCCACCACCGGCTTTAAACCGGCCGCTGCAAGTCCCGCCGCAAAGGTCACTGCATGCTCCTCCGCGATGCCCACGTCGAAGAACCGGTCCGGGAAATTGCTATGGAACCGTTTCAGACCGGTGCCCACCTCCATGGCAGCCGTCACAGCCACCACCTTCGGATCGCGGTCTCCCATTTTCCTCATGATGGTGGAAAAAACATCAGTCCAGTTCGCCTTCACCCGCTTGTTCTTCGGAAGGCCGGTAGCGATATCAAAAGGCTCTGCACCGTGGAATCTGGCAGGATGGCGCTCTGCCGGAGCATAACCGTTTCCCTTCTTCGTGAAGACATGAAGGATCACGGCTCCTTCGACCCTCTTGGCTTCTTCCAGCGCCCGCATCACCTGGCCGATGTTGTGACCGTCCACGGGGCCCAAATAGGTAAGACCCATATTTTCAAAAAGCATGCCCGGAATAAACAGCTGCTTGAGGCCGTTCTTTGTCTTCCGAATCCTGCTGACGATCTTCTCTCCGTAGACCGGGACGCGATTCAGGGAATCCGTCACCGCGGTCTTCAGGTTCAGATAGCCGTCCGCCGTACGGAGACTGCCGAGATAATTGGACATGCCACCCACGTTCTCGGAAATCGACATGTTGTTGTCGTTCAGAACGATGATAAAATTGCTCTTCAGGCGGGCGGCGTTATTCATGGCCTCGTAGGCCATTCCGCCGGTGAGGGAGCCGTCTCCGATGACGGAAATCACATAGTTATCCCCGCCTAAGATTTCCCTGGCCCGCACAAGACCGAGGCCTGCGGAAATCGAGGTGGAACTGTGGCCCGTATCAAAGGCATCGCAGTCGCTCTCTTTTCTCTTTGGGAAACCGCTCATGCCGCCGTATTTTCTTAAAGTATCAAAGCCTTCCCGCCTGCCGGTGAGAAGCTTGTGGGTATAGGCCTGATGGCCCACATCCCAGACGATCTTGTCCTCCGGAAGGTTAAAAGTCAGATGGAGAGCCATCGTCAGCTCCACAACACCCAGATTGGATGCCAGATGACCGCCCGTATTGCTGATCTTCTCGATGAGAAATTCCCGGATCTCCTGAGCCAGGGCCGCGAGCTCCTCTCCTTTCAGCTTTTTGATGTCACCTGCCTGATTGATTTGTTCCAAATACATCCATTTTCACCTTCTTGTATTTTTTCCGTGTTATTTCTTTCGATCAATGAGGCTTTTCAGAAGCTCCTTAAGAAACGGATTTTTCTCTTCCAGCGTGTCAAGCTCCTCGATGGCTTCATCGGACAGCCGTCTCACGTCTTCCCGGGCTTTCTCGATTCCTTCCAGGGTCACATAGGTGGTCTTGCGGTTCTCTTCGTCGCTGCCCACCGGTTTGCCCAGAGTTTCCGTGGTGCTCACAACGTCCAGAATATCGTCCTGAATCTGAAAAGCCAGTCCCACCTTGCCTGCCACCCGCTCAAGGAGGGCGATTTTCTCATCGGAGGCCCCGGCCAGAACAGCTCCGACCATCATGGAAGCCTCGATGAGGGCGCTGGTCTTTAAGCGATAGATGAAATCCAGTCTTTCTCGTTCCAGATTCTTCCCTTCATACTCCACATCCACGCACTGACCGCCCAACATTCCATAAATTCCCGTTTTTGCAGTCAGAATCCGGAAAGCCTTTCCGATGCGCTCATGCCCCGGCTCCAGGGCAAAAGCCCGGGCCGCTGTTTCATAGGCATAGTTTAAAAGAGCGTCGCCGGCCAGAATTGCCATGGCTTCGCCGTAAACCACATGGGTGGTCTTTTTGCCCCGGCGGTACTCGTCGTTATCAAGAGCCGGCAGATCGTCGTGAATCAGGGAATGGGTGTGGATCATCTCCATGGCCGCCATAAAGGGGCGGATCACCTCGCCTGTTCCACCGAACATCCGGTAGGTCTCCGCCATCAATAAGGGACGAAGCCGTTTGCCGCCGGCTTTCATGCTGTAATTCATCGCCTCAAGGATCGTCTTCTGAAAACCTTCTTCCTCGGGCAGAAACTCATAGACCGTTTTTTCTGTTTCCTGTACTTTCTGTTTCAGCTCATCCTCAAAATTCATCTGCTTCTCCCTGATCGTTCAGTACCAGCATGGCTTTCTCCACCGTGTCAATCTTTTCTCCGGCAGCCTTCAAAAGCGCCATGCCTTCTTTGTATTTTTCAAAGGAATCCTCCAGGGAAATCTCCCGACTTTCCAGTGCCTCCAGAAGACCTTCCATCTCCCCGAAAATTTCCTCCAGTGTCTGTTCTTTCTGCTCTGCCATTTCTGTTCCCCTTACTCTTTTTCTTCCACACGGGCAGAAAGCCTGCCGTCCGCAAAATAAAGCGTCAGCTTCTCTCCGACCTTCGCCTCTTTTGCTCCGGTGAGGCGCTTCCCGTCCTCCCCGGCCACATAGGCATAGCCCTGATTCAGCTTTTTGAGAGGCGAAGCCCCGTTCAAGCGCTCGATATAAAAGGCCAGAGCCTGCCTGTTCTCCCGGATCTTTCCCTCCATCAGCTTTCGGAAAAGCTCGTCCAGATCCGCCAGGCGCTGCCTTTTCTCCAGGAGCTGCTGCCCCGGGCTTAAGCGCTCCAGTTTCCATGAAAAAGTCTCAAGCTTCTCTCTTTTTTCCCGGACCTTGTCTTCCATCAGACGGTTCAGACGGTCGTCAAAATCCCGGAGACTCTGAAGGATGCTCCCCAGATCCGCCACCGCCAGCTCTGCTGCCGCTGAAGGTGTCGGAGCCCGAAGATCCGCCACAAAATCCGAGATCGTCGTATCCGTCTCATGGCCCACGGCAGAGATCACCGGCGTCTCACAGGCAAAAATTGCCCGGGCCACTTTTTCCTCATTGAAAGCCCACAGATCCTCCATGGAACCGCCGCCCCGACCCACAATGATAACGTCCACACCGTACTTGTCCAGAACCTCGATTCCTTTTACGATACTGTCCACCGCTCCCTCGCCCTGAACCAGCGCTGGATAGAGAACCAGCTGGATGAAGGGATTCCGTCGCCTCGAGATATTCATGATATCCCGGATGGCCGCTCCCGTTGAGGCCGTCACAATCCCCAGCCTCTTCACAAAAGCCGGAATCGGCTTCTTATATGCGGGGTCAAACATGCCCATGTCGGAGAGTTCTTCCTTCAGCTGCTCGAAGCGCTCATAGAGAAGGCCGGCTCCCTCCCGGATGATCTCCGAGGCATAAAGCTGATAGCGGCCGTCCCGCTCGTAGACGCTGATGCTCCCCAAAACTGTCACAGACTGACCATTTTCCAGTTGAAAAGTCAGGCCCTTTCTGAAACTTAAAAACATCACGCAGGGCATGGTCCCAGTCTCATCCTTCAGCGAAAAATAAATATGGCCGGAGGGATGGTATTTGCAGTTGGAGACCTCTCCCCGGACATAAATCCTTTTCAGAAGGAAATCCTGGGTAAACATGTTTTTGATATAGTTATTTACCTGGCCGACGCTGTAGACGTTCTTCTGCTGTCTCACTGTCTGGCCAGTTTTCCGAGAATACCGTTGATAAAGGAGGCACTTTCGTTCTCGCCGAAGCTCTTGGCAAGCTCCACGGCCTCGTTGATGGCTACGCCGACGGGGATATCATCATCGTAAAGCATCTCGTAGACACCCAGGCGCAGGATGGAAAGATCGGATTTGCCGATTCGCTCCAGCTTCCAGCCCTTTGCTGCTCCTGCAATCTTCTCGTCGATCTCCGGAAGAACCGCGCAGATGTTCTCGTATTTCTCCTCGATATAAGCGTGATCCTTCTCGCTGATCTCCTTCTCCGGGAAATCTTCAAAGTAGGATTTCACCTGCTCCGCCATTTCCTCTTTGCTGTAAAATTCCACCATGAACAGAAGTTTAAAAATTTCTTCTCTCAGTTCTCGTCTCGTCATTCTTTTTTCCTCTCAGATGTTTTTATAGCCGAAAAGGGATGCCCGCCTGGGACATCCCTCCTCATTCAGGGAGCATTCCGCTCTCCCGGTCAATCGTGTTTCTCCATGCATACGCTTGCGATGGTCACATTCACGTCGGAAACGATAAGCCCTGTCATGTTCTCAATGGATGCTTTCACTTTTTCCTGAACCATACGGCTGGTCTTGGGAACGCTGTAACCATAATCGATATTGATCGCTACCTCTACAGCCACTTCTCCATTGTCCACGCTGACCTTGATTCCCTTGGAAAGTTTCTTCATTCCAAGCTTGCTGACCAGCTCGTTCGTAATATTTCCAGCCATGCTGGCAACGCCTTCCACCTCTGTGGCAGCGAGTCCGGCAATGATCGCAACTACCTCATCCGCAATCTGAACCTGTCCGATGGCTTCGTCAGACTGAATCGTATAACTGTTCTGATTTTCCTCTTTCATGCTCCAACCTCCTTACGGTTCCTGTAACGCGAAAATCTTCTTTTCTATTATAACAAACTTTGCCCGTTTTGCAAATAGAAATATGGAAACATTATCAGGAACGGCCAAATTCGGTGAGCTTCAGGCCCGGGTTCCGGTCGAGAGTCATGCCCACGCTCCAGGGATTTACCCAGAGAAGCAGCGGTCTGCCCTTGAGATCCGTTACCTTCTTCATATCGGAGGTGCCTACCAGCTTGTCCAGATCGATCTCTTCGTTCTCGATCCAGCGGATGTGCTCGTAAGGCAGGTTCTCCAGGATGATATCTACGTTGTACTCATTTTTCAGGCGGTATTTCAGCACCTCAAACTGCAGGACGCCGACAACGCCCACGATGATCTCCTCCATTCCCGTATGGAACTCCTGGAAGATCTGAATCGCACCCTCCTGGGCAATCTGGTTTATTCCTTTTACAAACTGTTTTCTCTTCATGGTATCCACCTGACGGACACGGGCAAAATGCTCTGGAGCGAAGGTCGGGATACCCTCAAAGGCAAATTTCTTGCCGGGCATACAGATCGTGTCACCGATGGAGAACACGCCGGGATCGAACACGCCGATGATATCGCCGGCGTAAGCCTTGTCCACCACATGACGCTCCTGAGCCATCATCTGCTGAGGCTGGGAAAGACGCATCTTCCGGTCGCCCTGCACATGATAAACCTCCATATTGGCATCGAACTCGCCGGAACAGATCCGCATGAAAGCGATACGGTCGCGGTGAGCCTTGTTCATATTGGCCTGAATCTTGAACACAAAGGCAGAAAAATCTTCTTTAATCGGATCGATGACACCGATATCCGCTTTTCTCGGAAGAGGCGGAGTCGTCATGCTGAGGAAATGCTTCAGGAAAATTTCCACGCCGAAGTTGGTCAGAGCGGAACCGAAGAATACCGGAGTCAATTCTCCCTTGTCTACCAACTCCTGATCGAAATCGGCGCTGGCTCCGTCCAGAAGCTCGATCTCCTCCATGAGCTTATCCTTCTGGCCGTAATCCAGAATCTCGTCCAGTTCCGGGGAATCCAGAGGAATCTCTCTCATCTCACCCTCTTTGGTACCCTTCTCCGTATCGGAGAAAACGGTGATCTCCTTGCTTCCGCGCTCGTAAACACCTTTAAAATGCTTACCGGAACCGATGGGCCAGTTGATGGGGCAGGTGGCGATGCCAAGCTCCTTCTCGATCTCGTCCAGAAGATCGAAGGTATCGTTGGCGTCGCGGTCCAGTTTATTGATAAAGGTAAAAATCGGGATATGGCGCATGACACAGACTTTGAACAGTTTTCTGGTCTGGGCCTCGACACCCTTGGATGCGTCGATAACCATGACCGCAGAGTCTGCAGCCATCAGGGTACGGTAGGTATCCTCAGAGAAGTCCTGATGTCCCGGTGTATCCAGAATGTTGATGCAGTAGCCGTCGTAGTTGAACTGCAGTACGGAAGAGGTGACGGAAATGCCTCGCTCCTTCTCGATCTCCATCCAGTCGGAAACCGCATGCCGGGCTGTGGCTTTTCCTTTTACGGAACCGGCCAGATTGATGGCTCCTCCGTAGAGCAGGAATTTCTCGGTCAGTGTGGTCTTACCGGCATCCGGGTGGGAAATGATGGCAAAGGTACGCCTCTTTAAAATTTCATTTGTTTTATCAGCCAAAGCTTTTTCCTCCAAACAGGCAGCCCAAAAAGGCTGCCCTGAATCTATCATTGTTTATCTTCTTATTTTTATACCTTCGCTATTTTACCAACGAAAAAGAGCTCTGTCAACGGGATTCTTTCTTTCCTCAGGAGAGTCTCGGGGTGATGATGATATTTTCCCCGGAAATGTTTGTCTTCCGCTTGACGATATCCTCGATCTGGGCACGTTCCGCCTCACTGATCTCCGCCTGGTTGATGACCACATCCGCCGTTCCGTCGGAAATGCTCACCACCGCATCCAGAAAGCCTTTGGAATCCAGCAGAAGTTCTGCCGAGGCCTCCCGCTCCGCCGCATCCACCATGGCGTTCATGCTGTCCACCGCGTACTGTTTCTGGTCCTCGGAAATGCTGTTGTTGTTGATGACTTCCAGAAGGGTCTCTTTATTTTTGGCCCGAACCTGTTCTCTCGTAAGCTTCGCCTCCGCGGCAAAGGAACTTCCCGCAGTCACGCTGGTAAGTACGGCTTCCCCCGGAGTATCACCTGTTCCGGCGCCATCCCCTGTCTCCGCCTCCACTCCGTCGGAAGCGGCGCTGATTTCTCCTGTCTCTTCCACGCTCACATCTTCGTCAAGGCTTGGAATGTCGATGAGGGAGGTACTCACGGCCCCCTCATCAGCCGCTCCTTCCTGCACTTTTCCCAGGGTGGCCGTCTCCTTTCCAAACTCCATCCCGGAGTAATTGAGATACCCTGCCACGGCGACCATGACGGCCAGGGCGGTAACTACCACTTGATTCTTTTTCAGGCGACGTTTCAAAGACTGCTCCTCCTTAATCCATCTTCATTACTTTGATTTTATGCGCTTCAATACCGAATAATGCCTGGACAGCCTCTGTGATCTCACGGACTGTCACCGGGTCATCACCTCCTTCTGCTACCACCAGAACGCCGGAAACCTCCGGCTCCATGGTCTCGGAAACGTAGGGCTTTTCCTGGCCGGAACCATTCTTTTCATAGACCGTATTTTCCTCCTGGTCCCTGCTCTCGCTGCTGTCTTCTCGGGTGGTGCTGTCCTTCTCCACCAGACGTTTCCCGTCGGATTTCAAAGTCACCAGAACCTTCGTCTTCCCCACGCCGCTCACCCGGCTTAAGACCTTCTCCAGTCTCTCCGCCAGCTCTTCCGCCTGGCTCACGCTTTTCTCGTCTGCCGCCTCGGTCTGAAGAACAGGCGCTCTCTTTTCCTCCCCGGTTGGAAGGGAAATCACCAGCAAAAGGAGACCTGCCAGCAGAAAGACAGCCCACCGGTTCTTTCCGCCGGTCTTCAGCATTTCTTTCCATTTTTCCAGCTGCTCTTTCACCTTTACGCCTCCTTTACCGTGATCCGGATCTCTTCGCCTGCAAGTCCATAAATCCTTGAAAGCTCTTCTTGTATTTTCGCCGTTCCTTCGTCTTTCGATGAGAGGAGCACAAGGTCGATAGCTTCCGGCTCCCCCGTTTCCCCGTAGGAAACGCTGAGGGACAGGACGGAATAGCCAAGATTTTCCGGGACCTCCCGGATCTGTCTCTCGATCTCCCGGCGAAATGTTTTTTCCACCAGGGTGTTTTTCAGCTCCTCCATTCCTTCCATATGCATCCGAAGCTCACTGTATTCATTGCTTAAGGTCTGAAATTTCAAAAACTGCTCCAAAGACTCCGCCTGCCCCAGAAGAGAGGCCGCGGGCCGCAGAAGAAGCAGCACCAGAATGAGATTTCCAAAGAATTTCAGATATTTCCGGTAGCTCTCTTTTGGTGTCAGCTGAAGAAACACCTGAAAAAAGCACAGAAAACAGAGGATACTCCGTATCCAGGCCAAAACTTTGCTCATAAACCGCTCCTTTTACCGGGCAAAGGCCAGCGCCAGAGAAAGAAAAAACAGGATCCCTGTGAAAAGAAAGATCCGCAAAAGCAGTAAAATTCCCCGGCCCAGTCCATCCACGCATTCCGTCAGCCGTTTGTCCGCCACCGGCTGGGCCACCGCCGCCAGAAGTCGATAGAGGCACCCTCCTGCCAGAAGCTTCACCATCGGCGTCAGACAGAGAATGGCCAGCACCAGAAGGCCGGCCGTTCCCACGCCGTTTCGGATCAGAAGAGCCGCTCCCAGCACCATCTCCGTCACATTGTTGAAAAGACCGCCCACCACAGGAATGCTCCCTCCGGATTTCTGAAGCACCGTACTTTTCAGGGCATCCACTGTCGGAAGGATCAGGCTCTGGAAGGCCTGAAGCCCCACCACAGCACCGGTGAGGGTCTTCAGGGCCCATTCCACGAAGCTTTTTAAGAGTCCTGCCATTTTGGACAGATAATCCTCGTCAAAAATATGATTCAGAAGCGTCAGAAGAAAATAAAACTGTGCCCCCGGGAAGAGGAAATACTTCACCGCCCACTGTAAAAAGGTCAGTGTGCCCAGCATCAGCTCCGAAAAGGCCGCCCCGCCCAAACTTTTTCCTGCCAGAACGGAAGCCAGCAGGCAGGAGGGCAAAAGAAGCTTCATAAAGACAAGAAGCTCGTCCACTGCCGTCTCCGCCACGCGGCTCATCGAATAAAAAGCCTGTACCAGAAAGGAGACCAGAATGAGATAAACGAGGTAAAAGCTCACCGCCGACACCTGACTTTTCTCAAAGATTCCTGCTACCCCTGAAAAAAACGCTGCCCCGGCAAGAAGGAGAAAAATCCCCAAAGCAGTCTTTTTCTGGTCGGCAATCTCCTTAAAAAAAGCGCTGAAAACCAGTTTTCTCATGGTCTCCTGAGACCAGGGCAGTTCCCCGAGGATCAGTTTTTTCACCGTCTCCGAAAAACTCAGTCCCGTCTCCTCCTGGTAGGTTTTCAGTGTTTCGTCCAGCTCGTTCAAGTTTAATTCTGAGAAAAAGGCGTTTTCCATTTCTGAAAGCACAGCCTCACTCTCCGTCTCCCCGGCAAGAACCGGTTTTTTCGAAAAAAAGCAGAAAAGCAGGCAGAAAATGACCCCCAGGATTCTCCTCATAACCCCTCCCTACAACAACATCTGGTCAATGGTTTCCATCAGTGCCGTAAGCACAGGAAAGCTTAAGGTCAGAAGAGAAATCTTCCCGAAAAATTCCACCTGCCCCGCGATGGCGGAATAGCCCGCATCCCGGCATAGATTCGCCGTGAAATCCGCGAGATATGTGACGCCGATCATTTTCAGCAGAATCTTCAAGCAGGCATCGTCCACGGGAACCGCCCCCTGAATCTCCTGCATCAGATCCGAGAGAAAGCTTAACCGGTTCACCACATAGAAAAAGATCAGCACGCAGGCCGCCATACTGACAAAAACAGAAAAGCCGGGGTTCAGTTCTTTCATCATGAGCCCCAGCAGCACACCGGTCAGACCAAGGACCGCCACTTTTGTCATTCTATCCGCCTCCTACAGGGAAAAAAGCTCTTTTACGCTGACAAACAGTTCGTTGATATAGGGGATCACCCAGAAAAGCACCAGAAGAAGTCCCGCAAGACTTGTGAGAAAGGCTTCCTCCTCTCTCCCGCTGTGTTTCAGGACCTGGGTGAGCACGGACACCAGAATCCCCACCGCCGCAATCTTAAAGAGCAGGTTCACGCTCATGGTCCCACCTCCTCTATATCAGAAAAACCACCAGAAAAAGACCGGCGAGAGCCCCGAGATAACGGTAGACCTTCGCCTTCCCCCGGTAATCCGCCGCCGCTTTTTTGATGAGTTCCTCCAGATTTTCCTCGAATAATTTCAGAGTTTCAAGCTGAACAGAAAGATCTGGATAGCCCAGGTCTTTTCCCAGATCCAGAAGAAAGCTCCGGTCTTCCGGCGTCAGGGGACTTTCCTTCAAAAGCTTCATCTGCCTGGAAAAAGCGGTCTCCGGCAGTTTCCTGTTTTCTCCGGTAAGCTCCTCCGCCACCTTTTGAAAAAAAGTTCCAAAGGGATCTTCCGCCTTTCTGCCGATCTTGCGGAAGGCCTCCGGAAGAGGCGTCTTCGCGCAGCGGATCTCACCGGAGAGCAAAAGCAGAAGTTTTTTCAGCTCCCGTAGAAGTTCCAGCCTCTTTTTTAAGCCTCGACTTTTCCCTATCCCCAGAGAAAAACAGCCGGAAAACAGTAGAAAAAGCCCGGCCGCCTTCAGCATAGGCGGGTCCCCCGCTCGTCGAAAATTCCTTTCAGGCTCCCCACTGCATCCCGGTTACCCAGAAGCACATAGCGCTGGAAAATCTTCTCCGTGAGAAAGCGTTTAAGAAGGGGCTTTTTCTCGATATCCTCGATGGAATTTCCATGGACCGTGGCCAGAATCCGGCAGCCGCAGTTCAAGACCGCCTCGATGGCCCGGATGTCTTCATAGTCGCCGATCTCATCCACGGCGATGACCCTGGGCGACATCGAGCGGATGAGCATCATCATTCCGGCAGCTTTCGGGCAGCAGTCCAGCACATCCGTACGGATTCCCAGATCATTCTGGGGCACACCGAGGTAGGAACCGCCGATCTCCGAGCGCTCATCCACCACCCCCACGGTCTGGCCCTCACACCAGGCGCTTCCATTGGACACCTGGCGGATCAGGTCCCGAAGAAGGGTCGTCTTTCCGCAGCCCGGTGGGGAGATGATCATGCAGTGGCAGAGCTCCCCGTTCTCAAAAACGTAAGGCATGATCTGATCCGCACAGCCTTTCCGCTCATGGGAAAGCCGGACATTCACGAAGGAAATGTAGCGGACGCTCGAAATCCGGTTTCCATCCATAATGATCTTCCCCGCTACGCCGATGCGATGACCACCCCGAACCGTGAGATAGCCCTGTTTGAGCTCTTCCTCATAGGCATACATCGAATAATTGGCGATGTATTCCATGGTCTCCATGAGTTCTTTTTTGTCTACCAGGAAGCCTTCAGACTCCTCCTCGGAAAGTTTCCCGTCTTCTGTCACAAAATATTCTCTGGTCCCGTAGCGGATCAAAAGCGGTTTCTCCGCCCGCAGCCGGATCTCCTGCACTTCTTCATAATCCACAGGCAACCGGGCTAATAATTCCCTGATCTTCTCAGAGAACAGGTCCATCAGTTCTTCTCTGTTCATACGCCACCTCCACACCCTTATAGGTATATATGAGGCTGTCCGCTTTTTCATTCCGGATTTTATTTGTTTAGAATAAAAAATCCCGGAATAGAAAAGCAGGCAGAAGGGAGTTGGGAAATTTCTGCTGTTTCCGGGACCAGGAGTAGAGAAATTATATTTACAGACAAAACGAAGGGGATATGATTTCTTATTCAGATCATATCCCCTTCTAATGAAACGTTTCCATTGGACTATACCTCAATTTCTTACTTGTTCTTTTGTCCTGTCATCCATCTGAACTGGTTTTAAAAATTCAGGGATGAAAAATTAGTTCTTCGGTGGTCCGTACCTTCCTTTCCTTCGTATTCCTGTATCGAGCTATTCGCTTTCCTTTTCACTGGAGGTTGAATAGTGGATTAGGTTCGTTTTTGAGTTTGACTCTTTCGATCATTTTTTAGAGTTTTTTGTTTGTTTTTCTTTTTATCTGTTGTTGATGTTATTATAATCTATGGTCGATCTTTTGTCAAGAGATTTTTGAAAGAAAAATTGAATTTTTTATAATTTTATTTTTGAATTGTCGAATTGTATGAATATTTTCACAGCTCTACTTTGTGGAAAGCGAAAGGAAAACCTACGAGGGGGCCAGCTTAGAAAATATGGGGCTTACGTCAAACTGGGAGTGCGTGAAAGGAAATGGCAGAAGTGGCTCGGTATTGGAAAAAGATACATGGGGATGAAAATTCAAAAAAGCCTACATCATACACTTCCCGTCTGACGTAAGCCTCTCATTTTCTCAATATATTACACAATATCCCATCATTTCACGCAATAGTAGTTTGACGTAAGCCCCTTATTTTTTAAAGCGGCCCATAGGGGAACTCGAGGATAGGGCGGACTCACGACTCCGAGCCGTCCCCTCGAGTTCTCTTTTCCTACAGCTTTCCCAAAACTACTCCGTAATAATGGTACCAGTTTTACCCGTCAACGCATCCATCGCATGCGCCAAATCCGTAATCACGGCTTTGCGCCCGCTTCCTTTCTTCTCTTCGATGAAGTCCACAGCAGCCTGCACTTTCGGCAGTTTAGACGCCTTCGGGAACTCATTATCCGCGATCATCTTTTTCACTTCATCTACGGTAACTTCATGAAGTGCCACTGCCTTCTCGGTCTCATAATTCAACCACAGATTCTCATCTTTCGTGAGGATCAGCAGAATATCCGCGTCCACCATCTCGGCGAGGCGTCCGCTGGCATAATCTTTCTCAATAATGGCGCTGGCGCCTTTGAGCTCCATGCCCTGTTTCAGGACAGGGATTCCGCCGCCGCCTGCTGCGATGACCACCTGGTCTGCATCCAGAAGAGTACGGATTGCCTGGATCTCAACGATCTCCTTGGGTTTCGGAGCTGCCACAATACGACGGAAGCCTTTACCCGGCTCCTCGATGCAGTAGTTTCCTTTCTTCTCCTCCGCATCTGCTTCCTCAGCAGTCATATAACGGCCAATGACTTTGATCGGATGATAGAAAGCCTCGTCATAGGGATCTACCGTCACCTGGGTCAGAACGGTGCATGCACCTTTATAGATGCCTCTTTTCAGAAGAGCAGTCTGCAGCGCATTCTGAAGGTCATATCCGATATAGCCCTGGCTCATCGCAGAGCAGACGGACATGGGCGCCTCTGTATA
The DNA here is from genome assembly GCA_018223435.1 of Lachnospiraceae bacterium Marseille-Q4251. Lineage (GTDB taxonomy): Bacteria > Bacillota > Clostridia > Lachnospirales > Lachnospiraceae > Limivivens > Limivivens faecihominis. The sequence continues at coordinate 3,942,809 of JAGTTO010000001.1, read as the reverse complement.
GTCCGGATGTTTCTTGCCAAACTCGTTCATAGCTGTGTGGATCATACCTACCTGCGGCGCGTTGCTGTGGCATACGGCCAGCTGATAGCCTTCCTCCACGATATCTGCCAGAACTTCTGCGGAACGTTTTACCGCACTCTTCTGCTCCGGCAGGGTGGTACCCAGTGCTTTGTGGCCCAAAGCCACCACAATTCTTTTCTTCATACAAAATCCCTCACAATCTGTCGTATTCTGTATCCAAATCCCCTCGGAATCTTCATCCCGAAAGATATTTTGGGGCAATATAAGTTATTTTTAAGTATACCCGATATAACAACCGCCTGCAAGAAAAATTTTCTATTTTCCCTGAAAATCGGGCGTCCCTTCCAGATCATAGGGCGTTACCTGATATACATAGTAGTTCAGCCAGTTGGTATAAAGATTGTTTGCATGGGAGCGCCACATGAGAAGCGGCCGGTTATTAGGGTCGTCATTCTCATAATAATTCTTCGGAATCTCGATGGGAAGACCTTTATTCTTGTCTCTCCAGTACTCCGTATCCAGCGTCACCCGGTCGTATTCCGGATGCCCCATGACAAAGATCTGGCGGCCATCCAATGTCATACAGAGGAAAACTCCTGCCTCGTCGGATTCTGCCAGAACCATGAGTTTGTCACAGTTATGAATATCCTCGGCAGCCACCTCCGTATGGCGGGAATGAGGCGCCAGGAAAAGATCGTCAAACCCTCTGACCAACGGAATCTTCCGATTGGACACGCGATGCCAGAAAAGGCCGAACATTTTTTCCTTCAACATCCGCTTTTTCAGCCCAAAATGATGGTAAAGCCCGGCCTGGGCTCCCCAGCAGAGATGCAGTGTGGAGGTCACATTTTTTTTGCTCCAGTCCATGATCTCCACCAGCTCCTCCCAGTAATCCACTTCCTCAAACTCCATCTGCTCCACCGGCGCTCCGGTGATGATAAGCCCGTCATAGTGATGGATCTTAATCTCGTCAAAGGTTACATAAAATTTGTTCAGATGGCTGGTTGAAGTATTCTTCGCCTCGTGGCTGCTGACCCGGACAAAGGTCACATCCACCTGCAGCGGAGTATTGGAAAGGGAACGGAGAAGCTGAAGCTCCGTATCCTCTTTTAAAGGCATCAGATTCAAAATCGCAATCTGAATCGGACGGATATCCTGATGGCTCGCCCTGCCCTCTTCCATAACGAAAATATTCTCCCGCTCCAGGATCTCTTTTGCGGGCAGATCGCTCTGTGTTCTAATAGGCATATTTTTTCACCTGCTCATTTTCTAATCAGTATTGTTTTATTAAGTATATCATACCCCTGGCTTTCCCTGAAAGAGCAGAATCTTGATACACTTGTGCGTATAATGCGGACATAGGAAAAATCCCCCGCTTTCTGTCAAAAAGCAGGGGAAAGCTTTACATCAAAGGTGCCAGAATCCGCAGGACTCTTCCCGCCATCCGGTCGAAAAATTTCTGCCGTTTATAATCCGAAGGCAGCACTTCCTGACACTTGGCAAGAGTCTCCTGGAAATCTTCCTCTATGCTTGGAATCTCCTCATTCTGATAGAGATAAACCGCACACTCAAAATGGAGATAAAGGCTCCGGTAATCCAGATTGATCGTACCCACCACCGCTTTTTCGTCGTCGGAGGTGAAGACCTTGGCATGAACGAAGCCCGGCGTATATTCATAAATCTTCACGCCAGCATCCAGAAGCTCGTTATAGTATGTCTTTGCCAGAACAAAAGCATACCATTTATCTGGAATATGAGGCATGATGATCTTCACATCCACTCCTCTTTTTGCCGCATAGGTCAGGGCTGTAATCATCTCATTGCTGAGAATCAGGTAGGGCGTCATGATATGTACATAATCCTTGGCTGTATAAAGGATATCCATATACACCTGTTCACCCACCGCTTCATTGTCCAGAGGACTGTCCCCGTAAGGCATGATGAAACCGTCTCCCGGTTCGCTCTCCTTATCCGGCACAATATCCAGATATTTTTCAAAAAGTTCCAGAGGCATATTGCGAAGGTTCTTGTCCACGCTCCACATCTCCAGAAACATGATGGTAAAGCTCCTGACTGCCTCGCCCGTGATCATAATGGCTGTATCCTTCCAATGACCGAAGCGCTCTTTCCGGTTGATATATTCATCTGCCAGATTGATGCCGCCGGTGAAAGCCACCTTTCCGTCGATCACCACAATTTTTCTGTGATCCCGGTTATTCTGGCGGGTGGAAAGAGCCGGCACAATGGGTGCAAACATATGGCACTGAATGCCGTAGCTCTCCAGCTCCTGGGGATAATGGTAAGGCAACAGGGACAGACAACACATGCCGTCATAGAGAAAACGGACTTCCACGCCCTCTTTCACCTTTGCTTTTAAGATCTCCAGAACACTCTCCCACATGTAGCCTTCCGCCACAATGAAATATTCCATGAAAATGAATTTTTCCGCTTTCCGAAGCTGAATCAGCAGCTCCTCAAATTTCGCCTCACCGGAGGGAAAGTATTTTGCGGAAGTATCCTTATACACGGAAAAACCGCCGAAATGATTGACATAGCGGGCCAGATGAGCCACCTGATCGTTGGTCTCCTCCAGTTCCTCCAATACCTCTTTGTCCTGTTTCCAATATTTTTTACTGTAGGCATGCATGCTCTGGAGCCGCTTGTTGATCCATTTTGTAGCCGGCTGAGTTTCCACAAAAAGATATAAAAGGCTTCCAAAGATGGGCAAGGCCAGTATCACGATGGTCCAGGCCAGCTTAAAAGCCGGATTACTGCGTTCGTTAGCCACATAGATAACTTCCAGAACGCCCAGCACCGTCACAACACCGTTGACAAAATACCACTTTGATGCCAGCCAGTAATAGCCCCAGACCATGAAAATCAGCTGCAGAAACAAAGAAAAGAATACCAGGAAGGTTCTTCCGAAAATCACGGAGGAAATTCCTTTTTTTCCTTTTTGAACGGTCTGGCTGTTTTCTATTTTTTTAACGAGTTCTTTTCTCTTTATTCCCTCCGTGTTTTTTGTTTCTTCAGTTTTCTTCATTCACGTCACCTGCAATTTTCAAAAAATCATCTTCTGTAAGGATCGGGATTCCAAGCTCCTTTGCTTTCTTATTTTTGGAAGAACCGGAAGTGGAATCGTTGTTGATGAGATAATCGGTCTTCGAGGTCACAGAACCGGTCACTTTTCCGCCCCGCTCTTCGATATAGGCTTTCATTTCATTCCTGTTGACAAAATGCGTCACACTGCCCGTGATAACGAAAGTCTTTCCCGCCAGCACCTGCTCTGTATTTTCCACCTGCACTTCTTCCAGATGAACCTCCGAGAGAAGATGCGAAAAGGCTTCCAGCATCTTTTTATCCTGGAAATAGGCGATGATGCCTTTTGCCAGAATCTCTCCGATGCCGTCAACGGCTGTTAACTCTTCCAGCGTGCTGTTTTTCAGCTTTTCCCAGTCCCAGGAAAAAGCCCGGCAGAGCATTTTCGCATTGGCAAGACCGATCCCCGGAATTCCCAGGCTGTAGATCAGCCGTACCAGCGTGGTATTTCTGGCCGTCTCGATATTTTTCAGAAGATTTTCACAGGATTTCTCTCCGAAGCCTTCCAGCTCCTGAATGTTCTCCCGATGTTCCTTCAACCTGAAAATATCCGCAAATTCATGGATAAAGCCCATGCCAATGAATTTTTCCAGAGTTGCCTCCGAGAGACCTTCGATATTCATAGCGTCCCGGCTCACAAACAGTGTGAAAGATTTGATCTTTTTCGCCTGACATTCCGGATTCGTGCAGTTCAGAGTTTCAATGCCGTTGGCAGAACGAATCTCTGTAACACCGCCGCAGACCGGACAGACAGAAGGAATTTCCAGCTTGCTGCTTCTCGTCAGGTTCTCTTCGATCTGAGGGATGATCATATTAGCCTTGTAGACACGAATCACATCACCGATGCCGAGTTCCAGGCCTTTCAGGATACTTAAGTTATGAACGCTGGCCCTGCTCACCGTGGTTCCCTCAAGCTCCACCGGTTCAAAAATCGCCACGGGATTGATGAGTCCCGTACGCGATGGGCTCCATTCGATTTCCAGCAGGTGGGTCTCCTTTATCTCATCCTCCCATTTGAAAGCAAAAGAATCTCTCGGAAATTTCGCTGTCGTTCCGAGGGATCTTCCGTAGGCAATATCGTCATAGAGAACCACCAGGCCATCGGAAGGAATATCAAAATGCTGAATCTTCTCTGCAAAATAGTGAACTGCCTCTTCTACAGTCTTCCCGGTAACTTCCCGGTGCTCTACCACCTGAAAGCCCTGTTCCTCCAGCCAGGCAAACTCACAGGCGTGGGAATTTTGAAAATCCACTCCATCGGCTTTCACCAGCGAAAAAGCAAAAAAAAGAACGTGTCTTCCCGCCGTCACCGCACTGTTCAGCTGACGCACGGAACCGCTGCAGAGATTTCGAGGATTCTTGTATTTCGCATCCACATCCTCGATTTCTTCGTTGATCTTCTCAAAATCACTGTAGGAAATCACCGCCTCGCCCCGGAGGATCAGCTCACCCTGATAGGCGATCTTAAGCGGAATGTTGGAAAATACCCGAGCGTTGGGAGTGATGACCTCGCCCACCTCGCCGTTTCCTCTGGTAACAGCCTTGCTGAGTTCTCCATTCTGGTAGGTGAGTACTATAGTCAGACCGTCCAGCTTCCAGGACATCAGCGCTTTGTGCTCACCCACGAAGGTTTTTAAAACCTCTACATCCTTGGTTTTATCCAGAGAAAGCATCGGTCGTTCGTGGCGCTCTTTGGGAAGCTCCTCCTGAGATTCATATCCGACATTCTGAGTCGGGCTTCCAGACAATACGATGCCGGTTTCTGCTTCCAGCCCTGCCAGTTCATCGTACAGCTTATCGTATTCAAAGTTGCTCATTATCTCCCGGTCTTCCTGGTAGTAGGCTTTCGACGCTTCCCGAAGCCGCTCCACCAGTTCTCTCATTCGCTGTCTTTTTTCTTCCATTCTTCTCTCCTGCCTCTGTTTTCTCTCACTGGCTGATTGCTTGATCCCTGAATCCTGCGGTAAAGCTCTTCCTGCTCTTCCCGGCTGATCTCCCGGTAACTTCCCGTGGGCAAATCCCCGAGCATGATATTCATAATACGGATCCTTTTCAGTTTTACAACCTGATAGCCAAAATATTCACACATTCTGCGGATCTGACGGTTCAATCCCTGAGTCAGGATGATCCGGAAGGTCCGTTCTCCTGTCTTTTCCACCTTGCAGGGTCTTGTCTGCTGCTCCTGCACCGGGATGCCGCCTTTTGCCATTCCGCTCAGGAAAGCTTCCGTCACCGGTCGGTTCACCCGGACCAGATACTCTTTCTCGTGATAATTTCCGGCCCGCATCATTTTATTCAGAATCTCCCCGTTATTCGTCATCAGAAGCAGGCCTTCCGAATCCTTATCCAGCCGTCCCATATAAAAGACCCTTTTCGGATAGTGAATCAGCTCCTCTACTGTCTGATCTCCCCAACGTTTATCAGTGGTACACACTACACCCCGGGGTTTATTTACTGCTAGAAGTACCATCTCTTCCTCTTTGGAAATGCTTTTTCCGTCCACCAGAATCTCCTGATTATCAGAAACCTTCTGACCGGACACTGCTGTTTTTCCATCCACCTGGACACGCCCGGCCTCAATCAGCCGGTCTGCTTCTCTTCTGGAGCAAAGACCGGCTTCACTGATGTATTTATTCAGCCTCACCAGCCGGCCTTCTTCTTTCTTTTCAAATTCCTGTGCCAAACGGCTCTTTCCCTGTTCCATCTGCTCTCCTTCGATTTTGGAAAAAAACGCCGTGCAAAAACCTGCACGGCGTTCTATCATTCTTTACTGCTGGTCGGCATCTGCCTGAAGATACTCACTCAGTACATAGCCTTCTACCACGGTTCCAGCTCCGTCATCAAAGCGGATCTTTGACCAGCCATTGTCCAGGACCTGCAATCTGGTTACTGTCTGTCCGGGAACCAGAACTCCAATCTGATCAGAATCCTGTCTGGAATCTGCACGAACATTCAGATTGCCTGTAACGGTCACAGAAGTGCTGATATCCGCATCCACAGAACCGGCATTGGGAATGTCAACCTCCGTCTCCGGCTGTTTCATTTTGTCGATCATCTCCTGCAGGTCGCTGTTGGACTCCAGGACTGCTTTATACTCGCTGTTGATCTTTGAAATCAGCTCCTGCACATCACTGTCATTCTTGGCCTGTTCCATAAAATCGGATACCTGCTGGTCAGAATTGGGATTTACCACATAGAGACTTCCGTCTTCTTTTGTCGCCAGATAGAGATTTCCAAGACTGGGAACCAGCTGATCGATGTTCGGCAGCTTGGCTTCATAATAAACATAAACGTTATAAGAACTGTCGGTAAGACCCGGCTTATAGTAAATAGCGATATTATTGTAGCTCTCGATGGGATTGGAGTTGATCTTATCCCTGTCGGTATCTCCTACCACATCTCCAAGATTCTGAAGCGTATCAAAATCCTTCGCTGCCACTGCTGTGTAATACTGAGTCACTGCTTCCTGGATTGCTGCATTGTCTGTCTGAAGCGGATTCGCTGCCTCTGTAGCTGCTGCCGTCTCCGTCTCTGTCTCAGATCCTGCTGCTGTCTCTGATGCCGGCGCCTCTGTCACAGCCTCCGTCTGTTTGATATCACTGTCGCCTCCCAGACGGTCTGTCACAAATCTCACTGCAAAAAACGCAATCACAAGAACGATGATGATCGCCAGCCCCAGCAAGATGTATCTCAGATTATCTGAAAGCCATTCTCTAAAGTCATCCACTGTACATACCTCCATTCGGTGTTGTTTCTCAGAAATGCCGGCTTCACTCTCTGCCGCCGACAAACTCCTGTACCTCAGGTTCTCTCCTATGCTCGCGGAAATCAGATATCTCCATGCAAGCATGGCTCATTGTTCGCGGAAATAAATTTACATATACAAAAAAGCACACCCGGAGGGATTCGAACCCCCGACACGCGGTACCGGAAACCGCTGCTCTATCCCCTGAGCTACGAGTGCGCGTACAGCTATGCAAGTTCTTTCCCTGCATACATTGTTGATCTGCCCGGATCTTTTCTCTTCCGGCTCAACAACGATGCTATCATACCACACCTTTTGGAAAATGTCAAATTTTTATGTGAAATTTCTTCGATTTTATTCAAAACAGCCGGAAAGCCCGCTATTTCAGCAGATAGAAAGACTGTGCTTCTTCCTGTCGTAATGATAAACGCTCTCCGAGAGAATCTCCTCCGGCTCCACCTGGGTATGATTGACCTCATGAACCATGGTGCGGAGCTCTTTCTCGCTGCCTGCCACATGATCCGGAACAAGAATCACCTCATGGACGCTGCTGGGCAGCACATAGAAATCGTCTTCCAACCTGACTCCGGCATCACTTAAAATCCGGTCATAGAGAAGGCCTGCCGCCCCGAAAACCCGCTTCTGATTGGAGAGCACATACATAGGGATTTCTTTTAAAAGCTTTTTCTCCTCCGGTTCTACCATATCCTCGATGAGCTCTTCCATACTTTTCAGCTCGAAGGGTCTTAAACGAAAGGTATTTTCCCTCGCATATTCATAGAGAAGTTCCTTTGAGACTCTCCAGAGCTTCCGGTGTTCCTCCCGGACCAGAATACTGCCGTTTCCAAATTCTTCATTCTCCACCACGCAGACGAATACGACGGCAAGATCCAGGCAGGGGATATTCGGTACCTCGTCAAGAAGTTCCTTATTCAGTTCCCAATTGATAAGTTTGCAGAAAATCCTCTCTTTCATCTTCTCAAAATCAAGGAAGTATTCCAGGGAAAAAGGAATCCCCCTGCATCTTTTCTCATAGACTTCACAAATTCTGGAAGCGATCTCTCTGAGGCTCATGCCGTTCTTGTACTCCCGGTAAAATTCTTCCAGATAGATTGTGGGCGAGACATTGCAGCCCTTTTCGAGAATACAGATGCCGTCCAGTATGATCCCGTTGTTTTTCGTGATCTGGCGCAGTTCCACCCGCACCTCCGTACCCAGAAGCTTCTCCACTTCCTGCTTTACCTCGTTTCCAAATACGTTATAATTCAAAGAATCATCCTTTCTTCTGCCGCAGAATACGGCCAGCGATACCTTATTGACAGCTGCTGTTGGAACGTGTGTGCGAATGCACCGATAAAAAGAATCCATTCAGAAATGATGAGATAAAGATAGCACAGTTTTTTCTCATTTGCAAGATTTCAGACTGCCGAAAAATTTTTTTTAATTCACGGGAAAGGGACTATTTTTTCGGCAGAAACATACAAAAAAGCAGAAGAACTGTTCATCATTCTTCTGCTCTTTCGCGTGTCATTTCGTCATTTTTTACAGGTACTGCAAAGATCCGCTGTTACATCCACTTAATGGAATAATATCCGCTGTTGCTGCTCTTTCCATTGGAACGGTAAACTTTAATATAATACGTTCCGGCCGGAAGATTATTTCTCGTCTGAATCAGCTTTGTATTGTTCCAGCAGGACTGATAACTGCCGAATAATGTTACCTTTTTGCTGGCCGGAATGATCTCAAAAGCTACATAGCCGCTGCTTTTTCCGGAGAGTTTCAGTTTCAGCTTCTGAGCCTTGGGAAGTCTTACTTTATACCATTCTTCCTTCGCTCCGTTTTCACCGGCAATCAAGAGACCATAACGGGTTTTGTTTCTGGTCAGCAGAGAAGCCCTTGCCTTGCTGGAGCCACACACCTCTTTTACAGCTACAAACGTGCTTTTCAGATAAATCTTTGCGTCGTAAGAGCCTTTCACTCGAAGATAGTAGACTCCTTTTTTCACCCCATAATAATTTTTCCAGTTATTTGACTTGTAAAGGTAAGTATTGTACTCTTCCTCCAGTGGCTGCTTTCTGGAATTGCAGAGCTGAACATTCAGTCCGTTTTTCTCTCCCGCACTTGAATAGGAATACTGCTTATATCCATATACAGCCAGATATCCTGTCTGGTTTACAGAAAGTTTGTAGTAAACCACATCATCATAATCTTTTACCGAAACACCGGTGAGCCTGTTGTTTTTCAGCGTTACCACTTTCGTCGCTGCCATGGAGCTCATGCCGAACACCATGGTAAACAGCATCATCAGTACAGCAAGATAAAGTCCTTTTCTCTTTTTCATAGATCTTCCGCTCCTTTACATTTTTCTCTTTTGCTTCCTGCAGCACCCTGTTGATAAGTCTACTATAAGTGCTGTTTCTGTCCCCGTCAAGTCTTTTTCGTAAACGATTAAGGGATTTTAAAATCTCTTGAAAAATTCTTTCGTAAAGGTCTGTTTTTGCCCGGTTTTACGGGGGATGAAAGAGTTCTGAATACAGAAAAACAGCCCGGGCAAAAAGCCCAGGCTGTGATTTTTCCTATGAGATCAATCAGACACGGGAGAGATACTCACCGGTTCTGGTATCGATCTTGATCTTGTCGCCGATCTCAACGAACAGCGGAACGTTTACGGTAGCGCCAGTCTCAACAGTTGCCGGTTTGGAAGCGCCCTGTGCGGTATCGCCCTTGAAGCCCGGCTCGGTCTCAGTTACCTCAAGCTCTACGAAGAGAGGCGGCTCTACTGCGAAAACCTCGCCCTTGGTGGAGCAGATCTTAACCATCTCGTTCTCTTTTACAAATTTCAGAGAATCGCCGATAGCATCAGCGTTCAGAGCGATCTGATCGTAGTTCTCTACGTTCATGAAATGATACAGATCACCATCGCTGTACAGATACTGCATATCGACACGGTCGATACGAGCGGTCGGGAATTTCTCAGTCGGACGGAAGGTTTTCTCAACCACACCGCCGTTGATAATATTTTTTAATTTTGTGCGGACAAATGCGGCACCTTTTCCCGGTTTTACATGCTGGAACTCAATGATCTGAAAGATCTGGCCCTCAATCTCCAGTGTAACACCGTTTCTAAAATCTCCTGCTGAAATCATCTGATTTTTTCCTCCTTACAAAATCCGTTCGTAACTGTCCAGTGCCTCGCGGAACAGCGGCTGCTGAATAGTTACATCCGTTCTTTCTTCTTGCTTGTAACTCAATCTACCCTATTTTATACTATGTTATTCTCTTTTTCAACTATTTTTTATCATTTTCGAAAAAAACACGCCTATCTTTTCTCTTTCTGATAAAAATAAAGCACGATTTTCTCCAGATAACGCTTGATAACAATCTGAATCTCCTCCTTGGGATGAAGGGGTTTTACGAGAATCGTACGCATGCCGCAGCGCTTAGCCCCATAGACATCCGTGAAAATCTGATCCCCCACAAAAATACAGGAATTCAGGTCCACATGCATGAGTTTCATGGCTTTGAGGTAATTCTTTCTGGAGGGCTTATGGGCATCCTCCACAAATTTTGCCTGAACCGCATCCGCAAAGGGCTTTACCCTGGGAAGCTGGTTGTTGGAGATCAGGCAGTAATCCAGTCCGATGGAGCGAAGGCGCGCAAAAAGCCGGATCGCCCGCTCATCCGCCGGGGCTCCATGGGGCACCAGGGTATTGTCGATATCAAAGATCACACCCCGGATTCCTTCCTTATATAATTTTTCAAAATCGATGACATAGGTGGAATCCATATATGCATCGGGGAAAAAACATTCAAACATTCCTTGTCTCTGCCTCGTAAGTTTTTATTTCTGCCGGTAATGCTTCAGGAAATGCTCCAGCTTTTCCATGGCCTCCTCAAGTTCTCCCACCCGCGGAAGGTAAACCACGCGGAAATGGTCCGGCTCCGGCCAGTTGAAGCCACCGCCATGAACCAGAAGAACTTTTTCCTGTCTGAGGAAGTCCAGTACAAACTGCTCGTCGTTGTGAATGTTGTACATGGACGTATCGATCTTCGGGAAAATATAAAAAGCTGCTTTCGGCTTCACCGCGGAAATGCCCGGAATGCGGTTCAGCGCTTTATAAATAAATTCCCTCTGTTCGTAAATTCTTCCGCCGGGAAGCAGAAGCTCGTCGGAACTCTGATAGCCTCCGAGGGCTGTCTGGACGATGGACTGGGCCGGCACATTGGAACAGAGCCGCATGGAAGCCAGCATATTCAGTCCCTCAATATAGCCCTTCGCACAGGATTTATCACCGCTCAGACACATCCATCCCACCCGGAAACCGGCTATGCGGTGGGATTTGGAAAGGCCGTTCAGGGTCACGCAGAAAAGGTCCGGAGCCAGGGAAGCGACGGAAATATGCTCCTCTCCGTCCATAACGAGGCGGTCGTAGATCTCATCGGCAAAAATGATCAGCTGATGTTCTCTCGCAATATCCACGATCTCCTGTAAAACCTCCCGCGGATAAAGAGCGCCCGTCGGGTTGTTGGGGTTGATGATGACGATTCCCTTGGTCCGGTCTGTGATCTTGCTCCGGATATCATCCATGTCGGGATACCAGTTGGCCGCCTCATCGCACATATAATGGACCGGATGGCCTCCGGCCAGGTTGGCCGCCGCCGTCCACAGAGGATAATCCGGCGACGGCATCAGGATCTCATCGCCGTTATTGAGAAGGCCCTGCATAGACATCGTGATCAGCTCGCTGACGCCGTTTCCCGTGTAAATGTCACCGATCTCCACATTGGGAATTTTTTTCAGCTGGCAGTACTGCATGATGGCCTTCCGGGCCGGAAAGAGGCCTTTGGAATCAGAATAGCCCTCGGTCTCCGGCAGATTTCTCATCATATCCCGGATCACTTCCTCCGGCGCGGTAAAGCCGAAAGGCGCCGGATTTCCGATGTTCAGTTTCAAAATATGAACGCCGTCCGCAATCATCCGGTCTGCCTCTTCCACGACAGGTCCCCGGACGTCATAGCAGACGTTGTCCAGCTTTGTCGATTTTTCAAAAGTTCGCATATTTATCATCTCCTTATGCAAAGTCAAAAATAGATAACTGGTTAGATTCCGGCAGATCTCCAAGCAGTCCCATTTCCGCCAGATGTTCCACAGTCTTGGCATTAACCGCTGTTCTCTGGCGGATGTCATCCCGGGAGAGGAATTTGCCGTGTTTGGCAGCCTCGGCCAGGGTCTCCGCAGCGTTTCCGCCCATGCCCTCGATGGTATTAAGAGCCGGCATCAGCTTGCCGTCGATGATCCGGAACCGTGAGGAATCCGCCTGATAAATATCCACCTGATGGAAATCGAAGCCTCTGGCGTACATCTCCCGGACTACCTTCATATCCTTATATTCATCCTGTTCCTTATTGGAAAGCTGATCCATATTCTTCTCGTACTGGGACATGTAAAACAGCAGTTTTTCCTGACCCTGGCACATAAGCTCATAGCTGAAAGCGGAGGCACGGATGGAAAAATAAGCCGCGTAATAGGCCAGCGGGTAAAACACCTTACAGTAGGCGATACGGTAAGCCATCATAACGTAGGCCGCCGCATGGGCCTTCGGGAACATGTATTTGATCTTTTTGCAGGACCAGATATACCAGTCGGGAACGTCATGTTTCTTCATCTCCGTCTCCCACTCCGGCTTCAGACCCTTACCTTTTCGCACGCTCTCCATGATCGTGAAGGCCTGCTCACTCTCCAGGCCCTGCTGGATCAGATAACTCATGATATCGTCTCGCGTACAGATGGCCGTGGAAATCGTCGCCTTTCCTTCCTGGATCAGCGTCTGCGCATTGCCCAGCCATACGTCCGTACCGTGGGACAGACCGGCAATCCGGACCAGATCCGAAAAGCTCTGAGGTTTCGTGTCCACAAGCATCTGCATGGCAAACTCCGTACCGAACTCCGGAATACCCAAAGCACCTAAGGGGCAGCCGCCGATCTGATCCGGCGTGATTCCCAGGGCATGGGTGTCCTGGAAAAGGGACATGACCTCCTTATCATCCAGAGGAATCGTCTTTGCATCCAGGCCCGTCAAGTCCTCCAGCATACGGATCATCGTCGGATCATCGTGTCCGAGAATATCCAGTTTCAGAAGGTTGTGGTCGATGGAGTGATAATCAAAGTGGGTCGTGATAATATCCGTCTTCATATCGTTGGCCGGATGCTGCACCGGCGTGAAGGAATGGATCTCCTCGCCCAGGGGCAGAACGATGATTCCGCCGGGGTGCTGGCCCGTGGAACGGCGCACACCTACGCAGCCCTGGGACAGACGGCCGATCTCGCAGTTTCGCTTCTGCTCGCCTTTGTCCTCAAAATAATGCTTCACATAACCGAAAGCCGTCTTCTCGGCCACCGTTGCAATCGTCCCCGCCCGGAAAGTCTGGCCTTTACCGAAAATAACCTCCGTATAGCGGTGGGCGTTTCCCTGATAGTCTCCCGAGAAGTTCAGGTCGATATCCGGCTCCTTATTTCCTTTAAATCCCAGGAAGGTTTCAAAGGGGATATCAAAGCCGGCCTTTCGTAGATCCGCTCCGCAGACCGGGCAGATCTTATCCGGCATGTCACAGCCGGACCGACCCGCATAGGCCTTCACATCATCGGAATCAAAATCATAATAATGACATTCCTCACAGTAATAATGAGGACTTAAAGGATTTACCTCGGTGATTCCCGCCATCGTGGCGACAAAGGAGGAACCGACAGAACCTCGTGAACCCACCAGATAGCCGTCGTCGTTGGACTTCCACACCAATTTCTGGGCGATGATATACATCACGGCGAAACCGTTGGAAATAATGGAGTTCAGCTCTCGCTCCAAACGCTCGGTAACGATCTTCGGAAGCTCCGGCCCGTACATCGCATGGGCACTGTTATAGCAGATCTCACGGAGCGTCTTGTCAGAATCGGGAATGACAGGCGGACATTTATCCGGCCGCACCGGAGCGATCCGCTCCACCATATCGGCGATCTTCTGCGTGTTTGTGATAACCACCTCTTCCGCTTTCTCGCTGCCCAGGTACCAGAACTCCGCCAGCATTTCCTCCGTCGTCCGAAGATAAAGCGGAGCCTGATTGTCCGCATCGGAAAAGCCGCGGCTGGCCATGATGATCCGCCGGTAAACTTCATCCTCCGGATTCAGGAAATGAACGTCGCAGGTAGCGACCACCGGCTTCTGGAACTGCTCGCCCAGGCGGACGATCTGCTTATTGATCTCAATGAGGTCCTTTTCATCCCGCACGCCCAGCTTCTCGTTTCCAATCATGAAGCGGTTGTTCCCCAGAGGCTGAATTTCCAGATAATCGTAAAAATTCACCAGTCGGATGATCTCTTTCTCCGGTCGTTTTTCCCGAACTGCCTCATAAAGCTCTCCGGCCTCGCAGGCGGAACCGATGAGTAAGCCTTCCCGGTGTTTGAGATACTCGCTCTTCGGGATGCAGGGACGGCTGGACTTTCCAACGCTGAAATATTTCAGATGTGACATCGATACCAGCCGGTAAAGATTCGTCCGGCCCGTATCGTTCAGCGCCAGAATGATGGCATGGTGGGAACGAAGCCGTTTGATCTGATCCACAGAGGGCTTACAAAGACGGTTCACTCCGTTCAGATCTTCTGTCCCCTGCCCCTTCAGCATATCGAGGAATTTCACAAAAATCTCCGCCGTACAGCCCGCGTCATCCACAGCCCGGTGGTGATTTTCCAGAGACACGTTCAGGGCTTTCGCCACGGTATCCAACTTGGCATTGTGAAGGTGCGGCAGAAGGAAACGGGCCAGCTCCACGGTATCCACACTGGTAAATTCCCGGGCAAGGCCCTGTCTTCTGCAATTCTCCTCGATAAAGCTCATATCAAAGGAAGCATTGTGAGCCACCATCACCGCTCCCTCGCAGAATTTCAAAAATTCCGGCAGAATTTTCTCGATGGTGGGGGCATCCAGCACCATATTGTCGCTGATGCTCGTCAGCTCCTCGATCCGGAATGGAATGGGCACCTCCGGATTGACAAACGTGCTGAATTTCTCGGTAATCTCGCCGTTTTCCACCTTCACGGCTCCAATCTCGATGATCTTGTTTTCCACCGGACTGAAGCCCGTCGTCTCCAGGTCAAAGACCACATAGGTGCTGTCCAGGCTCTGGCCCTGGGGATTTTCCACGGGTTTTCTAAGGTCATCCAGAAGATAGGCCTCCACGCCGTAAATGATCTTAAAGGGGCTCACAATCTTTTTCAGCTCGTCCTTGCTCACATCGGGATGATCTTTCTGGTACTGCTTCCGGTAAGCGTCGTCGATACTGTCCAGTGTGTGGTTGGCCGACGGGAAAGACTGAACCACGCCATGATCCGTAATGGCGATGGCCGGCTGGCCCCATGCATAAGCCTGTTTCACGATATCTTCCACATCGGAGACGCCGTCCATATCGCTCATTTTCGTATGGCAGTGCAGCTCCACCCGCCTCTCCGGGCTGTTGTCCATGCGGACGGGCCGGAAATCGGAAATCTTCTTCATTCCCACGATGGAACCGATGGTCAGCTGGCTGTCAAACTTGTCGATCGTCGTGATACCTTTGATCTTGTAAAATTTGCCCTTCTGGATTCCTTCCAGAATCTCCGGCACCTGTGCGGTCCGGGCAAACATTTTCATCATGATCGTGTCTGTAAAGTCCGTCACCTCAAAGATCAGAATCGTCTTCTCATTCCGGATATCCCTGGTTTCCAGATTGATGAGCTGGCCATGGATGACCACCTCTCCCATCTCGCCCTGGATCTGGTCGATGGGGATGGCTTCCTCCTCGATATCTCTTCCGTAGACCACATCCGGATTGTCAGAACGACGCACCGGACGATTGAAGTCTCCGCCGCCAAAACGGCCTTTGCCCTTGAAACCGCCCTTGCTGAAGCCACCTTCCTTGGGAGCCTCCTTCTGAGCAGCTTCTTTCGGAGCGCGGGGTTCTGCTGTCACGGTTTTCTCCGGTTTCGGCTCGGAAAAGCTCTGCTCTTCTCCGCCTGCGGCTCTCGGCAGACGGCTTAAGATCGCCTCCACCTCCTGCTGGATCTTCAGCTCGCCGTTTCTTCTGGCCTTGCTCTCCACGGCTTCCTTATAATCCACATGAATCTTCAGAGACATGCCGCAGCGCTCGGTAAAAATTTTCTCCAGGACACGGATCAGCTCGTCGCCCTTTCCCTCAGAGATCACAGTCTCCTCCAGGGTCAGGTGCAGAGTATCCTCATTCTCAAAGATACAGTCCGCTTTCCGGAACAGGTTAAACTCGAAAATGCTGTATTCCTTCAGTTCCAGAAGAATGCTGTCCTTATAGACATCCATGAGCTTTTCCGGCGTATACTGGCGGGATAGGGAAAATTTTTCAATGATCTTCACCGTCATCTGCACACCGGCAAAAAGCTGGTCCCGGATCGCCTTTTCCACCTGATAAATGTATTTCTTCTGGATCAGTTTTTCACTGAAAAGATAGACTTTCAGAAAATCTCTGGCTTTCGTCAGGGCAACTCGCGTGACTCTTGTAACCGCGAAGAGATTTTTCAGTTCCGTATTCAGCTCCAGTGTCGGGAACACGTCAAAAAAAGGTTTTTCCATTCTTTCCCTCACTTCTCATCATTCCAGTGGAGAAGCTCCTCCCGGAGCACGGACAGAAGTTCTGCCTCCGGCACCTTGCGGACAACCTCTCCTTTTTTGATCAGAAGACCTTCGCCCACACCGCCGGCAATTCCGATATCTGCTTCCTTTGCCTCACCGGGGCCGTTTACCACGCAGCCCATGACAGCCACCTTGATATCCAGCGGAATATCCTCCACCATATTTTCCACCTGGTTGGCCAGACCGATGAGATCGATGCGGGTACGGCCGCAGGTGGGACATGAAACCACCTCAATACCGCCTTTTCGAAGGCCCAGGGTACGGAGAATGATCTTAGCGGATTTGACCTCTTCCAGCGGATCTCCGGTGAGAGAGACACGGATTGTATCGCCGATACCCTGAGATAGAATCATGCCAAGGCCAATGGCGGATTTGATATTACCGGAAAGAAGGGTGCCTGCCTCGGTGATACCCACATGGAGGGGATAGGAGGTCTTCGACGCAATGAGTTCATGGGCTTTCGCGCACATGAGCACGTCGGAGGATTTGATGCTGATGACCAGATTGTCGTAGCCTTCCTCCTCAATCATATGAACTTTATCCAGAGCACTCTCCACAATACCCTCTGCGGTGACGCCATGGTATTTCTCCACTAGGTCTTTTTCCAGAGAACCGCTGTTGACGCCCACGCGGATCGGAATATTCCGCTCCTTCGCGGTCTGAACGACAGCGTTTAACCGCTCTCTGTTTCCGATGTTTCCGGGGTTGATACGGATCTTATCCGCGCCGTTTTCCATGGCTGCAATGGCCAGACGGTAGTCAAAATGGATATCTGCTACCAGGGGAATCGTGATTTCTTTCTTGATCTCGTGGATGGCTGCTGCCGCTTCTTTGGTAGGAACAGCACAGCGAATGATGTCACAGCCTGCCGCTGTCAGTTTCTGGATCTGGGCGACGGTGGCCGCCACATCCTCGGTCTTTGTATTGGTCATGGACTGGATCAGGATGGGATTGCCCCCGCCGATCACACGGTCTCCGATATGGATCACTTTTGTATGGTCACGATACATTTGATTCATCCTTTCTAATAAAAAGTGGATTGTTCCGCGATTTGCGCTCTCACAATCCCCACCAGTATTCGCAATCCGGCCTTTCGGCCTACTTGCTCATACTGGTTTGCCCGTCCAATGTCTGTAAATCTGTGCAAGCAAGCTTGCCCAGCTCCACAGCCGCTGTCCGGGCTTTTTATCTATATTTTAATCGTTCTTCCCCCGGATTGCAACAAAAACAGCCGGGCTTTTTGGGCCCGGCTGCGATTGGTTCTTTTTTCAGTTTTTTTACTCAGCCTGAAGAACTTTGGTATCTACCATGGAAACACGGATGGTCTCGCCCTCAACGGTAATATCCATCTCTTTTGCCAGCTCATCAACGGGAACCAGTTCCAGATCAGATTCTGCTCCTGCTTCTGTTGTAAAATGCATCACAGAGCTGTTCTCGCCTTCGGTCTCCTCATAAGTACCTGCCAGAGTCTCGCTGGTTCCGTCCGGTTTCTTCAGATTGATTGCCAGAGCATTGTTCTCGGTATCAAAAACGAAGGTCAGCTGATTGCCGTCTGTATCAGTTCCGGCATAGATCATATAATTCTGAACATTCTCATCAGCCAGAGCAGTCTGGTCTACATAGGTCAGTTTGACTTCGCTGCCGGTGGGCTCGTAAGTGAGAACGGTCTCTGTCTCGGAAACATCCTCATAACCGAACACATAATCCTGTCCGTCCTCCTCATCTGCGATAGTGAAGGAACCTTCGTCAAAGCTGATCGGACCGGTTACATAAGTGGTGTCTTCTCCCTGCGGTGTCAGAGAAACACAGCCTTTTGCATTCTCCGTGTTGATAGCGATGGTCCATACGATACCGTTATCGTCGGTTCCCTGCATCACCAGGATCGAGCTGGCAGCTTCGGTTTCCTCTTCTGCTACGGTTTCCGTTGCCGTTTCTTCCTCCGCATCATCCGCGAATGCACATACAGGGAATGCCATGGTTGCCGCCAGAATCAGTGCTAACAGTTTTTTCTTCATAATATTTTCTCCTTTGCGTTTTTTCTTCATTTTATCTGAATTTTCTAAAAAATCAAGAGGTCAGGGACGAACGCAAAATTTGTGGGATGAATGCAGGGACTTTTTCTGGAAAACTGTTTCTGTTTTTAGTATAATAAAAAAGAAAAAACGACTTAACACGAGGTGATCCATTTGAAAATTGCTATTGTAGATGATGACGCACAGGATACCAACCGGCTGGCCGCCTTTCTGGCTGAATGGTCCGAAGAACATCACCTGGACTTTTCTGTCACTGTTTTTCATAAAAGCTCGGATTTTTTAAAGGCTTTCGAGACAGCCCGCTATAGCCTGGTCTTCATGGATATTTACATGGGACCGCCCAGCGGCATCGAGACAGCCATGAAGCTCCGGGAAAAAGACAGCCACGCGCTTCTTATTTTTCTTACCAGCAGTCCGGAACATATGTCCGACGCCTTTCGCTGCCACGCCTTCGACTATCTGGTCAAACCTTTCGATCTGGAGCAGATGAAAAAGACGATCCTGGACGCCCTGGCTTTCCTTCCAGAAAAAGAACAGTACCTGAATCTCTCTGTACGAAAACAGAACGTCCCCATTTTTTACTCCGATATCCGCTATGTTCTGGCCAGCTCCAACTACTGCATGGTCTATACAAAGGAAGAATACCGCTGCCGTACGTCCTTTTCCCAGCTTCAGAAACTCCTGGAAAATGACAGCCGTTTTCTGGTCGTCAACCGCGGCGTCCTGGTAAATCTGGACTATGTGGAGTCCATGGACGGGCTGACCTGTCTTATGAAAGATAAACGTACCTTTCCTCTCAATACCCGCAAACATGGGCAGCTGGAACAGGCCCTCATCGAGCATCGTTTCCGCCGCCGAAAAGAAGAACTCCGAAGGAGGACCCGAATATGAACTGGCATTATATCCTTTTCTCCGCTGCCGAGTACAGTGTCATCCTTCCTGCTGCCCTCTTCTGCCTGATTCCGGTACAGGAACATCTTCGCACCCACCTCTCCCCGACTCTTTTTCTCGGAGCCGTTTCCGGTGGCATTGTCCTTGTCTGCCTTCTTCTTGGCACCTGGCAAAGCTTTCATCCTCAGCTGGAGTCCCACTATACTTCCATGCTCCCGGTCTTTGCAGTGGCCCTGCTTCTCTATTTCTGGTTTGTTCAGGTAGATAATATGAAGCTTTTTTATCTTTTTACCTGTGCGATAGCTCTCTTCTCCTTTTCAGGAATGGCCAATTACATAACAGAGGCTATGCTGAAACCCAATGATGATTATCTGGCTCCCTCCAGCCTCGGGCTCCCCGTCCAGTGGCTCTGTATTCTTCTGGGAATGACACTTTTTCTCTTTCTCTTTTCCAAACGTCTCACCTGGATCATCGACCATTTCCATGAACGATCCGTCTGGCGGACGGCCTGGCTTTTTCCCACAATCATTGCTGCCTGCAACATTTATATGGTACCGAAAGAATACTCCACCATGCATGTGGGCCGGATTTTTCAGATTTCCCTTTTTATTGAAGGAACCCTGCTGATCCTTTTCTTCCTGTTCCAGTCCCTTTTCCTGAAAACTGCCCACGCGGTTACGGAGCGGGCTGAGATGGAGCAGAAAAACCAGATGCTGGAGATGCAGGCCAGCCAGTATGTCAGCCTTCAGTCCTATGTTACCCAAACCAGCCGTCTGCGTCACGACTTCCGTCACACGGTCCGGACCATCACGGCCCTGGCGGAGCAGAAGGAATATGAGCGTCTCCTCCAATATCTGGCCGACTACAATCAGCAGATGAGCGACTCGGAAGCCGCCCGCTTCTGCTACTGTTCTCACCTTGCGGCCAACGCGGTTCTGGCCTATTACGGCGATATCGCAGCCAGGCAGCAGATCCCTTTCCATTGTGAAGCGGATCTGCCCGCTTCCCTGACAGTCTCCGACGTGGATCTCTGCGTAATCCTGGGGAATCTCATGGAAAATGCCATCCAGGGTTCTCTTACGATCCCCGCCGCCGAACGCTACATCCACCTTTCCATGGATACAGAAGATCCCGGAGAGCTCTACATTCTTCTCACAAACCGGTTCGACGGTTTCATCCAGGAGAGGGACGGCCGGATTCTCTCCTCCCGGGAAAAGGGTCACGGTATCGGCCTTTCCTCAATCCGGGCTACCGCAGAAAAATATCACGGTCTGGCCCGCTTTGAATATCACGAGCAGGAATTTTCCGCCAGCATCATGCTGAAACTTGCCCCGCCTGCCGCCGATCCGGCGAAACTTTAACTTGACACTGTATCAAAGCAGGCGTAAACTTAAAACAATCGTTCGTAACTGTTCAGTACCTTCGCAGTTACGAGCAAAAATCCAATAAAAATCGCCTTCGGCGATGGGATTTTTGCATGAAGCTCTCGGGATTTTGGCATATTCATGCCAAAACGCCTCGCGGAATAGTGGATACTGAATAGTTATAATCATTCTTATATACATACGAGGAGGAATCTGCAATGGAAAAGAAAAACATTGACTGGGCAAACTTAGGTTTCGGTTATCATGAGACCGATAAACGGTTTGTCGCAAACTATAAAAACGGAAACTGGGATGAGGGTACTCTTACCTCCGATGACAAAGTAGTCATCAGCGAGTGTGCCGGCGTTCTTCAGTATGCACAGACCTGCTTCGAGGGTATGAAAGCATACACCACAGAGGATGGCCACATCGTAATCTTCCGCCCGGATCTGAACGGTGCGCGTATGGAGGATTCCTGCCGCCGTCTGGAGATGCCCGTATTCCCGAAAGAGCGTTTTGTTGACGCAGTCGTACAGACCGTCAAGGCAAATGCCGCTTATGTTCCGCCCTTCGGCTCCGGAGCAACCTTATACATCCGTCCGTATATGTTCGGAAGCAGCGCTGTCATCGGTGTAAAACCCGCTGAGGAATATCAGTTCCGCGTATTCACCACCCCGGTTGGCCCGTACTTCAAAGGCGGTGCAAAACCCATCACCATCCGCGTTTCCGATTATGACCGTGCAGCACCTCACGGAACCGGTCACATCAAGGCAGGCCTGAACTATGCTATGAGCCTTTATCCCATCATGGAGGCACATCGCCAGGGCTTCGATGAGAACATGTACCTGGATGCTGCTACCAGAACCAAGGTCGAGGAGACCGGCGGAGCAAACTTCATCTTCGTCACCAAAGACGGCAAAGTCGTTACTCCGAAGTCTGACAGCATTCTTCCTTCCATTACCCGTCGTTCTCTTGTCGCTGTAGCGAAAGATTATCTCGGACTTGAGGTTGAGGAAAGAGAAGTATGCTTCGACGAAGTCAAAGATTTCGCAGAGTGCGGTCTCTGTGGTACCGCAGCCGTTATCTCTCCGGTTGGAAAGATCAACGACCACGGCAAAGAGATCTGCTTCCCCAGCGGAATGGAGAAAATGGGACCTGTTACCCAGAAACTTTACGAAACACTCACTGGCATCCAGATGGGCCGCATTCAGGCTCCGGAAGGCTGGATCAAAGTTGTAGAGTAAAAAACCGCATAGAAAAACGGCAGTCACATCAACGTGGCTGCCATTTTTTATACCTTTTTATGACTTTTTTCTCTCATAGCGGACGAAGGTATATTCCAGATCAAAATAGGTCTGTTCGTCACTCTCTGCCGTGATCTTCCACTCCGGTTTCCGATCCAGATCCGGGAAATAAGTATCTGCCTCATAGGCCTGGTCGATTCTGGTCACATGAACCACATCACAATAGGGAAGAAGCTGCTCGTAAATGCTCTGGCCTCCCATGACGAAAGCCTCGTCTTTTTCCTCTCCCAGCTCCTCAAAAAGCTCCTTCAGGCTGTGTACCACAGTCACCCCTTTCGGATGAAACTCCGGGTTCGTCGTCAGAACGATGTTTTTCCGAAGATCCAGGGGCAGGCCTCCCGGAAGACTCTCGAACGTCTTCCTTCCCATGACCACGGGATGGCCGAGGGTCATATTGCGGAAAGTTTTCTGATCCGCCGGAATCACTACCAGAAGAGAATTGTCTTTTCCGATCGCCCAGTTTTTATCTGCTGCAACAATCATATTCATATGTTTTCACCTCTTTGAGGCAGTATACACGGTTTCTCACGGATTTTCAATGAGATTTTTTATCGACTTTCCTTTTTCCAGCACAACGGGAACACACTGGCTCTCCACACCGGTGGTCTTCGGCTTCTCGATGAGAGCCACCAGTTTCCTCACAGTCCTTTTTCCGATCTGCTCCGTATCCTGACGGACCGTGGTGAGCCTGGGCTTCACGACCTCGCTCATGGGAATCCCGTCATAACCTGCCACTGAAATATCATCCGGAATCGAAAGTCCCGCCTCCTCGATGGCTCCCATACCGCCGATGCAGGCGTAATCATCGGTGTAAATGATACAGGTCGGCGGATTTTTCAGCCGGAGAAGCTTCTTTGTGGCCTTGGCAGCCGCTACAGGATCTGTATACTCGCCCTGCACAACGCAATCCTCCTCCACCGGAATGCCGTGCCGCTCCATACTCCGGTAAAAATTGACCATACGCTCTTTCGTAACGGCGGAATCTCTTCCATGAATATAGGCAATTTTCCGATGTCCCATGGAAATAATATACTCCATCAGCTCCGTGATCCCTTCTGCATTATCCGATACCACAGAAGCCGCATTGCTGAAAATGTGGTCGATCGTCACCACCGGCAGGCCGCTGCTGATAAGCTCGATCACCTCCGGTTTGCTGAAAT
The DNA here is from genome assembly GCA_018223435.1 of Lachnospiraceae bacterium Marseille-Q4251. Lineage (GTDB taxonomy): Bacteria > Bacillota > Clostridia > Lachnospirales > Lachnospiraceae > Limivivens > Limivivens faecihominis. Next base: position 3,919,500 of record JAGTTO010000001.1, on the reverse strand, counting down.
CCACGCAGGCCACCACCACACCGTCCACACCACGGTAACGGCAATGCTCCACATAAGACATGTTTTCCTTTCCCAGTCTCTGGCCGATGAAAGTGATATCATATCCCAGAGCCTCCGCTTCGGATTTCAGGCTCTCCAGTACTCTCGAAAAAAAAGGATGGGTCAGGGCACTGTTTTTATCATCCACACAGAGGACGCCGATGTTATAGCTCCGGTGTGTCTTCAGCGCTCTGGCTGCCAGATTCGGAAAATATCCCATCTCCTTTGCCTTCTCCTTCACCAGCTGTTTCGTCTCCTCACTGATGTCCGGAAGATCATTCAAAGCTTTGCTTACCGTTGCGGTCGATACCCCAAGTTCTCTGGCTATATCCTTTAAAGATGCCATTTCATCACCTGCCTTCTTTCTTAAACGTTTTCGTATATATCTTATCGCGTTTTCCATTTTTGTGCAAGTTCTGATTTATACACAAAATCCATTGTCTATTTTTGTGAATTTTTCCGTTTTTTTCTTTGTCTGCTTGCATATTTTCCCCAAATCCACTATACTTGAAAATAAGATACCTTAATCGTTTTCGGAAACAGAAAGGAGATTAAAAACATGCAATTTGGACATTTTGACGATACAAATAAAGAATATGTCATCCAGACCCCGAAAACGCCCCTTCCCTGGATCAATTATCTGGGAATGGATGGCTTCTTTTCTTTGGTTTCCAATACTTCCGGAGGATACAGCTTTTATAAAGACGCCAAGCTGCTCCGCCTGACCCGTTACCGCTACAATTCCGTGCCGCTGGACAGCAACGGCCACTATTTCTATATCAAGGACGGCGATACCGTCTGGAACCCCGGTTGGCAGCCCACGAAAACCGAGCTGGACTCCTATGAGTGCCGCCACGGCCTGGGCTATACCCATTTTTCCTCTGAGAAAAATGGTCTGAAAGCAGAGGATCTGGTCTTTGTTCCCGTAAAGGACAGCTGTGAGATCAGCCGTGTGACGCTGACCAATGATTCCGACCAGGAAAAACAGATTTCTCTTTTCTCCTATGTGGAATTCTGTCTCTGGAACGCCATGGACGATATGACCAACTACCAAAGAAACTTAAGTATCGGCGAGGTGGAAATCCACGGCTCCACCATTTACCATAAGACCGAGTACAGAGAGCGCCGTAATCACTATGCAATCTATCACGTCAATGCTCCGGTGGACGGTTTTGATACGGACCGCGATTCCTTCTTAGGCATCTACAACGGCGCTGACAAACCGGATGTTGTCCTGGCCGGCGAATCCAAAAATTCCGTAGCCAGCGGCTGGTATCCCATCGGTTCCCATCACCTGAAAGTCACCCTGAAACCCGGCGAGAGCAAGACTTACATCTTCCTTCTCGGCTATGTGGAAAATCCCAAGGATGACAAATGGGAGTCTCTGGGCGTTGTAAGAAAAGCTCCGGCCCTTGCCATGATCGACCGCTACGACACCACAGCAAAAGTGAACGCCGCTTTTGAGGAGCTGAAAAAATACTGGACCGAGCTTCTCGCCCGTTTCACCGTACATAGTCCGGACGAGAAACTCAACCGCATGGTCAATATCTGGAACCAGTACCAGTGCATGGTTACGTTCAACATGTCCCGTTCCGCTTCCTACTATGAATCCGGAATCGGCCGCGGCATGGGCTTCCGTGATTCCTGTCAGGACCTCTTAGGTTTCCTCCATCTGATCCCTGACAAAGCCAGAGAAAGAATCCTGGATATCGCAGCCACCCAGTTTCCGGACGGCAGCGCTTACCACCAGTATCAGCCTCTTACCAAAAAAGGAAATCTCGATATCGGAAGCGGCTTCAACGACGATCCCTTATGGCTCATCGCTGCAGCTTCCGCCTATGTAAGAGAGACCGGAGACACCTCTCTCCTCTCCGAAAATGTTCCCTTCGATAATAAAGAAGAACTGGCAGCTCCTCTGATGGAACATCTGAGACGTTCCTTCGATTATACGCTGGAGCATCTCGGACCTCACGGCCTGCCTCTCATCGGCCGCGCCGACTGGAACGACTGCCTGAACCTGAACTGCTTCTCCGACACACCGGGAGAATCCTTCCAGACCTGTGCCAACTATGAAAGCCACAAGGCAGAATCCGTCTTCATCGCAGGCATGTTTGTCAAATATGCGAAAGAATACGGCGATCTCTGCGAGCTTCTGGGCAACACAGCAGAGAAAGGCCGGGCCTACAAGGCTTCTGAAACCATGGAGCAGACTATCCTCACCGCAGGCTGGGACGGCGAATGGTTCCTTCGTGCCTATGACGCTTTTGGTGAAAAGATCGGTTCCAAAGAATGTGAGGAAGGCCAGATCTTCATCGAACCCCAGGGCTTCTGCGTACTGGCCGGCGTCGGCGTAAAAGAAGGCTATGCCGAGAAGGCCATGGCTTCCGTAAAAGAGCGCCTCGATACCAAATACGGCGTTGCCCTTCAGCAGCCGCCTTACGCCACCTATCACCTCAACCTTGGCGAAATCTCCTCCTATCCGCCCGGATACAAAGAGAATGCCGGTATCTTCTGCCACAACAACCCCTGGATCTCCATCGGCGAGACCGTCATCGGCCACGGCGACCGGGCCTTTGAAGTATACAAAAAGACCTGCCCGGCCTACATCGAAAACATCAGTGAGATTCACCGGACAGAGCCCTACGTTTACTCCCAGATGGTAGCCGGAAAGGATGCCAGGAACTTCGGCGAAGCCAAAAACAGCTGGCTCACCGGTACCGCCGCCTGGACCTTCGTAAATGTTTCCCAGCATATCCTGGGCATCTACCCCACGCTGAACGGCCTGTCCGTAGATCCCTGCCTCCCCTCTGACATGGAAGGCTTCACCGCCACCCGCCAGTACAGAGGCGCCACCTACGATATCAAAGTTACCAACGAGGACCACGCCCAGAAAGGTATCAAAGCTTTCCTCGTGGACGGAAAGCCCATCGAAGGCCATGTGATCCCCTACGATCCCGATAAGAAACACTACCAGGTCGAGATCATCATGTAAGCCAACATCCTCTCAATCGAATCCCCCGCCGGAGCTAACCATTCCGGCGGGGGATTTTTTATAGTTTACTCTCTATTAAAAATACCCCTCTCAGGAAAACAGTTCTTATCTTTTTCCTGAGAGAGGTATCATAATTTGGAGGAACTTATTTTTTTATTCTGTTATCAGCCTTTGACTGCACCGGCAACCATGCCTTTGATGATCTGTTTGCTGAATACGAAGTAAAGGATGACAATGGGGGCCATGGTGATGAGCATGGCTGCCATCTGTTTCGGATAATCAGATGCGAACTGGCCTTTGAACTGGGTCAGAGCCAGAGGAACGGTCTGCAGGCCTACATCCTTGATCAGAACCAGTGCGAAGGAGAACTCATTCCAGCAGCTGAATACCTGAATGATTGCTACGGTCACGAGGATCGGTTTGCAGATCGGGAAAATGATGTGCCACAGCGTATAGCTGAAGCTGCTTCCGTCGATGGCTGCTGCCTCTTCCAGAGAAACCGGAACGGTCTTCACATAGCCTTCTACCAGGAAAATTCCCATCGGGAGTCCGAAGGACACATAGGGGAACAGCAAGGTGAACCACTGGTTGGAAAGACCGCATTTTTTAAATACAACATAGATCGGAACCAGAAGGGAATGGATCGGAATCAGCATACCCATCAGGAACATTACATAGATCAGACGATTCAGTTTAAAGTGGATACGGGAAAGAATGTAGCCCACAATAAAGCTGAACGCAACGATCAGAACGATGGAAAGTACCGTTGTACGGACACTGTTCCACATAGAAGCACCCAGATGATAATCGGAGTTGCTTAAAATTCTGGTATAGTTGATGAGGGTCGGACTCTTGGGAAATCCGATGATATCCGCATTGAAGGCTCTCTTCTCTTTCAGGGAAGAATAGATCATCCACACAATGGGGAAGATACAGGAAAGGGAAAAGATCCAGAGGATCAGGTTCATGACAGTTCCAAGAACCCCGCGTCTTACTTTATGAGTACCGCTGTCCTTTTTCATAACGATCACGCCTCCTTCTCTCTGGTGATATATTTGATCAGTGCCTGAGAACCGCCGATAACCAGCAGGGACAGAACGAAAATTCCTACGGAAATACAGCTTCCGTATCCCATGTTGCTCTGGTTAAAGGAAATCTGGTATCCATACATGGCCATAACCATGGAGGAGGTTCCAGGACCGCCTTTTGTCATAACGAAGATATTATCAAAAGCTTTCATGTTACCTGCAATACAGAGGGTAATGCAGACAAGAACCGTATTTTTGATAAGTGGCAGTGTAATATAGAGTGCTTTCTGTACGCCGTTGGCGCCGTCGATCTCCGCACTCTCCAGGACATCCGTACCGATGGATGCGATAGCTGACTGGAGAATTACCATATAATATCCAATGTACTGCCAGATCAGAGGAATGGTAACAAGGAGCATAACCAGTTTAGAATTATTCAGCCATACCTGGCAGAGATCCGGTCTTCCGATGGCTTTTAAGAACCAGTTGAGAATACCGTATTTGTTGTGATAAATCATGTTCCAGATCAAACCGATACAAACAGCTGAAATGGTACTCGGGAAAAATCCGAAGGTACGGTGAACGCCTTTGCATTTCACCAGTTTGGAGTTGATCATCAAAACCAGAACAAAGGCAATACCGATCTGACCGATAATACAGGCGATGACAAGATAAATATTATGGCCAAAAGCCTGCCAGAATACACCATCCTGAAACAGCTGTTTATAGTTGGCAATTCCAATGAAGGTCTTCTTGGGACCTCCCTTCCACTCGAAGAAACTGTATACCAGTGCAGTAACCAGCGGCACGAATACAGTAAAGATAAACAATACCACGGGAACCAGCAGGTATAAAATAACGGTCTTTTTGCTAGGCTTGATCGCATTTAACATTTAACATCCTCTCCTTCCTGCTGTAATCAGTTACCTATGTAAAAACCGTTCTGCCCACCGCCGCGGGCAGAACGGTTTTTCACAATTTCCTTATCGGATTATAAGTTTTTTATCAACCATTCTTGATTAATAGTTAGCCTCGTATGCTTCCTGAGCTGCCTGAGCTACTTCTTCCGGAGTCTTCTCGCCGTTCATCATGGACTGAAGGTCGGTGTTCAGAACATCCCATACAGCGTTGGTGATGTAAGAATCGTAGATCTCGCATTTCTCAGTATCAACATAGGAATAGTTGTAGAAGTCCTGAGTGATCTGATCGAATTTGGAAAGGTCAACATCGCCGACGTTGGTCAGTCCGCCCAGAGCATAGTTCTCAGCTACATAGCTTGCGAAAGCCGGTCCGGTAACTTCCTGTGCCAGATCGATGGCTGCTGCCAGTTTGTCCGGATCATCAGCAAGTTTTGCGTTGATGGCTACTGCATATCCAAGACCGATATTCTGAGAGGTCGGAGCCTCGGTTGCATCTGCCGGCTGCGGAAGAACTGCAAAGCCCATGTTGTTCCATTTATCAGTATCGTTCTCTTTCAGGGTTGCCCAGATATAAGACTCATCCCAGTTACCACCGATGAATGCTGCTGCCTCACCGGAGATGTAATACTCACGAGCATCCTCATTGGTGACTGCGTTGAAGTCCTCATTGAAGATCTGAGTATCCTGGAACAGATGCTGCATCTCGGTCAGAGCTGCTACAAATTTGTCATCTGTGAAAGCTGCGCCTTCTTTGTTGATCAGGCTTAAGAACCAGTCCGGTCCGGTGTATCTGTTACCCAGAGTGGAAAGGAAATCACTGTTTGCCTGCCATTTTCCGCCGTTACCAAATGCTACGGTGGTGATACCCTGGTCATTGAAGTACTCGGAAGCTTTCTCTACATCTTCCCAAGTGGACGGGAACTCATCGTATCCTGCTTCTTTCCACATTGCTTTATCGTAGATCACTACGGTACAGGTACCACCAGTCAGTACCGGATAGCCATAAAGGGAATCGCCGTCTGTGAACGGTGTGAAGTAGTTCTGGATATACTCATCATAATAAGGAGATGCTTTGATGTAATCGGTCAGATCAAGAAGCAGTCCCTGTTTTGCCCAGTCCTTGGTGTTCATGCCCTGGAGAAGGAACACATCGGGAAGGTCACCAGCTGCTGCCAGAGTGGCGATCTGAGTTTTGTACTCAGCGTTTGCCAGAACGTTCTGGGTCAGGGTGATGTCCGGATGAGCCTCATCCCATGCCTGAAGTACGGTACGGAATCCATCAGATCCGCCGTTTCCTTCGGACTCTTCGGAGGTGGAATAATGCATGATCTCAAGCTCTCCTTTGTAAGCCAGATCATTGGCTGCCACATCGGTCGCTGCGAAGGATGCAAAGCTGGAACCCAGCATTGCGGTACCTGCCAGTAAAGCAACGATTCTCTTAGTTCTTGTTCTCATAGTAAATCCTCCTTTTTTGTTAGCGCCTCAGCGCATTTTCTTCTCAATCGTGAATTGTGTTTCTTCTGTCCGTCCTGCTGTCTCTTTTTCTGTCCATCCACTCTGTCGAAGTTCTTAATCGTTTTCGTACTTTTACTATAACTCATCTTTTCGAATTTTTCAACATAAATATTAAAGTTTGCCTTTTTTCACAAGTTTTTTTGTTCATATTGTGCACAATGCACAGTCTGTAACTCATTTCTTTTCTTAACATTTACGCTTTACTTGATTTATTTTTGCTTAATTTTATTATTTTTAATTTCTTTTTTCTTTTGTTTTCCTTGTTTTTACCTTTAATTCTCCTTTTTTCTGCTTAATCGTTTACGCGGTGTTGCCGGATTTCGTTGCGGTTTCTGTCGTTTTTTCCGTGATATTGTCTACTTTTGCATATAAAGAAAACAGGCAAGCGCTTTTTGGCACTTACCTGTCTCTTATCGTATTTTTCAGCTTAACAGTTTCGCAAGGCTTACATCTTCCGCAAAGCCCGAAGCGTTATAGAGGAATAAAAGATCTGTGTAATCGGAGGTTTCGAGATAATTTTTCAGGCTCTCATTGAAATAACGGATATCAATGAAATCCACCTCCGAGAAATCCTCAAAAGTAAAGGGAAGGAAGCAGTGGGCGTAGGAATCCTTGATGACCAGAAGCTTCCTGGCGCTATTGTTCTTTATGGAGGCCCGGATGACCGGCTGGTTTCCTCCGAAGAAAACACTGTATTTGTCTTTTCCCTCCAGATAGCTCCTGTCGTAAAGGTCGTCGCTGCTCTTCTGCCCGTTGTTGTAATCCAGCGTGTAGGCGGGCAGATCTTTTTTCATAAAACTCTGAATTGTGTCGGGAACCACATCCACTCCCACTTTCGACTCAATGGTTCCTTTGAAATCCGTGGTCAGAGTTTCCACGGTATAGTCACTTAACGGTGCCGGAGAAAAGCCTTTTGCCTCCGCCCAGGCCTGATAAGCATACCAGGCGCCCAGCGTCGTCCAGTGATGATCGGTCCGGTAATAGATATATTCATCTTTGTGCTCCGCCAGGACGGAGGATGCATCAAACCACATGGAAACCGGGACCGCCGCCTGGATTTTACTGAGATAAGCGCTCTCGCCGCTGTCGGGGGCATATTTTGGAAGCTTATCCTTCAGAATTTCCACGGCATTGGGCACAATCATGGCTGTGATCCGCCCGGTCTCAAAGCGGTTTTCCTGGCTTTTCAGGAAAGCTGCCAGATACCCGATATTTTTTTCCGCCGTATCCGTGGTGAAACTTCCCTCATGACTCTCAATGAGATAATCGTCTTTGGCAAAATAGATATTTTTGATCTCGTCTTTTCCCATAGCCAGCTCCGCCTCTGTCTTGACACGGATCCAGCCGTCTCTTCCCGGGAACTGATCGCTGAGGTAAGTCTCGTAATCCGACTCAAACTCGCCGTTCAGCACGGAATCCACAGAAGCTTTCGGAAACTGCTGCAGCGCCCGGTTTTCCCGGTCGGAAAATTCCCGTTTCGGGACCAGGAAGGTCGCTGCCGTTCCGCCGAAGACCAGGGCGAGAAAGAGACCGGTGAGGACCTTATTCTGCCTGTCTTTCTTTTTTCTTTCCAGCGCCAGATATTCTTTTCTCCGGAGCCTTTTCTTTCTTTTCATAATATTCTCCTATCAGAAACGGAAATACAGGAAGGGATTGTAGGTGGCATCCACAAGGTAGGCCACGGACAGAAGGAGAATTCCGAGGTAAAAAATCATCCTCGCTCCTGTCATCACTCCTCCGTTTTCTCCAAAGCGTTTTTCCATTTTTTCTCCAAAAAACCTCGGCAGCCTGGTGGAGCCCAGAATCAGAATCACCAGCAGAATACCGTAATTTTTCAGAAGATAAAGGCTTTCCGTGTTGAAAAGTCCTGCCGAAAAGCCGCCGAACATGGCTTTCAGGTAAGACAGGCAATAGCTTAAGTCCTCACATTTGAAGATCACCCAGCTGATAACCACAAAAAACATTGTGTAAAGGTTCTGAATCCAACTAGGAAGCTTGTCGAGAAAGCGCTTCAACACAAATTTTTCCAGGATCAGAAGGACGCCGTAGTAAACGCCCCAGAGCACATAGTTCCAGTGAGCGCCGTGCCAGATACCCGTAAGCATCCAGACCACGAAAATGTTCCGGACCTGTTTAAGGAGCCCCTTCCGGTTGCCGCCCAGAGGAATGTAAACATATTCGCGGAACCAGGAACTCAAGGAAATATGCCACCTTCTCCAGAACTCCGTGATGCTTCTGGAAATATAGGGATAATTGAAGTTCTCCAGGAAATGGAAGCCGAACATTTTTCCAAGACCGATAGCCATATCGGAATAGCCAGAGAAATCAAAGTATATCTGGAAGGTGTAGGCCAGCGCACCGAGCCAGGCCGTCGCCACGGGAAGCTCTGCCACGGGAAGTGCCGCTGCCGCATCCCAGAGAAGGCCGATATTGTTTGCCAGCAGGACTTTTTTACCCACGCCCACAACAAAGCGGTGGATACCTTCCGTGAAATCATCGAGATTTTCCCGGCGTTCCTTCATCTGCCGGGCGATCGTCTTATACTGCACGATAGGGCCCGCAATGAGCTGCGGGAACATGGAGACATAGGTTCCGTAGCTGATCCAGTTCTTCTGCACCTCCGTATTTCCACGGTACACGTCGATCGTGTAGGACATGGTCTGGAAGGTGAAAAAAGAAATGCCGATCGGCAGAGGAATGTTCAAAAGAGGCAGATTCAGGCCGCTGACCGCGTTAATGCTGCCGATGATGAAATCCGCGTATTTAAAAAATCCAAGGATTCCAAGGTTCATGAAGACAGAAAATAAAAGGCTGCCCTTCGCTTTCTCAGGCTTCCCTTCTCTCTTGGCCTTGTCAATAAGCCGGCCGACGGTGTAGTCCATGGTGATGGAAAACAGCATCAAAAATACATATTTTGGTTCTCCCCAGGCATAAAAAAATAAACTGAAGAGGAAAAGCACCACATTTCGTCCCCTCCGCGGTGTCAGATAATACAAAAGGAACACCAGGGGCAGGAAACGGAACAGGAATAAAAGGCTGCTGAATACCATGCGATTTCTCCTTAAGTTTCTTTAAGAATTTGTTACGTTTTCAAAAAACTATTTACAATTACGGGGTTTATTATATAATAGGAAAAGGGAAAAAACAACATTTTTATCCCATTATTGTTTTTATAAGGGAGCAAACAATTTTATGGCTGAACAAAAGAAGAAAAAACGACGGAATCCTACCGGTCGTTTTTTGCATGTATTGATCCTGATCGTTGCGATCCTGGTGATCTTTGAAGGCCGTATGGTCATCAATATTTTCACCCGCCACGGGATCAAGGCTCAGATCACCCAGCAGCTGGATGAACTTTTCGCGGACATGAAAACCGAGACCCCGGAAACTGAGCAGAAAGCAGAAACGAAAAAGACTACCGTCAAAAACGCCGCCAGCGATACCGTAGCCGGTCTGACGCTGGACTCTCCCACGACTTCCGGAAAGACAGCGGAGAGCGAAGCCTCCTCTGAGGGAACGGCAGGCACTTCCGGTTATGCGGAAACCGGTATCGACCATACGAACAAACAGGTGGTTCAGGAACAGCCCACTGCCATCGACGATACTTATTTTGCAGACGCCACTTTCATAGGCGATTCCCGTCTGGAAGGCTTCCGCAACCAGTCAGGCATCACCACCGGAGATTTTCTCACCAGCGTGGGAATGAACGTCAGCGAAATTTTTACCAAGCAGAGCATCGCTTCGCCAGACGGAAATATCACGGTCTTTCAGGCCATGTATCCGGAGAACTGTAAAAAGATCTACTTCATGCTGGGCACCAATGAGCTCGGAAATGTCTGGGAGGATTTCACCAAGAGTTACCGCGTGATGATGAGCGAGACCCGTCGTCTCTTCCCGGATGCGATCATTTATGCCATCGGTGTTCCCTATGTGGAAGAAGCCAAAGTCACCACCGGAGATTACATCAACAACGCCAACGTGGACAAGATGAACAACATCATCCTTAACATCTGCGACGAGGGCGGCTACTATTTCCTTGATGTAAACGAGGTGCTCTCCGATGGAAATCACTCTCTCATCAGCGGAGCATCCAGCGACGGTGTCCATATGTACGAAGAATACTGCAAAAAAATGCTGGATTATCTGAAAACCCATTATGTTTCGGAAACGTCTTCTTCGGAGGCCTTCTCTGAGAGCAGTTCCGAGACCTCTTCGGAAACAGAATCAGAGACTTCTTCCGAGACAGAAACTGCAGCAAGCAATTAACAAAGGAGATTTACCCATGAAAAAACTGAAACTGATCCTCGTTACCCTTCTATCCCTGCTTCTTCTTGCCGCCTGTGGCAGCAAAAAGAGTTCCGGTGAAGTAACCACCGATCCTTCCACTCTCGCCAAACAGCTGGCAGAGGAAACCGTCACCAGCGATACGCTCTCAGAGGTCAGCACCGATATCATGGCTTCCACCTATTTCGTGGATACCACCAAAATCGAGGCTTCCAGCGCTTACATGAGCACCGGCGCTTCTGCCTGCGAGGCCGCTGTCATCAAATGCAGTGATGCTGATTATGCATCTGAGGTGAGCGATCTTCTCAAACAGCGCGTGAGCAACCAGAAGGATCTCTACTCTTCCTACAATGCAGGCGAGACCACAAAGCTGGAAAACGCCATCATCAAGACGTCCGGAAACTACGTTGTACTCTGCGTCTGTGACGATACTTCCAAAGCGGAAGAGATTCTGAAAAATGCAGGTTTTTAATTTCCAATAAAAAAGAGCGCCGAGGCGCTCTTTTTTATTGCTCTTATTTATTCAGATATTCCTCAATCTCTTCTCTCGTGGGAAGGGCCGGGATGCCGCCCATGCGCTGTACGCAGACAGCTCCGGAAGCATTTCCGTACCGGAGAGCCTCTTTTACAATGTCCTCGGTAAGATCAGTCTTCGTGGTGACGCCGCTCATGAGGATCCTGGAAAGGAAACCGCCCCAGAAAGCGTCTCCTGCTCCGGTAGCGTCCACTGCATGTACCTTGTGACCCGGCTGATGTCCGGTGTGACCGTCGAAGAAGTATTTTGCACCGTCAGCTCCCAGAGTCTCGATGACAACAGAGATGCCGTGCTCTTTCATAAACGCGGGGATGTTCTCCTCTCCGCCTACGAAATAGAGTTCCTCCTCGGAGATCTTCAGAAAGTCCACATAGTCGTAAACCTGGTCTGCCACTTCCTTGCAGGCTGCCTCGTTCTCCCAGAGGGTATCTCGGTAGTTCACATCGAAGCTCACCAGTTTGCCATTATCGTGGGCAAGCTTCATGGCATAAAGGTTTGCGCCTCTGGCCGGCTCTTTGGTCATATTTACAGATCCTGCATGAACCATCTTGGCCTGGCGGATCTCATTTTCATCGATATCATCCTTCGTAAGAAGCATATCTGCTCCGGGTTTTCTGGCGAATGTGAAGGATCTCTCTCCGTTCTCATATAAGGTAACGAAAGCCAGCGTGGTAATTGCTTCCTTCGTCAGCTCCGGGCAGAGAACCTTCACGCCTTCTTTCTCCAGAGTCTCTTTCAGAAAACGTCCGAAATCATCATCACCCAGTTTGCCGGCAAATCCGGTAGAAAGACCGTTTCTGGCAATAGCGATCACTGCATTGGCCGGGGCACCTCCGGGATTACGCACATAAGAATTGGCTTCCTTTCCCGGTGTAAAGTCGATCAACATTTCTCCTACGCTGATTACATCCATGGTAGTTCCTCCTTGTGTTTTATCCTGTATAGTATACACCAGAACCTGTCGAAAAATCAATTGACTTTTTCCCTATTTTATCCAATAATGGATGTTATGTGCGAAAGGAGTCTACATCATGAAATTACAGCGTCTTTTGAATCTGACCAGGAAGGCGGTGGAGGAATATCAGATGATCCAGGACGGAGACCGGATCGCCGTGGGCGTCTCCGGCGGAAAGGACAGTCTGACGCTTCTCTATGCGCTGGCTGGTTTAAGAAAATTTTATCCGCATCCTTTTGAGATTTATGCCATCTCCGTGGATCTGGGCTATCCGGGGTTTGACCTTTCTCCGGTAAAGGAGCTCTGTGAACGCCTTGCAGTTCCCTATACCATCGTTCCCACAAAGATTGGCGAGATCATCACCGCGGCCGGTCAGGAGAGCCATCCCTGCTCTCTCTGTGCGAAAATCAGGCGCGGCGCTCTCAACCAGGCGGCAAAGGAACTCGGCTGCAATAAAGTGGCTTACGCCCACCATTCCGACGATATCGTGGAGACTATGATGCTCTCCCTCATGTACGAAGGACGTTTCTACTCTTTTCCGCCGGTGACTTATCTCGATGGGATCGATCTCACCGTAATCCGGCCGCTGATGTTCGTCTGGGAGGCGGAGATCATCGGTTTCAAAAATAAATATGAGCTTCCCGTGGTGAAAAATCTCTGTCCGGCAGACGGGCATACGAAGCGGCAGGAAGTGAAGGAGCTCATCCGGGTGCTGAACCGGAAGAATCCCGGGGTGAAGGAAAGGATGCTGACGGCCGTTTTGAATGGAAATATTTTTGACTGGCCGGAGAGATTTATCGGACGTTCAGAACAATAGACCTCAGGTCTACGCTTCGCTTCGGTCGGTGCAAAACGAGTCCCACCGGGACTCAGCACCCCGTGCATTTCATGCACTCTCGCTGCTTCGCAGCTTCTGTCTGAACTGGTTTTATACTTTGTTCATAAATATTTGATATTATCATCATGTCATTTTAATAAGAATTGTGATAGAATAGGAGAGTCGAAAAAATATCATACAGGAAGTGATTTCATGAATACAGAGGTAATTTATGTGAGCGGCACCGGAAACACCGCCGCTGTGGCAAAAGAAATTTTTCAGGCCCTTCCTTCTTCACCGAAAGACATTCAGGAACTGGACCGGGCCAGAAACCCCCTCTCCGCCGACTGTTATTTCATCGGCTTCTGGGCCAATCGTGGCACTGCCAGCGTCGAGGTCCTGGATTTTTTATCGGAGCTCCACGGAAAAAAGGTGGCCTTTTTCGGCACCTGCGGCATGGGAAATTCCCCGGAATACTACGCGGAGCTGGAAAACAAGGTCCGCGCCTTTCTCCCGGACGACAATGAATACTTCGGCAGCTTTTTCTGCCAGGGAAAAATGCCCATCCGGGTGCGTGAAAAATACGAAGCTATGCTCGGCACCGAGCATGACCAGCTGGCCAGCCGGCTCATCAAAAATTTCGATGAAGCGCTTTTTCATCCCTCTGCTGAGGATTTCCGAAAAGCCGCTTCTTTTGCCAAAAACATCAGTAAAAAAATGGAGGCAGTTCTATGAAGGATAAGTTTCAGCGTTTTATGGCAGGTCGTTACGGCGTAGATGAACTGGGGAAATATTCCCTCTATCTCACGATCGCCCTTCTCATCATCGGACTTTTCGTCCGGAGCCGTTTCTTAAACGGTATCACTTTTATCCTCGTCCTTGTTCTGTACTTTCGCATGTTTTCCAAAAACTATGCCCAGCGCAGAAAAGAAAACGAGATTTTCCTGAAATACAAAAATCAGGCGGTCCGCTTCTTTAACAAAGAAAAGCAGATGACTCAGGACCGGGTGAAATTCCATATCTACACCTGTCCCAGCTGCGGACAGAAGATTCGTATTCCCAGAGGAAAGGGAAAGATCGCTATCACCTGTCCGAAATGCAAAACCGAATTCATCAAAAAAAGCTGAAGTCAGACTTCAGCTTTTTTTATATCCTTCTTCAGCTCCGGTCCGCCGGATTTGAAGAAATATTCTTTGTTCGCTTTGCTCAGATTGAGATAACGGGACTGGCCCCGCCGTCTCAGGACCTGGGAGAGTCCCAAAACTTTATTGTAGACCCAGAAGGAATAAATCAGAACATCATTTACCTTTCCGATCTTATCCTTCGTGGTCTTATTGTAAATACTGCCTCCGTAGGTGATTGGGGCTTTTGCTTTAACCAGCGCGATAAGTTCCGACTCCTTGGTGACATTCTCAGGCAGGCGGGTATAGGCTGTGCCAATACAGTCCGTCTTGTGGGAATCGCTGCCGCCGAAACCGGGCTTGTTGTAAATATTCGCCAGCTGTCTGGCCTGAATATTCCGCTCCGCATTCTCGCAGGAATTAAAGGTCTCAATAAAGTCAAATTTTTCTACAATGTTCCGGTTTTTACGAAAATACCGGGTATTGGTGAAGCTCAGATATTTTTCACCGAACGGATGGGCCGGACCCACAATTCCGCCGAAGGCATGCACGATAAAGAGCAGCATCGGCAGCGGCATCCCCCGCATTTCCAGAATGCGAAGCTTCACATTTTCAGGCATCACTACCAGCATATGGCCGGCATTATTGGTGTCATACTCGATTCCTTTCAAAACCACAAAATCTTTGTATTTTTTCCCTTTCAGATGTTCCTTCCAATAGCGGTAACCGTTATAGGTATCATGATCGGTGATGAGCATACCGTCGTAGCCTTTTTCCTTCAGGATGCGGATGTACTCCTCCACCCCGATCTTACTGTCCACAGACCCTTCATGGGTATGGCAATGCATATCCAGCTTCAAACCAATCCCCTCCCTGTCATCCGGTTAGAACTGTCCTTTGTTCAGGATCAGACGGACACCAAAGGGATTCATGATAATTCCTTTTGCCTGTTTCAGAATCACAGCATTGAGCTTTTCGTAGGGGATCACTGCTGCACGGAACTTGCCGTCACGGCAGAATTTGAAAAATTCCGGCATATCGGTAAAGATCGGCTGATAGATATCGCCGTTTTTCATCTTCATGAACGGAACTTTGCTCTCTGTCTCGCCGTTTTCCTTATCTGCGGTCTGTACCGGCACGATGAAGGTTCCCTCGCGGAAGTGAGTCAGCATCTCATCCTCCAGCTCACGGAATCTCGGCTGCTGGCCGATACCCGGTTTGCGGCGGATCTCCTGCATATAGTAGATCGTGGTGAGCTCAAGCTCGGGATTCTCTACCTTTACCTTGCCCTCCGGCAGTTTGGAATAATCCGGTCTTCTCACCAGATCCGTCAGCTGAATGGACTGTGCCTCATCTGTACCGAAGTCAATGTTCAGGCCATTGACACCCATCATAAACAGGCTGGAATAGAAGCCCAGGAACTGTTTGTTCTCCAGCTTCACTGCAACGATCGGATTCTCGTGCTGTCTGTAGTCCTCAACCAGCTTCTTCGCATCCTCCTCCTTGTGGAAAAGGAATACCTGATCGTCATAGCTCTCCGGCTCGCAATATACATACGGCATCTTGGTGCATACACTCATGATCACATAAATCTCCGGTGTTTTCTGAAGCTCTTCCAGAAATGCCTTCTTTTCATTCGTCTCCATGGTTATTCTGTCCTTTCGTAACTGTTCAGAACCTCGCGGGATAGTGGCTCCTGAATAGTTACATCCTCTCTAATATTAATAATACGGTAAAATTTCATAAAACTTTGGCCGCATTTCGTAGTTCTATTATACCTTTTTTCTTCACAGCGGTCAAGCAAAAGTCCCAAAAGCCATCAGAGAGCTTCAATTCTCTTTTTGATCCGGGCGCTGCGGTCCTCGAAAAGGAGTTCTTTGTTGTAGCGGTAATAGCGTTCGCAGTCGTATTCTTTAAGAAATTCAATGCTGTTCCAGTCCGTATTGAGTTCGGAGAGGAAGACAACCAGCTCCTGGCTGTTCAGGAAGGCCGCCTCAAAGAAATCAAAGGCGTGCTCCAGCGTTTCCCCGGCTTCTGTAAAGAAAGCTTCGTAGGCTTCTTTTTCTCTGGCGAAAAGGGTTTTTAAAGTGTCGAAGCCTTCCTCTCCTTTCAGAGCACCCTTGAGTCGAAGCTCTTCCTGATAGCTGCCCAGAATCCGGATACTCTCCTTATAAATCACATCCTCCCGGTGATCCAGAAGCTCCTGCTTCTTTTTCTTTTCCCGCTCGGTTTCCAGAAGGGACGTAAATCGCTCCAGCGCCGCCGCTGTCTCCTCGGTCTCATCCAGATTCATTTTCAAATCTTTCAGAACCTCAAAGACCTTTTCCGTCACGGCCTCCTGCTCCATGGCGCGGCGGATCGCTTTCCGGACACCAGAAAGAAGCAGATGAACCACGCTCATACGCTCGTCAAAGGAAGCATGGGCCACTTTCGCCAGCATCCGGTCAAAACTTTCTCCGCGAAGGATGGCTTCCACCTGATAATCGGCCTGGTATTTCTGGTAGAGATCGTAATAGGAGGCAAAATCCCGGGCAATCTTCGGGTGCTGGATATACTGGAGTACCAGGTCCGCATCCACAGTCTTTTTAAGCTGCTCATAGACCTGGATGATCCTGGAAAGATCCTCCCAGCCTCGCGGCGTGGCGAATTTCCGGCCCTCCACCGTGGTCTCCATCTTGTAAAAATAGCTATTCCGAAGGTTTAGGTAAGACAGGATGGCCGGGTGGATACCCTCTTTGTAGGCGTATTCCTTCCAGACGTCAAGATCCGGCTCCACGGGAATTTTTTTCACTCGGTCCAGCGTCACCACATCGAAATCCCGGACCGATTTGTTGTACTCCGGCGGATTTCCTGCTGCCACGATGACCCAGCCCTCAGGAATCGCATGATTTCCGAAGGTCTTGCACTGCAGAAACTGGAGCATCGCCGGGGCCAGAGTCTCGGACACGCAGTTGATCTCATCAATGAAAAGAATTCCCTCTGAAAGACCGGTCTCCTCCATCTTATCGTAGACGCTGGCCACGATCTCGCTCATCGTGTACTCCGTCACGGAATATTCCTGCCCGCCATACTGTTTCTTTGAGATAAAAGGAAGGCCGATGGCACTCTGTCTCGTATGGTGGGTGATGCTGTAGGCCACGAGGGCTACACCGCACTCCCGGGCCGCCTGCTCCATGATCTGAGTTTTTCCGATGCCCGGGGCGCCCAGAAGCAGGATCGGGCGCTGGCACACCCTGGAGATCAGCCAGTCTCCATATTCATCTTTGGATAAGTATGCCTCCACGGCATCTATAATTTCCTGTTTTGCTCGTTTGATGTTCATAAGTTCTCCTTCTTTACAGTATTAGTACAGTGAATATTAAGTAACCGCCATATTGACTTGTCTGATTTTTCATCTGCTGCGTTGTCGTCAATCGACGTAGCCACCGCTACGCCTCATTCCTCCGCCTTGCATATGAAGAAATCATCCTGCGTCAATATAGCAGATACTTAATTTTCACTGTACTAGTTTCATCGCCCAGGGCGGTACGTCCACGTCCCGGTAGTCTTCCCGCATGAAAACAAAGACCGTATCATAGGGCGGCATTTTCACCGGGAAGATACCGTAGCCGTCGGTGAAATAGATCAGCCCCCGAAGCTTCGTAAAGGCCCCTGCCTCCAGAAGCTGGGACACATAAGTAAAAGCAGGGCGGAAATCCGTTCCGCCAAAGCCATGGACCGTAAAATTCTTCAAATATCGCTCCATCTCCCGGCTGTCATGGATCACCTGATCCTCCCGGATCTTCTCATCGCACTGGATGATGTGAACATTGATCTTCCGGAAAAAGCTCTCCGACTCCGAGAGTACCGAATAGGTCTCCTCCAGGAAATGACGGATCAGCTCCCCCTTGCAGGACATGGAGGTGTCGATGACGATGACAAAATCCTCAATTTTCCGAATCTCCTTGGTCTCCAGCGGCTCAATCAGGGGCATATTTCCATAGTGCTCCAGCCCGTAGGTATAGAAAATATAATCGAAAGAATCCGGGTCCACCTGCATCTCCTCTTTCAGAACCGAAAACTTCCGCAAAAACTCTTTGTAATCGTAGCGCTCCCGGTTTTCCACCTGGATTCGCTCGAGAAGGCTCTTGGAATCCCCTGCTGCCTCCTTAGCCAGGGTCTCCATCTCCGTCTGCATTTTTTCCCGGAGATCCTGCCACTCCTTCTGACGGTTTCTGGCGGTGTTCCCCTTACCATCCCGCAGCCAGCGGCTGTGATCGTCCAGCCGAAACTCTCCGGCCATCCGGGCCAGAGTCTCTTCCTCCTGGATTTTTTCCAGCTGATGGTAAATGCCCTCCGCCGTCAGGACCTTCAGCTCCTCCTTCATTTTCCGGTAGCACTCTTTCCGGAAAGCGCCGGGTCTACGGTAAACCGCCGGAAGATACAGCTCATCCAAAATGGATTCCACCGCCATATCGCAAGCCAGATCCCAGCGAAAAGCGTCTCTTTTCTCTCCCTGCCAGAGGTGGCAGAAGAGACAGTGAAGCACCTCATGGAGATAGAGCCGGTTGACCCGCACTTTTCCGTTCAGGAAAGCGTTCAGAAGCCAGTCCGGATTGAAATAAAGAAAGCCGCCGTCGGTACCAAGGGTCTCACAGCCGGGATCTGCCTGAAAATGCAGGGCAGAAAGGGCCGTATCCAGGTAACGCAGGGCGAAATAGAGCTCATTCCGGGCATTTGCCAGAATATCGCTGGCGATATCGAGCTTCTCTTCTTCTTTTTTCTGCAGTTCATGAATGGGATTCAAAGCTCAAACACCTTCCTTTTGATCTTCGTATTCTGATGAAGCCGGTCCATAAAGAGGCTCACCGCCTCCATGTCTTTCTGCTCCTGCGCCATGGAAAGAAGCTGTTCCAGTGCTTCCCGATCCGGTTTCACTCTCTCAAGAAGAGCTCCCAGGCTCCGGTAATCCTTCTCCTCCGTCAGAATCCGGGCCGCCTCCACAAGATGCTCCCGGATGTGGGAAAGATAATGTTCTTCCGCCTTTTCGCCCAGTTCCACAGGAAAAAGAAGCCGTCCCAGCGCCATCTTCAGGACCACGCCTTCCTCCTCCCAGGCTTTTGCATAAGGGAAAAGTTCATCATATTCCCGGATGTTAAGACTGTTCCGGGCAAAACAGTTCCGGTAACGAAGGCCGCTCCCGTGGATGTGATTTTCCAGAATCCGGGCCGGAGTGTTCTCCACACCCTCCTCGAAAAATTCCGGGAACCAGAAAACGCCTTTCAGGCCCTCTTTTTTCCAGTCCACCCGGATTGTCTCCGGAAGCTCCGTCAGAATTTCTCTGAGAGCTGAGGTCCCGTCCGACTGAACTGTGATCCGGATTTCCTCCACCTGATGACAGCCGGTGAAGGCTCCGGCCCCCACATCCATGCAGGTTCCGCCCAGAGCGATTTTTTTCAGTTTCCGGCAGTTGTAAAAGGCGTAGCGCCCGATTTTTTTCAGAGTCTCAGGAAGAAAGACTTCGCTTACTTTTTCTCCGGAGACAGAGAGGTTTTCATCGGTGCCGTCTGCGGTCTCGCCGTCTTCCCGGCAGAAACGGCCGGTCTCTATCGCTTTTTCAAGGTCTTTTTGGTCGATATGATCCGAAAAGGCATAGGGACCAAGCTCTGTCACCGGCTTTCCTTCCACCATTTCCGGCAGTACCACAGAGGGATCCCCCCCGAAGGAACGCAGAATCCGGATACCAGCCGCTGTTTCTTCATATAAAAATCTCATTGTTTCACCAAACTTTCTAAAATTGGGAACCGCTGTTCCCACAATTTAGTATACCACACTTTATTCCCGGTTGCACATTTTCTCCCAAACGTCTATAATGAACACAGCGAATTTTCTAAGGAGGTTTACAATCATGGCTGTACATACGCTTGAAAACGACCGTCTGGCCATCACCATCGATGACCACGGCGCGGAATTATCCCGCATTTTTGACAAGAAAAATAACAGGGACGTACTCTGGGAGGCGGACCCCAAATTCTGGAAACGGCATGCTCCCATCCTTTTCCCCAACGTCGGCCGCCACTATGAGGCCAACTACCGCTATAAGGGCGTGACCTATCCTTCCCAGGCTCACGGCTTCGCGAGAGATACGGATTTCACCCTGTTTTCTGAGACGGAGACTTCCGTGACCCACCGGATCACTTCCACCCCGGAGACAAAGAAAGGCTATCCTTTTGACTTCGTACTCACCGTGACCCAGACCCTAAAAGGAAATGAAATCCAGGTGGAGTGGGATGTGGAAAATACCGGCGACGATGTGATGTATTTCACCATCGGTGGGCATCCGGCCTTCAAGGTACCTGCTCTTCCCGGCACGAAATACTCGGACTACAAACTTCTTTTCCACACGGAAAAAGATCCGGTCTACTTCCTCATCGATCAGAAATACGGCACAATCCTGGCCGACCAGTCCAGAGTCCTTCCGCTGGAAAACGGAAGCGCTCAGTTGACGGATCACATGTTTGACAACGACGCCCTGGTCTTCGACCACCAGATCGACTGGGCCGGCATCGGTTATCCCGACGGAACGCCTTACGTTTCCTTAAGCTGCCCGGGCTTTACAAGCTTCGGTATCTGGGCTGCCAAAGGCGCTCCCTTCGTCTGTCTGGAGCCCTGGCTCGGCCGTGCAGACAATTACGGCTTCACCGGCGATCTCTCCGAGAAACCGGATATCAACCGTCTGGAGGCCCACAAAACTTTCCACGCTCAGTACACGATCACGATTCACTAAAAAAACAGCAGGGAGTCCATCAGCAAGACTCTCTGCTGTTTCTTTTTATGAGGATTTTGCGTTCTTTTTCACTTCAAAGCCGTATTCCACGGTCCCCTGGTCAAACTCTGCCGTCACAAGATAAATCCCCTTATCCAGAAGATCCTTCAGAATGAACTGCTTTTTGCCATTTTCATCCTCTTCCTCTGAGACCTTGATGAGTTCACTCTCCGGCTCATCATTTTCTTCTGTCTCTTCCGTGCTCTGTTTTTTCAGCGACGGCTCATAGCGGATCACCGAAACGTCCTTCGCCTCCCTCGAAAAATAGAGAAGCACGTCCGTTTTCTCATTCAGACGTATGTCGTTGAGGGTATCCCACTCCAGAACAAACGCGGCATCCACGGCAACCTCCTGGTCTTCACCGTTTTCATCGGTATAACTCCAGGTATATCCGCCCCTGTCCGCCACTGCACTCACCACTGCCTCTTTCGTACGGTACTCCAGATTCAGATAGGGTGGTTCCGAAGGATCCGGCTCCTGATAGACCTCGTCCACCAGGCTCTCATACTTTTCCGCATCCTCTTCCGTTCCCTGTTTGGTGACAACGATCCGGGTCACACCGGGATACTGACCGGGATAACTTTCCAGCATGATACCGTCTCCGTAGATCTTCACCAGATCGCCGGTAGTAAGCTCCTCAGTTCCTTCCGGAATGTAGGCATCAAAAAGTACATCTGTGGAGGTATCCACAAAAATCTGAAAATCATCGCCTTTTTCAATGTACATGGCCTCGATGGGCTTTTCCTCTTCCCCGCGGCTCTGACAGCCGCCCACGAGAAAGACGGAGAGCGCTGCCGCAGCCAAAAACAATCGTCTTTTCTTCATAAAGCACCTCCCGGTCTTTTTTCTACAGTATACCATGTTTGCCGGGATCTTATTTTAATTTTTCTTTATTTTTTTCTGAATTACGCCATGGAATGGTCCACGAGTTTCTCAATCCAGACCCCTTTCTTCACCAGAATGTAGCCAACAACACATTTCAGAATATCCGCACCCTGGCAGATAAAGTAAAGTGGCTGGATCGGAAGGTCTGTAAAACGGCTCAGGCAGTAAGCCAGCGGAATGCTCACCACCCAGACGTAACCGCAGTCAAAGAAGAAGGTAATGACGGTCTTTCCGCCGGAACGCAGAGTAAAATAGGAAGCGTTCACGAAGGCGTTCATCGGCATGAGGATCGCCGCCACCCAGATAAAGTCTCTCGCCATCTCACGGATCGCAGGCTCTGTGTTATAAAGTCTCGGGAAGAAAGGTGCGAAAACAGCCATTCCCACGCCGACCACCGCACAGCTGACCACGGAGAAAAAGATCAGCTTCACGTCGGTATCCTTCGCCTCTTCCATCTTGCCTGCGCCGAGAAGCTGGCCCACGATGATAGCCACCGCATTTCCCATGGCCATGAAAACGATACTGAACAGGTTGGAGATCGTGGAGGAAATGTTCATGGCAGCCACCACGGAAAGTCCTCTCACGGAATAGCACTGCATCAGAGCCGCCATTCCCAGAGACCAGAGGGTCTCGTTCAGCATCAGCGGTGTACCCTTTCGCAGAATCTGACCGGCCAGATGGACCGGAATATGGAAATTTCTGTAGAGACCATGGGCGAAGAGATTCTCCTTCGTATGGCGGTGCGTCCAGCTGATGACGATAGCGACCTCCACAAAACGGGCCGTCACCGTCGCCACAGCAGCTCCCTCAGCTCCCAGCTTCGGGCAGCCGAATTTACCGAAGATCAGAAGATAATTCAGCATGAGGTTTACCAGGACAGAGACAATGCCCGCCTTCATCGGAAGCATGGTCTCTCCGGTCTCTCTTAAGGTTCCCGCATAAGACTGCACCAGGGCAAAGGGCAAAAGTCCCGGAATCATGATACGAAGGTAAGCCATACCGTAAGCCAGCGTTTTTTCCGGATCCACGCTCTCGCTCTCCCCGCTGAGATAAAGGCGGATCAGCTGCTCTCCCGCTCCGGTAAAAATCAGCGCCGCACACAAAAATAAGAGTACCGAAATTACGAGTTTGAAGCGCAGCGTATCACGAACGCCCTCGTGGTCTCCGCTTCCATAAAACTGGGCCCCGAAAATACCCGCTCCGGATACCGCCCCGAAGATGCAGAGGTTGAATACGAAAATCAGCTGGTTGGCAATGGCCACGCCGGACATCTGCTCTGTTCCCACCTGACCTACCATGATGTTGTCCAGAAGGCTCACAAAGTTTGTGATTCCGTTCTGTATCATGATCGGAACCACCACTGCAAGAACCATCCGGTAAAACCGTTTGTCCCCAATATACTTTTTCACTTTTTTCTTCCTTTCTTGCTGTCATTCGTTTTTTTGCGTCAGTATTTCTAATATATCGCACCTTTCCAATAAAAGCAATTCTTTTATTCCCGCGAGCAACGAGCCAAGTAGCCATGCTTGCATGGATATTTGGCGACTGCCGCGAGGATCAAATACTCGTTGCTTGCAACGGAGTATTTGATTGACAGCCGCTGTAATTCCCGCTACGATAACAGAAGGAGGTGTTTTTCTCATGAAAATTCTGACCACCGGTTTTGCGCCTTTTGGCGGCGAGACCATCAATCCGTCCTATGAGGCGGTCCGTCTGCTCCCGGAAACTATCGGAGAGCACCGTATCACAAAGCTGGAACTTCCCGTCACCTTTGAAGGCACTCCCGCCCTGCTCGCAGAAAAGGTCCGCGCCCTGAATCCCGACGTTCTTATCTCCGTAGGGCAGGCAGGAGGCCGTCCCAACATCACGCTGGAACGCGTGGCCATCAATCTTATGGACGCCCGGATCCCCGACAATGACGGTTATTCCCCAGAGGATATTCCCGTGGAAAAAGACGGAGAGACAGCCTATTTCACGACGCTTCCCGTGAAAAAAATGATGGAAGCCATGAACGAAGCCGGGATTTCCACCAGCCTTTCCTACTCCGCCGGTTCCTATGTCTGCAACACCGTCATGTACGCCGGTCTTTATCTGGCCACCCATGAGTTTCCCGGTATGCGTTCCGGCTTTATCCATGTTCCATTTATCCCGGAACAACTCGAAGGAAAGAAAGAAGGCACGCCAGCCATGGAGCTCTCCATGATTGCAAAAGGGCTGGAAATCGCCATCAAGGCCCTGTAAACAAAGAAATCCCGGAAAAACCTTTTCTTACCTGGTCTTTCCGGGATTTTTTTCTTACTGTTTTTAAATATTCAGATTTCCCATGCTCTTCAGGCCGATGGCCAGAGTGGAAGTATTGTGAAGCAGGGCGGAAGTCGTCGGCATGATCACGCCGGCCACGCCCAGGGCGATGAGGCCTGCGTTGAAGCCTACGATGAAGCGATAGTTTCCGTGAATCCGTTTCATCAGGCCGTCGCTGATCTTCCGGAGAATCACAACCTCCTCTAGATTATCTGCTCCGATCGTGATATCGGCAATCTCACGGGCGATCTCTGCGCCATCTCCGATGGCAATTCCCACATCAGCCGCGGAAAGAGCCGGAGAATCGTTGATGCCGTCGCCAATCATGATCACCTTCCGGCCTTTGGCTTTCTCTTTCTCCACAAAGCTTGCCTTGTCTTCCGGCAGCACTTCGGAATAATACTCGTCAACGCCAACCTTTGCCGCGATGGCTTTCGCCGTACGGTCGCTGTCTCCGGTCATCATGACGATCTTCTGGAAACCTACTTTTTTTAGGTTTTTAATGACGTCGCGAGCCTCCGGACGCAGCGGATCTTCGATACAGATCACGGCTGCCAGCCTGCCCTCGATAGCGAGATACAGGTGGGAATACTCCTCAGGAAGCTCTGCAAACCTCTGCTCCATGTCCTCAGGGATGACGCATTTTTCATCTTCAAAGACAAAATGATGGCTTCCGATGATGACTTTCTTCGTTGCAATGGTGGTGGAAATGCCGTGGGCCACGATATATTCCACTTTGGAATGCATTTCCTCGTGGGAAAGATTCTTTTCCTTTGCTGCGTTGACCACTGCTTTTGCCATAGAGTGCGGGAAATGCTCCTCCAGGCAGGCAGCGATACGAAGAAGCTCATCCTCGCTCTTCTCGCAGAAGGAAACAACCTTTGCAACGGTAGGTCTTGCCTTGGTCAGGGTACCTGTCTTATCAAAAACAATGGTGGAAGCCTCAGAAACCGCCTCCATGTATTTGCCGCCCTTGACTGTAATCTTGTGGGTGCTGGCCTGACGGATTGCAGACAGCACGGAGATCGGCATTGCAAGCTTCAGGGCGCAGGAGAAGTCTACCATCAGAATGGACAGGGCCTTGGTGGCATTTCTCGTCAGCAGATAGGTCAGAGCCGTTCCGCCCAAAGAATAGGGAACCAGACGGTCAGCCAGATGCTCGGCCTTGCTCTCCACACCGGATTTCAGTTTCTCGGACTCCTCGATCATCGTAACGATCTTGTCATAACGGCTGCTGCCGCCCACAGATTTCACTTGGATCGTCAGCTCGCCCTCTTCCACAACGGTTCCTGCATAAACGGAACTGCCCTCGGCTCTCCGTACAGCCACGGATTCACCGGTCAGGGAAGCCTGGTTGACCATAGCCTCGCCGGCTACTACGGTTCCGTCGAAGGGGATCACGGTTCCCATATGAATCACAAGCTGATCGTCCAGCTTCACATCGTTGGCGGAGATCTGAACCTCCTGACCGTCCGCCTGTTTCAGCCATACGGAACCTACATTTAAGGACATCGTACGCGCCAGATCTCCGACGGATTTCTTATGTGTCCACTCTTCCAGAAGTTCTCCAATTCCTAAAAGAAACATGATGGAAGCTGCGGTGTTTATATCGCCGCGGAAAACGGAAACGCCGATGGCCGTCGCGTCCAGGACCGGGACTTCGATCTTCCTTCGCCAGAGAGTCTTGACGCCTTTCCAGATGTACTTTGCGGACATAACCGTCGTATAGCAGGCTCTGATGGGTGCCGGAAGGAGAAACTTTCTTCCATAATGAAAGAGAATTTTGTTGATGAGTTTTTCCTGGTAACGGCTGTTCAGTTCTCTTCCGGAGTTCTCAATCACACCCTCCGGAGTTTCCACTTCATCATAATGGAAGCTCCGCAGAGCCTGGATCACAACCTCTCTGGAGCAGCTGTAGCGGATGGCCGCATCTGCTGTGCGGTCATAGACATTGGCTGACTCCACACCCGGAATCGTCTGCAGATAATAAAGCAGGGTATCGGCCTGCTCGTAACTCATTCTTTTCTGGGCCATATGAACTCTCATACGTCCCTTTATTTCGTGCTTAATCCGAAATTTCAACTGGCTCACTCCTTTAAAAACACCTGCAGAAAGCTCTGCAGGTGTCTTCTTTTTTACTCTTCTGTGGTCTCGGTCTCTTCTTTGAAATCAGTGGTGGTCTCGTCCTCTGCTGCATCCTCGAAGGCTTCCTCAGCAGCTGCGCGCTCCTCGTTGATTTCCTTTGCGCCCTCGTAAATATCAGTTGCGTTTTCCTGAACGGTGGTGACGGTCTTCATCACACACTCTTTCGCCCGGAGAACTGCTGCGGTGCAGTTGGTGTAAAGCTTCTTCGCATCCTTACTGGACAGTGCCTTGATTCCTGCTGTTCCGAAAAGAACGCCTGCTGCAAAGAGTCCCGGATTTTTCCAATTGATATCACTGAATTTTGCCATTTTTATGTACCTCCTGATATGTGATTGTTTTAGTGTCTTTGAAATTTAGGAATTATTATATATCAGGATTCGACCAAATTTCAAGTTATTTTTCGTTTTTGATATTTTTTTTCATCTATCAGGCATTTGCCACGCAATACTCATCAAGAACAGTCTTCAGAGCCGCTGCACTGCTGGTATGAATTCTGGCGATGGGCACGTTGTTCCTCTTTGCCTCCTGAGCGGCAGTAATTACCATTTTATGGGAAACGGTATTGGTAAACAGGATCAGAAGATCCGGACAGCCGATCTTTTTTCTCACAGATCCGTGCTCCTTCGGGAATACCTTGGCCTTGCAGCCATAACATTTACAGATATCTGAATACTGACAAACCATTCTTTCATTTCCACCGATAATTACTACGCTCATAGATTCCTCCTGACTATTAGTTAGCTTGTTCTAACCTATATATTTAAAAATCGCGGCTGGAGTTCACTCCCGCCGCATACGTTAGTTTCTTCTAACCAAAATCATACCGGAATATTGTTTTTTTGTCAAGACAATTTATTGATAAAATGTGATCATTTTCCGGTAGTCCGATGGGGTATGGTTCATCACCGACTGAAAAGCTGCTGAAAATTTGCCGGGGTTGGAATAGCCCACCCTCATCCCGATTCCCGCGATGCTCTCCTCCGTCTCGTACAGCTCCCGGAAAAGTTCCCTTGAGAGTATCATAGCACGCCATTTTTGCTTTTTCCACCCCAAAACGGAACAAAATGCTCCAAAACGATTTTTATTTCTCCTTGAGCGCTTTCTCCAGCGCCTCAGTATCGAAGTGATCGAAGGAGATCTCGCAGCCGCCTGCCTCACGGCTCAGAACGTTTACCGCATAGTACATGATATCCTTGTACTCTCCGTCAATGCTTTCCATACGCAGCATTTTCCGGTCATCCGTGAATGCCACTGCCTTTACGTCTTCTCTTGCAGCGAGCTCCTTTACAATCTGCTCTGCCTGTTCCTCTGTAATCGTCTTTGAAAGCCGATAATATCTGCCAATTACCATGATCCTTCATCCTTTCTTTTTTCCGCATAAAGACGCGGTTTACTGTTATTATAGCACGAATCCTCCGCCTGAGGCAGAGGATTGTTGAAAAATTTTCTCATTTTTATCCGTGGTACTCGCCGGTAGTGGAATCGACGATGGCGTAGGGAATGACTTTTCCATCCTTCTCCACATAAACCTGATAGATTCCGCTGCCAAGCTCTTCGTAATGATCCGGTTTTACCCCGCGCTCTTTCATCAGTACGGCTTCAAAAGTTGCCTTCCAGTCCGTTTTCACATCAATGATACCGGCAAATTCCGCTTCTGTCGTGCTCTCCGACTGGGTCTCCGTCTCAGCCTCCGTGGTTTTTCCGCTGCAGGCGGTCAGGGACAAAACAACAGCCAGTACCAGAAATTCTGTCATCTTTCTCTTCTGTCTTCTCATTGTTTTTTATTCCCGTCTTATGCTTTGATGGCCCAGCGCATTTTCGTAGAGCGGGCCCGGCCGTTTTGAACGCACTCCTGGGCTGAGGGACGAATCACGTCTTTGGCATAATCCGCGTAAATTCCGGCCTTATAGCCCTCCTTCAGCGCCTTTTTCACCAGCTTGTCCTCACCGGAATGGAAGGTAAGAATCGCTGCTCTTCCGCCGGGACGAAGAGCATCCGGAAGCTTCTCCATAAACTCATAGAGAACCTCGAACTCCCGGTTCACATCGATGCGGAGCGCCTGAAAGGTCCGCTGGCAGGTCTTTTTGATCGTGTCTTTTTTCTCTTTTTCCGGAAGGAAATCCAGCGTCTTCTCGATGACCTCCCGAAGGGCTGTGGTTGTGTCCATGGGATTGCCTTTCCGGATCTCGTCGGTGATGGCTTTGGCCAGCTCCTCGCAGTAGGGCTCGTCAGAGTTCTCATAGAGCATACCGGCCAGTTCATCCCGGGAAATGGTGCGAAGCCGCTCCGCCGCGCTGATGCCGCTCTCCTGATCCAGGCGAAGGTCCAGAGGGCCGTCCACCTTGAAGGAAAAGCCCCGTTTCGGGTTGTCGATCTGCATGGAAGATACGCCCAAATCTGCCAGCAGAAAATCAAAGCCTCCCACCTCTCTGGCAATCTCATCAATCGTGCAGAAGTTCTGGAGTTTGATTGTCAGAATATCCTCGCCGAAGCCCAGCTCTTCCAGCCGTTTTTTCGTCTTGGCGGCTTCCTCGTGGTCCACGTCTGTGGCATAGATATGCCCCTCTCCTTTTAAGCATTCCAACATGGCTTTCGTATGGCCGCCGTAGCCTAATGTAGCGTCAAAACCAATCTCTCCCGGTTTAATCTCAAGGAAATCGATGATCTCCTTTACCATAATGGAAATGTGCATGCCCGCCGGCGTATTGCCCTTTTGGATCACATGCTGAATCGTGTCCTGATATTTTTCCGGCTGAAGTTCCTTATATTTTTCCTCAAATTTCTTCGGATATTTTCCTTTATAGCGCACCCGTCTCTTGTGGGGCTGCTGTGGTTCCTGTGTCATAATATACTCCTTTTTATTTAATCTGCGTCACTTCTGCCTGGAAGTCAGCAAAAGCTTCTTCAATCTCTTCCACGGAATCGTGCTGGAAATCGTCGTTCAGGATAATAATTCCATTGGCGCTCACGGTTCCGTCGTCGCCGAGAATAAAAGTGACTGCTATGGGCTTGCCGTCATCGTAGGTATAAATACAGATATTATTTTCTGTAATCTCCGGAGCCAAAAAAGTTTTTCCTGCGCTGCAGACACTTGCAGCTGCCAGCTCTACAGAGCTGCTGTATCCGCTGATCTGATAGACCATGGAAGTGAAAAGTTTACTTTTTACTATTTTTGCCAGTTCTTCTGAGAGATTGTTCAGAGCTCCAGCTTCATCCAAAGTTTTATAAAATGCATCAGACACCGTAACCTCATACACAGCCTCCGGCTCCGCCCACTCTGCCGTTCCCACTTCTTTCAACAGATTGCTCACATCCTCGCTGGCAGAATAGAGATTTACATAATCTTCGGAACGTACCGCATCTATCACAAGTTCCGCTATCTCTTTTCCTTTCTCATACAGAGTATCTTCCCCTGCTCCCTCCGCCTGACTCATACATACGCCGGCAGAAAGCAGCAGTCCACATGTAAATACTGCTAACCATTTTTTCATCTCTTTTGCCTCCTCAATGCTCCTAGTACAGTGAATATTAAGTAACCGCCATATTGACTTGTCTGATTTTTCATCTGCTGCGTCAATATAGCAGATACTTAATTTTCACTGTACTAGTGTATTTCATCCTAACATGAAAGAGGGACTTTGTCATTCTTTTTTGACTTTTTATTTGAAGGCCTTTTTATTCGAGGGGACAGGCTGACCGCCTTTCCCTTAGAACAACTCTTTCTGCTTAAGGTCAAAAAATATGAGGCTTACGTCAGGCTGGTGGGGTAAGACTATATGGCGGGAATGGATGGTGCTGGATATGGGGGTAACTCATTTAGGAATTTTAGAGGTTGAGGGCATGTGATTTTGAGGGTTGATTGACTTATTTTGAAGTTTTTAGGAGTTGCAGTCATGTGATTTCAGTGGGTTCATTGACTGCGTTTGGGATTTTTAAGCTTTCAGTCAATTAGAGCTTACAGAAGCTCTCCATCGCAGCATCTGAAAAGAGCTGTCGCACCAGAAATACTGGCGGACAGCTCCTTTTCATTTGCTATTGAATCTTTTTCAGCCAGGGCTTATACTGGTAAGTAAAATCATTTTTTAGCAAAAAAGGGAAGACCTCCACAAAAAGCCTTCCCTTTTTCTATGCTATTTTCTATGCTACTTCTTCCATCGTTTCAGCAGTCTCCGTATCGGCTGGCTGCGGATTGAGCGTATTCTCCACCGCACTTTCAAGCGTCAGTTTAAACTGAGAGACAAGGTCTTCCGGTACGCCTGCCGCAACTGCATTGGCGGCCAAGCTATCCCAGTTGACCGTCTTCAGATACTCCGTCAGATCATCCTCATCCTCAACAGAATAAACCGGCGTCACGGTATCAAGATCCGGAACTTCCACTTCCGCTGTATAGCCGCCGCGGATGGATAAGGTTGCCAGAGAAATTCCGGAAATCGTAAGGCTCAGATCCATTCTGCTTGTCCCCGCTGTCGGATCAGAAGTGAGATTGATCTCTGCCGCAAAGCTTGAAAGCATATTGGCTTCCTCATCTTCAGATCCATTCGTCGGTATCGTAAGTGTAAATTTACCATTATAGTAACCGGCTTTTTCCGGTTTTGTTTCCAGCTTCTCCACATGAACTGCCAGAGAGTCGGTTCCGTCTACCGTCAGTGTATAATCTCCTGTCAGAAGGCCATTCTCCGTTGTTCCTGATCCTGTCAGGGCCACAGTGGAACCGTCAGACGCCAGTCCTATAAGAAGTCCTGAAGAACTGCCGGCGGAAGGCGCTTTCCAGACAAAAATCGGGGTTTCCTCTGTTCCCTCCACCGTTCCAAATTCACGACCTACTACCTTGTCCTCTCCATTTACCCATATTTTCGAGTAAATTGCTGTTGAGTTGTCAGCGGATTCATCTGCGGTCTCAACCTCTGAAAGCAGCTCATCCAGAGCATCCTGGAACTCTTTGTACTGCTCTTCTTTGCTGATGCCGGCTTCTGCGGCGCTATCAAACAGACTCTTAATTTCTTTATCATCCCTGGCAGTTTCAGCAATCTGTCTGACCATCTCCACCGCATTTGCAGCTTTGATCTGGCCCTCATACATGGTACAGTCTTCACTGACACCCTCTTCTGAAACCTTTTCCTGTGCAGAGAGCCCATCCTCCATGTTATCGATTATCAGATGGCCATAGCGTCCCAGGAGAGAGCTCACGGTATCTTTATCCGGAAGAAGGATACTTAGATCAGAAAGAAGATTCATTGACTCTTTCAGAGAATCTGCGGACAAACCATTATCTAAATTCTGCATGGAAATCTGAAGATACCCGCCTGAAATATCCGGAACCTGCATATACTCCATCAGATTCTCCAGATCCACATACGCATTCAGATCACAAAGCCTGGAGTCATTCAGAAGCACCGCCATTTTCACTGCCTCCAGACCTTTCTGAATGGATACGCTTGTGTCCAGACTCACATTGTTAAGCCAGGACAAATCCATTCCTCCTGCCGCACTTCCAAGCAGAAGCTTTCCCGTATCTTCCAGCTTCAGGTCGATCACTGCCTTGGAACCCGTCAGCGCTTTCTGATAATTTTCCAGATAATCATTCCACAGAGAAGCTGTTCCCGCTACAAAATTATCATACGCCGCTGTCTCGGCCTCCCGATAGGAGCCTGCTGCCAATGCAGTATCTCCCCCCACTGTAACAAATGAAGCGGCAGTTGTAATTGCAATTACCCTTTTCAGCAATTTCCTGCTATGATTCATAGAATGAATCCTCCTTCCTTTTCAGTTTATATTCTTTTTATTAGATTTTAACATATTTTTATGAAAGAAGCAACTGATACAAAAACAGCCCCCGATATTTCTACCGGGGGCTGTCGTGTTTAAATCTTTAATTATTTAGCCTTCTTCTCAGCGATAGCTGCCTGAGCTGCTGCCAGACGAGCGATCGGTACACGGAACGGAGAGCAGGATACATAATCCAGGCCAATCTTGTGGCAAAACTCAACAGAGGAGGGATCTCCACCGTGCTCACCACAGATACCAACATGGAGCTTCGGATTAACCGGTTTTCCAAGTTTGATAGCCATCTCCATCAGTTTGCCAACACCAGTCTGATCCAGTTTTGCGAACGGATCGTTCTCGAAGATCTTGGTGTCATAGTAAGCATTTAAGAACTTACCAGCATCATCACGGGAGAAGCCGAAGGTCATCTGAGTCAGGTCGTTGGTACCGAAGCAGAAGAAGTCAGCCTCTTTAGCAATCTCGTCAGCGGTCAGAGCTGCACGCGGGATCTCGATCATGGTACCTACCTCGTACTCAAGGTTGATGCCTGCTGCTGCGATCTCAGCGTCTGCTGTCTCAACAACAACTTTCTTAACATATTTCAGCTCTTTTACTTCGCAAACCAGCGGGATCATGATCTCCGGTTTTACAGTCCAGTCAGAGTGTTTCTTCTGAACATTGATAGCTGCACGGATAACAGCCTTGGTCTGCATCTTAGCAATTTCCGGATAGGTAACTGCAAGACGGCATCCACGATGACCCATCATCGGGTTGAACTCATGTAAGGAAGCGATGATGTTCTTGATGGTCTCAACAGATTTACCCTGAGCTTTTGCCAGTTTCTCGATGTCAGCTTCCTCAGTCGGAACGAACTCATGAAGAGGCGGATCCAGGAAACGGATGGTAACAGGGTTACCCTCAAGAGCTTCATACAGAGCTTCGAAGTCGCCCTGCTGATACGGCAGGATCTTCTCCAGAGCTGCTTCTCTCTCTTCAACAGTGTCAGAGCAGATCATCTCACGGAAAGCAGCGATTCTGTCTTCCTCGAAGAACATATGCTCGGTACGGCAAAGACCGATACCTTCTGCACCCAGCTCACGAGCTTTCTTAGCATCTGCAGGAGTATCTGCATTTGTACGAACTTTCAGAGTTCTGAACTCGTCAGCCCAAGCCATAACACGGCCGAACTCACCAGCGATTGTAGCATCTACAGTCTTGATTGCTCCGTCGTAGATGTTACCGGTTGTACCATCGATGGAGATGTAGTCTCCCTCATGGAACTCTTTGCCAGCTAAGGTAAATTTCTTATTCTCTTCGTCCATAGCGATGTCGCCGCATCCGGATACACAGCAGGTACCCATACCACGAGCAACTACGGCTGCGTGAGAGGTCATACCACCACGAACAGTTAAGATACCCTGGGAAGCTTTCATACCAGTGATATCTTCCGGAGAAGTCTCAAGACGTACTAATACGACTTTCTCTCCTCTTGCATTCCACTCTTCAGCATCCTCTGCTGTAAATACGATCTTACCGCAAGCAGCACCCGGAGAAGCACCAAGTCCTTTTCCGATCGGGGTAGCAGCTTTTAATGCAGCAGCATCGAACTGCGGATGAAGCAGAGTATCCAGGTTACGAGGATCGATCATAGCAACTGCCTCTTCCGGAGTCTTATGTCCCTCGTCTACCAGATCGCAAGCGATCTTCAGAGCAGCCGGAGCTGTTCTCTTACCGTTACGGCACTGAAGCATGTATAACTTCTTGTTCTCAACGGTGAACTCCATATCCTGCATATCATGATAATGGTTCTCCAGAGTCTCGCAAACTTTCAGGAACTCTGCATAAGCTTCCGGGAACTCTTTCTCCATCTGAGCGATGGGCATCGGAGTACGAACACCAGCAACTACGTCCTCGCCCTGTGCATTGATCAGGAACTCACCCATCAGTTTGTTCTCACCTGTAGCCGGGTCACGGGTAAATGCAACACCGGTACCGGACTCGTTGTTTAAGTTACCGAATACCATCGGCATTACGTTAACTGCGGTACCCCAGGAATACGGGATATCGTTGTCACGACGGTATACGTTTGCACGCGGGTTGTCCCAGGAACGGAATACTGCTTCGATAGCCAGTTTTAACTGCTCAACAGGATCAGACGGGAAGTCTTTGCCCAGCTGATTCTTGTACTCAGCCTTGAACTGCTCTGCTAACTCTTTCAGGTCTGCAGCAGTCAGGTCGATATCGAATTTAACGCCTCTTTCTTCTTTCATCTTGTCGATGAGCTGCTCGAAGTATTTTTTACCAACTTCCATAACTACATCGGAGAACATCTGAATGAAACGTCTGTAGGAGTCGTATACGAAACGCTCGAAGGCCGGATCCGGATTTCCTTTGATCATTGCGTCAACTACTTCATCATTTAAACCAAGGTTTAAGATGGTGTCCATCATACCCGGTATGGAAGCTCTTGCACCGGAACGAACGGAAACCAGCAGCGGGTTCTTAAGATCGCCGAATTTCTTTCCGTTGATCTCTTCCATTTTCTTAACGCCTTCCATAGCCTGAGCCATGATCTCGTCGTTAATTTTACGTCCATCCTCATAGTACTGAGTACAAGCTTCTGTTGTAATTGTAAATCCCTGCGGTACCGGAAGTCCGATGCTTGTCATTTCTGCAAGGTTGGCACCTTTACCGCCAAGCAGGTTACGCATGGTCATGTCGCCTTCGCTAAACATATACACCCATTTGTTTGCCATTTTACCATTTCCTCCTAAACTGTATTTGTCGCACGGGCTAACCCCGTTCAAGGTCGCTGCCCAGATTGCAGCCGACCGCACACTATTATTTTATACATAAATCAGAGAAGAGTCAAGTTAAAATTCCATTTTCTTCTCGAAATAGGAAACGAGATCCTCGATCTTCACTCTCTCCTGCTCCATGGTATCACGGTCACGGACGGTGACTGCTCCGTCAGTCTCGGAATCGAAATCGTAGGTCACGCAGAACGGAGTTCCGATCTCATCCTGACGACGGTAACGTTTTCCGATGTTTCCGCGGTCGTCATATTCGCAGTTCCATTTTTTGCTCAGGGTCTCAAATACTTTTCCTGCGCCCTCGTTGAGCTTCTTGGAAAGGGGAAGCACACCGATCTTCACAGGAGCCAGAGCCGGATGGAAATGAAGCACGGTTCTCACATCGCCGCCCTCCAGCTCTTCCTCGTCGTAAGCGCTGCAGAGGAAAGCCAGAACCACGCGGTCAGCTCCCAGAGAGGGCTCAATAACATAAGGAATGTATTTTTCCTTGGACTCATCGTCGAAGTAGCTCATATCCTGGCCGGATACGTTCTGATGCTGGGTCAGGTCGTAATCGGTACGGTCAGCGATGCCCCAGAGTTCTCCCCAACCAAACGGGAACAGGAACTCGATATCGGTGGTACCTTTGCTGTAGAAGCAGAGCTCCTCGGGAGAATGGTCGCGGGCACGCATCTCATCGTCTTTGATACCCAGATTCTTCAGCCAGTCAATGCAGAACTGACGCCAGTACTGGAACCAGTCAAGGTCTGTTCCCGGTTTGCAGAAGAACTCCAGCTCCATCTGCTCGAACTCTCTGGTACGGAAAGTGAAGTTACCCGGAGTGATCTCGTTACGGAAGGATTTACCGATCTGGCCGATTCCGAAGGGAACTTTCTTTCTGGAAGTTCTCTGTACGTTCTTGAAGTTTACGAAGATACCCTGTGCAGTTTCCGGACGGAGATATACTGTGTTCTTCGCATCCTCGGTGACACCCTGGAAGGTCTTGAACATCAGGTTGAACTGACGGATGTCTGTGAAATTGTGTTTGCCGCAGGAGGGGCAGGGAATCTTGTGCTCGTCGATGAAGCCCTTCATCTCTTCCTGGCTCCAGGCATCCACGGAATTCTCCAGCTGGATATCGTTGTCTGCACAGAAGTCCTCGATAAGCTTGTCTGCACGGAAACGCTCATGGCATTCCTTACAGTCCATCAGAGGATCTGAGAAGCCGCCCAGATGACCGGAAGCAACCCAGGTCTGGGGATTCATAAGAATCGCGCAGTCCACACCTACATTGTAGGGATTTTCCATGATGAATTTTTTCCACCATGCGCGTTTTACGTTATTTTTCAACTCCACGCCCAGGTTTCCATAATCCCAGGTATTTGCAAGTCCGCCGTAGATCTCGGAACCCGGATAAACAAAACCTCTGGATTTTGCAAGTGCCACGATTTTGTCCATTGTTTTTTCCATGTTTTATCAGTCTCCTTTATTCATATAAAATGTAAGCCAGTGCGGCTGTACTTCCTTCAGTTTCTTTCTCCTGGCCGCTGTTGACTGGGGAAAGAGAGATCGCGCCGTCGGCCGTGGTCTCCGGCTCTTCTGTCTCGCCGGCAGCCTCCGTTTCTGAAAGAACTCTTGCAGTTTTCTTTCCTGTGATCTCCACATTATCGCTGGCATAAACGATATTTCCGGGAACCGTCACAAGGATGGGCTCCGTCAGAATCACGATGCCATAGTTATAGCTGTTCAGGATGTCGTTTCCGGTCACATCCGTGGCCGTCACCTGTCCTTTTTCCACACTCTGGAATTTCCCGGCAAAATCATAGCCGGCCTGATAAGCCTCCAGCACGTCGCCGGTAAAGAGCGTCACGTTGTTGAATTTGGAATAATCGTCCCCCGTCGCATAGCTCATCGTAAGCTCTGCGTTCTGATCCTTCACCTCGAATTTCTTCTTCTTGACGTTTTCCGTGCCGCCGGCCGTATTGTAATCCAGAATGGCCTGGTCGATGCTGGCTTCCAGTTCCTCTGAGCTGTAATAGTCCTTGTCAAAGGATTCTTTTACATAGGAAACCACCTGACCCTTATTATCCACCGAAATGGCTGTCTCCTCCGGTTCAAATTTTTCACAGCCGGAGAGCAGCCCCATTATGAGAACTGCCAGTCCCAGAACTTTTCCTTTTCTCATGGGAACCTCCTACATCTGCTTTGTCCGGAAATGCTTTTTTCACCTCTTCGGACTCATATAGCGTTTTATTTTACCACGGAATTTCCCGCTTGTAAAGCGGGTCCGTGAGCTAAATCAGCATCTCCAGGGAATGAAAGGTGTGGTCCACCCACTTCTTCCGGAACCGATCCATGATCCACTGGATTTCCTCCAGCACCTCCTCCGACACTGTAAAGGCAAAAAGCCGGTTCAAGGGGGCGCTGATGATGTACTGCATCGCGTAGACGGTGGAAGTCTCCACTCTCCTGCCCTCCCCGGGCGCACAGGTCTCACAGAGAAAGCCGTTTCTCCCTAAAGAAAAGCGGTTCAGATGCTCCGTGGTACCGCAGCAGGCACAGTGAAAAGCCTCCGGATACTCGCCGTTTAAGACCAGAACCCGGAGCTCATAGACGTAACGCACCAGTTTTTTCGGCTGCTGCTTCCGGATCATGGCCCGGAGCGCCGCATAGAGAAGCTTCAAAAGCTCCGGCTCCCCTTCGCCCTCCCGGCTGTAATAATCCGCCAGCTCCAGAAAATAGAAACCGTACATGGCGGACTCGTAATCCTCGGTGATCTCCCGGAAATACTGCTGAATCTCCGCCTGCACCAGCCGGTAGGTTCCCCGGCCCTCGTAGCAGGAAAACTCTCCGAAGGCAAAAGGGCTGGCCGCCGCCAGAAGGGGGCTGTTCTGCCTCCGTACACCCTTGGCAAAGGCAGTGATCTTTCCACATTCCTTCGTCAGGATCACCACCCGTTTATCATACTCGCCCGCCGGAGCTGCCAGAAGCACGATGCCGGTGAGCTTTAAAAGATCACTCATTGCAGATCCTTCTTGTTATATCCAAAGTTTTTCATGAGGAAATCGCTGTCCCGCCAGTCCTTTTTCACCTTCACCCAGAGCTTCAGGTTGACCTTCATCTCCAACATGTTCTCGATATCGTACCGGGCCTGGCTGCCGATCTTTTTCAGCATCTGGCCGCCTTTTCCGATGATGATGCCCTTGTGGGAATCCCGCTCGCAGATAATCGTGGCGTCAATATCCATAACAGAGCCGTTGGTTCCCTCCCGCTCTTTCATCTGGTCGATGGCCACCGCAATGCCGTGAGGAATCTCCTCATCCAGGCAGCGGAGAGCCTTTTCCCGGATCATCTCAGCGACGATCTGGCGCTGGGGCTGGTCCGTGATCGTGTCCTCGTCGTAGAAGCAGGGACCATAGGGCAGATATTTGAAAATGCAGTCCAGAAGCGTGTCAAGATTCCGGGAACGAAGAGCGGAAACCGGCACGATATCAGCGAAATCGCAGATCTTCCGGTACTCGTCGATGAAGCCCGGAACGTCCTCTTTTTTCACGGTGTCAATCTTGTTAATAACCAGAATCACCGGCGTTTTGCTTTTTCTCATGCGCTCGGCGATATGCTTTTCACCGGCCCCGATGAAATGGGTCGGCTCCACAAGCCAGAGTACCACGTCCACCTCGTTTAAGGTACGTTCTGCCACCTGAACCATGTATTCGCCCAGCTTGTTTTTCGCCTTGTGAATGCCCGGCGTGTCCAGGAACACGATCTGGCCCTTTTCTCCGGTGTAAACGGTCTGGATCCTGTTTCTGGTGGTCTGGGGTTTATTGGAAGTTATGGCGATCTTCTGGCCGATGAGATGGTTCATCAGCGTGGATTTTCCCACGTTCGGCCGTCCGATCAGAGTCACAAAACCGGATTTTACTTGTTTTTCCATCAGCATTCCTCACCGCCGATCAGGGGCTTGAGCTCCCCGAACAGCTCTTTTTCTTTCTTCATCCGCTCTTCTCCGCCCAGGGCGCAGATGCTTCCTGTCTTCAGGATCGCTTCCATATAGGGAGCCAGCTTCTGAATATCCTCTTCTGTAGCGGAAAGGATCTCGTCTCTTTCTCTCTGTACCTCTTCCCGGGTGATGTGGGCCAGCCAGGCCGTCATGGAACGGAGGCCTTTGCTTCTCGGTGTCAGCGGCGTATCCAGCTCGCTGATGGTTCCGATGACATATTTTGTCATGTCCCGCTCGTCCACATGGAAGTTCTTCACATAATCGGTGACACCTTCGTAGATCTCGTTGGTGGCTCCAAGATTCGGGTCGCGGTAGGAGGCAAAATAGGAATCTCCCATGACGCCGAAACCGCTCATGCAGCCGTAGGCGCCGCCTTTGACACGAATGTTGATCCAGAGATAATCATAGCTTAAAGCCACTTTCAGGATACGCAGAGCTCCTGTGTAGGGAAGGCCCGCTTTCCGGTAGTTTCCGGTCCGCGCCACAAACTGCACCTGGCCTGCAGTGAGGAAGCCCTCATTTTTCTGGCCCAGTGCCATATGAAGGGGCGGAAGCTCTGTCGCTCTGGTTTCCAGCTTCTCCTTCAGATTCAGGGAAAGCTTTTTCACGGAAATATAATTTTCTTCCTCGCAGGTCACGCTCACAAGAAGGGTATCCTGACGGAACAGAAGACCCATGAGGTGTTTCAGTTTCTCCACAAGCTCACCTTTACGCTCCTCAAAATGTGCCTCCAGATCCTCAATGAGCTTATAATAACCGATACCGCTTAACGCATCACTGTAGCCGTAAGGCTCGGAAGTATAAGCAAGGGCCCGGCCCACAGCGGTCTGATGGCCTGCTGCGCTCAAGCGCTCCTGCAGAGTAGATTTCTGCTCGCTGATGATCTCATAGAGACGGCGGGTGTCGTCGAGACGGCTCCGGAGCAGGATTTCCTCGATCATGGAGAAGGCGAAGGGCATTTTTTCAGCAAGGGCTTTGGCCCGGATGCCGAACATGGTCCGGTAGGAGCCGGCCTCCCTGTGATCCTGGATCACCTGGGCGTTGGCATAGATACCGCCGGTCTCGATGTTGATCTCACTGAAAAGCTCTCCATATTTATAGTTTTCCGTATCGATAAAGCCCAGCACCGACTTCAAAAGGCCTGCATAGGGAATATACTCGGCGGGAACATATTTCATATCAAAGAGAAGGTCCAGATAGCAGACACCGTTGGTCACATAATTGTGGCGGACGAAGGTCGTTCCCTCCGCCTGCTCCTCGAGGTTACTGAAGGTGTAGGCTTCTTTTCCGATATCCTCCCGTTTCAGCATCGGGATAGCCTCCAGCTCCTCTTTCGTGGACGGGGTCTCCTGGAAACGGTGAAGGCTCTCGGTCTTCTCCACCAGGGCCTGTCTTTCCTCCTCGGTAAGGCTCTCCTTGTAGGCGGCAAGCTTCTTCGCCAGCTCCTCCTCCATCCGGTCGTTGAGTCCTTTCTCCGGCTCGATGACTACCAGGGAGGTATGCGGATTGTTCAGGAGGCCATCACGGATCAGATCCTCATAGTAACCGGTGCCCACCTGTTTTTTCAGGAAATCGAAAACTGCCAGCTGTTTGAGATAGCCGAAGGGGCAGTTGTCATCATAAAGCCAGGTATCCATCATATCGATGCCGTACATCAGTCCTTTCGGGAAAGAACCGAAATCGGCCTCACGGAAACGGAACTCGGAGGAATTGATACCAGCCATCAGAGATTTCTGATCCAGGCCCTCTGCCACGATGCGCTCCAGCTCTTCTCGGATCACCCGGACGAAACGG
This sequence comes from Lachnospiraceae bacterium Marseille-Q4251, assembly GCA_018223435.1. Taxonomy (GTDB): domain Bacteria; phylum Bacillota; class Clostridia; order Lachnospirales; family Lachnospiraceae; genus Limivivens; species Limivivens faecihominis. The sequence goes on along the minus strand of JAGTTO010000001.1, from coordinate 3,878,809 downwards.
TCTTTATCCTCCGCATTGGCATATTTTGCCGTGATGCTGAATACCGGCTGCATCGTGCCGCTGTCATAGGAACCGCTGATATCCTTTCCGAGGCCTGCGTCGAGAAGCGCCTGTTTCAGGGGAGCCCCCGGGGCAGAAAGGAGAACGTACTCAATGACCGCATAGGCGTTGGCCTTCTCCACATCCAGACTGCTGCCGATGGCTGCGTTGAAGGAAAGGTAAGTGTTATCCTCTTCGGAATCCGCTGTGGAAATGGAATATTTTCCGATCTCCGTATGCATCTCCTCGAATTTTTCCGGAAGAACAATCTTTGAAGGCACCTCGATGGCATCAAAGGCAGAAAGATACTCCCGGTCCAGATATTCCAGTCGTTCCTGCATATCCACATTTCCGTAAATGTAGATATAGCTGTTAGCCGGATGATAATAAGTCCGATGGAAATCCAGAAACTCCTCGTAGCTAAGGTCCGGGATACAGGCCGGATCTCCGCCGGACTCCACGCCGTAGGTGGAATCCGGGAACAGGGAATTGAGAATCTTCCGGTCCAGAATGTCCTCCGGTGAGGAGAAGGCTCCCTTCATCTCATTATAGACCACGCCATTGTAGATCAGCTGGTCTTCCGGGCTTTTCAGCTCATAGTGCCAGCCCTCCTGCCTGAAAATTTCTTCTCTCTTATAGATATTCGGGTAAAAAACCGCATCCAGATAAACGTCCATCAGGTTTTTGAAATCCTGTTCATTGCAACTGGCAACGGGATACATGGTCTTGTCAGAATAGGTCATGGCGTTCAGAAACGTGTTCAGGGACCCTTTGACCAGTTCCACAAAGGGATCCTTGGACGGATATTTCCGGCTGCCGCAGAGAACGCTGTGCTCCATGATATGAGGCGTTCCCTTGCTGTTCACGGGAGTGGTGCGAAAAGCGATATGGAATACTTTATTTTCATCGTCGTTCAGCACCACAGCCACCCGGGCGCCGGATTTTTTATGACGGAAAAGATAACCGGCGGAATGAATATCCGGCAGCTCCTCCTGTAACACCAGCTCATAAGTGTCTGGATAATTGATCATACTGTTACCTCCGCTGTATGCTCTTATTTTTCTTTCACCGGGCAAAAATGCCCGCACTATCGTTGTCAGTATATCAGACTTTCCAGAAAAGTGCAAAGAAAAACCTCCGGGCGGAAATTTTGTAAAAATCCCCCGAAGGCTCTCGTATTTTTATAAGATTTCCGGAAGGACGGACAGTCCGTACTCTGCCAGAGAATGGTCCTCCTCACCGGTGCCGCCGCTGATTCCCAGGCCTCCGATGATCCGGCCATCGACCTTCAGCGGAATGCCGCCGCCGAAAATGACGATCTTTCCGCCGTCCATCTTGTCCACCCCGTAGAAGGTGCCGCCGGGCTGGGCCAGGACGCTCAGCTCTTTCGTGGACATTTTCACGGCCACAGAAGTGTAGGCCTTCTTCATGGCCACGTCAAAGCTTACGAGGAAAGCGCCGTCCATGACGTGAACGGAGATCGGATTTCCCTCGGGCCCGCAGACGGCGATCACCGCCTGTTTGCCGCGGCGTCTGGCCTCCTCCTCAATCTTCTCGGTCAGCTTCTTCGCTGTCTCCAGATTGATCTTCCGGTTGTCGTTGACCCTTCTTAAGATCTCTTCGATCAAAGCGTTGTTTTTCTCTGTCATCTCGGTCTCCTTCTGAGGCTTCAAAACCGGTTTTTCTTCCGGAAGCTCTGTCTCCTCCGCCTCCATGGACCGGGCCAGAACATAGAGGTAATCTCCCAGCCGGTTCATGTATTTTTTCGCCATGGCATCGGAGCCAAACTTGATGCTGACCGTGGAAAGACGTCTCTCTGCCCTTCTAGCAACGGATCTGGCTACAGACACTCTGGCAGAAAGACGATTTCCCCCCGGAAGGGCTTCTTCTTTTCCGGCCGGAAGCGTTTCCCGTATGGCATCGATCTCCGCCTCCAGTTTCTCCACAGCTCCCTCTTCCAGACGGTTTTTCCGGTTGTGAGGATCCTCGGTCAGGGCAACGACAGCCAGGAGGTCTTTCTGAATGGCCTCCAGCAGGGTCTTTTCCCGGCCGGGACTCAAGTCTGCCTTCACAAGGCCCAGATGGCTGATGAGCTCATCCAGGGTCCCCAGAAGTTCGATCCGGTCGTCCGATTTTGGAATACTGGGGCCATGGACCAGGCTGGTCATGCCGCCGTCTCCGTTTTTGGTATAGATATTCATAGATCCGTCTCCTTTGTCAAGAATCCGTTATGCTTCCGGCATATGGATCTCCTGGGGGAAGGAATTGCTGATGATCTTTCTTCCTTCCTCTCTGTCTTTGATCGCGCCCAGAGCTTTGAGCTGCATCGTGATATTTCCGAGAACAGAACCCTCGATGGGACCTGCTACGACTTTCTTTCCGGTGTTCTTCGCGGTAAGCTCGCAGAGGAGTTTATCCTGGATGCCGCCGCCTACCATGTTGATGCAGGGAACGTTCTTACCGGTGAGGTGCTCCAGCTCTCTTACGACTTTGCCGTACTCCTGGGTCAGGCCGTTGTAAATCGCCATGGCGATCTCTCCCAGGCCCTCCGGTGTGCCCTGACCGTGCTCCTCGCAGTAACCGATGACTTCCTTCATCATATTGTAGGGAGCGGTAAATCTTGGGTCATTTGGATCGATGACAAAGTCTTTTCTTGCTGCCTCTCCGGAAGCCCTGATGATATCCGGGAAGGAAACCTCTCCCTCGAATTCACACCAGTTTTTCCGGAGGTTCTGCATAATCCAGAGACCGTTGATGTTTTTCAGGTAGCGGATCTTGCCCTCTACGCCGCCCTCGTTGGTGTAGTTGTATTTGAAGGACTCGTCGGTCAGAATCGGCTCGTCCAGCTCCATTCCCATAAGGGACCAGGTACCGCAGCTTAAGAATACGGCATCCTTGTCGAACAGCGGTGTGCCTGCCACAGCGGAAGCGGTATCATGGCTTCCAACAGCGATGACTTTCACACCGGAAAGACCGGTCTCCTCTGTCACCTCCGGAAGAAGGTCGCCGATGATCGTTGCGGGCTGTACCAGCTCACCGAAGATATCGGTGCGAAGACCTGCTCTCTTGATGAGGTCGAAATCCCAATCGCGGGTCTTTGCATTCAGAAGCTCGCCAGTGCTGGCCATCGTGTACTCGTTGTATTTCTTTCCGGTCAGAAGATATCCGAAGAGCTCTGGCATAAAGAGCAGACGGTCTGCTTTCTCATAGATGTCCGGACGCATTTTCTTATCCGCATAGAGCTGGAAAATTGTGTTGAAGTTCATGAACTGGATACCGGTGGAAGCATAGATCTCTTTTAACGGAACGATCTTGCCCACCTCGTCGATAACGCCGATTGTGCGGTCGTCACGGTAGTTGATGGGGTTTCCGATGATGTTTCCGTCTTTGTCCAGCAGCGCGTAATCCACTCCCCAGGTATCGATAGCCAGACTCTTGATCGGAAGCTTTCTGGCTGCCGCTTTTTTCAGTCCCTGTTTCAGTTCGTGATACAGGCGGAAGGTATCCCAGTAAAAGTTCTTGCCGATACGCACCGGATCATTGGAAAAACGGTGCAGCTCCTCCAGTTCAATTTTTCCATCTGCATATTTGCTCAGGATCATACGACCGCTTGACGCTCCAAAGTCAAAGGCCAGATTGTAAATTGTCTCTCCCATTTTGTTTACCTCTCCATTTTTTGTATTTATTCGGCTCCTGTGATCAGACGGATGCCTCTTTTTTCCAGGCAGTCCACCCATTCCTTTTTCGGGGTTTTATCCAGGACCAGAATATCCCCCTCTGATAAATCCATCACCTTCACAAAAAAGACGTGCTCCAGTTTACTGGTATCCGCCGCCAGGATTGTGGTCCGGGCACAGTTGTGCATGCAGTTCTTCACATCTGCTTCCATCTCATGGGAATCCGTAACCCCTTTTGCGAGATCGATTCCCTTGCAGGAAAGAATGGCTTTATCCACATAGTATTTCTCCAGCACATCCTGCGCCATCTTGCCCACCAGCGACAGGGAAGAATCCCTTAAGGTTCCGCCGGTGGATATGACCTTGATACCTTCACAGCCGGAAAGCTCAATAAGAACCTCCACAGAATTGGTTATCACCGTCAGCTTTTTCTTCTTTTTCAGCTCCTGGGCAATCATCAAAGATGTGGAAGAACTGTCCAGCATAATGCTCTCCCCGTCCTCAATCAGAGAAGCGACGGTCTGAGCAATCTTCTGTTTTTCCTTCCGGTTTGTCTTTTCACGGATTTTCAGAGGCATGTCGATTGTGCTGTTTTTATTCAGGACTGCGCCGCCGTAGGTCTTTTTCACAAAGCCCTCTTTTTCCAACTTCTCCAGGTCCCTGCGGATGGTTTCCTCCGTCACCTGGTAGCGGGTGCTCAGCTCTGCCACCAGCACTCTTTGTTCCTTTTGCAGAATCGATAGAATTTCGTTTTTCCGCTCAATGGCCAGCATTAAAATCGCCTCCCTCTTGTAGCTTTCATTATACTACAGGAAGGAGGCGTATTACAAGTTGTTTTTTGTTGCTTTACTTTGTTTTTGTACGCTTTGGGGAATAGGCGTAGTAACTGCTGGTGCGCTGACGGTAAAGCATCAGAAGACCTCTGACGCAGAGTTCCACGGCCATGGCGATCCACATGCCCGGAAGCCCCAAGAAACGTACCAGCACCACAGCAAGGCCCAGGCGCACGATCCAGATGCTTCCGAGATTCATAAGGCTTGGGATAAACGTATCCCCCGCCCCCCGTAAGGCTCCGGCCGCCACGATGGAAACGCCAAAAAGAGGTTCCGCCAGAAGTTCGATCCGAAGAACCCGGGTGGCCAGTTCCCGCACTGTTGCATCCGGAGTCAGGATCCGGAAGACCACCGGACAGATAAACATCATCACCAGGCCCGTAAAGCCCATGAAAAGCGCTCCCATGGCCGTACAGATATTTCCGTACCGTTTCGCCATTTCCGGTTTCCTAGCACCCACGCTTTTTCCCACCAGGGTCGTGGCCGCAGAGCCGATGCCATAGCCCGGCATATAGCAGAAGCTCTCCGCCGTCACAGCAAAGGAATTGGCCGCGATGGCTGTGGCTCCCAAGGGCGCGATAATCCGGGTAGCCATAACCATAGCGCTGTTCATCGCCACTTCCTGAACTGCCACCGGTGTACCGATCCGGAAGGCTTTTTTCAGAATTTCCCCGTCAAAATGGCCTTTCTCCGCATGGAGCAGCCGAAGCTGGGGATTGTGGATGCAGCAGCGCCAGGTCATGGTGAGACTGATCACCGCGCAAGCCAGGGCCGTTCCCATACCGGCTCCCAGAACGCCAAAGCGTGGAATCAGAATCGCGTTGAAAACCACATCCAGAAGACACATCACCGCATTCAAGATACTGGGAGTCACCATATCGCCGCTGCACTGCAAAAAGGAGGATGACAGGGAATTGAGCTGGGAAAAAGGAAGCATCAGGGCAAACACGAAAAAGTACAGCGTGGCGTCTTTTCGTATGCCCGGTTCTCCACCAAGCCACGCGGGAAGCTGACCGCTGATGGATACTCCCAAAAGACTTAAAAGTCCCGAGACGATCAAGGCTGCCACTAGGCCGTGGCGGACTACATTTCTGGCCTCCGCCTCCTCTCCTGCTCCGATCCGGTGAGCCACCTGGACAGAAAAACCTGATGAGACTGCATAAGTCACTCCATTAAAAAGCCAGGTGCTGGAGGCAACCAGGCCGATCGTTGCGGAAGCATTTGCTCCCAAAGCTCCCACCATGGCGGAATCAATATACTGCATCACGATGGTGGTGATCTGGGTCAGAATCGCCGGAAGGCTTAAGATCCAGACCTCCTTGATCTCCGGTTTCAAACGGAGCCAGTTCTGCTTTAATTTTTTTGTTTTTTTCATTACAATATCCCTTCCATTATGGTGGTAAAAAAAGAGCGGTACACGACCGCGAAGCCCGTACCGCTCTTTCTGTTATTGAATTTTAAGAGATTATTTCTCCTCGTTGCTGTACATGGTAACGAGTCTCTGCAGATACTCGTATCTCTCGTTTGCCTCTGCCTCAGATTTAGCGAACAGTCTTGCTGCTTTCTCCGGGTTAGCACGTTTCAGAGAGTTGTAACGAACCTCGCCGTCCAGGAAATCCTGGTAGCTCTCTGTCGGAGCCTTGGAATCCAGAGTGAACTTCTTGTCTGCTGCCGGGTTGAAGCGGAAGTTGTGCCAGTAACCGCACTTAACTGCCAGCTCTTCCTCGGTCTGAGCTTTTGCCATACCCTTCTTGATACCATGGTTGATACACGGAGCGTAAGCGATGATCAGGGACGGTCCCGGATAAGCCTCTGCCTCTGCGATTGCTTTTACAGTCTGAGCCATATCAGCACCCATGGAGATCTGTGCTACATATACATAACCATAGGACATAGCGATGGAAGCCATATCTTTCTTCTTGGTCTCTTTACCACCAGCTGCGAACTGAGCGATTGCTCCGGTTCTGGTAGCTTTACTTGCCTGTCCACCGGTGTTGGAGTAAACCTCAGTATCGAATACCATGACGTTGATGTCTTTGCCAGAAGCAAGAACATGGTCAACACCACCAAATCCAATATCGTAAGCCCATCCGTCACCACCGAAGATCCACTGGGATTTCTTAGCCAGGAAGTCTTTATTCTTAACGATGTCTTTGCAAACATCACAGTCAACGCCAGAGAGAACCTCTACCAGTTTATCGGTAGCAGCACCGTTGGTTGCGCCAACGCTGAAGGTATCCAGCCATTCCTGGCAGGCAGCCTTAACGTCCTCAGAAGCTTTCTCGTTAGCCATTACAGACTCAACTTTGGTCTTCAGGCCATCTCTGATTGCTTTCTGAGCAAGCAGCATACCATAACCGAACTCTGCGTTATCCTCGAACAGAGAGTTGCTCCATGCAGGACCCTGTCCTTTTTCGTTTACAGTGTACGGAGTGGACGGTGAAGAGTTGCCCCAGATAGAAGAACATCCGGTTGCGTTTGCGATATACATTCTGTCACCGAACAGCTGAGTGATCAGTTTTGCGTACGGGGTCTCACCACAACCTGCACAAGCTCCGGAGAACTCAAGCAGCGGCTGTTTGAACTGAGATCCTTTTACGGTATTCTCTTTGTATTTTGCTACGACATCTGCTTTTGCCGGAAGCTCTACAGCATAGTCGAAGTATTTCTGCTCGCCGGCGCTTGCTTCCATGTTTTCCATAGCCAGTGCCTTCGCACCCTTCTTGCCCGGGCAGACATTTGCACAGGAACCACAGCCGGTACAGTCGTAAGCGGAAACTACCATAGCAAATTTGTAATCTGCCATACCGGTCATCGGCATTACTTTCATGCCTTCCGGAGCCTTCTCTGCTTCCTCAGCGGTAAGAGCTACCGGACGGATTGCAGCATGCGGGCAGACATAGGAACAACGGTTACACTGGATACAGTTCTCGGAATTCCAAACAGGAACATTTACTGCGATACCACGTTTCTCGTATGCGGAAGTACCGCTCGGCGTGGAACCGTCAACATAATCCTTGAATGCAGAAACCGGAAGGCTGTTACCCTCCTGAGCAGATACTTTGCTCTGAATGGTATTTACGAAATCAACAGCATCTTTTCTGCCGTTCTCAGCGTGAGTCATCTCAAGGCCTTCGTCAGCTGCGTTCTTCCAGCTCTCCGGAACCTGAACCTCAACAACCTGTTTTGCACCGGCTTCGATAGCTGCCCAGTTCTTCTGAACGACATCATCACCCTTACGTCCGTAGGTTGCTTTTGCTGCAGCCTTCATAAGGTCGATAGCCTGATCCTCCGGAATGATGTCTGCCAGTTTGAAGAATGCAGACTGGAGAATGGTGTTGATACGGGTCGGACCCATGCCGGTCTCGATACCGATCTTAACGCCGTCGATGATGTAGAATTTGATGCCATGGTTAGCGATGAATGCTTTTACCTGGCCCGGAAGATGTTTCTCAAGTCCTTCCATATCCCACGGGCAGTTCAGAAGGAAAGTACCTCCGTCTACCAGCTCCTGTACCATGTTGTATTTACGAACATAGGACGGATTGTGGCAGGCTACGAAGTTTGCCTTGTGGATCAGATAGGTGGATTTGATCGGTTTCTTACCGAAACGCAGGTGAGACATGGTAACACCGCCGGACTTCTTGGAATCGTAATCGAAGTAAGCCTGAGCGTACATGTCTGTGTTATCACCGATGATCTTGATGGAGTTCTTGTTTGCACCAACGGTACCGTCAGCACCAAGGCCCCAGAATTTACAGTTGATGGTTCCTTCCGGAGTGGTTACCAGCGGAGCGCCAAGTTCCAGAGAAAGTCCGGTCACATCATCTACGATACCGATGGTGAATTTTGCTTTCTCTGTGTTCTCGTATACAGCTACGATCTGAGCCGGAGTGGTATCCTTGGAACCAAGGCCATAACGTCCGGTGAAGATCGGAGTGTCGTTGAATTTTGTTCCCTTCAGAGCTGCAACTACATCCAGATACAGCGGCTCGCCCATAGCACCCGGCTCTTTGGTTCTGTCAAGAACAGAAATCTGTTTTACAGTCTCGGGGATAGCTGCTACCAGAGCCTCTGCACAGAACGGTCTGTACAGACGAACTTTGACAACGCCAACTTTCTTACCGGCAGCTCTCAGGTAGTCAATGGTCTCCTCGATGGTATCACATACGGAGCCCATAGCGATGATCACATGCTCGGCATCCTCAGCACCATAGTAGTTGAACAGTTTGTAATCTGTTCCGATCTTTGCATTTACTTTGTCCATGTATTCCTGTACGATTGCGGGCATTGCATCGTAGTAGGAGTTGCAGGCCTCTCTTGCCTGGAAGAAGATATCCGGGTTCTGAGCGGAACCTCTCTGGCAGGGATGGTTCGGGTTCAGAGCATGTTTACGGAATGCATCAACAGCATCCATATCTACCATGTCCTTCAGATCCTCGTAATCCCAGGTCTCGATTTTCTGGATCTCGTGAGATGTACGGAATCCATCGAAGAAGTTGATGAAGGGGATACGGCCTTTGATTGCTGCACAGTGAGCAACCGGAGTCAGGTCCATAACCTCCTGTACGCTGGATTCGCAAAGCATTGCGCATCCGGTCTGACGACAGGCATAAACATCGGAATGATCTCCGAAGATGGAAAGTGCATGGCTTGCAAGAGCTCGTGCAGATACGTTGAACACGCCCGGCAGCTGCTCACCTGCGATCTTATACAGGTTCGGGATCATCAGAAGAAGACCCTGAGAAGCGGTGTAGGTAGTGGTCAGGGCGCCTGCTGCCAGAGATCCGTGTACAGCACCAGCTGCACCAGCCTCGGACTGCATCTCAGTTACCTGAACTTCCTGTCCGAAAATGTTTTTTCTTCCCTGGGTAGCCCATTCATCTGTAGCTTCCGCCATAACAGAAGAAGGGGTGATCGGATAGATAGCCGCTACATCAGAATATGCATAAGAAGCATGAGCTGCTGCATGGTTACCATCCATGGTTTTCATCTTTCTTGCCATTTTGTACAATTCCTCCTTATTTTTTAAGAGCCAGACGGCTCTTTGATACATATTGAGTGAAATCACTGACGGTTCTGTGCATTTTTTCCGCACCTTGCACTTTATGTTCTGAACTGTGCCGAGATTATTCACATCATATGGGTTCACTATACCATATTTTTTTTAAAAAGTCCATTTCCTTGTATACAAAAATTGGGCGATTTTTTGTTTTTTTCATTGTACATGGCAGATTCTTGGGGTAAAAAGCTCTTTTTAAGCCAAAAAAAGACCCCGCCGCATTTGATTGGCAGGGTCTGATTCTTTATAGGAAAAAAATCCGGTTAATTTCTTTCAGGCTCCGGTCATATTCCGGAAAATCGCAGTAGCCCTGGCGGTACCACTCGCATCTTCCGCAGGAGGCGTCAAAGCTTTCTTCGCTCATCTTCTCTTCCGCTCTCTTGAAAAGGCTGCGAACCGGATAAAGAGTTCCTTCCTTTAAATCCAGCACCGGGAGAAGGTTGCGGTCCTTGATGGCCACATGGTTTCCGTCGCTTCCGCAGGTCTCATCGGGATTGCAGTTTGGACAGTGGCTGCAGATCATGTCAGGTCCGCAGACCAGTTCCACTTCTTCCTCCGGATGAGCTTTCAGCCAGGCAATTTTCTCCGCCATATTTTTTGAAAAGCCGTCGCTGTAGCCCGCGCCGCGAAACAGTGGAATGCAGAGCAGATGATGAACCCGGAGACGTTGCTGTTCTTTATGCATAGGTCAGGATATTGGCTGCGTTCAGAGCTTTCCTGACTGCCGCACCTACAACGAAGGCTGCCACAACGGAGATCACATCTTTCAGAAGGTAGGGAACGGATACCAGCATCAGGGACTCCACAAAGCCCATCTTCATCAGAAGCATGAACTGAAGGGCACCCAGAAGGTGACAGATGGCAAGACCGGCTGCGGAACAGAGAATGGTGCCGGCTTTATTTTTAGAAGGAGTAAAAAGGCCGGTCAGCAAAGCCATAGGAAGGAAACCGATCAGGAAACCGCCGGTAGCACCAGTGATAGTTCCCAGGCCGCCGGAAAGACCCGCAAATACAGGCACGCCAAAGCTGCCCAAAAGAAGGTAAACCGCCACAGAAGCCGTTCCCATTTTCCAACCCAGCACACAGGCGCAAAGGGCCACGCCAAAAGTCTGCATGGTAACGGGGACACCTGAGGGCATCGGAATCTGAATCTGGGATAAGACGGCGAGGACAGCTGTCATCATACCGGTCATGACGATGGTTTTGGTAGAAATCTTTTGCATGATATGAACCTCTCTTTTCTTGGGGCAAAATAGGATGAGGAAAGCCCCGATTTCGAGGTTTAGTATAAGCTTTGGGGGAAGATTTGTCAACCTGTTTTGTGATATTGGTTGACAATACAATTTTCGCTTTGGAAAGCGTAGGAAAGATACGCAAGGGGGAAAACCATCAGAGTTGCGCCAGTCCTGGTCTTCCCCCTTGCAACCCCCTTTCCAGGGCACGCAGAAAATAGGAGGTTTACGTCAAACTGGTAGTGAGTGAAATGACGGATCGTTGTGGACTCATAGTGAAACATATGGGCTATGTCAGATTGCTATTGGAACTATGTGGGAGAGCAGATAATAGATTTATATAAAATATTCGAAATCCGCTGATTTACTGCGTAAATCGCTACTGTCTACGCTCCGCTTCGGTCGGTGCAAAACGAACATCCACTGGATGTTCTGCACCTCATATTTGGCGCGTCCCAAGTTCAAAAGCCTTATCGTGCAAGCACGAACAGCTTTTTGACCTTTTGACACTGGTATCATAAAATAACATCTAAAACAAACCGAATCTATATAAGAAAATATAAAACCTTAGTAACTGTTCAATACCTTCACAGTTACGAGCAAAAATCGCCTTCGGCGATGGATTTGGGGCATATTCATGACAAAACAACTCGCAGAACAATGGCTCCTGAACAATTACAAAACTTACATCATAGTCCCACTACACGAAATAACACATCATTCTTCACCATGATGCACAAACCACCCGTCATTTCACGCAGTCCTTGTATGACGTAAGCCCCATATTTTCTAAAGCGGGCCCGATGGGGGAGCTCGAGGGGGTGGCGGGCTCGCGACTCCGAGCCGCCCCCTCGAATTTAGGTTTCGTAGGCTTTCCAAAGCATGAAAAAAGGAACAGGTCTTCCTCACCCATTCCTTTTTCCCATATCTTTTTCACAAAAACATTAAATCAACGTCTTCACAAAATCCTTCGACGGACTCGGGATTACCGCGTAATCCAGCATCGTACCCTCTTCCTTGAGGTGTGCCACGGAGGATTCCACTGCCTCTGTCACTGCAGCTACGCTGCCGGTCAGAAGCACATAGGATTTTCCGCACATACCACGGCAGAGACGGACTTCAAATACCGTTACCTCTGCGGTCTTGGCTGCATGATCGGCTGCCACAATGGCAGACGCTCCTGTGAAGGTTTCGATTACGCCGAGGGCCTGGATCGTATCCACTTCTGCCGTACAGTGCAGGGCACGGTACAGGGACTCGTGGGGATTACCCAGGACAAAGCTGTCAATCAGGCTTTCCGGATAGGTCTTGACTGCCGCATCAACGGAGACTCTGATTGCACTTAAATCACCGGTAAAGAGGATAATGAACTTACCGGGGCATACTGTCTGAGCTTCCAGAAGCTCAACCTCTGCTGTTTTTACAATAAGATCAGCCGCTTTGATACCAGAGGAGACTGTCTTATATTCTACCATTCCTATTGCTTTCATCGTTTTTCATCTCCATTATGCTTTAATACTCACGAAATTGTCCGTTACCGCAGTAACCGTTCCGGCAATACTTGCGTGCAGGCAGGTTCCCAGAGCACCCTCAGGCGGGGCTGCGATCTTCTGTCCTACACTGACTGTATCTCCTACTTTTACAGAGGGAACACAGGGAGCTCCGATGTTCTGACGGAGCATGAGCTTGACTTCTTTTACGGAAGTGATCTCTGTCATGGGTGCGGGAACATCAAAACCTGCCAGACCCAGACGCGTAATAAGGCGATGCTCCGGAACCCGGCGCTCATCACGCATGGGATCTGCCACACCTTTTCCCGGTTTGTCCGGAACCCGGACACCTTTCGCACGGAGCGCTCCTTTGTACTGATCCAGAAGTCTTCTGGGAGACAGGCCCTGATGGCAGGAATACATCTCGCAGAGGCCGCAGGAGCAACAGAAGAAGGAGTTCAAAAACGGTTCCACATCATAGGTAAGTCCGTTGGCGATGGCTCTCATAAATACATTCGGTGCGATAGACTGTCCGAGAAGGTTTCTGGGACAGAGACTCGTACACATGGAGCACTGAGAACATACGCTCATGGCATTCCGGATATCCATTTTCGGAGAACTCTGGCGTTTGCGGATAGGCAGACAGTTCGGAGGCAGGATCAGAAGTGCCTTTGTCGTCTTGGTGACAACATCATTCAGGCCGCAGATCCGTCCGGTCATGGGGCCTCCCATCAGAGGTACATACTCTTCTGTGGAAACTCCGCCTGCCATGTCGATGAGTTCTTTTACGGTGACGCCGACAGGAACTTTCACCGTTACCGGTTTCTTAACCAGACCTGCCACAGTCACAAATTTATTTACCACATTGGTGTCGCTGGTAACTTTCTGATAAATGTTCAGAACGGTCTCAACGTTACAAACGACACAGCCTACCAGAATGGGGATCTTACCCTGGGGAACGATCCGTCCGGTAGTCTCATAAATCAGAACCACCTCGTCTCCTGCCGGATAAATGTCCGGTAAAATGTGAAGACGGAGATTCTTGTAATTTCCAATATTGCTCTTTACTGCTTCGATTGAGGCTGTGTAGGATTTCTTAACCGCAATGATTCCTTCCTTTGCTCCCATGGCTTCCACCATCATCTGCATACCGGAAAGGATCTCATTGATATAGTCTACCATCAGCTGACGGTCAACCTTGATCAGCGGCTCACACTCTGCACAGTTCAGAATCACTGTATCTGCCTGGTCAGAAAGCTTTGCATGGGTGGGAAAACCAGCTCCACCGGCACCTACGACACCGCCCTCAAATAAAGCGTTTTTTAAATCTAACATACTAACCATGTCCACTACTCCAACCTGTCTTTTATTCCACAATGACTATTTTCTGCGGGTCATCAACGATACCAACAATACATGCATCCACCGGGGAATTCGGATCGCCGCAGCCAAGTCTTGCCGCACTGCCCGTAGCCACCAGGACCAGTTCGCCGATACCGGCTCCCACATCGTCCACAGCCACGATCCGGTCACAGCCGTCAATCTCCATTTTTTCCATGGGATCAACGATCAGAAATTTGCTGCCCACAAGACTGCTGTTCTTTCTCGTACAAATCACGGTTCCAACAACTTTGCCAATAATCATCTTTGTATCAAGTCCTTCCTAAGTCCCCTTTTTCTGCTATTTGATCAGATAGCCCATATCCTTGGCGATGCCCAAGCCGTTTGCCTCATCAGTATCGATGTGCATCTCCAGATCAAAAGAAGGATCCACACGGACCGGCACATCTTCCAGTGTACCGCCTCTTCCGCTCTCAAAACGAACCTTTACTACCTGTTTGTCCACTACGCCAAAACGTGCTGCATCTTCCGGAGACATATGGATATGGCGTTTTGCCACGATACATCCCTCTTTCAGATAGATGGCGCCTTTCGGTCCCACCAGAGTCACCGGTGCGGAGCCTGCCAGATCGCCGGACAGACGAACCGGAGCTTTCACTCCCAGTCTCACTGCATCCGTCGCAGAAACCTCCACCTGTGTCTGTTTCCGGACCGGTCCCAGAACACGGACATTCTCGATGGCACGGAGCTTTGTTCCAATGATGGTCACACACTCCTGCGCCGCATACTGCCCGCCCATAAGATCTTTCTTTTTATGCAGTTCATAGCCTTTTCCGAACAGGGTCTCAAGATCTGCCTGGGAAAGATGTACATGTCTTGCGGAAATGCCCACCGGAATCCGGTCTTTCGGATCGCAGACATCTACATTTTTCAGTTGTTCCACAACCAGCTTCGCTATTGCATTTACTAACTCTTGTTCCTGCATAATCTGTTCCTTTCTCCGAAGTTTTCCGCTGCTGTTATACATAAACAGAAAAGGGCGCCGCCCTAGAGACTTATTGCACTCCTGCGGCACCCTTTATTTCATCTTATGCCTGCGGCAGAATCTTCTCCACATCACTGTGCGGTCTCGGAATTACATGAACTGCGATGATCTCACCAAGCTTCTCTGCAGCTGCGCTTCCTGCCTCAACAGCAGCCTTGACAGCTCCAACATCACCGCGTACCATAACGCTTACCAGTCCGGAACCGATCTTCTCAGTACCAACCAGAACAACGTTAGCGGCTTTCAGCATAGCGTCGGCAGCCTCGATAGAAGCTACCAGTCCTCTCGTTTCGATCATACCTAATGCCTGAAGTTCCATTCTTATTTCCTCCTTTAACCCCTGTCTGTCAGACAGAAGTATCGTTAAGGTCCCGCAGATACGGATACTTTCTTCTGCTGACCTCTATCAACTTCCAAGTTTCTTCGTGCGGATTTGCAATCACTGTGGAAGCCACCACGCGTCCGACGGCTCTGTGTTTTGCAGCTTCCACTGCTTCTGTCACCGCGGCAACATTCCCCTGGACGATGAGCGTTACCAACCTTCCGCCTAACTTCTTCTCCCAAGTGAGGAACTGAACATCTGCTGTCTTCAGCATAACATCCAGCGCCTGAATGGCATCCGTGCAGTTAGGCAGCTCAACTAATCCAATCGCTTTCATATGTGCTTCCTTTTCCTTTACTGGATTTTAGAGTTTCCGCGATTAGATGGTTGGCAGAATTTTCTGCACATCGTTATGCGGTCTCGGGATTACATGTACAGCTACGAGTTCGCCCAGTCTGGAAGCTGCTGCTCCGCCAACCTCTGTAGCAGCCTTAACAGCTCCAACATCGCCGCGTACCATAACAGTTACCAGCCCAGAACCGATCTTCTCAGTACCGATCAGAGTTACATCTGCTGCTTTTACCATCTGGTCAGAAGCCTCGATTGCTGCTACGAGTCCTCTGGTTTCTACCATTCCTAATGCTTCCTGTGTCATTTCCTATATCCTCCTTGTGCGGGTTAAACCAATCATTCTTCTTTTATTTTAATATATCCTGCCTGACATTGCAAGACAATTATATAGCGCTGATCCTCAGCATTTTCTCCGTCTCCTCGGACGGACCGGCGATGATATAACGGGATACCACACCAGTGATACTTTCTGCTGCCGCGGCTGCTGCATCCATGGCCGCCTCCACGTCAGCTACGCTGCCTCTGATCTTCAGGCAGGTGATGAGTGGTACCGGCAACGCATCCGCATTGGCAGGTTTGTTTTTATCAATGGACTGGATGGTGACGTTGGCCGCTTTCGCTGCCGCATCTGCTGCCGCAAAGGCTGCCACACAGCCAAACACCTCCAGAAGACCTGCTGCCTCCTGCATGGCCTGTCACTCCTTTCTGCTTACTTGTTGACGATAGCGATCTTAAGTCCGGTCATAGCCAGGTTGGTCTTAAGAGCCTCGTTGATCTCCTCCAGCGGGAACTTATCGGTGATGAGCTCGCTCATCGGAAGGCCGATCTCTTTTGCACTCTTCAGGAAATCAAAGGTTGTTACATAATCTCTCAGAGTGTATACCCAGGAACCAACGATCGTGATCTCTTTGGAGCAGATATCAAAGTGCGGGTTGATGGTTGCATCGCCGCCGTTGATAAAGAAACCAAGCTCGCAGAGGCCGCCGCCGTTGCGGATAAATTTATAGATATTGGCATGTGCCACCGGAGAACCGGTACACTGGAATGCGAAGTCTGCCAGATGACCGCCGAAAGCGTCCTTTACTGCTCCGGCCAGAGCCTCGATGCCCTTGTGATCCTTGAAGTTTACAGTCATCTTTGCGCCCATCTTCTTAGCGAAGTCAAGACGTTTCTGCTCTCCGTCTACTGCACAGATGTTCTGAACACCCATGGTTTTCAGGATAGCGATGCAGATCAGACCGATCGGTCCGCAGCCCTGTACAACAACACGGCTGTTGAAGCGAAGGATACCGGTGGTTTTTGCTCTCTCAACGGCATGTACCAGTACAGCACACGGCTCGATGAGGATACGGGAATCCAGATCCAGATCACTTACATTAAAGAAGGTAGAACCGAAGCTGCCGCCTCTGATCAGGATATAATCGGAGAACCAGCCGTTCAGATGTACATCGTCATCTGGAAGGAGGCCGTATACATCAGCTCCGCCTACGTTTTTCTTGTTCAGGTCGAACATTGTGATCTCCGGATCATCCTTGAAGATCATGCAGGTAACGACTTTGTCGCCTACCCGAACCGGTTTACCAGCGGTATCAACCTTTACGTTTTTACCCATTTTTACGATCTCTCCGGTTCCCTCATGTCCCAGAGCTACCGGGATCAGGCTGAAGGGATCTCTCTTGAACTCATGAGCATCGGTACCGCAGACGCCGCAGCCCTCTACCTTTACGAGGATATCGTCGTCGCCGACTTCCGGCATCGGATACTCTTTGATATCAAAATGTTCCAGGGCGGTGAGGACTGCTACATGAGCGGTCTTCGGGATCTCGCCTGCTGCTGTTGCCGCGGGATCTGCTTTTACAGCGGGAGCCACGTCAGCAGGAGCGGCTCCTTTCATCTCAGCCAGGACCTGTTTTACGATTTCTTCAATATTCATTTCCACGTTTATCACTCCTTATCTGATGCAAAGCGCATCGCCCATGACACATCTTCTTGCCTTTGTAAAGCTCTTTGCAGAGGTAAGACCCTCTCCGGTACGGCTGCAGATGGTGAAGGTGGGATATCCTTCTCCGCCGAAGCCCAGTGCCGCATAGGAAGGTGCGTTCTTTACGAAAATAGCGGTGTCAATGGCTTTTCCAAATCTGGTCAGATTGTTGATGTTGGTTGAGTGCATGTGAGCGGAATGGCGGTTGCCGTGCTCCAGCTCTACTGCCACAGCGATTCCCTCATCCACATTTTTCACACGGACGATACCGAGAATCGGCATCATCAGCTCTGTCCAGATCAGGGGATGTGTCTTCTCTCCCTCGAAAATGATGCAGCGGACTTCGTCGCCTACGGTCACACCGATTTTTCCGAGAAGGACTTTGGCACTGCGTCCCACGCATTTACGGCTGATGACTTTTTTGCCATTCTTGTCATCCAGAACGGTATCTACCAGCTTCTGGACCTCTTCGGGGCTCGCATGATAACAGCCGTTCTGTTCCATGTGATAGATCAGCTCGTCTGCCACGGTATCTACAACGACAACCTCTTTCTCTGCGATGCAGGGAAGGTTGTTATCAAAGGTGCAGCCGTTGATGATATCCTGGGCTGCTTTCGGGATATTGGCGGTCTCATCCACCAGTACAGGCGGGTTGCCTGCTCCTGCTCCCATTGCTCTCTTTCCGGAGGAAAGGACTGCGGTCACAACGCCCGGGCCGCCGGTAGCACAGAGCATATCCACGTCTTTGTGCTTGAAAATGTAGTTGCTCACATCCATGGTGGGCTCGGCAACTGCGGTCACGATATTCTCCGGACCGCCAACCTCAACACTGGCACGGTTTACCATGTCAATGGCCAGATTGGAACAGTTCTTTGCGCTGGGGTGAGGCATGAATACGACTGCATTTCCAGCAGCCAGCATGCCGATGGAATTGCAGATGACGGTACAGGTCGGGTTTGTGGAGGGGCAGACAGCTCCGATCACTCCCCAGGGACCCATCTCGGTCAGTGTCAGGCCTCTGTCACCGGACCAGGCGATGGTCTTGAGATCCTCCGTGCCCGGAGTCTTCTCAGCCACCAGCTGATGCTTGATGATCTTGTGGCCGACATTTCCCATGCCGGTCTCTTCTACTGCCAGCTCGGAAAGGAGCTTGGCGTTTTCCAGTGTTTTTTTACGGATATTTGCAATGATTTTTTCACGGAATTCCAGGGGCATCGGCTGAATTTCCTTCTGTGCTGCCTTTGCTGCCGCGATGGCTTCATCTGCGGTCTCAAAGATACCCAGAAGCTTCTTCTCCGGAGCCTTCGGGGCTGCCGGTGCCGCAGCTGTGGTACCCATGCCCTTCAGGACGCTTCGAACAATCTCTTGGATCTCTTGTTCGTTAATAGCCATAATGAGCCTCCTTAAAAATTATTTCATCTGCTCCAGAATCTTCTTTGTCACTTCAGCGACGATCTTCTCTACATCCGGCTCTGCTTTCTTGGTACCGCAGGAGCATGCTGCATCGCAGGAATGACATCCTTTGCCCGGTCCGTTCAGCTCTGCACACAGGTTTGCGGGATGTTTGCCCGGAAGACCCATTTTTCTTCTGATCTCGTACAGTTTTGCGATCTGCTCTTTGTCGAACTCCTTCGGGCCGCCCAGCATTTTGGATTTGTAGAGAAGCTCTGCGTAGAACTCTACAGACTCCATCTTCATGTATGCTGCCAGAAGGTCGGTGCTCCAGGTCAGTGCGCCGTGGTTCTCAAGAAGAACTGCATCGTAGTACGGAAGGTATTTCTCGATGTTGTCCGGAATCTCAACAGTGGACGGTGTGCCGTACTCAGCGATGGGCACGCAGCCAAGAGCGATAACTGCCTCGGGCATGATCGGCTGTGTCAGCGGAATACCTGCGATAGCAAAAGCGGTAGCGAAGTTCGGATGAGCGTGTACAACTGCACCTACATCCGGTCTCTTCTCATACACTCTCATGTGCATTTTGATCTCGGAAGACGGACGGAAGTTTCCGTTTGCCTGGATTACGTTTCCTTTGGCATCTACTTTACAGATGTACTCCGGAGTCATGAAACCTTTGGAAACACCGGTCGGGGTGCAAAGGAATTCATTGTCGTTCAGTTTTACGGAAATGTTTCCATCGTTTGCAGCAACCATGTTCCGGTCATAAATGCGTTTGCCGATGTCGCAGATCTGTTTTTTGATTTCATACTCGTTAATAGCCATGAGAATGATCCTCCTTATGTTTGATTGTGTTGTTTTATTTTGATTGTTTCCATTCTACCATGATTTACGTCAAAAAGCAACTGATTTCTCAATATTTTCTCCCAATGGAAAAATGCCGGAAATATGCGGTTTTAGCGATTTTTAACAAAGTCTTTTTCAAAATCCACAAGAGTCAACACAAAACCAATTTGTCTTTTTTCGGAAGCAGCCCGGTTTTTTCCATTTTTCACTTGCTTTTTTTCTGTTTTCAGTTAGAATAGAAACGATGCAGTCAAAAAACATGTGAAAAGCCAGGAAACCGCTGTATGACCACATGCAGTCCTGTTTCTAAGGAGGTACAATACAAATATGATCAGTGCAAATAATGTCACTCTTCGAATCGGCAAAAAAGCCCTTTTCGAGGACGTCAACATCAAATTCACCGAAGGCAACTGCTACGGCCTCATCGGAGCCAACGGCGCCGGAAAATCCACGTTCTTAAAGATTCTTTCCGGTCAGCTCGAGACCACCAGCGGCGATGTCATCATCACCCCGGGCCAGCGTCTTTCCGTACTGGAGCAGGACCACTTCAAATACGACAGTTTCCCCGTACTGGACACCGTCATCATGGGAAACCAGCGCCTCTATGATATCATGAAGGAAAAAGAAGCCATCTACATGAAAGAGGATTTCACCGACGAGGACGGTATCCGCGCCAGTGAGCTGGAGGGTGAGTTTGCCGAGATGAATGGCTGGGAGGCCGAGTCTGATGCCGCCACTCTCTTAAACGGTCTGGGCATCGCTCCGGAGCTTCACTACTCTCTCATGAAGGACCTGAACGGAAGTGAGAAGGTGAAAGTTCTTCTGGCCAAAGCCCTTTTCGGAAACCCCGATATCCTTCTGCTCGACGAGCCGACCAACCATCTGGACCTCGATGCAATCAGCTGGCTTGAGGAGTTCCTCATCAACTTCAACAATACGGTTATCGTCGTTTCCCATGACCGTTATTTCCTCAACAAGGTCTGCACCTTCATCGCCGACATCGACTACGGCAAGATCCAGCTCTACGCCGGAAACTACGATTTCTGGTACGAGTCCAGCCAGCTGATGATCCGTCAGATGAAAGAAGCCAACAAGAAAAAAGAGGAAAAAATCAAAGAGCTGCAGGAGTTCATCTCCCGGTTCAGCGCCAACGCTTCCAAATCCAAACAGGCTACGAGCCGTAAACGTGCCCTGGAAAAAATCCAGCTGGATGAGATCCGTCCTTCCAGCCGTAAATATCCCTACATTGATTTCCGTCCCAACCGTGAAATCGGAAATGAAGTGCTCACCGTAGAAGGCATCAGCAAGACCATCGACGGCGTGAAGGTTCTGGACAACATCTCCTTCATCCTCGGCCATGACGACAAGGTTGCTTTCGTCGGCGGAAACGAACTTGCAAAAACCACCCTCTTCCAGATTCTCACCGGAGAGATGGAGCCCGACGAGGGAAGCTATAAATGGGGCGTGACCACCAGCCAGGCTTATTTCCCGAAGGACAGCACGAAAGAATTCGACAACGATCTGGTTATCGTTGACTGGCTGACCCAGTTCTCCGAGATCAAGGATGCCACCTATGTCCGCGGCTTCCTCGGAAGAATGCTCTTCGCCGGCGACGACGGTATGAAGAAAGTCAAAGTCCTCTCTGGAGGAGAAAAAGTCCGTTGCCTGCTCTCCAAGATGATGATCTCCGGAGCCAACGTACTCGTTCTGGACGAGCCGACCAACCATCTGGATATGGAGTCCATCACCGCTCTGAACAACGGTCTCATCAAATTCCCGGGCGTGATTCTCTTCGCTTCCCGCGACCATCAGATCGTTCAGACCACGGCCAACCGTATCATGGAGATCCTGCCGAACGGCACCATGATCGATAAGATCACCACCTACGATGAATACCTCGAAAGTGATGAGATGGCAAGAAAACGTCAGGTATACACCAGCGAGGATATGCCGGAAGATAACTAATTTTACTGAAAAAAGCCTGGAGCAATGTTGTTTCGTCTGCTCCAGGCTTTCTTTTTATCTGTCAAAAATCAAAAATGGAACTCTCCGCTTTTTCCTCCGGTCTTCTCTTCCAGGTGAACATCCGTCATAATCATCCGTTTGTCCAGGGCCTTGCACATGTCATAGACCGTGAGCAGGGCTACAGAGATGCCGGTGAGAGCTTCCATCTCCACACCAGTCTTTCCCTCCAGCTTTACGGTGCAGCGGGCGATGACTCTGGGTGAGGGCTTTTCCTCCAGCGCAAAATTGACTGTACAGTTCTGCGTCAGCAGCGGATGGCACATGGGAATCAGGTGGGAGGTCTGTTTCACCGCCATAATTCCTGCCACCTGGGCCACTGTGAGCACATCTCCTTTTTTGATCTCGTGGCCTTTGATGGCAGAAAGCACCTCCTCGCTCACCAGAAGGCTTCCCACCGCCGTGGCCGTACGGATCGTGGGATTTTTTTCTGTCACGTCTACCATACGGGCGTTTCCGTTTTCGTCAAAATGTGTCCATTCGGGCATTGTTTTTCTCCTTTTTCAAAAAATTACCGCAGAAATCCAAAGATCTCTGCGGCACTTTTTTATTCTCTATTCTCAGATGTTTTTCACAGTTGCGATATCAATGAGCTCCAGCTTACGAATATCGGTATTCTCAAGACTGGTTACAAGAGCTCTGGCCGTATCCATAGCGGTCAGAACATTGACGCCGGTCTCAATGGCGGTACGGCGAATCACGAAACCGTCTCTGGAATGCTCGACGCCCTGGGGCGGAGTATCAATGACAAGGTCAATCTCGTGGCCGAGGATCAGGTCCAGAAGGTTCGGTGATGGCTGCTCCACCTTGTTGGTGCGGACAGCGTGAACGCCTGCCTCCTGAAGAACTTTGGCAGTTCCCAGAGTAGCGAAGATCCGGTAGCCGATCTTCTCAAAGCGGCGGGCCACATCGATGATGTCCTCTTTGTCCTCATCCCGGACGGTGATGATCATGTTCTTGTATTTCGGAAGGTTGATGCCTGCTCCAAGGAAGGCCTTGTAGAGAGCCTCGTTGAAGGTCTTAGCGATTCCCAGACACTCACCGGTGGATTTCATCTCCGGTCCAAGGCTGATATCTGCGCCGCGGATCTTCTCAAAGGAGAACACCGGCATCTTGATGGCGATGTAATCAGCTTCCTTCTGAAGTCCCGGTGTGTAGCCAAGCTCCTTGATCTTCCGGCCCAGGATTACTTTCGTTGCCAGAGGAACGATGGGGATACCGGTTACTTTGCTGATGTAGGGAACCGTACGGCTGGAACGCGGATTTACCTCGATGACGTAAACATCCTCGCCGCAGACGATAAACTGGATGTTGATAAGTCCGATGACATGAAGGGATCTCGCCAGCTTCGCGGTGTAGTCAGTGATGGTGGCTTTTACTTTATCATTGAGGCTAGGTGCCGGATAAACAGAGATACTGTCTCCGGAATGGATACCGGCGCGCTCGATGTGCTCCATGATACCCGGGATCAGGATGTCCTCCCCGTCGCAGACAGCGTCGACCTCGATCTCTTTTCCTACCAGGTATTTATCTACCAGGATCGGATGTTCCTGGGTATAACGGTTGATGATGCCGATGTATTTTTCCACATCCTCGTCATTGATGGCGATCTGCATGCCCTGTCCGCCCAGTACATAGGAAGGACGAACCAGAACCGGATAGCCCAGCTCATTGGCCGCCTTGATGCCCTCTTCTGCGGTAAATACGGTATGTCCCTTGGGTCTCGGGATCTGGCACTCTTCCAGGATTGCATCGAAGAGCTCACGATCCTCTGCCGCATCTACGTTCTCTGCGGAGGTTCCGAGGATGGGCACACCCATCTTCATCAGAGCCTCGGTCAGTTTGATAGCGGTCTGTCCGCCGAACTGAACCACAGCTCCGTCGGGTTTCTCGATATTTACCACGTTCTCCACATCCTCGGGAGTCAGCGGCTCAAAGTACAGCTTATCAGCGATATCGAAGTCCGTACTTACGGTCTCCGGGTTGTTGTTGATGATGATGGTCTCGAAGCCTTCCTTTTTAAATGCCCAGGTACAGTGAACGGAGCAGAAATCGAACTCGATACCCTGACCAATACGGATGGGGCCGGAACCGAGAACCAGAACTTTTTTCTTTCCGCTGGTCTCTACTGCTTCGTTCTCACGGCCGAATACGGAATAGTAGTACGGGGTCTCAGCCTCGAACTCTGCCGCACAGGTATCTACCATTTTATAAGCGGCTACGATACTGTTTTCATAACGAAGATTCTTGATCTCCCCCTCACTCTTTCCGGTGAGGCGGGCGATGACATTGTCCGGGAACTCCAGTCTCTTGGCTTCTTTTAAGAGGTCAACGGTGAGCTCCTGGGTCTTCAGGGCCTGCTCCATCTCCACGAGGATGGCAATCTTATCGATGAACCACTCGTCGATCTTTGTGATGGAGTGGATCGTCTCATAGGTAACACCGCGGCGGAGAGCCTCAGCGATAACCCAGATCCGGCGGTCGTCAACGACTTTCAGCTGTTTGATGAGAGCGTCGTCGTCCAGATCGCTGAAATCATAGGAAAGCAGGCAGTCCACATGCTGCTCCAGAGAACGAATGGCTTTCATCAGAGCGCCCTCGAAGTTATCACAGATGCTCATAACCTCTCCGGTTGCCTTCATCTGAGTTGTAAGGGTTCTCTTTGCGGTGATAAATTTATCGAAGGGAAGACGCGGAATCTTGACCACGCAGTAGTCCAGCATGGGTTCAAAGCTCGCATAAGTCTTTCCGGTGATGGCATTTTTGATCTCGTCCAGGGTGTAGCCAAGAGCGATCTTTGCTGCAACCTTTGCGATGGGGTAACCGGTGGCTTTACTTGCCAGAGCAGAGGAACGGCTTACACGGGGGTTTACCTCGATGACGCAGTACTCGAAGCTCTCCGGATGAAGGGCAAACTGTACGTTACAGCCTCCGGTGATCTTCAGCTCGGAGATGATGTTCAGAGCGGAGGTACGGAGCATCTGGTACTCTTTATCTCCCAGGGTCTGGGACGGAGCTACTACAATACTATCTCCGGTATGCACGCCAACCGGGTCGATGTTTTCCATGTTGCAGACCGTGATCACGTTTCCTGCACTGTCACGCATTACCTCGTACTCGATCTCTTTCCAGCCGGCGATGCAGCGTTCTACCAGAACCTGACCTACACGGGAGAGACGAAGACCGTTCTCCAGGATCTCCACCAGTTCTTCATAGTTGTGAGCGATACCGCCGCCGCTGCCGCCCAGGGTGTACGCCGGACGAAGCACAACCGGGTAGCCTATCTTCTCAGCGAAAGCCACGCCGTCTTCTACGTTCTCAACAACCAGGGAAGCTGCAATGGGCTCGCCGATTTTCTCCATGGTTTCTTTAAATTCCAGACGATCCTCCGCCTTCTTGATGGTTTCTGCCGTGGTACCGATGAGGCGGACGTTGTGCTCTTCCAGGAAACCTCTCTCGGCAAGCTCCATGGCAAGGTTCAGTCCGGCCTGGCCTCCCAGGGTCGGAAGGATGCTGTCGGGTTTCTCTTTCTCGATGAGCTGCTCTACTACTTCCACAGTCAGCGGCTCGATGTAAACTTTGTCAGCGATATCTTTATCCGTCATGATGGTAGCCGGATTGGAGTTTAAAAGTACGACCTCGATGCCCTCTTCCTTCAAGGAACGGCAAGCCTGGGTTCCCGCATAGTCAAACTCTGCTGCCTGGCCGATGACGATAGGGCCGGAGCCGATCATAAGAACTTTCTTGATTTCTGGATTCTTAGGCATTCTTTTTTACCTCCATCATCTTCATAAAACGGTCAAAGAGCACACCGGAATCCCGGGGTCCCGGGGAAGCCTCCGGATGGAACTGCACGGTGAAAATATTTTTTCCCGTATAGGCAAGACCTTCGTTGGTTCCGTCGTTTACGTTTACAAAAGCGGGCGTTGCCACCTTCGGATCCAGCGTATCCATATCCACCACATAACCATGGTTCTGGGAGGAAATGTAGACACGGCCGGTGGCCAGATCTTTCACCGGATGGTTGCCGCCGCGATGGCCGTATTTCATCTTATGGGTATCTGCGCCAGTAGCCAGAGCCATGAGCTGATGGCCGAGACAGATGGCAAAGATGGGGATCTCTGTGTCATATAGCTTTTTGATCTCGCGGATCACGCCGGTACATTCCTTCGGGTCTCCAGGGCCGTTGGAAAGCATGATACCGTCGGGTTTGGACGCGATGATCTCCTGCGCGGGGGTGTCTGCCGGGTAAACTGTAACCTCGCAGCCTCTCTCATTCAAGGAACGGGCAATGTTTCTCTTGGCACCCAGGTCCAGAAGAGCTACCTTCGGGCCCTCTCCCGGAATCACATATTTCTCCTTGCAGGTAACTTTCTCCACAACTTTTCCGGTGGTGTAGGCTTTCAGCTTCGGTATGATCTCATCGAGGGAATAGTTCTCGTTGGTGGTGATCATGCCGTTCATGGTACCTTTTTCACGAAGGATCTTTGTCAGGGCTCTGGTATCTACTCCTGCAATTCCCGGAATGTTGAATTTTTTCAGGAAATTCTGAATGGTGTCCTCAGAACGGAAGTTGCTGGGCATACGGGAGAGCTCCCGTACGATATATCCATCCGGCCAGGGGCGTCCGGACTCCATGTCTTCATAACAAATACCATAGTTTCCAATCAGAGGGTAGGTCATTACCACTGCCTGTCCTGCGTAGGACGGGTCGGTCAGGACTTCCAGATAACCGGTCATGGAAGTGTTAAAAACGATTTCGCTGATTACCTCCCTGGTTGAACCGATGCTGGTTCCGGTAAAGACGGTTCCGTCTTCCAAAATCAGAAATGCTTTCATATGTCACCTAATCCTTTCTAAACAGTTGCGGGGCACATAAAAAAAGAGACGGGAATAAGAACTTCTGTTTTCCTATTCGTCGTCCCCCCTTACTTTTGCTCAAATTGTCGATATTTTATCACATCCATTTTTATTTTTCAACTGTTTTTTTACATAAAAATGCATTTTTTCCGTGCAGACAACTTTTTCTATGATATACTTATGATTACAAGGTCGAAAGGTCATTCTCACACCTGTGCTTGCACAAGGGGTGAGATATGATCTTGAGACACGCCCCGATATGAGCATAAAAGTGGAGCGTAAGCTTCACGATATGCGAATAGCGGGGAGGATTGCGTGAGTGCAAAGCACGGAGCAATCCGTGAGCACTACTAACTACTATAAGGAGGAACTCTTTATGAGCAAGATCACAGAAGAATTCAAAGAATTCATCATGCGCGGCAATGTCATGGATATGGCTGTCGGTGTCATTGTCGGCGGAGCCTTCAGCAACATCATCAATTCCCTGGTAAACGATGTCCTTATGCCTGTCATCAGCATCGCCACCGGAAAGGTTGACTTTTCCAATCTTTTCATCGCCCTGGACGGCCAGTCCTACCCCACCCTGGAGGCAGCGAAGGCATCGACTTCCGTTTTCGCTTACGGCTCCTTTATCCAGACCGTGATCCAGTTTCTGATCATTGCCTTCTCTATTTTTATGGTAGTAAAAGGTATCAATGTGATCCGCCGCCCGAAGCTGGAACCGGAAACAGCACCTACTACCAAAGTATGTCCTTATTGTAAATCCGAGATTCATATCGACGCGGTAAAATGCCCTCACTGCGCTTCTGAGCTTCCGAAAGAGTGAGTTTTAAACGGCACCCCTGCTGCATAAACTGTAGGGAAAGTCTTTCAGAGGTTGACTTATGCCGCAGACTCTTTCTTCTGATACACCGGATAAAGGCCGGCTCCGCATTCATGTGGACTCGGCCCTGACCCGTTCCCCTGTGGAAAATGCCCGGATCCGGATCTTCGATACCGGCCAGCCGGAGAAAGCCCTGGAGGAGATCGGCACCGACACAAATGGAAATTCTGAAACCGTGGAGCTTCCTGCTCCGCCCATTGAGTACAGTATGGAACCCAGCGAAAACCAGCCCTATTCGGAATATACTTTCCAGATTCAGGCAGATGGCTTTGAGCCACTTTCCATCTCGGGGGCGGAGCTTTTTTCCGGCTCTCTGGCCCTCCAGGATGTAAGACTCTCCCCCTTAGAGTCCTCCGGCGACTTCCAGAATTACACAATCCCCGCTCATACGCTTTTCGGCAATTATCCGCCAAAGATCGCCGAGGCAGAAATCAAGCCCGTCAACGCTTCCGGTGAAATCGTCCTGAGCCGGGTGGTCGTGCCGGAATACATCGTGGTCCACGACGGCTCCCCCAGGGACAGTACTGCCCAGGATTACTATATCCGCTATTCGGATTACATCAAAAATGTGGCCTCCAGCGAGATCTACGCCACCTGGCCGAGGGCGGCGATTGTGGCGAATGTGCTGGCGATTATGTCGTTTACGCTGAACCGGGTGTATACCGAATGGTATAGAAATAAGGGCTATTCCTTCACCATCACTTCCTCTACCGCTTTCGACCACAAATGGATCCCCAACCGGAACATTTTTGAGAGTATCTCCGAGGTGGTGGATGAAGTCTTTGCAAGTTATCTCTCCCGGCCCAATGTGCGCCAACCCATTCTGACCCAGTACTGTGACGGGCAGAGGGTCAGCTGCCCCAACTGGCTCTCCCAGTGGGGTTCCAAATATCTGGGGGATCAGAATTATACACCTGTTGAGATTCTCCGCTATTATTACGGGGATGATATGTATATCAACTCTGCCGAGGAGATCTCCGGCATCCCGGCTTCCTGGCCCGGGGAGACTCTGGATATCGGAAGCCGCGGGCAGAAGGTCGAACAGCTCCAGGAGCAGCTCAACGCCATCTCCAACAATTATCCCCTGATCCCGAAGATCCGGGTAGACGGCATCTACGGAGAGGAAACACAGCGGGCTGTGGAGATCTTCCAGGATATCTTCGGTCTTCCCGAGACCGGAGAGGTGGATTACCGGACCTGGTATAAGGTCCAGGAGATCTATGTGGGCGTGACCAGAATCGCAGAGCTTTACTGATGAAAAAGGAACCTCTCAGTCATTGTTTTCAGTGACTGGGCGGTTCCCATATAAAAAATACAGTATATTTATTTTATCCCACGCAGTTTCTCCGCCACTTTCGTATACACTGGGACCGGGACGCCGTACTCGGCTCCCATCCGCACAACCTCATAGACCAGCC
The DNA here is from genome assembly GCA_018223435.1 of Lachnospiraceae bacterium Marseille-Q4251. Taxonomy (GTDB): domain Bacteria; phylum Bacillota; class Clostridia; order Lachnospirales; family Lachnospiraceae; genus Limivivens; species Limivivens faecihominis. Next base: position 3,850,012 of record JAGTTO010000001.1, on the reverse strand, counting down.
CGTCGATTTCTGAATTTTTGCCGGCCAGTACGTCTCGCTGCATGGAAGTTGTGGCTTCCGGCACCAGGTTGGAGAGAATCTTCAGGTTGGCCTCCACCATATCTTTTTCAAAGGGAATTCCCATCGCCTCTGCGAGTGCGGCAATCTCCCGGATCATCGCTTTGAAAGTTTCCCTGGGTTCTCCTTCCCGCTGAAAATCCCTGGCCACCGCGTCAAAATACAGGCCCGCTGCTCCGATCGGGGAGACATAGGAAAATTTTTCCAGCGCATCCCTTCTTATATTTTCAGAAAGGACTCCCTCAATCCCGGAGTCACAGAGATCTTCTGCAATCTCTCTTAATACCTCTCGGAAATCTTCCTTATCTCTGGTTCCAAAAACAACCCGCAGAATTTTGCCGTGCTGCAGCAGAACTCCAGGCTCCTTGATATTGGCCGATACATAGATACAGCCGTCCGTAATCAGAAGCTCCGGCAGTTCTTTCTGCATCTTTGCGCCTGTTCCATAGATATTCAAAACTGGTATCACCACGGTATCTTTCTTCGCCGCTTTCTTGATAAACGGAATGGTTCCAGCCAGGGAATATCCCTTGACACAGACAAAGATCACATCCGGCCGCTCCCTGTAATGCTCCATATCCGTCGCAGAAACAGGCAGCGTCTCCATGGAGCCATTCCACATTCTTTCCACCGTCAGACCCTTTTCCTGCATCTTCGCCAGATGCTCGCCGCGGGCAATCAGCGTCACATCTTTTCCTGCCTTTGTCATGTAAAATCCGATCATACCGCCGGTTCCGCCAGCGCCGATAACTGCGTATTTCATCTTGCTATCTTCCTTCTTTCTCAGCCAAAATCTCTCTTGCCAGCTCTCTTGCATGATTATAATACCATCTGTCGTCATCCTCATCCGCTTCGATAAATTCCACATATTCATTGAGGACGGCCAGCTTGATATCATATAAATACTGTTCATAATCCAGTTTCTCAACCAGGTTTTCGTAAACGGTATTCAAAAACAGACGTTTCTGCTCATCGTTCATGTAAAACGGAAAGGTCGCCCGGTCTTCTGTCGCATGGGCGATAAACCGCGCAAGGTCCAGAGAATAGGGCATGATACCGCCAAAGCCCCAGTCAATGATAAATACCTGTCCATTTTTATCAATCACATTGAACTCCAGGAAATCACCGTTTGACAGGGTTCTGTGGCAGGTCTTCTGTCTTTCAAAAAAGAGCCCGTAGGCTTCGCCGATTTCAGGCTCATCCTTGATGCAGGCGAGTCTCCGGCTGATTCTTTCCAGATAGACTTCAAAGCGTTCCCTGTCCGGATGATTCCAGAAAGCATTCTGAATCTGAACAATGCTTTTCGCCGCCGCTTTTGCCAGCTCATCCGTCATATCTCTTAAATCATTGCCCTCGATGCTCTCGAGCATGATCCAGATATCCGCGCCGTCGTCCCAGCGCCCATAAAATTTGGGAACACAGAAATCTTTTTGCTTCAGGTATTTCTCATAATTTGAAACCTCCCGTTTATCCGCTTTTTTCAGCATCCGATCACCCTCTGGCGTCACAAGCTTATAAACGTCGTATTCCCTGCAGTCGGCTTCTTCCTCTCCGTACTGCTCACAGATTCTGTATATTTTTCCAAAAGAAGTATCCGGTAAGATTCTCTCTGCAATCTCCCGGATTTCTTTATCCTCCACTTCCTTTTCGTACATTCCGATTTCCATACAAGTCTCCTTTAAAAAGCCAAAAAGGACGGAGTTTATGTCAAAAACTCCGTCCCCACCGGTTTACTCAAACAGTTTTTTCAGTCTGTAATACCACCAGAAGTCGCAGAAGCCGTCCACCAGCAGTGTGAAGCCCAGGAAACGCATGAGAAGCATCGCGCTTCCGAAGGGATTCAGAACCAGAACCAGGCCGAACACGGCTACCACAATGCCCATGGGCAGAAGGTATTTCCAGCGATAATCCAGTTTCCGAAGGTTCAGTGCCTGATTGATCGTCACCAGACCGTCCATGAGGATGATGAGGCCGATGATCACCGGCAGAATGGAAAGCAGAACCTCGGATTTAAAGAGAGCCACCAGGCCGATGACCACGAGGATCACGCCCACGATGAGTTCCAGCTGGAACACGCCGCCCAGCTTTCTATCCTTCCAGTAACCCCAGATCTTCCAGGCGCCGTAGACAAAGGCGCAGATGCCAAGGACATAGCAGACTGCCCGAGAAAAGGCTACCGGGTGGATCAGAAGCAGGATGCCCAGCACCAGATAAACAACGGAAAAAGCTCCCTGATTTGTGAAAAAGCTCTTCATATCAATCGCCTCCAAAAATAACTAAAAGAGTTTTCTTACGTCATTGAACATAATCACAACCATCAATGCCATCAGAGCCAAAAGGCCGATCATATGGACCATGCCTTCTTTCTCCGGGTCGATGCGTTTGCGGCGGATGGCTTCCAGGAAAAGGAAAACCAGGCGGCCGCCGTCCAGAGCCGGAAGAGGCAGAAGGTTCATGACACCCAGGTTGGCAGTCAGAAGAATAGAAATATTCAGCATGTTCAGCCATACATAGAAACCGCCGTCGGCTTTGCTCTCATTATAGGTGCTTCCAATCATGTTGACCACGCCCACGGGGCCAGACATATCGTTGAGTCCCAGCCTGCCGCTGATCAGAAGTTTCAGGCCGTCCAGCGTGGTGGCAATCCAGTATTTCACCTCGTAGGCGCTGTATTTCAGTACGCCCACAGGGCCAAGCTTTGTGCGGGCGCCGGAGACGGAAATTCCCATCAGCTTTCTGCCGACTTCCTCATCCATCTGAAGCGTGATATCCGCGGTTTTCTTCTCTCCCTCGTGCTCCCAGGTGACGGTGATCGTCTCCTCGTTGGGATGATAGAGGGTGTAGCCGGTAATCTCCCGGGCCACATGAATCTTCTGATTGTTCATTTTCAGAATCCGGTCTCCCACCTGGATACCGGCCTCGGCTGCGGGAGTTCCCTCCCCCACATAGCTGATCACCGGAGCGTCATAACCGATGCTTCCGATGATAAAAAGGGATAAGAGAAAAGCCAGAATAAAGTTAAAAATCGGGCCTGCCGCAATAACGGAAATTCGGGCCCAGACGGATTTGCTTCCGAAGGAGCCTTCCTCTGTGGTGGCCTCATCCTCTCCCAACATGGCACAGGAGCCGCCGAAGGGAAGGAGCTTCCAGGAATACCGGGTGCCGCCCTTTACCGTACTTAAAATTCTGGGACCCATGCCCAGAGAAAACTCCAGCACTGTCACTCCATTGTATTTTGCCAGGAGAAAATGACCCAGCTCATGAATGATAATGATCAGGCTGAAAATAAAAAGTGCAAGAATAATACTCAACCTACCACCTGCTTTCAATTCGTTCGTATGTTGCCTGCTCTGCTGCCAGAATCTCTTCGATGGAAGGATTCGGAATAACTTTATGATGTTCCATTGCGTCGGAAATTATATCATAGATATCCAGGAAACGAATCTTCCGATGCAAAAACTTGCTCACAGCCCGCTCATTGGCCGCGTTGAAGACCGTTGGCATGCTGCCGCCAGTTCTCGCCGCCTGAAAGGCCAGGGGCAGACCAAGGAAGGTATCCGTATCCGGTTTCTCAAAGGTAATTTCCTTCAGTTTCCAGAAATCCAGCCGGTCTCCCGGAAGGTAACGCCGCTCCGGATAATAGAGGGCGTACTGGATCGGAAGCTTCATATCCGGTGTCCCAAGCTGGGCGATGACAGCTCCGTCCTTAAATTCCACCATCGAATGGATGATACTCTTCGGCTGGACTACCACCTGAATCCGGTCCAGATCCACGCCGAAAAGCCATTTGGCTTCCATGACCTCCAGCCCCTTATTTACCAGGGTGGCAGAATCGATCGTGATCTTCTGGCCCATGGACCAGTTCGGATGTTTCAGGGCGTCCTCCACCTGAACATTCTCAAGTTCCGCCCGGTTTTTTCCCCGGAAGGGACCGCCGGAGGCTGTGATAAGAATCTTCTCAATTCCGCCCCGGTCTTCCCCGTGAAGGGCCTGGAAAATGGCGCTGTGCTCGCTGTCCACCGGAAGGATCTGAACACCCATCCGCTCTGCCAGAGGCATGATGATATGCCCCGCCGTCACCAGAGTTTCCTTATTTGCCAGGGCGATATCTTTTCCGGCTTTGATGGCCTCGATCGTGGGAAGAATACCTATCATTCCCACAATGGCCGTCACCAGGATATCCGTCTCGGGCAGCGTGGCAATCTCGATGAGACCGTCCATTCCTGTCACGATGCGGATATTCATATCTTTTAACCGTTCTTTCAGCTCCTTCGCTGCATCCTCGCGGAATACAGCGATGACAGAAGGTTTAAATTTTCTCGCCTGTTTCTCGAGAAGGTCCACATTTCCGTTGGCAGAAAGGGCTTCCACCTGAATGTCGCCGTTGTTTTCCACTACCTCCAGGGTCTGGGTGCCGATGGAACCCGTGGAACCTAAAATCGCTATTTTTTTCATACGCATTCCTCCGCTTCTTTTTTACAGAAGGGCAATGGCAAGGAAATAGATCACCGGAGCCGTGAAGATCACGCTGTCGAAACGGTCGAGAATTCCGCCGTGTCCGGGGATCAGCTTGCCGTAATCCTTGATGTTGTGGTTTCTCTTGATACCGGAAGCCGCCAAGTCTCCCACCATGGAGATGAGAGCTCCCACTGCACAGATCAGGGCGTAAACCGCCGGGCTGTGATCAAACTCCGGGAAAAATTTTCCGGCTGCCAGGGCGTAGATAAGCCCCAGAAGCGCAGCTCCCACAACGCCTCCCACAGCGCCCTCGATGGATTTCTTCGGGCTTAAGACAGGAGCCATCTTGTGCTTTCCGATGAGGATGCCCACACAGTAAGCGCAGGTATCGCAGCCCCAGGAGCAGAGGAAAATCAGCCATACCAGAAAGGCTCCGCCCTCAAGACTCCGGGTGAGATAAATATAGGAAAGCATCACGGAGACATAGACCACGCCGAAGAAGGCCGCCATGACCTGGTCCGCATGGTATTTCGGATATGTAAATACATAGACGGCCATCAGTACGATCAGAATAAAAATCATATCCATCATACTATATGCCTCAAATCCGAAAAGTAACAGCAAATAATAGGAAGCCACACCGAGAGCCCCGATTAAGGCCAGAAGGGAAAAGCCCTTTTCCTGTACGCCTGCAGCCCGGTAAAGCTCCGTCAGGCCGATGAGAGACACCAGGAATAAGGTTCCCCAGAGAAGGTAACTGCCGCTGATGATGGTCACAAGAGCGATGATCACCAAGACAATACCACTGAGCAGTCTCGTTTTAAACACGTTATCCCTCCTTCACTCCGCCGTAACGCCGGTCACGGCTGTTGAACTTCTCGATGGCCTTCCAAAGCTCCTCCTTGGTAAAAGCGGGCCAGGGCACATCGGTAAAATAAAATTCTGTATAGGCCAGCTGCCAGAGCAGGTAGTTGGAAAGGCGCTGCTCTCCGCTGGTGCGGATCAGAAGGTCCGGATCCGGCACTTCTCTCGTGTCCAGATAGCCGGAAATGCAGGCCTCGTCGATGGCATCAACGGCCAGCTTTCCGTCCTTCACATCCGCTGCCAGATGGCGGACCGCTCTCGTAATCTCGTCCCGGCTGCCGTAATTGATGGCGATCTGGAAATTCAGTCCGGTGTTGTCCTTCGAGGACTCCTCCAGCTTTTTCAGGCTCTCCTGAAGATCCGGATCCAGAGCTGTGGGATCTCCCAGTACCCGTACTTTCATATTATTTTTCTGGGCAGTCTTGATACAGGTCTTTGTGTAGCTGCGGAACAGCCTCATGAGGCCGTCCACCTCTTCCTTGGACCGCTTCCAGTTTTCCGTGGAAAACAGATAGACCGTCAGATATTTGATGCCCATATTCCAGGCATCCTCGCAGATCACTTCCAGGTTCTTGGCTCCCCTGGAATGACCGTAGTTTCTGGGCATGCCTTTGCTCTTCGCCCATCGTCCGTTGCCATCCAGAATGATCGCAACATGCTGCGGTATCACCATATTTATTTCCTCCAGAAACAATTTTAGGCGCTGCCAAAAAGCAGCGCCCAGCTGTTTTATACTGTCATGATCTCCTTGGATTTCTCTTCCACTGCCTTGTCGATCTCTTTGATATACTTATCGGTGAGCTTCTGAACGTTATCTTCCAGCTCTTTGATCTCATCCTCGGATACGTCGCTGCCTTTCAGCTTCTTGAAGGCATCGTTTGCATCGCGGCGGATGTTGCGGACTGCAACCTTCGCGCCCTCGCCTTTTTTCTTTACCTCTTTGGCAAGATCTTTTCTGCGGTCCTCGGTAAGCTCCGGGAATACCAGGCGGATGCAGGTACCGTCATTGGTGGGGTTGATGCCGATATCAGAAACCATGATGGCTTTCTCGATCTCACGGATCATCTTTTTCTCCCAGGGCTGGATCATCAGAATCCGAGCTTCCGGAACGGTGATGTTTCCCACCTGCTGTAAGGGGGTCGGTGTTCCGTAGTAGTCCACGGTGATCTTGTCCAGTACATGGGGATTGGCACGGCCTGCGCGGATCGTACTGAAATCCTTTAACAGACTGTCGTAGGATTTGCTCATTTTTGTCTCATATGCTTTGATTCTTTCATCCATATCTTTTTCCTCCCGGTTATTATACAGTCACCCTTGTGCCTTTAAAATTGCCTTTTACGGTTTCTACAATGCTGTTCTCCTCATTGAGGCCGAATACCAGCATCGGCATCTTGTTCTCCATACAGAGAATGGAAGCCGCCATATCTACCACACCCAGTTTTTTGTCGATAACTTCCTGGATGGAAACCTCGTCATACTTCTTCGCGTTGGGATTTACTTTCGGATCGCTGTCGTATACGGCATCGATGGATTTCGCAAGAAGGATCACATCCGCCTCGATCTCAATGGCACGCAGCACCGTGGCCGTATCCGTGGAAAAATAGGGATGGCCGGTTCCGCCGGCATAGAAGGTTACCATGCCTTTGGAGAAGCACTCGTTTACCAGATCCTTGGAAAAAAGCTCAGTAAACGCTCCGCAGGCGAAGGGAGTGAGAACCTTGGTCTTCATACCTACAGAACGGAAAATCTCAGATACATAAATGCAGTTCATAACCGTAGCCAACATACCGATCTGGTCAGCCTTGGTCCGGTCGATCTTCTCGCTGGAACGGCCTCTCCAGAAGTTGCCTCCTCCGATCACGATACCAACTTCCAGTCCATCGTCAACGAGTTCTTTTACCTGACGGGCAACAGCGGTAACAGTGGGCTCGTCAAATCCCGTCTTTTTATCACCGGCCAGTGCCTCGCCGCTTAATTTTAATAATACTCTTTTCATGTAAGCACCTCTGCTTCTTTAGATTCAGGGATAGTATAGCACAACTCCCCGTAAACAGCAATCTTTATTTATCCAGCTTAAGGCCTGAAAGCGCCGCCGCAAAGGCGTTGTTTATGGGCTCCTCCGCCTCTTTTTTCTGTTGATTCAAATAGCGGGCCACGTCCCGTTTGTTGACTCCGGCGCCCTCTTTTTCCCGGCGCTTTTTGAAGGCGGAAAGCTTCTCCTTGTAACCGCAGGTGGAGCAGACAAAGGTCTCCTCCTCCCCTTTTACGATCATCTCCATCTTCTTGTGGCAGTTCGGACAGCGGGCGTTGGTGGTCCTGGAAAGGGTCTCCCGGTAGCCGCACTCCCTGTCCTGGCAGACCAGAAGCTTACTGTTCTTTCCGTTGACTGCCAGAAGAAATTTGCCGCAGCGCGGGCATTTCTTGCCGGTAATGTTCTCGTGGCGGAAGGTACCGTCGGCGGTCTTGATCTCAGAGATCAGCTCCTCGGTATAACCCCGGATGCTGGAAAGAAAGGCTTCCTGCTTTAATTCTCCCCGGGCGATCTTTCCAAGCTTCAGCTCCCAGGAAGCCGTAAGCTCGGGCTTTTTGAGATCCTCCGGTACCAGGCCCAGAAGCTGGCGGGCCTTGGAGGTAATGTAAATATCTTTTCCTTTTTTCTCCATCAGGAAGCTCTTGAAGAGTTTGTCGATGATGTCCGCCCGGGTGGCCACCGTACCAAGGCCCCCGGTCTCGCCCAGAGTCCTGATGTAGGTCTTATCCCTGGATTCCATATATTTCACCGGATTTTCCATCGCAGAGAGAAGGGTCGCCTCGTTAAAACGGGCCGGCGGCTTCGTCTTTCCGGCGGTGAGCTCCGTTTTCTCAATTTTCAGTTTCTCGCCTTTTTTCAGCTCGGGAAGCTTCTGTTCCTTAGGAAGCTCTTCCGCAGTCTCATCCTCGTCCTCCCCGGAAAAGACCTCCGTCTCGTAGGCTTCCTTCCAGCCCTGGCTCTGAACAATTTTTCCCCGGGCCGTGAAAATGCCCTCTCCGGCCTCGGCCTTCATCGTGGTCTCGTCATAGGTGAAGGGCGGCATCAGCACCGCCAGAAAACGGCGTACCACGAGATCGTAGATCTTCCGCTCCTCATTGGTCATATGGGAAAGGTCCACAAACTGCTCCGTCGGGATGATCGCATGGTGGTCGCTGACTTTTTTGTCATCCACAAAGGAAGCGTTCGTGTGGATCGGCTTCATAGCCAGAGTTCCCGCGAGCTTCCGGTAAGGGCCAACCGCGCAGGCCTTCAACCGCTCCTTTAAGGTCTCCGCCACATCTTTTCCGATATAGCGGGAATCCGTCCGGGGATAGGTGAGAACCTTGTGATTCTCATAGAGACGCTGCATGATGTTCAGAGTCTCCTTGGCCGAATAGCCGAAACGGCGGCTCGCATCCCGCTGAAGCTCCGTGAGGTCATAAAGACCGGGAGCGTTCTGCTTCTTGGAAACCTTCTCCACAGAGGTCACGGTAAGGGCTTTTCCCTCGAGCTCTTTTTTCAGCTTTTCCGCCCGTTCCTTATCAAAGGTGCGGTAGCTTCCGCTCTTCTTATCCTGCCAGCTCCAGCGGATACCGGCGGCTTTCAGCGTCAGGCCGAAATATTCCTTCGGCACAAACTCTTTGATCTCCTGCTCTCTTCTCGCGATCATCGCCAGCGTCGGCGTCTGGACACGGCCGCAGGAAAGCTGGGCGTTGTATTTGCAGGTTAGGGCCCGGGTGGCGTTGATACCCACGAGCCAGTCGGCCTCCGCACGGGCTGCTGCCGCCCGGTAAAGGTTATCATACTCTCTGCCATCCCGAAGGTGCTCGAAGCCCTCCCGGATGGCCTTATCCGTCACAGAAGAAATCCAGAGCCGCTTGATCAGTTTCTGGCAGCCCGTGATCTCCAGAATCCAGCGGGCTACAAGCTCTCCCTCCCGTCCCGCATCTGTGGCGATGACCACGCTTCCGACGTCTTTCCGGAAAAGAAGGGCTTTCACTGCCCGGAACTGCTTGCCGGTCTGAGGGATCACCACCAGTTTCATTTTGTCCGGCATCATCGGGAGAGTCTCCATCTCCCATTTCACATATTTCTTATCGTAGGCTTCCGGGTCTGCCAGCGTCACCAGATGGCCCAGGGCCCAGGTGACAATGTAGTCCCGTCCTTCCATTCCACCGTCCAGTTTCTTTTCACAGTGAAGAACCCGGGCAATATCCCGGGCCACAGAAGGTTTCTCTGCGATTACCAATGCTTTCATAAGTTACCTCCGAAATAATTTTTCCAGATCATCCACGATCATGGGATCAATCTCTCCCGCCTGCGCCATCTCTTTCATGATCTGAACGGCGCTCTCGTGGGATTTTTCCGCCTTATAGGCTCTCGGCTCCCGAAGAGCCTGATAGATATCCACACAGGCTACCATCCGCGCCGGATAGAAAAGTTGCTCTCCCGAAAGGTGGAAGGGATAGCCTTTTCCGTTGAGCTTCTCATGATGCGCGGAAGCCCACATCGTAATTTCCTGAAGACCGGGAATCCGGTTCAGTATGTAATAGGTATAAAGGACATGGTCCCTCATCTCCTTCACTTCCTGCTCAGAAAGAGTTCCGGGTTTATTTAAAACCTCAAGCGGAATCACCAGTTTTCCCAGATCATGAAGCGCTCCAGCAAGGCACAGCTTCTCCCGGATCACTTCCGGATACTGGTAATATTCCGTCAGAAGCTGAATCCTCCGGGTGATCTCTCTGGAATGGACGCAGGAAGGACCGCAGCGCTCGTCCACGATCCGCGCCATGAGTAAGGAGAATCTCCCCACTTCTTCCTCCGTCCACTCCTTGTGATCATCCGGAAGGATTTTTCTCAAATATTCCTTGATAAAAAGATCCCCTGCTTCCAGCCTCGGCTCTGCCCGTAAAAAGAGCTCCACGGCTCCGGGATCCAGCACTCTGCCTTTCAGTTCCTGCAGTTTTCTTTCTATCTCTTCTTTTCTTAGCCTTTTCTCATCCCAGCCAGCCTCCAGCCGGCTGACCCGCTCTGCCAGATGAAGCCAGCCTGCTTCCCGCGGATATTCCCCGGCTTTTCTTCCGAAAGCGCCGCTGCCGTCCCCTCTTTCCCTGTGAAAAAGGACCAGATGGGGCTTCGGATTTCGAATCGGAAGCTGCATAAAATTCTCTTCTCCCGCCAGAAGCCGGAACTTCAGTTCTTCCTTCGTCCCCTCTTTTTCCCGGCAGAGACCGCCCTGGGAGCGCGTAATTCCGCTGTCATGAAAAAGCCCTGCCAGAGCCAGCTGGTAAAGCTTCTCTTTTTTCAGACCCGCACACTCGCCCATCCGCACCGCAAAATAGGCGGTCTTTTTCGCATGGACTTTCGGCAGAGGATGCCATTCGCTCTCCACATGGTCCAGAGCCTCCGAAAGACCGTACAAAAGTTCAAAAAGACTGAGCTTCATATAAGCCGCCTCCTATTTTACAAAGGAATCGATGGCCTTATTCAGCTGCCGCAGGCTTTCTTCATCCCCATTTTCAATGGCTTCCACGATACAGTGGGCAATGTGTTCCTTCAAGACCAGTTTACCCGTATTATTCACCGCGGATTTCACCGCCGCGAGCTGGATCAGCACCTCACTGCAGTCCCGGTCGGTCTCCACCATGGTCTTGATGGACTGGAGATGCCCGATGGCCCGGGAAAGCCGGTTCAGGACCGCCTTTTTCTCCGCGTCCGAATGAACGTGATGATGGCCGCCGGGGCCATAGCAATGACCGTGCCCGTGATCGTGGTCATGGTCTCCTTCTTCATGACTGTGAGCCAGGCCCAGGGCATGAAGTTTTTCGTGTTCTGTATTATTCATTTCTTTATCCTCTTACGCATTTTTAGAATAGTATAAATCACCCTGCTTCTTTTGGCAAGCCAGAGTGCGTTTTTCTTTTTCCTGATAAGTTTTCTCATCTGCCGCGAACCTTCTCCTCACTGAACAAAATTTCTCACTTTTTCATTTGTTTTTTGTGGCATTTCATGATATTCTAATAAAAAGAAGTAAGGGGGGACTGTTTCCTGCTCTATGCTTCCTTTGAATAGGAGAGTGTGAAAGATTGAAAATTCAAGAATCTGCTGAAAACTATCTGGAGTCCGTTCTGATCCTGCAAAAACAGAAAGGCCATGTGCGTTCCATCGACATCGTCAACTACCTGGATTTCTCAAAGCCCAGCGTCAGCGTGGCTATGAAAAATCTTCGGGAAAATGGTTACATTCATATGGATGACGGTTATATCACCCTGACAGAAAAGGGAATGGAGATCGCTCAGACCATGTATGAACGTCATACCGTCCTTTCCCAGTGGCTCATCAGCCTGGGCGTAGATGAAAAAATCGCCGTGGAAGATGCCTGCCGCATGGAACACACTATGAGCACGGAAAGTTTTACCGCTATCAAGAACTTTATCATCCAGAACCAAGCCTGAAAAAAGACAACCCGGATCCGCACGAAGATCCGGGTTGTCTTTTTTCTTTTTATTTCGTTTCGATCTCGTAGGTGCCTTTGCAAAGATCCACGGTTACTCTCGTGCCGTCTGCAAAGGTCGTTCTCTGCACCTTGTAATCGCCGTTTACAAATTCGTGGCTCACCATCTCTTCTTTTGCCACCTTCTCATGAAGACCGCTGACAATCTTGCAGCGTTTCACAGTCTCCTCGGGAGTCAGATGTATATAGCCGTCAAAAGCGCCGTCGATGTTCGGGTAAGCGCCGTCTCTCACAAGATAGGGAGCGCCGCCGTTCAAGAGGGCGTAGAGCATGTAATCGTCCGTATCGTTCAGCTTCTCCATCATCCAGGGCTCGATCACACAGTCATGATAAACCAGGTTAAAGAGCGGCAGGCTCACACCGATCTGCTCGGTGCCCGGTGTCTGGAGCATGAAGGAATAGGGCGCATAATGGCAGAATACCAGGCTCTTCATGGCCCAGTCGGAGGCCTCCTCGGAGCTCGGGAGAATGTTTCTGGAAATCAGGAAATCAAAGCATTTCTTCCGGTTCTCATAGCACTCTTTCCGGCTCATCCGGTGTCTCGGGTTGTCGCACTCGTCTCCTTCGTTGCAGGTAAAGACATCGAGGTAAGCGCCATCCAGATGAATGCCGTGATTTTTAATCTCGGTGAAGTTTCTTCTCACATAGTAAGGAGCCTGGGTCGCGCAGAGGTAGGACTGGGGACCGCCGGCCCAGCGGGCATGCTCCGGAATGGAACCGTCGGTGAGACGGACAGCGTAATCCTCGTCAAAGGAAGGTGCGTCCTTATAGTAATCCCGGTACTGGTCATGGATGCCGAAAAGGTAGCCCAGACGCTGCATGGTATCGGAGAGGGATTTCATCTTCTCCCAGCCGCCGGCTTCCTCGCAGGCCGGCAGATAATCCGGATGCTTGTTGTCATAGCCCGGCTCTGCCCAGCCGTCCAGATGGAAATAGAGTTTCTCCACTCCGAACTCGTGGAACTCCTCCATCTCCTTTTCCCGTACAGCAAAAGGTGTGAGGGAGTTGTTTTTCTCCGGGGCTGTGGGATCGAAAAACTCGGATTTCGGGTTCACGCTGGTCTTGATGCCCTTATGGACGAAGGAAGCGCCCACGAGACGATCCACGGAAGGAATCCGGGCAGCCTTCTCCTTTAAGGTAGCAGCCAGATCGTTCTCAAACATGTAGTTCCGGTAGATCTTGCACATGGTATTATAGTCGCAGTCCTTCCGGAAGCTGTATCTCATGATCCGGCGGTAATCCATCTTTCCAAGGCTGGGCTCCCAGCTCACAGAAACATGGGTGTAGGGACCTCCTGCCGGATGCTCCAGCTCAGTGAAACCATTCCAAGGCGTGAGGGCGATGGCGATGTAGCCTTTTCCCTCCCGGATCTGGGAAAACCAGGACATGTAACCGCCTGCAGTGCAGAACTGTCCCTTGAAATGCAGCGGGCGGCTCGGAACTTCCCAGGTATTGGGAATCAGATAGCCCTGGCGTTCGTTGACCAGCGTATACCAGTCCTCTCTCTTCTCCTCGAAAGCCATGGGGCCCGGCCAGAAAAGCTTTGTGATCTCGCCGCTCTCTTTGATCGGCACCCACTCGAAGAAAACATCTCCGGTACATTCCTCGATCCAGGCGTAGGTCTCAAAGGCCAGCTCTTTTTTCTCGCCTGCAATGGTAAAACCGGAATAGCTGCTCCGGATGCCCTTGCCAATGCCGTTCTTTACCGCCTCATGACGGATCGAAGCCGCATCGGAAAAGAACACTTTTTCCTCTCCTGCGAGAAAACAGGGCCGGTAGTCTTTTTCCCAGCTCCAGCTCTCTCCCTCCGCCTCTACATTAAAACATAAGGTGGCCTCGTCCAGGGACAGGACTCCTTTTGTGCTTTCGATTTTCATTTTCAATCTCCTTTTATCTTCCCAGTATTTTATGTACGGCCCGGATGTATTCCGGAGTCGTGCCGCAGCAGCCGCCCACAATGCCGGCTCCCGCCTTGATCAGATCACCGATACAGCGGGCAAAACGCTCCGCGTCCATGTCATAGACAGCCTCTCCGGTTTCCGTGATAAAGGGCATGCCTGCGTTGGGTTTTGCCACAACAGGCACCTCTGCCACTTGCTTCATGGAAGCGATGACAGCCGTCAGCTGATCCGGTCCCACCGAACAGTTCACACCCACAGCGGAAGCTCCCATACCCTGAAGGGTCTCCACAGCTTCCACAGCGTTTCCATTATAATAGGCGCTGCCGTCAGCTTCCACGGAGAGCGTGCAGATGACCGGAAGATCGCAGACAGCCTGGATCGCATCCAGAGCCACGCTGGTCTCGTCCACACCCAGCATGGTCTCCACGGTGAAAAGATCCACGCCTGCTTCCACCAGGGCTTTGGCCTGCTCGCTGTAGATCTCATAGAGTTCTTCAAAAGTCATCTCGCCTCTCGGCTCCATCATTTTTCCGATGGTGGTCATATCTCCCGCCACATAGGCTTTTCCACCCACAGCCGCTTTGCTTAAGGCCACGAGACGGCCGTTGAGCTCATAGACATCTTTTTCCCTGCCGAAATTCTTCATGCTGTAAGGGTTGCAGCAAAAGGTCGGCGCATACACGATCTGGCTTCCCGCCTCCACATAGGCGCGCTGGAGCTCCTGGAGAGGTTCCGGGTGATCCAGGATCCAGAGCTCCGTACTGGTTCCTTTGGGCATCCCCGCTTTGGTCATATTGGAACCTGTCGCTCCATCCAGAAGTACCACTCCCTTATCTGTCAGGGCTTTAAATTCATCTCTTGTCATGTCTTTCGTTCCTTTCTGTCTGTTCTTTTTCAGCGAAGACCATTTCCACTTCCGCCTGTGAGATTTGGGAACCGCCTTAACGTGCCTATTATAAACCCTTTATGGAAAAAAAAGCAATGTTTAAGGTCAAAAAAATACCGCGAAGCTTTTCTCCGCGGTACTTTTTCTCAGTTTTTAGTTGGCTGCTTTCTTTTTCTTTCCCAGGAAACCGATGGATGTCTTGACAATCAGCTTGTCGAAAAGCATGAACATGGCCGGCAGGACAAAGATTACGACGATCATACTGATGAGGGCTCCTCTGGAAAGCAGGGTACAGATGGAACCGATCATATCTACCTGTGAATAAACGGAGATACCGAAAGTGCAGGCGAAGAAGCTGCAGCCGCTGGTCACGATGGACAGCATGCTGGTCTTATGCGCGATGGCAACGGCTTCTTTCTTATCTTTTCCTCTCTGGCGCTCTTTCTGATAACGGCTGGTCATCAGAATTGCGTAGTCTACGGTTGCTCCCAGCTGAATGGTACCGACAACGATACTGGCCACGAAGGGAAGGCTGATACCCTGATAGAAAGGAACGGCCATATTCACAACGATGGCGAACTCGATAACGGCTACCAGGATCACCGGCAGGGAGATGGATTTGAAGATGATCAGGATGATAACAAAGATCGCTGCGATGGAAGCGATGTTTACATTCTGAAGGTCGATATCCGTTACATCCTGCAGGTCTTTCATCAGCGGAGCCTCACCGATAACCATTCCGTTGCTGTCGTATTTCTTTACAATGTCACTGATCTGGGCGATCTGGGCATTTACCTCGTCCGTCGCTGACTCGTACTTGGAACTTACGAAGGCCAGCTCGTACTGATCGCCCTGGAGCATGCTCTTTAAGTTATCCGGGATCATGGAATCCGGAACGGAAGCGCCCAGAAGGGTGTTAATACCGATGGTCCATTTCACACCGTCTACATTCTTCACTTCATCGAGCATCTTGGCTTTTTCTGTACCATCCATGTTTTTATCCATCATGATGATGTGCATGACGCTCATATCGAAGTCCTCGCTCAGCTTCTCATTGGCGATGTTGGAATCCAGATCCGCCGGAAGAGACTTCGCGATGTTGTAGTAAATACCGGTATGATTGTTTCCATAGATAGCCGGCAGCAGCATAACACAGAAAATTGCCAGCCAGATCTTGTAATGCTTTGTGATAAAGGCAGATACCTTATCCACCTTCTCTGTCTTAAAGAGAGATTTGTGTCTGGTCTTCTCGATCGGCTTGTCAAAGATCAGGATCATGGCCGGAAGCAGGGTAACACAGCAGAGCACACCGATGATAACGCCCTTTGACATAACGATACCGAGGTTTTTACCAAGGGCGAAGGTCATCATACAGAGAGCTGCGAAACCGGCCACCGTCGTGATAGAACTTCCTGTGATGGACTTGAAGGTGTTTGCAATCGCGTGACCCATGGCCCGGTTATTGTCATCCGGGAACCGCTTTTTGTTCTCCTCGTAGCTGTCCAGAAGGAAGATCGAATAGTCCATGGTAACGCCCAGCTGAAGGACGGCTACCAGAGCCTCCGTGATGTAGGAAATCTCTCCCAGAAAGACGTTGCTTCCCATATTATAAAGGATGGAAATTCCGATACAGAGAAGGAAGATGAAGGGAACCACGATGGAGGTTCCGGTGATCTCCAGAACGATAAGTGCCAGAGCAGCTGCGATGGCTACATAAATCGGCAGCTCCTGCATACACAGGTTCTTGATATCGGTAACGATTCCTGTCATACCACTGATGAAGCACTGTTTATCGACCATCTTACGCATCTCGGTCAGTGCCTCCATGGCATCGTCGGAAGATGTGGTATTGTCAAAAAGCACCAGCATCATCGTGGCATCTCCGTTGAAGAAGCTCGTTCGTAAGTTTTCCGGGATCATCTCCGCCGGAAGGGTGATGTCCGCCACGTCGTCATACCAGAGGACATCTTTTACATGTTCCACCTCGCTGAACTGTTCTTCCAGCTTCTGTACGTCTTTCATCTCCATATCTTCCACGACGACCATGGAGAAGGCGCCCATTCCAAATTCGTCCACCAGAATATCCTGGCCGCTTACGGTTTCCAGGGTGTCCGGCAGATAACTCAGCAGATCGTAATTGATCCTGGTCTTTATAATTCCAAGCACTGAGGGAATAATAAGCAGAAAACCCAGGATGCAGATCAGTACCTTATGTTTGGCTATCCATTTGCCCATTTTCACCAACATATTTCTATTCCTCCTCGTAGTTAATGACCATCAGTCATTTTGCACAGTTGCTACTCTACTACAGAAATGACCATTAGTCAATAATTATTCGGAAATTTATACTTTTTTAACGGATTTCCCGGAAAGCCCGTATTTACAGGCGTACCTGGCCTCCGGCACTGTTCTTTTTCCGGAATTCCTTGGGGGTCAGCTGGTAGCGCTCCCGGAAAACACGGTGAAAATAGCTGTTGTTCTCATAGCCCACCGCCGCGATGATATCGTTCACGGAAAGGGAGGTGTCACAGAGAAGCTGAACCGCTTTGCTGAGCCTTTTTCTCTGGAGAAGCTCTGTAAAATTGGCCCCGGTGCCCCTTTTGATCATCCGGCTTAAGGTGTGTATGGGCAGCCGTAAGCGGTCGCAGAGTTCCGAGAGGGAGGCGGTCCGGTAGTTCTGCTCAATATATTCCAGCACGGTCATCACCAGCACATCCTCGTACCGGTCCTGCCTCCGCATTTTGGCCAGCTGGACGGACTCACTGAGATAGAGAAACAGAAGTCCCATCGTGATCTGGTTGATCCGGTTCTGGTCTTTTTTCCCGGAAACCAGGGAATCGATCATATTTTCCAGGAGATTCTGAATCTGCAGCACCTCCGAGACCCTGAAATGGAGAAATTCTCCCTTCTCCTCGTCCTTCCTCAAAAGATTCACGAGAAAATCCGTCAGCACGCTGTTGTTTCCGATCATCTCATAGGCCACGTCAAAAAATTCCGGCAGAATGATAAAATTGATCGCGATATCGTCTCTCCCCGCCGGAAGGATCTCGTGGCGCGTGAACTGGTTGAGAAAGAGAAGCTCGCCTTTTTTCACGGCCACCTCTTTTCCCCCGATGATGTTGGTAATTGTCCCCTCGCAGGTGTAGAGCACCTCCACATAATTGTGCCTGTGCTCTGGAAAATGGACAAAGCGGGTGTGGGTTCTCACATTGATGAGTTCTCCCCGCTCCAGCATCTTCCTGCTGTCCACCGTGAAATCTTTTCCTGATGTATAAAGAGTCCTGTCCACGCCCTCTTCCCCGGCCAGGATTTTCTCCTCCTCTGGCGTAATGGCCCGAAGTTTTTCCAGTAATTCTTCTCGCATAGTCTTTGATTACGTCCTTTTGTCTTTTTTCATAGGCTACCATAATCCGGCGGAGCATGCAAGAGCGGGAAGCTTTTTCCCTATTTTAAAAAAGCCCCGCGTCCATTTTCAGACACAGGGCTTTGCTTTTCGATCAGATTTTAGTTTCTCCTGGAGAGAACTTCGTCCTCGTAGCATTTTACCTCTTTAAACCAGTCTTCTCTCTCGGGAACACCGTTGGCCTCGCAGAAGTAGTTCCATACATCACCGAAGGGATAAACCTTCAGCTCTTCCTGGATGGTCATAAGCTCGGTGAAGTTGCTCTCGTTCTGAAGCTCTTTCAAGCGGGCATTCGGAGTAAGCAGAGCATACAGAAGGGCTTTCTGCAGATTTCTCATACCGTTTACCCAGGCGGAGATACGGTTGATGCTGGCATCGAAGAAGTCCAGAGCCAGAAGCACGCGGTCGATGGCGTCGTTTCTCACGATCTCTTTTGCGATCTCGCGAGTCTCGTCGTCAAAGAGCACTACATGGTCGCTGTCCCAGCGCACCGGACGGGTCACATGGAGAGCGATCTTGTCGTTGAAGAGCAGCATGGAGGAAATCTTGTCGGACACCACCTCGGTCGGATGATAATGACCGTTGTCCATCAGGCTGATGATGCCGTTTCTTGCAGCATAGTTGATGGTAAACTCGCTGGAACCTACGGTGTATGACTCAAGGCCGATACCGAATACCTTGGACTCCAGGCATACATAAACCTTGCTCTTGTCATAAGGAATAGCCAGGATCTGATCCAGAGAATCTTTAAATCTTGCTCTCGGTCCCAGACGGTCTGCCGGGATATCCTTGTAGCCGTCCGGAATCCAGATATTCATAGCGCAGGGAACACCCAGCTCATCAGCAAAATACTCGGAGATGCGGATGCAGGCCTGGCAATGACGAATCCAGAACTGGCGGGTCTCCTCATCGGGGCTTGAGAGGGTCAGGTTGTCTTTTACCTTCGGGTGAGCGAAGCAGGTGGGGTTGAAGTCAAGGCCCAGGCCTCTTTCTTTTGCGAACTCTACCCATTTTGCAAAATGCTTCGGCTCCAGTTTGTCTCTGTCTACAAACTCGCCGGGCTCAAAGATGGCGTAGCTTGCATGGAGATTCAGTTTGTGTTTGCCGGGAACGAGCTTTAAGACTTCGTCGATGTCGTCCATGAGTTCCTGGGGATTTCTGGCTTTTCCGGGATAGTTTCCGGTAGCCTGAATACCGCCGGTCAGAGGACCATCGTGGTCAAAACCGGTCACATCGTCGCCCTGCCAGCAATGCAGGGAAATTGGAATCTTTTTCAGGGTCTCTATGGCTTTATCCGTATTCACGCCAATGGATGCGTAAAGCTCCTTCGCGGATTCATATCTTTCTTTTGTTGTCATGATAAAGTTCCTCCTTGTTTCACAGGTTTTCCGAATTTCTTAAGGTATCTTTATCTTACACGATTCCATGGTAAAAAAAAAGAACCCCTTTTGTCTAAAAAAGGGTCCTTTTTTGCACTTCTTATAAGAGATGGGCGCGAAGCTCCTCGCCGCTTAACGGGGAAAGGTAAGCCGGAGCCACATCGAAAACGGTCTTGCAGCCGGTCTGTCCCTCGGAAGCCATGCGATGAGCGGCTCTTGCATAAGCCACCAGAACGCTGGAGGTAAATTCCGGGTTGGAACCAAGCTTTAAGGAATACTCGATGAGCTGATCGGTGTTCTCGCCCTTGCCGGTCTTTCCGGTGCGGATCACGAAACCGCCGTGAGGCATTGCTGTGTGGTCTCTGTCGAACTCTTCCTCGCTGATGAAATGAACGGTGGTATCATAATCGGAGAAATAGTTGGGCATGGTCTTGATCTCTTCCTCAATTTTCTGAAGATCTGCGCCTTCCTCAGCCACAATGAAGCACTCTCTGGTGTGTTTCTGTCTGGTGGTCAGCTCCGGATTCTTGCAGGCACGAACCTCTTCCACTGCTTCCGGTACCGGAATCGTGTACTGGATGCCGCGTTTTACTCCGGCTACCCGGCGGATCGCATCGGAATGGCCCTGGCTGACGCCCTTGCCCCAGAAGGTATAGGTCTTACCGTTCGGAAGAATGGACTCTGCGTAGATACGGTTCAGGGAAAACAGTCCCGGATCCCAACCCACGGAAATGATTCCCACAGTGTGTCCTTCTTTGCAGGCCTTGTCCACATCGGCAAAATGCTCCGGGATTCTTGCGTGGGTATCAAAGCTGTCGATAACGTTGAAGTTCTTTGCCAGCTCCGGTGTCTGTACCGGAAGATCAGTTGCGCTTCCGCCGCAGAGAATCAGCACATCGATCTCATCTTTGTGAGAAGCCGCCTCGGCGATCGGATAAACCTTTACGCCCTCTGTCTGAATCTTCACGGTTTCCGGGTTTCTTCTGGTAAATACAGCCACAAGCTCTGTATCCGGATTCTGAGCAACGGCAAATTCTACGCCGCGGCCGAGATTACCATAACCTGCAATACCAATTCTTGTCTTCATTTCCTTCACTCCTTGTAATTTTTATACGGAGATGCCAGGCTTTCTGCCTGAACACCATTCCCGACTGCCATCATAAACCCTGGCAGTCCAAAAATCAATATTTTTGTTAAATACGCCAAACAGACGAAATGCGTAGCATTTTGGAGGTGGCTCTGAACATTTTAGCAGCAGCAGAAGCCGCCTCCGCAGAGGGCGTTCAGCATGAGGTTCGCGCAGCAGAGCTTCGTACACATATCGCCGCCGTCGAGAGGATTTCCGTAAGAGGACTGTCTCGTCTGGTACCAGCTGCCCCCGTTCTGAAGCATATTCAGGAAATTCCTGTACTCCACGTTGTTGGGCTCCAGATTGACGGCCTGCCTCGCCGCCTCCATGGCCGCCACATTGTTTCCCAGTCCGGAATTGGCCTGGGCGCTGTAATAATACCATCGGGCCGTCCGGTCTTTCATGCCGTTCAGCACATTGTATGCCTGCTGATAGTAGCCGTTCCGAAGGTAATTGGCCGCCGCCTGAAGGTGGACGTCCTCTTCACTCTGGCTCTCCTGAGCTCTGCTGTAACCGCCCCCGAAGAAGTCGTCGAAACCGCCGTAGTAGCCGCCTCTGCTGCTTCCTGGTCCGTAAGAGGAACTGCCGGAATAGCCTTCGGTCCGCTCCTTCATGATCTGCTGGTAGGCCTGCTGGATCTCCTTGAATTTTTCCTCCGCCTGGTCTTTGTTTGGGTTGTTGATATTGGCGTCCGGATGGTATTTCCGGCTCAGTTTTTTATATGCTTTCTTGATTTCTTCCTCTGTTGCGTCTCTCGACACACCCAGCACCTGATATGGATCTCTCATAAACTCCTCCGCTTCCGGATCATTTTCTTCTTATTGGTATCGGACTTCTCTTCCGTCCGTTTCTTTCTGGCTTTCTCGTACCGGACCCAGATGCCGGAATACAGGATGTTTCTGAGGATGCCGGTGTATTCGATGATTGGGAGCTTCTCAAACTCTCTGGAACATTCCGCCGCCATCATGGTCAGGATTCCGCGGCAGTTTTCCTCAAAATCCTTTCCCTCACTGAGCTTTGTCAGGGGATTGTAACGGCCTTCCGTCAGATCTTCCTCCAAATCCTCGTAGGCATCACAGAGATAGATAAATTTTCCCAGGAAAAAGCCCATCCTCCGAAGGTTTTCTTTCCATTCATCCTCTCGCCAGGCCAGGATTTCCGCCATGATCTCGCCGAAAATCCCTGCCATATAATCGAGGTCCGACGAATTTTCCGCCTCTCCCGCAGAAAGCTTGTCCAGAAGCTCTTTCACCTTCTCCGCTTTTCCGGAATAGGAAGCCTCCAGACCTCCGAATTTCCGTTTCAGCAGCTCTGCAAAAAGCCGCCGGTCGATCTTCTGCTCGTCAGCCCAGTCATCCATGCATTTATAATAGTTGAGAAGAATGCTCATGTCCGCCGCATAATCTGAGAAGACATCCACCTGGATCGGCTGTTTCTTCAAAGGATGGATGACGCAGTGGGTGGTCCCTTTTTTCACCTTCGGCTCGTAAAGGCCTGTGAGCAGCATCACCACAAAGGTCAGATCGTAGCTTAAAGTCAGCTGGCCGGACAGGCCGTAGCGCTCCTTCAGCTTCTGACAGAGGCCGCAGTAAAAAGACTGGTAGGTCTCCAGCTCCCGGACCTTCAAATCACCTTTGTTTATCATCACATATCCGAACATGTCTCTCCTCCTTTCTCTCATTAACTTATCTACTAATACATCTTTACAAGATACTATTCTAATAGAAAAAAGTCAATCGCTCTCCCTCACTTTTTTTCTGAATTTTCTGTGAACTTCTCTTGCGGGAAAGGTGCAAATATGCTACATTTTACTATAAAAGTCCCGGACGGCAGCCATGAGCCATGCTTGCATGAGCGAATCCATGGATATCGGACGGGCTAGACCGTATGAGTAAGCAGGGCGATAGCCCGGATTACGAATGCGGTCGGCAGCTGTGGGAGCGTCACAGGCGCAGAACAGCTGGCTTTTGACGCATTAAAGGAGGATTTTTGAAAATGAACAACTATGTAGATTACATTCTGGAGCAGGCCAAGAATCTGCTCGCCATCGACAGTCCGTCAGGCTACACCGCCGAAGTGACCGCTTATCTTTTAGAGGAATACAAGCGTCTGGGCTACAAGGCCAGGCTCACCGGGAAGGGCGGCGTCCTGGCTGATCTTGGCGGCGAGGGCGAGGCCATTCTTCTGGCAGCCCATGTGGACACCCTAGGCGGCATGGTTGCCGAGGTAAAAGGCGATGGAAGACTCCGCATCACCAACATCGGCGGCATGAATGCCAACAACGCCGAGGCAGAAAACGTCCGCATCCGCACCTATGACGGTGCCTGCTACGACGGCACCCTGCAGCTCATCGACGCTTCCATTCATGTAAACGGAAAATACAGCGACACCGCCCGTTCCTGGGACACCGTGGAGGTAGTCATCGACGAGCCTGTTTCTTCCAAAGAAGATGTGGAAAAACTGGGCATCATGACCGGAAATTTCGTCTGCTTCGATCCGAGAACCACGATCACTTCCTCCGGCTACATCAAGAGCCGTTTCCTGGATGACAAACTGAGCACTGCCATTCTTCTGGGCTACGCCAAATATCTGAAGGACGAGCACATCACTCTCCCGAGAAAAATTTACCAGCACATCACGGTTTTTGAGGAAGTCGGTCACGGCGGCTGCGGTTCCGTTCCTGAAGGCACCGTGGAGTTCCTTTCCGTGGATATGGGCTGCGTCGGAAACGGCCTGGCCTGCACCGAGCGCGAGGTTTCCATCTGTGTGAAAGACAGCGCAGGCCCCTACAGCTATCAGACCGTTACCGGCCTCATCAGGGCTGCAAAGGAAAACGGCATCGGTTTCGCAGCCGACGTTTATCCCTTCTACGGATCTGACGCGGACGCCGCTTTAAGAGCCGGCTATGATCTCCGCCACGGCCTCATCGGCCCCGGCGTCTACGCTTCCCACGGCTATGAGAGAAGCCATAAAGACGGCGTGGAAAATACACTGAAACTTCTGGCTGCCTATATCGGCTGATCTTTCCACAGAAGATGTCGGCTGAATTTTTCCAGGCAGGTCTCCGGACCTGCCGATGAAAGGAATCTTCCATGAATTACAATCTCCTCACTTCTTCCGATCTGAACGCGGCACAAATCACCTCGGAAGTCACGGAGCAGGTAGTGACAAAGACCAACCGCTGGATCTCCTTCTGGAATGAACATGTTCCCGATTTGATCTCCTTCGGTGTGGAGATCGGTTTTTCGCTGTTGATCTTCTTTGTCGGCCGTTTTCTGATCCGCTGGATCCGGCGTATCGTCCGCCGCTCCATTGAACGTTCCAGTGCAGATACAGGCGTAGAGCAATTTATCGATTCTCTGCTGAAATTTCTCCTCTACACCCTGCTCCTGTTTATCATCATTCAGAACCTGGGCGTTCCCTCCACTTCCATCGCTGCAGTCATTGCCTCTGCCGGCGTAGCGGTCAGCCTGGCTCTTCAGGAGAGTCTGTCAAATCTAGCCGGCGGCATCCAGATCCTGCTTTTAAAACCCTTCGTTGTCGGTGACTACATCCGGGAAGACAATAAAGGAAATGAAGGAACTGTAGAAGAAATCCATATCTTCTACACCCGGCTTTCCACCATTGACAAGAAAGTCATCATTCTTCCAAACGGCCTTCTGGCCAATAACAGCCTCACCAATGTGACCTCCAATGATTTCCGGCTTCTGGAGCTGAAGGTCGGAATCTCCTACTCAGCGGATCTTAAGAAAGCCAAAGCGATTCTAGAGCGGCTTCTTCGGGAAGAGCCCCGGATTCTCACGGAGGAGGAGCATGTGGTCTTCGTGAACGACCTCGCTGACAGCGCCGTGATCCTCGGCCTCCGGGCCCAAGTGAAAACAGAAAACTACTGGCCCACTCGCTGGAAGCTTTTAGAGGAGATCAAGCTCACTTTCGATGCGGAAGGAATCGAGATCCCCTATCCGCAGATGGATATACACATGCGATAGCAGGTGCTGTGTGCCAGTGGCACACGTTTAGCACCGACCGAAGCGGAGCGGAGACCTTGCATGAGCTGCTCTGCAGCGGAGCAATTTGTAGGTATGTATCTTCATAAAATGAATACCTTGCAAAGAGTTCTAAAATACAGTATAATAGTTGGTTGAAAAGAATTGCAGGAGCCGCCCTGCGGCAAAGCAATTCACAGATATCAAAATCAGTGATAAAGGATGGTAAAACACCATGACACAATCCAGAACACATACCTGCGGCGAGCTGCGCCTTTCCGATGCAGGAAAGACCGTCACTCTGGCCGGCTGGTATGAGAATTTAAGAAGAGTCAGCAAGAATCTGGGCTTCCTGATCCTTCGCGACTTCTACGGAACCACTCAGATCGTGATCGAGACGGAGGAAATGATGGAGCAGAGCTCCAAGGTCAACACCGAATCTACCATCTCCGTTACCGGTACTGTCCGTGAGCGTTCCAGCAAAAACGCAAACCTTCCCACCGGTGAGATCGAGGTTGTTCCCGAGAAGATCGAGATCCTCGGCAAATGTATCTACAATGAGCTTCCTTTTGAGATCAACCGTTCCAAGGAAGCTGATGAAAATACCCGTCTGAAATACCGCTACCTGGATCTTCGTAATCCGGCTGTGAAATCCAAGATCGTTCTGCGCTGCAACGTGGTTGCCGAGCTTCGCCGCAGCATGATGGAGCATGGTTTCCTGGAGATCACGACTCCGATCCTGACCTGCTCCTCTCCGGAAGGTGCGAGAGACTATCTCGTTCCCTCCAGAAACCACCCGGGCAAATTTTATGCACTTCCGCAGGCTCCCCAGCAGTTCAAACAGCTGCTCATGACCTCCGGTTTCGACCGCTATTTCCAGATCGCCCCCTGCTTCCGTGATGAGGATGCGCGTGCAGACCGTTCTCCGGGCGAGTTCTATCAGCTGGATATGGAGATGGCTTTCGCCAGCCAGGAAGATGTCTTCGCCGTTCTGGAAGACGTTCTCCCGCCGGTATTTGAGAAATTCGGCACCTACAAGACCGCTTCCAAAGCGCCCTTCTGCCGCATCTCCTACAAAGATGCCATGGAAAAATACGGAACCGATAAACCGGATCTCCGTATCGACCTTCTCGTGCAGGATGCTACCGAGTGCATGGCTGACTGCGGTTTCGGTCCCTTCGAGGGAAATGTCGTAAAAGCAGTCGTTGCTGACGGCTTCAAAGGCACCCGCAAAGTCATCGACAAGCTCTGCGCTGACGTGGAAGTTCAGGCCGGAAACAAAGCTTACTGGTTCAAAGTAGACGAAAACGGCGCTCTGACCGGCGGCATCTCCAAGTTCCTTCAGGAACATGCTGAGGCAGTCAAAGAAGCACTGGGCCTGAAACCCGGCGATTTTGTCGGCGTATGTGCAGGCAAGAAACAGGCCGCTCAGAAAACAGCAGGCGTTCTCCGCCGCTACATCGGCGCTCTGGCTGAAGGCCATATGAAGACCGACTGCTATGAGTTCTGCTGGATCGTAGACTTCCCGATGTACGAAATCGGCGAGGAGTCCGGCGAGCTGGAGTTCTGCCACAACCCGTTCTCCATGCCCCAGGGCGGTATGGATGCACTGAACAATCAGGATCCCCTCTCCATCAACGCTTACCAGTACGATCTGGTCTGCAACGGTGTAGAGCTCTCCTCCGGTGCCGTTCGTAACCACGATCCCGAGATCATGGTAAAAGCCTTCCAGATCGTTGGTCTGGGCGAGGACGACGTGAAAGCCAAATTCCCGGCTATGTACAACGCATTCTGCTACGGAGCTCCGCCTCATGCAGGTATCGCCCCGGGCGTAGACCGTATGGTCATGCTTCTGGCCGGCGAGGACAGCATCCGTGAGATCATCCCGTTCCCGATGAACAAGACCGCACAGGATGTCATGATGGGCGCTCCTTCCGAGGTAGATCCCAAACAGCTCAAAGATGTTCACATCAAACTGGATATCGAAGAAAAGAAAACAGAAGAATAAAAAGAAGCCCCGGTCCGGATCGTTTACTGATCCGCCGGGACTTTTTTTATGGGGTCCAGAGAGTGCCATCCGGACCGGTGAAGCTGCCGTCTTCGTTGGCAGTGTAAAGGCCTCCGGCCTGGTTTTGCCAGCTGCCATCCGGCCCCTGATAAAGGACCTGCCGGTTCAGCTGGCCCGAATCATAAACCGTCACAGATGCTACGGCCTGATCTGCGGGGTTCGGAGGTCCTTCCTCCGTCCAGGAACTTCTATCCCGGTCGCTGACCCACTGGCCGTTTCCGTGATAGGTATAGGTTCTTCCGCTGCCGTCCTTCCAGGTGCCGTCGCCGCTTTCATAGATGTAGTTGGCACCGTTGCCTTCGGTGCGGTAGAGGGTGAGTGGCTCGGAGGTATTTGCAGTCGAAGTTGATGTGAGTGGACGGTTTTCGCTCGTTTCAGCAGTTTCCATCCCCGGGCTTTCCTGTCGGGTTTCCGTCTCCGCCTGAGTAAGGTTCTGTTGGAGATTGTTTTCCGCCGCCACGCTGCTCCCGATCAGAAGCTGGGCGAGAAGCATCACTGCACAGAGAAGAACCGCCGGAAAGCGACACCTTTTCATTGCAGAAAGATTTCTCATACAACGTATCCGCTCTTTAAATACCAGAATGCCATCATTGAGTCCCGCCGCCAGATAGGGAACCCGGCTCTGCTTTGCGGCTGTCTTTAAAAGCAGGCGGCTGTAGCTCAGCTGCTCCTGACTGGAAAGCCCTCCTAACACCCGGGCATCACAGAGATTTTCCACGGTTCGCTCCGCATCCCTTCTCATTTTATACAGAAAAGGATTGAACCAGTAGCTGGAAACAACTGCCTGCATAAGAAGCTTATACCAGAGATCCCTTCGCTGGTAATGAGTCAGCTCGTGGCTCAGAATAAAGCAAAGCTCCTGTTTTTCGTACCGTTCATTCGTAAGGTAAACTGCCGGATGAAAAAGGCCTGCCAGCACCGGCGTGGTAAGCCTGTCATTTTTCAGAAGCTTCGGAGGTTTCTTGAGTTCTGCTTCCCTGCTGAGCCGCTGGTAGTCTTTCAGGATATCCTCATCGTCCACCGGCAGGCTCCAGCGATAAAGCCTGTGGAGCGCCAGATAATAGCGGGCCAGGCCCACAAGCCCGAGAAACAGAGCCCCGGCAAGCCAGATCTCGCCAAAAAGACGCAGCAGCTGGTCAAAGGTGAAGCCGAAAGGAGTTTCCTTTAACTGGATTTCATGGCTGTGGAAGGTCTGCTGCACGGTCTGAGCTGAGGTCTGTTGCGAGACTTCTGCCTCTTTCTGTGCTGCTAAAAGATTTGAGTCCGCTGTTTTCACCGGTTGTTCCACTACAAAATTCACGGTCAGCTGCGGGAGCCTCCCGGAAGGAAGCTTCACTGGCACCAGCAGAAAAACAGCCACAGCAAACCAGACCCAGTATTTCCAGCCGGAAGCATATCTCCCTCTGCTAAGTCTGGAAAAAAGCTCCGTCAGAAGCAGGATTACCGCCACAATGAGATTCATTTTTAAAATATGAAGTACAAATTCAGGCATCTTTACTCCTCCTGGTCTTCCTCCATCTCTTTTAAGAAATCACTTAATTCCTGAATATCTTCTTTTTTCATCTTTTCCCCCTGGTAAAGGGCATTTACAAAGCGCTTCAGAGAATTGCCGTAAAGCTTCTCCAATACGCTTCTGCTCTCCTGCTGCTGGTATTCCTCCTGTGTCACCAGCGGCGTATAGAGGTTCATCTTTCCTTCTTTTTTCGCAGAGACAAAGCCCTTTTTTTCCAGTCTCGTGAGCAGGGAAAGGATCGTCGTGGGGGCCAGTTTCTTTTTCTCATTTACCACCCGCTCGATCTCCAAGCGGCCCATGGGCGGCTCATGGTTCCAGAGCACCAGCATGATATCCAGCTCCGAATCCGGCAGACGGCTGATTGTTTTTTTCATATAATAAACTCCCTTTTTTGTTTCTGAACTTTCGCTGACAGAGCATTCTCCCCTTGAAAATCTCCGAAACAATTTTTCTTTTATGCTCTATCTTACACCCATTCGTTTTTCCTGTAAAGAAAACCGGCCCCATGAAAAATACCTTTATTTATGAATACCACAAATTTCCATCCGGCCCGGTAAAACTTCCGTCACCATTGTCGGTATAGATGCCGCCCGCCTCATTGACCCAGCTGCCGCTGCTGGAATCCTGATAAAGCGTCTGACTGTTCAGGCCATCCTCATCTGTGACCGTCACGGAAGCGCCGCTTTTGTCCGCTGCCGGAGCAGGCGCCGTCTCGCTCCAGGAGCTTCCATCCGCCCCGCTCCAGGTTCCGTTTCCATTGTAGACATAATTTCTGCCGCTGCCATCGTACCAGTTTCCATTAGTGGCCTTGTAGATATAGGTGGCTGCACTTCCATCTGCCGAATAGAGCGTAACGCTCTCATCCGTCAGCGTAAGCCCCAGATTCTCCGCGGAGGTATATTCGGGTGAACTATTGGAAGCTGCAGTGGTTTCCGCCTCCGCACTCGCAGATGAGTTATTTTCCGGCTGCTGTACCTGAACGGTTCCTGAATTTTGATTACCCGCAGTCGAAGCATTTTGTTCCTGAACCTTCTTCGCCGGAGTATTCTGGTTTTGAATGTTCTCTGGATTTATCTGCGTTTCCGTTCCTTCTTTCTTCTGAGCAGTACTCTGACTCTCTGTCTTCGTTCCTGACTGTTCTTTTTTCTGATCCTCCGTCTGATTTTCCGTTTGCTTTTCAGAAGTCTTTTCTTTCTCCTTCTTTTTCACCACCACCGCCGTCTTCCCGGTGTCTTCTGTCATATGCACAACCTCCGGCATCCTTCTTCTCAAAAGAATCCCCACGCCCACAACCAGCAGCAGAACACAAATCACCGCCGCTGCCGTCATAATCATCTTCATTCTTCTCTCTTCCTGTTGTCTACGTCTTCTCATGATCTTTTGCGCTCCTTTTCTTCTACATTTGTAGTTGACGCGTATATTCTACATCTGTAGTAAATACTTGTCAAGCGCAAAAACGATACGCTCTCCTTCTTCAGAATACAACATCTGCCTGGCGTTTCTATATATTTTTCATTTTGAAAAAGTATGATCTATAGTCCAGGTTTTCTCAAAAAACTGATGAGTAAATTTTGATAACGTCATATCATTTAAAACATTTTGCTTACCACCGAAATAGTCTGTAAAATCTCTGGGAAGCTTCATACCTAGCTGTCGGTGTAGACCATAATTAGATTCATCGGAATCAATTACCAATATTTCTTTTCCTCGTCTGGCTAAAGCCTTAGCCAAAAGACTGGTTACTGTACTTTTTCCACATCCACCTTTTCCGCAAACTGCTATTTTCATCTTTATATTTACTCCTTTTCTTTTTTCTAGTAACTGTTCAGGACGTTCAAAACAACAGGCCACAGGTCTACGCACTGCTTCTTACTCCACTTCCTCCAGTTCTGTTCCTTCTGGAAGAATATACCCGCAGTTATCACATACTCCGGCCTCTGCAAGTATCCCGTCTTTCACAAAGGCTTCAATGCCTCCTGATTCATGACAGCGTGGACAATCTAATTCCTGTATCTTTTTCTGATTTCTTGCATCCTGGCAATTTGCAAATTCAATTTTACCCATAGTGATTCCTCCATTTTCATTCCATATCAATTTGTCTTCGCAAAAAAGTTCCTACCATACGGGAAAAATTGCTGATATTACGAATATAGGCAAAGTCTTTTCCATAGATTCTCTTTTCCACGGAGAGTTCTTCTTCATTCCCTACAAAAACACCAATTACGAAAATCCCCTGATTTCTGGCCCGACGCACCTCATATGCAGTATCTTTTACAGCTCCTTCTCCGTCATAAATCTTGGGCTGACAGGTTCCTGGTCGTTGTATGCTCATATCACAGGGTTTTCCATCACTTAATACGATTAAAATCTTATTTTTTTCCGGTCGCTCCATGAGAGAGGAACAGACTGTTTTCAGTGCAAGCCCATCTCTGTTATTAGCATATGCCCGAAATTGAAAGATTCTTTCATTTGTTTCCCTTGGATCTTCATAATCCCGAAATCTCTGAAGTACTGTATATCCCCAGAAAGCACAGTATCCTGTCACCCGATGAGGAATTCCTGCCTGGCTTAATGCTTCACTGATAATATATCCCTGCGCCGCTACCTGAGCCTGTCTGCCAGCTTGGGAACCACTGGAATCAATCAGGACGTCTATTACAAACTCAGAATCTTCTGATCTCTTTTTTCTATTAAATAACTTGTCATCGTCTGTTCTTCCAATTTTCCATAACCTCTCAGGAACAAGCTGCCCTGCATCAGATCTGCTGACAAAATCATCCTTTCGGATTATAAATGCCCGTTTCAGTGACTCTGCCAACACAGAAATATTTCTTTTGATGATCCAGTGATTATTTCCATAATAGGCTTTATTTTTTTCAAACTGCAGCTGAGAAAAACGATATTGATTATTTTTTATCACAGGGTTCTGTAAAATTCCATCTGTAAGATACAGGATACAGTTTTTGTGGATTCCTGTACAAAATTTCCGGTTGACTCTGGCCTGCTCCGATTCACTTAGATACGATTTTCCGTAATTCAGTTCCACATATTCCCGTATCCGTCGCACTGTCTGTGGATTTATATTCTCCGGACTTTCCGGAACTTCTTCATTTTCCGGAGAGAAATAAAATCTTTTTTTCTTTTTATTTCTGATATCCAGACTCATCATCTTTTTTTTGAGATTAGAAAGATATTTTTGAATGATGTCTTCCATCTGTTCATCCGTCATGCATTCCTGCCACGCGTCATCGGCCAATGCCATATCCGGCAAATTCAGAATCTTCTCCAGATTTCCATTCCTTTTTTCAAAAGAGGGATCCAGAACATGATTATAAATCTCATCTATCACGTTTATGACATCTTCCGTATTTTCCGCATCCTTCAGAGAAAGAATCTTGTACAATGCAATCTTTGCCTGTGGATCCATTTCCTCATCGTCTGTGTTCTCCAGAACATACCTTATATACAAAAGCCTAATCCTGTGAATCAGGTCTGTTCCAGCTTTGTCTGATGCCTGCTCTTCCTCGGCCTTTTTCAATTCTTTGAACGCCTGTTCTCTGATTTCCTTTGTTCCCAAACGTTCTCGAATGATAAAACGATTCACTGCAGCATCCATGCATAATCCAGCAAGAGGCAAAAGCATATCTTCTCCGGCAGAAAAATGTAATTTTTTCATCAAATACATGCCAAGTTTCTTCTGATCAAAATATCGTGCAAAGGCACCTTGCTTCACTGCCTCGTATAGAACCGTTTGTTTTGAATAAACATATTTTTCTGTGTCCGGTTCAAATTCCATATCATAATCACCACTGACTGTCCAAAAAAGATTTCTGATACGATTGCTGATCTCCAGACGATGTTCTTCCAGTTGTTCCGCCGGCCATCTGACATCCTCCATACAAGTTTACCCCCATATGTCTTTTCCGGTCCAGGAAGATGGGATTCTGGTAGAAACCACATCTTCTACGATCTCTTTTTCAAATACATCAAAACTTTTATTTATGATCCCCATCTGGATTGCATCAATTGGAGAAAGTCCGCTTCTTGTTGCTTTTACAGCAGAAACCAATCCTCTCAGGTCAAGAGATTTTGTTGAGATTTCTCCATGATAAGCTTTGATCTGCAAATCCAGAAACAGTCCTGCAAAAGCTTTCAGTGCACTTTTTTCTCCATCTGGAAAATGTTGTCTTAATACAAAAAGGATACTATCCTCATCCAGTTCAGGCATATCAATTACCATAAACCTTGAAACCAATGCTTCATTTAGCTCTCTGGTACCTGCGTAACCATAATTCATCGTGCCGATAAATCGTGTTGCTGGATGAAGTAAAACCCTGTTATATCCTGGAATATCGATTCTGCGCCGATGATCCAGTGTGGCATGCAGTACAGAAACCGCATCATTTTTTGCCATATTGATTTCGTCCAGGATTCCAAATCCTCCAAATTCCGCGCATTGGTAGATGGGGCCTTTCCGAAGGCGAACCTCATTATTTATAAAGGTATCCGTTCCAATCAGATCGGCACTGTCTGTATTTACATGAAAAGAAATGTCGTATTCCGGTCTTCCGAATATCCATGCCAGTGTCTCACATAGTACATTTTTTCCTGTAGCTTTCGCACCGGAAAGTAACAGGTTATCTCCCTGAAGAAGCGCTGCTATTGACATTTCCAGAATCTTTTTCCCATAAAATAGGATATCCGGTTTTTCTACCCGTTCCTTTACCTGATCCTCTACCTCATAACGCATGTGAAAATCTCTCAGTTCTCCAATCAGTTCCTGCGCTATCTTCTGATCTTCTAAATATTTTTCTATTTCTGTCCAATGATTTCTCATGAAGATTTTCCTTTCTTTGCAATTGGTTATACCAAATCAGATAATATTTCTGTTTACTCAATCTTCATACTTTCAATCCTCCAACTCACAATCCTAACTTCTTTACAATTTCTCCCAGTGCACTTCTTACAGGAGAATCTTTCGGAAGCCGTATGATCGGCTTTCCATCACAGTCATACTGATATACCTGGTCATCATGTGGTACAACCCCTAACAGTTCCAGTCCCTGATTTCGGATTTCTTCCAGAGTTCCGGCATCCAGTTTTCCATCTGGAACACGATTCACGATTAATCCGGTTTTCTGTGGTTTAAAGTTTAACTCCTTCATCAGCTTTGCAATACGTCCGGCTGCCTGAACACCTCTTCTGGAACAGTCACTTACAAGAATCGCAACTTCCATCATTGGCAGGATTCCTCTGCTGATATGTTCCATACCTGCTTCGTTATCAACCACAATATATGAATAATGGCTTTGCAGTTTCTGAATCTGGGTCTGCACAAGACCATTCACAAAACAATAGCAGCCCTGTCCCTGGGTTCGCCCCATTACCATCAAATCATAATCGTCTTCTTCTGCAATTGCATCGAAAAGACGCATTTCCAGATAAGCCTGTTTTGTCATTCCTACTGGAATCTGATATCGTGGATCAACTCCTGCACGTTCAATCTCTTCTCTCAGTTCTCCGAGTGTAATCTCCGGTTCAACGCCGAGCACTTCATTCAAATTCGCATTTGCATCTGCATCTACAGCTAAAACCGGATGTTTTCTATTCTCACATAAATACTGAATCAACAATCCACAAAGGGTTGTTTTCCCTACACCGCCTTTTCCTGATACAGCAATTACATGTCCCATGTTTTTCCTCCTAAAATTCTGAACAATCTGTTGACTTTTTCTTTCAATTTCATTATAGTTGTCACTATATAAATTACAATAATCAATCTATGAAATCTGTTCTGTTCCTCAACACATCCCAAAAACTGTTGAGAAATGATACATTGTAAAGCATACATTCAATGGAGGCTATTATGTCGGAAAAAACAAGAAAGCAGGACTGCCGTACCAGATATACCAGGCAAACTATAAAGGAAACTTTTTTAGAATTATTAAAACAGAAAAATTTCACAAAAATCACGGTCACTGAAATCTGTAAAATTTCTGAAATAAACAGAGGTACTTTTTATCTGCATTATTACGATATCCATGACGTGTTGGAAGATATTTTAAATGATATAGTACAGGATATGAAAACAACGGTAGAACATTTATTTTGCCCAAACCAGAAAAGCTGTTCCTATCCCTTCTGCCAAAAGATTCAAATGGAAACAAAATATAGATCTCTGTTTCTGGATGACACGATTGCTCCCATTCTTCTGGAAAAAATAGCAGCAAATACAAAAGAAGGCTATGTGACCTGGCTTATGTCACACAGCCTCCTGACCTTTGAGCAGGCAGAATCGGTTTTTTATTTTCAAATGAATGGCTGCCTTTCCATCAACAGACTGATGCTCCGCAATCACTGTAATGACTGGAAACAGATTCAGACAACAATTGACAAATTTATCAAAGCTGGACTGGAAAGTTTTCTGATTCATGATCAAAGGGAAGAAAATGCTTCCGATAATTTTTGCAGCAAGATTTCTCCGACTGTTACTGCATCTTCTACACTCAGATAATGATCGGCATGATCTTGAAGAAATAGTTTTCCAGATGCAGGAAATTCTTCATCCGCAAACCATATCTTTAAAGTTACCGGATATCTTGGCAGAACTGGAAAAACAGCACACAGATCTGCCTTTGTCGCTGTGAATTCTGCACCCAGGCTTTTACATGCTTTTTTAATTTTTTCAGGATCTTTGCCCTGCAAAAGCTTTTCCAGTTTCTGCTCTGCAGTCCGGTCAAACTTGCTTCCCCGGATCAATCCGTCTTTCAGATTACCAAAAGTAATGAGCTTCTGTGAGCCTTCTGTGCCATCGGCCATATCCAGATAATGCAGCAATGTCAGATAATGCCATTCATCTATGTCTGTGTTAATATGGAATTCAGGAAGTTGAATTTCAATCGTTTCATAAAAACTCAGTACTTCAAGCACATTTCGCCGGCTATGAAAAACAGCCCCACTTTTTGCAGCAAGATCCTCTCCGAAACGATTTTGTAACCGTTTTACTGCTGCCAGCAGCATTTCCTGAAATGCACGATTTTCTGTTTGATTTTTGTATTCCATAAATTCTCCTTTGTAAATATTTTATCGAATCATATAATAATCAATATTTTTACATGGATTTTGGTGGTTTCATAAATCTGGCTTTATCCGGATTCTCTTTTATACATTCCTGGACAAAATTCATTACCTCAGTCATGGTTTCATAATTTTTTCCACGAAAACAGCAACTCGGGCATGTTGGACATGACCATCCCTTATTTTTAAATCTGCATGCGTCTAAATGTCGGTATGCTCTTAATAAATTTGCTTCATATTCTTCTTTAGACTGTGATACTTTCCTGTTTTCACGATAATAAAGCTGATATATTTTTTGATTCTGGTGTATAAATTTCCTTTTAACTTGCCTACGATCAACATATTAGACAATCATCCGTAAGTTTTATTCCTGTATTGACTTTTCCTTTAAATTTCATTATAGTTGTAATTATATTATTTACAATCATCAAAATAAAAAATATGTGCAAGTTCTCAACACATTGAAAAGAACTGTTGAGAACTTGAGATGTTTTTAACAAGCCAGAAATATTTTGTCTCAAAAATGTGAAAGCAAAATCATTATATCATACTACAAGGAGTTTCTTATCATGAAATATTCAACGAAATTAAGTGATACTGTTCATGTGATGGTTCTGATTGCTATCAACCAGGAAAAATCTCTCTCCAGTGCCTCAATTGCAGAAAGTGTCCATACAAATCCCGGCTTTGTGCGCCAGCTTATGTTAAAACTAAAAAAAGCCGGACTTATGACCAGTGTAGCCGGACATGCCCGTCCTTCTCTTTCAAAACCAGCAGACCAGATTACATTGCTGGATATTTATAAAGCAGTGGAAGGCGAGAAACCGCTGCTTCATTTAGATACTCATACCAACCCTGATTGCGGCGTTGGCATTAATATTCAGTTGTCTTTGCAGGAATTCTATAATGAAATTCAAAAGGCTACCGAAGAAAAAATGAATACGATTACTTTACAGGACATCATAAATACCTATTATCAGCGAACATCCATGCAAATTGATTGACAGAACATTATATGACAGTAGAATATTCTTATGTACCTTCAGCAGATACGAAATGCCACCATTTTTTACCAGCATAGGAATACTGTCATAGTTGGAAGACCGGCTATCAGAATCATAAAACCCTCTCTTCTTTCTTTTTTCTTTTTGTTTACACTATCCCATAAACCGATTATACCCTATCCTTCGGCCGTATAAAACAAATTGCCACATTTGTCTATGACAAATGTGGCAATCCTCAGATATGACAATTATACGATTTTTCCCGCCACTGCGCAGGCAGCTGCGGTTTTCGGAGATGCCAGATAGATTTCCACCTTGGAGGTTCCCATGCGGCCAAGGAAATTTCGGTTATTGGTCGCTACGACACGTTCCCCGTCTGTAAGGATTCCGCCGGTTCTTCCACAGCAGAGTCCGCAGCCCGGATGGGTGATGATTGCTCCGGCTTCCGCCAGGACATCCATAATACCAAGTTCTATCGCCTGTCTGTAGATCTTCCGGCTGGCCGGAGTCACAATAAGCTTTACATAGTCTGCAACCTTCCTGCCCTTCAGGACCTCGGCAGCCGCCTGAAGATCCTCCAGA
This sequence comes from Lachnospiraceae bacterium Marseille-Q4251, assembly GCA_018223435.1. GTDB lineage: Bacteria > Bacillota > Clostridia > Lachnospirales > Lachnospiraceae > Limivivens > Limivivens faecihominis. The sequence continues at coordinate 3,813,181 of JAGTTO010000001.1, read as the reverse complement.
CGGCCATTGGTACAGGAACCGATAAACACCTGGTCGATGGGGATGCCGGAAAGCTCGCTGACATTGCGGATCTTGTCCACCTGGGAAGGACACGCCATGACAGGCACAAAGTCCTCCGCCTTGTAAACGACGGTTTTGCAGTAGGAAGCGTCCTCATCTCCCACCAGACTCTTCTGATAATCATTCAGCGTCACATTACAATATTCTGCCGTCTTCTCATCCGGTGTGAAAAGCGCACATTTGGCTCCTGCTTCCACAGCCATGTTTGCCATAGTCATACGGCTGGAAACGGACATCTCCTCCACAGTGCTTCCGGTAAACTCCAGTGCCCGGTAAGTGGCCCCGTCTGCTCCCAGATCACCCAGGAGCCGTAAGATCACATCCTTGGACATGACATTTTCCGGCATTTTTCCGTTAATCACCACTTTAATGGTCTCCGGCACACGGATCCACATGGTTCCGGTTCCCAGAATACTTGCCATCTCGGTATAACCGATACCGGAAGAAAAAGCGCCCACGCAGCCGTAGGTCGTGGTATGGCTGTCCGTACCGAAGACCACGTCGCCGGGTTTTACATAACCGGCCTCGGTCATCAGCTGATGGCAGATACCGTCGCTTCTGTGTACATGGATCATGCCATATTTTTCTGCAAAGGCATCACCCGTATGGAAATGTCTCGTGTCATCCAGCTGGCTGGCCGGTACGAGGTGGTCGTAGATCAGCACCACCTTGTCCGGATCCCAGAGCTTCTGAAAGCCCATCTCCTCAAATTTTTCAGCAACAAAAGGGATAAAGATGTCATGAATCATGACCCGGTCCACAGAAACGGTGGCAATATCGCCCGGCTTTACCTTTTTGCCTGTATTATGATGAATGATCTTTTCAATCACTGTCTCGCCCATAATTTTTCTCCTTCCCGGTCAGTCCAGACCATTCAGCTTCCGCATGGCTTTCACCAGTCCGCCGGCTCTCAGGATATCCATGAGATTCTCCGGCAGGGAAGCGATGGGGTACTGTTTTCCCTGATGATCCACATGCTGATTCATGACAACGGTGACTTCGTCGCCCTCCTTCACATGCTCGTGAAGCTCCGGCTGCTCGATGAGCAGAAGGCCGTTGTTGATGGAATTGCGGAAAAAGATCCGCGCGAAGGATTTGGCGATGACACACTGGATTCCCAGTGCTTTGATGATCTCCGGCGCCTGCTCTCTGGAGGAACCGCAGCCGAAATTCTTTCCGGCAACGATGATATCGCCTTTCCGGATCTCTCCGGCCAGCTCCGGCCGAAGGGGGCTGAAGCCGTACTGTTTCATATCATCAATGGTCTTGAGTGCCAGGTACTCTGTGGGGATGATGATATCCGTATCGATATCGTCCCCCAGGACCCAGACCCGTCCTGTAAATGATGTCTCCATAGTTATGTTCTCCTTCCTCAGATCTCACTTGCCAGGGCGATCTTTCCGGCGATGGCGGAAGCGGTCACTGTTGCGGCGGAGCCTAAGTAAACCTTGGAGCTCGGATGGCCCGCACGTCCCTTGAAGTTTCTGGTTCCGGTGCTGATCAGCACTTCATTTTCACCGATGACACCCTGACAGCTTCCCCAGCAGACGCTGCAGTTGGGGTTCATGACGATGGCTCCGGCCTCCATGAAGATATCGATCAGTCCCTCTTTTAATGCCTGACGGTAAACCGTAAGACTGGCGGGAACCACGAGGAAACGCACCTTGTCAGCCACTTTTTTACCCCTGATGATCTCAGCGCCAACACGGAGATCCTCGATCCGGCCGTTGTTGCAGGAGCCTAAGAAGGCCTCGTCAATGGGGATGCCTGCCACTTCCTCAGCGGGAACCACATTGTCCACGAAATCCGGTTTTGCTGCTACGGGACGGATCTTGGAGAGGTCGAAGGTGTACTCTCCTGCGTAAACGGCGTCGGGATCGCTCTTATAAATGGCCTTCGGCTCTCTTCCGTGCTCTTTTAAATACTCCAGAGCCTTTTCATCGGCCTCAAAGATACCGGTCTTGGCTCCCGCCTCCACAGCCATATTGCAGAGCACCATCCGGTCGCTGATGCTTAAGGTCTTGGCACCTTCTCCGGTGAACTCCATAACCTGATAGTTGCAGCCGTTGGCTCCGATCTCACCGATGATAGTCAGGATCAGGTCTCTGGCATAGACACCCTCCGGCAGTTTACCGATGAGGTTGAATTTTACGGTCTCCGGAACCAGCACCCAGGAGGTACCAGTCACCATGCCGTAGAGGAAATCCGTGCAGCCCACGCCCGTACCGAAAGCACCCAGGGCTCCGTAAGAGCAGGTATGGCTGTCTGCACCGAAGATCAGCTCGCCGGGACGGACATAATTCTCCATCATCACCTGATGACATACGCCTTTGCCCTCCCAGAAATCAATATGATTCTCTTTGGCAAAGTCCCGCATTTTCTTCTGGGAAGCAGCGGTTTTCGGATTATCGGAGGGAACGTTGTGGTCCACAATAAACACGAGCTTCTTTGTGTCCTTGATATGTGGATGTTTTAATTTATTCCGGTACATATCCACCGTCAGATGGGTGGTTCCGTCATTGCTCATAAGACGGTCCAGCTCTACGGTATGGATATCTCCCGGTTTCACAGAGTCCACGCCGGCGGCTGCCGCGATGATTTTTTCAGCGATGGTCATTCCCATTATTCTTCCTCCTCCCGATTCAGAGAAGCGATCAGGCCGCCCTGATTCAGTATGTTCTGCATGTACTCCGGCAGCTTCGTGCAGGAATACGTTTTTCCATTGGCCTCAGCAGTTCCCTCAGACATATGAAGAACCATGGTATCACCGGTCTTCACCTCGTCGGGAAGATCCTTGCAGACGATGGCCGGAAGTCCGATGTTGATGGCATTCCGGAAAAAGATCCGGGCAAAGGATTTGGCAATGACAGCCTGTACGCCCAGAGCCTTCAAGACGCCGGGGGCCTGCTCTCTTGAGGAGCCGCAGCCGAAATTCTCACCGCCGATGACAAAATCGCCCGGTTTTACCTTTTTGGAGAAATCCGGATCCAGAGACTCAAATGTATGGCTCTTCATCTCCTCCAGATTTGGAAGCAAAAGGTACTGGGATGCGATGATCTGGTCCGTATCCAGATCGTTATGAAATTTGAAGATCGTTCCTTTTTCCATAAGACAGTGTCCTCTTTCTTTTGAAAAAAGACCCCTGGAATCCCATGTACACTCCAGAACAGAGTGTTCACAAGACTCCCGGAGTCTTCCCTGATTCAACTTTTCAGTTCAGTGCCAATTAAGCGTTCATCTGTTTTGCAACTTCTGCTGCGAAGTCCTCGTTCTTCTTCTCAAGGCCTTCACCAGTCTCGAAACGAACGAAGCCCTTGATGGTGATATTAGCGCCTGCAGCTTTTGCTACAGAGTCAACATATGCTTTTACGGACTGTTTTCCGTCCTCAGCTTTTACATAAACCTGGTCAAGCAGGCAGATCTCTTTCAGCTCTTTGTTTACACGGCCGTTGATCATGCCCTCGATAACCTTCTCCGGTTTAGCAGACTCTTTCGGATCGTTTTTGATCTGAGCAAGAAGGATCTCTTTCTCATGTGCGATATAGTCTGCGGAGATCTCGTCTCTGCTGGTGTAGAGCGGTTTCAGAGCAGCTACCTGCATAGCTACGTTCTTAGCCATCTCTTTAACTTCGTCATTTACCACGTCGGTAACAACGTCAACCAGAACACCGATCTTTCCGCCAGCGTGAATGTAGGAAGCAACGAAACCGTTCTCCTCTTTCACCTGCTGGAAACGACGGATCTTCAGGTTCTCGCCGATAACAGCGATCTGAGCTGCCAGCTCCTCAGCTACAGTCTTACTCTCATCCAGGTGCCATTTCTCAGCCAGGAAAGCGTCGATGTCGGCTGCCTCGGTGGTCAGAGCCTGATCTGCAACAGTCTTTACATAGTTACGGAATTTCTCGTTCTTTGCAACGAAGTCGGTCTCAGAGTTAACCTCTACGGCTACTGCACTCTTGCCGTCCTCAGCTACAACGTCAACTACGATACCCTCAGCTGCGATTCTGTTGGCTTTCTTCTGAGCCTTTGCAAGACCTTTCTCTCTCAGGAACTCAACGGCTTTGTCCATATCGCCGTCGGTCTCAGTCAGAGCCTTTTTGCAGTCCATCATGCCTGCGCCGGTCATTTCTCTCAGTTCTTTTACCATTGCTGCTGTAATAGCCATTTTTACATTCCCTCCGTCGTATGATGATTACTCTTCTACCGGTGCTTCCTCGGTCTCCACATCGGTTCCCTCGTAAACTTCTTCCTCAGCACCCTGATTTGCCTCGATAACAGCGTCTGCCATCTTGGAAACGATCAGTTTTACGGCACGGATTGCATCGTCGTTACCCGGGATTACATAGTCCAGCTCTTCCGGATCGCAGTTGGTATCAGCGATACCGATCAGCGGAATACCCAGGGTATGAGCTTCCTGTACGCAGATTCTCTCTTTTTTCGGATCTACTACGAAGATAGCATCCGGAATCTTCTTCATATCTTTGATTCCGCCCAGGTTCTTCTGCAGTTTGTCCATCTCTTTGCGAAGAGCGATAACCTCTTTCTTCGGCAGTACGTCGAAAGTGCCGTCCTGCTCCATGGTCTCGATCTCTTTCAGACGATTGATACGGCTCTGGATGGTCTTGAAGTTGGTCAGCATTCCGCCGAGCCATCTCTCATTTACATAGTACATTCCGCAGCGCTCAGCCTCGGTCTTTACAGCGTCCTGAGCCTGTTTCTTGGTACCAACGAAAAGGATGTTTCCACCCTCAGCAGCGATATCAAATACTGCCTTGTATGCGGTGTCAACCATTCCTACAGATTTCTGAAGGTCGATGATGTAGATGCCGTTTCTCTCGGTGTAGATGTAGGGAGCCATTTTGGGGTTCCATCTTCTGGTCTGATGACCAAAATGTACGCCGGCTTCGAGTAACTGTTTCATTGAAATAACGCTCATGTCTTTTATCTCCTTTGGTTTTGTTCTTCCGCATGTTTTATTCTTCCTTGGAAACCTCTTCGGGCACCGTCCTCGGAATCCGCATGCGTGTTTTATTTTAGACTATGGCAGTATAACACGGATCGGGGCGTTTCGCAAGCCCCTTTTTTCCGTTTTTCTGCAAAAAACAGCTCCCCGGTGAATTTCCGGAGAGCTGAAAAATGCTTACTCGTGACGCAAGGCATCGATGGGATTCAGGTTAGCCGCCTTGATGGAAGGAAGGAGACCGAACAGGATACCGATGAGCATGGAGAATACCACGGAAACCACGATAACGGGAATGCTGATGGCTGTCGGCGTATCCGTCATGTTGGATATAACCTTCGCCAGTATATTTCCCACGACGACACCGATGATGCCTCCCATACTGGTGAGCACGGCCGCCTCGGTGAGGAACTGGGCCAGAATCCTCTTTTTCTTGGCTCCGATAGCCTTCTTAAGACCAATCTCGCTGGTTCGCTCGGTGACGGTCACGAGCATGATATTCATAACGCCGATGCCACCGACCAGAAGAGAAATACCGGCGATCCAGATGAGCTGCTGGTTGGCAGCGGTGTTCATCTTCTGCTCTTCCTCGATCTTCTCGATCATCTTATCTGCCTTGTATTTGATATCTGAATTATTTCCTACGCTTAAAAGAGCGTTGGCAATGTTCTTCACATCTTTTCCCACGGTTTTCATATAGTCCGTATTGGCCGCCTTGATGACGATATTCATCGGCTCATCATATTGGAAGGAGATTCCCCAATCCGCAGAAGGAATGTAAACTACGCCGCTGCTGTCGGAATCGCCCATCAAGCTATTGTACTCGTCGATGGAATTGATGACGGGCTGGTATTCATCCTTTTTCTGGGCTACGCCGATGACAATGTAGGGAGTGCCGCCAAACTCAATGGTTTTTCCTAAAGGGCTGTCTTCCTGGAAAAGGCTTGTGGCCGCAGTGTCATCCAGAATCGCTACGCGGCGGAAATCCGTGTAATCTTTGTCGAGGAAGGATCTTCCTGTCCGGATCTCATAACCGCAGGTATTGAAATAATGGTTGTCGATACCCATGATGGACGCACCCTGGAGATTCGTGTTCTGATACCAGACGTCGCTGGAATAGCTCCGGCTGGTGTAAAAAGTGATATCTTCCACGCCCTCCACAGCCAGCATTTTTTCCCGGTCGCTCTCGGTAAAGACCGGGACGCCGGCCGGGATGCCGGTATAATCGTCAAATTCATATTCCGAATCGGACCGGCAGAGTTTTACGTTTACCGTATTATTTCCTGCTCCCAGAAGGTTCTGCTTCAGCTGCTCATTAGTTCCCTGAATCGTGGACGCAATGGCGATGATGGATGCGATACCAATGATGATACCGAGCATCGTCAGAAGAGAACGCATCTTGTGGGACCAGACTCCCTGAAAGGATAATCTTATATTTTCTAACACTTTTCTACCTCCGAAAATCGCCCCTGGCGATGGAATTTTGACTTAACCGGATCAATAAACCGCTTCCTCATAGGCGCCTTCCTCGTAGGGCCCTTCCTCATAGGATCCTTCGTCGTAATTGCCCTCGTCATAGTTTTCGCCGTCTATATTGTCCATTCCGCTGTCATAATTCTCCATTCCAGAGGAGTTGTCATCCTCATCGTCTGCATACTCGCTCGCTACCTTGGTCTTCGCTCCCTCTTTGACATTTTTTCCATATGGAAAAGCAATCGCATCATCGATACTCAGACCTTCTTTGACCTCAATGGTGCTGCCGTAAAGAGTCTTTCCGGTGCGGACATACTGTTTTTTCAACAGACCGTCTTCTCCTTTGATGTATACATAACTCTGGCCGTTTTCCTTTCGGATATACATTTTATCAATGTAAATACTGTCTGCGGAGGTACTGGCATCTTCTTCAATCTTCAGCTCCGCATATTCATAATCGGAAAGGCCGTCCGCATTCTCAATATATGCCAGGAACGGATAACTGGAGGCATTCGGATTCATATCACTGGACCAGTAGCTCTGGGAAGTGGCAGGATATTTGGAGATCTCCGTGATTTCCGCGGTAAAAGAAGTATAAGATTCATAGGAATAACCGCTGATCCTGCTTCCAACCTTGACTTTTCCGAGATCCGACTCACTCAGGGTTCCCTGAACATAAAGGCCGGAATCGCTGGTGACAAGGATAAAGGCTTTTCCATCCACCTCACCGATGGCGGGGTCTCCCACGCTCTTTACCACTCCATGGATACTGCTGGTGACGGTGGAGTCGTCGATCTCACGCTGAGTTTTTTCGATTTTCAGGGTATTCTCTCTCTGATTCAGCTGCAGATCCTTGATTTCCTTTTCTTTATCCTCGATTGCCTTCTTCAGTTCTGATGCCGTATAGCTGTCACCGTTGTTATCATCCCAGGGCGGGTCATACCAGTCATCACTTTCCGTCTCCGTTTCTTCTGTTTCATCCGGAAGCTCCGGAACTACCTTCTGCAGCCCGGAGGTCGTAAAGATCCAGCTGAGATCCGGGGCAAAGGCTTTTTCGGTAGGAGTGGTGCCGCGGATGAGAAGGGATTTGATAAAACCGCCGGACATCTCGTCGCCTTCGCGGATCTCAAGAACTGCATAGCAGCCTTCCCCGTCTCCCTTCATTCCTCCATTCTTTCTGGAGGTTCCGGCCTCATTAAAGCCCAGGATCCGGTTCATAAAGGATGCCCGGATCACCGCTCCGTCTGCGCAGAAGAACACATAGGGATTCTCCTTGGTACCTTCGCCTCTGTAAGGCTTCGTATTATAGGTCAGGACCTTCTTTGCCTTGATTCGCTCAAGCGGAGAGGGCTCCGGCTCCTCGGTGGCCGGTTCTGTAGCAGGAGTTTCCGTCTCGGTGGCCGGTTCTGTTTCCGTAGTCGGCTCGGTCTCTGTTGTCGGCTCCGTGACAGGCGTTTCCGGTTCTGTCACAGGCTCTTCGGTCTCAGTGGCCGGGGCCTCGGTCGCATTTGTCTCGCTTCCCGGAGTTTCTGTTTCCGTTGCTGACGTTTCTGTAGCGGAAGTCTCAGTCGGCGGCGTTTCTGATTCTGTCACAGGAGTCTCGGTTTCTGTGCCGGGAGTTTCCGTCCCGTTTGTCTCGGAAGCCGCGGTCTCACTGCTGCCGGTCTCACTCGTGTTTCCAGATTCGCTCCCGTCTCCGCCGATCACAATATCCGTAACATCACTGGAACCGGTCTCGCTCTCGGAGGTGGCATTTTTCACCTCATCGGAGATAGTCTCGGTCCAGAAGTCCGCTCCGTCTTTGGCCGTCAGGCGGCTTCCGTCACCCTCTTCCTCGTTTGCCGGAAGCTGTACGCCTTTGGCGGCAAAACGCCATTTGGTGTCTTTAGCAAACGCCTTGTCGGTCTCCTTTGTTCCGTCGATATCAAGGGTGCTTAGGACCTCTTCCTCGGTCTGGTTTCCTTTCCGGATCTCCAGTCTGGCGTAACAGCCCTGGCCATCCTCTGTCATTCCGCCGCCTTCTCTTACAGAACCGTCTTCTACAAAGCCCAGGATCTTATTTAAGAAAGAGCCCTGGATCACCGCTCCGTCTGCACAGAGAAACACATAGGGATTTTCTTTTGTCCCGTCTCCCTCTAAGGGTTTGCTCCGATAAGTCAGCATTTTAAGGATCTTATCCTCCGTCTTGACCGCAGGTGCGGGATCATTTCCGCCCAGTCCGTTTCCTGATGACGGATCCAGTGTGATCATATCAGAACTTTCTGCTTCCTGAGCCTGTACGGCTGCAGCCCCGGCAGATGATGGTTCTGGCGCTGTCGTTTCCGGTGCTTTTGTTTCCGGTACCGCTGTCTCTGCTGCCTGTGTTTCCGGTGCTGCCGTCTCTGGCGCCTGTGTTTCCGGTGCTGATGTTTCCGGCACTGTCGTTTCCGGGCTTGCCGGGCTTGTCTCTGGCGCCTGCGTTTCCGGCGCTGCTGTTTCTGCTGCTGCCGTTTCAGGCGTCGGTGTTTCTTCTCCGCCCTCTGCCGCTGCGGTCAGATTCATCGGATTCAGGATTGCTTTCGCCTGATCATCGATCACGCTGTCAGAATCCAAATAGCTTCCGCTGTCATCATTTTCCAAGTTGGAAAGATCCGATGAGGTAGAGGAAGAACTATCCGCCACCGGTGTGATACTCTTCAGCTTCTTCAGATCCTTTTCTGCTCCCTTGATCTCCAGTTCGATGGATTTTCCTTCCAGCTGGTAGGATTCCAGATTCAGCTCCAGAAGGGTCGTGTCGTAGGAGAGAAGCTTGTCTCCCACTTTGACTTTATCGCCTTCTTTTACATAGACCTGATTGATGACATTATTGGAATCCAGATGGACTTCCTGATTGGCTTTGGATGTGATGGTTCCGCTGGAGCTGGTCTCACTTCCCCAGTACCCCTGGTTTAAGTTGGCCACGGAAGTCACCTCCACCGGACTTCCTCCGTTTTTGACCAGGTGGTAGATGCCGTATCCTCCACCGCCTACTGCCGCCAGCGAGAAAATTGTGATTAGTATAATCGTACGCTTTTTCACAGCGTCACCTCCTGAGGCTTATATTCCGATATCTCACCATCGAAGATATCGACTCTCCGTTTCGCGAATCCGGCGACATGGCTGTCATGGGTGATCATGATCACCGTCACGCCTTCCTGATTCAGTGTGGTAAACAGATCCATAACCTGGGCGCTGGACTTGGAATCCAATGCTCCGGTGGGCTCGTCCGCCAGCAGGATCTTTGGCTGGTTTACCATGGCCCGGGCAATGGCAACTCGCTGCTTCTGACCTCCGGACAGCTGGTTCGGAACGAAATTTATTCGGTCAGAAAGCCCTACTTTATCGAGGGCCGCCGCCGCCCGTTTCAGCCGTTCTCTTTTTCCCACCCCTGCATAAATCAGGGGAAGGGCTACATTCTCCACAGCGGTCTGCCGGGGAAGCAGCTGGAAGTTCTGAAAGACGAAGCCGAGTTTTTTCAGGCGGACATCCGCCAGAGCATTTTCGCTCAGGTTCAGGATATCCAGACCGTCCAGCTTGAAATCGCCCTTGGTGGGTTTATCGAGACAGCCAATGATATTCATCAGTGTGGATTTTCCGGAACCGGAAGGTCCCATGATAGCCAGGTACTCGCCTTCTTCCACATTCAGATTCACATCTTTCAGCACCGGCACCACTATGTTTCCGGGATAATAATCTTTATAAATATGATGCATTTCCAAAATCAAGGTTTATTCCTCCCCAGAAGCAGCGGTCTCTTCCTCGCCGTCAAGATTTGTGACACCGTCGTCTGCACTGTCATCCAGAAGCTCTCCGTCATCCGTATAAACGCCGTCGTCGTAATAAGCTTCGTCCCCGCTCAGATCGTCAACATTGCCGTCCCCGGTATCCAGATATTCTTCTCCGGTCTCATCCAGGCTGTAATCACCGCTGTCATAGAGTCCGTCGTCCTCGCTGTAATCGCTGTAGCCACTGTAGTCGCCGCCAATATAGGTTTCTCCGTCACCGATGCCTGTAGCGCTCGCTGCTCCGGTTCCAATTGTGGCATTGTCGATGTTCCGCTCCGCCGTCATGCCTGCCTGAATATCAGAGGATGGGAAGGCGATGTAGTCCTCTCTGGTGAGGCCGTCCGTGATCTCATAGAGATCCAGCTCCTCGTCGTATTCGCCCAGAGTCACCTTCCGCTCCTCCATCTTATCCTGAGAATCGGCAGCCCAGACATAACCCGTGCCGTCGCCATTCTGTATAATATAGTAGCTGTTCAGCCATACGCCATCCTGATGCTTATACTGGCCGTTGTCGATCTCCACATAGACGTGCTGTCCAAGAATCAGGTCGCTGGAATCATCCAGCTCCACATAGAAATTGTAATTGCTGCTGGAACTGTCGTTGGAACTGCTTCCATAATTATAGTTGTCGTTGTTGTTCTGGGCCGTCTTCTCTGTGTCCAGACTGCCCATCGTGCCGCTCCAGGTCTCGTCGTCGTTGACTCTGGAATGAACGATGACCGGAAGACCTGCCTGCACTGCGCTCCGGTTCTGTTCATTGGCAGTGGCCTTTACCCGGTAGTTTCCGGCAGAAAGAATCGTCATGAAGGCATTGCTGTCATCATTGCTGCTGTATCCATATGAAGAACTGCCGGCATCCTCGTTGATACTCTTGACAATACCGTCCATCTCGGACTGCACGGTGGCGTTCGCAATCGTATTTTTCAACTGCTCAATAGTGACGTTCTGTTTTTTCAGGTCGTACTGGCTCTTCTTCAGGGAATTTTCCTTGGTCTGGATCAGGTTTGTGTACTCCAGACGCTGATCCTCATCCTTGACATTGGCCAGCTCTTTATTCATCGTGTCGATCTGCTTCTGGGTGGTCTCGATATCGGAATTTAAGCGATCCAGCTCGATCTGAGCGTCCACCAGGTTCTCCTCTGCCTCTGAGGTATCATAGGTGAAAAGATCCTGTCCGGCCTTTACCTGATCTCCCTCCGCCACATAGATCTCCTTGATCTTTTTATCGCTGGAGGCCTCGATCTTCCAGGTTTTCTGAGGCTCAATGACACCGCTAAACCTCTGATTGGTTCCGCTCACGTCAGGATTCAATATCTTCTCGACAGAGTCCACATAGACGCTGCCTTCCGTTTTATCTGATTTTTTCAAAAAGGACAGCTCAAGCGTTCCGTCCTGGACCTTTTTCCAGACAACGACTCCGGAGCCGCCTGCGGCAATGACAGCCACCAGAACTACCCCGGCGATCACTTTCTTTTTTTTCATGGTCTCCTCCTAAAAATTCATGCAACTATTCAGGTGCCTTCCAGTTTGCTCCTGTTTACTGTGCCATTATAGCACGTTCATTCTGGAGTGCCTACTTAAATTTCCCTTAATGTTCCGTATTTTACCTGAATTTTGTGTTGATTTTGTGAAGATTTTGTTTTCCGCCTTCATTTGACACCGCGCCCCTTTTCCGCTACAATGGACTCAACCAAATCAAAGAAAGGAAGTTTCTCATGCAATTTTTGATCGGATGGTGTATTATTTTCAGCCTGATCGGGTTCTGTTCGATGGGGATCGACAAGAGAAAAGCACAGTTGGGGAAATGGCGGATTCCGGAACGGACCCTTTTTCTCATCGCGATTCTGGGCGGCTCCCCGGGGTCCATTGCGGGCATGTTCTTTTTTCGCCACAAAACACGGCACGCGTCTTTCCGCTACGGCCTGCCACTGATCTTCGTTCTGGAGCTGATCGCGGTTCTCTTTCTATACCGCCTGAGATTCACGGCATAAACCACGCATAAGGAGGCTCTTATGAAAAATTTACGGAATATCCTTTTTCTCTTTCTGGTGTTTCTTCTCACCGGCTGCGGGGCGAAGACTCCGGAAAAACTGGTTTGCTCCTCTCTCGAGCAGATCAAAAAACTGGATGAAAAAACCATCCAGAACTTCGTTTCCTATCAGGATCTCGTTCAGAACAAGACCCGGGACACCGACGTCGGAGAAGAAACCATCGAGGCGGTCCGGCTGTTCTTTCAGAATTTTGACTATTCGATTCTCTCCACGGAAACCAACGAGGATACGGCGACGGTCACAGTGGAAATCAAAAATCTGGATGCTAAGACCCTGGCCCACGATCTCTGCCTGGCTTTGACAAAGATCTCCGCGGACCCGAGAACCGAGGACGCAACCACGATGAACTCCTATTTCACGGTTCTTCGTGATATCCTGAAAACCAATACATACGAGGAAAGCACAACCACCGCCAGTTTTGGTCTGCTTCGTCAGTCTGGAAACTGGAAAATCCAGACCACTGAAGAATTGAAAGACGAGATCGTAAGCGGTCTCATCACTGCCCTTAAGGATCCCTACCTCCTCACACCGGAGGAAGTGGCTGACGCCACTCTGGGAGTCTTTACGGATTTTTCTCCTGAAGACTGGGTTTCTTATCTTGGCATGCACGATGTCTTCGCCATCGGAAGCGAACAGTCCGACCAGGTGGACTTAAGCCTGGCCTCCCAGATCGCCTCCTGCTTCCATTATAATGTGACCCAGCTTCGCGTCAACGGCGACGACGCCACGGCCAGCGCAGATATCACGAGCCTTGACATGGCTTCGGTTCTCAAGGCTTATAAGCAGAAACTTCTCGCCTATGCCGAAACCACCGAATCCTTACGCGCCTCCGATTCCGAGATCGCCGACAAATCGGCGAAGCTTCTGAAGGAAGCCCTGGATGAAAATGAGGCCACGATCCTCCGCTCCGTCCCCCTCACCTTCCATAATAATGGCTCCACCTGGGAAATGACTATCGGCGAGGAGTTCAGCGAGGTGATCCTCGGCGGCTCCGACGATGCCCTGAGCACCTTCCACGACAACTGACAGAAACGAGATACGCTACGCGAATCTCGCCCTGATTAGCGGTCGTCAAATGCACTTGCACAAGTGCGTGCATTTTCCTTGTCGCCATAACAAAAAACCGCTGTCCGGTTTAAGAGAATCCCTCTTCTTCCGACCAGCGGTTCTTTTTTACTTTTCTACATAAAAGCTGCGGATTTCCGTATAGCCCTCTTTTTCGAGCTGCTCTACCTGGAATTTCCGGTTTTTCTTCATCTGTACCACATTGACCTGTACGCCTGTAGCTCTCTCTGCCTTGGCCTCCTCGAAGACTTTGATGAGAGCGTTCCCGGCGATTCCTTTTTCAATCAGGAAGGCTTTCTTCTCTTTTCTGGAGGGGATCTGGTAATCCTTCTCCAGAAGCAGCATGACAATACGCTCAAAGCCGACGGAGAAACCGCAGGCCGGCGTGTTCTGACCGGTGAAACGTCCGATCATCTCGTCATAACGGCCGCCGCCGCCCACAGAACCGCCGAAGCCGTCGATGCTGATCTCAAAGATCGGGCCGGTGTAATAGGACATGCCGCGCACCAGAGTCGGGTCGAAGACCAGCTTGAAGTCTGCGGTCTTGACTGCTTCCACGCTCGTAATGATGGTCTCGAGATCCTCGGCACATTTCGGATCCAGGAAACCGGTCAGTTTCTCTTTCAGGTAACGGATGCCGGCAAGATCCGGTGTCACCTCGCGGTAGAGCTCCAGATATTTCTCTGCTTTTTCCTTCTCGTAGCCTGCTTTTACAAGCTCCTCTTCCACGCCTTCAAGGCCGATCTTATCCATCTTGTCCAGGATAATGAAAACCTCGTCGTAAGCCTCCTCCGGGAAACCACTGTAAGCAGCCATGGCTTTCAGGATCTTACGGTCGTTGATGCGGATCGTGAAGCCCTGGAAATCCAGCTTTCCAACCAGAGTGGAAGTAGCCTGGATGAGCTCGATCTCAGCGAGAATCGTCGGCTCGCCGAGGATATCGATATCACACTGCATGAACTGACGGTAACGGCCTCTCTGGGGACGGTCTGCTCTCCACACATTGCCCATCTGCAGAGCCTTGAAAGGGCTCGGAAGCTCGTTGGCATTGTTGGAATAGTAACGGGAAAGCGGCACGGTCAGGTCATAGCGAAGACCGCCATCCACGAGGTCTGCATCGCTCTGGGCTGTCTCCAGTTTGAGCTTCTCTCCCCGTTTCATGATCTTGAAGATCAGTTTCTCGTTCTCTCCGCCCTGTTTGCTGGAAAGGTTCTCGATGTGCTCCACGCAGGGAGTCTCAATATTTACAAAACCGAACATTCCGTAGGTCTCTTTGATGAGATTCATCACATAGTTTCGGATCTCCATCTCTCTGGGCAGAATGTCTTTCATACCGGTGACCGGTTTCTTCTTTAATGGCATTATCTTAATTCCTCCTCATTCAGGTCAAAAACCTGCTTATTTATTTCCATGATCTCCTCTATGTGCGGCCCGTGAACTACTCTCTGAAAAGCCAGAAAAACGCCCACGTCAAAATCCTTGATCTCGTCGATCATCAGCGCCACCGCCTCCTCCATGGAAAAGGCTTTCCGGTAGGGCCGGTCCGAGATCAGGGCCGCAAAGGTATCTGAGACTCTTAAAATCCTCGCCCCCAGAGGGATCTCTTCTCCCGCCAGGTTGGAAGGATATCCGGAACCGTCATAATTTTCATGGTGATGCAGAATGGACTGCAAGACAAATTCCGAATAATGGCGTTCATT
This sequence comes from Lachnospiraceae bacterium Marseille-Q4251, assembly GCA_018223435.1. GTDB lineage: Bacteria > Bacillota > Clostridia > Lachnospirales > Lachnospiraceae > Limivivens > Limivivens faecihominis. Next base: position 3,798,069 of record JAGTTO010000001.1, on the reverse strand, counting down.
CAGGATCGCATATCCCATAGTGGAATGTGTTCTCACATACTTCAGCTCCTCGATGGTCAGCGGATCCGGCTCTCTGCTATAGAGATATTTGGCGATCTCAAGCTTTCCGATATCATGGACCATTCCCGCCACTGCCATCTCGTGGCAGGTTTCAGGAGGCAGTCCCATTTCGCACGCTACCTGAAAAGCCAAATTGCTCACGCACATGCCATGTGTCAGCTCCGCGACCAGGTTCAGCCGTAAAATGTGTCCTGTTGTTCTTTTCTCCATTTTAAAAATCCTTTGTATTTTTTGTATAATTGTCCGTGTACCATTATAAGTTTCGCACGAAACCCTGTCAACCTATTTTTCTGCCCCAGCGCGAAATACGCTACGCGCAACAGCTCTACATCATATGCTTTGAAATTGACATTTGCTACATGATCTGCCTGAATCTGTGCATCGTAAGTGTCGTGTACATCTTTTCGCACACGAGAGAGACTTTGAAAAAGGAGAACTGTCCGGACAACGTGGAACTTTTTCTGGAAAGTCACACGGAGAGAGGCGATCATGCGAAAGCCACCAGAGCTAAGACAAGCCTTGCAAAAAAGAACCGCCCCACAACTCCGGGGCGGCTCTCATTTTCTTTATGAAATTTAGTTCTCTTTTACATCCTTGATGCTGAAGCTCATTCTGCCCATCTTGTCTTTGCCGAGGCAAACAACTTTGACGATGTCGCCCAGGGTCAGAACATCTTCTACATGGTTGATGCGCTCTTTGGCGATCTTGGAGATGTGAACCATTCCCTCTTTGCCAGGAGCAAACTCGATGAAGGCACCAAACTCTTTGATGCTGACTACTTTACCGGTCAGGATCTGGCCAGCCTCGAAGTCGGTTACGATGATCTTGATGAGATTGATGGCGTTCTGGATCATAGCCATATCGGTTCCGCATACGGAAACTGCTCCGTCATCGGTGATATCGATCTTCACGCCGGTCTCGTCGATGATGGCGTTGATGGTTTTACCCTTCTGTCCTACCACATCGCCGATCTTGTCCGGATTGATGCGGATCTGAACGATCTTCGGTGCGTACTGGCCAACTTCTTTTCTCGGCTCGGCGATGGCTTTTGCCATAACCTCATCCATGATATAGAATCTGGCCTCACGGGTTCTGGCGATGGCCTCCTCAATGATCGGGCGGGTCAGACCGTGAATCTTGATATCCATCTGGATAGCGGTGATACCTTTATGGGTACCGGCTACCTTGAAGTCCATATCGCCGAAGAAATCCTCAAGACCCTGGATATCGGTGAGAACGATGTAATCGTCATCAGTGTCACCAGTTACCAGTCCACAGGAGATACCGGCTACCGGGGATTTGATCGGTACACCGGCTGCCATCAGGGACATGCTGGATGCACAGATACTTGCCTGGGAAGTGGAACCGTTTGACTCGAAAGTCTCGGATACGGTACGGATTGCGTAGGGGAACTCCTCCTCACTCGGCAGTACCGGAACCAGGGCACGCTCTGCCAGGGCTCCATGGCCGATCTCACGACGTCCCGGTCCACGGCTGGGTTTGGTCTCTCCGACAGAATAGCTCGGGAAATTATAGTGATGCATATATCTCTTGGTTACTTCTGTCTCGTCCAGTCCATCCAGGCGCTGTGCCTCGGAAAGAGGAGCCAGAGTGCAGACGTTGCAGATCTGAGTCTGTCCACGGGTGAACATAGCAGAACCATGAACTCTCGGGATGATATCCACCTCTGCTGCCAGCGGACGAATCTCGGTGATTGCACGGCCATCCGGACGTTTGTGATCTTTCAGGATCATCTTGCGGACGGTCTTCTTCTGATACTGATAAATAGCCTCGCCAAGAATTGCCAGCCAGTCCTCGTTGCCAGCGAACTCGGCTTCCAGTTTCTCGGTGATCTGACGGATGTTCTCTTCTCTGGTCTGTTTGTCGTCGGTGAATACGGCAACTTCCATCTCTTCGGGAGGAACGATCTTCTTGATGGCCTCGAAGAGCTCCTCGGGAACTGCACAGCTCTCGTAGGAGTGTTTTGCCTTACCGCACTCAGCTACGATGGTATCGATGAATTTGATGATCTCCTGGTTTACTTCGTGAGCCTTGAAAATAGCCTCGATCATTTTTGCTTCCGGAATCTCTTTTGCTCCTGCCTCGATCATGATAACTTTTTCACGGGTGGAAGCAACGGTCAGCTGCAGATCGGAAACATCCTTCTGAGCCAGGGTCGGGTTTACGATGAGTTCGCCGTCAATCATACCGATCTGGGTAGCGGCGCAGGGACCATCGAAAGGAATATCGGAAATGCAGGTAGCGATGGAGGAACCCAGCATAGCGACTACTTCCGGGTTGCACTCGGGATCTACGGACATAACCAGGTTATTGAGGGTTACGTCGTTGCGGTAGTCCTTCGGAAACAGCGGACGCATCGGACGGTCGATGACACGTGAAGTCAGGATTGCATGCTCGCTGGCTTTTCCCTCTCTCTTGTTGAAGCCGCCGGGGATCTTTCCTACGGCGTACATCTTCTCCTCGTACTCTACGCTCAGGGGGAAGAAATCGATACCCTCACGGGGTTTGTCGGATGCGGTGGCGGTGCTCAGAATGGTGGTGTCGCCATAGTGCATGAAAGCTGCACCGTTAGCCTGTTTTGCAACTCTGCCGATATCTACGCTCAGCGTTCTTCCGGCGAGTTCCATGGAAAACGTCTTATACATATGTTTTTCTCCTTTTCCGGCAGCTATCCATCCGAAACAACTGAAAAAAAGATTTTCCCTGAAAAATCCGCTTTTCAGTGGTCTCGGCGGCTCCTGCTGCCTCATTTGTTTACTTTACAAAAGCAGGGACGGAAAAAATCCGTCCCTTTTTGTTGTTGATTATTTTCTGATACCAAGTTTTGCGATCAGTGCACGATAGCCTTCCAGATCTGTTTTCTTCAGATATGCAAGGAGTCCACGTCTCTGACCAACCATTTTCAGAAGACCTCTTCTGGAATGATGATCCTTCGGGTTCTCCTGCAGATGAGCGGTAAGCTCCTGGATACGAGCGGTCAGAATAGCGATCTGAACTTCCGGTGAACCGGTATCTCCTGCTTTTCTTGCATACTCGTTGATGATAGCTGTTTTCTTCTCTTTGGAAATCATGATAAAATCCTCCTAAAATAATTTAATATAATCACCTGTCACTTAAGACGGGGTCGGAGTGTCCGCAACCTTAGTGACGGCTAAACTCATACTGCACAAGTATAACAGATGTTTCTCTTTCCGTCAACTCATTTTCTTGAGATTTTGCGAAGTCTCAGCCTAGAATCCGAAGCCCGAACAGAAGATAACAGACGCCGCCGGCAAGAATGAAAAGAAGCCCTGCAAAATAGAGGAGCAGTTCCACCTTTTCTTCCTTGCCCGGATGGTTCAGCGTGAAGCGTTCGGGCTTTTCCGCATCATAGCGGACAGGCACTTTTTCGCCCACCCGGAAGGCCGGCGGATTGCTGCCCTTACGGTAGCGCTCCCGGATCAGACGGCCGTTGGAGGCATAGAAGGTCATAACCGGATAATAATAGTCATGAACGCCCGCCTCTTTTCCTGCCCGGTCGGGTTTACCCGGAGCAAGCTCCACCACGGTAGCCACAGCCCTTCCTTTATAAGGGTCCTTGGCCCGGCGGATCTCCCGGAAAATCACTCCCGCGACGGTAAAAAGGATTCCTAAGACAAAAAGGACTTCGCTGGCATTTTCCAGCATTGTGCTCATTTCAGGAACTCCTTTCCGCAGGCGATATCTTTTTCCATCTGCTCCCGGAGAGCATCCAGAGATTCAAACTTCCGCTCGGGGCGGATAAAATGAAGCAGTTCCACCCGGATATCCGCTCCGTAAAGATCCTCGTCCACATCGTAGAGATAGGTCTCCACGCCCCGGAACTTTTCTCCCACCGTGGGCTTGTAGCCGATGTTCGTCATGCCGCCTAAGATCCTTCCATCCTCCAGATGGGTTCTGGAAACGTAGACGCCGTTCGGAGGCAGAAGTTTTCTCGTCGTCGGGATGAGATTCGTCGTGGGAAAAAGGAGCCGCCCGCCCATATGTCTTCCGTGAAGCACTTCGCCGGAGACAAAATACGGATAGCCGAGAAGGTCTTTTGCCAGCTCCATCTCGCCTTTTTCCAGGGCTTCCCGGATATAAGTGCTGCTGATCTCCCGGCCGTTGTAAGTTTCCTTCTTTATGATCTCTGCCTCATAGCCGTAGATCTTCTGAAGCTCCATCAGAAGGTGGGCGTCGCCTTTTCTCTCATAGCCAAAGTGGAAATCCGCTCCCACAATGACCTCCCGGGCATAGAGCTTTTCCGCCAGAATACCGCGAATGAACTCCTCCGGCTCCATATGGGCCACCTCGGGAAGAAAAGGACACTCCACCAGGTAATCGACTCCCTGCTTTTCCAACATGGCGCGGCGCTCCTCACGGGTGAGAAGCATGCCCTTTCGGTTGAAATCCAGCGTGAAAACCACGCTTTTCAGGCCCTGCCGGGCAAATTCCCGGGTGCGGCGGATCAGTTTCTGGTGTCCCCGGTGAAGGCCGTCAAATTTTCCCAGGGTGACGGCGGTCTCATCGTTGATATAAAGTCCTTCCAGCCCCTGTATGTATTCCATCTTGTTCCTCCTCCCGGTCATAAAACATTTTTTCCAGCCGGTACTGTTTTTCCGCTGCCTCGTACCGGTAGAGCGCGTAAAATCTGCCCGCCTCATCATAGACACGGACCCGCTCGTTATCTGCTGCCGCTCTTTCCGGGCGAATCTGATTCTCCTTCAGGCTGTTTCCGTTGACCAAAGCTTTCATGCCCTCCTCCGGAACCACCGCCTTCAGAGCATCGGGAAACATGCCGTCGATCGGAAGGATTTTCTCCATGAGACCGTCGAGACCTTTTTCCGCCTTGATGGCCTCCACCTCTCCAAGTTTGATGGCATCCTCAAGACTAAAACGTTCCACGCGGGTACGGAGAAGGCTCTCCATACAACCGCCGCAGCCCAAGTTTTCTCCGATGTCCTGACAGAGGGTCCGGATATAGGTTCCCTTGGAGCAGGTCACTTCCATCGTCACCCTGGGAAGGTCGATCTTCTCAATCCGGATCTCCCGGATCGTGACTCTTCTCGGCTTTCTCTCCACCTCTTTGCCCGCCCGGGCCAGGTCGCAGAGCTTCTGGCCGTTGACCTTCAGGGCGGAATACATCGGCGGGATCTGATCGTAGTCCCCCACGAAGGAGAGAATGGCCTCCCGGACCTTTTCCTCCTCTGCCGTCACTGGCGCCTCGGAGAGAACTGTTCCTGAGACATCCTGCGTGTCCGTCGTTTTTCCCAGAAGGAGCACAGCCCGGTAAGTCTTCTCCTTGTCCGTCAGAAGATCGCAGAGCTTGGTGGCTTTTCCCAGGCAGACGGGAAGCACGCCCTCCGCGTCCGGGTCCAGCGTTCCTGTGTGGCCGATTTTTTTCTGTCTTAAAATACCGCGGAGCTTACCCACCACATCATGGGAGGTAAAGCCCCGCTCTTTATAAATATTGATTACTCCGTGAATCACAAGTCTGCTCCCTTTAACTGCTTTTCGATGTGGAGCGTCAGATTGTTGAGCACATCATAGACGCTTCCCTGCATGGTGCAGCCTGCCGCCCGGACATGGCCGCCGCCTCCGAAATAGGAAGCCACACGGCTTACATCCACCCTTCCGTTGGACCGAAGACTCACCTTGAACTCCTGAATGGCCGTCTCATAGAGGAAAATGGCCACTTCCACGCCGGTGGTGTTCCGCAGCTGGCTCACGATGCCGTCCAGATCCTCGCTGGTGACACCGTAGAAATCCAGATCTTTTTTCCGAAGGGCGCTGATGATGCATTTTCCATCCATCAGAAGCATGCTCTCCAGAAGGGCACGGCCCAGGATCTGGTTCTGAAGATAGGTCTTCTGGAAAAAGGTCTGATCCAGAAGCTCGTTGAAATCAAAGCCCTTCTCCATGAGCTTTCCGGCAATTTCCATCGTACGCCTGCTCGTGCAGGAATACTGGAACACGCCGGTATCATGGGCAATTCCCATATAAAGTGCTTTTGCTGCACTGACGGAAAGCTCCGCGTCATCCAGCAGAAGATAGATAAGCTCTGATGTGGAACTGGCCGCCGGTTCAATAAACTGCACATCGCCGAAGCCGTGATTGCTGATGTGATGGTCCACGCAGATCACTTTTCCCGCAGTCTTAAGATATTCTGCGGCATTTCCCAGCCGTCCGATATCTCCGCAGTCCAGAGAAAAGAACACATCGTAGGTTTTCTCCGGGTAGGAGGTACAGATGGTCTCTGTTCCCTCCAGCACCCGGAATTTCTCCGGCACGGATTCCAGATGGATATCCACAGCCTCAAGCTCCGGATAATTTTCCCGAAGATAAAGGCCTAACCCCAAGCAGGAACCCACGCAGTCTCCGTCGGGCCGGATGTGACCGGCGATACCGATGCGCTTTGCCCCCTTTATTTCCTGGTCAAGATCAAACATTTTCCTCATCCTTTGCAGTGACCTCATCGATGATCTTTGACATATGCACACCGTACTCGATGGACTGATCCAGAATAAAGCGGATCTCCGGTGTGTTTCTTAAATTGACGGTGTGGGCCAGCTCCCGGCGAATATAGCCTTCCGCGCTCTTTAAGCCCGCAAGGGTAGCCTTCTGGGCTTCACTGTCGCCCAGAACGCTGATGTATGCCTTACAGGTCTTAAGATCCGGCGCTACTTCCACAGCCACCACGGAGGTCAGCGGGCTGATCCTCGGATCCTTGATCCCGCCGCGGATGATGTTGGCCAGCTCACGCTGGACCTCTCCGTTGATCCTTGTATTTTTGATACTGTTTTTTCTCATATTATCTCGGCACCTCTACCATGATATAAGCTTCTACCTGATCGAACTCCTGGAGGTCGTTGAATTTATCGAATACAAGACCACACTCGTAGCCGGCCTTTACTTCTTTTACATCGTCCTTGAATCTCTTCAGAGAAGCAAGAGCGCCCTCGTAGATCTGTTTACCTTCTCTCGTGATACGAACCTTGCAGTTTCTCTGGAATACGCCGTCCAGAACATAGGAACCTGCGATCGTACCGACTCCGGAAGCCTTGAAGGTCTGACGAACCTCGGCGTGACCGATAACTTTCTCCTCGTAGATCGGATCCAGCATACCCTTCATGGCTGCTTCCACATCAGCGATGGCGTCGTAAATGACGCGGTAGAGACGAAGGTCTACGCCCTCACGCTCTGCGGTAGCCTTGGCTGTGCTGTCCGGACGAACGTTGAAGCCGATGATGATGGCATTTGAAGTAGCTGCCAGAGTAACATCAGACTCGTTGATGGCGCCGACGCCGCCGTGGATGATTTTAACCACAACTTCGTCGTTGGAGAGTTTGAGAAGGCTCTGTTTCACTGCCTCCACAGAACCCTGTACATCGGCTTTGACGATGATATTGAGCTCTTTTAAGTTTCCTGCCTGAATCTGGCTGAAGAGATCGTCCAGAGACATCTTGGACCGGGTCTCCTCCAGGAGTCTTTCCTTATTCTCACTGATGAAGGTATCGGCAAAGCTTCTTGCCTCCTTCTCAGAATCGGTCTGTACAAAGATCTCGCCAGCGTTGGGAACGTCAGAAAGACCGAGAATCTCAACGGGAACGGAGGGGCCTGCCTCTTTGACACGGCGTCCCTTGTCGTCGATCATCGCACGGACTTTACCGAAGCAGGAACCTGCTGCGATGGGATCTCCCACATGGAGAGTACCTTTCTGTACCAGAACGGTGGCAACGGGGCCTTTTCCTTTATCCAGCTGGGCCTCGATGACAAGACCTCTGGCTTTCCGGTTCGGGTTTGCCTTCAGCTCGTTGACCTCTGCAGTCAGAAGGATCATCTCAAGCAGAGTGTCGATGCCTTCTCCGGTGTGTGCGGATACCGGCACGCAGATCGTGCTTCCGCCCCAGTCCTCGGGGATCAGCTCGTACTCGGAGAGTTCCTGTTTTACACGCTCGATGTTGGCGCTGGGTTTATCAATCTTGTTGATGGCAACGATGATCTCGATACCTGCTGCCTTCGCATGGTTGATGGCCTCAATGGTCTGGGGCATCACGCCGTCGTCTGCTGCGACAACGAGGATAGCAATATCGGTGGAGTTTGCTCCACGCATACGCATGGCGGTGAAGGCCTCATGTCCCGGGGTATCCAGGAAGGTGATCTTCTGGCCGTTGATCGTTACCATGTAAGCACCGATGTGCTGAGTGATTCCGCCTGCCTCTTTTGCGATGACATGGGTGTGACGGATGGCATCCAGAAGGGAGGTTTTACCATGGTCAACGTGACCCATTACGCAGACAACAGGAGGTCTCGGAACCATCTTGCTCTCGTCCTCTTCGTCCTCTTTCAGAAGCTCGGCAATCACATCCACCTTCTCTTCCGGCTCTGCAATGCAGTTGAACTCCAGAGCAATCTCCTCTGCGGTCTCATAATCGATCTCGTGGTTTACAGTCACGATCTTGCCCTGCATGAAGAGTTTCTTCACGATGGCTGCTGCCTGGACCTTCATCTTGTCTGCCAGCTCACGGATGGTCATGGTCTCCGGAAGAACGATGTTTCTGATCTCGTCTTCCTTCTTCTCCGGAGCGGGTGCGGGTTTCGCGGTCTGGGGCTTGTTGTTCTTTTGGTTCTTTACGGTATTGTTTCCTCTGGATACATTCTTCTTCTCCAGCCGGTCAAATTTGTCCTCACCGCTGTTCTTTCTGTTGCGGTCGTTGTTACGGTCGGTACGGGTTCTGGACTCTTTGGTCAGCGGTTTGCTCTCGATCGGAGCCTTCGGAATGGAAGCGCCGCCTCTCTGGCCGCCTCTTCTGTCTCCGTTCTGCGGACGTCTCTCTCCGTCCTGACCCTGGAAACCGCCTCTTCTCTCGCCATTCTGCGGACGTCCGCCGCCCTGGCCCTGGTAAGATCTTCTCTCACCGTTCTGGCCCTGGCCTCTTCTCTCGCCGCCCTGGCCCTGGAAACTGCCGCTTCTTCTCTCGCCATTCTGGCCCTGGCTTCTTCTTTCGCCGCCCTGACCCTGGCCTCTTCTCTCACCATTCTGGCCCTGGCTTCTTCTCTCGCCGCCCTGGCCCTGGAAACCGCCGTTTCTTCTCTCGCCGTTCTGGCCCTGATTTCTTCTCTCACCATTCTGACCCTGGCTTCTTCTCTCGCCGTTCTGAGGTCTCTGGCTGCCGGTGGTTCCGTTTCCGCCGTTCTGGGAACGTCTCTCGCCGCCCTGGGCTGCGGGGCGGTCGCCTGCCGGCTTTTTATCCTGGGACTGGCCAGCCGGGCGTGCCGGTTTCTGGCTCTTCTGTCCGGCCGGACGGCTGATTCCGCTCCGGCTGTTCTGGGGATGGAACACCTGTGAAATGTTCTTTTTCTTGGGTGCTTCTCCCTCGGTATTCTTCTGATTTTCCATCTTGGATTTCTCGTTTGCTTCCACTGTTTTCCTCACCATTTCTATCTGATTTTCTTCCAAAACGCTCATGTGACTCGTCACTCTGATGCCGTTCCGGGTTAATATCTTCATAATTTCCTGATTGGATCTGCCTAAGCTTCTGCCAAGCTCATACACTCTCATCTTTACGATAGGAACCGCCTCCCGCTTTCATAGTGGCGCAACAGGCGGACCGCATCCGTACCTGTCACGGAAATCTTATGCTCCCAACTCATCCAGGTGTTTCTGGATCGCTGCTGCAAGGCCTCTGTCATTCACCGCCAGGGAAGCGCGAAATTCTTTTCCCATGGCCGCGCCTAATTCATCCTTTGTTCCGTACAGATACATAGGTACCTTGTAAAAAGTACACATATTCGTAAATTTTTTCTTCGTGTTCTCCGAGCTCTCGACAGAAACGATCACCAGGCATGCTTTTCCTTCCTTGACGGATTTCTCCGTGGAAAACTCTCCGCTGGCAGTCTTGCCCGCCTTTGTGGCCAGGCCTACCAGGGACAGGATCTTATTCTGCTTCAATCGGTTCTATCTCCTTTTCCAGCGCCTCGTAGACTTCTTTAGGAATCGCCATCTTAAGGGAACGCTCGATGCCCTTATTTTTCACCGCTTTCTGAAAGCATTCCCGGCTGGGACAGATATATGCCCCTCTGCCGTTTTTCTTTCCGGTGGCGTCGATGACAATCTCATCCTCGGTGGTCTTGAGGATGCGGATCATTTCTTTCTTGCTTTTCATCTCCCTGCAGCCGATACACTGGCGCATGGGAACCTTGCGGACCTGGCTCATTTTCTCACCTCCGGGACACAGAACTTACTCTGCATCTCCTTCTTCCTGCTCCGGTGCGTCCTCAGAAACTTCCTCGTAATCGCTGGTGTAGTTCTTGTCGGTGTAATCGTCGTCATAATCTGCGGACTCCTCATACTCACCGTTGTCACCAAACAGATCATCGAACTCGCCGGACTCTTTGGCCTGGGTCTCGCTCTTGATGTCGATCTTGAAACCGGTCAGACGAGCTGCCAGACGGGCGTTCTGTCCTTCTTTACCGATAGCCAGAGAAAGCTGATAATCCGGAACGATAACCTTCGCTGTCTTCTCGTCGTCATCTGCGATAACGGAGATGACTTTGGCCGGGCTCAGTGCATTCTCAATGAGAATTGCATTGTTCTCGTTCCAGTTGATGATATCGATCTTCTCGCCGCGAAGCTCATTGACAATCGCATTGACTCTGGCGCCGTTGATACCAACGCAGGCTCCTACGGGATCTACGTCCGGGTTGTTGGAATAAACAGCCATCTTGGTACGGCTGCCTGCCTCACGGGCGATGCATTTGATCTCTACGGTGCCGTCGCGTACCTCTGTTACCTCAGACTCAAAGAGACGTTTTACCAGCTCCGGATGGGTACGGGATACCATGATCTTCGGTCCCTTGGAGGTGTCCTTTACCTCAAGGATGTAAACCTTGATTCTCTCGGTGGGGCGGAATACCTCGCCTTTTACCATCTCGTTCTCATTGAGGATCGCATCTACCTTACCTAAGTTTACGCTGACATTTTTTCCGAGATAACGCTGAACGATACCGGTGACAACGTCACGCTCTTTTGCATAATACTCATTGTAGAGCACCTTGCGCTCTTCCTCGCGGATCTTCTGAAGGATCACGTTCTTTGCGTTCTGGGTGGCGATACGGCCGAACTCTTTGGAATGGATCTCCACGTTTACGGTATCTCCAAGCTCGTAGCTGGAACGGATCATTTTTGCCTTGGAAAGGGCAATCTCTGTCACATCATCCGTCACCTCTTCCACAACGGTCTTCTCAGCCCATACATGGAACTCGCAGGTCTCGGGATTGATGCTTACTTTTACGTTGTCAGCTTTGCCGAAATTATTCTTGCAGGCCTGGATCAGAGACTGCTCGATGGCTTCCAGCAGCGTGTCTTTGCTGATGTTTTTCTCTTTTTCCAGCAGGGTCAGCGCCTCCAACAATTCGTTATTCATTTTGAAAATTCCTCCTTAACTCAGAAATCGAAAGCCTGCCGAATCAGCGCGATATCCGTCCTGGCAAATTTCATTTCTGTTTCTTCTAATTCAATGGTCACGGATTCTTTGTCATATGCTTTCAGGACGCCGGTAAATTCCTTCTGTCCGTCTATGGCACGGAAAGTACGCACTTCTACTTCCTCTCCGAGATTTCTCTGGAAATCCTTTTCCTTTTTCAGGGGACGACCAAGTCCCGGAGAGCTGACTTCCAGAATATAGGAATCTTCAATAAAATCCTCTTCATCCAGTTTGTCGCTCAAAGCACGGCTTATTACCTCGCAGTCATTGATGGCAATGCCGCCCGGTTTGTCGATGTAGGCGCGAAGATACCAGCTTCCGCCTTCCTTCACATACTCCACATCCACCAGCTCAAATCCATGCTCCTCCATCATGGGGTTCAGGATTTCCTCCGTCTTTTTCTCATAGGTCTCTCGTTTTGTCATCTGCGCCACCTTTCCTGCCCTGTCATATGGAAAACTCCTTTGACAGTAAAAAGAGAGTGGACGAAACGCCCACTCAACTCCAGTTACAATATTATCACTTGCATTATAACACCCCGAAAAGGAAAAAGCAAGTACAAAAGTGAAAAATCCTTGTTAAACCCTGGTTTTTACTCCTTTGGTATCGCGTTTTCCGATGCGGAGGCGGTTTAAATGCACTTCTTTTTCTTTATAAAGGGCGATCGCGTCGTCACCGGCCGCCAGATAATGGACTTTTTCGATGAAATCGTCATCCGCCATCTTGATTCCCCTAACACCCACGGCGTTTTTCTTTTTCATCGGGATCTCTCCTATGGGGAAACGTAAGAAAAATCCTTGATGAGTCTGAAGGACGATCTGCTCGTACTCGCCCAGCGTTTCCACTGAGATCAGCTCATCGTCATCCATAAGCTTCGTGGCTGCGATGGCCCGTTTCGCCACATCGAGCTCGGAACCCTCCATCTGCTTGAGCATACCTTTTTTCGTTGTAAAAAGGAGAATCGACATTTTGAGTTTCTGGAGGCTCTCCACAGCCACCGCCTGCTCCTTCGTGCTGTCGTAGTTACAGAGGTTGTCGATTGGCTTTCCTTTGTCACGGAATTTTCCGTAGGGAAGATCCAGCACCTTGATGAGATGCTGCCTGCCGCTGTCAGTCAGGATCGAAATCTTGTCGGTGTTCATGACGGAAAGCACATATTTATTCTCCGCGTCCGCCGCTTCCTTGTTTCGCTCATAAACGGAAGTGTCCACGGTTCTCGCATAACCGAAACGGTCCATGAGGAAGACCACTTCCATCTCTTCCACCTTTTTCTCCTCGAAAACGGCCTCCGCCGCGTTCTCGATACCGGTTTTTCTCGGAACGGCGTACTCTTTTTTCACGGCATCCAGCTCTTTGATGATGACCCGGGCCATGGATTTATAGTTGTTCAGGATATCCTGGTACTTGTCGATGTTGGCCAGTGTCGCCTCGTGCTCCTTCATCAGTGCTTCGATCTCCAGACCGATCAGCTTATAGAGACGCATCTCCAGGATGGCTGTGGCCTGATTTTCCGTGAAGCGCAGGGTTTTGGCAGCTTTCTCGGAGACCTTGCTCTTGAATTTGATACCCTCGGTGACGCCGTTTACCAGGCATTCTTTTACCTGTTTCTGGTTTTTACTGCCCCGGAGAATCTCGATGATGAGGTCGATGCAGTCGCAGGCCTTGATGAGACCTTCCTGGATCTCTTTTTTCCCCAGCTCTTTGTTGAGCAGCGTCCGGTACTTTCTTGTAGCCAGCTCAAACTGGAAATCCACATGGTAATCGATGATGGATTTGAGGCTCAGAGTCTCGGGCTTGCCGCCGGCCACCGCCAGCATGTTGACGCCGAAGGTGTCCTCGAGGCGGGTCTTCTTGTAAAGCATGTTGACGAGGTTGTCCACGTCGGCGTTTTTCCGGAGTTCAAGAACGATGCGGATGCCCTCCTTGGAGGACTGGTTGGAAATATCCACGATATCCGTCGTGACCTTGTTCTCCACCAGATTGGCCACGTCGTTCAAGAATTTGCCGATGTTGGCTCCCATCATCGTGTAGGGAATCTCAGTGATGACCAGCCGGTCCTTTCCGCCCTTGCCTTTTTCCACTTCGACACGGCCTCTCAAGCGGATCTTGCCGACGCCGGTCTCATAGATTGAGAGGAGGTCGTCCTTATTTACCACAATGCCGCCGGTAGGGAAATCCGGACCTTTGATGTACTCCATGAGTTCCCGGTTCGTGATCTGGTTGTTCCGGATCACAGCCTTCACGGCATCGATGACCTCGCCGAGGTTGTGAGGCGGTATGCTCGTCACCATGCCGACGGCGATTCCATCAGAACCATTGACCAGAATATTTGGCACACGGACCGGAAGAACGGAAGGCTCTTTCTCCGTCTCATCGAAGTTCGGCACAAAGTCCACGACATCCTTGTCCAGGTCGCCCAGGAACACCTCCTGGGTGATCTTCTGGAGGCGGGCTTCGGTGTATCGCATCGCTGCGGCTCCGTCTCCCTCGATGGAACCGAAGTTTCCGTGGCCGTCCACGAGGGGCAGGCCTTTCTTGAAGTCCTGAGCCATGACTACAAGGGCCTCGTAGATCGAGGAATCACCGTGGGGATGATATTTACCCATGGTATCGCCGACGATACGGGCGCATTTCCGGTAAGGCTTGTCATAGCGGATGCCAAGCTCGTACATATCGTAGAGGGTCCGGCGCTGTACGGGTTTTAAGCCGTCCCGCACATCCGGCAGAGCTCTCGCAATGATAACGCTCATGGCGTAATCAATATAGGATTTCTGCATAATATCCGAATATTCAGTTCGGATGATCTGTTCTTTTTCCATGGTTCAGTCTCCTTATACGTCCAGTTCCGCATCCTGGGCATGCTCGTAAATGAACGCCTTGCGGGGCGGAACCTCAGTTCCCATCAGCATTTCCGTCACGTCGGAAGCCATTCTTCCGTCCTCAATCTCCACGCGCTTCAGGATTCGGGTGGCCGGGTCCAGCGTGGTCTCCCAGAGCTGATCCGGGTCCATCTCACCCAGACCTTTGTAACGCTGGAGGATAAAGGAGCCCTTATGGGTCTTCCGGTAACGCTCCAGAGCCTTGTCGTCGTAGAGATACTCTTCCGCTCCCTTGCTCGGGATCGCCTTATAGAGGGGCGGCATGGCGATATAGACATGGCCTTCGTAAATCAGATCCGGCATAAAACGATAAAAGAGGGTCAGCAGCAGCGTGCTGATATGGGCTCCGTCCACGTCCGCATCGGCCATGATGATGATTTTGTCATAGCGAAGCTTCGTGATATCAAAGTCATTTCCGTACCCCTCGGAAAAACCGCAGCCGAAAGCATTGATCATGGTCTTGATCTCCGCGTTGGCCAGAACCTTGTCGATACTGGCTTTTTCCACGTTCAGGATCTTTCCCCGGATCGGGAGGATCGCCTGGAAATTCCGGTTCCGGGCCGTCTTGGCAGAACCGCCGGCGGAATCTCCCTCCACGATGAAGATTTCGCAGATCGAGGGATCGCGACTCTCGCAGTTAGCCAGTTTTCCGTTGGAATCGAAGGAATATTTCTGCCGGGTCAGCATGTTGGTCTTGGCTTTCTCCTCGGTTTTACGGATCTTGGCCGCTTTCTCCGCGCAGGCGAGGACATTTTTCAGGGTCTCAAGATTTCGGTCAAAATAGAGAACCAGCTCCTCGTTGGCAACTTTTCCGGTGGCCTTGGCCGCGTCCTGGTTGTCCAGTTTCGTCTTGGTCTGGCCCTCGAAACGGGGATCCGGATGTTTAATGGAAACCACAGCCGTCATACCGTTTCGGATATCCGTACCGGTGAAATTGTCGTCTTTTTCCTTGAGGACACCCAGCTCTCTCGCGTAGGTGTTCATCAGCGTCGTAAATGTCGTCTTAAAACCGGTGAGGTGGGTTCCGCCCTCAGCATTGTAGATGTTGTTGCAGAAGCCCAGGACCGTCTCGTGAAACTCGTTGACGTATTGGAGGGCGCACTCCACGGTGATACCGTCGGCCTCCCCTTTGAAATAGATGATCTCCGTCACGGTCTCTTTGTTCTTATTCATATCACGGATGAAACCGGAAAGACCGTCGGGCTCGTGAAACTCCTCGGTCTCGTTTTTTCCGTCCCGCTTGTCCGTGAAGACAATCGTAAGGTTCGGGTTCAGGTAAGCAGTTTCGTGGAGACGGCTTTTTACCTCGGTAGCGGAGAAACGGGTCTTCTCGAAAATCTCCGGATCCGGAAGAAAATGCACCCAGGTACCGGTCTTTCTCGTCTTGCCGATGACCGGAAGGAGGCCGTTTTCCAGCTCCACAACAGGAATGCCCCGCTCATATTTGTCATAGCTCACCTGGCCGTCGCGGCTGACCTTGATTTCCAGATAAGTAGACAGGGCGTTTACCACGGAAGAACCCACGCCGTGAAGGCCTCCGCTGGTCTTGTAAGCCGCATTGTCGAATTTTCCGCCGGCATGAAGGGTCGTAAATACCAGCCGGGCCGCGGACATGCCTTTCTCGTGCATTCCCACCGGAATACCACGGCCGTTATCGTTCACTGTGGCAGAGCCGTCCGCCTCCAGCGTTACCTCGATCCGGTCACAGTAACCGGCCAGATGTTCATCCACCGCGTTATCCACGATCTCATAGATCAGGTGATTCAGTCCCTTGGTGGAAACGCTGCCTATATACATACCCGGACGCTTCCGCACCGCCTCCAGGCCTTCCAGGACCGAGATGCTGCTGGCGTCGTAAGTGGTCGTCTTTGCCATAGTTATTTCCTTTCTCTATCAAAAAATAAGCATCAGAACATACTTTCGTATTTTCAAAAAATCGCAATTACTATCTAACTACATTTTTTGAAAAAAAGCAAGCGAAAATTCAGCCGGACCTCCGAAGAGATCCGGCTGTAAGCCTTTTTTATCCATTGTTTTTTTATGCCGGGCTTACCGGAGTCAGGCGAACCAGGCGGCAGGGCTGAGGATCCAGTGAACTGCCAAGATCCCTCGCTGCAGCCTTGTACTTGATTCCGTCATAGTAAAAATAAAATACCGCACCGGAAGCGGATGTAATCCGGAACGGCCGGAAGTCTTTCCTTGCAAAATAAGCAGTTTCAATATTCCGGTCATTGTTATTATATGGGGAAATGGTCTTTCCTCTCAGCCAGGAAATCTTATTTCCTCCACTGCTGCTGATCTGGTTTTCATCCAGAAGATAAAGGGTCTGCCATCTCTGCCCCGGCGTCTGAAGAACCAGCTTATTGGTCAGGAGCATGCTTCTCTTTCCGTCAACCAGAAAAGTAATTCCCGCAATATACTCCGATGCTTCACCAGTGACACCAAGAGAAGCAACCACGGTCGGGACCTCCGCCACACGGACACGGCAGGTACGGACAGCCACCCGTCTTCTATTTCTCATAACCGTAACGCTGATGACTGCATTTCCACGTCTTCTTGCTCTCACCGTTCCGCCTGCCACAGTCGCCACAGATGTATTGCTGGAGCGCCAGATCAGTGTGCTTCCTGCCGGCCGGCCCTTCACTCGAAGATACTGTTTCTGATTTACTGTCAGGATCATTTTCTTACGGCTCAATGTCACCGCAGCCTTCGCATTCAGCGTATTCCACGGCAGAAATGACAGTAAAAATAGCAAACTCATAAAAACCAGCAGACGATTTGTGTGTTTCTTCCTTTCACTCATAAAAACTCTCCCTTCCATATAGAAATTATTTGATAATTTCATTATAAACGAAAGGGAGAGCAGATTTCAATATCTATCTATTCAATTTTATTTCAGCTCGTCGCGAACCTCTTTGAAGCATTTTACGATGTAATCGATATCTTCTTTGGTATGGGTTGCACAAACCTGGGTACGGATTCTTGCTTTTCCCTTCGGAACTACCGGATAGGAGAAAGCTACCACATAAACGCCTTTTTCCATCATACGTTTTGCGTACTCGCCGGCCAGACGCTCGTCATAGAGCATTACCGGAACGATGGGATGTACGCCGGGGATGATGTCAAAACCAGCCTCAGTGAGCTGCTGTCTGTAGTATGCAGTGGTCTCTTCCAGATGATCACGGAGAGTGGTATCCTTCTCGAGGATATCAAACACTGCCATGCTGGCGCCTGCGATGGCCGGAGCCAGGGTGTTGGAGAAGAGGTAAGGACGGCTCCTCTGACGAAGCAGATCTACGATCTCTTTGCGGGCGCTGGTGAATCCGCCGCTGGCTCCGCCGAGGGCTTTACCGAGGGTACCGGTGATGATATCGACTCTGCCCTGTACGCCGCAGTACTCGGCAGTTCCGCGTCCGGTCTTTCCTACAAAACCGGCTGCATGGCTGTCGTCAACCATAACCAGTGCATGGAACTCGTCTGCCAGATCGCAGATGTCTTTCAGATCAGCGATGATGCCGTCCATGGAGAAAACGCCGTCAGTAGCGATGAGTTTGATTCTTGCTCCTGCTGCATCAGCCTCCTCAAGTTTTGCTCTCAGGTCAGCCATATCGTTGTTGTGGTAACGATAACGTTTTGCCTTGCAGAGACGAACGCCGTCGATGATGCTGGCATGGTTCAGTTCGTCACTGATGACAGCATCCTCAGCGGTGAGGATGGTCTCAAACAGACCGCCATTGGCATCAAAACAGGAAGAGTAAAGGATCGTGTCATCCATTCCGAGGAAGGATGAAATCCGTTTTTCCAGCTGTTTGTGAATATCCTGGGTTCCGCAGATGAAACGAACGGATGCCAGTCCGTAGCCCTTCTCATCGTAGGTCTTCTTTGCTGCCTCGATCAGGCGCTTGTCATCGCCAAGACCCAGGTAGTTGTTGGCGCACATGTTGATGACTTCTCTTCCGTCCTCAAGCTTTACTCTCGCACCCTGAGGGGAAGCGATAGGAGCCTCGCCTTTGAAAAGGCCAGCCTCTTTGATTCCTTCTACTTCTTTTGCATAAATATCTAAAATATCCTGTTTTACTGCCATCTTACTCTGCCTCCTTAATACTAAACTTAAGCCTCTTCCTCTGCCTCCAGTTTGGTCCAGTCAAGGATTACCTTTCCGGACATACCGCTGTTCATAGCCTCAAAACCTTTTTCATAATCCCGCACATCGAAACGGTGTGTGATGATATCGTCTACATTCAGGCCGCTCTGAAGCATGGTGGACATCTTGTACCAGGTCTCCCATACTTTACGTCCGTAGATACCGCGGATGGTCAGGCCGTTGAAAATAACCTTTTCCCAGTTGATACGGGCATCTGCTTTCTGCAGGCCCAGAAGAGCGATTTTGCCGCCGTTCTTCATATTGTCAACCATGTTGTTGAAGCCCGGCTGGCTTCCGGACATCTCCAGTCCTACATCAAAGCCCTCTTTCATGCCGATCTCTTTCATGACATCCGGCAGGTTCTCTTTTGATACATTGACGGTTCTGGTAGCGCCCATTTTCTTTGCGAGATCCAGACGGTAGTCGTTCATATCTGTGATCACAACATGGCGGGCTCCCACATGACGGGAAATTGCTGCTGCCATGATACCGATGGGGCCTGCTCCTGTGATCAGGACATCCTCACCTACCATATCAAAGGAAAGTGCTGTATGAACCGCATTTCCCAGGGGATCAAAGATGGAGTAGAGCTCCTCACGGATGGATGGATCGCAATGCCATGCATTTGCTGCCGGAATTACCAGATACTCAGCAAACGCACCGTTTCTGTTCACGCCTACACCCTGGGTATTTTTGCAGAGGTGCTTCATTCCTGCCAGACAGTTACGGCATTTTCCACAGACGATATGACCCTCACCGGATACCAGATCGCCTACTTTGAAGCCTTCTACGTTCTCTCCAACCTCTACAATCTCTCCTACATACTCATGACCTGCAGTCAGACCAACGGGAATCGTGTGCTGTGCCCACTCATTCCAGTTATAAATATGTACGTCTGTTCCACAGATCGCCGTTTTGTGAATTTTAATCTTCACATCATTTTTCCCCACCATCGGTACCGGTACCTTTTTCATCCAGAGACCTACGTCTGCTTTTTCCTTTACCAGTGCCCACATCATTTCACCCATTACCTTTTCCTCCTTAACTGCCGGAAGGGGTGCTAATCGTACGCGCAGAAAGGTTTCCCGTTTCCCTAAGTCAGAACCGCTCTTTCCCTCCTGCATTGCTCCGTTCTCCACCGTCCTGAAAATCCCCCGAAATTCCCGGTGTCCCTGTAACGAAGTCCCCTTACACGTCTTCTTTTCCTTACTGTTTAAGGTGATTTCATCATAACAGATAGGGGGAAAAAAAGCAAGCATTTTTCCGTGTCTTGCGTACATTTTTTCTTGTTTTGTTTTTCTCTCAGATACACGCACAAGTGTCGTTGATTTAAAGACAACGCTGTTTTTGCCATTTCTTTTGAAGGTCTGCGTGCTGCGTTTACGAAGCTTCCAGCGTATCAGATCCTGTCTTCGCTGACTGAGAACAACAGGCCTCAGGTCTACGCACTGCTTCGGTCGGTGCTCACCGAGTCCCACTGGAACTCAGCACCCCGTGCATTGCATGCGCTCTCGTTGCTGATAAATTCATGAGGTAACGAGAGCGGTCCTTGAATTAGAACTATGTTTCATTCTAATTCAAGGAGGTTTAACTATGACTTTTCCTGAAACAGTCAAAACTACACTTTGGGACATTATTGATGAGATGTCCCTCTCAATTTCTTCTTTTGTAAATAATCCTGACAAGGATTTTTTACGCAGACGCAAGCTTGATTTCAAAAAAATGATGCGTTTAATCATTTCTATGGAAAGCGGCAGTATGAATCATGAACTCCTTAAATTTTTTAACTATGATTTTTCTGCCCCTACAAGTTCTGCATTTTATCAGCAACGTTCGAAACTGTCAGTTTCTGCTTTCCGTCATCTTTTAAGAGAATTTAACCTGAATTATTCACGGCTTTACCGTGAAAGTGGCTGAAAGCCACATAGTTACTGTATTTTAACTGCATTTTGCTTTTCACCTATTAAGTGAATAAAAAAAGAGCATCCATTTGTGGTAAAATTAAGGTGTCGAATCTCAAATAATACCAACAAAGGAGCCCTTTATGAGTATTGTAAACACCTTTTCACTTCAAAGCAATAGGCAAATTAAAATAAATTTTGATGGAGGCGATCTTTCCTCCGATGCAGGACTCCTTTTGATAAAAGAATTCGCCGCAAAGATCGGCTTTACAAAGCTGATCGAAAAAAAGTTTAAAACCAACGATAAGTCTATCCGGTTCCACAAGGACTATGAAAATCTATTACAGATGATCTATCAGGTCATCTCTGCATATTTTCATGATGACTGTGCGGATGAACTGACTCTGGATCCTGTTTTCAATATCATTCTTGATAAAGAAAGTCTAGCATCGCAGCCAACATTATCAAGATTTTTCAACCGTATGGATGAAGATACACTGATACAGTTTGATGACATTGATAAAAATCTCAGGGATACCATCTATTCCATAAAACGTCCGGAGCATGTGCTTCTGGATTTGGACAGCACTCTGTTTGACACTTATGGCAGGCAGGAAGGCGAAGGATTCAACTTTCATTACCAGGCACATGGATATCATCCATTCCTATGCTATGACGGACTGACTGGAGATCTGATAAAAGCGAAACTCCGCGATGGAACGCTCCATTGTAGCAATGGGGCAGATAAATTTATGGAATCTATTTTTCAGGAATACCTGGAAAGGGGCATTAAAACTTATCTTCGTGGGGACAGCGGATTCTCTTCCCCAAAACTTTATGAAACCTGTGAGAGTAATGGCTGCTCCTATGCTATCCGTTTAAAACAGAATCCCGCACTCATTGCCCTGGCTTCAGATAAAGAGGAAGATTTGTACCAAGCCACTCAAAAGGATCAGATCAGCTATGCAGTAACTTATGGCGAATTTATGTATCAGGCAGGTTCATGGAAATATCCAAGACGTGTGGTTTTCAAAATTGAGAAACCATACGGACAGCTGACACACATGTACACTTTTATTGTTACAAACATGGATATGGAACCTTATCAGATCATCCAGTTTTATTGTGGCAGGGGCAATCCATTCCGCAAGATCTATCACATTCAAACTGTGTAGCAGCTGTCCTTATAAAAAGGAGTTCTACAGGACATTGGAGAATATCCAGCAGCTGTTCGTACAGTTGGAATAGCAACTATTAACGTACCTTGACAGTTCCAAAGTAACTTAATCAAACTTCACAGGGGGTAGTCTGTACATTTTTGGGGATGATTCGATTGAATTCAAGGAAACTGTTTCAAGGCTTTACAGTATTGAGCATTTTTATATGCTCATGAATAATTCAGGTTAAGTAATGATAAAGTATTTTTATTCTTCTATTCCATCCCCATTCTCACTTCAAATGTTGTTCCGCCCTGCTCATTTCCGCGAACCTCAATCTTTCCGTCATGCACCCGCACGATTTCACGCACCATCGCAAGTCCAAGACCTACCCCTCCAAGCTCACGGCTTCTGGACTTATCTACCCGGAAAAACGGTTCAAAGATCTGTTCCCGGAATGACTCGTCAATTCCATTCCCTGTATCCGCAACTGTCAGGACAACTTCATCCTTCTCTCTCTTTGCCGATACCGTAACCCTTCCATCTGTTCGATTATATTTAATCGCATTTTCAACGAGATTATAAATCATCCGATAGATCAGAATATCACTTCCTGTCAGAATCAGTTCATCCTCTGGCTTTTCGTTATTGTTCACACTACATGCGACCAGCAACGACTCTTCTGTTCCATCTGATCTTCCATCCGACGAATTCTGTGCCTTCTGTAACAGTTCAATATTCTTTTCCTGTGCCAGTGGTTCCAGATCCGTCAGCACTTCCTCTATCAATCCCTGAATCTCGATCTTTTCATTACGTGCCACCGTTTGTAATTCACTCATATCCAAGAGTGTTCTGACAAGCTTGCTAAGACGTTCATTCTGCTCCGTCACCATCTGGATGGTTTCTTCTGCCGCATCTCCACTCTCCGGATGTTCTGTTGTATGATAAAGATCTAGTTGTGCTTGGATTAATGCTAAAGGAGTTCGTAGCTCATGTGCTGCATTTCCTGTAAACTGACGCTGTGTCTCAAATGATTCCGAAAGTCGCAAAAGCATCTTGTTATAAGAAGTACGAAGTCGGTCTAATTCTGCGATTCTATTCTCTTCAATCGTATAATCCGCCAGATTCTGTGCCTGAACCTTTTCTACTGTCTCTGAAAATTCTTTGAGTGGTTTTAATGCCCTGCCGCTGACAAAAAATGTAACTGCACCACCAATCAGTGCCACGACAGCAGTAATCAAAAGACTTCTGTTTCTATAATCTGTTTTCGAATTATAAACCTTCGTAGCAAACTGCGCTGCAAAGTCATCCCACTCATTATCCGGAATATCAATATACACTGCCTCCGGTACGGCGCTTTGATCCATAACAGTCTCCTGAAGCGTATCGAAATGATAAATTCCGTTTTTATATAAGAAGAATGTAAGACATCCACACAATACGGTAATCAACACCGTCGTAAGAATCGTCAGTCTCCACTGGAGTGATATTTTTTTCATGCTTTACCACCTCCTCCTATCTTATACCCCTCACCGATCTTATTCACGATCGGATCATAACCAAGCCCGGCTTTCAGTTTCTTTCTCAGAGAAGACATATGCACTCGGATCGAGCCGCTGAAACTATCCACAGAAGAATCCCAGACATGCTCGATCAGTTCTTCCTGACTGACCGGTCTTCCCTGATTCAAAAGAAGATACTCTAGAATTCCATTCTCTTTTCTTGTCAATGCAACCGGCTTGTCTTTTGCATATGCAGTCCTTTCTCTTGTATCAAAACGAAGACTGCCACATTCCAGACAGACATTTTTTTGTACAAACTTTCTTCTTGTCAGACTTCGCACACGGGCTTCCAGCTCTTGCAGATGAAAGGGTTTTTCCATATAATCATTTGCCCCCGCATCAAGACCGTCAACCTTATCAGCGATCTGACTTCTCGCAGACAGAATCAATACCTTTGTCTCTTCATTTTCCTTTCGAAGTTCCCGGAGAATATCCATCCCATCCATCCCCGGAAGGTTAAGATCAAGCACGATCAAATCATACATTTCCGCATAGATCATATCCAGTGCTTCCTCTCCGTCATTACACGTGTCTACCTCATAACCTGCCTGGTGCAGACTTTTCGCAATCATATCACATAATTTCTTCTCATCTTCAACAACTAATAATCTCAATTTATTTTTCTCCATTTTCTTAACAGGAATTTTACACCCTCTATTGTATAATGCAAACATCGAAAGGTCAATAAACGGACTTTGAACATTGAAAGGAGTATTTTAATGAAATCTGAAAAAGCAACACAAATTCTTTTACTTGCAGCCGGTCTGGTGTTTTTCCTTGTCGGGATCTTACGCGGAGAAGCAGCGGTTGTACTTAGTAAGGCAATAAAATTATGTATGGAGTGTGTCGGAATTGGATAAGAAAATGAAATCAAACAAAAACTTTCTGGCCCGTTTCCGCGGATGGATTCAGGCAGCTGCTACACTGCTGACCAACATTCACATCCCGAATCTGTTTAAAGGGAAAATTTATCAGGGAAATGTAAAAACGATGTGCGTCCCGGGACTAAACTGTTACTCTTGTCCTGCCGCTACCGGAGCATGTCCGATCGGAGCATTTCAGGCCGTGGTCGGTTCTTCAAAATTCAAATTTACCTACTACATCACCGGATTTTTCATCCTGTTAGGTGTTCTGTTAGGACGGTTTATCTGTGGATTCCTCTGTCCGTTTGGATGGTTCCAGGATCTGCTGCATAAGATTCCGGGCAAGAAACTTTCCACCGCAAAACTGAAGCCTCTGCGGTATCTGAAATATGTGATTCTGGTCGTCTTTGTTATACTACTTCCGGCATTTGTAACCAATTCACTTGGTATGGGAGATCCTTTCTTCTGCAAATACATTTGCCCACAAGGCGTACTTGAAGGCGCAATTCCACTGTCACTTGCCAACTCAGGAATCCGTGCCGCACTCGGACATTTATTTACATTTAAGTTCACAGTCCTTGCGCTTTTCATCATCCTGAGCATCTTGTTTTACCGTCCATTTTGTAAATGGATCTGCCCGCTGGGTGCTATTTACTCACTGTTTAACAAGGTATCTTTTCTTAAGATTCAGGTTGATCATGAGAAATGTGTTGGCTGCCAGAAATGTAGTCGTGTCTGTAAGATGGATGTCAATGTAATAGACACACCAAACCATCCGGAATGTATCCGATGCGGAGAATGTATGAAAGCCTGTCCGACTGATGCAATCTGCTATCATTACGGATTTTCAACTAAGAAACAGGCTGAAAATAAAAACTAATAAAACGTAATTTAAAGGAGATTTAAAATCATGAAAAACAAAACACTTAGAACAAACTCAATGAAATTAAAAAAGGTAATTGCTGCATCCCTTGCCATTTCTGTACTTTTTGCGTTTACAGGCTGCGGAAATTCCTCCACAACAGACAATACAAACACAAAACAAGAATCTTCTTCCACAACAGACAATACAAACACAAAACAGGAATCTTCTTCCACAACAGAAACGGGCAGCGCAGACGAGCTGAACGAAAAACGGAATGACCTTTACCAGCAGGAAAACCAGCTTTTTGCTGATCACAAAGATGCATGGGACAAAGCCTTTGGTCTTATGAACAAGAACGCTGCCGGTGATGACAAGAGCGGAAACTATGCTGATACCCTCGCAAGCACAGTGGAATCTAACAAAGACTCTTTCTCTGAAGAAGAATATGAAACTCTGTGCAAAGACATCGAGACAATCCGCGGAATTGAAGAAGAAATTGCCAAGCTTGAGAAAGAGATTGCTGCATCCGATTCCTCTGACAGCTCTTCCTCCAAATCAGACGAATCCACAGCTGTATTCAAAGGTTTCAAAGGAAAAGATCTGGATGGAAACGATGTAGATGACAGTCTTTTCGCTAAAAATAAAGTTACAGTTGTAAATTTCTGGTTCAGTGGATGCAAGCCATGTGTCGAAGAGCTCTCTAAGCTGAATGAATTAAATGAGAAACTCAAAGAAATGGGTGGCGAAGTTGTTGGTATCAACATGGATACTTTAGACAACAATGAAGCCGGAATCAAAGAGGCAAAAGAAATCCTGAAAGCTCAGGGTGCTTCCTACAAGAACCTGACTTTCGATTCTAATTCAACAGTTGGAGACTATGCTGGAAATGGAAACATCATGGCATTTCCTACAACCGTTCTTGTAGATAAAGACGGAAATATCGTTGGGGAACCTTTCATGGGTGGCATTGACGATCAGTCAAACTACGATCAGCTGATGAAGCAGATTCAGTCCGTACTGGACCAGAAATAATTTACATAAATATCCTAGTCAGGGGGGCAGTTACTGTTTGCAGTAACTGCCCCTAACATCATTTACATCTGCCGTCGCGCTTGCTATACTAAAAACATATAGAAATCTTAGGAGGCTATTTAAAATATCTTTTATCAGCGTTTTTGATGTTATGGGGCCGAATATGATCGATCCTTCCAGTTCTCACACTGCCGGTGCGGCACGGATTGCTTATCTTGCACAGAAGATGATCAACGGGCCGCTTGCAAAAGTAGAATTTATTCTCTACGGCTCTTTCGCCAGAACGTATCACGGACACGGTACTGACCGTGCACTCCTTGGAGGTATCAGGGGATTCTCCACAGATGACATGCGAATCCGGAATTCCTTCGAGATTGCTACAGAAAACGGACTGGAATACTCTTTTTCTCCAAACGAAGAGGAAACTGATATTCATCCGAATACCGTCGATATTATTATGACCAATACTGCCGGTCAGGAGATAACGATCCGTGGAGAATCGCTCGGCGGCGGTAAAGTCCATATCACACAGATCAATCATGTAGAAGTTGATTTCACCTGAGAATACAGTGCTATCATTGTTGTTCAAAAGGATGTTCCGGGTGTTGTTGCCTGGATCACCAGCTGTCTCAGCGACCGCCGGGTCAATATTGCTTTTATGCGTCTGTTCCGTGAATCGAAAGGACACACTGCTTACACGATTGTAGAATCCGACGGAAAACTTCCGGAAGAAATTGCCGACACCATTCGTCAGAACGAACATGTTCTTGATGTTATGGTCGTACAGATGTGATTGTGTTCAAGGAGGAAATAATTAATGTCACTTAGTTAGGCTTATCGGTTCAAGTCAATTTGAATCTCTAACAAAAATATTTTAATATGTAGTTAACAAAGCAGCTAAAATGTGTGGCCGCTCTCGTTGCTGATAAATTCATGAGGTAACGAGAGCGGCCCTTGAATTAGAACTATATTTCATTCTAATTCAAGGAGGTTTAACTATGACATTTCCTGAAACAGTCAAAACTACACTTTGGGACATTATTGATGAGATGTCCCTCTCAATTTCTTCTTTTGCAAATAATCCTGACAAGGATTTTTTACGCAGACGCAAGCTTGATTTCAAAAAAATGATGCGTTTAATCATTTCTATGGAAATTCTAGTATACACTAATTTTAAGGCAGACGAAAGTCTGTCTTAAAGTCGCGCCTGACAGTTAATATAAATTTTTTTGAACATGGTATATTTTTGTTTTCCTTTGATTATCACATCCTTTTCTTAAATATATACACAATTTTTACTATTCATGATAAGCTTAACTAAGTGACATTGGTTCTGAACTGTTACGGAATTTTCATAAAAATGCGACTTTCAAAAAAATTTCAAAAATTTTCAAAAAAATGCTTGACATTTCCTGATTCATAGGTTAAGATATCGCAGTAAGGTTCGTTGGTCAAGCGGTTAAGACGCCGCCCTCTCACGGCGGAAACAGGAGTTCGATTCTCCTACGAACTGCTCTTCATCTGAATATTGTTTGTTATTATGGTTCGTTGGTCAAGCGGTTAAGACGCCGCCCTCTCACGGCGGAAACAGGAGTTCGATTCTCCTACGAACTGCTCTTCATCTGAATATTGTTTGTTATTATGGTTCGTTGGTCAAGCGGTTAAGACGCCGCCCTCTCACGGCGGAAACAGGAGTTCGATTCTCCTACGAACTGTTCTTTATCTGAATATTGTTTTGTTATTATGGTTCGTTGGTCAAGCGGTTAAGACGCCGCCCTCTCACGGCGGAAACAGGAGTTCGATTCTCCTACGAACTGTTTGAAAAAGCATCCGAGCATTTCGGATGCTTTTTTGTGTTATCCCGGCTTCGGAATCGTGATATCTCAATACCCTTTTATCACGATCCCGCTTTCTCTTGCCACAACAGCCAGCTGGGTCCGGGATTTGAATCCCGTCTTCTCCAGCATCTGTTTGATATATTTCCGGACCGTCCAGACAGAAAGATGAAGATTCTTTCCAATCTCCTCATCGGTATCTCCTGCCGTCAGTTCCCGCAAAATGCTCAGTTCCTGTTTTGTAAATTCTGTGCTGAAGCAGTTGCCGATCTTCTGCTTCGCCGGAGAATCCGGATAAACCCGTTCCCCTTCCATGGTCCTGTTGATCACAGACATGATTTTTTCTTCGGATGGTTCCTTATACCAGAAGCTGTCCACCCCCGCCCGACGGGCACGTTCGATAAAATCACATTCCGGCTGACTGGTCACGATCAGGATTTTTATCCCCGGATGATTCTTTTTGATTTTTTCCGCTGCATCCAGACCACTGGCATGCAAAGCCGTACACACATCCATAAGGATCAGGTCTATCTGCTTTGTCAGGCAGTAGAGCTCCGCCATTGCCGCACTTTCCACAGAACCTGCCACCTTATATTTCTCACTGTTTTTCAGATAAATTTCAAATAATGTCCTGGCCATCGGATCGTCTTCCACGATCAAGACCTGTATCGGTAACATACCTCTCTCCCCCCTTTTTTCGGCAGTAAAACAGACAGACAAAACTCCGGAGTCGTCAGGATCTGCATGCTGCCGCCGGCTTCTTCCAGACGGATACGCAAGGCACCAAGTCCCCCGCCCTCCCGGACAGGAAGCGTAGGATTTTTCCCGTTGTTGAAAAAACAGACCCGTATGTACCCATTTTCTTCTGTAAGCACGATCTTCAGCCGATCCGCTTCTCCGTGGCGGACGGCATTTGTCAAAGCTTCCACGGCAGCCATCAGAAGATATTCCTGTCGTACCGGATCCGTCGGTATCGATCCGGAAGTGATCACCTGCACGCCGGCATCCCCTGCTGCACGGACAAACTGCAGCCACTTATTTTCCGGCACTTCCGGCTCCGCTTCTTTTTTCAGGACCAGAACAACCGATTCCCAGCGCTTTAAAATATCCTGTTCGGTAAGCTCCGGTACCTTCTGGCAAATATACACCCGGGAAGCCAGCAGCGCCTGTCCGATTTCTTTATGGATCCGCATCTTTGTCTCCAGGAGCTCCCTGCTCCGCACATAACTCTCCATATTCTCACTGTACTGCCGCAGACGCCCGTTCATCCTCTTCAGCTCCAGATGTTTCTGATCCAGCTGCTCTAACAGGTGATAAAGCTCTGTGATATTCACGGCCGTCAGCTGAATGAGCTGTCTGCGGTCTGTATTTAAAACATCCCTCTGAAACGTCCATATTTCCTGATTTTCCAGGCAAAAACAGGGCTGTTCACCATATACGACCGCTCTTGCCTGTATCTTCCCTGTCTTTTTTGTGAGCTGTTCCCAGAAATGCCCGGCATCCTGAAGATCCTCTCCCGTCAGTTCAAAACAAAGCTGCTCCATTTTACGGTTCGCCAGCAGCACAAAGCCTTCCGGTCTAGAAAAACAAAGACCGGTGGGAAGATTATCAAAGCTTTCTTTGATTGCCAGACGGTTCAGTGTAGTACGGCGATAAGCGAGCGTTTTCCATATGAGCACAACAGTCACAGTTCCAAGAAGTGTCAGCCCCAGAGGAGCACTCCATAAGGGCAGCTGGCTGATCTTGATCTCCCTCTCTCTCTGTTCTACCGTAGAAAAAAGCCTCATTTCCCGCTGTTTACTGAAGGCAGCTAAAAGGATCAGAACAATCCCGGTAACCAGAAAAAGAAACCAGCGGGACCAGAACAGTGTTTTCTTTTTCCGTTTCTTTTCCTTTGCCAGCAGAATGCCGCCAAGCTGGATCAGGAAAAAACTGTACAAAACCATCAGGATCCCGCCAAACGTACCATAAGATAAAGAAAAAAGTGGTCTTGTCATCCTTTTCCTCCCTCCTTTTGCAAGATCAGCCAGGCAGCATCCGGTCCGCAGGAGACAGAAAAGCTGCCGCCCGCAGCGCTCCAGCGTTCCATAGCCGGGAATTCCGTACAGAGCCTGCCATCCGACTGAAGTTTCAGAAAAAGACTGTCATTTTCCGCCCGCAGCCAGATCATCACTGCTCCTGCATCAGCCAGAAGCTGCTGAAAGATCTGCTGCACCACATCGTATAAAAGGATCAGTTCCCCTGCAGCTGTTTTCCCGCTGCAATGGCTTTCAAAAGAACAGAACAGATTGCACAGCCGCATGCTTTCCAGCGATTCTGAAATACAAAGCTCCAGCTCCTTGGTCGAAGTCTGCTTTTCACTTTCCGCCAGAAGGCACAGATTACTCCGCCGTTTCATATAGGCACTCAGCACGCAGATCTTCGCGATCCGCTGTCTGCCTGTCACCCGGTCACTTTTCAAAAGTCCTTCCAAAAGATCCAGCTGTTCTTTCATATCACAGGTAAGCTGATCGTAAAGACGGTTCTGTTCATCGATCTGGAGCTGTGCTTCACGAAGCTTCATCTCGGCATCCAGAAGATCGTTCTCTTCTCTGAGACGCTCATTGGTTTCTTCCAGCTTGTGCGTATACCTGAGCACTTCTTCTACATTTTCCCACCAGAAAATCCTGCCATTGGCAATATCCGCACAGTTCAGCCTTCTGTTTTCCAGGATAAGCCCTTTATTTTCCGGATCCTCCATCCGGCTTCTGGTATTTTCATCCATTTTTTCCGCCTGGTGGGAAGTATAGCAGACCATCCCGTTTTTATTCAGGATCTGCGCTTCCATCAGTGCCGATGCAAACAGCATTTCATAACCGGAATTGGAACGGATCAGACCGCTCTGGATGCAGGCTTCCAGAAGAACCACGATAAACATGCAGTCTACCGCAACCAGATCCATCCGGATGATCTTAAGGCAGTACAAAACCGAAAGAAAAACATTGGCCAGCAGCACAAAAAGAGGCAGCTTCTGAAGCCACCGTTTTCCGGGAGCCCGGCATTTAAAAAGCAGCATCACGATAAAATACAGGCCAAGGAGCAGACACCATGCCATAACAAAATAGTAACCGGCCTCATAGGAATAAACACTTCCGGAATATCTTCCCTCCGGGAAAGAAAATACCTGCTGATGAAATCCATTGCTGAACACAAGACCGATCAGAAAAAAGGCCGGAAGATAAAGAAGCCTCCACGTTCCCGACAGGCGGTATGTCTCCTTTTTTCCCAGATACTGGACCAGAAAAACGCCGATCAGAGGGATCAGGATCATCGGAATGTAATAGGCATACCAGAGATACTGGTTCTGCCAGCTGTCTCCCAGAAAAAACATCCATTTTACGGTGCGGATATACAGCCAGAAGATTAGAAGCCCCCCGATCGCCGTCAGATAACCGCGGATCCTGTCCTGTATGATGCGCGCGTTCACCGAAAGGATCCAACAGAAAATCAGTCCGGCATGTATCAGATGCCTGCTGAGGCTCAGAACGGTTTTTCCCAGCGGATCGGACAGCCGGCGCTCCCACTCCCTGGCATAATAGGCATACACCAGGAGACATAAAACCACACATAGGCTCCCTACGGATTGATTGAGCCTGATTTTTCTGTTTTCCACTGTCTCCCCCTTTCTTATGCATTCAGCACCTGTTTTTTGAGATAAGCCCCTGTCACACGGGAGAAATTCCGGATGTCTTTGATGTAGGCAAAGTCTTTTCCGAAAATCTTCTGCTCTGCCAGAAGATCTTTCTCCGCCCCTGCAAAGACACCAAGGACTGCGATCCCCTGGTTACGAAGCTTCCGGATCTCTGTCGCCGTATCCTTGATGGCATAATCTCCGAAATACGGCGTCGGATTTTTGCTGCCCGGACGGTTGACAATGATATCGTTGGGACGGCCGTCACTTAAAACGATGAGGATCTTCTGATCCTCCGGCCGGTTCAACAGGGCATTCCCCGCCGTACGGACAGCCAGTCCGTCCCGGTTGTTTGCTGACGCATAAAATTCAAAAATCCGGCTGTTTGCCTCCCGTCCCTCATCAAAATCCCGGAAACGGCGCATCACCGTATAATCCCAGAAGCTGCAGAAACCGAATACACTGTGAGGGATCCCCGCCTGACTCAGCGCTTCACTCAGGATATACCCCTGAAGCGCCACCCGACTGGTACGGTCCCGCTGGGAACCACTGGCATCGATAAGGACTTCCACGACAAAATCCGAATTTTCCTTCTTGATCTCCAGATCAAACAGTTTTCCTCCCGAAGTTCTCCCGACCTTCCAGAGACGGCTCGGCACGATCCTGCCATATTCCGAAGCATAGATCTCCTCTTCATTCCGCGTCATCAGGGCATGATTCAGGATCTCTGTCAGAACTTCAATATTCTGGCGTGTCACTCTCCGGTTCTGATGCAGAAAGCGGCGGTTCATCTCCGCCGTCCGCTTCGCAAGCTCGTACTGGGCATTGACCTTTACCGGTTCCGCAAGGATCCCGTCCGTAAAATACAGGCTGCAGTCCGCATGCGCCCCCCGGCAAAGCTTCTGATCGATCCGCTGCTGCTCAAGCTCATTAAGATAAGAACGGCCATAGTTCAGTTCCATATAGGAATACATTTTTTCCACAGCCTCTTCATCCAGGAGCACCACTCCGCCCCTGGTTTTTTCCTTTTCCTGCTCCTCCTCTTCCGAAAGACTGGTAAGCTGATTCTGCATCTGCCTTAAATATTCCTCCAGCCGGGCCTCTTCTGCCTCTTCCTTCAGATAATCCTGCCAGTCGTATTTCTTCAGATCTGCCATGGAAACTGCCAGCACCTCCGCCAGAGTCCCATGCTCCTGTTCAAACTTCCGATCCACGGCCGAGTTATAGATACCGTCCACGCAGCGAATGATCTCTAACGTATCGTTTGTATCCTTTAAAGCCTCAACCCGATCCAGCTCCCGGCGGAGCTTTTGTTCTCCTGCCGGATCTCCGGTCAGTGCCCTGCGAAGATAGGCAAGCTTCAGCCTGCCGGCAAAGGATGCATTCAGTCTTCCAAAATCCCGTTCCAAGATCTCCTCAAAGGCTCTTTTCCGAATATCGGGCACTCCGGGCCGTTCCGCTGCCACTTTTGAAAAAGAAGCCTCATCCAGACAAAGCTGGGCGATCCCCATAAGCTGGCCTTCCTCCGCGCCAAGATAGATCTTTTTCACCAGATAAAGACCAAACGCCTCCGTATCAAAGAAACGGGCAAAGGCTCCCTGTTTGATGGCATCATAAAGAGAGATCTCTTTCGCTTTCTGAAAAGAATCGATATCCAGTTCGCAGGAAAGATCATAATCCCCGCTGACCGTCCAGAGAAGATTACGGATCCGTGTCTCTGCTGCCAGACGGTCTTCTCCATAAAGTTCTTCCTTGTCCATATCAAAACACCTCAGATGCACTCCAGCTTTCCGGGATACGGGTCCGCACAATATCCTCTACCATCTCCCGCTCAAAAAGGTCAAAGTTTTTATTCGTGATCCCCATAGCAACGGCCAGCGAAGGCTTCAGACCGCCGCGGATCAGCTTCAAAGCTGCCAGCATGCCGCGAAGGTCAATGGCCTTCGTCGAAATCTCGCTGTTATCCGCTTTTTTCTGGAGATCCAGAAAAAGACCGGCAAACTGCTTTTCTGCTTCTTTTTTAAGCTGCGGAAAGGCGGAATGAAAGATCTGCGAGAGCGTTTCTTCTGTCAGGGCCGGCATATAAATGACGAGAAATCTGGAAACCAGTGCCTCATTCAGTTCCTTTGTACCGGCATAACCATAGTTCATCGTACCGATAAAACGGGTCGCCGGATGAAGGTCGATCTTCTCATAGCCCGGCACATCGATGATCCGCCGGTAGTCCAGTGTCGCATGAAGAACAGCCACGGCATCATTTTTCGCCATATTGATCTCATCAAGGATCCCGAAGCCGCCATAGGCCGCACACTGGTAGACCGGTCCCTTTCTGAGCGTCACTTCGTTATCCCGGAAGGTATCGGTACCAATGAGCGTGCTGCTGTCTGTATTTACATGGAACGATACATTATAAACCGGACGGCCAAAGATCCAGGCCAGATTTTCCGCCAGGATATTTTTTCCGGTGGCTTTCGGGCCGCAGAGCAGGATGTTTTCCCCTGCAAGGATCCCTGCCACCGCCATCTGGAGAATATCGGAGCCAAAAAAATGCATTTGCGGAGCTCCCACCCGCCGTTGTACCCGTTCCTCCACCGGGTAGGCCGCCCGGAATCCTTTCACATCCCGGATCAGGCTTTCCGGAAGGTTCTGTTCTCTTAAATACGCTAGGATCTGTTCCATTGTCTTCCCCTTTCACAACTGCTTTTCGCAACAGACCTCTTTTTCATCTACATGATCTGTCTTTTCCTATTATGTCATATTTTCGTTTGCATAACAAGCCTTTTACCATCCGGATCGTTTTCTGAAAAGATGTGCTTTCCATTTGCAATCTCCGGTCTTTTCCTTTATACTGAGAAGCAAAGGCATTTTTTAAGGAGGTTTTTTATGAAACTGGTTGATCTTCATGTACATTCCACCTGTTCTGACGGAACACTGACTCCTTCGGAACTGGTTTCACTTGCCAAAAAGACCGGCCTTTCTGCATTTGCCCTGACCGACCACGATACGGTGAAAGGACTTCCGGAAGCAATGGAAGCCGGAAAAAGAGAAGGCATCGAGGTCCTTCCCGGCATTGAGTTTTCCACGGAATACAAGGGAAAAGATATTCATATCGTAGGACTTGAGTTTGATCCTGAAAGTCCTGTTTTTCTTACGGAGATCCGGCATTTTCAGGATTCCCGACTGTTACGCAACCGGAAAATGATCGAAAAGCTCCACGACGAGGGCGGGATCGATATTTCCTGGGAACAGATGCAGGAAGCCTTCGGCGAGGCAGTATGGACCAGGGCCCATTTTGCCCGCTACCTTCTGGATCATCATTACATCAAGACCATGCAGGAAGCTTTCACACGTTATGTAGGAGATACCTGTCCCTACTTTGTCCCGCGGGAAAAGGTCACTCCGGGACAGGCAGTCCGCCTGATCCGGAAAACCGGAGGAATCCCCGTTCTCGCCCACCCGCTTCAGTATCATCTCTCTGATGAAGAGCTGCGGCATCTGGTCCGCACCCTGAAAAAGGACGGGCTCATTGGTGTCGAAGCCCTATACTCCACCCATACGCAGATGGATGAAAGCTATGTGCGGCGTCTGGCCCGGACCGAAGGCATCCTGATCTCCGGCGGTTCCGATTTCCACGGTTCCAACAAGCCAGCGATCTCTCTTGGCACAGGAAGAGGAAACCTGAAGATTTCTTATGATATTCTGACAAATTTACGGGAGGCTAGAAAGAAATGATCCTTTTCACTGATCTGGACGGAACGCTCCTGACAGATTCCAAAGAACTGACAAAAGAAAACCAGGACGCGATCCGGGAAGCGATCGAAGCCGGGCACAAGGTCGTCATCAGCACCGGCCGGCCGCTTGCCGGGGCCACTGCGCAGGCCCGTGCTCTCCATCTCGACGGAGAGGGCTGTTACATCATCTGCTTTAACGGCGGAGAAATCTATGACTGTGCAGCCCAGAAAAGTCTTTACCGGAAAAGCATTCCCTTTGAGGAGGTCCGTTATGTCTTTGACCTCGCACATAAAAGAGGCCTGCATATCCAGACTTACGACAGGAACCATGTGATCGGAGAGGAAAACCGCAAGGAGATCTTTGATTATTCCTCTGTTTACGGACTTCCGGCAAAGGTCGTTCCCGATGTGATCTCCTGTCTCCCGGAGGAGCCCTGTAAAGTGCTGGCGATCGATGAAGAAAACCATGAAAATCTGGTCCGTTTCCAGAAGGAACTGCTCCCCTGGGCAGAAGGGAAGCTGGATCTTTTCTTCTCCCATCCGATGCTCCTGGAGCTGGTACCGACCGGTGTCTCAAAAGGAGCTGCCATCGGGATCCTCTGCGACCATCTGGGAATCCCCATCTCCGAAGCCGTAGCTGTCGGGGATGCCGAGAATGATATCCCCATGATCCGGGCCGCCGGTATCGGCGCCGTGATGTGTAACGGAGAAGCCCATACCTTGTCTTTTGCGGATTATGTGACCACAAACGATAACAACCACAGCGGGGTGGCTGAAGTCATCCGTCGCTTTCTTCTTCGTAAATAGCACAAAAAACAACTCCGAAGCATTTGCTTCGGAGTCGTTTTTTATGAAAGGGAAATTTGTTATCTGATGGTGACTCTTCGTTCTACAATAGGACCATAGCCTGCTTTGTATCCCTTCTGGTTGTATGAGCGGATCCTGATCTTCATGCTGTCACCGACCCAGTTTCCTTCCACGCCGGTCCTGAGAACAAAGCGGGTTCCTTTTCCCGGAAGCTCCTGGCCCCAGCCCAGGGACAGACCAAGGGTTCCAGGCAGCGTTCTGTTCAGATTGATCGTGATCGTATAGCTGGTAGAATAATATGTATGCCAAGCCCATTTTCCAAAGGCTTCCCGTTCCCATTTACGCTTTTTATTCAGTTTTACATTGCTGACCTGAATGGAACGGATATCCGGTCTCTCTCCCCGTCCGGTACGGAATCTCAGATATTTCGGACTTCCTTCCAGCCATTTTCCTTTGCTGTTTTTCGACAGTGTGACCAGTTTAAACTTATAAGCGGTGTTCGCTTTCAAACCTTTTAACTTAAAACCGCCCTGTTTTTTAACGGTGGTTTTCAGTTTCCACTTATTTCCGACCTTCTGATAGAAGCGAACCGGTGCTTTGCTGGAATATCCACTATCGAACCACACATAGTTGTGATAAATCTGATAGTTTGAAACAGAAGGTGGCGCCGCTTTAAAGGTGAAATCCAACGGCTTGGATGCTTTTCCATTTGAGGAGGTAGCATAGACCTTTGCATAACCGGGATAATAACCGCCCGTTTTATAATTTACAGCTTTTGAAGTTACTGACACAGTAACCGTCTTTCTGTTCAGGCCAGTGGCGTATTGGTCTGAACTGTCATTATAGCGGAAGTGTGAAGCTGAAGAACCTTTGATCACAAATTCTTTCAGCTTGTCATCTGCATTTGCCGGGATCGTCGTTGCAG
Organism: Lachnospiraceae bacterium Marseille-Q4251; assembly: GCA_018223435.1. Taxonomy (GTDB): domain Bacteria; phylum Bacillota; class Clostridia; order Lachnospirales; family Lachnospiraceae; genus Limivivens; species Limivivens faecihominis. Next base: position 3,761,134 of record JAGTTO010000001.1, on the reverse strand, counting down.
TCAGATGTAATTTCACCGTTTTTTTGCCGATCGCACTTGTAAAAGTTCTCGTCTTCTCCCTGCAGGTCAGCTCCACGCCGGTTGCAAAGATATAGTCTCTTCCACTAAGCTCCAGATCATAAACAGCAGTAGAACCGCCGTAGAAATTTGTTGCCCACAGAGCGATGACATAGTCACCCGGCTCCAGCAGGATCTGTTCTCTCTTGGTTGCATCATAGATATACATCCGGATCAGAGAATCCTTCTCTGCCGCACTGGAATACAGGTACAGAGTCTGGTTACATGCGCAGGAGCCTTCTCCTCTGGAAAGCTGTATGTTCACAAAACGTCTTTTCTCTACATGGAAGCGGAAGTATCTTGTGGCGCCCGGATTGCTGGAAGTATTGTTTAACAGGCTTCCCGTGTATTTTCCGGTATTCTCGATGAGCTGCGCCTGAGAAAAGCTCTTTCCTCCCAGATCCTTTACCTCAGAGATCGTCGCCTTCACCACAAAATAGGTTCCACCCTGATAATCACTGCGGAATTTCAGATCCAGTCTCGTACTTGCAAGCGGATTCAAATATCCACCGCCGGAAAGCGTTTTATTTCCCTGGTTATGATTCCACTGCAGGTCCGTCAGCTTGTTGTCCGGGCTGCTTACGGATGTCCGCGCAAGCGTTTCCGTGATATCCAGACGCATCGGTTTGCCCGTCTTATTTACGATCGCCAGAGAACCTTCGCGTCCTTTGAGCTCTGCATTTCTAAAGGATACTGTATATTCTCCGGATTGGCCGATCTCCAGTGTCTGGTTCGACTGGGCTTCCAGTTCTTCTTCCTTCTTTGCCTCGTCCTCCAGCTCCTGCCAGCCGTCGAACACATCGTCCTCTCTTGACGCCTGAACCTTACCAAAGCCTGGTATCGCAAAAAACAGCAAGGTGATCATCAGGAACAGTCCAACTATTTTTGTCTTTTTCTTCATAAACCTCTCCTCCTTCTTTTTCCTGTCTTGTCAGTTTTGACCTGTGGCAGACATCCCTTAAACATCCCCCTTTCCCCTGTCGCTTTTCTGTCTGCCGGATTCGCATACTTCTACTTTTTTTCCATTGTATCCCGTTCAAGAGGCCGTGCCTATACTAATATTAGTACCATATAGCGTTGCGAGAGCTGCCATCCAGCAAAGCAATCCGCAGGTATTCATTGCAGAAAAAACCTAGTGTACTGTATCATTGACATTTCGCTAAATAACTTGCCTGTTTTCCCATCGAACTGCGTTGACTTCGCTCAACGATGCCACCGCATCGCCTCGTTCAGTCGCCTTGTCGATGAAAAAACATTCTGCGTTATTTAACTGAAAGTCAATGAGACAGCACACTAGGAGCCGTAATTGCAAAAAATATGCCCCGTATCCGAAAATTCTGATTTTCAGATACGGGGCACCATTATTTATCTTTCTTTCACTCAATCCATCGGTTCTGCCGGCACAAACACTCTCTCGGAGTGCACCTCTGCAGGCATCTGTTCCTTTGCTCTTTCGACCGCCTCTTCACAAAAATATTCCTGCGCGCAGACGAGATTCTTTCCGCGTTTGTCGATCTTCACATACGTTCCATCCGGCTGAAGGATCTGCGCTTTCACATTATCTGCCAGCTGGATATCAAGAATATGGCGGATCTCTTTCATAATGGAAGCGTCTTCTACCGGGAAGAGGATCTCTACCCGTTTATCCAAGTTTCTGGGCATCCAGTCGGCGCTACCCATGTAGATCTCTTCCTGGCCGTTGTTGAGGAAGTAGAAGATCCGGGCGTGCTCCAGGAAATTGCCGACCAGGGAGCGGACGCTGATGTTCTCACTGATCCCCGGAATTCCCACTTTCAGACAGCAGATTCCGCGGATGATCAGCTCCACTTTTACCCCTGCTGCGGAAGCTTCATAAAGAGCTGCGATGACCTCCTTATCGCAGAGGGAGTTCATCTTCGCAATGATATGCGCCGTTTTTCCCTGTCTTGCATTGCTGGTTTCCCTGCGGATCAGGCTGATAAATTTATTCCGTAGCCAGAGGGGGGCCAGGCTCAGCTTGTTCCATTTTCTCGGCTCGGAATAACCGGACAGCATATTGAAGACTGCTGTGGCATCCTCTCCGATCGGCTCTGAGCAGGTCAGAAGACCACAGTCGGTATAAAGTTTCGCCGTGGAATCGTTGTAGTTTCCGGTACCCAGATGCACATAACGGCGGATGCCGTCCTCCTCCCGACGGACCACCAGCGTGATCTTACTGTGTGTCTTTAAGCCCACCAGGCCATAGATGACATGACAGCCTGCTTTCTCCAGCATCTTCGCCCAGATGATGTTGTTTTCCTCATCGAAGCGGGCCTTCAGCTCCACGAGAACAGAAACCTGCTTGCCGTTCTCTGCTGCCTGAGCCAGAGCTGCGATGATCGGAGAATTGCCGCTGACACGGTAAAGGGTCTGCTTGATGGCCAGAACGTCAGGGTCCTTCGCCGCCTGCTTGACGAAATTCACCACAGGATCGAAAGTCATATACGGATGATGAAGGAAGATATCCCCTCTCCGGATCTGGGTGAAAATATCGTCGTCGTTCATCATCGCAGGTACAGGCTGGGGCTTGTAGGAGGGATGCTTCAGATGGTCGAAGCCCTCCATTCCGTACATTTTCATAAGGAAGGTCAGGTCCAGCGGACCGCCCACAGTGAAGACATCGTCGCCCTGAATATGGAATTCTTTTTTCAGGATCTTTAAGAGACGGGAATCCATGCCGTCCTGAACGCCCAGACGGATAACTTCGCCCCATTTTCTCTTTTTCAGCTGTTTCTGAATCTCATTCAAGAGGTCTGCTGCCTCATCCTCGTCGATCGTGAGGTCCGCATTCCGGATGATCCGGTAGGGATCGGCGCAGATCACATCGTAATTGAGGAACAGCTGGCCGATGTTCCGCTCGATGATCTCCTCCAGAAGGATGACCCGCTTCTCTCCGTCTTTTCCGTCAGGAAGATGCACCAGACGGGGCAGCACAGAGGGAACCTGCACCGTGGCGAAATCCAGTTTTTTCTCGGGGTCGTCTTTTTTCGCAATCAGGGCCCCGATATTCAGAGACTTGTTCCGGATCAGCGGGAACGGGCGGGAAGAATCCACGGCCATCGGTGTCAGCACCGGATAAACGTTCTCCTCAAAATAACGGTCCACAAAGGCGCCCTGCTCTTTCGTCAGATCCTCGTGGCTCACCACAACCTCCAGGCCGTTCTGTTTCAGCGCTGGAAGCAGGGAACGGCTGTAGGTGGAATACTGCTGATTCACCAGCTCATGGGCCTGCTTTAAGATCAGCTCCAGCTGCTCGGAGGCCGTAAGCCCCGCGAGGTCTTTTTTCGTATAGCCCGCATGGACCATATCTTTTAAAGAAGCCACGCGGATCATGAAAAACTCATCTAGGTTGGACTCGGTGATGCTCAAAAATTTCAGCCGCTCAAAAAGGGGCAGATTCTTGTCTCTCGCCTCGCTTAACACTCTCTCGTTAAATTTGATCCAGCTCAGTTCCCGGTTCGTGTAATAGCTCGGATCCATATACATGCTCAGTTCTTTTTCCATTGCTCTTCCCTCCCCTTATATATGTTTCTTCTGATGAATCGAGGTCCGAATGCTGAAAACCTCCTCGAAAAAGGCTGCTTTCTCGGTGAAAAGTCCTCTCTCCAGCGTGATGTCCTCCGGCGTATCCACCTGAATGATCAACTCCTTGTCTTTCAGGCTGACCTTGACATTTTCAAATTTCTGCTTGTGGCTCCGGTCGCAGGCATTGGCCACTCGAAGGATTGCCGCCAGCTTGGCCACCGTAAGATATTCGGAACGGTCGAGATCGGTCTCCCGGCTCAGCTCCTCGTAATACGGAAATTCCGTGGTATTGAATTTGACAATGTAGGCGATGATCTCCCGCTCTTTTCTCGAAAGACCGATGATCTCTGTCGCCATGATGATCTGGTAGGAACAGTCCGCCGGATCGCTGAGGGAAATATACTTGCCACAGCCATGAAGAATCACGGCAATCTGAAGCAGAAGACGCTCCCGGCTTCCGAGACCATGAATCTTTTTCATGCGGTCAAAAATCTGCAGGCCCAGATTTTCCATGATCCGGATATGGCTCTTGCTGCACTGGTAACGCTTGGCGATATTTCTGGCAGAGGCGAGGATATCTTCGTCGAAATTGTGACCAGCCCGGATGATGCGTTTTCTTTGAGCATAATCGTAGGCGTTTCCGTCGTTGAGGTTGAGGCCCGGCATCCAGATGCTCTCAGCTCCCATGGCGGAGATAAACTCGCTGCAGATGATCAGCGTCGGCACAATCAGGGAAATGCTCTCCTCCGGCAGCTCGAAACGTTCTGCTGCCACAGAGGGTTCCACATGAACCACACCGTCATAGATCGTCTGAAATTCCTCCAGAGAAACAGACTGCTTTTTGGAAAGGCCTCCCAGATAATCACCGACCAGAATTACGTTGGAAACCTCTCGGTCCTTCACATACATTTTCTTGAAATTCTGAAGCTCGCTTCTCGTCAGCTCCTGAACCAGCTCCTCGAAATGGCCGTACATATGCTCCATGGTGGCCACCCGCTCGCGGATACGGAGGTTTCCGATGCGGATATTCTGGGTGGAAACCAGGCTGTCCTTGTCAAAAAGGGACACCTGCACGCTGCCGCCTCCCACATCAAGGATGGCGGTGCCTTTTTCGATGATCCGGTTGAACTCGTTGGCCTGAGCTGCGATGGACTTGTAATCCAGGAAACGCTGCTCGGCATTGTCGAGCACCTCGATCTTAAGGCCGGTCTTTTTCTCCAGATAATCCAGAAGGATCACCCGGTTTTTCGCCTCCCGGATCGCACTCGTGGTGTAGGCCCGGTAAGCCTCCACCTTGTAGCTTTTCATGATGGAGATGAAATCGTTCAGCACGAGGCAGAGCTCCTCGAGCTTCTCCGTGCTGATCTTTCCGGTGGCGTAGGTGTCTTTTCCCAGCTCCAGACGGTTCCGGATGCAGTCGATCTCCCGCATGCCTTTTCCCCTGGAAAGCTCAAAAATCTTCAATTCCATCTCGGAGGAGCCAATATCGATGGCTCCAAACAATGTATACTGCATATAAATCCCCCTTTCCCTTTTATGGCAGGTCGCTTAAGCTTTCTGACCGCAGAGGTAATCGATAAACTGCTGTGCCGTCCGTCCGGAGAGGCCGCCGTGGTTCAGCTCCCACTGATTTGCCTTGAGAAGAAGCTCCTCCTCGGGCATATCGATGTGATATTTCTCCGCCAGGGTCCGCACGATGTTCTGGAATGCCTTCTTATCCGGCGCGCCGAAATAGATCGTCACACCGAAACGGTATACCAGGGAAAGCTTCTCCTGAACGGTATCGTTTGTGTGAAGCTCCTCGTCCCGGTCCTCCTTGTCTTTGAAGGTCTCCCGTACCAGATGACGGCGGTTACTGGTGGCGTAGATCAGGATATTGTCCGGCTTCCGTTCCAGACCGCCTTCGATGACTGCCTTCAGATATTTGTATTCGATCTCAAATTCTTCAAAAGAAAGATCGTCCATGTAAATGATGAAGCGGTAGTTCCTGTTTTTGATCTGAGCGATGACCTCGTTCAGATCCTGGAACTGATGCTTGTAAACCTCGATGATTCGTAAACCTCTGTCGTAGTATTCGTTGAGAATACCTTTGATACTCGTGGATTTTCCGGTTCCCGCATCTCCAAAAAGGAGGCAGTTGTTGGCCGGCCGGCCCTCCACGAAGGCCTCTGTATTGTCGATGAGCTTTTTCTTGGCCGCCTCGTAACCCACGAGATCGCTCAAGTGTACATGGGCGATCTTCGTGATGGGCACGATATGAACGCCATCCTCGTCGTGAGCCACGCGAAAAGCCTTGTGAAGGCCCAGCTTGCCCACGCCGAAATCCTTATAAAACTCACTCATATCCTTCTTGAACTCGTCGATGGACTCGGTGCTTCCCAATCGGCGGCTCAGCTCGCAGATCCGGTCGCGGATGCGCTTGTTGAACATTTTTCCCTGGTCGTCGGAGCCTTTATAATCGGCGATCATGGCGTAGCAGGAAGTCTCGAGAGCTTTTTCCACAGCCACGAAATCAAAATCATAAAGCTCCTTGAAAATCTCAAAATCATGGTAGGCAAGCTCGTTGATGCTGCCGCTGATCTCTCCCCGGATCTCACTGGCCGTACTGAACGCATTTTCGTTGTTCACCAGAAGGTAGGTCAGATAGGTGTGCCAGAGATTTCCCTCGAAGCCATAGGTGCCTGCCAGATCCACCAGGCCGTGAATGCACTCATAGTAAAGACCGCGAAGATCTTCCTCGTTGTAGTATTCGCTGCCCGCGTGGTCAAAGATCCAGGCCATGTCCTCGAGGATCTGTCCGTTTTCAAAATTACGGTATACGATCAGTTCATGTATCCTTGTCATAGCTTTTTTCAAACTCCTCTTGTTGTCTTTAGTAATTGCCCAGGATCCGCATATTATTTGCTTCCTCGCGGATGCCTCGGAGCGCGTTTTTCACGCCGCCGTCGTTTAAATTTCCCTCAAAATCGATGAAGAACCGGTACTCCCAGTTTCTGCCCGGAATGGGGCGAGACTCGATCTTGGTCATATTCAGATTGTTGTAAATGAAATGAGACAGGATGTTATAAAGGCTTCCGCTCGTATGGGGCACCTCGAAGGAAATGCTGATCTTCTTCGCATCCCAGCGGAAAATCCGCTGATTGGTCACGATGATAAATCTCGTGGAATTGGCCTCGTTGTCGTAGATCTTGTCCGCCAGAACTTTGAGGCCGAACTTCTCTCCTGCATAGGCGCTGGCGATGGCCGCCTGGGTTTTATCCCCGTCCTCTTTCACTTTTTTGGCCGCCATGGCAGTATTTACCATGGGAATCTGTTTCCAGTCCCGGTGCGTGCCCAGATATTCCTTGCACTGGGAAAGCGCCTGGCTGTGGGAATAGACGGTCTTGATATCGGAAAGCTCCGCATCGGGAAGACCCAGAAGGTTGTGCTGGCAGCGGATCACCTGCTCTCCCACGATATAGTTCTCAAACTCCATCAGAAGATCGTACATATCGCTGACGCTGCCCGCCGTGGAATTTTCGATCGGAAGGACCGCAAAGTCCGCGGAACCCTCGGCAATCGCCTCCATGGCATCCCGCCAGTGCTCCACATGGAAGGAAGTGATGTCATCCTGGAAAAAGGCTTTCATCGCCGCCTCGCTGTAGGCTCCTTCCACGCCCTGGAAGACCACCCGGACCCGGGATTTCTCGATCTCTTCCACAGCGATAAAGGGAAGCCGGCCTACCACGCCGTTCTGGGCGAGAAGCTGGTACTGCAGCTTCCGGCTCATGGACATGATCTGCTGGAAAAGCTCCTCGATGCCGTGGCGGTTGAAATCATTATCCGCCAGCTCTGTCACCGCCCGGATTTTTTCCTCCTCCCGGGCGCGGTCAAACACTTTTTTTCCTGTACTGATTTTATATTCTGCCACCTCGGAGCTGATCTTCATCCGTTTCTGGAAAAGGCCCACGATCTCCTTATCGATGGCGTCAATCTCATTTCGCAGCTCCAATAAGTTCTCCATGTAATTCTCCTTTTAACTCTTTCATCGTTTTTCCATAAATGGGATGGCGCTTGTAGGGTGCGATCTCCGCCATGGGATCCACCACAAAATCACGGTTCTGCATATCGATATGGGGAATCGTGAGCTCGTCGGAATCCATCACCAGATCATCGTAGAAAATGATATCGAGATCCAGCGTTCTCGGCCCCCAGCGAAGCACCCGCTCTCTTCCATGCTCCGCCTCGATGCGGTGAAGCTCCGCAAGAAGCTCCTCCGGTGTGAGAAGGGTCCGCACCTCCATGGCCCCGTTGAGGAAATCATCCTGCTCCACGCCGCCGTAAGGCTTCGTCACAATCAGGGTGGAAACTTTTGTGACCGTGGTGTCTTTGATGGTTCCTACTTCTTTGATCGCTTCCTGAACCGTCTTCTCCGTCTCGCCCATGTTGGCTCCCACAGCGATGTAGGCTGTGTGCCAGCCCCGCTCGATCTCCACGGAAACCGTATCCAGCGGAAGATTGACCGGAGCCCAAGGTTTCTTGATCTCCAGATGGATCTTCTCCAGGCCTTTCGTCGTCAGAAGAAGCTCCCGGCAGAGATTCTCTGCTGCAGCCTCCAGAAGCTTGTAGGTGTTTTTGCTCATGTAATCTTTGATCTGATTGCTGATCTCCCCGTAATTGATGGATTTTTCCAGATCGTCGGTGAGGCCTGCCGGGCGCGTATTCGTATAGAGGGTCACATCAAAGAGAAATTTCTGTCCCAGAAAGGTCTCCTCCGGATAAACGCCATGCTTGCAGTAGAGCTCCAGATCTCTGATATGTATCTTGTCCATAAAGCCCTCCTTACTCCACAGTCCATTTCTTATCATGGAGAATGGCCTCGGTCATCTGAACGGCCCGGAAATTCTCTTTCACGTCGTGAACCCGGACGAAGGAAGCTCCCTCCATCACGCCGAAGACCGTCGTCACCATGGTTCCCTCCACGCGCTCGGAAGCCGGAAGATCCAGGGTCAGGCCAACGACGGATTTTCTGGAGGTTCCCAGAAGAATCGGATAGCCCAGAGCCTTCATATCGTCCATATAGTGAATCGCCATAAGGTTCTGCTCGTAGGTTTTTCCGAAACCGACGCCGGGATCCAGAATGATCTTCTCATCTTTGATACCTGCTTTTTTCGCGATGGCGATAGTCTCTCTCAAATCATCCAGAAGCTCTTTGCGGAAATCCTGGTAGTCGGTGTTGTTCCGGTTGTGCATGAGGCAGCAGGGAGCGTCGTATTTCGCGATGATGCCGGCCAGCTTATCATCTGCCTTGAGTCCCCAAATATCGTTGACCATATCGGCTCCTGCTTGAAGGGCCGCCTCCGCCACGCCGCTCTTATAGGTATCGATGGATACGGGAACGTCGAACTCCTTTTTTACCATCTCGATCATGGGAACCACACGGCTAATCTCCTCCTCATCGGAGATTTTCTGATAGCCCGGTCTCGTGGACTCGCCGCCGATATCGATGATGGCAGCGCCGTCCCGGATCATCTCCCCGGTGTGCTTTTTTGCCGCATCGATCCGGTTCCATTTTCCTCCGTCAGAAAAGGAATCCGGGGTCACATTCAGGATTCCCATGACATAGCAGTGATTTTCAAGATCAAACTCTTTCTTTCCGATCTTCATTGATTTGTTTCCTCCATCTATTCTATTCAGTATTCAATCCGCAGATTTTTCTTCTCCGGGCTCCAGTCACATTCCTTCTCCGCCTTACAGCCAAAGCAGCTCCGGGACATTTTATCCGCCCGGTAAATGATTCCCGTGAGACTTTTTTCCTCCCGGATCGCTCTGTTCCGGTGATTCTCAACGGCCCGTAAAATACGCGCTTTCTCTTCTTCTTCGTAGCCGTAACGCTCCATGAGCTCTTTTGCAAAAGGAAGACCTGCCAGCTGATGAGGCGTCCCATCCTCATACTGCACGAAACGGCCCACATCGTGAAGAAGGGCCGCCGTGTAAATCTCTTCTTTTTCAATCCCCAAATTTTCTTCCAGATTAAAAATATAGGCCAGGCGTGCCACATCCAGAAAATGTGCCATGTCATGGCCGCAGAAGATCCTGTCCCTCTCGAAGAGCGCAATCTTCGAGAGGCAGGTACGATATAATGGATCCTTCAGAATCCCATTCACTCGCTCCATCATCTTCCGATCATCCGATAGAAGGTATTCTGAAGCTTCTCATTGTTGTCAAAGACACCGCGGGTGGTCACAGTGACCGTCTGGGCTCCCGGTTTCTTGATGCCGCGCATCGTCATGCAGAGATGCTCCGCCTCGATCATAACCATGACACCCTGGGGAGCCAGATGTTCCATGAAAGCATCCGCGATCTGGGCCGTCAGGCGCTCCTGAAGCTGCAGTCTTCTGGCAAAAACCTCGACGGTTCTTGCAATCTTGCTCAAGCCCACAACGGTTCCGTCGGGAACATAAGCCACATGGACTTTTCCGTAGAACGGAAGCATATGATGCTCGCAGAGGGAGTAGAAGGTGATATCCTTCTCCACTACCATCTCGTTGTTATCTACATGGAAGCGTTTGGAAAGATGTACGCCTGCGTCCTCATACATGCCTCCTGCGATCTCCTCATACATCCGGGCGATCCGGTCCGGAGTCTCCAGAAGTCCTTCTCTTTCAGTATCCTCGCCAATTCCCTCCAGGATTAGTTTAACGCCTTCTCTGATTTTTTCCTGATCCATTTTAAATCTCCTTCTTCCGGCTGCCTTTCAGCCAAGTTCCTTCACTGCTTTTTCCGCTTCTCCCAAAAATGACAGGGAGCCAAAAATGAGGATGACCTCATCTTTTCCCGCAGTTTCTATATTTTCTTTTACCGCCTGCTCAATGGAGTCCGCTGTCATCACAGGAACGTGATGGACCTCCCAGGCTTTTTTAAGTTCTTCTCTCGGAAGCGCCCTTGGGTTTCCAGGCGTCTCCACTGCCGTCACCCGTGCCGCATAGGGCGCGGTGATGCGGATGACCTTCTCGTATTCTTTATCTTTAAACACTCCCATGATGTAGAAAAGCTTCTTTCCCGGGAAGTAGGTTTCTATGGAAGCTGCCAGTTTCTTCGCCGCGTCCTCGTTGTGGGCTCCGTCCATAAAAACCAGAGGATTTTTATGAATACAGGTAAAACGGCCTCTCCAGACGGTCTTCTTCATTCCTCTTCGGAAGGCATCGCCGGAAATTGCAAAGCCAAGGCTTCGTAAGCCCTGAACAGCCTCCGTGGCGAGGGCTGCATTTTCAATCTGATAGGCTCCTGCCAGATGGATACGGATATCTTTTTCCTCCCCGTAGGAAAAACTCTGCTCCTCAACGCCGTACCGCACATCGGAAATTTTTCCCGGATCGACCATGATAAGCTTCGCATTCCGCTCTGCCGCCGTGCGTCTCAGCACCTCTGCCGCCTCTTCCTTCTGGAAAGCGGAAACGACCAGCGTGTTTCTCCTGATGATATCCGCCTTGCACTCCGCAATCTCTCTGAGGTTATTTCCCAACACGCCCAGGTGATCCAGACTGATGGAAGCGAAAACCTCCATCAGAACCTCCTCAATGGCGTTGGTGGCGTCGTCTCTTCCGCCCATGCCTGTCTCGAGAACCACTGCGTCACACTTTTTCTCTGCAAAATACAGAAGACCAAGCGCCGTCTCGATCTCGAAAGCGGTCGGCGTGCGAAGGCCGTCCCGGTCCATGGATTCCGAAGCCTCCCGGATCTTCGTGACCAGCCTTGCCAGCGGCTCTTTCTCTATGTATGCTCCATTCACCTGGATCCGCTCCCGGTAGGAAAACAACGTCGGCGAGATATAGCGTCCCACCCGGTATCCGCTCTCCGTGAGCACCGTGGACAGGAAGGCCAGAACAGAACCTTTTCCGTTGGTCCCCGCGATGTGGATGATCTTCAATCCCTTTTCTGGATTCCCAAGGCGTTTCAAAAGCTCCCTCATGGCATCCAGGCCAAGTACACTTCCGTATTTAGCCACATTGTCTAAATATACTCTTGCCTCTTCGTAATTCATTTGTCTCCAATCTTCTTTCAGAGGGATTTCTCTTCTTCCCTCGTTAAACATTTATTATAGTATAAACGCCCTGCTTTTTCAAGCTCGGAGTCATTGTATTGAAGAAAGTACATCAACAGTTCAGAGCATTTGCAAAAATGAAAAAACAGGCTATGCATACTTGTTTGCAATAGACTGGATTTTCATTTTGTAATGGGCGGAACGGCGCTAAACGAGTCCCAGTGGGACTCGTTTAGCGCGGACCGAAATGGAATGTAGACCCATTAGCCTCAGGCAGAAGCTGCGAATGCAGCGATAGTGCGAAGCACGGGGTGATGAGTCCCGGTGGGACTCGTTTATCACCGACCGAAGCGGAGCGAAAAACTGTGGCCTACTGCGCTGAACGTCCTGAATAATTCTTCAAAATCCGGGAATCCTTTTTCACATGAGAAAAACATTCATTCAATGCGGCATCCTGGGCTGGGGCATGGAGATTCTGTGGACCGGACTCGACTCCTTCCGGCGCCGGGACTTTAAACTCACCGGTCATTCTTCCCTCTGGATGTTCCCCATCTACGGCTGCGCGGCCTTCATTGGCCCCGTCTCCAGACTCCTCCGGAAGAAAAATCTCCTTTTCCGGGGAAATCTCTATATGCTCGGCATCTTCCTCGTGGAATTTTTCACCGGCTCCCTCTTAAAGAAGAAAAACTGGTGCCCCTGGGATTATGGCGATGCTCCCTTAAACATCCACGGCGTCATCCGACTGGATTATGCGCCTTTATGGCTGCTCGCCGGGCTCTTTTTCGAACATGTACAGAACTCCACGAAAAAAGGGGGCAGTCTCCGTCCTTCCGGATCCGCAACCTGACAGCCAGCCATACGCCCGAACCAGTCATAAAATAGAAAAATCCGCTGCCTGTCTTCTTCAGCAGGAACCAGCGGATTTTTTTGTCTTCTTAATGATCGCAGTGATGCTCCGGCGGAAGGTCCGGAATCCCGTCTCCATCCACATCCATGGGTGCAGGGCCGCGGCCCCGGTCGCCGATATTCTGGGTCTGGAGCGTCTTTTTCTTCGTGCGCTGTTCCTCAGAAGCCGCAAGAATAAAGTTCTTGATCTCCTTGGAATGGCGGATATGTTTTAAGTGAAGTACCGGATCCGTCGTATCTCCCCCGAAGCACTCCACCGTGCCAAGGCCGAAGAACCGCTCCGGCAGAGACCGGACGAGCCGGGTGTCCACAATCTTATACATGTAGCAGTCATCCTCCTTCTGACGAAGCAGCCCGCTTTTCACTGTGATATATTCTTCTGTCACCCGATAAGTCGTAAAAGTAAAGGGAAGGCCGAAAAACAGCCATCTTTTCCGTTCCTGAAACTGCATAAAATTCCTCCTATCTTCCCACTACACCTGCCTACGAATTGCTCCGCTGCAGTCTGACATTGAATTTAAGCATTACTCTAATCAAAAAACAGTATAGCACATGGTTCGGAAAATTCCAAAACAATTCTTGAAATTCTTTTCTCTTTGGTATATGATAGTAAAAACACTTCCGGGCGTGCCCGGATCCAAAACAGCAAAGGAGATATCTATGAGACATTTAATGAGTCCCCTGGACTTTTCTGTGGAAGAAGTAGAACAAGTCCTCGACCTGGCAAAAGACATTGAAATGAATCCTAAGAAATACGCACATGCCTGTGATGGTAAAAAAATCGCTACTCTTTTCTATGAACCAAGCACACGCACCCGCTTAAGTTTTGAGGCAGCAATGCTCAATCTCGGGGGGTCTGTACTTGGTTTTTCTTCGGCCGATTCCAGCTCTGCTTCTAAAGGTGAGAGCGTTGCCGATACCATCCGCGTCATTTCCTGCTATGCTGATATCGTAGCTATGCGCCATCCCAAAGAGGGTGCTCCTATGGTAGCCGCTTCCAAATCCAGGATTCCCGTCATCAATGCCGGTGACGGAGGCCACCAGCATCCCACCCAGACTCTTGCAGACCTTTTGACGATCCGTTCCTTAAAAGGACGTCTCAACAATCTGACCATCGGTCTCTGTGGCGACCTGAAATTCGGCCGTACCGTTCATTCTCTTATCAATGCCCTGGTTCGTTACACCGGCATCCGTTTCGTTCTCATCTCCCCCGAAGAGCTTCGTCTTCCCAGTTACGTCCGTGAGGATGTCCTGGATAAAAAACATATCGAATACAAAGAAGTGACCCGCCTGGAAGATGCTCTTCCGGAGCTTGACGTTCTCTACATGACCCGTGTACAGAAGGAACGTTTCTTCAATGAAGAGGATTATGTACGGATGAAAGATTTCTACATTCTCGACAAGAAGAAACTGGAACTGGCTCCCTCTGATATGCTGATTCTTCATCCTCTTCCCCGTGTCAACGAGATCGCCGTGGAAGTGGACGACGATCCCAGAGCCGTTTATTTCAAACAGGTACAGTATGCCGTTTATGTTCGTATGGCATTGATTCTGACTCTTCTGGAGGTGAAAGTATGTTAAGTGTAGGACAGTTAAATGAAGGTTTTGTTCTGGACCATATCCAGGCCGGAAAAAGCATGGAAATCTATCGTTATCTGAAGCTGGATGAGCTGGACTGCTGCGTCGCCATAATCAAAAACGCCCGCAGCGACAAGATGGGCAAAAAAGATATCATCAAAGTGGAGTGTTCTCCCGAGATGCTGGATCTGGATGTCTTAGGCTTCATCGACCACAACATCACCGTAAATATCATTCGTGACGGCGAGATCGTAGCCAAGAAACCGCTTACTCTTCCGAAAAAAATCACCAATGTGATCCGCTGCAAGAATCCCCGCTGCATCACATCTATCGAGCAGGGACTGGATCAAGTCTTCTTCCTAGCAGACGAGGAAAAAGAGATCTACCGCTGCCAGTACTGCGAGGAGAAATACCGTCATTCAAGTAAAAAATAAAATCTTACAAAAAAACAGCCGGTCAGGCGGGGTTCCGAAAAACCTCTGCCTGACCGGCATTTTTGTCTTCTTATACGTTGAAACAACCGCCTCCGATGAACTCTCTCAAAAGGGAATTGACCGGCACGCTGTCGTTGGGGATGCCTACAAAGTAATCGAGGAATTTCAGAAGGCGCTTGGCCTCCTGATACTCCGGTTCGTCTTTTCCGATACCGAAAAGCAAGGGCTCCGCGTACATTTTCAGCACGGCCAGCTCATAGATAAGAGCCGAATTGAACATGACGTCCGCATCCTCCTGATAGGGGAAAATATAATTTTCCTCGCCCCGGCGCACGGAAGGCCACATGGCGATGGTCTGTTTGGCTGAGGTGCCTCTCGTTCTGGCATCCCGAACAATCCGGCGGATCAGCCGTCCGTCTGTGGTGGGAATCCGGTTGTGCTCGTCGATATTTAAGGAAGTCAGCGCACTGATGTAGATCTTAAACTTGCTCTCCTTGGGAAGGGAATAGGTCAGGGCCTCGTTGAGGCAATGGATGCCCTCGATGACGAGAATATCGTTTTCGCCCAGCTGACGGAATTTTCCCTTGTACTCCCTTTTTCCGGTGACAAAATTAAAGGTGGGCAGTTCCACCCGCTCACCGCGGATGAGGGCATTCATATCATGGTTGAAAAGCTCCGTATCGATGGCTTCCAGGCACTCAAAGTTATAATTGCCGTCTTCATCCCTCGGAGTATCCTCCCGGTTCTTGAAGTAATCATCCACCGGGATTGGATGGGGCTTCAGGCCGTGAGCCGCCAGCTGAATCGAAAGCCGGTGAGAAAAGGTCGTTTTTCCGGAGGAAGAGGGGCCTGCGATCATGACGATCTTCTTGCCGGGATTTGCTGCGATTCTAGCTGCAATCTCAGCGATCTTTCCTTCTTGATAGGCCTCCTGAATGAGGATCAACTCTCCGATATCTTTCTTCACAAAGTAATCGTTCATATCTCCAACGGTGGTGATTCCAAGAAGTTTACTCCAGTGAAGCGTCTCCTTCTGCACCTCAAAAAGCTTCTGCTGCGCCTGGAATTCACCGATCTCTTCCGGATGTTTCCGTTCCGGCAGTTCCAGCACGAAGCCCTCGTCAAAAAGACGCAGCTTAAAATAGCGAAGATAACTGGTGTCCGGCACCATGTAGCCATAATAGTAGTCCTCAAAGCCGTCCAGATTGTAAATGTTCACCCGGGAAACTCTCCGGTAATGGAAGAGCTTTTCCTTATCCTTCATGCCGTACTGGCCGAAGAGAGCAATGGCCTCATCGGTCTGGATATTTTTCTTCTCCAGGGGAAGGGCCTGCTTTACCAGAGACTGCATCTCCTTCTCCACCTCTGAGAGGAAAGTCTCGTTTAACTCCACCTTTCCGGCGATGGTACAGTAAAGACCGTTTCCAACGGCAAACTGGACCCGGACATGCTCCACATTCTCATGGCCTGCCGTATGGTAAACGGCTTTCAGCATCATGAGAAGCATACTCCGGCGGTAGGCGTTGTCACCGATCTTATCCGCTGTGGTCACAAAATCGATCACACAGTCTTTTTTCAGGGTGTGATGGAGCTCCCGGAGCCGTCCGTCCACTGTGACCAGAACGATATCGTGGTCTTTTGTCTCCCTGAAATCCTCAGCGATCTTCCGATAAGGGGTTCCTTTTTCATAAGTATATGCGTTTCCGTCTATGGTAACTGTCAGCTTTGTCTCATTCATTTTTCAGTCCAACCTTTCTTTTGCTGCACGAATGTCTTCCAGTTCCTTCTCCACTTCTTTTTTCCGAAAAGCGGCTTTCTCTCCTTCCATCTGAGCCAGATGCTCCCGGATCTCCGTAAATTTTCGTTCTTCTCTTTCCAGAAATTCCTTCAAAACCGGATCCTTTTTCGCCAGGAGCACGGGGCCGTATTTCTGCTCGATTTCCGTAAGCGGCGTCATTTTGCCGTGTTTCACCCGCATCATGGCATAATATTTGCCATCCTCACAAAGCATATGCTCCTCTTCGATCCGGTATTCGTTTTTCTCCAGGTAATCCCGGACTCTGGCAAACTCCGACTGGGGCTGGAGCACCAGCGTCTCCACGCTCTTCAGTACCTTCGCTCCCTCCGTCAGGATATGGATCACGAGGCCGCCGCCCATACCGGCGATGACCACGGTGTCGGCTTCCCCTTCCCGCAGGGCTGCGACGCCGTCACTCAAACGAAGATCCATCCGGTCCTCAAAGCCGTGGCTTTTCCTGTTTTCCTCCGCCCGGAGAAGGGGCCCTTTTCTCACATCCATGGCGATGGCCCGCTCATAGTTTCCTTTTTCCATCAGATAAATGGGTATGTATCCATGGTCTGTACCCACATCTGCCAGACAATGGCCGGCAGAAGCCAGATCGGCCACTGCCAGTAAACGCTGTGATAACTGCACGAATCGTATTCTCCTTTATTCTAAAACTCTTTTACTTCCGGCTCCATCCGGTCTTCCCTGCCATATCTCTCTGATAAGTCTTCCCTCAGTCAAGAGAAATATGCAGCTTTCCGATGGCCTCCACACGCCGCTTGTCCGCCACGATCTTCTGAAGTCCGGCCATATCTGCTGGATCCAGATGAGCGGTCCGGTACTCAATGCTTCCCCGGAGCACCCGAAGAATCGTCTCGTTCAGGGCCTTTTCAAGCTCTGCCTTCGTCTCCACGCGAACCGTGGCGTTAAAAAGAGCCGCCACCTCACGCTGCTGCTCCGCATCCTCGTAGGCACTCAGGATTCGCGCCGGATTCACTTCCCCGGTTTTCAGCTGCTCAAAGAGCTTCTCCGCCACCTCACGGTAAAGGGGATCGGTGAAATCCTCCGAGGAAATGTAGGCGCTGATCTTTTCATAGAGGCCTTTCTGCTCGATGAGCCAGGTCAGAAGCAGGCGCTGGGAAGTCTTCTTTCCGTCTTCTTTTTCCCGCTTTTTCTGGGGACGGACAACCTCCTCCCGCTCTCTTCTGGGGACTGCTCCCCGCATGGCCTCCCGGTTTACCATTTTCCGCAGGGAATCAAAACTGATCTGGTAGCGCTCCGCCACAGCCTGGATATAATTTTCCCGCTCCAGCTCCTGGTCAAACTCCATGAGTTTCCGGGCTGCCGCCTGATAAAAACCGGTCTTTCCTTCCGGATCATGCATGTCAAAATCCCGTTCCAGAATGGAAATCTCAAAGAGGAAGCTGTTCTCCGCCTGATCCATCCGCTCCTGGAAGGCCTCGGGACCCAGCGTTTTGATAAACTCATCCGGGTCTTTGTAGGGATTCATATGGAGAACCTTCGTGGAGATCCCCGCCGCCTTCAGCATGGGAATGGCCCGGAGCGCCGCCTTGATACCGGCCCCGTCACTGTCGTAGGTCAGAATCACCTCGTCCGTATAACGCTTCAGAAGACTGGCATGCTGGGTGGTAAGAGCCGTTCCCAGGGAAGCCACAGAATTCTTAAAGCCTGCCTGGTGCATGGAAATCACATCCATGTAGCCCTCGCAGACCAGCATGCTCTTTTTCCTGGCCGTCCGGGCCACGTTCAGGCCATAGAGATTCCGGCTCTTATCAAAGACCGCCGTCTCCGGAGAGTTCAGATATTTCGGCTTTCCGTCTCCCATGACACGGCCGCCGAAGCCGATGACACGGTTGTTTACGTCCATAATGGGAAAAATGACACGATTCCAGAATTTATCGTACATACCGTTTCTCTCATCCACATTCATAAGTCCGGATTCCCGCAGAAGCTCGTCGGAGACGCCCTGTTTTTTCAGATAAAGATAAAGGTCGTTGCTGTATTTGTTGGAATAGCCAAGGCCGAAGCTTCGGATCGTCTCATCGGAGAGCCGCCTGTTTTTCAGGTATTCCATGGCCTGACGGCCGTTCTCGGTCCGAAGCTGGTAATAATAGTATTTGGCTGCCATCTTGTTCACGTTCAGGATGCGGGTACGAAGATCCTGGGCCCGCCGCTCCTCCTGGGAGTATTCTTTCTCCGGGAGCGTGATGCCTGCCCGCTCCGCCAAGAATTTCATGGCCTCCGGGAAGGAATAATTCTCGTACTCCTGAATAAACGTAAATACGTTTCCACCCGCCCCGCAGCCGAAACAGTAATACATCTGCTTATCCGGACTCACGGAAAAGGAGGGAGATTTCTCATTGTGGAAGGGGCAGAGCCCGAAGTAGGAGCTTCCCTTCCGCTGGAGTTTTACATATTCGGAAATGACGCCGACGATGTCATTCCGTGACCGCACCTCCTCGATCACATCTTCTGCATAATACATATCTGTCTTTACACTCCTTCCGTTGTATCCGTATCTTTCTGATTCTATGCTGCCAGTTTTTTCACCCGGGAACCGACTAGCGACTAGCCTCTCCAGGCCTTCGGAATAAAGATCTCCGCAAACCGGTCGATGGCGTACTGATCGGTCATTCCCGCGATATAGTCGCAGACCACTCGCTCCTGGGGCTGATTCTTCTGATGAATCAGCTCCAGATATTCCTTCGGCATCCGATCCGCATGGCGGTTATAATAGCGGTAAAGTTCCTGGATCATCTCCCGGGCCTTCCGCTCTTCCTGTTTGGCCTCGGGATTATAGTACACATGGTCAAAAAGGAAACTTCGAAGCCCCTGCATGGCTCCTGCAATCTCAGGCGACATGAGGATATCCGGCTTGTCGTAACTGTTTTTTACAATGTCATGGATCAGCGTGTTGAGCCTCTCCCGGGTGCTGTGGCCCAAAAGCAAACAGAACTCTTCCGGAAGCTCCTCCTCGGAAAGGATGCCTGCCCGCTCCGCATCGTCGATATCATGGTTGATATAGGCGATCTTATCGGAAAGGCGGACGATTTTTCCTTCCATCGTGGAAGGATGGCCCGACGTCCGGTGGTTCCGGATGCCGTCCCTCACCTCCCAGGTCAGGTTCAGGCCCTCGCCTTTCTTCTCCAGAAGTTCCACCACGCGGACGCTCTGCTCATAATGGGCAAAACCCAAGGGGCAGATCTCATTTAAGGCCCCTTCCCCGGCGTGGCCGAAGGGCGTATGACCAAGATCGTGGCCGAGAGCAATGGCCTCCGCCAGATCCTCGTTGAGCCTTAAAGCCCTCGTGATGGTCCGGGCCGTCTGGGCCACCTCCAGAGTGTGGGTCAGCCTCGTCCGGTAATGGTCTCCCTGGGGAAGAAGGAAGACCTGGGTCTTGTGCTTGAGCCGCCGGAAGGCCTTTGAATGAAGAATCCGGTCCCGATCTCTCTGATAAACCGGGCGGATATCGCAGGGCGGTTCCTCCCGGTCCCTTCCTCTGGAATTTCTGCTCAAGGAAGCGTAGGGACTTAAATAGTCGGCTTCCCTCTGTTCTGCCATCTCACGAATGTTCATGTGAATCACCTCTCTCTATTTTATCGAATTTCTGTTCCAATTTCCAGCCCTTTTTTCCGTCGGCCGGATAAAGGGTGATGGCCCCGCTCTTCATCGTGTAAAAAATGCGGCAGCCTGCCCTCTCAAGGCGCTGAACCGTTTCCGGGGCGGGGTGGCCGTAGCGGTTTTCCTTCGCACAGGAGATCACGGCAAGCTTCGGGCGGATCGCCTGCAAAAAAGCTTCGCTCGTCGAATACCGGGAGCCGTGATGACCGACTTTCAGGATATCGGCCTCCAGATCCAGCCCGGAAGCCAGAAGTTCCTGCTCTCCTTCCTCGCCAAGATCCCCGGTGAAGAGAAAGCGAAGGCCATTTAGGTCCACCAGAAGGACCTGGGAGTTTTCGTTTTCGTCCTCTTTTTTCTGATTTTTTGCAGGAGAAAGGCAGCGGATCTTTGCATTTTCTTCCTGAAAAACCGTGCCCCGACTGATGTAGAGGAGGTTTGTTCCGAAACGCCTGGCCTCCTTTTCCAGGCGGAGTCTGGTCTCATCCTCGGGAAGGGCGGAAAGGCAGAGATTATGGATCGGGATGCCGTGAAACTGATCCTTCAGAAGCTCCTCTGCCCCGCTGATATGGTCCGCATCCATATGGGAGAGGAAAAGATAGTCCAGGGCTGAAACGTCCCTGGCTTTCAGAAAGGGCAGAATGCGATAAGTTCCCACGTCGGAAACGGTCGTGCTGCCGCCGTCGATGAGGCAGGTTATCCCCTGTTCTGTGCGAAGAAAAATCGCGTCTCCCTGGCCGACATCAAGGAAAGTGACTTCGGAGGGGCGATTGATTGGGAAGCAAAGGATGCAAAGAGACAGAATTATAAGAAATATTCTGAGCCAGATATGGTGGCATTTTTGAGGTGAATCGATTGACGCAGATTGATCTGATTTTTCAAATCTGCTTTGGTCTGACTGACCTCCAAACTCTCTTGTTTCACTATACAGTCTCTGATTACCTGTGTTTTCTTTCCATTTCTGTATAGTTTCGCTTTGCATGTTTAATGATTTCATTCTATTGTATTGCTTCTGGTTTCTAATTTTTTCTGATTCTATCTGACTTTTTGTTATATTTCCATAATTTCTACATTTTTCTAAGCTCACGGCTTTCCTGCGTCTTCCTCCCCACACCGCTATCCCCACCAGCACATAATACACCCCAATTCTCCACAATTCCGGCTGCCCGATGATCGCCCGGCTCCCGGGCAGCACCTCTGTTCTTTCCAATAGGGTCTGGAAAAACCTTAACACTCCCGCCGAAGCCCCGGCGAGGAACATTCCCACCATCACGGAAACTCCTCCCGTCAGCATCCCCGCGGCCCCGGACAGAAACACCACCGGCACCAGCGGAATCACGATCAGGTTCAAAAATAATGCATAGGGCATCCATTCATAAAACCAGTAGAGCGTACAGGGCAGCGTAACCAGCGTCACCGAAACTCCGGACAACAGGCTCAAAGCCATCTTGTTTTTCCATCCCAGCCTTTTCTGGATGGCCGGATAGACCAGAGCCATCGCCCCCACCGAGAGGAACGAGAGCTGAAATCCACACTGAAAGAGCTGTAGCGGCTGCTCCGCCAGAATCAGAATACCGGCAAGCGCCAGCGCCGACACCACATCGTAGGTCTCCCCCAAAACTTCCGCCCCCAGATACACCAGAAACATAAACACTGCCCGCTTCGCCGACACGCCAAAGCCCGTGAGGAAGCCATACACCACCATAAAACTTCCGCTCACCGCCGCCGAAAAAGGATAACTTCTCTTTTTCTTCCGCAGAAACTGATAGAGCAGCATGCCGACCAGCGAGATATGTAAACCCGAGATCGCCAGAATATGGGAGATTCCGCCGGACTGATAGAGCTCCTTCTGCTCTTTTTTTAAACCACTTTTTTCACCTAAAAGCATAGCCTGAAGAAGCCCGGCTTCCTCTTTTCCTGTGATCGTTTCCAACGTACGAGCCCAAAAAGAGCGCAGTTCATAAAGCTTCTGAAAAAAGAAATTTTCTTTTGCCTCAATTATCATAAGCTTTGCTTTTTTCAGAACCATGCCGATTCCACGGGCTTCATAATAGGCCTTCTGGTCAAACTGTCCCGGATTGGCCGCTTCCTCCAACGGTGCGTAGGTTCCCGTAACCTTTACCCAATATCCAATTTTTAATTCTGTTTGCTGATTTTCATAGACAAGAACCTGTCTTTGATAAGATAGATCTGATGATAGATAAATATGAGACAGACGAAGCTGCCGGCTGTTTTCCTTTTCTGTAATCTCCTCCACGGTTCCGGTCAGAGTGACCGTCTCCCCTGCGGAGAGAGCCGGCGGCGGTGGGGCAAGAATTCCCCGCGCCCCCGCCGCTCCAATCAGAAAAGCCACCAGCAAAAACGCCCAGAGAAGCGGTCGTTTTGTCATATAAGCGCCTTTCTTATTAAAAGAAACTCTTCCACAGCGAATCCACACCCACCGAGGGCTCCAGCACATCGCTCTCACTGGAGACAACCTGGTGAATGAGGTCTTCGCGTTTGGTAAAAGGTTGCGTGAGATCGATTTCATCCCGGTAAAGTGTTTCCTGTGAACCCTCGATCTGGATGATAACTTCCCTGACACCTGCCGTATCTATGAGGGCATCCACCGCAGCATAGAGGCTGGTCTCCGCCGTCACATTGGACTCTGAAGAGGGAGCCGCATTGAAAGCAGAATCAAAGTTTACCGTACAGGTGCCCCCCTCCGTCTGGACCGAGAGGACCTTAGTTTCCGCCGGAAGAACTGCCTGAAGCTTCGCATTCACCGGTCCTTTGATGAGCTCTTCCAGGATCACCTTTTCCAGCGTGGAATTGGAAGAATAGTGGACGTTTCGCATCTCCCGCTCGATGAGGCTGCCGTCGCTGTCCGCGAAATAGAGGGACAGGGTGGCATTCTGGTAGGAATTGATGCCGTCGCCCTTCGTATCGATGAAAGATTCCGCCGTCATGCCTCCCACCACGTCTCCTGCCTCATCCACAAGGTCTTCGCCATTCACCGTGATAACCACCTGTTCCACATTGGAGACCTGAATCAGCGTGTTGACAAAGGCCGCCCGGACCAGAATCTCCCGAACCGGGTCCATATCGTTGTAGGCCTCGTTGAAGTCCACATCCACCTCCCGGGCTTTCAGGACACAGTGCTCTACCTTCACCTCATCCGGCAGGGCTTTCACATGGTCGCTTCCCACCTGGGGACGGCCCATTTTTTCCAGAAGCTCCTCCGTCACCTCTCTCGGTGAGGTGGAACTCTCCGGCGTGTAGCTCTCTTCCACCAGCTTCGTGCCGGAGGTGCTGATATAATACACCTGATACTGGGTGGAACCGCCGCTTTTCTCCGAACAGCCGGTCAGAAGAAGGGCCAGTAGAAAAATCATCAGAAAAGATACTCTTTTTTTCATATCAGGCCTCCTCACTCTGCATGGATCAGAGGAATGCGGACCGTAAAGGTCGTACCCTCTCCCAGTTTGCTGTATACTTTGATAGCTCCCCGGTGCATCAGAACGGCGCTTCTCGTGATGGCAAGACCAAGACCCGTACCTCCGATCTCTCTCGAATGGGATTTGTCTACCCGGTAAAAGCGTTCAAAAATATGTTCCTGGGATTCCTCGGGAATACCGATGCCGGAATCCTCCACTTTGACATAGAAATACTTGTGATCCACATTTAAGGAAACATGAACCCAGCCCTCGTCCTTGTTGTACTTGATCGCATTTTCCACAAGGTTGGAAAGGGCCAGACTCAGCTTTGTCTCGTCCACCTGCGCCACCACTGGCTTGAAGTTTTCCATGACAAGCTCCACCTTTTTCTTGTCAGCGATGGGTTTTAAGCGCTTGATGATCTGATCCAGAAGCTCGTTGATATTTTTATCTTCAATGTGAAGATCCGCCGCCTTTTTATCCAGCTTGACAAGGGATAAGAGGTCGTTGATGATCTTGTTTTCCCGGTCGATCTCCTCGCCGATATCCGTCATGAACTCCTTATAGAGCTCCACCGGCACATCGTCCTGGGAAATCAAGGAGTCCGCCAGCACCTTCATGGAAGTGATGGGCGTTTTCAGCTCGTGGGACACGTTGGAGACAAACTCCTGTCGCGAATCCTCCAGCACCCGGAGCCGTTTCAGCATCCGGTTGTAGGCCTCGGAGAGCAGCTGGGTCTCAGTATAATCCGGAATCGAAATATCCTCCTCCAGGAAACCGCCGGTCATCTCGTCGAGGGACTGGGTGACTTTTCCGAAGGGACGGATCAGAAGCTTGGAGGTATAAAGGGCCGCCAGAAAAACAAGCGCTGCCATACCGATCTGTAAAAGGAGTACCTTATGGCTCAGGGCCGACCGGCTCTCCTGAATATCGTTGGTGGGAGTGCTGATGACCAGCACGCCTTCCACCTGATCCTCGTCATTTTCCAAGGGGATCGTCATCTCGATAAACTCGCTGGCCTCGTCGTAACGCATGGTCCGCGAGCCCTGAAAACACTTCAAAAGCTCCTCGGAGATGATCAGCTTGTTCTCATCCAGGCCATAGGTATCCTTGATGATCCGGAAACCGCTGTTCACAATGACGATGCGGCCGTTATAGAGCCCCGCCAGCTGCGAGAGCTCCATCTCCGCCACCTCCGATGTATTTCCCTGAAGATAGCCTGAGCGGACCAGCTCCTCTGCCAGGCTGATACACTGATTCTGCACCAGCGACCCTCTCTGGGTAATGCTCTGCTCCTCAAAACTTCTCAGAATTCCCTGCTTGATCAGCATGATGGGTATGATGCCCACCAGCATAAAAATGACAAAGATGCGGAACTGCAGGCTCTTTCCGTACTGCCGAATCCATTTTCCCTTAAAAAACTTTTTCACTGTCGTTCCCCTGTCAAGAAAAGGCCGGCGCATAGAAAAACGCCGACCTTTTTATTCTACTTCTTTCGTCTATTTATCAGGTCTGCTGGAAATAGTAGCCCACACCCCATTTGGTGTGAACGTATCTCGGCTCGCTGGGATTGGCCTCGATCTTCTCTCTCAGACGGCGGATATGTACATCCACGGTACGGACATCGCCGGGATACTCATAACCCCAGACGATGTTCAGAAGATTTTCCCGGCTGTAAACCTTGTTCGGATTGAAAACAAGGAGTTCCAGCACATCAAACTCCTTCGCCGTCAGGTTGACCTCTTTTCCGGCGATGCTCACCCGGCGTCCCTCACAGTCCAGCCGGAGATCTCCGGCCTCCACGACCTTGCTTCTGGTCTCCTCTGGCGTTTTTCTCGCCGTGCGGCGCATGATGGCTTTCAGCCGCGCCTTAACCTCCAGGATGTTGAAGGGCTTCGTGATATAATCGTCCGCGCCGTACTCCAGTCCCAGAATTTTATCCATATCATCTCCCTTGGCAGTCAGCATCACAACCGGCACCGATGAAAATTCCCGGATGGACTGGCACACTTCAAAGCCGCTGAGCTTGGGCAGCATCACATCCAGAAGAACGATATCGTACTCCTTCTCTTTGACCATGTTCAGCGCTTCCTCGCCGTCGTAGGCGCAGTCTACTTCCATTCCATCCTGCTCCAGGCTGAAACGGATTCCTTTCACGATCAGTTTTTCATCATCCACTACCAGTACTTTCTTTGCCATGGGCTATTCTCCTTACTAAACCTTAATCTTATCCCTGATCTTCTGAAACATGGCATCTTTGATCCCGCTGACCTGCATGATCTCCTCGATGGAAGAAAAGCCGCCCTTCGCCTCGCGATAGGCAATGATATCCGCCGCCCTCGCTTCGCCGATCCCAGGAAGAGTCTTCAGTTCTTCAGGCCCCGCCGTATTGATGTTGACCCTGTCATCGGTTTCCTGTAAAGGCGCCTGGCCTCCTTCTGTCTCCTCCCCTTCAAAGGGAATGTAGACCTGCTGCCCGTCCGTCAGCTCTGCCGCCTGGTTTACCAGCCGTTCCAGGGCTTCGGGAAGAAGGCCGCCGGCCGCTTCCACCGCCTGAAAAACCCGACTTTTTTCCGGAAGTTCGTAAACGCCGGGCTTTGCCACGGCTCCTCTCACATCCACAAACAGGGTACCGCGGGAAACTTCTGTTTCTTCCTGGCTCTCCTCCTCAAAGGAAGAGACCGCAGGAAACGTTTCCTCTTCTATTTCCATAGCCTGCCTTCTCCCGCAGCCGGTAAGACAGCTTACCAGAACCGTCAGAAAAAGAAAAATCTGCCAGACATGTTTCATATTTTCTGTATCTCCCTTCATCCCCATAGATGAAAGGCCCCTTACACAGACAATATTATTGTAGCGGAAAATTCACATTTTTACAACACATTTTTAAAAAGTTTTTCACCATTTGAAAACAATCACCCCGATAATGGCGATGCCCATTCCCATGAGTTTTCTCCACTCAAAGGCAGTGCGCTCCACGCCGAACCAGCCGAAAAGTTCGATGACCCAGGCCACGATAAGCTGGGCAATCACGATGAGCATCGCCGCCCGGGCAGGCCCCAGGTCCGCCATGCTCCGCACCACGGTGACGGTGATAAAAGCGCCGATGACACCGCCGAGAAGCGTCCACTTATTCGGGACTTCCATCAGAGTGAGAAAACTCTGCCGGTCCGTGAAGGCCCAGGCAAAGAGACAGACGATGAGGGCTGTCAGCTGAACAAACGAGGTCGAGACCCAGAGGCTCGTGGCTTTGGTGACTTCCGTGTTAAATACGCCCTGAATGCTCATCAGGGCTCCTGAGATCAGTGCGATCATGACTCCAGACATAGAAAAAACTCCCTTTGCTTTTTCCATATTATGTGCAAAGGGAGTCCTCTTTATACCTTTTTTCAGAAGCTCTTTTCCAGCTTTTCGATCATCTCGTCGATATGCTCTTTCTCAATGACAAGGGGCGGTACCAGACGGATCACATCGCTGCCCGCGGAGAGAACGATGAGGCCGTTTTCCAGCGCTTTCTTCAAGATCTCGCCAACGGGACGTCCCGTAACTACCAGACCCTGCATGAAGCCTTTGCCCCGGCGGGCGCTTAAGAAATCGTATTTCTCCACCAGCTTATCCAGACGTTTCTCCAGATAGGGAGTCAGCTCGTTCACATGATCCACGATATGGTTCTTCTCAAAAAGTTCAAACACCTTCGTCACAGCCGCGCAGGCAAAGGGGTTGCCGCCGTAGGTGGTTCCGTGATCTCCCGGTACCAGAGTGGCGTTGGCAGTCTTCTCATTGAGGACGAAAGCGCCCACGGGAACACCACAGCCCAGAGCTTTCGCCGTGGTCATGATATCCGGCTCCACGCCGTACTCCTGCCAGGCATACATGGAACCCGTACGGCCCATACCGCACTGAATTTCATCGAGAATCAGAAGGATGTCATTTTCTTCACAGATCTTCTTCACGCCCTGGAGAAACTCCTTCGTCGCAGGATAAATACCGCCCTCGCCCTGAACGGTCTCCAGAATGATCGCGCAGGTCTTCTGCGTCACCTGGGCTTTGACGCTCTCAAGATCGTTGAAATCCGCGAAGCGGATACCGCCGATCAGGGGTTTGAAGGGCTCCTGATAATGGCTGTTTCCGGTGACGGACAGAGCGCCCATGCTTCTTCCATGGAAGGAATGTTTCATCGCGATGATCTCATGATCGGTGCAGCCGTCCTTGTTCCAGGCGTATTTTCTTGCTGCTTTGATGGCTCCTTCGATGGCCTCGGTTCCGCTGTTGGTGAAAAATACCTTGGAAAGACCGCTGGCCTTGGTGACTGCCTCCCCGGCCGTCATCAGGGGCACATTATAATAGAGGTTTGAGGTGTGAATCAGCTGGTCGATCTGATTTTTCAGGGCCTCGTCATAGTCCTGATAATGATAGCCCAGAGCAAAAACAGCGATACCGGCGCCGAAATCCAAATATTTCTTTCCTTCTACGTCAGTCAGATAAACGCCCTCGCCTTTTTCCAGAACCACCGGGAAACGGTTGTAGGTGTGAAGGATCACATTCTCTGACCGGCTGATATATTCTTCTGTCTTACTCATGAGCTTCCTCCTTCTCTCCAGTGATCACAGTACCGATACCGGTCTTGGTAAAGAACTCGAGAAGCAGGCTGTGCTCCATTCTTCCATCCAGAATATGTACTTTTCCAACGCCCGCCTTCACAGCGTCCACGCAGTTCTGGATTTTCGGGAGCATGCCGCCGCCCACATTTCCGCTCTCCAGAAGGGCTTCTGCCTCGGAGATTGTCAGGGAGGAAATAAGGCTTGTGCGGTCCAGCGGATTGCGGTAAACGCCCTCGATATCCGTCAGGAAGGCCAGTTTGCTTGCTTTCATGGCGGTAGCGATGGCGCAGGCCGCGTCGTCGGCGTTGACGTTATAGGAATGGTAATCGCTGCCGGAACCGATGGGGCAGACAACCGGAACGAAATCGTTGGCAATCAAGGTATCCAGAATTTCAGTGTTGACCTCTGCCACCTCTCCTACATAGCCAATATCCTGACCTTTGGAGAGCTTCTTGCTCACCCGGAGCAGGCTTCCATCTTTTCCGCTGATGCCCACAGCCTTGACACCGACTTTTTCCATCATGGAAACGAGACCTTTGTTGATCTTATTTAAAACCATCTCGGCGATCTCCATCGTGTCTTTGTCCGTCACACGAAGACCATTCACAAAGTTGGTCTCAAGGCCGGCTTTGTTCACCCATTTGGTGATCTCTTTTCCGCCGCCGTGGACGATGATCGGATGGAAACCGACCAGCTTTAAGAGAGCTACGTCACGGATCACATTCTTTTTCAGCTCATGATCCACCATGGCGCTTCCGCCGTATTTGACGACGATGGTCTTTCCGTGAAATTCCCGGATATAGGGCAGAGCCTCGATGAGGACGCCCGCCTTTTCAAACCAGTTTGTCATATTGTTTTCTTCCATTTTCTTTCTCCATTCTGCCGCCGGAAAGCGGCGTTCTTATTACTTAAGAGCGGTAATCCGCGTTAATCTTCACATAATCATAGGTGAGATCGCAGCCCCAGGCCGTCGCGGAGGCCTCTCCCATCTTCATATCCGCAATAGCGGTTACTGCTTTCTCAGAAAGAATCTTTGTAGCTTCTTCCTCGCTGTAGCCGGTGTCCACGCCGTTCTCGATGATCTTCAGCTTTCCGGCAGCGCTCTCAAAGTAGAGATCCACTTTTTCCGGATCAAACTGTACGCCGGAATAGCCCAGAGCGCAGAGAATCCGGCCCCAGTTGGCGTCATGGCCAAAGATGGCTGCCTTGGTAAGATTGGAGGTGATGACGGATTTGCTTAAAATCACAGCCTCCTCTTTGGATTTCGCATGGATAACCTTACACTCGAAAAGAGCGGTCGCGCCCTCTCCGTCCCCGGCCATGGTCTTTGCCAGGGTCTCGTTTACCTGATAAAGGGCCTTCACAAAAGTCTCATAATCTTCGTTTTCCTCAGTGATCTCCGGGTTGCCTGCCAGACCGTTGGCCAGCAGAAGAGCCGTGTCGTTGGTGGAGGTATCGCCATCCACAGAGATCATATTATAGGTATCTTTTACCACAGAGCTTAAAGCCTTCTGGAGAAGCTCTCTGGAAATCGCCACGTCCGTCATGATAAAGGCCAGCATCGTACACATGTTGGGATGGATCATGCCGGAGCCCTTGCTCATAGCGCCGATGGTCACAGTCTTTCCGCCGAGCGTAAACTCGATGGCAGTCTCTTTCTTGATCGTGTCGGTGGTCATGATGGACTCAGCCGCCAGGGTGCCTGCCGCTTTTGTGTCAGAGAGCAGAGGGATCATTTTTTCCACGCCGCCCTTGATCTTGTCCATCGGAAGCTGGCGTCCGATGACGCCGGTGGAAGCCACGAGAATCTGATCCTCTGATACATGCAGAAGCTCTGCTGTCTTCGCTGCGGTCTCCCGGCAGTAGCCGTAGCCTTCCTCGCCGGTGCAGGCATTGGCGATACCGCTGTTTGCCACGATGGCGCTGGCCTTTCCTACCTCATAGACCACATGCTGGTCCCATTTGACAGGAGCCGCCTTTACCACATTCGTGGTAAAAGTTCCGGCCACCACACAGGGAACCTCGCTGTATACCATAGCCATATCTTTTTTATCTTTTTTGATGCCGGCAAAAATTCCTGCCGCCTGAAATCCTTTGGGAGCGGTTACGCCGCCTTCGATTACTTTCATCTTTCTACTCCTTTCACCCGATCAGGGGAACATCGGAACGAGATTCAGTCCCTCGTTCTCCGGAAGCCCAAAGAGCAGGTTCATGTTCTGCACGGCCTGTCCTGCGGCTCCTTTTACCAGGTTGTCCATAGCGCCCATCATGATGATACGGTGGGTTCTGGGATCAATCTTGAAATTTACGTCCACATAGTTGCTGCCTTCCACCCATTTGGTCTGGGGGCAGACATCCTTATCCAGCACGCGGACGAACTGTTCCTTCTCATAATATTTATCGTATGCAGCCTTCACTTCCTCATAGGAAACGTCTTTTTTGAGGGAAGCGTAAGCGGTGATGAGGATGCCTCTGTTCATGGGAACCAGATGCGGGGTGAAGTTTAAAAGGATCTCTTTTCCTGCCGCATAGCCCAGCTGTTCCTCGATCTCCGGCGTGTGACGGTGGCCGGCCACGCCGTAGGCCTTGATGTTCTCATTGACTTCGCAGTAGAGGTTGTCCACCTTGGCTCCCCTTCCGGCTCCGGAGGTACCGGATTTTGCGTCGATGATGATGGTATCCGGATCGATGAGTCCCTCTTTTAACAGGGGATAAATGGACAGGGTGCTGCAGGTGGGATAGCAGCCCGGGTTCGCGATCAGGCGCGCCCCTTTGATCTTCTCACGGTTGATTTCCGGCAGTCCGTAAACGGCTTCCTCGATAAACTGGGGAGCCTTGTGCTCGATCTTGTACCACTCTTCGTATATTTTTACATTTTTAATACGGAAATCCGCGCTCAGGTCGATGACCTTTGCTTTGGAAAGAATTTTCTCATTGATTAAGGAAGCACAGAAGCCCTGGGGGGTGGCGGTAAAAATCACATCCACCTGGTCGGCCAGCGCCTCCAGATTGTCATCCCGGCAGACATCCTCCACCAGCTGGAACATATTCTGATAAACACTGCTGTATTTCTTATCAATATAGCTTCTTGAGCCATACCATTTAATTTCCACATCTTTGTGTGCCAGTAAAATCCGTACCAGCTCGCCCCCGGCATAACCGGTGGCCCCGATAATTCCTGCCTTGATCATATTCTTTTCTCCTCTTTATCTCTTTTTGTCAGCCCGGCTGACACCTTCTTTTGAAGATAGCACTTCTTACTTTTATCGTCAAGTGTCCGGTTTCTTTTTTTGTCTCCGGAATGCCGATGAGTAATTATACATTATCGCTGTATAATATGCAAGTAGTTTTTGAAGTATTCAGAACCGGATAATTTTTTCTCAATTTCCTGTTGCATAATTATAATTTTTGTTGTATAGTAAGGCATATTGAGTGAAAAATGATCAGGAGGTCTTTTATAATGAAAGAAAAAGTTGTATTAGCTTATTCCGGCGGTCTGGACACCACAACCCTGATTCCCTGGCTGAAGGAAAATTTCAATTATGACGTTATCTGCTGCTGTGTAAACTGTGGACAGGGAAACGAGCTGGATGGCCTGGATGAGAGAGCAAAACTTTCCGGCGCTTCCAAATTATATATCGAGGACATCATCGACGACTTCTGCGATAACTACATCATGCCCTGCGTGGAGGCCGGCGCTGTATACGAGCACAAATATCTCCTCGGTACTTCCATGGCCCGCCCGGCTATCGCAAAGAAACTGGTAGAGATTGCCCGCAAAGAGGGCGCTACCGCTGTCTGCCACGGCGCTACCGGTAAAGGAAACGACCAGATCCGTTTTGAGCTGGGTATCAAAGCTCTGGCTCCGGATCTGAAGATCATCGCTCCCTGGCGTATGACCGATATCTGGAAAATGGAATCCCGTGACGACGAGATCGCATACTGCAAGGCTCACGGCATCCATCTTCCCTTCGATGACAGCCACAGCTACAGCCGTGACCGTAACCTCTGGCACATCAGCCACGAGGGACTGGAGCTCGAGAATCCGTCCCAGGCTCCGAACTATGACGACATGCTCGTTTTGAGCGTTACCCCGGAAAAAGCTCCGGATAAAGAGACCGAGATCACGATGACCTTCGAGCACGGCATTCCGAAGACACTGAATGGCAAAGCCATGAAGGTTTCCGAGATCATCACCGAGCTGAACCGCATCGGCGGCGAAAACGGCATCGGTATCGTTGATATCGTTGAGAACCGCGTCGTTGGTATGAAATCCCGCGGCGTTTACGAGACACCGGGCGGAACTATCCTGATGGCAGCTCACGAGCAGCTGGAGGAGCTGACCCTCGACCGTGACACCATGGAGACCAAGAAGAAACTTGGCAGCCAGTTTGCCCAGGTTGTATACGAAGGAAAATGGTTCACTCCCTTAAGAGAAGCTCTTCAGGCATTCGTAGAGTCCACCCAGAACTATGTGACCGGCGAAGTAAAGATGAAGCTTTACAAAGGCAACATCATCAAAGCCGGAACCACTTCTCCCTACAGCCTCTACAACGAGTCCCTGGCTTCCTTCACCACCGGTGATCTTTACGACCACCACGATGCTGACGGCTTCATCACCCTGTTCGGCCTGCCCTTAAAGGTTCGCGCAATGATGCTCCAGGAAGTTGAGAAGAATCAGAAAAATTCATAAGCCATAAAAGAAAACCCCATCGGCTGTTGCGGACCGATGGGGTTCTTCTCTTTTATGCAGCGTGTCTTTTAAAGATCACACCGCGATATTTTTCCAGAGCAAAAAGCAGGATCATGCCGAGCACGCCGCAGGATAACACTTCTCCCAGGCCTACCGTGAGCATCTGAAGCGGAATGGGAATATTCACTCCATAGCCATAGAACAGTACCAGGGGCACAACAATGGTGTTTGCCACAATGGGGGATACCGGCGCAAGGAATTTATTCTGTTTCCGAAGCGCATAGGTTCCGCAGGCTCCGATCAGGGTAGCCAGGCTTCCGAAGATGATATCCAGAGGAATCGCTCCTCCGAAAAGGTTTCCGATCAGGCATCCCACGAAAAGTCCTGGAATCGCTGCCGGTGTAAAATAGGGAAGGATCGTCAGTGCCTCGGAAAACCGCAACTGTACCTCGCCAAAAGAAATGGCGGAAAATACCACGGTCAGCACCACATAGATCGCCGCAATGGCAGCGGCCTCAACAATAAACTGCACTTTCTTGTCTCTCATATTCTGTTTTCTCCTTTAGTTTTGTTTTACATGTGGAAGGTCACGAACACATGATTCATTTTCACGCAACAGAAAATCAGTTGCGTGAGACATATGCCTTCGGTATATGTCTACGCCGGGAATCGGCGGTCAGCCCAATCAGACCTTGTTTTTACGGGCTATGCAACGGGTGTGAGTATAGCACAGGAATTGAAAAATTGCAAGAAAAATGTTCACATAAAAAGACCTTCCTCTGAATTTCTCTCCATTGGAAGGTCTTTCTCTTTCTTATTCAGATACGGTCTCTGTCTCTGCTGCGCTTTCTGTTTCTGCGACAGTCTCAGATGCAGTTTCTGTCGTCTCTTCGGAAGCAGTCTCGCTCTCGGACTCTGCTGCGTCGGTGCTCTCCTCTGTCTCAGCAGTGGTTTCCGTCTCTGTCTCCGCATTCAGTTCTGACATGTAATCGGTCAGAGCAGTGCCATCTACCGTGTAGGTATTCACTACCGTAGGCTTGTGGTTCTGGTAGAAAGAATATCCTGCCCATCCGATCAGAGCAACCACAACCACGCAGACAATAACTTCCGCAAGGATACGCTCCCTCTTCTCGCGCTTCATGATCTTGTCGCGGTTCTTTTTCTGCTCCTTATACTTGTCTACTTTTGCCTGGCTCATTTTTTCCACTCCTTGTAAAGTCTTTCCTGGCCATGTCGTCTCCCTTCACAGCCATTTTCCTTATTATACAATAGATTTGTGAAAAATGCATGTACTTTTTAACAAAAATACAAACTATTCAGCGAAACAAACCTGGAATATGCCTCTAATCTGTTTCAAAAGTCAGGCAACAACGATAATTCCGCCGTCGTTGGCATACATGCTGCTGATTCCGGCTGTATCTACAACGAAAATTCCCTTGGGATGAATCCGGTTGATCAGGGTCTCTTTTACCATCTGGGCACGCTCCGGGCAGTTGCAGTGGGAAATGGCGATCACAGTCTCATCCGGGTTTACCACTTTCTCCACAATGCTGTCCACCATACGAACCAGGGCTTTGTTCATGCCTCTGGCCTGATCCAGCTGGGCGATCTCGCCCTCCGGCGTGGATACCATCACCGGTTTGATCCGAAGGGCCGTTGCCACAAAGGCTTTCACTTTGCTTAAGCGACCGTTTTTCCGTAAGGTCTCCAGATTTTCGAGAACAAACCAGGTCATCTGGCTGTCGATATAGGCTTCTACCTTGTCGATGATCTCCTCAAAGGGAAGTCCCTGCTCCTCGCACTCCTGGATTTTCAGACCGATGAGGGTCTCGCCGATGGAAGCGGAACGGGAATCGAAGATATAAACTTTTGCGTCCGGCTTCTCCTCTTTCAGAAGGTTCATTCCCAGAACGGCGCTGTTGTAGGAACCGCTGAGTTTTGAGGATAAGGTGACTGCAAACACATGGTCCGCGTCACAGTCAAAAGCAGCCCGATAGGCCTCCGGGGAAGGGCAAGAGGATTTCGGACAGTTGGGGCTGGCCGCCACCCGTCTCAGGAAATCTGCCTGGTCAAAAGTTGCATCATCTACAATATTGTGATCGTCTACCTGTATCATAAGAGACGCCGTCTCAAAACAGCCGCTGGCTTTCATCTCGTCGGTCAGTTCGCCGCAGCTGTCAATTACTACCTTGAAGCTCATATATCATTCCTCCAAATATGGATTTCTATCGTTCAGTACAAAGCCACAGTTCTTCGCTCGGTGATAAACGAGTCCCACCGGGACTCATCACCCCGTGCTTCGCACTATCGCTGCTATCGCTAGCTTCTGTTCTGAACTGTTACGAAACGTAGTTTTAAATACTACCTCATCATAGCATATCCCCAGAGGTTTGAAAAGAGTTTTTTTTAAAAACTTGTCAAATCCCGGAATTCGGGCTATGATATAGGAAATGATTTTTCCGGAGGTTTTATCCATGCGCGCATTTCAGATCCAGGACGTGAAGAGCTTCATGTCCCATCTTCTCTTATCTAACACCTTCGACCGCTTTCTTCTGACGGAGGCTTCTATCACGACCTTTAACACCTTTTTCATCGACGGTCATCTGCATAAAGACTATTTTTCTTCTGATGAGGCGGAAATGGCTGAACTTACCACCTACTCCTACTGGGAACGGCTGCGGCCTTTTGCACTCTCCCTTATTAAAGGAAAGAAGACGCCCCTCGCCATGAAAATCGTCTTCTCTCTCGCTCCGAAAAATGTGGAAAAACTCATCCTTCAGAACCACCTTTCTATCCGGCCCGAGGAGATCGGCGGCCTTTTCCTGAACGTCCTCTATGACGGACAGAAGCTCACCGTTACCACCGGCACCTCCCTGAAAACCTTCTCCCTCGATAAGACCCTCTCCCAGCTCTGGGACGAACTGGCGGCGGCTTTTTTCCGGAAACACGGGATTCCCTTCACGACTTTATAAAAACTTTATATTTTTTAGAGATTTTTGTTAGCACTCACCTTGTTTGAGTGCTGATTTTCTCTTGACTTTTCACTGGAAAGGTATTACACTGAGAAACAGCAGGGGCCAGAGAGCCCGTCGATCTATAGAAAAAAAGGAGTGTTTCAATATGAGCAAAACCGGTAATTTATCCATTAACAGTGAAAATATTTTCCCGATCATAAAAAAATGGCTCTATTCCGACCATGATATCTTTGTCCGTGAGCTGGTTTCCAACGGCTGCGACGCCATCACCAAACTGAAAAAGCTGGAAGCCATGGGCCAGTATACCTTCCCGGACAATTACAAGGCAAAAATCGAAGTCATCTGCGATCCGGATGCCAAGACCCTGAAATTCATTGATAACGGTCTCGGCATGGACGAGGATGAGGTAGAAAAATACATCACCCAGATCGCTTTCTCCGGCGCTACCGACTTTCTGGAGAAATACAAAGACAAAGCAAACAACGATGAGATCATCGGCCATTTCGGACTGGGCTTCTATTCCGCATTTATGGTAGCCGACGACGTTCACATCGATACCCTTTCCTATAAAGAAGGAGCAAAACCCGTTCACTGGGAGTGCGACGGCGGTTCCGAGTATTCCATCGGCGACGGTGAGAAGGCAACCGTTGGAACAGAGATCACCCTTTTTCTGAATGAGGAGAGCGTGGAGTTCGCCAATGAGTACCGCGTCCGCGAGGTACTGGAGAAATACTGTTCCTTCATGCCAACCGAGATTTTCCTGAGCAAGGCCAACGCTCCCCAGGAGTACGAAACCATCGACGAGAGCGAGCTTCGCGACGACGATGTGGTAGTTGAGCACATCCACGAGGATGCAAAGACCGAAGAGAAAGAAAATGACAAGGGTGAGAAAGAGACCGTTGTCGTTTCCCCGGCCAAAGATCAGGTAAAGATCAACAAACGTCCGGTTTCCATCAGTGATACCCATCCGCTGTGGACCAAACATCCCAACGAGTGTACCGAGGAAGAGTACAAAGAATTTTACCGCAAAGTCTTCATGGATTACAAGGAGCCCCTGTTCTGGATCCATCTGAACATGGATTACCCCTTCAACCTGAAAGGTATCCTCTACTTCCCGAAGATCAACACCGAGTATGATTCCATCGAGGGAACCATCAAACTCTACAACAACCAGGTCTTCATCGCCGACAACATCAAAGAGGTAATTCCGGAATTTCTGATGCTCTTAAAGGGTGTCATCGACTGCCCGGATCTGCCGCTGAACGTTTCCAGAAGCGCTCTGCAGAACGACGGTTTCGTGAAGAAGATTTCCGATTATATCACCAAGAAAGTGGCAGACAAGCTCACCGGTATGTGCAAGACCGACCGTGAGAACTACGAGAAATACTGGGACGATATCAGCCCCTTCATCAAATACGGCTGCATCAAAGAGCCGAAATTCAGCGAAAAAGTCCTGGATTACACCCTGCTGAAAGATCTGAACGGCAAATACTTCACTCTCCCGGATTACATCGCATCCGTAAAACCGGCTGAGGAAGAAAAAACCGAGGAAAAGGCCGAGGAGACAACCGATTCCGCTGAGAAGAAAGAGGACGAAAAGAAACCGCAGACCACGATCTACTATGTGACCGATGAGATCCAGCAGAGCCAGTACATCAACATGTTCCGGGAGCAAGGCATGAACGCCGTTATCCTGAAACACAACATCGATTCCGCTTTTATCACCCATATCGAGCGTGAGAAAGAGAAAGAAAACGTTCATTTCCAGAGAATCGATGCCGACGTGACGAGCGATTTCAAGGAAGAGGTTTCCGCAGACGAGCTGAAAGAGGAGACCGATGCACTGACTGAGCTCTTCCGCAAGGCTCTGGGCAAAGACAAGCTGGAAGTCAAGGTAGAGAAGCTGAAAAATGAGAATATCTCCTCCATGGTAACTCTGTCCGAGGAGAGCCGCAGAATGCAGGATATGATGAAGATGTACGGCATGGCAGGCATGGATCCCTCCATGTTCGGCACCACCGAGACCCTGGTTCTGAATGCCAACAACAAGCTGGTTCAGTACATCTTTGAGCACAAAGATTCTGAGAACGTTCCGATGTTCTGTGAACAGCTCTACGATCTGGCTCTCTTAAGCCACAAACCGCTGAATCCGGATGAGATGACCAAGTTTATCACCAGAAGCAACGAGATCCTGATGCTTCTTGCCAAATAAGCGTTAAGAAAAATAAGACCGGGATTCCCCCAAAAAGGAGTCCCGGATTTTTTTGTCTCCGCTCTTTTCTTTTGAAAGCAGGTCTGGTATACTAAAGTGACGTTATTTCTAGGAGGATCTTATCCATGATGGAAAAACTCGCCCCTTATCGGGTATTCACTTCCAGTTCCCTGAAGCTCATCGCCGTCATCACCATGCTGATCGACCATTTCGGGGCCACGGTCATGAGCCAAGCAATCTTAAAACTTCCCGCCATCAAAGCGGACGCGGACCTTTACCACAACATGCTCATACTCTACCGGCTGATCCGCTATATCGGCCGCGTTGCCTTTCCCATCTACTGCTTTCTTCTGGTGGAAGGCTTTATCCATACCCACAGCAAGCTGAAATACCTGCTGCGGCTCGGAATCTTCGTCCTGATCTCTGAGATTCCCTTTGATTACGCGATCTACAACCACTGGTTTTACCCCAACAAACAGAACGTGTTCTTCACGCTGTTTTTCGGTATGCTGGTCATGGTACTGGTGGAGCGTTTCCGGAACGACTGGCTTCAGTTTCTCATTATGGCCGCCGGCGTTTATCTCGGCTGGCTCTTCAAGACCGACTACGGTGCAAGGGGCGTTTTCCTCATCTGCACCCTGTTCCTAGTCCGCTATGCCCGCCCGATCCAGTGCCTCGCCGGAGCCCTCATCATGCAGTATGAGCTCACGGCTCCCCTGGCCTTCGTGCCCATCCTTCTCTACAACGGAGAAAAAGGCAATCTGAAAATGAAATACTTCTTCTACTGGTTCTACCCGGTTCATCTTCTGCTGCTGGGATTTATCAGAGATCTGGTACTTTTCTATTTTGGCTAAAAAAACCAGCCCCATGCAAGAGGCTGGTTTTTTATTCTTCCGCAAGTTTTCTCAAAATCTCAAGCACACCGTTTTCCTCATAGGAAGGAGCCACATGCTTCGCGGCCTTTTTGACGCCATCGGCGGCGTTGGCTACGGCGTAGCTCTCCCCGGCCTGTTGAAACATACCGATATCGTTGAAGTTATCGCCGAAAGCCATGGTTTCTTCCTGGCGGATTCCCAGGATTTTCTGGAGCTCCTTCAGAGCGTTTCCTTTATCTGCCGCCGGGTCCACGAAATCGATCCAACACTCTCCCGCCTGGAACACCCGGAACGTATCCTTCCAGCGCTCCTCTATCGCAGCCCCGATCCCGGCGATACCGGCCCTCCGGTAAATGGCCAGCTTCTGGATCTCCACAGGCTCTTTCGTCACATCTTTTACCAGATGAATCTGATTGTGATAGCCCTCCACCTGGAGCCGCTCGAAATCCTCGTCGTGCTGCTCGTAGTAGATGCCATCCAGCGTGGAGGCCGTGAAAATGCAGTCCGGAAGGGTTCGCATGTAGGCGATCAGCCTCGCCACATCCGCCTGGTTCATTCCCATGGAATAGAGCTTTTCGCCTTTTTGCATGATGTTCGTGCCGTTTCCGGAAATAAAAATAATATCATCAAAAACCGGATCCAAAAGGGCCCGCATGCTGCTGTACTGACGGCCGCTGGCTCCCACAAAAAGTATTCCTTTTTCCTTCAGTTTCCGAATGATCTCATAAAATTCCGGATTGATGCTGGTGGTTCCTTCCGGCACCAGGGTTCCGTCAATATCCGATGCAACCAGTTTAATCATATTTTCCCTCCAGAATTTCCCGTAGAGTGTCCTCCACCAGGGCTGTGCGGTAAGGGCAGAGCTTCTTCACCGCCTCGGGAGAATTTTCCATGGCCACGCCGTTTTTCACCTCGGCCAGCATCTCCAGATCATTGTAATTGTCACCGAAGGCCATGATCTCCTCCGGTTTGACGTTGAAACGCTTTTCCAGAGCCCGCATCGCAGAGCCTTTGTCCACGCCCTCCTGGATCGTATCCAGCCACTCCATGCCGGAAGTCACAACCCGCATCAGCCCTTTGAAGCGTTCCGCCCACTCTTCGTAATGCTGGGAACCGTTCTTTTCATAAAGCGAAATTTTAATATACGGCTCTTCCACTTTGAAAATGTCATCCACCACAGTGACGTTATTTTTTACCACATGGATCAGATGCTCCGCATAGGCCGGGTCTTTTGGCTGCACATAACAGGTGTTCATGCCAGAAAGAAGAACCTCCGTGTCCCCATGATCCAGAATGATCTTCATGATCTTCTGACCGAGCTCCCGGTCAATGATATGTTTATCGACAACCTCACCCTGATACATAACCAGAGCACCGTTCTCGCAGATATAGGCAATCTCATCCTCCACACCGTGGAACAACCGGTAAAGATTCGGATACTGGCGGCCGCTGGCTGCGGCAAAAATCCTGCCCTGCTTCGTCAGCTCATGAATGAGCTTTGCGGTGCCGGGATTTAAGGACTGGGCATGGTTTAAAAGAAGGGTTCCGTCCAGATCGCTGGCAATGAGTTTTATCATCGGTCAATCCTCCTTTTCTATCGCAAACAAAAAGATCTCCTCCGGCTTCTCTGCGATGTGACAGGCCTTGCTCTCCTCCAGCTCCTTCCGGTCACGGAAGCCCCAGAGAACGCCCACGGTTTCCATTTCCGCTGCTTTTCCAGTTTCCATATCGGTGGCAGTATCGCCGATGTAGAGGCAGTCCTTTTTCTCCGCCCGGAAATGCTCCGCGAGACGGTTGGCCCCGATGGGGGACGGCTTTCTCGGAACGCTGTCGGTCTGCCCCTGGACCGCGTCAAAATAGCCTTTTCCAAACAGGGTCTCCACCACGTCCACCGCCTGGGCATGGGGCTTGTTGGAAAGGACGGAAATTTTGATGCCTGCTGCTTTGAGCTTTTCCAGAAGCTCCGGAATCCCCTCGTAGGGAACGACTTTGTACATACAGGTCTCGCTGAAATATTCCCGGTATTTCCGGTACATCTCCTCATACTGGCTGCACTCCGCGTCCCCGGCCGCCCGAAGGCAACGGCGGCAAAGCTCCTTCGCCCCGTCTCCTGCAAAATATTTAAAACTTTCTGTGGGCTGTTCCGGAAGGTTCATCTCTCTTAATACCCGGTTGGCCGCCACAGCCATGGACTCCAACGTGCTGGCCAGCGTACCGTCCAGGTCGAATATACATAATTTCTTCATAGGAAAAATCACTCTTTCTTTTGTTCTCAAACATGCTTAGGATACCATGTTTTTCCGGGGTTTACAATGGAACAAAGGTACAAAAAAACCGCCTTACCAGCGCAAAACGGAGGTAAGGCGTACAAAATATTTTTTAGTTCAGTTCCCCATCCAGGATGTAAAGCATGCCGGCTTTGAGCTCGATCTCAGCCTGCTCTTCTTTTCCGATGCGGACAGAAACGGTCTTGTCTGTGTCGGAGTAGAGCTGTGCTTCCACTTTGCTATTTTCCCAGGTAATGTCCACGGTGATATTTCCTCTGGCTTTGAGACCAGTCACCTCACCCTTGCTCCATCTCGTGGGCAGTGCCGGGAGAATATCAATCACTCCGGCATGGCTCTGAAGCAGGGACTCTGCCACTCCGGCCGTATAACCGAAGTTTCCGTCGATCTGATAGGGCGGATGGGCGCAGAGCATGTTGGCATAAACGCCGCCTCCAGTCATATGTGTGGATCCATCGGGCTCCACCAGACGGAGGATATGGTTCAGGAGCTCTCCCACATGAGCGCCATCTTTCATTCTCGCCCACATCAGAATCTTCCAGGCCAGGCTCCAGCCGGTACCCTCGTCGCCTCTTCTCAACAGGCTGTTTCTTGCAGCCTCGTAAAGAGCCGGTGTATCTTCTGTGATTCCGCGGCCCGGATGCAGCTCGTAGAGATGGGAAAGGTGGCGGTGATGCCGATCCACTTCTCCAAACTCTTCGTTCCACTCCAGAATCTGACCCTCGCTTCCGATGGCGGTCGGTACCATCTGACTTCTCACCAGTTCCGCTTTTTCTGTCAGCTCATCTTTGATTCCAAGAATCGCGCTGGCTTCCAGGTAATCTCTCAGAAGGTTTCTCACGATGGCGTTCTCGTTTTCTGTATACTGAGCCACGGTGAGCTTTACATTTTCAAAGAAAAATTCGTTTTCCGGGGAAGTGGCAGGAGAAGCCGCATAGCCTTTTCCCGTATGAACAGCGGACTCCACACAGAAGCGCACATTTTCTTTCAGCACCGGATAGATCCGCTCCAGATACTCTCTGTCCTCGGTAAAGAGATACTGGTCGAAAAGGTTCCGGCAGAGCCACGCATAACCCATGGGCCAGAAGTTCCACTGAGCGAGACCGTCTGCTGGAGTCGTTTTTCTCCAGATATCCGCATTGTGGAAGCTGCAGGCTCCGTTCACGCCAAAGTAATTTTTCGCCGTCTCTTTTCCGTCGGCTGCCAGCTCCTCACAGAGCTTCACCAGAGGCTCGCCCATCTCCGCCAGGTTGCAGAGGCCGGCGGGCCAGTAGTTCATCTCTGTGTTGATATTGATCGTGTAATCGGAGAACCAGGGCGGAACCAGCTCCGCATTCCAGATTCCCTGGAGGTTTGCCGCCTGGGTACCCGGTCTTGAGGACGCGATCAGAAGATATCTTCCGTACTGGAAAAGAAGAGCGCTAAGTCCGATATCCTCGGGATGATCTTTGAAATCGATCAGGCGCTGGCGAAGATCCCGGTCCTCCTCTTCCTCGCCGAGAGAAAGGCGGACGCGGTCATAATAGGTCTCATACTCCACCAGATGCTCGGTCCGAAGAGACGCATAGGATTTCTCCGCGCAGGTAAGATCTTTTTCCAGAAGCGGCACCGGTGAAATGCCTTCCAGCACCGGATGTTTGTCATAGCCGTTAAAGCTGGTGCGGATGTCATAATAGAGGGTCAGCTCCTTCGCATTTTTCACGATGAGAGCGTCTCCTGCCTCTTCCACCTCGCCGTCAGTCACAACTTTTCCCCAGCCTTCGTACCACATACCCTGTTTCTCCGGCTCCTCCGGGAAAACGGGAACGGCTTTCTCGGAGCCTCCCTCTCCTACGGTAAAGGGCACTCTTCCGGGGCAATGGCCTTTGGTCTTTAAAATGCCCGCCTCACAGCTGGTCTCCTTGGGATAACCGCCCTCCACATAGATCTTCAGAGAAAAAGCTTCCTCTGAAAGAATGTGGTAAACCAGCGCCTGAGCCGGCCGGCTGATCAGGCAGCGTTTCTCCACCTGTGCGCCATGGTTCTTATAAGCGACAATCACCTCCGCCGTATCCAGGCAGAGTTCTCTGTGGTAATCGGAAATCTCCTCCTCACCCAGCATTTCCATGCAGAGATTTCCAAAAGGTATATACATCTGCACATCTTCAGAAGTCTTGAAGCAGTCCTGCAGATAGTCCAGCGCTTTCTGATACTCCCGTTTCTCTGTCAGCTCTCGGACCTTGGTCAGGTATCCTTCCGGAAGTTCCTTCTGTGTTTTCTCCGGATAACCTGACCAGAGTGTGTCCTCGTTCAGCGCCAGTGTCTCTTTTTTCGTTCCCCCATACACCGTTGCGCCCAGTCTTCCGTTTCCCATCGGAAGGCTCTCATGCCAGTTTCTGGCAGGCTGATCATAATACAGCTTCATCTTTTGCCTCCTCCATTTCAGTCAGCTCTTTCTGTCGTTTAACGCACCTTCATCATATAATAAAAAACTGCTTTCGGCAACCTGTTTTTTTATCAATTTTCAACAAAAGATGCCAGGATTCTTGGCATTTTAAAAGAGGGACTGTGTTTCTGGAAAAAAGATTTATTCGAAGGGACAGGCTGGCCGCCTTTCCCTTCGAGCATCCTTTTCTGCTTAAGGTCAAAAAATATGGGGCTTACGTCAGACTGGCAGGGTATGACTATATGGTGGGTGGAGATAAGTGAATATGGGAGCATTTGACTTATTTTGGAATTTTGAGAGTTGCAGTCATGTGTTTTTTTGGTGGTCATTGACTGCATTTGGAGTTTTGGGAGTTACAGTCATGCATTTTCGGGGTGGTCATTGACTGCATTTGGCATTTTGGGGATTTGCAGTCAAATATTTTCGGTATTT
Organism: Lachnospiraceae bacterium Marseille-Q4251; assembly: GCA_018223435.1. Classification (GTDB taxonomy): domain Bacteria; phylum Bacillota; class Clostridia; order Lachnospirales; family Lachnospiraceae; genus Limivivens; species Limivivens faecihominis. Next base: position 3,717,257 of record JAGTTO010000001.1, on the reverse strand, counting down.
TATTGACTGCATTTGGAATTTTTAGGAATTGCAGTCAAATATTTTCTAATCTTGCATGACTGCAATTGAAGTTTTTTAGATTTGCGGTCAACTGGAGGCCTTATTTTTGATGACTAATTTTGAAATTTTGCAATATGCAGTCAATCGAAACTTATACAGAAGTTCTCCGTTGTAGTACTTTAAAGGGGCTGCTACAAAATCATCAGAATAAATGATTGCAGCAACCCCTTATCTTTCTTAAATGCTCTGATACTGAAACAGACCAGCCATAGCACTCACGCCACAGCTGGTCTGTTTTTTCAATTTCAGATGATCTCTGAATAGATATCTTTCAGTGCCGGGTAAATTTTTGCGAATTTCCGGTATTTTTCATCGTATTTCTTTACGAGGTCGGGATCGGGTTCTACGGTGTCCACAACTTTGACGATGTGGGAAGCGGCATCCTCAACGGAGGTGTACTCGCCGCAGACCACGGCTGCCAGCATGGCTCCGCCAAGGCCGGGACCTTCCTCGCTCTTCATGATGTCCACGGGAATGCCAAGCACGTTGGCCACGATCTTTCTCCAGAGAGGGCTCTTGGCTCCGCCGCCGCAGATCTTGGTTCGGGTGATGGGGATACCGAGGGATCTGGCGATCTCGAAGGAATCACGGATGGCGAAAGCCACACCTTCCAGAACAGCCTGGGTCATGTCGGCTCTCGTGGTGTCCATGCTCATGCCAATGAAGGTTCCGCGGGCGTCCGGATTGTTGTGGGGAGAACGCTCGCCCATCAGATAAGGAAGGAAAAATACATGATTTTCTCCGAGCTTTGTGATCTTCTCCTGCTCGCCTGCATAATCCTTCGTGCCAATGATCTCGTCCATCCACCACTTGTTGCAGGAAGCGGCACTCAGCATGCAGCCCATCAGATGATATTTGCCATTCGCGTGGGCAAAAGCATGAAGGGCATTGTTGCTATCCACACAGAACTTTTCACTGGACACAAAGATCGTTCCGGAGGTTCCAAGAGAGATATTGCACTGGCCGTCGCCGACGGTTCCGGTTCCCACGGCTGCCGCTGCGTTATCTCCGGCTCCCGCTGCCACTCTGACGCTTTCCGGCAGTTTTAAAAGAGCTGCCACTTCCGGCTTCAGCGTGCCGACGCACTCATAGCTTTCGTAAATCTTTGCCACCTGATCTTTACGGATGCCGCAAATCTTCAGCATCTCTTCAGACCAGCATTTGTTTTTCACATCGAAAATCAGCATACCGGAGGCATCGGACACGTCCGTGCAGAAGGTTCCGGTCAAACGGTAAGCCAGGTAATCCTTCGGCAGCATGATCTTGCTGATCCGGGCAAAATTTTCCGGCTCGTTCTCTTTTACCCAGAGAATCTTCGGGGCAGTAAAGCCTGCGAAAGCGATGTTGGCGGTGTACTCGGAAAGCTTGTCTTTTCCGATCACTTCATTTAAGTAGTTTGTCTCTTTTCCGGTTCTTCCGTCATTCCAGAGGATCGCAGGACGGATCACCTCATCATTTTCATCCAGCATAACAAGACCGTGCATCTGACCGCCGAAGCTCATGCCGGCCACTTTTTCCCTAGTTTCTTCCGGCACCAGCTCCTGGATACCTTCCACCACAGCGTTCCACCAGTCCTCCGGCTTCTGTTCTGACCAGCCCGGATGGGGGAAGTATAAGGGATATTCCTTTGAAACCACATTTCTGATGGTACCGTCCGCCTCCATGAGAAGCAGTTTGACAGCGGAAGTACCAAGGTCTACTCCAATATAATACATAATCTTTCTCCTCTTGTAACGATTCAAAAAACAGCCATTGGGAAGCCTTCTGAATCGCCACTTCTTTTTGATATAAGAAAGCCGGACTGCCTGTGACAAATCTTAAGCAGTCCGGCCTTTTCTTTTGTCAGATGGATTGCTGCAATCCACTGTTTACTTCATAGTCGATAAGTCCGGCAGGCAAAGTGTAAACCGAATACTCAGGCGAAGGGATTCTCAGTCTTGTAGAGCATGCCCTTCGGCTGATTGAAACCGATCTCCTCTACATCCACCCCAATGTATTTGAATACTTCATAGAGTGCTTTTCCGTAATGACCGAAAGCAACGGCTCCGTGATGCGGATAATTCTTCTCAATCAGAACGTGACGGTAAAATCTTCCCATCTCCGGAATTGCGAAGATACCGATGGAACCGAAGGATTTGGTTGCTACCGGAAGAACCTCGCCCTGTGCCACATAAGCGCGGAGCTTGCAGTCTGCGGTGCTCTGCAGACGATAGAAGGTGATGTCGCCCGGTGCGATGTCGCCTTCGAGGGTTCCCTGAGTTACCTCTTCCGGAAGGGATCTTGCCATGATGAACTGGTATTTCATGGAGCAGAAAGCCAGTTTTCTGGAGCAGGTATTTCCGCAGTGGAAGCCCATGAAGGTATCTTTCAGTGTGTAGGGGAATTTGCCCTCGATGCTCTCTTTGTACATATCCTTCGGAACGGTGTTGTTGATATCCAGCAGAGTAACGGCATCCTCGCTGATGCAGGTTCCGATGAACTCGCTGAGTGCTCCGTAGATATCTACCTCACAGGATACGGGGATTCCTCTTCCGGTGAGACGGCTGTTTACATAGCAGGGAACAAAGCCGAACTGAGTCTGAAATGCAGGCCAGCATTTTCCGGCGATGGTCACATACTCGCGATAGCCCTTGTGAGCCTCTACCCAGTCAAGCAGGGTGATCTCGTACTGAGCCAGTTTCGGCAGGATCTCAGGTTTCATATTGCCCTCGCCCAGCTCTGCCTCCATATCTTTTACTACCTCCGGGATTCTCGGATCGCCGGCATGTTTGTTGTAAGCCTCGAAAAGGTCCAGCTCGGAGTTCTCCTCGATCTCAACGCCCAGATTGTAAAGCTGCTGAATCGGTGCGTTGCAGGCCAGGAAGTTTAACGGACGGGGACCAAAGCTGATGATTTTCAGTTTGGAAAGACCGATGACAGCTCTTGCGATCGGCAGGAACTCGTGGATCATATCGGCGCAGTCCTCAGCGTCTCCCACCGGATACTCGGGGATGTATGCTTTGGTGTTTCTCAGTTTCAGGTTGTAGCTGGCGTTGAGCATACCGCAGTATGCGTCTCCTCTTCCGCCTACCAGGCTGTCGCCGCTCTCCTCGGCTGCTGCAACAAACATTTTCGGTCCGTCAAAATGTTTTGCCAGCAGAGTCTCGGCGATCTCCGGTCCGAAGTTTCCAAGGTATACGCAGAGGGCATTACAACCGGCTTTTTTGATATCCTCGAGAGCCTGAACCATATGGATCTCGCTCTCGACGATACAGACGGGACATTCGTAGATGTCTGCTGCATCATATTTTTTTGCGTAAGCGTCCACAAGAGCTTTTCTTCTGTTTACAGACAGGGGCTCCGGGAAACAATCACGGCTCACTGCCACGATACCAACTTTTACTTTGGGAATGTTGTTCATTGTTAAAATCCTCCTTGTGTATGTAAATCAATCGAGTTTCAGATTTTCTCCGATGATGCCGTTGAAAGCGCCTTCGATCTTTGCATCCGGATGGGCAATAACCCATTTGTTTGTGCCGAAAAGCAGCTTCTCCTCGTCAGTGGCGTTCTCGTGCTTCTTCGTGAGCTCCAGGTTAGTTCCCTTCGGAAGAACAACGACCATGCGAAAACCGCTCTCCTCTGTGTTGCAGGGTGCATAATGCAGGGTGTCGGCAAAAACCTCCACAGCCGTTCCGGCAGGAACCAGGAAAGCTTCCACATTTGCAGAATCATACTGGAAATCCTCGGTGATGTCTGCGCGTTTTCCAAGCATCAGCACCAGATCGCTGACTGCCACGTCGATCTCAGAAGAACGATGGTATTCCAGTGCGTTCAAAAGCTTGTTTTTTCCATTGCAGTAACCGATCTGTACCGGCATCTCGCCGTAAGTGCGCTCCACCAGTTCATCAAAAACAGGAAGCGCCTCCAGCTCCGGGACGGAAGCCACATAAATCACGTCCTCGGGACAGGGAGTCTTCTTCATCTCCTCGATCAGTTCTTTGAAATCAACATCCTTTACAATACGGCCGTATTTTTTGAATCTTGCGTCCGTAACCGGAATCAGGTTCATGAGAAAAATCCTCCTTTACACTTAGTTTAATGACTGAACTTTTATTTTCAGTATAGAAGGAAGGGGGGTGTTTGTCAACTGTTTTTTGTGCTCCTCTCTATGGAATCGGCCCGGATTTTATGATAAAATGTAACTGTTCAGAGCGCAGCGAAATCGAGGGCTGGCTCTGAATGCTTACAATAGATAACAGGAGTTTTTCTTATGCATTTTTTTGATCCCATTACAGATTTTATCTTTATAGAAAATGAACCGGAACCGGCGGACGTGATCTTTATCCCCGGCGGCCCCTGCGGAGAGATCGCCCTGCACGCTGCAGAGCTTTTCCATCAGGGTTACGCCCCTCTTTTGATCCCTTCGGGCTGCCACAGCATTCTCGATCCTGTCTATCGCGGAGCCCGGTCGCCGGAAAAATACCGCGGCAGGGAATTTCCCACCGAGGCTGATTTTTTCTCCGCCATTCTTATGGAAAAGGGCGTCCCGGCCGAAAACATCCTGCCGGAGCGTCAGGCCACCTTCACCTACGAAAACGCTATCTATACAAGGAAGCTCACCGACGCCCTCGGTCTCACGATTCGGGCCGCCCTTCTCTCCTGCCAGGCCTATCACGCCCGCCGGGCCCTCCTCTATTACCAGGCCCTTTTCCCGGAGACCCGGATCCTGGTTACACCCACCGTCACCCAGGGAATCCGGCGTGAGGACTGGTTTGGACGGCCGAAAACCATCGATCTGGTCCTTCAGGAGGTGGAGCACTGCGGCAGCCAGTTCCACGAAATCCTGAAAAAATATCCCGAACCGGCCATTCCGGTCCGCTGAGAACCTGTTTTTTCGAGGAATATCCGTGAGCGGGAAGGAAATTTATGGCAAAAAGCACACAAATTTGAATTCCCCCCTTCCTTTTTCAGCAAAAAAGTATTAAAATAAAAGCAATTATTTCGAAACAAGAAAGGAGATCCCTTATGGCTAAAAACGATAAACTTGGCAAGCTTCTGTTAGGAAGTGCTCTGGCAGGCGCTGCTATCGGTACCCTTACTTATTTTCTTAAGAAAAAAGGGCAGGACAGCTCCTGGGATGACGAAGATCTGGAAGATTTCGATGACAATCTGACCGATCATAAAACAGAGGATGACGAGGACGACGACGATACTCCCGTTCCCAGAGAATATGTGACCATTCACACCGATCACAGCCACGCCGAGGAAGCCGGCGAAGGCAGCGAGGCTTTCGAGGACGAGACCGAAGAAGCACCCGAAACTGAGGAAAAAGCTGAGGCTCCGGCTGAAGAGACCGAAGAAGCTGCTCCGGCTGAAGAAGAGGCTGAAACTCCTGAAGAGGCTGTTCGCACCGAGGAAGCACCCGAAGCTCCTGCTGAAGAGACAGCAGCTCCCGCATCCGACGAAACCGATGCTCCCGAAGCTGAATAAAACAAATCTATGACGACAAAATCCCGGTCAGCTGATTATTTAAAAATCAGTTGACCGGGACTTTTTTATTCTCTCCACACATCTTTCAAAAGCCGCACGGCCTCCCGTATGGCTTCCTCTTTGAGATTCGCATAGCCTAAGATCACCGTATGGGTCTCTTCTTTTTCTCTGACGTAATAACCGGACAGGCCATAGACCTGGATCCCCGCCTTTTTTGCCAGGGCGCAGGCCTCGCCTTCCGTTCTTCCGTTCTGGAAACAGACCAGAAGGTGGACTCCTGCATTTTCTCCTGAAATTTCAATTCCGGGGATCTCTTTTAATCCTTCCAGAAGCACGTCATGGCGGTTTTTGTAAACCGCGCGCATCTTATTCAGATGCCGCTCATAATAGCCTTCCTTCAGGAAACCGGCCACGATCCGCTGATCCACCCTCGATACCGTGGAGGAAAAAACCGTGCCCCGCTCTTTGTAGCACCTGAGAAGCTTTTCCGGCAATACCAGGTAGCTCACACGGATCGCAGGAGCGATGGACTTGGAAAAGGTTCCGATATAAATGACCTTTCCGTGGTTGTCGTAGCCCTGGAGTGCCGGAATCGGTTTTCCCTTATAGCGAAATTCACTGTCATAATCGTCCTCGATGATGTAGCGCTCCTTGGAGCCATCCGCCCATTTCAGGAGCTCCAGCCGCCGCTTGATCGGCATTACGGTTCCCAAGGGATATTGATGGGAGGGCATCACATAGGCGATCTCCGCCCCGGAGGCCTCGAGCTTTTTCACATTCATGCCGGAGCGGTCCATATCGATGACCTGCATGGAATTTCCCAGATTTTCGAGAACCTGATAGGCCTTTTTATAGGTAGGGTTCTCCATGGCGATGGAACGCTTCTCCCCGAAAACTGCCTGCAAAAGCATGAGGAGATAGTCTGTTCCTGCTCCCACCACCACCTGTTCCGGCAGGCAGTTGACGCCCCGGGACTGGTGAAGATGAGCGGCAATCGTGCTTCGAAGCTCCAGCTCCCCAGCGGGTTCTCCCAGCATGAAAAGCTCCTTCTCATCGTCCTGCAGAACCACCCGGGACAATTTTCTCCAGGCATTGTGCGGAAAACTGTCGAGATCCACGCCATTAGGCGAAAAATCAAAGCGGTAGTGTTCCTTTTTCACCTCAGCGGTTCTAGCCTCTTCTGTCTCCTTCGCCACGCTTTTATAGATCCCGTCCAGCTCGCTGACAAAATATCCCCGGCAGGGAGCCGACTCGATATAACCCTCGGATAAAAGCTGCTCGTAAGCCATATCCACGGTGCTCCGGCTCACCTGGAGGTACTGGGCCAGTTTACGGGTAGAGGGCAGCCTTTCCTGAAAAGGCAGCCCTCCATCTAAAATTTCAGTCTTTATGTGGTTGTAGATCTGTTCGTAAAGAGGCCGGTCAGAGCCGGTCTCCAGACTGATAGTAAGCTCCGTCATGCCTTAGGCCTTGGGAAGCTTAAAGGAACTCTTCAGGGAAACGATCCGGTTGAACACCAGATTTTTATCCGTGGAATCCTTGGAATCCACGCAGAAGAAACCGTTTCTCACGAACTGGAAGCTGTCGTAAGCCTTCGCACCCTTGAAGTTCGGCTCCAGATAGCAGTCTTTTACGATGGTCAGAGAATTGGGATTCAGGTTCAGGGAACCGTCCTCATTGTAAACACCCTTGCTCTCATCGATGATGTTCTCATAGAGACGGCACTCAGCCTTGATGGCGGTGGAAGCATTTACCCAATGAATGGTACCTTTTACTTTTCTGCCGTCCGGTGCGTTTCCGCCCTTGGTCTCGGGATCGTAAGTGGCATGGATCACAGTGATGTTGCCATTCTCGTCCTTCTCGCAGCCGGTGCAGGTCACAAAGTAAGCGTTCATAAGACGTACCTCATTGCCCGGGAAGAGACGGAAATATTTCTTCGGCGGCTCCTCCATGAAGTCCTCAGCCTCGATGTAAAGCTCTTTGCCGAAGGGAACCTCACGGCTTCCAAGCGCCTCGTTCTCCAGATTGTTCGGAGCGGTCAGGTACTCAACCTGTCCTTCCGGATAGTTGTCGATGACCAGCTTTACCGGATGAAGGATTGCCATCATACGCGGAGCCTTGGTCTTCAAGTCCTCACGGATGCAGTACTCCAGCATTGCGTAGTCTGCGGAAGACTGAGCTTTGCTGACGCCGCAGAGGTCTACGAACATCTTGATGGATTCCGGTGTGAAGCCTCTTCTTCTGAGGGCTGCGATAGAAACCAGTCTCGGATCGTCCCAGCCGTCTACGATGCCTTCCTCAACCAGACGTTTGATGTAACGTTTACCGGTAACGACGTTGGTCAGGTAGAGCTTTGCGAACTCGATCTGCTTCGGCGGGAACTCAAACTCACACTCTTTTACGACCCAGTCATACAGCGGACGGTGATCCTCAAACTCCAGCGTACAGATGGAATGGGTTACGCCCTCGATGGCATCCTCAATCGGATGAGCGAAATCATACATCGGATAAATGCACCAGGTATCGCCGGTACGGTGATGGGTCATATGAGCCACACGGTAGATGATCGGGTCACGCATGTTGATGTTGGGGGATGCCATATCGATCTTGGCACGGAGCACTTTCTCTCCGTCCTGGTATTTACCGTTTTTCATGTTCTCGAAAAGCTCCAGGTTTTCTTCCACGGAACGATCACGGTAGGGGCTGTTTTTACCCGGCTCAGTCAGGGTTCCTCTGTACTCGCGGATCTCCTCCGGAGAGAGGTCGCAGACGTAGGCTTTGCCTTTTTTGATAAGCTTGATGGCATACTCGTACATTTTTCCAAAGTAATCGGAAGCGAAGTAGAGTCTGTCCTCCCAGTCGGCGCCCAGCCATTTGATATCGGCCTTGATGGACTCCACGAACTCCACTTTCTCTTTCGTGGGGTTGGTGTCGTCGAAACGCATGTTGAATTTGCCGTGATATTTCTGTGCAAGTCCATAATTTAAAAGGATAGATTTCGCATGTCCGATATGAAGGTATCCGTTGGGCTCTGGCGGGAACCGGGTACAGATCTCTTTATATTTTCCTTCTGCCAAATCCTTCTCTATAATCTGTTCAATAAAATTTTTGGAAACTGTTTCGTTCTCCATTCTTTCTCCTCCAGTCATTGCCCAGGGGTAGCCCTGGAAAGTTCATGATAGTTCAGTGTACCATAAAGTCTGAAAAAAAACAACGCATGAATTGTATTCCCCGGCAAAAAATGCTATGATACCCCTGTAACGATCTGACACACAAAAGGAGTTTCCCATGTATTATTTTATCATAAACCCCAATTCCAGCTCTGGAAAAGGACTTCTGATCTGGAAATCCATCGAGCCTGTCTTAAAGGAGCGAAATGTTGACTATCATCCTTTTTTCACGAAGGACAGGGAGAGCACGGCCCATCTGGTCAAAAGGCTCTGCACGGAAAAAGCTCCGGCAACCATCGTGGCTGTGGGCGGAGACGGCACGGTGAACGATGTGCTGAACGGCCTTTCCAATTTTGAAAATATCACCTTCGGCTACATTCCTTCCGGCTCCGGAAACGATCTGGCCCGGGGCCTTCATCTGGAAACGGATCCCGAAAAAGCGCTGGAGCGCATCCTCTCCCCCACCCGGACAGAATCGCTTCGGATCGGTTCTGTCTCCGCCCCGGCTTTTTCCCGGCGTTTTCTCGTGAGCAGCGGTCTGGGCTTTGACGCCGCAGTCTGCGAGGGCGCTCTCCATTCCAGATTTAAGAAATTTCTGAATCAGCTTCATCTCGGAAAGCTCACCTACACGGGCATCGCTTTAAAGGAACTCTTCCTCTCCCACTGTCCGAAGGCAAAGCTCATTCTGGACGAGGCGACCGTTGTCGAAGTCCCGGCCATGTTTTTCACCGCTGCCATGAACCTCCCCTACGAGGGTGGCGGCTTTCAGTTCTGCCCGAAAGCGGATCCCAAAGACGACCGACTGGATCTGATCCTCGTGGAAAAAATGCCAAAACTCAAAATCCTGTGCCTCCTTCCCACAGCCTTCTTCGGAAAGCACACCCGTTTCCACGGCGTCCACATCTATACCTTCAAGGAGGCAACACTTATCACAGAACATCCTCTTTTCCTACATACGGACGGCGAAATCCCCGGGAAAACCATGGAAGCGACCTGGCGGCTGCTGCCGGAAAAGCTTTCCATGATTTTAGGATAGTCATGTTTCCCCAACAAAAAATCAGACTATGCAAATTGGACTGCACAGTCTGATTTTTTGTTATACTTTTTTAGTTGAAACCGAAGAATTTCTGAGTCAGCTGGTAAGCGGCAACGGAAACTTTTCTTCCTCCCTTGCCCGGCAGGTTCATGGCCCGGCCCAGGAGGCTGTGTCGCAGTTTATAATAGAGACGAAGATCCGCTCTCTTTAAGTACTGCCAGAGCTCCTGCTTTTTCTCAAAGTTTTCATCCGTGCCGGAACGAAGCAGCAGCACAGAGGAAATGGTTGTGATGATATCCAGATAACTCATCATATAGTTTCTCAGGCGTTTGCCCTTGATATTCCGCCCGGCCATAAAGTCAATCATGATCTTGTTCACGCGGATCTGCTGGTCGATACGGCCGATCATGATGGTCTCGTTGACGGACTGGTCCTCTCTTCCAATAAAGTAGTGGTAGAACTCCGCATCGAGGTAGTAGAGCTTCTTCACGAAGGGAAGGGGCTGGAACACAAAAATGTTGTCCACATAGAAGGTGTGTTTCGGCAGTTTCAGACCGCACTCTCTCAGAAGGCCTGTCCGGTAGATCACGGAATGCATAAGGATATAGTGGCCCAGACGCATGTTTCCCATCTCTTCCCAGGTGAATACCTGTTCTGTGGGCATGGCGGAGTGGTACTGCATGATCCGTTTTCTCTTCTGGCCAACTTTGTCGTAAATATAGTTGCTGATGAACATATCGACTGTGTCAGGTCCGGCGATGAGTTCTTTTAAGAGGCCGATGATCTTTAAGAGGACATCGGAATCCACCCAGTCATCGCTGTCCACCACCTTGAAGTAGACGCCGCTGGCATTGGCGATACCGGTATTTACAGCCTCGCCGTGGCCGCCGTTCTCCTGATGGATGGCTTTCACAATCGTGGGATATTTTTCCTGGTAGGAATCCGCGACGGCTGCGGTATTATCCTTCTTGGAACCGTCGTCCACAATAAGGATTTCAATATCCTCGCCGCCCGGAAGCAGGGATTCTATACATTTTCTCATGTAAGCTTCAGAATTGTAGCAGGGAATTGCCACAGATAAAATTTTCATATCGTTCTCCAATCATTTCTTTTTTCTTAAGAAGTCCACATAGGCCGCAAAGGCGGAGGGAATGGGATATTCCTGCTCCAGCCGGTCCGGTTCCACAAAAAGGAAGGGCTCCTTTTTTCCGGTTTCTTTGTCTTCCAGACGGACCTGATAGCCCGTCATCTGCCATTCCACATGGCTGAAAATATGTTTTGCCCCGGGAAGTTCCCGGATGTGCAGCGGAGAAAAACCTTCTTCTTTCAGATATTCCAGCACCTCTTCCCGGCTAAGATGCCCGGAGAGATTCGGAAGCTCATAAAGCCCCGACAGAAGGCCTTTGGGCGGCCGTTTCCGAATGGCCCGGTCGTCCCCTCTTAAAAGGACCAGCACGGTCCGTTCTTCCACTCTTCTCGGCTTTTTCGCCGCTTTCTTCGGAAACTCCAGCTCGATGCCGTCCCGGTGGCCCCGGCAGAGATTTTTCAGCGGGCACTCCTCGCATCTGGCCTGTCCGTTTGGCACGCACACCGTCGCCCCGAGCTCCATCAGAGCCTGATTAAAGGCGCCGGGTCTGTCCTGCGGCATCACAGCCTGAAGCGCCATCTCCACGGATTTTTTCACAGACTGCTTTAGGATATCCCGGTCATCCTCCGTCACCCGGGAAAGGACTCTCAAAACATTTCCATCCACCGCCGGATAGCATTTTTCATAGGCGATGGAGAGGACCGCTCCCGCCGTGTAGGAACCGATACCCGGAAGAGCCAGAACTGCCTCGTAATCCTTCGGCATGACCCCTTCGTACTCTTCCACGAGGATCTCCGCCGCCTTTTTAAGATTTCGCGCCCGGTTGTAATAGCCTAAGCCCTCCCAGAGCTTTAAAAGGCGCTCCTCCGGACAGGCTGCAAGCTCCCGGATCCCCGGCAGCGCTTCCATAAAACGTTCATAGTAAGGCTTCACCGCCTCCACCCTGGTCTGCTGCAGCATGATCTCCGAGACCCAGACCCGGTAGGCCGTAGGCTCTTCCCGCCAGGGCAGGATCCTCGCATGCTCGTCATACCAGGAAAGCAGCGGCTCCGCCAATTGTTCCAACATATCATTTTCTCCTAGTTTTTTCATGAGGTATTATAGTGAAATTTTCCCGCGTTTGTCAAGGAAAACAGGCTTAGTGTACTGTATCATTCACTTTCAGTATAATGACGCCGAATGAATTTTTATTCTGCAAGACGGAGGAATGAGGCGATGCGGTGGCATCGTCGATTGACGACAACGCAGCAGATGAAAATTCAGGCAAGTCATTATGCGAAATGTGAGTGAGACAGTACACTACATCAACGATAATAACAGATAATAGGGTAGCCCGCGCTGATGTTTTCATACATCTGGGCAGCTGCCCAGGTAGGCATGTTCACACAGCCGTGGGAACCGCTGTAGGTGTAAATGTTTCCCCCGAAAGACCCTCTCCAGCTGGCGTCATGGAAACCGATACCTCCGTTAAAGGGCATCCAGTAAGTCACCGGCGTCTCGTAGGAATCCCCCGGCGTGTCGCTCTTTAAGACGAAAGGCGAGGTCTTATAATAGAGGGAATAGACTCCCGGAGGGGTCGTATTTCCCTTGGAGGTGTCCCCGGAAACGAAATCACACTCCAGAATCACCACGCCGTCCCGGTACATCCAGAGATGCTGGCGGCTCAAATCCACCTCCACATAGGAATTTCCCAGGTCACAGTTCCTTCTGGTGGAGGCGGTCTGAGCGTAAACCGGCTCCCGCTCCACCTGAAGGCCGTCCTTTAAAATAGAAAGAAGCTGTTCATTTTCCGCATTCTGGTCGATGAGCCAGCCGTAAGCTCCGCCGCTGACTTCCACAGTACTGCCGTCATGAGTCTTAAAGCTTCTCGTTTTTCCATAAGTATCATATTTCTGCGCCAGACCGTAGACATACTCGGCCACCGCATCGGAATCCAGCGTGACCGTGCCGTCCTCATCCACATTCAGCCAGTTGTTGATTGCGCTTCCGTCGAGCGTCTCCTTCTGATCTCCGAAATCATAGGTCACACGGACGCTGGTGTAATGATAGAGACGCTCATATTTTTTCCGGAGAACCGGATCCCCGGAGGTGAGCGACGGCTTCTCATAGCAGTCCTCCGCATCCAGATCTACCGTGGTCTTCCCGGTCTCGATGGCTTTTCTGATGACGGCCTCCGCCTTTTCCCGGATGACCTTCTGACCTTGCTGCTCTTTTTTCAGCTCATAGGTAGTGCCGTTGAAGGTGAGCTTCGCATCCTCCGGTGCCTTCTCCACCTGGGGTTTGAAGCAGGTCAGGCTGTCTATGGCTGTCTTCAGCTCGGAGACATTGTAGGTCGCGGCTGACGCGAACTCATAGGAAAAGCTTTTGACGAGCATCAGCGGCCATTTATAGGCTTTCTGATCCTCCTTAAAGCCTTTGATCTCCCCCGCCGGCGCGTACTGATAACCGATGTCCGCCGCCTGGATCGTGTCCTCGCTGCCGCCCCGCTCCTTGACCAGCAACCTGTACTTCGCCACCTGGGAGGCCACGATCGCTTCCACCTCCTCCACGGTGTCATAGGAGGCCTCGATGGAATTGATCGTGGTGCCTGTGAAAAATTTATCCTTAAAATAAAAGATCCCACAGGCGTAGATCACCCCCGCGACCAGACAGACCAGAACCAAGGTGATTCCCGTGGCCGTCTTCCACCGGCTTTTTTTCTTTTTTGGCGCTTCTGCAAATACTTCTCTCATGTCTTCTTCCCTTTTATCCCTTTTTATTATCATGTCTTCTATCATACCATTTTCCGGGTATCAGAAAAAGCTCTTTCCCTCATATTCAGATAAAATTAAGATTCATCGGTTCTGCTGATATAAGTGGCGTAGCCCAGGCTTTTTAAGACCTGTTCCATCTTCACCGCATTGTCCAGTCTCTCATAGTTTCCCACCCATACCAGGAAGAGATCCTCGCTCTTTCCGATCTCTGCCGGAAAGCGCTGTCTTAAGAGCTTCTGATAAAGGCTCCAGGCGTTCTCTTCCCGCCGGAAAGCCCCTGTCTGGACGCGGTAACGGGCGCTTGCAGGGCGGTTCCAGGCCATATTTTCTGTCTGGCTCTTCCAGGCGGTATTCTCAGAAGGAGCTTCTGCCTGACGGTTCCAGGCGGTGTCCTCGGAGTAGACTCTCGCCGCGCTCTCGGTTCCGCCCGAGAGGTAGCCGTTTTCCTGGAGCGTTTTCAGGATGCCGTCGGCAATGGCCCGGGCCACCCCGTCAAAATTCTGATCCAGAAGCTCGTTGTCCGCCCGGGTGTTGATAAAGCCCACTTCGATGAGGGCTGCAGGCATTTTTGTCCGTCTTAAGACTACAAGGCCCGGCCGCTCCCGAATGCCGAGATTCTGAAAGCCTGCCTGGGCGAGCTCTCTGTTAATATTCTCCGCCAGCGCTTTTTTTATCCCCGACTCATCGTAGACCAGGGTCTCCACACCGGAGTACTGGTCATTTTCCGGGCTGGAATTTCTATGGATAGAGATAAAAAGATCAGCCCCGGCCTGATTGCCCTTCTGGGCCTTCTGAAAAGGCGTCTCATAACTGTCGTCAGTCCTGGTGTAGACCACGTCCACGCCGTTTTCCGCCAGGATACTTCCCACTGCCAGGGCAAGAGCAAGATTGTCATCTTTTTCCTGTCTTCCCTCGTACACCGCTCCCGGATCGCTGCCTCCGTGACCGGCATCCACCACCACTTTTGCCATAAAAAAACTCCTGCATATCCTTTCTTTTCAGCATATGCAGGAGCAATCGATTTATACCTTCTCTCTGTCGATCAGGGCCCGGATCTTCATGGCAGCCCAGTCTTTCAGCCGATAGCCCAGAAGCACCAGCTGCGTGAAAGCTTTGGAAATCACCAGAACCATGCAGATCATGGGAACGGCGAAGATGCATTCCCAGCGGAAAATCGAATAAATTCCGAGAAGTCCCGGAAAGAGCATGATTCCAAGGGCAAACAGACAGATAAGAATCACAGTCATAGTCCGTCTGATCCAGTTCATCGGCCTGCAGACCTCAATTACCACCATAAAGCTTACGGTGCCGCCCACCAGAAGATTGAACATATAGGTCATGGTCGGATCGTTATTCCAGAAGGGTGTCAGCACCTGAATCGTCAGAAGACACACCACCATGGACAAAGCCTGTGGTAAGGCAATCCTCAAAACATGCCTCAGGAAACCGCCGCCGTCCACGCTCTCGTTCTGCTCCAGCGTCAGAAGAAAACTCGGCACACCGATGGCCATGGCGCTGATCCAGGAAAGCTGGATGGGAATAAAAGGATATTCCCGGGCGAGGAGAATAAAGAGTACGCAGAGGATCACGGAATAGATCGTCTTCGTCAGGTACAGGGAGCTCACACGCTCGATGTTGGCGATAATCGTACGGCCCTCGCTGACGATGTTCTTCAGGCAGGAGAAATCCGAATCCAGAAGAACGATATGAGCCACCTGCTTGGCCGCATCGCTGCCCGCCGCCATGGCGATACCGCAGTCTGCATCTTTCAGGGCAAGGACGTCGTTGACACCGTCGCCCACCATGCCGACTACCGCCTTGTTTGCCTGGTAAGCCCGGACGATGTTCTGCTTCTGCTCCGGTTTCACCCGGCCGTAAACGGTGTAATCGCCCACAACTTTTTTCAGCTCCTCAAAATCTTCCGGAAGCTCGTTGGCGTCGATATAATGCTCGGCTCCGTTCAAGCCCGCTTTCAGGGCAATCTGGGAAACCGTCGCCGGATTGTCTCCGGAGATGACTTTGATATTTACATTCTGTGAAGCAAAGTAATTGAAGATCTCTGGCGCTTCCTCACGGATACAGTCAGAAATGATGATCAGTCCCATGGGGCTTACACCCCAGACCGTACCGTCCTCTACAGTGATCGTGTCACAGGAAGCGAGAAGCAGAACCCGTAAGCCCTCGGCCGCATAGGACTCGGCCTTGAGAAGAATCTCCCGGTCTTCCTCTCCGAGGAGAAATTCCGGCGCTCCAAGGACGAAACAGCCTTCCTGATCGTAGCGGATCGCCCGGTATTTCCGGTCGGAGGAGAAAGGAATCTTCTCCAGCGGACGCCAGCGGCTGCTCTTCTTGAAATACTTCATCAGGGCATCCTGAGTGTTGTTCACATCGTCAAAGGCAAAGGCCATCTCATTCATCACAGCCTCCACCCGTTCTTTCTCCGTATCGTTCACGCCAATGACGTCCACCACCTCAAGTTTTCCGGTGGTGATGGTGCCGGTCTTGTCAAGACAGAGCACATTTACCCGGGCCAGAGCCTCGATGGCCTCCATCTCCTGAACCAGGGCACGTTTTCTCGCCAGCCGGCCTACGCCGAGGATAAAGGAGATACTGGTCAGAAGCACCAGTCCCTCGGGAATCATTCCGATGACGCCCGCCACGGTTCCTACCAGACAGTCGGAGAAGCCAGTTCCCGCATTGCTCTGGGAAAGGTAAAGCATGATGCCGATCGGAACGATGAGTACGCCGACCACTTTGATGATGCGGTTGATCGTGCGCTGCATCTCAGAGCTGGCACGTTTTTTGGTCTTGGCCTTTTTCATGAGCTGGTAAGCGTAGCTGTCCTCGCCCACATATTCAACCTGAACCACGCCGCTTCCGGCTGTCAGAAAGCTTCCGGACATTAGCCGGTCGCCGGCTTTTTTCTTCACCGGCCTGGACTCGCCGGTCAGCATGGATTCGTTAACTTCCATACCGTCGGACTCCATGACGATGGCATCCGCGCAGACCTGATTGCCTGTGGCAAGGACCATCGTGTCCTTTACAACCACGTCATGAATATCAATTTCCTTTACCTCGCCCCCGCGGATTACCGTGGCTTTGGAAGCTGTGATCACCGCCAGCCTGTCCACCAGTTTCTTGACCTTCATCTCCTGAACGATACCGATCAGCGTGTTGACGATGATGACACCCATGAAGGTGATGTTCTTAAACTGGCCGGATACCAGAATCAAGATTCCTAAAAACAGATTCAGAAAGTTGAAATAGGTCAGCGTGTGGTCCCGGATGATCTCCTTATTCGTCTTGAAAATACTCTCTCCGGTCTGGTTCACCCTGCCCATATGGACCTGGTTTTCCACCTCGGCCTCGGTAAGGCCTTTGTAGACGTAAGTGCCGTTCTCCAGCTTCTCCCTGGCCTCCAGCTCGGCTTTCTTCTCCGCATCAGAATAAACCGGGATTTCCACATAAGGCTCCTCCTCCGGTTCCTCCGGCTCGGGCTTCTTCTTAAATGGAAGAGAAAAAGTGAATTTCTTCTTCTCCGGCTTTTCATCAGAAGCTTCGTCCTGGGACTGGTCAGCAGTTTCGGAAGTTGTGCCCAGTTCTGTGCCAGAAGTATTGGAAACTTCTGACGAAGCGGTGTCGTCTGGTTTTTCGGATGCTTCCGGTTCCGGATTTTCTTTCTTTCTTTTGAATCTCGAGAAGAAACCTTTCTTTTTTGGAGGTTCCTCGGAGGCTTCCTCAGGTGAATCCTCTGGAAGTGGCTCCTTCGGTTCCTCAGAAGGAGTGTCCACATCTGAAGCTGACTCTATATTTTGCGTTTCTGACTTTTCGGAGGTTTCCTGTTCTTCCTTCTGTGGCTCTGCTTCCGGAACCTCCGCCGGCTTTATCTCTTCTCCGGCCGGTTCTTCACTCCCCTGCCCAAACAGAGGCTCCATATCCGGATCCTTTTCCCCGGATCCTTCCCTTTTTTCCGGCTCCTCGTCAAAAAGAGCCTCTTTGATATCAGTCATTTTCCCCTTCTTTCGATTTTTTCCTTTCTTTACATTATTGGAAAAAACCAGCTTTTTATCCTTTGATTCTAATACAAATCCCAGTAATTGGCAACCCTCGCCGGGGATTTTATGAAACCTTAATCTTTACAAATGAAACCTTGGTGATTTATGGGATGTTTCTTTTGAAATTCTTTCGATCTGGCTTTTAAGGATTCATTTACAGAATGAATCCCCTCTTTATCATTCATATCTGAATTACAGTCATACAAAATGTTTTCTTGTCGTTTTCGAGGTCTTCTGCTATAATGTGGCAAGGTGCTTTAGCACGATAAAGGAGGAAAAGAAAATGTCTTATGTAGATGAAACCATTGAAAGAGTAGTAGCACAGAATCCCTCCCAGCCTGAATTTCACCAGGCCGTTAAAGAGGTTCTCGAATCTCTCCGCGTAGTGATTGAAGCCAACGAGGAAGCTTATCGTAGAGATGCTCTTCTGGAGCGTCTGACCACTCCGGAGCGTATCATCATGTTCCGTGTTCCCTGGGTAGATGACAAGGGACAGGTTCAGGTAAACAACGGATACCGCGTACAGTTCAACAGCGCCATCGGTCCGTACAAGGGAGGTCTTCGCTTCCATCCTTCTGTAACCTTAAGCATTATCAAATTTCTGGGCTTTGAGCAGGTATTTAAAAACTCCCTGACCGGTCTTCCCATCGGCGGCGGCAAAGGCGGCTCCGACTTCGACCCGAAGGGTAAATCTGATCGTGAGATTATGGCTTTCTGCCAGAGCTTCATGACCGAGCTTTGCAAACACATCGGAGCAGATACCGACGTTCCGGCCGGTGATATCGGCGTAGGCGGACGTGAGATCGGTTATCTCTTCGGTCAGTATAAGAGAATCCGCAACCTGTACGAAGGCGTTCTCACCGGAAAAGGCCTGACCTACGGCGGATCCCTCGCAAGAACAGAGGCTACCGGCTACGGTCTTCTCTACTTCACCAGAGAGCTGCTGAAACTGAACGGCATTGACATCGCCGGAAAGACAGCCTGCATCTCCGGTGCAGGAAACGTAGCTATCTACGCAGCCGAGAAAGCAACCGAGATGGGCGTGAAAGTCCTGACCATGAGCGATTCCACCGGCTGGATTTACGATCCGGACGGAATCGACGTTGCAGCAGTCAAAGAGATCAAAGAGGTTAAGAGAGCCCGTCTTACCGAGTACAAGAACTATCGTCCGAACTCTGAGTACCACGAGGGAAGAGGCGTATGGAGCGTAAAATGCGATCTGGCTCTGCCCTGCGCTACCCAGAACGAACTGCTGCTTGATGATGCCAAGGCTCTGAAAGCCAACGGTACCATCGCAGTCTGCGAGGGTGCTAACATGCCGACCACTCTGGAAGCTACCCAGTATCTCCAGGAGAACGGCATCATCTTCGCACCGGGCAAAGCAGCCAACGCCGGCGGCGTTGCTACTTCCGCTCTGGAGATGTCCCAGAACAGCGAGCGTCTGAGCTGGACCTTCGATGAGGTTGACGCAAAACTTCAGCAGATCATGGTTACCATCTGCCACAACATTTCCGATGCAGCCGAGAAATACGGCATGAAAGGAAACTATGTTGCAGGCGCTAACATCGCAGGCTTCGAGAAAGTTGTCAATGCGATGAACGCACAGGGCATTTGCTAATATAAAAAAGACAGCCATTAAAAATTGATCCCCCTAATAAAGCCCTTTGCTATCGCTGAAAAGCATAGCAGAGGGCTTTTTCTTTGCCTTAATGTAAAAGAAAAAACCATGCCCGGAAATATTCCTTAAGCATGGTTCTTTTTATTCCTATGAAATCCTTACGGAATCAGATTCGCGAAGACCGACGCTCCGACCACAGTCAGAATACCGGCCACCGCAATCGAAAGGCTGCTCATGGCTCCTTCCACCTCGCCGAGTTCCAGGGCTTTGGAAGTGCCGATGGCATGGGCGGAGGTTCCAAGGGCCAGGCCTTTGGCGATGGGCTCCTGGATCCGGAAGATCTTGAAGACCAGCTCCGCGATCACATTTCCCAGTACACCGGTGACAATGATAACGGCAACCGTAATCGTCGTGATGCCGTGAAGCTCCTCGGAAACGCCCATTCCTATTGCAGTCGTGATGGACTTCGGAAGAAGGGTCACATACTGCTCATGGTTGAGGCCAAAGGCCAGAGCCAGCACGAAGATGCCTCCCATGCTGGCAATGACGCCGGAGACGATCCCCAGAACCACAGCCAGCAGATTCTCTTTTAAGAGCTTCAGCTGCTGATAGAGCGGAATGGCCAGGCAGACCGTAGCCGGTGTCAGAAGATAGCTTAAATACCGGGCCGTGCTGTTATAGGTCTCATAGTCTACATGGAGTACCTGCAGAAAAAGGATCACAACGATGATCGAGAGAAGCAGGGGATTTAAAAATGCCCATTTCAGCTTTTTCTTCAGAAGCAGGCCCAGGCCGTAGGCGATCAGGCTCACTGCCATACCAAAAAATAAGGATTCCTCAAAAAAACTGGCCATCACTTCTCCCCCTCTTTCTCTTTTGTCATCCAGATCACCCTCTGAGATACCCGTCCTGTCACAACCATGACAAACACGGTCACAACCACGGTGATCACGAGCACCGGCACCAGCACCGGTTTAAGATCCGGCCACGCCGTCAGAAGGCCAACGCCCGCAGGAATGAACATGGGCGGCATGATATCCAGCAGGAAATCGCCGGCCACCTTCACCTGTTCCAGTTTGATAATCTTCGTACACAATGCAAAAAGCATCAGAAGAAGGCCGTAAATGCTGGCCGGGATCGGAAACGGCAGAACCGCATGACAGATCTCGCCTAGGAAAGTCACAGCCATGATTACGCCAAATTCATAAAGCAGTTTCATTTTAATGTCTTTCCTCCCAGTTGTCATAAGTTTCGCAGAAACGTCCTGCGAAGGCAGGCTCTTCGCTGCCTGCATAAAGATGAGAGATATCTCCGATGCGGGTGGCACGGAAAAATACCTTTCCCTCTTCTCTCTCCTCCGTCACAAGCTCTGTCACAGAGGTCGGAGCCATCATCAGGGAATGCCACAGAATAAAGGGTGAAATTCCCCAGAGATAGGACAACATGACGCAGCTCACGCCGAAGTGGCAGTAAAGAGCGACTGTGTCCTCGTTTCCCTTTTCTGTACGATACATATTTCCTTCTCTGTGATATCCATGAGAAGCCAGAAGCTCGTCCAGCCCCTTCGCCACCCGGTCATAGAGTGCCGGCATATTGCTCATCTGAGCCGCCTCTGTACTTCTCCAGCCGTCTTTCGTGCAGAACTCCGGATGATTGGTCCAGTATTCCGGCACCATATCCCAGATCACACGGTTCTGGTTGTTTTTATGGGTTCCATAAGCATTTTTCAGTCCCTGGGACTCCTGGGGATTCAAAAATGCCGGAAACTCTTCCATCCAGTCCAGCACCGTAGCTTTTCTTCCTACTTTTTTCAGGGTGTAGTCCGCAGTCGCCCTTGCCCGTCCCAGCGGGGATACATAGAAATCCTTCACCGGAACATTTTTCATTTTTTCCGCCAGAAGCTGTGCTTCCCGATGACCTTTCTCTGTAAGGGAATCGATCGTATAATCGGGATCCCCGTGTCGGATCAACAACAGTTTCATTTGTTCTTTACCTCTTTTCTCCTAAACTCAGCTGCTCTTGGGCAGTCATCTTTTCTATCTTATCACAAACCCCTTTTCTTGAAAAATAACAATTCTGCATGGTTGCCATAAAGAATCCTGCAAACAATCTTCTCTGGCACAAAAAATATGCCCTGAAACCGTATTTCCACTGATTTCAAGGCATGAAAAAAGCGCGAGACGGGACTCGAACCCGCGGCCTCGACCTTGGCAAGGTCGCGCTCCACCAACTGAGCCACTCGCGCATTTCTGTGCTTTTCTCTGAGGTTCTTTACTTTCCCTCAAGCACAGGTATATAATAGCATGGGATTTTCAGAATGTCAAGCAGTTTTTTAAACTTTTTCAAAAATTTATGGTTTTAATAAAATACTGATAACATACTGATTATTCGGGATGGATTTGTGGGTGATGTTGTTCAGCTTGATGAGATCCAGGTCCACCCAGACCTCCTCTGCCGCCACCATCACATTGGCCAGCATGATTCCGAAATTCAGCTCCGTAAAAGGATTGAGAAGGCTCTTTTCATCCAGAGGCTTCTTAGAAAACACATGAATCCGGTTCTCGTAGACCACAAACCGCCAAGGCTGGCTGTTCGTACTCGAAGGGGCCAGACGGGCTGCTTCCAGCATCTCCTTCACCCAGGCCTTGGGCTGTTCCTTGTAGACACAGAGATCATCCATGGCAATGCGCTTGGGTTCCCTGTCACGGTTTCTGTCCGTTTCCTTCGGAAAACCGAAAGCAAGAACGATCTTCAGAGAAAGTCCTTCTGCCTCCAGCTCCTTATCCCGGCGCTTCGCCATTCCCACAAAGCAGCTCCCGATGCCCCTGGTCTCCAGGTAAAGGGACAGCTGCTCCATGAGAAAGCCTGCGTTCATATCACTTTTTTCCTTCGATTCCGAATAGAGTGCCACATAGTAGGGCGCTTTCACATTGCAGAAGCCGCCGATCTTCTCCTTCTCCGTACAGCGATTCACAATTCGGATCTCTGTGCGTATATCCGGAAACAGCGGCTCTACTTCATTTAAAAAGTCCGGAATCCCTTTTAAAATCGTATCGTCCAGAGGTTCCATCCGATAATTCCGGACGGACCGTCTTGCATAAATCGCTTCATATAAATTCATAATACGCTCCGTTATTGTTTTGTAATATAATTGTAACATACTTTTTTTATTTTACAAGCCATACGGGGCAATTTTAAAAAATCTTAAGATTATGTCAGCCTTCGTATTCCAGGATATAGAGGCGGCTTCCGGTCTTCTCCTGGATCAGGAAGTTCTTGAGCAGTTTCAGTTCACGATTCTCCTTCAAAGCACTGCGGAAAGCATTTTCCTCGGAGGTATAGAGGAAGAGGCGGCCGCCTTTTTTCAGAAGCTCCGGCACTCGTTTAAAGAAAGCGCTGTAAAGCTCCGTGAGCTCCAGAAGATTTCTGCTTCGGCCCGTGAGCGGAAGGTCAGAAACGATCTCGTCAAAGAGATAGTCGTGACGGAAATCCCGGACGTCCCTGTTGATGTAATGGATCGTGATTCCAGCGGCCTCAGCGTTGACTCTGGCCTTCAGGACGGCCTCCTCGCTGATATCCAGACCATAGAGGGGATCAGCATTTCCGGCCTTCACACGCTCCACCAGAAGAGTTCCCACGCCACAGAAGGGATCGAGAACCTGAGCCCCATCCACAAGCCAAGGTTTGGAAAGCTCCATGAGAAGGGCAGCCTGAACCGGCGCCACAGCTGCCGCATAGCTCTCCTTCCGATAAGAAAAACGGGTATCTTTCAGGGTAAAAAGCTTCATCAGCGGCACAAAGCTGCCATTCTTTCCTTCAATCAGGCGAAGCTCCACCTCATAATCCGAAGTGGAATTGACAAGTTCTCTTCCGGAAGCCTTCTCAAGAGCTGCGGAGAACATTTTCACCCAGGCAGTCTTTTTCTCCGGAGCCAGAGGGCTCTTAAGCTCTGTCCGGAAATAAAAGGCTCCACCGCCGCTGTGAAGACTCTTTAACTGCTCCAGCACCGGAGCTGCAAGCTGGGAGGCCACTGCCTCCGGCGTTCCGCTGACGCTTTTCAGACCCTTCACCGGAAAAAGAAGCTCTCTCCAGGTACGGATCGGGAGAACTGACTCCAGATCATAGGTAAAAAAGCGCATGCCGCCTGCCAGCATCGTGACTTTCTCCTCTTTCAGCTGGTTTCTCGTGGCCTCCCGCTGTTCCCGGTTTGTGAGGAGGATCACCTCCACCTGGCGGTCAAAACCGTCGAAGGTGTGTTTTTTGTGCTTCTCCTTTTGGGAAATCAGCTGCTGGAGGATACCGGCCTCCTCCCGGAGGTGTTTCTGGTTCTCCTCCGTCACGGTGGTCTCATCCAGCTCCTGCAGGCGCTCTTTTAAATAAGGAAGCTCTTCTTCATAGTCCAGGTCAAACAGGGCTTTCAGGTAGGCGCTTTTCACAAAGAGGGTGTCCTCTTTTTTGTAGGCGTTTAAGAGCACCGGCACCAGATCGTCGCTCTCCATGGCCCCCAGAACCAGGGCCGCGTTTTTCCGGACCTTGGGATCTTCATCAGAAAGGCAGCGAGTCAGGATTTTGAAGTCGCCGCCCAGCTGATAGGCAAGCTCCCGCCGGTTCTTTTCCTCCTTCAGAAGATTTTTCATCTCGATGAGTCCTGCCCGGAGCTCTGTTCCCGTGCTGACTTTTTCATAAGCGTTTTTTAATTCCTGTTTCAAAAATTTCTCCTCCTTAGGCATATTCTGCCAGAACCGCCCCAACATCGGAGCGGAACGTTTCCCAGGCTGCCTCGTTTTCCACAAAATATTTCGGGCAGTCTTTTCCTGTAATATCGTAATGACGGATCACATCGTTTTCCGTCAGATTAAATTTCGAGCACAGAAAAGCCGTCAGCTGCACCAGCGAATCATAGGTGGCGTCCGTAAACTTTCCGGTCTCATCCGGATGACAGCACTCGATGGAGACCGTGTCTGTGTTCCGGCTGTTGGAGGCGTAGGCGATCTCGCTCGTGGGGATGCACTGGATGATCTCTCCCTCCAGGCCGATAACAAAATTGCTGCTCACCTTGGTCGTGTGAGTGTCCTTCAGATTTTCAAAATAATCCCTATTCTGCTGAGCCGTGCTGCCGGGGTTGGCGGTATAATGGACCACCACGCCGTTGATCGTGCCGGTGGAAAGGCCGGGCCTTGAATATTCATTTACCGTCAGAAGCTGAAGATCGATATCCGGCATAGGTACTTTCGCCTGCGCCGCCTCCGTCTCCGCACTCTCCGTATAGGGCACGGAGACATTGACGGTCTTCGGTGTCAGAAAAATCTTCAGACAGATGACTCCGCCCACAAGAATCGTACAGAGAACCAGCGCAATGACGATCCGCTGGATCCAGACCTGGCGATGCCTTTTCCGGTCGCGTTCACTCAAAACCGGCTGTGCAGCTGTCGTTTCTATCTTCGGTTTTGCCTTCGGCCGTTCCTTCCGGACCGGCTTCTTTCTCGGAGGCTCATCATGCCCCCGGCTTCTGTGTCTTTTTTCATTCTTCTGTATATCCATTTGTGACAATCTCCCCTTATCTTTGCGGCGGTTTTTTCCGCCTCTTTCAGTATACAGGGCTTTGCCGCAAAAAAACAGCAGAAAACTCTGAATTTTTTCTGAAGACAAAAAAAGAAACCGCGAAGGGCAGACCTGAACGGATCTGCTCTGCACGGCTTCTGAAACTGCATCTTCTGTTTACTCGTCTACGCTGTAGTTCGGAGCTTCCTTGGTGATATGGATATCATGGGGATGGGACTCTTTGAGGGATGCGGCAGAGATCTTGACGAAACGTCCTCTCTCCTTCAGTTCCTCCACAGTCGGGGTTCCGCAGTAACCCATACCGGCTCTTAAGCCCCCCATGAGCTGGAATACCGTATCTTCTACGCTGCCCTTGTAAGCAACACGGCCTTCCACGCCTTCCGGAACCAGCTTCTTCGCGTTGGTCTGGAAATAACGGTCTTTGCTTCCGTTCTCCATAGCGGAAATGGAACCCATACCACGGTAAACTTTGTATTTTCTTCCCTGATAAAGCTCGAAGGTTCCCGGGCTTTCGTCGCAGCCAGCGAAGATGGAACCCATCATGCAGACATTGGCGCCTGCTGCGATAGCCTTGGTCATGTCTCCGGAGTATTTGATTCCACCGTCAGCGATGATCGGAATACCGTACTCTTTGGCAACCTCGTAGCAGTTCATAACAGCTGTCACCTGGGGAACACCGATACCGGCTACCACACGGGTGGTGCAGATGGAACCAGGTCCGATACCGACTTTGACAGCGTCAGCGCCAGCCTCGATGAGGTCTCTCGTTGCCTCTCCGGTAGCCACGTTTCCTGCGATGACCGGAAGATCCGGGTATTTCTCTTTGATCATCTTCACGCAGTTTAATACGTTTACGGAATGGCCGTGAGCGGAGTCAAGTACAACGACATCCACATGAGCCTTCACAAGAGCGTCCACACGGTCCAGAACGTTCGCTGTGATACCTACAGCGGCTCCGCAGAGCAGACGGCCCTGAGCGTCCTTTGCGGACAGCGGGTATTTGATCTGTTTCTCGATATCTTTGATGGTGATGAGACCGCGGAGGTTAAAATCATCATCAACGATGGGAAGCTTCTCCTTGCGGGCTTTGGCCAGGATTTTCTTGGCCTCGTCAAGGGTGATGCCGACTTTCGCTGTGATCAGATTCTCGGAAGTCATAGATTCTTTGATCTTCTTGGAAAAGTCTGTCTCAAATTTCAGGTCACGGTTGGTGATAATACCTACCAGTTTTCCATTCTCAGTGATGGGTACGCCGGAAATCCGGAACTTGGCCATCAGGTCGTTGGCATCTGCCAGCGTGTGCTCCGGTGACAGATAAAACGGATCGGTGATAACGCCGTTCTCTGAACGTTTTACCTTGTCCACCTCGTCCGCCTGCGCTTCAATGGTCATGTTCTTGTGGATGATACCAATTCCTCCCTGACGCGCCATAGCGATCGCCATCCGATGCTCTGTAACGGTATCCATACCGGCACTCATCATCGGAATGTTCAGCTTAATGGTCTTCGTCAGATATGTGGTCAGGTCTACCTGATTCGGAATTACTTCAGAGTATGCCGGCACAAGCAGCACATCGTCGAAAGTAATGCCTTCGCCAATAATCTTACCCATTCTTATCCTTCCTCACTTTCAGATTTTAACGTTAATTTTAGCACAGCGTATCATGGAATGTCAACAGCTCCGGGGGGATCAGCTCAGTATTTTTTTCAGTTCATCCATGAAGGTATTGACATCCTTAAACTCTCGGTACACCGATGCAAACCGCACATAGGCCACGGCATCGAGATTTTTCAGCCGTTCCATGACGATTTCACCGATCACCTTGCTGTCGATCTCCTTTTCTTCCCGGCTGAAAAGTTCGGTCTCCACAGCATCCACCAGTTCATTCATTTTTGACACAGGGATGGGTCTTTTGTAGCAAGCACGAAGCACGCCCGCCTCCACTTTTCTCCGGTCATACTGTTCCCTGGTCTGATCCTTTTTAATCACGATCAGCGGGATGGTTTCCACCTTCTCATAGGTGGTAAAACGTTTGCCGCAGGCGTCGCAGAGCCGTCTTCTGCGGATCGATGAATTATCATCCGCCGGTCTCGAATCCACAACCCGCGTGTTGTCCTGATTACAGTAGGGGCATTTCATAGGCTTCCTCCTTATTTTCCCTGATGCCTGCGAATTGCTCCGCTGCGAAACAGCTTAGGCAATTCTATTTTGAGTATAGTCACTCCGTCAAACCATGTCAATGAATACTTACGACTTTTTTCGCATAATATAGAAGGAACACTTCCGGAGGTGTCCCTTGCGTCTGCTGGAAATCCGCCAAAAAGAAGTCATCAACATCCGTACCTGCGCCTCCTTAGGCTGCGTCATGGATCTTCTCATCAATGAAAAAAACGGCTGCATCCTGGCTCTTATCATCCCCGGGCCCGGAAAGTTCTGTTCCGTTCTCGGCCGGGACACGGAATACATCATCCCCTGGGAACAGGTCTGTCAGATTGGCCGGGATATCATCCTCGTGGATATCGACGAAAAGGAATGTCGGAAAAAATGTGAATAAATTACGCTTCATCCGCTGGAAAATGAATGCCGCCGCTCTTTCTTGCCGTCTCCAGAATCTTCATGACGGTCAGGCTGTGCTCCAGGAGCCGGTCTGCTTTTTCCCAGTCTTTTTCTGTGAGAATCCGGTCAAATTCCAGCATCTCATCTACCATCCGGTGAGCGCTCCGGTTCTCGGTAA
This sequence comes from Lachnospiraceae bacterium Marseille-Q4251, assembly GCA_018223435.1. Lineage (GTDB taxonomy): Bacteria > Bacillota > Clostridia > Lachnospirales > Lachnospiraceae > Limivivens > Limivivens faecihominis. Next base: position 3,689,713 of record JAGTTO010000001.1, on the reverse strand, counting down.
AGGTTCTGGTCTCTCCGTTTATGCGGACCGTCAGCTCCGCCACCTGGCTCGGGATGCCGTTGACCTTGATGTAGCCTTTTTCGCCCTGGACAATAGCATAACCCGGGCTGTCGGAATCCTTGGCTCCCGAGAGAACCGCGTGAAAATCCGGATATTCCAGGACTGCCGTTCCAGAAGTATCGATGCCGTTAAAACCGATCCTCGGATAATAATGAACGCTTTCCGGCATGCCGAAAAGACCTGCTGTAAAATGAAGGTTGTAGATATTGATATCCATAAGAGAACCGCCGGAAGCCGCCGGATCAAAGGCCGGAAGGACCTCTCCCGCAAGATACTTATCATAACGGCTGGAATACTGGGAAAAATTGGCCTGGACCATCGTGATTTTCCCGAGGTCTTTTAAATGCTCCTGAATATAGTGGTAATTTGGAAAATGAAGAAGCGTGATGGCTTCGAGAAGGAAAAGATGCTTCTCCCTGGCCAGTCTCACCAGTTTCTCCGCCTCTTTCACTGTGGATGTAAAGGGTTTCTCATTGATAACGTTCCGGCCCGCGAGAAGAGCCTTCTCCGCGTAGAAGGCGTGCATCTGATTGACGATCCCTAAGTACACCGCGTCCATCTCCGCCTCTTTCAAAAAGGTCTCATAATCCGTATAGAGAGCCGGAATCCCGTACTGTTCTGCCAGCTCCCGGCCTGTCTTTTCGCTCTGCGGCCGGCAGACCAGAGCCGTCACCTCGATCCGCTCCCGATCTTTCTGCATATTCAGAAATTCCCTGACAATCTTGCCCGTTCCTGCAATTCCTACTTTCATCTTCCGTTCCTCCTGATTTGCGCATTTTTTTAACTATAACACACTTCTTCACACAAAGGAAGCCGCCTGAGATATGAATTCGCGGTTACTCTATCTCAGGCGGCTTCTTTTTATGATTTAGGAGAAAGTATGAAAAAGAATATCTTTGTTGCATCTTCTATAATAATGGCAAAATATGTCTAAACTATGAAGAAGTCCGGAAGGTTTTGTGAACTTTCAGAAGACTTTATCGCAGGTAATTTCTCAGCGTTTTCAGAGCGCTTTTTTCGAGGCGGCTCACCTGGGCCTGGGAGATCCGGATGAGACGCGCCACCTCCATCTGGGTCTTTCCCTCGTAAAAACGAAGCCGGATGATATGCCGCTCTCGGTCCGTCAGCTTTTTCACCGCCTCGTTTAAAGAGAGCACTTCGATCCAGTTTTCCTCCCGGTTCTTTTTGTCACTGATCTGGTCCATGACATAGAGCGTATCGCCGCCCTCCGTATATACCGGGTCGTAAAGGCTCATGGGTGTCTGAATTGCGTCCATGGCATAGACAATTTCCTCTTTCGGAATACCGATTTCCTCCGCAATCTCCGTGATTGTGGGCTCCTTGAGATTCTTTTTCACATAGCCTTCCCGGGCATAGATGGCCTTGTAAGCCGTATCCCGAAGCGACCTACTCACCCGTATAGAATTGTTGTCCCGAAGATACCGGCGGATCTCTCCGATGATCATCGGCACCGCGTAGGTGGAAAACTTCACATTCAGCGTGGAATCAAAGTTGTCAATGGCCTTCATAAGGCCGATGCAGCCGATCTGAAAGAGGTCGTCGGCGTTCTCGCTGCTGCTGCCGAAACGGCGAATCACACTTAAGACCAGCCGGAGATTTCCTTTGATATAGAGCTCCCGGGCCTCGCTGTCCCCTTCCTTTATCCTCTCAAAAAGCGCTTCCTTCTCCTCATTTTTCAGAAGCGGCAGTCTGGCTGTGTTGACGCCGCAGATCTCTACTTTATTCAGAGCCATGGTTTCATCCTCCTATACAAGCTGTTCGTCTGTACAGTAAGATGATTCACCGTCCTGTTTTCAACTATGCGTTTTTCGCCAAAATTTTAGAAAGTTTTCGGCCTTGACAAAAAGAGCGTGACATTTCTGCTAAAACAGGTATAATAAAATCAAACCACTAATCCGTATATTTGATCTAAAGGAGGATTTTCATTATGCGTGTCTTATACAAGGATTTTTCCGACGGTTATCTCTCCGTGGCAGAGGTGACTGGAACCACCTATTATGAGGAAGAACAGGTTCTGGAGTTTATCGGTTCCGACCGTGATTTCGCCATCCAGGCAGATGAAAGACTGGCAGAAAAGCTCGTCCGCGACCTCTACGAAAACGGCCGCCTCGATGTCACCGCCTACGAGCCCGCAGACGTTGATTTTCTTTTTGAGGAAGACAGCGAGGACTTCGAGGAGGAAGACGAAGATTTCGACGATGAAGATATGCTGAACGTCTATTTCGCCGACGACGATACGGATGGCATCCATATCCCCCGTACCATCCGCTTCCCGAAAAACCGCGACTAAAAAATGAGCCTTTGGCAGGATTCATTCATCTGCCAGAGGCTCACTTTTTAATTTTCTTTTTGAAAAACAACCGTAATCTTCGTTCCTTTTCCCACTTCACTCTCCACCCGGATCTTCGCCTGATGAACGAGGGCCGCGTGCTTCACGATGGAAAGCCCGAGGCCAGTGCCGCCGGTCCCCCGGGAATGGCTCTTATCGACACGGTAGAAGCGCTCGAAAATCCGCTCCTGGTCTTCTTTGGCAATACCGATGCCGTTGTCCTCCACGCTCCAGACGATGCCCACCGGCGTCTCCCGAAGGTCCACATGAACCCGTCCGCACTCGCCGGTGTATTTCACAGCGTTATCCGCAAGATTATAAAAAATCTCATAGAGCAGCCGGTAAACACCCCGGATGTTCCGTGTGTCCTCCCCGGTAAAAATAAGATTGATCTTCTTCTTCTCCGCCTGATGCTCCAGATTTTTCAGAACTTCCCGGCTCATCTCGCCGATATCCACAGTCTCAAAAGGCAGCTCCCCGCTGTTCTCATCCAGCTTGGAAAGCTCGATGATATCCTCCACCAGTGTTTTCAGGCGGGTGGCCTCGTGATGGATCCGGCCTGCAAATTCCGGAATATCCTCCGGCCGCACCAGACCGTTTTCCATGATCTCCGCATAGCCGGAAATGGACATGAGGGGCGTCTTGAGCTCGTGGGAAACGTTGGCAGAGAACTCTCTTCTCACCTCTCCCGCTTCCTTAAGCTCCTCCATCTGCCGGGCAATCTGCCGGTTCTGCTCGTCCAGCCGTCCAAGCAGCGGACGCATCTCCTCATAAATCACGTTGTTCAGTGGATGCTCCAGATCCAGCTCATTGATAGGCTCCATGATCTTATTGGTCTGAACCGTAATAATATAGATTGTAAAAAGAAGCACCAGAAGAAGCACTACCCCCAGGATCAGTGTGCCAGAAAAAAGCGTCTTGAAAACGCTGTCTGTGGTTCTGGCCACTCGTAAAATCTCGCCGTTATCCAGACGTACCGCATAGTAAAAGGTCTGCCGGGAAAGGGTTTCCGAATAGCGGACCATCTCGCAGGAGCCGTTTTCCCTGGCTTCAATAAACTCAGGCCGGCTCGCATGATTTTCCATGGTCTCGGGGTCCTCCTCCGAATCATAGAGGACCTTTCCTGCGGAATCCACGAGCGTAATCCTGTTGGCCGTCGTCTGGCCCACGGTGGACACCAGATAAACGTCCCCACTGGCTCCCGTCTCCCGCGCCGCCTCCATCAGCGTACGGACATACTCCGCTTCGTCCCGGATGCTGCCTTTCACCGCATCCCGGACCTTTTCATACATGACAAGACTTGCTGTCACAAAAGAAAGAAATACCGCAACGATCACCAGAAAGCTGGCGTTTTTCAGCATTTTCCTTCTCATTTCAGCTCTCCGATCCGATAGCCCACGCCCCGGACGGTCTCAATGAGAGCCCCGGCATCGCCAAGCTTTTGTCTTAAGGAACGGATATGGACGTCCACGGTACGGGTCTCCCCGTCGAAATCATAGCCCCAGACATGGCCCAGAAGCTGATCTCTCGTGAGGACGATGCCCTTATTTTCCACCAGATATTTCAGGACCTCAAATTCCTTTAAGGTCAGCTCCACGAGACGGCCGTTTTCCTGGACTTCATGACGCTCCACCAGGATCGTGAGGGAACCGCAGTGAAGCTCTTTTTCTCCCTGCTTCTGGCCGCTTCGCCGTAAGACTGCCTTGACTCTTGCAAGAAATTCCATCATGCCGAAGGGCTTCGTGATGTAGTCGTCCGCCCCGGCATCCAGCCCCTTTACCTTATCAAACTCCGCACCCTTGGCCGTCACCATGATGACCGGAATCTCTTTCGTGGAGCTGTTGGCTTTGAGCTTGTCCAGAATCGCATAACCGTCCTCCCCGGGAAGCATGATATCCAGAAGAATCAGCTCCGGCCGGTTGTTTTTGAGCTCCTGAAAAAGCTCTTTTCCGGAATCAAAGCCCTGGGCCTGATAGCCGGTGGTGCTTAAGGTATAAACAAGAAGTTCCCGGATATTCCGGTCATCTTCCACACAAAAAATCATAGTTTTCCTCCTCAATTACGGGAGTACATACTGCTCCCTCTCCTTAGCCACAATCCGGTGAAATTCTTCATTGCTCTGGGATTTTACCTGCTCCAGGTAGCTGTGGGTATCAAAGGAATCTTCCTGGACCTGAAGGATACAGACCGCGATATTGGAACAATGGTCCGCCACCCGCTCCAGATCCGTGATGATATCCGAGAGGATAAAGCCCATCTCGATGGTGCATTTTTCATCTCGCAAACGCTGTACATGGCGCTTTTTCAGCTCCTGATTGAGCTCGTCGATGACCTCCTCCAGAGGTTCCACTTTTCCCGCCAGGACCGTATCTTTTTCCTCAAAAACAGTAACCGCTGTTTTTACGATATCTTTGACTGCCCGACAGAGAACACTCAGCTCTGCCAGCGCCTCCTCGGAGAAGGCCAGTTTTTTCTGATCCAGCTCCCGGGCTGCTCCCAGAATATTGACCGCATGGTCGGAAATCCGCTCGAAATCTCCGATGCAGTGAAGCATGATGGAGAGATCGTGACTGTCCCGGCTGCTCAGATCCTTCTGGTTTAATTTTACCAGATAGGTGCCCAATTCATCCTCGTAGCGGTCCACTTTTTCCTCCGTGGTCTCCACAAAGGAAGCCTTCGCCTCATCGTAAACCGTCAGAAGAGACAGAGCATCGGAAAAAGCGTCTTGTGCGCTCTCAGCCATTCTGGAGGCTGCATGACGGCTCTGCTCCATAGCGAAAGCCGGTTTCTCCAGGAAACGCTGATCCAGCGTGAGAAATTCCTGATTCTCCACTGCCGGCGCCTGGGTATTTTTCTTGTCCCGGATCGTGAGGCAGGCCAGTTTTTCCAGTCCCTTGGAAAAAGGCAGAAGAACCAGAGTGGCAAAAATATTAAACATACTGTGAATTACGGCGATGCCTGCGGGGCCCGCTGCCTGGGACATGAAAGAAAAATCCACAAAAAGGTGCAGGAAATAGAACAGGCTCATAAAGATGGCCGTACCGATGATGTTGAAGTAAAGGTGTACCATAGCCGCCCGTTTTGCATTTTTGCTGGCTCCCACTGCGGAGAGAAGGGCGGTCACACAGGTACCGATGTTCTGGCCCATGATGATCGGCAGGGCCACGTTATAGCTCACTGCTCCGGTCACGCAGAGGGCCTGTAGAATACCAACGGAAGCAGAAGAACTCTGGATGACTGCTGTCAGAAGGGTTCCTGCCAGCATACCGAAGAGCGGGTTGGAGAAACGGGTCAGAAGGCTGGTAAATTCCGGCACATCTGCCAGCGGTTTCACCGCTCCGCTCATGGTCTCCATTCCGGTCATCAGGATGGAAAAACCAAGAAGGATGGTTCCGATATCTTTCTTTTTCTCATTTTTGCAGAACATGACAAGAATCACACCGACCAGAGCCAGAACAGGCCCAAATGTGGTGGGTTTACAGAGCTGCACCACAAAGTTGCTGCTCTCAATACCGGAAAGGCTTAAGATCCAGGAAGTCACTGTGGTACCAATGTTGGCGCCCATGATCACGCCCACTGCCTGAGAAAGCTTCATAATTCCGGAGTTTACAAAACCGACCACCATAACGGTCGTAGCCGATGAGGACTGGATCACAGCCGTCACGCCAGCTCCCAGAAGTACTGCTTTGATTGGATTGGAAGTGAGATTCTCCAGAATCTGCTCCATTTTTCCGCCGGATATTTTGGCGAGGCCGTCGCTCATCACATTCATTCCGTACAGGAACAGGGCCAGGCCACCAAGTAATGTAATCAAACTAAAAAAGTCCATAAACGATAAATTCCTCCCTCGATTTACTGATCTTCTCATATGTGTTCGAGCTATTATAAGGAATTTATGTTAAATAAGAACCTGTATTATGTAAAATCCATGTAAAATCCGGTCTTACAGAAGCTCCTGGAAATCCCGGATCGTACAGGTTGCCATTTTCCGGATGCTCTCCCACTCCTTCTTTGAGCTGTCATCCAGAATGCCCATCGCCTGAAAACCGCCGTCCAGAGCGCCTTTGACTCCCGCCGTAAGATCCTCAAAGACCATGCACTCTGCCGGTGCCACGCCGATGAGTTCTGCCGCCCGCTCGTAGATGTCCGGAAAGCCTTTTCCTCTTTTTACCTCCGAAACCGTCACAATGGCATCAAAATATTCATAAATGTCGTTGTGCTTCAGGCAGGGAATGAAAAGCTCCCGGTCTCCGGAAGTCGCTGCTGCGATGGGAATGCCCTGGCTTTTTAATTTTTCCAGATAGTCTTTTGCTCCGGGCTTTAAGTCTACATGAAGGGCGTAGGCCTCCCTCGCCATCTCCCGCCATTCCTGTAGCAGCATCTCCGGTGTCTCGGAAAAGCCAAAGCGTTCGATCGTGTAGCGCGCTGCCTCCGGGAAGCCCATGGCCGCAATCTTCTGCTTATAATCATCCGGCATGGGAAGATTTCTTTTTTTCAGGAAATCGATATCGACCTGGTCCCAGACTCCCATGGAATCCAGAAGTGTGCCGTCCAGATCAAAAATCGCTCCTTTCCACTGTTTTTCTGTCATCTTCTGTTCCTTTCCGTCCGGATTCTTTTGTCTTTATCCGGTCTGTTCTATTCTAACACAGGAAGAGGCTTTGTGCGGTGTCAAAAAAAATTTATTTTTCTTCTTGACAATGCACCGAATTCGTGTATAATACAAAGCCATAGAGCAAAGGCGTTCTGGAGAAGATCCGGAGTGCCTTTTGTTTATATAGTGACCGTTTTACCCGAAACGTAAAGGCGCGTTTTTTCCTGATGGAAAGAAGGCGCTTTTTGTTTACTCCGGGGAGCGAGCGGTCCAGATCAAAGGAGGAGAAAATTATGGAATTCTCAGCAGTAAACACAATCTGGGTACTTGTCGGTGCCGCTCTGGTCTTCTTCATGCAGGCCGGTTTCGCCATGGTAGAGGCCGGTTTCACCCGGGCCAAAAATGCTGGCAACATCATCATGAAAAACCTCATGGACTTCTGTATCGGAACCCCCGTTTTCTGGCTCGTGGGCTTCGGCATCATGTTCGGAGCCGGCAACGGCTTCTTCGGCCGGATCGGAGGCATCGCTTCCGAAGCCAATTACGGAACGGCCATGACTCCTGACGGCGTTCCTTTCTGGGCCTTCCTCATTTTCCAGACCGTCTTCTGTGCCACAGCCGCAACCATCGTTTCCGGCGCCATGGCAGAGCGTACCAAATTCCTTTCCTACTGTATTTACAGCCTGATCATCAGCCTGGTGATCTACCCTGTTTCCGGTCACTGGATCTGGGGCGGCGGCTGGCTCTCAGAGCTTGGCTTCCATGATTTCGCCGGTTCCGCAGCCGTTCATATGGTAGGCGGCGTGGCCGCTTTCATCGGCGCTCTGATCCTCGGCCCCCGTATCGGAAAATACGACAAGGACGGCAAACCCAAAGCCATCCCCGGCCACAACCTGACCATCGGCGCTCTCGGCGTCTTCATCCTCTGGTTCTGCTGGTTCGGCTTCAACGGCTGCTCCACCGTCAGCATGGAGGGTGAAGCCATTGTCACCGCAGGCAAAATTTTCGTCACCACCAACCTGGCAGCCGCTGTTGCCACCTGCACCGTTATGATCCTCACCTGGGTCCGCTACAAAAAACCGGACGTTTCCATGTCTTTAAACGGAACGCTGGCAGGTCTGGTAGCCATCACTGCCGGCTGTGACACCGTTTCCCCGACTTCTGCTGCCATCATTGGTATCCTGGCCGGTTTCGTCGTTGTTTTCGGTATTGAATTTGTTGATAAAGTCCTGAAAGTAGACGATCCGGTCGGTGCAGTCGGTGTCCATGGGCTCAACGGTCTTTTCGGCACTCTGGCCGTCGGTCTTTTCTCTGATGGAACCGGAACCGAGTGGAAAGGTCTTTTCACCGGTGGCGGCTTCCACCTCTTAAGCATTCAGATTCTCGGTATCATCTGTGTCGTTGCCTGGGTTGCCGTTACCATGACCATTGTTTTCCAGGTTCTGAAACACACCATCGGCCTTCGTGTTCCCGCTGAGGAAGAGATCGCAGGTCTGGATATCGTCGAGCACGGCATCGCAAGCAGCTACGCAGGCTTCTCCGTTCACGACAACATCGGCCCGGTTCCCGCTCCCATGACAGGCAGCGCCAAAGTTTCCACCGGTACCACCTCCGCTGCTCAGGCTCCCGCAGAAATTTCTCCTTCCGAGGGCTCCCAGGGTACGCATAAGCTCACCAAAGTGGTCATCGTCACCCGCCAGAACAAGCTGGAAGAATTTATGCACGCCATGAACACCATCGGAGTCACCGGCGTCACCGTCACCAACGTCCTGGGCTGCGGCGTCCAGAAAGGTGCTTCCGCTTACTACCGCGGCGTCGAGATGGATATGAGTCTCCTGCCCAAGGTAAAGATCGAGATCGTCGTCAGCGCCGTTCCGGTTCAGACCGTCATCGACACCGCCAAGGCAGTTCTCCACACCGGCCAGATCGGCGATGGCAAGCTCTTCGTCTATGATATTGAGAATGTCGTGAAGATCCGTACCGGCGAAGAAGGCTTTGACGCCCTTCAGGATACACAGTAACAACCATATTGTATAAGAAGAAACGCCCCCGTTCCGCTGCTCCCTACAGCTGGAACGAGGGCGTTTTCTTATTCCTTTTAAAAGGAAAAGATCGCTGCCTCATAGCCCGAAAGATCGTAAGAGAAAGAAGTCTCTCTCTGGCCGGAGGGGATGTTTTCTGCCTCGTAGATTTTGTGGAGCTCTTCTCTAGTTCCGCCGAATTTTTTCCAGCTGCTGTCAAGGAGAAGCTCGTAGCTGCCGCCGCACGGCGTTCCCAGGCGGTACTCTTTCCGCTCCACCGGAGTGAAATTGATGACAAAGAGAAGATTATTCCCATTTCTCCCGAAACGGGCGAAGCTCACGATACTCTCCTCCGCGTCGTCGGGATCCATCCACTGGAAGCCGCCGGGCTCATAATCCAGCTCGTAGAGAGCCGGATATTCCCGATAGATTTCGTAGAGGGAGTGCATGTAGCGCTGCATTCCCAGATGCTTCGGCTCGGATAAAAGGAACCAGTCCAGTTCCCGGTTTTCGCTCCACTCCCGCTCCTGGGCAAATTCCTGACCCATGAAAAGAAGTTTTTTCCCGGGATGACCGATGTAGAAGCCATAGTAGGCCCGAAGATCCCCGAAGGGCTCCAGACCTTCCCCGGCGGGCATTTTTCCCAGAAGAGAATGTTTTCCGTGGACCACCTCGTCGTGGGAGAGTGCCTGGATAAAATGCTCCGTATAAGCGTAAACCATGCCAAAAGTCAGATGGTCGTGATGATAGCTTCGGTAAATCGGGTCTTTTTCCATATAGGCCAGGGTGTCGTTCATCCAGCCCATGTTCCATTTCATATGAAAGCCCAGACCCTGACCCTCCGGCTCCCCGGTGACACCCGGCCAGGAAGTGGATTCCTCCGCGATCATCACGGTTCCGGGAGCAAACTTCCGGGTCGTCCGGTTTAAAAGCTGGAGAAATTCCACTGCTTCCAGGTTCTGATTGCCGCCGTAAATGTTGGAAATCCACTCCCCCGGTCCTCTGCCGTAATCCAGATAGAGCATGGAGGAAACCGCATCCACCCGAAGACCGTCCAGATGGTATTCCTTCAGCCAGAAAACTGCGCTGGCGCAGAGAAAGTTCCGCACTTCTTTTTTTCCATAGTCAAAGACCTTCGTGCCCCACTCCCGGTGCTCGCCCTTCCGGGGATCTTCGTACTCATAGAGGGGCGTCCCGTCAAAGCAGGCCAGCCCGTGGGCATCCTTCGGGAAATGAGCTGGTACCCAGTCAAGATACACGCCGATCCCTTTCCGGTGCAGGTAATCCACCAAATACATAAAATCTTTCGGATTTCCATATCTGGATGTAGGTGCAAAATACCCGGTTACCTGATAGCCCCAGGACCCGTCGAAGGGATACTCCAGAATCCCCAAAAGTTCCACATGGGTGTAGCCCATCTCCTCCGCATAGTCTCCCAGCGCATGAGCCAGCTGCTTATAATTAAGGAAGCCGTCGGGATCCGCCTCAGTTATGGGCCGTTTTTGAAAGGAGCCCGGATGGACTTCTAGGATATTGATAGGCTCGGTCCGATAGTCTTTTTTCTCCCGCCTGGTCATCCATTCCTGATCCCGCCAGCGGTAATCCTCAATGCCGGCCACCCGGGAAGCGTTTCCCGGTCTTACCTCGCTCTCGAAGGCATAGGGATCTGCCTTATAGAGGACCTCACCGGTCCGTGTGTGGATACAGTATTTATAGAGATCCCCCTCGATGGCTCCCGGCACAAAAAGCTCATAGATTCCGGAAGCTCCCAGCCGCTCCATGCACCCGGCAGCCTCCCGCCAGCCATTAAAAGTCCCCACCACGCTGACAGACTTCGCCGCCGGCGCCCAGACAGAAAAACACACGCCTTCCATCCCGTCTTTCTCCGTCAGATGTGCTCCAAACCGTTCATAAACCTCAAAATGCTGCCCGATTCCAAAAAGATACTGGTCCACCTGCCCTGTCATGGTCACATCCTGATACTGCTTCATTCTCTCGTACATCCTTCCCAAACAATTCTGTCAATTTCTGTTTACCATAATAGCATTGGATGGGGCGGATGTCTACATCGTAAACATCACAATCAGCATTTCCACGCTCATCTGGTCGTTCATGCGGCCTGTTTTGACGGCTTCTTCGGCTTCGACGCACTCTCTGACGGCCCGTTCCAGTTCTTCGTAGGTGAAACTTTCCATCTGCCGCCAGGAATTTTTCACGATGAAGGGCTGGATTTTCATGTGGGAGGCGATGCTGTTCTGGTCGTAGCCCTGGTTTTTCAGCTCTTTCATCTGCAGAAGCTGATTGAACTGCCGGGCGATCAGGAAGAGAATCCGCATGGGGGGCTCTTTTAACGCCAAGAGATCGTAGTAAAGGTCCATGGCTTTTTTCTGCTGCTTCTGAGCCACGGCGCGGATCATATCGAAGATCTTGTTCTCCGTCCGAGTGATGCAGATCTCCTCCACATCCTCGGGAAGAATCTCGTTTTTGTCCAGCGTGTAGCAGAAAAGCTTCTCCAGCTCCATCTGGATATTTCCCATATCGTCCCCGGCCTTCTCAAGGAAGAGACGCATCGCAGATTCCGTGATCTGTTTTCCTTCTTTTTTCACGCTGGAGAGGATCCAGCGCATAAGGCTCCGCTCGTCCTGGCGGCCAAATTCTACAATGCGGCCCACACTTTTCACGGCCTTATAGAGCTTGCCCCTCTTGTCCACTTCCTCTTCCACGAAGACCATACAGGTGGTGTCCGGCATGGACTTTATGTAGTCCGCCAGCTCGGGGCTGGCATTTTTGAAAAATCCGGTATCTTCCAGAAGGATCAGCCGCTTATCTGCAAAGAAGGGCATGGTCTCCGCCTGGTCGATGACTGCCTTCGGGTCCACATTTTTTCCCGTATAGACGGAAAGATTCATCGTGTCGCCCTCGGGAAGCACGGCCTCCGTCAGCTTTTTCTTATAGAGCTGGCGGAGATAGGGCTCTTCCCCGCAGAGAAGATATACTTTCTGAAACTCTTTTTTCCGAATGTCCTCTATTAAATCCTTCATGGTTCCTCCTGTTGTCCGGTAAAATTACTGTCTCCATTATAGCGCATTCTCTTCTTCCGGGGAACCGGAAATTTTCCGGCTTTTTATTCCGCTTTCTCTGCCGCCTGTTTTTTCATTTCTTTTTTCCGGCGGGTCATAAGGCCTCCCACCCGGCCGGTCTCCTTGGCGGAGAGACTTTTCCAGCCGTCCTTCATCACCCGGTCCAGAAGCCCCAGTTCCTCGGCGATCTCGTATTTCAGCTCCTCCTCCGGGGTCAGATTGTGAAGATCGATCTTTTTCTTTTTTGACATGATAAAAGCCACACTCCTTTTTTCTTTTTCTGGAGTATGGCCTTTTATCGTTACTCTTATGCTTCTTTTTCGAAATCCACCTCAATCTCACCCATTCCACATTCCAGAGTGAATTTTTTGTCAGAACCGTTACTGATCTCCTGGCCGCTGCCAAGGCCGGAAAAATCGCGATCCCCAAGACTGATGTTACCCATTCCGCATTCCAGGCTGTAATCGTAATCTTTTTCGGAGCCGACAAGATTCAGATACATGGAACCGATGCCGCATTTCAGATTTCCAAATTTTTTAATTTCCCCGGAGAAATCAAACTCGCCGACGCCGCATTCCCCGTCCAGCTCTTCCACCTGAAGATCGTTCACTGTGAGCGTTCCGACGCCGACCTGGGCTTTCAGCTTCCTGATGTCCGTTCCTTTCGGCACCTCCAGCACAATGGTCACGTCCTTGCTGCTGCCAAAGCTGGAAATATTGATGCCAAAGAAATACTGAGCCTTTTTCGAATTGACTTTCAGGGTCGTTCCATTCTGCTCGCAGAAGAATTTGCCGGTTCCGACGGAGCGGAGCACGAAATCCTTACCGGATCCATAGCAGACCGTGAGCTCGCCCACGCCCATATTGAGATCCAGATTTTCTATGTTCTGAAAATGCTGTTCCTCTCCTTCGGTCACATTTATCTGATCGCCGGTGACAAACGAATGCTTCTCCGAATCATAGCTCACAGAAAGGTCTCCGACTCTTCCTCCCATGGTGTAAGCGGTCAGGCAGAGCACAATTCCAAGAAGCAGAAAGCCTCCTGACAAAATAAGAGAAATCTTCGTAAATCTTTTCATGCCCTTACTCCTCCTCTTCTATGAAAAATCTTTCTGCAAAGCCATTTGATCCCCCGCCAGCAGGCCGGAACGCCTCTTCCGATCACCCACATGAGGAGAAGCAACAGCAAAATTCCTGCTGCCAGGCAGATAAAGCCGCTGCCGCAGAGCATCAGAGCTACGCCGGGTGCCAGAGCAAGCCTCGCAACACCCACAACCAGAAATACGATTCCTGCAAAAAAGCCCGCCGCCATCACCATAGCCACAGCCACAGCCAGAAGTGCCACACAGACCAGGGCCGACAGGGCCAGGGCAAACACCGTAACCAGCACCGGAATGCCAATCGGGATTCCGATAAACAGCACCAGGCAGACGATTCCGAAGGTCCGCCAGCCGCTGGATTTTCTCGGCTGCTTCTCATAGCTTCCGTAATTTTCCGGAACCGGGCGACTGGAGGTGTTTTTATCGTAAGGGCTGCCGGCATTCTCGTAGCTGTCCGTTCCAAGACCGGTCTTCAGGCCGTTTTTGATCTGCTCGGCGACCTTCTCCGGGCTTTCCAGCTCCCGGATCACCTCCGCTTCCCGGCCTTCGCCCGCATCGTCAAAATATCCCCTGTAAAACTCCAGAGCCGCCTCCCTCTCCTCTGCCGGAATGTCCTGTAAAAGAGCGGCGAGCTTCTCCAGAAACTCCTGTTTTGTCATGGTTTTTTCCTCCCTGTAAAGATACTGGTAATTCTCTCGGAATATTCTTTCCACTCGGTAATATAAAGATTGAGCTGGCGGCGGCCGCTCTCCGTGATCTTATAATACCGGCGGTTCCTTCCTCCGTATTCCATGTCATAGACTTCCAGGCAGCCGTCCTTTAAAAGCCGCCGCAGGACCGGATAAAGGGTAGACTCGGAAACGTCCAGGACGACCCGGACTTCCTGGGTGATCTTGTACCCGTAGGTTCCTTCCTTCTCCTCCGACACCACAGCCAGGACAATGGCATCCAGAAGTGCTGCACCTGTGTTAAATACCATTTGATCAACTCCTGTGTGATTACTATTTCATGGGCAATACTATATATCATATAATATTGTTTGTCAAGTATGTTTGAAATAAAAAAATACACAGAGCATATAACCCTGTGTATCTTTTGTTATTTCTATAATCCTCCAAATATTCGAAATCCGCTGATTTACTGCGTAAATCGCTACTGTCTACGCTCCGCTTCGGTCGGTGCAAAACGAACATCCACTGGATGTTCGTTTTGCACCTCATATTTGGCGTGTCCCAAGTTCAAAAGCCTTATCGTGCAAGCACGAACAGCTTTTTGACCTTTTGACACTGGTATCATTATTTTCTCATCATATATGCATGGAACATATCCAGCACACCCGACAATTCCTCTTTCGTCTGAATCGCAGACAGGAAGATCGCCTCGAACTGGGACGGTGCGAAGTGACAGCCGTTTTCCAGCATGTACTTGAAGTACTCCGCGAAGGCTTTCGTATCGGAACTCTTGGCGGTGGCGTAGTTGACTACCGGGGTCTCGGTGAAGAAGAGGGAACCGATGGAACCCACATGGTTGATCTGGTACTTCTTGCCGCACTCCTCCAGAATGTTCTTCATTTCACCGAAGAACCAGTCACTCTTGGCGTTGAGCTCGGTGTAAACCTCCGGATGGTCTTTGAGGTAATTAAGCTGGGCAAGGCCTGCGGACATGGCCACCGGGTTGCCGCTTAAAGTACCTGCCTGATAAACCGGGCCTGCTGGTGAGATCAGGCTCATGATCTCCCGTCTTCCGCCGTAAGCGCCAACGGGCATACCTGCGCCAATGATTTTTCCAAAGGTGGTCATATCCGGCTGAATGCCGTAGAAGCCCTGGGCTCCGTCCAGCTGGAGACGGAAACCGGTGATGACCTCGTCAAAAATCAGAACCGCGCCGTACTTGGTGCAGAGGTCTCTGAGGCCCTGGAGGAACTCTCTTTTCGGCTCCACCACACCCATATTGGCAGCCACGGGCTCCACGATGACAGCGGCGATCTCCTCGGGGAAGGTCTCGAAAAGGGTCTTTACGCTGTCCACATCGTTGTAGACAGCGGAGAGGGTATCCTTCGTGCAACCTCCCGGCACGCCTGCGCTGTCCGGAATACCGGCCGTCATGACGCCGGAACCGGCCTGCACCAGCATGGCGTCAGAGTGGCCATGGTAGCAGCCCATGAATTTCACAATCTTGTTTCTTCCGGTGTAGCCTCTGGCCGCCCGGACTGCGCTCATGACAGCCTCAGTTCCGGAGTTTACCATGCGGACCATATCGATGGAGGGCACGATGCCGGTGATGAGCTCTGCCATCTCCACCTCTTTTTCCGTGGCGGCGCCGTAGCTTAAGCCTTTCTCGCAGGCCTTGATTACGGCTTCCCGGATCAGAGGATTGTTGTGGCCCAGGATCATCGGTCCCCAGGAATTGATAAAGTCAAGATATTTGTTTCCGTCCACATCGTACATATAAGCGCCGTCGGCGTGGTCGATGAAACGGGGGCAGCCGCCGATGGAGCCAAAAGCCCGGACCGGACTGTTGACGCCGCCGGGAATGAGTTTTACCGCTTTTTCAAAAAGTTCTTCTGATCTGGTCATTATCCAATTCTCCCTTCATCCATGAGACGCGCAATCTCCGGTGCAAAATAGGTCAGGTAAATATCAGCTCCTGCCCGGTAAACGCCCACTGCCATCTCGGAAATGATCCGTTCCTCCTCGATATAGCCCAGAGAAGCGCCGGCTTTTACCATCGCATACTCTCCGCTGACGCTGTAGGCTGCCACCGGAACATTGACCTCGTCGCGGACACGGGTAATCATATCCTGATAAGCCATAGCCGGTTTTACCATAATGATATCGGCTCCCTCTTCCACATCCATCAGAGCCTCTTTGATGCCCTCACGGCTGTTGTGGAAATCCATCTGGTAGCTCTTCCGGTCGCCGAAGGACGGAGCAGAACCGGCCGCATCACGGAAGGGACCGTAGAAACCGGAAGCATATTTTACCGCATAGGACATGATCGGGGCGGTGTAGTGGCCGTTGGCATCCAGCATCTCACGGATGGCTCGGACACGGCCGTCCATCATATCAGAAGGAGCTACCATATCGGCTCCGGCTTCTACATGGGAAAGGGCTGTTTTTGCCAGAAGCTCCAGTGTCCGGTCATTGTCCACGTCGTGGCCGCAAAGCACACCGCAGTGACCGTGGGAGGTGTATTCACACATGCACACATCGGTAATGAGATACATCTCCGGGAAATCTTTTCTTGCCTGACGAAGGGCTTTCTGGACGATACCTTCCGGATCGTAGGCTCCGCTTCCTACCTCATCCTTGTGATCGGGAATCCCGAAAAACATCACATTTTTTACACCTGCGTCCTGAAGTCTGGAAAGGATCTCTCCCTGAGTGTCCACACTATAGCGAAACTGACCAGGCATCGTAGGGATCTCCTCGATAATTCCGCTTCCTTCTTTTACAAACATCGGATAGATCAGAGATGCCTTATCCATTCTGGTCTCCCGAACCATTTTTCTTAAAACCTCACTGCCCCGAAGTCTTCTGGGGCGTTTCAGCATTTCCATTTTTGCTGCCTCCTTCTTATCTCTCACGGCAGAGCTTTTCCACACAGGAAACCACGCTGTCCATGGTCGCCTGCTCTGCCATATAGGTTTCCATGCCGAGTTCATCCGCCGCCGCTTTTGTCTGACGGCCGATGCAGACGGCTTTTACCTTTGAAAAATCAATGCCTTTGACTGCCTGGGCAAAGCCCCGCACGGTGGAAGCGCTGGTAAACACCGCATAATCCACAGTTCCGGTGTCAAATTCCGCCTTCTCATCCACGGCCCCCGGCGTCTCATAGAGGGTGTCGTAGGTCGGAATATCATCCACGGTAACTCCTTTTTTCTCCAGCTCCTCAATGAGCTCCGCTCCTCCAAGGGCCGCCCGGGGGATCAGAATCCGTTCTCCGCCGGAAAGCTTCTCTGCCAGAGCTTTTCCAAGGGCTTCTCCCTCGAAAATTTCCGGCATCAGATCCGGATAAAGGCCATAACTTTCGAGGGCCTTCGCCGTACCGGAGCCTAAAACCGCGATTTTAAGGCCAGCGAGAGCCCGGAGATCTTTTTTCTCCGCCTTTAGAGCCTCGAAGAAAATCCGCACGCCGGTGGGACTGGTAAACACAAGCCACTGATAGATGTGAAGCTCTCCGATGGCATTCCGGAGAAGGTTGTTGTCCGGGATCGGCGTCGTACTGATAGCAGGAAGCTCCAGAACCTCGGCTCCTTTTTCCCGGAGTTTCCGGCTCATGGCTGAGACAAGCTCCCGCGGCCGGGTGACGAGAATCTTGGTTCCGGCCAGCGGAAGGTCCTCATACCAGGCAAATTCCTGAGCCAGGGAGCAGACTCTGCCTACCACAATGATGGCCGGAGTCTCGACGCCCTGACGTTCCACCTCCTCTTCCAGAGTAGAAACCGTAGCGACGATCCGTTTCTGACCGGCCAGGGTTCCCTTCTGAAGAACAGCTGCCGGCATAAAAGGATCGCAGCCATTTTCCAGAAGCCCCTTCATGATATCGGGAAGAGCTTTCACTCCCATGAGGAAGACCAGCGTTCCTTTTGTCCGGACAAGAGCCTCAAAATCAATGTCGTATTTTTCATCTTTTTTCTTGTGTCCGGTGATGATATGGACCGAAGAACAGAAATCCCGGTGCGTCACAGGGATGCCGTTGTAGGCGGGCACCGCGATGGCGCTGGTCACGCCGGGCACCACCTCGCAGGGGATTTTTTCAAGCTTTAAGAGCTCCATCTCCTCGCCGCCCCGGCCAAAAAGGAAGGGATCGCCGCCTTTTAAGCGGACTACCCGCTTGCCCTTTTTCGCCTCGTCCACCAGAATCCGGTTGATGGTCTCCTGGGGCGCCAGATGATTGCTGGAACGCTTGCCCACGTTGATGAGCTCCGCGTCTCTCGGAATCATGGTCAGCACACCCTGGCCTACGAGGGCATCATAGACCACGACATCGGCTTTGGAGAGGACTTCCTTTCCTTTCAGCGTGAAAAGACCGGGGTCGCCGGGGCCTGCGCCCACCAGCCAGACTTTTCCTACGGGAGTCTGCTCCTTTTCTTTCCGATAATCCTGGCGAAGCTTGATGGCAAGATCCCGGCCCAGGGACTCTGCCCGCTCCGGATTGCCTTTTACCGTGCCCTTCTTATAGCCGCCGGTCTCCTCGTCGTAATAAAGCCCCATGAGAAGAAGTTTGCCGTCCTGGATTCTCGCATGGGCCGCCACCGGTGAAGAACAGCCGCCGTTTAAGGTCCGGACAAAGGCCCGCTCGCAGAGGGCCTCATAGCGGGAGGCCAGATTGTCGTAACCGCTCAGGTATCCATAGCCCTCATCCTGCCGGCCCTGAACAGCCAGGATTCCCTGTCCTGCCGCCGGAATGATCTCCTCGGGTTCAAAATACTGGGAAATTCTGTCTTCCAGGCCCAGTCTCTTAAGACCTGCTGCCGCCAGCACCAAAGCCCCGTACTCACCGCTGTCCAGCTTCTGAAGCCGGGTCAGCACGTTTCCCCGGACGGACTGAAATTCCGCTTCCGGAAAAAGCTCCTTCAGCTGAAGGATCCGCCGCTGGCTGGAACAGCCGATGGGTTTGGAAAAATCCAGCTTCTCCACTCCTTTCGGCAGCACCAGCACATCCCGCGGGTCCTCTCTCTTGGAAAAAGCCACCAGAGGAAGCTCTTTCGGCACCTCCATGGGCATGTCCTTTAAACTGTGGACGGAAAGATCGCTGCGGCCGTCCATCAGCGCCCGGTCGAGCTCTTTTACAAAGAGGCCTTTTCCTCCCACCTTGTCCAGTGTCCGGTCAAGAATGATATCTCCGGTGGTCTTCATGGTCAGAAGCTCCACATCCAGCGCCGGATGGTGAGCCTTGATGAAATCCAGCACCATCTGGGACTGGATCACCGCCAGGCGGCTTTCCCGGCTTCCGATGACAATTTTATCCTTCATACGTTTTTTCCAACCCTTCTATACATTCTTCAAAAGTTTCCGGACAGACCGTATCCCTGAGACCGAAAAGCATTTTGTTCACGGATTTCTCCGCGGCCTGCTCCACATCTTTCAGAAGCGTTTCCTGCTGCTCCGTCTCCATCGGAAGGGCGTGAACGATCTTCACAAGACGCACCAGCAGATCCTCCGCCGCTTCCTTTTTCAGCTTCTGGATCCTCGGCACCATATCCCGGCACTCGTACCAGCTGTCAAACTCTTTCCGCTGCTCTTCGAGGATCGCCTCTGCTTTTTTCAAATTCTCGATGACCTGTTCGCTCCGGGCATCCACATGGAAATCATCGATGTCATAGAGGCGGATATGGCGAAGTTTTCCCACGCCAGGCTCCACATCCCGCGGCACTGCAAGATCCACCACGATGAGGTCATGATCGAGATCCACCGGCCGGACGTTCTCCTCTTTCAGGGTAAAATTCGGGCTCGCCGTGGCGCTGACCACGAGATCACAGGCCGGAAAATAGCCCATGCGCTCGCCGTAGTCGATTCTCCGGCAGCCTAAAGGAATGTCCACGATACCGCTCCGGTACTGACGCACGGTAACGGTCACATCTGCCCCCTCGGAAAGAAGGGTGGAGGCCGTCAGTTTTCCCATGGCTCCGTTTCCGATGACCATGCATTTCCGTCCTTTTACGGAAAAACCCTTCTCCTTCAGGGTCGCCAGGGCCTGATGGATCACGGAATGGCTGGCTCCGGTGAGAACCACCTCCGTTTTCACCCGTTTTGCCGCCGTCACGGCCATGCGGAAAAGGACCTCCAGCACATTGTCCGCCGCATAGTTCTCTCTCGCCATTGCCAGAGCGTCTTTCACCTGGGTAATGATCTGATCCTCACCGAGGATCCTCGATTCCAGTCCTGCTGCCAGCCGGAAAAGGTGAGAAGCCGCCTCTTTTTCCTCCCTGAAGCTGAAATACTCCCGGTACTCCGGCCAGAGCCCTTCCGGAAGCTCCTTCACCCGACAGAGAAGTTCATAGAGATCGCCCTCGTACCCTTCCTCCGTGCTCACATAGAGCTCCATCCGGTTACAGGTGGAGATCAGAACACAGCCCCGGATGCCTTTTTCTTCCTTTATAAGTTTAAGCGCCTCCGCGCTTCTTTTCTTCGTAAATGAAAATATTGTACGGATATCGATCACGGCTTTCGTGTGATCGATGCCTATCATCTGTATTGCCATGAGTTTCTGGTTTCCTCATTTCCTTTGAATTTCCCGGCATTTTTCGCCATTTGGGCAAAATGGCCCAATTTTCGTTCCTATCATACCACAACACTTCCGGAAATTCAAGAAAGCCCGTGCACGCAGCACAGGCTCTCTGAATATTTTTTACTGCTGATTTTCAACGCTTTCTGCCGTCACCCGCACATCCCTGGTCAGATCCTTGATGACCTCCCCGGCGATGATGAGGCCTGCCACGGAGGGCACGAAAGCTGTGCTTCCCGGGATGTCACGGCGCTCCGTACATTTATGCTGGGCTCCCGGCGGGCAGATGCAGTTGGTCCGGCAGCTGATGGCCATATCGTTGATCGGCCTCGTGGGAAGCTCGTCGGAATAGACGACCTTCAGTTTCCGGACGCCCCGTTTTTTCAGTTCCCGGCGCATTACTTTTGCCAGGGGGCAGACCTTTGTCTTATAGATATCCGCCACCTGAAAACGGCTGGCATCCAGCTTGTTTCCGGCTCCCATGGAACTGATGATGGGCGTTCCCGCCTCTTGGGCTTTCATGATCAGGGAGATTTTGGCCGTCACCGTATCCACGGCGTCTACCACATAATCATACTGGTCAAAATGGAATTCCTCCGCAGTTTCCGGCAGGAAAAAGCATTTATGAACGGTGACGTCCACCTTAGGATTGATCTCCAGCATCCGCTCTTTCATCACGTCCGTCTTGTACTGGCCTATCGTCTTTCTCGTGGCAATGATCTGCCTGTTCAGGTTGGTCAGGCAGACCTTGTCATCGTCGATGAGGTCAAAATGGCCCACGCCGCTCCGCACCAGAGCCTCACAGACATAACCGCCCACACCGCCGATACCGAATACAGCCACTCTGGAATTTTCCAGCTTCTCCATGGCCGCTTTGCCGAAGAGAAGCTCGGTTCTTGAAAACTGATTTAACATAAAACCTCCGAATGATTTCTTATATTTAAATTCGCTTCTTTTTAGGACCCTGAGTAACTATCATACATCAGTATCCCTAGGATTTCAATAGGAAATGCATGAAACTCACGATTAGCCTTGGAAGCGTTTGACTTTTTCCTACGGGGATGATACACTGATAAAAACTTAACGATAATACATGGAGGAGTTTTACATATGGATAAAAATACGAAAAAAGCGATTCTGGTCGTAAGCTTCGGCACCAGCGTCAACGAAACCCGCGAAAAGACCATCGACTGCATCGAAGCTGATATCCGCAAAGCCAATCTGGACGCTTCTATTTACCGGGCCTGGACCAGCAAGATGATCATCCGCAAACTGAAAAACCGGGACGGTGTCACGATCCACACTGTAAAAGAGGCCATGGAAGCCATGATCCGGGACGGCATCAAAGAGCTGATTGTTCAGCCCACCCACATCATCAACGGAATCGAAAATGATCTGATGAAAGAGGATGTGCTCGCTTACGCCGATCACTTCGATTCCATCCGTTTCGGAACGCCGCTTCTGACCAGCACTAAGGACATCGAGGAAGCTATCCGCGCTTTCATGGAGGACTGGAAGGATCTCCCAGAAAAAGAAGCCCTTGTCCTCATGGGCCACGGCACCACCCATTATGCCAATACTGCCTATGCAGCCCTTGACTATACCTTCAAGGATCTGGGCTACTCCAACGTTCTCATCGGAACTGTAGAAGCTTACCCGTCCATTCCGTCCATTCTCCGCGGTCTGAAAGAACTTCAGCCCGAAAAGATTCACCTGACTCCCTTCATGATCGTGGCCGGAGACCACGCCACCAACGATATGGCCGGCGAGGAGGAAGACTCCTGGAAGAATCAGTTTGAGGCCGCCGGATATACCGTCGAATGTCACTTAAAAGGACTTGGCGAGTATGAAGGAATCCGGAAAATCTTTTTAAAGCATATTGAAGAGAGCAAGTAAGCATTCTGGAGATTTTACTTGCGTCCTGCTGCCAAATGTGCTATAGTAAATATAAAGTTAAGGGAAGCCAGAGACATACGGTCTACCCCTGACGATGAACAATTAAATGCTTTTCAGCATCAGCCGTTCACTATTCGTGGTAGTGGGCGGCTATTTTTTTCTCCCGAAGATCGTATAACACAATCCTATGAGAGCGACAATGAAGATACCTATTTGGATCAGATCCGAATATGTAACGTACATTGGCAACCCTCCTTTCTTTCGTCTGGAGGGTTGCCCCTCCGAAGAGGGCAGGCCGCCTTGGTTTGTTCTGACTTCCCATGAAGTAAAGCGGACATTCGCAATCCGCTTCGCTACTTGCTCATGAACGCAGTCTCTTCACGATCTGTCAGTGGGAGCTTTCAACTCCCACTGACATAAGCATCCCCCTCACCCGCCGCTTAGTGCTCCGCGCACTTGAAGCGGGGGAATGCTTATCCGCGTTCAATATAACATGTACTTCTAATGATTGCAATCCATTAGTTTATGTTTTTTCATCCTCGGTCATCATTGAGCATATACAGCAGTGCATTGACAATGCAGGCAGCGATGTTGCTTCCGCCTTTCCGACCGGCGGCGACAATGTAGGGGACATCGGTGTGCATGATCAGTTCTTTGGACTGGACCACGTTGACGAAGCCCACGGGGACGCCGATGATGAGTTCCGGGTTCAGTTTCTTGTCCTCGATGAGCTCATAGAGGCGGACCAGAGCTGTCGGAGCGTTTCCAACGGCGAAAATCAGGGGCTTTTCAAGGGTCAGGGCCTTGTCCATGCTGGCGGTGGCCCGGGTGGTTCCCTCGGCTTTCGCTCTGGCAGCCACATCTTCATCGGACATGAAGCAGCAGACCTCGCCGCCGTAGCGGGCCAGCGCCCGTTTGTTAATGCCTGCCCTGGCCATCTGGGTGTCGGTCACGATCCAGGCGCCATTTTTGATGGCGTTCAGGGCTTTTTCCACCGCGCCCTCGGAGAAACGGAGATTCTTCGCATAATCAAAATCCGCACTCGTATGGATGCAGCGCTTGACGATCAGCTCGGTTCCGGGAATCAGCGGCGTATCGCCCAGTTCCTCTGTGATGATCTCAAAACTTCTTTTTTCAATGTCTCTCGGAAGGACATTTTCCAGTTCTACCTTCATCTTCTATTCCTCCAGTCCCTTTTCCAGAATCTCATAGATTTTTTCCATATCAAGGTGCGCCCGCAGGCCCTCGGCCAGCTTGTCATACTGACTTTCCTTGAAGGCCGTAAAATCGATCGATGCCACGGAAGACATATCGATACCTTTCCGCTCGCCCAGAGCCATGACAATGGTCTTCACCACGCCTTCTTTGTCAAAAACGCCGTGAACGTAGGTGCCATAAATGTTATCATGGCAAGCTCCGTCCAGCTTTTCTTCCGCCGTACCGGCAGCCGCATGGTTGCAGATCTTTGTGGAGGCCTGACAGCCCTCTTTTCTCGTGGTGGCTCCCATATGGATTTCGTAGCCCTCGATAGCGACACCATTTAGCGATTTCAGCACGCCGGAAAGTCCCTCAAAGCTTCCGGTCACTCTGGTTCTCGTCTTTTCTCCCTCGAAAACCGTGTCGATCGGCAGAAGGCCCATACCGCGGATCTCACCCCCCGCCTCCACGCCCATCGGGTCTTTGAGGCTCTCTCCCATCATCTGATAGCCGCCGCAGACGCCGAAGATCACGGTTCCGGCTCCGGCTTTCTTAAGAATCGCCGCTTCCAGACCGTTCTGGCGCATCCAGAGCAGATCCTCCATCGTGTTTTTTGTTCCCGGAAGGATAATCATATCCGGATTCTTAAGCTCCGCCGCGTTCTGCACATAGCGGAGGGACACGCCCTCGATACCCTCGAAGGGGTTGAAATCCGTAAAGTTGGAAATTCTCGGTACCCGGATCACGGCGATATCGATAAGAGCCGTCTCCTGGCTTCCGTGAAAACGCTCCGTCAGGCTGTCCTCGTCGTCCAGCTCCAGCTGCATATAGGGAGCCACGCCGACCACCGGAATGTGAGCCAAATCCTCCAGCATCTCGATGCCCGGGTCCAGAATCGTCTTGTCTCCCCGGAATTTGTTGATGACGAGACCTTTCACCATCTTCTTTTCTTCCTCGGTGAGAAGCATCACCGTCCCGACGAGCTGGGCAAAGACTCCGCCCCGATCGATATCTCCCACCAGAAGCACCGGCGCTTTCGCCATTTTTGCCATACCCATGTTGACCAGATCGTCCTTCTTGAGATTGATCTCCGCCGGACTTCCCGCACCCTCGATGACGATGATATCATACTCGGCTGCCAGGTGGTCGAAGGCCTCCTGCACCTTCGGAATCAGCTGTTTTTTGAAGGCGAAATACTCTCTCGCCGGCATATTTCCCAGGACTTCCCCATTTACGATCACCTGGGAGCCCATATCGTTGGTAGGTTTCAGAAGGATCGGGTTCATGTAGACACTGGGCTTGATTCCTGCGGCCTCCGCCTGCATGACCTGGGCTCTTCCCATCTCGAGCCCCTCCTCTGTGATGAAGGAGTTTAAGGCCATATTCTGAGACTTAAAGGGCGCTACCTTATAGCCGTCCTGCTTAAAGATCCGGCAGAGGCCCGCCGCCAGAAGACTTTTTCCGGCGTTGGACATCGTGCCCTGGATCATAATCGTTTTTGCCATATCGATTTCCTTTCCTTTGTAAAAAAATCAGCTCAAGACTTCCGCGAAAGCCCGCATCAGCGCCTCGTTTTCCCTGTGGCCTCGGACCGCAATGCGGAAATATCCTTTCTTCAGGCCGCGGTAATTGCTGCAGTCCCGGATCAGGATGCTTTTCGCCAGCAGCTTTTCTGCCAGATCTTCCGGCGCCTTGAAAAAGATAAAATTCGCTCTCGCCGAAAAGACCGTAAGCCCCAGTTTCCGCATCTCGTGCTCCAGAAAGCTTCGTTCCTCCCGGATCACGGTCCGCACTTCATACACATAAAACTCTTCTTCCAGGGCAGCCTCACCGGCCACCTGGGCCAGCGTGGAGACGCTCCAGGGCTGCATGACAGAGCGCATTTTTTCCCGGATTCTCTCATTGGCCGTCATACAGTAACCGAGCCGGAGGCCGGGCATCGCATATATTTTCGTAAAAGCATCCAGAATCACGAGATTCGGATACTGTTCGAGATAAGGCTTCATCGTGACCGCTTCCGCGTCATCCAGAAACTTATTGAAACACTCGTCCACGACAAGCAGGCAGTCACATTCCCGGCACCGCTCCGCCGCCGCGATCAGAAACGCCCGGTCCACAGTTCCTCCTGTGGGATTATTCGGATTGCACAGGAAAACCATATCCAGCTTTTCCGTGATGTTCTGAAAGTAATCCTCCTGATAGGCAAACCCCTGCGCTTCTTTTAATTCATAAAAAGAAAGCTCACAGCCTGCGCCCGAAAGGGCCTGCTCATACTCTGCAAAGCCCGGCGCGGCCACCAGAGCCCGCTTCGGTTTAAGCCCGTTTGCCAGGGCAAAAATAAGCTCCGCCGCTCCGTTTCCACAGAGGATAAAATCTGCCGGAATCCCTTCCTTCTCGGAGAGCATCGCCCGGAGAGAGCGGCATTCCACATCCGGATAATGTACCAGCCGGTCCAGAGAAGCCAGGATAGCCTCTTCAGACCGCTTCGGAATCCCCAAAGGGCTGATGTTGGCAGAATAATCCATCTCTATGTTTCTTGAATATATATCTCCGCCATGCTTATGTTTTTTCATTCTTTTCTCCTTTTTATGCCCAGAGCACCAGAAACTTCACGAGGGAAAATACCAGCAGTGACAGGAGCGCCGTCGCATAGAGAAGCTGGTTGGCTCTCTTGATATCCTCGTACTCCACTGGTCTTAAATCGTCCCCGATCGTGGGTTTCTTGTAGAGTTTTCCAAAATACCAGGCATCTCCTGCCAGCTGCACCCGAAGAGCTCCCGCCATGACGGCTTCGGTCTGGGCGGAATTGGGGCTGGCGTGATTCTTCCGGTCCCGCTTGAAAATCTTCCAGGCGTTTGCCCGGTCAAGGCCTATAAAACCGGAGGCCAGCACCATGAGAATGCCAGAAAGCCGGGCCGGGATGAAATTCACCACATCGTCCAGCTTCGCCGCAAAACGGCCAAAATACAGGTACTTGTCGTTCTTGTAGCCCACCATGGAGTCCATGGTATTGATGGATTTGTAGAACCAGCCGAAAACAGCCCCGCCGATCGCCATGAAAAGCATCGGGGCGATGATGCCGTCGGAAGTATTTTCCGCCACGGTCTCTACCGCCGCCTTGGTCACGCCTTTTTCATCCAGCACCGCCGTGTCCCGGCCCACGATCATTGAGACGGCATAGCGGCTTCCCTCAAGGTCGCCTGCTGCCAGCTTGTCATAGACCTTCATGCTCTCATCCTTCAGAGACTTGGTGGCAAGAAGCCAGTAGCAGAGGATCATCTCCACCACAAATCTCGCCTGGACGCACCAGAGGCCTGCAAAATAGAGAAGCAGCGCCGGCACCGCCGTCGTCACGGCCATAACAAGGACTGCCATGAGAGTGCCGCCGGCCAGCTCGCCTTTTTCCGTTTTCGGGAAAATTTTCCGGATCACTTTCTCCAGGAAAGAAATCAACGCCCCTACCAGCCGCACGGGATGATAGAGAAAATGCGGATCCCCGATGAGAAGATCCAGTAAAAAGCCCGCCAGAAGGGCCAATAGTGATATCATACGTTTTTACTCCTTTGACGGACACAGGCTTCCAAAAATTCCAGGGCCAGCGCCGGATTGCTGTAATAATAAAGATGCGGGAAACCGAACAGCTGAGTCTCAGTTCCATGAATGCAGTCCCAGGAACGCTTTCTTAAGGGCTTTTTCGCATGGAAATCGGTCCCGCAGGAAGTGCTGTCAAAATAGTGGAACTCATGGGCTCTCAAGACACCGACGTCCTGTCCCAGGAATTTTCTGTCCTCCGCATTTCCCGTGAGCTCGATGTAGCCGAAACGCCCCAGTTTTTCCGTCTTATAAGCCCTTCCGTCGATGACGTCCGCCATCTCCCAGGCGTTCCCTTCCATATCCTCCATTGTGGTGTGAAGATACATGAAACCACCGCACTCCGCCAGACAGGGGAAGCCGTTTTTCAGGCGATCCCGGATTTCCTGTCTCATGGAGACGTTCTCTGAGAGTTCCCGTGCGGAAAGCTCCGGATAGCCACCGTAGAGAAGAAGGCCGTCGCAGTTTTCGGGAAAATGTTTGTCGTGGAGAGGGGAGAAAAAGGTGATTTCTGCTCCCAGTTCTTTTAAGAGACCCAGATTATCTTCATAGATAAAGCAGAAGGCTTCGTCCTTGGCCACGGCGATACGGGGCCTGTGGACACAGACGCTAGCGACTTCCGGGGAGGAGAGAATTTTTTTCAAGGTTGCCGGAAGTCCTGCATCCTCCTCTGTTTCCGTTGAAACTGCCGGGTTCCGGCTGTCAGCATTTCTGTCGGCAACCTCCAATTTTTCCGTCTCCCCCGCCAGCTCAATCAGTCCGTCGATATCCAACGATTTCTCCAGCATCTCCGCCAGATGGTCAAATTTCTCGGAGAGCTCTTTTACCTCATCCGGGAGCACCAGCCCCAGATGACGGCTCTCCAGATTCAGCTCCGTAAGCTTCGGCACATAGCCAAAAACCCGGATGCCGAGTTCCTCCTCCACCCGGCTTTTCACCTCCGGATAGAGCATCGGGGACATGCGGTTCAGGATCACACCTTTGATATGGCTCTCTTTCTTATAGGTAAGAAAACCTTTGATCTCTGCCAGTGCGGAAAGGCTCATACCGCGAGTATCCACGATCAGAACTGCCGGTGTCTTCGTCACTGCCGCCAGATCATAGGCGCTGGCCTTCGTGTCGATACCGCCCAGACCGTCATAGTAGCCCATGACGCCTTCCACCACGGAGATATCCGTATCCTCGGCTCCCCGCTTCATCAGATAACGGGTCGTCTCCTCATCGGTAAAAAAGGTATCAAGATTCCGGGATTTCGCTCCCAGCACCCGGGAATGAAACATGGGGTCGATGTAGTCCGGGCCGCATTTAAAGGAGGAGACCCGAAGCCCCCGTTTTCTTAAAGCCGCCAGGATTCCGCAGGTCACAAGGGTCTTTCCGCTGCCGCTTTTCGGCGCGGTCAGAAGAAAGCGCGGAGTATTGTTTTTACTCATCTTCCTCCCCCTTTCCGGTGCAGGAGATCACATAGACCGGATTCTGCCCCATCATCATATGGTACCTTCCGATCTCTTTTGACTCTCCGATCATGGCCGTCACAATGTCGCTGTCCGTCACTGGAAGACTTTTCAAAGCTTCCAGAGCTTCTGCCACGGTCTCCAGCGCGATCGCATTGATGACAAACCGCACCCTCGGATTTTTCTCAAGAGCCGCCTCCATAATGCAAATCAGATTGCCGGAGGAACCGCCAATAAACACATGGGTCGGCGCAGGCAGCTCCTTTAAGGCCTCCGGCGCCAGCCCCGGAACGATCGTCAGGTTGTCGAGGGCAAATTTCCGCCGGTTTTCCTCCAGAAGTTCTACCGCTTCATCCTTTTTCTCAATGGCCCAGACCTCGCCTCTCGGACACTGTCTTGCCATCTCGACCGAAACGGAACCGGTTCCGGCTCCCACATCCCAGCAGATGGAATCTTCCTCAAGAGCCAGCTTGGAAAGAGAAATGCTCCGTATGCCCTGCTTCGTCATCGGTACCTTTGCCCGGAGAAATACATCGTCGGAAAGACCGTGGGTCGTGAGTTTTTCCGGCGTTTCGTTGACCAGAAGCACCACGGAGAGAGGATCAAAAAGCTGTCCTTTCAGACTCTCCGGCGTTCCTTCCGTGATCTGTTCTTCCGGATAGGAAAGGCGCTCGCCCACATAGATTTTCACCTCATCCATTCCATAAGAGAGAAGCTTGTCGCAGATCTTCGCGATGCCATCTTTTTCACCCACCAGGGCAAAAACCTTTCGGTTCCGCTTGACGGCTCCGATCAGGTTCTGCTTTCTTCCGTGGACGCTCATGAGACAGACATCCTCCCACGCAAGATGAAGCTTCCCTAA
Source organism: Lachnospiraceae bacterium Marseille-Q4251 (assembly GCA_018223435.1). Lineage (GTDB taxonomy): Bacteria > Bacillota > Clostridia > Lachnospirales > Lachnospiraceae > Limivivens > Limivivens faecihominis. Next base: position 3,660,282 of record JAGTTO010000001.1, on the reverse strand, counting down.
GAAATAGACCACGGAGGAAATGCCGGAATAGACCTCGATCTTCTCCCCTTCAAAGGCTTCGTAGAGCTTCTTGGCTCCGCTGTAAAAGCCCACATCCCCGGAGAGAAGAATCGCCACTCTCTCATACTCCGGATGAGCGTAGACGTAATCCCGGATCTCCGTGGGCCGGTAGGAGACAAATTTCGGTTTGCCATAGCTGTCGGTCTCCTCCAGCATCCGTCCCGCGCCGATGAGCACATCCGCCTCCCGGATGGCCCGCTCTGCCTCCAGCGTCCGGTTTGCCGGATTTCCCATGCCGATGCCGATGAGGCTGATCGCCCTTTTCGCCGGAATGGCATAGCGCTCCATCAGAAGATGCTTCACCTCAAGGAAGGATTTTCCTTCGGTGCCCGGCTCCTTCGGCCGGCCGATGAGAATGACTTTGGCTCCGGCTTCTCTGGCGGAGAGAAGCTTTTCCTCAAAACCACCCACTTTACCGGAGTCTTTTGTCACCAGATAAGCCGCGTCAAACTGCTTCAGCATCGCGGTGTTCAGCTCTTTGCTGAAGGGTCCCTGCATGCAGATGAGGTGTTTTCCCACGAACCCCAGGGAAGCCGCCATTGTAGCCACCTCCGGTGTCGAAAGCACCCGGGCATAGAGGCGTTTTTCAAAATCCGGAAGAGCCGTGAAGGCTTTCAGCTCCTTGCTTCCTGTCGTCAGAAGCACGTTGCCCTCCGTCTGTTTCAGATACTCCACGGCTCCCGCCGTGTCCTCCACGAAAATACAGTCCGCCGTGTCTGTACTCTGCTCTCTCAAGAGGCGGATGTACTCGGTGCCGGTATGGGTACAGGCCTCACGGATATTTTCCGAAACCACCACCGCGTAAGGGTGGGTTGCATCCACCACGGTTCCGATCTCTTCCTCCCGGAAAAAAGCTTCCATTTCGCCCTCTTCCATCCGTCCCTGATGAATTTTCAGGAAAGGTCCGGGTGAGAGAAGGGTCTCACCGTACTCCGTCGCCACGGAAATCTCGGCCTCGACCTCTCTTTCACTCAGAAATTCTGCCAGCTCCCGTCCTTCCGTCGTTCCTGCAAAAATCAGAATCTTACTCTTCTTTTCCATGTCTGTACCCTCTCGGAGTAACCATCTTTCCGTTGATCTCTTTTGTCATGGAGTTGCCTACAAAAACTGTGGTAAACATATCCACCTGGGTATCCCGAAGCTCTTGTAAGGTCAAAATGCGATACGTCTCGCCTTCCCGGCCGATGTTCTGCACCAGACCACAGACGGTCTCCGGAGCCTTGTGCTGAAGCATGAGATCGCAGGCTTTCTGGAGGTAATCCTTTCTCTTATGGCTGGAGGGATTGTAAAGGCAGATGACAAAGTCCGCCTCGCTGGCCAGAAGCAGCCGCTTCTCGATTTTTTCCCAAGGGGTCAGAAGGTCGCTTAAGCTGATCAGGGCAAAATCGTGAATCAGGGGCGCGCCGAGCACTGCTGCTCCGCCTGTCGCCGCCGTCACGCCGGGGATCACCTCGACTTCCACCTCTGGATAGTCCACGCCGATCTCCAGCATCAGGCCGGACATGCCGTAAACGCCGGCGTCTCCGCTGCAGATCATCGCCACGGTCTTTCCTTTTTTCGCCTCCTCGAAGGCCAGGACGCAGCGGTCCACTTCCTTTCTCATGGGAGTGGTGAGGAATTCCTTGTCTGCAAAATGCGCCTTCACCAGATCCACATAAACCGTATAACCAACGATCGTATCGCAGGATGACAGGGCGTTGGCTGCCCGCATCGTCATCTGTTCATATTCTCCCGGGCCAATGCCCACCACATAGATCTTACTCAAATTCAACGCTCCATTCTTTCACAGCCAGCGCCACGGTGACGCCGTTTCCCGCTGCTTTTTTCTGTATAAGTTTTCCGCCGTCACTCAAAAGAACGGCGCTTCTCTCGCACACATTATCCACCCCGGCCACGTTTTTCACGAAGGACGAGGGGATAAAATCTCCTTCCGCTTCGGAGAGCTCCTCCGCAGAATAGGTCTGAAAATCCAGTCCGTACTTTTCGCAAAAAGCCAAAATCCCCGGTTCCTCCGCCTTGAGATCGACGCTGGCCGCTCCCATCAGGCTGTGGATGGAAAGGCGGTTCCGGGAAAGAGCTTCCAGGACTGCCTCCTCGATGGCAGCCTCCTCTTTTCCTTTCCGGCAGCCGAGCCCTAAGGCCACAATCTTCGGAATCAGATGAAGGGTACAGGGAAACGGATGAAACGTTTCGTTCAGGGCAATGACAATGCCCGTTTTCCCCTCAAAGGGTTCCGTTCCCTTCAAAAGCTCCAGCTCCTCCGGCATCTCGCCCAGAATCGGGAAATCTGTCACCAGGCCGATCTTTTTCTCATCCAGCACATCAGCAGAGACCTGCTTTGCCGCCTTCATATCCGCGATCCAGAGCTTCTGCTTCTTCGCGAACACATCCACAGCAAAACGGCCGTTGACGTCGGTGGCTGTCGTGATCACCGGAATTGCTCCCGTGAGGTTGGCAAGCTTTCCCGCCAGCTCATTGGCCCCGCCGATATGGCCGGAGAGCAGAGAAATCGCAAAAATGCCCTTCTCATCCATAACCACCACCGCCGGGTCTTTTCTCTTATCCGCCACAAAGGGCGCAATGCTCCGGACGGCGATGCCCGTCGCTCCGATAAACAGCAGAGCATCCTGACTTTCAAACATTTTCTCCGTCCAGTCATGAAGAGAAGTCGTCAGTGGAGAAAGCCCGGCGCTTTCCGCATATTTTGCCAGAGCCGTACTCTCCACCTCGATGCCTTCCCGGCTCAAAAGCTCGCTCACGGACCGGTTCAGTCTGCTTCCCCGCTCGGTGAAGCTGATGACTGCCAGTTTCATTTTGTCGCCTCCCGGAACTCTGTAGTGAAGGCCGGGTTATAAAGCTCGGAACGGTTGTAGTGGCTGTGAGTCACCACATCGCCGATGATCATCAGAGCTGTCTTCGTGATGTTGTTCTTTTTCGCTGTCTCTGCCAGGGTTCCCACTGTGCATACAAAGGCTCTCTCATCCTCCCAGGTAGCCTTGTATACAATAGCCGCCGGCGTGTCTTTTGTATACCCGCCGGCGATCAAGCGCTCGGAGAGTTTTTCCAGCATACCGGTACTCAAAAATACCACCATCGTCGCATGGTGAGAAGCAAGAGAGGCGATCTCCTCTTTTTCCGGCACCGGGGTTCTTCCGGCCATGCGGGTGATGATGACGCTCTGGGAAACGTCCGGCAAAGTGTATTCAAGATTCAGGGCGCTGGCAGCTCCGCAGAAAGAGCTGACACCGGGACAGTAATCGTAGGCAATGCCTTTTTCATCCAGCACATCCATCTGCTCGCGGATTGCTCCGTAAAGGCAGGGATCTCCGGTGTGAAGCCGGACCGTCATAAGGCCGTCTTTTTCCGCCTCAAACATAACGTCCAGCACTTCCTCCAGCGTCATCGTGGCGCTGTTGTAAACCTTACAGCCCTCTTTTTTCTCATTCAGAAGCTCCGGATTTACCAGGGAACCGGCATAAATAATCACATCGGCCTCCTGAAGAAATTTCTGTCCGCGGACAGTGATAAGGTCCGGTGCTCCGGAACCTGCTCCTACGAAATGTATCATTCTTTTCCTTCCTCCTTGACAATAATCAGCGAATAATAACCGGCGCTTTCCGGGATCTCTTCCCCGGAAGCATAGATTTTTTCATCCGGCATGCCGCAGTTTTCGATCATCACGGCATTTTTTCCGAAATCTTTCACCTGTTCCTGCACATATTTCATCTGTTTTCCGGCCTTCATCAGCACCTTGGTGCCCGGAAGCTTTAAGGCCTCCTCGATCTGATAGGATGCCGGGATCACATGAAGGGGCTCGCTTCTCTCCACGAGACTCATGTTCATCCGGGCTGCCACCGCGCAGAAAGAGGTGATGCCGCTGACGATGGCCACCGGATACCCTTTCGCCTCGAGGCGCTGGTGTACATACATATAGGTTGAGTAAACGGTAGGATCGCCGAGGGTTAAAAACACGACATTTTTTCCCTGATCCAGTATTTCAGCCACCCGGTCCGCCGCGCGGTCATAGTTTTCCTTCAGAATCTTTTTATCTTTTGTCATGGGCATGGCAAGGGCCAGGAGTGTCTTGTCCGCAAGCTCCGGCACGGCCTGGACCGAGATCTTGTAAGCCACAGTCTCCTTCGGGTCCTCTCCCGGAAGGGCAATGACCTCGTTTTCCCGGATCAGCCGCACCGCCTTTAAAGTCAGAAGCTCCGGATCTCCCGGTCCGATTCCCACGCCATATAAGGTTCCTTTCATGTTGTTCCTCCTTCATTTTTGCCCGTACGAAAATGCTGGAGCATTTCCTGGGCTCCTTCGGTTTCCCCTAAGAAACCGTGCTCATTGGAAAAAAGAATCGCCTCCGTCGGAAAGGCCTCCCCGATCCGATGCTGGAGATAGTAATGCACCCGGGGTATGATCTCCGCCATGGTCTTTTCCAGAAGATTTTTCTCCTTTAAAATGCCGATGGCCTCCACAGTCGTGATGGTCTCGAGAAGCCGCTTTGCCGTCTCAAGATCCGCTCCCGCCCGGATGGCCGCCGCCGTCATGAGTTCCGCCCGGGAATCAGCGCAGCGGGAATGGGTATTCATGATACCGCCGGAAACTTTGATGAATTTTCCGATATCCGCCACAAAAAGAATCCCTTTAATGCCGAGATTCACCGCGTAGTCCAGGGTCTCCCCCACATAGTTGCTGCATTTGACGGAATTTTCCACGTCCACGTCCGGATAGGTGCTGACAAAAGCCGCCCCATAGTTTCCCGGTGTGACAAGAAGATAATCTCCGCTCTCTTTTCGCAAACGCATCTCCGCATGGATGCTGGCAATCAGGGCATCTTCGCTCATGGGCACCACAATGCCGCTGGTCCCGAGAACGGAAATGCCTCCTATAATTCCAAGTCTTGGATTAAAGGTCTTTTTCGCCACCTCTTCCCCGCCGGGAATCGAGATCACCACGGAAAAACCGCCCACATAACCGAAGGCATCCGCAACGTCCTCCACAGCTTCCCGGATCATGGTACGCGGCATCTTGTTGATGGCAGCCGCTCCTACAGGCTGTTCCAGGCCTTTTTTTGTCACCCGGCCCACGCCTCTGCCTCCGTCAATGTCCACGCCGCTTTCCTTTTTCTTACACACCGCAGCGTAGACCAGAAGGCCATGGGTGGCATCCGGGTCGTCCCCGCCGTCCTTTCGGACCGCACAGGAAACCTCCTCCGTCCCCTGATGGATATCCAGAATCTCCAGATGGAGCAAAATCCCCTTCGGGGTCATAAGATCGATGTTTTCCACTTTTTCTCCGGTCAGGAGCATCCGCGCCGCCGCCTTTGCAGCAGCAGCCGCGCAGGAGCCGGTGGTGTAGCCGTACCGGAGTTTTTTGTTGTTTTTGATCACATAGTAATCTTCCAGTCCATTCTTCATGGATTGCTCCCACCTTTCCCATAAAAACCGTTTTCATTATATTATGCGGGGGTTTTGCTGTCAACAAGAGGGCATAAGAAAAAGACTGCCGCAGCAGCCTTTCTTATGCGTCTTTTTTCCCAAATTTTGTAGAGGTAACTTTCCTCGGTTTCTCTGCCTCTTTCTTGTCCCAGGGCAGAACATCCCCCGGTTCTTTCAGGTATTCGAGGATCTGCCAGATCCCTTCTCCCGTATAAGAACTCACCCGGAAAACCGTCTCGCAGCCGCAAAGCCGAAGCCACCGCTCCGCCTGATCCGGATTGGCCCTCGGCGCGTCGATCTGGGTCACGATCCCGATGACCGGTCGCATGGACTGGGCCACGATGTTCGGCGGAAACAGGGAATAAGGCTCCTCCGCGTTGATAACCAGGCCCACCACGTCCGCCTCATAGGAATAGAGGGCCAGGGCATAACCCAGACGGTTGGTCTCCGCGTACTCTCCCGGCGTGTCAATCACCACGTCAAAATGGTTCACATACTGTGTCTTGTGATAATGGAGCGTATCTCCTTTCAGTGCCTGGCGAAGGGTGGTCTTTCCACATTCACTGCGCCCCATGAGGATGATCTTTTTCATCAGGTTCTCGTCACTTCACAGATCGTAAAGCCGAGCTTCTCTTTGAGATAGATATTGATCTCGATGATGGCGTTTTCCACCTCCGCCACCTTTCCCGTAAAGAGCAGGGTGCCGCTGAAACGATCGATAAAGCCCATGTCAATGTTAGCTTTCTTCATGGCGATATCCGCTGCGATGACGGAAATCTCTGCCGGGCTCAGGCTTAAGATACCGATGGCAGCCCGGTTATAATCCAGTTTCGGATCAAGCCCCAGCTTCCGGTAAATAATAGGGTCCGGACTTGCGATCACATGGGCCAGCGTCACCTGTTTGCCGGGAACCAGCTCCTGCACGATTCTCATCTTCTGTTCTCCCTGGGGGATGAAGTCTTCTATGTTCATGTTGTTTTGTGCTCCTTTCTCCGGCAGTCGATGCCATCTGTAAAAGAATTTCCATTCTGATAAACCGGCCTGCATGAAGCATTCCGCCGAATTGCTGAAGTATTTGGAATTTATCCGTACGGGCTTTTTGCCCCATTATTATAGCTTCATGATACCACACAATCCAACAAAAGACAACAGTGTTTTCTTTTTACAAAGTCTGTGTTATACTGTTGCTATCTTTGGGCGGAGGCCGGCATTTTCGCTTCTGTCCGTACTACCAGGAGGGTATTTTTACCATGAAAAAGATTCTTTTGATCGCCACTGGCGGAACCATCGCTTCCAAATACACCAGCGAGGGACTCTGCCCGCAGATCTCTTCCGAGGAACTTCTAAACTATGTTCCCACAGCCCGGAAGTTCTGCGAGATCGACACCGTTCAGCCTTTCAATCTCGACAGCACCAACATTAACGCCTCCCAGTGGCTGGCTCTTGCGGCTCTTATCGAGAGAAAGTACGAATACTATGACGGCTTCGTAATCTGCCACGGCACGGATACCATGGCCTACACGGCTGCCGCCCTTTCCTATCTCATTCAGAACAACCGGAAACCCGTCGTCATCACCGGCGCCCAGAAGCCCATCGACCTTCCCATCACCGACGCCCGGGCCAATCTCCTGGACAGTCTCCGTTTCGCTTCCCATGACCGGGCCCACGGAGTCAATATCGTTTTCGGCGGGGAAGTCATCGCCGGCACCCGGGCGAAGAAAGAGCGCTCCAAGAGCTTCAACGCTTTTTCCAGCATCAATTTTCCGCAGATTGCCATCATTCAGGATTCCCGGATCATCTTCTACATCGATGACAAGGACCAGAGTACCACGCCGCTGAAGTTCTGCCACACTTTAAACGACCGGGTCTTTCTCCTGAAACTGATTCCGGGCATCAGCGGTCGGATTCTGGAGGCCCTCTACGATTCCTATGACGCTGTGATCATCGAGTCTTTCGGCGTCGGCGGCCTTCCAAATTACGGGGACGACAGCTTCCATGAGATGATCCAGAAGTTCATCTCCTCTGGAAAAATTGTCATTATGGCGACCCAGGTCACCCACGAGGGCAGCGATATGGAAATCTATCAGGTCGGAAAGGTGATGAAGGATCAGTTTAATCTCATCGAGTCCTACGATATGACCCTGGAAGCCACCGTAGCCAAGACCATGTGGGCCCTGGGCCAGACTGGTGACGTGGCCGCTTTCCAGGAGCTGTTCTACAAAACGATCAATCATGATCTCTTGTTCTGGGATGGGGAGGAAAACCGGAATTAAGCGGGGTTTCAGAGCTTCTTTTTGAAAGACAGGTATGATCATTTCGTATAATCCGCGATCTTCAGTTTTCTGCCGTCCAGAACTGCTTCCGTCAGCTGGTCACCGTTTTCGTAGACCAGCTTTAAGGAGAAAACCGGATAGTTTTCATTCAGAAGTTTGAAAAAGATCTTGTCTCCTTCCCAGAGGTTGAGCTTATGGATCTCGTCCTTTCTGACCCATTCGAGCGTTCCCTCGGGGCAGTCCGTGAGCTTTCCTTCATAGCCTGTGGCCGTGTAAAGAAAAATGCACTCGGATTCCCAGGGATCGCAAATGAAGGTAAGCACACCCCGGAGACGGTAATCCGTAAGCGTCAGGCCGGTCTCCTCCCGGGCTTCTCTTAAAAGGCAATCTTCGGGGCTTTCGCCTTTTTCAAATTTTCCACCGATGCCAATCCATTTGTCTTTGTTGACATCAGCTTTCTTCTTGATGCGGTGAAGCATGAGATAGCTGTCGGCGTTTTCTATGTAGCAGAGGGTTGTGAGGAGCATGGTTGAAAAGTCCTTTCTCTTATGAAAATTATATTGATAAAGATTGATACTAAACGCTGCTTTCATTATTTACCGTAAAACACCGGTTTTTCTGCCACTTTACTCAATTCTGGTCTTATTGAATATGTATACACGCTTAAAGATTTCGACGATAATTCCATATCATGATTGTCTGTCCACAATTCACATTTAAGGTCGGATGTAAGTCACTCGTAAAAGTGTCTGCATTGTACGGTCCAAGATCTGCATCGATGCCGCGAATCGCCATATTCATTTTTGCCATTTTCCAAGTATCCGGGTTAGCTTCCTGTCCATAAACAGAAATTGCACCTCTTTTATGGCTATGTGCTTCAATAAATTTTTCACTCTGTACAAACATACCGCCAGAACCACAACAACAATCATATACCCGCAGTTATCAAAGGGGCGAAGAATGGAAACCAATGTTTTTACAACGCTGGACGGCGTATAAAATTCTCCACCGCCGACACCTTCTTTTTCAGCAAACTGAGCTATACAATATTCATAGGTACGACCAAGAAGATCTTCGCTTGCTTCCGTATCACTCATATCAATATTATTTGTAAAGATATCAACAACATCACCTTTCATATTCCTTAAAGTCCCCCGGCACCGCTGCCTCAATCACCAGTTTTTCTCCCGTAACCGGATGATGCAATATCAACTTCCACGCATGCAGCGCCGCCCGCGAAAATCCCCCGCACGTTTTCCCATACAAAGGATCACCCAGCAGCGGATGCCCGATCCCCGCCAGATGCACCCGGATCTGGTGTGTCCGACCGGTAGTGATGTGAACTCGGAGAAGAGCTGCATTCTGAAACTGCCTTTCAACTTTCCAGTAAGTATGAGCTTTCTTCCCATCTGTCGGATTCACTTCCATCCGAATCGGACTGCTCCCCGGCACCTGGCTGATGGGAAGGTGAATCTCCCCAGTCTTTTCCGCAAAATACCCTTCCGCCACTGCCAGATATTCCTTCTCATACCGCCCCCGCTCCCGTTCCTCCGAAAGCCTGGCCGCCGCCAGTTTCGTCTTGGCAAAAAGCACGGCCCCGGAGGTGTCCTTATCCAGCCGCCCGATGGAACGCAAAACAGGCACTTCTCCCTTTTTCTTAAAATATCCCATAAGCAAATTGGCCAGCGTGTCCTGATAATGCCCACCGGAAGGATGCACAAGAATCCCCTCCGGCTTGTTCACCACAATGAGATCTTCATCCTCATAAAGAACAGAGATTGTCCCTTCTGTAGGAATTAGCTGAGAGGAACTTTTCCCTTCCTCTTCCACACTGAGCTCCAGAAGATCCCCCGGCAGAAGCCTCTCAGTCACTCTCCTCCGTTTTCCATTCATCCGGATTCCATCCTCCCGGAACTTCAATGCGCTGATCTGCTTCCTCGAAAATCCCAGTTTTGCCTTTAAAAATTTTTCTATTGTTGTGTTTTCTTCTATCTGATAAGTAAGGATACGTTTCATAAATGATTATTTGTTTCAGTCAATACTCAATCTTCCATTCAACGTGAAGCGTCCATTTTTTATTCATTCAGGTCACCTCTTTCCCATAAAATATGCCTGTCTCTATACTAACATATATCAAATCCCCCTGTAAACCGCCAGATCCCCCACCTGCCATTTTTCACAGCAGACGGGGGATCCCATCAAAATTTCCTTATTTTGCTTCTTCCCAGACCAGCTGTCTTACGGCCTGGATCTTTGTGATCTTATCCTTCCGGTTCTGGCCGGTTCCGGTGCTCTTTACGAACAGCCGAACAACGCTGCCTTTTTTCAGCTCTGCCGTTGTGATGTCATGATTTTTCACATCCACAAGTTTTACCCGTTTCAAAGAAATCTCGTAATTTCGCTTGTGATTTTTATCCGCTTTGTAGGCGATCCCTTTTAAGGTATTTTTTGAAATTGAAGTGATCTTCAGCGGAAAATATCTCGAAACTTCCTCGCCGGTCTTCTTGGAAAAGGTGCTGTAGCTGCCGTCCGTATTGAGGATCTTGCCGGTCCGGCGGCGTCCATATTTATCAAAACAGTAATTTTTTCCCTTGATCTGATATGTACCGTTTCGCAGAAGCTTTCCCCTGGAATTGTAGTAGTAATAATAGCTGCCCTTTTTCATCCAGCAGTTCTTTTTCTTTGCTGTGGCAGGTGCCGGATCAGGCCTGCCCTGGTATCCAGGCATCGTAAGATCGCCGTCAGCATCTTCCGGCTCGCCCGCCAAACCCTGCATCGTAAGGTCACCCGTATCTTCACCCGGAACCGTTACCGTGAAATAGGTCTCCGCTCCTGTCGTCATGTCATACTCCACAAAGTCCATGCTGTCCGCCGAAACTGTGTACGCGCTTCCGGGCAGGGTCCCCGCTGCCAGCATCGTCAGGAAACCAACCATAAACTTCTGAGCACTTCTTCTCTTCATAGTTCCACCTCCATTTTTTTGTAAATGCATTCACACTGCTTAACCGGTCATTTTAGAAATACCATTTTTTGCACATATTTTCAACCAGCCAGAGCCATTCTTTTGTGGAAATCCCCTATATTTTAAGATTTTTTTAAGAGAAAAAAGAGAATTTCAAGATTCTTTTTCCCTTGCATTTCCAAAATCAACCGCCTATAATCAGGAAAAGCAACTACCACACAAAAGGAAGAAAACACATGAACGAAAAAATTTTAGTCGTCGATGACGAAAAAGAGATCGCCGACCTTCTCGATGTTTATCTGAAAAATGACGGCTACACGGTTTACAAATTTTATAATGGGACAGATGCCTTGGCCTGCCTTAAGAAAACGTTGCCGGATCTTGCGATTCTCGACGTCATGCTTCCCGATATCGACGGTTTCCATATCTGCCAGAAAATCCGGGAAAGCTATTATTTTCCCGTCATTATGCTGACGGCAAAGATCGCGGACACCGACAAGATCATGGGCCTTACCATCGGCGCGGACGACTATATCACCAAGCCCTTCAACCCGCTGGAGGTCGTGGCTCGGGTCAAGACCCAGCTTCGCCGTTTCCAGCGCTACAATCCTGCCATAGGGCAGCCGCAGGAAAAGAACGAGTTTGATATCCGCGGCCTCATCATTAACAAAGATAGCCATCGCTGCACGCTTTTTGGAAAAGAGCTCTCTCTCACTCCCATCGAATTTTCCCTGCTCTGGTATCTCTGCGAGCATCAAGGCAGGGTCGTGAGTTCCGAGGAGCTTTTCGAGGCGGTCTGGAAGGAAAAATATCTGAACAGCAACAATACGGTCATGGCGCACATCGGCCGCCTGCGTGAAAAAATGAAGGAACCCGCGAAAAATCCGAAATTTATCAAGACTGTCTGGGGTGTCGGCTATGAAATCGAATAAAAAACGACAGTATTCCAAACTGTCCAAACGAATCCTGAACCGCTTTTTTCTCTCCCTGCTGATCCTTTTAGCCGTCATGATGGGCGGTTATTTTCTGGCCTGGTTTATCTGCAAGCAGTTTATCTGGTATGACTACTCGCCTTTTTACAGTCTCTTCAAGACCCTGCAGATGCTCTCTCCCGTCATCGTCCTTGTCGTTATGGCCGTCGGCAGCATTACTTTTATGAGAAAAGCCATCGAAAAACCGCTGGAATACCTGGATACCGTCATCGACGCCTCCAAAACGCTGTCGGAACCGGAGGCCCCCGCCATTTCTCTCCCGGAAGAGCTCTCGGACGTGGAAAATGAGCTGAATCTGGCGCGAATCCAGTCTCAGGAAAATCTCCGCCTGAGAAAAGACGCAGAGCAGCGGAAAAATGACCTCATCATGTATCTGGCCCACGACCTGAAAACGCCCCTTTCCTCCGTTATCGGATATCTGACGCTTCTCCATGACGAGGGCGAGATTTCGCCAGAGCTCCGGGAAAAATATCTCTCCATCGCCCTTGACAAGGCGGAGCGCCTGGAGGATCTCATCAACGAATTTTTTGAGATCACCCGCTTCAACCTCTCGGAAATTTCGCTGGAGTATCATAAAATCGATCTCATCCGGCTTCTCGAACAGCTGGTTTTTGAGTTCAAACCCATGCTGAGCGGAAAAAATCTGACCTGCACGCTTCACACCCCGGAAAGCCTGCCACTTCACTGCGATCCGGACAAAATCCAGCGGGTCTTCGACAATCTCCTTCGAAACGCCGTTCTCTACAGTTACAAGAACAGCAACATCGACATCACCGCCCGGGTGCAGGAGGAGCAGGTGATCGTCACCTTCCAGAATCAGGGCGACGCAATTCCCCCGGAAAAACTGGCCCGGATCTTTGAGCAGTTCTACCGACTGGACACCGCGAGAAGTTCCAGCGGCGGCGCAGGCCTGGGTCTCGCTATCGCCAAACAGATCGTGAAGCTTCACGGCGGCTCCATCGACGCCGCCAACGGGGAGGACAGCATAATCTTTACCGTGACCCTTCCCCTTTCATAAGAAAAACTTAAGAATTTCCGCAGAGAAAAGAAGAAAAGCTGTGGGGACAAAGGAAGAATCCTGACTCCTGTTTTTGGTATGATTGCCATACGAAAAACAGGAGTTTTTTTTACACAGAAAGGATGAACATTGATGAATAAGAAAAAAATAGCCGTCCTCTTCGGCGGCCACTCCACAGAATATGAGGTTTCCCTCAAGTCCGCGGCCTCCGTTTTTGAGCACATCGACCGGACCCGATTTGACGTTTTCCCAATCGGCATCACGATGACCGGCGACTGGTATCATTACACCGGTGATCCGGCCCGCATCCCGGAGGGAACCTGGTGCGAGGACGCCGCTCATTTAAATCCTGTGGCCTTTTCCCAGAGCCGCTCCGTCGGTGGTTTTCTGGAACTGACGGATGGAAAATACATTCTTCAGAAGATTGATCTCGCCTTTCCCGTGCTCCATGGAAAAAACGGGGAGGACGGCACAGTCCAGGGGCTTCTGGAGGTTGCCGGCATTCCTCTGGTCGGCTGCGGCACCCTTGCCTCGGCGCTCTGCATGGATAAAGACCGGGCCCACAAACTCGTTTCTCTGACAGGAATCTCCGTACCAAAAGCTCTCACTTTTAAAGAAAAAGATCTTCCAACGGCCACTCAGGAGATCAGAGAAAACTTAAGCTTTCCGGTCTTTGTCAAGCCAGTCCGCGCCGGTTCTTCCTTTGGCGTGACAAAGGTCATCTCCCCGGAGGAACTGGATGCAGCCATCCGCCTCGCTTTCCAGAATGATTCCGAGGTCATCGCTGAGGAAGCCATTGAAGGCTTTGAGGTGGGCTGTGCCATCCTCGGCAATGATGAACTCACCGTAGGCCGTGTGGATGAGATCGAGCTTTCCCAAGGTTTCTTCGACTACACCGAGAAATATACCCTGAAAACCTCGAAGATCCACATACCAGCCAGAATCGACGAGATTACCGAGCGGCGCATTCAGAAAGTGGCAAAAACGATTTATCGGGCTTTAGGCTGCTCCGGCTTCGCCCGGGTGGATCTCTTCCTGACTCCCGATCAGAAAATCGTGTTCAACGAGGTCAATACGATCCCCGGCTTCACCTCCCACAGCCGCTATCCGAATATGATGAAGCGCATCGGCCTCTCTTTTTCGGAAATGCTGGCAAAACTCCTGGATTTATCCCTGGAAAAAATCGATGAGTAGAGAACGTTATGATACCGGCATCGACTGGCTGCGCCTTGCCGCCGCGATTCTCGTCATCGCCATCCACACTTCACCGCTGGCGGATTTCAGCGAGACCGGGGACTTTATCCTGACAAGGGTCCTGGCACGGATTGCGGTGCCTTTTTTCTTCATAACGAGCGGATATTTTCTCTTATCCAGGTATCACGATAGCGACCGGAAACTCCGTCATTTTCTGAAAAAGACCGGCTGGATCTATGGGGCTTCGATCCTTCTCTATCTCCCGCTGAACTTCCGCAATGGCTATTTTTCCCAGTCTCAGCTTTTGCCGGAGCTTCTGAAGGATCTTATTTTCGATGGAACCATGTACCATCTCTGGTATCTTCCGGCCTCCATGCTGGGCATGCTGATTGCCTGGAAACTTGTTGAAAAGCTGGATTTTTCCAAAGGACTGGTCATGGCCCTTCTTCTCTATCTGGTTGGTCTTTTCGGGGACAGCTATTACGTCGTCGTGGAAAAGCTACCGCTTCTGAAAGCTTTTTATGACCGGCTTTTTGAGCTCTTCGACTACACCAGAAACGGCCTCTTTTTCGCCCCGGTCTTTCTGATACTGGGTGGCTTTATCGCCGATGAGAGGAGGAAGCTTTCTTCTGTCGAGGCCGGAGTTGGCTTTCTCATCAGTCTGGGACTGCTCCTCGCCGAGGCCCTGATTTTGCACAGACATGGTTTTCAGCGCCACGACAGCATGTATGTGTTTCTGCTGCCCGCCATGTACTTTCTGTTTCACCTGGTTCTGCTGTGGAAAGGCAGACGGATCCCGCTTCTCCGCCCTGCCTCGCTGGTTGTCTATCTCATTCATCCGCTGGTGATTGCGGCGGTGTGGCGTTTTTCCTCTCAGAACAGCCTGTTTCACTTTGGTCTCGTGTGCCTGCTCTCGCTTCTTTTCAGCTTTGCGATGGCCGCGCTCTGGCTGCGGTTCAGTTTTAAGAAACCACACAATCCGGAAAAAGACCGGGCTTACATCGAGCTCAATCTTGCAAACCTCACGCACAATGTCTCTGTCCTGAAAGCTGCCCTGCCGGCGAATGCCGAGCTTATGGGCGTTGTCAAACGTGAGGCCTACGGCCACGGTTCCTATGCCGTTGCCACTCACCTGGAAAAAACCGGGGTAAAGGCCTTCGCCGTCGCCACCATTGATGAGGGCATTGCGCTTCGCCGCTACGGAATCCGGGGTGAGATCCTGATTCTCGGGTTTACCGACGTTCGCCGGGCAAAGGAGTTGAAAACCTATCGACTCACGCAGACACTCATCGACTTTCCTTATGCGGAAAAACTGAACCGCCAGAAAATCCCGGTTTCCGTTCATATCGCCATCGACAGCGGGATGCATCGGCTGGGCCTGGATACTGACGATCTGGAGAGCGTGCAGAAACTTTTTCAGATGAAACACCTGCATATACAAGGGATTTTCACTCATCTTTGCTGTGCTGACAGCCGGAAACCGGAGGATATCTCTTTTACTCGGAAACAGATCCGCAGCTTCTACGGACTCATCAGCCAGATGGAAACAGCTGGGCTTCCTATTCCCAAAATCCATCTTCAAAGCAGCTATGGCCTTCTCAATTACCCGGATCTTCCCTGCGATTATGTGCGGGCGGGCATTTCTTTATATGGAGTTTTCAGCTCTCCGGATGATCGGACGCTCTTGCAGCCAAAGCTCCGCCCGGTCCTTGCCCTGAAGGCGAAGGTCGTTCTGATCCGTGAGATTTCACGAGGTGAGACTGTGGGCTATGGCCGCACCTTCCGGGCTGAGCGGAACAGCCGCATCGCCATCCTGCCGATTGGCTACGGAGACGGCCTCCCGCGGAATCTCTCCGGGAAGGCCATGGTGCGGATCAGCACTCATCTTCTTCCCGTCATCGGGCGCATCTGTATGGATCAGCTCGCCATCGACCTCACCGGGGCAGACGACGTTTCCGTCGGCGACACCGCCATCCTCATCGACAACGCGGAAAACAGCCATCTTCTCGCTCCCAACGTGGCCGCTCTCTCCGGCAGCATCAGCAACGAACTGCTCTGTCGGTTGGGGGCAAGGCTGCCGGTGGTGATCGCGGAGGAGGCCAAGGTATAAAACCTGATATTGGATTGCTATCATTAAAAATGGACTGCATATTGTAAAACTTCAAAATAAGTCAAATACAAGTTCAAAATACATGACTGCAAATCATAAAATTTCAAAATAAGTCAACAAAAACAAAAGGCAATTTGACCGCAAAGCCTAAAAAAGGTAATTGCAATCATGCAAAACAGGGCGTTCTATTGACTGCAAAATCAAAGAGTCCGGAAACCAGGAAACCTGCGCCGCTGCTTAAGGAACTGGAACCATTTTTCAGGGAAGTCATGGCTCCGGACGCGGTTGCCACGCCATCATTCACAGCTGCCACAGCGATCAGAGGAATCTCCGTCACTGTACTGGTGGTGGCGACGGCCGTGGAAACCGCGCTGCCTGCCATGGCATTGTCATCCCCGATAATCTCACGGATGGCGCTGCAGGCATCGATTCGTTTTTCCTCGGCGATGGTAACGGAAAAGAGCGCCGCGCTGTCCGGAGGCAGATAATCATTCATATCATAATTGACGCCGATCAGCGGCTTTAATGCGGCGCAGACGACGGTCAGGATCAGAAAGACCACCAGGACCAGGCCCGTGTGTTCTGTGATCCAGCTATACATTTTTTTTCATAACAGACCTCCTTTCGCAGCAGTCGCCAGATATCCATGCAAGCACGGCTGCCTGGCTCGTTGCCTGCGAATATTAACACTTGTTTATTTTTGAACGGATTCTGACATTCTGTCTTGAAAACGAAAGGATACGATTATGGAAGAGAACAATAAAATGAAAAAACAGAGCCGCAGCGTCATGCGGACACAGAACCTTCTAAAAACCGGTCTCATCGAACTGATGCAGGAAAAATCGGTCCAGCAGATCGAGGACGAACAAAGAGCCGGAAACGCTGGAGTTTTTCTACTCCTACTGCATTTCCGGCTGTATCGGCCTCATTGAAAACTGGATCTCCGGCGATATGCACCGGAGTGCTGACGAGATGGCCACCATTGCGGCCGAATTTGTGCTTCACGGCTTTCAGGCCATGGCCGCTTTATGAGCCTTCCTTCGTCGGGACAAAGCTTTCCTTTGCCTTCCGGAAATTCGTCTCCCCTTTCACCGTGAGAAGAACTTCCTTAATGGAAAAAGGCTGGCCATACTGCTCTGCCAACGTTTTTGCCTGGTCGATGGAAAAATAAATTTTATCCGCTGGTTCCTTTAAGACCGCTGCCGCCCGGCAGGAAAAGGTCTGTTCCGGCCGGTTCGAAAAGGAGGCGGTGATCGAAAGCTCCTGATACTCTTCGAGCAGCTGGCCGAGGCGCTTTTCTGAGATTGCATGGCCGTTGGCATCCACAAGGCCGAAGAGCGCCTCCTTTCCGATCAGAAGCGCCGGCGTTCTCCCCAAAGCGGTATCGGAAGCCTTCTCTGCCTGATAATGAAGGTTCGTAAGCTCCACTCCCAGAAGCTCCGTCTCCACAGAGTATTCCCCGACTTTCAGCTGGACGGGCAGGGAAACCACCGGCTCGACGGACTGAATCCCAGGAAGCTTTGCCGCTTCTTCCAGGAAAGTCTCATCGTAAACGATTCCATTTAAGGCCGCCTGCTCTTGAAAAATCTTCTCTTCTCGGGAAAATTTCCCCAGAAGGATTCCCGAAAGAGTCAGCGCTGCCGCTGCAAGAAGAACCAGAAAGACCAGCCAGCCTTTTTTCATCGGCCCGCCTCCTTAAGAAGACGGGATTTTCGGCGTAGGCTTCCGATGAGGACCAGAATCAGAAGAATCAGGAAAACCGTCACCACAGCGAAAATCGAATACCACCAGGAATTGCCCGTTTCTTTTTCCTCGGCGACATTGAGGGAAAGAATCTGGGCTTTTTTGATTTCCGTCTGGTAATCCTTCGTCTCCTCATGGACCGTGCCGAGGGCATCCTCGTAGGTCAATGTCAGGGTGCCACTCACCGGGCCGTATTTTTCCGCGTCCGTGGTACCCGGATCGTTTCCGATGGCCTCCATCGTGCGGGTGCCCACATAAACCTTCATGACGCCTTCCCCTTCCGTCCCCGCGTCGAGATTCCCCAGGAAAACTTCTTCCGTCGGGAAAAGGCCGGTACCGGAAAGACTGATTCTGGCATTATAGACCTTCGTCCGGCTTAAATTCAGCGCTTTTACGGTGAGTTCTTCCGTGTCCGAGGCATAGACTACCGCCGGAAAATCGGCGCTTTCGAGTTCCATCCTTACCGGCTGGGTGACGGTGAGATTCAACGTTTCCGTACCTGTGGAGGCCGTGCCCTTGGAATCCTCATATTCAAAGGTGAAGGTCAGCGTATTTTCCGCGCTCTCCGCGTCTTTTGCCACGGTGAGAAGGCTTTCCAGCGTCGCATTTTCTCCCGGGGAAACTTTGGCAAAATACCAGGAATTTTTCCTGAGTTTCAGGCCCGCAGATGAGGAAGCGGCTGTAATTTTCAGGTTGTACATCTCCTCAGAAAGACTCCGGTTCTGAAAGGCAGCCGTCAAAGTCTCCTCGCTTCCCGCTTCGAGCGTTTTGCCGGACAGGTTACAAGTATCCAGAAGCATTTTAGGCTGATGGATGATTTTTTCCGTCTCCGCGCTGCCGCCCCCGCCGCTGTAGTCACCGCCTCCTCCGTTGGGTTCGTCACCGCCGATGACCACCACATCGCTGTCATCCTTCTCCGAAATCCGGACGAACAGGCGGTATTCCAACGTGACTTTCTCGCCTTTTTCCGTATAGCCCAGGGCTTTCACGGTGACGGGATACTGGCCTGGCTCCGCCGTCGAGAGAAACTGGAGCTTCACGCGATAGACATAGGCTTCGGCGATCTCCGCGGCCCCTGCTTTTTCCTTGAGGGCCTTTCCCTTCTGATCAAAATAGACGGTCTTTTTGTCCACATCCTTCTGGTAGTTCTTCATCTCGAAGGGAACCGTGCCTGAGGAGTCAAATTCGAGGCTCACCGTGAGGCGGTCGTTTTTCAGAGGGCCGTCCGCCGTGAAGGGAACCACCAGCGTGGCAGAGCTCACCGTGGTGGAAGGTGTGTAGCCCTGAGAATAGGTAGATTCCATGCCGGAGTAGAGATGGCGGTTGTCGATGCCGAGGTGAAGGGAGGTGGAGGTGGGAGATTCTGTAGCGGGTGGAGTGGTTTCCGGCGGGGTGGGAGTGGCCGGGTCAGTGGATGGAGCGGAAGTTACAGGCTCGGTAACGGGCTCGGTAACGGGTTCCGTGGCGGGGACGGATGGCTCGGGAGATGGTGTGACTGGTGTCGAAGCTTCTGGCGTAGGTTCAGTCGCCGGTATAATCGGCTCAGTCACAGGTGTGGTCGTTTCCGGTGGAACGGAAACAGCTGGTTCTGTGGCAGTTTTGGATGACTCGGCAGGCGTCGGAGCTTCTGTCACCGATTCCGTCACTGGTTCGGGATTCCCGGATGATATCTTAGACGCAGCTGTATCGCTCCCTGACGATGACTGAGCAACTGGCTCAGGGACGGGTGCAAAGTTGTCTTCCCTATTCAAAACCTCGGATTGTACCTCCACCGTAAACTCAGGATTCTGTTCTTCTGCCGCCAACGCTTTCATATCTGTCGCTCCTGCTGTCAGCATGACTGCCAACACCGCCGCCAACGCTCCGGCTATCCTTCTACTTCTCATCCTTTTCCATCGTCCTTTCTCTTAAGATCCCGCCATCCATCTCATACACCCGATCGCAGAGAATCCGGATGTCGTCCTCGTTGTGGCTGGCCAGAAGGATGGTCTTTCCTTCTTTTTTCAGTTCCAGAAGGAGGGAACGGATCTCCGCCACGCCATTTTTGTCCAGGCCGTTGAAGGGCTCGTCCAGAATCAGAAGCTTCGGATCCTCCATGATGGCCTGGGCAATGCCGAGACGCTGACGCATGCCGAGGGAATATTTCCCCACAGGCTTTTTCATATCCGGATTCAGGCCAACCCGTTTCAGAACCTGCCGGATTTCTGTCTCACCAATCTGCCGGTTTAAATCTGCCAGAATCTTGAGATTCCGGATGCCGGTCTGTTTTGTGAGAAAGCCCGGCGTCTCGATGATCACACCGAGAGACTCCGGAAAATCTCGGTCCACGCCGATCCTTTTTCCAAAGACCCGGATTGTGCCGGAGCTGGGCGGCAGGAACCCGCAGATACATTTCATGAGAACGGTCTTGCCGGAACCGTTGTTTCCCACAATGCCATAAACCTTCCCGCTCTCCATGACCAAATTGACTTCTTTCAATACCAGATCCTCTCCGAAGCGTTTCGTCACGCCCTCGATCTCCACGCAGGGTTCTGTCATATGCTGCCTCCTGTTCATACTTGATAAAATCACGTCCTGATAAATCGGATTGACGACAGTATTTTGCAACCGCCGAGACGAAAATCTCAGATTTCCTCCACCCTCCGATACAGCGCCATCCCGTGGCCTGCCATCGCCCCCAGCAAAAACACCAGCAGAAACAGCCACAGTCCCAGCTTTCCCTCACCCCAGTCGCCGCTCCCCTCGATCCACTGGGGCGGGTAGAGCCAGAAGGCCTGAGCAAAATACCGGTCGTGGAGAATCATGCAGAAATAATAGGCCACAAAGGGCAGGCCCCAGGCCAGGTATACCGACCGATAAACAGCCGCAGCCGCCCCTCCGAGGGTGCTCAAGATTCCGCCCAGAAGCCCCAGCCGAAGCAGGATGTATAGAAACTCTCGTCCCTCTTCCACCGGAAAACTCCCCTGCTGTTCCATTGGGAAAAAGACCACAAAATAGCCAAATGAAATCAGCACACCGGCCAGCAACCAGGTCAAAAAGCCGCTGAGTGCCACAGCCACAACCTTATTTCCAACATAGTCCAGCCTTCCGGTCCGCGGAAGAACCGCTTTCAGAAAACCGCCCTTCCATTCTCCTAAGAAAGAATCGCTCCAGGGCAGCACAGCAGCCAGCGGGACAAAAAAACAGGCCGTCTCCGAATAAAAGGCTTTCTTTTCCATCGAAAGAAAATTCCAGGCCGGAAGCAATTCCTCCCCGAGTTTCGGATAAACCGCCCCAAAGCCGATTCCCAGCACTCCCAGAAACACAGCCGCCCAGAAATTTCTCCCGGAAAGCATCCGTTTGATCTCCGTTCTCATTCTTTTTCTCCCAGAAAAGTAAATGGATAGCGTTTCAGCGCTTTCAGGGAAATCAGCACCAGAAACAGCAGCAGGCCGCCGAAGACCAGCAGGGACTGTCGTACTGTGGGCAGCCGATCGTAACCGAAATTATGACGGGCATAGACTGCATGGCTTAAGGGGCTCACCCACCCCGCCAGCACATTGACCTTGTACATCTCATAGCTTTCCAGCCCCAGAATGGTCCCGATCGTCTGCGGATCCAGAAGAAAGCCGAAACCGCTGAAAAGAAGACCGGCAATCATCCCTTTGTTCCCCTTAAAGATCAGATTTCCCGCCAGTATCACGAAGCTTAAGCAGAGGGAATAGAGAAAAATCAGAGCCGCCACCTGAACCATGCAGAGATAAGGCGGCATACTCTCCATGACTTTCACCGTGGAGGGAACGCTCAAGTTTTGTCCCAGCTTGGAGTAGGCCAGCATGGCCGCCGTCTCGCTCCAGATATCTCCCACATAGCTGTTTTTCATGCAGAGGAGCACTGTGGAAAGAAGCATAAAACCCGTATAGAGGAGGGTGGCCGCCGCCACATAGAGAAGTTCCCCGGCGAGCCATTTTTTCCGGGTCATCCGGATCAGATAGTAGGGCGAAACCGGTGTCAGCCCAGGAAGATCCGAGAAAAGCAGCAGAAGCAAAAGGGAGCTTAAAAGGATCGCCGTGCTGTCCCCGAAGGTCCATAGAAAGGGTTCCACCGCCTGCACCGGCGTGTGGTAAGCCTCGATGACCACCATGATCCGGGTACTCAAAAGATACGAGAGCACGAATCCCAAAAGGAAGGTCAGAACCACCCGGGGATTTTTCCAGAAACCCATAAAGGAAAATTTTGCCGCTGCCAATGCCTGCCGCATACTCAGTACCCCAGGCCCCGGTCGATGATGCTTCCGTCGATGGCGTTGATCGTGAGATAGCTCTGGTAAGTCATATTGTTTGTATATGTGGTACCCTCGGAGGTAGTATTCTCAAAGTCTCCAAAGAAATCCCAGGCAGGAACCAGGATACCGGTTCTGGAATCACTGGCCGGTTCATAGATCCTGGTATAGCCAAAGGTGATCCGGTTGATATGGTAGGTCCGTTCCTGCTCGTAATTCAGAATATCCGCATTCTGAACCAGCATCATTTTCTCATAGATCTTCATGATCTCATCGAAAGACAGCAGCTTCAGATTCTCTGTCTTCACTTCCCCTTCGTCATAGCGGTTATCAAACTCCAGATATTCCACTCCATCCTTATTCACCACCAGATCCAGAACCTCATAGCACCAGGTCTCCATCTCGCTCTCCATGCTCTCCAGCCCGCCGCCATATTCCATGGTATAAGTGACGGGAATCTTGTTGATCTTCCGCACATAATGGAACTGATAACCGGCAGCGATCTGTTTTTCTCTGGTGTATCCACCCGTTTCTATATCCGTATTCCAGAGAAGCGCATATTCCCATTCTCCCATCACCATGTCCGGAATATTGAGTTTTGCCACTTTTTCATCCGCCAGTTTTTTTGCCTCATCGAAGCTGATCCCGATGTCACTTTTTATGGTCTCTTCATCCGGAACCTCTGTCGTATCTTTTAATCCTCCATAGCCTGCCCAGGAACTGGTATCCTGATTGGGAAATTCTTCATAGAGCCTGGAGATTTTTATGTTCACAGGCATGCTGGAATAGCCAAAAACCGCATAATCATACCATTTCCCGTCTTCCGTCTTTGCTGTTCCCATAAAGCGGTTTTCATCTATGTAAGTGCCGCCCTGACCATCTTCCTTTTCCAGATTCAGTTTCGCAGGGACTTCCTGAAGCTGCTTTTCTTCCGGTGCTTCCTCATAGGCATTCTCTGCGTTTTCAATGGTGTTATAGATATCATAAACCAGATTCCCGTCTTCATCCGTCCCGTAGCCGTAGGGATCCAGATTGCCTTCTGCCAGATACCCTTTCAGTTCTTCCAGCTTTTTCTGCAATTCCGGCTTTGTTGGCTGATAATAACTCTCCTGTGAATAAAACACCGCATCCGGCAGGAACGCCTCCGTCACCTGATCCATCAGCGCCTGATCCAGGGGATGCTGGCTCACTGAGATCGCCGACACCTTCGAGGCCTCCGGAATCTCCACATCGGCATCTGTCAGGATCTGAAGTTTTCCTGTCTCATCTTTCACCTCGCTGCTATAATGCTCCGGAGCTCCGAGCGCGCTGCGAAGCACAGAGGAAGAGGTCTCACTGGACTGGGGCGTCTCAGCTGTTTCTGTGCCGCTCGCGTCACCAGGCACAGTTGTGCTGTTCTCCGTCCCGGTGCTGTCTGCCTCCAGATCATCCGGGTTCTCCGTCCCGGTCGTGCTCTCCTGCGCTGCCAGAGTCTCGCCTTCTTCATAATTTTTCAGGCTGGCCGCACCTTTCTGGCGCACCAGAGAGCTCTCTGGAGTCTTCGCGCAGCCTGCCAGCATTCCGGCTATTATCAAAATGCCAGCTATATTCAAAACTCTTCTATTCTTCATTTCAAATCCTCCTGACCTTTTTTCTGCTCTTAGCCTATCACAGCTCCCTTGTCTAAATCCTCGCTGAGTTGTAACCGTTCTGTAACCGCAGTTCGGCTTTGGAAAGCCGCTGGAAAACATATGCGAGGGGGACGGCTCCTGGGCCGCCCTCCCCCTCAGCCTCCCCCTCGTGGCCCTTTAAGGTCAAAAAATATGGGGCTTACGTCAACAGGGAAGAGGTGTTCGACAGATGTGGAATGACAACAGGGGGAATTGTGGTTGCTTACCTATAAATCCATACCCACCCGTCATTTCACGCACTCCCAGTCTGACGTAAGCCCCTTATTTTCTGCGTGCCCTGGAAAGGGGGGTGCAAGGGGGAAAACCAGGACTGGCGCAACTCTGATGGTTTTCCCCCTTGCTAATGTTTTTCCCCTTTGCGGTTTTTAGGACAATAAGCGGGAATCCTCGGCAATTCAATTACCGAGATGAAAGCGCAGGAGTGTGCATATCTGCACAGTGCAAATAGTACAATAATCCTCATGCTTGATATTAATAGTTTTCTCTTAATTCCGTAACCCACATATAAGTAATCGAAAATATGTTTGGATAATTGTTGCGTGTTTTTGACTCTTGTGTTATACTATATATATGCATATAAAAGAAAATTTTGTGCATTATAGGACTTGCGTGTGTAATATCAACTACTATATGGTATGGTCAGTGAAATACCGGAGGAAGATACTTGATCCAGAAATTGAGGAATACCTGCCGGAACTGGTGCAGCAGATCTCTGAGGATAAAGGTATTACCGGCAGAAAACTGTTCGAACGTTTCCTGGAAATAAGAAACCAGCTGTGGAACCATTCCTATTATGTGGAAACAATTGGATCCGTATCTGAGGAAAATATCCGCCGTTATATGGAACATCAGAGCAAGTCGTATTGATTTAAAGCGGACTGTGGATACTGGTTCGCATGACTGTCTGAAGGGGGAAAGCGGAATGCTGCTGTCACACAGAACATCGGTAAAGATCCGGCCGGAATATTCCAATATCATAGGGCATATGTGTTATGCAGCTTCCAAACTCTGGAATGTCTGCAACTATGAACGTTATCATTATAAAGAACTGGGACTGGAAAAGTATCCTGACTGGTATTATCAGAAAAAAGCACATAAAGGAGATCTGTGGTACAGACAGCTTCCGTCACAGACAGCACAGGAGACCTGTAAGCAGCTGGATAAGGCGTGGAGATCTTTTTTTGTCCTGAAAAAGACCGGAGGGATCAAAAATCCAAATCCGCCCCGTTTTAAACAGGACAACATACCAGTCACATACATGCAGATGGGGATCCGGCATGAGAAAGGTTCAGACCAGCTGCGGCTGTCTCTGCCAAAGGATCTGAAAAGCTATATGGAAGAAACTTACGGGATCCATGAAAAATTCCTATATCTTGAAAATAAGATTTTCAAAGACATGGATCACATAAAACAATTGCGGATCTATTCCCCGGAAAATGGAACATGTGACCTTATCGTTATCTATGGGCTGGAAGAACCAGAGCAGCTCTCCCAGAATGGACATTATTTATCTATTGATCCTGGACTTCATAATCTGATGACCTGTTATGATTCCGGAAATGGCAGGACTTTTATTCTGGGAAGAAAATATCTTTCTCTGGAAAGATACTTTCATAAAGAGATCGCCAGAGTGCAGTCTGTATGGTATGCGCAGCAGTCGGAAAGAGGAATAGAATATCCAAAATCATCGAAACATATCCAGAGACTTTACAGGAAAAAGCAGAATGCAGTGAAGGATTACCTTCACAAAGTGACCAGATGGATTGCGGAATACTGCAGAAAGGAAGATATCCGCTGTGTGGTTGTGGGAGACATCCGGAATATCCGTAAAGGAAAAGATCTGGGACACAAGACCAACCAGAAGCTTCACGGACTGCCGTATAACAGGCTGTATATCATGCTGGAATATAAACTGAAATTATATGGGATTCCATTGATAAAACAGGAAGAAAGCTATACCAGCCAGTGCAGTCCATTATCACCAGAAGTATCAAAAAGATATGCAGAAGCATTCAATCGAAAAGAACGGGGCATGTATATAACTGGCGGAGTAAGATTTAACGCAGATGCAGTGGGTGCATTTAATATCCTGCGGAAATATCTTTCCGTATCCGGAAAGGAAAAGGAACTGTCCGTAACCGGATTAAAAAATCCAGAAATAATAAAAGTAGCTGTATAACCGAAAGGCAAGCAGTATTGGTGTCATGGACGCACCCTGAAGAAAAGGCGGTATCCCGCCAGATTTCAGATGCTCTGGTAACTTAGTTACCGAGTAGTTCACTAAAATAAATGAACGCAAGTTCCTTTCCCTTCCTCACTTTCCAGGGAAAGCCGCGCCCCGTGCAACATCGCAATCTCCTCACAGATCGCCAGCCCCAGTCCCACGCTTCCCGCGCTCCGTGCCCGGGCTTTATCTACCATGTAGAAGGCTTCCGTCACCCGCGCCAGGTCTTCCAGCGGAATCCCTTTTCCCTCATCTCTCACTGAAAGCTCCCTCTCATCCGCCCGAATCCATATCTTCCCGCCTTCTTTAGAAGCCTTCACGGCATTATCCACCAGATTCATTACAAGGCTCATCATCAGATCCTGGTCCATGGTCTTCGTAAGATCCTCTGGAGTGCAAGAAATCTCCAGGGAAAGCTTTTTCTCCTGCAATCTCCAGAACGTAAGCTCCTTCACTTTTTCGAGAAAAGGCAGCACCTCCACCTCTTTTTTCTCGATGGTGCTCTCTCCCATCTCATAAAGACCGGTAAGTTCCAACATCTTCACCGACAGTCTGGAAAGCCGTCGACACTCGTCCCCGATGTAATGAAGGGCCTGCTCCCTCCGCCGTTCGCTTAAGCGCAGCGTCAGAAGCGTATCCGCATAGCCGATGATGGCTGTCATGGGCGTTTTCAGTTCGTGGGCCAGACTTCCCAAAAGCTGTCTCTGCGTCTCATTGACCGTTGAAAGCTTTTCCACATGCTCCTCGATCTTCTCTGCCATCTGGTTAAAACTCTCCGTCAGCTCTGCGATCTCATCCTTTCCCCGGACGGGCAGACGGATTCCATAGTTCCCGTCTGCCAGCAAAGCTGCCGTCTTTTTCAGTTCTACCAATGGCCGGATCGTCCGGTATATTCCATGAAAAAGAAAAACTCCGATAAAAAGCAGGGCTCCTACGGTAAAAAGAAGCCCTTCCAGAAAAAGCTTATCAAAGCGCTGATAGATCTCCGTTATATCCTTATAGTAAAGAACGCGGTAATTTTTTCCAAAGGTCAGCGTATCCCAAAAGAGTAAAAGCCTTCGCTCTCCGTTCTTTAAGAGAAGCCCGTTCTCCCTGTCATCCGTCCGTTTAAAAACATCTTCCACCTCATACTCATAGGCACTGATGTTAAAAAGCTCCTTCGTCCCCCGGTAAAGGATTCCCTGGCTTCCCACATACTGGCGGAAAGCGCTGGCCACGATCCGGTCCTGTATTTCCTGTTCTTCCGTTTCATACATGCCTCTGAGTTTCTGGTCCAGTTCTCCTGTTTTTCCTTGAAAACTGAGCTTTTCATAGTGCTGGATACTCTCCACCGCCTGCCGCCTTGACTCATAGAGCAGGTAAAAAAACACTGCCTGGGACAAGACCAGAAACGCCAGAAAAATCTGCAGAAACAACTTTTTAAAAAGCTTCACTCATCCACCTCCAGCCGGTACCCGATCCGGGGAATGGTCCGGATCACGTCCTGAAAACCAAGTTTTTTCCGGATCCTGCCCACATGGGCGTCCACCGTTCTGGTCTCTCCCTCAAAGTCCACGCCCCAGAGAGCCTTTAAAAGCTGTTCTCTGGTCAGTGCCTTGTTTTTGTGGCGGACAAACATCAGAAGACAGTCATATTCCATGGGCTTTAAATAAATCTCTTCCCCCGCCTTCGTGACGCTCCTCTTCTCCGTGTCAATCTCCACATCCCCTACTTTCAGGATTTCTCTCCCTTTTTGATGACGCTCCAGCACCTTTTCCACACGGACCAGAAGTTCCAGCATCTCAAAAGGCTTTACAATATAATCCTCCGCCCCTTCTTTCAGTCCCCGGACCTTACTCTGGACATCCGCTTTCGCCGTCAGGAAAATCACCGGAATCCCTGCCGCCTTCAGCTCCGGCAAAAGCGCAAAGCCATCCTTTCCCGGAAGCATGATATCCACCAAGGCCAGATCAAAATCCGCCTCTTTTTTCAGAGTTTCCTCCGCCTCCAGCCCATCCAGACAGGAAACGACCTCATAGCCCGTCACCTCCAGATTCATGGAAATCAGGTCGTTGATGGCCATTTCATCCTCTATCACTAAAATTTTTCCCCGCATATTTTCACCTCAGTTCCATTTTAGCATAAACCCACTGTGGAAAGTTGTAACCGTTTTGTAAAAAAAAGAAAGGCGCGACCGAAGTCACACCCAAACTCTTTATTTTTTGTGAGGCCAATGCCGTTATAGAAGCCCACATAGCAGAAGAAAATCGCCGTCAGCAGACAATCGATGGCATTTCTTTTCGTCAGACCAGAGATTTGCCCGTGGTTAGTCTGTTCCCACATCCGGCTTCCTTCAGATTCCACCTCACGATGGACACCCTTGCTGTTCAGCTATACATTTCCCACTACCTGGGCATGTTCAGGACTTTCACCTGCGAGAGCGCGCCCATGGCGCGCAAACGAAACGTGCGCCGCCAGGCGCACATAAAAAAAGCTGAACAAGATGCAGGCATCTCGGCCTGCCATCTTATCCAGCTATTGTTTCTTACGAACAAATTACCCTCCGATGAACCACCGTCATTCTATCCTGTTCTTCTCGCAAAGTCAAGAGATTCTTACTGCGGGAATACCACGGTGAGGAGCATTTTGAAAGCCTCCACTGCGTATACGGCATGGGGGATTTTAGCGGGCATTACGAGAGCCTCGCCTGCTTTTACCTGATGTTTTACGCCGCCTACGGTGAACTCGCCGGTTCCCTCGAGAACCGTTACCATAGCGTCGCCCTCGGAATCATGAGTGCCGATCTCCTCGCCCTTTGCGAAAGCGAAAAGGGTAACGCTCACGGCGCTGTTCTGTGCCAGAGTACGGCTTACAACCTGTCCGTCCATATACTGAACCAGTTCACCTAAATTTACTACTTTTTCAGGCTCGATATTTTTAATGTATGCCATTTTTAAAAGCTCCTTTTTATTTATTTTTTGCCATAAATGCTTCGATCTCGTCCGGATCGCGGATGATCGCATCAGAAAGAACAACGCAGCCATCCTCGGTGATCAGGATATCGTCCTCGATACGGATGCCTATCTCCCACTCGTCGATGTAAAGGCCCGGCTCATCGGTGATGATGGCTCCCGGCTGAAGCTTTTCGCTGCCTGCTGCTGTCACGTCATGAACGTCAATGCCCAGATGATGGGAAACGCCATGCATATAGTAGGTGCCGATCTCGTCCTTGTTCTCGATGAGACCTAAGCGGATGCAGCCCTCAGCCAGCACATCTTTGGTGATCTCGTTGAGTTCGCGCAAGGTCATGCCCGGTTTTGCCACCTCAGCCACCTTGCGGTTTGCTGCCAGAACAACCTCGTAAACTTGTCTCTGGCGCTCAGAATATTTTCCGTTCACCGGATAAGTTCTGGTGATGTCGGCGCAGTAGCCGTTAAATTTGGCTCCCAGATCCATGAGAAGAAGGGTTCCGTCCTCGCAGACGTCCTGGTTGGTCTCATAGTGAAGCATGGTTCCGTTGGCTCCGCTTCCGGCAATCGTCGGGAAGGAAGTGCCGTCGGCACCCTGATGGTGAACCATATACTCGAAATCAGCCTGTGCCTGATATTCAGTATTGCCCGGCTTCAGATTTTTCATGACAAACTGGAGAGACTTGTCCGTGATGTCGATGGCCTTTTTCACCAGCTCGATCTCGTCCTCATCCTTCCACATACGAAGAGCAGCGACAGTCGGAGCGATGTTTTTGATCCTGCGGCCCGGATATTTGTCGGCAAACTCCTTCGCTTTTACAGCGTTGTAGTCCGGAAGATCCTCGTATTGGTAGCGGAAGCAGTCGAAATACAGGGTGGAAATGTCCTCTCTGTCCATCATGCTGCTTACCATTCCTTCAAAGGAATCCAGGAAACGAACATCCTCGATGCCGGAGATCTCCTGTGCCTCGGAGACAGTGACTTTTCTTCCGAACCAGCGCTCCTGGGTCGGGTCCGCCTCCTCGATGAAAAGGATGCTTTTCTCTTCTTTTTCCGTCTTTTTCATCAGCAGGATCATATGATCTCTGCGGAGTCCGGTCAGATAGAAAAAGTTCCGGTTTGCCTCAAAAGGCAGGTACTCGTCCGCACTTACATGAAGCTCGATTCCTGAAAAAAGGATCAGCGCAGAATCCACCTCCATGGTATCAAAAATTTTTGTTCTTCTTTCTCTAAAATTCATTTTTCTTTTCCTCCGTCTGTTTCTTTCGAAAACACTGTACCCTTAGGATAACACGTTCTCTCCTTCTTGCCTACCCTGTTTTTTCCGTCAGAAAAACAGCTTGCAAACTTTTTCTGTCTGCGTTATAATGTTTCCGGACAATTTCATGAAAAGAGGGGAGCTGGCGAAAGCCGGCTGAGAGGAGACGTGATTCCGTTTCGACCCGGAACCTGATTTGGATAATGCCAACGGAGGGAATACATACCAAGATTATTTAGAGGTGCCCCCGCATCTCTTTTTTTATTCTGGACAGCGCAGGATCTCCATTCAGGTGGGGATCCTTTCTTATTGAACATCTGACGACTGAAAGGAGAAAATTG
The DNA here is from genome assembly GCA_018223435.1 of Lachnospiraceae bacterium Marseille-Q4251. GTDB lineage: Bacteria > Bacillota > Clostridia > Lachnospirales > Lachnospiraceae > Limivivens > Limivivens faecihominis. The sequence goes on along the minus strand of JAGTTO010000001.1, from coordinate 3,629,790 downwards.
TCCATGAAAACCAATCTCTCAACGAAAAAAATTGCACTTGCAGGCGTATTCACCGCTCTTGCTGTTGTAGGAAGCTTTATCAGCTTTCCGGTAGCCGGCAGTAAATGTGCCCCGGTACAGCATATGGTCAACATTCTGGCTGCTGTCACCTTAGGCCCCTTCTGGGGGATCGGCATTGCCTTTATCGCAAGCCTTCTCCGCAATCTTCTGGCTCTTGGAAGCCTCATGGCTTTCCCTGGAAGTATGGTTGGCGCACTCTGCTGCGGTCTTGTTTACCATTTCTCCCGTAAACTGAGCCTTACCTGTGCTGCGGAAGCACTGGGAACCGGAATCCTCGGCGGCATCGCTGCTTATCCGGTGGCTGTTTATCTGATGGGCCTTACACCTGCCGGTATCTTTGTTTACATTGTACCTTTCCTGATCTCCACCGTAGCAGGAAGCATCCTTGCGTTCCTCCTGATCACGGTCCTGGAAAAGGGCGGCGTCATGAGAGAGCTCTCTTCTGCTCATTAAACAGAAAACAGGGAGTCTGCTGATACAGACCCTTGAAGGACAGATAAAACCAGACTTCATCTGTCCGGCGGTACATTGGGGACACCACTTTGTGCCGCTTTAAAAAAGCCGGTCTCATCCGGCAAGAAACCATCACTTGAAAAGATGAAGTTTCAGGCGTCAGTATTCCGGGCTGCTCATGCGTGCTGTCCGTGTTTTGCTGACGCCAGGATTCCAGACTCAAATCATGAAGGAGGCAAAACAAGCATGAGAAATTACACAACCCAGATGGATGCTGCCAGAAAAGGCATCCTGACACCGGAACTTGAAATTGTCGCAAAGAAAGAAAACATGACGACAGAGGCTCTTATGAAGCTTGTCGCCGAAGGAAAAGTTGCCATCTGTGCAAACAAAAACCATGTCGGCCTGAACCCGGAGGGCGTTGGAAGCATGCTCCGCACCAAGATCAATGTAAACCTTGGCGTTTCCCGTGACTGTAAAGATTACGACATCGAAATGCAAAAGGTCATGAGTGCTGTAAAGCTTGGTGCAGAGGCCATCATGGATCTTTCCAGCCATGGAAACACCCAGCCTTTCCGGCAGAAGCTGACACATGAATGTCCTGCCATGATCGGAACCGTTCCTGTCTATGACAGTGTGATCCACTATCAGCGGGATCTGGCGACTCTGACCGCCCAGGATTTTATCGATGTGGTCCGTCTTCATGCGCAGGATGGCGTGGATTTTGTTACCCTGCACTGCGGCATCACACGCAAAACCATTGAACAGATCAAGAAACACAAAAGAAAAATGAACATTGTCAGCCGTGGCGGAAGCCTTGTCTTCGCCTGGATGAGCATGACCGGTGAGGAAAATCCCTTCTATGAACATTTTGACGAGATCCTGGACATCTGTGAGGAATACGATGTCACCATCTCTCTCGGTGATGCCTGCCGTCCGGGCTGTCTGGCCGATGCAACGGATGTATGTCAGATCGAGGAGCTTGTCCGTCTGGGAGAACTGACCAAACGTGCCTGGGATCATAATGTACAGGTCATGGTGGAAGGTCCCGGTCATGTGCCCCTGGATCAGGTAGCCGCAAACATGAAGGTACAGCAGAGCATCTGTATGGGCGCTCCCTTCTATGTCCTCGGTCCTCTGGTAACCGACATTGCTCCTGGTTATGATCACATCACAGCTGCCATCGGTGGAGCTGTAGCAGCCATGAACGGTGCAGCCTTCCTTTGCTATGTGACTCCTGCCGAGCATCTGGCTCTTCCCAACGTGGAAGATGTAAAACAGGGCATCATTGCCTCCAAGATCGCCGCTCACGCAGCAGACATTGCCAAAGGGATCCCGGGAGCCCGGAACCAGGATGACCGCATGGCAGATGCCCGTCAGAAACTGGACTGGGAAAAACAGTATGCCTGTGCGCTGGATCCTGAAACTGCCAAGGCGATCCGTGACAGCCGCAGGCCTGAGGATGACCACAGCGACACCTGCAGCATGTGCGGAAAATTCTGTGCTGTCCGCAGCATGAACAAGGCTCTGGCCGGAGAATACATTGATATCCTGTAACGAAGAAAGCCCCCTGCTTTTTGTAATGGAAGCAGGGGACTTCTTTTTTTGAACAATATTCGGTCAATCAGACATTCCTTTTTCCTGCAAAAATGGTACAATAAAATCACCATAAAACTTAGGCAGAAACATCTGCCGGAAAAGAGGTTCTAATGACTGCAAAGAAACCGCCTATGGGCTGGAACTCCTGGAATACCTTCGGGGAGCACATCAATGAAAAGCTGATCATGGAGATGGCAGACCAGCTGGTGAACGACGGATACAAGGACGCCGGTTACGAGTATGTCATCATCGACGACTGCTGGTCCTTAAAAGAGCGTGTGGACGGAAAGCTCGTTCCGGATCCAAAGCTTTTCCCCAGCGGAATGAAAGCACTTTCCGATTATATTCATTCCAAAGGGCTGAAATTTGGCATGTATTCCTGTGCCGGAACAAAGACCTGTGCCGGCTATCCCAGCAGCTACGGTCACGAATTCGAGGATGCCCGCCAGTTCGCCGAATGGGGTGTGGACTACCTGAAATATGATTTCTGTAACTTCCCGGTAAGCGGCGATGCGAAAAACGCCTATCTTACGATGGCTATGGCCCTTCGCCACACCGGCCGCGAGATCCTTTTTGCCGCCTGCAACTGGGGTAAATACGATCCCTCTGGCTGGATGCGCTCCAGAGGCGCTCACACCTACCGTTCCACCGGAGACATTTTCGACGTGCCGAGAAGCTATCAGGATATCTTCAAACAGCAGGTGGAAAACATCGAGGGCAACGCTCCCGGCTGCTACAATGATCTGGACATGCTTATCGTTGGCATGCACGGAAAAGGAAACGTCGGCATCGGCGGTTGCAGCGATGAGCAGTATCTCCAGCACTTTGCCATGTGGGCATTCCTTACCTCCCCGCTGATCATCGGCGCCGATATCCGGAGCATTGACGGGTCCAACAAAGCAACTCTTCTGAACAAAGGCCTCATCGCCATCAACCAGGACGGGGAGTGCTGCCCTGCTTTTCTCATTGAGAATGTCGGTGACAAACACTATACCTTAGGCAAAATCCTCTCCGGGAACCGCGTGGCCATCGGCTTTTTCAACATCGGCGAGCCGACCGAAGGCCCCTGCCATATGAGCATCTGCTTTGACGATCTCGGCATCCATTCCGAGTCCGGTCTTTTCCTGAAGATCACCGACGCCATCACCGGCGAAGAGCTTGGTACCTTCCAGGATGCCTACACCGCCGTCCTTCGCGGCTGCCAGTCTCAGGTTGTCATCGCAGAGCTGGTAAAACCGGAGAAATAATGGCACACTGTAAAGAATGTGGGCGCTCTCTCACCAAAGACGAGATCGCCCTCCACAAAAAGATCTACAACCGCGGCGCCGAAGAATTTTTCTGCATCGACTGCAGCAGCCGGTACCTAAATGTACCGGTGGAGCTGCTGCGGGAGAAGATTGTGGAGTTTAAGAGGATGGGGTGTACGTTGTTTGAACGCAGATAAGCGTAGCGACTGCGCTCATGATCAAGTCGCAGAGCGGATTGCGAATGTCCGCTTTGCTAGTAAAGAAGCCGGATCTGCCGCTTTTTCTGCGGTTTGATCCGACTTTTCTTTTACATATATTTCTCCACGCACGCCCAAACGGTCCGCAGCACTCCCGCCAGCACCATGACGAAAATCGGATTTTTCTTAAATTTCCGGAGGAGTATCATGGAGATCACGAAGATCACCACCAGACTCCAGTTGGTGTCGGGAAGGGAGATGGCGCTGCGGCTGCCCCAGAAGGCGGTGATGAGAATGGAGATTCCGGCGGAGGCGATCATGGCCACCACGGCGGGACGGAGGGAACCCAGGATTCCCTGGAGCATTCCCATGTTCCGGTATTTGAGGTAGAGCTTCGCGAGCAGGGTTACGATGACACAGGATGGAAGGATGCAGCCCAAGGTTGCCACGGCTGCCCCAGGAATCCCGGCAATCTTGATGCCGACAAAGGTGGCGGAATTCACTGCGATCGGTCCCGGCGTCATCTGTGAGATCGTGATGAGGTCGGTAAATTCCTCCATAGAAAGCCAGTGATGCAGTGTCACCACCTGCCCCTGAATCAGAGGCATGGCCGCATAGCCGCCGCCAAAGCTGAACATTCCGATCTGCAGAAAACTGATAAAAAGCTGCAGGTAAATCATGCTTTCGCCCTCCTCTCCTGAATCCAGGTCCGCACCGCGCCGATGAGGCCGCTCGCAATCACCACATAAATCACATTCACTTCAAAGACACAGACCACCATGAATGCTCCTGCCATGATGACCATGGAGAGCGGATCTTTTTCCTTCAGAACGCCTCTTCCCATATCGTAAACCACGGAAGCGATGACAGCTCCCACCCCGGCCTGCATGCCGTTCAGCATCTGACTCACGAGAAAATTATCCTGAAACGCATTGTAAAAAACAGACAAAATCGACAGAATCAGAAAAGGCGGCAGGATCGTCGCCAGGATCGCCGTAGCCGCTCCGATCATTCCCGCCAGCTTGTAGCCCACAACGATGGCCCCGTTTACGGCAATGGCCCCGGGCGAAGACTGGGCAATCGCAATGAGGTCCAGCATCTCCTCCTCCTCGATCCAGTGATATTCATCCACAAATTTCTTTTTCATCAGGCTTACGATTACATAGCCCCCGCCAAAGGTAAAAACGCTAATATAAAACGTAGACACAAACAATTTCCACAACAAATTTTTCTTTTTCATACGCAATCCTCCGGTTTCTAGTACAGTGAAAATTAAGTATCTGCTATATTGACGCAGGATGATTTCTTCATATGCAAGGCGGAGGAATGAGGCGTAGCGGTGGCTACGTCGATTGACGACAACGCAGCAGATGAAAAATCAGACAAGTCAATATGGCGGTTACTTAATATTCACTGTACTAGTATAGCAGATTTCATATAGAAGTAAATATGTATCATTTTATGTTTTACATAATAAAAACCTTATACATTTTTCAGAAAATCTCCCTTGCATCCCCCGCTGCTTTGCAGTATAGTGTCTTTCAGCAAATCTTAGACAGGAGGTTTTCCTATGTGTACCGCAGCAACCTATCTCACCGGAGATTTTTATTTTGGACGAAATCTGGACTATGAATTTTCCTACGGGGACGAAGTGACCATCACTCCGAGAAACTATCCCTTCCATTTTCGCAGTCTTGAAAAAGAGCTCACTGCCCATTATGCCATGATCGGCATGGCCTATATTGCCGGGGATTATCCCCTCTATTACGACGCCGTCAACGAAAAGGGCTTATGCATCGCCGGCCTGAACTTCGTCGGCAACGCCGCCTATCAGGAGCCTGTCCCGGAAAAAGACAATGTGGCCCAGTTTGAGCTGATCCCCTGGCTTCTCGGCCAGTGCGCTTCCGTAAAAGAGGCACGGGAGCTCATCGCCCGCATGAACCTCACGAACATTCCTTTCAGTGAGAAGCTGCCCCTGGCCCAGCTCCACTGGCTGATCTCCGACCGGACCGAATCCATCACCCTGGAGGCCATGAAAGACGGCCTTCACGTTTACGACAATCCCGTCGGCGTTCTCACCAACAATCCGCCCTTCCCCTATCAGCTGTTCCAGCTCAACAACTATATGCAACTCTCCCCCGCCACCCCGGAGAATCATTTTTCCAAAGAGTTACCTCTCAAGACTTACAGCCGCGGTATGGGAGCCATCGGACTTCCTGGCGATCTCTCTTCCCAGTCCCGTTTCATCCGGGCCGCTTTCACGAAAATGAACGCCTGCTCCGGGGACTCTGAGGAGGAAAGCGTCAGCCAGTTTTTCCACATCCTCACTTCCGTGGAACAGCAGAGAGGCTGCTGCCTCCTCGAAAACGGCAAGTATGAGATCACCCTCTACTCCTCCTGCTGCAACGCAGACAAGGGCATCTACTACTACACCACCTACGACAACCGCCAGATCTCCGCGGTCTACATGAACCATGAGGATCTGGAGTCTTCCACTCTGGTGCGCTATCCGATCATCCAGAAGGCTTCGATCCACACAGTTAATTAAGCCGAAAAAAATATCCTGACCAGATCGCAGAGTAAAAACTGCAGGATCTGTCAGGATATTTTTTACTGTATCAAACCAACAGGGACACATAAAAAGCCAAAAACACCGTCCCCATTAGCCCAGGAGGCTTCTCACCATATTCGCATGGAACACCACCTCAGAAACATGGTCCACCTCGATCTGGTAGAGCGCGTTGGCTGCGATATGCTCCGCTGCCTGCTCCAGGTCACGGATACCGGTCGTATCTCTGTATTTTTCGATAACGGCATCCAGTCCGTCCGGTGCCACCTGGCACTCGTTTTCCTTAAGGCTCATCCGTCTCAGCACCTTGGGAAGGGCGAATTTGGAGAAAATGACTTTCTTCTCTTCGTCGGTGTAGTCCGGAATGTCGATGACTGCGAAACGGGACATCAGCGGCGCGCTGATCTGGTCCTTCTCATTGGCCGTAGCAATCGGATAAACGCCCACAGTGGGGATCATGCACTCCATGTAGTTGTCTGTAAAGCCTAGGTTATCGAGAAGCGTCAGAAGCACATCTGCCGGGTTTCCGTTACCTTTTCCGGAGGCTGCCTTGTCCAGCTCGTTGATGATAAAGACCAGGTTAGACTCTCCGGCTGCAGAGAAAGCTTCCATAATAATACCCGGTTTTGCGTTTGCATAGATACGGGAGCTTCCGGTGAGCTGCTCCGGATCGTTGATGGAACTCATATCGAGAGTCGTCCAGGGGAGACGAAGGATTCTCGCTACCGCATAGGCAATCTGGGATTTACCGGTTCCTGCAGGGCCTACGAGAAGCAGGCCATAAGCCGGAAGCGTGTGGGTCCGGTTGATCTGAATGATCGTCTCGATGATTCTCTGTTTTACCTTCTCCATGCCGTAGAGCTCTTCGTCCAGAATCCGGCGGGCCTCCACGGGATCGATGGCCTCAAAGTAATTGTTTTTCCACTGCACATTCATCATGATAGAAAGAGCACGCTGAGCGTGGCGGCGCTCCTCCGGGGAAACCTCGTGAGAGCGGGCCACAGCCAGGTTTCTTCTGGCCCAGAGACGGATGTTGTCCGGCAGGGTCCGGCCCGCACAGGTCATGAAATCTGTGATGCTCTGAATGCTCGTGAGCTTCATCTCATCTCCGGCTTCCTCCTGATCCTCGTCCTCCGCTTCCTCCTCCGGTGCATTGCTGGAGAGAAGCCGCTCGATCATAAACTGCAGGAAACCGTCCTCGGCGGAAAGCTTCGTGCCGCCTCCAAAAGCCGTCTCACGGATCTTATAAACCGCATAGCCCCCGGAAGTATTCTGGCCGGAAAGCCGCACATGAATATGGTTATCCCCCAGCCACCGGATCAGGCTCACGAAACGGGCGTCCACTTTCAGGATGTCCGCGCTCAGAACGCCGTCCTCCTCCTGGAACTCAAAGGCGGTCTTTTTCTTCGGATTGGAAAAAACGCCGCAGGAATGATGTTTCCACTGTCTCACGCTGTTGGCGAGCACAAGGATCGGCTGCTCCGGAGAAGTCGTATTCTCATCGGATGCAAAGGTGGTATATGTACAAACGGAATCTTCTGTTTTTTCTGTTGATGCATTGCTGAAATCAAATACTGGCATAATCGTTCTCCTTTACTTATCTTCCTGCCTGCGAATTGCCTGGCTGCTCCGCAGCTTCCGCAACCCCACAACCATCGTAACTGTCCAGTACCTTCAAAAGGATAGCAGTTCCTGCACAATTACCAAACATCCATAGTCTATCATGAATTTTTATGCACAACAACTGTATTTTCAAAAAAAGAACTGATCTTCTCTTTGTCCAGCTTTTCACCGATGACGATGATCACATCCTGTCCGACAGCCACCGGTTTTACCGTCAGCTCACGGGCGGTGGCATTAAGTTCCAGCCACTGTCCCCTTTCATCCAGCAGGAAGCCCTTGACCCGGTGAACTTTTCCGCAGGAAGGATCCTTCAGAAGATTTTCTGCGATCGTCTTAGCCCGCTCCACCTCTGTCTTCTGATCCATAAAATAAAGAGACTGAAAGACTTCCTCCTCACTCAGATCCAGCTGCCTCCAACTCTCTGCATGAAAACCACTTTCGGAAATAACCTTCCATTCTTCATCGGTCAGGTCTTCCCACTTTTTCCCGAAAATATCCTTCTCCGGATCCAGTCTCCGGCTGCACTGAACGCCTTCCAGTGCCCGGTTTAAGTGAACCTTCGTATCCGCGATCTCCTCCGGGGATGCATCTTCCGTCTTACTTAAGAGGATTTTTCCCGCATTTGCCACCTCGGAAGCCAGAATATAATCTGCTTCTTCGGAAAGCTCCGGTGCAAGATGTGCATCCACAACGGTAAGAACGCTTCCTACCTGGTACCAGCGGTCCAGCGGCTCTTCCCTTAAAGCATCGAAAAATTCATCCACATCAAACACACCGGAGGGCTCCACCAGCACCCGGTCGTAACCGCACATGCCCATAGCAATAAGCTTCGTCTTAAAACGTCTCCGGTGGCAGTCCTTATCGCAGCCCCCGGAAACCATCTCCAGCTCGCAATGCTCTCCCTCCAGATCCTGGAGCAGCATCATGTCCACGTTAACTGCACCGAAATCATTCTCCAGAATCCCGATATTTTCCCCTTTTCTCATAAGGTACTCCGCATAATTTCGGATAAACGTCGTCTTCCCGGCCCCCAAAAAGCCGGTGATCAGATCGATCTTTACCATTTTTCTGTCCTTTCTATTCCGTCAGTTTGAATACTACCTGATTTTCCGTATTGCTGGCCCCGCCGATGTAGAGGTCGAAAGCTCCCGGCTCGCTGGCCCATACGCCGTCCTCGGTGAGGAAACGAAGCATCTCCTCGGTTATGGCAAAGGTTACTTTCTTTTCCTCACCCGGCTGAAGCGTTATCTTCTGGAAGCCTTTCAGCTCTTTCACCGGACGCACCACGGAAGCAGCTTTGTCGTGAAGGTAGAGCTGCAGGGTCTCTGTGCCCTCCCGGTCGCCGGTATTTTTCACGGTCACGGAGGCATGGATCGTCTCGGAAGCCTTCATCTCCTCCCGATCCAGTGTGATTCCGGAAATCTCAAAATCCGTGTAGCTTAAGCCGTAGCCGAAAGAATATAACGGCTGATTCGGGATGTCGATGTATCTGGAATGGAAACGCTCCCCGGCATTTTTCGATGTCACCGGACGGCCTGTGGAGTAAGCGTTATAGTGTACCGGCACCTGTCCCACGCAGTAGGGGAAGCTCATAGGAAGTTTGCCCTGGGGAGTCTGCTCGCCGAAAAGTACCTCCGCGATCGCTGCGGCTCCCTCGGTTCCCGGCATCCAGACCTCCAGAAGGGCTTTGGATTTTGCAGAAACCTCCCGAAGGTCCAGCGGACGACCGGAGAAAAGGACGGTCACAACGTTCTCGTTGACAGCTGTCACCGCGTCAAAAAGCCGTTTCTGCACTTCTGGAAGATCCAACATGCCTCTGCTGGCTGCCTCACCGCTCTGGAGCCGATCCTCGCCGACGGCAAGCACCACAATCTCCGCCTCCTTGGCTGCTTTCACAGCCTCTTCAAGCATCGCCAGTTCTTCCTCTTCTGTGAGATCCTCCTTCTCGCTCTCCTCGAAGCCCTGGAGCTTAAAGGCTGTTCCCAGCACGGAGGAGCCGCGGCTGAAAGTCATATTTTCTTCGGTTCCCACTTTTTTCAGAGCCTCCTCGAGGTTCTCCACATCCTTCGCCTCGGCGATGAAAGACCAGGAGCCGAAGAGATTCCGACTCTTCACATAGGGGCCAACGAAAGCGATCTTGCTGTTTTTTTTCAGTGGAAGGATTTTCTCTTCATTTTTCAGAAGAACAAAGGACTCTGCAGCTGCTTTTTTTGCCAGAGCCCGATGCTTCTCAGAACGGATCACTGTCTTTTCTTTTGCTTCATCTGCATCCTTGTAAGGATTTTCAAAGAGTCCAAGCTTGTTTTTCAGGGTCAGAATCCGCAGGCAGGCCTCGTCCACGAGAGCCTCCGGAATCGTGCCCTCTTTCACCAGTTCTGCCAGCTGCTCGCTGTAAATACCGGTCATCATGTCAATATCCACCCCGGCTTTGATGCCCCGGATGGCGGCCTCTTTGCGGTCTGCACAGTAGCCGTGATTGATCATCTCCTCAATGGCGGCCCAGTCAGAAATCAGAACGCCGTCAAAGCCCATCTCCTCCCGGAGGATCCTCCGCATGAGCCAGCGGTTTCCGGTAGCAGGAGTGCCGTTCACGGTGTTAAAGGAAGTCATGACCATGGCGGCTCCGGCCTTCACACCGGCCTCATAGGATCGCAGGTAAAATTCCCGGAAGGTGTGCTCGGAAAGCTCCACCGTATTGTAATCTCTTCCCGCTGTGGCTCCACCATACCCTGCAAAATGCTTCACGCAGGCTGCCACCTGACCTTCTTCCCTGAGGTCGTCCCCCTGGAAACCTTTTACCATAGCCGCGCAGAACAGACTGTTGAGATAGGGATCCTCACCGGTGGACTCCATGACTCTGCCCCAGCGCGCGTCACGGACAAGGTCCGTCATCGGCGCAAAAGTCACATGAACGCCGCTCACGGCCGCTTCCTCCGCTGCCATAGCCGCACACTCCCTGGAAAGCTCCGGATCAAAGCTTGCGCCCTGTCCCAGTGGAATCGGATAAACGGTTTTGAAGCCGTTGATCACGTCCAGCATGAAAAGCATTGGGATTTTGTGGGGCTGCTTTTCGATCTGCTCTTTCTGAAGCTTTTTCAGCGCTTCCGCTCCCATGCCGCCGAGAACGGAACCAGTCCGGGCCAGCACCTCCGGCGGATAAAGTTTCGCCGCCATTGGCCCCATCGCTGTGATATCGCCGGAAAACATTCCCGCTGCCACCTGGTTCATCTGATCAACTTTCTCCTCCAGCGTCATATCCGCAAGAAGAGCCTTGAGTTCTTTCTCTGTCATCGTAATACCCTCCTGTTATTTCGCTTTTTTCATTTTATCATGATGCGGAGAGATGTTCCATGAAAAGAATGATTTTTTTTATTATTTTGGTGACATCAAAAAAATATTCAAAGGGACAGGCTGGCCTCCTTTGGTCATGCATTTTTGGTGGTTTCATTGACTGCAATTGAGATTTTGAGGATTTTGCGATATGCAGTCAAATAAAGCTTATAGGAAGGTCGCCGCTGCAGCATTTTAAAAAGGCTGTTGCTAATCATCAAAATAAGTGATTGCAACAGCCCTTCTCAATTTCACCAATATTTTCTTACCTATTCCGTGGCTTCTTTCTCAGACACAGGAATTTCCTGCATCTTATGCTTCTTTTCCTTCCATCCGCTCAACAATATTTCTCGCCACATAGACTCCGCTGGCGGAGGCATGGGAAAGGGAATGGGTCACGCCGCTTCCGTCACCGATGATGTACAGACCCGGATAGATGCTCTCCAGATGTTCGTCCAGAGAAACCTCCATATTGTAGAACTTGACTTCCACGCCATAAAGCAGGGTATCGTCATTGGCTGTTCCCGGAGCGATCTTATCCAGTGCATAGATCATCTCCACGATACCGTCCAAGATCCGTTTCGGCAGTACCAGGCTTAAGTCTCCCGGCGTAGCTGCCAGGGTCGGCGTTACAAGCCCCTCGGCGATTCGTTTCTCATTGCTTCGTCTTCCTCGCTCCAGATCACCGAAACGCTGTACGATAACGCCGCCGCCCAGCATGTTGGAAAGGCGGGCAATGCTCTCACCGTAGCCGTTGCTGTCCTTGAAGGGCTCAGAGAAATGTTTTGCTACCAGAAGGGCAAAGTTGGTATTCTCTGTCTGCTTGTCCAGTCCCTCATAGCTGTGGCCGTTTACGGTGACGATGCCGTTGGTGTTCTCACTTACCACGATACCGTGGGGATTCATGCAGAAGGTACGGACATTGTCCTCAAACTGGTGGGTACGGTAAACGATCTTGCTCTCATAAAGCTCATCGGTCAGATCTGAGAAAATGACGGCCGGAAGCTCGACGCGGACACCGATATCCACACGGTTGGACTTTGTGGGGATATCCATCTCCTTACAGACTTCCTCCATCCATTTGCTTCCGCTTCTTCCGACGGAAACAATACACTGATCGCAGTCGAAAAACTCATCCGCACAGTGAATGCGGTAGCCGCTCGGTAATTTTTCCATTTTCAGAACCGGCTTGTCAAAGTAGAAATCCACCTTTTTCTCAAGCTCATTGTAAAGATTTTCCAGAACCACATAGTTGATATCGGTTCCCAGGTGACGAACGGAAGCGTTGAGAAGATTCAGGCCGTTCTGCATGCAGATCTTCTTGAACTTCGTTCCTGCTGTGGAATAAAGTCTCGTTCCCTCGCCGCCGTGGATCAGATTAATCTCATCCACATATTTCATGAGCTCAATGGCCGGCTGTTTGCCGATGTGCTCGTAGAGAGTGCCGCCGAAATCGTTCGTGATGTTGTATTTTCCGTCAGAAAAAGCTCCCGCTCCGCCGAAACCGCTCATAATGGAACAGCTCTTGCAATGGATACAGGATTTGATTTTCACTCCGTCAATGGGACATTTTCTCTTATTCAGCATGTGGCCCGCCTCAAAAACAGCCACTTTCAGGTCCGGTTTCTGTTTCATCAGCTCGTAGGCAGCAAAAATTCCGCCGGGGCCTGCGCCGATGATGATAATATCATATGCTTTCATTTATTTAGTTCCTCCTCTTTTGCACTCCCCGTATTGATTATACGGAAATTTCCCCTTGTAAACAAGGGGAAATCCGAATTTCAGGCTTTGTTTTTTCCATAAAGGAAATGTTTGTTGTAGTAGTTGTTGGTCTGCTTGATCTGGTCTGCCAATTCTTCCGTTCCCATGGACTCGCAGAGGGTCGGCTCATCGGAAAAAAGATTGGCCCCCAGACCCAGCCGGTTGCCGGGGATCTCCACGCCCAGGGCCGCCAGCGTCGTCGGAAACAGATCCAGAGCGCAGAAAACCCGGTCATGGGGATTTTCCGCCTCGATCGCCGCATTTATGATCACATTAAAATCTGTCCGGTGGAAATCTTCATCCACGGAATCTGAATAGGCCGCATCCATGGTCAGATGATCACCGCAGAGTACAACCGTCGTATTTTCCGCAAAGGGCTGTTCCTTGATCCAGTCCACAAAGGCTGAGAGCTGCCGGTCGGAGCAGGAAATTACATTGTAATAGGGATTTTCGTATTCATCTTCGCAGAGCTCACAGGTGTAGCCCTCCACGCAATGGGTATCCATTGTAGCCATCGTCAGGTTGAACGGTTCTCCTGTCTCATAGAGACGGTTCAGCTCTTCTTTTGCAAAGGCGAAGAGTTTTTCATCCTCGAAGCCCCACCATTCATAGTAATCTTCCGGAATCCAGCCATTCTCGATGGCGTAGTTGTAATCCCGGATCGCATAGTTTCCATGCTGTTCAAAATAGTGGTCGGTTCCCGCAAAAGCCGCCTCGGAACCGATGAGAAGCTCCTGCTGATAGCCTTCCTTTTCCAGAATCTGTCCCAGAGTCGTGACGCCGGGAAGGAAGGTATCGTACATGTCGTAGTCGTTGTGGGCCAGCGGAATGGAAAGCGGAATGCCGCTGGTCTGGGCCACCATGGAAGCCATGGTCCAGCTGCAGTTGGCCATCTCCGTCATGCCGTACCCGCCGGGTTCAGAGAAATAAGTGCTTCCTTTTTCCCGCTGGAGCTTCGTCAGGTTCGGAATCAGATTTTCCTCCTGAAAACCGCCGTATTCCGCCGACGCAAAGGTCTGCTCGAAGGATTCCAGGAAAATATAGATGAGGTTTCTCTTTTTCTCCGGAAAAGTCAGCTCCACAGTGTTGGGATCCACATAATGGTTCTCATAGAGCTTTGACGCATGGGTCTGGGCGTAGAGATAGTTCGGAATGTCAAACCGCCAGATTCCATAGCCGGCTGAGACCAGCACACAAAGAATCGAAAGCGGCAGAAGCCCTTTACGAAGCAACGTAAAAATGCGGAATTTAAAGATCCGCTCCGGCTTTCTCAGAAGGAGCCAGAGCAGAAGGCCCATAACGAGACAGGGCGGCACCGCGTAAAGCAGATAGTTCCAGATGATATCGGAATTGGTTCCTGTCATGGGCACCCGCATCTGGAAGATCAGTTTGTCCATGGTCAGGTCCGCAAAATAGCTTTGCAGCCAGACAAAGGAGGACGCCATCCAGACTGCCATCAAAAGCAGGAAGACCGCCACCTTTTTTGTACTTTTTAATTTTCTCTTTTTCACTGTTTTTCTCCTAGAATCAGAATCCACGGATCGCGTCGGAACCGTCATCCTCCGTATTTTCAATGGAACGAATCACCACATAATAGGTGTAGTCATCGCTGACCTTCACCGCCACCCGGTCGCCTACCTTATGGCCCAGGATTGCTTTTCCTAAGGGGGATTCCGTACTGATCCTGCCAGAAAGGGAATTGCCGCGGATGGAGGTCACGAGCTTGTAGGTCTCAGTCTCATCGTCCTCTTCCATATAAAGCTGGACCGTGTTATTTAAGCCCACCTCGTCATCCCTGGAATTGTCCGTGATGATCTCCGCATTCTTGATCATTCTCTCCAGATAGCGGATCCGGCTCTCGTTCTTATTCTTGTCCCTTTTCGCTGCGTAATATTCAAAGTTCTCACTTAAATCACCCTGAGCTCTCGCTTCCTTCACAGCCTCGATGGCTTCCTTTCTCACCACAAGCTTCCGGTGATCGATCTCTTCCTGAAGACGCTCCACGTCTTTTTGAGTCAGTTTCTCATGATACATGACGTTTCTCTCCTTTCACACACATTCAGACAGCTGTCGCCGCCCGTCCGATTGTTTATTTTACCACCTGGTTGGTGTATTGACAATAAAGAGATAGTAAGAATATCCTTAAAAATATCTGAATATCTCTGCTTGCCGAATAAAGGAAAGTTGACTATACTGGAGATAACATTGTGTGAGCTGCTTTGAAGCGTAGCAATTTGCAGGTATCATTCACTTTAGGAGGTACATTATGAAACAGTCAGAAGAGCTCCGGGAGCTCCTTCATTCCATCCATAGAAAAAGTTATCCGGCCTACAAGGGACTGAAAGGAATTTACGATTTCCGGACCTATCGGCTTTCCATCGACCATGTGCAGGGTGACCCGTTCGCTTCCCCCTCCAGCATCAGTGTCCGGATCTGGCGGGACCGGGCCGGCTTCCCTGATACTTATTTAAAGGAAGATTTTCAGCGGACGGCCCTCGCGGATTTTCTCACGCGGCAGTTTTCGACCGCCATCTCCCGCTTTAATTTCCGGGCAAAAGGCTCCGGAAAGAGCGGCCTTCTCTCCACCAGCAGCTGCAGCCAGGAAATTTTAAAGCGGACATCCCTCTCCATCACGGAAAAAGAATTCATCGCCCGCTTTGAGGTAGGCTTTCCCGCCAACGGCCGGACCATCAATGCACCGGAGCTGGAAAAGATATTTTTTGATTTTCTTCCCAAAGCTGTGACCCAGTCCTTCTTCTACCGGAATCTGAAGGCAGAAGAAGTCCGGCAGGTGATCGAGCTTTCCGAGGATCAGAATTTTATCCGCAAAGAGCTCCCCAGGCTGGGTCTTATCGCCTTCGTCGCCGACGGCTCCATTCTCCCCCGGGAGAGCGGCATTTCCCAGAAGCCGATGAAAGGCAGCGTTCCCTTCATTTCCCCGGAAAGTCTCCGCGTGGAGCTTACGCTTCCCCATCATGGAAAAATCACCGGCCTGGGAATCCGAAAGGGAATCACACTTATTGTGGGTGGCGGTTATCATGGAAAATCGACGCTGCTCTCAGCGCTGGAGCGCGGTGTTTATAACCATATCGCCGGGGACGGCCGCGAATATGTGATCACCGATCCCACTGCTGTGAAACTCCGCTCCGAGGACGGACGGCTGATCCGGGAAGTCGATATCTCTCTTTTCATCAATGATCTTCCAAATAAAAAAGACACCCACCGCTTCTCCACCCCGGATGCCAGCGGAAGTACTTCCCAGGCTGCGGGAATTGTGGAGAGTATGGAGGCGGGAAGTCAGGTTTTTCTTCTGGATGAGGATACCTCTGCTACCAATTTCATGGTGCGGGACAGCTTTATGCAGAGTGTGATTCACCGGGAAAAAGAGCCAATCACTCCGTTTCTGGAACGGGCAAGGGATCTCTATGAGAAATGTGGAATTTCCACGGTGCTCGTGGCCGGAAGCTCCGGGGCGTTCTTTCATATCGCGGATACGGTAATTCAGATGGATGCGTACCGGCCGATGAATATCACAGAGAAGGTGAAGGCCATGCTGGAAGAATATCCGTTGAAAAAGACGGATGTGCCGGATTTCGTGATGCCGGAATTTAAAAGGGAGCTGTTCTTTAAAAAAGCAGTGGAAAATGATAGGATTAAAACCCGGGTGAGAGGGAAAGATGGCTTTCAGGTTGGAAAAGAGGCGCTGGATCTGCGGTATGTGGAGCAGATTGTGGATGTGGAGCAGACGGCAGCACTGGCTGCCATGCTCAGGTACACGATGGAGCATATAAATGGAAGTAAAAGGATTTCGGAAATCGTGGAAATGTTGGAAAAAGAGATTTCCAACGGCGGGCTGGAGGCCGTAGTCGGTGGGGATTGCGTAAGGTGTGGCTTGGCGATGCCGCGGAAGCAGGAGATCTTCGCATGCTTTAACCGGTATCGCGGTTAAAAAATTATATTGAAAGGGCGGGCAGACCGCCTGTGGAGGTATTTCGCTCTGCCGCAACCGAAGGTCTGAACGCCTCCAGAGTGCCGTGCGTCCGGTAACAAATTTTCTACAAAAAATAGGAGTGATTGAATGCATAAGAAAAAGAAAGAACACAAAAAACGCGGAATTGGATGGACAATATTGCGGATTTTTTTAGGGGCTGCAGGGATTTTGGTTCTGGTTTTGGTTGTTTATATTGGGTATCTTTTTGCGAGTTATCATCGGATAGAAGACAATCTGGAGCTAGAGGTGGAAAAACCGGCAGAGGGGAATGTGGATGAAACATTAAAAACAGGGACGGAGTATTCGGCGCTGACTTATAATATCGGGTTTGGAGCCTATACGCCGGATTTCAGTTTCTTTATGGATGGAGGTAAATCTTCCTGGGCAAAAAGTAAGGAAAGCGTGCTGGAGACGGTGAGTGGTGCCGGGAAACTGGCGGCTTCTTATGATCCGGATTTTGCTCTGATCCAGGAGGTGGACCTCAATTCGACCCGGAGTTATCATGTAAATGAGTATGAACTTTTGAAAGAAAGCTTCCCGGAATACGATTCGGTCTTTGCCCAAAATTATGACTCGGCTTTCCTTTTTTATCCGTTTACGCAGCCTCATGGCCGCAGCCGATCGGGTCTGGCATTGTTTTCCAGATATCCTGTCACTTCCGCCCTGCGGAGAAGCTTCCCGGTCTCCACTTCTTTTACCAAATTTTTCGACCTGGACCGCTGCTACAGCATCTCCCGGATCCCGGTGGAAAACGGCAAAGAACTGGTGATTTTTGAACTTCATATGTCCGCCTACGGAAACAGCGACGCCATCCGGGAAGGCCAGATCAGCATGCTCTGCAACGACATGGAGGCAGAATACGGGGCTGGAAATTACGTCCTCTGCGGCGGTGACTTCAACCATGACCTCAAAGCCTCCGAGGATGATTCCACAGGGCACGAATCCTGGGCTTATCCCTTCCCCCGGGAAGACCTTCCGGAACACTTCACTTTCTGCCTGGACCTTCTCTCCGAGGAAGAAAAAGATGACCTCTGGGACAGCGCCCGAAACGCAGATATGGAATACGTTCCCGGCGTGACCTACACCGTCACCCTGGACGGCTTCATCATCTCCGATAACCTGGAATGCCTCTCCTACGAAAACATCAATTCCGGCTATTCTTACTCGGACCATGATCCGGTGTACCTGAAATTTAAACTGAAATAATTCTCTGATACAAAAAACTCCCATAAAAACCTGCTTTCTGTATGGTCTTTATGGGAGTCTTTTTTTACATGGAAATCCATCCAAACGCATTCGCCACAGAGCTGATCAGAATGATCGCTGCAAAAATGGGGCAAAGGTAGCGGATCATAAAATTGAAGATTCTTTTTCTGCGGAAGGTACCGTTTTCAAGAAGCACTTCTTCCTCGATCTTTTTCGTACCCACTACTTTTGAGATCAGAAGGCAGGTAGCAATGGCGGCGATGGGCATCATCACGGAATTGGTCAGGAAATCAAAGAAATCCAGAAACTGCATCTTCAGGATCTGCACTCCAGCCAGCGGGCCGTAGCCCAGACAAGAAAGAGTTCCCAAAGCTATCATGATCACGCCTACGATGAGGGCGGCTTTTTTTCGGCTCCAGCCAAGCTCGTCCTGGAAGGTGGAAACTGCACTCTCTGTCAGGGCAATGGAGCTTGTGAGCGCCGCACAGAGAACTAGCAGGAAAAACAGGATTCCTACAAAGTTACCAAATCCCATGCTGGCAAAGACTTTCGGAATCGTAATAAACATCAGCGCCGGTCCCGCCTGCAGGCTTTCCGCATCCCCACCGGAAAAAGCGAAAACTGCCGGAATGATCATAAGCCCCGCCATAATGGCAATGGCCGTATCAAAGATCTCCACGTTCCTGGTAGAACCTTCGATGGAAATATCTTTTTTCATATAAGATCCAAACGTTATCAGGATTCCCATAGCGATGGACAGAGAATAGAACATCTGGCCCATGGCTGTCACTACCGTCATCCAGGAAAAGTTTTCCACATTTGGGATCAGGAAATATTTTACGCCTTCCAGAGCTCCCGGTCTCGTCACGGAATAAACAGCAATAATCACGGAAAGTACCACCAGAATCGGCATCATGAATTTAGATACACGCTCCACACCGTTCCGGACGCCTGCATAAATGATTCCCACTGTCAGCAGCGCAAAGATCACAAAGCAAATCTCTGTTGAAACTCCGTCAGAGATAAAGGCTGAAAAATATCCGTCCGCTGCAAGCTCCGACCCCTGGCCGATGACATAACTGAAAAGATATTTGATGACCCAGCCGCCGATAACGGAATAATAAGGAACGATCAGCACCGGAATAATAGCATTGATCCAGCCGCCGAAAGACAGCCATTTTGATTTTCCAAAGGAAGCATAGGCTCCCACAGGACTTTTTCGCGTCATGCGGCCCAGCGTAGTCTCCGCCATGATCATCGTATAGCCAAAGGTCAGGGCCAGAATGATATAGATCAGGAGAAAGATTCCTCCGCCGTACTTTGCCGCCAGATAAGGAAAGCGCCAGATGTTACCAAGGCCAACGGAAGCCCCCGCTGCCGACAACACAAATCCCAGCTTTCCTGAAAAGGTACTTCGTTTGTTGTGATGTGTCTCCATAAGTTCCTCCCGTATGTTTTATTCCGCTGTCAGATCTTCAAAGAACAGCGGATATCTCTCCTGAAATTCTTTGAGGATCATACGGGTGATCTCGCGGATCTGGGGGTGGGCGGCTTTGGAACCGCGGAGACAGATGAAGTGTCTCCACTCACGAAGGTCCATGGTCATGACGATTTCGGTCTTCAGGGAGTTCGGGAGGATGCTTCTGGCTTCTTCGGCCCGGGCTCCAAGCTCCAGCATTTTGAAGTAATATTTTTCTGCGGATTCCATGGCCTCCTGCCAGAGAAGGTATTTCTGGCGGTCTTCCTCTTTGTTCAGGTCATAGGAGAAGCCGTTGGCAATGTCGATGCAGGAAATCTGATTTTCAAATTTATCCTTGGAATAGTTGCAGTAACGGGTGCTCTCCTGGCTGTAGCTGGCCAGACGATGGCGGACGATCTCGTGAGTCACGCCCCGGTCACAGGTCACTTTCACGGTGATTCCCGCATGCTCGATCACGGATTCGTGGCCTCTTTTCAGGATGTTTCGGATAAAACGCTCTGCGGAACCATCCTCGATGCTGCCCTCGCTCTTGTAGCAGACACGGCCTGCCCTCTCTACTCTTTTTAACATCTCCTCGTAAGGTTCTGTGCTGATGATCTCTATGCTTGCCGGTACGATCTTCATCTTCTGTTGCTCCTCTCTTATCTTCCGCCCACAGGCTTTTCTATTGGAACAGTCTGTCCAAATTTTCTTTTTTTATTTATGCCCCAAATCGGGACACATTCTGGTTTATGTTATCATACTCTGCAAGTTTTTTCCAGTTAAGCTTTAACAAACCTTAAAAATTTCTTTTTTCCAATCTTAAGCACGCTTCCCGCTGCCACTTCCTGTTCGAGGGCCTCCATGCCGATCTTCTCGCCGTCCAGCTGTACGCCGCCCTGTTTTAAAACCGCAAAAATTCATTTCTGCTCTGGTTCAGGCCCTTGCTTTTTCCGGTGGGATCTCCGTCACAGCCTACTCGAGAACCTCTCTTTTGGTGTGAAGTTCAAAGACGTATTCACAGGAACTATCCACGCGCCTCTCATCAGCCGACAGCTTTCTGTCTGGCATCCTTCCTGCTACTCTTTCTTATCACAGCCTCTTTACTCCGAAATGAATTGCATTCTTTATATCACAAAGAGAAAGAGACTGTCGAGGAGTTTTTTTACAGCACATACTCCATCTGCCGGTCCGTCGGCCCGTTTTTCACATGCTCCTCGTTGAGCTCCATGGCGTCGGTGCAGCCCAAAGCCCGGTAAAAGAGCTGGCTTTCGATGGCCGGATTGGCGGCGATGTAAAGTTTCTGTCCGCCCATGGCCAGAGCCCAGCCGGCGGCCAGATGGAAGAGGCGGGTGCCGATTCCCCGGCCCCGAAGCTCTCTTGAGACATGAAGGCTTGTGAGATCCCGGTAGGTTCCGGCGTAGCCGAAGGGCTTTCCGGAGATCGAGGCAAAGCCTTTTACAGCGTTTCCTTCAAAGGCTCCGAAGACCACGCCGCCCTCCTGAATCGTATTCTGAAGGCAGGTCAGCAGAAATTCATAGTCTTCTCTTGACCATTCCTCCACCAGAGAGACCGGCTTTTCCACCCAGGCATCCCCCTGTTTCTGAAGCTGCCGGGCCACGTTCTGCCGGCGCTCAAATTTCCGGAAGAGATCCAGGTTCAGCTCTTCCAGTTCTATCTTGCGGTAAATCAGTGTATCGTCCATTATTCGTCCCTTCTTAAGTTATTTACTCCCCTTTTTCTTTCCGTCCTCCATGGTACGCCGGCCCAGACGCACATCCTCCATAAGCTCCGCCATTTCCCCGGGAAGCTGATGAATCAGGAGATTTTTCGTCGGCCCCTGCCGGTTCAGGTAGTCGCCGCGGATCTCGGTGCTGGCAGCCTCGATCTCTTCCCGTAAACCTCTGGCCGAGAGGCGTCTTGCTCCCTGTCCCAGGATGATAACCTGCTCCAGACCGTCGGAGGTCGCCACCGTCACCCCGTATTTCCGGCCGATGGCGTGGACTGTCTTCTCAATGTACTGGTCGGCGGTCTCCGCCTCTTTCGTATAAACGATGTGAATGTTGTGATATTTCACGACTTCCCCGTGGTTTCCTTCCACCTTGTAGGCGTCAAAAACCAGGATCACATGGCATTTCCGGTATCCCTGATAGTTGCAGAGAAGATCCGCCAGCTTGCTTCTGGCCCCTTCCATGTTCACCCTGGAGAGCTCGTTTAAATCCTCCCAGGAGAAAATGATGTTGTAGCCATCCACCAGAAGATACTGCTCCTGAGGCATCTCTTTCTTTATCGGTCGGTAGGCAGAGACACTATCGGAGGAAGAGCGGCGGACTCTTTTTTCAAAGCTTCCTCTCTCCTTTTTCACCGGCCCGTAGGTCCGCTCGAAAATCGCCTTCAACTCTTCCTCGGAGGCATAGGTTTCGGCCTCCGCCGCCCGCTGTCTTCGGATGCTCTCCGTCACGGGCAGGCCCTCGGGTTCCGTTTTCTCTCCGCCGTTTCCCCAGGCGCTCTCAAGGTGCATATAATCCTCCACCTGGTCCCAGTCCACCACGAAGCCGGCTCCGTGGGCGCAGAAAACGGAACCGGTGGGATTTTCCATATCTCCGTCGGGGTCGTAGCCGGAAAGAGCCGCGATCTCCTCGCCGTTGTGGCAGGACTCATAGCCGGAAAGAGCCACGGAAATCCTGCCTCTGCCGCGGCTGTAGGCTGTCACTTCCCTCGGGTAGCCCCGCATCGCGGAAACCGGCGCGGTTCCGGTGAGAACTGCCATCTCTCCCTCCAGCTCCGGCCCGGAAAATTTGCCGTTCATGCGCTGGATATCCGCCATGGCCCGGCCCACCAGGTCAGCCGGTACCTCCAGCCGGTACTCATACACCGGCTCCAGAAGGATGCTCTTTGCCTTCCGAAGGCCCTGGCGTACGGCCCGGTAGGTCGCCTGCCGGAAATCGCCGCCCTCGGTGTGCTTGATATGGGCCCGGCCGGTCAGAAGCGTGATCTTCATATCCGTAATCTCGGAACCTGTGAGTACGCCCAGGTGCTTTTTCTCTTCCAGATGGGTGAGAATCAGCCGCTGCCAGTTCCGGTCCAGCACATCCTCGCTGCAGACCGTATCGAAGCTCAGGCCGCTGCCCCGCTCCGCCGGTTCCAGGAGAAGATGCACCTCGGCGTAATGGCGCAGAGGCTCGAAATGGCCTACGCCCTCCACAGGTTCCAGAATCGTCTCCTTGTAGACAATGTTTCCGTCGCCAAACTCCACATCCAGCCGGAAGCGGTCCCGAATCAGACTTTTCAGGATCTCGATCTGCACCTCTCCCATAACCTGGGCATGAATCTCGCCGAGTCGTTCATTCCAGACAATGTGAAGCTCAGGGATCTCCTCCTCCAGCTTGAGAAGCTTTAAAAAGGTCTCATGAACGTTCGTCCCCTCCGGAAGTTCGATGCGGTAGGTCAGCACCGGCTCCAGAATCGGAAGATTTCCTTCCGCCTCCTCGCCCAGACCTTCCCCGGCAAAGGTTCTGCTTAAGCCTGTGACGGCGCAGATGCTTCC
The DNA here is from genome assembly GCA_018223435.1 of Lachnospiraceae bacterium Marseille-Q4251. GTDB lineage: Bacteria > Bacillota > Clostridia > Lachnospirales > Lachnospiraceae > Limivivens > Limivivens faecihominis. The sequence goes on along the minus strand of JAGTTO010000001.1, from coordinate 3,606,748 downwards.
CGGCCCGGCCTCGTTTACGGCCTGATAGCCTGCTCCGGAGTAGAGCCGGATCTGGTCCGCTTTTTCCTCCCAGATCTCGCTCTCCTCCAGGCCTTCCCGCCGGTTGGTCAGCGGCATTTTCACCTTCAGGACACCGCCCGTCACTTTGAGATGCGTCAAACGGTTTCCGGCCTCGTCGCGGCTGATCTTATAAACCCTGGCAGAAAAATTTTTCCGGTAAGGACTGGTGCTCGCATAGGTTTCAAGGCCCTTTAAGAGCTCCTCCACCCCCTGAATTTTAAGGGCGGAGCCGAAAAAGCAGGGGAAAAGCTTACGATCGGCGATGGCTTTTTTCAAAAGCTTACGATCCACGCTTCCGCTCTCCAGGTATTCTTCCAGAAGCTTTTCATCGCTCATGGCCGCCTCTTCCGCGAAAGCCGCATAATCCGTCTCTTCCTGATTGAAATCCACACAGTTTCCATCCAGCCGTTTCTTGAGCTCCGAGAGGAGTTTTTCCCGGTCCGTCCCTTCCTGATCCATCTTGTTCACAAAGAGAAAGACCGGAATCTGATAATATTTCAAAAGCTTCCAGAGGGTCTCCACATGGCCCTGAACGCCGTCGGCCCCACTGATGACCAGCACCGCCGCATCCAGTACCTGAAGCGTCCGCTCCATCTCCGCAGAAAAGTCCACATGGCCCGGGGTATCGAGAAGGGTCACTTCCCGGTTCCCCAAGGTCAGCCTTGCCTGTTTGGAGAAGATTGTGATTCCTCTGGATCGCTCCAGCTCATAGTTATCGAGAAAGGCATCGCCGTGGTCCACCCGGCCGATTTTTCGGATGCTGCCCCTAAGATAGAGAATGCTCTCCGCCAGCGTTGTCTTTCCCGCATCCACATGGGCAAGAATGCCCAGTGTCAGTTTTTCTTTATCTTCCATAAAATTTCCTTCAATCTCGTGTTTCTCCTGCCTGTCCGTTTTTGCCGGTCAGGCAGCAATCAGATTTTATTTTATCATCTTCCCGCCCCCTTTACCAGAAAAAAATGCGCCTGAAGGAATTTTTCCCTCAGACGCATCTCATTCAGTCTCTCTTTTCGTTCAGTTCCTGCTCCCGTTTTTCTGCAGCCAGCCTCTTCGGATGCTCCGGCGCGTAGTTGTTCCGGAAGCCCTGGAGGGCTTTTGTGAGGAACTCTTTTTCCTTCTCCTCATCCCCCAGAAGCCGGTAAGCCCGGGCCAGATTCCAGGCCGGTTCCGCACAGGCGATCTCGCCGAGGTTCTTTTCCTCCGCCAGCTGATAGGCCTCCGTAAGATATATAACGGCTTCCTCCGGCCTTCCATCGTCAATGCAGGTCACGCCGATGTTGTTGTCCGCGAGGGAAAGCGTATTTCCCTGATCGTAAGCGGTTTTGAGAAGGCCTTCCCGCATCAGAAGCTGGTTTTCCAGAGCTTTTTTGCGGTTGCCCACCCGGTTGTAGGCGGTTCCCAGCTCACCGCAGGCCGCCAGATAGTTGATATGGTTCTTTCCGGCAAATTCTTCCACCATTCTCTTGTGGCGTTCCATGAAAGTAAGGGCTTCCTCCGCTTCTCCCCGGCAGCTCGCGGCCTGTCCCCGAAGCTGTTCCAGACAGAGCAGCAGGGTAGGCGGATTTCCCAGAGCCTTTACCACCTCTTCCAGAACGGCCAGGCTCTGATCGGCCTCTTTCCGCTCCCCGATTCCGAGATGAGTCATGCCTTTCATATAGAGAATATCTCCGAGAAACTCGCCCAGGCCCTCATCCACAGCTCTCTGGATTCTTATGTTTTCCTCTTCCGCCCTGGAAGCCGACTTGCGGCAGAGAATCAGCCAGATCGCCTTTTCAAAAACAGCGATGGCCGCAGGAAATTTCGCCCGGTAGTAACAGCACTGGCCCAGCAGAAATTCTCCGTAAACCCTGAAGGTCAGACTCTCCGTCCACTGGAAAACTTCCGAGACGAGAGTTTCTGTCTCCGTAAGTTTTCCTGATGCAAGGAGACGCTGCCCATAGTTGGTTAGGGCGTTCAGAAGCTGTTCCTCCGAGAGGAGGCCTTTTTCCATGTAAAAAGCAAACTGCTTTCCGTAATCACCGAACTCCGTCATAAATTCCAACTGAAGGCTTCTCACCATAAAGAGATGCTCATCCGAAAGCTCCGGACACCGCTCGATCAGACTCTGAAGCTTCTCCCCGGCCCGGTAACGGCTCCTCATGTAGAAGAGAGCTTTCAGGCCCAAGCCTACCAGCCGGTCGCTGACTTCTCCGCTGATGCTGGATACGGCGTTCCAGATCATCCAGGCTAGCTCCTCCATCGCCGGATCCTCCGCAGCCCCCGGCTGCCCGTCAAAGAAACATTTTTCCGCCCGTTCCCAGAAGGGAAGAAACTCTTCCTCCAGAGGTGCCTTCATCCGGATGCTCTCGGCGATCACCGGATGCATGCGGTAGCCGTCCCCAGTATCCTCAAGCCACCCAAGGCCCGTAAGTTTTCCAAGTTCCTCCGCCAGAAGCTCTCCTTTTTTCAAAAAGCCCTGGAAAAACATTTTTGTGAAAGTTCTCGTAATCTTCCGGTAGGGCAGGATTGCGAAGATCCGCACCAGCTTTTCTCCGGCGGCAGTTGCCCCGGACAGCTGATAGAGCCTCCGGTACATATCCCGAAGCCCCGCGTCCCCGGCTGTTTCCGCCCAGGCAGTCTCAAGCTCCCGCTCCAGTTCTTCCAGCGTCCAGAGCCTTGCCCCGGCTGCTTTTCCCAGAAGCCGCAGTGTCAACGGGTGCTGAAAGAGCTTTTTTTCAAGCAGCTGATTCAAGTTCTCCCGTTCTTCCATATTTAAAGTCCGCTCATAGTTATCCCGGAAAATCAACCCCAGAGCGCTCTTTCTCGGGGTTCCCACCGAGAAATTCCGGAAACCTTCCAGCTTCTTGATACGGCTGGAGACAAAGACCGTACAGGAGAGCTCCTTTAATTCCAGAAGCCCCGGATCTTCCTCCTCCGTGCGATCCACGTTGTCAAGAAAAAGAACCGTTTTCTTTCCGGAAAGGCGATAGAGACACTCATGAAAGCGTACCTCCTGATCCGCCGCATTAAGTTCGAAAAAGCTCCGGTTCAGGCTGTCGGAAAGACTGCCTGTGTACTGGACCACGGCGATTTTTCTCGCTTTTCTTTCCCGCTCACACCAGATCAGAAGCTGTCTTAAGAGCTCGGTTTTTCCTATGCCGCCCAGGCCTGTGAGCAGAAATTTTCCACCGTTTTCCAGCATCTCCTTGAGATCGTAGAGCTCCTCCTCCCGGCCGAAGAAATGTTCTCCCTCCAGGGGTGCCACACAGAGTTCGCTGTTTCTCGAGGTCAGAAAGACGGGCTGGCGTTTCTCCTGCTCCTGTTCCAGTTTTCTCCAGAGAAGCTCCGGTGCCAGATCCTTCCGTTTCCTAAGCTCCCTCATTTTTTCCGTATCCATCTGGTCTCCCGCCATCGCGTGAAGCGAGAGCATCGTCAGAAGCCAGCCCGCCTGAAAGCGTTCCGGCAGCTTCTTCCGGTTCTTCTCCACGTCGCTGACCCAGGAGAGAAGAAGCTTCGCACAGTCTTTCGAAAGCCAGGGATCTTCTTTTTCCGCTTCCAGAAGAAATTCTTTTAGTTTAATGATAAAGACCGAATGATCGTATTCCCGTTCCGTCAGAAATTTTTCAAAAAGCCGGAGCTGTTTGCCAAAGCTCTCCGCCGTCAGCCCGTCCAGCACCTCCTGGATGTAGACCTCATACAGCGGGAAATCAGCCCGGCGATTGCAGATTTCCGAATGATAGCGGTTTCTGCTGCCGCTGATTCTCCATATCAGCCGTCCGTGAACGGTATTTCTCCACTCATAGGAAAGGTACTCATCCCAGAAGCGGACCAGAGTGAGTCCCTTTTTATTTTTTCTCCGAAGGATCCCTGTGGAATAGACCGGGTAATCCTTCACTGTAAGCAGGCGGTACAGATTTTTCAGTGAAAGCTGTACAGTGGTTCTGCCTTCTGTAGCCATCCTTATGTTCTCCCTTCCGTGCGGTTCCGGCCAAAAGCCAGGGAAAATTCCCTGGCCCGCACATAATAGGTTTTCTACCTATGAATCTTATCATAAGCACCTGACCAAAACAACGAGTGAAAGAATTTTTGCGCTTTTTGTACACAAAGTTGCATTTTTTGTTCACGGAAAACGGAGGTTTACACTGCGCTCTTCTTATGGCATAATAAAGAAAAGTTTTGAGAAACGAGGATACTTTATGATCATTCAGCTAATCAATACCATCTACCAATTTCTCTGGGGCGATCTCATCCGGATTCCGCTCCCCGGCGGCAGCAGTCTCGGCATCTCGCTTCTAATCCTGCTTCTGATTCCCACGGGAATTTTTTTCACCATCCGGACCCATTTTCTTCCCATCCGGCTTTTTCCGGATATGCTGAAAGCTCTTACGGAGAAAAAGAACAGCAAAAACAGTCTTTCCTCCTTCCAGGCTCTTATAGTCTCTACCGCCACAAGAGTGGGCATGGGCAATCTGGTGGGTGTCGTGGCTGCAGTTTCCGCCGGCGGCGCGGGAGCTGTATTCTGGATGTGGATTACCGCCATCATCGGTTCCTCCACCGCCTTCATTGAAGCCACCCTGGCTCAGCTCCATAAGGAAGAGGATCCTCTCTACGGCGGCTACCGCGGCGGGCCCGCCTACTATATCCATCATCTGGTCGAAGAACGACTTGGACGGAAAAAGCGTTATGTACTGATCTCCGTGCTCTTCGCTGTTTCCGGCCTGATCTGCTGGTGTGGCATCAGCCAGGTCATCAGCAATTCCGTGGCCTCTTCCTTCGCAAATGCCTTTTCGATCCCGCCCCTTTACACGAGCATTCTTCTGGTCATCATTTCCGCTGTCATCGTCCTTCGGAAAAATGCCACGGTGAAGGTACTGGATACCATTGTTCCCATCATGGCTGTCTGCTACTTTTTCATCACGCTTTTTATCATCGCCGTCAATTACCGGCAGATTCCCGGCGTTTTTGCCCGGATCTTTGAGGAAGCCTTCGGGCTCCGTCAGGCAGCGGCCGGCGGTTTCGGCGCTGTGCTGATGAACGGAGTCAAGCGTGGTCTTTTCTCCAACGAAGCCGGCTCCGGCTCCGCCCCCTGTGCCGCTGCCGCCGCAGAATGTGAGCAACCCGCAAAGGCCGGTCTTGTTCAGGCCTTCGGTGTCTTCATCGACACCATTGTGATCTGCAGCTGCACCGCCATGATCATGCTTCTGGTCCCGGAAAATCTCCTCTCCGGCCTCTCCGGCATGACGCTTCTCCAGACCGCCATGGATTACCACCTGGGAAAATTCGGCGTGATCTTCATCGCCGTCACCCTGTTCCTCTTCAGCTTTTCCACGTTCCTCGGCATCCTTTTCTATGCGAGAAGCAACGTGGCCTACCTTTTCGGGGACAAATGGTGCTGGCAGACCCTTTATAAAATTCTGGCTCTGGTCATGCTCTTTATCGGGGGCATCGCCGCCTACACCTTCGTCTGGGATCTCGGAGATGTGGGAATCGGTCTTATGACCATCTTCAATATCATCGCTCTTTATCCCCTCTCGGGACAGGCCTTAAAGGAGCTGGACAAATATGAAAAGAACCGCTGAAAATACCGCAGGATCACGATCGGTCCTGCGGCTTTTTTGTCTCACTCCTTCATTTTCGGCTGGAAAATGAGACTTGCAAGATAGGAAAAGATCAGCGCGGCGGAAATTCCCACGGCGCTGGCCGTGAAGCCTCCCATGAAAAGCCCCAGGAAACCATCCTCATCCACGGCTTTTCGGATGCCCTGATAGAGCGTGTTTCCGAAGCCCAGAAGCGGTACTCCCGCCCCGGCTCCGGCGAAATCCCGAAAGGGCTCATAGATCCCCAGGAAGCCTAAGACCGCCCCGGAACAGACCAGCATCACCATGACCCGGCCCGGCATCAGCTTCGTCCGGTCCAGAAGGATCTGCACCAGCGCGCAGATCAGGCCGCCCACCCAGAATGCATTCAGATAGTCCATATTTTTTCCTCCTAACAATGCTCCAGCACCACGCCATGGGCGATGCCCGGCACGCTCTGGCCCTCGTTGTAGCTCACGGTGGAGAGAAGGGCGCCTGTCGGCACGAAAAGCACCCGTTTCCACTCTCCGGAGGTGAGTTTTGGCAGAATCAAGGCCGCCAGGGTCACGGCGGAACAGCCGCAGCCGCTTCCTCCGGAATGGGTGTCCTGGCTCTCCCTGTCGAAAATCTCGATGCCGCAGTCCATATGCTGCTCCTTGATATCGATGCCTCTTCCTTTCAACAGGTCCAGCAGAATCTGTTTTCCCACATAGCCGAGATCCCCGGTGATGATCCGGTCGTAGTCCTCCGGCTCCCGCCCGAGATCTTCTAAGTTTCTCTCGATCGTGTCCGCAGCCGCCGGAGCCATGCAGGCCCCCATATTAAGAGAATCCTTGACGCCGTAATCCACAACCTTTCCGATCGTCACTTCGGGGATCCGCACCCTGCCTCCTTTTTTGCTCAGAAGAAAAGCGCCCGCCCCGGTCACTGTCCAGGTGGCAGACAGCGGCCGCTGGTTTCCGTACTCCAGCGGAAAACGGAACTGCTTTTCTGCCCCGCCGAAATGGCTGCTGGTGACGGCCATCACCGGATCGCCGAAGCCCGCCGCCACAGTCATAGCCGCCAGGGCCAGGGACTCTCCGCAGGTGGAGCAGGCCCCGTAGAGGCCGAAAAAAGGAATCCCCAGCTCTTCCGCCCCGAAGGAGGTGGCAATGAGCTGACCCAGAAGATCCCCTCCAAAAAGGAAACGTACCGCTTTCGACTCCATTTCCGCCTTTTCAAGGGCAGTCTCCACGGCAGACCGCTGCATGGCGCTCTCCGCCTTCTCCCAGGTCTCCATCCCGAAGCAGGGATCCGCCGAGATCTTATCAAACAGTTTTCCCAAGGGGCCTTCCCCTTCTTTTTTCCCCGCGATGCTGGCGGCGCTGATGAGATGTATTGCCTCCTCAAAGCGGATGCTCTGTTTTCCCACTGTTTTTTCCATCTTTCTGCCTCCTTATGCTCTCAGGAAGCTCCAGGCCCAATAGAGCAGCCCCAGAGCCCAGCTCATGATGATGCCGTAGAGAATCACCGGCCCTGCAATCGTAAAAATCTTGCAGCCGATACCGAAAACCTGGCCTTCCTTCTGGTACTCGATGGCCGGAGCCGCCACGGAGTTGGCAAAGCCCGTGATCGGCACCAGAGTCCCGGCCCCGCCGAATTTGGCGATCTTCGGGTAAATATTAAAGCCCGTGAGGACCACGCTCAGAAGCACGAGAAGCAGGGAACACCAGCTTCCCGAAGCGTCTTTATCAAGCCCTAAATTTCCGCAGATATTTAAAATCACCTGTCCCAGGACGCAGATCAGGCCCCCCACCAGAAAGGCACAGAGCATATTTTTGAGAAGGTTATGCTTCGGCGTGATCTGTTCCACATAATCGTTGTACTGCTGCTTTTTCTGTTCGTTTTTGTCCACGTTAAGACCTCCTTCTTACCATCTGAAGTAAAAATGTATCAGGCTTCCGCTCATTTTTCCCAGGGCGATCGCGATGACCACAAGGCTTAAGCCTTTGGTGAGACCGATGCGGCGGGTCAAAATCGGGAAAATGTTGACGATCTCCGCCAGCGCCAGAATCCAGCCTCCCACAAAAATCCCGGAGAAAAGTCCCAGCACCGCAAGCCCCGCCGCATCCAGCGGAATCGTGGGCTGATAGACCGTCATCAACGTCCCGAAGACCGAGCCCAGAAGAATCGCATCTTCAAAAATCCGCACATGTTTGGCCGTATGGCTGATCCCGATAAAGCGGGTGATGACACCCAGGCCCACCATCAGGGCAATGACGCCGCCTGCGATCACCAGGCCGCCTGAAAACCCAATGACCCCCAGAAAAATCTGTTCCTTCACTTCTTTTCTCCCTTCGGTGCTCTCCTGCTTGCCTCCAGAACCGTGGTATCCACCTGATCCTCATATGCCCGCATCTCCACCTCCATGGGCGTCGGGTCCGCAGTCAGCTTTTTCCCCATAAAATGATTGAAAAAGATCAGCACACCCAGGCCGATGCCGATGGAATAGGTCACTTCGAGAATCGTAAAACCATTGGAGGGCCGCCCGGTGAACTGTTCGTAGAGCTGGCCAAAGAGCTTCGGAATATCCACATCGTTATTGAAGGTCATGATGGCAAAGGCCGCCCCGAAAAAAGCGATGAGCGCCACCAGCGCGGTCTTGCACCAGGCATACAGGCCCCCGGGCTGTTTCTTTTTTTCAAGCGTCAGGATAAAGTCCGCCTCGCCGATGTTGTTGACTTCGATTCCGGGAAATTCCTGCTGAATCAACTCAATCAGCGTCATCACCGAGACCGGATAGCGGCCCGGCCCCTGCACCGTGTCCGGAGGAAGCTTCAGCACCCTGATCTTATTTTCCAGGGCGCTGTCATCGGCCACAATCTGGGCAATGTCTTTGAAGGAAACGATGCGGCTGTGGATCTGCACATTTTTTTCAAGCTTCAGATAAACGGTCCCGCTCATGCAAAACACCTCCCTTTTGGAGATTATTGTGCCGTTCTGAGCAAAAAATATACGGGGAATCAGAAAAACCTTCCCCGCATTTTTTTCAGTATCTTTTTTTCCATCCGGGAGACCTGGACCTGGGTCATCGAGAGGGCCGCCGCCACCTGATTCTGGGTCTTCTCCTCAAAATAGCGCATCTCAATCAGGCGTTTTTCCCTCTCCTCGAGGGTCGCCATCACCTCCTGCAGCACCATATGATCCAACAGCCGCTCATTAGGATTGTCCTTCTCCTCCAGCCGGTCCGCCAGGGAAATCGCATTTCCGTCCCCCTGATAGATCGTCCGGTAGATGGAATCCACCTCCGTGGCTGATTCTATCGCCATGACGATGTCCTCGCCGGAAAGCCCGGTCTCCTCCGAGAGCTCCTGCATGGCCGGTTCCCTCCCGAGGCGTTTTTCCAGCCGTTCCCGGGCCGTAAAGACCTTCAGGGCATTTTCTTTCAGGCTCCGGCTCACCTTGATCATGCCGTCGTCCCGGAGAAATCTTTTGATCTCTCCGGCTATCATCGGCACTGCATAGGTTGAAAAACGGACCTCAAAACTCAGGTCAAACTTGTCGATGGCCTTGATAAGACCGATGCTCCCGATCTGCACCAGATCCTCCATCTCGATACCCCGGCCTAAGAATCGCCGTACAATGGTGTAGACCAGGCCGATGTTTTCCTCTACCAGTGTATTTCTCGCCTCTTTATCCCCTTGGTGTGCTTTTGCGATTAACGCCAGGGTTCGTTCCATAGGCTTCCTTTCACTGTTCAAATTTATTCAGAATTCTTCCGATCTTTTTTCTCATCTCCACTTTCGTGCCCTCGCCGGGCTTTGACTCCACCTCCACGGAATCCATGAAAGCCTCCATAAAGGCAAAGCCCATGCCGCAGCGCTCGGAATCCGGCTTTGTCGTGAAAAGCGGCTCCATGGCCTGACGGACGTCCGCAATGCCGCAGCCTTTGTCCTCCACAAGAACCGTCAGCTCCTGGCCGCGGATCATGCACTCCACGGTGATTTTTTCCACCTTTCCCTCGTAGGCGTGGACCACACAGTTGGTCACGGCCTCGGAAAGGGCAGTCTTCACGTCCGCCACCTCCTCAAGGGTCGGATTCATCTGGCTCAAAAAAGCGGCCACCGCCACCCGGGCAAATCCCTCGTTTGCAGACCGGCTGTCAAATTCCAGTTTCATTCTGTTTTCATACTCCATCTTTTTTCCTCCTCAAAATACTTCCGAATGTTTCGGCAAATCCTCATAGATATCGATGTACTTGTAGACGCCGGAGAGAGTCAGAATCCGGCGGATGCGCTCGTTGACCCGTACCGCCAGCACCGTTCCCCCGGCGAAGCGGATGTTTTTGTAACGCCCCATAATCATGCCGATGCCGGAGCTGTCCATAAAGCTGGTCTTCTCGAAATCAAAAATGATGCTCCGGATATTTCTCGTTCCAAGCAGGCGGTCTGCCTCCCGTTTGATCTCCTCCGCGTTGTGATGATCCAGCTCCTTTGGCATATGGATCGTCAGATTTGTTCCTTTAATCACAAAAATTTTCTCCATTCTCTTTCGGCTCCTTCCTTTTAAAATGACATTTTTTCCATAGAAAAAGGACGCATGGATTTTTCCATACGTCCTCTGCTCCGAGGTTTCTCTTTTTGTTTACTGGATCGTGGTGACGGGGTTGCCGTTCGCATCCGTCTCTTGGGTCTGACTGATGGGATTGCCGTTCGCGTCTGTCTCTGCTGTCTGATCGATCGGATTTCCCTCCGCGTCTGTCTCTGCTATCTGGTCGATCGGATTCCCGTTGGCATCTGTTTCCTGGGTCTGGTCAATCGGATTTCCGTCTGCATCCGTCTCCGCCGTCTGGGTCGTTGTCCCTGAGGAGGCGTTGGTGATGTAGGGCTGGATTTCGGAAGCCTTCGCCGGGAATTTCTGCAGTGCTTCTTTAAAGGTCTTATCTGCGTTGACCGCGTCCCCGGAATTTTTGTAGGACCATGCCAGATAATTGATGGCATCGAAGGAATCCGGATTTGCCGCCACCGCCTTGGTGTACTCGGTGATCGCTGTGGCATAATCTCCCGCCATGTAAGCGGTGCCCGCCTTATTGTAAGCTTCATTAAACACATAGTCCTGAAGCAGGGTATTCAGACTGGTGTAGAGTTTTTCTCCCTCGCCGGTCATGGAATCGCCGTCCACCTCCGTAAGCTGGGAAGCCGCCGAGGACTGATCCCCGCTCAGATAGGTCTGGGTGGCTTTCAGAAGCTGGTCATAGGAGTCTACTTTTTTGTTAGCGTCGTCTCTGGTCTTGTTGGCCTCTTCCACCTCGCTCTGGTAGGTCTCGATCTGGTCCTCCAGGCCCTGAACCTGCGCCACCTGCTGGGCCATCTTCGTGTTGGCGTCCGTCACCTGTTTATTCGCAGAAGCGTTGACGCTCTGCCGGGTGGCCGGAACAGCGAGAAACCAGACAATCGCTCCGCCCAGGATCAGTCCCAGGCAGATATTCAGGAACGTAGCCACGGCCGAACTCTCCCGGAAAGTGGCCGGCTGAATGATCATCTCGTTGCCGCTCATGTAGGTGGTGGCTCCGGTCAGCCGGTTCACGGTCTCTTCTCTCGCGTATTTCTTCTTGTGCTTCGTCTCCAGACTCGTGGACATTCCCGTTGCCAGCTCCACTTCCTTCAGATAACGAAGCGTAGTCGTGTTCGTGTTATCAATATAGGCCGCTTTCTTGAGAAGCTTTCTTGCCTTCTCATATTCCTGGCGTTTCAGATAGAGAAGAGCCAGAAGGTGATAGGCCTTGATGAACTTCGGATTCTGGACGAGAACCTTTTTCAGCTGGATCATAGCCATGTCCTCATTGTCCTGACGGCAATAGAGAAGCGCCTGGTTATATTTCCGGATGGTCTGGTTGATCGTATCCAGTTTGTTTTTATTTGCCTGCAGCTTGGCTATGTACACATCTGCCACATTATCGGGCACATTCAGATTTTTGCTGATGACCCACTCGCTTAAGGCAGATACCACCTCACCGGTCTCAAAATACACAAGGCCCAGAAGGTTCCTTGCTGCTACGTTTTCCTTGTTGAACTTCAGACTCCGTTTCAGACAGGCAATGGCTCCTGACAGGTCCCGCACCTGCGCTTTCTCAAGTCCTTCATTATAAAGAAGGTTTGAGATTCTCGCAATCCTCTTCTGGAGAGTCACATCAGCGCCACAGCCCGTACAGTAGTCAATGGATGACAGCGGAGTTCCACAGTATATACATCTCATAAATTCCCCTTATGATTTCTGTCGCTTTTTCTTTTCATCGTTGATCAGTTCTTTCAAGATATCAGTGACATCCGTGAAATCTCTGTTGTAGATGGCATCCTCGGCCTCGTTCACATCAAGGCTCGGATGAAATTTCTTTAATTCTTCTTCGTAATTGATCATTTATGACTCCTTCTTTTTCCGCTCTGCCAGAATCGCCTTCAGCTCGCCCACCAGATAGAGGGATCCCACGCAGAAAAGCATGCCGTCCTCTTTCTCTTTTAAGGCCTCCTCGAAAGCATCGCTGATCCCAGAGACTGCTGTCACCGGAGCGTCCGTGTATTTTCGGAAAATGGCTGCCAGATCCTCGGCGGGCACATTCCGGTCGCCTTTGATCTCGGTGGCCACAACCGCGGAAAGGTTAGTCTCATGGCAGATGGTCTCGATCATGGTTTCAAAGTTTTTCTCCACAACGGCAGCGAAAAGCATCACCACCCGGCGGCTTCCCTCGATCTCCTTCACCGTCCGGACAAACTCTTTTACACCGGCTGCATTGTGAGCGCCGTCCAGCACCACGCCGGGCATAACGGTCTCCATGCGTCCCTGCCAGCGGGTCTTTCTGATGCCTGCAAGACGGGTTTTGAGAGAAATCTCATGGTCTTTATCAATGGTGTCCAGCGCCACAAGAGCCAGAGAACTGTTCATCATCTGGTAGTCTGCCAGATAGGGCACCTCGACAGCCGTATGTTCATAATACCCACAATTCAGGTAAAAATCAATGCTTTTGTCCGACTTAAGGAAAACTTCACACATGGAAGGATAGACCGGATAAGCCGGGCTTCCCAACTCTTTGGCTCGGGCGAGGATGACTTTTTCGGCCTCGGGAGAACTTCCGTCATAGATCACAGGCACGCCGGGCTTGATGATGCCGGCCTTCTCAAAGGCAATCTTCTCGATGGTATCGCCCAGGATCTCCGTGTGATCCAGGCTGATAGACGTGATGACCGTCGCCAGCGGATGCTCCACGGTGTTGGTGGCATCGAGGCGGCCGCCCAGGCCGGTCTCCAGCACCACATACTCGGCTTTCAGCTCCTCAAAGAGCATCATGGCCACGCCGAAGAGCAGTTCAAAGTAGGTCGGATGAGGAAGACCGTCCGCCTGCATGCCCTTTACCACATCGAGAACCTTCAAAAAAGCGGAGAGAAATTCCTCATCGGAAACCATCTCGTTGTTGATCTGGAACCGCTCGTTGATCTTCACCAGATGGGGGGATGTAAAGAGGGCTGTCCGCTTTCCCGCCTCGGTCAGCATCGTGGAGAGGAAGGCACAGACGGAACCTTTTCCGTTGGTCCCCGCCACATGGATGATCTTCATCGAACGCTCCGGATGGCCCAGACGGTTTAAAAATTCTACCGTGTGCTCCGGTTTGTTTTTCGTCGTAAATTTGGGAATATTGTATATATATTCAACTGCTTCCGTGTAATTCAAAATTGTCACCTTTTCTTTCTGTAGGGTTAGATTATACCTACGAATTGCTCCGCTGCAAAGCAGCTCACGCAAGGTCTCCGCTCCGCTTCGGTCGGTGCTAAACGTGTGCCACTGGCACACAGCACCTGGTATCCAGGTCTTATTATAGTATAGCCACCAATTTATGCAAGAAAATTTTTTCGCAAAAACCGCCAAAAGCCTTGATTTCACAAGAAAAGGAGCCCCGTTTATCGGAACTCCTCTCGTCATTATTTGATGATTTTGCTTAAGAAGGTCTGGAGGCGTTCGCTCTTCGGATGCTCGAAGAAGGTTTCCGGATCGTTCTCTTCCTGTACCTGGCCGTCCGCCATGAAGAGCACCCGGTCTGCCACCTCCCGGGCAAAGCCCATCTCGTGAGTGACAACCACCATCGTCATATGCTCTTTCGCCAGCTCCTTCATAACCGTTAAGACCTCGCCTACCATCTCCGGGTCCAGAGCGGAAGTGGGCTCGTCAAAAAGCATGACCTCCGGGTTCATGCAGAGCGCCCGGACAATCGCGATACGCTGTTTCTGGCCACCGGACAGCTGGCTCGGATAAGCGTTGGCCCGGTCTGCCAGGCCGACTCTCTGAAGAAGCTCCATGGCCTGTTTTTCCACTTCTTCCTTCGGGCGCTTCTGAAGCTTCATCGGCGCCAGCGTCATATTTTTCAGGATCGTCATATGCGGGAACAGGTTAAAGTGCTGGAACACCATTCCCATACGCTGTCTGTGTTTGTCCAGATCCACTTTTTTTCCTGTCAGGTCCGTACCGTCGAAATAGATATGGCCCTCTGTGGGAACCTCCAGAAGGTTCAAAGAACGGAGAAACGTGGATTTTCCACTTCCGGAAGGACCTACAATAACGACTACCTCACCTTTTCGGATCTCCTGGTTCACCCCGTTTAAGGCATGCAGGCCGCCCGGGAATACTTTTTTCAGATTTTCGGTCCGGATCAGAACCTCTCCTTTGTTAGTGGTCACTGTTACGCAGCCTCCTTTCCAGAATACCTACCAGTTTGGTGAAGATCGTCACCATGATAAGATAAATCAGCGCTACCGTGATCAGCGGGAAAAATGCGCTGAAAGTCCGGCTTCGGATGATATCGCCGCCCTTGGTCAGATCCTCCAGGGCAATGTACCCGGCAACGGAGGTCTCTTTCAGGAGAACGATGAACTCGTTTCCGAGAGCCGGAAGCACGTTCTTGAAGGCCTGGGGCATGATGATGTAAAGCATCGTCTTCCAGTAGCTGAAGCCCAGGCTTCTTCCTGCCTCAAACTGTCCGTTGTCAATGGACATGATACCGGAACGGAAGATCTCAGCCACATAAGCGCCGGAGTTCAAGCCGAAGGCCATGATAGCCACCAGAACCTTGTCGATCTTCACAGAACCGAACACAACAAAGTAAATAATCAAAAGCTGTACCACAACCGGCGTTCCACGGATCACGGTGATATAGATCCCGCAGAGGAAATTGGCAATCTTCAGTTTGCCGGTCTTGACGTAAGTGGACCGCACAACGGCGATCAGAAGACCCAGGACGATACCGATGATCACGGCAAAGAAGGTGACTTCCAAAGTAACCTTCAAGCCGTTGGTCAGGTAACGCCACCGGTGATCCTCAATAAAGTTGCTATAAATCTGCCCAAGCAGCCATTCCATAATTTTACCTCACATCCTTTTACTGCAAAAGCAGGGGAACCGTACATTCCGGCTCCCCTGCCTGCTTTCTTATCAGATTTCGTGAAACCTTACTCCTCGAAGTCTTCCTTTACGATGATAACCTGTTTGGAGCTGTAGTAGCTGTCGGAGAACAGAACCTCTTTCTCACGGTCCGGAGTTACGGTCATACCTGCAACACCCATATCTGCTTTTCCGCTGTTGACTGCCGGGATGATGGAATCGAAAGCCATATCCTCAACCTCAAGCTCCATACCCAGTTTATCACAGATAGCCTGAGCGAAGTCTACATCAAGACCGGTGATCTCTTCACTCTCATAATATTCATAGGGCGGGAACTCTGCGTTAGTAGCCATGGTCAGGGTACCGTTGGAACGGTCAACATCTTCCGGAGACTCGTAGTAATTCTCTCCGGCGCTGTCGCCGATGTAAGAATTGGCGATCTGATCGAAGGTTCCCTCGTCTTTCAGCTCTTTGATGGCCTCGTTTACCTTGTCGCAGAGGTCTGTATTGTCCTTTTTAAAGCAGATGGCGTAATCCTCCTGGCTGTATGCACTCTGCAGGATTTTCAGACCGTCAACGGATTTTACAAACTCCTCAGCCGGAAGCTCGTCGATGACAACGGCATCGATCTTGCCCTGTACCAGAGCCTGTACGGCCTCAAAACCTTTATTGTAACGCTCTACTGCATCGTCGCCGTACTCGTCGGTAACGGAAAGATCTCCCGTGGTTCCCAGCTGTACGCCGATGGTCAGGCCGGTCAGATCTACTTTTTTCTCAGTCTCGCTTTCTGCTTCGGAGGCACCCTCTGTCTCCGCTGCTACTGTCTCAGTCTCGGTCTCGGTCTCGGAAGCATAAGCTGCCATCGGAACGACTGCCATGATTGCGGTCAACATTACTGCTACGATACGCTTTTTCATAATTATACATCCTCCTAAATATTTAATTAAAACATCTTTCCTAAAATTAACATTCTTTTCTTTGCTTGTCAACTGCCAAATTCCGGTTTCTCTGTCTTTTTTCACCATCATTGTATTTTTCTACTAATCTGCCAATATTGGGGAGACTTCTTCCGTCACTTTGTCAGACCTGCACAAAGGCCGTACCTTCTCCATATTCCGTCTCTTCATTTCCGGCGAGGAATGGACATAGCGGTTCAGCGTAATATTGACGCTTGCATGACCGAGGATCTCACTCAATGCTTTGATGTCCACACCGCTCTCTATGCAGCGGGTGGTAAGTTCCTCATCCCGGCAGCGGATGTTCCCCAGCCAGAGCTCTGCCATTTCTTGAAACATACTTTCCTTTTTTCTTCCTCCAGATAAGTTTTTCAGAAAGCATCGTATCAAAAAAAGACCCCGGAAAACGCTTTTCCTGTTCCGTTTCCCGAAGTCTTTCCTTTACTCAAAGTCTGCGATCACCGTTTCTCCCGCCGTAGCATGGATCCCCGTGTGAAAATGGATCTTTTTTACCCCGGCTTCATCCGTCACTGCCAGGATCGTCAGAGCCATATGACCCGCCTTTTTGATCTCTTCCGGTGAAAAGGTGATGAGCGGCGCTCCTTTTTCCACTTTTTCTCCCAGGCTTACATGAAGCTGAAAGCCTTTCCCCTTCATATCGACCGTATCGAGACCTACATGGATCAGACACTCCACGCCATTGGCAAATTTCAGCCCCAGCGCATGTCTGGAATCTTCCATGACTGCAGTTACTTCTGCTGCTGCCGGTGCTGTCACCACATGATTTTCCGGCTCGATCGCCACGCCGTCACCCATGATCCCTGCGGAAAATACCTGATCCGGCACTTCTGCGATCGGAATGACCTTTCCATCAAGAAAAGCGGTAAGTCTTTCCGGTTCCTGATTTTCTTTTTTCTTTACAAATGAAAACATGCCAATCCCCCCTCGTTTTTCTGTTTTTCAGACGCCTTCCCCGTTGAAATCAGGGATAAAGCTCTCTTTTGCTGCTTCCCCTTCCTGGAAAAATCCATTTTCGATTCCCAGTTCCAGGGCATAATCCAAAAGCCGCTCATACTCCCGCCTGGTCACTTTCCGGTTAAGTTCCTCAAAGGGCAGGTCCTTCGAAAGCGGCGTATACTGGCTCATAATGCTGATATAGATCCGGTTTCCATAGGTGTCATGAAGATAACGAAGCACTTCTCTGGAATTTTTCACATGCCCGGGCAAGAGAAGATGACGGACAACGACCCCTTTCCTGAGATAGCCTTCCTCATCAAACACGCACGCCCCTGTCTGACAGACCATCTCGTCAATGGCCTTCATTGCCCGTTCCCGGTAATCCGGTACTCCGGAAAAACGAAGTCCCAGTTCATCATCCCAGTATTTAAAATCCGGAAGCCAGATATCTACGGAACCCTTCAGAAGACGGATCGTTTCCGGCTTTTCATAGCCGCTGGAATTATAGACTACCGGAAGTGTCAGTCCCTGTTCTTTTGCAAGTGTCAGCCCCTCCAGGATCCCGGGAACAAAATGCTCTCCCGTCACCAGGTTGATATTGGCCGCCCCTTTTTCCTGAAGTTCCAGAAAAATCTCTGCAAGCCGTTCTTCGCTGATCTCTTTTCCAAGACCGCCATAAGAAAGTTCCCGGTTCTGACAGAAAATGCAGCCCAGAGAACAGCCGGAAAAAAATACCGTCCCGGAGCCTCTGGTTCCGGAAATACAGGGTTCTTCCCACATATGGAGTGCTGCCCTTCCCACACGGAGCACGGAATTTTCCCCGCAGGCTCCTTTTTTTCCGGAAAGGCGGTCTGCATGACACTCTCTCGGACAAAGCGTACAGCTTTGATAAAGCTCGTTCTTCAAGTTTTCACCTTCTTTTATTTTACACCATTTTTCAAAACATTCAACAGGCGCATTTTCTCTACAGATGCTGGCTGAACTCGACCTTTTCTTTATTCGGACCTTCAATGGTAAAGAACTTTACTCCATTCTCCCAGAACGGCAGGAAATGGATCTCATCCCTGGTGGTGTTCAGGCCTGCGGCAGTAACCATCTCATGCACTTTCTCAATATTTTTCACATCAATGGCTACATGATCGATCGCACCGGATTCCAGCTTTGCGGCCTTATTTTCATATGCCTCGATCACAAGATTGCCCAGTTTTAGAAAAGTGACCTTCTCATTGGCAGCTTCGTTTACCGTCTGAAATGCCACCTCGAATCCAAGTGCTTCATAAAATTTAACAGTGGTTTCCATATCATTTGTCGGGACTCCAACGTGCTGGATCCCTTTCATCTGCTCTCTCAAATCCATTTTTAATTTCCATCCTTTCTTCTCTTGGTACGCGTCACAACCGTTACGGTTTTATTACAACTCCCGCTCCGGCAGATACCCTGCGGGACATATCTTATCTTTCATTTTAATTCGACTTATTTCTTCTGTCAATTATGATACATATCTTGTCATATAAAAAGCTTCCCTTCAGATATTATGCTATCCAAAAGAGAAGCTTTTTTCATTATTATTTCATCAAGGGAGCCATACTTTCCAACTGCCCATTGAGTGCTTTATTTGGAAGATCCGGATCTGCAATACTCTGACGGCCAAAGGCGATCAGATCTGCCCGTCCCTGTTTTACCAGAAGTTCTGCGTACTGCGGCTCTGTGAAACGGCCAACTGTGATCACCGGAACAGAAACTGCACGTTTGATCTCTGTTACAAGATCCCCGTTAAAACCGCCATGGACCAGGCCAGGCGCCCACATAAATTCATCGTGGAGGTGTACCACACGGGTTACATGGAGAGCATTTACACCGTATTCCTGTTCCAGGTATGCAGCTACTGCTGCTGCGTCTTGTACGCTTTGTCCTCCCTCAACCTCATCACTTGCGTTGATCCGACAGAGGATCGGCAAGTTTCCGCCTGTTTTTTTAAATCTTTACCTGGCAGTTTCAAAAGAAAGACACCATGAAACCAGATATCGAGAAACTGCGCAAAAATACATGGATAACCCACCAGAAGGAATGTCTTCCAGGGACATTCGCCGCATGAGCGAGGAAGAACTTCAATTCAAGAGAGCACCGAAGGCGGTCTTTCCTATAAAGTAAAAAAGCCAAACCACCTGCTAAACCGGTGGTTTGGCTTTGACCTTATTCCTGTTGCCTTATGATTTCCGCTAATGTCGAGAGCAGCTGTTCGACCTGGATCGGCTTTGCTATGTGGGCATTCATTCCGGCTGCAGCAGCCTCTCTCTTATCTTCTTCAAATGCATTTGCCGTCATGGCAACGATCGGTATGCCGGCCTTCTCCGGATCTGGCAGGTCTCTGATCACCCGTGTTGCCTTATAACCGTCCATCTGGGGCATCTGGATATCCATGAGGATCATATCATATGTTCCCGCCGGCATTTCCGTTATCCGTTTTACACACTGAAGGCCATCCTCCACACGTTCTGTTTCAATGCCGGCACGCCCAAGGATTGCTTCCGCGATCTCCGCATTCAGATCATTGTCTTCTGCCAGAAGGATCTTCCTGCCTTCAAGGATTTCTCTGCCTGTTCCAGACTCTTCCATGTGCTTTTTTACATAATAGCTTTCATCCGCTATCCTGTGTTTCAGTGTGACAGTAAAGGTGCTGCCCTTCCCGGGCTCACTCTCTACCTCTATGGTTCCGCCAAGCAGATCCACATATTTCCTGACGATCGACATGCCCAGTCCGGTTCCTGCGATCTTGCTCTTTGTGGTATTCTGCTCACATGTGAAGGCTTCGAAAATCTTTGTCTGATAATCCTGACTCATACCGATCCCGGTATCGCTCACCCTGGTCCTCACGCTCATGTATCCCGGCTCATCGCAGGGTAATTCCTCTATGTTTACCATAACAGAGCCACCAGTCGGAGTGTATTTTATAGCATTGCTCAGGATATTGACAAATATTTCCTTTACCTTGGTAATATCTGTCAGTATATGCTCATGCTCTACGTTTACCGTGCAACGAAGTGCAATCTTCTTTTTCTTTGCTTCATCCTCAAATATTTCAAACAAAGTCTGCCGGATATCCTCGATCCGGGTACAGTTCTCATCAATCTCCATCCTTCCACTCTCGATCCGGGCCATGTCAAGCACATTGTTTATGATCGACAGAAGAAGGTTTCCAGCCTGCTGCAGCTTCTTCAGATGTTCAGAAGCTTCCGGCAGCTCTTTTCCTTTCAGTTCATCCTCCATAAGCTGTGCATAGCCCAGGATCACATTCATGGGAGTACGGATGTCATGCGACATATTGTTAAGGAAACGGGTCTTTGCGAGACTGGCATCCTCTGCTTTTTTCAAAGCGATCTCTAGCTTGTCATTGAGCTTTTGTGTATCATTCGCTGCAAGCTTTGCGGCAGCTTCTGCTTTTCTTGCCTTTCTTAAAAGTATAAGGATCATGCCAAGGATGCTGATCATAGATAATCCCGCAGTGACAAAAACAACAGCCAGATTGTCTTTTACAAAGTCTGAAAGTGTCACCTTATCTGCTGTACTGTCATAGATAGCAAGTGCACTGGTAAGCATATCAGACGGCATGGCCTTTAAGGTTTTATTCAGTATCGATAAAAAAGTGGTCTCTCCGCCTTTTACGGCAAAGCATGCTTCCATTGTTTTTGTAAGTGGTACACTTTTGAAATTTCGTTTGTTATCATATTTCAGTGCCTGGCTGGTTCCCATGAGAAAACAGTCTGCTTCTCCATTCAGGATCATATCTGCCGCATCCGCAAATGATTCATAATCTACCAGCTTCCATTGGGGATAACTGAACGCAATATGCTGTTTTAAGGCTTCTTTTTCCTTTGGCACAGCTACGCTATACACCTCGTCCTCATTGAAATATTCTTCATCTGTTACCGCCATCAGGCTGTAGGTCCAGGCTGTATTGGTAAGTGCATAGCCATTCTCTTCTGCAAGATTAGGATTTCTGCCGACATAAAAAATCATGTCAATTTCACGATCCTGCAAAGTCTGAAGCATTTCGTCATAATCATCATATGCCTGCACATGAAATTCCAGTATCTGATTCCCCAGACAGTCTTTGGCATAGGAAAAATATTCTGCCAGCATACCGGTAAGTTCTCCCGTCTCTTCACTCATGGAAAAGATTGCCGGATCATTGTCCAAAAATCCGATCCGGATACCACCATGCTCCTCTACCCAGGACTTTTCTTTGCCAGTAAGACTCTGCTTGTAATCAAGTGTAAAATACTTCTTATACAGATCTGCCTTGAAAAAAGGACTGTCCTGATCCAACTGGCGCATCGCATGATCCAACTCCTCCTTGATATCACTGCGCTCTTTATTTATCGCAAAATAGATGCCTGATTTGCCAATCGTGGTAACGGATAAGATTCCCTGTTCAGACCAGAAGGATTCCTCCAGAGATACAAAAGCATCGATCTCATGATTTGCTAATTTCTTTTCGACATCATCATTATTATACACATTTACATGCTCTGTCTGTATCCCATTCCTGTTTTCCCACTCTGTCAGCATGATTTCAGGCTCTGTACCTAAGAGCACGCCTACACGTTTCCCGTCCAGGAACTCGAAATCCGATATCTCAATGTCCATATTTGACAAATCCGCATAAAGAATATATTTTTCCTCACCCATCGGTTCCTCTGAAAAAAGCATCTTTTCCGCACGTTCATCGGTGTAAGAGACATCACCCATGATATCGATCTCGCCATTTTCAAGCTTATCAAAACAGTTGGACCAGTCACATTTCACATACTCGAATTTCCATCCGGTATAACCTGCCAAAGCCTGTAAAAGTTCGTAGCCATAGCCTCGTCTGACACCGTTTTGATCAACATAATCGAAAGTATCCTCAAAGGAACCGATACGGATGGTCTGCGGCTGTGTTTCATCGTTATTTGTTTCAACAGCCAGGCAGTGTGCTGATAACATCCCCCACATTCCCAAAACCATGAATATCGCTATACATAATACGGCTGATCTTTCTCTAATTTTGTACATTGTTCTTTTCTCCACAACTTCTCAGAATCATTTCCATTGCTGTTCGAATCAGTAGTTTCTGCCTTTTGTTCCTTTTTCTGTTTCCCTTATCCGCGTGGTTTTTCTGATGTTCCTGTCCCATGTTCCAGATTCTTCTGTAAGGTACCGATCAGTTCTTCCATAATGATCGGCTTGGATAAAAATCCATCCATACCACATTCCAGCGCTTTCTTTCTGTCTTCGTCAAAAGCATTGGCAGTCATGGCAAGGATGGTGATTCCCGCCAGAGCCGGATTCTCCAGTGCACGAATCTGCTTTGTGGCTTCGTATCCGTTCATGACCGGCATCTGCACATCCATCAGTACCAGATCATAATCGCCCGGTTTCGAATGCTGAACCTTCTCCACTGCCTCTGCTCCATTTTCTGCGGTATCAACCAGAAAGCCGTATTCATTCAGGATCTCCACTGCTATTTCACTGTTCAGCTCATTGTCTTCCACAAGCAATATATGCCTTCCTCTGAAATCCGAGCCTGCCGCCGGAAGGATCGGATGCTCTGCCTCGGCCTGTTTCTGACCGATAGCAGCCATCAAAGTCTCTCTGATATCTGACATAAACAGAGGTTTTGCGCAAAATGCAGTTACCCCTGCTGCTCTGGCTTCCACTTCGATATCTGACCAGTCATAAGCAGTCAGGATAATGATCGGTGTATCGTCGCCAAGACTGCGGATCTGACGGGTGACTTCAATACCATTCATATCCGGCAGACGCCAGTCGATGATATACGCATGAAAGGCATCCCCGAGTTCCATCGACTGCCGTGCACGGAGAACAGCCTCTTTACCGGAAAGTGTCCATTCGGAACGCATTCCGACCTTTACGAGCATCTTCGTCACACTGTCACAGGTATTGAAATCATCGTCTACCACCAGTGCCTTAAGGCCTTCCAGCTCTGCGATCTTCTCTACACGATGGTTCTCAGGCTGGACGCGGAACGGCAGACGGACAATAAATTCGGTGCCTTTGCCCTGTTCCGTCTGAACTTCAATGGTTCCGCCCATCATATCCACGATGTTCTTGGTAATGGCCATGCCAAGCCCTGTCCCCTGGGTCCTGCTGACAGTGGAAGTCCGCTCCCGTTCAAAAGGAGAAAAGATCTTCTGTACAAATTCCGGACTCATGCCGATTCCGTTATCCTTTACCCGGATCTCATACCGTTCACAGCCGCTCTTTGTACCCGGATACTGTTTCAGCCGGACAGAAACCGTTCCTCCTGCCGGAGTAAACTTGACCGCATTGGACAAAAGATTCAGCAGGACCTGGTTCAGCCGCGTCTTATCACAATAGACATCCTCATTCGTCACATCCATGGCATCCATATAAAGCTCCAGCTGCTTCGCATGAATCTGTCCACTGACGATCGTCTTCAAATCATGAAGCACATCCGACAGACTGACCTCCGTTTCTTCCAGATTGATCTTTCCACTTTCAATACGGCTCATGTCCAGGATATCGTTGATCAGTGAGAGCAGATGATTGCTGGACGAAAGGATCTTACCCAGATAATCCCGTACCTTTTTTATATCATCAATATTACTTACAGCCAGTGTCGTAAAGCCGATGATCGCATTCATTGGCGTCCGGATATCATGAGACATGTTGGAAAGGAAGGTACTCTTTGCCCGGTTTGCTGTCTCCGCAGCATGAACCGCCTCGGAAAGTGCCTGATTCATTTTTTTGTCAGAGGTACGATCCGACAGAACCAGGATGTATTTCTTTTTTCCGTTTACTTCACTGCCCATGGCAATGTTATGAAACCATCGTTGTTCCCCGGTTTTCTGGTGAATATATTCAAAATCCCATTCCTGCTGTTCATCTACCCGGATCCCCTCCAGATAATTCTTCTCCGGATCTTCAGAGTCACCGGGATTCAGTTTTCCCAGAACACAAATATCTTTCCGGATCTGTTCTACTGTAATACCAAGCAGTTTTTCCACATTCGGACTGACGTAATCTGTCTGATAGGTTCTGGCATCCAGCATCAGGAAAACATCATCCACATTCATCGACAGCTTTTGAAACAGCTCATCCCGATACAGGATCTCGCTATCCTTTTTCTTAAGGTTTATCCTGCTTTTTTGAATGATCAGGCTGATCAGGAAGGCGGCGATACAGAGCACGACCACACTGGCAAGGAGCATCGTGCTAAGCTGCAGGCGGTTCATACTGGCATTGACGATATCCGCCTTTACAAGCCCTAAGAACATCCAGTCCTGAATATCTGATTTTTCATAGACCAGATAATAGTTTCTTCCATCCAGATTTACCAGCATCGCATCGGTATGTCCGGCATTAAACTTCTCCGAAATGGAAAGGATCTCTTCTTCAGACATATTGGAATGCTCTCTCAGAATGCCAAAGAAATTATATACCTTCCCCCATGACTCAGAAGAATGATCGACCACAACACGGCCGTCCGGATGAACAACATAACTCTGGGCATTTCCATTGAAAACAGAGATATCCAGTACCTTTATGATATCAGAGTTCTCATAGGCGATCGCGATCGCATCATATTCAAAGCCCTGATAGCTTCCATGAGCCCTTGGAGTGGCAAAAACAAGCATCTGGGATTTTCCGGGAACCGCTACATTTGTGATCACATCATTCCCCTGCCGGATCTCTTCTTCCATATTTTCCTGTAACCCGAGATACCCGTTTTCCCCTGTCACCATCTTATAGTTGCCATCGGCTGACAGAAAATAGAAATTTAAAAAACCTGCATCTTCCTGTGCTTTCTCTATATAATCACGGATTTCGCTTTCACCGGAAGTGCTCTTTAGATACTCTCCCCACATATGAAGATAAGTCAGGTTCTTATCTGTCAGTTCCTTTAACATATGATCAGACTGGTGAAAAATCTCCGTCAGATGAGAAACACTTTCTTCATAAACCGTTTTCGACACAAATCTGAAATATTGGAAAACAGACAAAATAATTCCAATGAAGAAAGCAATAAAGACAGCTATCCTTACCCGTTTCCCCACAACACGCTTCTTTCTTTTTGCATTATGTTTTTTACTGTCCATTCTTCTCACCTCAGAGTTATATAGTCTTCAGGCTCTGCAAGAACGGCATCACCATCTGAAACATATCCTGTCCAGGTATTTTTTACGGTTGTATCCGCTCCATCAAATACCACAGTATCATCTGCCGGATAGGCTTCCATGTGTTTTGGTATCGCCAGGCAGGTTACTGTAAAAGTATCTTTGTCCTGAACAGTTTTTCCATCTTTTTTGACTTTCTTTAATATATAACCATCCTCTTTTTCCTTAATCTCCACAGAAATGCCACTGACTACAGGCAGAGAACCACGATTAAAGGGGATGAAGCCTCCCTGGTAGCCTTCCACAAAGTTTCTGACCGTCTCCTTCAGTTCCGCCCCGCTCATCTTGCTGATGTAAGCGGAAAGACCGTTTGGCATGATCATATTACCCGCCTGTTTTTCCGTATAACCGGCCTTCAGCACATTTCCCGTAAAGCTGTTTCCGGTTGCGATCAGCACATCCGACCCGTAAATGCTACGCAGCGTATTTGCCATAACCGAATAAGCTGCATTGCCTCCACTGCTATGGAAGCGGTTGGAATAGGACTTCTGTGAATCCAATACGATATTCTCAGAAGTAGCTTCTTCCTCAAGAAGCTGCGTGTTAAATGACTGGTAAGCCTGCGCTGCATCGTATTCTCCTGAGATCATCCTGGAAACCACATCCCTGGAAACAGAGAAAAAATCATTTGATGCAATGCGTATATACATATGGTTTTCTTCGATCACCGGTTTCACATCTTTCAGATATTCCGTAAGCTTAAGATCCACATCCTGGCTGTAACTCAACAGATCCTGCCCGTCAGAAATGATCCGGCTCTGTGCATCCTCTGAAAGCATGGTGTCCAGCACCTTCATTGCTTTCTTCCGGCGTGTCTCATCCTGTGCCAGGTCACGGTTTAAGGCCACCTGAAAATATGGCGTAGTCATCAGCCACTTTTCACCGTTCTCCTGGAAGAATGGCAGAAAGGTTGTGTTGATGCCCTGATCCTGAAACATTTTTACACTGAAAGAACTGCCGAAGTACATAGCAAGCTTACCACTTCCGTACATCTCAACCACATCATCATAATTCAGATCCAGATCGTTCCGGCTCAGGCCGGTATCCTGGATAAACTGCTCCATACGTTCAAAAGCTTCCGGCCAGACGTTACTGTCCAGACCTTCTCTCTTTGTACGATCCGGGTCACTGTAAGTCGTACGCCACTTGCGTCCGTCTACAGAAGACAGTTCTGACGCAGATAACCCCTGCAGGGTTTCCATACAGGTATAATCATAATAATAGTCTGCGGTATAGCCACGGATCCCCACTTTTTCAAACGCCTGGCAGGCAGAAACAAAGCTTTCATAGTCGGTCGGCAGAGGAATCTCATACTTTTCAAAAAGATCCTTGTTCACTATAAATCCATGAGCATCCGCACACACCGGAAGCCAGTTTACGCTGCCATCCTCGTTTTTAAAATTGTTGAGGTAAGTATCATAGACAGCACCGGCCGCATTGGTTGTGGAAAGATCCATCAGGCTGTCTTTCAGCGGACTGGCATCATGCAGGGAAAACCTGCAGCAGGTTATGATATCCGGCAGCCCTCCGTTTTCATTCAGAAACCGGTAGAAATCCAGATCATTATTGCCTACTACAAATTCCACATTGATATCCGGAAGCTGTTCCTGGATGTATGGTGCATATTTGTCATACAGGCTTGTACTCCATAAATACACCGTGATCGTTTCGGCATCTTCTTTTTCCGCGCTCTTCCCACCACAGCCTGACAGAAGTGACAGGACCGTCACCATCACGAAAAATACCGCCAAAACTCTGTGCCATTTTTTCTCTTTCATTACAATCTCCCTTCTGAAATTGTTTCCTTCTATTCCACCAGTTCATGAATGACCTTTACCAATAATTTTCCATCAACCGGTTTTCCAATATGCTCATTCATTCCTGCTTCTTTTGCCTTCATTCTGTCCTCCGTGAACGCATTTGCTGTCATTGCAATGATCGGAATTACCTGTGCATCTTCTCTGTCCAGAGAACGGATCCGCTTTGCAGCTTCATACCCATTCATGACCGGCATCATGATATCCATAAGAATGACATCAAACTCACCAGATCCGCTTTTTTCGAATATCTCAACTGCTTCCTGGCCATTCCATGCTTTGGTCACGACAGCTCCCTCATTCTGGAGCAGAAATTCTGCGATTTCCATATTCAGCTCATTATCTTCTGCCAGAAGAATATGCAGTCCCCGGATAGAAACTTCTGTTTTTTCTCCGGTTTCCGGTCTGCCGCTCCTGTCTGTATCGATCCGGAACGGGACACGGATCACAAAGGTAGTCCCTGCACCTTCTTTACTTTCAAAGGTGATCGTTCCACCCATTTTCTCGACCAGATTCTTTGAAATCGCCATTCCCAGTCCTGTTCCGGCAAATTTTGTGCGGCTTCCGGCATCTTCCTGTGCAAATGGTTCAAAAATATGTTTCTGAAACTCTTCTGTCATCCCGATCCCGGTATCCCGGCAGACAAATTCCATTGTCGTCATTCCCGGCTGTTCGGATGGGATTTCCCTGCAGCTGATATAGATCTGTCCGTTTGCTCTGTTATATTTCACCGCATTCGACAAGATATTCATCATCACCCGTTTCACATGCCCCGGGCTTCCGATCAGATCCCGATGTATGATTTCTTTTTTCTCCCACACGATCCGGATATTCTGTTCTGCGGCAATCTGTTCGATCACAACAAACACTTCTCTGGAAATGCAGCTCAGATTAAACGGAATTTCTTCCAGTATCACTTCATCCGCCTCCAGTTTACTCATATCCAGGACTTCGTTTACCAGTTCCAGTAACAGATAGGATGCCTCTTTGATCTTTGCCCTGCATTCCATCTGTTTCTCCATATCGTCTGCATAATGGTCTGCCACATCGAGCATGCCGCAGATCCCATTGATCGGAGTCCGGATATCATGGCTCATCCGTTGAAGGAACTCGGTTTTTGCCTCGTTGGCTGCTTCTGCTTTTTTTGCCGCTATCAGAAGTTCTGCTTTATATTTTTCCTCTTTTTCCAGTTCCTGCTTCTGATGTTCCAGATTGGTTCTGGATATACAGAACCAGAATATACCGAATATCAGCACATAAAGAGAAATGACACCTGCCACGTTTAATGGGAGGTTATGGAATATTTCCGTATCCGGAAGATATGCATAGATATAATAATCCCTCTGCTTCAGCATGATCCCATAACATCCGGTTCCTTCATTCTTCAAATGATAAATGTGCTGGCTGTCTGTATGCTTTTTCATTGCCTGAACGACCTCGTTGCCGGCTGTATCCTGCCTCAGCAGTTTCTCATCATTGCTGGCAACAATGATCCCATTGTCTGCAACAATAATCGTTCCGTCTTTCTGGATATTGTAACCCTTTAAAAGCCCCTGTATCGTCAGGGTATAGTTTCTGGCAAATTCGGGAGATGTGTAAT
Organism: Lachnospiraceae bacterium Marseille-Q4251; assembly: GCA_018223435.1. Classification (GTDB taxonomy): domain Bacteria; phylum Bacillota; class Clostridia; order Lachnospirales; family Lachnospiraceae; genus Limivivens; species Limivivens faecihominis. The sequence goes on along the minus strand of JAGTTO010000001.1, from coordinate 3,578,200 downwards.
AGTAGATCGCTACGATACCCGGTGCATCTTTTCTGGCACAGGCTGCAATGTCGATTTGTGAACCGTCTTCTCTGGTAAACCGTTCCGAATAGCTTCTTTCTTCATATCCGGTAAAATCCATGATGATGTCTTTTTGCAGATACTCCGTGATCTCACTGGTCAGGGATTCATCCATACTGTATTCACAGTCCGTCTTTCCTTCGGTATCCAGTACAAGGATACCGTCCACCCATAGAGTCTGCAGATTTTCTTTCAGGAACTCCCGGCTCAGCTGACCGCCGTTTTCTATTTCCATGTCGATATTTGTACTCATCTGTCTGGCACTTTCAATCGCACGGAGGAGACTTTTGGATTCCGAGGATTCATTATAATGGGTGTAAGTGGAGCACTGCACTTTGACATAGTTTACAATCTCCACCATCCGTTTCTCTGCTTCCGCCTTTTCCGCATGGAAAAAATAAAACAGAGAGACTGCAGCCACAAGGATCCCAAGCAGACCACCGACCACCTGGATCCGTTTTTCTTTTGTTTTTCTCTTAATACCCAAGATCATCCACCTCCAGATACTTCTGGGGATCATCCAGATATTTTTCAATGATTTTCAGGGAGGTGCCATCCTGACGCATTTCTTCCAGGGTCTGATCCATCTGCTCACAGATTCCTCTGTCATCCTCTTTTGCAAAAGCAACTCCTATCCCAACGATCATCAGAGGTTCTTCCAGGATACGGAAGCTTGTATCATAATCCTTCATATACTGGACAACAGATTCCTCATGCGCGGCAGCTGCATCCACATATCCTTTCCCCAGAAACGTATAGATCAGTTCCCTGTGTCCAAGACTGATCAGATTGCCAAGTTTGGGGATCCTTTCATCCGTCCGCTTCAGAAAGATGCCTTCCGGTTTGGTTGTGGACTGGACGGCAAGGTTCTTTCCCTCCAGGTCACTCAGCTTATAAATATCACTGTTCTCATTTACGGCTACTACCTGGCGGCTTGCTATGTACGGTCCGGCCCAGCGGTAATCGTCAAGGCGCCCTTCCATGGAAAAACAGCCCATGATACAATCGATCTCTCCGCTCTCCACCAGTTCTTTTTTCTTCTCCCAGTTGATCTGGACAACGTCCACCTGATAGCCCATTCTTCTGAAAGCTTCTGTGGCCAGTTCTACGTCTATGCCCGTCGATATGCCATCCTCATTCAGATAATTGTATGGGGGATAGCTGTCGCTGCCGAGCGTAATGACAGGCTTTTCTGTTTCTTTTTTACTGACATCCGTGTTTTTGCATCCTGTCAGGGTGCCAGCTAAAATTCCTGCAAGCAGAATGCCTGCGATCATTCTTTTTCCTTTCATTTTCCTTCCATTCCTGCTGCTGTTTAATATTTCTGTAAATGGTAACTGTTCAGGCCGTTCAAAACAACAGGCCACAAGTCTGCGCAATGCGCTCTCGCTGCATTCGCTGATGTTCTGAACGGTTATCCAAAAACCGATTTCATTATACTTCCACACTCCACTATGCACAACAAAAAAATCATCGTCCGATATATTTTGTGATGGCAGATATTAAAATACTCATATCAACCGGCTTCGCCACATGGTCATCCATTCCGGCATTCAAAGCGGCCTGTACATCCTCTGTAAATGCATTTGCTGTCATTGCAATAATGGGGATCTCTTTTCCATCCGGACGGTCCGGCAGATTTCTGATTGCTTTTGTCGTTTCATACCCATTCATTTCCGGCATCATAATATCCATCAAAATCAGGTCAAACGTCCCCGGAGCTGTATTACAAAACTGTGTCAGAGCAGCTTTCCCATCGGCAGCCCTGGTTACAATCATCCCTTTTTCTTCCAATAGGGCGATCGCTATCTCTGCATTTAAATCATTGTCCTCTGCCAAAAGAACATGCAGGCCATGTAAATCCATATCTTTCTTTAACTTTTCATTCTCTTCCGTCCGTACCTGTTCTGCTATAAGCAGGGGGATTTCTCCATCTGCCAGCATATCCAGACACTCTTTAAAGGAAGCATAGACATATTCATACTTCCAGCCGGTTATGTAGGAAATTTTCTGGAGATACTCATAGCCGGCTCCCTGCTTATGTTCCCCGAAACCACCTTCCTGAAAATTGGCATATGGGAAATACCCGACTCTCACGGTTTTATTTTCTTCCTCCATTGCCTGAGTTGTTTTCCCGTCACTTTTTATTTCCGACGCATAAACAAAAAACGGTACAAAAAGCAGCATGACAAATGCTAAAATGCTCAAATAGAATCTTTTTTTCCTGTCTGTTTTTCTTATCCGTTTTTCTGTCTTTCTGTTCATTCATTCCCTCTTATGATCCATTCCTGCTGTTGGTCTTCCTGATCTGTGAGGTTTCCTGTTTATTCAATACAGAAAGAATCACCTCTTCCAGCTTTTCGATATCAATCGGTTTTGCAATGTGTCCATCCATGCCTGCATCAAAAGCCTTTTTATATATCAGCATAACCGTAAATACGGTTCCTTTTCCAGGTTGGCTTTCCACCTCAATGCTGCCGCCCATCAGATCCACATATTTTTTTACGATTGCCATGCCCAGACCTGTCCCTCTATAATTGGAACGTGCAGAATTGTCTGCCTGTACAAATGAAGTAAATACTTCTGTATTACTTATTCGAGCATTCTACCATAAAAAAACACTGCCAAACAGACAGTGCATATCCTTTCATGCAACTGGCTACCATTTTACAGGCCCTGTAGCTTTGCGTCACAGACTTTCGCCTGCTTTGCTGATCATCTCTTTATATTTATGAAAAAATATTGATTTTATTATACTCTCATGTTCCACTGTACACAAGAAAAACATCACCCTTTTAACGCTCGAAAAAAAAGAACAGCCGATACCTATGTTCGAACTGTTCTTCTTATCAAATCCCACGATGGTGAATTGATCCACATGGTTCTTATTTCTCATGCACCACCTGGAAGATATAAAATTTTAAATAATAGGATTCATCCGCAGCCCAGAGGATGGGATGATCCGGTGCCTGGGTACGATATTCCACCTGGCGGAGACGCACATGGACACTTTTTGCCGCCTGACGGAGCATCTCCGTAAAGAGCTCATAGCTCATAAAGTGAGAGCAGGAACATGTAGCCAGATAACCGCCATCCTTTACCAGCTTCATGCCGCGCAGATTGATCTCACGGTAGCCCTTGATGGCGTTTTTCACGGAGCTTCTGGACTTCGTGAAGGCGGGCGGATCCAGGATCACCAGATCGTACTTCTCGCCCTCGGCCTCCAGCTTCGGAAGCAGGTCAAACACATCGGCGCAGAGGAATTTCACCTTATCGGAAAGGCCGTTAAGGGCCGCGTTTTTCTCTGCCTGATGAACGCCCAGCTCGGAAGCATCCACGCCCAGCACCTCTTTTGCCCCGGCAAGGCCTGCATTCAGGGCAAAGGAACCGGTATGGGTAAAGCAGTCCAGCACCTTCGCGTCTTTCGCCAGGCGCTGGATAGCCAGACGGTTGTATTTCTGATCCAGGAAGAAGCCGGTCTTCTGGCCGTCTTTGACATCCACCTCGTAGCGGACGCCGTTTTCCACAATCTCCACCTCGGTGTCAAACTCCGGTCCGATAAAACCTTTTCGCTTCTCCATACCTTCTTTTTCGCGCTCTTTGGCATCGCTTCGCTCGTAGACGCCGCGGATGATCACGCCGTCCTCCGCCAGCACTTCCTTGATGAGGCGCACCAGGTTCTCTTTCATCCGGTCAATCCCCAACGCCAGGGACTGAACCACGATCACATCGGAAAACTTGTCCACCACAAATCCCGGCAGGAAATCTGCCTCACCGAAAATCAGGCGGCAGCTTGAAGTGTCCACGGTCTTTTTCCGATATTCCCAGGCGTCTTTTACCCGCATCCGTAAAAAAGCCTCGTCGATCTCCTGGTCCTGATGACGGGTCATCATACGAATCCGGATTTTGGAATGTTCATTGATAAAGCCGCGTCCCATGGGATAACCGTCAAAATCATGCACCAGAACGATATCTCCGTTTTCATAGGAACCGAGAATGTTTGCGATCTCGTTGTCAAAAACCCAGGCTCCGCCCGCTTTCAGGGTGCGGCCTTCGCCTTTTTTTAAAGTTACAACTGCCAGACTCATAATCTCCTCCGTATCTTTACTGGACCTTCACTTCTCCGGCCAGCACTTTCTTGTAATCTTCATAGTTTTTCTTCAGAAGCTCCGGTGTATTGAGCTCGTAGGGACATTTTTTCATACACTGGTTGCAGTGAAGACAGACTTCGATCTTCTTCATCTCTGCCTGCATCTGGGGTGTCAGCCAGGCCTTGGAAGGTGCTCTTCTCAGCATCAGAGACATTCTCGCGCACTGGTTAATCATGATGCCTGCGGGGCAGGGCATGCAGTAACCGCAGCCGCGGCAGAACTCGCCGGTGAGCTCTTTCTGCTCTTTCTCGATATAAGCGGTCAGCTCTTCATTCATGGTCGGTGTCTCAGCCATATAACTCAGCCACTCTTCCAGTTCTTTTTCTTTCTGGATGCCCCAGATCGGAAGGGCATTGTCAAACTGGGACATGAAAGCCATGGCTGCCTCGGAACGGTCGATGAGGCCTCCTGCCAGTCCTTTCATCGCGATAAAGCCCATGTTTGCCTCTTTGCATTTTTTCACAAGGGCGATCTCTTTCTCGGAAGAAAGGTAGCTGAAGGGGTACTGCAGGGTCTCGTAAAGACCTGACTCCACAGCCTCCTCGGCGATGTAGAGCTTATGGGCCGTGATGCCGATGTGGCGGATTTTTCCTTCTTTTTTCAGCTCTTCCATGCACTCATACATTCCCGTGCCGTCCCCCGGGCGATAGCACTGATCCGCACAGTGGAACTGATAGATATCGATGTAGTCTGTCCGAAGATTTTTCAGGGAAGTTTCTACCTGGGCCCGTACCTCTTCCGGTGTCTTTGCGCCGGTCTTCGTGGCGATAAAAACTTTTTCCCTCATGCCGTCGAAGGCCTCGCCCACTTTCACCTCGCTGTCGCTGTAGGCCCTCGCCGTGTCAAAGAAACGCATGCCCCCCTCATAGGCCCGGCGGAGCAGCTTCACTGCCATTTCCGTACTTACCCGCTGGATTGGCAGCGCGCCAAAAGCGTTCTGGGGCACCGTGATCCCTGTGCTTCCAAGTGTGATCTGTCTCATAATTTATCCTCCTGTTGCTTTTTTCGATCTATCATAACAGATATATTCTATCATATACTACTTGCTTTTTACAGCAAAAGTCTATCCTTCTTCCCCAAAAATCCATTGATTATTTTTATCCTGTATGATATTATAAACACAAAATTTTACATTGCATATTCAAAATAATACATTTACCCAGGGAGCTGGGGACGTGCTCTTTACCTAATCCGGACACCTTATGGAGGAGGTGAAGTTTATGAGCGATTACGAGACACTTATGATTATTTTAACCATCGCTAATTTAACCAAATAACTGTTCTGCAGTTATTTGGTTATGAGCAAGTAGCGAAGCGGATTGCGAATATCCGCTTAACCCTTAGCCATACTTACATATGCACATAAAAAATAGCCGTCCTAATCTGTAGCGAGATCAACGGCTATTTTTTAACTATTAACGCCGGATTAGGTGAGATGCAGTCACCTTCCAGCTCCCTTGTTATGTATATTATAGACTTATCTGTTTGATTTGTCAACTTTTATTTTGCAATTCATTCCACATTCTTCAGTGCTTCATCCATCGGAATCTTCTTGATGCTCCGGAACTGCAGGACGGCCACGAGAGCGTAGACCAGCATGCCAAGCGCAAACATTTTTCCATAAATACTCGGCTCGATGTAGAGGGTCAGCCAGCCGCTGTACTCTGACATCATAAATATATAGATCTCTTTGATGAGCTCCGTGGCGAAGAAGAAGCTCGCAAGCACGGAAAAGATCACAACCCAGGTGGTGCTCACCAGGTAAAGGCTCACGATCTCCCTGTTTTTGTAGCCCAGGATTTTGACCATGGAGATCGAGGAGGCATTTTTCTCGATGATGAGCTTGGTCAGCAGGTAAATCAGCAGGGCAAAGAGGATCAGCGAGAACACGTTGAAGAGCTGGAACATCTCTCCCATGGAAACATCCAGCTGGCGGGAAACCTTCGTCAGATCATCCTGAGTGATCGTGGTGGTCACATAATCATCGTCGAGGTCTGTCAGTTCCTCATCAGAGAAGTACCCGTTAAAGTAGGCCTCTTTCTTATCGAAAAGACTCTGGAAACTCTCAGCCGGCATAAAGAAAGCCAACGCGCCCGGATAATCATAGAAACCACCCACCTGAAACTCATAGGTCTTGCTTCCATAGGGTTCCTTCAGCGAGATCGTGTCGCCGGTTTTAATGCCATATTTCTGCTGGAAACCGTCACTTAAGAGCACACCGTTTTCCGAAAGGCCTGAAAAATCAGCTTCCACATACTTACTGTCCGGCTCGATGCCGTAAATCGTAATGCTTTCCCCGTCTTTCCCCTCTTTTTCCGGGATCATTTTCAGGGATTCCATACAGAACTTTTCCGCATTTTCATTCTCCGTCTCAAGGGAAGGCATCAGAAGCTTCTGCACCATGCCCAGAAGGGAATTTTCCTCCACATCCAGTTCATCGGGAACACTTAAGATATACTGGTATTTTGCCAGCATGTTGTTGATGGTCTCCTCCTGGTAATGAGAAAGGAGCGGGCTCATCATCATACCGAAAAGAAGCAGAATGTTGGCAAACACAATGCCGATGAAAAGGGTCAGATAGCTGGCCCGGTTCTGAATCAGAATACGGATGCGGAGCCGGTTGAAAAATTTAAAGTTCGGAAGACGCACAGCCTTGCTCCGCCGGGTGCTTCCCAGATCCTTTCTCAGGAAACGGAGAGGGGAAATTTTCAGTTTTCCGCGGATCAGAACCACATTGATGATGGCCATGATCACAAACGGAACAAGAGTTGTCAGATAAAAGGCCTCCGCATTCCAGCGGGTCTCATAGGTCGGAAGGCTGTAGCTTCCGTAATACATGTCTGCCACAATCCCTTTGAATACCGTATAGCCCAGAATATTTCCGATCACTGCCGCCAGGATCGTCACCAGAATCGGCAGGGAAATATAGTGAAGCAGAAGCTCCCTCCTCGTATAACCGGAGGCCCGGAGGGTTCCGATGACAGCGGCTTCCTTCTGGATCGTGTTGTTGGTGGTCACGGCAAAAACGAAGGCCATGATCGCGATCAGGATATAGAGCAGAACCTCCACCATCGCCTTGTCGCCGCCCATATCATCCCCGGTGAAACGGATGGCCTGATTCAGATATCCGGGCAGATAGCCGCTGATATCGGTCTTTGCTGCCAGAAGCTCCAGAAAATCATCGGCCATCTCTTTCTCTTCCGTATCGTCCGCCGGTTTCTTCTCATAAAGCCAGGAATAACAGTATTTCATATGGGTATCAGGGAAAGCTGCGAAGCCCTCGGGTGTCAGCACGGACACGCCGAATTTTACCGAGTCAAACATCAGATCTCCCGGATCGGAGAACAGAGCACTGTAATCGGAAAGGGCCACCAATCCTGTGATTTTCAGCTCTTTTCCTCCTACTGTGATGGTGTCTCCCACCGCAAGGGAGTTATTGTCCGCATACATCCGGTCGATGGCGATCTCGTCGGCCGTCTCCGGAAATGTGCCCTTCATCAGGCAGACCAGGTTCACTTCTTCCCGTTTTTTGAAGATACGCATGGTGCCGTCTGAGGTTCCATCCAGATCCACATCCACCGGTTCATCCAGGTAGAAGTTCTCGTAGATCGTCACCCCTTCCTGTTCCAGCTCCTCCAGTTTTTCCTCCGTAGCCTGACTATCCAGCGTGAAGTTTCCGTTCTCGATCCTGTATTTCTCAAAGCTCTCGTCATAGGCTTCCAGCATGCTCTCATCCGCCACCAGAAAGCCGGAGACGAAGCCGATGGTGGCCGTCATGAAAAGAAAAATCACCAGATATTTTCCGATATCTCCCACAAGTTCTCGCGGGAGGCGCTTCCAGAGCGGATTTCTCATCTTCTTTTTCATAACCGCCTCACCATTCCAAATCGCCGGCGGCAATCTTTGTCTCGTTCACATAGTTTTTCCGGATCTGACCGTCGCGGAGCTTCACCACGCGGTCCGCCATATTTTTGATGGCGTCGTTGTGCGTGACCATGATGACCGTGTTTCCGTATTTCTGATTCACATCCTCAATGAGCTTTAAGATCTCCTTGGAGGTATGGTAATCCAGAGCTCCCGTGGGCTCGTCGCAGAGCAGGATATCCGGATTTTTCACAATGGCACGGCCGATACTGGTCCGCTGTTGCTGGCCGCCGGAGAGCTGGTTTGGCAGCTTATGCCGGTGCTCATAGAGCCCCAGTGTGTGAAGCAGCTCGTCAATATCCAGAGGCCTGTCGCTCAAATAAGCGCCCACCTCAATATTTTCCTTTACATTCAGGTTGGGGATCAGGTTGTACATCTGGAAGACGTACCCTAAGTGTCTCCGACGGTACTCCGTCAGCGCCTTCTCCTTCATCTCTTCCATCTTTTCCCCATCGATGCTGATATAGCCGCCGTCGGCCTCGTCAATGCCGCCGATGATATTCAGAAGTGTGGATTTACCGGAACCGGAGGGTCCCAGAAGCACGCAGATCTCGCCTTTTTCCACAGAAAAATCCAGTCCTTTCAGGACTTCCGTCCTGTTTTCTCCCGCTCCAAAGCTCTTTCGTAACTCATGTATTTCCAGAAACATCTTATCCTCCCTCTTCCTGGCCGTGCAGGTTTTTGTTAGTTATTACTAACTCAGTGTAACGCATTTTATTTTCCAATGGAAGACAGGATGCTGAGTTTTTTTATCACTTAATGTTTAAGTTTTCTTAAAATACCATCTGTACCAGCAACATATAAAGGATCGTGCCTCCTGCGATGCTGAGGAGCGTATTCTTTTTCCACTTGTGAAGGAGGCCCACAAAAAGGATTGCAATGGCTTCCGGCAGACCGTGAGTGGAGCTGGCCGGCGCGTCTTTGAGACAATAGACCACCAGAAGACCGATGACCGCATAGGGAAGCTTGCCTCCGAGATAACGGACGGCCTTCGGCGGCTCTTTTCCCTCTGGAAAAACGATAAAAGGAAGGAAACGTGTCACCATGGCTCCCAGGACCACAGCCGCAATGGTGATGATCTGCTGTAAGATTGTCATTTTTTGTCCCCTCCTCTCTTCTCAGCCAGCAGGAAGTAGATTTACCGTGACAAATTCCATGGAACCCGCAAAGATAAACATACTCATGAACAGCGGATAGAGAAAGGAAAAACCTTTGCTTCGCATCATAAAGCCGTAGTACATCCCCAGGAAGAGAAAGCCCACACAGATTGGCAGCGTGTATGGAAAAGCCGCCTGAAACGCTTTTTTCTTCATATTCCTCCTCAATTGCAGAGACGAGATACGCTACGCGAATTTCTTTCTGATTAGCGGTCGTCAAATGCACTTGCACAAGTGCGTGCATTTTCCTCGTCGCCATAACAAAATCCGGGTGCGGAAACTCCGCACCCGGTAAAATATCATCTATTTTGTTTGATCTGTCATTAAGCCTGCGGACCAGCAGAAACAAGAGCTTTACCAGCTGCGTTTCCTTCGTATTTAGCGAAGTTCTTAACGAATCTTGCAGCCAGATCCTTAGCTTTGGTCTCCCACTCGGAAGCGTCAGCGTAGGTATCTCTCGGGTCAAGGATATGGGAATCAACACCCGGAAGCGCTGTCGGAACCTCGAAGTTGAAGAACGGGATCTTCTTGGTCTCTGCTTTCAGGATATCTCCATTCAGGATTGCATCAATGATACCACGGGTATCTTTGATGGAGATACGTTTGCCGGTACCATTCCATCCGGTGTTAACCAGGTATGCTTTTGCTCCGCTCTTCTCCATTTTCTTAACGAGCTCTTCTGCGTATTTGGTCGGATGCAGCTCCAGGAAAGCCTGTCCGAAGCAAGCAGAGAAGGTCGGGGTCGGCTCGGTGATTCCACGCTCGGTTCCTGCAAGTTTTGCAGTGAAGCCGGACAGGAAGTAGTACTGAGTCTGCTCCGGAGTCAGTACAGATACCGGCGGAAGTACACCGAATGCATCTGCAGACAGGAAGATTACATTCTTAGCTGCCGGTGCGGAAGAGATCGGGCGAACGATGTTCTTAATGTGGTTGATCGGATAAGATACACGGGTATTCTCGGTTACGCTCTTATCAGCGAAATCGATCTTGCCGTTCTCGTCCAGAGTTACGTTCTCAAGAAGAGCGTTTCTCTTGATGGCATTGTAGATATCCGGCTCGGAATCTTTATCCAGGTTAATAACTTTTGCGTAGCAACCGCCCTCGTAGTTGAATACGCCCTTGTCGTCCCAGCCGTGCTCGTCATCACCGATGAGAAGACGTTTCGGGTCGGTGGAAAGGGTGGTCTTACCTGTTCCGGACAGACCGAAGAAGATAGCGGTGTTCTCACCGTTCATATCGGTGTTTGCGGAGCAGTGCATGGAAGCCATGCCCTTCAGCGGCAGGTAGTAGTTCATCATGGAGAACATACCTTTTTTCATCTCTCCGCCGTACCAGGTGTTTACGATAACCTGCTCACGGCTGGTGATGTTGAACATAACAGCGGTCTCAGAATTAAGACCCAGCTCTTTATAATTTTCTACTTTTGCTTTGGAAGCGTTGTAAACAACGAAATCCGGCTCGAAGTCTTTCAGTTCTTCCTCTGTCGGACGGATGAACATATTGGTTACAAAGTGAGCCTGCCAAGCAACCTCAACGATGAAACGGATTGCCATACGGGTATCTTTGTTTGCTCCGCAGAAAGCATCTACAACGAACAGTTTCTTGTTGGAGAGTTCTTTCAGTGCGATCTCCTTAACTGCTTTCCAAGCTTCCTGGCTTGCCGGATGGTTATCGTTCTTGTACTCGTCAGAAGTCCACCATACGGTATCTTTGGAGTTCTCATCCATAACGATAAATTTGTCTTTTGGGGAACGGCCTGTGTAGATGCCAGTCATAACATTTACTGCGCCCAGCTCACTGACCTGTCCTTTTTCATATCCTTCCAGACCCGGTTTGGTCTCCTCTTCGAATAACATCTCGTAAGAGGGGTTATATACGATCTCTGTGGTTCCGGTAATGCCATACTTGCTTAAATTGATCTCTGCCATCTTACATTTAACCTCTTTTCTTTAATAGTAATATGACCACCTACAAAAGCAGGTTTTTCAATATTTGTTCGGGAGACAACAACCTCGTCTCCCTTTTTATATTATACATATTTAACTTGTAAAAGCAATAAAATTTTTTTGATTTTTTTTTAACAATTTATAAAATTTTCGCCTTCTCAGATCTTTTCGTAGAACATCATGAGGAAACTTATCAATAAGAAACCGCAGCATACCCAGATCATCCGGATGCCGTAATGGATGGAAAGATTTCCGCCAAGGCCGGCTCCCACTGCAAAAAGGACAATGATGCCGAAGTAATAGAAAGCTTTCCTGAGATCTTCCAGCCTGCGCTCGCGGAAATAAGAGGACATGGCTGCCGTGCCGCTCCTCAGGTTTCCGATACACATCGTACTGGCATAGGAATAGCCGTGAACCTTACGGAAACTCTGCACCTGCATGGCACAGGCAAAGGACACCAGGATCGTGGCCAGCATATCCAGTTCTCTCGGCACGAAACCGACGATAAAGAGAAGAACGATCTCTGCCAGAAGGACACCCTGCCGCCAGTGAAGCTTCCTCGCATACCGGTATTTTCCCTGGATCTTTTCCGCTACCCAGACGCCTAAGGCAAAAGATATCAGCGGAAGCAGATACCTTAAACCGCTCATCCACTCTCCTGCCATGAGATGCTGGCTCATGAGCACCACGTTTCCGGTCTGGGCATTGGAAAATACCTCATTTCGGACATTGTAGGTGTAGGCATCCTGAAAGCCGCCGGAAAGCGCCAGAAACGCGCTGTTTCGGAAAGCCTCGGACATCTGCTGTTCGTCCTCCCCCTCAAAAAGATGAAGCGGATCATACGAATGATGATGAGGATGTTGTTGCATAATAAAGACTCCTATCATTTGTTTTTTTTAAGCCTGGCCGCCGAATGGGAAGCCAGGCTTTTTTATTTTACCCGATTATTTCTTATTTGCCAAGTAGGCTTCTCTTCCTTCTTTGTAAAGGTCGTTGCCCTCACAGTCAATGATGACTACCAGGGGCATATCCTCCACATAAAGCTTACGGAGAGCCTCTGCGCCCAGATCTTCATACGCGATAAGCTCTGCTTTTTTGATACATTTTGCCAGGAGAGCGCCAGCTCCGCCGATGGCTCCGAAGTAAACGCCGCTGTATTTCTTCATGGCTTCCACAACCTCCGGAAGACGGGCTCCCTTACCGATCATGCCTCTGGCTCCCACAGACATCATGGTGGGGGCGTAAGCGTCCATTCGTCCGCTGGTGGTCGGACCTGCGGAACCGATGACTGCGCCGGGTTTTGCCGGGGTCGGACCTACATAGTAGATCGTCGCGTCTGTCGGGTCAAAGGGAATCTTCTCTCCTCTTGCCAGAGCCTCGCACATTCTCTTGTGGCCTGCGTCTCTGGATGTATAAATGGTACCTGTCAGGAGCACCTGATCTCCTGCGTGAAGGGTTTTAGCCAGTTCCTCGGTCAGAGGAAGGGTGATATGTCTTCTCTCCATGATCAGATCACCTCCGTTTTATGGCGTGTCACATGGCAGTTGATATTGACTGCACAGGGCATACCGGCAATATGAGTGGGCATGGTTTCAATGTTCAGTCCGATGGCTGTGGTCTTTCCGCCAAAGCCCTGAGGTCCGATACCAAGCTGGTTGACTTTTTCAAGCATCTCATCCTCAAGATCTGCATAAAACGGATCCGGATTGTGGGAATCCAGCGGACGCATCAGTGCTTTCTTTGCAAGAAGGGCACATTTATCAAAGGTTCCGCCGATACCAACTCCGACTACCATCGGCGGGCAGGGGTTGGGGCCTGCGGTCTCTACCACTTCCAGAATGAAGTCTTTGATTCCCTGAAGGCCAGCGGAGGGTTTGAACATACGGATCATACTCATGTTCTCGCTTCCGAAGCCTTTCGGGCCAACGGTGACTTTCACATTTTCTCCGGGAACAATCTCTGTGTAAATCATGGCCGGTGTGTTATCGCCGGTGTTTCCACGGCGAACCGGGTCTTTTACGACAGATTTGCGAAGGTAGCCGTTTGTATATCCGCGGCGTACGCCCTCGTTGATGGCATCGGTGAGATCTCCTCCAACGAAATGTACATCCTGTCCGATTTCCAGGAAAACACAGGCCATTCCTGTATCCTGGCAGATGGGTACACACTCCTGATCTGCAATGTCAAAGTTTTTAATGATATCGTCCAGAACACCTTTGGCAATCTCGCCGTCCTCGCAGGCACGGCAGGTTGTAATGGCGTCTTTTACGTCTTTGGGAAGATGTTCATTTGCTTCGATACAGAGTTTTTCGATGACATCTGTAAGTCTGCTTACTTCTACTTCACGCATTTTGGTAAGCTCCCTTCTTTTTTCTATTTTTAGCGCTGTTCGTGACGGGCATAGTTCGGAAGCAGCATCGGAGATACCTTATGGGTGTCAAGGCCTGCCTCTTTCAGCTCCTCTGCATATTCTGTCACATGATTCAAGTTCGGGGTACCAAGTTCTACCTCTTTGCATTTTGCAGCTGCTTTCTTACCGGCATTTCTTCCGAATACAATGACATCCAGAAGAGAGTTGCCCATCAGTCTGTTTCTTCCGTGGATTCCACCGGCTGCCTCTCCTGCAACCAGAAGATTCGGGATTGCGGTTGAGAAGCCGTCTCCGTCGATATCCAGGCCACCGTTCTGGTAGTGAAGGGTCGGATAGATCACGATGGGAACTTTTCTCATATCAATGCCGTAGTTCATGTACATACGGAACATAGCCGGGATTCTCTTCTCGATGGTTCCCTCGCCTCCGAGGATCTCGATCATCGGAGTATCGAGCCATACGCCCTTAAGTCCGCCCGGTACTTCCACGCCGCGGCCTTCCTGGCACTCACGGATAACGCCGGAAGCATTGACGTCACGGGTTTCCAGCGGATGAATGTAAGCTTCTCCGTTTGCATTGACCAGCTGTGCGCCAACGGAACGAACCTTCTCCGTTACCAGAGCGCCAAGGATCTGGGACGGATAAATGGCGCCCGTCGGATGGTACTGGATGGAATCCTGATAAAGAAGGCCTGCGCCTGCCCGGTAACCAAGTACCAGTCCGTCTGCGGTTGCACCGTAGTGGTTGGAGGTCGGGAAGCCCTGGTAATGCATTCTTCCTGCGCCGCCGGTTGCGATGACAACGGTCTTTGCTCTTGCAACGGAGTAGTCACCGGTCTCCATGTTCAGAAGAACCGCACCGGCTACCTGGCCTTTTTCGTCCTTCAGAAGCTCGACAGCGGAAGTAAACTCAACCACCGGAATGCCAAGGTTGATGACCTCGTCACGGATGGTACGCATGATCTCAGATCCGGAATAGTCTTTTGCAGCGTGCATTCTCTTTCTGGAGGTTCCGCCGCCGTGAGTCGTAATCATGGTTCCGTCTTCTGCTTTATCAAACTCAACGCCGAGCCCGTTCAGCCATTTGATGGCATCCGGAGCTTCCATAACCAGTCTCTTTACGAGTTCCGGTTTTGCTGCGAAGTGGCCGCCGCCGAAGCAGTCCAGATAATGCTGTACCGGAGAATCATTCTCCTTGTCAGCTGCCTGGATGCCGCCCTCTGCCATCATGGTATTGGCATCACCGATACGAAGCTTCGTGACGATCATAACATCAGCGCCTGCATTGTGGGCCTCAATGGCACAGGAAGAGCCTGCTCCGCCGCCGCCGATCACCAGCACATCCACGTCATAATCGATTTTTGTAAGATCGATCTTCTCATTCATCAGACGGCTGGTGGAATGAAGCATTTCTGCCAGCTCCAACGGAGCCTTCTGACCTTTATTCGGACCTACTTTGATCTCTGCAAATGCATTCGGGTTATAATCAGGATGGAATTTCTCAAGAAGAGCGTCCTTCTCCTCAGCGGTGAGACGTCTCGGCTCTGTTGCCATACGCTCCGCTCTTGTAGCCTCTACCTTTTTGATGGATTCCATCATATTTTCTGGATATGGTGCATACATGTTTTACGCCCTCCCTATTTCTCAATCTCTCTGCTGTTGTAAAGTTCCTGCATTTCTGTGATCGGTTTCTGCATGATCTGCTCGATCAGATCGTCATACTTGCCTTCGTGGATCTCTTCCACACGTTTGGTCAGATGTTTTGCTTCCGGAGCAATGTATTTTCCGGTCAGACGTCTGGCCAGAAGGCCTACCATCGGATGGGAAATTCCAGCCGGGCAGCGCACGGAACAGCAGCCGCAGCTTACGCAGTCGAAGGAAGCCTCCGCACATTTCTCAAGCTCGCCTCTCTGGGCGTATGCGATATACTGCATAACGTTCAGATCCTGGGTGCAGGCTTTGGTACAGGCATTACAGCCGATGCAGCTGTAGATCTCCGGATAGAGTTCCATCATCACCTGCTGGTTGGGTTTCAGATCTTCGATATTGTAAGTTCTCTTGTCGGTGGGGAAGAAGGGAATGCTTGCCACATACATGCCTTCCTGTACCTGGGTCTGACAGGCCAGACAGGTTTTCAGCTCATTCTCTCCCTTGATGCGGTAGATGGTTGCACAGGCGCCGCAGAAGCCGTGACGGCAGCCGCAGCCTCTCTTTAAGGTGTATCCGGCATACTCCATGGCGGTCATGATGGTGAGATCTGCGGGAACACTGTATTTTTTACCGAAAAAATATACGTTTACCATATTATTTTCCATTTTGGGTTCCAGTCCTTTCTATATCAATACTCATTCGGAAGCTCGTCCAGCTGATCGAAACGGAATACGGGGCCATCTTTGCAGACATATTTGGAGCCTACATTGCAGCGGCCGCATTTTCCGATACCGCATTTCATACGGAGCTCCAGTGTGGTGTATACCTGCTCCTCGGAGAAGCCCATCTCTTTTAAACCGGCCAGCACGAATTTAATCATGATTGGCGGTCCGCAGAGAAGTGCGGTTTTGTCCGTTGAAAAGCCGATCTCTTTCAGATAGGAAGGAACGAAGCCCACATGGCCGTCCCAGCCCTCCTGCTCCCGGTCAATGGTCAGGTATACGTTGACACCCGGAGCTTTCTGCCAGACTTCCTGGATCTCTTTTAACTGAACCAGATCGTCTGCAGAACGGGAACCGTATAAAATATCCACCGTACCGTAATTCTCTCTGTTGTGAAGCACATAGTTGATAACGGAACGGAGCGGAGCCAGTCCGATACCACCGGCGATGAAGAGAAGGTTCTGACCCTTCAGTTCTGTCTCCACCGGGAAATGATTTCCGTAAGGTCCGCGGACGGTGATCTCATCGCCCACATTGAGGCTGTGGAGATAATCCGTCAGCTTTCCGCATTTTTTGATACTGAATTCCTGGTACTCTTTTACCGTCGGGGAAGAAGTAATGGAAAACATTCCTTCGCTGACGCCCGGCACGCAAATCATCGCGCACTGGCCCGGCATATGCTCAAAAAGCTTGCCTCCCTCGGGTGCTTCCACGCGGAAGGTTTTGACATCCGGGGTCTCCTGACGGATATCGGTGATCACGCCAACCTTCGGGATCAAGGTGTCCAGGGTATAGTTTGTATGACAGGTACATTCACTCATTCTTTGGCACCTCCCTGTTTTTCAAAGGCCTTGATGACCTTTACGATATTTAAGGATGAAGGACATTTCTCCACACAGCGGCCGCAGCCTACGCAGGAATACATGCCGTTGTTGTTTGCCGGGAAATAAACCAGCTTGTGCATGAAACGCTGACGGAAACGCTGCATCTGGCTGTTACGGTTGTTGCCGTGGGCCATCATCGTAAAGTCGGAGTACATGCAGGAATCCCAGCAGCGGTAACGCTGGATGCCATGTCCGGTATCGTAATCTTTGATATCATAGCACTGACAGGTAGGGCACACGAAGGTGCAGGTACCGCAGGCCAGGCAGGGATGGTAAAGCTCCTCCCAGACAGGGGAATTGAATCTTTCCATCATGTCATCCCCGTTCCAGCCTTCCAGGGAAAGATGGGTGTAGGGAAGTTTCTCCACGATGGCGCGGACAGTCTCTTTCTGAGCCTCCACCTTTGCTTCGTCTGTGTTCTCTGCCTCTGTGAGAACATCTTTCACAGCTTCCAGAAGAGCCGTTCCTTTTTCCGTAACGGCTTTGAGATAGAGAGTATCCTCAACAAACCAGGCAGCCACATCCACAAGACCTTCTGCTGCCGTCTCCGGCTCGGTGCAGTCCACGCCGAAGACCTTACAGAAACAGGTCTCCTCGGGTTCGCCGCAGGCCAGGGAAACGATGGTTCCGTGCTCTCTTCTGGCTGCATAGAAGGTATCCACCGGATCTGCCAGGAAGACTTTATCCAGTACCTGAACGCCCTTCACATCACAGGGACGCATGCCGAATACCACGAATTTCTGCTCCTGAAGCTTCTCGGGCTCGATGGTGATCTTGCGGTCCTTCTCTACGCAGGTATAGAGGTTCTCACTCTGAGGAAAAAATACATCTTTGGGGGATTTGACTGTCTTGAGCACAGTCAGATCCGTCTCAAGCTCTTCACGGTAGGGGGCGAAATTCACCTGCTCGCCGATCTTCTCCGGCAGGAACAGTTCCTGATTTTTCGTGATCTCACGGTAAAGGGTCTGAAGGTTTTCTTTTGCGATCTTATACATCCGTTATCCCCTTTCTCCCACAATGCTGGGCTCTACATCTTCTGTGGTGTAAGAGGTCAGAGGCATCGGACTTACCGCATCCTCTCCTGCCTGATACTCGCCATAGAAATTGTCGATATCCTTGATAAATTTCCGGTTAAAGAGATGAAGGGGAATACCCTGGGGACAAACACGGCTGCACTCGCCACAGTCCGTACAGCGGCCAGCCACATGGAAAGCGCGGATGATGTGGAACATCTTCTCCTCGAAGGAGTCCACATTTGCCTTCTGGGCACTGTCAAACTTGTCGCTGTCGAAGACACATTTCCGGCAGCTGCATGCGGGACAGACGTTCCGGCAGGCATTGCAGCGGATACATTTGCTGAGTTCCTTCTGGAAGAAAGCAAACTTCTCAGCCGGGCTCATAGCCTCGATCTTCTCGATCTCTGCGAAACGGTCTGTATCCTTTGTATCCTTGGACTCGCCGATTTCCTCGTCGAAGATCTTGTGCTCTTTGCCTTTACAGGTATGGCATCTTCCCAGCATGGCATCTTTATAGGAAACGCTCTTCTCTCCGTAAAGAGTCTCCACGGTAAGCGTCTCGCACTCATCGGAGATCTCAGCGCCCGTAATCTTCTGGATTCCCTTGATTCCCTGGACTTTGATCTTCTCGATGTCGAGCTTTCCTTTACAGCCAACGCCGATGATGTAAGCTTTGTCCCGGTCTACCCGGTGCTCTTTGAGCAGCTGGTTGAAGCTGTAGGTATCGCAGGGTTTCAGGAAGACCAGGGTCTTTCCTTCCTTCTTGGATGCCTCGATCATATATTTGCTTAAGTTGGCTCCGCAGAAGCCATTATATACGAAATCTTTTAAATCTTCTTCGTTCTCGAAGTAAGCCGGTTCCGGATTGTAGGGCAGGTCTCCGGCTTTCCATCCCAGCACACGAACTACGGTGCCGTCGCCAAGAAGCTCTTTTGCGCGTTCGATCAGTTCCTGCATCTTAAATCCTCCAGTCTTACATTCTTTCCGAGAGAACGTACCTTTTCCACAAACTCGTTCATGGTCTGGGAAAATTTCACGCCCTCAGCGGCGGATACCCATTCCACACGGGTACGGCCGTTTTCCACGCCGATGAAGTCCAGCATGGAGAACAGAAGGGTCATACGTCTTCTTGCATAATAGTTTCCTGTGGTGTAATGGCAGTCACCGGGGTGGCAGCCGCACAGGATCACGCCGTCCGCACCTTTCTCAAAGGCCCGGAGGATGAACATGGGGTTGACACGGCAGGAACAGGGTACACGGATGATCTTTACGTCTGCCGGATAGGAGAGACGGCTGCTTCCTGCCAGATCGGCTCCTGCGTAACTGCACCAGTTACAGCAGAACGCCACAATTTTCGGTCTGAATTCTTCGTTTGATTCTATCGACATATCGCATCCACCTCCGCAATAATCTGTCTGTTGGAGAAGCCCTGAAGGTCCATGGCTCCGGACGGGCAGGCCACTGTGCAGGCACCGCAGCCCTGGCAGAGTGCGCTGTTGACTGCTGCCACCCGGCGAACCTCACGGATTCCGTGGTCGTTGACTTCTTTTTCCTCATAGGAGATTGCTCCATAGGGGCATACGTTTGCACAGGTAGAGCAGCCGTTGCAGAGCAGCTGATCCGGTTTTGCTGTGCATGCGTTGGTGCGGAGCTTATCCTTGGCGAGAAGGCCAATGGCTTTGACTGCTGCCGCGCCGGCCTGGGCTACGGTCTCCGGGATATCCTTCGGTCCCTGGCAGACACCGGAAAGGAACACACCGGCGGTGGGGGACTCTACAGGACGAAGCTTCGGATGAGCCTCGGTGAGGAAGTTGTTGTTGTCGATGCTGGCTGTCAGCATGGTAGCCAGTTTTCTGACGGAAGGATCCGGCTCAATGGCGGTAGCCAGAACAACCATATCCGCATTCACGAGGATCTGCTTATTGTCCAGAAGATCAACTCCCTGAACGAGAAGCTGTCCATCGGGCTGCGGAATGACTTTTCCTACCTGACCTTTGACATAGTTTACATGGTACTCTTCCACGGCTCTTCTGTAGAACTCGTCGAAGTTTTTCCCCGGGGTACGAACGTCGATATAGAAGACAGTCACGTTTACATCAGGATATTTATCACGGATCAGCATCGCATGCTTTGCAGTGTACATACAGCAGATCTTGGAGCAGTAGCTCTTTCCTCTGGTATCTGCACAACGGCTTCCCACGCACTGGATGAACACCATGTTCTTCGGTGCTCTTCCGTCGGAGAGACGCTCCAGATGACCTTTGGTCGGGCCGGCTGCGTTCATGATACGCTCAAGCTCCAGGGACGTGATGACATCTTTACTCTGGCTGTAAGCATACTCATCGTACTTATCCAGCTTGATCGTGTCGAAACCGGTGGCCACAACGATGGCTCCGTACTTCTCACTGATGATCTCATCCTTCTGGTCGTAGTCGATGGCTCCGGCCTGGCAGACCTTGGAGCAGACGCCACATTTTCCGGTCTTAAATTTGATACAATTCTCACGGTCGATGACAGGAACATTCGGGATGGCCTGGGCGAAGGGAGTGTAGATGGCCGTACGGTTTCCGAGACCTCTGTTGAACTCGCTGGGGATCTTTTTGCTCGGGCATTTCTCCTGACAGACACCACAGCCGGTACACTTGCTCATATCCACGCTTCTGGCTTTCTTGCGGATCTCCACTGTGAAATCGCCGACAAAACCGGAAATCTTTTCTACCTCACTGTATGTATAAATATGAATCTTCTCATGGGCATTGGCTTCCACCATCTTCGGGGTCAGGATACAGGCGGAACAGTCCAGAGTCGGGAAGGTTTTGTCCAGCTGGGACATTCTTCCGCCGATACTCGGGGTCTTCTCCACGATATCTACCTCGTAGCCGGCATCTGCGATATCCAGAGCACTCTGAATACCGGCGATACCGCCGCCGATTACCAGGGCTCTCTTGGTTACGCGGCTCTCGCCCTCCTGAAGGGGAGCGTCCAGGTTTACCTTGGCAACTGCTGCCCGGGCCAGGATCACGGCCTTCTTGGTAGCCTCTTCCATATCCTTGTGAATCCAGGAACACTGCTCACGGATGTTTGCCACTTCCAGCATGTAGGGGTTCAGGCCGGCTTTTGCCACAGCCTTACGGAAGGTGGCTTCATGCATACGCGGGGAACAGGAACAGACAACGACGCCTGTCAGTTCTTTCTCCCTGATGGCCTGGATGATCTTCTCCTGTCCGGCCTCGGAGCACATATACTGATAATCTTCTGCATGGACCACGCCAGGCTCCTGGCTGATGACTTCCACGACTTTTTTCACATCTACCGTTGCGGCGATATTGCTTCCGCAATGACAGACAAAAACTCCTATTCTCTGCATTTTCTCACCTCCTGTATCGTCTGAATGCACTTACCAGAAGCTGCTGGGGCAGTTCCGGATCAAGGAGTGACGGAATCTCATCCGGACTCAGATAATTGCCGCCTTTTTCCCTCTCCACGATCTGTCTTGCAGCATCAATGAGTTTTCCGGGTTTTACATCTCTCGGGCAGCGCTCCACACAGGCAAAGCAGGAAAGGCATTTCCAGAGAGACTTGGACTGTACCAGTGACTCGATATCGTCACGGAGTACATAGGAGACAAACTGATGGGGTTTGATATCCATTTCGTTGAAGGACGGACAGGATGCGGAGCATTTGCCGCACTTCATGCATTTATAAGGATCGACTCCGCTGATTTCACGGATCTCTTCCGCTCTGTTTTTATCGCTCACGCTTCTGTCACCTCCTCTTTCACGCCGAGAGCCTCAGCAAGAAGCTCGGTGAAATAATAGATCGGTGTTCCGTTTACTGTGCTCTTCTTCAGATTGTACATGCAGAGGGGACAGGCTGTGATCAGCATGTCTGCGCCAAAGCCTTCTGCGCTCTCAAGGATCTTATCGCACATATTTTTGGACATTTCTTTTTCTTTCAGGGAAATATAACCGCCGCAGCACTCGTTCCGATAGGGATAGATCACCGGCTCACCGCCTAACGCGCGAATCAGATCCTCCATGATCTTCGGATTCTCCGGATCATCAAACTGAAGGATCTTTCCGGGGCGGAGAAGCAGACAGCCATAGTAGGCGCCGATCTTCTTTCCTTTGAAAGGATTGACGACTTTCTCTTTTACCTTGTCAAAACCGACGCGGTCTCTTAACACTTCCAGGAAGTGAAGAACCTCTGTCTCACCTTCGTAGGGTGTATCCAGTTTCATGTAATTATTTGCCCGGGTCCGGATGTCTTCCACGTTCTTCATATCGTCGTTGACACGTTTCAGCACATGATGACAGGCGGAACAGACCGTGATGAGGTCCTGGCCTTTTTCCTTGGCCGCGTTGAGAGCACGGACGGAAGAAAGCTTTGTGGCGATCTCGTCGCTGCCTAAGGGATAAACGCCTCCGCAGCACTGCCAGTCTTCGATTTCTTCCAGCTCAAAACCCAGCGCCCTGGCGGAAACTCTGGCATAAGCATCCAGATCTTTCGCCTTGTTCTTCAGGGTACACCCTGGATAATAACTGTACTTCATGGTTTCCGTTGTCCTTTCTTTCTCTTAAAACCGCGGAGCTTTTTCTCCGCGGTTTCTGGAAGGTTCTGCCTCTTCTGTACAAACAGCAGAAGCCTTTTTGTCTTTACAGCTCAATCTGAGAAATTACTTCTTTCAGAGAGTTTGCGCTCTTCTGGAGTTTTGCAACCTCTTCATCCGTAAGCTTTAAGGGGACTTTTCCCTGTACGCCGTTCGGTCCTACCAGCGTCAGTGTGCTGATAGCAACATCCTCGATGCCGTACTCGCCATGCATAACGGAAGAAACGGTAGCGATGGAATCGTAGGCGGAAAGAAGCATACCGCAGAGTTTGCATACAGCGACAGATACCGCATAGAAGGTTGCTCCTTTCTTTGCAATAACAATTCCGCCGGATTTGTGTACATACTCTTCCATTCCTGCTTTATCAAGAGGTTTCGGCTCTTTTCCGAGATGTCTCATCATCTCCGCATAATCATCCAGGCTTGCTCCGGAAACATCCGCGCAGGACCAGGGAACAAAGGAGGTATCTCCATGCTCACCGAATACATAGGCGTGAATATTTTTCTGAGCCACCTCGAAATGTTCGGAGAGGCCAAAACGAAGTCTTGCTGTGTCCAGAAGAGTTCCGGAACCGATGATCTGGTTTTCCGGAAGTCCAGAGATCTTGGTGAATACATAAGTCATGATATCCACCGGATTGCTTACAATAATATAAAGGGCATTCGGCGCTTCTTTTACAATCTGGGGGGTAATGCTCTTTAGGATGTTGACATTGGTCTGAGTCAGTTCAATTCTGGTCTGTCCCGGTTTTCTTGCGATACCGGAAGTGATGATGACAATATCAGAATCCTTGGCATCTTCATAATCGCCTGCAACGATGGAAATAGGATTGCGGAAGCTGGTACCCTGGACGATGTCCATAACCTCTCCTTCCACCTTTTCCTTGTTGATGTCGATGAGGACGATCTCGGAAGCGAGGTCGTTGTTTGAAAGATTATAGGCAATGGTTGATCCTACGCTTCCTGCTCCAATGATAGTAATTTTGCTGCTCATAAGCACTCCTTTCTCTTATATTGTTAATTTTTTAACAATATGGGCATGTAAATAGATTCTTACCAGATCTTGTCCGAACTGATCCTGACTGCCCGCTCAGGCTCAAAAAAACACAGAGCTCTTATAAAACAGGAAATCAGATATCAAAAACGATCGAAACATGGATCACACAGAAAAAAACAGACGGACCTGCGGAAACCACGCAAGTCTGAAAAAGAGTGACAATCTCCGTGCAATTCTTTATGATCCGTAAAGAATTAACCTTATATAAGCAGGTCTCCTGGCTTCGGCCCTATGCTTCCTGCTCCTTCCCGCATATGCAGTGGCGGCTCAAAGAGCCTCTCAGGAAGCGAAACCTTCACAGTGACGGCATCGCATAAGCTTCTCACTTATTTCCCTATTATCCTTTCCATTACGAAAGGCACTTATATAAAATGTCTGAGAAAATTTTTCCTAAATATTATATGACATTGACATTTTTTTGTCAATGCATTTTCGAAAATAAATCTCAACTATTCTTTGTGACATGCTCCCACCACTTAAAGCTTACGATTTTGAAATGGGGGATTCACTTAGATAAAGATACCACACCATTCCCACGCTGACTTTTGCTCAACCGATACAGCCGGAGGGCTGGATAACAAGAAAAGGCGGTATGCGCCCCGTAGAGGGGTAGCGTACCGCCTTTTCTTGTGGGGGGTTTCCAAAGGGGGCAACGCCCCCATTTGGCACACGACTTTGCGAAGCAAAGTGTAGTGTGTTATACGCTCTGTCGGCGTTGCCGTGAAAATGCCGTTGCCGCCGGGGAGGGGCGGCAGGAAAACAGGGCTGTGCTTGTGTGGCGTGGAGCCTCAAGCGCAGGTCTGTTTTCATCAGCAGACAGGGCGTATATGAAAGCCCCCGTCCCTCGTCCTACGCTCCGACTTGTGGACAAAGTGTCCCGAAGTTGTGGCTACACTCCCGGAAAAGTAACAGGACAGCGGGTAACCGTCAAGGCTGAAATGAACGGGTTTACACCCGGCCTTGACCGCCACCCGCCGTCCCACTGAATGGGTGGACAAGGCGGCCAATCCCTCAAAGTGCTTGTCCGCGCTCTTTCTGATTTTGAGGTATTCAGTTTTTCAAAATTGAATAATCAAAATAAATTTTTTCGATTGAAAAAATTTTATTTGTTATCATCTTCAATGCCATATTTTTTCTTTTGCCGAATCACATAATTACTGATTTTTTCATCATATAGTGGATACTGGTAATCCAACTGGCATGCCACTTCTGACGAAACCTCCCGGAACAATGCCATACATTGTTCAAAGGATTCCCACATATGGGGATAGGAATCCATATTATAAGTGGACATAAGTCGTTCCCACAATTCCTCTGGGACATATTGCTTCATAAATTTATAGTTTTTTCCCAAACTGAAATGAAATCCCTGTTTGATACCAATCAGCCAGGAAATCATGCGAAGCAATTCTTTTCGTACTATATCATTCATATGGTCAATAGCAAAAAGAATTTCTTTGCGGCATAAGCCCTTTACTACATATGTTGTAGTATTCCAAAATTCATTACAGCAATCGTCAAACATTCTTTGAGTAGGCTTCTGCAAGTGGTAGTCTATATCCGTTGGTATTGGCGGCTTTACGATACGGTTGTCTTTATCCAACAGTAACTTTACCAGTTTATCCCATGTAAAATACTCGTCTATCAGTTCCAGCGGCAGCAAAGTTAAATCTATCTTAACATCATCAGTAAACAGCATTAAATATGAAAATCCCTTTTCTACAGCTGGAAATAATTCCATATCTTCCGGCTTTTGCAGAATCAACCTTTCACCAAATATATCTAGCCATTTATCATCACTTGTGAAGCTGTCCATATCCGTAACAAAAAAAGTAATATCAAAATCCTGAAAATCATCAGGCGGAATATTTGTATTTGTTCTAGATCCTTCCAAAGTAACCATGCGAATGCGTTTGTCTGTTTTTGCAAAATTCAAAACAATATCATAAACTTCCTTTTCTGATCTCATTTTTATCTCCTCCAATTATTGAAATAGGTGTGAAACCATTTTAGGGCTTTCCCGCCTTGATTACCCTTTAGCAAAGACGGGCGGGACTGTCAACGGCGGCGCATGAAATGCGCCGTTCATCTTGACCATTGACTGGCTCGGCTGGCTTTGCTATTTATTTTCTAAACTTTTATGCTTGTAGTTTTCGAGTTTCTTTCAGAATTGTTTAAGAATTTTTCAAATAGTATTCATTCAATATATCTGCTAAGGCTTTTGGATTTTCTTCATTGACAACATGGCCTGTATTCTCAATAATTTTCAATTCTGCGCTTCTAATACTTTGTGATAAGTAATCCGCTGATTTCATATTTGCACTGTCTTTCTTTCCGCAAAGAATTAAAGTGGGGCACTTAATATTTTTCACCCTATCACTGAAATCTAAATTCTTCATAGTGTCCCCTAAAGCAAATGTGTTCTTTTTATCAAATGCCATAGTTTCAAAAATAGATTTTGGTAAAAATCTGAAAATTATATTTTGAAAACTAAATGCTACTTTCGGGACTTTATATGGCGTTCCGATTAAAACTAATGTTTTCACTTTTTGCGGGAAATCCAAAGCAAAATTCAGAGCCAAAATACCACCTAATGAAAGACCGCATAAATGAATTTGTCCGTCAAATTCGTTACAATATTTTACAAATGAAGAATATAGATTTTCGTAGCTTGCCTCTTTCCCTTCAAGGATGGAGGATAAATTTGGACATACAATATCTTCGTTGTTTGTCATGTATGAAATTGTTTTTTCCCAACTTGTTGCTTTGTGTCCTGAGCCGTGAACAAATATTTTTGTTGCCATAAGTATCTCCTTTGAATTTTATGTTTTATTTTCCTGCCTGCTCAATCATCTTCTTCGCCAACTGCTGGAACAGGTCGGCAGTTTCTTTGTCCATCGGCGCAAGCTGTCCGATCTGTCCGGCTATCATCGCTGTTACATCGTCAATGGAAAGCGGGTTTTGTTTCTGCTCCGCCATAGTGTCCCGCATGGCTTGGAACATAGCGGCGGTCACAGCTTCTCCCGGCTGTTCCCCGTTGTCAATGTCTTTCTTAATGTCCCGCAGGATAGCAAGGAACACATTTTTGATTTTCTCTATCTCCGCTTCATGTTCCCCCATCTTCTGAGCGTTCAAAAGCTGTAAATCCTGCTTTGCTTCCGCCCGGTGTTCCGGGTGTTCTTTCATCAGGTCGGACAGGGAAGCCGTTGCCATCTCGATAAGCTGGTTTCGTGCCATTATCCCCTTTGCCGCCGTGTCCTGAAAATAAATCCGTATCAAATCTATCAGCTTGGGAAAATTCCTGTGTTCCAGTAAGCGATTGAGTATTTGCACATCAACAGCACCCGTCACAAGCCCCCTCACGGCTCCCTCGGACAAGCCTAATTCAGAAATATCGTAGCTTTTGCGGACGCTCACGGTAGACAAGCCCAGTATGTAGTCTGTCGATACCTTAAATTCCTTTGCCACACCTATGAGAATATCACTGCTGACCGTTCTCGTTTCGCCGCTGACAATGCGGCTCAACTGGGAAGCGGAAACGCCTATCTTCTCCGCAAGTTCCTTTTGTGTGATATGGTTTCCGTTGCATAAATCGGAAATCCGCTGTCCGGGTGTTCCGGGTAAAGCCATAGACACGCACCTCCTCCGCATACTTCCATTATACAGGATGATTGCAAAAATGCAATTTCCAAAGTGTAAACTTCATCAAAATGCAATTCTCGCAAAATTCCGGGGATTGCATTTTTTTCGTGTAGACTTAGGATAGTTCATCGATGGACAGCACCTTGAAAACAGAATGACCGTCCGAAAAGGAATACCCCGGCTGGGGAAGCACCGCAAGGAACCGGACTTCGGGACAAAATGTCCCGAAGCTGCGGGGAGCGTGCCAAAGCTGGAAATCCTTTCGGGGAAAACGGCAACGGAAAGCAAAATGGAGGGAACGCATGAGAAATAACCCCTATAAAGACTTGCCGCCGCTGGAACGCAGGCCGGACGGTTCCCTTTACCGCATGACACCGGCACAGAGGAAACAGGCGGCCAGCCTGATACGCCGGGAGTGCTGTTGCTGTGAGGACGGCAACTGCATTGTCCTTGACGATGGGGACACCTGCACCTGCCCGCAGACGGTTTCTTTCTCGGTCTGCTGTAAGTGGTTCCGCTGGGCGGTCTTGCCGCTGGACGGGACGCTGGAAGCGGAGATTTTCCGGGATAAGGACTTGAAACGCTGTGTGGTCTGCGGCGGTGTGTTCGTCCCCAAATCCAACCGGGCAAAATACTGCCCCGGCTGTGCCGCCAGAGTTCACAGGCGGCAGAAAACAGAAAGTGAACGGAAAAGGAGGTCTGCTGTGGACAGTTAGGAGCGAAAAAAGCCTTGATTTATCAGGCTTTGCAAGCCCCAAACCGGGGCAGGTGGTATAAAGTATCGCCCGCCCCGGAAAACGGGCTTCTAACCGTCCACAAAACGCACTATGACAAATACCATCTATATCCATCAGCCGGAAAAGGCGTTCAGCTTCACCCGGCTCCCGAATTTCCTCTTTGAAGCCCCCACATTCAAGCCCCTGTCCAACGAGGCAAAGGTTCTGTACGCCTTTATCCTGCGCCGGACAGAGTTGTCCCGCAAGAATGGGTGGGCGGATGACTGCGGACGGATTTTCCTGTATTACCCCATCTGCGAGGTGGTTGACCTGCTCCACTGTGGGCGGCAGAAAGCGGTGAACACCCTGCGGGAACTGCAATACGCCGGACTGGTGGAAATCCAGAAGCAGGGCTGTGGAAAACCCAACCGCATTTTCCCAAAATCCTATGAAGCGGTTCCAAACACTGACTTCAAGAAATCCCGTTCTGGTACGCCGGAGGACTGAAAACCGTACCCATGAAGTACGGAAACCGCCCCTCTTGAAGTACGAAAACCGGACGGTATATAGAAATACAAAGATTAAAATGATTTATTTATATCCATTCCATTCCTATCGTATCAGAGATAATTCCGGCGGGATTTTCCCTGTGGAAAACCCCGGATAGGAAAGGAATGGGGAAAGGAGCAGAATGGCACAACACGCAATTTTGCGGTTTGAGAAGCACAAGGGCAACCCGGCAAGGCCGCTGGAAGCCCATCACGAAAGACAGAAAGAACAATACGCCAGCAACCCCGACATTGACACAAGCCGGAGTAAATACAACTTCCATATCGTCAAGCCGGAGGGACGCTATTACCACTTCATTCAGAGCCGTATCGAGCAGGCTGGATGCCGGACGAGGAAAGACAGCACACGGTTTGTCGATACGCTGATAACCGCCAGCCCGGAGTTCTTCAAGGGGAAATCCCCAAAAGAGATACAGGCGTTCTTCCAAAGGGCGGCAGATTTCCTCATTGGCCGGGTAGGACGGGAAAATATCGTGTCGGCGGTGGTACACATGGACGAGAAAACGCCCCACCTGCATTTGACCTTTGTTCCGCTGACAAAGGACAACCGCCTGTGCGCTAAGGAGATTATCGGCAACCGGGCAAACCTGACGAAGTGGCAGGACGATTTTCACGCCTATATGGTGGAGAAATATCCCGACTTGGAGCGTGGGGAAAGTGCCAGCAAGACAGGCCGGAAGCATATCCCCACCCGGATTTTCAAACAGGCGGTTTCCCTCTCCCGGCAGGCAAGAGCCATTGAAGCCGCCCTTGACGGCATTAACCCGCTGAACGCCGGAAAGAAAAAAGAGGAAGCCCTCTCCATGCTGAAAAAGTGGTTCCCGCAGATGGAGAACTTCTCCGGGCAACTGAAAAAGTACAAGGTCACAATCAATGACCTGTTGGCGGAGAATGAGAAGCTGGAAGCAAGGGCAAAGGCCAGCGAAAAAGGAAAGATGAAAGATACGATGGAACGGGCAAAGCTGAAAAGCGAACTGGACAATTTACAGCGGCTGGTTGACCGTATCCCGCCGGATATACTGGCGGAACTGAAACGTCAGCAGCGTCAGCATGGAAAGGAAAGGTGATAGATATAAGCAGAAATTTTCGCCGCCTTTGTGCGGCATTGTACCTTGAAAACTGAATATGGAGGACACTGGATGGCAAAAAGCGAAAGCGATATTTTCACACCCCGGACAGGGCAGGTCATACAAGCAGAGAACGGCACGCAGTATTTTGTATGTGGGAACAACCGTATAAAAATCTCCGAACACTTCGCCGCAGGCGGGAAGCCCCTCGGTGATCTGATTGTAGATGTGGTGCGGCATACCGCAGAAAAAGCCGCTTCAACCTGATAGCCCATCATTGATAACACGCCCACGCTTATGATATAATTGCCATAGAGCAAAAGTATTGTAAGCGTGGGTTGTTTCTTTAGAAGGAGGATTTTTAACGGTGAAACAACCTTACAATACTACGATTTACAACACGGCGCTTTATATGAGATTGAGCCGGGACGATGAAAACTATGGTGACAGCGTAAGCATTGAAACACAGCGGACAATCCTGCAACAGTACGCAAAGGAACAGGGGCTTCATGTAGTCGGTGAGTATGTGGACGATGGCTGGTCGGGGACGAACTTTGAACGGCCGGATTTTCAGCGCATGATGGACGATATGGAAGCCGGAAAAGTAAACTGCATTGTCACGAAAGACCTGTCCCGTTTCGGGCGGGAACATGTGATGATGGACTACTATCTGGAATTTCTGTTCCCGGAGAAACGGGTTCGCTACATCGCCGTTGCGGAGAATGAGGACACAGAGAAAGGGCTTTCCGATTTTGTCCCGTTCAAAAACCTGTTCAATGAATGGTTTGCGAAAGATACAAGCCGCAAGGTAAAGGCCGCTTTCAAAGCAAAGTTTGCCACAGGACAGCGTATCGGCGCCTATGCTCCCATCGGGTACAGGAAACACCCGGAAATCAAAAACAAGCTGATAATCGACGAGGAAACCCGCTGGATAGTGGAGAAGATTTTTGACCTTGCTATTCATGGCAGAGGGGCGGCCAGTATCACAAGAATACTGATTGCGGAAAAGGTTCCCACACCGGGATTTATCAACTTCCAGCGTGACGGGACTTTTGCAAACATCTATGCGGGTGCGCCGGAGGAAAAAAGCTACGCATGGACGATAGCCCAGGTCAAGAGCATTATGAAAGACGAAACCTATATCGGCCATACCATTCATTACCGGGAAACGAACATTTCCTTTAAGAACAAGCGGAGGGTACGCAAGCCCCAAAGTGAATGGGTGCGGGTGGAGAACACGCAGGAGCCGATTATCAGCGAGCAGGTTTTCCGGCAGGTACAGGAGCAGATAGCAAACCGCCGCAGGAAGTGCAAGGATGGTACAACGCAGATTTTTTCCGGATTGGTAAAATGTGCGGATTGCGGCTGGTCGCTGTCCTATGGGGAGAACAGGCAGAACAGCAAGCCTTACGGCCATTATCATTGTAGCAAGTACGGGCAGGGCACACGCCAATGCTCCATGCACTATATCCGTTATGATGTGCTTTATGCCTATGTCCTCTCCCGTCTGCAATACTGGTCGGGGCTGGTACAGCATGATGAAGAACGGCTCTTGAAGCAGCTGTTAAATGCCACTGATAAGGGACAGGCTGCCGCAAGAAAGAAGCAGGCCGCAGAACTGAAAAAGGCAGAGAAGCGAAAAGCCGAAGTCGATACTTTGTTTGCCCGGATGTATGAGGACTGGGCGGCGGGGCGTATCACGGAATACAACTTCTCTATGCTGTCCGGGAAGTACCAAAGCGAACAGGCTGAACTGGACGAAAAGATTGAACAGCTTCAATCCGCTATCGCCACTGAAAGCCAGAACGCCGTAGACGCAGAAAAATGGATTGCCTTGATGAAAGAGTGCGTCAATCCAACAGAACTGACCGCCGAACTTTTGAATATGCTGATTGAAAAAATCGTTGTCCATGAAGCGGTCAAAGGTGAGGACGGAAGCCGGGAACAGGAGGTAGAAATCTTCTACCGCTTTATCGGCAAAATTGATTGAATGATACCAATATCTTTAACTATGTGATACCGGGGCTTCCTGCTCGATTGCCTTGGGAGTATCCCAAAGTTTGTGTAAACCTCCAAACTGATGTAAGATAGAATTACTCAGTTTGGAGGTTTATTTTATGGCAAGAAAAAAGGATTCACCACAAAAAGCAGCGCTTAGAGAACTCATGGGAAACTACCTGAAAGAAAACAATGTAAAAGTAAAAGATGGAACAGATGTTAATTCCATTATGCGGGATATGATGTCTATCATTTTGGAAGGTGCCCTTGATCAGGAACTGGATGAAGAACTGGGATATTCCAAGTATGATTATCGAAATAAAGAAACCGATAATTCCAGGAATGGACATTCCCAGAAAACGTTACATACCAGTTACGGAGATATGGAGATTGATATTCCAAGGGATCGAAAAGGTGACTTCGAACCACAGGTTGTAAAGAAGTATCAGAATTCGATTACGCAAGACATGGAAGAAAAGATCATTTCCATGTACGCAAAAGGAATGACTACTGCCGATATAGAAAGCCACATGCGTGAATTATACGATCTTGAGATCTCCGACAGTACTGTCAGCCGGATTACTGATAAGATCCTGCCAATAGTAAAAGAATGGCAGGAAAGGCCATTAGAAAGTGTGTATGCTGTTGTATTTATGGATGCGATCCATTTCCATGCCCGTAATGAGGGGCGGATTGTAAAACGTGCTGTTTACATTGCGATTGGGATCGATATGGAAGGACGTAAGGATGTCCTCGGAATGTATGTTGGTCAAAATGAAAGTGCCAAGTTCTGGCTCTCCATCCTGAATGGCCTGAAAAACCGGGGTGTAGAAGATATATTGATTGCGTGTGTGGATGGACTGACCGGTTTTCCACAAGCAATTGAAGCAGTATTTCCCCAGACCGAGATCCAGCAGTGCATAATCCATCAGATCAGGAATACCACGAAATTTGTTTCTTACAAAGAGATCAAACCACTTATGGCAGATCTGAAGCGTGTATATGCAGCTCCTACAGAAGAAGTTGCATTGGCAGAACTGGACAGCTTTGACGAAAAATGGAGCGGGAAATACCCTAAGATTGCAAAGTCATGGAAAGATAACTGGGCAAATCTTTCAACGTATTTTAAGTATCCGGAAGCTGTCAGACGTCTGATCTATACCACGAACACGATTGAAGGATTTAACCGTCAGCTCCGGAAAGTCACCAAATCCAAGACGGTATTTCCATCCGATGACAGTCTCCTGAAAATGCTGTATCTGGCCATGATAGATATCACCAAAAAATGGACGGGACACCGTCAGGATTGGGGACAAATCCATTCTCAGCTGGAAATTTTCTTCGAAGAAAGATTGGAAAGGTTATAAGCAGAATGCATGCTAGGCAGGGCTGGCACAGCCAGTCCTGCTTGACATGCCTTAAAACTGCATTATAATACAAACAAGGACAGAACCCTGAAAAACAGGTTCTGTCCTCGATAACTAATGACATATCTTACATCAGTTTTTTCTGTTTACACAAAACTTGAAACGCTCTCATTGCCTTTTAAGGCAAAGCTAAAACAGGCTATCCCCGCGTGTCCCGCGGTTTTGTTTTTTATCTTCATCCGGTTACGGATTTTTTTCTTGTGCCGTTAGGCACATTCTTTATAGATCCTTTTTCCTTCTTCGCGGATATTGACTGCTGCATTCACATCCCGATCCATCCGGTTTCCACATTCACAGACATACATTCTATCCGACAATGCCAGTTCTTTTTTCTTATGTCCACATACACTGCAAATCTTGCTCGATGCAAAATAACGGTCTACCTTTATAAGATGTTTCCCGCGCTCTTCCAGTTTGTATCCCAGCATGGACAGAAACTGCCCATACCCATTATCCTGCACGCCTTTCCCAAGATGCAGCCCTCCGGACATTCCCTGCAGGTTCAGATCTTCCACGCATACTGCATCATATCTTTCAGCAAGCTCCCTGCTTAGCTTATGCTGGAAATCTTTTCTCTGGTTCTTTATCTTTTCATGACATAAGGCTACCTTTTTCTTCTGTTTCTGATAGTTCCGGCTTCCTTTCTCACAGTGGGAAAGCTTTCTCTGTTCCCTTGCAAGTTTTTTCTCTGCTTTTCTGTAAAACATAGGGTACCCGGCTCTTTCTCCTGTAGAAAATACACACATTCCCTGCATGGCAAAATCGATCCCAAGAAATCTCTCTGCCGCTCTTTTTTCCACTGTTTGGTTCTCACAGCAGAACAAAAGACTTGCAAAATATTTCCCGGATGGCTCACGGCTTATCGTTACCGATTTCAGTTGCCAGTCTGACGGGATCTGGCGGTGAAGTTTTATTTTTATGGCGGACATCTTTGGAAGCTTCAAATGGGTATCCTGCAAAAGGATATTCCCGTTTACTGCATTGGTCGTATAAGAATTTCCTGAATGTTTTCTTGATTTATAGCGGGGAAATCCGCAGGATGGTTCCCGGAAAAACTTCCGGAACGCGCTTTCCAGATGCAGCTGCGCATTCGCCAGGGCAAGGGAGTCCACCTCCTTCAGCCAGGGATATTCCTTTTTATATCCAGCCGGTGTGTTCCTGAGCATCTTTTTTTCTTTCTGGTAATAGCTGATCTTGTCCGCAAGCATCTGGTTATAGATAAAGCGGCTGCAGCCGATTGTTTTCTCTATCTGAACTCTCTGCTCTTTATCTGGATAGATCCTTATTTTTACGGCGCGGTTCATTTTTCTCACCCTGGCTTTCTATATACTGCCGTATCGTTTCAATCGGCGCCCCGCCTGCACGGAGCAGACAGAAGCTTCAGCAGTCTGCTGCTGGCACTGTTACAGGCATTGATGAATTTACGGAGTTCCGTCTTTGGCTGTGCGCGGAACATCACATGAACATGGTCTGTATCGTGATTCCATTTTTCCGGTACGATCCCGTATCCGGGTGCGATATACTCAAAGATCTCTTTTGCTCTTTCGGATATTTTGTCATTCCGTCCTTTTCTTCTGTATTTTATAACCATCACTAGGTGATAATATACTAGAAATACTGAATGGGAATTATGATCTAATTCCATTGTGTTATCACTCTTTTTCTTATATCGACTGACATGTGTTTGCGAACTAATGTTCCTTTTCAGTATACTATATCAGGGAATAGAGAACAAGTGTTTCTTTTGTACTATAAGGACTTTTTTGAGCAGATATGCTCAGATGTGCAATTCATCTCACCACCTGAAGAGGTGGGAGAATTCTTGCTACATTTGTTAAACTCAAAAAAGGTCCACTGGACCTTTTTCTCATATGCATGGCAACAAAATGACCCGGAGAGTTCCCTGTCTGAAACTCCCGGGCCACTTCGTCCAATCAGGCAGATGCGGATTTTCTGCCTTTTTTAGAAGGAGGTATTAAACTTTGTGTATCTTAATATATGCACAGCGAGATGCATACAATCATTTCATAAACAAATGTCTGCCTACCCATGGCGACAAGCTGCGGATAACTGTGGAAGTATCCGGATTGGATGTTTGACTTTCATCGGAAGCCCATCTCAAATATCAAGCAGGTTTCCTGGCTCACAGATCATCATGTCTGCTCCCCTTCTCACATAAGTTTCCTGGGTAATGCAATGGGATAACTGAGCGACACTCCCTGTTCACAGTGACCGGATCGTCCAGGATTCTCACCTGGTTCCCTCTTCAGACAACAGTCTGCGGAATGACTGCTGGCTGCACTTGATACTGCAATATTAAATTACACGCCTATACCATAGCATGCCATTCCAAGATTGTCAAGAGTTTAACACTCTTTTTTATTTTCTTCCCGTCACCAGGAACATGGGCGTGGATTCCCCGTTGATCTGATCTGCCCGGCTTAAAATTCTCTCGTTGACGGTTTCGTCCGAGCGGCAGTCCTGAAAGCCGATTTCTTCCATCACATGAAGGTCCCAGGCCGGACGGAGGATTTCCGTCAGGGGCACAGCGGCGGCAATCCGCTCCATCTCCGCAATATCCGTTCCCTCGTAGTAATCTTCCACCTGCTGCTCTTTTGTCTTCTTCCGGTCTTCCTCATAGCCCTTCCGGAGCTCTTCATCGCAGAGATAGCGGTACCAGTTGGCATCAAAATTCAGCAGCACTCCGTCCTTTTTGAGAACCCGGTACCACTCCTGATAAGCCCTCACCGGATGCTCCAGGTTCCAGGTCACGTTTCTGGTGATCACCGCATCAAAGGTTCCATCGGGGAACTCCAGATTCTGGGCATCCATCTGCTGAAAATGAATCTTCTCTGAGAGCTCTCCGGCGTTGGCTTTCGCCTCTTTCAGCATCTCTTCCGTATAATCCACAGCCGTCACCTGAATCCCTGCCTCCGCCAGAATGATAGCAAAAAAGCCCGGGCCGGTTCCCACATCCAGAAGATGGATCTCCGTAAGGGGTTTGTCCGGAAGTTCCGCAAGGATTGCCTGCCGCCATTTTTCCCTCTGTTCTCCGGAAAGCTCTCCCTGATTGTACTCGGAATAGCCTTTCGCCCGTTTTGTCCAGTATTTTCTGATATCTTCCAGTAATTCACTCATATTTCTCTCCTCTATTTATAGTACAGAATCGATCAGCTGCCTGGTGTAGGCTTCCTTCGGCCGGCTGATGACGTCCTCTGTCTTTCCCTCTTCGACGATTTCTCCCTGATACATGACCAGCACCCGGTCACAGAAGGCCTGAACCAGGGCCAGGTCATGGGAGATGAAAAGAAAAGACAGCTTTTTTTCATTTTTCAGGCGGAGCAGAAGCTCCAGGATCTGTTTCTGCACGGTCACATCCAGCGCGCTCGTGGCTTCGTCACAGATCAGAAGCGACGGTTCCACTGCCAGTGCCCTCGCGATGGCCGCCCGCTGACATTCGCCGCCGCTCACCTCCCCGGGATAGCGCTCTGCAAAATTCGGTGTCAGGCCACAGGTAGAGAGAAGCTCCGCCACTTTTTCTCGGACTTCCTTTCTCTTCAGCCCTGAATTTCTTAAGCTCTCCCCAATTCCGCTTCCCAGCGTTTTTCCGGAATCGAAGGACTCCTTCGGAAGCTGAAACACCAGCTGCATTTCCCGATAGCACTTCCTCCATTCTTTACTCCCCGCATGGGTAAGATCTCTGCTCAAAAACTCTATTTTCCCTTTGGTCGGCGCAAGAAGCCCGGTGAGCATCCGCACCAGTGTACTTTTTCCGGAGCCCGATTCGCCCACAATTCCAATGGCCTCTCCCCGGTAAAGTGAAAAGCTTACATCCCGGACTGCCAGAAAACGTTCTCCCTTGTTTTCAAAGGCTCTCGTCAGTCCTTCTGCCTTAAGAATCTTCTCCATCAGCGCCCCTCTCCTTCCTCTTTTGCCCGCCGCAGGGTAAGGGCGGAAGACAAAAGCTGCCGGGTATAGGCTTCCTTCGGATGCTCCAGCACCTCTTCCAGCCTGCCATACTCCACCATGCAGCCCTCCTTAAGCACCAGCACCTGATCCGCCATAGCCCGCACCACACCGATATTGTGGGTGACAACCGCCATGGCCGTCCCTTCTTCCTTTCGAAGCTCCAGAAGCTTTTCCACTACCTGTTTCTGGAGCGTCACATCCAGCGCACTCGTGGGCTCGTCCGCCAGAAGGAGGGTCGCAGGAAGCTTCGCTGCAAAAGACGCAGCCACATCCTGATGCGAGACATAGCTTTCTCCCAGATTTCCTGTAAGCATTCCTTTCAGCCATTTTCCATACTGTACCAGAAAAGGCTGATCCAGACCATATTCTGCTCTGGCCTCATTGATGACCTCCTGTGAGACGGCGGTACCGGCATTTTCATACATGTAGGTCACTGCATCCCCGCCCGCCAGACGCATCATGGCAAAGGACAGGAACGTAATGCCCAGCACCACGGGAATCAGCTGGAGCAGCCTTTTTATTACATATTTTCCCATTTTTTCTCCTGTTTAAAACAGCTGTACAAACCCGCCCCGGGGGATGTACAGCTGTCTTCTTTCACTCTTTTACTGCTTTTAATGCAAACATAGGCGTAGGATTATAGAACTTGTCAAAATTCCGGTAGATCCGGTCTGATAAAGTCTCATCCACCGTAACGGAGGCATATCCCATTTTTCCCAGCACTTCCAGGTCCCACTGGGGGCGCAGCTTTCTGCTGATCTCCAGCTCATCCTTGATGGCCTCACATTCCTGCACCAGCCCCTCTTTCAGACGGCAGTGGGCATGCTCCGGAGGAAGCTTTTCCTCATCTCTCGTGAAATCATCGTGACCGTAGTCCGCATCGAAATTCAGGAGGACCCCGCCCTTTTTCAGGACTCTGGTCCATTCCCGGTAGGCTTCTTCCGCATGAGGCAGCGTCCAGGTCAGGTTTCTGGAAACCACCACATCAAAGGTCGCATCCGGGAACTCCGGCTTTTCCGCATCCATGACAAAAAACTCCGCCGAAGATTTCTGCTCCTTTGCCAGCTCTCTGGCATGGTAGATCATATGATCCGTCAGATCAATTCCCATCACCTGATGGCCTCTTGCCGAGAGCATCAGCGCAAAAAAGCCGGTGCCAGTTCCCACATCCAGAATCTTCAGTTTTCTGCCTTTCGGAAGATTTTTCTCAATCTCTGAAAGCCATTTTCGTCCCATCTCGGAGTTCTGTTCCTCCGTCCGAAGATCGACAAATTCATGGCTTCTCT
Organism: Lachnospiraceae bacterium Marseille-Q4251; assembly: GCA_018223435.1. Taxonomy (GTDB): domain Bacteria; phylum Bacillota; class Clostridia; order Lachnospirales; family Lachnospiraceae; genus Limivivens; species Limivivens faecihominis. The sequence continues at coordinate 3,539,980 of JAGTTO010000001.1, read as the reverse complement.
CGGACCAGTAGTTGATAATACGCTCTTTTTCCATTTATCCGCTATTTTAGGCAGCGCCTGTTTTATCCGCGCTTGCGCTACCTTCCTTTCTCTGTATAATTGCCCGTTTCTGATGATTATACGTTTTTGGAAAAGAAGCCGCAACCCTGACCGGGGGATGTTTTCTGTCTTGTATCAAAAAAAATTCATGTAGGGGTTATTCCACTGTGATCTTTCGGATCACCGGCATTTTCACTGGCTTATTCCAGGTTTCCGGACCGTAGGTGGGCTCGTCGGCAATTTTATCCAGAACGGAAAAGCCCGAGAGCATCTCGCCGAAGGCGGCGTAACGGCCGTCGAGCTTCGCCGCATCCTTATGTACCACAAAGAATTGGGTGTCCGCCGTATCGTAGGCGTCGTCTCTCGCCATGGAGATGGCTCCCCGGACGTGTTTCAGGGGATTATCCACACCGTTTTCCAGAAATTCCCCTTTGATATGCCAGTCGCACTCGGCCATGATATCGTTGGTCCGGGAGCCGCCCTGGATCACATAGTCCTTCACGATCCGACACCAGCAGAGGCCGTCGTAGAAGCCCTCGTTGGAAAGCTTTTTAAAAGATTCCACAGTGATCGGCGCATATTCCGGATAAAGCTCAAAAACCATGGTTCCAAAACCCTCGGTCTCAATTGTGCAGCGGCGGGTATCCAGCCGGACAAGTTCCTCCTTAATCCGGGATAAAATGTGGCCCATGACATAGAAGGCCGTCTCAAAACGGAGATAATCCAGCGTATTTTCATCCCACATAAATTTCAGCGTGGCCGGAAATTCCTCATCGGAATGCCAGAACTGAAAGATCACCGGCAGGAAATCAAAAACCGGAAGCTTTGCGGCCGCATCCCCCGGATGGTCTTTCGTGCCGCCCAGGTTTTCCAGCACTTTCTGGAGCTTTTCCGTATTCTCGTCAAAGAGTTTCTCATAGGTAGTATAGAGGCCGGAGCCCGGCGTCGCCGCATAGCGTACAGACTTCATCCGGTCGATCGTATTATAAGTTCCGGCCAGCTGGCAGTCGTCCTTCGAGCTGCAGAGCACATCCATGATAGCCAGAGTTTCCTCAAACCCTGCCTGGGCCGGCTCAAAATAATCTTTCCCGATCTCTTCCCGGTTCCACTCGATCCTTCCGTTCTTTCGGCTGATTCGATAGTCTCTTCCCACAAAGCGGAGATAGAGATAGTTTTCATCCGCTTTCAGGCTGAATTTCCGGATCATTTTTTCCTGATCATAGGCGAGGAAACGCTGCTCCGCATCCTCCCGGGTCTTATCATAGTTTGTCTTCTTCTCTTCCATAACTGCTCCTTATTCGGTCTCGCTTTCTGTCTCAGTCTCTGTTTCAGCAACGTTTCCGGCTGCATCCACGCCGTAGATGAACTGCTGGAGGTAGCTGCTGTTGGCCGAAAGATCCGGAATCAGGACCTCCATTCCGGCAGACAGAGTCACGCAGTTATATGTGCCGTCCACGGGAATGCGGTAGCTCTCGATGCCATCGATGCCGCCGGTGAGCACCGTATAAATGTAGCCCACGATCTGGCCGATGGAAAGGTCTGTCGTAAAATTCGGGAAAATTTCATAGGCCAGCCGGATGAGATTGAAGGGACTCATATTTTTTGCTTTTTCATAGGCTGCCATCAGTACCTTGCGCTGACGCTCTGTCCGCTCCCAGTCGGAATTTCCGATAAAACGGGTCCGGGAGTAGGCCAGAAGCTGGGCCGGAGTCATGGAATTGACACCTTTTTTCAGGGTCCAGCCGTTTTCGTCAGTTTCCGAAAGATCGGAATGTGCATTCAGATACTTTGCCTCGGTGGCATTGAGCTCAATATCCAGATTTCCAAGTACGGAAAGAGACTCCATGAAACCGTCGAAGTCCACCTCCACATTTCCGTCGATGTGGACACCTAAGTTTTCCTCGATGACCTCATCCAGAAGTTCCATGCCTCCGAACTGATAGGCCGCGTTGATCCGGTTATCTTTATAGCCCGGAATCGGCACATAGAGATCACGCATAACGGAGGTCAGGATGATTTCTCCTTTATCCTTGTTGACACTGCAAATAATGATGGAATCGGAACGCTGGCGGTCTTCTCCCTTCCGGCGGTCCTGACCGATGAGAAGAATGTTGGAGACCTCCTCATCTTCCATAACCTGAATCTCTGCCTTTCCCCAGTCAATGGAATCTGCATCCAGGCCATCCACACCTTCGGCCTCTGCCTGATCCAGGCTGTTCAAAAGCTCCAGATCTTCCTGGCTGTAAACGGTCTCGGCCTCCGTTTCACTCTCCGTCTCCGCCGCCTGCACAAAGGAGCAGCTTCCGGTAAAATTCTGACCCACGGTTCCCGCAAAGCAGGCAGCTGCCAGAACTGGCGCGCAAAGTTTTTTCCATCTTCTAACGTTTCTCATCGGTATCCTCCAATCTCATCCCTTTAAAATAGGTAATATCTGACATCATTATAATATAGGAAAATCCCCTTGTCCATCCAAAAAAAGAAGACTGCACAGCTCCTGATTTTGGCACTGTACAGCCTTCTTATGAGTTTTGTCTGATGGATCAGTCTTTTTTTAAGCGGGAGAAGAAGCCTTTTTTCTCATAGGGGTTTCTCGTGATACCGGTGACGGTATAGCCGGTCTTGTCGATGACCTCGCGGATCTTCTCATCCGGAATATCCTCCTCGATCACGATGACCGTTTTTCCTGCTCCGTGGGAAGAAGAAACCTTCTTCACCGTCGGGAAAGCAGCGCGCACTGCGTCGTTTACATGGCTCTCGCACATACCGCACATCATTCCATCTACACCAACTGTAATTTCCTGCATGCTCTTATTCCTCCTTAAATACTTATCTTCAGGCAAGTACCTTATAGCCTGCGTCCTCTACTGCTTTTTTCAGGATTTCTGCCGGTACCTCTTTGGAGAGAGTTACCACAGCGGTTCCTTTCTCGTGGCTCACCTCTGCGGAGACTACGCCGTCGATCTCCTCCAGGGCTTTTTTCACTCTGGCCTCGCAGTGACCGCACATCATTCCTTCTACTTTCAGTGTCATATTTTCACCTCCTTTATTCTGAGGAGCGGCAGAACCGCTCTTTTCTATGAGTTTCTGGCTTCCCAGAGCGTCTTTTCTCTTCCTGTCATGGCTCGCGTCGCCCATCTTAAAGAGATTCAGGCGAAGGGCATTGGTCACTACGCAGAAGCTGGAAAGGCTCATGGCCGCAGCTCCGAACATGGGATTTAAGGTCCAGCCAAAGATCGGAATCCAGACGCCGGCTGCCAGCGGAATACCGATAATATTGTAAATGAAAGCCCAGAACAGGTTCTCGTGAATGTTCCGGAGCGTTGCCCGGCTCAGACGGATTGCAGCCGGCACATCGGAGAGACGACTTTTCATCAGGACGATATCCGCCGCATCGATGGCGATATCTGTTCCGGCTCCGATGGCGATACCGATGTCGGCTCTCGTAAGTGCCGGAGCGTCGTTGATGCCGTCGCCCACCATGGCTACCCGGCCTTTTTTCTTCAGTTCACTGATGACGGCTTCCTTGCCATCCGGCAGAACGCCTGCCACCACTTCATCCACACCGGCCTGTTTTCCGATGGCCCGGGCGGTGCGCTCGTTGTCTCCGGTCAGCATCACCACATGGATGCCCATATTTTTCAGCTCCTGAATGGCTCTGGGGCTGTCTTCCTTAATCACATCTGCCACAGCGATGATACCCATGAGGTGGCCGTTCTCTGCAAAGAAAAGCGGAGTCTTACCTTCCTCTGAAAGGGCTGCTGCTTTCTCGGAAAGCTGTCCGGAAACCGTGCTCTCTTTGCTGATGAAGGAAAGGTTTCCTCCGGCCAGCTTCTTTCCGTTCAGGCTTCCGGTGAGGCCATTTCCGGGAACTGCCTGGAAGTCTTCGATTTCTGCTACGGAAAGCTTTCTCTCCTCCGCCAGTGTCAGGATCGCTCTTGCCAGCGGATGCTCACTCTTCTTCTCCAGGGCATAGGCTTTTTTCAGAAGCTCCTCTTCCGTATAGCCATCGGCCGGTAGAATATCTGTCACCTCCGGCTCGCCGCTGGTGATGGTTCCTGTCTTGTCAAGAGCCACGATCTGGATCTTACCGGTCTCCTCCAGGGAAACGGCGGTCTTAAACATCGTTCCATGCTTGGCACCCATACCGTTTCCTACCATGATGGCCACGGGAGTCGCAAGGCCCAGAGCGCAGGGGCAGCTGATTACCAGAACAGAAATACCTCTGGCCAGGGCAAAACCGATGTCTTTTCCTGCCATCAGCCAGACCGCAATTGTGATGAGGGCGATCGTGATAACCGCAGGCACGAAGATACCGGATACCCGGTCTGCCACCTTGGCAATGGGCGCTTTGGTTGCCGCTGCATCGCTCACCATTTTGATGATCTGGGAAAGTGTCGTGTCCTCGCCTATCCGGGTGGCCTCACAGACCAGATAACCGGACTGGTTCAGGGTCGCTGCGGAGACGGGGTCCCCGGGCGCCTTATCGGCCGGGATGCTCTCACCGGTCAGTGCTGCCTCGTTGACCGCGCTGTTTCCTTCTCGTACAATACCATCCACGGGTATATTTTCACCGGGGCGCACCACGAAGAGATCGCCGATCCGCACCTGCTCAATGGGAACTTCTTTCTCCACGCCGTCTTTTCTTAAGACTGCGGTCTTCGGAGCCAGTTTCATAAGGCTCTTGAGTGCGTCTGTGGTCTTTCCCTTCGAGCGGGCCTCCAACATTTTTCCGACGGTGATCAGGGTCAGAATCATGGCCGCGGATTCAAAGTAAAACTCGTGCATGTAGCTCATGACAGCATCCATATCGCCTCTTACCTGCGCTCCCGTCATTGCAAAGAGCGCGTATACACTGTATACAAAGGATGCAGTGGAGCCCAGCGCCACAAGCGTGTCCATGTTCGGGGCCCGATGTGCCAGGCTCTTGAAACCGCTGATGAAGAATTTCTGATTTACCACCATGATAGCTACCGTAAAGAGCAGCTGTACGAGACCCATGGCGATGTGGTTTCCATCAAAGAAGGCGGGCAGCGGCCAGCCCCACATCATATGGCCCATGGAGAAATACATCAGCGGGATCAGAAGGCAGACGGAGACGATGAGTCGCTTTTTCATCTTCGGGGTCTCTGTGTCCTTCAGCATGTCGTCATAGTCGGAAGCGCTGCCTCCCTGTGCTTTCTCGGCGCCTTTTAAGGATGCGCCATAGCCGGCCTCTGTCACTGCGACAATAATCGCTGAAGACGAAGCAGTTCCTTCCACTCCCATGGAGTTGGTCAAAAGGCTTACTGAGCAGGAGGTCACGCCGGGCACTTTAGAAACAGCTTTTTCCACCCGGGCACTGCAGGCAGCGCAGCTCATGCCGGTCACGTTGTATTGTTCCATAGATTTCTCTCCTTTCCAGGGGGACGGTGCTGTCCCTGCTGATTTTTCCAATGGGGACGGTGTTTTTGACTCTTTTTCTGTCCCTGTTGGCATTTTCTAATGATTACTTCATCAGTTTCTGCAGCGTTGTCACCAGTTCATCGACAACTTCATCATTTCCTTCCCGGATGTTGTCGGCCACACAGGTACGGATATGATCTGCCAGAAGCACCTTGTTGAAGCTGTTCAGTGCGGCGTTTACCGCGGCCACCTGGGTCAGGATGTCCGTACAGTAGGCGTTCTTTTCCAGCATGCTCTGGATTCCCCGCACCTGTCCCTCGATCCGTTTCAGACGGTTCATCAGGTCTTTGTACTCTTTATCCGTGCGGACCTTCGTCTTACCTCCGGTCATCTCACAACAACAGCAATGTTTCTCCTCTGCCATCTGTTCATCTCCTCTCTGTATACCCCTCACCGGTATTTTTCGAGTGCATTATATACCCCATATGGGTATTTTGTCAAGTGGGATAGCTGAGAAAATTTGTCACTGTCAGCTTGCACAAAAAATGCCAGGCTAATCTTTTTCCTCGTCTCCATAACAAAAAAGAAGACACCGCCGGGATGTCTCCTTTTTTTCATGGCTTCCACCTTTATTTTTCCTGTACATTGATAATCACTTTCATCGTCGTCTCACGGTTCGCATCGATGTACTGGTAAGCTTTCAGATAATCTTTGAATGCAAATACTTTGGAAATCAGTGGTCTTAAATGGACCTTTCCTTCGTTTACAAGTGTAATGGCGCCCACATAATCTTCATGGCGGTACATCATCGTGCTCTTGATATCCAGTTCATGGTCGTTTGCGACGGCAAGATCGATTGTTGCCATATCTGCAAACACAGCCACCAGAACGATGACGCTTCCTTTTCTTGCGTATTTGATGGCCTGGCCCATAGTAACGTTATTTCCGGCGCAATCATAAATCACGTCAGCTTTATCAGGACCGAAGGCTTCGATCATGGCTTCGCCGAAATCTTTTTTCTTTGTATTTACACAGACATCGATTCCACATTCTTTCGCTTTGTCCAGGCGGAAGTCACTGACATCGGTAATCATGACCCTGGCTGCTCCCATCCCCTTTGCGGTCTGGGCAACCAGATTGCCAATCGGTCCCGCACCGATCACGGCAATATTCATTCCTTTCACATCACCCATCTGCTTTACCGCATGTACGGCCACAGCCAGCGGTTCAATCATCGCGCCCTCTTCATAAGACATCTCTTCCGGAAGTAACGTTACCTTCGATGCATCCACAGAAAAATATTCCGAAGCGGTTCCCGTTGTCTGGAACCCCATCACCTTCAGCTCTTCGCAGAGGTTGTATTTTCCATGACGGCACGGATAGCAATGGCTGCAATAAACCTGGGGTTCAATCGTCACTTTCTGGCCCTCATGAAACTCCGTGACAGCTTTTCCTGTTTTTACGATCTCTCCGGATACTTCATGCCCCTGCGTAACCGGATATTTCGTAAAAGGATGTTTTCCGTGATACACATGAATATCCGATCCGCAGACTCCAATGTTCCTGATTTTCACCAACACCTGATCATCCTTTACTTCCGGAACCGGCACTTCCTGAAATATAATTTCTCCTGGTTTTGTCATTACCTGCTGTAACATCATGCATTCCTCCTTTTTAACTATTTTTATATACCTCGTGACCCTCACATGACTAAAGTCACATGCTTCCAGACGCTTTAGGCGTCAGACTAAATATCGGCGGATACGCCTGTAACTTAGGTCTGCGCGGTTATGCGCTTTTTCCATACCGGATACGGCAGGTTCCCACATTGCAGGTAGTCCACTGTATATCTGCCTGCATTTATACTGCCTTTAAGATCTCCATCTGTAGATGAAGTTCTCTCAGATCTGCATAAACACATGAGGTTCTACGCTTTACGGAAGGAACTTTTGCCTCCAGTAAAGACCTTTCCGTTGCCGGAAGGGGTTTTAAAAGTTCACGGATAAAATATCTCGCTCCGATATTATAAGAAGCTGAGAGATCACAGTGATATCTTTTTCCTGTCGAAAAACTACACAAGCTATGGTTCTTCCCATCACGCAGGACTGCCCCGGACCCGTCATATGCCAGCCGGCTGGTATTCCACGCACAGATCCTGGATACACGCATCCCTTTCCTGTGTGCCTGATGCTCACAGCGTTTCTGGATATCCCGCTTTCTCCACAGATGCAGCTTCTGTTTCTTATTTCCCGCTATCTTTCCCTGCATCTCCAGATACTCGAATACGATAACGTCCGAATGGTGTTCTTCTGCATAAGCGCTGACTGCCCCGGCGATCTTCCTCGCTAATTCTGCGTTCAGGCGGCTGGCATACTCCCATCTCCCTCCTGCCTGTACAGAACTATGCTCCCTCTGGAATCTCCTGATCCGTCCCAGCACACGGTACATCCGGTCTTTTTCACTGGGAAAGTTGATAAACTTCCTCCCCAGGACAGTTCCGTCTGAACGCATGATCGTACAGACCGCATCGGTATTGATCCCCAGATCCACACTGCAGATGATCTGTTCTTCTACTGCTGTTTTCGTAAGTGTTACTTCTTCTGTATAGAAAAAACGCAGAAAATACCGGCGCTGTCTCTTTTCCAGGGTCGGGGCTGACGCTTTCTTCCCATTCCAGTTTCTCCGAAGATATTCCATATCGGTATGTTTTAAACATACCCGGAACCATTTCCAGTCGTGTCCGTCGTACAGCTTCAGATATGCCTCATCCTTTCCTTCTCCGCCTTCCCGGTACATCACATCCCGGTAAAAGACCGGCATGGCATGGTTTTCGCAGCTGAGTCTCGGCTTTCCGGTCAGCTTTCCGGTTTTCGTCCACTGTTCCAGCCGGGTCTCATACGAAGATATACTTCCAAGTGCATGCTGGATCGCCGCCCTGCGGAGATAAGACGGCATCTTCGGAAAACAAAGGTCAAAATCAAACCGGGCAGTATTTTTCTTCGTCGTGTGTACCATATGCTCTGCAGCATTAAAACGCTTTTTTGTCTCCGGGATCTCCCGCAGTTCTTCCCATACCTGCACATAGATCTCTGTCAGGTAACTGACTGCCTGACGATAGGTTTTCATTGTCAGACGGAGCGGGATATTCGGTTTTCGTATCTCCGCACCATAACTGGATACTGTCCGCATCTTCTTCCCCCTTTCCCACAAAAACAAACGTTTCTGAACCGGCCCTTGTACTCAGAGTTTTCTCTTTTCTTTTTCCTTCTGGCCTTCGATATAGGCAGATACCTGCTCACGGCTCCGGTCACTGACGGTCACGGCACAATAAGACGGGTTCCACAAGTGTCCTCCCCACAGTTCTTTTTTCAGCTCCGGATGTACAAGGAACATCTGACGTGCAAGATTCCCTTTCATGATCTTGATCATATCTGAAATATAAAACTGCGGCCGGCAATCCACAAGCATATGGATATGATCCGGCATGACTTCCATTGCCAGGATCTGAAATTGATACTCCTCTGCCAGATCCTGCAGCATCTTTTTGCATTCCAGGTCAATCCCGTCTTTTAATACTTTCTTCCTGTATTTCGTACACCAGACCAGATGATACTGCAGAGAATATACATATCCTCTACCATATGAAAGTTGATTTTTATTTATATTAAATATCTCTTTTTCCATGTCTATATTATACCATATGTGCTTCTTTAAGTAAACATTTGTTCTGGATATTTTGTAACTATTCAGAGCCAGGCAGATTTTCAGCAAAAAGTGTGAGTCATGCTTGCATGAACGAACACTTTTGACTGGAAATCTATTTGACGAGAAGCCACAACGAGAGGAAGCACAAAGGAATCGAGGTGGCTCTGAATAGTTACGATATTTTTATAAAAAATTGCGCGTCTAACTCATCACTGAAGTAACGAGAATGCGACGCGCAGTTATTCAATCACACAGGTATGTTTTTTCGTCGCTTTATCAGTTCCTTCTGCCACCGCTTTTTCATCCTTATTCCAGAGAGACTCCAACAACGTTCTCGAAGCCTCAACATTCCTTCTGAGCTTCCTTATCTTGTTTGTATTCCCGAAACAGGCAGTCCCACTCGTCAATCAAAAGCACAAAGGGAAATTTCGTATAAGAAAAGACAACTTTCATACCCTGATCTTCAATATGATTTCCGTTTTATCAGCCTGACAATCCTCTGTCTGTTATATCTCTGCATCGCTACAAACATCAGATCAAACAGCGCTGACAGAATGGAAGTAATGACAAACACCGGATAGGCTCCGAACCAGTTTCCTGCCAGGATCGGCAGGAAGCTCAGCACTGCGATCGTTTCATGCCCCAGTTCGGCCTGGCAGGTTGCCTGGGCGATCTCATCCCAGCTGTGCTGCCTGGGATCAAAAGTGCCGGGATCATAGGTTGGCATTTTGTTTTTCCAGCGCTTCACTCCCAGCTTTTCATAGAAACGCATCTCCGCTCTGCTCACCTGATACCAGCGCCTGCTGTAATCCGCCCTGTTATGCATCGCCGAACGATAGAGAAAGGCTACAAACAACCGCATTGCAAAATGATAGGTAATGGTTCCCAGGGTAATTGCGAACGTAAGCAAAATTTCCAGAGAAGTGGTTTTATATAGAATGCTTAACACGATCGTCCCTGTAAGAGATAACATGGGAATAATTTTTAACAGTTTTTTTATCATAGTCATTTCCTCAGCCGCTCAATCATCCCGCACAGCTTCTCCACATCCATCGGTTTCGGCAGGTGAGCGTTCATGCCGGCTTCCAGGCATTTCTTTTCGTCTTCCATGAAGGCATTGGCCGTCAGGGCAATGATGGGAATCGTCCGGACATCCGGGAGAGCTGATCTCTGGAATCATCGAGAATGCTGAAACACTGTTCTGTTGCCACTTTCTGTACCGATGAGGTATAATACATCAGAATCCCCACGATAATATAAATATAGCGTCTATTCCACAATTTTTCATAGCATTCCTCTTGCCTTCACTTTTGGTTCAGTGTACCATATTTTTCTAAAAAAAGCAGTATCTTTCCGTATGTTTTCTATGATATGATGAATAAATCAGATCGATTTTTTACAGAAAGGGAGTATTCTTATGCATTTAGAAGTTTTTTCCATTGCTCCTCTTCTTGATGAGAATTTTTTTCAGAAATCCTTTGATCGCCTCCCGGACGAGGGACTCTGGGCCCACAGAAAAGAAAAAATCCTCCGCCAGAAAAAAGCAGAGGATCGCTGTCTTACGCTCGCCGCCGGACTTCTGGCCCGCCGGGCCTTTTTGAAAATGAAAGTGTCTTTTTCCGCCCTTTCCCTGGAAAAAGGAGGAAAACCGGTTATCGCCGATGAAAAGCACTTTTTTAACCTTTCCCACAGTGGGATGTACGCCGTCTGCGCTTACGGACTTTCTCCCTCAGGTGTCGATATCCAGAAGGAAACGCCGGACCGCTTTCATATCGCAGAACGCTGCTTTACCGAAGGGGAACAGGCGCTGATCCGGGAGCAGGGACCGGAAATGTTTACGAGGATCTGGGCCAGGAAAGAGAGCTATTTGAAATTTACCGGGCAGGGTATCCGCGTTCCCTTAAATTCTTTTGAGGTGCTCCCGGGTGAGCAGACGCTTCCTGTTTTTTTTCAGGAATTTACCCTGGAGGGGTATCGGATTGCGCTCTGCTCTGAAGAAGAAATGGCCGTGTCCCTTAAGTTCCTTACACTGGAGGAACTACTTTTTTAAGCAAAAAAACCACCGAAGAAGACATCCCCTCAACGTCTTCCCGGTGGTTTTTCTCTTATTTGAACCAATAGGGACAGTTAAAAGTCCGAAAACACCGTCCCCCTGGCCCGGGCTTTACTCTGCTGCAGTCACAGAAGTGATGTGCGGGTTTACGCCCTCATACCAGTACAGGAAACCTTCCATGTCGATCTTATCGCCGATCTGAAGAGCCTCTACTGCTTTGTATACGTCAGTATCTTTATCGCAGAGATAGGACTCAACGGTAAAGGTGTAGGTCTCGCCATTGTAGGAAACGTTGAAGTACAGATCGTCTCCCTCGCTTCCGGAACCGTCGTAGTTGTACAGGAACGGAACGTCGTTTCCGTCTGCATCCTGGCCAGCTGCCTCAACGGTCATTCCTTTGAAGGAAACCAGCTCGTTCTGATGGTCGATGAGCTCGTCTTTTCCCAGAAGGTCTGTTACATCCAGCGGTTTTGCGATGTACTCGCCATCCTCAATCTCGAAGGACTCTACATCAGCAACCTCGATCTCACCGGACCACTCTGCTTTGTATCCGGTTACTTTGATCTTGGTTCCCGGAACGAGTTTCTCGTACTCTTCCTCGGAGCAGGGCATATTGTAAATGAAGTAAGCGCCGTCCTTATCCTGGGTATAGATGGTTGCTTTGTCCTCCCACCAGGACTGTTTTGCCTGTACATAGGTCTCGATGACAACCTCAGCGTCAACATCTGCTGCCAGGTACTCTTCGTGGGTCATAACGCCCTCGCCCTTTACATCGGTCTCAACCTCGGTAGCTTCCTCGGTCTCAGTCTCAGCTGCTTCGCTGACTGTCTCTGTTGCTGCCTCTGTGCTCTCCTCAGCCATTGCACAGCCCGGAACAGCCAGAGCCATGGAAAGTGCCATCATTAACACCAGTCTTTTTTTCATAAGTTTCTCCTTTCCGTCCGTTCTCCGGACGCGGAGGCGCCCTTCTCGGGTGTCTCTGTTAATTATTTTAACATACTGTTCAGAGCCAGCTCGATTCCGCTTCGCTTCATCTCGCTATGGCTTCTCGCCAAATAGATTTTTTCTCAAAAGTGCTCGTTCATGCAAGCATGACTCACACTTTAGTTCAAAAATCTACTTGGCTCTGAACAGTTATATTATACAGATTTTTGCTTTGAAATCAATGGTTTTCCCGCTGATATTTTCTTTTTTTCACCAATTCTTTCAGAAGATACAGAAGGATCAGCGCCCAGATCACTCCAAGGGCGCCAAGAAGGGCCACGGAAGTTTTCGGCAGGGGGCCGAGATCCTTTTTCCCGTCGGCTCCTCCTGTGCTGTTCTGGTCCAGATGATAGAGAGAGGTCACATCGCTGTAGAGGTTCTCGATATAGGTGTCGTCAATCTCTTTTTTCCTTCGCACCGACTTCGTCACATCCTCGATAAGCTGGCCTGCCGCGTCACGAAGGGAGGCAGAACCGTTAAAGACAGCCGTCACAAAGGTATCTTCTGCATGGGTGAGAAGCAGCTTCGAGGCCGCAATCTTCACATCGTAGAAAGTATTGTTGTCCTCTCCCGCCCTGGAAAGATAATCCTGATACTCCGCGGAATCCTGTGCTTTCGAGGTGACGGGCACATAGCCTTCGGTCTCCGAGTAGGCGATCTGCACCTCGTTGGTCAGAAGATACTGCGTAAAGAGCCAGGAGGCCAGAACTTCCTGGGGGTCCTGCTTATCGAACACGCAGACCGACGGTCCCTGGGAAATCATTTTCGGATGCTCCGGGTCCACCTGCGGAATCATCATGACCTCCGTGTCAAACTCCTGCACTGCATCGTCGCTGATATCCACCAGCGGCGCGTTGGTTCCCATCCAGGTAGAACCCGCCGTGGAATCAATGGCGAAAATGCACTGGCCCGCATTGAGGAAATTGGCCGGATAACCGGAGATCTTGAAGGTGGAAAAAGCTCCCGTCTTCGTGTGCTCTGCGATATTCAAAAGGAAATCCTTCGTCGTGTTGTTGAAAAGACCGATCTCCCCCTCCGCCGTGGAATAGGCTGCATCTTTCTCGGCCAGATATTCGATCATCATATTGTCGGTAGACTTATAGATGAAAGGAATCATGACATCCTGACCATTCACCGCATAGGTTCCGTCGCTGTTTTTCTTCGTGGCCGCCTCGGAAACCTCCCAGATGAAGTCCCAGGTCAATGTCTCCGGCAGGGTGTAGCCCAGTTTTTCCACATAGGTCTTATTCACATAGCAGGCCTCGGTGGAACGCATGAAGGGCAGGGCATAATAATGGCCCTCGATGCTGCACTCGGAAAGGAACTGCGGAATGATCTCCTCCTCCGTCGGAGAGTCGAAAGCCAGACCGCTTCCGCCAAGGCCGTAAGTCTCATCCGTCAGAAGCTCATCCAGCGGCACCACCGTATCCTTGCCCGTGAGGTAAGTTGCGATGTGGTCCGGGTAGGTGATGCAGACATTCGGCGTCGTGTCCGTGGCGATGTTGGTGATGACGTCGTTATAAATTTTTCCGTAATCCGTATACAGCTTCAAATTCACCGTGATGTTTGGGTAAAGGGCCTCAAAATCGGAAATTGCCTTCTTATAGATATCGGTCTGGGTCTTGTTCGTATCGTTTTTCGCCCAGAAGGTAATCTCATAATTTTTTGAAGTATCAAAGGTATCCGGAAGCTCAAAGTTCTTCTCCTCCTTCGCCCCGTGGCAGCCCGTGAGGGAAAGCACACCTGCTGTGAGAAGGCCTGCCGCCAGATATTTTTTCCATCTGCTTTTCATCCTTTTGTCCCTCCTCTTGATACCCCTTCCATGATCCGGCTCCGGAAAACCAGAAACAGAACGATGAGGGGCAGGGAAATGACCACCACCGCCGCCATCATGGCAGGAATATTTTCCCGGCCGAAGCCGTTTTCCCTGATCTCCTGGATTCCGTTGGAAACGAGATACAGGTTGGGATCGTCGGTGATGAGGCGGGGCCACACATAGGAGTTCCAGCACTCGATAACCTTTAAAATCACAATCGTCACCATGGTGGGCTTGCAGATCGGAATCATGACCTTACAGAGAAATTTCAGGTCCGAGGTTCCGTCCACCTTCGCCGCCCGGTAAAGCTCGTCGGGCACCTGCTCGAAATTTTCCTTCAAAAGATAAATGTAGAAAACTGAAGTCACCGAGGGGAGAATCAGTCCCGTGAAGGTGTTCCGGAGGTTCAGGTTCGTGATCGTCACAAAGTTTGTGATGACCACCAGCTCCGCCGGAATCATCATCAGAGAGAGAAAAAGCGTGAAGACCAGATTTTTTCCCGGGAAACTCAGTCTTGCAAAGGCGTAGGCCGCCAGTGTGATGACCACCATCATGATGGCCGTCGTGATCACCGTGAAAATCAGTGTGTTCAGAAGATATTTTGCCAGAGGAACGGCCGTGAAGGCGTCCTTATAGTTTTCAAGAGTCGGCGACGCGGTGAAAAACGCCGGGATATGCTCCGCGTTATAAGCGCCGTAGCTTTTTACAGAAGTCAGAAGCATCCAGTAAAAAGGAAACAGGACGATGAGCGCCCAGATCGTCAGAAAAAGATAGGTTACTCCTTTTCCAAGGATCCGGCGTCTTTTTTCCGACTGCTCTATTTTTTCATAATCCATTTTTCTGTCCTCATTTGGTATAGTGAACGTGTTTCCGGCTGACCAGCAGGTTGATGCAGGTGATGGTCAGGACGATGACAAACAGGATGATTGCCGCCGCGGAAGCATAGGACGGATAGCCGCCGCTGTCTCCGTAAAGCATGTCGTAAACATAACCGACGATCGTATTCATGCCCGCCGCATTGAGGTTCGTTCCAAAGAGCGCCACAGCATCGCTGTAGGCCTTGAAGGCTCCGATGAAGCCGGTGATCACAAGGTAAAACACAGTCGGCGAGATCATCGGCAGCGTGATTTTATAGAAAATCCGGAACTTGGAGGTTCCGTCCACCCGGGCCGCATTGTAATAGGTCTGGTTCACAGAAGCCAGAGCGCTCGTGAGAATCAGAATCTTGAAGGGCATAACCACCCAGACCGTGTACACACAGAGCACCAGCATCTTGGCCCAGTAGGGGCCGTCGATGAAATCCACCGATTCGCCGCCAAACCAGTTCAACACCAGATTGATGAGTCCGTCGGTGTAGGCTGTCTTTTTAAAAAGGATCATAAACACCAGACCGATGGCCAGTGTGTTTGTCACATAAGGCAGAAAATATACCGTCTGATAGAGCTTCCTAAGCGGCTTGACCGAGCTTAGGGCCACCGAAATCAGGAGGGCTAGAAGCGTCGATACCGGCACGGTGATGGCCACCAGAAGCAGGGTATTTTTCAGAGCCTGGAGAAAATATGGATCATGGAGCACATAGGAATAGTTGTAGATTCCCGTGCCACAGTAAGTCTGGGAAGCGGAGTTATAGCCCTCCTCGAAGGAATAGACAAACACGTCTATGAGGGGATAGACCAGAAAAGCTCCCAGAAAAAGCAGCGCCGGCAAGAGATAGAGCCAGCCTTTGAAATCTTTCTTTTCCATGGTTTCGCCTCCCGTCAGATCCGGATCCGCTCTTCGCTGCTGCCGTCAAACACAAAGAGTTTTGATGGCTTCACCGCAAAGCGGACGATTTCGGATGAGGTATCTACCTTCGTCTCCGCGCTGATGATCGAGCGGATGTTGGGATTTAAGGAAGCCTCGTGGTTCGAAACGATGGAAATGTCTCTTCCCATGACTTCCACGCCGCCAAGCTGGCAAATCAGCGGGCCGTCCTCTTTTAAAAGAAAGCCCTCGGGGCGGATTCCCACGAAAACGTCTCGATCCTTCTGACCGGGTGCGTCAAGAACGGCAGCGTCTCCGATACAGACCTTTCCGTTTTTGATTTTCCCCTGAAATACGTTGATCGGCGGAGTTCCAAGGAATTTCGCCACAAAAAGATTTACCGGATTGTCGTAGACCTCCTGGGGCTTTCCGGTCTGCTGAACGACACCGGCTTTCATCACCACAATGCGGTCGGAAATGCTCATGGCCTCCTCCTGGTCATGGGTGACAAAGACCGTCGTAATCTTCGTGGCCCGCTGGATCTTCCGAATCTCCTCCCGGGTCTGAAGCCGTAGTCTCGCATCCAGATTGGAAAGGGGCTCGTCCAGAAGAAGTACATGTGGAAGTTTCACCAGCGCCCGGGCGATGGCCACACGCTGCTGCTGACCGCCGGAGAGCTCGCCGGGTTTTCGCTCCATGAGTTCCTGAATCTGCACGAGAGCCGCCACGTCCATGGCCCTTTTTTCCATCTCCGCCCTGGAAAGCTTGTCCTTCCCTTTCAGGTTCTGCAGCGGGAAGATGATGTTCTGCCGAACCGTGAGATGCGGATAGAGCGCATAGTTCTGAAACACCATGCCCACTCCGCGTTTTTCCGGCGGCAGCGCCGTCACGTCCTTATCCCCGAAAAAGATCTTGCCGCTGGTCGGCTTTTCCAGGCCGCAGATCATGTTCAGCGTCGTACTTTTTCCACAGCCCGAGGGGCCCAGAAGGCCGATGAGTTCCCCGTCGGGGATCTCGAAATTAAAATCCTTCACCGCTGTCACCCGGCTGCTGTTTCTTCCCCTGCCGGGAAAGCTTTTGGTCAGGTCCTCCAACTGAATTTTCATATGCTTTTTCCCTCTTATCTTTCCGCTTATCTGTTCCGGCCCGTATCCGGGTTCTCCAGAGATAGCTTTTCATTCAGTTTTTTATAAATATGCTCCGCCATCCAGGGCTCGCTGCAGGCTTTCAGCGCCTCATCCAGCGCAAACCAGCGCACGCCGCTGTTCTCGTCGGGCTTGATGTGGAGCGTATCTGCCTCGTCGGCCTCCAGTAAATAGGTGACGTTGGCATGAAGATGTGAGGAAACGTACTCTCCTCTCTTCACATGGCCGTCCACCGTGAGCATTTCCAGGGAAAAAATCCCCTCGGAAACCTGCTTTAAATTCGTGATGCCTGTCTCCTCCCGTGCTTCCTTCAAAGCCACATGGAGAAGGTCCTGATCTCCGTCCGCATGGCCGCCGGTCCAGGCCCAGGAATGGTAGATGTTGTGGTAGATCATCAGCACCTTGTCATGGGCCTGATTCACCAGCCAGGCGGAGGCGGTGAAATGTGCCACCCGGTTCTTCCTCTCAAAAATGTCCGGCTGAGTGTCCAGAAGAGCCAGCATGACCTCTCTATCTTTTTCTTCCTGCTCGTTGAAGGGCTGGTAGGCAAGAAGATCCTCTTTCAAACTCATTTTCTGCTGTTCCTTTCATGATGATGCAATACGAATTGCTCCGCTTCGCTCTCGCAATTCTCCAACCATTCGGAATCCGCTGATTCACTTCGTAAATCGCTACTTCCTCATGTTTGGGCGGATCCCAAGTTCAAGAGCCTTCTCCTGCAAGCAGGAACGGCTCTTGAGTTTGGTCCCCTGGCATCATCATTCTAACAGATAATCTATCAAAAACCAACCCACTAACACAAAAATCCGGTTGACTTTTCCACTTTTCCCCCGTATCATCGTTTTAACGCTATACAGCGAATGAAGGAGGGAACTTGTTTGAGACAGATTTCAGGAAACAAACTTCTGGTAAAGGCCTTGAAGGAGGAAGGGGTGGATACCCTCTTCGGTTATCCCGGCGCCTGTACCATTGATATCAGCGACGAACTTTACAAACAGAGCGGGATTGATATCATTCTTCCCCGCCACGAGCAGGCTCTGGTTCACGAGGCTGACGCCTACGCCCGGACCACGGGAAAAGTCGGTGTCTGTCTGGTGACGAGCGGCCCCGGTGCCACCAACCTGGTGACAGGCCTTGCCACCGCCAACTATGACAGCGTGCCTCTCGTATGCTTCACAGGCCAGGTAGCCCGGCACCTCATCGGAAATGACGCTTTCCAGGAGGTCGATATCGTGGGCATCACCCGCAGCATCACCAAATACGGTGTCACCGTACGGAACCGGGAAGACCTGGGCCGCATCATCAAGGAGGCCTTTTACATCGCCCGTACCGGCCGTCCGGGTCCGGTCCTCATCGACCTTCCGAAGGATGTCATGGCAGAACTCGGCAGCGCGGAATACCCGAAGACAGTCAACATCCGCGGTTACAAGCCCAGCACCGGCGTCCATATGGGACAGCTCAAGAAAGCCCTGAAAATGCTCCAGAAAGCCAAAAAACCGCTCTTCCTCGCCGGCGGCGGTGTCAACATCTCCCACGCCAACGAAATCTTTAAGGAAGTCGTGGAAAAGACTCAGGTTCCCGTGGTCACAACCATCATGGGCCGGGGCGCCATCTCCACGGAGCATCCCCTTTTCATCGGAAACATCGGCATGCACGGAGCCTACGCCGCCAACATGGCCATGAACGAGTGCGACCTGCTCTTTTCCATCGGTACCCGCTTTAACGACCGGATCACCGGAAAGCTCCATGCCTTCGCTCCCCACGCGGAAATCATCCATATCGATATCGACACGGCCTCCATTTCCCGGAATATCCATGTGGATGTGCCTATCGTTGCCGACGCGAAGGAAGCCATCACGAAAATGGCCGAATATGTAGAAAAATGCAACACCGGCAAGTGGCTCTCCACCATCGACGCCTGGAAATCCGAGCATCCTCTGACCATGAAAAAACGCCAGCTTATGAGCCCCCTTGATATCATAAATGAGATCAACCGCCAGTACGACGAGGCCATTCTCGTGACGGACGTGGGACAGCATCAGATGCTCGTCTCCCAGTATGCGGCCATCACCGAGAAGAAAAAGCTCATCATGTCCGGCGGCCTTGGAACCATGGGCTACGGCCTGCCCGGAGCCATCGGAGCCAAAATCGGCAATCCGGACACTCCGGTTATCATGGTCTCCGGCGACGGCGGTATGCAGATGAACATCCAGGAGCTGGCCACCGCCGTTCTGGAGGAGCTTCCCATCGTCTGCTGCATTTTCAACAACACTTATCTCGGCATGGTGCGCCAGTGGCAGAAGCTTTTCTACGGAAAACGCTACTCTATGACCAACCTCCGCTCCGGCGCCCTCTCCCGCCGCACCGACGGCCAGGAATATCCGGAATACACGCCGGATTTCATCAAGCTGGCAGAAAGCTACGGAGCCAAGGGTATCCGCGTGACAGAGACAGAAGAGATCGCCGCTGCCTTTGAGGAAGCGAAAAAGAACACCAAAAGACCGACCATTATCGAATTTATCATCGATCCGGAAGAAATGGTCTATCCCATGATCAAGCCCGGCGGTACCCTGGCCGATATGATCATGGACTGCTAAGGAGGTTGAATTATGGAAAAAGAATTACAGAAACGATGGATCTCCCTCTATGTGGAAAACCAGGTGGGCGTCCTCTCGAAGATCTCCGGCCTTTTCTCCGGAAAATCCTATAACCTGGACAGCCTCACCGTGGGTACCACCGAGGACCCAACGGTCTCCCGTATGACCATCGGTACTTTCAGCGATGACGAGACCTTCGAGCAGATCAAAAAACAGCTGAACCGCATGGTGGAGGTCATTCGTGTCCTCGATTTCACGAATGTCTCCGTTCATATGAAGGAAATCCTCTACGTCAAGGTGCTGGACTGCTCCCCCGAAGATAAGACGGAGCTCTTCCAGATTGCCGAGACCTTCAAAGCCCAAGTCATCGACTACGGTAAGGACAGTCTCCTTCTGGAGTTTTTCCAGACTTCAGGAAAAAATGATTCCGTGGTCCGCCTGATGAAAAAAGAATTCCACCACATTGAAGTGGTCCGGGGCGGAAGCGTTGGCATCGAGTCCATCAGCATGACCGACCGGTAAATAAACATAAGAAAAGCGCTGCAAGCCTTTCGGGTAGGAAGCTGCAGCGCTCTTTTTTATGCGTTCTTTTTGCCTTTCACGGCGTTGACTGCCAGACAGATGAGAACGGTCAGAACCATATCCGGCAGGGTGTTTCCCAGTACAAAATCTACATGCATCAGAATTCGGTACAGCACGAAACCGACAAGCCAGATCACCAGATTGCACCAGTCGAAAGCCCGCTCCTCTTTCTTCTTTTTCAGAAGGAAGAAGTCGGCGATCTGCACGGCGATCATCGGTGCGAAGACGGAACCGATGAGGTAGAGGAAATCTGTGATGTCATCCATCGGATAAACGATGGCTCCCACCGTACCGATGACCGTCACAGCGACGGCCGCATATTTTCCCTTGAGCTTCGCCACGATGGACTCTCCGGAAATTCCGGCGGAATAAGCGTCCAGGAAGGTGGTTGTAACGGTGGAAAAGACCACGATTAGAAGGCCTGCGATGCCAAGTCCGGCTTTCATGAGGATCTGGGCGATGTCATTTTCCCCGGTGAAAATGGAAGCTCCCATACCGATGACGTACATGAAGCAGCTCACAATGCCGTAAACCACAGCGCTGACGGCTGTCGCTTTCACCGGCTCCTTCGCTTCCCTCGTGTAATCGCTGATGAGAGGCAGCCAGGAAAGGGGCATGGCCACAGCCAACTCCACAGCCGCACCGAAGGTCAGAGAATCGTCAGCGGTGTCTGCCATGGGATTGCCACTGAAGAAAATGATCTTGCTCAAAATCAGCGTCAGGATGAAAAGGGCCGCCATGGCGATGGTGTTGACCTTGCCAAGATTCGTGATGCCGATGAGAATCCAAACGATGATCAGCGCGCCGATGACCAGGCACCATACCCAGTGGCCGGTGGAAAAAATGCCGTTGGCTGCCAGAGCGCCGTCATAGATCATGATGGCCGTCCAGCCCACCAGCTGAAGCACATTTAAGGTAGCAAACAGCTGACCGCCGTGGATACCGAAGCTGTCTTTCACGGTCTCCATGGCGCTTTTTCCCAGTTTTCCGCCGATGACACCGGAGAGAAAGAGCATGATGCAGCCGATGACATGGCCGATCAAAATCGCTGCCAGGCCTTTTCCAAAGCCTAAGGATGAAAAATAAGTACCCGTCAGGATCTCAGCTATGGAGACGCCGGCTCCGAACCAGATCAGGCCGTTTTCAAAGAGAGAGGTTTTCTTTTCCATGGCTTAAACCTCCGCTTCTTTCGTGTAGGCGTTGTCGATGGCGAAGCCGTGATCCATGGGGCCGCTGCCTTTTCCCAGATCGAGCATGGCTGCCAGGGCTCCGGAGATATAGTCCTTGGCCCGCTCTACGGATTCCTCCAGCGAAAAACCTTTTGCCAGGTTGGAGGCAATGGCGGAGGAAAGGGTGCAGCCGGTGCCGTGGGTGTTGGGATTGCTGATTCGTTTTCCGTTAAACCAGCGGTAGGTTCCATCCGCATAGAGAAGGTCGTTGGCATCGTTGAGCTGATGCCCTCCCTTGCAGAGGACTGCACAGTGATATTCCTCGGAGATGCGTTTTGCCGCCTCAATCATATCCTCTGTGGTCTTCACTTCCATCCCTGTGAGGACTTCGGTTTCTGGAATGTTCGGTGTCAGGACGCAGGCCAGAGGAAAAAGCTCCTTTTTCAGGGTCTCCACTGCCTCCTCGCTGATGAGTCTCGCGCCGCTGGTGGCCACCATGACGGGATCCACCACGATATTTTTCGCCTCGTACTGGCGGAGCTTTGCCGCGATCGTGCGGATAAGACCGCTCTCAGAAACCATGCCGATCTTCACCGCGTCAGGATAGATATCGGTGAAAATCGCGTCCAGTTCCTGGCCTAAAAATTCCGGGGTTGCGTTTAAAATAGAAGTTACGCCGGTTGTGTTCTGTGCAGTCAGAGCCGTGATGGCGCTCATGGCATATACGCCGTTTGCCATCATCGTCTTGATATCTGCCTGGATGCCGGCGCCTCCGCTGGAATCGCTTCCGGCGATCGTTACTGCTGTTCTCATTTTGATTTCTCCTTTTCAGTAAACGTTTTATTGAGCGGTCCGAAGTGGTGCCCCCGACGGGCCGCTGGATGAACGGGATTTACTCCCTGACCATCTCTTTTGTTGCAGTTTTCAGTTCTTCTGAAGCTTTCTTAATGTCTTTCTGGCCGTAAATCGCGCTGATCACGGCGATGCCGCAGATCCCGCTGCTGGAAAGCTCCTTCACATTGTCTTTCGTGATGCCGCCGATGGCAATGACCGGAATGGAAACGGCCTCGCAGATGGCTTTCAGCGTCTCAAAGGGCACTTCCACGGCGTCATCCTTGGAGCTCGTCGGGAAAACGGCTCCCACACCGAGGTAATCGGCCCCGTGTCTCTCTGCGAGAACAGCCTGCTCCACGGTCTGGGCGGAAACGCCGATGATCTTGTCCGGTCCTAATTTTGCCCGCACATCCCCGGCTTCCATATCGCTCTGGCCCACATGAACGCCATCCGCATCCATCTCTATGGCAATCTCCACATTATCGTTGATGACAAAAGGAACGTGATACTCTCTGCAGAGTTCCTTCAGATCTTTGGCTTCCTCCAGAAAATGCTCCTCGTCCAGTTTTTTCTCCCGGAGCTGAACAAAGGTCACGCCGCCCTCCAGACTCTCTTTTACCACCTCATGCAGGGTGCGGCCCTCCAGCCAATGCCGGTCTGTCACCGCATAGAGTAGAAGATTTTCCTTATTGCACTTCATATTTGGCTCCCTTCTCCAGGATCTCGCCGGTCATGTTGTAGATGGCGTCGATGATCCGGTTGCGGTAGGTGGAGTTTCCGTCGCCATCAACCATGCGGCTCCAACCGATCTCTCCGGCCAGGCCCATCATGCAGACGGCGGCTGCGGCAGCTTCCAGCTGGTTATCCGGGTTGGCAGCCACGAAAGCCGTCATCATACCGGAAAGCTGGCAGCCGGTTCCGGTGATCTGTCCCATCTCCGGGCGGCCGTTGCGGATCACATAGCATTTTTCCCCGTCGCTTACCAGGTCAATGGCTCCGGTGACGGCCACGATGGAACCGCTCTCTTTTGCAAAATTCTTCACGAAACGGATGGAATCATCCAGAGTCTCGTCAGTGACTTTATCTGCCACGTCAGCATCCACGCCCTTGGTGGTGCCGCTTCCCAGAGCCAGGGTCTTAATCTCGGAAATATTTCCGCGGATCACCGTCAGCTTCAGTTCCTTCATCAGCTTCACTGCCGTATTGGTACGAAGAGCGGAAGCACCTGCTCCCACCGGATCCAGAAGAACCGGATGACCCAGCTCATTGGATTTCTTTCCTGCCTTCACCATGGCTTCGATACTGGTCTTATGCAGGGTTCCGATATTGATATTCAGGGCGCTGCAGATGGAAGTGATATCCACCACATCCTCCGGCTCATCGGACATGATCGGGCTGCCGCCGCAGGCCAAAATCACATTGGCCACGTCGTTGACGGTGACATAGTTGGTGATGTTATGTACCAGAGGTACGTTCTTTCTTACATTTTCACAACAGGTTTTCAGCATGTTTTTTGCTCCTCCTTAAAGAAAGTATTCCGGCCCTTCTTCCGCAGTTGCCGGCATTTTCTGACAGCCTGAACAAAAAGAAAAAGCGGATATGCCTGACCATAGACATATCCGCTTCACGATTTTTTCCATCACAGAGCGAGATACGCTACGCGAATCTCGCTCTGATTAGCAGTCGTCAAATGCACTTGCACAAGTGCGTGCATTTTCCTCGTTGCCATCACAAAAAGAACTCTGCGTTTATCCCTACGTTGGCATTATCCAAATCAGGTTATGGGTCAAGACGATACAGTCTACTCTCAGCCTGCTTTCCGCAAGCTCCCCTTGTCGTTCTGTATTATACGCCTCTGATCTGAAAAATGCAACCGGAAAACGAAAACTCTTACCAGAGTGCTCTCAGAGTCTCCTCCTCTTTGCCCGCAGTCTTTATTCCAAGAATTTCCTTGCTGCTTCTATTTTTAACAAATGTAGCAAGAATTCTCCCACCTCTTCAGGTGGTGAGATGAATTGCACATCTGAGCATATCTGCTCAAAAAAGTCCTTATAGTACAAAAGAAACACTTGTTCTCTATTCCCTGATATAGTATACTGAAAAGGAACATTAGTTCGCAAACACATGTCAGTCGATATAAGAAAAAGAGTGATAACACAATGGAATTAGATCATAATTCCCATTCAGTATTTCTAGTATATTATCACCTAGTGATGGTTATAAAATACAGAAGAAAAGTACGGAATGGCAAAATATCCGAAAGAGCAAAAGAGATCTTTGAGTATATCGCACCCGGATACGGGATCGTACCGGAAGAATGGAATCACGATACAGACCATGTTCATGTGATGTTCCACGCACAGCCAAAGACGGAACTCCGTAAATTCATCAATGCCTGTAAAAGTGCCAGCAGCAGACTGCTGAAGCTTCTGTCTGCTCCGTGCAGGCGGGGCGCCGATTGAAACGATACGGCAGTATATAGAAAGCCAGGGTGAGAAAAATGAACCGCGCCGTAAAAATAAGGATCTATCCAGATAAAGAGCAGAGAGTTCAGATAGAGAAAACAATCGGCTGCAGCCGCTTTATCTATAACCAGATGCTTGCGGACAAGATCAGCTATTACCAGAAAGAAAAAAAGATGCTCAGGAACACACCGGCCGGATATAAAAAGGAATATCCCTGGCTGAAGGAGGTGGACTCCCTTGCCCTGGCGAATGCGCAGCTGCATCTGGAAAGCGCGTTCCGGAAGTTTTTCCGGGAACCATCCTGCGGATTTCCCCGCTATAAATCAAGAAAACATTCAGGAAATTCTTATACGACCAATGCAGTAAACAGGAATATCTTTTTGCAGGATACCCATTTGAAGCTTCCAAAGATGTCCGCCATAAAAATAAAACTTCACCGCCAGATCCCGTCAGACTGGAAACTGAAATCGGTAACGATAAGCCGTGAGCCATCCGGGAAATATTTTGCAAGTCTTTTGTTCTGCTGTGAGAACCAAACAGTGGAAAAAAGAGCGGCAGAGAGATTTCTTGGGATCGATTTTGCCATGCAGGGAATGTGTGTATTTTCTACAGGAGAAAGAGCCGGGTACCCTATGTTTTACAGAAAAGCAGAGAAAAAACTTGCAAGGGAACAGAGAAAGCTTTCCCACTGTGAGAAAGGAAGCCGGAACTATCAGAAACAGAAGAAAAAGGTAGCCTTATGTCATGAAAAGATAAAGAACCAGAGAAAAGATTTCCAGCATAAACTCAGCAGGGAGCTTGCTGAAAGATATGATGCAGTATGCGTGGAAGATCTGAATCTGCAGGGAATGTCCGGAGGGCTGCATCTTGGGAAAGGCGTGCAGGATAATGGGTATGGGCAGTTTCTGTCCATGCTAGGATACAAACTGGAAGAGCACGGGAAACATCTGATAAAGGTAGACCGTTATTTTGCATCGAGCAAGATTTGCAGTGTATGTGGACATAAGAAAAAAGAACTGGCATTGTCGGATAGAATGTATGTCTGTGAATGTGGAAACCGGATGGATCGGGATGTGAATGCAGCAGTCAATATCCGAGAAGAAGGAAAAAGGATCTATAAAGAATGTGCCTGACGGCACAAGAAAAAAATCCGTAACCGGATGAAGATAAAAAACAAAACCGCGGGACACGCGGGGATAGCCTGTTTTAGCTTTGCCTTAAAAGGCAATCGAGCAGGAAGCCCCCACTTCAAAATCGTAAGATTTAAGTGGTGGGAGCATGTCACCCGTCTGAATGTTGCCAAGTCTCTCTCTATTGGTGTATAGTTAAAATACTATTTTAAGAATCGGGGAATAACTATGAATTACGCATTTACAAATGGAAAAATCTTGGATGGTTCCAGGGATATGCAGGTGCAGACCGGCCGTTGCATCCTGATAAAAAATGGAAAAATCCACGATATCGTGCCTGACACTGCCGATCTTTCCGGCTACACAAAAATTGATCTGAAAGGCCACTACATCCTTCCCGGCCTCATCAATATGCACGTCCACCTCGCCGGAAGCGGAAAGCCGCAGAAAAAGCAGCGTGACAATGAAAAACTGGTAAATACCATCATGAGCACCTCACTCACCAGAGCCATTGCTTACCGAATGGTTGCTGGCTTTGCCAAGGACGAACTCTTAAGCGGCGTCACCACGATCCGTACCGTGGGCGGTCTGGGAGATTTTGATACCCGCCTTCGCGATGAAATCAAAGCCGGATCCAAAATTGGGCCCCGCATCCTCGCCACCAACCAGGGAATCTCCGTGCCCGGCGGTCATATGGCAGGTTCCGTGGCTGTGGCCACCGCCTCGGTTTCTGATGCCCTCAGCCAGCTCAAAAAATCCGAGCAGGAAAAGGTGGATCTCATCAAGCTTATGATCACCGGCGGTGTCCTGGATGCCAAGGAAAAAGGCGTGCCCGGCGAGCTGAAAATGCCGCCCGAAATGGTTCGGGCTGTCTGTGAAAAAGCCCATGCCGACGGCTATCTCGTGGCTGCTCATGTGGAATCTCCGGAAGGTGTCCGTGTCGCCCTGGAAAATGGCGTGGATTCCATCGAACACGGGGCAAAGCTCACCGACGAGATGATAAATCTCTTTAAAGAGCGGGGCGCTTTCCTCTGTACCACGATCTCCCCGGCCCTGCCCTATGCCTTATTTGACCGCTCCATCACCAACGCCACCGAGGTGGAACAGTATAATGGAAACGTTGTTTTCGAGGGAATCATCGCCTGCGCCAAAGCAGCTCTCGCAAACGATATTCCCGTCGTTCTCGGCAATGATGTGGGCTGTCCGTGGATCACCCAGTACGATTTCTGGCGCGAACTTTACTATTTCCACAAATATGTGGGCGTTTCCAACGCATTCGCCCTCTACACCGCCACCAAACGGAGTGCTGAGCTGGCCGGCATCGGCTCCCTCACCGGTTCCATAGAAAAAGGCAAAGCTGCAGACCTGATCGTCACCACTCAGAATCCGCTGAAAGACCTGAAAGCACTCCGAAACCTGGAGATGGTCATGGCTGGCGGCCGCCTCATCGAACAGCCTAAGATCAAAAAGAGAAAGCAGGTCGAGGCAGAGCTGGACAAATTCCTCTGATCTTTACAGCTCTCGGTTTACAATGGGAGAAATGACAGGCTTCCCTTCTCTGTCCAGCAAGGGTGTCATTCCTCCCGCATTGCCGCTTGTATGAAATACATAGTTTACGCCAGTCTCCCTGTCCACCCAGATTTCCGTTATTGTCAGGGTGCCCTGTGAATAAATTCTCTCAAATCTCTGCTCTTTTGCCATTTTCTTTTCCTCCTTTTTAACACTTCATAAATCCGCGACAGCCAATTTTCGCAAACTCTGAAAAGCCCAGCGATTCATAAAACGCCGCTGTTTCCGGGCTCTGGTCTGTCGTCAGCTCGATTTGGCGAACAGTCGGATAACGCTCAAGAACAGCCTTCACCAGAGCCGTCCCGATGCCTTTTCGCTGTTTTTCAGGAAACACCAGCAGATCCTGAATAAAAACGACCGTAACCCCATCGCCAACGACCCGAATAATTCCAAGCAGCTCTTCCCCCTCATACGCTGCCAGCACCAATAACGAATTTTGAAATCCCAGCTTCAATGCCTGCGGTTCATCCGTATACGCCGTCCAGCCGACACTCGAATAAAGCTTCAGGATCTCCTTTTCGTTGTATGTGGAATAGTTTCTGATTTCCATTTTTGCCTCCATTTAAGAGAATTTGGTCTTTTCTCTATGCGATCATGTGATTGATACCTTTCATCTCATAGATTGTAAATGGATCAATACCTATACAATCTGTCTCATCCCAGTTACCTGAAATGTCCCAAGCCAGAGTTCCATTCATAACGGTACAAGCATCTTTAAACTTCTCTATCTTCCTCAACGGTTCAAAGAGCGCTGTCTTTAAATCTTCCGTGACATCATAGTCAACTACTTTCCCATCATCAAAGAAAACCTGCACATGAAAATTATCCAATGGTATTACTTGTACAACTGTAGGAAAATATTCATTCATATATCTTCACCTCCAAGTATTAGATAAGTGGATTTATTCTATTTAACGGCTTCATATCTTTTGCCAATTCCCAGTTCTGCATCAATTCATCCTGATGAATCGTACACTATGCCAATATTAATCTTAACTGTTTATTTGGTAAAGAACCTTTTAAATCTTTTCTCAAAATCGGCGCCTCACTCAGTTCTACCTCTGTAAAGCTGTGATAAAACTTATCTGCATTGGCATTTGTGGCTCTGATGAGGTAATATTGGTCGATGCCATTTTTTCTGCAGTCCTTTTCCATTTCTTTAAATAAACTTTGAGCGATGCCTCTGCGCCTATACTCCGGCAAAACATAAACCCAGTCAACATAAGCCATATGATAGCCATCCTGCATACAGCCATAAAAATGATATTCTATGCGCCCAAGAACTTTATCCTTTTCCATTGCCAAAACAGAGGTTGTTTTTCTGAAAAAGGGATCCTTAATTCTTTCTCTCAGACCCTCTTTATCAATCTTGTCTACATGCATCTGCTCCGGCTCAACAGCCAGTGCATGTTCCAAATATTCTATGTATTTTTCTATATTACTCTCATCCAGTTTAACAAAAATCATATGCTCACCACCGCCTCATATTCTTATGAAATTTCTCCGTATAAGCTGCCTTCAGTTCTTCCGCTGTGATTCCATAGCACAGCAAAACATCATTATAATACATGAGCACATCTGCCAGTTCCTCCACCAGATGGCTTCTCTCTGCACTTTCTTCACAGGCCTTATGATCACCATTCTTTTTTATAACATCGATCACTTCTCCGATTTCTCCCACCATCCAGAGCAATTTATTCTTTCCAATCTCCGGTGAAATACCTTCCCACTTATCCTTATATTTTTCCTGTAAGGCTTTCTGCATCTCAAGCATTTCATTGATTCCAAAATCATTCATGTTAGCTCTCCTTCATCTGTTTTTTCTATGAAATGATGCTCCGACTCATTCCAATATTTTTCTGTTCATACTCCTAACTCCAACACCATCTGCCCATCAATCCAGCTTTCCTGCTTTGCTTCGTGAATGATATCTTCCGGCCTGCTTTGGCCCAGCAGAAAAGGAGACCTAGGATCGTGTCTTTTCATATTTTCTTTTACCAGTTCTGCATTGGCGTTTGCATAGCAATACCTGCACAGATGACCACAGGTATCATAAGCTCCGATATCAACACCGAGAAAGCAGGCGCATTGCCCATTTCTCTGATTTTCCTTTCTTTTTGGCACGTCCAGATGCGTGTGAAGAACCGTCTCAAATGTTTTCACCGTCATACAGCCTGAACAATCCGCTCCGTAAGGCGCCAGCTCTGTCCCTTCCGCGCAGGGCCGGATCGTCATTCCATACCCTTTGGCAATCTCGATAAATGCTTTTCCAATTATCAGTCTGTCATTTTTTGAAACGGTCCTGGCCTCTGGAAAATTCCGCGCAACCTTCTGATAAATATCAATAAAACTGATCACACAGGTTTTTGTATAACCAGAAAGACAGGCCGCCATTTTTTCAAATTCAGAAATATGCCATTCCACCGTATGCTCTCTGTCCAGCAGAATCGGATCATATCTCCAGCCTACACTGTCAATTCCTGCCAGCTTCGACAACTTTTTGAAATCTTCCATTACGATTTTCTTATCCGGCACATTCGGTTCTATCTCTTTGCCGTAAGGTGTGATCGTCACAAACCAATACTGCCCATAGGGCTTCAGCACATCCATGTGAGAAAGCATAGGTCTGGGATTCTTTGTGCAAAACGCGATCAGATCCACAACATCCGGCGATAACCGATATCTTGTCACCTGCTGCTGATTATAGGGATTCCGCACAAGCACATAGCCTTCTCTGAGCCGATTAAGAAACCACTCGGAATAAAATGCCGGGATATCTGTTCTCATTCCTGTCTGGATAATCATTTATTTTTCTCCTGTTTTATAAATCGTATCCACCAGCTTTCCCCTTCATCTTAACACAAAAACAGCGGTACTGCATAGATATTTCCTCTACGCAATCAACCTTCCCTTCTCCGGCACCTCCGAAACTCCAGCGGCGTGACGCCATAAGTTTCCGCAAATACTCCGGCAAATTTTCCCTGATTCTCATAGCCTACCTGATTCGCGATCTCGATTACCTTAAGTCCGGTGTTCTCAAGAAGCTCCGCTGCCTTTTCCATCCGCTTTTTCCGGAAGTAAGAAAGATAGCTATCTCCCAAAATTCCCCTGACATACCATTTGAAACTGCTCTTGCTGATTCCAAAACGCTCCGCCATCTCTTTTGCCGTAATCCGCCTGGAAAGATCCGCAAGAATCAGAGACTCCGCCTCCTTGACAATGGCGATCTGCGAGCGGGTAAAACAGGTATCCAGCTCGCTTTCCTTAGGCATATCCTTTATTTCATGCAAAAGCCGAAGGGTAAGATACCTGAGTTCTCCAGGCTCCAGCGCTTCCTTTTTCTCCCAGATCTTTTTCACCACCGTATGGACCGAATCGCTCATCCGATGCAGATAAACTCCATCGTTTCCGCGGAATTTTTCCGCAAGTCCCGCCGGACAGATTCCCAGAGCCGGCAAAAAATCTGTCTCCTCCTCTGCTCTGTTAAGACCCACATAGATCTGGATTCCCTCATACAGTCTGCCCGGATAATAAAAATCCTTCGTGGGCCAGATGGTACTGGCGCAGAGCTGTCCTTCCTTGACAATCGCGTATCTGTTCTGTGCGAGGGACACATCGCATCTTCCCTGGATGCAGAAATTCAGGATCAGCATTTGCCCGGAAAACTGACTGCTGTCTCCCTTCGTCCAGCTGTTCGTATGGATCTCATCGAAGCAAATTCTTAAGCCCGGTGCAAGCAGGTAACTGTCCACCCGTCCCTCGTTTTCTATCTCATGCAGACAACAGGAAAGACGGCAAACACCAGTTTTACCGCCTTTGATAAAAAAGCACTCTCCCCGGTAAAAGGAAAATTCATGGCCTTTGGTATCATCCTCGTCATCTTCCTTTTATCCATGATCTTTGCAGGGGTGATTTCCGGCATCGCCTCAGCTATCCTCACGCCCCTGGCCGCCCTCCTGGTGTCATGTGTGGTGTACCATATCGGGCTGGTGATTTTCCCGTAAAACTTGTTGTGGGATTTATCCTTTCAAAGGACAAATCCCACATTCTCAAATTTTGCACATATTACCTATATTACCTATTTACTTCTGCCTTTGTTATACCCTTAATCAATTTCCTCAAATAATTCGTCAAAGTTGATCTTTATTTGAGGAAAATGAAATAATTGTAATTCGTCTTTGTTTTCTTCTGTAATTACCTGAATCCCCTTTTTAAGGTTTATAATTTCAAGGTTTATCATATTTTTTGCATTTTTTTGCAAATTTTTCTATATTTTTACCTCATCAAATTTTTCACCTCAGCATCCCCGGCAAATCCACCTTCTTCTCCGTACCCAAAATCATATTCCGGAGGCCGGGGGCGTGCTGGCGGAGCATGATGAAGGTCATGAGGACTGTCAGGAAGCCGGACTCCGGGCCGTATTCCAGGAAGGCCGGGAGGATGAAGGCGGCGGGGATCAGGACCGCGCCTAAGGGGAGATAGCCGGTGAGTAGCACAGCCGTGAGACCGATCAGGCAGGAAAAGAGGCCGCCCATGGGCCAGATAAGGATCAGGGCAGCTGCGTTGCAGGCCACGCCTTTTCCGCCGTGAAACCAGTGCCAGAAGGGATAGTCGTGGCCCAGGATGCAGCCAAGGCCGGCGTAGGCTGCGGCGAGAGTCCCGAGCTCCGCTCCACAAACATAGCGGCAGAGCAGGCAGGCCAGGAGCGTTTTGCCCACATCGCCTGCCAGCACCCGGAAGGCGCAGCCCACGCCGCCCTGCTCTGCCAGATTTGCCATGCCCGGATTGCCTGTGCCGATCTCAAAGGCGCTTTTTCCGATTCGTTTCTGCGCCACCAGTTCCGCTGTCAGGAAGCTGCCGCAGAGATAGCCCGTTAATATACAGAAAATTCTTCCCATCTTTGTCTCCTCTTCTTCCGATTTATGCTTATTTCCGCTCTGCTTCATTCATGCAGAACATTTTCTTTCCCTATTATTTTTCCCGGTTAAGCGTTGACAATTCAACTTTTTTCCACTATGATTAACGTTGAAATTTCAACAAAATCAATCTATCAAAGAAAATGCACGTTCCTTTGACAGATACCAAATATGAAAAATTACAAAGGATTCCCACATTATGCTCGAACGATTCGAAGATCTCACCGCCGGTGTCACCCAGGTTTACAAGAACATTCAGCGGATCAAAAAACAACGGATGAACAGCCTGGGCCTTAAGGGCACTCAGGTCATGTGTATTTATTATCTCTCCATCCACCCGGAGGGAATGACTGCCGCTGACCTTTCCCGTATCACTGTGGAGGACAAGGCCAGCATTTCCCGGATTCTCGCAGAGCTGGAGGAGGAAGGCTACATCACTTATGAAACGGAGCCTGGCCGGAAATATCGGGCTCCCGCCCTTCTCACAGAAAAAGGCCGGGAAACAGCGGTGAAAATTCAGCAGCTGATTCTTCAGGCCACGGAAGCCGGAGGCCAGGGGCTCACTGACGAGGAGCGGGAAATTTTTTACCGAGCACTCTTCCAGATTGCAGACAATCTCTCCGCCCTCCTCACAAACCTGTCTAAGTGACGCCTGATGCGTGTAAAAACCTCATTGTCACTGGCAATACTTCAAAACATGGGCAGCCATATTCACGACTCTTTGCTGCCACACATTACCTTAGTACAGCGTTTTCAAACCAGCCAGACCATTGACTTATCTGCTTCTCTTTGAAACGCTATCCTGGAAAGGATCCATCCATGAACCCATTAAAGAAAATTTACTGCCGCATCTTCCAGACGGCATTTAAGCTGGCTCTTCCTCTCCTTCCCTACCGCAATCCGAAAATTCTGGGAAGCGTGAAGGAGATCCCGGCTCTTCTGGAAAAGAAAAACTGCAATACCGTCCTTCTCATCACCGACGGCGGCATCCGAAAGCTCGGCCTCACAGAGCGCCTCGAAAAGGCTCTGGCCGATGCCGGAATCCCCTGCATCGTCTACGACAGAACTGTTGCCAATCCCACTGCTGCCAACGTCGAGGAGGCCCTGAATCTCTATCTTTCCAACAACTGCCAGGCCATCATCGGTTTCGGTGGAGGTTCCAGCATGGACTGCGCCAAGGCCGTCGGTGCCCGGGCCGCCTGCCCGAAAAAGAGTCTCGCCAAAATGGAAGGAATCCTCAAAGTCCGCCATAAGCTGCCCCTTCTCATCGCCGTCCCCACTACCGCAGGCACCGGCAGCGAGACCACTCTGGCTGCCGTCATCACCGACGATAAAACCCGACACAAATATCCCATCAACGACTTTTTCCTGATTCCGGACTACGCAGTGCTGGACCCGAAGGTGACACTTAGCCTGCCGCCTTTCATCACCGCCACCACCGGAATGGATGCCCTGACCCACGCCGTGGAGGCCTATATCGGCAACTCCACCACCCACGGCACCCGGGAAAATGCCCTCCAGGCCGTGAAACTTATCTTTGAAAATCTCGACACCGCCGTCGAAAAAGGCTTCGATATCAACGCCCGCCGAAACATGCTCCGGGCCTCCTACTATGCAGGCTGTGCCTTCACCAAATCCTATGTGGGCTACGTCCACGCCGTCGCTCATTCTCTCGGCGGAGCTTATAACGTTCCCCACGGCCTTGCCAATGCCGTTCTTCTGCCCTTCGTGCTGGAAGCCTACGGCCCCGTCGTTTACCCGAAACTCCATGCCCTGGCCATCGCCGCCGGTCTCGCTGACAAAAACACCCCTGACGAGGAGGCCGCAAAAACTTTCATTGCTGCCATCCAGGCCATGAAAGAGCGCTACGGCATCGGCGATCACATCCCCGAAATCCGCGAAGAGGATATTCCGAAGCTGGCACGCTACGCCGACAAGGAAGGAAATCCCCTTTATCCCGTTCCTGTCCTCATGGACAGCAAGGAGCTGGAACAATTCTATTATCTTCTGATGGAAAAGGAGGCCTGACCTATGAATGAACAAGAAATTCATGCAATCGTAAAAAAACAGCGCGCCTATTTTTACACCGGAGCCACTTTAAACGTCGATTTCCGGCTGGCCGCCCTGAAAAAACTGAAAACTGCCATTCAGAAGCGCCAGGACGAGATCCATGCCGCAATCCAGGCAGATCTCGGAAAAAGCGCCTTTGAGAGCTATATGTGCGAGACCGGTCTGACCTTAAGTGAGATCTCCTATATGCTCAAGCACACCCGCTCCTTCGCCCGGGAGAAAAGGGTTCCCACGCCCCTGGCCCAGTTCCACTCCAGAAGCTTTACGAAACCTTCTCCCTACGGCTCTGTCCTGATCATGAGCCCCTGGAACTATCCGTTTCTTCTCACGATCGAGCCTCTGGTGGACGCCATCGCAGCCGGGAACACCGCCGTCTTAAAACCCAGCGCCTATTCTCCCAATACCAGCGCCGTCATCAAAGAGCTCATCGAAGACTGCTTCCCGCTGGAATTTGTCACCGTCATCACCGGCGGTCGGTCAGAAAACACCTGCCTTTTAAAGGAACACTTCGACTATATCTTTTTCACCGGAAGTCAGGCGGTCGGAAAGGAAGTCATGCACCAGGCTGCGGAGCATCTGACGCCGGTCACGCTGGAGCTGGGTGGAAAAAGCCCCTGTCTCGTGGACCGTACCGCCAACCTCAAGCTGGCCGCCCGCCGGATCGTCTTCGGCAAATTTTTAAACTGCGGTCAGACCTGCGTGGCTCCGGACTACATCTACTGTGATCCGGCCATCAAGGACCAGCTCGTTGAGGAGATCAAAAAAGAGATCCGCCGGCAGTTTACCGGGGATCCCCTCTCCGTATCCACTTATGGAAAAATCATCAACGAAAAGCATTTTCAGCGAATCCTGAAACTCATGGATCCCGCCAAGACCGTCTGGGGCGGCTCCACCCTGCCGGAAAAGCTGAAAATTGCACCTACGGTCATGGACAACGTAACCTTCTCCGATCCGGTCATGCAGGAGGAAATCTTCGGCCCCGTCCTGCCGGTGCTGACCTGGGATTCCCTGGAGGGCGCTGTCGCCAAAATCAATTCCATGGCTCATCCCCTGGCCCTCTACCTTTTCACCAGTGACAAAAAGACCGCCCGCTTTGTGACCTCCCATTGCGGTTTCGGCGGCGGCTGCATCAACGACACAATCATCCATCTGGCCACCAGCGAAATGGGCTTCGGCGGTTTCGGCGAGAGCGGCATGGGCTCTTACCACGGAAAAGCCGGTTTCCTCACCTTTTCCCACACAAAAAGCATTGTGGACAAAAAGACCTGGCTGGATCTTCCCATGCGCTACCAGCCCTATCGGAAGCTCAACGACAAACTCATTCATATATTTCTCAGATGAAAAAAACACCGCAGCGACAGGTCCCAGACTCTGTAGCCGCGGTGTTCTTTTTACGCCAGTTTTCCCTGACTTTTTTCCATCTCAATCCGATAAACCATCAGGCGAAAGAGATATTCCGGCATGTGCCGGTTGCCAAGCTCCCAGTCCTGTACGGTGCGGTAGGGAATTCCAAAATAATCGGAAAACTTTCTTCTGTTCATTCCGGTGGATTTACGAAGTTCCACCAACTTTTCTGCCAATTCCATAACTTTTCCTCCTCCGCTGTTAACCAAACGTTTTCTCCCGATTGACCGCCCTTACGGGCTATCTCCCATACAGTCTGTTATCTTTTATTCTGCCAAAACCGCCGTATATACCAGATCATCTTTCTGATACAGCTGCTTCAGCGTCAGTTTTTCGTCGTTGTAATGAATCACCCGGTTCTCACAGTAGATGGAATAGATGCCATCCGCCGTCCATTTTTCCAATGCCGACGCATCGAAGGAATCGGAAATATAAACCGGAATCATCGTAAGAAGTACTTCCGCGCAGCCTTTTCCCGAAGAATAGGCCACCAGATCATTTCTGGCTGTTCTGGAAAGACCATCCTTTCCGTCTATATATGCGGTCCGGATCTCGCCGGACTTCATTTTGTAGTAATGTGCCTGATCCTGGTCACTGACGGGATAATTCCGAAGATAAACGATACTCTCTGGCCCGTTGTACTCCATGACCGCCGCCGGATAAATATCCTGTCCTACCCGGTCCAGAATATTGAAGGAATAGGACTGCTCCCTCTCATCCAGATTCCGGTTAAAACCGTCATAACTGGAGATCGCTCCCCGGATATACCCGTTCTCGATCATGAGATCAGCCAGATAATCCACGATAAACGCGTTTTTCATCCAGTAGAAATCCAGATAAGTTTCGTATCCATTCTCCGCCATCCAATTCTGATATTCCTCAGAGACCTCCAGCCGCACCTGATTTTCTCCCAGAAGCTTCAGATCTACAGCTTCCGGATCCGCCGCAAAGTCCGCGATAACAGCAAACTCTTCTCTCAGAACCTCGTTCTGCTCCGGATCAAAGGATGCCGTCTCGTAATCTTCCTTACACTGGAAAAGGTTATACATTTCCTCGTAAACGGGCCCGAGATAGAGATTCCGGTTCCCATATGTTTCCAACAGCTCCAGGGCCTGATACAGAGGCTCCTCTACAGTCAGAACTTCTCCCGGATGCTGATTGAGCTCATAGAGATTCACAACGTCTTCGAAGCTTTCATCCGCACTGAAAATCTCGTAGGCTTTCACCGCCGCATCACTGTAGAGAATCGTGAGCGCCTTGTACTCTGCTGTGGCGGAAGTTTCCCCTCCGCCCAGCTCATACTGAAAGGTAAATTCATCTCCCACATTGGCCTTTGCCGCGGAACTCACCTTAATAACCTTCCAGCCTGTCTCTTCTTTGAGATAGGAAGTCAGGGCATAAGTAAAGCTCACCGCCGCAACGGCCAGGAGCAGGATCACCAGAAATACCCGCAGATGAATATGCTTTTCCGAAAGTTGGATTTTTTCGACCGGCTTCGGTCTCCGGGTATTCTGATTTTTGATCGTCCGCCCCATATCGCTACCTTATGACAACCAGAAGCAGTGCCAGCAGGAAGATCGCCAGGATCACAGCGATAACGATAAAGCCGATAATTGCGCCTTTTTTGCAGGCCTTGTAGTTGTGATAATACTGTTTGTGCTTGTAAACCTCTGACGCAATGATACCAATGATCGGCAGGAAGAAGGAAAGTACCGTATACCAGATGCTTCCGGTATCGTGAACCGGAGTCTTCAGGAATTCATCCTCAGCCTTGGAAAGATGAACCTCATGGGCGGTCTCCTCCACCTTTTCTCCGGGTTTGCGGATCGTGATGGGCTGAAGCGGCTCATTTTTCTCCCGGAGTTTCTTGTACTCCTCGATCTCTTTCTTGTTTCCGTATACATAATGGTCATGTCCGATGTTGACAAATTCCGGCTTGTCCACGGAATAGTCGTGAATGGACGGATCATAGGTGTAAAGCACCTTGTTTTTCTCCAGCTGCGGGTCCGGAATCGGGATCGCAGAAATCAGAGAATGGGTGTAGGGATGCAGCGGGAAGTTGAACAGCTCTTCTGCCTCTGCCACCTCCACGATGGTACCTTTGTAGATAACACCGATGCGGTCAGAGATGAAACGCACGATGGAAAGGTCGTGAGCGATGAAAAGGTAGGTCAGCTGTTTTTCCTTCTGGAACTTTTTCAGAAGGTTCAGAACCTGTGCACGGATGGAAACGTCCAGAGCGGAAATCGGCTCGTCGGCTACAACCAGCTCCGGCTCCATAACCATGGCACGGGCCAGACCGATACGCTGACGCTGTCCGCCGGAAAACTCATGGGGATAACGGGTCAGATGCTCGGGAAGAAGACCAACTTCCTCAATGATCTCCTCCACCTTTTTCACACGGTCTGCCTCGTTTTCAAACAGATGGAAGTTATAAAGTCCCTCGGAAATGATATAATCTACGGTGGCACGCTCGTTTAAGGATGCCGCCGGATCCTGGAATACCATCTGGATGTTACGGATAACTTCTCTGTCCAGGGAATGAGGGATCTTTCCGGAGATCTTCACTCCCTTATAATCGATCTCACCTGCGGCACAGGGGTTGACACGGATCACTGCCCGGCCGATGGTGGTTTTTCCTGATCCGGACTCACCAACCAGTGAGAAGGTTTCTCCTTTGTAAATATCAAAGGAAGCGTTTTTTACTGCCTTTACCGCATCCTCTCCTTTTCCGAAGGTGATGTCGACATTTTTTACAGACAGCAGAACTTCTTTCCCATTTTCAGCAATGGGACCGTGCTCCGGCAAATGGGAGGCACGGGTCTTTTTCTCTTGCTCTTTTGCAGCCACAGTCTGTACCTCCTAAATATTGTATGCGCGCAGCAGCTTCTCGTGGATATCTTGGATAATCTCCGGTTTTTCCACCTTCGGAGCGTTGGGCTCCAGAAGCCAGGTCTTTGCATAATGGGTTTCGGTGACTTTGAACATAGGCGGCTCTGCCAGGGTATCGATCTTCAGGCAGTACGGATTACGCGGAGCAAAGGAATCGCCCACGATCTTGTTGTACAGGGAAGGGGGGGTACCCGTAATGGAATAAAGCTTGGTATTCCGCTCAGCCAGCTGCGGCAGTGAGGAAAGCAGAGCCCAAGTATAGGGATGTCTGGGATCGTAGAACAGTTCCTCTACCGTGGCCAGCTCGATGATCTGACCGGCATAAAGAACAGCCACGCGGTCTGCGATATTCGCAACCACACCCAGGTCATGGGTAATAAATACAATCGTGTAATGGTATTCCTTCTGAAGGTCCTTGATGAGCTTCAGGATCTGTGCCTGGATCGTAACGTCCAGAGCGGTAGTCGGCTCGTCACAGATCAGGATCTTCGGCTGGCAGGAAAGAGCGATTGCGATAACGATACGCTGTCTCATACCGCCGGAATACTGGAAGGGATAATCATCAAAACGGGCTTCCGCATTGGGAATTCCCACCTTTTCCATCATTTCCAAGGCTTTGGCTCTCGCCTCCACCTCGGAACAGCCCTGATGCTTCATGATAATGGAAGTAATCTGTTTTCCGATCGTGATGATCGGGTTTAAGGAAGTCATCGGATCCTGGAAAACCGTAGCGATCTTTTTACCACGGATCTGGCCCCAGTCGTTCTGATCTTTGACCTGCGCCAGGTTGATGATGCAGGTGCCGTGAAGCTGTTCGCTGGTCTCATCCAGATAACGCACACGGAAGGTCACATTTCCGAAAACCTTGTTCCGCTCTTCGTCGCTGTTTAAGTCCACGCCCATCTGCATGGCTTTTTTCAGCTCGCCGATCAGGCCTCTTCCCATTTTGAAGCGTTTTTTGAAATTGTAACGGCCCACAGAAAGGTAAACTTCTTTCGCCAGGATCTCATTTCTCTTTCTGGTGCTGTCGCTGATCTCCTTGGAGGTCTCCTCGGCATACTGTTTTTTCAGCTGCTCCATGCGGTCCTGATAAGACTTCTGGTAAGCGGTATCGTGAGCCACAGAATTTTTGTGCTCCCTGATCTTTTGCTCGGTGGCTTTCTCCAGAGCTTTGATCTCAGCATCCAGTTTCTTGATCTCAGCAGCAGTCTCCTTGATCTTTGCTTTTTCCTTGGATGGATCCAGAGTCTGTTTCATATTGAAAGCCTCGATGCGCTTTGCTTTCAACGCATGAAGCTCTTTCTCTTCTTTTTCCCGGTCAGCCGCACTTAACGTGCTCTTCTCACGCTTCTCGGAATCGAGTTCCAGCATTTTCCGGTAAGTAGCTGCGCCCAATTCCAGTTTGGAATTTTCATCCAGCTGTTTCTTATAGGAATTGATGAATTTCCAGGCTGTGGAGTTTAATTTTACCACAGTATCGGAAAGCTCCGGATCGTTGAAAAGGATGGAACCGTTGCTCACAAAACCATTGCTGTCCAGCATACCTGCGAAGGCCTTGGTAAATACGGATTTACCTGCGCCGGACTCTCCCACGATGGCGATGGATTCATCTTCATAAATATCCAGGGAAACGCCGCGGATGGCAGAAAGGATTCTGCCTCGCACACGGAATTTCACTTCCAGATCTTTGACTGATAATAATACGTTTTTCTTTTCCATTCCGCCACCTCTTACATATGTGTTCTCGGATCGGAAGCATCACCAAGATTCTGTCCGACCACGTACAGCACGATGGTAATGATCGATGCGACAGCTACCGGGCTCCAGAACTCAAAGCCCCAGCCCGGAGTCAGCATAGCACCCTCCGCCTCATAGATCAGACGGCCCAGAGACATATCGGAAAGTCCCATTCCGATGTATGCCAGGAATACCTCATAAGAGATATAGGAGGGGATCTCCGTTGCTGCCAGTGTCACAATGACAGAGGTCATGAACGGAAGGATGTTTTTCAATGCGATCCGGAAAATAGAGGTACCAAGACATTTGGAAGCCAGATTGTACTCTCTGTCACGGATGATGATAACCTGTGTACGGATGAAATAGGCGATGGTCAGCCAGCCGGTAACGGTCAGGGCAAATACCATGGTCCAGAAGCTCGGGGTGAACAGCATCACCAGTACAGAAATCAGCAATACATAAGGGATATTTCCGATGATGTTGTAAAGGGCCATCATAAAAGTGTCGAACTTTTTGGAAAAGCCCCAGAGTGCACCGATGACAACACCAACCGTCAGGTTAATGGCAGCACAGATAAAAGCCAGAGATACAGAAATCCTTGCTCCTGTCCAGAGTGCATCGAATGTGGACTGGCCGCTGGCTCCTGATCCCAGGATCCAGTGGATACTCATTCCCATCTCTTTTAAAGCCTTGGACGGTGAGAGATGCTTGGCTGCGCTGCTTAAAAGGTTCGTGTAACGGTCATATTCCACCAGAAGCGGATAACCGTAGGTCATCAGAAGGATGATGCCTAAGAGAACCAAAATGATGATGTTAATCTTTTTCTTGAAAAACACACGGAATACGGAATGCCAGTAGGAATATCTGGGAGCCGTGATCTTCTCAGACTCCAGACTGCTGTGATCGACCCTGGCAAACAGTTCCTCTTTGGACAAACCAAATTTATTTAAATCATAATTCATAATTTTTACCTGTCCTTCGTAGAGAATGAAATACGCGGGTCCACCATGGACATCAGAATGTCTCCCAGAATTACAGAGAGCACGGAAAGCAGGGCATAGAACAGTGTCACGCCTACGATAACTCCGTTGTCATACTGGTTGATGGCCTCAGTCAGTAAGTTACCGGCACCGGGAACCACATACACACGCTCGGTGATGATGGCTCCGATCAATGCGCCTAAGACGCTGGCAGGAACTCCCTGCACGATAGGGATAGCCGCATTTTTCAGAATGTGCTTCGTGAAGATCTCGTTCTCGGTCAGACCGCCGGAACGGGCAAATTTTACATAATCGGAATTCATCTGGTCGATCATATAACGGCGCAGCCATTTCATCAGGTTTGCCACCTGCGGCAGGGCCAGGGAAATGATCGGCAGGATATACATCAGCTTGCTTGAGGACTCCATGTCAAAGGTCGTGGGAAGCCCCATGCTTCCACCGATGGCCTTAAACAGGAAAATATAAGCAAGGGACGGAACTGCGATGATGAATACAATATAGAGGGTTCCGATCTGATCGATCAGCTTGTCTTTCTTTCTCGCCATGAGGATTCCAAGAGGAATCGCCAGAAGATAGGAAATGATAACGGCGATAATACCGATCGTGAAGGAATAACCTATCTTGGATTTTCCGCCCTTCACAGTGTCCACATTCGTGTAATCGT
Source organism: Lachnospiraceae bacterium Marseille-Q4251 (assembly GCA_018223435.1). GTDB lineage: Bacteria > Bacillota > Clostridia > Lachnospirales > Lachnospiraceae > Limivivens > Limivivens faecihominis. Next base: position 3,498,083 of record JAGTTO010000001.1, on the reverse strand, counting down.
CCACGAAACGGGTCTCATTTACCATGCTGGCTTCTCTGGAATCTTTCAGGTAAGTAGCAGTGTGGAGGTCGTCCGCACTGTCCTCGGTCAGACCGCTGGGATAGGTGATCGTGGACTTCACGAAGGAACCCTGGGCGCGGCTCATGGTTGTAGCCACGTCGATACCCTCATTGACTGAGTAGGATTTACCCAGATTGATTTCAATGATATTCTGGTGGAGATACGGGAATTTGTTGTCAAAATACAGCAGATATTTGTGCTGAGTACCGTTCCCGATGATCGCCGGTGAGAATTTTTCTCCGCCGTAAACAGGATCATGAAGGGTGAAACTTAAGCCTCTCTCTCCTTCCACCTCCGGCACGTCATGAATGCTCTCCACTGTGATCAGGTTTGAAAAATATTTTGCCAGACGGGTCGTCAGCGGAATGTTCTTGTATGCAAAAAGCTGCTGCTGACCGCCTGCGGCATATTTCTTCTTATTCATCATAACGGCATCCAGACGGATTACCGTGTAACCCTTTGACTCATAAAAGTCAGTGAATTTCTGAACATATTCTTTTACAAGATCGGAATCTTTCTTTGCTTTTCTTCCGATGCTTACAGCGCTGGATCTGGTGTCCTCATCGATCTCTCCCTTTACGGTAAGATCGTTCAGATAATCTGCATAGGTCACATAGTCCAGATAGCCGTATGTTTCCCATTTTTCATAACGGTAAGCTACTTTCTGGTTGTTGCTCTGGTGGGAATAGTTGGTATCCTTCGCAAAGATCAGCGTACGGTCCATCAGAGAATAGATCATTACCATGACGCAGGCAACTACAATCACCACAGAAACCAGACCTTGCAGCAAACGTTTAAATAAATATTTTACCATATTTTTCCACTCGTCAGATATGGCAGGGAGTCAAGAGCCACCCCCTGCCATTCTCTTATTTGCTGTCACTGATACCGGAGTATCCGGTCAGCTTCTGATTAATAGATACCGATGCATTTTACCATGTATCCAGCATAATCCGGAAGGAAGGTATCCAGATATGTGGACGGATCACCGAAGTCCGGGCTCCATCCGGATACATCGTAAACATCGTAGTTTGCTTCGTAACCATAGTCGGCGTAGTATCCTGCATAATACCAGCCGTCGCTTGTCACGCAGTCAACAAGGTTTACGATTACTTTTCCACCGAGAGAAGCCTCGATGGACTGTTTGTAAGCGTTTGCCTGGTTGCTGTAAGCCTCAAGAGAGGATGCATACGGCATATCAATGTAGATCGGGTTCTCTTCATCAATGGTGATTCCGTCAGCAGAGAGCTCTTCGATTGCGGTATCCAGCTCTGCTACTGCGTTGTCTACGTTGTACCAGCCGTCGAAGCCATCGCTGCTGCCTGCTCCGTCGTTTCCGTCCGGATCCCAGACTTTGATCGCTACGCCGTCCGCATCAATCTGAGCCTGCTCGATTGCTCCGAAGTAGGTGCCTGCCGGGAAGGTGGTGTCAGTTCCGTTGATGGATACGGTAGTATCCTCTTCAAGAGCTACGAAGTTGCCCGGTACATAGCAGTTTCTCAGGGAGTTGACCTTCAGTTCCTCGCCGTTTACCTGTGCGTTGTAGGAAGCTCTGTCCAGACCGAAGGAAATGGCTCTTCTGAAATGAACGTTCTTCATGGCTGCAGCCGTTCTTGCCTGCTCTTCCTCGCTCTTTGTGGAAGCTCCGGTGGTGTTGTCGTTTACGTTTACATAAGCCTCACGGTTGAGGTTGTAGAAGTTCATGAAGGAAGTAGAAGTTGTATCACTCACATAAGAGTAGATGTCAAACAGCTCATCGTTCTTGGCAGTAACGGTGGTAGCCGGAGTCAGGGCAACCCAGTCTACGGTACCATTTTTCGCATCGTTGTACCATTTGGTCACATCGGAACCGTCATCATACAGCCAGTTAACGTTCTTAATGTTGATGTTGTCCTTGTTCCAGTAGGACTCATTTGCCTTGAATACGATCGTATTCTTCTCGGTAGCGTTCGTTACTACATAGGGACCGCAGTATGCGATGGAATCCGGTCCTTTACCATAGAGATAATCAGATGCGGAAGAATCAAACTCTGCTCCGAATTTACCGCCTTCAGACTCATAGAAGTCTTTGCTCATCGGTGCAAAGATGCTGTAGCCAAGCATAGTCATGAAGTAGCTGCAGGGCTCCTCAAGGGTGTATACCAGTGTGTAATCATCCGCTGCCTCTACGCCTACCTGAGCGAAATCGGTAACACTGCCGTCAATGTACTGGGAAGCATTCTTGATTACACCTTCCACCAGATATTCCAGACCGCCCTGTGCATCCATCATGTGCTGCATTCCTGATACAAAATCATTTGCTGTCAGGTCAGCCACCTTTCTGCCCTGGGAATCTACCCATTCCAGACCCTGACGGATATGGAAGGTATAGGTCAGACCATCTTCGGAAACCTCATAGCTCTCTGCCAGTGCCGGCTGAAGAACGCCCTCATTGTCGTACTCTACCAGACCATCATAGGTATTTACCAGCGGACGCACCTCGGTTGCTCTGGAGCTTGCCAGAATATCCCAGGTAGCCGGATCTGCCGTATAGCGGTAGTTGTACTCATCTTTCAGAGTATAGCCTTTCTCTTCCAGATATTTTTTAGCCTCTGCCTCGTAAGTGCCGGTTCCTTTCAGCTCTGCCCATTTCTCTCTCAGTGCAGCTACATCCTCAGCTTTGATGAAATCGGTAGCGATCAGTGCCTGGTGGATACGATACTCATCACTTCCCCAAAGACTGTAGTCGGTGGTATGCGGAGCCATTCTGCTCAGTCTGTAGTCACCGCCCTGGGTTTTGGTCGGAAGCATAACAGCAGACTCCAGCAGTTTGGCTTCTGCCTGAGCCATCATGGCATATCTCTTGGAAACGTTGGTCTCCTCTTTTGCTTCGCTGTACAGGCTGTAGAACTCACCCAGCTCGGAATTATAGATTTCAGAAGAAGCGGTGGTATACTCATCGGAAACATCGTCCTCATCATCGTCTTCCTCGTCTGCGTCCTCGGCATCCGCATCTTCAGCGTCTGCCTCATCGGCGTTTTCTTCTTCTGCATCCTCAACGGCTTCGGTCTCGGCAACGGTCTCGGTGCCTTCCTCAGCAAAAACTGCCATGGTCGGAGCGCCGCAGGTTCCTGCAACAGTAGCTACTGCCAGAAGTATGCTTACTAACTTTTTCTTCATCTTTTTTCTCCTTTCGTTTTTCCCGGTTTACAAGTTACATTCTGCTGGCTCATGGAAATCGGTTCAGCATCCAACAAATGGCTGTCGTGCAGTTCACCCGACACACAGCTGTACAGCCATTTATTTTACGCTGTACCTAATAGCAATTCTGCAAAATACTGCATCCAATCCAATTTATCAGAGCGTGGAATACTGCGTCAGAAATCTTTGCCGTGCGTCAGGATTTCATCCTTGTCTTTCGCACTCTGCTATATCGTCTTGACTGCATTATTTTATTGAATTGCTATAAAACACGTCAGATCTGTATTCCTGTCATGAACGGACCCTTTATTTTGTCCGTATGCGAAAAACAGTATTTTTAAACAAAAAAACAGAAAAATGTATACGCATTTTCCTGTGCCCGTCTCTTCTGCTTTATCGCGTCAACGCCGTAGCGCATCCAGAGCAAGAAAAAAGCCCCTTCGGCTCTATGGTTTAATTAGAATACAGTTGTCCGTCTTCCACTTACAACATATTTACAATTATACACACTGCTGATAGTTTGTCAATAGATTTTTGACTTTTGGTCATGACAGATGTTGGAAATCAAAAAGTCATTTTTGTTGAACTATGCATATCTCCATGATATAATAGTTTAGAACCATCTAACCTTGAAAATATTTAAAAGGATATAAACGTAGCTCCTTTCCGGGAATCGCTGTAAATCTGCGTTTGTTCCTCTTTGCTTCGATACCCGCTCACCGGAACAATTTTTCCTTCGGCGGAAATTTTTTCCAGCGCTGTCCATAAGGCAGCTGTGATCTTGCGACACAGAAGGATCTCCGGATAAGCCGGATTCGCTGCGGTCAGCTCCGATTTTCTTTTTTCCTCCTTGTTTTGTACTTTTATCCTAGCAAAAACAAGAAGAGCGTTTTCTCTTTTTCCCCGCAGAAATTCTTACAATTTTCCTACATTACTCCATTTAAAACCCATATGGAACAATCTGATGAAGCAGTAAGGCAGCCACAATTCCTATTGCGAGCATCAGGATTGTCTCCTTTACGGATGAACGCCTTAAAACGAAAAGACCGCAAAGAAACGTGATCAGCTCCAGAATCGAAATCAGATCGAAACAGAGCCAGCCGTAAATAAAGGACTCATTAAAAAGAAAGGCAATGATCAGGGCTGAAATCCCCACTGCGATCTTTCCCTTTCCTTTTGCGTACCAGCAGATCCATGCCAGAAACAGCGAAATTACCGTAAATCCTACCCAGATCAGTGCGTAGCTCTGCGGGAAGAAGCCTGCAATCCACTTGGAATATGCGTAATAGCTGGCAACCATTCCTGTGAAAAAAGTAAACACATTGACTGCTGCCCGGAGGGGCGAAGCGCTGTAAATCGCAATGCACAGCCCAAGCAGCAGCCATATTGCAAAACGTCCCAGGAAATTCCTGACATCCAGATATTCAAAAAACGCTGGCAGTTCATTGCCCGGCGTGCAGTCCAGGAATTTTGAAAAAACATCAAGCGCAATACCCAGCAGCAGGATTCCTGCCGTGTAAATGATTTGTTTCGATAATGCTGTTTTTCTTTTCCTTCGTATATTATCTAAGAAAGCTTCCATGAGATTTGCCCCTCGTACCTGTTTATTATATTCTGATTTAAAGATGTTGGGGTCAAAAGGTATTTTGCCCCCAACTGACGCCTACGAATTGCTCCGCTGCAAGGCAGCTCACACAATTCTACATAATAATTTTTTACTCATCAATTTTTTCGGCAAATCAAATTTGATCTCTGCGGAAGAAATTTTTGTAAAAATTTTTATTGCTTTTTCAATCTCACAGAAATCATTGTATACAAAAATCTTGCCCCAATGAAGAAGTATCTCAGCTGACACCCGCAATTTTTATGCTGTCGGTCTCGACCTCGCATCTGTAAAAAGCAACTTGAACACCTGCCTTCGCAGCGTTCACAAGTGCTTCTTTAAACTCCGGCTGTTTCTCCTCGTTTGGCAGTACCCGATAAATTCCATTCATCTGAATTACAAAAGCGATTGCACAATGGTACCCTTCCTTTGCCGCCTTCGCCAGTTCGTGCAAATGTTTTACACCTCGCTCTGTTGGTGCGTCCGGAAATAAACCGGTACCTGGATGCAAATCATCTGCCAGCGTGCAGCCCTTCACTTCTGTCAGGAATTTTTCTCCGTTACGTTCCATGTAAAAATCAATTCTGGAGTCCCCATAGGTATACTCCGGCTTCACCAGATCGTAATTCATACTTATTAGTTGCTGCTTCATCAAAGCATTTGGCGCCAGACTGTCGATATTCACCCATTTTAACTCCGACTTGTATACAGAAATCAGATCATATGCCGTTTTTCGATTCGGATTCAAGGTCTTCTGCAGCGTCACTTTTGCATCTGGCACCAGAAGTTCCTGCAAACGCCCTGTGTTTTTTACATGAACCATCTCAGGCTTTCCGTCAATCAGAACTTCCGCTGTAAAACGGTTGATTCTGCGGACGAAGTTCCCCGGGACGGTATTCTCATAAATGATTTTCGGTTTCTGTTTCACCATATATATATCCCATCTTTCTGCGAAAGACACCAATGCGTCATGAAACACAGGCTCTGCCCTTCGCTATCTAATTTTTTACTCTTCTGATATTATTTACTAAAACTTCCCACACCGATATGGTGTGTTGAACCTTGTAGATGAAATGGCCGACATTACTTTCAGCAGATCACTTAGCATCCTGATGGATACCTTAATGGCAAGCCTTCAGGAAATTTTTTCATTTAAATTTTCTCCATTTCATTTGATAACATCATGTTGTAACGGAAAAGCAACACAAAAATAGCGGAGTAAAATCAATTTTGTAAACCTGCCAACGCCAGGAATTTTTTATCCGACTGGATACTCTGTGTCAAAAACTGACCGTCCCGAAACAGAGCATAGGTTGTGACCGGTGCAGGTACATTCTGTGCTGATTCTTTATCAGTGATATGGATAGCCTTGAACGGGATACCATACTTCTTCGCCGCCTCCTGCACCCTTGGCACCCAATAATAGGTGTAGGGACACTGGTCGGTATAATAGAGGACAAAACCGGTTTCCTCAATCGCCGGATGCTTCGCGCATTCCCGGAACTTTGGCATCTGTGCGGTCGGTTCAATGGGAAGATACATGAGATTGATCCCGCAGTCGGATATGTCTGCCACACAGAAACCCTTATGAGTAAGGAATTTCGGGTCAGTGAGAAATTCCCGCTTCCGGCCCTCCGCACACAGAATACAAATACCTTTCTTTCCCTGCGCTTTGGCATCACGGATGCATGCCTCCAGCAGATCATTAGAGTATCCGTGTCCCTTCATGGAGCCGGATACCCATAAGCAGTTAATGTAAAGATAACCATCTGCCGCAATAGGCACCCAGGCGTTTTCAGCCGGAATGTATTCGATAAAGCATTTGCCGCGTTCCTCACTGCGTTGTTTTTTTGTTTTTGTTTTGGTAAGGCAATTCATCGTACATTGCCTCAAACAGCTTCGTAAGAAACGCTTTGCTGTCAACTTCATCCACCAGCAGCATTTCTTTTGCGCCCTCATACGGAAGATCACAGATGGCCGCAGGCATAAGTTCCAAGGCGGATCTTGTTTTTTTTACAAGCACAAATTCACAAGACACAAATCTTCTTCCCTCTGTCTTGCGCCCGTTCCGGATGCTTTAACGGCAGTTCCTGCCAGAATTTCAGAAAACATGCTTCGCGAGTTTTCCTCATTATCGTGGCATCTACGTTCCACTTCGGTCGGTGCTGAACAAGCGCCACTGGCGCTTAGCACCGCCAAGATACCGAGCAAGCTCAAACTTTGGCTCATTGCTCGTAGAAAAAACCGGAGTGAATCATCACCCCGGCTTCAAAAAACACTTACTTGTGCTTGCGGCCTCCACGCTTTTTGTAGTCCTCGTCTATACGCTTTTTCCAGTCTGCACTCAGCGGGGCACTGCACCGGACAGAGCTGATCGCTTCGCTGACCACCTCATAATTCAACGCGGTTCCTTCACTGTCGCACTGATAGTTGACTGCACGATCTGCGCCGATTCCGAACTGACTTGCGGTCTCAACTGCGTCAATATTGGCACCGAGGAACAAAAACTCCCAACCGTATTTCGCTTTCTGCCGCTTGATCATCTGCTTCACTTTTTCGCTGTTGTACCGGCGGCTGGCATTTTCCATTCCGTCCGTAGTGATCACAAACATGGTGTGTTCCGGCACATCCTCCGGTCTTGCGTACTTATGAACATTTCCAATGTGATGAATCGCACCGCCGATGGCATCCAAGAGTGCCGTGCAGCCGCGAACCGTGTAATCCCGGTCAGTCATCGGTCGGATATCCTTTACATTTACACGGTCGTACAGGACTTCGCTCATATTGTCAAACAGCACCGTTGAGATCAGTGCTTCGCTCTCTGCTTTTTTCTGCTGTTCAATCATGGAATTGAATCCGCCGATGGTATCCCGTTCCAGTCCGCTCATGGAACCGCTGCGGTCTAAGATAAAAACGATCTCTGTTAAATTCTTTCTCATATGCTTGTCCTCCCAAAATCTCGCCCTTGCGGGCTCGCTGTCGCGGTATTCGCCAAGGTTTCGAGCAAGCTCGAACTTTGGCTCATTACACGCGCATATGGCTGCTCGGTTTCGTACCTTACAGCCATAGTATAACGATTTTCTTTTGTGGAGTGGTCGCATGGAAAGCGACATTTCTTTGTCCTTATGCTCCGATCAGGCTCTGGTCAAAAGCAAACAGTGCCTCGTTGATTTCATATACATTATAATTTCCCCGTTCGACAAAATATTCTACAATGATATCGAATTTGTTCGAATGGGAAAGGGTAAAACCTGCCTTGCCGAGCATCTCCTGCATCTGGGCAAGCGGCAGTTCCAAAGCCAGGGCAAATGCCAGCACCGTAGGTTTGGATGGCTTATAGAATTTATCCGAGCGGATTTTAGAAAAGAGCTTCCGATCGATGTTTGCTTTCTTGTAACATTGGGCATCCGTCATGCCGCTTTCACCAATCTTCCGCAGCAGCATTTCCGAAAAGCTCTCATCTATCTGCCCCAGTGCCTCTTCCAGAGATTGACTGCTGTAAGATTTACCGATTGCTTCAGGCGACAGCGGGGCAGGTGCAGCTTCAAAGCAGGATTCCTCTGCCAACGCTTCGAGCCGCCGTCTCTGTTCTGCCCGGCTGTCGGTATGTTCTTCCACATACCGGTCATCTATGTACGCTGCAATATCAGCAAACAGTTTTCCGCTGATCTGATATGCCTTCCGGTCAAAGACAACGATGTAGACCATCATCTCATTTTCCAACAGAAACGCGCTGATGCTATCGACTGCAACCTTCAGCGCCTGGTCTTTCGGATAGCCGTAAATGCCGGAGGAAATCAGCGGAAAGGCCACCGACTGACAGCCATTTTCTTTTGCCAGGTTCAAAGATGTCCGATAACAGGATTCCAGAAGCTCCTGTTCCTGATGCCTGCCATCCCGCCAGCGCGGGCCGACTGCATGGATCACATATTTGCATGGCAGGCGGTATCCCTTTGTGATTTTTGCACTGCCAGTCTCGCAGCCATGCAGCGTACTGCATTCTGCAAGCAGCTCCGGTCCGGCGGCACGATGAATGCAGCCGTCCACACCGCCGCCTCCCAGAAGGGAAGTATTGGCTGCATTGACGATTGCGTCAACGTTCATTTTTGTAATATCATTTCTGACAATCTGTAAGGGCATTTTTCTTCCTCTCCTTCTGTCATATCAATGCCGGTGTCTGTGCCAGAATGGAAACAATGGCTATCACCGCCAGAACAGCGATGAGCACAACGACAGCGATGATTATTTTCCGTTTCATCAGTATCACCTCTTTATTTCAGCTGCATTCCATCTCCAAAGGCTTTCCCTGCCACTTCGCCAAGACCGATATAAGTATTGTTGACCGGATCGTAGGTAATCGGTTTCAGTTTCTTCGGATCGATCTTCCCATCCGTAAGAATCCTTTCATCTGCATTCACATTGACAATTTCACCGATCAGAATGCCATTATCAAAGCTCTTGCATTTGCATTCCAGCGCCATTGGAAGTTCATCGATCAGAGGTGCATTGACCTTCTCACTTTTCGTTGCATGAAAACCAGCCCTGTTAAATTTATCCGGCACCTTTCCGGCAGATTCTATGCCAACATAGTCGCACGGGATAACGGTATCTTCTGTTGCCATACTGACCGTGAATGCACCGGTCTTTGCAATGTTTTCCGTTGTCTTATGCTCCGACATACTGATGGAAATCTCATTCCTGTCCGTGATCATTCCCCATGCGGCGTTCATGGCATTCGGAACACCATTTTCATCATATGTACCGATGATCAATACCGGCATCGGATACATGACCGGCTTTACACCAAAATCTACTCTACTCATTTACTTGTCCTCCTTTAATCGTCTTTCTCATTGGCAAAACGGACATGCGCAATCCGCCTTCTTACTCTTCTTCATTATATCTCTTCCGAGCACATAATAACAGATGCAAGGTGTATTTTTATATCCAGCATGAACGGATTTTTGTCAATCGCCACACGAAGCAGCTCTCGGTGAGAGGGCTTTGCCTGATCGCTCAGCCATTTGTTATAGCTCTTTCCGTGAGGTTTTGGATTTTCTACAATGGCCAGTCCATTCTCAATACAGATAATGTCACTTAACCGGCGAACTGCCTTGGTGCTGCCCCAAAAATTGCAGAGTTTTTAGGAATAAAGTATTTAATTCGTCCCAAGCCACTTTGTTTTTTTCATCAAAAAATCTTCCATTTCAAGGAACATAGATTTCTATGGGCGATAATTATTATGTTTTGACACCCATATCATATAATATGACCAATATATCTAATTTCTGTGCACATTCCAAGATTTTCTTGAGATGTTTTTCTTCAAGCGCATATACTGGAGTTGTTCCCTCAAGGAAGCCGCTCTGGTGGCCATGTGATGCTTGCAGATCGACAAACACACCAGATGGAAGAATTGCTTGAGAACCGGATTTCTAATCGCGTTAGAAATTCAGGCTGAGATATTTTAGACATCTAAAAGCGCTTTCCTATTTTAGCATTTTGGAAGTATTTATGCAACTCGCATGCAGAATACGAACATTCAGACGAAAATTCACAATCTATCGGCCTCTCAAACGGAATACCTGAAGCCGGCTACAGCCGGACATGGGCTTTTGAAAATATGCAGCCCCAAACAGGAAAAGTGTATAAACTGATCCGCACCAAACCGGGAGAATGCGATTGATATAAAGCAAAAAGAAACGGCGGGCCGAGACCCGCCGTAAAATGGTTATTGTGGTTTGATAAACCGGGTATTAGAGAGCGCTCGCCGCTTTATCCATTGGCCAGGATTTTCTGAGCGCCGCATAGGAAACCAAAAAGTTGGCAAGCCAGCCTGCAGGCACAGCAAGCCAAACAAAGTCAATGCCAAAACGCGGCGCACAGATCAAAGCCACGGACAGGCGGATCGCAAGGTTTACCATGTTGGCAATAAGGAATGGGCGCATGATTCCAAGTCCGCGAAGAACTCCATCGGTCGCCATTTTAATTCCCATAAAGATAAAGAAGTAACCGAGCCACCTCATATAATCCCCAGACACCTGATAAGCCAGAGCTGTTCCGTCTTTTCCAAGGAACAGCGAGGAAATCTGCGTGTGCAGCGTTTCAATGACAAGGAAGGCAATGGCTGCAAAGCACACATCCAGCACCAATGCTGCGTGGTAGCCTTTTTTGATACGCTGCGTTTTGTTTGCGCCAAGGTTCTGGGAAACATATGGAGAAACCGCATTGCCGATGGACACAAAAATCAGAGAAAAGACATTCTCCACCCGCATCGTTGCCGCATATCCTGCCAGCGCCTGTGTGCCGAAGGGATTGACCACTGCCTGTACGATCATCATACCGATAGACACGGTAGACTGCTGGAGAACTGACGGCACGGCAATTCGAAGCATCGAGCGCAGCTCCCGCCTGTCAAACCAGACAAAGGCGCTCTTATACCGCCGCATCCGATATAGGAAAATCAATAGTGAGAACACAGCGGAAATTCCTTGGGCAATCAGGGTTGCCAGTGCCGCGCCGAACACGCCAAGTCCCAGACCGGCTACCATCCAAAGATCCATCACAATATTCAGGATCGATGAAAAGATCAGCAGCCCCAGCGGAATTTTTGATTCACCGATGGATGTGAACATGGTAGAAAGAATATTGTACATGAACAAAAACGGGAAACCCACAAAATAGACCCGCAAATATAGTACCGCTTCCCCCAGAATATCGGCAGGGGTCTGTAATCCGCTCATCATCGCATGAGAAAAGCAAAATCCAAAGACACCAAGGATGATGCTCAGAAGCAAAAAGCTGATCAATGATGTAGAAACAATGGTTTTCATTTTGCCATACTCTTTGGCACCGAAATAGCGGCTCACAAGCACACCTGCACCAACACCGGCCCCCAGTGCCACACAAATGAAAACATTCGTCAGGGCTGCACAGGCACCAACCGCCGCCAGTGCGGAGGAGCCCACAAACTGACCGACGATAATGGAATCAGCCATATTGTATACCTGCTGAAAAAAGCTGCCGAGAATCATCGGCATTGCAAAAACTGTCAGCGCTTTCAGCGGCGTATCGGTAATCAAATACTCATCTTTTGACATAACCATATTCCCCCACAACTTCCTGCTTTTTACCCCAAAGCGCAGCCACAGTAAGAGTAGCTGTACCATCCGGTCCCGGATACTGCCCCATCATCGCCATATCTACAATCGAGTAAACAGATGAGATCCGTGTACTGTCAAAGGCCGCAGCAAGATACCCGAAATAAATTTGTTTGATATTTTCGTGAAGACAATCCACTAAAATCCGCCTCTGAACGCAAAAAAGCCGAACAAGGGACAGACATCTCAATCTGCGCCTTATCCGGCTGTTGTTTCCACGAACAACTCACCCTCCGAGTGAACACTCGAACATTATAGCATGGGTGTGCGCAAATGTCAATGGATCTCAGTACAGCAAAAAGTCATCAAAAAGGTTGTCCGAACCCCGCAGTTGGAACTTCTCAAATTCGTTTTTGGAATAGTCCGTGGTGGTTACAATACCAATACAATATTCCATGCCCCCGGCAGAAAAAACGCACTTCGATGCTGCTTTCCGGATTGAGCTTTGTCCGATGTACTACATCCTTGCGATTTAATACTGTGAAAACAATCCGCTTGGCTTCACCTATTTTTCTTGAGCAGGAAATCTGCCACGGCAAGATCCAAAAGTGCCATGCCAGTAGAATCAAACACCGTGATGTCGGTATCGCTTTTACGACCCGCAGCCTTTCCAAGAATGAGATCACCAAGTTCTCCACAGATTCGATCTTCAGACAATGTGCCCTGCTTCAAGGGAATCTCAATTTCTCCGGCGTTCCTGCAGTGTTCGAGGTCGTCCACAAAAACAATGGCATCCTCAAAAATTTGGGAATCAATTTCTTCTTTGCCCGCCATATCAGCACCAATGCAGGAAAAATGTGTGCCGGGTTTGACCCATTCTTTTTGAATCAGCGGGGTATGGGAAGGCGTGATTGTGATGATAATGTCGCTGTCGGATACGGCTTCTTGCAAATTTGATATTCTCTGTGTTATTCTCATAGTAATACCTGAACCTAACTTTAGGTCAAGATGTTTTTTGAAATTTTTTTGGAGGGAAATTTATGTATTCAATTGGACAGGTGGCAGAGATGTTCGGATTGCCCATCTCTACGCTGCGCTATTATGATAAACAGGGACTTTTTCCGAACATGGAACGGGTATCCGGCATCCGCAAGTTTAGTGAGGCGGAGATTGAAGCGCTCCGGGTCATTGAATGTCTGAAAAAGGCTGGCATGGAGATCAAGGACATTCGGCAGTTCATGGATTGGTGCGTAGAAGGACCGGCCACCTACCCGCAGCGAAAGGCAATGTTTGAGGCGCAACGGGTGCACATGGAAGCAGAGCTTGAGCAGATGAACCGGACGCTGGATATGCTGAAATTCAAATGCTGGTACTATGAGCAGGCAATCAAAGACGGCAGTGAGGACAGACTAAAGTCACTGATTCCCGACCACTTACCGAAGGGAATCCAAAAAGCATATGAAAACGCGCATAGCTAACCTTTCCCGTGCTATGTATCGTCGGATTTAGCGCAAAAAAAATACCCCGTTGGTTTCCCAACGAGGCATCGAAGACGATTCTATTCTGTTTTCTGTAAACTGGTAGTTAGAAAAACTTAGTCAGTGACCAAGTTAGTGAGCAAGATAAATCGCCGGACATCCCACACGCAGTTTTGAATCTTTGTATGGCTTTTGCAGTGTCTGCATCATAGCCCAGCACCGCGGTCAGCTGCTTTTGAAAGGAACCGGCAAACAGTGCCTACATTCCAAAGGGCATTCCAGCGTATTTCATTGCAGATACCTCCCGGCTTCCGCTTCCAGTGCCTGCCACACCGGGTAGGCTGCGCCATGTTCATCGAAAAATTTCTTAAGATCCCGGTTCAGCGCACTCATTTCGTCGATGGCGTTCATGGCATGGTCGGAGGCGCAGAGCTTGCCCAGCGAAGTGGCACACATCAGCTTGAAAAAGCGCAGGCAGGTCTTGCGGTATTTCTCCCCTTCAAAGTCTGCATCCTCCTTGGGCAGAATGGTGTGCCCGGCATCTCGGATGGCGCGGTATCCCTCGATGTTGGCATCCAGCACACGGTTCAGGTACGCGGTATCTCCCCGGAGCTTTTTCAGGTCGCCGTCTGTCTTATAGCAGGCGAAGGCCGCAGGCATCACAAACGCGGCATGGCAGAGCAGATAGTCCTCCATGTTCAGCTCGTAAACAACCTTATATTTTGTGCCGTGGAAGATGCGCCTGATCAGCTGTTTATTGGAGATTGCACCCGGCAGCTGTCCGATGGTGATCTTTTTCAGGTCGATGGAGACCACCCGGTCAACCTCCCGATGCCCCGCAGAAAGCGCAAAGGCAAACAGGACGTTCTTCCCCGGCAGCGCCGCCGCCAGCGCCCTCGCCTGCACATTGTTCCCCACAAAAACGATGTTCTTCGTCCGGTTCGCCCGCAGCGTGTCCAGAACGGAATCCAGTTGTGTATAGCGCAGGACCATAAAGATCACATCGTACATTGCATCCGGTGCAAGTTCAGTCACCACCGGAATGCGGCTGACCGAGGTGCGGAGCGAAAATTTGTCCTTGATCCGCAGGCCGTTCTGCTTGATCTCCGCAGCCCAGTTTCCCCGCGCAAGCAGAGTGACATCCTTTCCGGTGCGCAGCAGATTTCTTGCCAGATTGCATCCCAGAACGCCTGCACCATATACCAGAATTTTCATAGCTTGCCTCCAAATCCGATCTTCACGATCTGCATTTTCATCCCGTTGTCCCCGACCTTGGCGAGAAATCGGAAAAAGCCGCTGACGGAAGGGTCTTTCAGGTCGTTGTAGCCCATCATATAGCCCCTGCTGGATACTTGCAAACGGCTGTCCCATGGGGAAAGCTCGCTTTTCGCATCCGAAACCGCGAAATATGCCCCTACATCCTTGATTTTTGCCGTTCTGAGCCACGTTTTGGCGATCATCTTCACCGCCGTACGGTTGGCAGCATCAAAGACCAGCACTCCGCCGTGGAAAGCGTCCGCCATCCCCTGCACCAGTTCCCGAACCTGCTCCGTCAGGAAGTAATAGAACACCCCGGAGGCAAAGAACACCGCCCCGCCGGTGGCATCGATCTTGTCAAACCATGCGGGGTCTTTCAGGTCGCAGGGGATGTTTTGCTCCCGCTCCCCGGCGGGCAGAAGCTGCTGCCGCAAGGCGATCACATCCGGGAAGTCCAGATTGTAAATTTTGCATCTGCCGTTGTCGCAGGCTTTGCCGGTGTTATCCAGCCCGCAGCCCAGATTGACCACTGCCGCGCAGGGGTGGTTTTTCAGGTACGCCTGCACTTCAAAGGCAAGGTCATTCTGCCGCATGGCGACCTCCAGCGCACCGAAACGCTGCATCAGGCTGCGGGAATTTTTCTCTGCCTCTGAAAAGTCGTAGTCGATCTGGTCGATCAGGCGAACCGCTGTTTCGTCCCGGTAAAGGTTCGGATACAACTCCGTACACAGCTTCCGTGAATACAGCGGGAGGATCAACGTCTCCTGCACGGTGTTTTTCTCGATTTTGTATTTCATGGGTATCACTCACTTTCTGATAAATGGCAGTTCCGGCATACAGTCACGCTCGACGATGTGTGCCAGCATTTCGGCGAACCCCTTTGGATCGCGAATCTGATATTGCATGTGATTATATCCCTCAAACACGGGATAATGGCCGCAGGGGTAGGCTTCCATCACTGCTTGACGGTATTTGAAATGATCTTCTATACTGCCAAACTCGAAATAGGTATGTTTTTGCAATTCTTTTGAAAGCGGCGGAAAGGGTTTATCCTCCAGACTGTCCGAAATCTGCCGCCGCAAATTTGTATAGGTCAGATTTTTCCCTGCGTCTATAAAATACGACTTTATGGAATCGTCGTCACACCACAGTATCTTTTTCAGCGTACCGCCCTTCGACCAATATAGGCTCTTGATGGCAAAATACAGAAACGGCGTCATGATACGGCGCGTGCCCTTTCCGATTTGGGCGAACTGCCCGCCGTCAAAGAAAGCGTGCTCCACGGGCAGCTTCGTCTGCGTCAGAAACGCCATGGCAAGGTCTGCACCGATGGAAGAAGCGCCCACCATCGCCAGCCGCTCCACGCCCTGTCGATGCAGAAAGTCCTCCACCTGCCGTATTTCGTCCAGCTTGCTGACATATTTCTGCCCCTCGCAGTAAACGGTGGATGTGGGCAAGATGCAGAAATATCGATCCTGCAAATACCTCGCAATCGGTTCGCTGCTCGCTCCTGTCACACCCATTGCATGAAAGAACAGCACGGCAGGATTCCTCCTGTCGCCATATGTTTGAAACAGCATTTCTATCACCTCATATTTTCATAAAAAGCATCATAATCGCCGCCAGTGCTGCCGAAATGACCGCCATACCAATTGTGCCGAACAGCCACTTTTTACCCTTATCCTTGGCTGTAATGTAGGGTTTCAGGTCTTCCGTTCCCGGAATTTCCCATGCGTTCGTATGTCCTACCCAATAGCCGTCAACCCAAAATCGGTCTATGAGATTCATAACGGACAGTATGACCAGCAGCTGCCAGAATCCCTGAACGAAGCCCTTTGCGCCGTTGAGCGCATAGACGCAGACCAGCACATAGGCGATGTATCCGGGGACGCAGACAGCTTTGAAAATCAAAGCATTTCGCTTGATTTTCGCGTGTGTTGTAAGTCCCAGCGTTACGCACCGCTCCTGCACCTCCTGGCTGTAAAGATGCACCATGCCCACCGCGCCCTTGCGGATACCGATGGCGCAAACCAAAATGAGCAGAACGCCCAGCCCGATGCCTTCCAAAATCACCTGTAAAAGCATTACCGATTCCTCCTGAAGCCCGCCTCATCCCGGTATTCGGGATGTCCCTTCAAGTACGGGTCTTTATCGCCGCAGATGGTGTAGTCGCATCGGCAGCCGTCCACGCAGGTGCTCGTCCGCACCAGCTTGGCATGGAGCAGTTCCATGGACGCATAGTCCACATTGCACAGGGCGGGCATGATGTCCGTAAGACCGTGCCGGATGGCGAACTCCGCCGCCGGACACGACGTAAACTCATAATAAATAGGCTTGCCGTTTTCGTAAGGCGCAACCGACATCTCGTAATCGTGCCATTTGTCGCAGCCGCTTTTCGCACGAACAAACGCCCTGTACATCAGCTTCCTCCAGAACGGCTTGTTGCAGTCCACGAATTTCAGCTTGCGGAAGGTCGGCAGGATCAGATTTTCCTCCATCTCTTCAATTTCACGGAACGAAGTAATTGCTTTGCAGACCACATAATAGCTCATGATGGCGATGCAGTCGTAGGTGCCGCCTACGCCGTTGTGGAAGTTCTTTTTGCCGCCCAAATCGGTGCGCCAGTCGGAGAGAAAGACCGCGTACTGCCGCTGCACCTTTTCCCATACTGTCTCCCGCTCCGCTTCCGGATAGTGCAGGGCGATTTTCACCAGTATTTCCTTTTTGCAGGGCTTGGAATACAGCACATGGCAGCTGCGGTCAATTTGTAATTCGCTGTCCTTCATCTTCCCACGCCTTTCAGAAAACCGCTCTTTGCATTTTCTTCGGTGTCGTCCGATTCGTCGTAGGCATCATAGGGTGCCGACGGGTCGTGTACCCGTTTCTTGAATGGCGAACAGAGCTTGTCCTTATGGGCAAAAGCAAATTCCAAATTGTCCGTCCATCCCGTGTGACCGGTGATGAAATACGGATGCAGACCACGGGGGCGCAGTTTCCGTTCCAGCTCCGCCAGTGACTGCACAGCCAGCTTATTATCCTCTGCCAGAGAGGAAATAAAGCTGTATCCGCCGTCCGCACCAAACCACAGCGTGTCGCCGGTGAACAGATACTTATCGTCAATGAGATATACCATGTGCCCCCAGGTATGACCGGGGACAAGGAAGCATTCGATTTTGATGCCGCCAATATCGAAAACCTCGCCGTCATGCAACAGTACCTTTTCGTTGTGGATCGTGACCTGCGGCAGCTTGTACAGGCGATAGATCACCTTGCGGCGCACTTCGCCGGTCAGATAGCGGTTCTCAACCTCGCCGATGTAGAGCTTTGCGTCCCGGAATAGTCCCGGACTGTCGGCCTCCACTGCACCCACATGGTCAGTGTCCTGATGCGTGATGAGGATGTGCCGGATGGAATGCGGGTCGATACCGAGCCAGCTCATTTTCTCCGCCAGACGGTCATAGTTGTATCCGGCATCAATCATAATGGTGGTATCGCCCTTGCGGTAGAAGAAGATATTTGCCACCCACTCTCGCACACAAGCGACATTTTCATCGATCCAGCCGGTGTTCAAAGGCTTAAAGATCTCCTTGCCCCGATACATCCGGCTCATTGCTTTTCTTTGAAATTCCGTTGCTTTTTTCGACATGATCGCACCTCATTTCTGTGCTGTGACACACAGCCAGCCCTTTTTATTTTTGTGACTCTGAACCCTGCCAAAGCCTGCTTGCTCCAAATACACTTTCAGATCAACATCCGTATAGATGGTCATACCGTTAATGATTCGCGTCCATTTGTCGTCTTTTGCTGTTTCGCCGTTTGCTTCGTTACAGATGAAAAAAGTCCCGCCGGGCTTCAGCACCCGATAGACCTCTCTGAAATTTTGCGCAAGCTCCGGCCAGAAATAGACCGTTTCAAATGCGGTCACTACATCAAACTGCTCCGCTTCAAACGGCAACTCTGCTACACTTGCCTGCTGCACAGTACACTGCCCTGCTGCAATGGCACCTGCATTGACCTTTCGCGCTTTTTCTACACTGACTGCCGAATAGTCGATGCCCTGCACCTTGCCCTTGGGACACAGCTTCAGCAGCGTTTTGATGTTCGCTCCACCGCCGCAGCCGCAGTCCAGCACCATGGCATCCGGGGCAGGCTGCAAAAAATGCAATCCCCACGCTGCCATTGCGCTGTGCCCAAAGTTCATCATAGCAACCATGATCTTCCCGCTAAAGCCTACGGGCTTGCGGGTGTTTTCAAAGAAGGACATATCACACCTCCGATTTCACACATTCCGTATAGGTCAGCGGAAAAGAGGCCTTTAGAACAACACTTTTCCGCACTGTCCAATCATTCTGTTGCAGAAATTTTAGGTATTCTTCACTCGTCCACTTGCTGTGGAGAGGAAAGCCTGCCAGATTCATGAAAAAGGCTTTGACCTTGCCGGGAAATGAGTTTTCTGCGTGCGTAAAGGTAGGCGCGATCAGCACACCGTCATCCTTCAGCACCCGTTTGATCTCTCGCAGTGATTTTTCTGGCTGAGGCACAATGTGCAGTGCGTTTGATACGATTACCACATCGAATGATTTGCTCGCGTATGGCAGAGAAAACATATCCTGCACGGAAAAACGCAGCTTCGCAGAGTAATTCCCCCGTTTGGCCTCTGTAATCATTTCCGGAGAGGCATCCGTCGCCTCGATGTGTGCCGCTGCTTTTACGATGTGCTTGGCGATCAGTCCCGTTCCGGTAGCCACCTCCAACACTGTTTTGTCTTTCACGACCGGACGGATCAGCTCATACATTTTCTCGTATACTGCCCTGTCTTTTCGCATAAAGCAGTCATACAGACCTGCATTTCTGTCCCAGAAATTCTTGTGTTCTCGCATTGCTGTCTCTCCTTTTTGTAGTTAGATTTATCTAACCAGCACGCGCATATTGGCAAGTTAGGTTCAATTAACTCATGTATTTAGGAAAAGCCGCATTTCTGCGGCCTTTCGGCTTATACAAATAGCTTGCTGCAAGCATCACACATCTGTATTTTCAGCCACTGAGGATAACGCCTCTCGATCTACTCCTTATGGAAACAGCCAAAATCTATTTTCACACCATTGCGGTGACTTTTGCCTTCTTATCCATATTATATCATGCTCGCTTCTTTTTTGCAATGGTATAGTATCCAGCCAAACAAGGAAACGATGGCAGCAATGCTGGAAGCAGAACGCATTGCCCGTGATTCGTCTGTAAAACGCTACACTGATGTAGAGGAAGCATTGAGGGCGGTGACATGCTCCCACCACTTAAATCTTACGATTTTGAAGTGGGAGCTTCCTGCTCGATTGCCTTTTAAGGCAAAGCTAAAACAGGCTATCCCCGCGTGTCCCGCGGTTTTGTTTTTTATCTTCATCCGGTTACGGATTTTTTTCTTGTGCCGTCAGGCACATTCTTTATAAATCCTTTTTCCTTCTTCGCGGATATTGACTGCTGCATTCACATCCCGATCCATCCTGTTTCCACATTCACAGACATACATTCTATCCGACAATGCCAGTTCCTTTTTCTTATGTCCACATACACTGCAAATCTTGCTCGATGCAAAATAACGGTCTACCTTTATAAGATGTTTCCCGCGCTCTTCCAGTTTGTATCCCAGCATGGACAGAAACTGCCCATACCCATTATCCTGCACGCCTTTCCCAAGATGCAGCCCTCCGGACATTCCCTGCAGATTCAGATCTTCCACGCATACTGCATCATATCTTTCAGCAAGCTCCCTGCTTAGCTTATGCTGGAAATCTTTTCTCTGGTTCTTTATCTTTTCATGACATAAAGCTACCCTTTTCTTCTGTTTCTGATAGTTCCGGCTTCCTTTTTCACAGTGGGAAAGCTTTCTCTGTTCCCTTGCAAGTTTTTTCTCTGCTTTTCTGTAAAACATAGGGTACTCGACTCTTTCTCCTGTAGAAAATACACACATTCCCTGCATGGCAAAATCGATCCCAAGAAAGCTCTCTGCCGCTCTTTTTTCCACTGTTTGGTTCTCACAGCAGAACAAAAGACTTGCAAAATATTTCCCGGATGGCTCACGGCTTATCGTTACCGATTTCAGTTTCCAGTCTGACGGGATCTGGCGGTGAAGTTTTATTTTTATGGCGGACATCTTTGGAAGCTTCAAATGGGTATCCTGCAAAAGGATATTCCCGTTTACTGCATTTGTCGTATAAGAATTTCTTGAATGTTTTCTTGATTTATAGCGGGGAAATCCGCAGGATGGTTCCCGGAAAAACTTCCGGAACGCACTTTCCAGATGCAGCTGCGCATTCGCCAGGGCAAGGGAGTCCACCTCTTTCAGCCAGGGATATTCCTTCTTATATCCGGCCGGTGTGTTCCTGAGCATCTTTTTTTCTTTCTGGTAATAGCTGATCTTGTCCGCAAGCATCTGGTTATAGATAAAGCGGCTGCAGCCGATTGTTTTCTCTATCTGAACGCTCTGCTCTTTATCTGGATAGATCCTTATTTTTACGGCGCGGTTCATTTTGCTCACCCTGGCTTTCTATATACTGCCGTATTGTTTCAATCGGCGCCCCGCCTGCACGGAGCAGACAGAAGCTTCAGCAGTCTGCTGCTGGCACTTTTACAGGCATTGATGAATTTACGGAGTTCCGTCTTTGGCTGTGCGCGGAACAGCACATGAACATGGTCTGTATCGTGATTCCATTCTTCCAGTAAGATCCCGTATCCGGGTGCGATATACTCAAAGATCTCTTTTGCTCTTTCGGATATTTTGCCATTCCGTACTTTTCTTCTGTATTTTATAACCATCACTAGGTGATAATATACTAGAAATACTGAATGGGAATTATGATCCAATTCCATTGTGTTTATCACTATTTTTCTCATATCGACTGATATGTATTTGCGAACTAATGTTCCTTTTCAGTATACTATATCAGGGAATAAAGAACAAGTGTTTCTTTTGTACTATAAGGACTTTTTTGAGCAGATATGCTCAGATGTGCAATTCATCTCACCACCTGAAGAGGTGGGAGAATTCTTGCTACATTTGTTAAAAGAATGAGTAAACATTTAGACATTGTTTGAACAAATCAATTTAAGAAGGACTACAAGCTGGCGATGAAACGTCATCTTGATATTGACCTTCTGGACAACATCATTCGCAAACTGGCAAGCAAGATGGGAACGCAAGATTCAAGGTTGCGGGAATGCCGATGAAGTACAGCTTTATTACCATCTTTTTGCTGAGCAAAATGTACTGCCTGCGGATATGCACGCGAATTGGCCGCACAAAATAAACGATCAGATAAATCGCAAGCGTCAAGGCCTGCCCGATGCCGGTTGCCAGCGTGGCGCCTTCGATTCCCATTTCAGGGAATGGACCATAGCCAAAAATCAGAACGGAGTCTAAGGCAATGTTTGTTATACACCCACACATCAAGCTGATCATGGTTGTTTTCATGTTTCCTACAGTTTGGAATAGTTTCTCGAATGTAACACCAACAATGATAATCAATGTAAAAGCGAACGCAATAACAGAATAGCGGACGCCAAGTTCAATCACTGTCTTGGATGAAGTGAACATTCCTAAAAAAGCCGACATCATTGTAATACAGCAGACTGTCATAACAACGCCGTGAATCATGGCAAGCACAAGTCCCTGCGTGGCAGCTTGATCTGCTTTTTGTTATCTCCAGCGCCTAGATAGAAGGCGATCACTGCGTTGATTCCAACGCCAAATCCAATTCCAACAGCATTGATAAAATTTTGAACCGGGTAAACCAGTGATAATGCCGTCATAGCTTCCTCGCTGATCTGCGCGACGAAAAGGCTGTCGATAATGTTGTATAGAGAAATTAACCAGCATGGATAAAATCAGCGGCAATACCGGTTTTTCTTTCATAAAAGTATCGTTCATCATTTCCCTCCTTGGAACATGTTATAAGATATTTTTGTGGCGATGCCATGCCATGATTACGAGAGCAACGATCATAGTGGCGGTTTCCGCAACAGGAAATGCAAGCCAGATTCCGTTCAGTTGGAATAATTTGTCCAGACACCATAAGGCAGGAACAAGGAAAAGCAGTTGCCTGCATAATTGAATCGCCATGCTGGAACCTACTTTTTCTGTCGCCTGAAAATAGGTGGAAATCATGGTAGAGAGACCGCAAAACAGATAGCTTGCCGCCATAATTCGCATAGCGGATATTCCAAAGGAGCGCATGGCTTCCGACGCTGTAAATAATCCCAAAAGCTGCGCCGGAAAGAGGATAACGGTCAATGTTCCCAGTATCATCATACCGGAGACCAAAGCGGTTCCGTATCGGAAAGCTGAGTGCAACCTATCTCTGTTTCCCGCACCGTAGTTAAACCGCATAATAGGTAAACAGCCCTGAATCAAGCCGTTTACTGTCATAACGATCAGTTGCTGCATCTTAAAATACGCACCGAAGAATGCAATCGCCGTATCGGAATACGCCACCAGAAACAGATTGACGAATGTCACCATAAACGAACTGAGGGCATTCATAATGAAAGAAGGTAAGCCAAGGGCGAATATACGGGCAATCATCCACTTTTGTATATGAAATTCTTTGATCTTTATCCGCACTTTTTGCTTTTTGCCCAGCAGCAAGGCAAATGCCAAAATCATGGATAGCAAATAGCCCGCAACAGTAGTCACCGCAGCGCCACGGATTCCCATAGCTGGAAAAACACCAATACCGAAAATTAGGAGTGGGTCAAATACAAAATTAACGACCACTCCTGCAATCTGGAACCACATAGGAGCAATCATGTTCCCAGTAGCCTGTATCATCTTCTGGATTGCGATATGCACCATGTTGGGAATTTGCATGAACGAACATACGCTCATATAGGCAAGACTCAACTGATAAATTTCTTCGTTATTGGTGAATGCCCCAAAGTAGGGTTTCATAATCAGTAATGACAGAAGATTGAGCAAAGCACCAATTCCAAAGGCCAGCAACAATCCATGTGTGACGGTAGTATTTGCCTCATCCTGCTTTTTCTCCCCAAGATACCCTGCAATCAGTACATTCACGCCAACGCCGATCCAGATAGATGTCGCATTCATCAAAGTTGTAATGGGAAACGACAGGGAAACCGCCGTCAAAGCATTTTCACTCAGCCGTGCTACAAACGCGCTGTCTATCAGATTATAGGAATATTGTAGAAACATGGAAATCAGCGGTGGTATCGACATTTGCCAGATGAGTTTTCCAACGGGCGCAACCGCCATTTTATTATTAGTCTGCATACTTTCCCTCTTCTCCACAAATTGTCCGGCGTAAAAAATTGCGCCGGACAGCGGGACATTAAATCCGAACAATATAGTTTTGTTTGCGTGCTGCGGGCTGACCGGCTTCCTGGGCCGGATAACCCAATGCAATCGCCCCGACGCCACGCAAGGTTTCCGGCAGCTTCCACTCCCGCAGGAGATCCTTGCCGCTTTCGCTGTCAAAAATCTCACGTTCCCGATGTACCCATACGGTTCCCAGGCCAAGGGCATGGGCAGCGAGCATCATATTTTCAAGGACGCAACTTCCGTCCTCAACATAAGTGCTTGCGGAGCCATCTGCCAAAACTAGGATCACGACAGGTGCGCCATAATAAGGGTCTGCGTTGCTCCCCATCACTTCTGCGTTTAGTTTTGCAATCTCCCGCCTATATTTGGGGTCTGTAATTGCAATGATGGTTGGAGATTGATGTCCTCCGCCAGTAGGAGCGTAAGTCCCTGCTTCCAGTACAGCCTCCAAAGCCTTGGAAGGGACAGGTTCCGATTTATATGCCCGTACACTACGGCGCGTCTTGATAAGAGACAAAAAATTTTTTTCCATACAGAATATAGTCCTCCATTCTGCTAATACTTCCGAGATACAGGCAACAAAAAAGCCACACAACTATCACAAGATAGCTGTGTGGCAAAAAGATGACCGAATCCGGAAAAGTCCACTAAAATTTTGCGTTTATTATTATAACGAACTTGAATGAGACTGTCAAGCATCAATCATTACGGAATTGTGGCGGCTACCTGTTGTTTTTTGTGTTACTTTATAGAAAAGCAAAAAAAGGGCCGATAACCCGCAAAGTCTATTGGCCTGCGGATTATCGGTCCCGCGTCTATGCGTCCGGCACTCATATTATTATTTAATTTTAACCATGATAATCACCGGTTGCAGAATCCACTGCAACATAGGGGACAACCTTACCATCAATTTCTACATAGACCTGATATACACCATTGCCTAAATCCTCGTAATGATCTGGTGTAACACCATAATTTTCCAGTAGACTTTTGTAAAGCGGACATTCGCAATCCGCTTTGCGATCTGTCAGTGGGATTTCCGTTCCAAAGACTTTGATTTTACTTCCATAGGTGTCCCGCAGCAAAGCGGCAATCTCTTTGGCAAAGTTGGTGCGGTTATCCACCATCGTCAGCAGGATACCGTCAATCTGGAGCTTTGGATTGATCTGCCGTTTCACCTTACTGACCGTAGATAGAAGCTGTTCCAGTCCTTTGGCGGGCAGATACTCTGCCTGAACGGGAATTATGATCCTGTTCGCAGCCGCCAGCGCATCAACCGTAAGCATCCCCAACGAGGGCTGACAGTCAATCCGGATATGGGAATATTGTCCTTTCAGCGTATCCAGATATTGCCGTAAAATCGTTTCACGGCTCATGGCGTTTACCAGAGAAACCTCCATACCGGAAAGCTGAATATCCGCAGGCATCAGGTCAACGCCTTCTGCATGATGCAGAATACCTTCTCCGGGGCGTGAAAACGGCTCTCGTTTGGTCAAATGAGGTCAAACTATATCAGCCCGTTTAATCGGGTAGAAGGTAGATAATTATTTTATCTACCTCCTACCCGATTATCCATGCTTGGAAAAATATTACACTTCTATTCAACTTCTGAAAACTGATCTTTTCCAACATTACATAATGGACATTCGAAATCTTCCGGAACATCCTCCCACTTTGTTCCTGGTGCAATACCTCCTTCAGGATAACCTTTCTCTTCATCATATTCCCATCCACAAACATCACATACATATTTCATGATTGATTCCTCCTTGTACAATTATTAATAAATAGCTCTTTACTGTTATATCCATAGGAATTATTCCCAATAAGAATTATATATTTTTATTCAAGTAATGTCAATAATTTTATAATAATAATTATTATTACTATAAAATTAGTACTCACAATAAGTCTACTTTTAACGAGTCATTGTTTCTATTTTGCGTTCAAAAATATATTCAGTTTCTGATGATAAATCCGGTCTGAACACATAACCAAGTCTTTTAAATTCCTTAATATCCTCCGGATTTTCAATACTGTTTTCAGCCATGAACCTAACCATTTCACCACGAGCCATCTTCGCATAGGTTCCTTTTGTCACCAGTTTATCTCCTGATAGCTCGCAAAATGAAATTGTAATATACTTATCCTTCAATGTCAGATACTTTTCTATAGATTTAGAATACTCTTTTGAAGCCAAATTAATTATAATCCTGCTACTGTCAATTACCGAGCGATATAACAAATCCCCCCAGTACTCATACAGATTTTTTGTTTCTCCCATTCCAACCTTCGCCTGCATTTCCAAACGATAAGGTGTTACACCATCCCTTGGTTTTAAGACACCATAAAATGCAGATAATATTCTCAAATGGTTTTGTACATACTCGAACTGACTGTCCTCAAACACGGAAGGAGCCATATATTGAAAAGCAATTCCTTCATATGATAAAACAGCTGGAGTAAGTAAATGGTAAAGATCCATGTTTTCCAATCTATTGAAGTTCTGTTCTGCAATTTTGTCATTACATTTCCAAATAGTCTTCAACTCTTCTTTTGACTTACTTTTCAACCACCTTTGTATCTCTGTTGTTTTATCAATAAATTCAGGCAATCCAACTGGTGTTATGCTGTCGGTATCTGTAATCATCTTTTTAGCAGGGGATAATATTATCTTCATTAATCTAATTCCTTAAGCATATTTTCAGGATCATCTGCTGCTTTGACTTTATCATTGGCTTTAATGATAACTCCTTGTTCATTGATAAGATATGTAGTTCTTACCACTCCCATAGAGACTTTACCATAATTTTTCTTTTCTTTCCATACATCATAAGCTTCAATAACTTTCCGCTCTGGATCTGCTAAAAGTGTAAATGTCAATCCATATTTTTCCTCAAATCTCTTATGCGAGAGTACAGAATCCTTACTGACTCCAAGAATAACTGCACCTTTTTCAGTAAACTGAGGGTATCGCTCGGAAAAGCCACATGCCTGTTTCGTACATCCTGCAGTATTATCCTTGGGATAGAAATATAATATTACTTTTTTCCCTGTATAATCTGATAATCTATGTGTTTTCCCATTTTGATCTGGCAGCTCAAAATCAGGCGCCTTAATTCCTACTTCCAGCATTATTTATTCCTCCTTCTCTATAACTTTCTCTTTTTTCACCTTTTCTTTCCTATTCCCGGCGATCATTTTATGACCTGTATATATCGCCATTATCATACATAGCATAGAACTCAAAGCAAAGTATTTGTGACTTGTTTTTAGCTTTTTATATCCAGTGTAAAAAGTCCCAAACATTGTGATTAATGCTCCTGCTGACCAATATTTATGTGCTTTCATGTGATTCCTCCATTTTTCAGTGTATTCAATTGTAATTATACTCTACCGCATTCCTATGTCAATTTTATAATAGATCCTTCCTATAAAATTTTTCAGAATATCAGAGGGTGATTAAAAACTATGTGTTGTTATTCTTTAATCTTTCTTTGAAAATCTGATAAAAGGTTTGCCTACAGGAAATTCTTACTCAATCTCTCGTCCATCTATATATAGTTGAAATTTATCAGGATTATTGACAACGTCATAGTCCTTTCCGTATTCTATAGGCCTATATTCGGCTGTCATTACCGACTCTCCTTCTTCAATATTCTCTTTCCATAAATAAATGTACATATCAAGGCTCGTCGCATATCCATGGTCTGTGGAAAATTTTGTCGAATGAAAAGAATTATCCTTGTACATCTGCAAAAGTTCTCTTGCAAACGCTTCTCTATCTTCAATATTTTCCCGGTTAGCGACCACGGTTATATTTTCATCACAATTTATGGAAAATGTTCCTTTCTTTCGTTCTTGCTGCACAGATAGATTAACATCTTCAAATCCTGCATTTTGTCTATATCTGTTTTAAGAATTATATATAGTTCTTTAGAACTATCATTGGTATTTTATATATCTTAACTTCCACTTTTTTAACGACTCTTTTTCTTGACCTCTTTATCTATTGTATCCTGGTTTGCCATATGTGATTACCTCCGATAGTAGTCGGTCCCTTGTGATGCCGTATGCTTTATGTGCGGTCTAGGATCCAGCTAATTCTGGTTCCGGTTTTACAGAACCAGTTACTTAATCATTTATCATAAAAAGGCAAAAAAATAGAACGTATAGACTATTTCCATACGCTCTATCTCACATTTCATATTAAATTTTTGAATTCTACAAATCGGAATTGACATATCTCACTTAGATTGCTTATTCGGTTTTAGTTTTGCTCTTGTTCGGCTGCCTCTTTCAGCCGGTCAAAACTCTCATCGCTGATGATGTGTTCAATATGACCGGCATCGGCCTCAGCAGTTTTGGGGTCAACGCCTGCGGTGATAAGCTGCTCGGTAAAGAAGCAGTGACGCTCGTAGATTTTTTCGGCTATCTCGCGGCCCACATCGGCCAGATGGAGAAAGTGATCTTCGTCCATCATAATAAAGCCGCCGTCCCGCAAGGTAGCCACTGCATGGCACACGCTGGGCTTTGAGACCTCCATGTGCCGGGCCACATCTACGGAGCGCACCATACCGAGTTTCTTTGGAAAACAAGGATGGTTTCCAGGTAGTCCTTCCCGGACGCATGAAGTTTCATCTGAACCTCCTTTACTGAGCCAGCTTCCAGCCGATGGCCTCCTGTCTGGCCGATACAAAATCGGCATACAGGCCCTTTTGCTGGATCAGCTCCGCATGAGTGCCGCGCTGGACGATATGAGCGTTGTCCAGTACAAGGATTTGATCGGCGTTGCGGACGGTTTTCAGACGGTGGGCAATCATGATGATGGTCTTGTCATGGGTCAATGCCTCGATAGCCCGCTGCAATTCATCCTCATTCTCCGGGTCAACGCTGCTTGTTGCCTCGTCCAAAATGATGATAGGTGCGTCCTTCAGCATGGCGCGGGCGATTGAAATCCGCTGTTCCTCGCCGCCGGACAGAGTGCCGCCGCCCTCGCCAATCACAGTGTCATAGCCATCCGGCAGGGCAGAAATAAAGTCATGGCAGCAAGCCTTCTTCGCCGCCTCAACCACCTGCTCATGGGTGGCGTCCGGGCAGCCAAACTTGATATTGTTCTCAATCGTATCTGCAAAGAGGTATACGCTCTGGAACACCATCGAGATATTCTTCATCAGGCTGTCCAGCTTAAAATCCCGTACATCCGTACCGCCTATGGTAATCTTCCCGGCATTCACATCCCAAAAACGGGCAATCAGGTTGCACATCGTTGTCTTTCCTGCCCCGGAAGGGCCGACAATGGCCGTAGTCGTTTTTTCGGGAATGGTAAAGCTGACCTGATCTAATATCTTGCGGTCTGCGTAGGAAAAATCCACCTTGTCAAACACGATCTCGCTGGACTTCGGCGTAATGTCAGCGCCTTTCTCGTCCATCACCGGCGTGTCATCAATGGAGTTTGCCGTATCCATCGAGGCCGCCAGCATTTGCAGCAGAGAGGCCATATTCCCGGCGTTCTCCAAATCGTTGAACACCATGAAAGAAGCAATTACCAAAATCAGGCTATAGGCCAGCGGCAGAGAGCCATCCAGCCAGAACCAAACCGAGGCCAAAAGCAGCAGGACGCTGAACACCCGGACAACGACCTGTTTGATGGCATCATAGGGAACACTGGCCTTTGTCAGTTTCAGGTTGTCCCGGCAGCTCGCCTTAATTGCACTGCCAATAGACTGCGTGCTGTCCCGTTCAAGACCAAATGCTTTAACAATCCCCATGCCCTGAATGTACTCCAACACGGACTCTACAAGGGACTCCTGTGTGTGCTGACGCACCCCGCTGAGCGCGGCAGATTTACGAAGAGCCAGTTCCGCCGCCGCAAGGTAAATCAGGACACCGGCAGCGGCCACAAGACCGATCCGCCAGTCAAATACCAACAGGACAATGACGAGGGCAACCGAGTTGAAAAAACCGCCCAGCACTGACACCAGGACACGGGCTGCTGAGTTCTCTACATCACCCAAAGTTGTTGTGACAATGGCGGTAATATTCCCGATACTATTCTTGTTGAAGTAGCCCATCGGGATGTAGCGCAGCCGATCTCCGATGTGGATACGCTTTTCCGCCACCATGCAATAGCCGGTTTCCGTCTGCTCCATCGTGGAAAAATAGGTCGTGATGATACGCCCAATGAGGGAAACGGCCATAATTCCCAGCGAAATGCAGATAAACTTTCCATCCCGGTTGTCAGATACTAACGCGCCGATCACTACAAAGAGGGCGGCAAACTGCATGGCTGAAAACAGCCCGGACAGGAATGAGAATAACAGGGATTTTTTTAGAAGCCCCTTTTTGCTGCCTGCAAAAGCAAAGATTTTTTTCAATGTTCCATACATCTGACAACACCCCCTTACATCTGGTCTTTCGCGCCGATGTGCGCCTGCCACATATCCCGGTAGAGGGGGCAGGTTTCCAGCAGTTTCTCATGCGTACCCTGTGCGTGGATGGTTCCATCCTTCACCACAACGATGTTATCTGCGCCAACAATGGTAGACAGCCGGTGTGCGATCACAATCAGGGTCTTGCCGACAGTTAAAGTGGAAATGGCTTTCTGCACCAGCGCCTCATTCTCTGGGTCGATATAGGCAGTTGCCTCGTCCAAAATGACAACCGGCGCATTTTTCAGCATGGCGCGGGCGATGGCAATCCGCTGGCGTTCACCGCCGGAAAGATGGGAACCGGCGCTGCCGACAACCGTATCATAGCCATTATCCAGCTTGCGGATAAAGGCGTCGCAGCCGCTTTGTTTGGCTGCCTGCTCCACCTCTGCGTCCGTGGCACTGGGTCTTCCCATGCGGATATTCTCCCGGATACTGCGGTTAAACAGGTAGTTGTCCTGAGATACATAGGAAATCTGGTCTGCAATTTCAGACAGCGGCATATCCTTCAGCTCATGGCCGCCGAGGGTAATGCTGCCGGATGTAACATCCCAATACCCGGCAATCAGCTTTGCCACCGTAGACTTGCCGGAGCCGGACGGCCCTACCAGGGCGGTCATGGTTCCGGGGTGGATGGCGAGATTCACATCATGCAAAACCTCTGTTGTCCCGTCATAGGAAAACGACACAGACCTAAGAGAAATGCCGGTATCTTCCAGCTTGATCGGCGTTTCTTTATGGTTCAGTTCTTCGGCGTTCAGAAGCTGGCTGATTTCTTCCACATTTGTCCCCAGTACAGCCAAATCGTCCGTAAAGGTAAAGGCCGCAATAATCGGCCCAATCAGCCCCAGCGAGAAAATCACAATGGACAGGAAGGTGGAAAGCTCCAGACTGCCGGAGAGCCAGAATGCAAAACCGCAGGGCAGCACGCAAATTAGCACTGAGGGCAGGATGGCGTTGTAGGCGCTCATGGTTTTCTGGTTTTCACGCATCCAGTCCACATAATAGTTGGCGTTATAATTCACCGCGTCAGAATATTTTTTGTAGGAACCGGCGGACTGGCTGAACGCTTTTACCACCTCAATCCCGCCGATGTATTCTACAATGGCGTTTGCCATCTGCTTTCCCGCTTTAACCGCGCCCTCCCATTTGACGGGATAATTCTTCATACCGGCGGACATGACAGCAAGGCCCACCACCAGCGTAACAAGGGACAGGAGCGCCATGCGCCAGTCCATAACGAACAGATATACGACAATCACCAAAGGCACCAGCACATTTGCGGTCATTTCCGGGATCAGGTGCGCAAAGGTCGATTCCATGCCTTCAACCCGGTCAACAATCGTCGTTTTATACTGGCCGGACGGAGTATCTAAAATCGTCCCCATCGGGACGCGAGCCAGCTTTGCGGTGATATTCTCCCGCAGATCGCGCAGCGTGTAATAGGTCGCTGTGTGGGAAATCGTTGTAGAAAGACAGGAAAACAGCACCTTTCCAAAGTAGCCGCACAGTGCAATAATACCAGCAGTCACATAGCGGGAAAAATTCTGTTCCCCAGACAACATCATTGTGACAATATGCGCCACGCAGAAATAGGGCACCATCTGGCAGGCCACGCCTAATACCGCAAGGATAACACTGCCGATGAATTTTCCATGATAGGGCTTGCCCCATCCCCATAAGACGCCTATGGGCGACTCTTTCTTTTCCTCATTCATTCTGTGGACACCTCCTTCTTCATATCACTCAGGAAAAACTTTAGCAGGCGTTTTCGGCCATCGCTGTCCTCTATGGAATAACTTTCCTGAATTTGCCCGTTTTCTAAGTGAAGGACATAATTGCAGCAGCATAGAATAAATTCCGGGTCATGCGTTACCACAAGCGCAGTTCTTCCGGCATTTGCCACTTGATTGACAACATTAGCGACCTGCCTCATGTGAAATAGGTCAAGGCCGCTGGTCGGTTCATCAAATAAAATCAGAGGCCGTCCCGAAGCAATCGCAGAGGCAACCGCCACACGCTGCTTTTGACCGCCGGACAGCCCCATCGGGTGGCAGTCCTCAAAGGAAAGCAAGTCCATCTCCTGCAAGATTTCTCTTGCCATCTGCTTATCCTCGGTTCTCATACTGAGCAGAATTTCATCCAGAACACTTTCAGTAAAGAGCTGGTGGTTTACATCCTGCATGACCATATAGCAGAGTTTCAATCGTTCTTTTCTGGAATAGTTCTTGCTCTGATCCTGCACCGTTCCTTTGAAGTGCTTTTCCAACCCGCAGAGGCACCGGGCAAAGGTGGATTTTCCCGCACCATTATGTCCGATGATGGCCGTGGCGCTGCCGAATGGGAAAGAGGTTTCCGTTATATGCAAGGTTTCCGGCTCATGCTTATAGGCAAAGGACACATTCTTTATCGTCCAAACCGCCTCATTCATTCTCTGCGGCGTGCCTTCAACTTCTGAAAGCCCCGCAAGATCAAGAGGGCGCAATCCCATATCATCGCGCTGTCTTGCCGACAGGCCGCAAAATTCCTCTGCTGTATAATCACCTTCGATTTCTCCATCTTTTAGGTACAGGACACGGTCAAAGAGGCCGGACAGATAATACAACCGATGTTCAGAGATGATGATGGTCTTTCCCTGCGATTTCAAAGTAAAGAGTAGCTGTCGGAAATCAGCGATAGCGTATGCGTCAAGGTTGGATGATGGCTCATCAAGCACATAAATATCCGGGTCAATCGCCGCTGCCGATCCGCAGGCGATTTTTTGCTTTTCACCACCGGACAAAGAAAAAATACTTCTATCAAGCAGCGGCTCCAACTTTAGCTGTGCAGCTACACGCTTTACACGGTCACGCACAAGATCTTCCGCTATGCCGTGATTCTCTGGGCCGAAAGCCAGTTCGCTGGTCGTGTCCACATTGAAAAACTGAGAACGCGGATTTTGAAATACAGAACCGACTTTCAGAGAAATATCAAACAGTGACAGGTCACGGGTATCCTTTCCATCCAGATAGACGGAGCCGGTATAAGTCCCCTCATGATAATGGGGGATCAAGCCGTTAAACAACCGGGTCATGGTTGTTTTCCCACAGCCGGAAGTCCCGCAGAGCAGGACAAAAGAACCGTCCTCAATAGTGCAGGAAATATGTTTCAAAGCGCCACCGGCCTGCCTCTCACTGTCGGGAAGGGTACTGGCAGGATAAGAAAAGGACACATCTTGACATTTAATCATTTCCTTCACCCCCTTACGGCAAGCACATAGATTTGCGCTGCAAATGCTCCCAGACAGATCAGCAGGAAAATAACATCCTGCACATGAAAACCCAGCTTACAGATATTCGTTCGTTTTACCGGGCCTCCCAATCCCCGCGTAAGGGCTGCCTGGGACAGTTCCTCTCCGATTTTGACGGAGCAGATCATCATGGGGACAATCCGATACTCTAAAATCGCACCGACTTTTCCACCACCAAAGCGGACGCCACGCATCCGCATGGCGTCCCCAATAGCGCTCCATTCTTCCGCAACCGTGGGAAAGAAGCGAAACATCACAGACATAGGAATGGTGATCTGCTGCGGCAGGTGGAGCCGTTCCATCGCCGCAACAAATTCGCTGACCGTGGTTGTAGTTACCACGAAATATCCCATGACCACGCTGGGGGTGAACCGCAGAAGAATACCAACGACGGCTACCGCGATGTAGTTTGTTACGCCGGTCAATCGGGACAGGCCGAACATTTCCAGACACAGGCTGCCTCCGAAAATCAGGATATAGAAAACAGCACCTTTCCATTTTCTGGCTGCTGACAAAAGTAACAGAGGGATCGCCGCCAACACGATGATGTAATACTGCATGATACCTTCATACGAACCGCCTAAAACAAAGACAGCTATGGTAATCAGTACCGCCAGTTTTGTCCGGGGGTCTAATAAAATTCCGCCATTGTTTTTTTGACTTGCAAGAAGTTCGCGGCTCATTACACAATTCCCGCCCGCTCAAAGTGCTTTTTGAAAATCTTCCGTCCGATCAGGCCGCCGACAAGACCACTGACGAAAGCAGCAATAAGCAGTACCGGCAAAATCCAGTCGGGCATATAAGCCATGAGCGTGTCGGCATATTCCTGACCGTAGCCGGGGAGCAGGCTCTGGTAGTAAGCGTCACGCGTCACAATGATGGGAATAAACGCCCCGATTACCCACATGGAAAAAACGCCGTGGATCAGCACTTCACGCTTGGCGTTCTTGTAGTCACAGGCTTTCATCATAAAATCGGAAATCAGCCCGAAAACCAACCCGGTAGAGATGCACCACCAGCCCATGCCGGTCAGCAACATAATGATACCGAGCAGCACCCCGCAGATGGTAAGCATACCGAATTTTTTGATTTTGGAGAAGAACAACATCATCGGAATACCGCCCACAAGCGGCACGACCACGCTGATAAGCGGAATGAAAATCGGGATAAAACCGATGGACGCCGCAGCGAAAATGACGATAAAATAAATCGCCGTGAAAATACCGATATTGATGAGATCCTTTCCTTGCAATTTGTTGTTCATTGCGAAACCTCCTAACATGATTGCTTTCTAGGTTAGACCTCGCTAACCAGCTCTAATGGTAGCACATATTCAATTATGTTTCTATGCACATATCAGTATTTTAGGCCCGTATAGCAAGGAGTTTTTTCGTTTTGCCAGCATATCCATTGACCGTGAATTTTCTCGCGGGTATAATAATATCAACGATTTTGCGTGATGAAAGGGGCGAAGCAGTTGCGTGATATGATATACAGCATTTTAGAAAACAGCGATACTGTTTCTGATGTGACTTTGAAAAACAGTCCAAATAGCAGCACATTGCTTTTGGATCGGGCAGATGGCAAGGGACGCATGACATTCCATACGCTCTTTCCGGGGCTGACTTTGGCTTTTATTTTTGTAAATGCTCCCGTATGGCCGGAGTCGGATGAAAATTCAAATCTAAAGCCTTTGCTGATTAACTATTGCGTTTCAGGCAGAAGTGAATTGCTTCTGGATGACGGCTCTTACATTTACCTGAAGGAAAATGATTTTTGTGTCAGTGAACAGACCGCACAGAAAGAATATATCTTTCCTACGAAGCAGTATCAGGGGATAAAAATATATTTTGACCTGTCACTTCTTTTACAGTCCTGCGGTGAACTTTTGAAATCTTTTTCACTTGACCTCCCTACGCTGGAAAAAAGTTATTGTGGCAACCATAAAACATATATCAACGAAGCGGACAGCGAGCTGGAAAATATATTTCAAAAACTCTGGCGGCTATCCGAAAGACCCTCGGCCTTCCATTTGCAAATCTATACTCTTGAACTTCTCCACCGGCTTCTTAACATGGAAATCCGGCCTCCGAAAACCTGCGGCTTCTACACGGAAACGCAGGTTGAAATTGCAAAAAGGGCAGCGCAAATTCTCTCTGATGATCTTCGCCAGCACATTCCTGTACGGCAGATTGCAGAACGCTTTTCGGTCAGTGAAACCAGCCTGAAAAATTATTTTAGAGGCGTATATGGACAGAATATATCCACCTGGCTGCGGGAAATCCGTATGAACGAAGCCGCAAGGCTTCTTTCGGACACAAAGCGTCCGATTGCCGAAATATCCGAACAGATTGGCTACTCTAATCAGGGAAAATTTGCAGCCGTGTTCAAAAAGCAGTTTGGTCTTTCTCCGCTGGAATACCGGCGGTCAAAGAATTTGGAAAACCGATAAGAACAAAGCCGGGATTTGACACTTGTCAGCAAAATCCCGGCCTTTCTTATGCCTAAAATCTCATGCGGAAATCAACTCTTGAAAAATTATTTCCTCCGCCTGCGCCTTCAGCGTGTTCATCAACCCCACCTATCGCATGGGGTCACGGGCTTTCAGTTCCTCGGTAACGCCCGCCGCCTCCATCATGCGGAATAGCGAGAACGGTGGTTATTCCGAAATTATTCTGATTCGGGATAATACTGGCAAGCAATGCCTGTGTTAATACACACAGGCCCGCAGGGAAGAAAATCCCTCCGTGATTTTCCTCTCCGCTTGCTTGTTGAGAGCAGCGCCCCCAAGCCCCTTTGAACACAGAATTCATTCTGTGGCTGCGCGGTCTCCGTTCCACTCCGGTCGGCACTAAGCGGACATCCCCCGGATGTCCAGTGCCTGCGAACGCTTTTGACCAGGACCAGCTTACCGCTGACCGTGGTCTTTTTCTTTTTCAACATCCTGTTCTACCTCCATTTTCAGCACTCGATCTACATTTGCCTTTGCCGTTAAAAGCTCCCGCATTTCCTCACGGGAACGCCGGTACTCGGCATAGGTCTTTTTCTTTTCTTCCAGCAATTTCGCGTACTCCGTCTGCAACTCTTTGACCTTGGGAAGCTTCTTAACGCCCAGCTCATCAAAGGCATTCTTAGCAGCCTGGTGGAGCAGAATTTCTTCCTCATGTTCCTCCCGGAATTTCTTAGAGTAACCCGCTTTGCGGTATGCTACATAAACCTCACGGGTCTTGGCATAATTTACGATGTGAGTACGCAGAACAGCAATCTCTGCCATGCGCTTTTCAGCCGCTTTGATCTGCGCCGAAAGTTCATTGTGATGTGCCGTGGCAGCCGCAGCCTTTTCTTCCAAAACCGCATACTCCAGCAGGTTATTCTCTGACAGGTAATTCATGGTCTGCGCCATTTGCTTCAGATTGAAAACTTTAGCCCATCGCGCATAACCAGCACCTTTTCCAGCCTGCAATTTTGCCTGAATGTCCACCAGCAGATTGACCTTCGGCGGCTCTGCCTGTGTGACTGTTTTCTTTCGCGGGGTATGTGCTTTCTTCCCTAAGAGAACTGCCCGCAAATCTTCCAATCCATATCCTTCGCCCAGACTGTCCATGCGGGCGGCTTTCTCCCAACCAGAGAGCTTCAGTCGATACGATTTTCCGCGCTTTGAGACTTCGCAACCATACTCTTGCAACAGCTTCAGCAGTTCTTCAAAGTCAGCAGGACTTTGTGATAATGCGTTGTCAATCGCCACACGAAGCAGCTCTCGGTGAGAGGGCTTTGCCTGATCGCCCAGCCATTTGTTATAGCTCTTTCCGTGAGGTTTCGGATTCTCTACAATGGACAGTCCGTTTTCAATGCAGATGGTATCACTTAACCGGCGAACCGCCTTGGTGCTGCCCCAAAAGTTTCGGAATTTCCGGTCATATTCTAAGCTGACCGATGACCAGATAATGTGATTATGAATGTGCGACTTGTCTATGTGGGTGCAGACCACAAAGGCATGATTGCCCTTGGTAAACCGCTTGGCAAATTCTACGCCCAGCCGGTTTGCTTCTTCCGGGGTAATCTCACCAGGGCAGAAGGACTGGCGCACATGATAGGCAATCACATCATCTGCGCCACGCACTCGTCCGGTAGCGGCAATGTACTGCCGCTTTGCCAGAAGGAACTCCGCATCCGCAGTCCGGCTATCACACGCATAGCCGGTAATGAGCCTGCCGTTATCTGTTTTCTTTGGATTGGCCACATAGTCGATGATGTCACTGATCGCCCGACTCTCTGTGCGGCCTTTGCCGACATGAAGCGGCATGATTCTTGTAGTTGCCATAATAGAAGACCCTCCTCTCATAAATATTTTTGTTTTCGCTGAACTCTTTGCTTCTATCGTTGCAATAACTTTCTCCGATGGGTATAATAAAAAAGAACTTTCTACAACCTCAAAGGAGGGATTTCTATGATAGAACAGCTCATTGCTGAAGCAACAGAATGTGATTTCAAAGTTGCACTTGAAATAAAGAAACCCAAAAGCTGGCTTAAAAGTGTCAGTTCCTTTTCTAATGGAATCGGCGGAACTCTGTTTTTCGGAATCTCTGATGACCGGAAACCTATCGGCTTGTCCGATGTTCAAAAGGATGCTGAGGCGATCAGCCGCTTAATCAAAGAACGAATCACACCATTACCTCAGTTTATCTTAAAACCATTACAGGAAGATGGTAAAAATCTATTAGCTCTGGAGGTTTCTCCCGGCCGCAGCACCCCATATTATTACAAGGCAGACGGCGTGATGGAAGCATATATCCGTGTTGGAAATGAAAGCGTAATTGCCCCTGATTACATTGTGAATGAATTGATCTTAAAGGGAACCAATCAGTCCTTTGATACCCTAACAACAGACGCGGTAAAAAAGGATTACAGCTTTACACTCCTGGAGGCAACCTATCTGGAACGAACCGGCCTCCGTTTTGAGCCATCCGATTATGTCTCCTTTGGTTTGACTGATAAAAATGGACTCCTGACCAATGCCGGAAAACTCATGACCGATCAGCACACAGTTTATAACTCCCGTATGTTCTGTACCCGGTGGAATGGCTTGGAAAAAGGCTCTATCTTTGATGATGCGCTGGACGATAAAGAATACGAAGGGAATCTGATTTATCTATTGAAAAGCGGCAGTGAATTTATTCGCAATAATTCCAAAGTCCGTTTTGTCAAAGAGGCACAGTATCGTGTAGACAAGCCAGATTATGCTGAACGAGCTGTGACAGAGGCTCTTGTCAATGCGCTTATCCATCGTGATTATATTGTGCTTGGCAGCGAAATCCATATTGATATGTTTGATGATCGGGTGGAAATCACATCTCCGGGCGGTATGTTTGGCGGCGGCTCAATTCAGGAATACGATATTTACAGTATCCGTTCCATGCGACGAAACCCTGTGATTGCTGACCTGTTCCACCGCATGAAGTACATGGAACGCCGTGGAAGTGGCCTACGCAAAATCGTCAGTGAAACCGAAAAGCTGCCTGGATACACAGAGGCATATAAGCCCGAATTTTCCTCAACAGCGACAGATTTCAGAGTCATCTTGAAAAATGTAAACTACATCATGTGCGGTGCTTCCGCACATGATACAGCACATGATGCCGCACATGATACATCTGTGATCAGCAAGCAAAACTTGCTATTGGAATTTTGTGCAGACCCTAAAAGTCGAGATGAAATGCAAGCATATATTGATGTTTCCAGCCGTTCTCACTTCAGCAAATATTACCTCAAGCCTTTATTATCTTCTGGTAAACTTGAAATGATGTTTCCAGACAAACCCAAAAGCAAAAACCAGAAATACACTACCGTTCATTCCAAATAACCAAGAAGCAGGGCACTGGGTCTCATCTCCCATTGTCCTGCTTCTTTTCATTCCAGATTTATTCACATCATTTACCCATACATCCAATCCTGGATCGCAAATTTCAAATCCTGCACCTTACCCAACAACCAGATCGCAGCCAGCGGCAGCCCCATCGGACTAATCAAAAATGCCATCAACAACAAAATAAACCCGTTCTGCGGAGAATATGTAATCAACACTGCAACACCTAACAAAGCAAGAATCATGCTGATAAGCCCCAGAACCAGACCGGATACATAAACCAGGCCAAGACATATCCAGACAAAGAGTGTCAATGCGACAACAATTGGCGCAACGGCAATCATCAATAGTAGTTTCAAAATTTTTCGCGCAATCATCATTTCATCAGCTCCTCCTGCAAACGATCCACATATCTCTTACACAGAACCCTAATCTGTTTTTCATCATCTTCTGTCAGTTCACGCCTTCCCTGGGTCAGTTCAACTTCCATATAATCAGGATATGGGAATATTGTCCCTTCAGTGTGTCCAGATATTGCCGTAAAATCGTTTCACGGCTCATGGCGTTTACCAAAGAAACCTCCATACCGGAAAGCTGAATATCCGCAGGCATCAGGTCAACGCCTTCTGCATGATGCAGAATACCTTCTCCGGGGCGTATAGGCTGATCCATCAGAATTTTGCCCATTGCATCCGACAGTGTAAATGGCAGCTTGTCTGGTTGCGGATTTCCCAAGCTGATTGTCAGGCTTCCTTGCGGGTCTCCGTCGATCAGCAGGACTTTCTTTCCGGCTTGCGCCAGCCCGATTCCCAAGTTGGCACAGGTCGTTGTCTTGCCAACGCTTCTCCGCTCCCGCTCCGGTCGGTGCTGAACATGTGCCACCGGCACATAGCACCCTTTCTGGTTGGCAATGGCGATGATTTGTGTGTTCATGACTTCACCTCATTTCTGATTGTTGCTGTTGTTTCTGGACGAGATAGCAATCTCGTTATCGCGGTATTCGCCGAATAGATATGCAAGCATATCTGCCCGGCTCATTACTCGCGTAAATAGAAAAAGCCGCCACTTCAAAATTAACAGTGAAGTGACGGCTCTTTCTATCGCCGGAATACGAGTTCCTGAAATGAAAAAAGCACCCAGCATTTATACTGTGTGCTACATCAAATTCATATTCAATCATTCAAATTAGCTCAAACTATGCCAAACTGCCACAGCCAAAAAACGAGGGAAAGGAGGGCTGAAAAGCACCCCAAAAATCGGCTCTCGGTTAACCACTTTGGGAACCACTTCCCCCTCTTTTTGCCCTCTTTTTAGCCAGTTAACCACTTGCGGACCACTAAAAATTGGATGAAATCGGCTCTCGTTTTGCCAAATTTGGTCAAACCATATCAGCCCGTTTAGATATAGCAAAAGCCCGGAAAACCTTGATTTTCCGGGCTTTTTGAACCATTTTGATATAGTCTGAGCAGTCGATTATCGCTTGCTGAACTGCGGAGCGCGACGAGCTGCTTTGAGACCGTATTTCTTTCTCTCTTTCATTCTCGGGTCACGAGTCAGGAAGCCTGCTTTTTTCAGAACGGGTCTGTAATCAGCGTCTGCCTGGCAGAGTGCTCTTGCGATACCATGACGGATAGCACCAGCCTGACCAGTTGTACCACCACCACGAACGTTTACAAGAACGTCGAATTTGTCAGCGGTCTCAGTTGCTGCCAGCGGCTGACGAACGATCAGTTTCAGGGTCTCAAGACCAAGATACTCATCGATATCTCTCTTGTTGATGGTTACTTTACCGGTTCCCGGTACTAAGTATACTCTTGCGATGGATTTTTTTCTTCTTCCAGTGCCGTAGAATTTATTAGCCATTGTTTCCCTTACCTCCTAATTAAAATGTTAATGTTTCCGGTTTCTGAGCCTGATGGTCGTGCTCAGCACCAGCATAAACATGAAGTTTGGTCATCATCTGTCTTCCCAGGGGGCCCTTCGGAAGCATGCCTTTAACAGCAAGCTCGATAACCTTCTCCGGTTTCTTGTTCAACATTTCTCTCAGAGTGGTTTCTTTCATTCCACCAACGTAATCAGAATGATGATAGTAAACTTTCTGATCCAGTTTCTTACCGGTTACTTTGATGTGCTCTGCATTGGTGATGATCACATAATCACCTGTATCTTCATGAGGGGTGAATACCGGTTTATTCTTTCCTCTCAGGATCTTTGCTACTTCAGAAGCCAGACGGCCTAAGGTCATGCCAGTAGCGTCTACTACATACCATTTTCTCTCAATCTTTGCTGGATTAGCCATAAATGTTTTCATGGATTTACCTCCTTGGAAATTTTCATTGCATTATAGTAAAACGCCATTACCGGGGCTTTGGCTTATGCGTTTACAAACTATGTCACAGTGATTTATTATATTATACGTTGCCACGCGTGTCAACCTTTTTTTGAAATTTTCTTTGCGGAATTTCGGGAGTTTTCCACATTTTCTGAAAAAAACCTTCCTTTTATCCACAGAAAAAAGGCATAAACACACAAACACTGTTATTATATCAGCTTTTTTCCACACGTCAAGCGAAAAATCCACATTTTCCACATTTTCTTCTAGTAATTTTACCCGTGTCTACGAGGATATCTTTCCCTTGCCTGCGAATGTCCCTTTCCTATGCTGTTCTGAACAGTCACGGAATCCCTCTTCATTCCGGACGGTACAGATAAACACCTCTGGCATAACCGGCCATATGACCATCCACCAGCCACTTTTTATACGCCCGCTCAAGACCGGTATTCTCCGGCAGGTTCTCAAAGCCCTTCTCTTCCGCTCCGTAGTAAATTCTCCAGAGATCTCCGTTGTCCTCGTTTGTCTCATAGACGTCGTAATCACTCAGGAAGGCGCGGATATTGGAGTGTTCCGGCAGGATCTCCTTATGTGCCGGGAAAAGCAGCCAGGAATTGCAGACAAAGACCAGCGGCTGATCCTGAAACTCTTCCTTATAAAATTCCGCCGCCTTTGCATAAGATGCCTTGAACGCCTCCGGATCCAACGGCCCGCAGGAAGGAATATGAACATTTATCACCGGACTGTCCTTATGAAGAATCAATCCGTCTTTTTCATATTCATCTCCAAAAGTAATCCGTTCAAACTGCAGACGTCCCAGTGCAAAACGCTTCAGTCGGAACCACCAAGGGAACCATTCGATCACAAAGGTGCCCCAGATGCCATACATTTTGTGGCACTCCAGAAGTTTCCAGTGCATATCCGCCATGGAATCGTGGAAGATCTCCATGCTGATGCCCTGCTCCTCATAAAGTTCTCTGGTGCGTCTGCTGATTCCGATGATAAAAAGAAGCTCCAGCGTATATTTGGAGATTCCGTCTGTTCCATCCAAGGCCTCCAGAGTCGCCCAGAGTGTCTGATAATCCATATCCGGATCTTTCCAGTAATTTTCTTCCCAAGTGCGGAAGATTGCATACAGGCGGTCATCCGCTCCGATGATCTCCAGAGCATCCTGCAGGCTTTCTGTGGCCTCTACAGGAAATTCATGCTCAGATGCAAAATCCTGCAGGTTTGCCTGCCAGTCTTTTAAAATCTCTTCTCTTGCTGTTTTGTAGACAGTCATATCTCCTTTTCCTCCAGATAAAAGTTTGGGGAGAAGCGCTCTTCTCCCCGTTTTCATGCTGTCTTTTATTATAGCTTATTTTGTACGGCCATACAACCGTAAACTCGTTTACTGGGCGACAAACTGTACTAGTTTCATGTCCTCGTCGTAGCCCACGGTATACTTGATTTCGCCCTCCGCATACTTGACCACATAGATCACAGCCGCATATTTCTGGCTGTCTTTTTCCTGACCCACAAAGGCGGTTTTTCCGAAGGATTCAAAGTCGCCTTTCTTCGCAAGCATATCCAGATAGGGCTGATACACATCTTCCGTGATGCTACTCTGCAGGGAAGCCGCAAAACGCGCTTTCCAGCCTTCAAAGTCATTGGATTCTGCCAGCTTGATATCGGCTTCCGCCTGGCTCTTCACGCCTTCCTCCGTAAAGCCATCGGGAAGCTTGCTGTTCTTGCTGCAGCCCACAGCCAGAAGGGCCATCAGCGCTGCCAGAACTAATAATTTCCAACCATATCTCTTTTTCATCATGATCTCTCCTCTCTCCGGACAAACCGGACAACCAATAATAATACTGCCACGGCTTCGATGGCCAGGAGTACCTCCACGACAGCCAGATTTCCGATAACCAGCTGAAAATCCGTCAGTCCGTGAAGGAGCACCGCCAGAAGCCACCAGCGGGCCTTTTTTTCTTCTACTCCTTTGAAAATCAGGAAACTGAAGCCCACATGAAGCGTCATGGCAAAGAGCCGCTCCACGCCTCCCAGCAGGGTCCGGCCGCCGGCTGTGGTAAAATCAAAGTTTCCTGCCATAAGCCCGGATACCGCCACCCAGACTGCCTCCACACCGCCATGGCCAAGCCCCAGAGCCAGCGCATCCTTCCAGTCTAAGGCCCGCCGTCTTCGCTTCATCAGGCTGAACGCCGCCCAGCGCCCCGTCTCCTCAAAAAGCCCCGCCGTCAATCCCAGAAACCCATAGTAGAGCACCAGGCTCGTGTAGGGAAGAAGCATCAGCCACTCCCATTTTTTCCCGGCGTACTGTAAGAGCGGAATCCGGATCAGAAGCTGGGACACCGTAAAGGACAGAATCCCCGCAAAAAACATCCAGATTCTGCCGTCCCGCTTCCATAAATAATAAATACAGGCCGCCAGGGGAACGCCCAGCATCAGTAAGAAACCGACGACGTTCCCCAGTATATTTCCAATCATCCTCTCACCTCTTTTCCATAGGAAGCATCAGCCGCACCTGAAACTCTTCTTTCGTCTCCTCCGTTTTCATCGTGCCATGATACTTCTCCAGCGTATTGCGGACATTTCCAAGGCCAAGGCCCATATGGCCTTCCTTTTTCTTCAGCTCCGGCTGGATGCTGTTTCGG
The DNA here is from genome assembly GCA_018223435.1 of Lachnospiraceae bacterium Marseille-Q4251. Taxonomy (GTDB): domain Bacteria; phylum Bacillota; class Clostridia; order Lachnospirales; family Lachnospiraceae; genus Limivivens; species Limivivens faecihominis. The sequence goes on along the minus strand of JAGTTO010000001.1, from coordinate 3,453,508 downwards.
ATCTCACCCACCCGGAACTCCCGGAACTCATCCAACTTGATGGAAAGCCTGCCGTCCTCCCCCGCCGCCTCTATGGCATTGTCCAGAAGATTGGCAAAAATCGTGGTAAGATCGATCTCCTTGATATCAGAAAGGTCGATGTCTCCCACCCGGACGGTCACCGTGATGCCCTTTGCCTCCGCCTCCCGGATTTTCTCATTCAGAATGATGTTGAGCATCTGATTTTCTGTGTAGCGCTTCTCTCCCAGCACATTTAACATATGGTAGAGATCCTTCACATAGCGATCCCCAGCCTCTGTTTTCTGGCCGGCGTAGAGATCCTCCACGGCCTGCAGATGATTTTTCATATCGTGGATCACCTTCCGGGACTCCCGGTATTTCCGGTCCAGCTCCTCATAATAGTGGTATCGGAGCTCATTTTCCCGCTGATAAAGCGCCAGCTCCTCCTCCAGCCGCCGGGAGCGGATGAGATGGGAAAGCAGATAGAAAAAGTACACGTTCATCAAAAGGACCGCCACGATATTGGCCGTCAGAAGCTCCATCCCGTAGAGCTGCAGGTAAACGCCGCTTATTTCCGTCAGAGAAGTAATATAAAAAAGACTGAACCCCGGCAGGATCAGGATAGATAAAAGCTGCTTTCCTGAAAGTTTCCCTTTGAGCTTTTTTCCCATAAAAAAGGTCAGAAGCCTGGTGCCGATAATCAGTAACAGACATTTCAAAAACACGGCGAGATTCCCATAGAGCAAAATGCTGCTAAATTCCAGTCGGACCGAAAGCCACATGGCCGCCAGGATTCCGCCCTGAATCGTCAGGAGCAGAAACACACCGTAAAGCCCGTCCAGCACCAGCGCTTTCGCCCTCCGGTGAAAACCGATGGCTCCCATCACCGGCACTCCGAAAATAATCACCAGAATCGACAACAGATTTCCCACAGCAGCCGGTATTCTGCCGTCCGCCCCCGTCAGAGCGGTTGCCGCAAAAAGTGCCGCATAATCCACAAAAAACAGGAGAAAATACCAGCCTTTTTTCAGATAAATCATCCTTTCATTGTGGGAAAGGAACTCATACTGGCAGACGCTTAATGTCAGAAATTCCAGCATAAGCAAAAAAAGATTCAACCAGGCCACTTTGCACCTCCTTCAGATCTGTTCTGACAGCCAGACCGCCAGCTCTTCCCGGAACACGGATGATTTCTTCTGGGAAAGCGGCACCAGACTGCCGTCCGACATCGTGATATCGTAGCCTTTCAGGTTCTTCACATGGAAAAAATTGACCACGAAGCTTTTGTGTGGCATGTAGAAACCATAGGGCGCCAGTCTTTTTTCCATGGCTCCAATGCTTTCCCGCAGCCAGAACTCTCCCGCCAGAGTTACAAGACGAACTTTCCGGTTCCGGTATTCCAAGTAGAGAATATCCCGGCTTCCGATTTTGCGAAAGCCAGTCTCCGTCTCAAAGCCCAGAAGAACGTCCACCTCTTCCTCCGTGTACTCCATGGCTTCCTTTAAAATCTGCCGTATTTTTTCCCCGTCCAGAGGCTTCACAAGGTAAGCGAAAGCGTGGACGGAAAAAGCGTACTCCCGGAAGTCATCGTAGGCCGTCACATAGATAATTTTCGCTTTTTTGTCTTTTTTCCGGAGGAGGCGGGCCGTCTCGATCCCGGAGATCCCTTTCATATCAATATCCAGGAAAATGACCGGAAAGCTTTCTTTCAGGCGGAGCAGCGCTTCTCCGCTTTCAAATTCCTGTATGGAAACCAGAAAGCCCGTCTCTTCGAGAAATTTTCGAAGCCGTTTCCGGTCCTCCCGACTGTCATCACAAATGGCTATGTTCAGCATGCTTTTTTCTCCTTCTGTTTTGACTGTCCTCAGTATAAACGGAACTCTCCCGCTTCGCAAGAGGTGTCGCACAAGGTACGGTTTTTCCGCCTGAAAGACAGAAAAAAACTGCAAAACCATTTCCATAGAAACAGCTTTGCAGCCTTTTTATACATATTCGATTTTCACCAGTGTCAGTCCTTCCGGGCGGGCCGTCTCTCCTGCCGCTCCCCGGTCTTTTGCTTCCAGGATCTTCGGAATATCCTCCGGCTCCAGAAAACCGCCGCCCACACGGATCAGGGTACCGGTGATGATCCGGACCATATTATAGAGAAAGCCGTTTCCCCGGATCCGGAGAGTGATCATATCGTCTTCCCGTTTCAGATCCAGCGAATATACGGTACGGACCGTATTGGTCACTTCCGGTTTTGCCGTGCAGAAGCTCTTGAAATCATGCTCGCCGACAAGATAGGATGCCGCTCTCTGCATTTTCTCCACATCCAGAGGATAATGATAAAAAAAGGAATAGAGACGCTTCGTCGGATCCGGGAATTTCCGGTTAAAGATCCGGTACTCATACGTTTTCACCGTATTGGCAAAGCGTGGATGAAATTCCATCGGAACCTCTGCGGATTCCTGAATACGGATATCTGCCGGCAAACGGGTATTCATGGCAAAAGAGATCCGATCCGCCGCCATCCGTGCGCTGGTATTGAACGCAGCCACATTTCCCAGGGCATGGACTCCCGCGTCCGTCCGGCTGGCTCCGGTGATACGAATTTCCTCACACAGCAGGTCCGAAAGATGTTTTTCCAGCACTTCCTGTACGCTGAGGCCGTTAGGCTGAACCTGCCAGCCGCAGTAATTGGTGCCGTCATAGGCCACCACGATCTTTACACGCTTCATATCCTGTCCTCATCTTTCCATAGTCATAACTTCCGTCCGCTGTGGGCAGCGGAGTATGGAACCGCCTTTTCCGGTCTGGTTAAAACGGTGCAAACTGTCCCACAAGGATCATAACTGCAAGATATCCCAGAAGCACTCCATAAGCCATCCGGTCTCTTTTCTGATAGATCAGAGGCTTCATTTTTGTTCTTCCTTCACCGCCACGGTAGCCTCTGGCTTCCATAGCCATGGCAAGATCATTGGCACGGCGGAACGCAGAGATAAAGAGCGGAACCAGTAAAGGAACCAGACTCTTGGCTTTCTGGATCAGATTTCCGGAGTCAAAATCCGCTCCTCTGGCTTCCTGCGCTTTCATGATCTTATCTGTTTCCTCCAGAAGGATCGGAATAAAACGAAGTGCGATCGACATGATCATGGAAACCTCATGGACCGGTACATGGAGTTTGTTCAGCGGCGCCAGACCTTTTTCCATACCGTCCGTCAGATGATTCGGTGTGGTGGTCAGTGTCATCACGGAAGAGCCCACAATCAGAAATGCCAGCCGGATCGCCATAAAAGCGGCCTGTTTTACACCTTCCACCGTAAGGGTCAGCTTCCAGATCCTGATAAGCGGCGTTCCCGGCGTGAGGAACATATTGAAGACCACGGTGATCAGAAGCAGTACCATGATCGCCTTTAAACCTTTTATCATAAAGCGGAAAGGCACTTTGGAAGCCTTGATCACAATGGTCAGGAAAACAGCTGCCACCAGATACATCAGAAAGGAACGGTGCAAAAACAGAGAAATGATAAAGGTCAGTGTTCCGACCAGCTTCACTCTGGGATCCAGCCGATGGATCACGGATTCTGCCGGATAATACTGTCCGATGGTGATATCACGAATCATAAAGCCGCCCCCTTTCCGGGATCTGTCTTCTCAGATACCGCCTTTTTTAACGGGAGCTTCAGGGCTTTTAGGATTGCTTCCTTCGCTTCTTCCACAGTCGTGGCATCTGTGTCTATATCCCAGCCCTTTTCTTTTAATGCATGGGTCACATAAGTGACCTGTGGTGCCGCCAGTCCCAGCTTTTCCAGCTCTTTATAATGAGAAAAAACTTCTTTTGGCGTTCCGTCAAACCGGACTTTTCCATCATCCATAACGATAAGCCTGTCCACATATTTGGCCACATCCTCCATACTGTGAGAAACCAGCACAACCGTGATCTTTCTCACCTGATGAAGTTCTGCCACCAGATCCAGGATTTCATCACGTCCTTTGGGATCCAGTCCTGCGGTTGGTTCATCCAGAACGATCACTTCCGGCTCCATCGCCAGAATTCCCGCAATAGCAACTCTTCTCTTCTGTCCTCCAGAAAGCTCAAACGGTGATTTTTTATAGAAATCCGGTCCAAGCCCTACATGCTCCAGAGCTTCTTTTGCGCGGGCTTCGATCTCTTCCTGAGGCAGTCCCAGATTTTTCGGTCCAAAGCAGACATCTGAAAAAACATCGATTTCAAAAAGCTGGTGCTCCGGGTACTGAAAAACCAGTCCCACCTTGCTTCTCAGCTTTTTCATATCATAATTTTCCTGATAAATATCTTCATTATTATAGTAAATCGTTCCGGAGGTTGCTTTTAAAAGACCGTTCAGATGCTGGATCAGTGTCGATTTTCCGGAGCCTGTATGTCCAATGACACCTAAAAACTGTCCGTCCGGAATCTCCAGCGTTACATCATCCAGCGCTTTTTTTTCAAAAGCCTCGCCTTCCCCGTATAAATGGCTTACATGTTCGATTTTAATTGACATAAATTATCCACCAATTCCTCAATGCTCAAAATGCCGGCAGGCAAATCCAGTCCGGCTTTCTTCAGTTCGTGGGCCAGAAGTGTCACCTGCGGAACATCCAGCCGGTATTTTTTCAACGTATCCACCTGAGAAAAAATCTCTCCCGGTGTTCCCTGCATGACAACTTTTCCATCGTCCATAACGATCACTTTGTCCGCATAAATGACCTCTTCCATATAGTGGGTGATAAGGATGACCGTCACATCCTCCACCATATTCAGGGCATGTACGGTACGGATGACATCTTTTCTTCCAACCGGATCCAGCATAGCCGTCGGCTCGTCAAGAACGATACATTTCGGATGCATGGCCACTACACCTGCGATTGCCACCCGCTGTTTCTGACCGCCGGAAAGCTTATTCGGTGAAGAATGGCGATACTCCCACATTCCTACTGACCGCAGACTCTCTTCCACCCGCTCCCAGATCTCTTTCGTGGGGATTCCCATGTTTTCCGGACCGAATCCTACATCTTCATCCACCACAGAACCAATGATCTGGTTGTCCGGATTCTGAAAAACCATACCGGCACTCTGACGGATATCCCAGACCTTTTCCGGATCCTTCGTATCCATTCCGTCCACATAAAGAGTTCCTTCCGTGGGGACCAGAAGAGCATTGATCTGTTTGGCCAGGGTTGATTTTCCGGAGCCATTGTGACCCAGAATTGCCACAAAATCACCCTTTTTTACATCCAGATCCACGCCGTCCACAGCCCGAAGCGTTTCTTCCACCTGTCCGTCTTCGCCGTAACGCTTGTACTCGTAGGCCAGTTTTACTGCTTTAATGATATTCATGTTTCCTCCTGGTTAAGAACACATCTGAATCGTTTTCGCGTCCGAGAGTCCTAAGGCTTCCCGGCGCACGGAACCTCTGTCCCTGCTTTGGACAAATGTTCCTTTTTTGTATCCCGTCCATTTTATTTCATTTGACAGACCTTGTCAACGGCTCTGCTGAATGGTTTCCTAAAAAATGCATGTATGATTTCCATCTTCCAGCAAGACAGAAAAAAAGATCCCGGAAGTCTCCTTCTCAAACAGACTTTCCGGGATCTTTTCATTCACTTTCTCTTTTTTACCGATTCTCCTGGCACCAGCTCCCCGTCAAAGATCAGCTGCTGTACTTTGGTCTTTTTCTTGATACTGTCAAAAAGAAGCTTGATCGTCTCTTTTGCCATGATTTCCGCAGGCTGGCGGATCGTGGTAATGGCCGGATTATAATAAGCAGCCATCTCCGTTCCATCAAAACCGGCTACCGAAATATCCTCCGGTACTTTTTTCCCGGCATCGATCAGGGCACGGACAGCTCCGATTGCCATGCTGTCGGAAAGGGCAAAAATTGCTGTACAGTCCACTCCATCGTCCAGAAGCTCTCTCGTCAGCTTATAACCGCTCTTTATGGAATAGGTATCCACCTCCGGATCCATATGGCGGATCCTGCTTTCCTCCACCGGAATCCGATGGCTCTCCAACGCCTTCTTATAACCGGCCAGACGGAGCGCACCGATACTCACATCATTTTCACTGGAACAGAGAATTGCGATCTTTTCATGCCCCTGCCGGATGAGATAATCCGTCATACGGAAGCTCTCCTCCACATCATTTACAGAGACAAAAGAATAATCATTCTTATATTCTTCTCCTAGAAGACTTACCGTACTTAAAACAAACGGCACCGGTATCTTTTTCAGCTGATCTTCAGAATGGGAGGCAAAACCGCCCAAGAATACAATTCCTCTCAGCCGTTTCTCTTTCTCCAGCTCCAGAGCCACTTCCGTCTCATCCTGCCACTCATCTACATGCTGAAGGACCAGCGTATATTTCTTCTTCTGGATCTCTTCTTCAAATACTTTGATCATGCTGTTGAAAAATGGATTGCTGATACCCTTGATCAAAATGGCAATGGCTCTGGCATCGGAACGTTTCAGATTACGGGCACTGTTGTTTGGAACATAATGGTTTTCCTTGATGACCTGCATGATCATTTCCTTTGTCTCCGGATTGATATCCGGATGATTGTTGATCGCGCGGGAAACCGTACTGACTCCCACGCCGCAGATCCGTGCCACATCCTTGATCGTAATACTCTCCATGCCTTCACCTCTTTTCCGTTTTTTCGTAACTGTTTTGCAGGGTCACAGTTCTATTTTCTTCTTATGCAGTCAAAGTCTCTGCCCGGCTTTTGTTCCAGCCGGACGGAGACTCTCTGTTAGTTGATTCTTATATTTTTATGCAAGACGACCGTAAAGCTTGGTCATCCGGCGGATCCTGGCTGTCAGTTCCGGAGTGATCTCTCCCTCCAGCATTCTCCATTTCCAGTTATTTCCCAGCGTGGACGGAGTGTTGATCCGTGCTTCTTTCCCCAGTCCAAGATAGTCCTGTACCGGAATGATCGCCGTATCAGCTACACTGGACAGAGCCGCACGGACAAACTCCATGGGGATCTCTTCTTCTTTTCTTCCATAAAGATTCAGATAATCATCCGCAAATTTCCGGTCCTGATCATTCAGCTCTTTGTACCAGCCGCTGACGGTTTCATTGTCATGCGTTCCTGTATAAACCACACAGTTTCTCGGATAAGTATGCGGCAGGTAATCGCTCTCTTCTCTGGAATCAAAAGCAAACTCCAGCACCTTCATCCCCGGATAACCGGTATCTTTTACCAGCTGAAGAACCGTTGGTGTCAGAAATCCCAAATCCTCCGCAATAACGGGAACCTCTCCCAGTGCTTCTTTCAATGCATTGAAAAGATCGATACCCGGTCCCTTTTCCCAGTGCCCGAATTCTGCAGTCTCATCCCCGTAAGGAATGGAATAATACTCGTCAAAACCACGGAAATGATCGATACGTACGATATCATAGAGTTTAAAGCAGTACTCGATCCGGCGGATCCACCACTGATAACCTGTCTTTTTATGATATTCCCAATCATAAAGAGGATTGCCCCACAGCTGACCTGTAGCGGAAAAACCATCAGGCGGGCAGCCTGCCACAGCCTTCGGTTCGTTCTTCTCATCAAACTGGAACATCTCCGGTGCAGCCCAGGTGTCCGCACTGTCAAAAGCCACATAGATCGGAATGTCACCGATGATCTGAATTCCATTTTGGTTGGCGTAATCCTTCAGTGCTCCCCACTGGGTATAAAACTCATACTGCAGCCAGGTATAGAAGTCGATCTCCTCACGGCACAGCTCCCGGTAATGCTCCATGGCCTTCTCTTCCCGGTTCCGGATATCTTCATCCCACTGATTCCAGCTCACACTGTTGAAGTGGTTTTTTACAGCCATATAAAGAGCATATTCTCCGACCCACTCGCTGTTTTCTTTTTTGAATGTTTCAAAAGCTTCTTCCGGCTTTTCCAGACTGCGGGTATAAGCTTTTTTCAGCAGGGTAAAACGGGATCCGTACAGTTTTCCGTAATCGATATATCTGGGATCACTGCCGAAATCACAGGCATCACACTCTTCCTGCAGAAGCAGCCCTTCTTTGATCAGCTGATCCAGATCGATAAAATAAGGATTTCCAGCAAAGGTGGAAAATGACTGATACGGAGAATCCCCGTAACTGGTGGGTCCCAACGGCAGGATCTGCCAGTATTTCTGTCCGGCTTCCTTTAATGTGTCTACAAAACGATATGCGCTCTCTGAAAATGCTCCGATACCATAGGGAGACGGAAGGCTCGAAACAGGAAGCAACATTCCACATGCTCTCATAATTTATCCTCCAACTCTTTTTCCAAATTTTAAGTATAATCAAATCCTTTATCCTTTGCAAGGAAAAAATCCGTTCTGCAAAAAATCAGCCCTTTACAGCTCCTGCCACAACGCCTTCAATAATATATTTCTGGCAGAAAAGATAGAACACAATAATAGGGATGATCGCCAGAACCAGTACACCCATCATAGCTCCCATATCAACAGAACCGTAACCGCCTTTCAGATACTGGACAGCAATCGGAATGGTGGTATATTTTTTCAGATCCAGTACCAGATAAGGAAGCAGATAGTCATTCCAGATCCACATGGTCTGAAGGATCGCTACGGTCACGCAGGTCGGTTTCATGATCGGAAGTACCACGCCAAAGAAGGTCTGCAGCGGGTTGCAGCCATCGATCATAGCCGCTTCCTCGATCTCCAGCGGAATGGATTTGACAAAGCCGGTAAACATGAAGACCGCAAGACCGGCGCCAAAGCCAAGATAAATGATCCAGAGTCCCCAGGGAGTGTTCAGCTTCAGAGTGTTTGCCAGCTTTGACAGGGTAAACATCTCCATCTGGAACGGTACGATCATGGCAAACAGACACAGATAATAAATTGCGCTGGTAACAAAGTTTTTCACACGAACAATATACCAGGCGCACATGGAGGTACACAGAAGGATCAGGAATACGGAACCAACGGTGATGACCAGGCTCCATTTGGCACCTTCAAAAAAGTTTGCCTGCTTGACGCCACGGAAATAGTTGTCCAGTCCCACATACATTTTTCCGGTGGGGACGGCAAAAGGTTTGCGGCTGATGTATGCCTTCTTCTTAAAGGAGTTCATCAGAACCAGCAGGATGGGGAACATATAGACTACGGAAATGATGCTGAAAATCGTTGTCAGCAGTGCACCGTGTTTCGTTTTTCTCTTTTCCATTACTGCTGAACCTCCTTTCTTCTGGTCAGATAGTTCTGTGTCAGGGCAATCGCTGCAACCAGGATAAAGAAGATCACTGCTTTCGCCTGGCCGACGCCTTCATAACCGGCTCTGCCGTAGAAGGTATTGAAAATATTCAGTGCAAGCATCTCAGACATCTTGGACGGCTCACCATTGGTCAGCGCCAGGTTCTGGTCAAAGAGCTTGAAAGAGTTGGTCAGTGTCAGGAAGGTGCAGACGGTGATAGACGGCATTACCATGGGAATGGTAACACTCTTCAGAACCTGTCTTTTGGTGGCTCCATCGATCTCGGCTGCCTCGATCAGTTCTCCCGGGATATTCTGGATACCGGCAATGTAGATGATCATCATATAACCGATCTGCTGCCAGCACATCAGAATGACCAGTCCCCAGAAACCAAAGGTGGAAGAATACGTCAGCGTACGGCTGAATTTCATCAGGATGCCGTTTAAGAGCAGCTGCCAGATGTAACCAAGCACGATACCGCCGATCAGGTTCGGCATGAAAAATACGGTACGGAAAACATTGGTTCCCTTGATGCCTTTGGTCAGAAGCAGTGCAACTGCAAACGCCAGTACATTGATCAGGATCACACTGACTACCGTAAAGGCTGCCGTATACCAGAATGCGTGTACAAAGGTGCTGTCTTTGAATACTTTGGCATAGTTGGAAAGTCCAATAAATTTTGCATCGTTAACCGTTGTAAACTTACAGAAGGACAGGTATACACCTTCTGCAAATGGAATGATAAATCCCAGTGTAAATGCGATCATCGTAGGAAGCACGAAGATCGGAAAATATCTCTTGATTGCTTTTTCCATAATCTCACCTTTCCAGTCTTAAGGTTTTTGCCGGATAGGAAACCCGGGGAAGTTTCCTATCTAGCAAAAGAAAGGCAGGCGATCTCTCGCCCGCCCCTTTTTTCATTGCTGCTTATGCGGCCTCAGTTGCTGTCTCGGTCTCAGTTTCAGCTGCTTCGGTATCTGCCTCAGAAGCTGCTTCGGTATCTGCCTCAGAAGCTGCCTCGGTATCTGCCTCAGAAGCTGCCTCAGAAGCTGCCTCGGTAGCATCCTCTGCTGCTCCCTCATTCTGCTCTGCATACTCGGTTGCCCAGCCGTCAACAAATGCGGTCTTCACTGCATCCCAGTCGCCAGTTCCCTGTGCATACTCAAGAAGTGCGCTGCCTACGCCGTTTTTCCAGTTCTCAGACGGCATTGTGGTGAAGCACCATGCAACAGACTCTTTACCTGCATCGATGTACTCGTTTGCTGCGGTTACAAGCGGATTCTGTGCCTGATACTCTTCTGTGAAGGTATCAAACGGAGTTACAAAGCCCATATCCTGGGAGAGAGAGGTTCTTCCCTCATCGCTGCTGATTACCCAGTTCATGAAGTCCAGAGTTGCCTGAATGTCAGCCTCAGATGCCTTGTTGTTTACGCACCAGTAGTTCTCACTTCCGGTACACAGACCCTGATTCTCTTCTCCTTCTACACCAATGTAGATTGGAAGCATACCCAGATCTTCATCTGCTACTTCGTTATCTTTGATATCATTGTATGCCCAGGTACCATTCTGGTAGAAGACTGCCTCGCCAAGTGCGAACTCGGAAGCTGCATCCTCACCGGTCTTGCTGGAAAGTACGGTCGGCTCACAGGTGGAATCTGTAATGTACAGATCAAAGATCTGTTTGTAGTTGTCAAGATAGGTTCCTTTGATCGCATCGGTAGAATTGATGCCATCTGCCTTGTACTCATAGTAGATCGGCAGGTTTGCCAGATGTGTCTTGAATCTCCAGTCGGAAGAAGAATCAAAACCGGTAGAAGCGAAAGCTCCCTCGATTCCCAGATCATCTTTCTTTGCCTGGATATCATCTGCTACTGCTTTCAGAGTCTCAAAATTGTTGAGTTCATCAACAGAAGAGATCACTGCTCCGTCCGTTGCCATGTAATCATTCAGAAGCTTCTTGTTGTAGATCAGGCCGTAGGTCTCGATTACATAAGCGATACCCTGTACAGAACCGTCATCATTCTTCAGTGCGAAATCATCGCTCTTCAGATGTTTGTAAACCTCACTGTCTTTCAGGTCATAGCAGTAATCTTTCCAGGTAGCAAGACCAACAGGACCGTTTACCTGGAACAGGGTCGGTGCCTCTGCCTTTGCCATTTCAGATTTCAGAGTGGATTCATAAGTTCCGGAAGCTGCGGTAACTACGTCTACCTGTACGCCGGTCTCATCGGTGTATTTTGCTGCCAGATCTTCCCACTGTGTAGCCTGCTCGGGTTTGAAGTTCAGATAGTAAACCTTTCCGGTTTCCTCATCTGCAGATGCCAGTGTTGCCGGAACCATGCTCATTACCATGGCTGCTGAAAGTCCAAGTGCTGTGATTTTCTTTAAATTTTTCATTTTGAAATCCCTCTTTCTTTCATAATAAATGAATGGTTTGTGCCGACTGGAAACTTTCTGGTAACGTTGTCAGTAACGTTTCCGGTAACGTTTCCGGTTGATGGCTTTATACTAGCACCGATTAGGTAATTTGACAAGTGTTTTTTTTAAGTTTTTTATTTTTCATTCATTTTATCTAACTTTATTATATGCTTTTTGTGCAATTTTTATACTGGTGGGAATTTTTACTTTTTTTGTAGAAAAAATGCTTTGTGACTATTATGTGGATTGGAAAATCAAAAGATTTAGTAAGGTTTGCCCTGACTCCACATGGAGCCTGACAGAGTTTGGGATTCGGCACTGGTAGTGACTGATTGAAAAAAAGAGACTGTCCGAAGGACTTTCGGCATAACAGAGAGTTCTATTGGATGTTGGAACTTTCTGATACAAAAAAACCTGACTGAACAGTGGGAGCTGTGCAGTCAGGTCTGATTTTCTTACCAGAGTCTTTCGTAGATTTCCATGATATCGTCTTTGGATGGCTGTCTCGGATTGGTCGGGGTGCAGGCGTCCTGAAGGGCTGCCTCCGCCATATCCGGGATGGCTTTGAAGTACTCGGCTCTTGTGCATTTTCCGGTCTGGGAAATGCTTAAGGGGATATCCATCTCGCGGAGCATGAACTGTACCCAGGCTACCAGGGCACGGATCGTGGTCACAGTGTTGAAGTTCTGTACGCCAAGAAGTCTTGCGATCGTGCAGTACTTCTCTACCTGGCGGGGATAGGTCTTCTGGCTACGGCTGTTCTTCGTGATCATGCTGTTGTACTCGATGATGTGCGGAAGCAGCATGGCGTTGGCTCTTCCATGAGCAATGTGGAAATGAGCTCCCAGCTGGTGAGCCAGGCTGTGGTTAATTCCAAGAGAAGCAGCGTTGAAGGAAAGGCCTGCCAGACAGGATGCAATGTGCATCTTCTTTCTCGCATGGGTATCGTTTCCATCCAGGTAAGCACGAAGAAGGAAGGTTCCGCAGATCTCAATGGCTTTCTCGGAAAGTGCTGCGGAGAACTCTGTGCTCTGCGTGCTGACATAAGCTTCCATCGCATGGGTGAAAACGTCCATTCCCGTATCAGCGGTGATTGCAGGCGGAACAGAACGGGTGAGCTCTGCATCCAGGATTGCCTCTGTAGGAAGGAGACTTTCAGAAACCAGTGGATATTTTCTCTGCTCCTGCGGATCGGAGATAACGGAGAAAGAAGTTACCTCAGAACCGGTTCCGCTGGTGGTCGGAACAGCGATAAGAGCGATATTATCAAGACCTCCTACGCGGGAAGCAAACTCACGGATGGCTTTGGCTGAGTCGATGGCGGAACCGCCGCCCACTGCCACGATAGCCTCAGGCTTATAATCCATGACTGCTTTCACTCCGGCTACCACTTTATCAATGGGTGGGTCCGGAACGACATCCTTAAATACTTCAAATTCAATCTTTGCCTCATCCAAGCGGCTGGTGATCATCATAACCATACCGCTCTGCACCACGAACGGATCTGTGATGATCATGACTTTTTTGTACGGTATCTGAGTCAGGCGGTCCAGCGCACCGTCGCCGTAGTAAATCTTGGTTTTAATGTCAAAACTATGCATACCTTTACCCCTTCTGCCATCCTTACGGTGGCCTTTGTATCTTGTTCCCCCATCCTTCTTCTTCTTCTGCATTGGAAGAAAGTGTTCGTTACATAATTAACATAAATTATACCATAGTTTGTTTTGAATCGCAAGGAATTTCACATAAAACAACGTGAAACAACGGCATATTTCTCTTAATTGAGAAAAAATCGCACATACTATTACAGAAGATAAACCGGAAGCTCTTTTGTAAAGGGGATGTGACGGTCGTTTTTCGCGGATTCTGCTGCTTTTTCCGGTTCTTCGGGCTTCGTTTCTGCTGCTTTCACCGGCTCTGCTGGTTCGGAAGCAGCTGTTTTTGCTGTGGCTGCTTTGGAAGCTGTTGTTTTCGCTGCCGCCGGCTTTCTCTTTCTCGTGGTTTTGGGCTTTGCCTCCTCGGCCTTCTCTTCTGCTGCAACTTTAGTTTCTTCTTTCTTCGGCTCTGTCTCGGCTGCTTTTGCCGCCCGTTTTAAACTTGCTTTACCTACTGCCATACTCCATTACCTCCCTGGCTAATTCCATATATTCGCCGGCACTTCTGCTGCTCTTTTTGAACTCCACCACCGGAGCACTGCTGTCCTGGGACCACTCAATTGAGCTGTCCACCCGGATGAAGGTATCAAAAAGATGAATATCCGGCATTTCTTTAAAAGTTTCCATAGTCTGCTTGAAATAATTTTTTCTCGTATCGACTTTCGTGAGAACCACGCCCATAACTGAAAGCTCCGGGGTAATCTGTTTCACATCATTGAGAAAGTCAAACATATTCGCCAATCCGAACATGCCCCAGGGGCTGGCTTCCACAGGAATGATGACCCGGTCCGAAGCGCAGAGAATATTCATGACCCAGCCGCCGAGGGTGGGCGGAGCATCAATGAGAATATAGTCGTAAACACCGGAATCCTTGATCTTCTGAAGACATTTCCGCAGGATAAATTCCCTCTGCCATTTCGTGAAAAGTTCATACTCGATGGAACTCATCAGCGTGGATGAGGGAATCAGATCCAGGTTCGGATAGACTGTGGGCACGATAAAATCCGTGAGATCCTGCTGTTTTCCAATGGCATAGTAGAGGTTCTTTTCCCCGGCTGCCATTTTCAGCACCTCATCCTCGGAAAAAAAGGAAAGGGACAGGTTCAGCTGCATATCCCCATCCACCAGAAGCACTTTTTTCCCCGCCATAGCCATGGCCGCTCCCACATTGGAACAGGTGGTGGATTTGCCGCTGCCGCCTTTGTTATTGGTAAAACAGATGGTCATTGTCTTGTCCATATGTACCTACTTCTTTCTGCTTTGTATATAGTAATCTGATTTTGATTATAACCGAAGATCCCGTCCTTTTTCAAGCAGTTTTCACAATTCTTCCAGTACTAATTGGAAATGTTCTGGATAAAGGTGACAGAGTTTTTCCGCGGTACGTCGGGAAGCAAGATTTTCCGGATGACAGAAAATAAAAGCCTTTATTTCTCCGGTGAGATCCTCCATCTCTTCCGACAGAAGTCCCACCGCCTCCGAAGCGATCCCCTGACGCCGGAAAGAAGGTGCCGTAAGATAGCCAAGCTCCAGCACCTGTTTTCCCTGATATTGCCGCTCCTGAAAGCCTGCCCAGGCTGCAAGCTCGCCCGTTTCTTTCCACAGAACCGAGTAAAAACCATAGCCATAAAAGCCATACCGGTTTCGAACATAGGCCTTCAGTTTTTCCCGCTGCTCCTCCTCAGAAAAAAGCTTTCCTTCTCCCTCAAAGAGCCAGCGCCTGGCTTCCTCATCCGTAAAAAATGCCAGCAGTTTTTCCACATCTTCTTCGGTACTCTCCCTGATTTTCAACTGCTCCGTCTCCCCGATGCACCAGGGAAGCCCATAATGCCGTTCATAGACCCTCTGAAAAAAGAGTTCGTCCAGCTCATCCAAGCTCTGCACTGTATAATCCGCCTCATAAACCGCCTCTGCCCCGGGGCGCTCGTAATAAACCACAGGGCGATTCTGGGCCGCGGCGGCTTTTACAAGAGCGGGGTCGTCGGTGAGAAGGACATTGGTTTTTGTGTCTGTTTTTTTCATGTGGGCTCCTGTCTTTTAATTTCCAGGATTTCTTCCAGCTCCTCCCCGGTCAGATCAGCAATTTCTTCCGGACTTTTTCCTTTTCGCAGCATATTGGTTATAATGTTTGTCGCCTTTCTCATTTCTCCCGCCTTTTTGCCTTGCTCTTTGCCCTCAGCAAAGTCCTCTTCTCTCATCCCTTGCATCTGTGAATGATAGTCCCGGACTGCTTTTTCACGCGCTTCGTATTCCAGCCGCTTCTTTTCATCCACACTCATATGCTTCAGCATTTCATAGGCTTCTTCCATATAAGAATCTTTCTCAGGTATTTTTTTCAAATTCCCTCCTGCTCTTCGCTCCAAGGAAACGCATCCAGCGGATAATTCCTGCTTCGTCTTGCTCTTCCTTCGGCAGCTTTTCCAATTTCAGAACATGAATCTCCATAAGATCCGTATAGGCCTCCCCGGTGTCTTTATCACAGAAAATAATCTTTCGGAAAATGAATAAAATTCAGGATGCCTACTACGTTCTGACAGGATAGCGATACGGAGCGCTTTTCTTTTATAGTAGCATACTTTTTCCCTGTGGCAAAGAGATCTCTTTCTGTCAATGAAACAAATCTGACTGAGAAAATGTCCGTATCTTCTTCCTTATTCACTTGTATATTCATCGGATATTTTCTCAGGACTCTAAGGATTAGATATGTGTTTCCGATTGGGTTATTGGATATTTATAGATGCTATGAATTATATCAGAGTTTTTTATTTTTACAAAGTTTTGTTTTACAGCCTGTCCAAATATAGCAGTCTTCCCGCCTGCATGCAAGCCGGAAAACTGCTATATGGTTATTTAAAACGGTATTTCATTTTTCAGCGCAGACTACTCTGCCTGTGCAGTCAGCAATTCCATGATTGCTCCCTGGAGATCGTGGTCCAGGTTCATTCCCTGAAGCTCGGAAATCTTCTCCAGAATCGTGGTGTCCTTGCATATCACTTCATAGACTGCTGTTTTCAGATCAAACTCGATTTGTGCACTTTTCAGAATTTCAAAAATATGGCGCTTGGTCTGATTTCTGTACAGGCTGGTCTCCTCCGGCAGGCGGATCTGGATCTCGTCTTCTGCTGTGATGGCCGGAAGCTCAATAATGAGTTTTCCTTCCTCTGCCAGATAGCGATACGGAAGATCACAAGGAACACCATTAACAGATACCTGCACCGCTGCATCTTCCGGAAGCTCCAGAGCATTCCACTCAACGGTATAGGAACGTTTCTCCGGGATCAGCTCTTTTCTTCCTCTGACTGCTGAAATCGTGAATTTCTTTTCTTTTTCCCAATTCAGCGTGTACTCTGTCAGCGCACAGTCCCCATTCTGGTAAGCAGTCGTCTCGTTATCATCCTCATAAAGCGTAAAGGAACCGTCTGCTCCGCTGAAAATGCGAAGGTACAGTTTTTCCGGATTGGCAGCCGCTTCTTTGGAATCAATCTCTTCTGTCATCGGCACAATTCCGCCAGCCTTGACCAGAACCGGTATGGAATCCAGCGGACGATACATATCAAAAGTTCGTTCCTCCGACTGATAAACCACTCCGGTGAAAAAGTCAATAAAGATCCCCTTCGGAAGCCAGGTGCTTGCCTTTCCCATATTCAGATTCTCAGCCATCGGCGCGGTGATCGGATTTACGAGCATCTCTGTACCATAATAATACTCATTTTTCACTTTTCCAAAAGCATTTCTCCAGCTATGCTCATAATGCAGCGGCAGAATCAGCGGAAGATCCTCTGCAAAAGCCCGGTGGTTCATGGTATACAGATACGGGATCAGCTTATGGCGGAGCCGTAAAAAGTTCTCCATGATCTCGCAGATATCTCTCCGATACTGCCAGGGCTCCTTTCCATTAAACTCGTTTTTCGTGGAATGGAGACGCATGATCGGAGAAAATACGCCCAGCTGATACCAGCGGCATTCCAGCTCATCATCCCGATAGCCAAAGTTATGGCCGCCAATGTCATGGCTCCACCAGCCATAACCAATATTGGAGGCTGTAGAAGTAAAGTAAGGCTGAAAATCCAAAGTTTCCCAGGTAATAAAGCTATCGCCGGAAAAGCCGATCGGATATCTGTGGGAGCCCGGGCCTGCATATCTTGAAAACGTCATGGGGCGTTTTTTCTTTTTCCCGCTGTCCAGGAAATGGAAATGGTTCAGCATCCACAGAGAATCCAGGCCCTCGATTTTCGTTCTCGTACCCTGCTGCCAGTCGATCCACCAGAAATCCACACCAAGCTCTTCATGGGGATAGCAGCCGTATTCAAAATAAATCTTCAGCGCTTTTTCATCTGTCACGTCAAAGGGCACCGGCTCTTCTTTTTCGGCAGAGACCCCCATCGCCTTTGCAGCTCCCTCATAGCAGTCCTCAAACCCGCGGATTCCATCGGCAGGATGAAGATTCAGCGTCACCCGCATTCCTTTTTCGTGGAGAGCGTCGATAAAACGTTTGGGATCCGGAAAGAGCTCCCGGTTCCAGGAAAAGCCGGTCCAGCCGCTTCCGTATTTGGGATCTATCTGAACCTTATGCCAGTCCATATCAATGACTGCCACGCTGAACGGAACATTTTCCTTCTCAAAACGCTTCATGAGCTTCAGATAGCTTTCTTCGCTGTATTCATAATAACGGCTCCACCAGTTTCCCAGAGCGAAACGCGGCAGCATAGGCGTTTTTCCGGTCAGGTGATAATAATCCCTCAGGCAGCCCTTTTCATCCGACTGATATCCGAAGAAATAGAAATCCAGCCCTTTCTCCGTCCGCGGGCAGACCCAGCCATTTTCATCCAGAAGCAGTGTGTTTGAATCATCCAGCACAGACCAGCCTTCCAGAGACATCAGGCCCAGTCCCAGCTCACAGCTTCCATTTACCATATCCAGCGTCCGGGCGGTTCCGAACAGATTGCCGGAATGTTCCGGATCTTTCCCGAAAAACCAGCTGCGCGCCTGATCTTTCCCGTAACCCTTGACCTCGATCGTAAGACCATTTGCTGAAAATTCCTTCTTGTCATAATGCAAATGCAGGAAGGAAGTCTCCAGATCCAGCTCCTCTTCCGTCTCGTTCACTTCAAACTCCACCTTCGGAAAAGCGCGGTTCCAGACTACCTGAGAGGCCCGGTCCTCAAAATGACCAGTCTCATTGTACTCCAGACGGAGCAGCCGCTCTGTCAACACACTGATGCGGTAAGTAGTTCCCTGAATTATGGCAGTCGCAGCTGCCACAGGCTGTGTTTCGATTTTAGAAAACTCCATGATTTACCTCCTTTTCAAAAAAGCTATAGGATGTATTTGATTTTACTCTTTCACTGAACCGATGACAATACCAATAATGAAATATTTCTGTCCTGCCTTGCCATCTGTCCCAAAAAAGATTATAATAGCCAGAGAATACTGAACAAAAGGAGATTATGATTATGGCACAGAATCCGATCGTTACCATTACTATGGCAAATGGCGACGTTATGAAAGCGGAGCTTTATCCTGAGATTGCTCCCAACACCGTAAACAATTTCATCAGCCTGGTGAAAAAGGGCTTCTATGACGGCCTGATCTTCCACCGCGTCATCAGCGGTTTCATGATCCAGGGCGGCTGCCCGGATGGAACCGGCATGGGCGGCCCGGGCTACAGCATCAAAGGTGAGTTCGCCCAGAACGGCTTCAACAATTCCCTGAAGCATGAGGCAGGCGTTCTTTCCATGGCAAGAGCCATGCATCCCGACTCTGCCGGAAGCCAGTTCTTCATCATGCACAAGGCTGCTCCGCATCTGGATGGCGCTTATGCCGCTTTCGGAAAAATCACCGAGGGCATGGATGTCGTAAACAAGATCGCTGATACCGACACCGATTACAGCGACCGCCCGCTGGACGAGCAGAAGATCCAGTCCATGACCGTTGAAACCTTCGGCGTGGATTATCCGGAACCGGAGAAACGATAAGTTTCTGCATAGCAAAAGGCACATGAAAGTCCCTTTATAGCAGGGATTTCTCATGTGCCTTTTCTTTTATTTCTTACGGCAACATCTTCCCGGCGGCCAGATACAGCTCGTACCACTCTTCTCTCGTGAGCACGATATCTGCTGCTTTTGCCACATCAGACAGGCGTTTTTCATTCATGGTACCGACAATGGTCTGGATTCCGGCGGGGTGGCGGAGAATCCAGGCAACGGCGATGCCGTTTGGCGTGGTGTTGTATTTCTCAGCCAGGCGGTTCAGGACCTCGTTGAGCTTCGGATATTTTTCGCTTCCGATGAAGATTCCCTCAAACATACCGTACTGGAAGGGGGACCATGCCTGGACCGTGATGTTTTTCAGGCGGCAGTATTCGAGAACGCTGCCGTCCCGGTTACAGCCCGCGTCGTTCTGGATATTGACGTTGAGGCCTGCGTCAATGGTGGGGCAATGAGCTACGGAAAACTGGATCTGGTTGACCTCAACCGCTCCTTTTGTGGCCTGATTCAAAAGCTCGATCTGCATGGGATTGTGGTTGCTCACACCGAAAGCCCGAACCTTTCCCTGGGTTTTCAACGTATCGAAAGCCTCTGCCACCTCTTCCGGCTCCATGAGAGCGTCCGGACGATGAAGAAGCAGAAGATCCACATACTCGGTGTTCAGCCGTTTCAGGCTGCCGTCCACAGATTTCAGGATATGCTCCCTGGAAAAATCGTAGCAGATGCCCGGACGGATCGCGCATTTCGTCTGGATCACCACCTGTTCCCGGAGGGAAGGTGTCAGGATCTTTCCAAAGGCTGCTTCCGCCTCTCCTCCTGCATAAATATCCGCGTGATCGAAGAAATTGATGCCGTTTTCCAGAGCTGTGTCCACAATGGCCCGGACCTCATCGTCGGTCTTTCTCTGGGTCAGACGCATACAGCCTAAGCCCACTCTCGATACTTCTTTGACATTTTCACTGATCTTAAACGTTTTCATTCTGTAAAAATTCCTTTCTCAGTCTATATTTCTTATTTTTTCCCGCAAGGGCAGTACCCGGGAGGGCGGCACGGAAAGCTCATCCACGCCCACTTTTACAAAAAACTCCGTCAGTGACTCATCGCTTCCCAAATCTCCGCAGATTCCCACCGGGATCCCTGCTGCCCTGGCATTTTTCACCGTGTACTCGATGAGACGGAGTAATGCCGGATGATGCGAATCGAAATACTCCTCTGTCCTTGGATTTTCCCGGTCCACCGCCATAGTGTACTGGGAAAGATCGTTGGTTCCGATGCTGAAAAACTCTGCCTCCGCGGCCAGAAGATCGCTCAAAACCGCGGCCGCCGGAGTCTCAATCATGACACCCTGACGGACTTTTCCGCAGGGAATCCCGAAATCGGCAAGCTCCTCCTCCACTTCCTTTAAGAGGGCTTTGGCTCTCTTAAACTCCTCCACAGAAGTAATGAGCGGATAGAGAATCGAAACTTCACCGTAGGCTCCCGCCCGGAGAATGGCCCGAAGCTGCGTTTTGAAAAGCTCCTCTTTTTCCAGGGAAAGACGGATGCCCCGAAGACCCATAGCCGGATTGGTTTCCTGCTCCAGATGAAAAGGCTCTCCCTCCATATACGGCGCCCGCTTGTCCGCGCCAATGTCAATCGTCCGGATGACAACCGGTTTGCCAGCCATCATCTCCACCGCCAATCGATAGGTCTGGAACTGTTCTTCCTCCGTCGGGCAGTGATCCGCCTCCAGAAAAAGATACTCGCTCCGAAAAAGCCCGATGCCCTCGGCTCCGTTCTGCAGCGCCCCGGCCACATCCGAAACGCTGCCCACGTTGGCACAAAGCCGAACCCTTCGGCCGCTCTTTGTGACGGTTTCCTGGTCTTTGTACTCCGTGAGAAGCCGAATCCGTTCCTGCTCTTCCTTCTGAAGCTTTCGCATATTTTCCAGAGTTTCCTCGTCAGGATCCACATAGAGAAGACCGTTCACTCCGTCAAGGACAGCCATTTTGCCATCCCACTCTTCCCTCACCGGAACTCCTATGAGGGCCGGAAGATTCATGGTCCGGGCCAGAATCGCCGTGTGGGACTGGCTGGATCCCTGGCGGGTCACAAAACCCAGGACCTTGGACTTGTCCATCTGAACGGTCTCACTGGGAGCCAGATCCTCCGCCACCACAATCACCGGCTCTTTTCCCATCTTTTTTCGCTTTCGTCTGCCGCTCAGAATGCCGATAACCCGCTCGGAGATATCCTGCACATCAGCCGCTTTTGCCCGGAAATATTCATCCTCCATGCCGGAAAACATCCTCGCAAAATTGTCCCCGGTGGCAGCCACGGCATACTCGGCATTGACGCCCTGGGTCTCGATGATATTTTTCACAGAATCGCTGTAATCCCGGTCCTCCAGCATCAGCGCATGAGCCTCAAAAATCGCGGCGTTGATCTCGCCCAGCTCACGGACTGCTTTTTCCCGCAGACCATTCAGCTCCCGGACCGCCTCGTCCCGCGCGGCCTCGTAGCGTTTCCACTCTTTTTCTGTGTCCTCCACCCGGTATCTCTTGACACTCTGCTCTTCTTTCGTATAAAACCAGATCCGCCCGGCAGCGATCTTCTGCACGATGGCCCTGCCTTTGTACTGTTCCATAGCTCTCCCTTTCCTTTCCGGTTCAGAGGTAGGTTTCAAAGAAATATTTCAACTTTGCCAGCACTTCCTCGTCGTCGGCGCTGACGATGACCTCATCCCCCTGATGGATTCCAAGTCCCATGACTGCGATGAGTTTGCCCGCGTCGATGGACTTGTCCCCTTTGGTGATGGTCACGGCGCAATCCGCATCCCGCACCAGTTTGGACAGCATTCCGGCGGGTCTTGCGTGAAGTCCGGTCTCATCCTTGATTACATAACGAAATTCCAGCATTTTGTCCTCTTTGATTTCTTTTTCCATCTGTGTCAGTTCCTTTCTTCTGCAAATTTTCGCATCATCGCGATCTCTTTTGTC
Organism: Lachnospiraceae bacterium Marseille-Q4251; assembly: GCA_018223435.1. GTDB lineage: Bacteria > Bacillota > Clostridia > Lachnospirales > Lachnospiraceae > Limivivens > Limivivens faecihominis. The sequence goes on along the minus strand of JAGTTO010000001.1, from coordinate 3,431,262 downwards.
CAGCCTTCGTCATCGTTGGGCGTCTCCATGATAAAGGGCAGCCCCTGAAGCTTCGGATGTGAGGCGATCCTGCGGAAAGCCTCCAGGCCGATATGACCCTCGCCCAGCCTTGCATGCCGGTCTTTGTGCGCGCCAAGGGGATTCAGGCTGTCGTTGCTGTGAATGGCCTTGAGATAGTTCAGGCCAATGACCGCATCGAACTCCTCCAGCGCCTCATTGAAGTGATTCACAATATCATAGCCTCCGTCCCAGACGTGACAGGTATCAAGACAGACGCCCATTTTTTCTTTCAGCTCCACCCGGTCGAGGATCGCCCGGAGCTCCTCAAAGCTCCGGCCCACCTCAGTTCCTTTTCCCGCCATGGTCTCCAGAAGCACAGTGGTGGTCTGCTCGGTTTTCAGCGACTGGTTTAAAAGGTCGGCAATGAGCTCGATGCCTTTCTCCGCTCCCTGGCCCACATGGCTTCCGGGGTGAAAATTATAATAATTTCCCGGGATGTACTCCATCCGAACAAGATCCTCCTGGAAGGCCCGGAATGCAAAATCTCGGACCTCCTCTTTCGCCCCGCAGGGGTTCAGTGTATAGGGCGCATGGGCAACAATCTTTCCAAAATGATGCTTCGCCGCCAGTTCCCGAAACCTGGCCGCATCTGCGGGATCGATGGCCTTTGCATTTCCACCCCGGGGATTCCGGGTGAAAAAAGCAAAGGTATCCGCTCCCAGCTTCAGGGCATTTTTTCCCATGGCCTCAAAGCCTTTGGCCGATGAGAGATGACAGCCTGTATAGATCATAATAAAACCTCCTGTTTAACCGAGTTTTTTCAGATAAGCCGCATCTTCCGCCGTACATTCCGCCTTGCTGTAGCGTGCTTTCTCGTAGAGAAAATGGGCCGTTTCGTCAGCCACACCGGCATTTTTTTCCGCTTCCTCCGGGGTGTTTGTGTTCGCCGGAGTCTGGCCGGGACCTCCCAGCACCCATTTCCGGTAATATTTCCGGATCTGCTCCCCGGGAGTCTTTTTCCGGAAAAATTTAGGCAGGACAATTTTTGGAGGAGCCAGGCTCTCGGTCACATCTCCGCTCTCGGTCTTTTCCTCGGGGGTCCATTTTTCATAGCGGTTCCGATAAGCTTTCAAAATCTTGTAGACCGTCAGTGTGACCAGCACGATAAGGCCTGTGATCAGCGCAATCGTCACCACATAATAAAGGATATTTTCCAAAGCGAGCATCCAGGCCGGAGGCTCGTAAGTCTCGTCGTCGCCGAGAAGCTCAGGCATATCCATCTCCATGCCGCCAGAGGGCTCGAACTGCTCCATGGTAAAGCTGACATCCGGCGTGTTCTCAGACTTGGTAAACTCCGGGTCTGCCGGAGCCTTCCAGTAAGCCACAATCATGACCAGGGTTAAAAGAATGCCGAAAAAGACCATGACGCGGCGGTTTCTTTTTTCCAGGCGCTGCTTCGGGAAACGGTGAAGCTTTTCATTTTCCTTTAGATAAATCAAAAGCCGCTCCCTGTTTCCGCTGAGAATCCTTAAGATAATGACCAAGGCCGCAAAAACGCAGGCCCGGCCCTTGATATAATCCCATTTTTCCACATGGGCGACAAGATAAGCGATTCCCGGCACCGCCAGCATCGGGAGCGCCGGTCCGCCCAGGAACAGGTAATCCCCCTTCCAGCGACCGTAAAAATAAGCTGCGCCGCCCAAAACGATGCCGCCGGTCAGGCAGGCCTTCTCGATGAGATCCCGGCCCGCCTCAAAACCAGCCACTCCAAAAGCTGCCCAGAGCAAAAGATAGAAAAGAATACTTTTTCTCCGCAGGGCCGCCTCATAGAGACAGAAAGCCGCCGCCATGGGCAGGAGAAGCCGCCAGAGAGAAAGCTCTCCCGGGTAGAAAAAAATGGGAAGGCTCATACAAATGCCGCCGTAAAGGATCTCGTAGATCCGAAGTTCTTTATCCTTCATGCTCCACCTCCCATTTCAGGTAATCCACGCCGTGAATATTCGGGCCGGACCAGCCTTCCTTCTTATAGAAAACGCCCAGCCACAGGAAGCTCGCTCCCTTTGATGCCATTTTCCGGACGGCATCCTGGAGCGCTTCGCCCTGATTTTCTGTGATGAGGACCACTACCTGCTGGGTAGAGGTGAGCTCATGCTCCATCCTAAGCAACTCCACAGAGATAGGGCCGGGGCGCTTTTTTGCATTCAGATTCAGCCGGCTTAAGGAACGGTTGATCTTCTCGGTCTGGCCTCTTCCGCTGCCCTCCGGCACCTGAACCAGGCTGCCGGAAAGAAGATCCTCGCCGTTCGTGTAAAGAGATGCGGGAATGCCTTTTTTCAGGACGCTTCGCAAAAGAGACGCCGCCAGACGGATGGCTTCCTCGTGAATCTCCATATGTTTCCACATCGTCACATCCTCCACATCCACAAAGCAGGCCACCCGGGGCGAATATGTGGAATTCTGGAGATTTACCATAAGGTTTCCGGACCGGGCCGAAGCTTTCCAGTTGATGCGGTTCATCGGATCGGTGCCATCGTACTCCCGCATGCCCGCAAAGGCAAAGGGATCCTCCACCATGCCCCGTCTTCCCTCCAGCACTCCTCCCAGGCGGTGCATCGGCAGTTTCAGCCGATCGATAGACACGTCGCCGGGATAAACGTAGAGAAAAGTGTCCTGCGGAATATCCTTGTAATAATTTTTCTCCATCTGGAGGCCTCCGGCGATGAGGTTGGCCTCATGGATGTGATAATAGCCTCTCTTCCTGCATTTCAGCGGAATCGTACGGCTGATCTTCTGATAAAAAGATACAGAGAAAACGTCCCTTTTATACAGCTGGTCGGAAAGAGAGGCATTTTCCTCCTCGTCGATCCCAAGGCTTCGGTCCAGGAGAAATTCCACCTGGAGCATCGGTACCGGGAGCACTTTCCTGTTTTCGATGATTTCGGTGAGGGTGGCTTCCTCCCCCTCCCTGGCTGGGTGGGGCTGAAAATGGACTTCCACATGGAGATCCCTGCTCCAGAACCTCCGGTAGCCCCTTTCCAGAAGGAAGAGCAGAAGGAAAGCCGCCCCTAAGATAAGGATGAGTTTCATTTCTTCTTCCAGTCCTCCACAGGTACTTCCACTCGTTTTAAGATCTCCTCCATGACTCTCCGCTCCGCGTCGGTGTCACCGGCTCCCGCCAGCACCAGACGGTGAGCCAGCACCGGAACGGCCAGTGCCTTCACATCCTCTGGCACCACATAATCTCTGCCTTTGAGCCATGCATAAGCCCGGATTCCCTTAAAGAGGGCCAGCGTTCCTCTGGGGCTCACACCAGAGAGAAGCTCGCCGTCCTGACGGGAAGCCTCCGCGATATCCACCAGGTATTTTTTAATCTCGGGATGAACGTAAATTTTCCGAATTTCTTCCATGGCTTCGAGGATCTCCTCTCTCGTGCAGACCGGCTCCAGCGTTTTTAAAGGCTCCGCGAGCTGAAAACGGTCCAGAATCGCCAGCTCCTCCTCCTTGCTCGGAAAGCCCATGGAAAGCTTCATGAAGAAACGGTCCATCTGGGCCTCGGGAAGCGGAAACGTACCGGAGCTCTCGATCGGGTTCTGCGTCGCGATAACGAAAAAGACCTCATCCAGCTTTCTCGTCTCACCGTCGATCGTCACCTGACGCTCCTCCATACATTCCAGAAGGCTGGACTGAGTTCTCGGGGTGGCACGGTTGATCTCATCCGCCAGAAGAATCTGGGTAAACACCGGCCCCTCCCGGAACTGGAATTCCCCTTCCTTCTGATTAAAATAGTGAAGTCCGGTCACATCCGAAGGGAGCAGGTCCGGAGTAAACTGCACCCGGCGGAACTCGCCGTTCATGGATTTCGCCAGGGATTTTGCCAGCACCGTCTTTCCCGTGCCCGGAAGATCCTCCAGCAGCACATGTCCCCCGGAAAGTAACGCCGTCAAGATCCTGTCCATAACCTCGTCCTTTCCGATGATAACCTTTTTCATATTTTCTTTGATACGCAGTATATTTTCTCTCATGGGTCTCCTATCTGCCGTTTTTCGGCTGTTGTATTCTCACATTCCAGTCCACCATTTTCAGCGCGGTACTCCCATTTCAGTCTGACTTCATGTGGAGGCAGGTCGGAAATTCTTGGTCTGTCAAAATCTGCGTTATGAGCAGAAATCCATTGTCTGAGCGAAGCGAATTATGGATTTCTGTGAATGTTTTTAGCAGATTATGACGGGCCTTAGAATTTCCCCCTGCCGCAACTGAAAACCAGACCGGAATTGGAGCACCGTGCATCCTGCCTCATAATTAACTCTTCTCTTTCTCCCCAATTTCTGGTATGGTCATAGTGTACCATAAATTTGAATCAGAAGGAGAAATTTTATGAAAAATTTTGTTTTTTTAGGAGACAGCATTACAGATGCGGGTCGTCTGTGGCTCCCTGAATACAATGGCCTCGGAAACGGCTATGTGAAAATCCTGTCAGAAAAGCTCTCCGATAAATTTTCTGTCATCAACAAAGGCCACGGCAGCTTCACTCTCCCCTTTCTCCTGCGGAACCTGACCACCGACTGCCTCTCCCTCTCTCCCGCCGCCGTCTCCATCCTCATTGGCATCAACGACGTAGGCGTCGCCAAAAATACAGGAAAAAGCCTCCGGGCTCAGGAGTTCGCATCCAACTACGATACTCTGATCCGAAGGCTTCTTGAAGCTTCCATTCCTTCTGTTTTTCTGATGAGCCCCTTCCTTTTTTCCCGGCCCCAGGAATATTTAAACTGGCTCCCGGAACTCCGGGAAGCCGAACATACCATAGAAACTCTCGCCCGCCAGTATCAGCTCCCCTTCCTGCCTCTCCAGGACCGGATGCAGGAAGCCGAAAAATACGGTACAGACGCCCTCACTCCAGACGGAATCCATCTCACGGCTTTCGGGCATGAGCTGCTGGCGAAATGGTGGTTAGAAGCCTTTGCAGACTTTTACTGATTCTCTTCTGCGATCTTCAGGAAGGTAGCCGCCTCGGCTCCCTTTTCCAGACTGAGAGAATAGGAATAGCCGCCTCTCTGCCAGATCGCCAGGCGATAAATGCCATTTTCTCCTTTAACCGTGATTGAAAAGCTATCTTAACATATGCCAAGCAGGCCTGTATGTAACAAGTTCTCATTCGACCTTCTTTTTCAGTCTTATTGTAAGCTCGAAATAGTTTTTGGGCTGTAATCTTTCCCATTCTGTCATTTTTCCTACTGGGAAGTTCCGAGTGGTTCTCTTACATTTCTTTTTTCGTACAGATTCCTTCCCGGATCTCGTAGATCTCGTCGCAGACGGTCTTCGCCAGCACCTTGTTGTGGGTGATAAAAAGGTAGGCCGTCTCGTGCTCCTTCTGATATTCCTGAAGGAAATGGACGATCTGGGCCTGGGAGATCACGTCCAGCATGCTGGTGGGTTCGTCCAGAATGATGAGTTCCGGCTCCAGCACCAGGACCCGCGCCAGGGCGGCTCGCTGAAGCTCGCCGCCGGAAAGCTCCAGCGGTGTCCGGTAGAGATGCTCACGGTGAAGGCCAAACCGCTCAATATCCGCCAAAATTGCCTTCTCGCTGCTGTCCTTTTTCATGAGCTTATAGGGTTCCACCATACTCCGGATCAGAGGCAGCATCGGATTGAAGGAAACTTCCGGGTGCTGGAAAAGGATCTGGATCTTCTTCCGCAGCTCCCCTTTCAACGGATAGGAAAGGCGCTCTCCTTTGTAAAAAATTTCCCCGGAAGAGGCCTCGATCAGCCCCACGATCATCTGGCCCACGGTGGATTTTCCGCTGCCGCTGGGCCCCAGAAGGCCTACGGTCTTTCCCTCCGGAATTTCCACGCACACCTCTTTGGCCGCCCAGAAAACAGGCTCGCCTTTTTTCCGGCTCTTGTAAGCCTTAGAGAGCTTTTCCGTTGTCAGAAGCATGACACTCTCCCTCCTTTCCCGTATAAAGCCAGCAGCGTACCTGATGGCCCTCCACCTCCAGCATCGGAGGCGTCTCCTTGCATTTTTCCTTGCAGAACCGGCAGCGGGGCGCATATTTGCAGCCGCCCTCGGCGTAGTCCTCGTGGGCCATGGCAAAGCCCTCGGAAAAATGAAGGCCGTTTTCCGGCATCGCCGCGATCATATCCTGTGTGTAAGGGTGCAGCGGATGCTCCAGAAGTTCCTTCGCAGAGGCGTACTCCACCTGGTTGGAAGCGTACATGACGGAGATGCTGTCGCTGATCTCCCGGGCAAAATTCAGGTCATGGGTCACACAGAGCACAGCCTGGTCTTTCAGGCTGTGGAAAGCATCCACCACCATCTCGATGCGCTCCTCATCCAGTCCCTTGGTGGGCTCATCCGCCAGGATCATATCGGCTCCCGCGATGATGCCCATGGCGATCATGGCACGCTGCTTCATGCCGCCGCTGTAGGTGAAGGGATACTGAGCGGCCACCTCTTCCTCGTCACCGATGTGAAAACGCTTCATCAGCTTTACCGCCTCGGCGATGGCTTCTTTTTTTCCAATCTTCTGATGCTCGATCATGGGTTCCGCCACCTGAAAACCAACGGTCAGAAGAGGATTCAGGCCGTTTCCGCTTCCCTGGGGCACATAGGAAATTCTGGCTCCGCGGATCTTGTCCAGCTGGCGGCGCTTCATCCGGATCATGTCCTCCCCCTCGAAAAAGGCCTCGCCTGTGACGATGGCATTTTCCGGAAGGAGATGGAGGATTGCCAAAAGGAGAATACTCTTTCCGCTTCCGGTTTCACCGACGATGCAGACTTTTTCTTTTTTATTCACCGTCAGGCTCACATTTTCCACTGCCTGTACCCCATGGCCGGAGGCAAAACGCACGGACACATTTTTTACCTCAAGAAGCATCTTACTCTCCTCCCTTCTTAATCTTTCCATAGTAGCCGATGAGCATAAAGCCCAGCACGCAGACGCAGATGCAGACGATGGGCGGCACATACCACCAGTACTGTTTTTTCATGATGCTGTTCCGGAAAAAGGCATAGTGAAGAACGCTTCCCCAGCTCTTCTCTCCGAATTCTCCCAGTCCCAGGAAGCTCAAGCCCGCCTCCGTCATCATGGCGCCGGAAATGGCCATGGCTCCTCTGGTCAGAATGATGTCCTTAATATTCGGCAGAATGTGTTTGAAAAGGATCACCGCCGGGTGAACGCCCATCGTCTTTTCGATCTTGATGAAAGGCAGTTCTTTCAGCTGCATGACCCGGGCTCTTAAGATTCGCGCCGTACCGGTCCAGGCCGTGATGCTGATCGCGATGATCAGGCTCCATTTGCCGGGATTCAGGTAGGCAATCAGAAGAACTGTCAGAGGAAGACTCGGCACCGCCATGGCAATATTTGTGATGGCCGTGATAATCTTGTCTGCCACTCCGCCGAAATAACCGGATACCAGCGCCAGCACCGTTCCCACACCGGTCACGATGAAAGCGGCAAAAATGCCGATATAGAGTGAAACTCTTGTGCCGTAAACCATCTCCGAGAAAATGTCCTGGCCCACATCGTTGGTTCCTAGAATGTGCTCTTTGCTGGGCGGCAGATAGGACGCGATCATCTCTTTCGGGTCATAAGGGGCAATCACCGGAGCGAAAACAGCGATGATCAGGAAAAAAAGAATGATCAGAAGGCCTGCCGTAGCCGCCGCATTCAGACGAATTTTCTTATGCATCCTGAATTCCCTCCTCTCTGATTCTCGGATCGATGGCCGCGTTGACAATATCGCTGATCAGGTTTGCAAAAACCACCAGGGCCGCAGACAGAAGGAAACAGAACTGGGCTGTGGGGAAATCCCGGTTGGACACGGCATTATACAGGATCGTTCCCATTCCCTTCCAGCCAAAAACGACCTCAATGATCATGGAGCCGGAAAGAATACCGCCGAACTGCATACAGAAGGAAGTCGCATAAGGAACCATCGCATTTTTCATCACATGACGGAAAAGGACTTTTCTGGAGGGAAGACCTTTGGACTCCGCCGTCATGATGTACTCCTCGCTCCGCACCTGGGAAACTGCGCTCTTCATCAGCATGAAATCACCGGAAGTCCGGTAAAGAATCATGATAATCAGCGGCAGGAACATATGCTGGAGGATGCTCTGCACCCTCGCCATTCCTTCGACGCCCGGGGAGACCATTCCGTTGATGGGAAAAAGCTTCATCCGGTAGGCAAAAAAGATCAGCAGGATCAGACAGAAACAGTTTGAGGGGACCGTATTCACGATCAAAAGAATAGGCGTCATAATCTTATCAAAGAGTTTTCCCGGCTTCCAGCCCGCAATAACTCCCAGAAGGGCTCCTAAAAGTCCGCCGATGATCCAGGTGGGAATCGACAGAAAAAGTGTCCATTTGCAGGCTTTGAGAACGTTGGAAACGACCGGTTTCTGGTTCGTATAAGAGGGACCGAAATCCATGGTCACAATGTTTTTCAGGTATTTTCCGTACTGCACCGGAAGGCTGTCATCCAGGCCGTACCTGGCAATGAGTTTGTTCAGGGTCTCCGGATCGTTATCCAGCAGATAATAGTATTCCTCCTGGCCCACCAGATGGATCACCGGATCTCCCGGCATGATATGTACCAGAAAAAAGCTGATGGTGATGATAACAAAGATCGTCACAAAGGCCGTCGCAATTTTCTGTGCGATATGACGGGTCATAAACGATTTCTCCTTTCACATGAATCAGGGCGTTCTGTGCTTTCGCTTTTTCCCACCCATACAGAAAAACCGCCGGAACCCGAAAGGATCCCGGCGGAAAACATTCGTTTGTGATTATTTTGCTGTCAGACGATACCAGGTTGTCGCATGAACAGCACCCCAGGAGGGATAATTTTCCCATCCGGTATATTTATCGGTGCGGTAGGGGAAGAATGCGGTCTCCCAGCACAGAGCCTCAGCAGACATGCTATCAGCCACATAGTTCTGCAGTTTCTTGCAGTTCTCGACGTACTGATCATCGTTGACAGCCTGAGTCATTGCATAATAGGTATCACGGAAGCTGTCATCGCGGATGGTTCCCCAGAGCCAGGAGCTCTCGCCGTCTCTCAGCTCGCCCATGAAGTAACGGAAAGCGGTGCTGTAGGAAGCCACTCCGGAAGTGGTCAGAGTGATGGAGATATCATAGTTTCCTTTGGTAACGGTATCTTCCCAAACTTCACTGTTGGAAAGGCTGTCGTTATCCACATGGTTCTTAATGCCAACTTTGTCCAGGCTGTTCATGATAACCTCTGCGATACGGTTTCTCATATCCATGGATTTGGAGCTGTACTGCGGGATCACAGTCAGATCCATCGGGCTTCCGTCCGGAAGCTCACGGTAACCGTCGCCGTCCACATCTTTGTAGCCAGCTTCATCCAGCATCTCGGCTGCCTTGTCAGCGTCAAATTCCAGAGAACCGATGCTCTCGTCGTATCCTTTGCAGGAAGGCGGAATCACACCTTTTCCCGGAACCTTTCCGTACTCGCCGTTGATGGTGGTTGCCAGCTGATTGTAATCGATTGCATAGGAAGCAGCCTCACGGAAAGCCTGATCATTTCCCGGAGCTCTGTCTTTACCATACTCCATCTGGTAGCAGCCGGTGAAATCGCTCTCGCCGAGGTCGAGATCCGGTGTGCCCTGAACGGTGTCGATGACGTCAGCGTCGATCGGGTTTGCATAGTTATACATGGTATCGATCTCGCCGTTCATCATAGCCATCATCAGAGTGGTCTCGTCAGAATAGCTCTGTACGGTTACTTTATCAACGGTGATCTCGCCTAAGAAATCGTTCTCCGGAACAGCCTCATAGTAGGAAACCTGTGCATCGGAATCGTAGGAAACCAGTTTGTAGGGGCCGCAGCCGATGGCTGCTTCCGGTCCGTCCAGAGTGGTCGGATCATCGATGCCTTCCCAGATATGCTTTGCGTATACGCAGGCATTGTTGTTGCAGGAAGCGTTGATCCAGTAGTAAGCATCCGGCTCGGAGAAGATCAGGGATGCGCTGTCATCGCCGGTTACTTTTACTTCTGTAAGATTCTGAAGGCTTCCGTTTTTCCTCACATCTCTCATATATTCAAAGGTGAATACCACATCATCCATGGTTACCGGCTCGCCGTCATGCCATACGGCATCCAGCGGAATGGTGAAATCGATCTGTTTTCCATCCTCGGAGATCTCAAAGGATTTCCAGAAATAGGGCTGCAGATTGTTGTTCTCATCGCGGTATACGAAGTCACCCTGGGTAAAGCCATTGTAGTTCATACGTCCGAAAGCGTCGGTCTGGGTCAGGGAGTTGAATACGTTCTGATCTGCGATGGTTCCAACGATCAGATTCTCTACATGGTTGCCAGTGCTCTCGCTGGCTGCCTCGGTCTCGGTCTCTGTGGATGTCTCTGCTGCAAATACGCTCTGTCCCGGCAGCATGGTCAGGCACATAGCCAGACTCAGCAGCAGACTTACGGTCTTCTTTTTCATTTGTTTCCTCCTTAAATGCTAGGTGTAGTAGGTACAAAATGCTTACCGGATTGCTCCGCTGCAAAGCAGCTCCCGCAATCCTCTCCCCGCCATTCGCATATCGCGAAGCTTCGCTCCGCTTTTATGCTCATGTCGGGCGGGTCTCAAGGTCTTGCACACCTCTGTGCAAGCACAGGCGTGCAAGGACTTTTCGACCCTATAAACACAAAAAAGTGCCTGGAAGAATTTTCCAGACACACAGAACCAAAAGAGACGTCAGATCGACCTTCATCCGTCTCTTTGGAACATGCATCAGTCTTCCATTGAAACGGATACATCTCAAAATCAAAGGGGAGGTCTTCTGGCTCGGGGTCAGCCTCCTGGTCTTCCTTCTCAGCTTTCGCCAATGGCTATTGACCATTCGTCACCCTTACAGCAGCAAGGACTGCCGCAGATTCACACTGCGTTCCCTTTTCCCTTCGATCTATTCACTTTTTCCTTTCGCCGGAAAGACCGGCTCTTCTTTGTAGTATAGCACACAAAAAACAAAATGCAAGAACATTCTGTCATTTTATTTTTCATGAGCCAGAAGGTATTTTTATGAGTAATTTTCTTTCCTCTTTTTTAATCATCGTCAGCACCGGCACATGTTTTTTCCGCAGGGCATGGACGACCGGATAGGTGTAAAATACCTCCCCTTCCACATAGACCGCCTCGGGCTTTTCTTTCAGAATCGCCTTCACCTGGGCTTTAATCCGGTTCTTCCATTCCTGCTTTTCCATAGCCACTTCGGTGAAAATCCCATCTTCATTAAGTTCCGGAAGCTCCGGCAGCGCCATCCGGACAATCTTCACTCCCGTCAGACCCGGAAGCTTTTGAAGAAGTGCCTCCGCTTCCTCTCCTCCCCCAAAGTTTACGAGAACCGGAGCCTCATGAAACTCCGCTAGGCTGATTTTTGCCGCCTGAACCGCCTCCTCCAGCGTCTCCGTGGTCATGAGAAAACCGCCTTTGTGACAGAACACTGCCCCTGCAATGCCGGAAGCTGCCTCCAACTCCTCATTTTCCAGGCCCAGCCATGCCGGAGGAAAACTGCACTTATAATTCAGGGAATATTCCCGTTTCTGAGGCTGAATGCAGTAGCCGCCCCGGTTGGAGGGAAAGATCACAAAAGCGATCTCCGTCTCGGAGAGATGCTTCTGGCAGGGCACAAATTCCGGCAGAATCAGAATCTGTCGATTCTCCGCGGGGATTTCTCCAGCTTTGATAGCCCGCTCCTGTTCCGCCAGGATCTCCTCCACCCGACGGTCCGCCCGCTCATTTCCGCGGCAGCGCTCAAATTTGTTTTCCAGGATCATCCCGGCCACGCTCACCGCCTGGAAAAAAGCCTCATCCGTGCCTCCCTCCGCGTCCCAGGCCGGATTGAAATTGCCAATGAGAGACGCCAGCTCATTTTTCTCCCCGGTGTTGTCATTATTGTCCAGAGGCTGAACGAAGGTCTCGTCAAAAGAAAGCGCCAGTTCTTCGCCTAAAATCTCCGCCCCCAGCGCCTCCCAGAGAAGGCCGAAGGCCGCGTAGGGCACGCCGTTTTCCCGAATCCGGCTGTCCTTCTGGTGATGGTCGTAAGCGCCTCTTCCGATGTCAAAGACAATGCCGTCAAAATCTTCCGGCACCTGATTTCCCCTGCTGATCTGAATCTCCGGGTTCAGGTACAGGAGAAGGGCCGCGGAAAACACGTCGTCCGCGTGAAATTTTCCCCCATGGGTGAAGGCTTTCGCGTCTTTTTTTCTGATCTCATTTAATAACTGATTCATGATCCATTCCTTCCATAGATAAGTTCAGGGACCCGGCGCATCTGCTCAGGTCCCTGTGTTTTTTATTTCAGATATACAGCGTTCGTTCCCGCAAATTTTCCTTTTCCGTCCCGGATCTGGATCCGCACCCAGGCATCCTTTCCGTTCAGCGGAAACTCTGCTTCCGTGATGGTCTCCCCTTTCGGAGCCAGTTTCTTGTAGCAGTCACGGCTGTCCGTCACCACAAAAATTTTCTCCACCGGAGAAGTTTTTACCTTCAGCACACCGTCCTCAATCTTCGCCTCGTGGATCTCTGGAGCCATGGAAAAATAGAAATTTCCCTCTTTCATGGCCTTGATGACCGCCTCATAGGTCAGCTCCGGCGCTTTGATCTGAATAAAGCCGCCGAAGGAATCGCACATGGGATCTGTCAGCGGGAACCAGTTGTGGTTGTCATCGGTGGCCACTGTAAAAAGCTTCTGTCCGCTCCGGAGCATCTCGTCGTAGCTCTGGGGATTAAAACCGTAGAGACCGTCGTGCTCACAGCCATGATTGTAGATCTCCATGGCCCAGAGTCCCTCGAAATCTTTGTAATCGTCATAATTCTGCAAAGACCAGTAGGGATGATTGTAGCAGCACAGGAAACCTGCCTCTGTCCGCTCCTTTATGTAAGCGTTCTGTCCGGCCATATCCTCGTAGACATAGGTCGGCAGCGGGAACTCTTTTCCCTCCTCCGGATGCTCGTCGTAGAAATTCAGATGATAGCATTTGGCATGAGGCCAGCCGCCGCATTTTTCCGGATTCTCGGAAACATCCACCTCAATACCTGCCAGCGCGATGAAATTTTCATCCGTCAGCTCCGGATGGTAGCCATAAGTCCGGTGATCTGTGAACGCCACGATGGAATAGCCTCTTTTCTGGTACTCTTCCTTGATCTGTTCCTTGGTCAGTTTTCCATCGGAGATCACAGTATGGCAATGCAGATTTGCCTTGTAAAACTTACCCTCTCCCGGGAAAAAATCATAATCCTTCATTTACTTGCCCTCCATACATCAGGATGGGTCTATTGTACCACAGAATGAAGAGCTGCGGCATACTTTCTTTTCCGTTCTTCCATTTTTCCTTCCTGGAAAAAATCTCCTCTTTTGCAGTAACGGTTGATGGGTTCATGGGAAAACATATACAGCCGGTTGACTTTTTCCCCGAGAAGGCCCTCGGGATCGTCAATGACCGGTGCTCCGGGCCAGATTGCCGCCCTTCTTAAATAATCTTCCATCCGTTATCACCAGCCTAACTACTTCTTATTCTCCATCTGCTTATCCAGCATCTCGATGAGTGCCGGGATCTCACTGGGATCACAGACCACATAATCCGGCGTTTCCTCTTCATTTTCCGGCTTCATCCGGTACCGGGGACTGTAACCTGCCAGAACAGAAGTAATTCCCATTCGGTTGGCTCCGACGATGTCACGCTCCAGGTTATTTCCGATCATAATTATATACTTTTTGTCCGCCTCTTCAAGGTTCATTTTCTCCATGGCCGTCTTAAACATTTCTCCGGCCGGTTTGCAGACACCTACAGTCTCAGAGATTGCGCGCACCTCGAAATAAGTCTCCATCTCGTGCTGCTGATAAATATTATCAAAGGATTCCACCAGGCCGTCCGCCACCAGCGCCACCCGGAAACCCGCATTTTTCAGCTGAAAAAGGACTTCTTTGATTCCCGGAAAAAATTCTGCGTGATCTACAACGTCACCTTTTATTCTCACCTCGGTGGATTCATCCACCAGCGTATCTCCACTGTCCAGAAAAATAATCGCATTTCTCATGATTTTTTACCCCTTTCTTTCTGTTATTATAACAGGCCTACGGGGCTTTTTTCTATACATGAATATGCTGGATTTATATATTTTTGTAACCTTCCATTTCAAAAAAAGACCATGTTCCCGGATCTCTTCTGATCTGAAAACATGGTCTTTTCTATAATAATGCCAATTCCAGCTCTTCCAGCATGGTTTCCACCTTGAAGGGTTTGGCGATATGGCCGTTCATTCCCGCTGCCAGAGCTTTCTTCCGGTCCTCGTCAAAAGCGTTGGCCGTCATGGCCAGGATGGGAATCTTTCCTCTGGTTCCGAGCAGGTTCCGGATCGCCTTTGTCGCCTCGTAGCCGTTCATTTTCGGCATCTGGATATCCATGAGAACTGCGTCATAGTAATCCTCCGGCTTCTTTTTCAGCGTCTCCACACATTCCTCGCCGTCTCTGGTCCACTCTGCCTGAAGGCCGCATTCCTCCAGAAGCGTCACTGCGATCTCCGCGTTAAGCTCGTTGTCCTCAGCTATCAGAATCCGTTTCCCCTTCAGCATTTCCGCAAGATCTGCCCTTCCATTCTCTTTCTCACGCTCGGGATCCGGTCCATCTGCCAGAGCAAACGGAAGCCGTATGATAATCTTCGTGCCGGCTCCAACCTGGCTTTCCACCTCGATAGAACCATCCATAAGCTCCGTCAGGGCTTTCACGATGGGAAGCCCCAGGCCGGTTCCCGTCACCTTGCTCTCCGTACTGGTTCGTTCGCGGGTAAACTCTTCAAAAATGTGAGGCAGGTACTCCTCACTCATTCCGATGCCTGTATCTGTAATCTCAAAACGGTAGGAACCCCAGCCTTCTTTTTTGCAGGGCTCTTCCTGGATCCACACAGAAACACTGCCGCCCTCCGGCGTATACTTGATGGAATTACTCACAACATTCAGAAGAATCTCCCGCACTTTGGTCCGGTCGCAGCGCACATATTCATGCTCCACCTGAAGCTCGCAGCGGTAAGTCAGTCCTTTTTTGCTGACCGCCGGCTCAAAAACTGCATTCAGCGCTTCCTTCAGCTCCTCAAAATAGCCCACTTCCCTTTTCAGTGTGGCTTTGCCGCTCTCGATTCTGGCCATCTCCAGCACATAGTTGATGAGAGACAGAAGAAAGGAACTTGAAGAACGGATCTTCTGGATATAATCCCTGGCCCGCTCTTTTTCATCCATATGTTTTTCCAGCAATTCAGAAAAACCGATGATCGCATTCATGGGCGTCCGGATATCATGGCTCATATTGAAGAGGAAGCGCGTTTTTGCCTCATTGGCCAGCTGTGCTTCTTTCGCCGCTTTTTCCAGCTCCTCCGCATGCACCTGGTCCCTGTAACGCCGCAGCTCAAACTGCCAGTAACCCAGCGTCACGAGAATGGTCAGCGCAATTACCAGAAAATACCCTCCCGCCGCCTGCGTCGTTGACACCCAGCCGCCCTGAGGGACAATCTCAAAATACCAGGTATCGTTAGGCACCTCACAGGCTACCTCCATCGTATTCTCAAGACCTCCGTCCTGACACTGAGCGATGGAAAACCGCTCCCCGGTAGACATGGTCCGCTTCCAGATCCGGTAGTGGTAGCCCACATCCTCCAGTTTATCCAGCTCAATCTCATCGATGAAGTTTTCCCAGTTGATAACCAGGAGAGAAAAACCCCAGAAGGTCTCCTTCCCCTCTTTCATGAAATAGATCGGATTGAAGAGCAGCATTCCGGTTCCGCCCTGCTTCAGCTCAAAAGGTCCTGCAATCGTGTACTCTTTGCTGTCCCTGGCCAGTCTGGCCTCCATTCTACGCTCCGGATTTTCCAGCATATCAAGACCCATGGCCGCCTCATTTCCCTCCAGGGGATAGATCTGGTTGATGATACCGTCCTTTGCCATCTCGTATGCCTCAATAACCTCGTTTTCATTCTGCATCAGAGCTGCTAACTGGTTAAATTGCTCATCCGTTATATCATGCCCGGACTCCACAACATTTTTCATCAGATCCGATTCCACGAGATATTTATTCAGCTGGGATTCCACCATATTCACGGTGGATTCTGCCGTATAAGCCGCCTTCAGTCTCGCCTGTTTTTCCTGACTCTGATTGAGCATAAAAACGCAGCCCATCGTCACCAGAAGCGTCGCAAAAAAGACTGCCACCGCCCGCAGCTTCATGGTCCTTTGTTTCATTTTTTTCTCCATACCATGAACTCCTTATCAGAAAGAATAGGTATTCTTTCCATGATACAAAAGCCGGATCGTATTATAAATTTCCTTATCAATATCAACGTTGCTCTTACCAATTGCTGTCAGAATGCTTGCCATTGTCTAACCTCTCTTTTATTCGCTTTCCTTTGCTTTTTTACCAGCCCATTATAACGCGGAGGCGGGGAATTTTCAACAAAGGAATGGAGCTTGGGCAATTTGTTCTTTCCGTACTTTTTTAAAAGATAATCCCAGCCTTTGTTTCGCTGTCATTACAGGCTGTCTTCGGATTTCAAAAGAAAGCATCTTTACCGGAACCAATAACGTCGTCTCCGATACCATTACAGATTCCCATCTGGATGAATACAGGAAATCAACGAAAATCTCACTTATGATTACCTCCATTCTTCTGAGGAGAATCTCTGGAGTGTTCTTTACCTGACCGGTTATCTGACCTGCCTCAAAGATGACACGCTTTCTCTCCCTGCCCGTTCCATCGCTCTTGTCATTCCCAATGCTGAGATCCGTGAAATATTTGAAACCACGATCATTCAATGGTTTGATGACAGCGCCCGGAGCTGGAACCGAAAACCTCTATTTGATGCCATCTGGGCCAAAAACTGTGCTGCTGCCACCGAAGAAATGAACCGTCTTCTCAGAAAAACCATCAGCTATCACGATTATAAAGAAGACTTCTACCATGCTTTTCTGGCAGGCATTTTTGCCGGAGCCGGATATACCGTAGAATCCAACCGGGAACACGGTGAAGGCCGCAGTGATGTCGTCGTCTATGATTCGGAAAATGGCCGCGTTGCCGTTTTTGAAATCAAATATGCACAAACCTCAGCTTCTCTTCCCACCGCCTGCGAAGCGGCTTTAACCCAAATTGCCACTCGCATGTATGCTCAGGAATTTGAGGACGATTACGACCAGATTTACTGCTATGGGATCGCATTCTTTAAGAAACGATGTCTGATTGAGATAGGAGCAAAATAAGCAAAAACCAGGCTGGGACAGCTTTTTGCAAGTCGAACCAACCTGGTTTTCTTTCCATTTTCTGTTTAATCCTTTTTCCACGATCTCATCCATATTCAGAAGAAAATCCTCAGCGCTTATAAACAGGCTGCCTTCTTTTTGCAAATCCCCTTCCGTATCGATGATAACCCTATTATTAACGATCGCCGTATCTATGTAAGCCAAAGGGCCATTTACATCTTTTAACGGCATGGCTTTACAAATACTGTCCACCTCCAGATAATCAGCCAAAGAAACTCCGGATAGTCTTCGCGCCTCGGGATAATTGAAAAACGGAATCTTATCTATATACATTCTATGAAATAACGCGTCCCTGGCCGAAGCATACAGTCTCACAAAATCCGAACTGCTTACTACAACTTTGAATCCATTATTGATATATCTGTCATAAAGGAAACAGCTTCCACCAATAATTTGTGTAAACACCCTTTTCTTCCATATTTGTTCCCCCCTTTACTGTTTTTTCTTAGCATAACATAGCGGCGGCGGAATGTCATTTAACCAGGAGTTCAATGACATTCCAGCCTCTTTCTGATAAGATAAAGGTAAAGCAAAGGGGGAAGCCATAAATGAAAATACGGACAGATTTCGTGACAAACAGCAGCAGTTCTTCTTTTATTTTTAAGGAGTTCAACTCGGAAAAAATCAAACAGGCGGTAGAACACAGGCTCGCGCTTTCTTCAGAAGAATGGGAGAAACCCTGGCATCCATATCTCAGAGAACTGGCCTCTTCTATGGCAGGACGACGCTTCCGGGAATATCCTCTCCGTGATCTGATGGAAGTTTATTCCTGGTACTGTAATGAGGTGATCAGTAAATGGCTCGGAGTCAAAATGTGGAAAGGCTGGGACGATTATGACCGCTGGGACGCAGAACTGGAACAGGCTCTTTCCGAAAAAGTGTACCTGAGCAACAGCGATGAAAAATGGAATGCCCTGTTTATTCTGGATCTCTATGAAGATTATTTGTACAAAGCCGATCTATGGAATACCGATGAAAAAAGCATGGAGGTATCATCCGAGATTCTAAACGCTCAGATTAAGGACTATCTGCAATCCTGGGAATGCGAAGGCAGTATTCTTCAGGTTTTCTATATGAATAATCTGGAAGAGCTTCTGAAGGGTGCAAAGCGCTTTGAGGGAAAAGAACTCGCAAATGTAATGGAATACTTTTTTGGCGCTCAGTATTTGTATTTTGATGAAACGGAAACTCATTATCTTATCTCCGAAGCGTTAGAAGAAGCCGGACTCTGTTTATATTCCTGCTGCCATATGGGTTGATCGATACAGATTTTGTAAGTTATTCTGTATCATGTATAAGAAAGGGGTGAGGTGAAACATGATTTATATTACCGGTGATACCCATGCGGATTTCAGCCGCTTTACGAAAAGACAGCGTTGTCGGCTTCCATTTGAACTGACCGAAAAAGATATCGTCATTGTCTGCGGCGACTTTGGACTGCTCTGGGAGCGAAACGATAAAACACTGAAGTATAACCTGGACTGGATGGCACGATTGCCCTTCAAAATTCTCTGGATATCCGGAAACCACGAAAATTATGATATGTTGGAAGACTACCATCTGGAAGAATGGCACGGAGGGAAGGCAAGACACATCCTTCGCGACAAGATTATTTATCTGGAACGGGGACAGGTATTCAAAATAGAAGGCAAGAAGTTTTTCACCTTTGGCGGGGCCTCCAGCCACGATATTCAGGGCGGAGTCCTTGATCCTCATGATCCCGACTATGCCAGAAAACGGATCGCCGCCAACAAAGCCCGCCTGCCCTATCGCATCAAAGGAATCTCCTGGTGGGAACAGGAACTGCCCACAGAAGAAGAAATGCAGGAAGGCATTCGGAATCTTGAAAAAGCAAACTACAAAGTTGACTATGTGATAACCCACTGCCTGGCATCCAGCGTGCAGGAGAAATTGGAACAGTATTTTGGCGGCGGCGATTTTATCCATTCATATAAGGAAGATATTCTGACGGAATATTTTGATCAGCTGGAAGAGAAGCTACAGTATAAATACTGGTACTGCGGGCATTATCACCTAGATATGGAGGTTGATGAAAGGCATGGGGTAGTATATGAGGGGATTGGGGCGGTAAAACCGTGAAACTCCATAAAAAAAGTCGGTCAAAATTAGTTTTTGCATAATTTTAGCCGACTTTTTTATAGACAATTACAATTTCATCAACAAATTAAATATATTTTCTGTTAATAAAATAGAACTATATTTTTTCTTACAATTCTTCTTTATACTTCATCAAATACAAATATCGGTGTACCTTTATTGTCCTCAAACCCTCTAAATGTGTAAAACAAACCACTATTTGAATCCTGTAAACACTGATATTTAATATCTTTATGCTTTATAAATGAAACGTTTTCGGCATCATATTTCCTTTTAAAAGAAATATTTTCTTTAATACTTGAACCATTAATTTTTATAGTTTCTGTTTTTTCATCAATAATCACTTCATATGAACATTTTTCTCCACCCTCCAAAATCCCCCATTCTAAGTCTTTATCCTTATATGGTATTGTATCGATTTTTCTACTTTCTACATCTCTCACATATACTGTTCTATTTCCTTCCTCAGTACAAAACATAAATACTCTCGTTACATCCCTATTCTTTTTATTATCTTTAAATTCAAACTTATCTTTAGATTCAAACATAAGCCTGGGGTTACTTTCTCCGTTATACCATCCCCTCAAATACTGCTTTAACCCAGGTGCATTATTCACTATGACAACATACGGATATTGCAATTCGGCGATTAAGCATTCTGTAGAATCCGAATCATTGATAAACTCAATATTATCAAAATCTTCTTCTTTCACTTTCAAATCATATGTATTTTGTTGTCCAGTTTTTTGTTTTATCCACTTTTTCAATTCTGTAACACTAAAATCTTCCTTACATATATAGAATTTTTTTATTCTAAATGCAACAACCTTATAACCACTACCTTCCCTCCAAGCACTTGTTTGACTTGAAACTCCTGTAATCTCTTGAGGTAAACTATGCCAATTATTTTCCACATCCTTATAAGATTGCATTAGAGTTGGATCATTCTTTTCTTTCAATTTTTGCCCTTTTTCTCGAATACTTTCTTCAGTAGCTATTACATCTAATTTAACTTTTGTACCCCCCGAATTATCCGAAGTTGTAGTTTTAAAAATAACATATACTGGTTTATTATCATTACATTTTTCTCTAAATGTCTCCTCATTAACATTTTTCAATGCCCAATATGCACATCCATCAGATGACATTTGCAAATCCATATCCATTTTTTTTATTATCTCATATGGTGTTTCACCGTTATGCGATCCAAAATTACTGATAATAATTGCTCCATCCCTATATAAATCCTGATCTTTTATACTTTTCTCAGGCCAGTTAATTTTTAAATCTTTCCTTAAAATACTTTTAGAAATAACCAATGTTGCCATCTTCCTTATCACATATTCATATTTATTACTTTTAGAAAAATCTCCAGTCTCCGATTCCAGACAAATAGTTTCTCTATCTGATTTATCAAATTTTTTCACAATTGAATTCCATTTAATTTCTCTTTCCGCTTTACTTAAACGAGAAATTTCAATAAGAGATTCTCCAACTAATTTTTTAAAGCTTGATTCTACTTGCTTAAGATATTTTTTTTCATCATGTAGTTCGACCTTTTTTTCCTTAGCGATATTATATAATTCAAATCCCAAAGAGTATTTGAACACTGCCATGTAATCGCTTTCCAAATCTGGTAAATTGTTAATTTCTTCTTGTTTCTTATATATTGGAAAGTGTAAAAACTGTTTGTTTTCTTCATTTAATAAATACTGATTATCATTTCCAATCGTAAAATTCGAAATAGCAATAAAATGCTCATTTGTCCGCCTTAACATATCATGCGCTAAACCAACATAAACCTTTTTCTCAACAATATTAAGAATAGCATATATTCCATTATGTCTTTCCGGTATATTAATTATATAATTTTTTATCATCATTCCCCCTATATTTTCACAAAATCACCATTATAATTTAGAGAGCACCATTCTTTATTTTGTGCATAATTATTATATACCATACATTTTTCGCACTTTCAATGTGAATTTTCAACACCGTCGGGGCAGTAATGGAATAGGTGAAATCTTCTTCTAGACGGGGAAAGCGGACTGGTGATTCCGCTTTTCCCCGTTCATCTATTTATTCAGTTTTTTCGGACGCCCGATGTATTTTAAACTGCTGTTTTACTTACAATTGATGCTGATGATATAGGCGCGATTGTATACGCTCTTTCCTTTCTTCGCCGCGTATTCCACGCAAAGAACGGTATTCTTTTTGATAACAAGCGTTCCGCCATTTTTCACTTTTTTTGCCGTATTCCAAACCGGTCCTACTTCCTCGCCTTTGTAGTTATAGCGAATACTTACGATCTTATAATCAGATGGAAGAGTAAATTTAATTCTTGCCTTTTTCTGTGTGGTCGTCATTTTTAAATAGCCGGCGTACTGAGAACGATTCAGCTTGCGTGTGATATCCAGCTTTCCGATTTTGGCGCTTTTCACAAAATCCGGACGGAAAGTCACTGTACAGGAAAGTCTGTAGCTCTTTTTATTCTGTTTTACGTTGAAGCTGATGACTGCTTTTTCTCCATTTTTCAGTGTCTTTGCAGTATAATTCAAATCCAGAGAAATCTTCTTGGTGACCGAATTGTAATAAACGCTGATATGAGAATTGCTGGATTTCAAATTACTGACTACTGCTTTTGAAGAGACATTCTGCAGACTGATCTCATTGGTTCCCAGGAAATCATAGACAACATATCTTTCCTGAGTCTGCGGATTCTTAAAGTTCTGTTTCTGATAATAAACGGTTTTCGTTTTCTCACAGGAAGGTCTCGCCGCTGCCAGCGTCTTTATTCCTCCCAGATGCAGTCCCGCAAGCAGAAGCAGAGCCCACACACATGCCTTTAAGAGCTTCGATGTTTTTAACGTAGTTTTCATAATGATCCTCTCCTTTTCTCTTACTTGCTTTTATAATCAGCCGTACATTCGGGCAGTCCGGCATGATTCCAGTCCATACCTGTTCTGTTTTTATAGGTATTTCCACTCAGCAGGAAGTAGCCTCCCTGCGGATCCACAATATACCATTTTCCATCCACACGAACCTCATTCCACTGATGGCTCGGATTCGCGGAACTGGAGTTGGCATGTACATAATAGCAGCTGATGCCAATACCGTCGCAGAGCGCTTTCATCGCCCGGGCAAAACCGGAGCACTGAGCTTCCCCGTATACAAGAGCTCCCCAGGCCGTGTTGGCTCCGTTATACTGCCAGCCGCCCCAGGCATAACCGCAGGTATAACGCAGATACTGATAAGCGGTCAGCACCTTTTCGTACTCGCTCATTCCTTTCTTAATAAAGTTCGCTTTGAAGGCCTGGACTACCCGGCGAACTTCATTAAGTTCAGAAGCAGAAAGTTTGGATCCATAAACAGAACTGCCAGGATTATTGTACTCTCCGGCAATACTCGGTGTATTCAGCCGGACCACATATTTGTCTTTTGTAGTGACAATGATGGCTTTCTTTCCCACATAGCGATAAGGTCGGATCTGATAAAAATAGCTCTTTCCAAACTGTACATTTTTATCGACAAAGGTGTTGTTTGTGTCGCCAAGCACTTTCGCTATTCTGCTCCATTTTCCATTCGGCGTTTTCCGGTAAATCAGATAACCTTCTGCGTGTTCTGACATCTGCCAGGCAAGATCCACCTGATTGGAATTGTTGACATAACCTCGAACGATATAAGCTTCGTTTAAAGCGGTAAGAACTCCTTTCGGCTCTGAAAGCTTTCCCGCATTTTTCGTATATTTGTCGTACAGCCGTACTTTGTAATAATAACGCTGATTAAAACGAAGTGAAGTATCTTCAAAGGTGTAAAGGTTCTTGTTTTTGGAGCAGACCACCTTTTTCTTGGCACACTGCGTCATGTAATCGCCGCCATTATAGCTGACCCATTGTGTCACATAATCAAGATAGTCAATCAGCTGATATTTGCCGTTCTTTGAAGTGGATCGGTAAATCCGAATCTGGTATGTATCGTAGCCCGATGGAATGTTGACTGCAAACTGCACCGTATTCCATGAGACACTTTTGATGGTTTTTATCTTAAGTGACGGCAGACTCGATGATGCATGAACCGGCGCTCCCGTCATACACAGAAGCATAAGAACCATAGTAAGCATGATTCGACACCAACAGTTTCTTACTCCCTTTGCTTTTTCTCTCATCCTAACTCCTCCTTCTGGCTCTGTTTTTCTCCCTGCTTTGGCTTGATTCCGTCTTTTTTAATGAAATCCTCCATAGGAATATCAAAGACGCTGCTCATTTTAAAAAGACTGTCTATGCTTGGAATCCCTCTTCCAGAACGCCATTTATAAATAGCCTGTGTAGAATCAAATCCCAGTAATTCCTTCAAATCAGCGACTGTTAAGGCTTCATTTTTCATGAACTGTCTGATGTTCTCTTTTACAGTTTCAGTATCAATTTCCTGACAATCGTTTGCTGATTTTTTCATCAGTAATTTATCTCCTTTCCAATGTTATTAGCTTTTCCTATGCTCTGCAGATTTTTAATAGGAATTACATTTATCCTGGACTATCTCTATTATACCTTACTGGAAAACCAAGCACTACAGTCGGAACCTCAAAATTTTGCTTCCAGATCAAATTTTTTTTGCTCTTTGGTTAAAAAATTATACCTCGTTGATTAAAAATTAATCTCATTGATTAAATTTACATATCACATCAGAACCAAAAAGTAAACCCTTTTATCCTATAAATTTTAACAATTTATCAACTTATTTTTATTTGTTATCATAGAAATAACTGACAATATAAAAATACATATTTTCTTATAAACTGGATTTTTCTATGACAAAGAAAAGAGGCGAAAAGATTACTACGCAACCGTTTCACCAACATAAATCAGTTTTTCAATATAGCTCCTGTTTTCTCCAGTAAAAACAGGAATCTCTTTATCAATGATCCAGCGATTTCTGGAAATGCCATCTTCTCCCTGATATTCCTCTTTTCTGCAGCAGCTTCCTCTTTTCTGCTGCACAGAGAAATTATTCCAGTTTATCCCTTTCTGAAGCATCAGCATATCCTGGATCTCACTGCAGGATCTATTCTGTAGCTCTCTGTGAGAGAAATTTGCCTGTCCTACCATCTGGATGGAATTTCTGGTTGCATCAGCCTGTCTCCAGTAGAGATAGTTTGCAACCTCTTCTTTGGCCAGATTGAAAGCTCTGCAGTCAAACTGGGCGAAACCGGCCTTCTCACAATACACGGCATCTCCTTCTTTTTCTGCCAGCCTGGTGAAGGCTCTGTTAAACGCCATTGTAGCCATAGATGCCGCAATAGATACGATCTTCTGAATCTCATTGTCAAACCAGGATGATGCTGTGAATTTCTTATAATCAACCAGAACCAGACTGATCTCATCTGACTGTGTATAGCCTAAAACACAGCCCTGGATGTTCTCGCATAAATATTTCATCGTCTCCTGCATTGCTGTCACCAAAAGCTCGTCGAAAGGTCTTTTGAAGCCCTTCGTATAAGTATGGAATGATCTTCCATCGATCCTTAAAATGACCGGCATTCTGCTCATAAGCGTCCCTTTTGACACTGCCTCATATTTTTTCATACGCTTTGATAAATCTGAGCTGTCCATGATTTCACTTTCTCCATTCTATCATTTTACAATCGCCCCAGAACGCTCCGAAATACCCGGTAATTCTCATCATCCTTCGGAGAACAGTATACCGCAAATTCGATGGTTTCAAATTTCATCCGGTATTTCTCTACCGCCTCTCTCATTGCCTGCGCTACAGTCAATGGAGGATTGCAAAATGCCCCGCAGCCAAAAGCTCCAAGAATCACAACTTCATTTCCCTTTGCCGCTGCGATTTCCAGCACTCGGCGCATCCTTTTCTCATGCAGTGCCTGCAGGTTCTTCCTGCTGATATTCACAGCAGTATTGCCGTCCCCGGAGTTCATTCCATTGCTGGGATTTTTCCGCAGATTCGGAGCCGCACAGGTCAGCACATTCACAGAATACCAATTCTTTTCCGGCAGCAGTTTTGGATAACTGGTATCTGATTTAAAAACGAGGACTCCCGGCGTATAAATACAGTCATCCTTGTGCAACGGATCCTGCTGCCGCCGATTGGGGCCGTAAAACTTATTCCACACCCACGGTTCTTTCAGATTCGGATAAAGCGTCGAGCAGCGGCAGATGGCCTCTTCCTGAGCGGATGATCCTTTGGTTACGCCGCCTCCAGGATTTGTGGCTGACGCAAAGTTTAAGATGCAGACCTGTTTTTCCGCATAGGCCGCCGCAGCCTCCAGCGTCCGCTTTTTACTCACGATAATCCTGGCCGCCTTTTCATAAACCCGCCCGGCATCAGCCATAATCTGGCAGTCACCGGCGAAAAACTCCTGTTTTTCATTAGACTTTTTAATCGCAGAAATCAACCTCGGATTACTTTCGTACATCCGCTGTGAATCCTCAAAAATCTCAATATTTTCCTGTCGTCCCATAGTTTATACCTTCCTTTCATGCGCATCACACAACACAATTTCCGGGCAGATCGGGCAGCCGCCCATGCAGTTAATTCTATGCTTGCATTCCGGACATGCATTTTTCAAATGACTACGAAAATCGTCAAATGCTTTACTGAACCAGGCTTCCTGTATTGTCGAACTTCTCAAGTCCACACTCCACTGTTGTTTTTGATTATCAAAGCTGCATGGCATCATTTTCAGATCAGATGAGATATAGGCGGACCATCTGCCTCCCTCACAGGTATCCATAGATCTGGAGGCAAATGACGAACTGCCTAACAGCGCCGGAACAGTGCAGGAATCAAAGCCGATTTTAAACGGAAACTGCTTTCTCTCAATACACTCCAAAAATCTTTTCAGATCGGGATTTTCTTTTCTTATTATCTGCGTATCACTCCCCAAACCTACCGGTTTATGCAATAAAAAGACAACTGCGTTAATCCCTTTTGGAAACTTGTCTCTCTCCAGCAGATCAATGGCTTCTTTTATGCTGTCTTTCATCAAAACGTAATGAATATTAGTCTTAACGCCTGCTTCCAGTAAGAGGGATATCGCCTTTAACGTATACGGACTTCTGTACCAGCTCACCGCTACCGCTCCGCAATATTTCTTGCATATCGCCGCTGTCTCTTTCATCATTCCCAATCCGGAGGTGGTAAAATTGGGGACAATCTCTGCATCCCTGCATATTTTCAGAATTTCTTCAAAGGCTTCGTGCTGATCCGGATCTCCACATCCGCCAAGAGCTACCTGATAGGTATTTTCCCTGCATTCGGATATGATTCTTCTAAAATCCTCTACCCTCATATTGGCATCCGCACGATTTAACCCATTTTGATAACACTGAATACCAGACTGCAGACACAGACCCGACTGCCCATGCCTGCAATGGCCCATAATACCAATGTCCAAAAGTTCCGGGAAACTTGCCATAAATGGATCATCTTCCGTCTCTTTTCCATCGACCAATATTCCCGTTCTATAATAAGCTCCCGTTCTGCTATCAAAACAGGACACAAAAGTTTTCTCTTTTCTGATTCTCATCTTTTATCCCATATGTTCGCAGGAATATAAACATAATCCTGCTTTTTCTAACGCTTCACGAATAATACTATAAGTTTCATCCTCATAAAAATATAAATACTGCGCTCCAAACAAATATTCCATTACCTCCGGGAGCTCTTTCCCCTCAAATTGTTTCGCTCCTTCCAGAAGTTCTTCTATATTATTTGTGTAAAAAACCCGCAAAATGTCACTGTCAAAATACCACGATTGTATATATTCCCGGGCCTGACTATTTAAAAGGTCAACTGTCACTTCTATGTCTTTCGGCCACACGCCATCTATATTTTCTAAATAATTTTTATACATGTCTAAAACAAACATGGCATTCCATTTTTCACCATTGCCGCTTATATATACTTTTTGTGAAAGTTCTGTTTCCCAATCTTTCCCTTCGAGCCATTTACTTATCACATCCCACCGATACCAGGAATAAACTTTCATCAGATCCCAAAGCGGGTATTCACAAAATCGTTTTCCCACTATATAAGGGATCATTTCTCTGGCTTTCTCATAGTATATTCTCTCCCACTTATCTTTAGGTAAAGGCGAGAGCCTATGTTCTATCGCCTGCTTTATTTTATCAGGATTGTATTCTTTGAAAATAAATGATGAACTGCTGCTATTCGTCACAAAATCTGTTCTTATCTTCATTTTTAAATGTCTCCCTTTACAACTCTCTCGTTTACATCAGCCTGAAACTCCTCGATTCGTTTATAGTCTGGAAGTTCCGGGAGGGCGGTATGCTTTTTGGCATATTCGAAGCGCTTGTCATATTCATCGAGAATCTCATAGAATTCCGGAATAGGCTGCCGGTTCTCATCTAAAAATTCACCATTTCGGATTTTCATGAGAAGATCGTGCTCTTCTGTGCGGCAGGTGATGATTTCCTCTTTTTCCAGAATATCAATACACATCATATAGAGCCGCAGCGTGTGCGCCATATGCTTGCCAAGTTTATTGTGCGTCATTGCAGTCTTATTTCTCTTTCCGATCTTGTTGTAGCTGCTGACAATGGATTTCATGTCGTTCCACATATTGGCATAGTCCCGCAATGGATAATGCTTCAGATGAACATCCATAAAGATCTCCTTCTCCATCTCAGGCCTCGACGAATCATCCAGATACAGGCGGATGGATTCTTCTGGGCAGGTCAGATAGCGTTCCCGGAATGTGAAGAAAGCATTTTCAATAGAATTTAAAATATGCCGTTCATATTCTGCCTGACTGGTCAGGCGGGCGGACTTGTTTTCCAGACGCCGAAGCTGCGCCTGCCCATAGTTTCCGAAAGAGTGGATGCAGAGTTTAGACAGAAACATTTTTCGGTTGGCCAGAAGTTCTTTCCCGATTTCTGACAAATAAAGATACTGTTCCGGTCTGCAGCCGAGCTGTTCGACTGTATTCGGATTGGCTTTGGTCAGCAATTCGATGATTTTGTTAAAAGAATAAATCGCTGTATCGGTAGGAAGATCCGTAATCGTCTGAAAATCTTTTCCGAGAAGGATCTCCTGCTTGCTGTTCAGCGTAATCCCTCGAATATCCAGGTCACTGTCTTCTTTTTCCATACCGTATGCATGGCTTCCGCCAAGGGTAAGCAGAATGATATTTTTGCCAAGCCGGGAATCCTCCCGAAGAAAATCGTAAGGAGTATCCGCTACGGCAGCTTTGATTTGTTCTATATTCATATTGGCCCTCCTCTTTTTAAAAAATAATCTGTTTTTATAGTATCAAAAAGGAAACAAATTGTCATTGAACCCGTAGTTAACTGACAAAAATAAACTGCTGTGGTATACTAAAACCAGCAATAAAATATAACAAAGGAGGCTGCAATCGTGGCAAACAGGTATATTTCCGATCTACACTTTTTTCATAAAAATGTAACGGCTATGGGCAGCAATTTTGACAACCGTCCGTTTCAGGATATCGAAGAAATGCATGAGGGAATCCGAAAACGCTGGAATCAGGAAGTGGCTCCGAAAGATGACGTCTATGTACTGGGGGACCTGATCTGGAATCTGAGAAACGGCAACCGGGAAGCTGCAAAAGAGCTGCTGGATTCCCTGAATGGGAAGCTGCATCTGATCCTTGGGAATCATGACCGGACTGCTGACCCGCTGTTCGATGAATGTTTCGAAGAAGTAACTCCCTACAAGAGACTTACAGAGCTGTTGGACGAACAGAAACGTACCGTCAGGGAGTATCCCAAAGTTTGTGTAAACCTCCAAACTGATGTAAGATAGAATTACTCAGTTTGGAGGTTTATTTTATGGCAAGAAAAAAGGATTCACCACAAAAAGCAGCGCTTAGAGAACTCATGGGAAACTACCTGAAAGAAAACAATGTAAAAGTAAAAGATGGAACAGATGTTAATTCCATTATGCGGGATATGATGTCTATCATTTTGGAAGGTGCCCTTGATCAGGAACTGGATGAAGAACTGGGATATTCCAAGTATGATTATCGAAATAAAGAAACCGATAATTCCAGGAATGGACATTCCCAGAAAACGTTACATACCAGTTACGGAGATATGGAGATTGATATTCCAAGGGATCGAAAAGGTGACTTCGAACCACAGGTTGTAAAGAAGTATCAGAATTCGATTACGCAAGACATGGAAGAAAAGATCATTTCCATGTACGCAAAAGGAATGACTACTGCCGATATAGAAAGCCACATGCGTGAATTATACGATCTTGAGATCTCCGACAGTACTGTCAGCCGGATTACTGATAAGATCCTGCCAATAGTAAAAGAATGGCAGGAAAGGCCATTAGAAAGTGTGTATGCTGTTGTATTTATGGATGCGATCCATTTCCATGCCCGTAATGAGGGGCGGATTGTAAAACGTGCTGTTTACATTGCGATTGGGATCGATATGGAAGGACGTAAGGATGTCCTCGGAATGTATGTTGGTCAAAATGAAAGTGCCAAGTTCTGGCTCTCCATCCTGAATGGCCTGAAAAACCGGGGTGTAGAAGATATATTGATTGCGTGTGTGGATGGACTGACCGGTTTTCCACAAGCAATTGAAGCAGTATTTCCCCAGACCGAGATCCAGCAGTGCATAATCCATCAGATCAGGAATACCACGAAATTTGTTTCTTACAAAGAGATCAAACCACTTATGGCAGATCTGAAGCGTGTATATGCAGCTCCTACAGAAGAAGTTGCATTGGCAGAACTGGACAGCTTTGACGAAAAATGGAGCGGGAAATACCCTAAGATTGCAAAGTCATGGAAAGATAACTGGGCAAATCTTTCAACGTATTTTAAGTATCCGGAAGCTGTCAGACGTCTGATCTATACCACGAACACGATTGAAGGATTTAACCGTCAGCTCCGGAAAGTCACCAAATCCAAGACGGTATTTCCATCCGATGACAGTCTCCTGAAAATGCTGTATCTGGCCATGATAGATATCACCAAAAAATGGACGGGACACCGTCAGGATTGGGGACAAATCCATTCTCAGCTGGAAATTTTCTTCGAAGAAAGATTGGAAAGGTTATAAGCAGAATGCATGCTAGGCAGGGCTGGCACAGCCAGTCCTGCTTGACATGCCTTAAAACTGCATTATAATACAAACAAGGACAGAACCCTGAAAAACAGGTTCTGTCCTCGATAACTAATGACATATCTTACATCAGTTTTTTCTGTTTACACAAAACTTGAAACGCTCTCGGTATTTTCTTTCCGAAAATCATTTACTGCATCCAGCGAATTGTCACCTTTTCCTTTGCTGTCCTTTCCCAGAATGCTCAGCCGAACGGCATCCGCCCGTTCTTCCAGCTGCAGATTCATATTTTTAATCTGCTGCACACTCCTTGTATACTCCTGGTCCATTTTCCGTTCCATATTAACTTCAAAAAGGCTATTCTGATAAGCGCTCTTCCCTCTCAGTCTGTTCCGGAGAGAAACCGCTCCTGTAACCGTAAAGTCACCCGCCTGGGTATGAATTTTTACTTTTGCATTTGACACTATGATTGTCTCTTCAATCTGATAGTATCTTTTTATCTTTTCCTGGATCTTTTCAAACACTTCCTGAGCATTCCGGCTAAACTCCGTTTCATCCAGCTTTTTTTGACGAGTCTTCTCTTCCCGCTCACAAATTGTATCTGCAAAACAAAACTTAGCTTCCTGAATAAGACGGCAAATTTCATCTTGCAATGTTTCTTTCTCCGTGAGCGCCTGCGTTATCAGCATTTTCTCTCCCATTATTTTTCCCTCCTCACACCTCAACGTAGGTAAGCGCATTGGAAACAAGAATTGCTTCATCCAGCTTCTGAAAAAGTGTATTCATATCCTGAAACTGCTGATAACCGCTTTTCACTTTTGCAATGTACTTTCCTTTTTCCTGGCGCAGATTAAAAACATTTTCTTCATTCGATCTTATCACATCCACAAAAGAAATTTTTCCAATTTTATCTGTAATCTTTTTTGCCAGCAAATCTCTCTCGTCCAATGCCCTCTGCCACAAGGATCTTTCTTGCCATGACGATACCTCCTTTTATCTTACATATTCTCCTGATTTTTGTCTCTATTATATAAGATTTCAGCAGCCTTGTCATTGAACCTGTAGTTTACAGATTTATAATATTAATACTTTATAAATTGAACAACTATTTCTTTTGAACTATTAGCCGACTTGGCATTCTTGCTCTCACTGCAAACGTAAATGTGTCAAAAATTTTTTCTAAACTGCGCTATCTTGTACAGTTCTTGCAGGTATTTTGTGATTCACAAAAAATTCCCATGCACCAAATATATCTTCCTGCATGAAATCAAAAATTAGCAAGAACACATTCATTTGGATCATGAGAATTTTTCTCATCCTTTAAAACAAATTTTTTCAAATCAATATTAGTTTTTTCAGACAGCCGCCTTATTGCTTCAGCAAACATTTGGCACATCAGAGCCGTCTAACTCATCTTCATCAATATCCTCATAATAATTGGCAAGCGCCTCCTCACGAGAAATTGTAATTCCACCAACTTGTTTAAAGAAATTCACCAACGCTCCAGCCAAATCAACTGTCGCACCACTTTCTTCCACATAAAGCCGCCCGTTGCAGTGGGGGCAGTAAATTGACTTCGTCGCAATCCGTTTTACATCCTCTCTTCCCATATTGGGATTTTCGACCATTTTTTTGCAAATCGGGCATCTATATCGCCACATAATTATCCCTCCTAGTATAGTTGACTTTTTCCTGTAACAGTACCTTCCGATAAACGTTTGCCTGTTACATTCCATTTATTATCCTCAGCATCATAGCTGGTCTCAGCCTTCCATCCTCCATTTCAAAGGCTCAGACCGACCATGATATACTATTTACTCTTTTATATTAATTCATACAATGCACATCTAATTACTTTCTTTCTCAATATTATTTAAAAATAATTTCTTATCACTAAATACAACAATTTAGCTCAGCCAAGCATCTCCCCAACCTAAGGCTCCCGATCCAAAAAATCACCTGCCAGAATGATGGTTGCCTCCGGATCTATCCTTTCTTTCAGCAAAAGGAAGTCTTCATAACACCCATGTACGTCCCCGATGACATAGTGTTTCCCTTTTTCCTGCACGTTGTTCTCCTTGATTCCAGGTATTTATTCTATAAAAAAATGTCGGCAAATTTCCGGCATTTCTTTATTGCCTACAGCACAGCCATGAGGCAGCTTCCGGACAACCGGTTTTGCTCCTTACCTTTTTTCATGGATTTCAGTGCCATTTTGCACCTACAGAAAGCAGCTTTGTTACAAAAATTCAATAGATTCTATAAAAATACGAAAAAAGCTCATTCCCCATTTTTCAATAATCTACACCTGTTAACTTCTCGCATGGTGCCGGATTCGAACCGGCGACTTCCAGATCCGAGGTCTGATCCTCTATCCAGCTGAGGTACCCACTGAGTTTTGTCATGATAGCGTCATCTGCGCTTAAAAATTTTCTCTCATAAAATGAGCAAGTGCAGCCTTAACCCCGCTGCGGGGGAAACCGGGTTTGAAGTTTTCGTACTGCAGGCAAAACACTACTTAAATTTCAATAAAAGTTGTTGCGTTCGAGACTTTAAGCCGCGTATCCAGTTCGCTCAGAAGTGCGTTCCGCTTTGCTTCATTCTCATCTATAAGTGTCTTGATATCCAAAGGATCTACCAGCTCCATGGTATTTTCTTTCCGGAAATCATTTACTGAATCCAGCGAATTGTCACCTTTCCCCTTGCTGTCCTTTCCCAGAATGCTCAACCGGATTGCATCCGCCCGTTCTTCCAGCTGCAGATTCATATTTTTAATCTGCTGCACACTTCTTGTATACTCCTGGTCCATTTTCCGTTCCATACTAACTTCAAAAAGGCTATTCTGATAAGTGCTCTTCCCTCTCAGCCTGTTCCGGAGAGAAACCGCTCCTGCAACCGTAAAGTCCCCCACCTGGGTATGAATTTTTACTTTTGCATTTGACACTATGATTGCCTCTTCAATCTGATAGTATCTTTTTATCTTTTCCTGGATCTTTTCAAACAATTCCTGAGCATTCCGACTAAACTCCGTTTCGTTCAGCTTTCTTTGCTGAGTCTTCTCTTCCCGCTCGCAAATTGTATCTGCAAAACAAAACTTAGATTCCTGAATAAGGCGGCAAATTTCATCTTGCAATGTTTCTTTCTCCGTGAGCGCCTGCGTTATCAGCATTTTCTCTCCCATTATTTTTCCCTCCTCACACCTCAACGTAAGTAAGCGCATTGGAAACCTTAATCTTCATATCCAGTTCCTTCAAAAGCTTCTTCTGCTGTTTCTTCATTTCTTCCAGTCTGTTCTTCAAATCCAGTGGATCTACAACTCTTATGCTGTTTTCATGAACATACTGTTTGAGAAAATCCTCTGTATTTTTGTTCTCCGCTGCAGGTGTTGTCGAATTTCCATCCATCTGCTGCCGCATCCTATCCGCTCTTCTCTGAAGATTTTCATTTTCCAGTTTAGCCTGTAAAACAGCATTTGTATACTGCTGCTCAAGCTCATCCAGAAACTGCATCTCAAAGTCCTTTTTCCCGGTATCAGAAAGCTTCTCTGTTTCCTTCATCCTGCTTCTAAGCAAAATCGCACTGGCAACAGTCATGTCTCCTCTTTCCGTACGGATCACCGTATTCGCATTGGAAACAAGAATTGCTTCGTCCAGTTTCTGAAAAAGTGTAATCATGTCCTGAAGCTGCTGATAACCGCTTTTCACTTTTGCAATATACTTTCCTTTTTCCTGGCGCAGATTAAAAACATTTTCTTCATTCGGTCTTATCACATCCACAAAAGAAATTTTTCCAATCTTATCTGTAATCTTTTTTGCCAGCAAATCTCTCTCATCCAATGCCTCTGCCACAAGGATCTTTCTTGCCATAACGATACCTCCCTTTTCTTTTGTATATTCTCCTGATTTCTGATTTTATTATATAGGGTTCTGGAGAGGTTGTCATTGAACCTGTAGTTTAGCGGGCATAAAAAAAGACCCTACAGAAAAATCTGTAAGGTCCATTTTTTTTATCAATCTCAGATTAAACCAGCTCCAGAACAACTTCCATAGCTGCGTCACCTTTACGGAGACCAATCTTAACGATTCTTGTGTAACCACCGTTGCGGTTAGCGTATTTCGGAGCGATCTCGTTGAAGAGTTTATCAGTAAGATCGATCTCTTTTGCTTTTTTGCCCTCAGCCGGTACCTCTTTTACAGGGTACAGAACTTTAGCCATCTGACGACGAGCGTGCAGTTTGGAAGGAGCATCCTTCTTGATCTCTTTCTGAACTTCATCGTAAACGGTAGTTTTCTTTCCGTTAACAACCTCTTTTACTCTCTTGCCGTCTTTGTCCTTGCGGGCAACTTTAGCGGTAACGGTAACGGTCTCGAAGTTGTCTTTCTCGCGTACTGCCATAGCGATCAGGCCTTCAGCGACCTTGCGGATCTCTTTTGCCTTTGCCTCGGTAGTAACGATTTTGCCGTGCTGGATCAGAGCGGTAACCTGGCTTCTGATCAGTGCTTTTCTCTGGTCTGCAGTTCTGCTAAGTTTTCTATAACCTGCCATTATTCTTTTCCTCCATTTGTGGAACACCAGTTAATGCTCTTCGGTCTTACTTAAAAGGTGCTGTCTCGTCCATTCATGTTAATAGTTACGGGAAAGCCCGGTAGAGAGCTCTCTCGTACAGTAGCTGCGATCGATCACTCGTCGCTGGGGTTGAGCTGTAAGCCTAACTCCTTCAGTTTGCCTAAAACTTCTTCCAGGGACTTGCGGCCCAGGTTACGAACCTTCATCATATCCTCGGAAGTTCTGTTGCAGAGTTCCTCAACGGTGTTGATGCCGGCACGTTTCAGGCAGTTATAAGAACGAACGGAAAGTTCCAGCTCGTCGATGTTCATCTCCAGAACCTTTTCCTTCTCGTTGTCTTCTTTTTCAATCATGACCTCTGCGGATTTTGCATTCTCGGAAAGGTCGATAAAGAGATTCAGGTGTGCGCTGAGTACCTTAGCAGCAAGGCTGACTGCCTCGTCCGGACCCAGGGTTCCATTGGTCCATACGTCCAGTGTCAGTTTATCATAATCGGTAACCTGACCTACACGGGTATTCTCCACCTTCAGGTTGACACGCTCAACGGGAGTGTAGATAGAATCTACAGCAATAACGCCGATGGGCATATCATCTGTTTTGCCTTTCTCAGCACTTACATAGCCACGGCCTTTGGTGATAGTCAGCTCCATGTACAGCTTGCTGTCAGCTCCGCCATTCAGGGTAGCAATCACCTGATCCGGATTCATAATCTCGATATCCTGATCAGCCTGTATGTCAGCTCCGGTCACAGTACCTTCGCCGTCAAACTCGATGTAAGCAACTTTCGGCTCATTGGTCTCACTGGAATTTTTGATTGCCAGTGATTTGATATTCATAATAATTTCAGTGACATCTTCTTTTACGCCCGGAATAGAACTGAATTCATGCAGGACGCCTTCGATTTTAACCTGGCTGACAGCCGCGCCCGGAAGGGAGGACAGCATAATTCTGCGAAGAGAATTGCCCAGGGTGGTACCATAACCTCTTTCCAGAGGTTCCACAACGAATCTTCCGTACTTCTTGTCTTCTGAAATCTCAGCTATCTCAATTTTTGGTTTGTTGAAATCGAACATAAGCCCCTCCTTTTTTGGGTTTTAGAATCATGAGGGTGATCCCGAAGGAAACCTCAAGCGTGCCTGAAAAACAGACACGCTCGGAAGTTTTCCAGGATTCTGATACGAAAATGCGCTGTTAATTATTTAGAATACAGCTCGACGATCAGCATCTCATTTACCGGAACGTCGATCACTTCTCTGGACGGAAGCTCTTTAACAACACCTTTCAGGTTCTCCTGATCAGACTCAAGCCATTCCGGAACCAGTCTTCCGCCGGTTACTTCCAGAATGTCTTTGTATCTCTGCATGCTCTTAACTTTCTCTTTGATCTCGATGGTGTCACCAGCTTTAACAAGGTAAGACGGGATGTTTACCTGTTTGCCGTTAACAAGTACATGCTTGTGATCAACGATCTGACGTGCTTCCTGTCTTGTACGAGCGAAGCCCAGACGGAAGATTACGTTGTCCAGACGGCTCTCCAGAATGGTCATCAGGTTGGTACCAGTCATACCCGGCATTCTCTCAGCCTTCTCATAGTAGTTGTGGAAGGGTTTCTCCAGAACGCCATAGATGAATTTTGCTTTCTGTTTCTCACGAAGCTGCAGACCGTACTCACTTACTTTGCGGTTTGCTCTTTTCAGCTCTCTCGTGGATTTTTTATCAATTCCTAAATAGATCGGATCCAGGCCGAGGGATCTACATCTTTTCAGTACAGGAACTCTATTAACTGCCATCTCTCATTTACCTCCTAATTAGACTCTTCTACGTTTCGGCGGGCGACAACCGTTGTGCGGTACAGGGGTTACGTCACGGATGCTGGTTACTTCCAGACCGCATGCCTGCAGTGCACGGATAGCAGCCTCACGTCCTGAACCCGGACCCTTTACAAAAACGTCAACAGTCTTTAAACCATGAATCAGAGCTGCTTTGGTAGCAGTCTCGGCAGCCATCTGTGCTGCATACGGAGTAGATTTCCTTGAACCTTTAAATCCCAGACCACCGGCACTTGCCCAAGATAAAGCATTTCCCTCAGCATCCGTCAGGGTAACGATGGTGTTATTGAAGGAAGACTGGATATGTGCCTGTCCGCGTTCAACGTTTTTCTTTACGCGCTTTTTTGTCACTTTTTTGGTAACTTTTTTAGCCATTTTTAAACTAACCTACTTTCTCAAATATTCAACGATGGTTTATTATTTCTTCTTGTTAGCAACAGTTCTCTTCGGACCTTTTCTGGTACG
Organism: Lachnospiraceae bacterium Marseille-Q4251; assembly: GCA_018223435.1. Lineage (GTDB taxonomy): Bacteria > Bacillota > Clostridia > Lachnospirales > Lachnospiraceae > Limivivens > Limivivens faecihominis. The sequence goes on along the minus strand of JAGTTO010000001.1, from coordinate 3,393,874 downwards.
AGCGTTTGTCTTGGTCTTCTGGCCACGAACCGGAAGTCCTTTTCTATGACGAACACCTCTGTAGCATCCGATTTCCTGCAGTCTCTTGATGTTCATTGCGATCTCACGACGAAGGTCACCCTCAACGGTAACGGTCTCGTCGATTGCATCACGAATACGTCCTACTTCTTCATCGGTCAGATCTCTGACACGGGTATCCGGATTGACATTTGCCTTCTCCAGAATTTTTACGGAACTTGCTCTACCGATACCGTAGATATAAGTTAATCCGATCTCTACACGTTTTTCTCTTGGTAAGTCTACACCAGCAATACGAGCCATGTAACATTTCCTCCATTAATATTTGATATCGTCTTAAATTGAGGCGGTGTGGATTCTTCGATCCCACAGCCCAGCACAGCGAAGCCATGCCTTTCCGTACACTCGAACTTATTTGCGAGGCGCTTTGCAGCTCTCTTCGTTCAACTGCCGACCCGGTACAAGTCGGGAGCGGTGGGCTAACCGCAGCGTCCGGTATTGTAAGCAATATACGGTGAAACAAGTCCACTTTCTATTGTTATCAGTGTTTCCACGCCTCCTGGCGTTTCGCACTGCAGCCGCTCTTCATTGTTTGGAAAATCTCAGTATAAAGTGTGAATAAAATCAACCCTGACGCTGTTTGTGCTTCGGATTCTCACAGATAATACGGATACTTCCTTTTCTCTTGATGACTTTGCATTTCTCGCAAATCGGTTTTACTGAAGATCTAACTTTCATGATGGTCCTCCTTTCCACCTTGTCGTGAACATTTGGGCATAAAAAAAATAAGCCCTTTGCACAGTTCGTGAATGAGTATAACACCTTACCTTATAAAAAGCAAGCTTTTTTTCGTTTTTTCTTGTTCACTTTTGGGGATTTTTTTAAAAAACCGCACTTCAGACGATTTTCACTCGCCTGAAGTACGGTTTCCTTTGATTTGGCTTATTTATCTCTCCAAATGATGCGTCCCTTGGACAGATCATACGGGGACAGCTCGATGGTTACTTTGTCGCCGGGAAGAATACGGATGAAATTCATCCGAAGCTTTCCGCTGATGTGAGCCAGAACGACGTGTTTGTTCTCCAGCTCTACTTTGAACATGGCGTTGGGTAATTTTTCCAGAACTGTTCCTTCTACTTCAATAACATCTGCTTTTGACATCTGCCTTAAAAAACCTCCTATAACTCTTTCCTGAGATATTGTTTGATGATTCGCTTGACCGCTTCATTGGTGAGCGGTTCCGGCGCCTCCACGGCGCCTTTCTTGATGACCTGAATGTGTTTCCGGTTCTTCCGTTTTGGGGAAGCTGTATCTTTCAGTTTTCCATCGGAAAGCCAGACGAATTTCTCGTCCGCTTTCACGATGTAATAGAGGCTGCCTTTGTCATGACCGGCCAGGGAATAGGCCAGCATGCCCGGTCTGATCTCTTCCATATCAAGACCTGCCATTATACATGACCCAGAGTCAGGATATCCGGTTCGCCCTCTTCGTTGATGAGAATCGTATTCTCATAGTGAGCGGACAGGCTTCCGTCCTCAGTCACAACGGTCCAGTCGTCGTCCAGCCACTCGACATCCGGGCGGCCGATGTTGATCATGGGCTCGATGGCCAGGGTCATCCCCGGCATCAGACGGATACCTTTTCTCTTCTGACGGAAGTTCGGGATCTGGGGATCCTCATGAAGAGCATGGCCGATTCCATGGCCGACAAGCTCCTCTACGATGCCGTAGCCAAAGGGCTCTACATAGTCTGCAATAGCGTTGGAAATATCAAACAGATGATTGCCTGCTACTGCTTTCTTGATTCCCTCGAAGAAACTCTGACGGGTCACGTCAATGAGCTTCTGTGCCTCGGGAGTGATCTGTCCTACCGCATGGGTTCTGGCTGCATCGGAATGCATGCCCTTGTAGATCAGGCCAGCATCGATGCTGACGATATCACCCTCGTGAAGGATCTTGTGCTTGTTGGGGATGGAATGAACTACTTCGTCATTTACGGAAATACAAAAGGATGCCGGATAACCGTTATAATTCAGGAAATTCGGGATGCATCCAAGGCTGCGAATCGTCTTCTCTCCCAGATGGTCAAGTTCCCAAGTGGAGATGCCCGGCCGAATCGCCTCCTCCAGTTCTTTGTGAACAATCTCGAGGAGTCTTCCGGCTTCTCTCATTAACTCAATTTCTTTCGCAGATTTAATTGTTACTGACATATGATCATTCTCCTAAAATATTGACAATTGCCTGGAATACGTCTTTCATATCAACGGTTCCATCCACGTTTTTCAGAATGCCGGCTTTCTCATAATAATCGATCAGCGGCTGTGTCTGCTCATGATAAACATTCAGACGCTTCTGAACAGTCTCGGGCTTGTCATCATCACGAAGAACCAGATGCTCACCACAGGTGTCACAAATATCCTCTGCCTTCGGTGCATTGTAAACCACATGATAGGTAGCGCCGCAGCCTACGCAGGCTCTTCTGCCGCCCATACGGTGAACAATGTTCTCATCCGGTACATCTACATTGATGGCATAATCCATCTTCTGGCCAAGCTTATCAAGAGCTGTGGTCAGGCACTCTGCCTGGGGAATCGTTCTCGGAAATCCGTCCAGTACATAACCATTGGCACAATCCGGCTGCTGAATACGATCAACTACGAGATCACAGGTCAGTTCGTCCGGCACCAGTGCGCCCTGATCCATATAAGTTTTCGCTTTCTTTCCAAGCTCGGTTCCGTTCTTGATGTTTGCGCGGAAAATATCGCCTGTGGAAATATGCGGAATTCCGTATTTCTCAGCAATCTTCTTGGCCTGAGTTCCTTTTCCAGCCCCCGGTGCTCCTAACATAATAATTTTCATACTCTTGCCCCACCTTTCTTCTTCATGAAACTGTTCTTTTATGGCGCAAAACAAAGATGTGTATCCTTGTAATCCCCCATACACATCTTTTTGATGTTCATTCGGAACAGCCTATTCAGTTGGATTATATCATATATTTTAAAAGTAGTACAGGAAAAAATCCGCATAATCCGGCTTCTTCCTGAGATTTTTCCCCAGAAAAAAGACAAGTGCACGCCCCTCCCCCGCAAAACTGCGAAAGACGGAGCGTACACCATCAATCTCCCAGGAAACCTCTGTAATTGCGGACGAGCATCTGGGACTCGATCTGTTTCAGAGTCTCAAGGATAACGCCTACAATAATGATCAGAGAAGTACCGCCGAAGGATACGCTGGCTCCGAACACACCATTGAATACAAGCGGAATGGTCACAACGATGATCAGACCGATCGCACCGATAAAGATGATGTAGTTCAGGATCTTGTTCAGGTAATCCTGAGTCGGCTTACCGGGACGGATACCCGGGATAAATCCACCCTGCTTCTTCATGTTGTCCGCTACCTCAATCGGATTGAAGGTAATGGAGGTATAGAAGTAAGCAAAGAATACATTCAGTACCACATACAGCACGAAACCAAGTGTGTATACCGGCTGATTCAGATTAAACCAGCTGCCCTGATTCAGGCCAGTGATAATCTTGCTGCCGATTCCAGTGCCGCCGGTTTTTCCCATAAAGGAAGCAACCATGGTGGGCATGGACATCAGGGAAGATGCGAAGATGACCGGAATAACGCCGGCAGTATTAACTTTCAGAGGAATGAAGCTGCTCTGTCCGCCAACCATCTTGCGGCCCTGCATTTTCTTGGAATACTGTACAGGAATCTTTCTGGTTGCATCATTCAGGACAATAACCAGAACGATTGTTACCAGAATAACGGCAATGATGATCACAGCTGCCAGCGCACCTTTTGCAACAGTCTGACCATCCTTGAAGACGAACATCTCAAAGAGGCTATTCATATCGCTGGGGATACGGGAAAGAATGTTGATCATCAGGACGATGGAAGTACCATTGCCTACGCCCTTTTCTGTGATACGCTCACCAATCCACATCAGGAAGGTAGAACCGGCAGTCAGAGCTGCCACAACAGTGATCACGGCACCCGCTTTGGTGATGAAGGTAGCGCTGGAGGAAGACATTGCAGGGATCAGACCCTGGTTTCCAAATCCAATCGCCATAGCTGTACCCTCGATGAGAGCCAGACCAACGGTCACATAACGGGTAATAGCAGTCAGTTTCTTTCTTCCATCCTCTCCGTCGCGCTGCATTTCCTCAAGCTGGGGAATTGCAATGGTCAGAAGCTGGATGATAATCGAAGATGTAATGTACGGTGTGATACTCAGAGCCAGAATAGACATCTGCTCAAAAGAACCTCCCGTGAAGGCATTGAAAAAGTTGAATGCCTCAGCACTCTGCTTTGCGAACCAGCTGGAAAAGTAGGTTCGATCAACGCCCGGGCAGGGCAGCTGGGATCCAAGACGGATCACCAGCAGCATCATGAAGGTAAAGAACAACCGCTGCCTAAGGTCTTTCACCTTTAAGGCGTTACGCAGTGTTGCTAACATTAGATCACCTCTGCTTTTCCACCAAGAGCCTCGATCTTAGCCTTTGCACTCGCGCTGAATGCGTTAGCTTTTACTGTCAGCTTCTTTGTCAGTTCGCCATTTCCGAGGATCTTCACACCATCTTTCGGGTTTTTGATAACACCGGCCTCGATGAGAGTCTCAACGGTAACCTCTGTATCGTTATCGAATCTCTCAAGAGCACTGATATTGATTGCCTCAATATCCAGTGTATTTCTGTTGGTGAATCCTCTCTTCGGAAGACGTCTGTACAAAGGCATCTGACCACCTTCGAAACCGGTACGCGGAGCGCCGGAACGAGCTTTCTGTCCTTTATGTCCTTTACCAGCAGTCTTGCCATTTCCTGAAGCATGACCGCGGCCTCTTCTGAAGTTATCACTGTGCTTGGAACCTGCAGCAGGCTGTAAGTTGGATAATTCCATGATGACACCTCCTTATATCAAATAATTGTTATTAGATCTCTTCTACTTTTACTAAATGTCTAACCTGAGCAATCATACCTTTGGTAGCAGCATTGTTCGGCAGCTCTACGGATTTGTTGAGTTTCTTGAGTCCAAGAGCCTCAACGGTAGCGCGATGCTTCGGGATGGCACCGATGGTTGATTTTACTAAGGTGATTTTTAACTTATCTGCCATTTTTGAAGACCTCCTTAAGCAAGAATCTCTTCTACAGATTTACCACGGAGTTTTGCAACCTCCTCCGGGGATTTCATCTGTTTCAGACCATTGATGGTTGCCAGAACAACGTTCTGTTTGTTTCTGGATCCCAGGCATTTGGTACGGATGTTCTTAATACCAGCCATCTCCAGTACGCTACGAGCCGGGCCACCGGAGATGATACCGGTACCTTCGGGAGCTCTCTTCAGAAGAACGGATGCGCTTCCGAATACTCCAGTCCAGTCGTGGGGTACAGAATTGTTTGCATCAAGCTCAACCTTGATCAGTTTCTTGGTTGCATCCTCTTTACCTTTGCGGATTGCTTCCGGAATCTCGGTAGCTTTTCCAAGGCCAACACCAACGTGACCGTTACCATCGCCTACAACTACCAGAGCAGTGAAACGCATGGTACGTCCGCCTTTAACAGTTTTGGATACACGTTTGATTGATACTACTTTATCATTTAATTCAAGCTGACTAGCATCAATAATTTCATGCCTCATGTGTTCTTTTCCTCCTTGTCTTAGAATTCCAGACCAGCTTCACGAGCTGCCTCAGCTAATGCTTTCACTTTACCCTGATAAATGAAGCCGCCTCTATCAAAGACAACGGTGTTGATACCCTTTTCCAGAGCTTTCTTAGCGATTACGGTTCCTAATTTTGCTGCAGCTTCAACGTTGTTGGTTTTCTCAAGACCGTCTTTAACATCCTTCTGAAGGGTGCAAGCGGAAACCAGAGTCTTTCCAACAGTATCGTCGATAATCTGAGCATACATATGATTGTTGCTTCTAAACACAGCTAATCTCGGTCTCTCGGTTGTGCCGCTGAAACGATTGCGGATTTTGCGGTGCTTATTTTCACGAACTTTAGTTCTAGATTCTTTGCTAACCATTTTCACACTCTCCTTAGATTATTTCTTACCAGTCTTACCAACTTTACGTCTGATAACCTCATCAGCATATTTGATTCCTTTGCCCTTGTAGGGTTCCGGAGCTCTCTTCTCTCTGATCTCGGCTGCGTACTGGCCAACTTTTTCTTTGCTGATACCTTTAACGATGATCTTGTTGCCTTCTACAACGGTCTCGATGTCAGCAGGATCTTCCATATCTACGGAGTGGGAATATCCCAGGGACAGAACCAGTTTCTTACCCTGTTTTGCTGCTTTGTAACCTACACCATTAACCTCAAGGGTTTTCTGGTAGCCTTCGCTTACACCAACAACCATGTTGTGGATCAGTGTTCTGGTCAGGCCGTGCAGGGATTTCATCTTCTTCAGATCATTCGGACGGGTAACTACTACATGGCCATCCTCAACCTTAATGGTCATCTCTGCCGGAAGAACTCTCTCGAGAGTACCTTTAGCGCCTTTAACGGTAACTTTGTTGCCCTCAGCAACCTCAACAGTAACACCTGCCGGGATGACAACGGGCTGTCTTCCAATTCGTGACATGTTATATGTCCTCCTATAACTTAGATTTTCGGAGAAAGCCGAAGCTTTCTCTGTTTTCAGTTTCTATTGTCAAGCTTCAAAAGAAGCCTGCTTTCGTCAGCGTTGATTACCAAACGAATGCCAGAACCTCGCCGCCGATCTGAAGCTTACGAGCCTCTTTGTCGGTGATAACGCCCTGGTTGGTGGAAAGGATAGCTACGCCAAGACCGCCAAGTACTTTCGGCAGGTTCTCTTTGTCAGCGTATACACGCAGACCCGGTTTGGAAATTCTCTTCAGGCCGGTGATGATCTTCTCATTCTTATCTGCACCGTATTTCAGCTCGATGTGGATAGTTTTGAATACGCCATCCTCGATAATGTCATATTTCTTAATGTAACCCTCATCCAGAAGGATATTGGCGATTGCAATTTTCATTTTGGATGCCGGTACATCTACAGTATCATGTTTCGCAGTGTTAGCGTTACGGATTCTTGTAAGCATATCTGCAATCGGATCACTCATGTTCATTGAGTTTTGCCTCCTTTACGTTAAATATATGGAATAATGGATATTTGAAGTTGAATTCAAGTGGTGTGAGTGGCATCTCGAAGCCTGACAGCTTCTCGATGTGAAAGGGTTCGCTGATATCCAAAGGCAAGAACCACAAAAATGGCGGCTGGCCAAAGAAGAAATCAGGACGCATGTCGGCAAGTGTGAATACTCACACTTGCTGTCGCAGTAAATCCGTCATAGCTTCAAAAGCCTGCGAGCAGTCTTTTGAAACTCTGTCGGTTTTCCTGCCGACATGCTGGTTGGGGATGGGAACCCTTTTGCTCTCCCCTGCTTACCAGCTGGCTTTCTTTACGCCCGGGATCTGGCCTTTGTATGCCAGCTCACGGAAGCAGATTCTGCAAATTCCATATTTTCTCAGGTATGCATGCGGACGACCGCAGATTCTGCAGCGATTGTACTCTCTGGTGGAGAATTTCTGCTTACGCTGCTGTTTAATTTTCATTGACGTTTTAGCCATGAAATTGTCCCTCCTAATTATTTAGCAAACGGCATATTGAACTGTGCCAGTAATTCACGAGCTTCTTCATCGGTCTTAGCGGTGGTAACGAAGATGATATCCATACCTCTTACCTTGTCAACCTTATCGTACTCGATTTCCGGGAAGATCAGCTGCTCTTTGATACCAAGAGCGTAGTTTCCACGGCCGTCAAATGCGTTCGGATTAACACCTCTGAAGTCACGAACTCGCGGCAGTGCTAAGTTAATTAAGCGATCTGCGAACTCATACATTCTGTCGCCACGCAGAGTAACTTTGCATCCGATCGGCATACCCTCTCTGATTTTGAAGTTAGCCACGGATTTCTTTGCTCTTGTTACAACTGCCTTCTGGCCTGTGATGATTTCCATATCTTTAATGGCGGTCTCTAAAGCTTTGGCATTCTCTTTTGCTTCACCAACACCCATGTTGATTACGATCTTGTCCAGCTTCGGAACTTCCATGATGTTTTTGTACTCGAATTTCTTTTTCAGAGCTTCTACGATCTCGCTCTGATACTGCTCTTTCAGTCTGCTACTCAACTTGTGCAACCTCCTCTCTTAAATTAGTCGATAACTTCGCCGGTTGCCTTCGCAACACGAACCTTCTTGTCGCCTTCCATCTTGAAGCCAACGCGGGTAGCTTTGCCTTTTACAACAAGCATAACGTTGGATGCATCGATGGGAGCCTCTTTGTTTACGATACCGCCCTGCTGGTTAGCAGCGGAGGGTTTCGTATGTTTGGTTACCATATTGACGCCCTCAACCAGAACTTTACCGTCTTTAACAGCGAGGACTTTGCCTTCTTTGTCTTTATCTTTACCAGCGATTACCTTTACGGTGTCGCCCTTTTTGATTTTCATCATTTTACCGGCACCTCCTTATAATACTTCCGGAGCCAGGGAAGCAATTTTCATAAACTGCTTATCACGAAGCTCTCTGGCTACTGGCCCAAAAATACGGGTTCCTCTCGGAGTCTTATCATCCTTGATAATTACAGCAGCATTTTCATCGAAACGAATATAAGAACCGTCTTTACGACGAGTGCCATTTACGGTACGAACAACTACGGCTTTCACTACGTCGCCTTTTTTTACAACGCCGCCTGGTGTTGCATCTTTAACAGAAGCTACGATGATGTCTCCTACACTTGCATATCTTCTGGTAGAACCACCCATAACACGGATGCAAAGAAGCTCTTTGGCACCAGTATTATCAGCAACTTTCAGTCTTGTCTCCTGCTGGATCATGCTGAATACCTCCTAAATTATTTAACCTTCTCAACGACTTCCACAAGTCTCCATCTCTTATCCTTGGAGAGCGGTCTTGTTTCCATAACTTTTACGGTATCACCTTTGCGGCATTCGTTGTTCTCGTCATGTGCTTTCAGTTTATAGGTTCTCTTTACAATTTTCTTGTAAAGCGGATGTTTTACATGGTCTTCTACAGCAACCACGATGGTTTTATCCATCTTATCGCTGACAACTTTACCGGTACGAACTTTTCTCAGATTACGTTCCACAGTAGTACTCCTTTCTATTCAACCGATTACTCAGCCTTCTCGGTGATGATGGTCTGAATTCTTGCGATATTCTTGCGAACCTCTTTGATTCTGCTTGTGTTGTCAAGCTGATTGGTCGCATTCTGGAATCTCAGGTTGAAGAGTTCCTTTTTAGCAGCTACTAATTCTTCATTTAATTCTGCAGCTGATTTTGCCTTTAAATCTTCTACATACTTATTAATTTTCACTGTTATCACCGCCTTCTAAGTCTGCACGAGAAACGATTTTACATTTGCAGGGTAACTTGTGCATAGCAAGACGCAGAGCCTCACGAGCAACATCTTCGGGTACGCCAGCCAGCTCGAACAGTACGCGTCCGGGTTTTACTACTGCTACCCAGTACTCCAGAGTACCTTTACCGGAACCCATTCGAGTCTCAGCGGGTTTTGCGGTTACAGGTTTATCCGGGAAAATTTTGATCCAAACTTTACCACCACGTTTGATATAACGGGTCATAGCCACACGGGCTGCCTCGATCTGATTGGATTTAATCCAGCAGGGTTCGGTTGCAACTAAACCATATTCACCATTGGAGATGGTGTTTCCTCTAAGCGCTTTTCCGGCCATGGAGCCACGGAACTGTTTACGGCGCTTTACTCTCTTCGGCATTAACATTATTTATCGCTCCCTTCCTTATGTGCTTTTGTCGGAAGAACCTCGCCTTTGTAGATCCAAACTTTAACACCAAGTTTTCCGTATGTGGTGTCAGCCTCGGCGAAGCCATAGTCAATATCTGCTCTTAATGTCTGCAGGGGAATGGTTCCCTCGCTGTAGAACTCGGTACGCGCAATATCTGCACCGCCCACACGTCCGGCAACAGCGGTCTTGATACCTTTGATGCCAGATTTCATGGAACGACCCATGCAGGATTTCATAGCACGACGGAAGGAAACACGGTTTTCCAGCTGGAGTGCGATGTTCTCTGCTACAAGCTGAGCATCACGATCCGGTCTCTTCACTTCCTTGATGTCTACTACAATTTTCTTGGAAGTCAGTTTCTGAACTTCTGCTTTTACTTTTTCGATTTCTGCGCCGCCTTTACCGATTACAACGCCCGGTTTTGCGGTGTAGATGATAACCTTTACTCTGTCGGAAGCTCTTTCAATCTCGATACGGGAAACTCCGGCACTATATAATCTCTTCTTCAGGTATGTTCTGATGTTGTAATCCTCAACAAGATTGTCAGCGAAGTCAGCTTCTGCATACCATTTAGAATCCCAGTCCTTAATAACGCCGACTCTCAGGCCGTGCGGATTAACTTTCTGTCCCATGCTTTACCTCCTAATTATCTCTCATTCAGCACAACGGTGATGTGGCTCATTCTCTTTTCGATTCTGTAAGCTCTACCCTGTGCTCTCGGTCTGATTCTCTTCATGGTCGGTCCCTGGTTTGCGTAGCACTCCTCTACATAAAGATTATCAACATTCATTCCATTATTGTTTTCAGCGTTTGCGATTGCTGATTTCAGTAATTTTTCAACTAAGGTGGAAGCATATCTCGGATTGTACATAACAATACCAAGAGCAGTCTTCACGTCCTTACCTCTGATGGCATCTAATACGAAGCATGCTTTCTGAACAGATACGCGAGCGTAAGATAAAGTAGCTGACGGTCTGGTATCCTTCTTTGCATTTCTTTCACGTTTAATCTGACTTCTATGTCCCTTTGCCATTGATGTAACCTCCTTTCAAAAGTACGAATTATTTACGAACGCCGGACTTCTTCTCGTCTTTACCGTGACCTCTGTAGGTTCTGGTAGCAACGAACTCACCCAGTTTATGTCCAACCATATCCTCGGTTACATAAACGGGCACATGTTTTCTGCCGTCGTGAACTGCGATTGTATGTCCAACCATCTGCGGGAAAATAGTGGAACGGCGGGACCAGGTTTTGATAACCTGTTTGTTACCTGCAGCGTTCATAGCATCTACTTTTTTCAGTAAGCTTTCATCGGCAAATGGTCCTTTTTTCAGTGAACGAGCCATGAGTGTTAACCTCCTTGTTTACTATCCTTGTTAATTAGTTGATTGCCTTGCCGTCGCGTCTTCTTACAATCATCTTATTAGATTTCTTGTTTTTCTTTCTGGTCTTCAGGCCAAGAGCAGGTTTGCCCCACGGTGTGCAGGGACCCGGACGTCCGATACCAGTCTTTCCTTCTCCACCACCATGCGGATGGTCGTTCGGGTTCATTACGGAACCACGGACAGTCGGTCTGATACCCATGTGACGTTTTCTACCAGCTTTACCGATGTTGATCAGATTGTGCTCAGCGTTGCCAACCACACCCACGGTTGCTCTACAAATAATCGGAACCATTCTCATCTCACCAGAGGGAAGACGAAGAGTTGCGTATTTACCTTCTTTAGCCATCAGCTGTGCGCCGTTTCCAGCAGAACGAACAAGCTGTCCGCCTTTGCCCGGATAAAGCTCAACGTTGTGAACCATGGTACCTACTGCAATCTCGGAAAGGGGCAGGCAGTTACCGACTCTAACCTCGGCTTCCGGTCCATTCATAACCTTCATGCCAACCTTCAGTCCCTCGGGAGCAAGGATATATGCTTTCTCACCATCTGCGTAGCAGATCAGTGCGATGTTTGCTGTTCTGTTCGGATCGTACTCGATTCCAACTACAGTTGCGGGGATTCCATCTTTTCTTCTCTTGAAGTCAATGATTCTGTATTTCTTTCTGCTTCCACCGCCCTGGTGTCTTACAGTGATTTTACCCTGATTGTTACGTCCAGCGTTTTTCTGGAGAGATACAAGCAGGCTTTTCTCCGGTGTAGTCTTTGTGATTTCAGAGAAATCGGAACCGGTCATATGTCTTCTGGAAGGGGTATATGGATTATATACTTTAATTCCCATTGTTGTTTCTCCTTTCGATGTTTATCATCATGCTATCGAAGCAGCATATAGATTAAGGACAAAGATTAAAGTCCTTCGAAGATCTCGATATCCTTGCTGTCAGCAGTAAGGGTAACGATTGCTTTCTTGGTCTTGGAAGTCTTGCCAACTACCATTCCACGGCGACGGTTCTTTCCGTCCTGGTTCATGGTATTTACGTTTTTAACTTTTGTTCCCTCGAACATTTTTTCAACGGCTTCCTTGATCTGATTCTTAGTAGCATCGGTATGAACCAGGAAAGTGTATTTTTTCTCAGCCATAGCGTTCATGCTTTTCTCGGTAACAACCGGTTTCAGGATGACATCATAGTACTTTACGTCTGCCATTATGCGTACACCTCCTCGATTGCTGCTACAGCGTCCTTGGTCAGGACTACGGTATTGTATTTCATTACATCGTATACGTTAATGGTGTTTACCAGAGCGGTCTTTACATCCGGGATATTTCTTGCGGAAAGAACCACGTTTGCATCGTTCTCTTTGGTAACTACCAGAGCTTTGTTCACGTTCAGGCTGTTCAGTACGTTCTGCATAGCCTTTGTTTTCGGAGCATCCATGGTCAGCTGATCCAGTACGATGAGCTTGTTAGCCTGTACACGGCTGGTCAGAGCGGACTTCAGAGCTGCTCTCTTTTCTTTTTTGTTCATTTTAAAAGAATAGTCTCTCGGAACCGGTGCGAATACCATTCCGCCGCCTGTCCACTGCGGAGCTCTTGTTGAACCCTGTCTTGCATGACCGGTTCCTTTCTGTCTCCAGGGCTTTCTTCCGCCGCCAGATACTTCAGAACGGGTTTTGGCCTTCTGTGTACCCTGACGATTATTTGCAAGCTGGTTTACAACTGCCATGTGTACGAGGTGCTCGTTGATCTCTACACCAAATACAGCATCGTTCAGTTCGATGGTACCAACTTCTTTACCTTCCATATTGTAAACGGTTACGTTTGCCATTCTGTTGTTCCTCCTTTCCTAAAAAGTGCCTTATTTACCGGACTTAACGGTCTCTTTAACAGTTACTAATGCTTTCTTCGGTCCCGGTACGGCACCTTTCACTAAGAGAAGATTGTTTTCTACGTCAACTTTTACGATCTCCAGGTTCTGAACAGTGATCTGTTTGTGACCCATGTGACCCGGCATTCCTTTTCCTTTGAAAACTTTGGACGGATCGGAGCAAGCGCCGTTGGAACCCTGATGACGATGGAATTTGGAACCATGAGCCATCGGACCTCTGTGCTGTCCGTTTTTCTTGATTGCGCCCTGGAAGCCTTTACCTTTGGAGATTGCAGTAGCGTCGATCTTGTCACCAGCGGTGAAGATGTCTGCTTTGATCTCCTGAGCAACTGCGTACTCCTCTGCGTTTTCAAATTTGAACTCTCTTACATATCTCTTGTAAGACACGCCAGCCTTGTCAAAGTGGCCTTTCATCGGTTTGTTGATGAGTTTCTCTCTCTTGTCAACAAAACCTACCTGTACTGCTTTGTAACCGTCGTTGTCTTCGGTCTTCACCTGAGTTACTACACAGGGACCAGCCTGAAGTACGGTTACCGGGGTTAATACTCCGTCTTCGTTGAAGATCTGAGTCATTCCGACTTTTGTAGCTAAGATCGCTTTCTTCATTCTTTTTACCTCCTGTTTTTCTACAGCGGATCACAGTTTGTGATCATCCTAGTCAAACAGTCAATATAAGTGGAACTTGACGTTACTTCTATATCAACCTTTTAGGATTCGCTCTAATTAAAGAATTGTGTTGGCTTATCAGCCTTTTGCTTTCATCTTGATGTCAACATAGACACCAGCGGGCATTTCCAGTCTGGACAGTGCATCTACTGTCTTCTGGGTCGGAGCGGTGATATCGATCAGTCTCTTGTGAGTTCTCTGCTCAAACTGTTCTCTGGAATCTTTGTACTTATGAACGGCACGAAGAATGGTTACTACCTCTTTCTTAGTGGGAAGGGGAACCGGTCCGCTCACCTGTGCTCCATTTTTCTTTACAGTTTCAATGATTTTTTTAGCAGATGCATCGATTAACTGATGATCATACGCTTTGAGAGTGATTCTCATTACCTGACTTGCCATAAAAAAAGTCGCCTCCTTATTCGCACTTTTAATGAGTACGACAAGCGGTGACTGTACACGCTCCCGGGTGTTTCACGAACATTCCGGGTTGTTTTCCATCAAGGCCTGGTGTGTTTCAGGCTCCCGAACACAATTATGTTCCTTTTCTGTGATGGTCAGTTTTAGTACAGTGACTTGTCGCCAGTTTTTAAACTTGACATTCGCTCCACGGAAAACCTGCGGATACCCGCAGCAACCTCACGTTTCAACGCTATCAAGGTCACAACAGTTTGTATTATAATGGAAACGGTTCCAAAATGCAAGAGGTTTTTTCAAATTTTTTTAATTTTTTTCTAATTTTCTTTTTCAGGGCATTTTTCCAGGAAAAATGCCGGTCCGGCGGAGCTTTTTCCACCGGATCGGCACAGTTTCTTCCTTATAATAGGTTCTTATCTGAGATAAAGTGCTGCCACAGCTTCGATGCCGCCCGGATGTTTCTCATTCCAGGTATTGAAATCCTCTCCGCTCTCAGCAACAGCTTTGCCTAAAGCCACAAGAAATTCCGGAATATCGGCCTCAGCCATGGTTCCGGCCTCGTGGCCCATGGTCTCCTCTCCCTGGCGCTCACAGCCGTTGATATAGAGGACAAAGCCGGATTCCAGTTTTCCATCCACCTTTACGGAAGCACCGCGGAAGCCCAGAGCGCCTGTCTGGTGGGTGCCACAGGAGGAAGGACAGCCGGAGATATGGATCTGGGGCAGGGTTCCGTCGGCAAGACCCGCTTCCTTTACCCGCTCCACACAGGCCCGCAGAAGTCCCTGGGAATCCCGAAGTCCCACCTGGCAGACGGAAGCGCCGATGCAGCTGACAGAGGTTTCAAAAAGACTCTGAGCCATATCTTTCTGAATGATCGTGTTGAGACGCTCTGCCTCCGCTCCGGTCAGATTGATGATGTAGGCTGTCTCATAGGGTGCCAGCCGAAGCTCCACTCCCTCGATCTCTTCCATGGCGTCTGCGAGCTCACAGAAGACTGCCGGGTCCGGCATACCGCCGATCGGATGCCAGGCCAGGGCATAGAGACCTTCCTGTTTCTGCTCAATGGCGTTGCTGCCGGTGAAAACGGTTTCATCGCCTGTTTTCCTGCTGTTTTCCGTGGAAGCTTCTTTAAGATCTTTCAGCTTCAGGTCTTCGCCGGAGGCACAGACCTCTTTTAATTTTTCCTGAAAAGCTTCCTTATATTTCTCCGGACTGCCTAAAGACTCCTGCATATAGCGGGTTCTCGCCTTGCCGCGGTTCTCGTAGTTTCCGTAGGTGCGGAAGGTCAGCCACATAGCCCTGATATAAAAGAGGATATCATCCGGCTCCACGGCCTCCGCCACTTTCACACCAAACCGGGGATTGTTTCCCAGGCCGCCGGCGCTGTAGACATCAAATTTTCCGTCTTCCCTGGCCGCAAAGCCCAGATCACGGTAGGTAGCATGGGTGAGGTTCGCCGGTGAGCTGGAAAAGCCGACTTTCAGCTTTCTCGGCATCTTCTCCGCCTTGATAAAATGCATCAGATAATCGCCTGCGGCTTTGGCATAAGGCTGAACGTTGAAATATTCGCCTTTCTCCACGCCGGCCAGCGGGGAGCACATAATATTCCGGGGGAAATCTCCGCCTCCGCCCATGGTGACGATCCCCGCATCCAGGGCTTTCTCCATAATCTCACAGACAGCCGTCTCATTCAGATCATGAAGCTGGATGGACTGACAGGTGGTAAAATGCATCCTTTTCACCTGGTATTCCCGGATCATTTTTGCGATAAAACATACTTTTTCTCTGGAAACGGCTCCCGCCGTCATACGGAGACGAAGCATACTGGCTTTTCCATCCTTCTGGGCATAGCTTCCATAAAGACCGGAGAAGCCCTTGTAATCATTTTTCTTCAGTTCGCCTTTGTAAAAGGCCGCTGTTTTTTCCCGGAAAGCAGGAAGGTCCTGCTTCCACTCCTGTGGATCTATCGGTTTCATGAGGTACTTCCTTTCCTTTAATTACACGGATTGTTCCGTGCTTCGCACTCTCACAATCCTTCCTGAAATTAAGTATAACATAAAAGAAGCCAGGGAACAATGAAAAAGCCTTCTGCTCCCCGGCGAATTTTCGTATTTTAAAGGAAAGGCATGCCCCTGTCCCAGGATCAGCTTCCATATTCCACCCGACGGGTTGGGAAGGAGGGGTGCCGGATGAAAACGGACAGAGACATGCAGTTGACACCAGAATTATTTTACACTATTTTTTCCGCTTTGGTATGTTTAGACATAAATTTAGACATTTTTTCACTTTGACTCTGTATCACTTGACATTCTCTTTTCCCGGTCATACAATATTTTATATTTGCGTAACTGTTCACTACTTTCATAGTTATATTTGCACTTTACATTTTTTGCAAAGGAGGACCTTCCATTGTCCGATTTTTCCGATCTTCTGGATCATGCTATTGCCCGTTCCAATCTCTCCATGCTCGAACTGCAGGAAGCCAGCGGCATTCCGATCAGCTATCTTTACAAGCTCCGCAAGGGAGTACGTTTTACGAAAAAATATACCCCCAACGTTCTGTCCCTGATCTACGCTCTCCAGTGCCCCAAGGCCGAAGAAGCCCGGCTGCTTCAGGAGTTCCAGATCGAAACCATCGGAAAAGAAACTTTCCGTTGTCTCCATTCCATCCGCGACATCATCGCTTCCATCGGCCCCAGGGATCTCCGGGAGTTTCCGCCGGTTTCTTCAGAAACCCATGATTTTTCCTCTTCTGCCCGTCTCTCCGGCGAGCTGGAGATCAATGCCTGTTTAAGGAAACTTCTCCTGGAGCAGGCGGCTCAGAAGGAAAAAGGCTCTGTGCTGATGCTGGGAGGCGAGCAGCATTCTTTCTTAAAAGAAACCATTCCGCCGATCCTCCACAATTCCGACGTGCAGGTGAGGCATCTCTTCCGTCTCGACAGCCATACCTACCCGGAAAGCGAATCCCACAATCTGGAGACCTTAAAGCCCATTCTCCGATACTTTTTCTATGGTTTTGGTTATCATCCGAAATATATCTATACTTACAATGACAGTTATGACCGCAGGATTACGATTTTCGATACGCTGCTCATTTTCGGCCACAAGATTGCCATCGCCATGACCGGCGAGGATCATGGTCTGGTGCTGACCAGTCCGGATGAAATCGCTTTCTTCGAGGCGCGTTTTCAGGATCTCTACAACTCCGGTCAGACTCTTATGACTTCCATTTCCGGGCTTATGGGTCTGCAGAACGCTTTTATGGATGCAGAAGCCACAGTGAAAAATTATACTTACTATTCCCTTGAAAATTCCTTCTGTTCCCTTTCCTTCCTGAGCAAGGATATGCTCTTTGCCCATCTGGCAGTACGGGATGAGGAGACAGAGCAGCTTCTGGCTGATTTTCTCAGACGCTCCGAATATCTTCTGGAGCAGAAGCGTGTTTTCTATTACACGAAGGATTCCGTCCGCCAGTTTCTCGCCGACGGAAAGCTCGAATACCTTCCACAGGATCTCTACACGCCTCTGAATCCCCAGGAACGGCTGCTGGTGCTCCGGCGTCTCTTGAACCGCTGCACCCATCCCACCAGGAATCTGGAATATCATCTGATTTTGGACAACGCTTTCCCCATTCATCCCAATGCCATGATCGATGCCCTCTCCAAGAGCGCCAACTTCGTGGGTTACTATAACAACGACGATGTCTTTGAAACCTACCGCATTAAAGAGCCCAACCTCTCCAAATGGATCTATTTCTTTCTGGAGTCCCTGGCCTCCAGCGACTGGGTATATAGCAATGAAGAACAGGCAGCGTTTCTGGAGGATGAGATTCAGAAGTTTTCACAGGAACATTAAAAAGGACCGGAAATCTTGTAATTTTGTCAAGGTTTCCGATCCTTTTCTATTTAAAGCGTATCATAGCCAGTAACCTGGCAGCTTAAGGGGTAGCCGCCGCTTCCGCAAACATAAGCGGAACCGGCGAAGGCCAGCTCGGTATCGTAATAAGCACCGTCCACAATGGTCCAGCAATGGCGGGTGAAGCCGTCTGCGGCCCCGTCACGGCTGCCGTGGATACGGCCGCGGACCAAAGTTGACACCGCAGCCTGCGGCGTTGGTCAGATGTGCGAAGGCTGCTGCGAAGTTGTAACAGTTTCCCATACGGGTCGTCAGCATCTCATAAGCGTAGTCCACATCCCAGCCGTCGTAGTAGCTGTAGTTTCTCCAGGTCATGTAGCTGAAATTGCTGTGGCTTACCATATAATTATAGCAGGCCTGGATCTTATCAGAACGGCTCATGGAGTCGTTGGTGATCTGGCTTAAGATCTCCTGGCATTTGAGCTCCAGAAGCTCGGATCTGCTCAGAGGTGCCTCTCCGTTGGCGCTGATCGTTGTCCCGTTGATGGTACGGTTTTTGATCATCTCACCGGTTTTCGGACTGAAATAGTATTTCTTTCCGTCGATGATCTGCCAGCCGGTCAGCATCTCTCCGCGGTAGGAGAAATAGTACTGTTTTTTTCCGATGGTCTGGATTCCCGGCAGGGCCCGGCCCCGCTTACTGAAATAAAACTGCTTCTTATTGATCTTCTGCCAGCCGGTGAGGAACTGCCCTCTTCTGTCAGCAAAATAGACGATCGAGCCTTTGCGGATAAAGCGGCTGGTCATGAGACGGCCCCGTGCATCAAAGCAGTAAATTTTTCCGTTGATGCCGATGATCGCATCTTTCACCATCTTGCCTTTGGAATTAAACCAGTACTTATATCCCTTATAAGTGACCCAGCGGTTGATACGGGGACTGACCTGAGCCACTCCCCCTAAATTGTCAGAAGTGCTTACTGTCTTTAAGCTTTCCACAGAATCAGCTGCAGCCACGGGGGCTGCAGCTGAACCTGCCAGCAGAACAACCGCACTTATGAAAGCCAGTGCTCTTGTTTGCTTCATCTTTTGTTCTCTCCTTATTTCTCTTAAAGTGCTACATGAAGGATTGGATGGAGCTCATAGACTCCGTAGGAAGCTCCATAATATTTATTATAATTCTTCGCCTCCGCAAAGAGCGGATCGTAAACCAGACCGTTGATCTCCGCCCAGCTGTGAGCCAGGCCCCAGGTGCCGTCGGAATCCGTGCAGACATAGATATTTGTATAGCCGATGGCCTTTGCCAGATAAGCAAAAGCGCAAGCATCGGACTCACAGTTTCCGCCGCCCAGCAGGAAATGATCATTGGCATAAAGTGCCGGCCATCCCGGCTCGTTGACAAATTTCCGTCTCATGACGTAGGGCTTCTTGATGACCCAGTCAAAGCAGGCTTTCAGCTTCTGCTCCTGCGTCATGCTGGAATTGGTGATCTCCGCAGCGATCTTTTTTGCCCGCTCCAGAGTCTCGATATCCTGCACCTTCACGTCGCTGAGTTTCTTGCCGTCACCGTCATAGTAGAGATTTCCGTTCTGAGTGGCGACTTTTTTCATCTCCAGTCTTCCCCGGTCAGAGAGGTAATAGGTGGTGTTGCCCACAGTCTGGGTTCCGGTGAGAAGAATACCTTTCTGACTGAAAAGATAGGCCTTGCCGTTGATGGTCTGAAGTCCTTTTCTAAGCGCTCCGTCATTTCCGAAGTAGGCAAGTCCGTAAGGGAACTGCTGCCAGCCTTTTCTTGCGCTTCCGTCTGCTTTCAGAAAATAAAATTTTCCATCTACACACACAAAGCAGTTCTTTTTGATCGTTCCCCAGTGATCTGCCCGGTATTTTTTCCCTTTATAAAAGACCCAGGAATCCTTTACCAGCTTTCCTCTCTGATTGAAATAGCAGGTCTTGTTCTTGATTCTGACAAAACCTTTTGCAATTTTTCCATTCTTATAATAATAGGCGACGCCATTTGAGGCTTTCTGCCAGCCCTCTTTTTTCGTCTCTGCGGCAGAAACCGGAAGACTCAGAAGAAGGCAGATCAGCAGGGCAAAAAAACCAATCTTTCTCTTTTTCATCATGTTCCCTCTTTTCCAGAAGTCTTAGTATTCTTCTCTTGCGGTGCTTCCGTCGGAGTAGGTGATCTCGTAGTAGCCGTGGCCGCTTCCGTCGCAGTCGTCATAAGCCTGACGGCTCACCTCGTATTTACCCTGGGGAGCTGCTGCGCTCTGGCCGGAAGAAGTCTGGGATGCTGCCTGCTGGGCTGCAGCTGCTGCCGCCTGAGCCTCCGCTGCTGCCTGGGCCTGAGCTGCCTCCTCGGCTTTCACTGCGGCGTCTGCGCTCTCTTTATCTTTACTCAGGAAAGAACGGGCAATATAGCCGGTGGTCTCACCCATCACAACCTTATACCACTTGGGAGCAGCTCCGGTCACGGTCACTTCCTGGCCTAAGGATGCCACCGCCAGGGCCTCGGAATCGCCGTTGGCCTCTGCCCGGACATAAACGTCATTTACCACATACATGGTCACTTCTTTGTCAAACTCCACCTCATCTGCGGTCTCAGCAGCCTCTTTGTCCTTGCCCTCCGCATTCTTGTACTCGATGTAAAGGAAACCATTATCCTTTACCAGTACGGGATCAGTCATGGCTGTCACATCCGCATCCGCGAAAACATGAACCTCTCCGTCCTCGCCGGTCAGGGTAAGTCCTGTAACGATGCCTTCGCTCTCCGCTTCGGTCTCAGTCTCTGCGGTCTCGGTCTCTTCCTCTGCTGCGCCGACAACGGCCTCTTTTACGACATAGCCGGACTCATTTTTCAGAGTCACGATGGTCTCGCCGTCTTTTTTCACTTCCACATCGGGAGCGGCCTCGGTCTCAGCTTCGGTTTCCTCTGTCTCTGTCTCCAGCTCGGTGCTGACGGTCTCTGTTTCCGTCTCCGTCTCTGCCGCTGATACGGCGGGCGCTGTCATTCCAAGGACGGACACGACTGCCAGTCCCAGCATTGCTTTTACTGCCTGTCTTTTCATTGTGTGATCTCCTCCGTTATTTCATTATCATATATTTTTTCAAGCGTTTCTCCGCGGTCCGTGAGGATTTCCACCCGATCCCCCGCCCCGGAAAGCTTATCCGTGGAAAGATAGAGCGTGAAGGCAGTATCGCTGCCCTCCTCACTTCTCGGGAACGCTTCATAAACCATCTGTCCGTTGATACGCAGATAAATTTTGGAATCCCAGTCCAGATACTGAGGATCTATCTTTCCTGTAATCTGGAAAAAGAGTCCCTGGCGGCGCATCGTGAGATTCTCTGCTCCGTCCGCTGCCACCTCGTCCTCCTCTTTGTCAAGAAGTGTGAGGCTTCCTTCCAGCACCGGCGGATTTTTCGCCATCTCCGGCAGGAAACGCTCGGCCCGCTCCACCACGACGGTGTCCGCGTTCTGGGTATCTACGTCGCTCAGCTGATAGGGAACGCCCCTGGAAAAATAAGCGTTGGCGTAGGCATCCGCAAAAAAGGGAAGCAGGGTATTTCCAAAGGAATCCCGGTACATCACGAGGCTGCCTTCCTTCACCGGATTCACTGTCGTGATCTTCGGATCGAAATTGCTCTCCACCTCGCCCACATAGGCAAAGGTCGTTGTCTTGTCGTAATAGACCTCGTCCTCCGGTGTCAGGGCTTTGGGATAAAGCATCTTGTCGAGATCGCCGATATGATCGGTCCGGACCTCATAAGCTTCGTCCTTGTAAGAATCGTGTATTTTCACCAGATCCGTCATGATCGCATCTGCCGCGAGAGCCGCTCCCTTGTTGTTCCAGTGGGAGTCCCGCTCGTGGTAAAGCACCTCGTCCTGAGCCTCAAAAAGACTTTTGAGATCCGTATAATTGACCCCTTCCTTTTCCAGAATCGGTGTCAGCCGGGCCAGATTGTTGACCTCGGCGACTTTCAGGGAATCGTAATAGGGCATGTGTTCCCCGTAGAGAGAGTTCTTATTTGGGGCCACGGTAAAGAGGAATTTTTTTCCCCGGGCCGTGAAATTTTTCTGCATCATGGAAAGGGTGTGGGCCACGTTGAAAAGCCCCCGGTCCGAAAGCTGGTTGATTCCCAGATAATCGTCGAGGGAATCCTTATAATAGAGCCAGCCGTCGGTTCCCTGAATCACGCCGGAAGCCGTGGACACCTGAAAGATTTTGCCGTTCACCAGGGCATTTGCCGTCACCAGTTCATTCCGGAAGGCAAAATGATCCTGAAAGTAGTCTCCCGCGTCGGAGAGCCAGTTTACGTTCAGCTCTTCCTCGGTCTTCAGGGCCGGAAAAGCGCTGAGAGTCCGGTTTTCCGAGGAGGCCTCCTCTTTGGTCAGCCCCATGCCGACAAGAGGCGTCAGGCAGACGCCGAAAAACAGGACACTGTATGCCAATTTCCATTTTTTCATCGTCTCTGCCTCCTAAAACCGAAAATAAATAAAGGGATTGTAAGTGCCGCTGGCAAGACTCAGCATCGAGAGAGCCAGAAGCACCAGACTGCCGATGGCTGTCACCGCCTCGTAAGCACCGGATTTTTTCACCAGGTTCTTCACCGGACAGCAGGCCACGATGCCCACTGCCAGAGTCACGAGATAAAGCGGAGTCAGCTGCTCCAGGGCCAGTGACATGGCCGCGGGGTTTGCATCAAAGCCGGTAAACATCGTTTTTACCCAGGCCACTCCCTGACTCATCGTGTCCGCCCGGAAGAAAACAAAGCCGATCAGAACTACCATTAGAGCGTAAATGTGCTGGAAAACGCTTTTTACCCTGCCGCCCTTTTCCCGGATAGCCGGAACGAACTCCTCCAGCATCAGGAAACAGCCGTGGTACAGACCCCAGAAAAGGAAGGTCACGTTGGCTCCGTGCCAGATACCGGTGCAGAGGAAGACGATAAATTTGTTGATAACCGTCCGCACTCTGCCCTTCCGGTTGCCGCCCAACGGAATGTAGAGGTATTCCTGGAACCAGCCCGAGAGGGACATGTGCCATCTGCGCCAGAATTCCCGGATGCTTCCGGAAATATAGGGATAATTAAAGTTCTCCTTAAAGTGAAAGCCAAACATCTCTCCGAGGCCGATGGCCATATCGCTGTAGCCGCTGAAATCAAAGTAAATCTGCAGCATATAGGAGATGGCTCCGATCCAGGCTGCCGCCGCGTTAAGCCCCGAGATATCCGCTGCAAAAAGCGTGTCTGCCACGAGGCCGACGGTGTTGGAAATCAGCACCTTTTTGGAGAGACCGGCAATAAAACGGCGGATTCCGTTCATGACGCCGTCCACCGTCTGAGTCCGGTTCTCGATCTCCTGGGCGATATCGTGGTATTTCACGATGGGGCCGGCGATGAGCTGCGGGAAGAAGGAAATGTAGAGAAGCACTTTTCCGAAATTCTTCTGGGGCTCAGTCACGCCCCGGTAAACGTCGATGACGTAGGACATGGCCTGGAAGGTGAAAAAGGAAATTCCGATGGGAAGCCGGATGGCCGGCACCGGAACCGCCGTGCCAAAAATGGCGTTGAAGGACTCTGCCAGGAAGCCGGTGTATTTAAAGAGCACCAGCACACCCAGATTCAGAATCACGTTGATGGTCATGACCGCTTTTTTCCCGGAGGGCTTTTTCTCAATGAGAAGGGCCGAGAGGTAATTGACAAAAGCGGAGGCGATCATCAGAAGTACATAAACCGGTTCTCCATAGGCATAAAACACCAGGCTTGCCAGAAGGAGCATCCAGTTCTTTGCCCGGATTCCCGGAAGAATCAGGTGAAGCAGGAAAACCACGGGCAGAAAGATACACAAAAATACCATGGAACTGAAAACCATTGCTTCTGTACTCCTTATTTCGCGATGAGGCCGAAGAAGATTTCGCTTCCGTCCGTATTCTCATGAGCGGAGATCTGGAAATTCTTGTAGGTGTAAACGATATCGTAGCCGTCACCGTAGCAGCCTTCCAGTCTCTGCACCTTCTGCGGATTCTCCTTGATATTCCTGAGAATCCGTTTTAAGGTGGCGGTACTCTCTCCGTATTTGCAGGCAGCCCGGAGCTTTGCGCTGATGCTGGTGTTGAGCTTTCCGGTCTGGGAAGAAAATACATAGAAGCGGTTGTTGACTACATAGGTTCCTTTCAGCATCGCGCCCACCCGGTCAAAGCCGTAGTAAGCACCGCTGATTCCTTTTACTGCGGGAACTAATGCGCCATACTGTCTGGTTCCGGCGTAAGCGGCTCCAGTGGGTCCAAAGTAGGCTTTATAGGTTTTTCCGTACCATTTTACCCATCTCCATCTGTTTTTCAGCTTCACGCCATTCACATAGTAATAGAATTTTCCGCGCTCATATTTGAAGACGTTTTTCCTGGCTACGTTCTGGAGCGTGTTTTCACTGGAAGCGACTGCTTTTGCAGCGGTATTGTCCGCCGGAGCTGCTGCTCCTGCTGCCACCGGCGCCTGAAGAGCCAGCGTGCAGGCGAGAAGAGCTGTCATTGCTTTGTTCTTTCTCATATCTCAGATCCCTTTCTTCTCTTAAACTCAGATTTTGACTTCCACATAGGTGGGATTTCCAGTGCCGTTAACTCCTTTGTAGAGCTTGCCGACCATGGAGCTGCGTTTCTGTTTGTAGAAGGATTTGCCCTTGGCGGCAGGATTTTTAATTCCCTGCGGGTTATTTTTTGCGGCCATAGCAAGATTTGGATCAAATGTATACCAGGTCTTGCCGATCTGTACCTCGCACCAGGCATGTGGTTGAGTTTCATTAGATTTTTCTTTGAAAACATTCGTGCTTCCCATACCGATTCTCACTGGAAGCCCGGTCACACGTTTCACCAGATAAGCATAAGTAGCTGCAAAGCTGTAACAGTTTCCAGCATATTTTCCTTGATCCGTTCGCACCGTAAGCATTTTCCCTGCATAGGAAATATCCCAGCCTTTCTGTGATGCTGTAGGAAACTCTTCCCGGCGATATACACAAGAATTAGAATTTCTCATATAATTATAAATCTTCAACATTGCCGTATTACTTCCAGTTTTATAAGTAATACCCAGTTTCCTGATAAGGCTGTCAGCAGCTGTGATGAGCGTCTTATCTGCGCTCTTCGTGTACTTCGCCTGCATCACTCCTCTGACATTGAAATAATAGGTCTTGTATCCGGTCCTTTCCTTAATGGTATACCAGCCTGTCTTGGCTGCTCCGTTTGCTCCCAGATAATACTTCTTTCCTTTCACTCTTACCCAGCGGTTTTTCAGCATGGTTCCATTGCTGTAGTAATAATATTTACCACCCTTAGGTACCAGCCCGGTGGTCTTTTTGGCTGTAGCCGTAGAAAGGCTCTCTGCTGCTGCCGTGGTCTCCGGCTCCTCTGCCGCCTGGGCCAGGATACCGCTTCCCTGAGGCACGGTTAAAACTGCTGCCATAAGAAGTGCTGCCATTCTCTTGCTGTTGTTCATAGAATACACTCTCCTCTCATATTACTCCGACAGACTGCTGTCTGCACATTCTTTTTTATTATACCATTTTCTTCCATGGCAGTTCAACCAAAAATAGCGATAAAAAACCGGCCCATGAAATTATATATCCATGAACCGGTTCTCTTACTGTTTTTATTCTCTTCCGTCCCAGCAATAGGTACAGAGTTTGCATTTGGGAATTCCGATGGACTCCACCAGATCGTCCAGACGATGGAAACGAAGGGAAGTGAAATTCAGTCTCTTGCGGATCTCCTCCACCATCTCCGCGTAATTCTGGCTATCGGGATCTGCATAATTCTGAAGCACCTCGTCACTTGGGTTGGCTCCCTCTCTCTCCTGAATGATCCGTCTCGTGATCAGATCCAGCTCGGAGGAAGAACGGGAGAAATTCAGGAATTTACAGCCGTATACCAGCGGCGGGCAGGCCGGACGGATATGTACTTCCTTGGCTCCGCTGTGGTAGAGGAACTCGGTGGTTTCCCGAAGCTGGGTTCCGCGGACGATGGAATCATCGATGAGAAGCAGTTTTTTGTCCCGGATCAGGCCGTCCACAGGAATCAGTTTCATCTTCGCGATGAGGTTTCTCTGGCTCTGGGTCGTCGGCATGAAGGACCGGGGCCAGGTCGGTGTGTATTTGATAAAAGGACGGGCAAAAGGAATGCCGGACTCGTTGGCATAGCCGACGGCATGGGCGATACCGGAATCCGGAACGCCGGCCACACTGTCGGGATGCACGTTGTCCTTATCCCGTCTGGCCAGCATGCGGCCGCAGGCATAACGCATCTCCTCTACGTTTACCCCTTCATAGGTGGATGTGGGATAGCCATAGTAAACCCACAGGAAGGAACAGATCTTCATCTCTTCGCCCGGCCCGCTGACTGTCTCGACGCCTTCCGGAGTCATGTAGACGATCTCCGCAGGCCCCAGGTCCCTCAGATGATCATATCCCAGGTTCAGATAAGCGAAGCTCTCAAAGGAAGCACAGTAGGCTCCTTCTTTTTTGCCCAAGATCACCGGCGTACGGCCCAGACGGTCTCTGGAACAGTAAACTCCTTTGTCCGTCATGACCAGAACAGTCATGGAACCGTTTATCATCTCCTGAACAAACTTCAAGCCTTCCACGATCGATTCTTTCTGATTGATCAGTGCTGCCACGATCTCTGTCTGATTGATATTTCCGTTGCTCATCTCCAAAAAATGGCTGAAACCTTTTTCAAAACATTCCTGCATCAGTTCCTCGGCATTGTTAATCTTGCCGACGCAGGTAATTGCGAAGCTTCCCAGATGGGAATGTACCAGAAGAGGCTGGGGATCAAAGTCTGAAATGCAGCCGATTCCGATGTTTCCATCCAGTTCTTCCACATCCCGCTCAAATTTCGTACGGAAAGGGGAATTCTGAATGTTGTGGATTGCCCGGTTGAAGCCTTCCGGTCCGTGAACCGCCATACCGGCTCTTCTCGTACCCAGGTGTGAATGATAGTCAGTTCCGAAAAACAGGTCAAGTACACAATTTTCTTTTGAAGCTACTGCAAAAAATCCACCCATGATCAAATCTCCTTTGTCTGTCTTGGTGTGAAACACTATAAAAACTCTTTAAGGATAGCAATAAACCATTGAAAAATCAATCCATTTTTTTCAAAAAGTCTTTGCATTTCAATAAGAATTCCATTACAATAGGGAACGATGCTAAAAATGACAGCTTTAACAGAAAGGATGATCTGCATGCTAGACGTTTTACTCGACGCAGTTCTTGATTCTCTGAAAACCCTGCCCTTCCTTTTCGGCGCTTTCCTTCTGATGGAAGCCGCAGAAAAGCATTATGGAAAACATATGGACACGATCCTGAAAAAATCCAAATGGGGCGGCCCTCTAGCCGGGTCCATTCTCGGCTGTATCCCCCAGTGCGGTTTTTCCGTCATCGCCTCCAACCTCTACGCCGGAGGTCTGATCACACTCGGAACCCTTCTTTCCGTCTATCTTTCCACCTCGGACGAGGCCATCATTCTTCTGCTGGCCGATTCCAGCCGGGGAAGCGATATCCTGAAGCTTATGGTCACGAAGGTCATCATCGGTATCATCGCCGGTTATCTCGTGGATCTGATCTTCTTCAAACAGCGCCAGGGACGGAATATGGATCAGATCTGTTCCGACTGCCACTGTGAGGAAGAAACCAGTATCCTGAAACCGGCCCTCCATCACACCGTTCACCTCTTCGCCTGGCTTCTGGCTCTGACCCTGATCCTGAACGTCGTCATGGAAGTTGCCGGCGCAGACCGGATCTCTGCCTGGCTTCTGGGAGACACAGTGTTCCAGCCGGTTCTGGCCGCTCTCATTGGCCTGATCCCCAACTGTGCGGCCTCCGTAATCCTGACCCAGCTTTACTTAAGCGGATCCATCAGCTTCGCCTCCGTCGTGGCCGGGCTCTGTACCGGCGCAGGCGCGGGCCTTCTCGTGCTTTTCAAAATGAATAAGGACAGAAAAGAAAATTTAAAGGTGCTCGGCCTTCTCTATGTGATCGCCGTCATCGCAGGAATTGTTCTCGAACTCTTCGCCTGAAAAAAAGGCTGCCTCTCCATGATCGTGGAAAGGCAGTTTTTTTATCTTTTTATTTTTCCCAGCGTCCGGAGGCTCCGCAGGGCAACACCAGACCGGTCTTTGTCACCGGCAGGCCGATTTCCTGGGAATCCACATGGCCGCCGAAACGTTTCAACTCCGTGGAGAGCATGTAAGTCAGCACCGCGGGAGCCAGCCCTGTAGTGTAGGAATTGACCAGGAAGAACAGCGGGGTGTCGCTGAGGATCTGGGTGCAGAGTTTGATGAAATCGTAGATGGAATCCTCGATCTTCCAGATCTCGCCTTTCGGTCCTCTTCCGTAGGAGGGCGGGTCCATGATGATGCCGTCGTAGTGATTTCCGCGGCGGATCTCCCGCTCCACGAATTTCATGCAGTCATCCACCAGCCAGCGGATGGGCGCCGCCTCAAGGCCGGAGGACTTCGCATTCTCTTTTGCCCAGTTTACCATACCCTTGGAGGCGTCCACATGAGTCACAGCCGCTCCGGCTGCCGCTGCCGCCAGCGTCGCTCCGCCGGTGTAGGCGAAAAGGTTCAGCACCTTCACCGGACGGCCGGCGTTTTTGATTTTATCGGAGAACCAGTCCCAGTTCACCGCCTGCTCCGGGAAAAGTCCCGTATGTTTGAAGCTGAAAGGTTTCAGGTTGAAGCGGAGATCTTTATAGGCGATCTCCCACTGTTTGGGAAGATTGAAAAACTCCCACTCTCCGCCGCCCTTACTGCTTCTGTAATAATGGCCGTTCATTTTCCGCCAGCCCGGAAGGTCCTTCGGTGTATTCCAGATGACCTGGGGGTCCGGCCGCACCAGGAGATAATCTCCCCAGCGTTCCAGTTTTTCCCCGCCTGAGGTATCCAGCACTTCATAATCTTTCCACTGATCCGCAATCCACATATCTTTATCCTTTCTCTTTAACTGATCTCATTCTGTGTCCCGGTGACGTTTTTTGCCCGGAACCAGTAAGTATAGAAATCTTCATAGCCTAATGTTGTATACAGATGTTTCGCGTGAACATTTCCCTTCACCACCTGAAGGTAGGCATGCTCTGCGCCTTTCTTTTTCGCCTCAGAGAGAATCGAGCTGCAGATACAACGGCCCAGTCCTTTTCTCCGGCAGCTGGCGTCCACATAGATCGCATAAAGTCCCACATGGCCACGGTCCAGAATGCCCAGTCCCACAGCCACCGTCCGGCCATCAATCTCCACGCTGGCCACAATGGTCTCCTTCGGAATCGCCTTAAACATAGAAGGAACGATCCGGCGAAGCGTCGGATTGGAGGTGCCGTTTAAACGGAACAGAGAGTTGATCCACTCCTCGGTGATCCGGTCCCGGAGCTGCACGATCGTCTCGTTAGGGTAATAAATCGAAGACGGCAGACCGGAATTCCTTCCATAATATTCATACTCCACAGAAAGAGGCTCATAGGCGTTGAGCTTCTTAAGGTCCATCGTCATCACTTCCGTGGTGTGCTGGATCTCATAGCCTCTCTCTTCCAGCATCCGGTCAAAGGCAGGATCCAGAAGAGGACTGATCTTGAAAATGGCCGGCGTATGGTAGTTGGCATACATGGCCTCGCAGTAGGCCACCTTTTCCTCCACAGGAATGGAAGAAGCCCCTACCTGCTGCACGCTGTTGGTCCGGTGTGTATAATTATGAGAAAACCGTATGAGCCAGCCGTCGTAGAGCTCGATCTTGTGAGACGGCCAGGCATTCAGTGAGATCTCCTCGATGAGTTTCATATATGCTTCACGATTCACGCTGCGTTCCTTCTTTCTTTCGGAAATGTTATCTCAAAAGCCTTATCGTGCAGGCACGAACGGCTCTTGAAGCTTTGAACCTTAGTATCTTAGTATAATGTAAAAATCCTCGAGAATCAATATAAAACTTGACCTTCTCCCCTTATTTTGGTACAGTGAATACAGCGTGCCGGCAAGAGCTCTTTGCTTCTCTTCCGGCGCACGCGTGATACAGAAAGTCTGCCGCTCTGCGGCGCTGCATTGACAAGGAGGCCTGATACTATGCGGTTAGGTTTTATTGGCTGTGGAAATATGGGAGGCGCCATGGTCAGCGGGATTCTGAAAAAGCAGCTTCTCGCCAGTGAAGATATGATCGCTTCCGCTCTCCATGAAGAATCCAGAAAGGCTCTGCGGGAAAAATTCGGAATTACAGTCACCTCAGACAACTCTGAGGTCGCTGCCTTCTCCGATATTCTTATTCTGGCGGTGAAGCCCCAGTTCTACGCGGAAGTCATCCATGAAATCCGGGAAATTGTCCAGCCGGATACCCTGGTGGTATCCATTGCTCCGGGCAAGCCCCATCAGTGGCTTGAGGAACAGTTCGGCCGCCCGGTGAAAACCGTCCGGTGCATGCCAAACACCCCGGCCATGATCGGTGCAGGAATCACCGGCGTTGCTCCGGGAGAACAGGTCACGGAAAAAGAGACCGCCCAGCTTCTCCGTCTTCTCTCCGCTCTGGGAGAAACAGAAATCGTTCCGGAACGCCTCATGGACGTGGTGGGTTCCGTCAGCGGCTGCTCTCCCGCCTATGTCTTCATGTTCATTGAAGCCATGGCAGATGCGGCGGTGGCCGACGGCATGCCGAGAGCCCAGGCTTATCATTTTGCAGCCCAGGCTGTCCTTGGCAGCGCGGAAATGGTGCTCAAAACCGGCAGACATCCCGGTGAACTCAAAGATATGGTATGCTCCCCGGGAGGTACCACCATCGAGGGCTTATCTGTTCTGGAGGAAAAAGGCATGCGAAGCGCCGTCATCGACGCGCTCCGGGCCTGCACCAGAAAAAGCAAAGGAATCTAATAAGGAGGAACTTTTCAAAATGGAAAGAAAAATCGCATGGGAAAAATATTCCCAGGAAGAGATGGACAAAGTATTTACATTTGCAGAAGGTTACCGTCAGTTCTTAAGCCACGGCAAAACCGAGCGTGAGTGTGTAAAATTAGCAGTGGCTGAGGCAAAGGCTCACGGCTACGAAGACCTGAATGACGTCATCGCAGCCGGCAAGACCCTGAAGGCCGGCGACAAAGTTTACTCTGTCTGCATGGGCAAAACCCTTGCCATGTTCCAGATCGGTGAGGAACCCCTGGAAAATGGTATGAACATCGTTGGAGCCCACATCGACTCCCCGCGTATCGACCTGAAACAGAATCCGCTCTATGAGGATAACGACATGGCTATGTTCGATACCCACTACTACGGCGGAATTAAGAAATATCAGTGGGTAGCTCTTCCGCTGGCTCTCTACGGCGTTGTTGCGAAAAAAGACGGCACAACCGTAGATATCGCTATCGGTGACGACCACGGCGATCCGGTATTCGGAATCTCCGATCTGCTTCCTCATCTGGCCCGTGAGCAGATGGCAAAAACAGCTGCCAAAATCATCGAGGGTGAGGATTTGAACCTGCTGATCGGTAGCATCCCTGTAAAGGGTGAGGAGAAAGAGGCAGTTAAGAAAAACATCCTGGCTATCCTGAAGGAAAAATATGACATCGAAGAGGACGATTTCATCTCCGCAGAACTCGAGGTTGTTCCCGCAGGTGCTGCAAGAGACTACGGCTTCGACCGCAGCATGATCATGGGCTACGGCCACGACGACCGCGTTTGCGCTTACCCGTCCTACAAGGCAATGTTCGAGCTTGGCAGCGTAAAACGTACCGCTGTCTGCCTGCTTGTTGATAAAGAGGAAATCGGAAGCGTCGGCGCTACCGGAATGACCTCCTTCTACTTCGAGAACACCGTTGCCGAAGTCATCAATGCCTGCGGCGATTACAGCGATATCAAAGTAAGAAGAGCCCTCAATAACTCCCGTATGCTCTCCTCTGATGTCAGCGCGGGCTTCGATCCCAACTATCCCTCCGTTATGGAGAAAAACAACTCCGCATTCCTTGGCAAGGGACTGACCTTCAACAAATACACCGGTTCCGGCGGAAAGAGCGGTTCCAACGATGCCAACGCCGAGTACGTTGCCCTGGTTCGCAAAATCATGGACGACGCTGACGTGACCTGGCAGACCGCAGAGCTCGGTAAAGTCGATGTAGGAGGCGGCGGAACCATCGCTTACCTTATGGCAAAATACGGCATGAACGTGATCGACAGCGGCGTTCCCGTACTGAGCATGCACGCTCCCTGGGAGATCATCAGCAAAGCCGACCTCTACGAGGCCCTGAAAGGCTATATTGCTTTCCTGAACGCTTAATGCCATAACAAAAAGACCTTCGTTCCTTACGTTCTGTAAGGCGAAGGTCTTTTTGTGAATTACTTTTTTAATTCCTGTAGAACTTCTTCTACACAAGCCACGGTGTCTTCTGCCTGGCAGACATTTTTCACCAGCTCATTGATGGTTTCAGCCAGTGCAGCTTTGTCGATTCCGACGGAGGCTGCCAGCTTTGCAGCATATGCGGCTCTTGAGACACAGTAACAGAAGCTTCTGGCGTACTGTTTATTATACTGAACGGTACCGCAGACTTCCACCATTCCTTTTTTCTTGATGGAACGCAGCATGTTCAGAATATATTCCTGATTCCAACCGTGATCTTTGCTCAGTTCGGTCAGCTCTACGCTGGTGAGCGGACGGTTTTCGACCCAGAAAATATTCATCAGATCTTCTTCGCTCGGTGTCAAAACAAATGTTTTCTTCATTTCATGTCCCTCCTGATTAGTCCACAAATCTTCCTACCCGTCCCCTATTATAAACAGTCTTTTTTCTTTTGTCCACAAAAACCTCACAACAATTCCCATATCTCTTGACTTTTTTGTCACTTCCATGGATAATAGGAATCAAAGGATCGGTGTCCTCTTCGGACACTCCTATTTTTTTTGATTTTTTCTTTCTACAGATGAAAAGGAGGTTATTCTTTGGACAAACAACATGAAAATCCCCTGGGCGTGGAACCGATCAACCATCTGATGGCCCGCTTCGCCATTCCCAGTATCATCGCCATGCTCGTGAGCGCCCTCTACAATATGGTAGACCAGTTCTTCATCGGCCACAGCGTCGGCATGCAGGGAAACGCTGCCACCAACGTCGCTTTCCCCCTGACCATCACCTGCACCGCGGTCTCCCTGCTCTTCGGCATCGGCGGCGCGGCCAACTTCAATCTTTCCATGGGCCGGAAAAAGCCCGAGGAGGCAAAGCACTTTATCGGAAATGCCATTTTCCTCATGCTCTCTTTCGGGATCACTCTCTGCCTTCTGGTCTTCCTTTTTCTGGACCCGCTTCTGAAGCTTTTCGGAGCCACGGCAGATATCCTGACTTACTCCCGGACCTACACTTCCATCACGGCCTTCGGTTTCCCCTTTGTAATCCTGGCCACCGGCGGTTCCAACCTGGTCCGGGCCGATGGAAGCCCTAATTTTTCCATGGCCTGCACCCTCATCGGCTGCCTCATCAATCTGGTTCTGGATCCGCTCTTTATCTTTGTCTTCCATATGGGAATGGCAGGAGCGGCCTGGGCCACAATCATCGGTCAGATCATCTCGGCTTCCATGGTAATCTGGTACCTAACCCGCTTTAAGACCGTGAAGCTTACCTTAAAAGAACTCCGTCCCAGAGCCTTCGCCTGCCGCCGGATTCTTTCCCTTGGAATGTCACCCTTCCTGAATCAGCTGGCTATCATGATCGTACAGGTGGTCATGAACAACGTCCTGGTATTCTACGGCGGCCAGTCCGTCTACGGAAGTGAGATTCCGCTGGCCTGTGCCGGTATCATCAGCAAGGTAAACATGATCTTCTTCTCCATCTCCATCGGTCTCTCCCAGGGTATGCAGCCCATCGCGAGCTTCAACTACGGGGCGGAGAATTATGGCCGTGTCCGAGAAGCCGTCATCAAGACCATGACCGCATCCACGCTGATCTGTACCGTGGCCTTCATTCTGTTCCAGCTGTTCCCCAGACAGATCACCGGCATCTTCGGTTCCGGAAGCGAGGAATATTTCACCTTCGCCAGCCGGTATTTCCGGATTTTCCTGTTCTTCACCTTCCTGAACGGCATCCAGCCCGTGGCCGGAAACTTCTTCACCGCCATCGGCAAACCGGTTTACGGAATCTTCATCTCCCTGACGAGACAGATTCTCTTCCTGCTGCCGCTGATCCTGATTCTTCCGCGGTTCTTCGGCATCGACGGTGTCCTCTATTCTGCTCCCATCGCAGACTTCATGGCTGCCGTCCTGGCCTTCTTCCTTACTTTCAGGCAGTTAAACAAACTGGGAAAATGATCGCCATTAAAAAATCCCACATGCAGAGTTTTTTCGTTCCCTGCATGCGGGATTTCTTTGTATACACGCTTTATACCGTGTATATAAGACAGTTTTAAGCTTCTTCCAGCATCTCATTCATGAGGTACATTCCTGCGATATCCGTCACCGGCAGGGAAAATACCACCGCTCGAGCCTTTGTCTGAAGGCCGGCATGATCCATGATAGAGCGCATAATTTCATTCTTTTTCTCCTGACGGGCCACGATGAGAACCATCTCTTTTTCCGCCACCAGGCTGACTCCCAGGAATTTCTCCGCTTTGTCCGTGCCGGTCCCCTTGGCGTGAATAATGGTGCCGCCGGCCGCATGAACCTTTCTCGCCGCATCCATGACCAGCTCCGTGTATCCCTGATTGGTGATCGCCACCAAAAGCTCATATTTCGTTTCCTTCAAGGCACTTTCCTCCCCTTTGACAAATTCCTGTCCCTCAGTAAAAAACTCCAGTGTCTTTCTGCCTCCCACGCTGCTGAAGGGAATCAGAAACACGATGCCGGAACCCGGAAGATCGATGCGGAACTGCCGCTTCAGAGCGGGCAGAAACCGTTCATAATTTTTCCCTGTAACCGTATGAAACAGAAGGCTTCGCTCTCTTCCGCCCAGGCCGAAGAAATCCCGGATCTCGCTGGAGGCTGTTCCGTGGCCGAGGGTCGTAAGGGAAACCTCAAGCCCCTGTTCCCGGTAAAAATTCAGAAATTTCTTTTCCAGCTTTCTGTCTGTGATCGTCACCATCAGATATAAAGTATCCATTCCTCACCTCCGTCGTTACAGTTCAATGATTGAGTCGTCTTCGAGATACTCAAGGCCGTTTCCGGTCGTGCTGGATACAGGATTCTTCTGCTTCTTGAGCCTGTATACAAGACCCAGAATCTGGATTGTGATAAGCGGCGTCATGGCTACCATGGCCACCACACCAAAGGCATCCGTCACCATATTTCCGCCTACTGCCATGCAGGCTCCCTGGGCAAAAGGAAGCAGGAAGGTCGCCGTCATCGGACCGGAGGCCACTCCGCCGGAGTCAAAGGCGATCGCCGTAAAGATTTTCGGCACAAAGAAGGAAAGGCCGATGGCAATGCCGTAACCAGGAACCAGGAAATAAAGAATCGGAAGACCGGTGAGGACGCGCACCATAGAGAGGGCCACAGAGGCCGCCACGCCAAGGGAAAGGCTGATTCCCATGGCTTTCGCCGGGATCGCGCCGTCGGTGATTTCCTCCACCTGATGGTTCAGCACATAGACTGCAGGCTCCGCTTTTACAATGAAATAGCCCATGAGAGCTCCCACGGGAACGATAAGCCAGTTGGCCGAAAGGCCCGCCATGGCCTGACCGAGATACCGGCCTGCCGGCATAAAGCCCATGTTGGCTCCCGTCATGAAAAGTACCAGCCCGACGTATGTATACACCATACCAATGCCGATCCGCTTCAGTTCTTTCCCCGGAAGCCGCTCAGAAAAGAGCTGAAAGAGACCGAAGGCAAGCACAATCGGAAGGAGGGAAATCATCATCTCCTTTAAGTATACAGGAAAGCCTCCCAGAAACTGCTTTGCCAGCTCCATGG
Source organism: Lachnospiraceae bacterium Marseille-Q4251 (assembly GCA_018223435.1). Classification (GTDB taxonomy): domain Bacteria; phylum Bacillota; class Clostridia; order Lachnospirales; family Lachnospiraceae; genus Limivivens; species Limivivens faecihominis. The sequence continues at coordinate 3,357,939 of JAGTTO010000001.1, read as the reverse complement.
AATCCTCGATGTTTTTCATGGCCTCCAGCTCATAGTTTCCCTCTGCCGGATGGTAGATCATGCCGAGGACCATCACCGCAAGAATCGGACCGATGGAGCAAAGACCGACGAGACCGAAGCTGTCGTCCGCCGCATGCCGGTCGTTTCGCACTGCTGAGATACCGACACCCAGAGCCATAATAAAAGGTACCGTCATCGGTCCCGTCGTCACGCCGCCGGAGTCAAAGGCCACCGCCCGGAAGCCCTCCGGCACCAGAAAGGCCAGAAAAAAGACCAGGGCGTAAAAGCCCACCAGCATCACCGGAAGGGCGATACCAAAGAGCATTCGCAAAATCGCGATCGCCAGGAAAACGCCGACTCCCGCCGCCACAAAGAGGATCAGCACCTCATTTGGCACCGAGGGCACCAACTCCGCCAGAACCTGAAGATCCGGCTCCGAGACTGTGATGATCACTCCCAGGAGGAAAGCCAGCACCAGAACGACCCAGAGCTTCCGGCTTTTTGTCATAGCCGGGCCCACCCGTTCACCGATGGGCGACATGGCCATCTCCGCTCCCAGATTAAAGAACATCATTCCTACCGTCAGAAGCACCGCTCCGGCAAGGAAGCAGAGCAGGATTCCCGAGGGCACCGGCACCAGCGCAAAGCACAGCACCAGGACAATCCCCGCAATCGGCAGCACCGCCGCCGTTGATTCTCTCAGTTTCTCCAGAAGTTTTTCTGTATACTCTCTCAAACCATCCCTCCGTTTCTTGTTGTTTTACAGAACTTATCCGTTCTGCGTGTTTTTCAGTCTCGCATCGTGCTCTCCAGCACCACCATATCCAGCGGTTTGGAGATATTGGCGTTCATTCCCGCGCAAGGCTGTTGTTCACATCCTCCACAAAGGCATTGGCCGTCATGGCAATGATCGGGATTTCCCTGCCCAGCTCGTTCTCTCCGCTTCGGATCAGCCGCGCTGCTCCAGATCCGATTGACTTCTTTTTCCAGATCCTTGAAGAAAAACGGCCGGGAAAGCTTTCCGCTGACATCGGTCTGTCTCCAGCGGTTCTCATCTTTCGATAAGAACAGGAGCTTTAAAGGTTCCATCTTCGCATCTTCTTCCTGATCTATGGTAAGATCCAGGCAGATACGCACGCAGCTTCTTTAAAACGTTATGCTTACCGGATATCGTAGACGCTCCGGATCTTTAAGCCTTCCGTATTTCCGGAAAGCACACGGATCTTCCGTGTGCCGGGCTGCATATCGAAGTAATTGTCCTCCAGCAGCAGCCGGTCTTCCTCATTTTTGATTTCCACGCTTCTCGCGTAAGCGTCAGAGGTGACGATAAGGTACTCTCCCTCTGTCTTCACAGTCAGCTGCGGATTGCGGAAATGAAAATGCTTCGGTGCACAGAAGAGAACACTGCCGTAAGACACGGTCTCTCCCTTTTCCAGAAGCTCATAGGAAACGTATTCCTCGTGAATATCTGCCTCCGGAAACTCATTCTTCCCGATCCAGACGGAGGAAAGGGCCGGAACGGTCAGCTCCTCGCGGCCTTCTTTTTCCACGGTTCCGTCTGCCCGGCAGAGTCTCCAGATCACCTGAACCTCTTTTTCTTCCATGGTCTCGTTGACCACACAGAAGGTTGCTGATTTTTTCAGCTCGAAGGGTTCTGCATTGACGTTCGTATTCTGGCTTAAGATACCCTCCTCCTGGCAGGAGATCATGAGGGGGGCAAAGAAACGTTTCGCATAATACTGGACGGCTTTCCAGCGGCCTTCATAGTCGATCATGGCCCAGCTTGCCACCGGCCAGCAGTCGTTGAGCTGCCAGATCACGGTTCCCATGCAGCGGCCCCGGTTTCTCCGGAAATGCTCCACGCCGTAGCGCATGGCCTCTGCCTGAAGAAGCTGGGACGCATAGAGAAGGGTGTCAAAATCGTTGGGATAGAGGAAGGTCTGGCCCAGGTAGTTCATGATCTTTCCGTTTGCAGACTGATTTCTCTGGTGTTTCTCCATGACATAGGAGAAAATGTTCCGGTCCCCGGGCTCGGTGAAGGTCTCGACGGTCTTTAAGGACGGGAAGGACTGGAAACCAAACTCGGAGAGATAGCGGAAATAGAATTTCCGGAACTCTGTGATCGGCTTGTTTCCATGCCATACATCCCAGTAATGAACATCACCGCGGTTCTCATCATTGGGTGCATCGAAACCGCCGCCTGAGGAGGGGCTGGCGGGCCAGTAGAAGGTATCGGGATCGTAGACCTCCAGCACCTTCGGAATGATGTACTCGTACATTTTGAAGTAATCGCTGAGCTGGGAGGGCTTCTTGCACCAGCCCGCGGTATCGCCTGCGATAAACATCTCCATCTCGTTGTTTCCGCACCAGAGGCCCAGAGATGCGTGATGACGGATACGCTTCACATTGTCGATGAACTCCTGGGTGATGGTCGCTTCAAATTCTTTCGTGAGATCATAGGAACAGCAGGCAAACATGAAGTCCTGCCATACGATCAGACCAAGCTCATCGCAGATATCATAGAAGAAATCGTCGGGATAATAGCCGCCACCCCAGACACGGATGCAGTTGAAATGGCAGTCCCGGGCATCGGTGAGAAGCTGACGGGTCCGTTCCGGCGTCACTCTCGGAAGCACGTTGTCCTCAGGGATATAGTCGGCTCCCATGGCAAAGATCCGGACGCCGTTGACCTCATGGCAGAAGCACTCGCCCCACTGGTCTTTTTCCCGTGCCACGGTCATGGTCCGAAGACCGATCCGTTTCTCCCAGACATCCAGGATCTTTTCCCCGTCCAGAAGCTCGATCTTCACGCCGTAAAGATTCTGTTTTCCGTAGCCATTCGGCCACCAGAGCTCGGGCTTCTCCACATGAATGGAGGCCGGGCTGTTCCCGTAAACCTCGCTCTTTCCCTCCGGTGTAGTCAGGGTCACGCGGTAAGCAAAGGGCTCCGGGCTCTCCGTTACCGTCTCTGTCCCCACAAAAAGGGCTAAATCTACCTGTCCATCCACATGTTTCTGAGAAATCCGCACATTATCAAATCTGGCCTTCGTGATACCGAGAAGCTTCACCTCACGAAAGATTCCTGCATCCGGAAGGCGGGGACCCCAGTCCCAGCCGAACATGCAGTGGGCTTTCCGGAGTCTGGAGCAGCCCTTCATCGCATCGGAGCAGTCCACGGAAAGAGGATCTTTTTCGTAGGAATCATAAATATAGTTCACCGGAGACCGAAGAATCACGCGAAGCTCGTTTCCCTCGGCTTTCAGAAGCTCCTTCACATCAAACTCCCACTCCCGGTGCATGTTTTCCGTGTCGCCGAGATGGGTTCCATTGAGATAAATTTCTCCCAGCGTGTCGATGCCGTCAAAGTGAAGCACCGTACGGTCTGCCTCCCGAAGCGCTTCTTCCGCATCAAAGGTGGTGGCAAACTCAAAATCCTGCTTCATCAGGTTCAGCGCTTTTTCCTCGTTGTCCCTGTAAAACGGATCTTCCATCTTCCCCGCATCAAGATACGCCTGATAAACACTCCCCGGAACCTTCGCCGGAACCCAGTCATTTTCCTGGAGGCTATGCATCTTCCATCCTGTTTTTAAAGTTTTTGCTGTCATACAGGTCTTTTCCCCTCTCTTATTATTTTTCGCGTCTGCAGCGGCGCTTTTGAAAAAATCATAGCACAGCCTTTTTCAATTTACAAGAAAATCATCCTTCCTCCATCGGCACATATTTTATTTTTTGTATCCGATCATTCCTGCAAGCTTAAAATCTTCCATATGATGGCGGATCAGATAATCAATGTAAGACATAATCACATCCGCTGCCAGCTTATAACCGCAGGCCGTCATATGACCATTATGGAAAAACAGTTTTCTGAACTCTGCATCCTGAACAGGACCATACTGATTCAGGTCAATCACATAGGTATTGTCAAACAGCTTTGCCATCTCATGCAGCAGAGCCGCATGAGATGCTTTTTTCTGCTCGTTTTCATCTTCCGGATTCTCTGTATCTCTTGGCATCGTCACCAGGAAAAATTTTGCCTCCGGCTGAATCGTCTTCAAACGCTGGATAATCTTTGCATAGTCCCCCGCAAAGGTATCTTTGTTTTTCGTCCTGTCTTCCAGGCAGATATCTGCTATGGAGCCAACTTCTTCCTCTTTTCCGAAAAGATCATTATCCCCCAGCGCAATGATATAAGCCTGGCAGGCTTTCTCCGGATTCCAGAAATCATTTTCCTCTGCAAAGCTCTCATTGTACCAGCTTGCTGTCATTCCGCCCCTTGAAAAATTGTAGACCTTGCTTCCCGTGGTATAAGAAATAAACTGTCCCCAGGAATACTCATAGAGATCATAATAACTTTTTGTTCCATCCTCATTGACAATCTCATATTCTCCGGAAGAAAGGGAATCTCCCACGCAGCCGATCCGGCGGAAAATCCCGCAGAAGCCTCCGTCTTTTACCAATGTATCCAGTGGCTTTTCTTTTTCATCCGTTATCCAAAATGCTTTCATTCTTCTTCTCCTCCATACAGCCGGACATCAAACAGTCCGGCAAAATCCTGGCCCCAGATATCCTGAAGAACCACTTTTACCTCTGCTCCATCGGCACATACTCCCGCTCTTTCATGATGCTCTTATAAGCCGGTCGGATGATCTTGTCCATGTTGATGAGTTCTTCGATGCGGTGGGCACTCCAGCCCACGATTCTGGCCATGGCAAACATCGGGGTGTAGAGCTCCAGGGGGATGTCCAGCATGCTGTAGACGAAGCCGCTGTAGAAATCCACGTTGGCGCTGACGCCTTTGTAGATCTTCCGCTTCTCGCCGATAATCTGGGGAGCCAGGCGCTCAACGGCGGAATAGAGCTGATAGTCGGCTTCCCGGCCTTTTTCATGGGCAAGCTTTTCCACGAAAGTCTTAAAGATCTGGGCTCTGGGATCGGAAAGAGAATAAACCGCATGCCCCATGCCGTAGATGAGGCCGCTCCGGTCAAAGGCTTCCTTATCCACTATTTTTTCGAGGTAGGAACGGATCTCACCCTCGTCCGCCGTATCACCCACATGCTCCCGTATGTCGTTCATCATCCGAACGACCTTGATGTTGGCGCCGCCGTGCTTCGGGCCTTTCAGGGAAGAGAGAGCCGCCGCGATGACGGAATAGGTATCGGAGCCGGAGGAGGTGACCACGCGTGTCGTAAAGGTGGAGTTGTTTCCGCCGCCGTGCTCCATATGGAGGATCAGGGCCGTATCAAGAACCCTAGCCTCCAGCTCCGTATATTTCTGATCCGGACGAAGCATATAGAGGATGTTTTCTGCTGTGGAGCGGTTCGGGTCGGGGCGGTGGATGTACATGCTCCCCCCCAGATCGTAGTGATTGTAGGCATGATAACCGTAAACGGCCAGCATCGGGAAGACGCTGATGAGGCTCATGGACTGGCGGAGCACATTTTCCACCGAGTTATCGGAAACCCTGTCGTCGTAGGAGGCCAGCGTCAGCACGCTTTTCGTCATGGAGTTCATGATATCCTGGCCCGGCGCTTTCATGATGACGTCCCGGGTGAAGTTCTGCGGAAGTCTCCGAAGCTCGTTAAGCTCTTTGCAGAAGGCATCGAGTTCCTCCCGGTCCGGAAGCTCTCCCATGAGAAGAAGGTAGGCCACCTCCTCAAAGCCCCTGTCTCCGATGCCATTTACCAGATCATTGATCTCATAGCCCCGGAACCAGAGTTTTCCGTCGCAGGGAACGGACTTTCCGTCCATCACCTTGCTGGATTCGATCTTTGAGATGTTGGTCAGACCCGTGAGGACACCTTTTCCGTTGAAATCACGGAGTCCTCTCTTGACGCCGAACTCATCGAAAAGATTCCTTTCAATCTTGTCCTCCGTCATACAGCAGGCTGCTTTTTCCTTAAAATATGCATCATTCATCCGCTTCTCCTCCTTTTTCCTGATTGTTCATAAGATTCAGTTCATCCCGAAGGACGCTCTCCAGCTCCAGCATGAGCCGGTCCAGCTCTCTCGCCTTCTCTCTGCCGAAACGGTCAATGACATGCTCGTAAAAGCGCACTGTGATATCCTGCTGTTCTTCCAGCTTTTTCTTTCCGTAATCCGTCAGGGCCACATAGGAAGCGCCGAGCCGTTCGTCGCTCTCCCAGCGAATGTAGCCTTCCTCCTCAAGTTTTGTAAAGATCGGGGAAAGTCTTGCCGCCGGAACATTGAGCCACTGGGAAATGTCCTTCACATAGAGACGGTTTTCTGCCCCTTCCAGGGCGGAACGATCTTTCAAGACAGAGAGAATCGTAAACTCCAGGCTGTTCATGACACGGTTCAGGCGGTCCAGAGGGATGCTCTGGAAGGAACTGTTCCGGACGGCCATTTTTCTCGCCAGCCAGTGAATGTTTCCGGACTCCGGCATCAGGGCGTACTCTTTTTTCTCGGCGGGAGCCGCTTCCACGGAAACCTCCATGGTTCTGCCCGTCTCTCCAGCGCTGCCACTCACGAGAAGACTGCACTCTTTCGCGTCCCGCCCCTGGCAGAACACTACATAACTCTCCGTCACAGGAATGCCAAACTCCGGATCCATGCCGTAGAAGATCCCGTCCTCTCCCTGGACTTCCACCCAGGAGTGGAGGCTTGTCTTCCCCGGAAGGATACCCGTCACATATCTCGCCGTGATTCCGTCCATATGGCAGAGGGCCAGCATGATCTGGGCAAAATCGCGGTTGCTTCCGTAGCCACGGCCGGCCACCTGATCTGCAGTCAGAAGACCTTCTTTTTCCGCCTCTTCTCTTTTTTTCAGTTTCCGTTTCACAAAACCGGCAATCCAGAGCGCACGGTCCCGTACCTCGCCCTCCGGCAGATTCAGCTCTCCGTACCACTCACCGAGATTCTGCCCCACCTCCGTGTAGGGGGATGAGATCCGGTAAAGCATCTCATGATTTTCCGGCTTCCGGTTATATTTCTGGACCTGAACGGTGCCCTCTGCTTCATAGGAAAACTCTCTGTGAGGCTTTGCCATGTAGCCCAGAACATACTGATTTTTTGCATCGTCCATCCGTTTTTTGACCATACAGTCCTCCGGCAGGATCTCTTCCTTCAGTTCTGTGATTCTCTGGGTCTCATCGATTCTCGGCAGGCACTTCAGCTGGAAATATTCATCTGCCACCGGCTTTTCGTACTGTATCTTTATCTTCAGTTTATATGCAATCCACTCCATTTCCACCGTTCCTCTCTTTCGTCCATTTTCCGATTTTTAATTATTATACTCATAAAAAATTTTCTTGCAATAGAAGTTATGGTAATTTTAGAAACTACCCAAAGATTTAAGCGGTGGCTCTTGTACGCAAAAAAGCCGCCGGAAGCGGCCCTCTCGGGTCAGCCTCTCGGCGGCAGCTTTTGTATTTTCAGTTGGATTACTCTTCAGTCTTCTCCTCAGTTTCTGCAGTCTCTTCTGCATCGTCCTCGGAAAGGTCATCTGCAGCTTCCTCTGCTTCGGAAGTTTCTGCCTCCTCTGCAGTCTCCTCTGCTTCATCCTGAATGTCATCCTCGTAGAGATCGTCGTCATCCAGCAGCAGATCATCATCGTCGTCGTATTCCTCGACCTCGGTGTTAATCTTGATGTTGCGGTAACGCTTCATACCGGTACCAGCCGGAATCAGTTTACCAATGATAACGTTCTCTTTCAGACCGATCAGCGGGTCGATCTTACCCTTGATGGCAGCTTCGGTCAGAACCTTGGTGGTCTCCTGGAAGGAAGCGGCGGACATGAAGGAGTTGGTAGCCAGGGATGCCTTGGTGATACCAAGCATAACCTGTTTTCCTTCTGCCGGCTCTTTGCCTTCTTTGATCATAGCCTCGTTGACATCCTCGAACTCCAGAGAGTCTACCAGGGTACCCGGCAGGAACTCGGTGTCTCCGTTGTTCTCGATACGGATCTTCTTCAGCATCTGGCGAACCAGAACCTCGATATGCTTATCACTGATTTCTACACCCTGCAGACGGTATACACGCTGTACCTCACGGAGCATGTAATCCTGAACGGCACGAACGCCTTTAATTCTCAGGATATCATGGGGATTCACGCTACCTTCGGTCAGCTCATCACCGGCCTCCAGAACAGCGCCGTCCATGATCTTGATACGGGAACCGTAGGGGATCAGGTAAGTCTTGGAATCACCGTCTTCCGGATTGGTAACGATGATCTCACGTTTCTTCTTGGTATCTTTGATGGTGGCCACACCGGCGATCTCCGTGATGATAGCAAGTCCTTTCGGCTTACGGGCCTCGAAAAGCTCCTCGACACGGGGAAGACCCTGTGTGATATCTCCACCTGCCACACCACCGGTATGGAAGGTACGCATGGTCAGCTGGGTACCCGGCTCACCGATGGACTGTGCAGCGATGATTCCGACAGCCTCACCAACCTGTACCGGCTCACCGGTAGCCATGTTGGAACCGTAACATTTTGCACAGATACCGATATGGGAACGACAGGTCAGGATGGTACGGATTTTCACCTGCTCCAGGGGATTTCCGTTCTCATCTACGCCTTCCTTCATGATTCTTGCAGCTCTCTTCGGAGTAATCATGTGGTTGGCTTTTACCAGAACCTCACCGTCTTTGTTGCAGATAGTTTCGCAGGAGAAACGGCCTGTGATACGCTCCTGCAGGTTCTCGATCTCCTCTTTTCCGTCGGTGAAGGACTTCACATACATACCCGGAATCTCATCACGGTCTACAGCACAGTCCATCTCGCGGATGATCAGATCCTGAGATACATCAACCATTCGTCTGGTCAGGTAACCGGAGTCTGCGGTACGAAGAGCGGTATCGGACAGACCTTTACGGGCTCCATGTGCAGACATGAAGTATTCCAGTACGTCAAGACCTTCACGGAAGTTTGATTTGATAGGCAGCTCGATGGTGTGACCGGTTGTATCGGCCATCAGTCCTCGCATACCTGCCAGCTGTTTGATCTGTTTATCGGAACCACGCGCTCCGGAGTCAGCCATCATGAAGATGTTGTTATATTTATCAAGACCGCTCAACAGAGCTTTGGTCAGCTTGTCATCGGTATTCTTCCAGGTCTCAACAACCTCTTTGTAACGCTCTTCCTCGGTGATCAGACCACGTTTGAAGTTGCGGGTGATGCGGTCCACGGTATCCTGGGCCTCTTTGATCATCTGCGGCTTCTGAGGCGGCACGGTCATATCGGAAATGGATACGGTCATTGCTGCTCTGGTGGAATATTTGTAACCCATGGCTTTGATGTTATCCAGCACCTCAGCGGTCTTGGTTGCTCCGTGGGTGTTGATAACTTTCTCAAGGATCTGTTTCAGCTGTTTCTTACCTACATGGAAGTCAACCTCGAGCTTCATGGCATTTTCCGGAATGGAACGATCTACAAAGCCCAGATCCTGCGGCAGAATCTCGTTGAAGATGAAACGGCCGAGAGTAGACTCAACAGTTCCCTGCTGGATGGTTCCGTCAGCCATCTTCTTCTGCATACGAACTTTGATTCTGGTCTGGAAGGTCAGGATCTTGTTCTCATATGCGAGAATTGCCTCGTTGATGCTCTTGAAGTATTTCCCCTCACCGATGGAACCCGGTCTCTCCTGAGTCAGATAGTAGATACCAAGGACCATATCCTGAGAAGGAACGGCTACGGGGCCACCATCAGACGGTTTCAGCAGGTTGTTCGGGGAAAGCAGCATGAAACGGCACTCGGCCTGAGCCTCTACAGACAGCGGCAGATGGACAGCCATCTGGTCTCCGTCGAAGTCGGCATTGAATGCGGTACACACAAGGGGATGCAGCTTAATAGCACGACCCTCTACCAGGATCGGCTCGAAAGCCTGAATACCCAGACGGTGAAGTGTAGGAGCACGGTTCAGCATTACCGGATGCTCTTTGATGACGTCCTCAAGGACATCCCATACCTCCGGCTGAAGGCGCTCTACCATCTTCTTGGCATTTTTGATATTGTGAGAAGTACCGTTGGCAACCAGCTCTTTCATTACGAAGGGTTTGAACAGCTCGATGGCCATCTCTTTGGGCAGACCACACTGATAAATCTTCAGCTCCGGTCCTACGACGATAACGGAACGTCCGGAATAGTCTACACGTTTACCCAGAAGGTTCTGACGGAAACGTCCGGATTTACCTTTCAGCATATCGGAAAGAGATTTCAGCGCACGGTTACCCGGTCCTGTTACCGGACGGCCGCGGCGGCCATTATCGATCAGGGCGTCTACAGCCTCCTGGAGCATACGTTTCTCGTTGCGGACGATGATTTCCGGAGCGTGCAGCTCGAGCAGACGTTTCAGACGGTTGTTTCTGTTGATGATTCTGCGGTACAGATCATTCAGGTCGGAAGTAGCAAAACGGCCTCCGTCCAGCTGCACCATGGGTCGAAGATCAGGCGGGATCACGGGGATCACGGTCATGACCATCCACTCGGGTTTGTTTCCGGACTCGCGGAATGCCTCCACAACCTCCAGACGTTTGATGATTCTTGCTCTCTTCTGACCGGTGGACTCCTTCAGGCCTTTTTTCAGCTCCTCGGATTCCTTCTCCATGTCGATGGCTTCCAGAAGCTCTTTGACAGCCTCTGCACCCATACCTACACGGAAACGGTCGCCCCATTTATCATAGGCTTCCTGGTACTCTCTCTCGGTGAGGACCTGTTTGTAAGCCAGATCGGTGTCACCTTTGTCGAGAACGATATAGTTTGCAAAATACAGAACCTTCTCCAGTGTTCTCGGAGACAGATCCAGCATCAGACCCATACGGCTCGGGATACCCTTGAAATACCAGATATGGGAAACCGGAGCAGCCAGTTCGATATGGCCCATACGCTCACGACGCACACTGGCCTTGGTAACTTCAACGCCGCAACGGTCGCAGACTACGCCTTTGTAACGGATCTTCTTGTACTTACCGCAGTGGCACTCCCAGTCCTTGCTGGGTCCGAAGATACGCTCGCAGAACAGACCGTCACGCTCGGGTTTCAGAGTTCTGTAGTTGATGGTTTCCGGCTTGAGCACCTCCCCGTGGGACCATTCTCTGATCTTTTCCGGGGATGCCAGGCCGATTTTGATTGCGTCAAATGTAATCGGCTGATAACCGTCATTTTTAACTGATTCAGGCATGTATGGTTCTCCCTTCTCTATACTACCTCTTACGATTTTCCCGCCGGCCGCCTTACTCAGACAGCCGGACGGTTCCATCCTTTTTCTTACTCTTCGTCACCGCTATCCAGGGATTCATCGAGATCTACATATCCGTCGTCGTCACTGTCATTGGACTCGTCTACGTCTACCAGATCTCCGTCAGAAAATTCCTGTTTGGTATAACCGTCGAATTTCTCTTCGCCGCGGTTATAATCATGATCACCCTCGATTACAGAACGGAGGTCTGTATCGCCGTAATCAATGTTTTCCATGATCTCGACTTCTGTATGATCCTCACGGAGCACTCTCACATCCAGTCCAAGAGACTGCAGCTCTTTCAGCAGAACCTTGAAGGACTCGGGGATACCCGGAGCCGGGATATTCTCGCCCTTGATGATGGCTTCGTAGGTCTTCACACGTCCGACTACATCATCGGATTTAACAGTCAGGATCTCCTGCAGGGTGTAGGATGCACCGTATGCCTCCAGGGCCCAAACCTCCATCTCTCCGAAACGCTGTCCTCCGAACTGTGCCTTACCACCCAGAGGCTGCTGGGTAACCAGGGAGTACGGGCCGGTGGAACGTGCGTGGATCTTATCGTCTACCAGGTGATGCAGTTTCAGGTAATGCATGTGTCCGATGGTTACCGGGCTGTCGAAATACTCACCGGTACGACCGTCACGAAGTCTTACCTTACCATCTCTGGAAAGGGGAACTCCTTTCCAAAGCTCGCGGTGATCTCTGTTCTCATAGAGGTAATCCATAACCTCCGGAAGCAGCTCTTCCTCGTGTTTTGCTTTGAACTCTTCCCAGGACAGGTTCACATAATCGTTGGCCAGATCCAGGGTATCCATGATATCTACCTCGTTTGCGCCATCGAATACCGGTGTGGCGATATTGAAGCCCAGAGCTTTGGCAGCAAGGCTTAAGTGAATCTCCAGCACCTGTCCGATATTCATTCGGGACGGCACACCAAGGGGGTTTAGAACGATATCCAGCGGACGACCGTTGGGCAGGAAAGGCATATCTTCCACAGGGAGTACTCGGGAAACTACACCCTTGTTACCATGACGGCCTGCCATCTTATCGCCGACGGAAATCTTACGTTTCTGTGCAATGTAAATTCTTACGGACTGATTTACTCCCGGAGGAAGCTCGTCGCCGTTTTCTCTTGTGAAGACTTTGGCATCCACAACGATACCGTAAGCGCCGTGTGGAACCTTCAGGGAGGTATCTCTTACCTCGCGGGCCTTCTCACCGAAGATAGCTCTTAAGAGTCTCTCCTCTGCGCTCAGCTCGGTCTCTCCCTTCGGAGTTACTTTTCCGACCAGGATATCACCGGCACGGACCTCAGCACCAATACGGATGATTCCGCGCTCGTCCAGATCCTTCAGAGCCTCGTCGCCGACACCCGGAACATCACGGGTGATCTCTTCCGGTCCGAGCTTGGTGTCACGGGCTTCTGCCTCATATTCATCAATATGAACAGATGTATAAACATCGTTCATGACAAGTCTTTCGCTTAAAAGAACAGCATCCTCGTAGTTGTAACCTTCCCAGGTCATGAAACCGATCAGCGGGTTCTTACCAAGAGCAAGCTCTCCATTGCTGGTGGAAGGACCATCTGCGATTACCTGTCCTTTTCTTACCTTCTCGCCCTTAAAGACAATCGGTCTCTGGTTGTAGCAGTTGCTCTGGTTGCTTCGGGAGAATTTGGTCAGATGATAGGTATCCTTGTTTCCATCTTCTCTCTTGACAATAATTTCCTTGGAGGTGGAGCGCTCTACCACACCAGCGTTCTTTGCTACGACGCAGACACCGGAATCAACGGCTGCCTTAACCTCCATACCGGTTCCTACAACAGGAGCCTCGGTGGTCAGAAGCGGCACGGCCTGACGCTGCATGTTTGATCCCATCAGAGCACGGTTTGCATCATCGTTCTCCAGGAAAGGAATCAGGGCCGTTGCCACGGAGAACACCATCTTCGGGGATACGTCCATGTAGTCGAACATCTTACGCTCGTACTCCTGAGTCTCCTCACGGTAACGACCGGATACGTTCTTCTGGATGAAGTGACCTTCCTCGTCCAGCGGGGTGTTAGCCTGTGCTACATGGTAGTTATCTTCCTCATCAGCGGTCATATATACAACATCCTCGGTAACGCGGGGATTGTTAGGATCAGTTTTATCGATCTTGCGGTAAGGAGCCTCTACGAAACCGTACTGGTTGATTCTTGCATAGCATGCAAGAGAGTTAATCAGACCGATGTTCGGTCCCTCAGGGGTCTCGATGGGGCACATTCTTCCGTAATGAGAATAGTGTACGTCTCGAACCTCGAATCCGGCTCTGTCTCGGGACAGACCGCCAGGACCAAGGGCAGACAGACGTCTCTTATGAGTCAGCTCACCAAGCGGGTTGTTCTGGTCCATGAACTGGGACAGCTGGGAAGATCCGAAGAACTCTTTGACAGCTGCGGTAACCGGCTTGATGTTGATCAGGGACTGCGGGGAAATGTTATCCTGATCCTGGGTGGTCATACGCTCACGAACGACTCTCTCCAGTCGGGAAAGACCGATGCGGTACTGGTTCTGAAGCAGCTCACCTACGGAACGGATACGACGGTTACCCAGATGGTCGATATCGTCGTCATTTCCGATGCCGTACTCCAGATGCATGTTATAGTTGATGGAAGCGATGATATCCTCTTTCGTGATATGCTTCGGAATCAGCTCATGGATGCTGTCATGGATGGCTTCTTTGATGGAATCCAGATCGTCATTTTCTTCCAGAATTTTTTCAAGAACAGGATAATATACTGATTCTGTAACCCCAAGCTCTTCCGGATCTACGTCCACGAAGCTCTTAAGGTCAACCATCAGGTTGGAAATAACCTTGATCTTGCGCTCCTCGCCCTGAATCCAGAGATAAGGAACTGCTGCGTTCTGGATCTTGTCAGCCAGATCGCGATCTACCTCGGTACCTGCCTCTGCCAGGATCTCGCCGGTGGTGGTGTCGATGACATCCTCTGCCAGCGTATGTCCGCAGATACGGTTTCTGAGGTGAAGCTTTTTGTTGAATTTGTAACGTCCAACCTTTGCCAGGTCATATCTTCTGGGGTCGAAGAACATGCTGGTGATCAGGCTCTCTGCGCTCTCTACTGCCAGCGGCTCGCCCGGACGGATCTTCTTATAGAGTTCGAGAAGACCTTCCTGGTAGTTAGTGGCCGTATCCTTTGTCAGGCTGGCCAGAATCTTGGGCTCCTCACCGAAGAGCTCGATGATCTCCGGGTTGGTGCCAAAGCCGAGAGCACGGATCAGAACAGTGATGGGAACTTTTCTTGTACGGTCTACACGCACATAGAAAATGTCATTGGAGTCCGTCTCATATTCCAGCCATGCACCACGGTTCGGAATTACTGTACAGGAATACAGCTCTTTTCCTAATTTATCGTGTGCGATTCCATAGTAGATACCCGGTGAACGAACCAGCTGGCTGACGATTACTCGTTCAGCGCCGTTGATCACGAAAGTACCTGTGTCAGTCATAATGGGAAGATCACCCATAAAGATCTCATGCTCGCTTACTTCGCCGTTCTCTCTGTTGTGAAGACGTACACGAACTTTCAGCGGAGCTGCGTATGTGGCATCCCGCTCCTTGCACTCTTCAATAGAGTACTTCACATCATCTTCGCACAAAGTAAAGTCCACAAATTCCAGGCTGAGCTTTCCACTATAATCCTCGATCGGAGAGATGTCATCAAAAACTTCCTTCATTCCTTCATCAAGAAACCACTTGTAGGAATCCTTCTGAACCTCAATGAGGTTCGGCATTTCAAGTACCTCTTTCTGTCTGGAATAACTCATACGGAAGCTTTTGTCACTCTTCACTGGACGTATTCTGTTTTTCTCCATTGACGTTTCACCCCTGTTCTTTCTATATATAAAATATCAAATTGATTCTCCCATTTTTGGGCATACTTATCCCGTCTGGGTATACTCCTACACAATAGTGCATTGTTTACTGTACCACAAAAAAAAATCAATGTCAAGTTCTTTTTGATTTTCGGAAATTTTCGAAAAATTCATCCATATGAGACGGTTTTCTGCCCCGTTTTTCCGTCATTTTTCCCATAAGAAAAAGAAAGACAGCCACCCTCTCACGCTTCCGCCCTCGGAATGACTGTCTACCTAATTATATATGCGCCCTTACTTGCAGAGATCCGCAACCACCTGATTGATGACTTTTCCGTCGGCCTTGCCCTTGAGCTCGCCCATAACAGCCTTCATGATGGCGCCTTTGTTCTTGGTGGCGATGACGTCAGCGAATTTCTCCTCGATGACTTTCTTCACTTCCTCAGGAGAAAGCTGCTTCGGAGCGTACTGGCTGATCACATCGTAGCGGAACTGGTACTCTGCCTTTAAGTCCTCTCTGGCTACGGGGCAGGTATCGATCTGCTCTTTTACGGTCTTCAGCTCTTTTAAGATCACCTGATCTACCATACTCTCGGGAATGTCATCCCGGCAGCCTGCGTCGATGCCGGCTTTCTTTGCTGCGGATACCAGAGAAGAGATCGCTTCTTTTCTCTCTTTATCCTTTGCCTTCATAGCTGCTACCATGTCTTTTCTCAGTTCCTCGATCGTCATTGATTTTTCCTCCTGTCATGATTATTCGTATTCCCGTACGGAATAAATTTTGGAACAAAAGTAAAAAGCGGCCATGGATCGCTCCACAGCCGCCTGAACTTTCAGCTTCTTGAAAAATTATTTCAGGGTAACTTTTGCTCCCTCAGCCTCAAGTTTGGTCTTCATCTCCTCAGCCTCTGCTTTGGAAACGCCCTCTTTAACTACCTTCGGAGCGCCGTCAACTACCTCTTTAGCCTCTTTCAGACCAAGACCAGTAGCCTCACGAACTACTTTGATAACTTTAACTTTGTTCGGGCCAACCTCGGTCAGCTCAACGTCGAACTCAGTTTTCTCCTCAGCCTCAGCTGCGCCAGCGCCAGCTGCTGCTACAACAACACCTGCTGCTGCAGATACGCCGAACTCTTCCTCACAAGCTTTTACCAGGTCGTTCAGCTCAAGTACAGATAACTCTTTAATCGCATCGATAAATTCTGCGGTAGTTAATTTTGCCATTTTATTTTCCTCCTGTAAATATGGTATTTTATACGGTCTGACGATCAGACAGTTCCGTTTACTTGCAGATGATTAAGCCTCTGCGGGAGCTTCGCCGTCTTTCTCAGCGATCTGTTTAATAACACGAGCAAAGTTTGCAATCGGGGACTGCATACTTCCAAGAAGTCTTCCAAGAAGAACCTCTCTTGCCGGGATATCAGCCAGAGCTTTGATACCAGCCTCATCGTAGTACTTATCCTCTACGACACCAGCTACCAGTTTGATAGCTTTTACATCTTTTGCATATTTTGCAAGGATTCTTGCCGGAGCAGTTGCGTCATC
Organism: Lachnospiraceae bacterium Marseille-Q4251; assembly: GCA_018223435.1. Lineage (GTDB taxonomy): Bacteria > Bacillota > Clostridia > Lachnospirales > Lachnospiraceae > Limivivens > Limivivens faecihominis. The sequence continues at coordinate 3,341,324 of JAGTTO010000001.1, read as the reverse complement.
TTTGGAGATTGCAAGTGCGTTCGGTCCATCCAGGTGTTTGCAGAGCTCTTCACAAGCAGTTCCCTTGAATGCAAAGTTCATCATTGTATTCTTGTAAACTTTGTACTCAACACCAGCTTCTCTCAACTCTTTACGAAGAGCAGTATCCTGCTCAACGGTGATTCCGCTGTAAGTAGCAAGCACAACAGACTGTGCGCCCTGGATCTTGCTGCTGATCTCTTCAACAACCGGTTTCTTCAGTTCTACTTTTGCCATGATTGGTGCACCTCCTTATAGATTTTGTGCAGTCAGGCGACTGCATGATCCTGACCTCTCGGTCGGGTGTACCGCCGTAAAAAAACCTCCCTGTTACCAGAGAGGACCCAAGTCAATCATACAATCAACTCTCCTCGGCAGGCGTTTTCATCCTTATGCCTTGCGGCACCTGCTGTCTTCGGCAGTTTTCTATTGCATTATAGTACACGGTGCCGGGTATGTCAAGCACTTTCTTTAATTTTTTTATAAAAGAAGAACCGCTTCCCAGCAAGCTGGAAAACGGCTCTAAGTTTCGCTGAATCTTATGCAAATTTAGCGGTATTCAGTTTCACACCCGGTCCCATGGTCGGAGCGATGGTAACGCTCTTCAGGTACTGACCCTTCAGGGTGCTGGGACGAGCTTTGATAATTGCATCCATAAGCGTCTGGAAGTTGTCGCGTAACTGCTCTTCGGTAAAGGAAGCTTTTCCGATGGGCACATGAATGATATTGGTCTTGTCAAGTCTGTACTCGATCTTACCTGCTTTGATATCCTGAACGGCTTTGGTTACGTCCATGGTTACGGTACCGGCTTTCGGGTTCGGCATTAAGCCTTTGGGTCCGAGAACACGACCGAGACGTCCAACAACACCCATCATATCCGGGGTAGCTACTACTACGTCGAAATCAAGCCAGCCTTCGTTCTGGATCTTCGGAACCAGCTCCTCAGCGCCTACAAACTCAGCGCCTGCAGCTTTTGCTTCCTCAGCTTTGGCATTCTTTGCGAATACCAGGACACGAACGGTTTTACCAGTTCCGTGCGGCAGAACAACTGCACCACGGATCTGCTGGTCAGCGTGACGTCCGTCACAACCGGTTCTGATGTGAGCCTCGATGGTCTCGTCAAATTTTGCAACTGCTACTTTTTTCACTAAAGCAACTGCTTCGTCGGTATCGTAAAGGGTTGCGCGGTCGATCGCCTTAGCAGCCTCTACGTATTTCTTTCCTCTGTTCATACTAAATTACCTCCTGGTGGTGTTTGCGGGAATATCCCTCCCACGTATCGTTATTGTCTACAATCAATTTCACTGACTAAACTAAATTAGTCCTCTACAGTGATACCCATGCTGCGTGCGGTACCAGCGATCATGCTCATAGCGCTCTCGATGGTAGCTGCATTCAGGTCCGGCATCTTCATCTCAGCGATCTCACGGATCTTGTCTTTGGAGATGGTAGCAACTTTAGTCTTGTTGGGAACTCCGGAACCGGATTTCAGGTTGCAGGCTTTCTTCAGCAGAACTGCTGCAGGCGGGGTCTTGGTGATGAAGCTGAAGCTTCTGTCCGCATATACAGTGATGACAACGGGGATGATCAGATCGCCCTTGTCAGCGGTTCTGGCGTTGAACTCTTTTGTAAACTGAACGATATTTACACCATGCTGACCCAGTGCAGGACCTACTGGCGGAGCCGGGGTAGCCTTTCCTGCCGGGATCTGTAATTTAATATAACCTGTTACTTTTTTTGCCATTTTAGGCACCTCCTATGTGGTATTGTCGGGGGTTTCCCTCCCACTTCACGAAAGCGCGAATTTACTTTCGGAATTTACCTGTTACAACTTTTTCACGTCGGTGAATGCTATCTCCACCGGCGTATCTCGACCAAACAATTCTACATTGATGGTAACCATCTGTTTGCTGTGGTTCATACTCTGGATGATGCCGACAGTATCTTTCCAGACACCACCGGTAATTGTGACGGAATCGCCTTCCTGGAAGTCCACTTCCAGTTCCCCGGGCTGAATGCCCAGCGGCTGCATTTCCTCTTCGGTCAGCGGAACCGGCTTTGATCCAGGACCAACGAATCCGGTAACACCGCGGGTATTTCTAACCACATACCATGTGTCATCGTTCATAACCATGTTGAGAAGCACATAGCCAGGAAACAGCTTTCTCTGAACCTGTTTCTTCACACCGTTGCGTACCTCCACAACATCCTCCATGGGGACCCGAACCTCCAGAATCTGATCTTCCAGATGGCGGTTCTCGATGGTTTTCTCGATGTTGGCCTTTACCTTGTTTTCATACCCTGAATAAGTATGAACTACATACCAGTTTGCTTCTGCCATATCTTCACCCTTGTCCTTATTATTTCACTAAGAAATCAATACCGTATTGTACCACGAAGTCAACGACGGCGATCAATACACCAAGTAAGATAGAAACAACTGCGACAGCAAGAGTCTCTTTACCGAGCTCTGTTTTGTCCGGCCAAATGATTTTATGAAACTCAGATTTCAGACCGTCAAACCAGCTCTTTTTCGGAGCTTTGGCTTTCGTCTTCTCAGCCTTAGCAGAATCTCCCATATCATTCACTCCCTTGCGTAGTTCCTACCGGAAATTACTTGGTTTCTTTGTGTAAAGTGTGAGTCTTGCAGAATCTGCAGTACTTCTTAGTCTCCATACGTTCGGGATGAGCTTTCTTATCCTTCATCGTATTGTAGTTTCTCTGTTTACACTCAGTGCATGCCAATGTGATCTTTACGCGCACAACCTCCACCTCGCCTTCTTAAATTTCATTTGCTGTTCGATGTTTTTTAGGCATAAAAAAAAGACCTACTTCCATTCGCTCGTCTATCTTACCATAGTCCATGTGGGGAAGTCAAGTCTTTTCTTTACTTTTTATTTACCCAGGAAATTTTCCGCCACTTCTTTGCCGAAAGGCGTGCCGGCAAGGCCACCCAGGCCCGTCTCCTTAAGGCTGCTGTTCATCTGGTCGCCCACCTCTTTCATGGCATCGATGACCTGATCCGGCGGGATCCGGCTCTCAATACCGGCAAGGGCCATATCCGCGGAGGAGAGGGCATTCATGGCTCCCACCACGTTTCGTTTCACGCAGGGCACCTCCACAAGCCCCGCCACCGGGTCACAGACCAGGCCGAGCAGGTTCTTGATGGCCATGGCCGCCGCGTGGATGATCGCTTTTTCGCTGCCGCCGTGAAGAGCCACCAGAACCCCCGCCGCCATGGCGCTGGCCGTACCGATCTCTGCCTGACAGCCGCCGCTGGCTCCGGCGATATAGGCTCTGGCCGCGATGACCTGGCCAATGCCCGCCGCCGTATAGAGAGCGTCGAGAACTTTCTCCTCCTCCGGCTCATATTTTTTCACATAAGGAACGAGAACCGCCGGCAACACGCCGCAGGCCCCGGCTGTGGGAGCCGCCACGATCCGCTTCATACAGGCGTTGCACTCGCCCATCTTGAGGGCTCCTGCGATGACCTGCCCTGCGAAGGCTCCGCTTAAGGGTTCATGCTCCGCCAGATATTTTTCCATAATGCCGCCCTGACCTCCCACGAGACCGCTCCTGGAACGCTCGTTTTCCTTATAACTTCCCGCCGCGTCCCACATGGCCTGCCAGAGAGCGGCCATCTGTTTTCTCGAATCCTCCCGGGTGACACCTCTCTCGTTGAGATCGTCCTGAAGTACCGCCTCGCAGAACGGAATCCTGTCTTTTTCGCAGGTGTCAAGGATCTCCTGCAATGATGTAAACGCCATGATCATTTTCCCCCTGTACTGATATATGTCACCTTCAGGATGCCCTTTAAGCTCTGAAGGATATTGAGCACGCTTCCGTCGATCTCCTGGTCAAGCTCCACCACCATGACGGCCCGGCCGCCTCTCCGGTCACGGTAAACGGACATCGTCGCGATGTTGATGGAGAGCATCGAGAGCATCGTCGTCACTTCCGCCACGCGGCCCGGCTGGTCCACATGGTTCACGACGATCGTCGGCATCTCGCAGGTGCAGTTGAGCTCGATGCCGTCCAGCTCGTTGATCATGATCCGGCCGCCGCCGAGGGAACAGGCCTGGACCTTCCTCTCCCGCCCGTTTTTTCCTTTTACATGAAGAACCACGGAATTGGGATGGGCTCCCTTGAGATCTGCCGTCCCAAAGGTAAACTTCATGCCTTCTTTTTCCGCGATGGCAAAGCTCTCCGGAATCCGCATATCATCCGGCTCCATGCCGAGAAGCCCGGCGATGATGGCCCTATCGGTGCCGTGGCCTTTTCCCGTGGCGGCGAAGGAACCGTACATACGGATATCCGCCTCCACCGGCTCCGCCCCCAGAAGCTTCCTTGTCATCAGTCCGATCCTTGCGGCCCCCGCCGTGTGGGAACTGGATGGTCCCACCATCACAGGACCGAGAATGTCAAAAATGTTCATTTTACTGCCCTCTTTTTCTATAGTTTTTGTCTTTCCCGCCGTCTGTTTCCCATTCTAACACAGGCCGCCTAAAAAAAGAAGTCCGGATTCTTCTTTTCCGGACTTCTCTGAATTATTTTTCAATTAAGCAGACATCATATTTTTTCAGCACCGTTTCTTCTGTAAGATCTGTTCCTTTCAAGAGGTCTTTTCTGCCTGCGAAAACAGCCGGAAGCTTCTGCTCTTCGTCCTTAAAGTTCATGACAAAGTAGAGCTTTTTCTCACCCTGCTGCCGGCAGATGACCTCAAGACCGGTCTCTTCCGGAATGAGGCTTTCCACGCCGGCTTCCTCAAGAGCCATCTTAAGAATATGGGCTTTTCCAGCCTTCTCCAGCTGGGTGCCGATGTAGTAAACGCGGCCTTTTCCGAAACGGTTCCGGGCTGCTGCCGGTTCTCCCGCATAGAAATCTTCCTCATAGACGCCAAGGCTCTCCGCACCCTCGAGATGCATGCGCTCGCAGACGAGATTACAGGAGTAATGCGTTCCGTCCATGGTCACGCCGTTCTTCTGCTCCGGAGCCAGGGCGTCGATCTCCTCCACCCAGAGGCCGGCCATTTCCCGTAAAGGTCCCGGATAACCGCCGAGATATACGTTGTCGGACTGGTCCACAATACCACTCATATAGGTGGTCACAAGGATGCCGCCCTCCCGGACGAATTTTTCCAGGGATTCCTTCATGTCTTCTTTTACCATATATAAAACGGGAGCCACGATGATCTGGTAGCGGCTGAAATCCGCGTCCACAGGAATCATGTCCACGGGGATATTTTTGTCATAGAAGTATTCATAATAGGAATGGATCTGATCCTCATAGCGAAGGTCGATGGAGGGTCCGCTGGTGTACTCCAGGCCCCAGTAGTTGTCCCAGTCAAAAATGATGCCCGCTTTCGACTCGTTCCGGCTGCCGGGGATCAGGCCGCTTAAAGCCTCCAGCTCTTTTCCCAGCTCCTGCACTTCCCGGAAAACTCTCGTGTCCTCGGTTCCCGCGTGGCTGATGACTGCGCCGTGGAATTTCTCGCAGGCTCCGCGGCTTCTCCTCAGCTGAAAGAACTGGATCGTATCCGCGCCGTGAGCGACAGTCTGCCAGCTCTGGGCCCGCATCTGGCCTGGGCGCTTCAGGGAGTTGTAGGGCTGCCAGTTCTGCTGGCTCGGCGTCTGCTCCATCAGCATAAAGGGAGCATTTTTCAAGCCCCGCATCAGATCGTGACGCATGGCCGTGAGACTCCAGGGCGTGTTGTAGGCCGGGTAGTTGTCCCAGGAGACGATATCCATCTCTTTTGCCCATTTGAAATAGTCCAGCTCTTTATAAGTACCCATGAGGTTTGTGGTGATGACGGCCTCTTTGTCGTATTTCCGGATAGCGTCCCGCTCGTCCATGTAGTTCTGAAGCATGCTGTCAGAATTGAACCGCTTGTAGTCGATGGAGAGACCGGCAAAAGCGCTCCGCTCATCCCAGAGACCCTCGCTTAAGGAGTTCGGCGCTACGATCTCCTCCCAGTCGTAGAAGGTGTGGCCCCAGAACTCGGTGTTCCAGGCCTTGTTCACTGCATCCAGCGTGCCATATTTCTTTCTCAGCCAGATACGGAAGGCTTTCTCGCAGTTTTCACAGTAGCAGGTTCCGCCGTACTCGTTGCTCACATGCCAGCATTTCACATGGGGATTGGAGGCATAGCGCTCGGCAAGCTTCGCTGCCAGAGCCACGGAATACTTCCGGAAGACCTCGGAGTTCGGGCAGGCATTGTGGCGCTGACCGAATTTGTGGCGTCTGCCCTCGTAGTCCACGCGCTCAACCTCCGGATATTTCCTGGCCATCCAGGCCGGAAGGGCTCCTGTGGAGGTGGCGAGCACGATGTCGTAATCCTCTTTGTTCAGCATCTCGATGATCTCATCCAGCTCGGAAAAATCGTAAGTTTCCTCGGAGGGCTGGATTTTTGCCCAGGAAAATACATTGATCGTGGCGCTGTTGATGCGGGCATCCTTAAAAATCCGCATGTCCTCCTTCCAGACTTCCTTCGGCCACTGATTGGGGTTGTAATCGCCCCCGTACAAGATACGTTTGATTTCTTTTCCCATAAGTGATTTCCTCCAGTCTTAACGAATGTTGGCGTAAAGCCCCCAGTCCTGATCATTGGCATAGGGATCGAAGAAGGCCGCTCTCCGGTCGTTGACTTCAAGCGGATAGACGTAAGCGCAGGAAGCCCTTCCGTCCGTAAAAAACAGCGGAAGAACGCCGCGAATGGATGCCTCGCCCCGTCGAATCCAGTTCTCGTCCTTTAAAATTTCCCCGTACATTTTAAACACTTTTCCCGTGAGGGCGCTCCAGTAATGGGGGAAAGTATCCCCGTAATAGCGCCTCTTGCCGAACCAGTAGCCGTCCCAGTGACGGATAGCCACCTCGTTCAGGTGATAGTCGGGCTGCATGCCGTTGAACAGTTCCAGAATCTCTACCTGCCTGGCTCCTTCGTCCAGATATTTCTTGTCCCCGGTCAGGAGATACACTGATAATATCACATCCGCCGCCGGAGCTACAATAGACTGCTCGTAATTTACCTCGGAAGCGGGGTAATTTTTTCCCACCTCGCACAGATGGTCTGCATGGTCCACAAAAAGCTCCAGCAACTCGTCGTATTCCTTCTGCCAGCCTGCCTTTTTGAGTTCCCCCATGACCAGCGTGACCGGCAGCTCGATGGGATAAAATTTCCTGCCGCCTTCCTTATAATAATGCCGGATAACCTGACAGCTGTATCTCAGATCTTCATCCTGTTTCCAGAGGCGGTAAATTTCCGCAAAAAAGGTCGCAGCCCAGGGAGCATTGTAGAGCCGTTTGAAACTGTCATCCATTCCTGCGTCGTTACAGGTCTTTCCAGTCTCCACATCTACCAGTTCCCGTTTCACATAGGTGAGATATTTCTTCAGGCTCTCCTCCAGCTCCGGCTGGCTTCCAGTTTTTTCGCCCTGGAGGAAGCGAGCCATGAGAACGCCCATTCCGATCCGCTCCCGGCCGCCGTTGAAATCATTTTCCGGTCGGTAAATCTGCCGCTCTTCCTCGTTGTCGTAGATGAGATAAGCGCCCTTCAACATTCCTTCTTTTTCATACTGCTGGTGCTCTGCAATAAAATGGCAGCGCTTTTCTGTCAGGCTGTGAATCTCTTCCTGCACGAACAGACGACAGCGCGTATGTACCTGATCCGCTGCGATCTCGAAGACTTTTTCACCGGGCTCTGCTGCGGTGAAAGTATAAGTGTAAATGCCATCCTCCTCGGTCAGAGCCTCTCCATTTACGGATACCTGTTCCGCCTGGAAAGCCGGACGGATCGTGAGCACGCTTTTCTCTCCGGGAAACAGCACATAGCGATCTGCCCGGACATCCACGAAATGAGGATTGTACTCCCCTGCTTTTTTGAGGAAATCCTCTTTTCCCTCATGAGGGAAAATCACCCAGCGGATGACCTTCTCCTCCCCGGCCTCCAGCTCCATGCCTTCGGGATGCAGATAAAAACAGCCGCGGTCATTGCTCTGGCGGAGAAGATTCCGCCGGACGCTGTAGGCCGCGAGGCTTCCCTCCGTCACTACCATGCCAAGATGGGGCGCTTCCCCTCCCATCCGGAGAGCGCAGATCCAACTCACATCCTTTCCGCAGAAAAGATGGGTGTGGCAGCGTCGGATAAGGCTGGTCTTGCTGTCCTCATACTGATCCGGCACCGGAAAGGAAATCTGGATATCTTCTATATTTGTAAAATAAGGCTTTTTCCCTTCATTTTTGATCCGGATCTCCGTCCGGACCACATCGCCCTCCCGGACACTGGCGCTTGTCGCGGAGAGCTCCTCCGGCACGCCCACCTCCCCATAGGGAAAATCAGGCCGGACCCAGTTCATTTCGTAGGGGTCGTTTTTGAATATCAGTTCTTTCATCATCTTTACTCCTTTACTCCTCCAAGGGTGATTCCGCTCACAAAATATTTCTGTAAAAACGGATAGATACACAATACCGGTACCATGGAAATGAAGATTTTTGCTGCGTTCATGGTGGTATTGGACATCATGGATGCCTGCTTGATCTGCTCCGCGGTCATGGTGGATGTGTCCACCTGGAAAATCAGCTGCTTGATATAGGTCTGCAGGGGATAATATTTCTCTCCGGTGGAAAGAACCAGACCCTGGAAAAAGTCATTCCACTGGGTTACGATCGTGAACAGAGCGATGGTGGCCAGCACGGGTTTGGAGAGAGGCACCACCACCCGGGCCAGAATATACCAGGCTCCCGCTCCGTCCACCATGGCGGCTTCCTCCAGCTCTTTCGGGATCTCCTGGAAAAAATTTACCATAAGGATCAGGTTAAAAACCGGGATTCCGCCGCAGACAGCCAGGCCGAAAACACTGTTGGTCAGGCCATATTTTTTCATGACCATATACCAAGGGATCGTTCCGCCGGAAAACAGCATGCAGAAAACAAACATCCACAGGATCACATTCCGGGCCGCAAATTCCTGTTTCGTCTTCGCCAGGGGATAAGCCGCCATGGTAAGCACCGGAAGGGTGATCACCAAGGAGAGTATAACCCTTTTTACAGAAACAAAAAAGGATACAAAAAACGCTTTTTCACCCATAATTTCTTTGTATGCCTGAAGGGTGAAGCCCACGGGCCAGAAAGTCACAAGACCGGCCTCCGCCGCCTCCTTGGAACTGAAGGAAACGGCCAGATTATAAAGAAGCGGGAGCAGACAGCTTAAGGCCAGAATGACCAGGATCACCACAAAGAATCCCTGAAGTATGCGGCTTCCCACTGTTTTTTTCTCTACCATATGAAAACCTCCTCAGAAAATGCGATAGTTTGCTTTTTTATACGCAATGAGATAGGACAGCGAGATCATTAGAAAACCGATGACGGATTTCAGCAGTCCCACAGCCGTTGCCAGGGAGAACTGAAGATCATTTAAGCCCACCCGGTAAACCCAGGTATCGATGATATCGCCGGTGGAATAAACAGCCTGATTGTAAATGTTGTAGATCTGATCGAAGCCCGCGTTGAGGATATTTCCCAGAGCCAGGATCGTCATAAGCACGATTACCGGCTTGAGTCCCGGCAGCGTGATGTGCCACATCCGGCTCCAGCGCCCTGCCCCATCAATGGCTGCCGCCTCATATAAGGAAGGGCTGATGCCGGTGAGGGCCGCCAGATAGACCACGGCGTTAAAGCCAAATTCTTTCCAGACATCGGTACCGATGGCCAGGGTCCGGAAAAGCTTTGAGATTCTAAAAAAAGCGATGGGCTCCATTCCGAAAGCCGAGAGTACCATATTGATCGGACCGTAAAGCCCGAATACATCCAGAAGGATACCGCCCATGATAACCCAGGAGATGAAATGAGGCAGATAAACGACCGTCTGGATGCAGCGCTTAAAAGCCACATTTTTGATCTCATTGAGGAGCAGGGCGAAGATCACCGGAACCAGCACATTCAGAAGAAGCTTGCCCACGGCGATGACAATCGTATTGGTAAAAATCTGAGAGACGTCTTTGAGCTGAAACATATACTCAAAATTTTCCAGTCCAATGAATTTGGAACGGAAGATTCCCTTGCCCGGGTTGAAATCCTGAAAGGCCATGATGATGCCGAACATGGGAACGATATTGATGAGAACCATCCAGACCAGCGCCGGGATCACCATGATACAGTAGGCTCCTTTTCTGGATTGAAAGATATTCTTTTTCTGCATAAGGCTTTCCTTTCTGAAAAAGGGTGTTCGGAATATTTTGCATTCCGTCCACCCTTTTCCTGTGATTTATTTCTCTGTCAGTGCCTGTACTTCCTCTGTGATCTCAGCTCCGCCCTCAGCGTTCCACTCTTCTACGAAGGTGTCAAAAGCTTCGATGGGCTCCTCGCCGATGATGATCTTCAGGAAGGTCTCGTCCTCTTTTTTCTTCAGGTTGGTCCATTTGCGCTCCATGGTCTCTGTCTGGGTGTAGGTGATACTGTACACTTTATTTACAATTCCTTCCGCGGAAGCTTCTTCCACAGCGGAAGATCCCATCAGCAGGGAGTAAAGTCTGCCGAAGTTGGTGTTGTCGGTGTTCCATTTTTCAATACTCATATCGTCATAGGGCGCTTCCAGACAATCTGGCAGAGCAGCCAGATCTGCCTGTAAGAGTTTGTAGTTCAACGGATCAAATTCCGGAACCTCTTCACCTTTCATCTCTGCATTGAGAGCCTGAACAGAATAGGTATTTTCATCCAGCGGTGTGATAACGACACGTCCGGGATAATAGCTGAGGTCCAGATCGGTCTCTGACTGGAAGGTTCCCTCATTGACACGGAGATAATTATTCAGAAGGAAAGCTGCCTCCGGATGCTCGTAGCCTTTCCGTACGACACAGTAGGAACCGCCCACACCGGCAAGCTTCGCATACCACTGACCGTCTGCTGCGAGAGGAGCCGCATAAGCTTTCCACTCCATATCCGGCTCGTTGGCAATGCCGTCTTTTACATTGTAGCCATGCCACCACGGGGAGAAAAGGATGCCGACTTTACCGCTCTTCCAGGCCTCGTCTGCGTCTTTCCGGACACCCAGCTCCTGATCGAGGATTCCGTCCTCATACATCTTATTCAGCTCTGCCAGGGCTTCTTTCGTCTGCTCTGTCGTGGAGCCATAGACCGCCTTTCCCTCTTCATCCTGCACCCAGTAGCCCGGGTAAGCCTGATATGCCTGGAAAATACCGTCGAGATTGTTCAGGTTGTTCGTGGAAAGAAAGGTGTTGTAAACCGCGCCGTTGATCGTCGGACCCACGATACCGATGGTGTTTTCTCCGCCCATCTTATTGTCCACGAAGGCTTTTGCCACCGTTTCCAGCTCCTCAATCGTGGTTGGCGCTTCCAGTCCCAGCTCATCCAGCCAGTCCTGACGAATCCACATGAGCACATAGCCGTCGGCCTCCACCTGCACGCTGGGGAGCGCCAGAAGCTTGCTGTCATAGGTGGCGTTTTCCAGGGCCTTTCCGTCTGTGGAATCGATGTTCTGCTTGATGATATCGCAGGCGTAAGTGTCGTAATAGTCCGTGAGATCCTCCAGCATATCGGACTGAGCCAGCTTCCGGAACTGCTGCTCGTTCACCACCAGAATATCCGGAATGTCGTTGGCTGCGATGGCCAGATTCAGTTTTTCATTATAATCGGAAGAGGAAGCGGACCATTTTACGGAAATATCAATGTTCATATTGTCTTTGATAAACCGGGTATAATAGTTGTCTGTGGCTGAATCGCCCTCCGGCATGGTGATGGTCGGATTGATGGACTGCACGATCTCCACCGTTACCGGATCCTCATATTTTCCCAAAGGACTTACCGCTCCGCTTTCATCCACCGGAAGATTTTCCTCTGCATGTACGCCAGTGGCTCCGCTCAGGGCCATCAGGCAGGCAAGACTTAAAATGACCATTTTTCTTTTCATTCTCGTTACCTCCCATACGTTCTTGGTTTTGTTGATGAGCCTATTATAGCGTTTTTTCCGCCAGATTCAGACTCACTTTTCCCACCGGAACGAGGACTTTTCTCTCCTGTTTTTTCCGAAATATCATAAAAGTGAACCCTTTCGTAAAAGCAGTCCACCTTCCTCTATTGACAAGGATTTTCCGTCAATTATAATAAAACTATATCATAAAACGGGAGGGAGTTTATGAAAATCTCATTAAAAATGCGGGTCTTTATCGTATTTTTCGGCGTGCTTTTTCTGCTAGTCGGCTCTTATCTTTTCACCGTCACGCGCTTTATCACCCGCTTCACCACCAAGCAGCTGAATGATGATTACAACAGCCTTCTTCTGGAGGTCAGCGAGACGATGCAGAACCTTCTCTGGAATCTCACCCTGACTTCCGGCCAGCTTCTGGACAATGACGAGATTCAGGATACGATCCTCGCCTATCAGTCCTCTTCCTCACCCTACATTCGTCAGGAATACTACTCTTCCTTATTAAAAGATATCACGATGCTGACCATGGCAAACAGCGACGTTTCCCTGCTCTATCTCTACGACAATGAGGATGAGGATTTTATTTTCAGCAGCTTTCCCGTTCAGGAAAACAGGACCGGCGAACTTCCCGTGCTCTACGAAAATTCCGCCTTTGTCTTCTGCGGGCCCTGCTTCAGCCAGAGCAACTACAACGGCAATCCGGTACTGATCTTAAACCGTACGGAAACCCTTCCCAATGGAAAAAACGTCACCCTCTCCATCGAGTCCGGCTTCTACTCCCTGACCCGCCTTCTGGAGATCGCCTCCCGGAAAGAGGCTTTTCTCGCCGTCACCGGCGCTTCCGAAGAGCTCCTTTACACCAATCTTCCTTCGGCTTCTTCCGCACTTCCGGCTCTCCTGGAAAAAGGAAAAAACGCCGATTACCGGAGCCTCACCAAGGAAATGTCTCAAGGCTGGAAAGTCTCCCTCATCCTTCCGGACCAGATCTATATCCGGGATTACTATCATTCCCTCCGGGATGTCCTTCTCTGCACGCTGTTGATCGCCGTCCTCATCGGCGCTCTGGCCTTCTATTTCTGGAAGAGCGTCTACACGCCGCTGCAGCTTTTCGACCGGCAGCTGGAGGAGCTTCTCACCGACGATTTTGACGCTTCTGCCATGCATTCGTCCATTCCTGAATACGAACATCTCCTCGGAAAAGTCTCAAAGCTCCAGCGCCAGATCCAGGAGATGATCCAGAAAATCATCCGTCAGGAACAGGTCAACACCAAGACCCAGACCGAGAAGCTCCGGGCCCAGATCAACCCGCACTTTCTTTTAAACACCTTAAATACCATGCACTGGATGGCGCTTATCAACAAACAGCCGGAGATCGATTCCATCACCCAGGCCCTCTCCCACCTCTTAAGCTACAACCTGGACAAGGACAACGTCTCCACCAATCTGGAACGGGAGCTTTCCGCCCTCCAGGAATATGTCCAGCTTCAGAAAGTGCGCTACGATTTCCGTTTTGAGATCCTGCGGCCTGAAAACGGAGAGCCGCTGAACTATCCCTGCCCCAAGTTTCTTCTACAGCCCCTGGTGGAAAACGCCCTGAAACACGGCTACCTTCCTGGTATGGAAATCCGGATCGCCGTCAGCGTCGGCGAACGAATCTCCGTCACCGTCAGCGACACCGGTTCCGGCATGAAAACGGAGACCGCAGCCGCCATCAACGCCCAGTGGCAGGGCGCTCACTCGGAAGCCCTTCCCGCCTTCGGAATCGGCCTTTCCTATGTCATCCGGAGTCTCCATGAATTTTTCTCGGAGGACTGCTTTTTTGAAGTGCAGAGCGAGGAACAGAAAGGAACGACGTTTTTGATAGAAATACCCAAACAAAAAGGAGCTGGATATTATGCTGAAAATTCTGATCATTGATGACGATATGCTGACACGAAAGGGCATCCAGATGCTGATGCCCTGGGAAAAACATGAAATGAAGATCGTTGGAGAGAGTTCCAACGGACAGGAGGCCCTGGGTTTTCTGGAAGATCATGCCGTGGACCTGGCCCTCGTGGATCTCGATATGCCGGTCATGGACGGAATGACCTTTATCGAAAAGGCCTCAAAGCTCTATCCCGACCTCAACTATGTGGTCCTGACGGTCCACACGGAATTTGAATACATTCAGGGAGTGCTGCGGGCCGGGGCTATCGACTACATTGCCAAGACCCAGTTTGACAAAGAAAATTTTGATCAGATCTTGGACCGGATCTCCGCCGCCATCCAGAAAAAGACGGCCGCTTCCGCTTCTCTTAATTGGAAAGAATGTAAAATTCTCTATCCTGCTCTCTTCGCCCTGGTCACTGTGGACACAGAAAACGAGGAGATGGTATTTCAATTTCTGGAAATGAATAAATTGAATGAAGAAAAGGATTTGTATGAACTGCTTCCCGGCGTCTGGGTCTTTCCTTCCGAGAAGAACAGTTTCTTTTTTCCGGAAAATTTCACCAATTCCATGCTGCTCCACATTCAGGATGTGGCCGAGATGACTTACGCGGAGCTCGGAAAACTACTGCGCTCCTACGTCCGCAATCTCTTTTTCTACGATTACCGACCCATCCACGCCGTAAACGAGAAGCACGCCTACGAGCTCCAGGAAAAGATCTCCATCCATCATACGGAAAGCATCGAAGCTCTGAAAAAGGAATGGCTCTCCCTGAACTGGGTTCACGAAAATTCCCTCTTCGATCAGATCCGCTTCGATTTAAAGAACAGCAGACTAAAACCCGCCAGCCTGTACCATCTGCTCCTTTCACTGGAAAATGTCTGGAACTCTGCGTACAGCGAGCTGACCGGCAACGCCATCCAGCTTCCCGCCGTCTTCCATAACTGGACCGAGGTGGAAAACTGGCTTCTGGCTGTGTATAAAAAAACAAATTATTTTCAGGAAAATTCGAGATACTCAAGCGCCGTCACCCGAAGCATCCTGAATGTGAAAAACTTTGTGGACGCCCACTATCAGGAGCCCATCGACTCCACGGAAATCGCTCGGAACGCCCAGATGAGCTACGGCTATTTCAGCCGCTGCTTTCATGATATCATCGGCGTCTCCTTCAGCGACTACTGCAGCCAGATCCGGATCTCCCACGCCAAAGAGCTGCTCCTTAACACGGACAAGACTGTCCAGGAGATCGCTTTTCTTACCGGCTACAACAACGAAAAATATTTCAGCCGCATTTTCAAGAAACTGACGAACGTAAGCCCCAGTGAGTTCCGGAAAAACGCTTAAATCTGAAGAATTCGTCCCATCTTCGCGGAAGTCCGGTGGGAGATAGAGATCACCGTGCGGTTTTCGGAGACTCGTTTCAGGGCATCGAGGACTTCTTTCTCGGTCTCGGCATCCAGGTTGGCTGTGATCTCGTCGAGGAGAAGAAGGTGCGGTTCTGCGGCTGCGGCTCTCGCGATGGAGAGGAGCTGCCATTGACCCTGGGAGAAAAGCTCCGGCGTGCAGACTGTATCGTAACCTTTTTCCAGACTCTCGATGGCCCCGGAAAGGCCAGTGAGCGCAGCTGCGGCCCGCACCTGTTTCTCGGAAATCTTTTTATCATAAAGGGTGATCTGATCCCGGACGGTTCCCGGCACCATGTGGAAGGACTGCTCCACATAGCCGAAGAGTTTCCGCCGGTCTTTTTCCCTGATTTCGGAGGAGGGAACGCCGTGGATCGTGACACTGCCCTTCTGGGGTTTGTAAAGACCAAGGAGCAGCTTCATGATCGTGCTCTTTCCGGCTCCGGTCCGGCCCGCCAGAGTGACCTGATCGCCATCCAGCACCTGGAAGCTTAAGCGATCCAGCACCACATGTTCGTCGTAACCAAAGGTCACGTTTTTCAGTTCTACAAAGGGCAGGTTTTCCTGCATCTTCTGTTCTTTTTCTTCCAGAGGCTCTTTCTCCTCCAATTCGAAAAATTCATTGATCCTGTGGATGCCGGCCAGGGCAGACTGGATCGTCTGAATCTCCATGCCAAGGCTCTCCACCGGGCCGAAAATCTGGGAAATATAGTTGATGACAGCCACGGCCGTTCCGGCTGACATACCGAAGAAGGCCAGAACTTCCGGATTTCCGCTGGCGGAAAGGAGCATGACAACGGCTACCACAATCGCATTCAGAATCAGGATCACCGGTGAATAGACGGCGTCATAGAAATTCGTCCGCTCCATAGCCTGATAGCTCTCGCCGATGTACTGGTCGTAACGCTCTTCCATATAATTCTCTTTGCCGAGGCAATGGATCGTCCGGATGTTGTGCAGGGTCTCCGGCACATGAGCGGAAGCCCGGCCAACGGCTTTCCGGTTCGCGATCTGGGCTGCCAGCATATTTTTCTGCACATGTCTCGTAAACCCGAAGAGTAACGGAAGGATCACGAGCAGAACGAAGGTCAGACCGCGGTTCTGAAACCAGATCACAACCAGAATGCTGACGATCTTGCAGGCGTCCGCAAACATGCTGATGATACCTGAGGTAAAAAGATTTTCCACGGTATCCACATCACCGACAAAACGGGAAACCAGCGTACCCGGCTCCTGCTGGTTGATGCTGTCCGCCGTGAGGTTCACAAACTTTTCCATCAGCCTGCTTCTTAAGGCGTGGGTGATCTTCTGGCCGAAGACCGTGAGAAGTCCTTCTCTTGCTGACTCCAGAAAACCAGTCAGCGCCAGCATGAGAAAATAAAGAACGATGAAGGGCACGGAAACGCCTGTCCCCGCCGTGATGGTATCGACGATCTTCGCCAGAATCAGCGGAGGGATCAGCGTCGCAACGACGGCGCCCACAACGGCTACAACAATGCCCAGAGAAAGCCATTTCTGCTTTTTCACGGTGTCAAAGATTACATTTCTGACCATTCCTTTTTGTTTCATGACTCTCTCCCTCCTTTCTCTTCCTGCTCCTCAAAGAGTTCCCGGTACTCCGGCACTTCCCGAAGCAGATTTTCGTGAGTATCTACCTTCGCCTTGCCATTTTCCATCCAGATGATCTGATCCATCTCCGGGAAAAGATAGAGCCGATGGGAAATCAGAAGCACGATGTTATCTCTGACAAGCTCTTTTAAGTTGGCAAAAATCTGTCTTTCTGTGGTCTTATCAAGGGCTGAGAAAGGATCGTCCAGAATCAGCACCGGCTTTTTATGGCAGAGGGTTCTGGCCAGTGCCAGCCGCTGTCCCTGTCCGCCGGAGAGGCGCACGCCGCCGTTTCCAACGAGGGTCTCTGTTCCATCTTCCATTCCGGCAACTTCCTGATCCAGGCAGACGGCCTTCAGGAAATCGTCCACATTTTTGTTCTCACCCATCAGAATGTTGTTTTTCACGCTGTCGTTGAAAAGCTCCGGATCGTGGCCAAGATAGTCGATGGTTCCGGTGCGCTCCGTATCCCTCATCGCGCGGAGTTCTTTTTCATCACAGGAAATGCTTCCCTCATAGGGATATTCGCAGAGGAAAACTTTTCCCAGCGTGGATTTTCCACAGGCCACAGAACCCGTGATACCAATGATCTCGCCTTTTTTCGCCGTAAAGGAAATGTCATCCAGGATCTTCTTTCCGTCGGGATAAGCGAAGTTGACATGTTCCACTTTGAGCTCCCGGCAGACTTTTTTCTCCTGAGATCTGTCTTCTTCCGGCTCCTCCTTCGGCGCCATCAGAGGCTTGATGCGGTTCCAGGAAACCTGGGCCTTATGTACGGCATTGAAAAGCTTCGCCGCGCTGGAAGACTTGACGGAAAGCTTCACAAAACAGGCCAGGAAGGTCGTGAAGGCGGCGATACTCCAGCTTTTCCAGCCGGTTCCCAGCACATTTTTCTGACCGAAACAGAGGATAAAGAGCAGGCCTGCCATAGAAATAACCCGGTAAACCGGCGGCATGGCCGTGTTCCAGATATTTGCTTTTATCGCTGATTTTTCGTAGGCGGTAAGCTCAGCTTCATAGGCTTCCTGCCGTTCCTTCTCACAGCCGAACACCCGGTAGGTGATGGCATTCTGGGCCCGGTCCAGGGTTGCCGCGCTTAAAAGCCCGGACTGTTTCTTATAGGCTGCGCCCGTGCGCTGGATCATTTTTTTCATTTTCTCCGCCGTAATATAGGAAATCGGCGGGAAGAGCATGCTGAGAAGCGCCAGCCGCCAGTCATAACAGAGAAGCATGAGCGCGTAAGCTGCCAGAGCAACGCCCGTATCGAAGATCTCCGTCGTGAACTTCCGCATGCCCTCGGCACAGTCGTCCACGTCTAGGATCGCTTTGGTCATCACATCGCCTTCGCCCTCTTCCTTTAAGCTGGCCCGGCTCTTTGTAACGAGGCTCCGGTAGAGCACCTGCTTCATCCGACGGTTGACGTTGTTGGCGAAACGCCTCACATAGAAACGTTTCACATATCTGGAAACCTGTACGATGGCGATGGCCGCCACATAACCCAGCACCAGGCTCAACATGGCGGCAGCCTCACTGTTTCCGTTCAGGATATCCACCAGGCAGCCGGTCATTTTTCCTTCAAACCAGGGTCCTGCCAGAAGCCCCAGGTTGTAAATGAGACCGGACAGAGTAATCAGGACAAGCACTTTCCACTCCAGCCTGAAATAGGCCAGCACCCGGTCCGACTGAAACCGTTCCTTTTTCATCGCTTCTCCTCCTCTTCCAAAAGCTTCGCCACATCTGTAAAGCCCTTCTGCCGCTGCCGTTTGGACTTCCAGTAGAGCGTATCAAGAGTCTTACAGAAGGCTTCTTTTTCCTCCCCGGGAAGCTCTGACAGAAGCCATTCATAAAAGACCGTCTCGATGTGGGCCTTGGAATTTTTCAGTTTTTCCGCCTTTTCCGTGGCGTAGAGAAGCTGGCTTCTGCCGTCCTCCGGGTTCGGCTTCCGGACAAGATAGCCTTTTGCTTCGAGACTCGCCACCCGCTTGGCCGCCGCTCCCTTGTCAATCTTCAACGTCTCCCGGACCTTCGTCTGGGTGATTCCCGGATTGTGGCGAACCAGATGGATCACATCAAATTCCGCGGTCCCCACTCCCTCTTCCTTCATGGTCTGCACCGTAAACTTGCTGACCTCCCGGGCGATCTTTGTCATTTTTCTTTCCGTGGCATCCATAAATATCTCCCTTCTCTCCTGCGAGCACACATCTAGTACAGTGAATATTAAATAACCGCCATATTGACTTGTCTGATTTTTCATCTGCTGCGTTGTCGTCAATCGACGTAGCCACCGCTACGCCTCATTCCTCCGCCTTGCATATGAAGAAATCATCCTGCGTCAACATAGCAGATACTTAATTTTCACTGTACTAGTTGTACCTGCAACTAGTTAGATGATAGTACAACTATATAAGACTGTCAAGAAAAAATGGCACGAAACAGATTCTTTCGCTGTTTCATGCCATTTTGTCACGGAGCCTTTCGGGCCATATATTTCATTTTTCTGCCCCGGGCTTCCTTTTTGAAATTTTCTTCGATGTCTTCTCTTTTTATCAGTTCCCCAATAAAGACTGCTTTTCCGGCCGTTTTCTCCTCCGCTCCGGTAACGCTGTAGCGCGAGTCCGCCACATCGAACCTGAGGAAATCCGTGCCCGCTTGAAGCTGCCCTTTGGCTCTGATGATGTTTCCATATTTTCCACGAACCATATCCTCCAGAAAGCAGAGCAGCTTTTCAGGGGTTTCCATGGAAACCGTCTCCAGGGAAAATACATCTGGAAGCTTCTCTTCCGTTTCCGCTTTCTGTATTTTCCCACCGCCCCATTCTTCTTTCAGAAAATTTTCAAATTCTTCCCGGGCCATGGATGCATAGGGATCCGTAATAATTTGGGCAGAAGGATTTATCTTTTCAATAAATTTTCGGATCCTTTCTTTTTCTTCCAGACCGGACTGCTCCGTCTTGGAAACGATGACCGTACCCGCACTGGCGATCTGATCCTTATAAAGTTCCGGATACTCCTCCAGATAGCGGCCAAAGCTATAGATATCCACAATGGTCACGGGTGACAGAAGCCGGATCCTCTCATATTCGATCTGTTTCAGATTCTCTATGATTCTGCTGAGCCTTCCTACTCCCGTAGGTTCCACGATGAGATATTCCGGATCCACCGCGTTGGCGATCGTGAGGACAGAAGAGGCAAAATCCTTTTTTCCGGAGCAGCAGATACACTGCTCCGTCATTTCCCAGATATTTCCTTCTTCCGCCACATCTTTACCAAGACGCGCTCCGTCGATCCCGGCCGCCCCATATTCATTCTCAAGGATTACAAACCTTTTTCCGATATTCCGGGAGAGCCGCCTGATAAATGTCGTTTTTCCCGCGCCTAAAAAACCGGATACGATCAGGATCTTCATATCAGTCCGCAATCTTAACGATCGGTTTGATCAGATCCCTGGGTTTGTCTCTCATAAGGAAGAGAGCTTTTTCCAGATGCTCCCAGCCTTCAAAAACATGAGTACACAGAGGGCTGACATCCAGTTTTCCTGCGGAAACCAGAGCGCCCAGCTTCTCCATGCGGAGACGGCCGCCGGGCATCAGACCGCCATTGATCTGTTTGTGGCCCATGCCTACGCCCCATTCCACACGCGGAATATCGATGTTGTCGCCGGAACCAAGATAGTTGACATTACCGATCTTTCCGCCCGGTTTCAGGCATTTCACTGCCTCGGCAAAGGTCTCCACACCGCCGCCTGCGATGATGACCTTATCCACACCTTTTCCATCGGTCATATCCAGAACCTGCTGGAAAATCGGGCCGTTTTTGTAGTTTACGAAATCCGTTGCGCCGTATTTTCTGGCAGCTTCCACGCAGACCGGTCTGCTTCCTACAGCGATGATTCTGGCTGCTCCGCGCATGTTGGCACCTGCTACGGACATCAGGCCTACCGGGCCGATTCCGATCACGAGAACCGTGTCGCCGAACTGCACATCTGCCAGCTCTACACCATGGAAACCGGTGGGAACCATATCGGAAAGCATGCAGGCGTCTACCACATTGATATTCTCCGGAAGCAGAGCCAGGTTTCCGTCTGCATCATTTACATGGAAATAATCGGAAAATACGCCGTCTTTGAAGTTGGAGAATTTCCAGCCTGCGAGCATTCCGCCGGAGTGCATGGAGTAACCGGCCTGTGCCTCGAGTGAATTCCAGTCCGGAGTGATTGCCGGAACCAGAACGCGGTCGCCGGGCTGAAAGTCTTTTACCAGCTCTCCGACTTCCACAACCTCTGCACAGCACTCATGGCCCAGGATCATGTTGTGACGGTCGCCGATAGCGCCTTCCCATAACGTATGAACATCAGAAGTACAGATTGCCACTGCCAGCGGACGGCAGATCGCATCCAGCGGTCCGCATTTCGGACGCTCTTTTTCAATCCATGCAGACTCACCAATTTTCAGCATTGCATAACCTTTCATATTCAGTTCTCCTTTCAGATTGTTAATAAATTGTCATTTCCTGTACTTCACAATATATCACTAATAGGTGTTTATTTCAACAAAAAGGTTGTGGAAAAATATCTAATTTTTTCATGACCTTTTTGGCTATCCTGCATAATAGGTTATCAATACATAACTTTTTAATGTCTTGTGGAACAGTGGCTGCCGAATCGTTACATCCATCTTTCCATAAGAGTTTCAGCCGACTTCATTCCAAGGCCGAAACGACTGCAGCCGACTCTCTGCATCTCCCGGATCGTCACGAGGGTGCGGACACCTCCGGCCGCTTTGATCCGGATTCTTCCTTTTGCCGCTTCACTCATGATCCGTACCTGCTCCACGGTGGAAGGATATTCCGGATACCAGCCGGTGCTGGTCTTCGCATAATCCGCTCTGGCTTCTATGCACAGTTCCACTGCCTGGCGGATCTCCGCTTCCGTCAGATGCGGCGCTTCTATGATTACTTTGAGAATGGCCGCCGGAATGGCTTCCCTCACAGCAGTCAGTTCTTCCTTTATATAAGAAAACTCCTGGCTTTTAAGCGCTGTAAGGTTCATGACCATATCCACTTCCTCGCAGCCTGTCTCCCAGAGTTCTTTTGCCTGTCTCTTTTTCTGCTCTATGGTATCTCCGCCTCCGGGAAAGCTCACCACGCCGCCCGTATGAATCTCCTTACAGTCTCTCAGCCGTTCCGCCACATGAGCGCTGAATGCAGGCAGAGTAAAAACCGCGGCAAACCCGTATTTTTTCGCGATTTCTATCATCTCGTCGATCTCTTTCAGCGTATGAAAGGCCTGCACACAGCTGATGTCGATCTGTCCTGCCAGTTTTATTCTTTCCACTTCATCCGTCATTTACTCCGTCCTTTTCCTGAGATTTCAATCTCATATTTTCTTCCGATGATCCGTACATGGTCGATGCTCACCGGTTTGTCCTGATAATAAGTGATGCGGTGTACCACCAGAAGCGCATCCTTCGGCTCTGTTTTCAGGACCTGCGCCTCCATAAAGGTCGCTGCTTTCGCTGAGATCCGGTCTCTGGTTCCATCGATCTGGAGCCCGTATTTTTCCTCTAGGAACTGATACAGCGCTACAAACTCATTCTGAAATTCCTCGATTTTCGGAACCCGTTTGTACTCGATATAGTTTTCCATCAGTGTCACCGGCTCTCCGTCCGCCAGCTGCAGCCGCTGAATCCTTGCCACCCTGGTGCCTTCCGGAATTTCCAGTTCATTTGCCGTCTGTTTATCCGCCTCGATCACATCGATCAGCATATCTCCGGTGGTCACTTCATAACCTTTTTTCCTCAGAGCCTCCGTCACGGACGTGACCTTATTGTAATTCTGGATGGCCTTGTGATCCAGCACTCTGGTTCCACGCCCCTGACGGACTTCCACCATCCCCTCTTTCGCCAGAATTTTGACCGCGTTCCTTATCGTCGTCCGGCTTACCTGATAGATTTCCTCCAGTTCATATTCCTTCGGCAGAAAACCTCCCACCGGATAGGTTCCTTTCTGGATCTCGTTTTTTAATCGGTTGTAAATTTTTATATAAGCTGGTGCGTTTTTCATCTCTTCTCCTCCCGGAATCTCATTCCCTTTCGCTTTTTTTCCAGTATAACATATCGGGGATAAATGTTAGTTAAAAAATGAGCTTACATTTGAAAAAGAAATATGTTATACTGGCTGACATTGAGAAAAATTACATAAATGGAAATAAAAAACGACATTAAATATCGTCGCAGCCCCTGTCTGATAGCTGCGGCATATTTTGTGTCGTTTTTCTATTTCTAAGGAAAAGGAGAAAATTAAAACTTTCAAATACTAAAAACCAGTAGAAATCAACGGCACTCTCCAAACAGGTGGCGCCGTTTTCATCAATCTTTTCTGTAACTTCACCTCCGCGGAAGACTCTCCTCCGCACAAAGCACTCCATACCCCAATCGCTGATCCGGGTAAGTTTTGACAGCGGGAATGGGACGGGCGCCTTTGAGGAGATAGGCTTTGAGTTTGGAGCCGTAGAGGTAGGGATCGCGGCCATCAATCAGCCCCCACTGCATGAGGAGGGCGGCTGAGCCAGAGACAAAAGGCGTGGCAAAGGAAGTGCCGGTCCGGGGGGAGTAGCCTCCGCCGGGGGCTGTGGTCATGATGTTAACACCAGGGGCTGAGAGGTCCGGTTTGATGTTACGCCCATCCCTCGTATAGCCCCGCCCGGAAAAGGAAGCGTAGGTCATCAGCCGGGAATCATAGGCTCCCACAGAGACCACTTTCCCGGCGGTGGAGGGAATCGTCAGGGTTGTGTCCGGATCTGGCCGGTAAAAATAGGTGTCCTGGTTCCGTTCCTCCCGGGCTGGAAGCCAGAGATCATAACGGCCTTCTGTGATTTTTTCCGGTGTCAGGCGGATTTTCCAGATGCCGCTGTCAATGTAATTTTCTACAGGCAGAAAATCCATATAAATCTCCTGAACCAAGCTGTATGGGCTTGGTTCTCCGTAATAGATCAGAAGCTCCGTTCCACTGGCCCGATATCGCTGACTTCCCATATTTTCCTGGAAAGGGCCAATGGACACACCTTCCGGTGCGATCAACGAGACAGAAAAGTTATCCACATAGGACTTCCAGAGCTGGATATTTGTCCCCGTTTCGTACTCTCCAATCGCCAGTTCCAGTGTTTTTTCTTCTCCTTCCGTCAGCCAGCCGCCCGTATGACCGCCGGCATCCCCTTCATTTCCGGTTCCTGCCACAATAGAACTTCTGCCGTAAGCGGAAATGTCATCCAGGAAAGTTTCAAGAAGGGAGGTTCCGTCATGGGACCCGTATCCATTCCCAAAGCTTAAATTGATCACCAGCGGCATGGATAGCTCCAGAGCTTTCCGGACCGCATAATCCACGCCCTGCATCAGTTCTGTTGTCCTCGGAAAAGAATCCGGTCTGGGAATCCCCAGTTTCACTACCAGAAGCTCGCTCTCCGGCGCCACGCCCCGATATCTTCCACTGGAAGCCCTTCCATTTCCGGCCGCAATCCCCGCGACTGCGGTTCCGTGACCGGAAAGATCCCGGCTCAGGACCTGATTTTCCCGTAGAGACTGATTTAACTCTTCCTGGGTAAATTCACTTCCGATCCGATAGCCTTTTGGCGGCGTTCCTTCTGCCGTCTGATCCCACAGGGCCAGAAGCCGGGTACTTCCGTCAGCATTCCGAAAATCCGGATGAGTATAGTCAATGCCGCTGTCGATGATTGCCAGCAGTACACCTTTTCCACTTAGTCCCAGAGGAGCTCTTGAAAGCCCGTTAATACAGGAGGCTGCCCTTCCCTGATTAACAGTGAAGGACAGCCTCTTTGGTTTTTCAATATATTCCACCTGTACCTGAGCCGCCAGCCAGGGAATCAGCTCCTGACGGATCGTCACAATAGCGTATTCATTGACCAGCGGGGTGAATACCGCCCCTTCCCGCTCCAGCTCTGCGAGATCTCCATTGTATTTGATGATGAGATCCCAGGTATTATCCGCCCGGTCGTAGCCTTCCGAGAGCCGCTCCGAGCGCTCCAGCTCCTCCGACGTGGCATCCAGCGCCAGATTCAGGAGATTTTCAAGCTTTTGATCGTTCATAACTTACCGCCTGATGCAGCATTCATTCCAATATATGCCTGACCAGCAGGGAGAATGAAAAAGCCTTTATCTCCGTCCCTATTGGTTCTATATTTTAAATAACTTTTTTGTTTTTACCTGCCAGCCGTTCTTTTCCGCAAGTGAAAAGGTTAAGGCCTCATAGGAACCGCGTCCCAGTGAAGCAGCTGCATAAAATCCGGTTCCAACTGCAAAAAGCAGGATTCCCAACAGCATAATCAGCGCATTTACCCACACATGAATGCTGTACACATGCGTATTTGCGAACAGATCAACGCAGAAACTATATATCACCTGATAAAGAATCGTACCAATCACGATGATGATTATTTTTCTTCCTGTCCACATATCACATTCCATGCTTCCTCATCGATTTCTTCCTTATGAAACGCTTTTTTTCTGTCTTCTTCCGTGATTTTACGAAGCACCCGGCATGGATTTCCGGCTGCAACCGACCAGTCCGGGATATCTTTTGTCACCACGCTTCCGGCTCCGATCACCACATTATTTCCAATATGTACTCCCG
This sequence comes from Lachnospiraceae bacterium Marseille-Q4251, assembly GCA_018223435.1. Lineage (GTDB taxonomy): Bacteria > Bacillota > Clostridia > Lachnospirales > Lachnospiraceae > Limivivens > Limivivens faecihominis. Next base: position 3,315,788 of record JAGTTO010000001.1, on the reverse strand, counting down.
GGCAAACTACCGTATTTCCTCCGATCCACACATTATCTCCGATGGTTACTTCTTTTCCGTACTCAAACATGGAATTGCGGGTATCCGGATGAACCGGATGACCTGCTGTATAAATAGCCACGTTCGGAGCCATAAAGCAGTTAGCACCAATTCTGACCTTCGCCACATCTATAATCATGCAGTTATAGTTTGCAAAAAAATTCTCGCCCACCTCAATATGAGAGCCATAGTCACAGTAAAACGGAGGATTGACCGTGCAGTCTTTTCCTGTCTTGCCAAAAAGATCCTTTACGGTTTCTGCTACTCCATCAAAATCGGACCGATCCATAAAGTTAAGTTTCTGCAATTTCTTTCTGCACACACTCTGTTCTTCCATAATCGCTTCGTCAGCAACATACAAAAGCTGCATGTCTCTTCTTTTTTTCATATCCATCATTTAATTCTCCATTTCTATTGGATTTGTAAAATACAAAACCAGCTATTTTTCATCAGATACCTATAATATAAAAGCAGGGCCCTGCAAAGAAGACCCTGCCTGAAACTCATAACCTATTTAGCCCAATACCAGTTTTGCAGCTCCGCAGATGCCTGCGTCGTTGCCCAGCTCAGCCAGTGCGAAGGCACAGTCGCGGCTGCCCTGGAAGACATATTTCTTGTAATATTTCTCTATATAGTCGAGAATGATCTTACCAGCCTTGGAAACGCCGCCGCCGATAACGTAAACCTCGGGGTCTACCACGCCGGCAACAACAGCCAGAGCGGTTCCCAGATATTTACCGAATTTCTCGGCAACTTCCATAGCCAGCTCGTCGCCTGCTTTTACAGCGTCGAAAACGGATTTTGCAGTCACTTCCTCGTTTCTCAGTACGGAGGGTTTATCGGTGGCAGCCAGCATACGGTTTGCCAGACGGACAATGCCGGTAGCGCTGGCGTACTGCTCCAGGCAGCCCTGATTTCCACAGTTGCAGGACTCGTGCTCGTCATCCTCCACATGCACATGGCCAATCTCTCCGCCTGCACCGTGGGTTCCGGTCACGATCTTTCCATTGACAATGATTCCGCCGCCGACACCGGTTCCGAGGGTTACCATGACAACGTTGTGATAGCCGGCTCCGCCGCCCTTCCACATTTCACCGAGAGCTGCCACATTGGCGTCATTTCCAGCTTTTACGGTCAGGCCGGTGAGCTTCTCCAGTTCTTTTTCCAGCTCTACATAACCCCAGTGAAGGTTTACGGCACAGATGACTGCACCCTCCTCATTGACCGGTCCCGGGATGCCGACGCCCACACCGGCGATCGTGTCGCGGGCGATGCCTTTTTCCTGGATCTTTGCATCGATAGTGGCAGCCACATCCGGAAGGATGTTCACGCCATTATTTTCCGTTCTTGTGGGGATCTCCCATTTCTCCAGAATGTCGCCTTTTACATTGAAAAGACCACATTTTACCGTTGTTCCTCCGATATCAATACCAAAACAATACTCTTTCATCTTATTCTTCCTCCGGATTTCTTTTTCTTGTAAGAGATGCCTGTACACGGTTGTACAGCTCTTTGGCAGCGTTGTAGCCCATCTTCTTCTGACGGTGGTTGACAGCCGCACATTCTACGATGACAGCCAGGTTACGGCCCGGACGGATCGGCAGGGAATGGCAGACTACCTTGTTTCCAAGGAACTCCGTGTACTCCTCCTCAAGACCCATGCGGTCGTATTCTCTGTTTTTATCCCACTCTTCCATCTTGATGACAAGATCAATGGACTGAGTGTCCTTAACGCTCTCGACACCGAACAGGGTCTTCACGTCGATGATGCCGATGCCGCGAAGCTCGATAAAATGCCGGGTGATGTCCGGCGCGCTTCCCACCAGGGTATCGTCGCTGACACGGCGGATCTCCACCACGTCATCGCTGACGAGACGGTGGCCTCGCTTGATCAGCTCCAGAGCAGCCTCGCTCTTGCCAATGCCGCTCTCGCCCATGATCAGAACACCCTCGCCGTAAACATCCACCAATACGCCATGGATGGAAATACAGGGAGCCAGCTCCACATTCAGACGGCGGATGATCTCTGCCATGAAAGATGTGGTGGTCTTATGTGCCGTAAAAATAGGAATGTTCCGCTCAATGGCCATCCGGAGCATATCCTCATCCGGCGTGGTCTTCGTGGTGTAGATCAAACAGGGCATATCATAGGAAAGAAACTGCTCGTAAACTTCCAGCCTTCTCTCCCGGCTTAAGTGCTCCAGATAGGTGTACTCTACATATCCGATGATCTGAACACGTTTGGAATCAAAATGATCAAAATATCCTGTCAGCTGCAGAGCCGGACGGTTGATCTCCGGCAATGTGATGCGGATCTTGCCGATATCCACTTCCGGCGTCACATTTTTCAAGTCCAGCTGCTCGACAATCTTTGATAATGCTACACTTCCCATGCCTTTTCTCCTTTTCTTCAGATCGCAGGCACGACGCTTTCCGCTGTCATGCCGCCTACGAAATTGCTTCGCCGCAAAGCGGCACATGCAATTCTGCATGACATCAGTCTACCATAATTTGCCGGTACGTTCAACGGATTATTCCTCGTTTTCTTTACACTTTTTATGAAAAAATTCATAGACTCTCCGGGCGCTCTGTTCATTCATGGAGGGGGCTTTTTTCAGTTCTTCCACCTCTGCTTCCCGGATTGCCTCCAGACTCTGGAATGTCCGCATGAGGGATTTTCTCCGGGTTGGCCCGATGCCTTCGATATCATCCAGAATGGAATGTACCTGTTCCTTGCTTCGAAGAGACCGGTGATACTCGATCGCAAACCGGTGCGCTTCGTCCTGGATCCGTGTGATCAAACGGAACCCCTCACTGTTTGTATCAATGGGAATCTCCACATTATGGAAATAGAGTCCTCTGGTCCGGTGATTGTCATCCTTTACCATACCGCAGACCGGAATTTTCAGGTTCAGCCTGTCCAGAACCCGCAGCGCCACATTCACCTGACCTCTGCCGCCGTCCATCATGATGAGATCCGGGAAAATGCTGAATTTTCCAAATTCTTTTTCCAGAGCCGCCTCTTTGATCTCCGCCTGTTCATCCAGTCCATGGGAAAAACGCCGGGTCAGCACTTCTTCCATACTGGCGTAATCATCCGGTCCCTGAACCGTCTGGATCTTAAATTTCCGGTAATCGCTGCGTTTTGGCTTCCCCCGTTCATAAACAACCATGGAACCAACCGACTCAAAACCGCTGATATTGGAGATATCGTAGGCTTCCACCCTGGTCAGTTCCGGAAGCTGAAGCCATTCAGCGATTTCCTTCATGGCTCCTATGGTCCTTCCTTCTTCTTTTTTCATCCGGTCCTTATCCTGGCTCAGGATCATGGCCGCATTTTTCCCTGCCAGTTCCACAAGCTTTTCCTTGGTTCCTTTTTTCGGCACCCGGAGGTAAACTTTCCCGCCACGCTTGGCAGAAAGCCAGTCACTGACTACCTGCTCATCCTCCACCTCACAGGGCAGCATGATCTCTCTCGGGATAAAAGGCGTTCCCGCATAAAACTGGGTAAGAAAGCTTCCCACAATATCCCGTTCCGTATCCTGCGGAGCTACCCTGAGGAAAAAATGATCCCTTCCGATCATCCTTCCATCACGGACGAAAAACAGCTGCACGACGGCATCCGTATCCTGAATGTCCACGCCGATGATGTCCTTGTCCTCCCCGTCGCTGACTGTGATTTTCTGCTTCTGGGCCACCTGTTTCACGCTGTTCAAGAGCTCCCGCTGCTCGATGGCCGTCTCAAATTCCAGATTTTCCGCCGCCTCATTCATGCGCTCTGTGATGAGCTTCATAATCGGCTCATAATTGCCGTTCAGAAAATCCATGGCCTCACTGACATTTTTCCGGTATTCTTCTTTTGAAATATATCCCTGACAGGGAGCCTTGCACTGATGGATATGATAATTCAGACAAGGTCTCTCTTTTCCGATATCCCGCGGCAGATTCCGCTGACAGGAACGGATCTTATAAACCTTTCGCAGAAGTTCGATCGTATCCTTCACGGCCCCGGCACTGGTATAAGGTCCAAAATACCGGCTCTTGTCTTTGTTCATGGATCTGGAAAAAAGGATCCGCGGATACTCTTCCTGTACCGTCACTTTGATAAACGGATAGGTTTTGTCATCTTTCAGCATGGTATTGTATTTCGGACGATGCTCTTTAATCAGATTACACTCCAGAACCAGTGCTTCCAGTTCCGAATCGGTCACAATATACTCAAAACGCCGAATCCTGGTCACCATCTGATCGATCTTGGCTCCCTTGTTCCGGCTGACCTGGAAATACTGACGCACCCGGTTTTTCAGGGAAACAGCCTTTCCTACATAGATAATGGCATCCTTCTCATCATGCATAATGTAGACGCCGGGCTTCCCCGGCAGCTTTTTCAGTTCTTCCTGAATATCAAACATCTCTGTCCTCCTGTCAGAAAAGGCCGCCGGTCCGGAGGATCTCTCCAGACGGCAGCCCTTGGAATCGACTGTGTCTTACACGGTTGTATCTTCTTTATTTTCTATGGTTTCCGGCGCCGGAACGTTCCTGGAAATCTCAGTCTCCGCTTCTGTCCCGGAAGTCTCCGGTTCGGAATCATCCGCCTTCGTTTCAGTCTCTTTGACCTCTGCCGCCTCGCTCGCGCTCTCCGGCTGATCCTCTTTCTCCACCTGATCAAAGATCTCCATAAATTCCTTACCGGAAATGGTTTCCTTTTTGATCAGGAACTCTGCGATCTGATCCAGTGCCTTCCGATGCTCCGTCAGAAGACGTTTCGCCTCATCGTAGGACTCCTGAAGAACCTTCCGCACTTCCTCGTCCACCTCTGCGGCAGTGACATCACTGCAGTTCATGACCGTCCGATCATCCAGATACTGGTTTGCTGAGATCTCCAGTCCCATAAGACCGAATTTCTTTGACATACCATACTGCGTCACCATGGCCCTGGCGATCTTTGTCGCCTGCTCGATATCATTGGAAGCGCCTGTGGTCACAGAATCAAAAACGATCTCTTCTGCCGCACGGCCACCCACACACTCCACCAGACGGGCACGAAGCTCATCCTCGGAACTTAAATATTTCTCCTCCTCCGGCACATTCATAACGTACCCAAGTGCTCCCATGGTCCTGGGAACAATGGTGATCTTCTGCACCGGCTCGGAATGTTTCTGAAGTGCACTCACAAGTGCATGTCCCACTTCATGATAAGAAACGATCTCCCGTTCCTTCTGGCTCAGAATCTTGTTTTTCTTCTCTTTACCGACGAGAACCACTTCCACTGCCTCAAAAAGATCTTTCTGGGATACCCGGTTACGACCTTTCTTGACTGCCAGAATTGCCGCCTCATTGATCATGTTCGCCAGATCAGAACCGACCGCTCCGCTGGTGGCAAGTGCGATCTCTTCAAAATTAACGGTCTCATCCAGATGAACATTCTTCGCATGCACTTTGAGGATATCCACACGCCCCTTAAGATCCGGACGATCTACAATGACTCTCCGGTCAAAACGGCCAGGGCGGAGAAGGGCGGAATCCAGTACCTCCGGACGGTTGGTTGCCGCCAGGATCAGGAGACCACTGGAGGTATCAAAGCCATCCATCTCTGCCAGAAGCTGATTCAGCGTCTGTTCCCGTTCGTCGTTTCCACCACCGTACCGGCTGTCACGGCTTTTACCAATCGCATCGATCTCATCGATAAAAATGATACACGGGGCATTTTTCTTCGCCTCATCAAAGAGTTCGCGGACACGGGATGCACCTACACCGACAAACATTTCCACAAAATCAGAACCGGAAATGGAAAAGAAAGGCACATGTGCCTCACCGGCTACCGCCTTCGCCAGAAGCGTCTTACCGGTTCCCGGAGGCCCGACAAGAAGTGCTCCTTTGGGAAGCTTGGCTCCAATGGTCGTATACTTTCCGGGATTTTCCAGAAAATCCACCACTTCCTGAAGAGATTCCTTCGCTTCATCCTGTCCTGCCACATCTTTGAAGGTTACGCCTGTCTCCTTCTGGGAATAAACCTTTGCTTTGTTTTTTCCCACATTCATGACACCTCCGCCGCCGGCCATTTTCCGCATGATGAAACCAAATGCCACCCATACAAGGACCAGAGGGATCACCAGACTTAAAATATTGTAGAGGATCGCTCCCGTCACATCCGGGATCTCCTGTGTGTAGTCCACACCGGCTGCTTCCAGCTTCTGCTGCAGATTGTCATCTGCCATCACACCTGTATAATAGGTCAGCTCCATCCCAGGGAAAGGCTGGTTTTTCGGTGTGATCTCAATCTCGCTGGACTGGATTACCACCTTATCCACTTCTCCGTTTTCCAGCATCTTCATGAACTGATTATAAGTGATCTCCTTTTCCGTGGAGTCCTTGAGTATCCCGTTCATAAAATTTACCAGAAGAAGCACTACCAGGGAAATCACTAGAAAAATCAGAATGGTCTGACCGTTCTTCGTTCCCTTGCCATTCCGGTTATTATTTTGATCGCCTGGTCTCTGATCAGGGTCTCCGCCAGGTATTTGATTATGGTTCATTTTTTCCCTCCTAAAAACTAATCTCTTCCATTATAAAGATTGTTCTTCCAGAAATCAATAGACAGATTTCAAATTGTTTTCTTGACCTTCATCTTTATTTCACTCCCGGAAGTACACTTTCCAACACTTCCATCAAGGATCTGGCTCCGACCATTGCCAAGCTCCTGGGCGCACTGCCTGACAAAGATTGGGAGGGACAGAGTTTATTTTGAATTTATCACCTTTTAAAACAAAAGCCTCCGCACTTACCCTGCTTTTCCAAAAGCCAGCTCTCCATGGCACTCACCGGAAGTTTTATTACCTACGGCGCAGGTCAGCTGGTAAGCGGCGTTCTGGGGGACTACATTTCTCCGAAAAAACTCATTTTCCTCGGATTGAGCCTGACTGTCCTGATGAACCTTTGTATTCCGTTCTGTCGGAATCCTTACCAAATGCTTGTTGTCTGGTGTTTCAACGGCTTTGCCCAGAGCTTTCTCTGGCCGCCTCTGATCTCTTTCTGGGGGTGGCGGACTGTTTTTTTCTTTTCTGCCATCTGCGGAATCATCATGATTCTGGTTTGGAACCGATATTGTGAGGACGCACCGGTTATTTCCATAGAAAACGCTTCCATCCAGGGCAGTTCACAGAAAAATTCTTTCTTAAGTCCGCTGCTTCTATGTATCATGCTCACCATTGTTCTCCAGGGAATGCTTCGGGATGAGGTCACCACCTGGATGCCCTCTTATATTTCCGAAACCTACCATCTGAGCCACGCAGCTGCAATTCTCACAGGTGTCCTGCTTCCTCTTTTCGGTCTCCTCTGCATCCAGTCCGCTTCCACTCTGTATATCCGGAAGTTTTCCAACCCCCTTTCCTGTGCGGGAGTCTTCTTCTTCACCGGGACCCTGTCCTCTCTGGCACTTTTTTGTTCCACCGGAAAAAATGCCGCTTTTTCGGTTTTCTTTTCCGCCCTTCTCACTGGCTGTATGCACGGCGTCAACCTGATCCAGGTTTGTATGATCCCGCCTTTTTTCAAAAAGCAGGGAAATGTATCCACTGTATCCGGAGTTTTAAACTCCTGTACCTACATCGGAAGTGCGACTTCCACCTATGGCATTGCCGTCCTTTCCGACCGGATTGGTTGGAGCTCCACTCTTCTGATCTGGGTTCTCCTGACATTTGCCGGCACTCTCATCTGCATAGCATGCGCCCGGCCCTGGCGAAAAAAATTCTTGTAAAAAACTATGGAAAAATACCGCGCCCTTGTGTATACTAAAAATAATGGAGTCAAATTTTTGGGCTCTAAATTTCGTAAAAGAAGAATGGGAATGAATAACAGATGAAAATTGGATTTGACAACGACAAATATCTGAAAATGCAGTCCGAACATATCCGTGAACGGATCAATCAGTTCGGTAACAAGCTTTACATGGAGTTCGGCGGAAAGCTTTTTGACGATTATCATGCTTCCCGTGTTCTTCCCGGTTTTGCGCCGGACAGCAAGCTGCGCATGCTCATGCAGCTCTCTGACCAGGCTGAGATCGTCATCGTGATCAGTGCCGGTGACATTGAGAAAAACAAAGTCCGTGGTGATCTTGGCATCACCTACGCCACCGATGTGCTTCGTCTCATCGACGTATTCAAGGACCGCGGCCTCTATGTAGGAAGCGTAGCCATCACCCAATATTCCGGTCAGCGGGCAGCCGACGCCTTCAAGCAGCGCCTGAATGACCTGGGCATCAAGGTCTACACCCTCTACAATATCGAAGGTTATCCCAGCAACATCCCTCTCATCGTCAGCGACGAGGGCTACGGCAAAAACGAATACATCGAGACCACCCGTCCTTTGGTTGTCATCACCGCCCCGGGACCGGGCAGCGGAAAAATGGCCGCCTGCCTCTCTCAGCTCTACCATGAGCACAAACGCGGCATCCCCGCCGGTTATGCGAAATTTGAGACCTTCCCGATCTGGAACATCCCCCTCAAGCATCCGGTGAACCTGGCCTACGAGGCAGCCACCGCTGATCTGAACGATGTGAACATGATCGACCCCTTCCACCTGGAAGCTTATGGAAAAACTACCGTCAACTACAACCGTGACGTTGAAATTTTCCCCGTACTGAACGAGATCTTTACACAGATTTACGGCGAAAGCCCCTACAAATCCCCGACAGATATGGGCGTAAACATGGCCGGAAACTGCATCATCGACGATGAGGCCTGCCAGGAAGCTTCCCGCCAGGAGATCATCCGCCGTTACTACAACGCCATGGCCGCCAGAAAGACCGGCAGAAGCTCTGAGTCCGAGGTCTTCAAGCTTGAACTTCTCATGAAGCAGGCCGGCGTCACTGTTCATGACCGCAAAGTCGTTGACGCAGCCCTCTCCTACGCAGAGGAGACCGGCGGCCCCGCAGCAGCTCTGGAGCTGGACAACGGAAAAATGATCCTCGGAAAAACCTCCGATCTTCTGGGCGCTCTCTCCGCCGTTCTCTTAAACTCCTTAAAAGAGCTCGCCGGCATCGACCGTCATTACCATGTAATCTCCCCCGCTGCCATCGAACCAATTCAGCTTCTCAAGACCGAGTATCTGGGCAGTTACAACCCGAGACTTCACACGGATGAGGTGCTCATCGCCCTCTCCACCACAGCCGCTTCCGACAAAGCAGCCCTCAAGGCTCTGGAACAGCTCTCCAAGCTCTCCGGCTGTCAGGCTCACACTTCCGTGATGCTCTCCGAGGTGGATATCAAGATCTTCAAGCGTCTGGGCATCCAGCTCACGATGGAGCCGCGCTATGAGAACGACCACATCTACCACTGATGGGTGAACATTAGTGAACATTTCACTTTACAGCTGTCCGCCGCGAAAAACGGGCAGCTGTTTTTTATCCGTTTTACCCGATTTTTTCACACTTTTCACGAAACTTTACCTGGGATTTCTTCTGGCTTTTCCGATACGAAAGTGAAAATTTTTTGTCCGAAAGTGTCCACAAGTTTGTTTGCATTTTTTACATCCATGGTATACAATAAAGACAGCAAAAACGAGAGTCCAAAGGAGAAGATTACTATGAGAATCATCAAAGCAAAAGATTACGACGATATGAGCAGAAAGGCAGCCAACATCATGGCTTCCGTTATCACTCTGGATCCGAGCTGCACCCTGGGTCTGGCAACCGGTTCCACCCCCATCGGCCTTTACAAAAACCTCATCGCTGCCTATGAGAACGGCAATCTGGATTTCTCCAAGGTTCACAGCATCAACCTCGACGAGTACAAAGGCCTCTCCGGTGACAACGACCAGAGCTATCGTTATTTCATGAATCATAACCTTTTCGACTATGTCAACATCGACAAGGCAAACACCAACGTTCCCAATGGACTGGAGCCGGATTCTGACAAAGCCTGCGAGGCTTACAATGAGATCATCCACGCTGCAGGCGGCATCGATATTCAGCTGCTGGGGCTTGGACGCAACGGCCATATCGGTTTCAACGAGCCCTGCGACCATTTCCCGAAGGAGACTCACTGCGTAGATCTGACCGCCAGCACCATCGACGCCAACAAACGTTTCTTCGAGAAAGAGGAGGACGTTCCCCGTCAGGCATACACCATGGGTATCCAGACCATCATGCAGGCCAAGAAAGTGCTTCTGGTAGCCAGCGGCGCAGACAAGGCTGACGCTCTTGCAAAGACCATCGAGGGACCGGTTACTCCGGAGGTTCCCGCTTCCATCCTTCAGTTCCATCCGGATGTTACCATCGTAGCTGACGAAGCTGCTCTTTCCCTGGTAAAAGGAAACATCGACTGATAAAAGGAGTTTAAACCTATGATTATCAAGAACGCTTCCGTTTTCCAGGAAGACGGAACTTTTAAAACACAGGATATTTACATCGAGGGTGACAAAATCGCCGAGAACGGCAGCGGCGACGTGCTGGATGCCGACGGCCTGATTGCGATCCCGGGGCTTACTGATATCCATTTCCACGGCTGCATGCGGAATGATTTCTGCGACGGCACCACCGAGGCCATCCAGGCCCTGGCTGACTACGAGCTTTCCGTGGGTGTCACCACCATCTGCCCCGCTACGATGACTTTCAGCGAGGAGATCCTCTCCGGCATCATGAAGGCTGCTGCTTCCTTTGAGAACAAGACCGGCGCTGAGCTGGTCGGCATCAATATGGAGGGTCCCTTCATCTCTCCGGCTAAAAAAGGTGCTCAGAACGGCATCTACATCCACAACCCGGATGTCGGCATGTTCCGCCGTCTCCAGGAGATCTCCGGCGGACTCATCAAACTCTGTGACATTGCTCCGGAGCAGGAAGGTTCCATGGAGTTCATCGACGAGCTGAAAGATGAGGTAGGCATCTCCATCGCCCACACCACGGCTGACTATGATATCGCCAAGGAAGCTTACGACCGCGGCGCTCGTCATGCCACCCATCTCTACAACGCGATGCCGCCCTTCTCTCACAGAGCTCCCGGCGTTGTCGGCGCAGCCTGCGACAGTGACCATGTCCGCGTCGAGCTGATCTGTGACGGCGTTCATCTCCACCCGTCTACCGTACGCACCACCTTCAAGATGTTCGGTGACGACCGCATCTGCCTCATCAGCGACAGCATGATGGCAACCGGTCTTTCCGACGGAGACTATTCTCTGGGTGGACAGCCTGTAAAAGTAGTCGGAAACCTGGCTACCCTGGCTGACGGCACCATCGCCGGAAGTGCCACCAACCTCATGGACTGCATGCGTACCGCAGTCAAGAAAATGGGCATTCCTCTGGGAAGCGCAGTCAAATGTGCCGCTGTGAATACCGCAAAGGCCATCGGCATCTACGATACCTACGGCAGCATCACCCCGGGCAAGAAAGCCAACATCGTTCTCCTCGATCAGGACCTCAATATGAAACACCTGATCTTCAAAGGCGAGCTTCAGAAATAAAGCGCAGCAAAAAAGGAACCTCATCGCGGGTTCCTTTTTTATTGCTTATTTAAAATTTTGATTTCAGCCAGCGTCCCCAGTCCGTGAGGTCCTTACTGGTCCAGTTTGTGGTCTTACTTACCGAACTCTTGATGAGAGCGGAGCTTTCCGCCTTGTTGCAAAGACTCCAGCCCAGGTAGCTGATCTTGTTTTTATTCAGAAATCTGATCCACGCATTTCCCTCGGTCTTATTCAGGCTTCCGTTTCCGGAGGCATCGGAGATACCAAACTCGGAAACAAAGAGGGGCAGGCCTTTATCGAGAGCCTTCTGGGCCTTGTCCCGAAGCCAGGAACCATGGGTTCCCGCATAGAAATGAAGGGTGTACATGATATTCTGGTAGCCCTTTAACGGCTTTTCTGCTGCCACATCCACATCCTGGGACCAGTTGGGCGTACCCACGAGAATCACAGCGTTCTTGTCATATTTCCGGATTGTCCGGATGACCTTTCCCGCATAAGTACGGATCGTATTCCAGGAGGTGCCACCGTTTGGCTCGTTGCAGATCTCGTAAATCACGTTCGTGTTGTTCTTGTACTTCTTCGCCATTCTTGCGAAAAAGGAAATGGCCCGGTTCTGGTTGGTCTGGGGATTTCCGTCGCTTAAGATATGCCAGTCCACAATGACATAAAGCCCGGCAGAGGTGGCACTTTTGATGCCCTGATCCACGGTCTTCAGAAGTTTCAGCCGGTTGGCATAATCACTGTTGCAATACCCGTTATAGTCCGCCGTGTAAAGCGCCAACCGCACCGCGTTGATCTTCCAGTATTTCTTCATATAAGTGAAGGCTTTCTGGTTTACATACTGAGGATACCAGGAAAGGCCGTGGGTGCTCACGCCTTTCAGCTGCACCGTCCTTCCCCGGGAGTTCATCAGCTTCGTGCCCTTAACCTTCAAGGCCGGCAGCTTCGCCGCCTGGCTTTTTCCCGCCGGAATCAGCGCCACCGCCAGCAGTACCAGAAATGCCAGAAATCCACAGAATTTTCTCCTTTTTTTCATACTCACGCATCCCTTTTTAACGCTTACTCTTCCTCGTCCAGTTTGTTGTTGTAGCCCTCAAAGATCACGAGACTTCCCTCTTTTTTCAGGAAATCCGCCAGCTCCTCATCACGGACGGTCCAGGAAAATTCCTGCACGCCGTAAAGGCCCTTGATGACCCGAAAGGCCAGACGATCCCTGTCCATATACTGATAGGAAATGAAATCCGGCTGGGTGATAAAATTAAACAAAAGATGGCTGGCAAAGAAATCATAAATCGGAACCACCTTCGTGCCATGTCTTCGAAAATGCTCCATGAGCTGGCCTCTGGGAACCTCCGGGCAGTTCTGGCGAAACCACCAGAGCACTCTCGGATCGAAAGACTGGATCGCATAGGTGCCATTGTAGCCCTCCAGTTCCTCTTTCAGCTTCTGGCAGACCTTCATATAGCGCTTACTCATCACGTTATTGTCCGTTTTCAGCTCGATGAGGAGCGGAACCTTTCCGTCCACCAGAGACAGAACCTCGCTGAAAAGTGGCATCGTCTGATCGGTGTCAAAAAGGGTATGGCTTTGCAGTTCTTTCAGAGTGCTCTCATCCACCTTGAGGCCGCTGTCGCAGGCCCGGACCAGGTTGTCATCGTGAAAGACCACGAGCTCGCCGTCTCTCGTCAGATGGATATCCAGCTCGATACCGCAGTTTTTGTCCACCGCCCGCTGGAAAGCAGGAAGGGTGTTCTCCGCAATACCCTCGCGCACGTTATAGAGTCCCCGGTGCGCGTAGTCATACTCCTGGATTACATCCATGGAGACTCTTCCCTTTCTCGCAGGTTTCATAGCCAGTATGTTCATGAGCCCCAGAGCCACCACCGGGATCCAGAGCCGATATTTCCATTTTTTTCTCATTGCCGTCATCTCATTTCCTAAAATTTCTTTTCCAATTATAGCATACAATCAGGCGAAAAAGAGACAGCTTCCGCTAAAAAATTTCAAAATTTTTCCGAAAGATGCGTCAACCGGTTCAAAATCCCCTCAATGGTATCCGGGAAGAAGATTCCGGCGGCCTCAAGCTTTGCCGTGGAAAAGGCCAGGTTCCGGAAATTGCCGTCCTCCCGGCGTTTTACTATTTTCTTTGGATCGCCGCCCAGGGCTTCCACGGTCCTTACAGCCGTCTCGTAGAAGTTAAGGGCGTTAGGGCTGCCGAAATTGTAGACGCCGCCAGGAACATCTTTTAAATGCGTGATCCGCTCCGCCACGATTCTGCCGTCCGTCAGGCCCCGGAAATCATTTTCCGAAAAAGTGAGAAGCTCTCCCTTATCCATAGCATCCCGGATATTTGTGATAAAATTCGGCTTCACCGGAAGTTTTCCTGGAAGATCATACATCCAGGTGAGCCTTAAACTCACGCCCTCGGGACACCAGTTCGCCACAATCCTCTCGGCTTCCAGTTTTTCCCTGCCGTAGACGTTGGCCGGTGTCAGAATCTCGTCCTCCCTGTGGGGCGTCCGTACTTCCGATCCCGTATAGACCTGGTCGGAGCTTGCGAAAATGAGCTTCGTTCCATTTTCCCGGCAGGCCTTGGAGAGATACTCCACGCCGGTGACGTTGACCTTCCAGCTGCCTTCCGGGTCCCGCTCGCACGCTCCCGTATCAGAGACCGCCGCCGCGTGAACCAGTACGTCAGGATGCAGCGTCCCTAAGACACGTTTCACCTGCTCCTCATCGGTGAAATTCAGCTCCTCTCTCGTCATCGGCAAAACCTCCACCTCTCCTTTTTCCCGGAGAGTCACCTCCACTCTCGGCCCCAGAAAGCCTGTAACTCCTGTAATCATCCATGTTTCCATCTCGTTTCCTCCTTATTTTTCGCTTACATCGTTTTTCTATATCTGTTATAATAAACCCATTTTATTGCCAGGACAAACAACACGGCGCTGATCGCCAGCGTCTCCGTCTGCTCTCCGGTCTTCACGACCCTGATGGCCCAGGCCGCCGCTGACGTCTTAAGCGCCATGCTGGCCGTGATCCTTCTCTTCCATAATAAGGGTATTCTCGGGAAATAAATTTTCTCACAGCCCCGTGCCTTCCAATGTGGGGCTCTTTCTATATCATAAGATATTCGTCAGTTTTTGACAAGGTAGTGTGCTAACGTCCTGCCAAAATCATGATTTTTCTGTGAAATACCACACATTTCCATTTCTTTGTGATACAATACACAGACAACAAGAAAAACATCCATAAAGGAGATCAAAATCATGAACAAGAAAAGAATTATGGCCATCCTGGCCGCAGGTGTATTCAGCGCAGTTTCTGTAAATCCCACAGCAGTTATGGCTGACAGCGATACAGAACCGACAACAGAAACAGGGGAAATGTTCTATGTGGACGGCGACAGCACCGATGGGCAGATGATCGTTTCCGAGGACGGCACCCCCTTACAGAAAACCGTGAAAGCTTCCGAGATGGGCATGTCCTCCGAGGAAACCCTCGACTTTCCTTTTATGGGACTCTCTGCAGAGCTTCCCGATGAGCTGAAAAAGCAGATGGACAGCGCCGATGTGGTTCTGCTCACGGACGAGGACTGGACCGACGATTTCGACAACATCAAATATGCCCACCTTTTCTGGAGCAAGCTCACCGATGAGCAGAAAGAGGAGGAAGTCAATATGCTGGGCACCGGTTATAAAGACTGGCTGGCAAGCATCGAGCGCATCGGCGCTTTGGGCGTTTACAGCACAGACGTCATCGACGATCTGGACACCATCACCGGCTGTGACAATCACGAAGAACTCGGAACCAGCTCCGACGGCAAGTTCAAATATTACCTCAGCACCAACAGCGAGGCGGAAAAAGATCTCACCGATGAGATTGAGAACATCAAGACCACTCTTGGCGAGATGACGCCTTTCAATGGCCAGTCCGCCTTTGAACAGCTCCAGACCGCTACCTCCGACGCGGATAACGTAGGCACTTTTGAGACCACTGACATCGACGGAAATACTTACACGGAAAAGGTCTTCAGCGACTATGACCTCACTCTCGTAAACGCTTTCACAACCTGGTGCTCCCCCTGCGTCAACGAAATGCCGGAGCTCGAAAAACTCTATCAGGAAATGAAAGACCAGGGTGTCGGCGTGGTCGGCATGGTTCTTGACAGCGTCAGCGAGGACGGAACCCCAGACGACAGCATCGTCCAGAAAGCCCAGCTTCTGAAAGAAAAGACCGGCGTTACCTACCCGCTCCTGATCCCCGACAAAGGTTTCCTGAACGGCCGGATCAGCGGACTTCAGTCCTTCCCGGAATCTTTCTTTGTCGATAAGGACGGAAATATCGTCGGCGACCCGATCATGGGCAGCAACACCTTCGACGGCTGGAAAGAAGCTGTAGAGAAGCAGCTCGCCGCTCTTAAGGGAGAATGATTTTATGAAAAAAATTCTGACTTCCCGCTGGCCGGGACTTGTCCTGTCCGCCGCCGGGATCCTGATGATGGGATACGGGATCTTCCGCGGTGAAATGGCCGTTGTGTTCACAAAGGCCGTCAATATCTGTATGGAGTGTATCGGCATTGGATAAGAAGAAAAGCGTCCGGGACTGGCCGCGTCATCTCATCCAGACCGCCTGGGCTGCCCTCACAAACTCCCACGTTTCCGGCTTTGTCACCGGAAAAATCTACACCGGGAAACTGAAAAACCTCTGCGTGCCGGGGCTTAACTGCTACTCCTGCCCCGGCGCTACCGGAGCCTGTCCCATCGGCTCCCTGCAGGCAGTCATCGGCAGCTGGAACTTCAAGTTCGCCTACTACGTCATCGGCTTTCTGATCTTTGTCGGCGCGATCCTTGGCCGTCTGGTCTGCGGTTTCCTCTGCCCCTTCGGCCTGATCCAGGATCTCTTACATAAGATTCCTTTTTTCAAAAAGATCAGAACCTTCCGCGGCGATAAGCTCCTCCGGAAGCTCAAATATGTGATCTTCCTGGTCTTCGTGATTCTGCTTCCGCTCTTCCTCACCGATCTCATGGGCCAGGGCGCTCCCTATTTCTGCAAGCTCATCTGCCCCGCAGGAACACTGGAGGGCGGACTTCCGCTGGTGCTCTTAAACAAAGCCATGCGCGGAGCCATCGGCTGGCTGTATATCTGGAAAAATACGATCCTCATCGCAACGATTGTGCTTTCCATCCTGATCTACCGGCCCTTCTGCAAGTATATCTGTCCCCTGGGAGCCTTTTATTCCATTTTCAATAAGGTCTCCCTCTTCCGCTACCGCATTGACGGGGACAAATGTGTCCATTGCGGAAAATGTGCAAAGGTCTGTCAGATGAACGTGGACCCTGTGAAAACACCGAACAGTCCCGAGTGCATCCGTTGCGGCCGCTGCCGCCAGGCCTGCCCGAAGGATGCGATCTCCTGCGGCTTCAAAAAATAGAGTAAAAAATTCCTGCTCTGATTTCTGGTCAGGCAGGAATTTTTTTGCTTATTCAGCCCCCTTAAGAGGCTCTGAGGTGATCGTATATTTACTTTCTTTCAGTGTATTCAGAATATCCTTCACATTGACCGGCCTCCGGATATCATAACTCATTTTTGACAAAAAGCTCTGCTTCGCTTCGTTGGCTTCCTTCGCCTCCTCCAGAGCCACCGCTACGCCTCATTCCTCCGCCTTGCATATGAAGAAATCATCCTGCGTTAATATAGCAGATACTTAATTTTCACTGTACCACAAAAGGGGTGCAGGGGCTTTCGCAAAGCCTACCTGCACTCCATGCAAATGGAAATACTATTATCTCTCACCTGCACCCGCCCCAGACTGCCCGTAATAATCGGCATGGCCGGATGCAGATGCCCCAGATCCGCATCCATAATAATCGGCACCTGATATTTCCCCAGAATATCCGTCACCGCCCGATACTGATCCAGCCCCATCATCGGCTGGTCGAACAGCATCGGCCTTCCGATTAGAAATCCTTTCGTGTACTTGAACCATCCCGCGTGATCCAACTGCCAGACAGCTCTCCTAATACTGAACACGTTGAGTTCGCAGGCCTCCAGGAACCAGATAATCCCATCTTCCTTATACTTTTCCACAAACTCCACAGTCTTATCAAACTCCGTCCCTTTCAGATTCACCAGGCAGTCCAGGCAGCCGCCGAGAAGCCTTCCCGAAAAATCCGCATCCTGATCCGGATATTTTTTCAGCATAAAGGGTTCTGTGATATGATAGGGCTGAAGCGGATCCTCCTCGGTTTTCAGACCTCCGTCTATCCGTTCCCAGCCATCGTAATTCCGCACCGTCCGCACCTCGCCTGTGAGAACACCGAAAGAATCCTTCACCGACGGATGCCAGGGTTCCATGCCGAAATCTCCGGCGCAGGGGCCGTAGACAGAAGCCGTATCGCAGAGGGTCGTCAGAAGATAGGTGAAATTCGTATTATCTGAATAGCCCAGATACCATTTAGCCGGCGCTTTCCGGATGGCCTCGAAATCCACATGCTCCAGGATCTCACACATCATTTCTCCACCGCCGCAGGAAATCAGGCAGTCATTTTCCCCACTCACATAGCCTTCTGTCAGCTCTTTTCCACATTTTTCCGGCGTATTGCTGATGCCGATTCCCTCGGAAGCATAGCAGTTCGGGCCCAGCTGGCACTGATAGCCTATCTCCTTAAATTTCTTCTGTGCGTTAAGAAACGCAGATTTATAAGGCTCCGTGGCACAGCCAAACGAAGGAGCCACAAAGCCGATGATTCCGCCTTTTTGCAGATTTTTCGGATATCTCATGATACAACTTCCTCCTGTTTTCTAATATATCAATTCAGAAACAACTCTATCTTTTTATCTGGATCTTACTTCTCCTGGCATTCCTTCGATCTCCGAAAAGAAATACCCCAGACTCGGCACCATCCGGCCGCCGTCGTAAAGCCTCCGTATCTCATCCGGCCACATCCAGTGAATCTCCTCCACTTCCTTCGTCTCCGCTCCGTTAAGGTCCGGCTGAAAGCAACCATTTTCCCCTTCCTCAAAAAGCCAGACATCCAGAAGATTCGGCATCGCCGTGTCCCGCACCTTTGAAAAAACGAGCCTGCCCGTTTCCGGCTCCAGATCTACGCCTACTTCCTCTTTTACCTCCCGGGCCGCTCCATGAAGGCTTGTCTCTCCCAGAAGCACCGAGCCTCCGGTACATTCCCAGAAAAGTGGGTAAGTTGGCCTGTCCGCCGACCGTTTCGAGATCAGATACTGCCCCTGCTTGTTTTTCAGCCAGACATGGACCACCAGATGATAAAAACCTTCCGGTATGGCCTCTCCCCGTATCTGCTCCCTGCCTGTGAGTTCCCGGTTTCTCGTGTACAAATCCCATTTTTCCATAGGCGCCTCCGATTCCGGACAAAAAAGTCCTGTCTTGCTGGTCATTTTTCAGATTTATTCTATCATAGATTTCAGCAAAACAGGACATTTTTCTACATTTTCTCGAAGCTCACAAACCATACCATATAAAAATAAGTATATGCCAGAGCCACAAGCCCCAGAATCACTTCCCAGACAAATTTTTCCGTGATTCCCTCCCAGAGAAACAGTGCCGTAGGAATGGCCGGAAAGATGGCCCAGACAGCCACCCAGCGGTTCTTCTTGTTTTTCCGGATGGCTCTCAGCACATGGAAATTGATCTCCTCAATCTTATGTTTTCCAAGGAAACCGATCAGTCCATGAAAAAACACAGTAAACACCAGCAGAAAGAACGCTACCAGCAGATTGGCTCCCACCAGCATACCGATGGAATCCGCACCCGGGTCCAGTTCCCAGCCACTGCCTTCCTTCGTTACAATTTCCACAGTCATAAAAATATAGATCACAATACATAAAAGACTGGTTCCAAACATACCCAGCCATGCCAGAAGTTTTTTATTCTTCATCCACACTCTCCTCTCCCGGCCGGTATTCCAGAAGGTCCCCCGGCTGACAGTCCAGCGCCCGACAGAGCTTTGCCAGCGTGGAAACCTTCACGGCCTTGGCCTTTCCATTTTTCAGGATGGAAATGTTTGCCATCGTGATTCCCACCTTCTGAGAAAGCTCCGTCACACTCATTTTCCGCTTCGCCAGCATCACATCGATATTGAAAATAATCTCATCTTCCATAGCCTCTCCTTTCTCAAATCGTAAGCTCGCTCTCTTCCTGAAGCTTCGCCGCCTTTTCCACCAGATGGGAAAGACCGGCCGCCGCCACAGAAACTGCGATCCCGACAAAATCAATGACCAGAGAAGCCAGCACTACGCCCGGATGACTCATCCCGCAAAGCCACAGCGCAATGTTTCCAATGAAAAAATAGACCGTATCCCCGGCGGCACAGTAAGCGATCTTTTTCAGGAAGCTCGCATTTTCCATGGAAAAAGAACGGTCCTGCCCGATATTTCCCGCAATTCTCCAGCCCAAATACAAAACACCGAAACAGGGCAGGCCGCTGATCTCCAGAAAAATGAGCCAAGGCAGATACCAGCTGCCAAACTCCGGATAGCCCTCCAGAACACCTTTTCCCATAAAGGGAACCAGCCACAGGAAAACGACCAGTCCACAGATTCCGGTTCCGATGATGACTGCTTTGAGCCACCGCGCCAATGTTTTCTGATCCATAAAAAAGATCCTCCTTTCAAAAATATATCTTTCTAAAGAGGATCTTATCATATTTCTTTTTGTATTGCAATCTATTTTTATCGTTTTACGATATTTTTCGATCCATACGGCGAAAATCAAGTTACTTAATTCTCACTGTACCAGTATCCAGGCCGCCATCTTGCTTTCTTCTGTCCAGAGCTTTCCGGCGGAGGCGTAATCCGTCACATGCATCGTTTCTCCATTTGTCAGCGGAATTTCCAATTCCAAGATGTGCCGGTAGGGGGCAAGCTCCTGCTCAGGGAATTTCGCATCCACAGAATCATCCTCATTGACAGAAATGGATACCGGTTTATCCACAGAATACCCCAGTCTGTTTTCCTGCGCCAGTACAAGGGGGCCTCTTCGAAGCGCCAGATGATATTTTGCCAGCGGATCTTCCTCATCGTACACTGGAATCATATAATTGCTGCCCCATACCACCCGGTTCATCAGAACCTGATGGCCATACGGTACAGGTCTTATGACTTTCGTGGTCATATCCAGCTCTAATTCGATGCAGTCTTTGTCGGCCCATTTTCTGGTAAGTTTTGCGTAGCCGCTCCCGGCGGTTGTTTCCTCTCCATTTAAAACCAGCTTTGTTTTTCCTGACCATTCCGGTATCCGAAGCATCAGTTCAAAAACTTCCGGCTCCTTCAGACTGAATGTGATTCTGATTTTCCCGTCTGCCGGATAGGAGGTTTCCATATGTATCGTCAGCTCCTGTCCTTTGGGCGTAAGCGTTGTTATGCTTCCCGGAAGAAACAGGTTCAGCATCACTCCGTCGGGAACCTGCAGCAATGCCATCTTAGGAATCAGGCCAAGACCGGCCGCTCCAATACAGGCACAGCAGCCATAATAATGATTATCACTCATACGTTTTAAGCCGCCGATTCCATTTCCTCTGGTTCCTGCCGTCAGCGGACTGTAGCTGTCAAAGGGAAGCGGTTCGATGCTCCAGTCGGGATGCTCTCTCAGAAGAGAGGGCTCCACAACCTTTTCTGTGTTGATGGAACCCAGATATGCATTGTACATGGAGATTTCAAAAGCATCCACATATCTGCTGTTTCCTGTCAGCCGCGTAAGCTGATAAAGGAATTTCATCAGAGTAACTGTCACGCAGGTCTCCTGCATAATGACACCATTCGTCGTATTTGCCTGTCTGACGGTTGAATGGTCAAAGAGTTCATGGGTGCATCCGCAGCTTCCTATAATCGTAAAATCACTTTCCAGGACCATATCTGCAAAATTGATGACGGCCTGCTTATATTTTTCAATTCCTGTCTCCCGGTAATACTCCAGTAATCCTTCAAAGCACGACATCATCTCATAGGCCTTCGTGACCGGATACTGATAGGGATAAAGCTGCTTCTGATAGGCCAGCTCAAAAATGTTCGCCACATCCGTTCCACCGCACGCTACAATATAGGAAGCAAAATCAAAGTATTTTTTCTCCTTTGTAAGCCTGTACAATCGTACAATCGGCTCCAGAATTGATGCGGAATTTAAGCCCCGCCAGTGCCGGGTCGCTTTGGTTATCAGGATTTTGCCATCCTCCGGATCACCGATCTTGGAAATGAGATAATCCACCTGGCGGCACATGCTCTTGACAATCGTCTCTTTAAACTCTTCATCCTGACAGATTTCGAGATAATACTGCATGCCAAGAAGCACATACTTTCTTCCCCAGAGATCCCAGCCGTCAAACTCATGACTGACTGCATAGCTGCTGATTCTTCCCAGCTCATCCTGCGCGCTCAAAAGATCCTTCACCGTAGCGGTCAGCACTTCGTAAAGCTTCGGGTTGTGGGAATAAGAGTACACAAAGCAGGCTCCCCTCATCATTTTCCCCCAGTATTCACATCTCCAACCAGCGTCATAATCGGAATCTTCTTTAAACTGCTGAACAAACCGTTTCCATAAATCCGAGCGCAGCAGCTGAAATTCTTCGATAAAGCTTACAAGCTCTTCGTACCTTCCCGGAAAAGTACAGATATTTTTGTCGTTCATGTTGTTTCCTCCTTCCTTTCACTTTAACTATTGGTTATCTCCCATAATTCCACCGGACCAAGGATTCCTGATGGCGGGAGCGGAAAATATTTTGAAAACTCATCTCTTTCTTTATACGCCATATTAGCTATAACTTCAACCCGAATTCTGTTTTCTCCTTCCTTCAATACAAATTTTGCATCAAACAAATATGGCTTAGAAATACATGCTCCACAATAAATATCATTTACCCATAATTCTGCAGTCTCTCCTACAATTCCGAGATCCATCCAGGAATAACGCTCACTACCAGATAATTGAAAAGTAGTTTCGTACAGGATTTTCCCACTATACCTTGGTAAGAAGTCTGTTTTGGCGAGATTGATCAGCTTACTGTTCTGGCAATACAGTTCAAACTGGTCCTTTTTCCATATACTGATATCAAACCTAAGATCCAGCAACTTTCTATTCTTCCTTTTAAAACAAGACTCCGTATCTTTCAACATGTTCAAATCTCGATCATCGGAGATAAATAATTTTAGCTCTCCCGGAAACAGATGTAAATCAAGGCTACCCTCATTTACTATTGCTTTCTTTATCTTATTTTCCCATGGATAATAGAAAACTCCCTGTTTACCGGAAACCCGTATTTTACCAGACCACTCTTTCTTTTTGTCTTCATTCAAAAAAACATATAATTCTGTTTTTTTACGGATATACTGATAAACTCTCAATTCTATATCTGAAGTCTCCTGAATAACTATTTTTTCTATCCCCAGAGAATACAACTTTGAGATCAGTTCCTCATATTTTATGATATAACCTTCATTTTCTTTCAGGCAGAAAGAAGGGCTTCCATCCACAAAATAAACTTTCGCTCCTTCTTTCCTTAATTCCATCAGCCATCCGAATAGCCTTTCCGGCATGAACTCCGTATATGGAACCAAAAGAACCTGATATGTTTCTTTATATATTGTAATTTTCTCTTCCCGGCATACCGCACGGTAAATTTCATCTTCTGGAATGATATCAAAATCAATCTGGTTATGCGTCAGCTTCTCTGTCAGTTTCTCCATTGGCATATAACTTCCACCTGACCAATCTGCTTCTGCATTGTACAAAAGAGCCACAGGTGCTTTATGAATCCCATCTGAAAGAAGATGACAGCATCTCTTCATGTAGGAAACCAGCTTTTCGAATAAAAGATATTGCTTATTATTTCCTCTTGCCCAGAAATGCGGCGGACAGTCCTGATCCGGGTATTTCGGCGAAAATGCATGCGGCACAAAATAATTAATCCCGCTTACTAACATTTCATCCAAAATCGCTTTCATCATTGGAAGACCTTCTACCCAGCCATAGGCACCAAATATTTCGCACATTGCTCTTCCTTTTTTTCTTTGGCAAAAATGAGAATGTGACGCTGCCATTTTCGGAAGTGTATACAAAAAGAAGGCTGGATCTACGCAATCTTCAATAACCGGCGCTGCACATCTTACACTTCGGATCTCAGGATTTACTTGTCCAAGAACAATATCCATTCCCGCCATATCCTGACCTTCCAAAGCGCGAAAATAATGCCCCGCTCCATATCCCAAGCGCATATGTGCATTCATATCTTCTATCAGATGTCCCACCGACAGTATCCCATGCATTCTGCACCAGTTTCCTATCATTTCTGAAAAATTTTCTTTTACTTTCAAGGAAACTGAATCCATGTATGCCATCCGGAACCGGGGCGTTATTTCACCGATATCCTGCCAGAGCATTGGCAAACAACAATAGATTCTGTTTTCATCCACTTTCATTTTTCCTGCCAACACCTTTGGCAATACATCATTCCAGGGGATTAGCATGCCTGATTTTCCCAGTTTTGAACAATACGTTAACTCATCATTATGAAATCCGGGTTCATCAAAAAAGAAACCTGCAAGAACATTTCCAAAATATTTTTTCAAATGTGCATAATGCGGTTCATATACTCCGTGAATCATTGCCATACAAGATTCTCTGGAAAGAAGATCAATATAATTCTTTTTGCTTGAAATGGAATGATACGTCCGAATCACAAAGAAGACTCTCCAAATTCCTTCCGGGATATCCCAATAAACAAGGCCATCCTGGCAGTGGGCTGTCAGATTTACAGATTCCTTTCCAAACTCACCATTCACATTTCTTTTCCATGCCACAATGCTTACATAACTTTCTTCTGCATCTAATCTGTTTGCCAGAAGCGCGCACTCTTTTTCAGGTCCAGCTACATCCATATACTCTAATCTTAAGGATACTTTTTTTAATTCCGGATGCTTTTCAATCCATCTATTTGCGTAACCTGTTGGAAAATGTTTGTCATCTAAAATCCAAACACGCATCCCTCTCTTTTGCGCTTCCTGTAAAACATATTCCATATCCGTCCACCACGGTTCTTCTTCGAATTGCTCATATGGACGACTTTCTACGCAAAATTCTCTTATGCCACAATGATAAATTGCTTCTATCTCTTCTCTTAAAACGGACTGTTCCTCTCCATGCATCCACAAAAAGGGGAACAGATACTTTCCAGGCACCTGATTGCTTAAACATTCTTCCAAATAGTAATCCATACATCGTCTCCCGATTTTCTCATTTATGCTTTCACTGCACCACTGATAACCCCTTGTTGAAAATATTTTTGCAGACAGCAATACAAAATCACAATCGGGATCATAATAATAAATAAAGCTGCAAAAATATTATCATATTGCTGAACATAGGTATTTGTAAAATATTTCGGAAGAAGAGTAACGGTTTTCTTACTGGAATCCAGAAAGAGAAGCAGCGGCCACAAATAATCATTCCATGATCCCAGAAAACTCCATAAAATAATTACAAACATTGCCGGTTTTGAAACCGGCAGTAAAATGCTGCAAAGGATTCTCAGCGTTCCAGCCCCGTCAATTTCTGCTGCTTCCAGTAATTCATTTGGAATTCCGTCAAAATAGTTTTTTAGCATCAGAAGATTAAATGTTGTTCCGTACGCCACCTCGATAAGTATAATCCCCCATACCGTATTCAAAAGTTTTAAATCTCTTATAATTGTAAAACTTGGATACATGACTGTCGCTGAAGGTAACATCAACGCACTAAGAAGCAGCAGATAAAAGAAATTTTTTCCTTTAAACTGAAATTTGGAAAATCCATATGCAGCTAACGCTACAATCGCAATATTTAACGGTACCGATATTAACGTAATAAAAATCGTATTCAAAAATGCCGGAAGAATTACGTCTGAAGTAATCACAGTTAAATAACTGCTGAAATGATTAAATTCCGTAAACATCGAATCTTTAAACAGAGATCGAAGAATTCCAAGCGTAATCGGACCAACTGCCAATATACAGCAAAACACCAAAAAAAGATTTCCTATTATTTTTACACTTGATATTTTTTTCATTTTCTCACCTCACATTCATTACTCCTTGCCTTTGTCATACATTTTCAGCTGTATTGCTGTAAGTATCAGTGAAATGACAAGCATAATTGTAGCTACTGCAGATGCCCCACCCATATCATATAAAGTAAAAGCTTTATTATATACATAAATAGTAAAGGTATAGGTTGTCGTTCCAGGACCTCCATTTGTCAAAACCTGTACCAGATCAAATAATTTTATGTAAGTAATTACATTCAATATAACCAGTGTATAGGTAGTCCCTCGCAGAAGCGGCACTGTAATATAAAAAAACTGTTTTGTTTCCCCTGCTCCATCTATTTTGGCAGCTTCATATAATTCCTGGGGTATTCCGGAAATTCCGGATGTGTATAAAACCATAGCAAAACCAACACCCTGCCACAAAAGAATAGCCAGAATCACATAAATAACCAATTTAGGATTAATCAACCATTGCTGTGCTAAATTTTGCAGACCTAACTTTCGAAGCCATACATTTACAATTCCATTATTGGTTTCCAATAACATTTGAAATGCATAACCAATCACAACTGAAGATAAAATATTAGGCAGATAAATCAATAATCTTGCTGCTTTTGACATTTTCAGTTTCAGATTCAAAAAGGCTGCAATAATCATTCCAAATACACTATCAAGAATGACAAAAAGGCCTGTAATAATCACAAAATTCTTCAACACCGTTTTAAAAACCGGCTCTGAAAAAACCTTTTTATAATTTTTTAACCCGACCCACACTGGTTCGCCAAGACCAGACCATTTATGAAATCCTATGTAAAAATTAAAAATAATCGGATATGCAACAAATATAAAAAACAGTACTAAGGCCGGTAAAATATACAAAAAACCAATTTTTTGCTTTTTCTGCATTTCGCTCCTCCATACAAAAGCGGCATGGGAACCCGAATTCGATTTCCATGCCGCTTAAACCAATCTTTACTGTCCGTCTGCGACTGCCTGAACTCTTGCTGCTCCATCCTCCGGTGATAATGTTCCCATCGCAATTTCCTGTAATACAATAATCAGTTCAGATTTTGTCTCCACATTTGATAATTCCCGAGCGCCTTTTCCATACTGAACCATATCTTTTAACTCTTCATCCATTTTCGGTCCGCTTTCACCACGGAAAGTAGTATTCAGCGGAATATCCTTCATTGCTGTCTGCATGATATAGGTAGTTTTTGAAAACTCTGACATATAATCGCCTGCAAAGAACATTGCAAATTTATATGCCATCTCTTTTGTTTCTTCATCTTCTATCGAATTATTCACGCAAATCATATCCGACAATGCCACCTGGACTGCTGTTTCCCCGTCATCTGCAGCCGGAAGCGGAATCACTGTCCATTTATAGCTGTCTTCCAGCTTTGTTCCGGTCTCTTCATCCAAGAAACTGTCCATATACCAGTGTCCATTGAATAAGAATGCTGCCTGTCCATTCTGAGACATATCAACTGCATCGTTGTAAATACTGAATCCCAGAGCTCCATCCACAAACACTCCATCTGTAAAATACTTTTCCCACTGCTCCAGGGCTTTGACCATCTCCGGATCTGTCCATTTTCCGTTTCCTTTTTCTACTTCGTACACTTTTCCTGGTGCAATCTGATTAAACAGAGTTACAATGAAATCCTGATCTGCCCATTCGTCTTTAGCTCCCATAGCAACAGGAAAAATTCCTTTTTCTCTTAAAGCAGTACAGCAATTAACCAGTTCGTCATATGTAGTAGGCACTTCCAAGCCATTTTCTTCCAGAATGGTCTCGTTCACAAACAGAGTTCCCGCAAGGCTCAAATAGGTCGGAGCTCCCATCCATCCAATATTTTCATCTTCAATCTGATAGTAAATTGCCTCTTCGAATTTATCCTTCCAGTTTTCTCCATAATCCTGTTCCAGATAAGTATCCAATGGCTCCACATATTCCTTGAACTGTTCAAGAAGAGCGCCTGGCTGCAGTTTGAATACTTCCGGTCCTTCATTGGCCGCCATCGTGACTTTAAGCTTATTCACATAATCATTATAATTGCCGCCACAGTTATCAATAACAATATCCACATTCGGATACTGTGCTTCAAAAGCTTCCTCTGCTGCTTTCAGCCGCGTCTCATCGCCCCACTCCATATAAGTGATTTTGATCTTCTCTGCGGAGTCATCTGCGGCTACATTCATTACACCTCCAAATAAGCCTGCTACCATAGTTCCTGTCAACAGTAATGCTATTTTCTTCTTCATAAAAGCACCCTCCTTTTTGTTTTGTAAAACTATTTTAGCAGGCATCTCAGTATATGTAATTGTTCTGTATTTAGATTTTATTGCACTATTTTACTCTCTAAACTTTTTAGGGGTCACACCAGTGATATTTTTAAACAAACGATTAAAATAATGTTGATCCGGAATTCCAACCTGTTCTGCAATTTCATAAACTTTCATATCCGTTGATTTAAGCAGTTTTGCAGCCTCCTCAATTCGAAATTGTATTAAAAAATCTGTAAAATTCATTCCTGTTTCATTTTTAAACAACTGGCTGAAATATACTTTACTTAAATTTACAGACTTAGCTATTTCTTCTAAAGTAATATTTCTATTATAATTGTGCCGTATATATCTCACTGCATCGTTTATCTCCTGCCGTTCATAACAGTCTTGCGCTTTCCTCTGCATTTCATCAATAAACGCTGCACAGCTGATTAACTTTCTACAGCATTCTTCATAAGTCAGCGAATTTCCATAAAGGTTGTAGGGCAACTCGATCTCTTTATCAAAACTTGTTTTTAATTGATTGAAAAAAGAAAGTAAATTCGTTGAAATATAATCTTCCAGCTTTCGCATCAGATCAGGCCGTAGTTTTTCTCTTCCCACATATTCCAGAAAATTTTCTAATGGCTCTTTAAGCATATTTTCTTCTCTGGCCAAAGTAAAAGTTTTTTGCAGCTCTCCATACATAAGATTCAGTTCTTCGGAAAAGTTTGTATCTGAATAAAGATAAAGCTTTCCATATCCTCCATAATAAACGCTTTCCAGGGCCTGAGCGCTTTGTGAGAAAGCCTGTTTTACATTTTCTAACGCAGAATAGGATTTACTTAAGCCGATCGCTGATGAAAGCTTCAAATACTCCTCTATTTTCCCCATTACTGTATACAAAACTTCAGAACATTTCTTTTCCAGAAACATTTCATGACCTTTTCCATCACATGAAAAAAATATCAGGTAGTTTTGATTGTTTTCTGTGCATGCAATTCCATTCCCTTTTTCCTGCAGGATTTCTTCTATGATATTACACACGGAAAAACCCAGTATATCGGTATCATACTCTTTGCTTTTTTCATGAAACACCGTATTTTCTGAGTTTTTCAACTGCAACGCTGCTACAGCAAATGTCATATCTGTCCCGACAATGCCAAACTGCTCTAAAAAAGAATCTTCTGTTCTTCCTTCCATCATTTTGCGGAAAATCCCACATTTAACTGCATTCTGATTCTTTTTCAACTGCCGTTTCATTATGGAATTTTCTTTTTTGACATTGTTCATATTCTCATCTTGCTGTGTTTTCTCAATTCCATCTAATACAGTCAGGATCGTTTTTTCTGAAAGCTGATGTTTTAATATATAATCCACTGCCCCATCCTTCATCGCATTTCGTACATATTCAAAATCATCATAAAAACTTAACACTACAGATTTTGTAGCATAGCCTTCTTCTTTTATTCTGTGAATAAGTTCTGTTCCATTCATTTGCGGCATTTGAATATCGGTAATCATAATGTCCGGTAGCTTTTCTCTTATTACTTCCAGAGCTTCGACCCCATTATCAGCTTCTCCAATCACGCAATATCCATTTTCTTTCCAGGCGATCGCTTTCTTCAAATATTCCCGAACCGAATAATCATCCTCTACTAATAATACTGTTTTCATTTGCGATCCTCCAATACTGCCGGAAAGTGAACATCCACTTTGGTAAAATGATTTCCACTGGTAACTATTACTCCATATGCTTCTCCAAAATACAGGCGGATTCTTTTATTGACATTGCCTAAACCTATATGCTTTTCTGTGTTTTCAAAGCCTGCTTCCAGTTCCTTCTGTATCTGTAAAAGGCGTTCCTTCTCCATTCCTTCTCCATCATCCTGAATGCTGATCCAGATTTCAGAATTTCTTTTTTCGGCTGTAACTCGTATTCTCATAAAATTCTTTCCCATTCCATGCAAAATACAATTTTCAGCAATCGGCTGTAAAATCAGTTTTAAAGAGCAGCACTTTTTGGCTTCTTCATCAATCATTACCGAATAATCAAATTTATTTCTATACCGGAACTGCTGTAAATGGAGATAGTTTTCCAGCAGAGAAATCTCTTCCTCTACCGTAATGTAATCGCACTTATAATTTAAACTTTTTCTCAATAACTGAATCAGATCATTCAGGATAAGTGCATAATCTTCATTTCCTCTAAGTCTGGCATCACAGGCTAAAGAATTTAAAATATTATACAGAAAATGCGGTGATATCTGGTTTTGAAGACTCCGCAGTTCTGCTTCTTTCTTTTCCCGCTGTTTAATCTCAAATTCATGAAAAAGAGAATTAATTTTTTGAATCATGATATTAAAACCATTACATAGTCTTCCAATTTCTCCACCGGAAATAACCGGAACTGATTTTGAAAAATCTCCTCTTTTTACTTCCTCCATAGTTTTCTCCAGCAATTCGATTGGCCGTGTTATACTCCTTGCAATCGTAAAGGTAGAAAAAACAATGCCAGCTGTTACCAGGCCCCAGATCCCCATAACAATCACAAGCATTTTGTCAATTGCAGAAAAAATCTCTATACATGGAATAATATGTACAACCATCCAATCATTACTTAACTTTGAATAATCAAGAATATATTTTTCCTTTCCGATCTTTCTCGTAACAGCCTTTTCTTTTTCCTCGCTGACTATCGTATTCTTATACACATCGGCCATTGTTGCATTATCAAAAAATTTTCCATCACCCACTATTACGTTTCCATAATTATCCACCAACTGAATTTCTGAATTTTCAATATAGTTAAATTCATATAATAATCTGTCTGAAATATCTTTGTCTGAAACTTCAACATAAATAGTTCCCAATTTTTGTTTCGTAGAAAATTCATAAATATCTCTACGATATACGATTGAGATTTCATCCTTGTTATGATAGTTATCTTCAAACCAAAACCATTTTTGCTTTTTATTATAAGAATCTCCGTAATTCTGCTTATACAGCGCCCGGTCACCTGAGCGGTTGTTTCCAAAGGAATACGTTTCTCCCCTTTTTTCCGATTGAATTTCTATTGATTGAACAAATCTCATTGCCCCCAGAATTGGATTCATATAATTTTCTTCCAGATTTTTTTTAGAATGGTACAAGGTTACTTCATCCATATCTTCCTGCTGCAAAAATTCTATAATTGCAGGCATAGAGATTATCTGAATCGTACTTTCCTCAATATTTTTCATTAACTGATCCGTACTTACTGACATTAAATATACGGTATTGTCCGAATAATCCAATACCTGTGCTTTCATCCGATGTCTGAAAAATACCAGAAGCGCAATCATCGTAATACAAAACACCGTAACAGCCAGTCCCAAAACAGAAAGCATTCTTTTACTCAGCTTCCAGTTATTAACAGCTTCTTTTATAGCTTGCTGCTTATTAATCAAATCATATTCTATTTTTCTCCATCGTTTTTTCATAATCATTTCTCCCTCATTAAAACAGAACACTATTTTTAATAGAACAACTGCCTCTGAATCTTACTATAAAAACTTATAGCCAGACACAGAGGCAGTACCTATCTGCAGACTCCCTAAAAATCACTTCAGCTTTCCGGAATATATTTTTTCAACTCTGAATACCTTTCATTATCCCAGATCAGCCACCTTTTGAAAGCAGTGAATGCAGAGCTGTCTTTCAGCTCTTTCTCTAAAAGATATCCAATATCTTCTTTTTCGTCTTCATCTTCTGCTTCCTGGTATTCTCTTACATATTCTTTAAACTGCGAGAGATCTTTTCGCAAAGTTTTTCGTATGATCCGCGCTTCTATCTGTTTCTGGGGCGTCGTTCCATAGTACACAGCTTCAAGCAAGGAAATCGTATTCTTTACAGCTTCGTTTTCCTGCAGGGCTGTAAATTCCAGCTTCTCATCTTCCCCAAAATAACCTTTTTTACGGAAAGCGATTACTTTTTCCACAGGTTCTTTTGTACAATCCAGAATCGGTTCATACCGGTCAGATTTCGTATTATTACAATGTGCGCAGGCCCAGAATAGATTTTCCCAATCATATTTCAATTCTTTATTTTCACGATGCGGAACCAAATGTTCAATCTGACATGAGGTAGCCTCTTTATTCTCACAAATATAGCATTTCCCATGAAATACTTCTCTCAGTGCATGATTAACGCTTTCCGTATTATAAGAGCTTCCTGACTGCTTCGCCTTTTTCAGATCTTCAACAGCCTGCCTTGTCTTCTCCGTATCCTTTCTTTCAATCTTAATCATTCGCTTTCCGTCTCCGCTCGATATCTTCAAACCGTTCCCTTGCTGCTCCTGAAAGTTCTGCCGACAGATTTTTAAACTTTATTCTAAGTTCCGCCCGCTTTGCATGCTCTTCTTCTGTCAGTTCCTTTTTAAAGCAAAGCTCCTCATATTGCTCAAGCTCCTTTTTCAACTCCTCGGAATATGCATCTGCCTCAAAATATCCTTCTGCGAGATCATCCGAAGAAAATGCAGATAAATGATCCATTTCTACTCTTCTTTCCAGATCATACGCTTTCGCATTGGAAACGGAGTTTAAAATATAAGGCGAGTGTGTCGTCACGATAAATTGGATTCCAGGGAAAAACTCTGTCAAAAACGGGAAGATTTTTTTCTGTAATTCGATATGCAGATGCGTTTCCAGTTCGTCAATCAGCACAATTCCCTGATAATCGTAATGGCTGATTTCTTCTCCCAGCAGCCAGTTCTTATCCATTCTGAGAATCAGATCGGAAACCATATAGATCACGGATGAATAACCATCCGACAGCTCATTAAAACCAAATGATTCTCTTCCTTCCTGCTGGATTTTAAAATTATATTTCTTATAATCATAGATCAGATGAATGGACTCCTCATCCAGCAAAATACGCAGCGCTGATTCAAAACGATCAAACCACTGCTGAATTTTCTCCGCTACTGCTTCCGCCCCCTCATTTCGCGCATAAGCCTGCTGAGTCTTCAGATGAACCATATATTTGAGGAGTATGTTTCCGGCGTTATGATCAATTTCGTAAGCCTCTGGCAAGATCACATTTTCCACGCCATCCGGCTGAAGGAACTGAGCTTTGCGTTCTGCTGGGAAATATGCCATAATAAATGTTCCATCCTTGCAGGCTTTTTTCAGTCCATCATAATCATTTAAAACAACCCAGATACCATTACTTTCTTCAAACCATTGCCGATACGTTTGAATCCTTTTTGCCCGCTCCAGGTCTTCATATCCTATAGAAAGATCGCTGTAAGCCGAATGAATTTCAAGAGTTTTAAAATCTAATTCAGCATTAACCATCTGCAAGTATTTTACTATTTCCAGCAGCAGTGATGTTTTTCCCGATCCATTCTTGCCTGTCAGCAGAAGATGCTGGCGTTTCGTTGAATCTAATTTTATTGTTATATCTGACAAATGATATAATTTTTTTATGTCGATCTCACTGATAAAATATTCCTTCACTTAAAATCCTCCGATTTTCCAGTCTCTCCAAAAAACATTTCTGCTAAAATCATACCATAAACATTGAAAAAAACAAGCCAATAAAAAAGAACTGCCGCTGTATCCAGCTCGTTGAAAGTCAGATACAGCGGCAGCGCCTATTTTCAATCTTTTTATTTTTTAGAAGGTTCCGTCCAGAATTGCATCAACCACAACGCTTCCAACTTTATAGTTGTTCTCCATAGCGGTTGCAAAGATATCTGCGGATTCTACGCTGGACTCGGAATCAAGGGAGTCCTCGAAGTTCGGGTCCCATAAGCTCTCCGGAGTTGCACCGTTCATAAATACATCGGTATTTACAGAATCACGGATAATGATATAACGGTCAAGCATGCCAAAACGATCCAGAACAACGGCCAGTGCATTGTCCTCCATCTCAGTCAGCGCATAGGGATCCGGGCAGCTGTAGGTCTCTGTCATAAGCAGGGCAGTTTCATGACCATGCTCTCCTTTCCAGTAGTTGTCGCTGGTCACGGTTGTTCCCTTTAACACTTCCGGATCTCTGGTTGCCCACTCTGCATTATCGAAGGCTGCTGCCATATAAGCTCTGGTGTTATCGGTTGTCTCGATTTTCACATCTTTTACAAGATCATATACTTTGTTGCAGAGATCCTGATTCAGAATCTTATAGGAAGCGCTGTCATAGGAATCATCATGATACCAGGTGGCATCGGACTCGTCGGTAAGTTCACGGGGATCTGCATGATGACCAAGATCATAGTCAACGGTAGCAGTGATGACATACACATCACCCATAACGCCGTATTCAATTGCAGATCCGGCACAGCCTGTGCTGAACACATAGGCGTCGCTGAAATCAAAACGGCTGTCGGAAAGAATAGCCTGGAGACTCATTGCGGAATTAACCTTGCCCATTCCGGTAACATATAAAGCAACTCCATCTTTTACATACAACTTATTACCTTCAAAACCACCGGTGATATCATATTCATCACCATCTTTTACATAAGCATCGTAATAATACTGAGCCTCGCCCGGGAAATCACCGGTCATTTCACCATTTTCAAATTTGGGAAGAATCAGTACTTTGATGCTGATCGGATCAGCAGCGTCTGCCTCTTCTGCAGCTACCTCTGTCGTAGCTTCCTCCGTTGCAGCCTCTTCGGATTCTGCTTCTGCTGCTTCTGTTGTAGTTTCCTCAGTTACAGCTTCTGTTGTAGTTTCCTCAGTTACAGCTTCTGTTGCTTCCGTTGTAGCTTCTTCGGTTTCTGCCACAGTTTCTGTCGCTTCCGTCTCCTCCTCAGCAAAAACCGGAACTGCTGCAGTTGCCACTACTGCTGTTAAAAGAGACATTGCAAGTAAATTTCGCATTTTCATTGATATTGTTCTCCTTTTCTTTGGTTTTGAAGTGTTGACAGAAAAATTATATTCCCTGTACAAAATTTATGCAATTATCAATTTTTCCTAATTTTCACATTCTTTTCCCAATTTTTTCCATATTTCCCACATACAGGAAGTCATATTTGTGAATTTACAAAAAAAGAAGCAATAAATGAAAAAGCCATGAAAATCTACTCCCTGGAAACCTGAAACTCCAGCCGTACCGGCGCACAGCCCATCAGCTCCACGCTTCGCTCATCTGGCTGGGAAAAGCCTGCGTAGATTTCAAAGGTTCCGGCGGCAGTCTGGCGCTGTCCCTTTTCATCCACTATAGTAAAGGCGCTCTCGTCCAGCGTAAGTGTCTTCTCCAGGGTCTCGCCAGGCTGAACGGTGATCCGGCTGAAGGCAGCAAGGGCCGGATGAAGGGGTGCATAGGGAGATTTGCTGTTCTTCACATAGACCTGAATCGTCTCGGTCACTTCCTGGTCGCCGGAATTATAAACAGTGACGCTCACATCCGCCCCAGTTCCATTTTCCTGAATTTTGGCGGCGGTAAGCTCCAGTTTTCCGTAGGTCAGGCCATAGCCAAAAGGATACTGGGCTTTGCCTTTCATATAACGGTAGGTACGCCCCTCCATCGTGTAGTCCTCAAAGTCCGGAAGCTCTTCCAGAGATTCATAGAAGGTGACAGGCAGTTTTCCGGTGGGAGCAGTCTCTCCGAAGAGGACCTTTGCTGCCGCGCGGCCGCCCTCGCCGCCGGGGTACCAGAGAACCAGAATCGCGTCGAAATGCTCTCTCGCATAGGAAAGATCGATGTCGCTTCCGGCCATCAGGCAGAGGATCACAGGCTTGCCGCACTCTGCAACGACCTCCATGAGTGCCCTCTGGGATTCCGGCAGGAGCAGATCCCCCTTATCTCCTGAAGCATAGCTGTTTCCGGCATCGCCTTCTTCTCCTTCCAGCTCTTCATTCAGGCCGACGCAGAGAATCACCACATCGCTGTGTTCCGCCACACTTCTGGCCTCAGAAAGGCGATCGTCTGCAGAAGCCAGACCTTCTACCCGGTCTTTGCAGATATCACAGCCCACAGAGGTGAGAACACGCACGGAATCTCCGAGATAATCCTGCAGACCTTCCTGCACCGTCACATAGCGGGAGGCGGTTCCATGATAGTTTCCAATCAGCGCTTTCCGGCTGTCCGCATTCGGGCCGATGATGCCGATCGTGTGAAGCTTTTCTTTTTCCAAAGGAAGGATTCCGTTGTTTTTCAGTAAAACAAAGCTCTCTGCCGCCGCTTTTTCTGCCAGAGCCAGATGCTCTTTGGACTCCACCTCCAGATAAGAAAGCTGATCAAACTCCGTCTCGTCAAAAAGCCCCAGAAGATACCGGGTGGTAAAGAGACGGACTGCCGCTTCTGTGATCTTCTCCCCGGAAACCAGGCCGTCCTCACAGGCCT
Organism: Lachnospiraceae bacterium Marseille-Q4251; assembly: GCA_018223435.1. Classification (GTDB taxonomy): domain Bacteria; phylum Bacillota; class Clostridia; order Lachnospirales; family Lachnospiraceae; genus Limivivens; species Limivivens faecihominis. Next base: position 3,279,648 of record JAGTTO010000001.1, on the reverse strand, counting down.
TCTGCACATAAAGATAGGTGTTGCCGCAGTTCAGATCACAGCCGTGATTGATCGCCAGAGCCGCAGATTGCTCAGCAGTGGATGTCACCATATGGCCGGTATGAAAATCGCGGATGGCCCAGCAGTCGGAGACAAAATGCCCCTGGAAGCCCCATTCGCCCCGGAGGATGCTCTGAAGCTTGTCGCTGCCGCAGCTGGGCTCCCCATCCACCCGGTTGTAGGCTCCCATGATGGCCTCCACCCCTGCGTCCTTCACCAGCATCTCAAAGGCCGGAAGGTAGGTCTCGTGAAGATCTTTTTCTGTAGGCCGGGCGTCAAACTCATGGCGCAGAGCCTCCGGTCCGGAGTGAACCGCAAAATGCTTCGCGCAGGCGGCGGCCTTCATATACGCTCCGTCCCCCTGGAGGCCTTTTACAAAAGCGGTTCCCAGTTTTCCGGTGAGGTAAGGGTCCTCTCCGTAGGTCTCATGACCCCGGCCCCATCTGGGATCACGGAAAATGTTGACATTCGGAGACCAGAAGGTCAGTCCCTTATAAATATCCCTGTCATTGTGCTTCACATTCTCATTGTATTTCGCTCTTCCCTCAGTGGCAATAACCTCCGCCACCTCATGAAGAAGCTCCGTATCAAAGCTGGCTGCCAGACCGATCGCCTGCGGAAAAACCGTCGCCTGACCGCTTCTGGCCACGCCATGAAGTCCCTCATTCCACCAGTTGTACGCCTGAATCCCCAAGTGTCTGATGGCAGGCGCGTCGTAACGTAACTGGCTGCATTTTTCCTCCAGGGTCATTTTTGCTACCAGTTCTCTGGCCCGCTCTCTTGCTTCTTCTCGTGTCATCTTTTGCCATCTCCTTTCTGTCTGTTTGCAAAAAAGGAGCCCCTCCGCCTTTTGGGGCGTAGCTGCTCCTTCTTTATAATAAACTATATATCTCTTATGCCAGAGATCCCATCGGATCCCAGGGTTTCAGCATGATCGGCTCGCTGTCGTAAGCCTCCAGTGCCTCTTTCGGGAGATATTTTTTGTTGACTACGATCTGGTAGGTGTACTCGTCGAACCAGCGGTCGGACATCACATAGTAACCATCTTTACCAGCGTCCTCGCCCCAGCTGTTCTCGACTCTCCAGCGGTTGGGCTTGCCATCCTCGTCCAGGTTGACACCTTGGAATACCATGGCATGGGTCATCAGGCTCTGGCTGTACTCCAGTCTCTCAGCTTTGTTCATACCGAAGGTGGTTCCGAAAAGACCGTCTACGCCGTAGATATCCAGATCCATGATACCCTCACGGCAGGAGCGCTGTCCTACATCGCTTCCGAACCATACCGGCTCGCCGTCCTGCATCTGAGCGATGGCTGCTTTTTTCAGCTCCTCGATCGGCAGGTTTACATATTTCACCTGGCGTCCTTCCAGAACGTTGCCCAGATACTCTACGCTATAGCTGCGGTAGTAGGGCTTATCCTCGGTCGGAGCGTTGATGATGCTGATGTAAGCATCCAGGTTCAGGCCGATGTACTTCTCATAGAAAGCCTGCGGAGTCAGGTTCAGATCGCGGTGGAAGTTCTTGTCTTTATCACGGTACTCGAAATCAAAGGTCTTGGGCGGTTTACCAAGACAAATACAGAGCATGTTGTAAACGGTCTGCATCATCTCATCTTTCATAGCACGAAGCTCGGCATCGGTTTTGCCCTCTTTGTGTGCTTTTCTTAAGATGCAGGCATACTCACGGAGCTTCTCGGTCATGTAGGAAACCATCTCGCCCGTTGCAGAGGAGGAAAAGGTCTCCGGCATTGCTCCCTTCGGAACCAGGCCGTATTTGCTTACGATTGCAGTCAGCATATCCCACTGTCCGCCGTCATTTAAAGGCATGGAAAGCAGATGAGCGATGAGTCTTCCGTCGGTCGGCTCGTCCAGAGTTTTCAGGATGCTCTCCAGGAAATAGTTGGATTTCTCCAGCTTGTCATAGAACAGTGTGTAGTTCTGAGAAAGCTCGAAGGTCTCAAGATTCAGTTTCTTGATCACCTGGAAACGCAGGCAGTTCAATGCTGCGAACATCCAGCAGCGGCCGCTCTTTTTCTGGTTGGTAATTTTTCCCTGCTCCAGGCTGATGGAAAAATCAAAGGTGGTCTTTCTCTCGGTCTCGTAATTTTTCGCGGAAGCATTTACGCCGTTAGCAGCTACTGCGTTCATAGCCATGGCATTGGCGCGGTTGGCATCAAAGTTTTTTTCAAACTTTTCCAAGCTCTCCATAGAAATTGTTGTGTTCATTTTTAAAGTCTCCTTTGTAAAAATACTGTACTCTTATTCTAACATATTTTTTTTAAAATGGTTGAGAATTTTCTTCACAATCGTCTTTCTTTTTTTGCACAATTCAAGATACCAGGGGTGACATGCTCCCACCACTTAAATCTTACGATTTTGAAGTGGGGGCTTCCTGCTCGATTGCCTTTTAAGGCAAAGCTAAAACAGGCTATCCCCGCGTGTCCCGCGGTTTTGTTTTTTATCTTCATCCGGTTACGGATTTTTTTCTTGTGCCGTTAGGCACATTCTTTATAGATCCTTTTTCCTTCTTCGCGGATATTGACTGCTGCATTCACATCCCGATCCATCCGGTTTCCACATTCACAGACATACATTCTATCCGACAATGCCAGTTCTTTTTTCTTATGTCCACATACACTGCAAATCTTGCTCGATGCAAAATAACGGTCTACCTTTATAAGATGTTTCCCGCGCTCTTCCAGTTTGTATCCCAGCATGGACAGAAACTGCCCATACCCATTATCCTGCACGCCTTTCCCAAGATGCAGCCCTCCGGACATTCCCTGCAAGTTCAGATCTTCCACGCATACTGCATCATATCTTTCAGCAAGCTCCCTGCTTAGCTTATGCTGGAAATCTTTTCTCTGGTTCTTTATCTTTTCATGACATAAGGCTACCTTTTTCTTCTGTTTCTGATAGTTCCGGCTTCCTTTCTCACAGTGGGAAAGCTTTCTCTGTTCCCTTGCAAGTTTTTTCTCTGCTTTTCTGTAAAACATAGGGTACCCGGCTTTTTCTCCTGTAGAAAATACACACATTCCCTGCATGGCAAAATCGATCCCAAGAAATCTCTCTGCCCGTCTTTTTTCCGCTGTTTGGTTCTCACAGCAGAACAAAAGACTTGCAAAATATTTCCCGGATGGCTCACGGCTTATCGTTACCGATTTCAGTTTCCACTCTGACGGGATCTGGCGGTGAAGTTTTATTTTTATGGCGGACATCTTTGGAAGCTTCAAATGGGTATCCTGCAAAAGGATATTCCCGTTTACTGCATTGGTCGTATAAGAATTTCTTGAATGTTTTCTTGATTTATAGCGGGGAAATCCGCAGGATGGTTCCCGGAAAAACTTCCGGAACGCACTTTCCAGATGCAGCTGCGCATTCGCCAGGGCAAGGGAGTCCACCTCTTTCAGCCAGGGATATTCCTTCTTATATCCGGCCGGTGTGTTCCTGAGCATCTTTTTTTCTTTCTGGTAATAGCTGATCTTGTCCGCAAGCATCTGGTTATAGATAAAGCGGCTGCAGCCGATTGTTTTCTCTATCTGAACTCTCTGCTCTTTATCTGGATAGATCCTTATTTTTACGGCGCGGTTCATTTTTCTCACCCTGGCTTTCTATATACTGCCGTATTGTTTCAATCGGCGCCCCGCCTGCACGGAGCAGACAGAAGCTTCAGCAGTCTGCTGCTGGCACTTTTACGGGCATTGATGAATTTACGGAGCTCCGTCTTTGGCTGTGCGCGGAACATCACATGAACATGGTCTGTATCGTGATTCCATTCTTCCGGTACGATCCCGTATCCGGGTGCGATATACTCAAAGATCTCTTTTGCTCTTTCGGATATTTTGCCATTCCGTACTTTTCTTCTGTATTTTATAACCATCACTAGGTGATAATATACTAGAAATACTGAATGGGAATTATGATCTAATTCCATTGTGTTATCACTCTTTTTCTTATATCGACTGACATGTGTTTGCGAACTAATGTTCCTTTTCAGTATACTATATCAGGGCATAGAGAACAAGTGTTTCTTTTGTACTATAAGGACTTTTTTGAGCAGATATGCTCAGATGTGCAATTCATCTCACCACCTGAAGAGGTGGGAGAATTCTTGCTACATTTGTTAAAAAATTCTTCGTGCTCGCATGATCAAGCTTCATCTCAAAAATTTTGTTAAAAAAAAGACAAAAAACACTTGCGTTAATTATTTAACAGAGTTATAATAAGGGCATCGAGAGGTAAGAACCTCGAAAATGCAGCCGAAAAAAATATTTTTATATGTACGGCTGTGCAGTTTATTGTTTCAAGCTTACCAAAATGTTTTTAATTAAAAGGAGATGACAAACATGGCAAGATTTACATTACCGAGAGATATTTACCATGGAAAAGGATGTCTGGAAGAGCTGAAAAACCTGAAAGGTAAAAAGGCTGTTCTGGTTGTAGGCGGCGGCTCCATGAAGCGTCAAGGCTTTCTTGACCGCGCAGTAAACTACCTGAAAGAGGGCGGCATGGAAGTGCAGCTTATCGAAGGCGTAGAACCGGATCCCTCTGTTGAGACTGTCATGAGAGGTGCAAAAGTGATGCAGGAGTTCCAGCCCGACTGGATCGTAGCAATGGGCGGCGGTTCCCCCATCGATGCAGCAAAGGCTATGTGGGCTTTCTATGAGTATCCGGAAATCAAATTTGAGGATCTCATCACTCCCTTCGGCTTCCCGGAGCTGAGACAGAAAGCAAGATTCGCTGCTATCCCCTCTACTTCCGGTACTGCTACCGAAGTAACTGCCTTCTCCGTTATCACAGATTACAGCACTGGTATCAAGTATCCGCTGGCTGACTTCAACATCACCCCGGATGTAGCTATCGTTGATCCGGATCTGGTTATGGGGCTTCCGGTAAAACAGGTTGCTTACACCGGCATGGACGCTCTGACCCACGCCATCGAGGCTTATGTTTCCACCCTGAACTGTCCGTACACCGATCCGCTGGCTCTGCAGGCCATCGAGATGGTTCTCGAGTATCTGCCGGCTTCCTACAACGGAAACAAAGTTGCAAGAGAGCAGATGCACTACGCACAGTGCCTGGCTGGTATGGCATTCTCCAATGCTCTGCTGGGTATCGTACATTCTATGGCTCATAAGACCGGAGCCGCTTTCTCCACCGGACATATTCCTCACGGTTGTGCAAACGCTATCTATCTGCCGTATGTAATCAAATATAACGCAAAAGATCCGGTAGCTGCAGGCCGCTACGCTGAGATCGCCCGCAGAATGGGGCTTGAGGGAACTTCCCAGCAGGCTCTGATCAACAGCCTCTGCGAAAAGATCGACTCCTTCAATGTAAAACTGAATATTCCGAAGACTCTGAAAGATTTCGGTATCAATGAAGAGGAGTTCAAGGAGAAGGTTGCGAAGATCGCTGAGCTGGCTGTCGGAGATGCCTGCACAGGATCTAACCCGAGAGCAATTGATCCCGCTAATATGGAGAAGCTGCTGACTTGCACATATTATGGAACAGAAGTTGATTTCTAAAACAAAATAATTTACGCTTTGGGAAAGCGTAGGAAATGATAATACGAGGGGGAAACCAGCGGAGTCTTGCAGTCCTGGTTTCCTCCTCGTGCTCCCCCCTTCTGGGACACGCTAGAAAATAGGGGGCTTACGTCATTTCACACAATAGTAGTCTGACGTAAGCACCCTATTTTCTAAGCGGGCCCAGCGGGGAGTGCAGAGGGGCGGCGGGCTCGCGACTCCGAGCCGCCCCTTTGCATATTTCTAAAGCGGGGCCTTGGGAAGCGGTCAGCGAGGAGACGACGACCTCTCGCATGCATTTCCCACAGCTTTCGTCAAAGCTTATATTATCCGCTTTGCGAAAACCACCGGCTCAATAGTTCCTTCCATTGCCACCGTAAGCAAATCCACATTCCCTTTCTCCCGTATCTTCCTCACCACCGCTACATCGGACAACACCGACGTAATGGATGCCAAGCCATCCAATATAATCTTCTTCCCCGGCACTTCGCTGAAGTGGACTTCGATCTTCTCTTCCTCAAAGAAAATCTTGATTCTCCTCCGGATCGCATCTTCCAGGTAATAAATGGTCAGCGCCAGCACCTCTCTCCCATCCTCATCGGAGGCAAATCTTCCTTCCACCGCGCAGAGATAGGGTTCGCCGTGGAAATCGATGCTCGCATATTCCGCTTTTCCAAAGCCCACCGGAAGAGCCACATTCTTCTCGCCTTCCCGCACATCTAGGTAAAACCGTTCCTTTTCCATATGGAAGCCCAGCTCCCGGATGCCATCGGTATAATTATTGTGGAAAACCTGTCCCATCAAGGTAAAGAGTCCTGCCTGCGGCGTCATCATCACATAGCGCCTGCCGTCAAGAACGCGCTGTTTACAGCTCAGCTCGCCGGGATCCAGCCATCTTTTTTCCCGTTTCCAGCTGTCCGTCTGAGAAAGTCTTCCTGCGGAAGCTTTTTTCCGCCGGTTATCCCGTTTCCAGCCCCCGTACCGGAGAGCCGGCGCTGCCGGTGCCGGATGCGAAAGCTCCCACTGATAAGCCAGCAGACTCTGATAGGCCCGCTTGTCCTCGAGAAGCGGCGACAGATAAGCGCTCTCCGGAGGCAGATGCTCCTCCAGCACATCCTGCAGGGCATTGCTGTTGAAAAGCACCTCATTTCCCGCCGTGGTCACTACCACCATGTCCACATCGGGATAAACGAACACATTCTGCCCCAGCATGCCGTTGAAGGCGAACTGGCCCGCTCTTTTACAGGCCCAGATCTGATAGCCATAGCCCGGAAAACCGGTATCTGCCGGCGGCACGACCTTTGCATCCACAGACTCTCGTACCCAGTCTTCAGGAATCACCTGCTGCCCTTTCCATTTTCCGCCGTCCAGATAGAGCTGGCCGAGCTTCGCCATATCCTCCACACATAGAAAGAGTCCCCAGCCGCCCTTGTTTTTTCCTTTGGGACAGGTCTCCCAGAAGACCCTCGTGATGCCCAGAGGTGCAAAAAGTCTCGGCTTTAAGTAATCCAGCATGGTCTCCCCTGTGATTTCGGTGATGATCGCGGAAAGCATGTATGTATTCATGCTGTTGTATTCAAAATACGTTCCCGGCTCGTGGTGACAGAAGGCTTCCAGATAGCCCTTCACCCAGTCGTTTCCGGAGATGGCTCCGGTCTCATTGAAGGACACGCCGCTGGTCATCGTCAGAAGATGGCGCACGGTGAGATCTTTCTGCCGGATAAAGCCAAAAAGGCTTACATTTTTCCGGAAAACATCCACGATTTTTGTATCCAGAGAAAGTTTTCCTTCCGCGATCAGAAGCCCGATAGCCATGGAAGTCACACTCTTGCACATGGAGTAAGTGGCATGCCAGAGCTCCTGTCGATAGGGATAAAAAGCCGTCTCCCCAATGACTTTACCGCCTTTCAGGATCATCACCGTATGCATGTGCAGTTCTTTGGACGTCTTCAGAGCCCGAAGAAGCTCCTCAATCTGCCTAGAAGGAAGGCCTTCGGCTTCCGGCGAGGTGCGTTCAAAAGGCTGCTCATAGGGAAGATCCGCCGGAAAAGCCGGTTTCTGTGGAAAATACTCCACCCGGCTGATGTCGTCCGTTCTTCCTCTCATCAGGTCCCAGATCAGTTCAATGGTTGCTGCTTCTTTTGCCATAAATATCCCTCCTAACCAGATTCCGCTGCAGCGCCAAATAACCATGCAGGCATGGTACCCGGTTCGCTGCTCACGGAAATCAAATCAGCTGTTTCGCCGAACCCCTACAAATACCGCTGCAGATCTCGGATGAAGCCGGTACTCCGTAATGGCTGCTTCGCCATTTTCTTCTCCGATTCCATCCAGAGCCGTATCCACAAAACATCTCCATTCGTAATCTTTCGGGAGCTTTGGCAGCTCAAAACTCTGCTCCTCCCAGTAGACATTCAATGCCATATACACCAGATCTTCTCCCTGATCCGTCTTTCCCGCATAGCAGACCGCAAGAGCCTTTGTCTCCCGGTCAATAGAACAGTCCCAGGCCCGGTCCGTATGAATGCTCACCGCCGGGAAACCAGTTTCCGAAGGCTCCTGGTCACTCCGGATCGCCGGATGTTCCCTCCGGAACCAGATCATTTTCCGGAAAAACCGGTAAAGTTCCTGGTTGGTTTCCAGCCGCTTCCAGTCCAGCCAGGAAATCTCATTATCCTGACAATAAGGATTATTATTTCCAAAACGGGTGTCCCCGAATTCATCTCCTGCCAGAAACATGGGCGTTCCCCGGCTGCACATCAGGGCCACACAGGCGTTTTTCATCATCTGAAGACGAAGGGCGCGGATATCCGGATCCTCCGTTTCCCCTTCCACTCCGCAGTTCCAGCTCCGGTTGTCGTCATTTCCATCAGAATTATTCCAGCCGTTGGCCTCGTTATGTTTCCCGTTATAAGAATAAAGATCCCAGAGCGAAAAACCGTCATGGCAGGTGAGGAAATTGATGGAAGAATCATAGCCTTTATACTGACCGGTATAGAGATCCAGGGAACCCGTGAGTCTGCTGGCCGCCGCCTGGGCAAACCAGTAATCTCCTTTCAGAAAACTTCTCATGTCATCCCGGTATTTTCCATTCCACTCCGCCCAGCGGGTGAACGCCGGAAAACTGCCCACCTGATAAAGTCCGCCGGCATCCCAGGCCTCCGCAATGAGTTTCACATTCCGGAGAATGGGATCTTCCGCGAGATTTTTCAGAAGAGGCGGCTGATTCATGGGGGAACCGTCTTCATTCCTTCCCAGAATACTTGCCAGATCAAACCGGAATCCATCCACATGGTATTCAATGGTCCAGTAACGCAGGCATTCCAGGATCAGCTGCTGCACCACCGGATGATTGCAGTTCAGCGTATTGCCGCAGCCGCTGAAATTATAATACCAGCCTCCCGGCGTCAGCATATAATAAACCCGGTTATCAAAACCTTTAAAAGAAAAGATCGGCCCTTTTTCATTTCCTTCCGCCGTATGGTTGAACACTACATCCAGGATCACCTCGATCCCGCTGGCATTCAGTTCCCGGATCAGGGCTTTCAGCTCATCTCCCTCCCGGTTAAACTCTTTTTCCGCGGTATAACTGGTGTTTGGTGCAAAAAAGCTCACCGGATTATAGCCCCAGTAATCCAGAAGCATCCTGCCATTGACTTCCCGCCTTCCCATGGTTTCGTCAAACTCAAAAATGGGCATCAGCTCCACGGCTGTGATTCCAAGATCCTTCAGATAAGGAATTTTTTCCCGGATTCCCGCAAAGGTTCCCGGATGCGTCACGCCAGAAGAAGCGTCTCTGGTAAAGCCCCGGACATGGAGCTCATAAATGATCAGATCCTGAATCGGCCGGACAGGATCCACATGGTCTCCCCAGTCAAAATCATTGACCACCACTCTGGCCCGGTATTCATGATCCTGATTGGGCCGTTCCCCCCAGACGCTCTGACCCGTAACCGCCCTCGCATAAGGATCCAGAAGCGGTTTGGTCTTATCAAAAATCAGGCCATTTTCCGGCGCATAGGGGCCATCTACCCGGTAAGCATACTCAAAATCGCAGATATCCAGGCCAAATACAATCATGGAATAAACGCTTCCGATCCGGTAGTGTTTCGGAAAAGGCAGCACTGCATAGGGCTCTTTTTCCCCTCTGTGGTACAAAAGAAGCTCCACGCCCGCCGCTTCCAGGGAAGAAACTGTAAAGTTCACGCCCTCCCTGAGCGCCGTTGCCCCGTTGATTCCATAAAAACCGGGTCTTACCTCATAACCGTTGACTTTATCCAGCGGTATGAGATGTTTTTCCTCTGCTGCAACCATCTTTTTTCCATCCATCCTTCAGCCTCCTTCTTCTCCTTCGTTGGCTTCCTCCGTCAGAATCTCCTCCCCGACAGGCTGGTCCACGAAATTCACCTGGATCACAGCCTGAGGCACATTCACCGAAAGCCGCACATGCTTTTCCTTGGCCGCTGCGGCTGCTTCCGCTTCCTTTAAGATTTCCTCCAGAATGGAGCGGTTCAACGCCCCTCCCCGCCAGTGAAACACAAAACAGGGCTGCTTTTTCCTCAGAACTGCTTTCAGCCGTTTGCCCACCTCCTCGGTCTTGGTGAGGGAAAGGCGGTTCACCCGGTAATAAAAGGCATCGCTTTTTGTGCAGGCCGGCACCAGAGCGATCAGCGGCTGATGGTCCCGGAAAAGCTGACGATCTTCCAGATTATAATAATCGTACCTTTTTGTCCCGTATCGCTTCAGGGAATTGTCAAAAGTGGCGTCAAGATGCAGCCAGGAACCGCCGATTTTTACCAGATTCCAGGCGTGACGGTAGCGGACTCCATGCTCCGGATCCGCCTCGCTGACGGCAATCAGGCAGTCGATCCCTAGCCGGTCGCAGAAAAGTTTCACGGTCTTGGCAATGCCCTCGCAGACGCCAATCCCCTGCTGGAGCGGCCCGATGATCTCATGGGAGTACTGTTTCTGCAGTTTGTCATAGGTCACATTTTCCAGGATAAAATCATGGATGCTCTTTTCCTGTTCCTCCGGCGTCAGTTCCTGCATGGGCCGGAGAAGCCGGGTGATCCGCCCTTCCAGCGCTTTCTGATGTTCTTTGATCTTTTTCTTCTCAAAAAGGTATTCCGGAATCAGATGAACGTAGTCTGCCTGGTCGAAAAAGCGATAGGTGAAACTGCTCACATAGAAAATCGCGGGATGGTCCAACCGGAGCCTGAAAAAAATCTCCGACAGCTCTTTTCGCTCCAGCCGAAGGACCGGGAATTCCGGCGACAGCGCCGTAAAGCCATCGTACATAGCCCGGTAAACCTGCTTTTCTTCCCGGTTCATCTGCTGAAAATAGTATTCCTGTTTCATTCTTTTTTCCTTTTAACACCTGTGGCGCAGGAGGTTTTGCCCAGACTGCGCCACAGATATGTATTTCTTATTTCACGTTGTATTTTTCTCTCAGGGCTTTCACCTTCTCATTATAAGCAGTATTCTGCTTCATATTCAGAAGGTTTCTGCGGATGGATTCTTTTGCCTCGTCAAAGGAAGCAATGGTTTCCTCTGTACGGTTCTCCACTTTGATGAGGTGATAACCGAACTGGGTCTTCACCGGACCGATGACCTTGCCGACCTCGCCGTTGAAAGCTGCATCCTCAAACTCTTTTACCATTTGGCCTCTGCCAAACTCTCCTAGGTCTCCGCCCTTCTGGCCGGAGGGGCAGGTGGAATATTCCTGAGCAGCTACCTCGAAGGCTTTGGTGCCGTTCTCGATCTCTTCCAGGATCTCCTTGCATTTGTCCTCGCTGTCGGTGAGGATGTGTTTTGCGCGGACCTTTCCGCCTTTGGTAAACTGATTTTTATTTTCCTCATAGAAGGTGCGGATCTCCTCGTCGGAAACGGTCACATTTTTCAGAGCCTCTGCCATGGACATCTGAGCCAGAATGTCGCGTTTCGCGTTGGCAATCATGTTCTTAAACTCCTCAGTCTCATCCAGCTTCTGATCGGCTCCGTCCTTTGCAAAAAGATGCAGGGCAATGAGCTGGTCCAGATAATGGCTTCTCATGGCCGGGTTGGAGAGATAAGCCTGCTGCTCTCTGGGCACATTCTGTAAAAATGCGTTGAATTCTGCTTCTGTGATCTCTTCACCTGCTACGGTGGCTAATACCTTATTTTCCATTGTTGTTCTCCTTTTTTCTTGTTCTTCCAAAAGTATAACAGACTCTGGAGAAAAACAACAGCTTTATTTTCTCGCCTCAACCATTTTCAGGATCCGGTCGCAGCCGGTGAGGGTGCTGCTCCGGTGAGAAATGAGAAGCAGGGTCTTTCCCCCCATATTCGGTGTTCAGGGTGTGGAGAAGCTCTTTTTCATGGAGGGCATCCAGGGCGCTGGAGGGTTCATCCATCAGGCAGATATCCGGATCGCGGAGAAGGATTCGGGCAATGCCGATATTTTCCGCGATGGTGGTGTCAAAAAGATAAGTGTCCTGCTCCAGAAAAAGATATGTACCTTGGAATAGCGATAAACCAGCTTTCCATACCGGTCAAAGAGGCAGACGGTATTTCTGGGATTAGCCTCATGCTTTTCCAGCAGTGTGATCGCGATTGCCATTTGAAGTTCCCGGGCCAGCCCTGAAAATCTCTTTACATATGCACTGTCCAGGGAAACTGTGTTTTTCTTCAGCCATTCTTCATCATGTGGAAATACATAGCCGCTGCTCCACATTTCAGGAAACAGCGCGATATCCGCACCCTTCTCCCCGGCCTCGCGGCACGCTTTTATTCCTTTTTCTATATTATCTTCGATAGCTGCACCAGGCAGCAGTTGTAAAAAAGCTATTTTGAGTTTCATATAATAACATCCGTAAAACAACAACAGAATCACAATTGCAGTTGATTGAAAAAACATTTCCCCTCTCCTCCTTCTCTTATCCTTCTTTCTGACTATAGTTTATCATAAAAAAAATGCGTCCCGGATTTTTTTCGTCCGGAGCGCATTTCTTTTTTATAATTTATGCATCAAGTCCTGCATGGTAGCCCATGTAGATGGCGCTGGTGATGTTGCTCGGACGGACGCAGTCGCCGATCTCGCGAACGACGGGCGCGCAGTCACGAAGCTGGTCTACAGCGGCGCGGTTGGCTCTCTGGCCCACAGCGCAGATCACGGATTTTCCAGGCACCAGCACTTCTTTTCCTTCGGGATCTTTGCAGATCACGCCTTCGGAAGTGACTTCCAGACCCTGGTAGCCGGTATGTGCCTCCACATATTTTTCCACCATCTGCATCAGGATCGGACGGTGACGAATGTTGGCATCCGGCGCAAGCTCGGGGCGCATCTCCACGAGATGAACCTTTTTGCCCTCCTGGGCCAGATGAATGGCAGCCTCACAGCCTGCCAGACCGCCGCCGAGAACGACCACGGAATCCCCGACTTTTTCTTTTTCCAGATAATAATTGTTGACGATGACCACATTGTCCCCGTCGATACCCTTAAGGGGCGGAACGATGGGATTGGAGCCAACAGCGAGAATCATGACATCGGCATTTTCCTTCTCCGCATACTCCGGGGTAACTTCCGTATTGCAGCGGATCTCCACACCGGCCTCCTTTGCCTGTGCTTCCAGGGAAAGACCAAGCTGATACATTTCCTGTTTGAAATCGATGGCCTGCTCGCATTTTAAGATACCGCCGACCTTGTCGCTCTTCTCACAGAGCACAACCCTGTGACCGCGGAGCGCTGCAGTGACAGCCGCTTTGAGGCCTGCCACGCCGCCGCCCACAACGAGAACTTTCTTTTTCACAGCTGCCGGAAGAACTTCCGTTCCCTCGATCTCTCTTCCAATCAGGGGGTTGACGGTACATCTTCTGGTCTGGGTCGTGGGGCGCTCCGCCATGCAGGTAAAGCAACGGAGACATTTCACGATCTTGTCATCATTTCCGGAAACGACCTTCTGGGGCAGGTATGGATCTGCCAGCAGAGCACGGCCCATGTAGACCACATCTGCTTTGCCGGAAGCGATGATCTCCTCCATCTGCTCCGGATCGTTGAGGGCACCAATCGTAGCCACAGGCTTTTTCACATGTTTCTTAATCTCCTCAGCGAGATAAACATTCACGCCGTGCTCGGAGAACATAGAAGGATGGGTTTTGAAAAAGCCAAACTGGTAGGAACCGGCAGAGACATGGATGAGATCCACATACTCTTCTACCGCCTGGGCAATCCGCACGCCTTCCTCCAGATCGTAGCCGCCCTCGAAAAGTTCAGAACCGCTCATACGGAACTCAATCGGGAACATGGGACCTACGGCCTTTCTCACTTCCTGAAGTACCTCGATAGTAAAGCGCATGCGGTTCTCGAAGCTTCCGCCGTACTCGTCGGTCCGGTGGTTGAAAAATGGAGACATGAACTGATTCAGAAGCCAGGTGTGGCCGCCGTGAACCATGATCATCTCAAAGCCGGCTCTTTTTGCAAGGATCGCAGTTTCACCGTAACGTTTCACGATATCCGCGATCTGCTCTTTCGTCAGGGCGGTCACTTTTCTGCCGTCCGGGCGCACGCCGTCGCTCGGGCCGTACTGGGTCAGGCCCTGTTTTTTATCTTTGTCTGCCATGTAGGTTCCGGCATACTGGCCGGAATGGGAAAATTCCACGCTCGGGACTGCCCCGTGGCGCTTGATGGCATCTGCCGTAAAGGTAAAGGCTGCCAGGGAACCGACGGTGGCAAGGTCCAGATGAAGCATATGAGAACCATCGGTTTCCGGATGAACCACGAGCTCACTCATGGTCACAGCTGCTGCACCGCCTTTTGCGCGGAGCTCATAAAAGGCCCTTGTCCGCTCGCCGGGCACACAGTCTTTGTCGATGTCGGTGGCTCCAATCGGAGAAGCAAACATGCGGTTGCGGAAGGTGACATTTCCCAGGGTGATGGGCTGACATAAATGCGGATATTTTCTTTCCATTTTTAGATTCCTCTCTTTCTCTTATTGGTGAAAAAACGATATACAAAGGTAAGCACAAAGCCTGCGGCTCCGAAAGCGGCTGCAACAAGGAAGGCCCGTCCATAGGCTCCGTCCACCCGGTAAATACTCCGCATGGCCGACGGTCCGAAGTAGCCTGCCGCTGCCAGACCGATGAACATGATACCATAGTTTACGCTGTTGTTTTTTGCGCCGAACTGATCGGCGGTGAAGCCAGGATAAACGCCCATGAAGGAACCAAAGCTGAGGCCGATGCCTGCGATTCCGATATAGAAGGTAACATAGCCGCCTTCTCCGGTAAAATAGAGAAGCAGAAGACCTGCAACTCCAAGAACGGTCGCGATGGTCAGTGTGCTGATGCGGCCGATCCGGTCGGATAAAAGGCCTGCCAGAATACGGCCGGAGGCGTTAAAGACTGCCAAAACAGACACGGCCGTGCTGGCCATAACAGCAGTCATTCCTACCATATTTGCTGCCACAGCGGAAGCCTGGGAAATAACCATCATTCCACTGAAGGCTCCGCAGGTGAAAAGAAGGAGCATCACATAGAAAACAGGCGTTTTCAGCATTTCTTTCCAGTTTTTGTTTTCCGCGCCGCCCTGTTTCATAGCTGCCGGCGGATTCCAGCCTTCCGGCTTAAAATCAGCCGGGCACTGTTCCATCAGGAAGGAGCATCCGCAGATGATGATGAGAAAGGCAATGCCGACGATTTTGAAGGCTGTCGGGGCGCTGGATTTTGAGACAATCAGTGTCACCACCGGCGGCAGGATCACGGAGCCCAGTCCGTAAATGGCCGTCGTGATTCCTCCGATGAGGCCGCGTTTGTCCGGGAAGAATTTCATGCAACTGCTGACTGCCGTTCCATAGGTCATTCCAAGTCCCAGTCCGAAAATCAGACCGTAGGTCACTACCAGCATGCCGACGCTTGTGGCAAAGCCGGAGGCAATCATACCGATGCCGACCATGAGGCCGCCTGCCAGTATCACTTTTTTCGGACCGAATTTATCGTTAAACCAGCCTCCTGTGATCATGGTGATTGGTCCAACCGAATTGGCTACGGTATAAACGATTGCCAGGTCCGCAGTTGTCAGGGAAACGCCGTTATGTGCGCTTAAAAATTCTGCCATGGAGGAAGCGAAAACGCTCCATACATAAATGGACCCCAGGCACAGATTGATGAAGCAGCAGGCAATCAGAGTCACCCATCGTTTTTTGGCTAAGTTCATTTTTTACTCTCCTTTGTTAATTTTATATCAATGCATCGCTATCATATCACATCTTTCTCGATATGTAAATAGTGACATATAAAATATTACATGTAATTTTCGTCATTTTGTAAACAGGACGCCCCATGCTCCGGAAGCACTCCGTCTTCAGTTACGGCAGTAGGAAATTCTAAGGCTTGCCGGAATCTGCTAAGAGCATTCGCGGAAATCCAGAACTCGCTTCGCTCAGACAATGGATTTCCGCTCATACGCAGATTCCGACAAACCAAGAATTTCTCTACTGCCTCCACATGAAGTCTGAGCTCTTCCGGAGCGTGAGGCTGGGGTGTATCTGAGAAAAAAAGCCCTTTGGTAGACAGTTAGTTGGATTTGGGTAAAAAGCTGTTGGAAATTTCTGGCGATATGGTATGATAAAAACAGGATTTTTATACGAAAGAAAGAGTGAATTTAGATGAGAACTTTAAAATATGCAATTCTTGGACTTTTGAATCAGAAGGAAATGACCGGGTATGATCTGATGAAGCAGTTTGAATCTACTTTGTGTGAGTTCTGGTCTGCCAAGCACAGCCAGATTTATCCGGAACTGAAGAAGCTCACGGAGGAGGGCAGCGTCGCTTATAAGACGGAGCCTTCTGACAACGGAGCTGAGAAAAAAATTTATCATATCACGGAGGAAGGGCGGAGGGATTTCATCGACTGGCTTTCTTCTGAGACGAAGCCGCAGCCTACCCCGAAGGATATCTCCCGGCTGAAGATTTTTTTCTGTAACTGTCTTCCGGCTGAGGACCGGAAATTTCTCCTGGAGGACCAGCTCCACAAGCATTCCTCCCGCCTGAAGCACCTCAGGAACAACCAGACCAAATTTACCGCCGTACCGGACAGTGAGGCAGATGAATTTGGCGATTATCTCGTGCTGATGGGAGCTATCATGCGGGAGGAAATGGTGATTGAGTGGCTGAGGAAGTGTCTGGCGCTGTTAGGCTGAGGGTAAAAATACGTCAATTTTCCAAAGAGCCCATTGGGCTCATTAGGGAAATTGACGCATTTTTGACAGTGTAGGATAGCTATTTTAATGTGTCTTGAAATACTCATCGCAAAACTGATACCACTTTTTCTCATACTCACTATGACTTACCATTTTTATGCCTTGTGGCGTATAAATCTCGCGCTTTTGTGCCTCTTTCACAAAATCAAAAATATACACATCTGAACTTTCCACAACGGCCCGGACGGCTTTCCATTCATTTAACACTGCATAATACAAACGTGTATGACCATCTAGAGAGATATAGCGCCCTTTATATGGCATTACCGGAATTATAATATCATTTGCGCTATGAACAAATTTTTGAATTGCAAAAATCTTTTCCTCATCTACATAAAACTGTGAAGGCTGAATTTCTTCAAGTGAAATCGTTTTTATAAAAACAGTTGAATATTCTTTTATTATATTTCCCCGGCTATTATAAAATTTTGTAATGTGAGGAGCGTAAAATCTAAATTCTTCGATGATTTTCAAATATACTTCTTTTTCTTCTCCTCGAACTACCGCTTCAAAATCAGAAATAATTTCTATTTCATAAGGTTTTCCCTCTACAAGGAAACATCCATGCTGAAACAACGCACATTCAGAAAATCTGCTATCCGCGTATGTATCAATTCGTTGTATTTCCATTCACTATTTTTTCCTTTCTAGTACAGTGTATATTCTTTTTATTTGCACACATCCACCCAGCCCGTGGCTCCGGCGATCTTTTCCAGTTCGTCCACGGTGAGTTTCACGGCGCTGTGGTCGTCGCCGGCGGCGGGGTAGACGGTTTCAAACTGCCGCAGGCTTTCGTCCAGATAGACGATGACATTTTCGTTGATGCCGAAGGGGCAGACGCCGCCGGGAGCATGACCGACCTGAGTTTCCACTTCCTCGAAGGGAATCATTTTGGCTTTGATATGGAAGGTATCTTTGTATTTCCGGTTGTCGATCTTTGCGGTTCCTTCGGTCAGAATCAGCACCGGCTTCTCTTCCTGGAGAAAGGAAAGGGTCTTGGCGATCATTCCGGGCTCCACGCCGAGAGCTTCGGCGGCCTCCGCCACCGTCGCCGTGGAAGCTGCCAGATGGATTACGCGATCCAGCATTCCTTTCTTTTTGAGATCTTCTTCCGCTTTTACTAATGACATTTCTTAGTCCTGCCTTTCTTCGTTGAGAAGCGCAAGGAACGCTTCCCCGTATTTTCTGAATTTATTCTCGCCCACGCCGCTTACCATAAGCATTTCTTCTTTTGTCTTCGGGTGGAGCTGGCACATCTGGGTCAGAGTCTTATCCGTGAAAACAAGATAAGGCGGCACCCGGTCTTTTTTCGCAAGCTCCATGCGAAGCCCTCTGAGTTTTTCAAAGAGGTCGTAGTCCACCTCTCCCTCCTCGGCCAGCAGGCGTTTCTTCGGCTTTTTCTCTTTGATTTTTTTCGGCTGTTCTTTGGCGGTCTTCATGAGAAGCGTGCCGCCATTCAGGATTTCTTCTGATTTTTCCGTGAGCTCCAGCACCGGATATTTGTCGTCCGTGAGAAAAAGATAACCTTCCACCAGAAGATGGTTCAGGATCTGGCGAAGGCGGTAGATTGGCTCCTCCTCACAGGTACCGTAGTAGGGATTCTGGTCCATGCCCACCTGGATGAGCCGGCTGTTTTTGCTGCCGTGGACCGTATCCACAATCAGCGTCATTCCGTAGCTCCGTCTGGCTGTCTTCACACAGCCGATGAGATTTTTCGCCGTCTCCGACACGTCTTTTTCTTCAAATTGTGTGAGACAATTCGAGCAATTTCCGCAGTAATTATCCCCGTACTCCCCAAAATACCGGAGAATATAGGCCCGGAGACACTCGTTGGTGAAGCAGTAAAAGGTCATCTTTTTCAGCCGTTCCCGCTCCCGTTCCTGAACCAGCGCCGCCGTCTCCTCATCCATGCCTTCCGCTGCTTCCATCCGATCAATGAAAAACTGATTCGTCACCACATCCTGTCCGGAATAAAAAAGCACACATTCCGAAGGGAGACCATCACGACCGGCTCTTCCGGCTTCCTGGTAATAGCTTTCCATATTTTTCGGCATGTTATAGTGGATCACATAGCGGACGTTGGACTTGTCGATGCCCATGCCAAAAGCGTTGGTAGCCACCATGATCTCCTTTCGGTCGAAAATGAAATCCTCCTGATTTTCCCGGCGCTCCTCATCGCTTAAGCCCGCATGATAACGGGTGGCCGAAAAGCCACGGCCCACCAGGGCATTGTGTACCTCCTCCACAGTCTTTCGTGTCAGGCAGTAAATAATGCCGCATTCGTCCGGGTGCTCCATGATGTAGGCCAGGGTGGCCGCCATTTTATCCGCAGGCTGTTTTACGGAAAAGCGGAGATTTTTCCGGTCGAAGCCCGTGACCAGGGTGACGGGGTCCTGGAGCCCCAGAATAGCTGCAATATCCTCCCGGACCTCGGCGGTGGCGGTAGCCGTGAAAGCGCTGACCACAGGCCGCACCTGCAGCTGTTCTACAAAATCCGGAATTTTCAGATAGCTGGGCCGGAAATCCTGTCCCCACTGGGAAATGCAGTGGGCCTCATCCACACTCACCATGGATATCTCGATCTGGGAAGCTGCCCAGAGAAAGCTCTCCGTCAGAAGCCGCTCCGGAGCCACATAGACGATCTTATAGCGGCCCTGGATCAGGTTCCGAAGCGCGGTCTGGTACTGGCCCTGGGTCAGGGAGCTGTTTAAATAGGCCGCATGGATTCCGGCCTGATTGAGGGCTGTGACCTGATCCTTCATCAGGGAAATCAGAGGAGAAATAACCAATGTGATACCCGGCATGAGAAGGGCCGGAATCTGGTAACAGAGAGACTTTCCTGCTCCCGTGGGCATGATGCCTAAGGTGTCCCGGCCGGAAAGAATGCCGTTCACCAGGATCTCCTGCCCCGCCCGGAAGCTGTCGTAACCGAAATATTTCTTTAAAACTTCTTCTTTCGTCATCAATACGCCTTTCTTTTTTATAAAGAAACGGTGCAGCTCCGAAATGGGAACCACACCGTATTCTTTTATGAAATCTTGCCGCTTATTTGCTGCAATTCGGGCACTTGCCGTTTTCATCCAGCGGAGAACCACATTCCGTGCAAAAGCGGGCTTTGGGGCTGGCCGGTGCTTCGGTTTTGACCGGGGCGCTGACAGGCTCGGATGCCGTCTCTGCCGGAGCAGCTTTCTCAACGACCGGTTTTGCCGGCGCTTTCTTCACCGGAGCCTCAGAAGCCGTCTCTGTCGGAACCGTTTTCTTAACCGGGGCTGTTTTTACCGGAGTCTCTGTTTCTGCTTTCACCGGCGCTGCTTTCGGAGCCGGTTTTGCTGCGGGCTTTGCTGCCGGAGCCGTTTTCTCTGCCGCGGGTTTTGTTGCCGGGGCAGCCTTCTTTACTGCCGGCTTGGCCGGAGCAGGTGTCGGAGAGGGCTTTTTCGGCTCACGGCTTATAAATTCCGGATCAGCTGTTTTCGGTTTCTTATCGACTGTGTTCTGATTTTTCAGCTTGTTGTCGATCATGATCACATGCTTGAGAAGCAGAACCGCCATCATCAGAAACTCATAGATCAGACGGATCGCGATGGGCATGATGATCGTCAGGGCCAGACCTACCCAGAAGTTGTGAACCAGGGTATAAAGACCCATAAGAATAGCAAAAACCGTCAGGAAAATGTAGAGTGCCTGCAGGATTTTCTCAATCAGCAGATAGTTGAAATTGCAGGTATCATGGAGAAACTTGCCAAAGGCACTCAGTTTCTCACGCCGGTTCTCCGGCACGATGAAGATAAAAGCCAGTACGGTCAGCACCACCGCCAGAAGCAGAAGGATAGCCATAACCGTTCCGGCCGAATTTCCTCCCCCAGTATAATAACCTCCTGTAAATCCCATTTTCTCTTCCTCCTTTGTCTATACTGATTTCTTCCAGTGTAACTCAAGCTTACCATTTGCACAAGTATTTTTATCTGATATAATGAAAGAAAAATGCGTTATATTTTTTCAAGAAAGGAGTCTCTCATGCAGTACATCGACATTCACGAAAATCAGATCTACATCCGGCTCGCCGTCACCGACAGCCAGGATCTGAAGCTTCTCCATTTCTCTGCGCTCCCTCTCCATGAGGAGGACCTGGTAAAGGAGGCCATTCCGGAAGGCTTCCCCTTCCTCAGCATGAACCTCGCCGGTTTCGACCGGCCTTATGAACGCCACGGAAACAAATTCATCGTCACTGCTCCCGGCTATCGAATGAAATATCTCTCCCATTCCGACGAGCGAAATGAATTTGGCCGTCTTCTCACCTTCCATACCAAAGATGAAGAGACCGGCGTCACCGCGGCCTCCTTCTGGCAGTTCTACGATGATCTCCCGGTGATCCGCACCTGGCATACCGTGACAAACAACGGTCACGAGACCCAGACCCTCGACTACATCGCAAACTTCCATTATGAAGGCATCGAAAAAGAGGGCAAGCTTTCCCGGGATGAAAAGCTCAAAGTCATGATCCCCCACAACGGCTGGCAGCGGGAACTCAACTGGAAGGCCTACACCTTCCCGGAGCTTGGCATGGAGCTCGTTCAGGAGCCTTCGATTCAGCGCTCCTCCAACCATCTCCACATCTCCAACACCGGAAACTGGTCCGCCAAGGAATATCTCCCCATGGCTTATCTCGAGAACACCGAGGTACATACCGGTCTTTTCTGGGAAATCGACCACAACGGCTCCTGGCACTGGGAGATCGGCGACCAGAACGGCCATTTTTACCTGGCTTTGGGCGGCCCCAATGAGACCTACTCCCACTGGTTTAAGGACTTAAAGCCCGGCGAGAGCTTCACCACCGTTCCTGCCGCCGTCGGTGTCACCGGCATTGGCTTCGACGATGCCATGGGCACGCTCACGGACTACCGCCGAAAAATCCGCCGAAAAAATCAGGACAATGAAAAACTGCCCGTCATTTTCAACGATTATATGAACTGTCTCTGGGGCCGTCCCACCGCCGCTGAGGAATATCCGCTGGTGGACGCTGCTGCCGAGGCTGGCTGCGAGTACTTCTGTATCGATGCCGGCTGGTACGCCGACGGCGACTGGTGGGACAGCGTCGGCGAGTGGGAGGAGAGCCGCAAACGCTTCCCGGAAGGCGTCAAGAAAGTCACCGATTATATCCGGAGCAAAGGACTGGTTCCCGGCGTCTGGCTGGAGCCGGAGGTCATGGGCATCCGCTGTGACCTGGCGAAAAAGCTTCCCGACGACTGGTTCTTTGTCCGCCACGGAAAACGGGTCTACGACCGCAGCCGTTTCCAGCTGGACTACCGCAATCCCGCAGTCCGCGCTCATATGGACGAGGTTGTGGACCGGCTCGTCAGCGAATACGGAGTGGGCTATATCAAGACGGATTACAATATTGAGCCCGGCATCGGCACGGAGCTCTCTGCCGACAGCGTGGGCGAGGGCATGCTGGAACACGAGCGGGCTTATATCTCCTGGCTGGACGGTCTTTTCAAGCGCCATCCGGAGCTGATCATTGAGAACTGCTCCAGCGGCGGCCTCCGTATGGATTACGGCATGCTCTCCCGTTGTAGCATCCAGTCCACAAGCGACCAGGAAAACTATCTCCAGTATGCCGTCATCGCCGCCAATGCTCCCACCGGCGTCACCCCGGAGCAGGCCGCAGTCTGGGCTTATCCCATGAACCATGAGGAAAGCATTTCCCCCGACGCTCTCCGGGAGGAAGTCATTTTTAACATGGTCAGCGCCATGCTTCTCCGCATCCATCAGAGCGGCCATCTGGCCAAGCTTGATGAGGAGCGGAAAGCTCTGGTAAAACAGGCCCTCAGCGTCTATAAGACCATCCGCCCGAACATCCGCGTCTCCCGCCCCTTCTGGCCCCTCGGTCTTGCAGGCTACAGCGACGAGATCGTGAGTCTCGGCCTTTTCGTCGAAGGAAAAGCCTACCTCGCTGTCTGGAAACGAAGCGGTGCTGCCGAGAGCGTAACCCTTCCCATCTCCGATGCCGTCCGTACTGCCCTGGACTCAGAAAAAATCGCCCTCTCCTGCATTTATCCGGGACCTGAGACCGCCGAAGCCTCCTACGATCCTCTGGAAAAAGCAGTGAAAGTTGCTCTTCCCAAGCCCGTGATGGCCCGGCTCTTTGAGCTGACCCCCGACCGTTAAAAAAATTTGCGGCCCATGTTTTTTTCACATGGACCGCTTTTTTATTCTTTATGTATCAGTTCATAATAGAAAATGTACTGTTGGAGCACACCTTCCATTCCCCCATACCGCTTCGCCGGGAAACCGCCTGGATAATGCTTTTCCAGGGCCTGGCGGATATGGGTATCCACTGGAAACGCCGAAAGCTCGTGAAGGGCCATAAGGCAGATGCAGTCCGCCACTTTCACGCCGACGCCGTAAAGCTTCAGAAGCTCCTCCCGGGCCTCCGGGTAGGTCATTTTCCGGATTACAGCGAGATCTACTTCACCGGATGCTACCCGAAGGGCTGTGTCCCGGACATATTTTGCCCGGTACCCAAGGTTGCAGTCCCGAAGCTCCTCTTCCGTGGCCTGACTTAAGGCCTCCGCTGTCGGAAAAGCATGATAAACGGTCCCGTCCGCGGCTCTTTTTTCCTCGCCGTATCTTCTTGAGATCCGGTCGATGCATTTTCGGATGCGGAAGATGTTGTTCTGCTGGGAGATCAGAAACGAGACGATCATTTCCCAGAGGTCCTGATTCAGAATCCGGATACCGCTTCCAAGCTCCGCCGCAGTTTTCAAATAGGTGTCTTCCGGGTCAATCGCTTCTATATAAATGCCATAGTCTCTTTCCAGGTCAAAATAGTGTTTCCAGAACGTCTCGAACTCTTCCTCGCTGCAGTCAAAGCGCACGGTCTCACCTTCCTGGGTGGCTCTCAGGTATTTATCCTCTGCACGGATCTGAAATTCATTTTCCGTTATCCGCTCCATCCGGAAACACTGGCCGGAATCGCAGATCTCCGAAAGATCAAAATACGGAATTTCTTTTACTACCATCTTACTACTCCTCTTCTATCATTCTCACCCCGATTATAGCCTCCCTTTTTTTGAAAAACAACTGGGATTTTCTGTTAAAACAGTTGACTTTTGAAAAGTGAATCCTTATGATGGTAAAGGCAAAAAACTGAATTTTTATATCTATTTTACGGAGGAATTTATGCATACAATCAGCGTGGAAGAACTGGAAAATCTGGATCCTTCCAATATCACCATCCTGGATATCCGTTCAGAGGAGGATTTCCGCCGGGGTTCTTTTCCGGGAGCCATCAATATTCCCATAAAAAAAAATCTGGACGAGGACAGCGCGGAGGAAGGCTTTTTTGAGCCGGGTTCCATCGAAACACTGGAAAAAGACCTTCCGGCAAACAAACCGGTCTATATTCTCTGCCACACCGGAGAGCAGAGCAAGGAAGCCGTCAAAATCCTGAACGAGGACGGCTACAACGCTTCCAATATTGATGGCGGCTACCGCTCCTGGCTCCGCCTTTCCCTGGAGCGCATGGTTTCAGAAGCTTCTGTGACTGAGCGTACAAAAGAAATTGAACGGTCCCTTATCAAAAAATTCCGCAAATCCATCTGGCGGCCTTTCACCAAAGCCATCCGGGACTACCAGCTGATCCAGGACGGAGACCGGATCGCCGTCTGTATCTCCGGCGGCAAAGATTCCATGCTTCTCGCCAAGCTCATGCAGGAGATCCAGAAGCATGGCCCTGTTTCCTTTGAGCTCGTCTTTCTCGTGATGAACCCGGGCTACAACGCTGACAACTGGAAAATCATCCAGAACAATGCCCGGATTTTAGGCATTCCGCTGACCGTTTTTGAGACCGAGATCTTCGATGTCGTAGCCGGCATCGACAAGAATCCCTGCTATCTCTGCGCGAGAATGCGCCGCGGCTATCTCTACTCCCACGCCAAAGAACTCGGCTGCAACAAGATTGCCCTGGGCCACCATTTTGACGATGTCATCGAGACCATCCTCATGGGCATGCTCTACGGTGCCAAGATTGAAACCATGATGCCCAAGCTGCACAGCCAGCACTTTGAGGGCATGGAGCTGATCCGCCCCCTCTATCTTGTGAAAGAAGCCGACATCAAGGCCTGGAGAGATTCCAACGATCTTCATTTCATCCAGTGCGCCTGCCGTTTCACCGAGAACTGTGCGACCTGCGGAGGCGGCCGCGGCTCCAAGCGTGACGAGATGAAAGAGCTCATCGCTCATTTCCGCGAGACCAGCCCCTTCATCGAGTCCAACATTTTCAACAGCGTACAGAACGTCAATCTCCGGACGATCATCGGTTATCACAAAGACAACGAGGCCTACTGCTTCCTCGATGATTACAACGAACGCGGAAAACGAAAGGAGTAAGGCTTCATTCTCTTTTTAGCAGTATCTACCATTTTTTCTTCCTACTTATGAAAAGTAGCGCTCCCGGATATACTTATGGCAGTCAATGGATTTGTAATATCCGGGAAGGCAGGAAGATTCCGCATGGAGATACGAAAATCAGAAATTGCCAACGAAGTGGCACGGCTCTGCAAAGAGCGCGGAATCACCCAGTATGAGCTGGCCAAACGCTCCCAGCTGCAGGAAAGTTCCGTCCGGAACATGTTTCAGAAGGGCACGACTCCTACTTACCGCACCCTGTCCGCTATCTGCGGAGGACTTGGCATCACAGTTCCCCAGTTTTTCACCGGTTCTTCTTTTCTTGAGAAGCTTCCGCCGGAGGAAAAAGAGCTGATGACCATTTATCTCAAACTGGATGAAAAAGATCGCTCCCGGCTCCTCTCCTACGCCCGCAGGATCTTCAAGCAAAACGAAAAAGAAACTACCTTGTGAAGGCAGGCAATCTTTGTTATACTGATAACGGTTCAGAAATCATTTCTGGGCCGTTATCCTTTTATTACGACAATCTGGAGGTTTTTATGATAGATAACAGAGACGGCCAGGCCTATCTGGACGCAGTTCTGGAAAAAATCCGGCAGCGCATCCTCTCCATCAACGAATCCCTGCTGGAAGGCCAGAAGGAAATTGATGACATGCACGAATACTACTGGCAGAACTACACCGAGATGGATGAGTACGGCTATGAAAATTTTGACAACCAGCAGGCCCTTCTCCATCAGATCAACGCAAACCAGGAACAGCTGATTCTGAAGCACCGTTTCCGGAAAATGCTGGATTCTCCCTTCTTCGGGCGGGTGGATTTCTGCTATGAGGGTGACGAGGAACCGGAAATTTTCTATATCGGTATCGGAAACTTTGCCGAGAAAACCGGCGCCCTTCCTCTGATCTATGACTGGCGCTCCCCGGTGAGCGGCCTTTTTTACGACTATGACAAGGGGCCCGCTTCCTACCAGGCTCCCATGGGCGAGCTTTCCGGTGAGATCACGGCCAAATGGCAGTACAAGATCCGCCGCGGAAAAATGATCTACGCCTTCGAGAGCGACACCAAGATCGACGATGAGATCCTGAAGGCCGAGCTTGGAAGCCACGGCGAAGTCCAGCTGAAAAATATCATCCGAACAATTCAGAAGGAGCAGAATGCCATCATCCGCAACACCAGCGATAAGATTCTCGTGATTCAGGGTGCTGCCGGAAGCGGCAAAACTTCCGTGGCCCTCCATCGGATCGCCTACCTCCTTTACCATGACCGGAAGCACCTGAAATCTTCCAATATCCTGATCTTATCCCCAAACGGCGTTTTTTCCGACTATATTTCCCACATTCTGCCGGAACTGGGTGAGGAAAACATTCAGGAAATGAGCTTCGATCTCTTCGCCTACCGCCAGCTCAAGGGAACCGCCGCCGACTGCGAAGACCGCTGCGACCAGATCGAGCGGAATCTTTTATCCGAGACGGAGGATCCTGTGGCTCTGGAAAAACAGTCCCAGCGCTTCATCACCCATATGGAAGGCTTCCTGCTCCGGCTGGAGGATGAACTCATGGATTTCACCCCTGTGGAATACAAAAATGTCACCATGACCGAGACGGAGATGCTGGATCTCTTCTATAATAAATTCGGCGAGATCCCCCTGCTCTCCCGCATGGATGCTGTGGCAGATACTTTTATCGATGAGGTCGAGACCCTGAAAAACAAAGACCTTCCAGAGGAGGAAAAACAGGAGCTGATCGAACGTTTCCGTCAGATGTACGACACGCGGGATTTCTATGTGCTGTACAACCGTTTTCTGGAGGAGGAAGGGCTGCCCCTGCTGCCAGACCTTCCGCCCGAAGAACGGAAGCTTGCCTACGAGGACGTTTATCCCATCCTTTATCTCAAATACCGGCTTCAGAAGCGCCAGGGCCGCCAGGATATCAAACATCTGGTGGTGGATGAGATGCAGGATTATTCCCGCCTCCAGTATCTGATCCTAAAGCAGATGTTCTCCTGCCGCATGACGATTCTAGGCGACCGGGCCCAGACCATGGCCGATGAAAAGCAGGACTCCCTTACGTTTCTACCAAAGATTTTCGGGAAGGATATTCGCCGCATCGTCATGAACAAGAGCTACCGGAACACCGTGGAGATTTCCTCCTATGCCAATGCCCTCACCGGCGTGGATGATGTGGAGCTCTTCGACCGGCATGGAAAACCGGTGACGGAACAGAATTTTGCTTCTCTGGATCAGGCCCTGGATGCAGTTGTACAGGAACTTCGTCTCGATCCGGAGCTGGTAGCTGCGACTTCGGATGAGGATGTGCCAGCTTCTGAAAATTCTGCCTGTCCGGATGAACAATCCGCCGACAACGCTCCCGCTTTCGAGACCGCCGCTGTTATTCTACGCACCGCCGCGGAGGCCGAGCAGGCTTACGAGATTCTCCGTGAAAAACTCTCCGCCAGAGGTTTCGATGTAAAAAATGCCCTCTCCCTTCTTCACCGGGACAGCACCACGTTCCGAAAAGGTCTCACCGTCACCACCTTCTATCTGGCGAAAGGCCTGGAGTTTGACCAGGTATTCTCCATTTTCCCGTCGAAAGACCAGCGGCCTCTGGTCCGCCAGGCGAGATACATCGCCGCTACCCGTGCGCTTCACGAGCTGTACGCTTACGAAATTCAGGATTAAAGAAAACGCTGTAAGACAGATTTTCCGTCTGTTTTACAGCGTTTTTGTTATTGTTCGATTTTTGCAGGCAGAGGCTTTTTCACCCAGCGTCGATAGAGAATAAAACCCACGCCGCCATGGGAATCCGCATGTTTCCGCCTGCCTGATGCACCTTCGCAAAAATGCTCTCAAGGAAAATTCCCAGGCTTTCCACGCAGACGATGAGGCCGTAGGTCATGGAGTATTCCACCGCCTTAGGCGATTTCGCGGAAGTCCATATCTTCATAAAAAAACTGCCCCGCAGGGCAGTTCTTATTTAATCAATCAAATCATTCTGGAACCGCGACAAATGCTCATAAGGCAGAATCAATCGCCCCCGGTAAAGGCCGCAGCCATCGTTGATGAGGCTGTTGTTCTCTGCGGAGAACATGTTGACGTCCAGCTTGGAAAGTTCCAGGTTGAGGAGACGCATGCCCCTCTCGTAAGCTTCATCAAAGTAACGGTTTTCGCCCACGGGAATGAGTTCCCGGCGGCTCATCTCATTTTCCTGGCGTTTCTCGTAGCCCAGGTGGTTGGCCGGACCGATCTCCGCCACATCGTCCATGGCCTTCGTCCGAAGCTGGACTTCCATGTAGCTTCTGGAGCTGTTGTCATAGAAGGTGATGTGAAGGGACTGATATTCATAAGGACCGTGGTTCGATATGTAATCCCGGTAATAGGGACGGATGGTCTCGTCCATCAGGTGAGAGGTGCTCTCCTGCACGCCGTTGGCCGGCTCCGCGGTAAAGCCCCTCTCCTCCAGAAAGCCCGGCAGAATATTGGCAATATCATAAAGACAGTGGATCTCCGCTGCTTCCCGCTCCGCCTCATCCTCATAATGACATTTCGGCATGGAAATCACAATCCGATAGGCGATAAGATCCCGAAAGCAGCCCAGGCGCTGTTTCAGCTCGGCTATCGGCGGATAACTTCCGTTTTTCTCATAATAATTGTAAATATCTTCTACGATATAGCTGTTGAATTTTTCCTCCGCCCGGATCAGGGATTTGATCCGCCCCCGAAACGTGAAGGCAAGGAAAGGATACTCCCTGGCCATATATTTATAAAACTCCCGGATCTGCTGGGACTGGGCCGTCAGGAAATCATTATGAGCCAGAAGCTCCCGGATCTGCAGGAGAAAATTACAGTGGATCATATCGATCTCATTGCGGTTCTTCTTGGCTTCTTTCCGAAGATCGTCCATATAATTCTGCAGAATCCGAAAGATCGTATCTCCCGAATATAAGTAATCATTTAGTGTGATCATAGGCTGTACCTTTCCATCGCATTCTCATAACACCGGATCTGGTCGTCCAGCTGCAGTCCTTTTCTCCATAATCCCGCATGCCTCCCGCTGTGCGCCGTACCGGCGGAAGCATGCCCACCCGCTCAGTCTTTCATTGCTTTTTTAATCGCATCCAGAAGTTCCCCGTAGGTCTCATAGGCCGGAATATCTGGATTTTCCGCCTTGATCTTATCGGTGCTACGGAAAAGGAAACCGGCTTTGCTGGCCCGGATCATGCCAAGATCGTTATAGGAGTCTCCGCTGGCAATGGTCTCAAAGCCGATGGACTGCAGAGCCTTCACCGTCGTGAGCTTGGACTGCTGCACCCGCATTTTGTGACCGGTGATCTCGCCATTTTCCGCCACTTCAAGAGAATTACAGAACAGCGTCGGCCAGCCCAGCTTCTTCATCAGCGGAGCGGCAAACTCCGTAAAAGTATCACTGATAAGGATCACCTGTGAAAAGGTTCGAAGCTCATCCAGGAACTCCTTTGCTCCCGGCAGAGGATCGATAGTCTCGATGGTTTTCTGAATCTCCTTCAGTCCAAGACCATGTTCTTTCAGAATATCCAGCCGCCATTTCATCAGTTTGTCATAATCCGGCTCTTCCCGGGTGGTTTTCTTCAGCTCCGGAATCCCGCTGGCCTCCGCAAAAGCGACCCAGATCTCCGGTACCAGCACTCCCTCTACATCCAAACAGGTAATATACATATTCATCCGCTCCTTCCTTATACACTGTATCGCGTTACTGTAGTCCATCATACCATACTTCCGGCCACCATGCAAGACAAGCCTCAGCTCTCTTTCAGCACTTCTTCGAAGCTCTCTTCCGGCATGGGCCGGTAATAATAATAGCCCTGAAGCTCATCGCAGCCTCATCCAGCAGGAATCTGGCGGTCTCCATCGTCTCCGCGCTCACCACCTTATATATATGCTAATGGTTAGTTTTACACAACCATTATGCTTAACATGGATGGAAAAGGGCGTAAACGGTTCTTATTTGTCATTTCTTATCAATAAGGAGCAAAAAAGCGTTCCACAAAGCCATTTTCACAGCCCTGCGGAACGCTTAAAAAATCATTCCTTATTTCGTTTTCTTAAATACCGGCATGGAATCCAGCGGAGCGTCAGCGAGAATCGTCTGACCGCCCTCATAAACCTTTCCGTCTCTGGTATCGGTCCAGCGGCTTCCCTCGGGAAGGTAAACCTCTCTCTCAAACTGATTCAGATGGAAGATCGGCGCTACCAGATACTCGTTTCCAAACATGTACTGATCCTGAAGCTCCCAGCACTTCTTATCCTCCGGGAACTCGTAGAACATCGTACGGATCAGCGGAGAACCGTTCTCGGAAGCTTCCTTATAAAGATCACGGATGTAATCGTGCATGGAGATCCGGATGTCATAATATTTCTTCATGATCCGGTAATTCTCCTCGCCGTAGCTCCAGAGCTCGTTGGGCTGGCCGGTGTGGAGGTATCCGCCGCCCCAGTCGCGGTCATCCAGGGCCGGAATGTTGTAGGGGCCTCTATCGCCGTGCATACGAAGAACTGCGGAGTAAACGGCAAACTCATACCAGCGAATCAGAAGCTGCTGGAAATCCGGATCGTTCACATCGTCGGTCATGAAGCCGCCGATATCGGTGGTCCACCATGGGATTCCCGCAAGGCCCATGTTCAGGCCTGCCTGAAGCTGATCGTAGAAAGCCTCAAAGGTGCTGGGCACATCGCCGGACCAGACCACATTTCCGTATTTCTGGCTTCCGGCCCAGGCGCAGCGAAGCAGGTTTACGACAGTTCCGTCGCCTAAGTTTTTCATCTCATCATAGAAGACACGGCTGTAGAGCTGCGGGTAAATGTTGCTGCAGGAGAGAGCCGGTCCTTCTGCATAGCGGTAATTGTCAAAATCGTAAACGCCGTAATCCGGTTCGGAGTTATCCAGCCAGAAAGCGTCGATGCCAAGATCGTAGTAGTTCTTCTTGCAGACCTCCCAGACATATTTCCGGGTCTCGGGATTGAAAACGTCGATCTCCACGCAGTCGCCCTGATAATCGTAGGTCTGGTCAGCGCCGCGCTCGGTGCGGATCAGAAGGCCTCTGTCCATCATGGGCTGGAAATTCTCACTTCTGCGGTCCACGGAAGGCCATACGGAAACGATGACTTTGATTCCCATGGAATGAAGCTCGTCCACCATAGCCTTGGGGTCCGGCCAGTAGGTCTTGTCGAATTTCCAGTCGCCCTGCACGGTCCAGTGGAAGAAATCGATGACGATCTGATCAATCTTGATACCTTCCTTCTGGTACTGTCTTGCCACGGAGAGCACTTCCTCCTGGGTGCGGTAACGGAGCTTACACTGCCACAGGCCCATCCGGTCCTCCGGGAACATCGGTGCGCGTCCGGTAACGGCCGTATAATTTTCCACGATCTGCTTCGGTCCGTCCGCAACGGTCAGCCAGTAGTCCATCTGTTTCGTGGAACGGGCGGTCCACTCGGTATAGTTCTTTCCGAAGGTGGCCTCGCCGATGGCCGGGTTGTTCCAGAGTATACCATAACCAAGGCTCGATACGGCAAAGGGAACGGAAATCTGGGAGTTTCTCTGGGCCAGCTCCAGCACACAGCCCTTGAGATCCATGTAGGGCTGCTGATACTGTCCCATTCCGAAGATCTTCTCGCCATCGTTGCTCTCGAATTTTACATTCAGCTGATACTCGCTGCCGCCGATGACACCCTTCCACTCACGGTTTACAACCTTCAGGCAGCGGCTCTCTTTACAGAGGGTTCCATCGTAAAAACGGAAATACTCGCGAAGGAACTGCTTGCCGTCACGATAATAGGTGATGATTCCGCGGAAGTTTACCACTGCCTTGATGCGGCCATTAGTGATGGACGCAATCTCTTTTTTATCGATGGTGCCGTCACCAACCCAGTGGTCCTCCTCGCCGATCTCAACGACTGCCTGACATTTTTCCGGTGTCTCTATAAGCGCCCAGTCCTGATCGGTAAATTTTGAAAATCTCGTTGCCCGCACACGGAGGGAATCTTTTCCCCAGGGCTCAATACGCAGTATCTCACCGCCCAGACGGGCAGTCAGAATGCCATTTTCTCCACAAAACTGCATAGTGTCCTCCTTTTCCTCCGGAAAGCCTTCCGGAACACTTTCATTTTCCTGATAGTTGTATTATACTAATCCCAGAATGAAAATACTTGACGTTTTTTCACTATTTCTAACACAGATTTGACATAATAGTTCAGAGCATCAGCAAAATGAAAAATCAGACTATGCAAATTTGTTTGCAATAGGATGGATTTTCATTTTGGGATGGGCGGAACGCCCATCAGCCTCAGACAAAAGCTACGAATGCAGCGAGAGCACATGCAATGTGCGGGGTGCTGAGTCCCAGTGGGACTCGTTTAGCACCGACCGAAGCAGCGCGTAGACCTGTGGCCTGTTGCTTTGAACGACCTGAATAATTAAGGAGGCTTCCATGAAAACACCGGACATCAGCACAATCCACGAAACCGTCCTCCACGGCGACATGCGCTTTCATCTCATGGTCCACGAATTTGCCTCAGACCCTTCCCGCTCGGAGCGCGTGACTTCCCACTGGCACGAAGAATATGAGCTGCTTTTTCTCACGGAAGGAAACGGAACTGCCCACGTCAACGGCCGGGCACTCCCGATTTCTGCCGGCGATATCCTGTTTTTCAATTCCGGCGAAGTCCACTCCATCTCTGCCCCTCCCGGCGTTCCCCTGACCTTCTACGCCGTGGTCTTCGGTCTGGATCTCATCAGCAGCTACGGAAACGACGACATCCAGCAGAAATACATCCACCGGCAAACCTCCGGCGAGTTACTTTTTCAGACGGTCTTTCACCCGAAAAGCCCAGGGACAGAACCGCTCCGCCAGAGTTTAGAGGCCATCCGCTCCCTTTACCAGGAGGATTTTTCCTCCCATGAGCTCCTCATCAAGGCGGAACTTCTCCGGATCTGGCACTATCTCTGCCGCTATCCCGCGACACAAGCCTTCTCGGTTTATCCCAAAGATGACTCAAAAATCCTCCTCACGAAAAAAATCCTCCGGTTCATTCAGGAGCATTATAGCTCCATTCTGACGCTCGAAGGACTTTCCGCCGCCTTTCACATGAGCGAAGGGCAGTTCTGCCGTTTTTTCAAATCCCAGGTCCACATGACCCTTATCGAATACATCAATTACTACCGCATCGGCGCGGCCTGCGACCAGCTTCTCTCCGGCTCCGAGCCCGTAAGCTCCATCGCCACCGGCTGCGGCTACAGCAATATCAGCTATTTCAACCGCATGTTCCGAAAATACATGCACTGCACCCCGAAAGAGTACCGGAAAACTCACAGCGAGACTCCGTTGTAAAAACGAATCCGGAAGGTCGTGCCCTTCCCCGCCTCGATGGTCCTGTTCTGCTGTAGAAAAAGCTGACACGCCATGGAAAGACCAATGCCAGACCCGCTGCTGCTGACCGCCGGAAAGCTGACTCGGAAGGTTATCGCGCCGGTCCATGAGGCCCATCTCCGCCACCGCCTTGTCAAGCCGCTCCTGATCCTTCGGGTGGCCGTCCAAAAGGTGCGGCAACATGATATTTTCATCCACAGCCAGCACCGGAATTTTGTCACCTTCTCTTGGGAAAACCAAACATTTTTCAGGCTGCAGCCCCTTTGCTTTGGAGGCCTTCGTGTACTTTTTTTCTCACAAACCCAAAACAGATCACCTGCATCAGGATCGTTAAAAGCCAGGATACCGGATAGGAAATAAACAGGATATCCAGGGACCGATGCTGAGGGAAGATCAGGAAGATCCAGACCACCCGGGTTCCCACGGTTCCCAGCACGGAGAGTATCATGGGCACGGCGGAATGACCCATGCCCCGGAGCGCTCCCGGGAAGAGATCCATGAGGCCGCAGAGGAAATAGGTCAGCGTCGTAAAGGACAGAATCTCCATACCGCTTCGCACGACTTCCTCGTTATCCGTATAAATTTTCAGAATCTCCGGGCCAAAGCCATAGAACGCGCCGCCGATCACCAGCGCCACGCCCGTCGTCAGGATCATGCAGTCGATAAGCACCCGATCCATCCGCTTCCATTTTCCCACGCCGTAATTCTGGCTCGTGAAGCTCATGCAGGCCTGGGTGATGGAGTTCACCGACGCATAGAGAAAGCCCAGCAGGTTGTTGGCCGCCGTGTAACCCGCCATAGCGATGGAGCCGAAGGAGTTTACCGAGGACTGGAGCAGCACATTGGAAAAATTGATGACCGTACTCTGGATTCCCGCCGGAACCCCGACCTGAAAGATCTGCTTTAAATAAACGCCCTTCATCGTAAGCTTCGAGAGACGAAGCTGATAGCTGCTCTCCGCCCGGTAAAGACAGATCAGCACCAGCACGCAGGAGACCATCTGGGAAATCACCGTGGCGATACCGACACCGGCCACGCCCATATGGAAAACGACTACCAGAAACAGATTCAGCCCGGCATTCAGCACACCGGAAATAATCAGGAAAAACAACGGCCTTTTCGTATCTCCTACTGCCCGGAGCACCGCGGCTCCGTAGTTATAGAGCATGAAAAACGGCATGCCCACGAAGTAAATCTTCATATATAAAGTGGAAAGATCGATGACATCATCCGGCGTATCCATAAGCTCCAAAGCTCCCCTGGAAAAAAAGAGCCCCACGAAGACCATGAGAATTCCGCTTAATAATGCCAGCATGATCGAAGTATGAACGGTCTCCGAGACTTCCTGATCCCGCCCCGCCGCATAAAACCTTGCCGTCAGCACGCTGGTTCCCAGCGATACACCGATGAACAGGTTTGTAAACATGCTGATGAGGGCCGTCGTGGACCCGACAGCCGCCAGCGCCTCGCTCCCCGAAAACCGTCCCACCACGATGATATCCACCGCATTGAACATCAGCTGCAGGATTCCGGACAGCATCAAAGGCAGAGAAAACGAGATCAGTTTGTCCATGATCGATCCGCTGCACATGTCGATTTCATATTTACTTTTCTTCACTTCTATTTTCCTCCCAAAGGGCATAAACGCCCTGTATCTGGAAACTATTATAACAGTTTCTGCCAAAAGTGGCAATGGGCGCCCTTATTGGAAATTTTTTCCCATTTATTATTGACTTTCTTGCGTCTTGTGATATAATAAAGTCATTGAAGATAATAATAGTTACTGTTATGAAAATTATTTTAAGAAGAGAGGTTCCATCATGAAAATAACCGATGATATTCTTTATGTAGGCGTCAACGATCACAAGGTAGACCTATTTGAGGGACAGTATGTGGTTCCCAACGGCATGGCTTACAACTCCTATGTGATCAAGGATGAAAAGATCGCCGTTATGGACACCGTAGATGCCAATTTCACCCATGAGTGGCTGGACAACATCGCTACCGTTCTGAATGGAGCGAAACCCGATTACCTCATCGTTCAGCACATGGAGCCGGACCATTCCGCAAACATCCACAACTTCATGAAGGTTTATCCGGACACCACGATCGTGGCTAATGCCAAGACCTTCGGCATGATGGAGAACTTCTTCCGCGATATGCCCCTCGAAGGCAGAAAACTGGAGGTACAGAACGGCGGCACCCTTTCTCTTGGAAAGCACACGCTGACCTTCGTTTTCGCTCCCATGGTACACTGGCCCGAGGTTATGGTGACTTACGACAGCACCGACAAAGTCCTCTTCGCAGCCGACGGTTTCGGTAAATTCGGAGCCCTGGACGTTGACGAACCCTGGGATGACGAAGCCCGCCGCTATTTCATCGGTATCGTTGGAAAATACGGCATGCAGGTTCAGAAGCTCCTGAAAGTTGCCGCTACTCTCGATATCCAGACCATCTGCTCCCTGCACGGTCCCGTTCTGAAAGAAAATCTGGGCCATTACATTGAGAAATACGATATCTGGTCTTCCTACTCCGTTGAGGAAGAGGGCGTCATGATCGCCTACACCTCCGTTTACGGAAATACCAAAAAAGCCGTTGAGCTCCTGGCGGAGAAGCTCCGTGACAAGGGATGTCCGAAAGTTGTTGTCTATGATCTCGCCAGATGCGATATGTCCCAGGCTGTTGCCGACGCTTTCCGCTATGGCAAGCTGATTCTGGCTACCACCACCTACAACGCAGAGATCTATCCCTTCATGCGTACCTTTATCGAGCATCTCACCGAGCGTAACTACCAGAACCGTACGATCGGTCTCATTGAGAACGGAAGCTGGGCTCCTCTGGCTGCCAAGATTATGAAGGGTATGTTCGAGAAGAGCAAAAAGATCACCTGGCTGGACACCACCGTCCGGATTCTCTCCTCCTTAAGCGCTGAGAACAAAGACGAGCTGGAAGCAATGGCAAACGAGCTCTGCGAAGAGTATATCGCCCGCTCCGGTGAGGTGGAGAAAAAAGTAGATCCCACGGCGCTCTTCCGCATCGGCTACGGCCTCTATGTCGTTACCTCCAACGACGGCAAGAAGGACAACGGTCTCATCGTCAACACCGTGATCCAGCTCACCGATCAGCCGAATCGCGTGGCTGTCAACATCAACAAGGAAAACTATTCCCACCATGTCATCAAGCAGACCGGTGTCATGAACGTCAACTGCCTCTCCGTGGAAGCTCCCTTCCAGGTATTCGAGAACTTCGGCTTCCAGAGCGGCCGTCAGGCAGACAAATTCGCCGGCTGGGAGACTCCGCGTTCTGAGAACGGACTGGTGATCCTTCCGAAATACATCAACGCTTTCATGTCCCTGAAAGTCGAGCAGTATGTGGATCTCGGCACCCACGGCATGTTCATCTGCTCCGTTGCCGAGGCCAGAGTCATCAACAAGAAAGACACGATGACCTACACCTACTACCAGGAAAATGTAAAGCCGAAGCCCCAGACTGAAGGCAAAAAAGGCTTTGTCTGCACCGTATGCGGCTACATCTACGAAGGCGATGTACTCCCGGATGATTTCATCTGCCCGCTCTGCAAACACGGCGTGGCGGACTTCGTACCGATTGAGTAAATAAAAAACGATTCCCCGGCAGGAAGTGCGATTCGCTTCCTGCCGGGGATTTTTTATGCCTTATGATGTTGTCGTTGTATTCGGAAACGGCCTGCCCGGAACGGTGTCCGGCGCATCATTCTCATCTCCAAAAAGCATTTTCATAACCCAGCGGAAATCCGACTGCTCTTTCACTTCGGTATGGATACTCCAGCCGCCGTTTCCATTGTCTCCCTGACAGAGAAGGTGAAACAGCGGTTCGATCAGTTCCTCATTTTCCATATAGGTAGGATATTCACTGTAAAGCTCCATATCATTCAGCGTAGACGGGAAGCCCAGGACAGAAAATCCATAATCGAGGGCAATTCTCACCGAGATATCCTCATTGAAAAAGATCTTATCTTCTGTATACATCCGGAACTCTCCGTCTCCCTGGAGCACCGTTTTCCGCCATTTTTCCTCTCCTTCTCTCTGGAGAACGGAGTAAGCGATGCCGCTGCTTCCGCCGTCGCTCTTGCACACACTCATGCAGGGCCGGAAGGCTCCGTCTTTTGTATACTCGTAAAAATCATAGCCCAGATAAAAACCATTTGCAAACAGAGCATTCGAATAGCTCTCTGTATACAGATAGGTCGTTCCGTCGATTTCCGTGATTCCTGCTGCGAGCCACTCTCCCGTAAGGCCGGAATAGCTGCCTAAGGCCTGTCTTCCCGCCAGGAAAATTTCTCCGTTTTCATCCATCGAATAGAGTTCCGCAATCAGCCTGTTTTCTCCTTCCAGAATGATCCTGCGTCCTTCCTGATTTCCCAGGGCATCGCCCTCCATCGGATCTCCATCCCAGTGACCGAAGCGGAATACCAGAAGATCCTCCACCTCGTCTCCGTTCAGATCTTTAATCGCCGCATCCAGGATTCCATCTCTCCGATCCCAGTTTTCATTCTGATAACCGTTCTGATACTCCAGGAAAATCGAATTTTCCCCGATGTTTGCATATCCATATTCCGGAAGCAGTTTCTCATGGATAAATTCATAGTAATCCGTGAAATTCACCAGCGGAAGAAGCGTTACCTCCGGAGCCGCCAGCGGCCGCTTGGAATACTGGTAGATTTTGTCCACTTCCATAAGCGACGGATAGAGCAGCATGTCATAAGAATAATTGGAATCGCTGTTTGCCACCGTATTGGGAAGGAGACCGTAGCTCCTGGGGATCTTGTCCAGCGTTTTCGTATCCTCCGCCCTCCTAAGCTGCGTCAGCAGCTGTGTGAGCAGAGCTGTGGTCTTTTTCAACTTCTCCTCCGTCGCCTGATAAGCCTCGGAGTTCGCGAAATCGGAGCTCTCCATGGATTTGAGCCCCGCCTCCTGCGTGAGGGCACAGGCTTTCAAATAATTGGCTGCCAGATAACCGCACTCTTTCAGCGCTTCATAGCCATCCAGTCCATCCTGGAGGGCGATTCCCTGGTAGCTCCAGACCAGTTCATTCCAGGCATCGCTCTCATAATACATGCCATAAGTAGCAAACTGCATGGCCTCCGGTTCCTCCACCTTCGGCAGAAAACTCTGATTTTCCTCAAAAACGCTCCAAAGCATCTTTGTCATCGTCGGTACCAGAGAGTAGCCCGTTCCCAGCGCATCCAGTGCAAAATCCGGGATCAGTTTATTGTATGCATTGGACGTCACCTCTGACATACTGAATGCTATCTGACTCTTCAGGAGCGCGTATTGTGTATCCAAAGCCGATCTGGCGGTCTCCGGCATCAGAGAATGTTCTTTGGAAGCCGATATGTAACGGTCCATGGCTTCCATCATCTGTTGATCCATATTTTTCGTCTGGTCCAGAATCTCAAATCCGGAGAGGATAAAATAGGCGGCTGTAGTCATGGTGCCCAGCGTCTCTGAACCATCTGAGAGAGTATCGGAAAGCTTTTTATAACTCTCATTCGTTTTCTCAAATTCCTCGATAGAATCCTTGAAAACATTGAAATATTTGCCATCCCAGGTCCAGTTGTTGATAAGCTCCGCCAGCTGTTCCGGACTGTTGACCAGATGTTCCTTCACATCATCCGCATAAACCGAGATAATCGGAAGAATGGAGCCTGCCAGGTTATCGGAAAGCTCTGCGATAGAATCGCTCTGTTCCTCCATCGGCTGCTGCATGGCTGTCAGAAACTTCCGCATAAATTTTCCATCATACCAGGAGCCCGTCTCCTTCCACTCCGTATCGAAAAAGGTGTTGGAAAGTTTTACGATATTATTGTAAAAATCCGTAAAGGGCTGTGTTCCCCAGCTCAGAATCGTGTCCAGATCCAGTGTCACCGTACCGTACAGGCTGTCCGCCACCACCGCCGAAGCCGCCAGCTTAAACTGATCCATACTCGTGAAACCGAAATCCTTCGCAAAACTGAACATCCAGTTCTGGCCGTTGTTCTCCTTAAAAAGATCCGCCAGCGCGTCCAGGAGCGTATACGCCGGATCACCCACCACCAGAAGATCTTCCTTCGGCTTATAGGTCTCCTCCAACGTTATCGAAAGCGGAAGAACCTGGCAACCCAGATAATAGAGCAGGTCCTTTGCCGGAACCCAGAGCTGTTTCTTCCAGAGAACCGCCTCCGTGGACATCGAAAAAAAGCCCTCGCAGCCGCTGATCTTATAAGCTGTGACATCCGAGCCCGCATGGAAAGCCATCCTCCGGTTATAGAGCCAGATTTCCCCGGACCGATCCTCCTGATCAAAGGTATAAGAATAATTCGGAAAGATTCCAAAAAAGGCCTCTGGATTTACCAGAACCGTATCCTTCTCCTGGTCATAAAGGACCGGCAACTTCACCGGATCGTGATATTTCGTCGGGTACAGCGTCCGGATATAGCCCGGCCGGTAACGGACCTGCGTTATATTTTCGGAGCTCTCAGCCGGTTCTGAGGCCTGCACTCCCAGTCCTCCAAAGCTTCCGCAAAGCACCAGGCCGGCACACAGCAAACTCAAAAATTTTTTCATTCGTTTCATAACCCACTCCCTTTCTTTAGTAAACTGTTATGATCTATTGTAAATCTCTTTTTGGGAATGAGCAAGGGGATTTTATTATCAGAACACCCTCCGGAATCAGGTTATCTTCCTGCCAGCTCAATACAGGTAAGCTTAACTCCTCTCCGCTTCCGGTCCGCCAGTTCCAGAGGTCCAGAAGCGTTACAGGTACCAGTTCACCACTCTCCTCCCCTGCCGTATGGTTCTTATAATAGGCTGCCAGCTCCAGGCCCAGTTTTTCTTTCTTTTCATCCGCTCTCCGGAGTGTCTCCTCGTCCCCCGTAAAAACCAGGAGATTCCAGGCAAATTCCGGGCGGGAGAGCAGCGTCTCCAGCACGTTGTCCAGCTGCTCCGGATTCTGCGTCAGAGTTGTATCAAGGATCACCGCCTTGGTATGGCTGTAATCCAGCGTACAGGTGCTCGTTCTCTGGCGCTCTGCCAGCAGGCTTTCCGTATCACCATCCGGGACCGTCAGCACCGACACAAAATCCCGGGCTTCCAGCTCCTGGGCGGAGCAGCCGGAGAGAGTCAGCAGAATCCAGCACGCGACAAACCCCGCTGCTCCCAGATGCCTTCTATCATTCAATCCCCTGATTTTCTCTGTCCGCTTTTCTGTTCTTTTCCACACGAAACCGCACCCTTCCTTTCTGTTTTTCTCCCAATACACCGTACCATCACCAGAAACGCCACGCTCACCGGAACCGCCACAAAGCTGTTCCAGATCACATAAATCTTTGCCGCCTTTCCGTTTTCCCCGCACCAGAGAGCAACGAGAAACACCAGCACAGCCAGACCGCCCCAGAGAAGTTTTTTCCCCACTTTTGGAAAAAGCAGCTTTCCAATCAGTCCCAGGTAAAAAAGCGAGCTTCCCGCACTCACCAGAAGCATCGTCTCCAGAAGCCCCGCAAAAATCACATCCCAGCGCTCCAGAAAGCCTCCCGGAACCCTGGCGCTGCTCATAAACGACACCGCAGGCCAGGGAAGAAGCGCCATTCCCCGCTCGCCAAAAGCAGCTGCCACCAGAAGAAACAGGGCTGCAAGAGCGGCCGCCGCCCTCCATAACCCTTTCCTTGCCAGTCCTTTTTCCTGTCCGCTCACATAAGGCGCCAGAAACACATAAAAGCTTAACCCTCCAAAAACACTGAATATCTTCAAAAGCTGCCCCAAAGCCTCCTGATATTCACCAAACACCAGACCCGCCTCGCTGATCCCGGGCTGCTGATGAAAGGCACTGAGCAGCATCAGAAGCAGAATCGGGAAAAAAAGCAGCGGATAGAGCACTTCCGCCGTCCTGGCCCGGACTTCCGCGCCGCCATAGGCCATGCAGACACCAGCCGCCAGCACCATAATCATAAGAACTCCTTTTTTCTCCCCTGGCAGGATAAAAGCCTGTCCTACACTTCCAAAGGTATTCAGAAGATACACCAGATTCCAGAAGGCATAGAGAAAAAAGAAAACGAGAAAAATTTTTACTGTTTTTTCTCCCATTTTCTGCTCCGCGTAAGCTTTAAAGTTCCCGCCGCAGTCTCTTCCTATCCGCTCCACCAGTCTCCCGTAGGCGAACACCAGCAGAAAAACGATGAGCAGGCAGCTGATAAATTCCCGGCTGGTCAGCCCTTCCGCAAGAGCCGGAAGAAGCAGGGCTCCTTTTCCGAAAAAATCCAGCGTCAAAAGGCAGCGAAGCTGTCGCGGCGAAATCTTTCCATTTTCTGAGAACACCCTCACTCCCCCTTTCCGGTCCGCACCCGCCGGCCGGCTCTGGCAAACACCGGCCGCCGCTTAAGGAAAATCAATGGAAAGCGGAGCAGACTGTCTTTCCGGTCCGCTCCCCGGTTGAGCTCCCAGGCGGAATAGGGCGCCAGGTAGGAAACGCCGAAGCTTTTCAGATTCGCCAGATGAATCAGCAGAAAGACCAGACCCAGGAAAAAGCCCATAATCCCTAAGCCTGCACAGAGAAAAAGCATGGCGTATTTTACCAGACGAATGCCTTCGGAAAGTTCCTCT
Source organism: Lachnospiraceae bacterium Marseille-Q4251 (assembly GCA_018223435.1). GTDB lineage: Bacteria > Bacillota > Clostridia > Lachnospirales > Lachnospiraceae > Limivivens > Limivivens faecihominis. Next base: position 3,237,423 of record JAGTTO010000001.1, on the reverse strand, counting down.
GAAGGGATCGCAAAATCTCCCAGAGCCGTCAGTGCCACAATGACCACCACCATCGGACTCACCAGATTGGCGCTCACGGCTGCCTGGCCGATAATCAGCCCGCCCACAATTCCGATCGTGTTTCCCACTGGCCCCGGCATCCGAAGCCCCGCCTCCCGCAGAAGCTCAAAGGCCAGCTCCAGAATCAGCACTTCCAGCACACTGGGAAAGGGCACTCCCTCCCTGGCTTTTTTCAGCGCCAGAATCAGGTTCGTCGGAAGGATTCCCGGATGAAGCGTCGTCACCGCCACATAAAGCCCCGGCAGAGCCAGCGCCAGAAAAGCCGCCGCATACCGGATCAGCCTTAAAAATGAAACGATTGCAAAATGCCGGTAAGCGTCGTCGCTCGTCTGAAAAAGCGTATTCAGCGTGGTCGGCAGAATCAGGGCCTCCGGAGAATTATCCGTCACCACCACCACTCTGCCATTCAGAAGAGCCTGGGCTGCCCGGTCTGGCCGCTCCGTCACCTGATACTGCGGAAAAGGCGAGTACCAGACATCTGCCGTCAGCTGCTCCAGCACACCGGAATCCAGCACACCGTCCCGATGGATTCCGGCCATCTTTTTTTCAATAGCCTTTAAAAATGGCGGATAGACCAGATCCTCCATATAAAGGAGAGCCGCCATCGTATGAGAACTCTCCCCCAGCGGCGTCTCTTTTACCTTCAGCCCGGTATTCCGAATCCGTTTTCTTATGAGAGCCGTGTTCGTTTTTTCCGATTCCGAGAAAGCCTCTCTGGAGCCCCTGAGAACCTTCTCCGACTCCGCCTTCTGCACGCCGTTTCCCGGATAGCCTTTGCTTCCGATTTTCAGTGCGAAATCCAGACCGTCCGCAAAAAGCACGGCATTTCCCGCCAGCATGGCTGCAAAAGCCGCCTCCATATCCCAAAGTTTTCCCGTATCCGAAAGTCCCATGCCATCTTTTTCCAGAGTCTCGTAAAGCTCTGCCTGCTCCATGGAGCGAAGCCCGTTCAAAAACCTTCCGATCACCGAATCCTCCAGCATGAGATTGCTCACAGCCGTCTCAATGTAAATCAGAAAACAGGCAGTTTCCCTGTCTTTTCCCAGCATTATGGGCCGAAGCAGTATATCGTCACAGCCCCGGAGCCGCTCCTCCACAATTCGCTGATTTTCCGAAATCTCCTTTGATAAATGTTCCATCGTTTCCCTCCCTGAACAAAATGAAAAAGGATAGGCTATCCACCTATCCTTCTTATGTTTACTTTATCCAGTTATGGGAAAATCATACATTATTTAGAGTTCTTCGTCCTCTTCCTTCTCCGTCAGGCTCTCCAGAATGGAGCGCTTTTGATTGTCGATATGGACACGGATCGCAGCTCCGGCTTTGACTTTATCATGCTTTTTCAGAGCCCGGCGGATTGCATCGTGCTCCTCAATGAGGGTCTTGTGAGTCCGCTCATCCTTGAGATACTCCATGCGGTAACGATACATCTGCTCGCTTAAATTGTTCAGCATCTGAATGAGACGCCGATTGTTGGTGGCGCTGAGGATCACATCATGAAAATGCATGTCCGCATCCGCACAGGTGACGAGATCTTTGCCCTCCAGCAGCGCTTTTTTAAACTCATTGGAAGCCTTCTTAAGCTCGGAAAGCTGGGCATCTGTGATGTGATCGCAGGCATCCTTCACAGCCAGCTCCTCCAGAGCGGTCCGGACCTCCAGCACATCCTCCATATCCTGACGGGTGATCTCGGCAACCTCCGCTCCCTTTCTCGGGATCATCAGTACCAGTCCCTCCAGCTCCAGTTTCCGGATTGCCTCACGGACCGGTGTCCGGCTCACGCCCAGCTTATTGGCCAGCTGAATCTCCATCAGTCTCTCTCCCGGTTTCAGTTCCCCTTTTAAAATCGCCTGCCGTAAGGTGTTGAACACCACATCTCGCAAAGGCAGGTACTCATCCATACGGATTTCAAGCTTGTCCGCCATAGTTGTATCTCCTCCGTTCTTTTATCGTCTGTGCATTCGGCCGCAAATCTCTTATCTTCCGGATTTCCGGTTATTGAAAAAGGTCGTCAGATACACCTGCTTCGCCAGCTCTCCGCCGTAAAGGTTCTCATAGACCGCTTTGGCCTTCTCTCTGTCGTCAAAAAGGCCAAACACGGTCGGGCCGCTGCCGCTCATGCAGGCGTTCAGAGCGCCGCCTTTTTTCATGACATCCTTGATCTCCTCGATTACCGGATAAGCCGGAATCGTCACGGTCTCCAGCACATTTCCACAAAGCTCCGCCACTTTTTTCAGATCACCGGATCGAATCGCCTGAATCTGGCCGTCAATATCCGGGTGGCTCTCCAGCTCATTTGCCTTCAGATTCGTGTATACAAACTTCGTGGAAACATGGATTCCCGGTTTCGCAATCAGCACATAACCAGCCGGTGCCGGCGGCAGATGCGTCAGTTTCTCACCGATCCCCTCTGCAAGAGCCGTTCCTCTGAGTATACAGTATGGAACGTCTGCGCCGATCTTCACGCCCCGCTCCATCAGCTCCTTCTGGGAAAGATTCAGATGAAAGAGGCGGTTCACACCCACCATGACAGCAGCCGCATCTGAGCTTCCGCCCGCCATTCCGGCTGCCACCGGGATGAATTTCCGAAGCCCGATATTCAGGCCCTTCTTTACATCAAACTCATCCATCAGAAGCTTCGCAGCCTTGTATACCAGGTTGTCCTCATTGGTCGGCAGATAATTCAAATTGGTGCTCACCCGAATCCCCGGCGCCTCCGTGGGTTCCAGTTCGATCTGGTCATACATGCGGATCGTCTGCATAATCATCCGCACCTCATGATATCCATCCTCTCTCTTCCTCACCACATCCAGGCCGAGATTGATCTTTGCCATTGCTTTCAACCGAATCTTCTTCATCACTTGTTCCCCTTAGCTCTAAAAATCGTTTGGTACTTTGTATACAATCTGCCCATATTGTATCATTTTTTATGCAAAAGTCAATGAGATTTTATTTGCAGGTTCAGCAGTTTCACTTTGCATAAATACAGATCTTCGCTCCCCCATCTACGCTCTGCAAGATCCTGACCTATTGTACCAGGGTTCAGCCTCTCAACAGTAAATGTGAGGTTATTCTCCATCAATCTTCCCGCTCCTTTTCATCAAAAGTATATCATTTCCCGCAGATATTTCTGATTCTGCTCCAGATCAGGCAGCAGTACTTCCATTCCGATAGTCAGAAGCACTCTCTCCGAAGCCTCTTCCGTCGGAACAGAGCATTCTTTTATATTATTTTTATCGCAGGCCATAAGCTCCTTCACATATTTCAGAAAGTCAAGAGGTCCCAGATCCATCACCACATCGGAAAGAAGTTTGTTTGCCAGCTCCAGAACTTCTGTCGGCGTTTTCTTTTCCAGCAGCGGAAGAATTGCGTTTATACACGCTATTTTCTCCTCTACAGACTCATGCGGCGTTGTTTTCAATTCCGGGAAAAAACTCAGGATTGTATCAAAATCCATGCCCAGATTGTGGGTGATGGAAAGGCCCAAATTTTTCTCAATGGTCTGATCCAAGAGCTTCATGCCGCCGATCTGGTAAGCCGCGCCGATCTTGTTGTCCTGATAACCCGGAATCTGCACATAGAGATCTTTTTCTATGGAAATCAGAGTCAGTTTTTTCGATTCCAGGTTGAAACTGCATACCAGAATCAGATCTGCTGGCTGCCTTTTCGCACCTTTTTTCTGCGCCTGATCGATCAGAAGGAAATTGATGAGATTCTTGTTCTCAATCACCGAAAGCCTGTCACTTTCCCAGACGATATCCTTCGGATCTACAATTCTGAGCCCGGAATACTCATTTTCCGTCTCCTCCTGATTCAGCACCTGTACAGCCTCTTCTGCTCCCACCGTCTTTCTTCTGGCAATCTCGTCCAAAATATCCGGATCCACCTCCAGGGCCGCTTCCGGATCAGCCATCAGTTCCACATCATCAAGATCCAGGCGGCTGTTTTTTACTCTGGACCACCCCAGATACCCCACACCACAGACTGCTACGAGGAGCAGCAATAAAGTAACTTTAAAAATTTTCCTGATCATCTGTTACCTCTCCAATATTTTTTACAATATTATATCCCGAAAAATGTGTGATTGATAGGCTTCATCTGAAAAATGTGTTATACTATCCCAAGAAAAGGAGACAGAAAAATGGCAAAATTATATTTTCGATATGGGGCTATGGGAAGTTCCAAGACAGCGAACGCTCTGATGGTCGCATACAATTACAAAGAACGTGGGAAAAAGGTGTTGCTGGCGAAGCCCAAACTGGATACGCGGGAGGTTGGCGTCATGCACAGCCGCATCGGCCTTGAACAACCCTGTATCTATGTGGAAGATCTGGTAGAAAAATCCCTGGATGAATTAAATAAATATGACTGCATTATCGTGGATGAAGCGCAGTTCTGCAAAAAAGAAGACGTAAAATTTTTTACCCGCCTCGTGGATGATCTCGATATACCGGTGATCTGCTACGGCCTTAGAACCGATTTCCAGATGAACCTTTTTGAAGGAAGCATGTGGCTGCTGGCCTGGGCTGATAAGATTGAGGAACTGAAAACCGTCTGCTGGTGCGGCCGCGGCGCACGCTGCAATGCCCGAATCGATGCCGACGGCAATATGGTTTCTTCCGGCGAGCAGGTGGAACTCGGCGCAAATGAGCGCTACATTTCCTTATGCCGGAAACACTTCACCGAAAGAAAAACCGGTCCTGTTTAATGCCAAATAGATTTCCAGCCAAAAGTGTCCTTACACTTCTGGCTGAAAATCATTCTGCTTCTGAATAATGAAAATCTGATCTCTTTCTCAGAGATTCTTTTTATTGCGGATAAATACAGATCTTAGCCCCTTTATCCACCGTCTGCATAATTCTGATCATATTGCTCTCACTGACTGCCACACAGCCGCCCGTATAAGGATTACTTCCCGTACAATGCAGAAAGATTGCAGATCCCTTTCCAAAAATACATTCCGGATTGTAATCAATTGCCAGCACATAATTATAATGCGGAACATATGAAATCAGATGTTCACCGGAACATTCATGAGGAGTCTCCCTGACATCCACCAGAGTATTGTACCACTGCTCATCCCCACACCAGTAAAGATAGGGATTCAGTTTCGTATAAGGAAGCTTCGCTCCGGGATTGTCTTTGATACCGAACGCTTTTGTGAAACCAAATACGCCTGTAGGCGTTTTGCGGTCTCCTTCCTTCACTTTATCGATTCCATTGCCACCAACATATCCCTGACAGGAAAAATCCTCTTTCCAGCTTCCATTTTGTTTTTCATAAAGGATTACCTGTGCATTGCTTCCACCCTGATACTGTACAAAGATCAGCTGATTCACTGAACTGTCATTTTCATAAGTTTCCAAAAGCTGGTTCCATTTATCCTGTTTCAATGTTCCTACTCCTTTTTCATCAAACGTATAGGTCTTTCCATCAATTGTCTGCTCACCTTCAGCCATAACAAAGGTCTTTGGATCAAAATATCTCCTGTTTCCAGCCTCATCTGTAATCCAGCCAGAACAGGCCACACCCCTGTCCGGATCGAAATAATACCATTTTCCCCTGATCTTCTTTAAACCTTTACACATGATGCCGCTGAATGGCTGAAAATATCTTCTCTCGCCCTTCATATTTCTGACCCAGCCAGTCACCATATCTCTGGTCGTATTCCGAAAATACCGGACATTGCCGCTTTTCGCTGTCCAGGTTCCTCTTCGTGACCATCCCGTCCGGGGCTCAAAATAATACCATTTTCCGCCAACTTTGGCAAATCCCAGTTTCATGGCCCCGGTCCTGCTATCAAAATATCTTCCTGCGCCATTTGAAAGCCGGAGCCAGCCTTTCACCCTCTTTCCATTCCGGTAATAGTAGGTTTTTCCGTTTATTACCCGGAAACCATCTTTGGAAGCCAGCTTTTCCTCTGCCATTATCTCAATTTTCTCCGGCTGTTTCAACTCTGCCGCCTGACTTTGCAGTCCGTTTCTCCCCAATATGACTCCGGTGACAACAAATCCCAGGCAAATGATACTCATCCATTTCTTCATACACGTTTCTCCTTATACCCATCGGAAACCAATCTTCACGGTTATAATGCTAAAAAGTCCTGTGAAAAAACTCTGCAGCAGATTTTTTTCTGTCGCAGAGTTTTTATTTAAAACTTAATCACTTTCGGTTCATGGTTAAAAGCAGAAATTGTTGCTGTCGCATTTTTAAAATAGAAGACTTCCGTATTTCCATCATCGGCGGAATACATTTTCTTTAACCCCGGATAATCATCCAGCATGGACTGTCTGGCCTCTCTTCTGTCATCCTCAACAAGCTCTCCGGCAATCCGGATCCACTCACCGCCCTTGAAGGCACAGATCTCTGCTTTCGGATTTGCATGGAGCTGTTTGGAAACTTCTTTCACTTTTCCTGTCTGAATATAGAGTTTTCCCTCAAAAATGTGGGCAGTTCCGAAGGGACGAACTCTCGGCTGATCGCCCTCCACAGTTGCAAGATAATAAGTGTTCGCATCTTTTAAAAATTTTACAACTTCTTCCATGATGGTTTCCTCCTATTATGTCTTTACTTTTAATATAGCACCACAGGGGTAAAAAATCAAAAGCTATCTTTTCGAAGTATCTTCCTATACTTCCTGCTCAAACATCTCCGCCAGTTTTCTCGCGCTTTTGGCCAGTTCTTTCACACCCTTTAAGACTTCATCCTTCGGGTAATTTTCCAGATAATAACTGGCCTCCAGGGTAAAATAGCCCTGATAATGGATCTCTTTTAAGGCAGCGACAATCGACTGGAAATCGATAGCCATAGAAAACGGAATCTGGTGAGAATCATGAATTTTATCCGTATCGTGAATATGTAAAGCCTGCAGGTGAGGGCCAAGCGCCCGGATCATATTGACCGCGCCAGAACCGACTCCTCTCATCTCAGCGTGGCCGATATCCAGGCAGGCCACAAAAGAACTGTCATTCACAGCGTTCAGATGCTCCAAAAAGCTCTCTGAAGTCGCACAGGCTGCAAAGCAGGCCTCTTCCGTTTTCTCATTCCAGTTCCACATGTTCTCCGTGGCGATCTTCACGCCGCACTCTTTCGCAAAGGGCAGCAAATCAAAATACATCTCAGCGTTCTCCTCGGCTGATTTATCATTGTCCGGATGAATGATGCAGATTTTACCGCCAGCCTCCGCCGTACATTCGATCGCACGCTTCAAAAACGGACGCATGGGCGGAATGGAAGGAAACGGTGCATGGGACTGGTTGCATACGATGCCGTTGTCCAGGCCAATCTGCTTTAATTTTCTGGCAAACTTCAGATAATCGACGGATGCCAACGGATGATCTGACGGCACCAGGACCTTTTTTCTCCAGTCATATCCGCACATATCGAACATCGAAAAATCCCAGGCATCAAACCCTGCCTTTGCAACATACTCTACTGCTTTTTCCTCGCCTACCAGCTGGGCGGCTGAACCAATTTCTGTAGATATTTTCATAGAAAACCCTCCATTTTTCATACTTTTTAATTCTACCCTATCACAAAAACAGACTTTATACAACTATACATTTATTTAAAAGATGCCAGGGTCAAAAGGTCAAAAAGCCGTTCGTGTTTGCACGATAGGGATGAAATCCACAAAACAGATTTCATCCCTGGCTTTTTCATTGTTCCATCTGCCGTCCCAGAAAACCGGCGGCACAGCGGGTCAGTGTTTTTTCTGCTTCTCCCATGCGGCTGCGGGTATCTTTGTTCAGGAGAATCACGGCTCCGATGGCATCTCCCTCGCTTAAAATCGGACTGATGGCCTCGGAGGTGGCGCCTTCATTTTCTTCGAAGGTCACTGCAATGCAGTTCTGGCGGTTCTGGCTCACCAGGAGCTGCTCCCGGTTCTGGATGAGATTCTCCAGCTGACGGCTGATAGCTTTCCCGGCGTATTCTTTTCGGTTATTTCCGGCGGCGGCCACCACCTGATCGCGGTCGGTGATGCAGACGCTATGCCCGCTGGTCGCCGCCAGAGCTTCCGCATATTCCCGGGCGAAGGCGCTGAGTTCACCGATGGGGGAGTATTTTTTCAGGATGATTTCGCCCTCGCGATCCGTGAAGATCTCGAGGGGATCGCCCTCCTTGATCCGGAGGGTGCGGCGAATTTCCTTTGGGATGACGACCCGGCCGAGGTCGTCGATTCTCCGAACGATTCCTGTAGCTTTCATATAAAAATTCCTCCTGCTTCTTACATACTTTCCATAATTTATGATGTATGGGTAGTATGTGAGAAAATGTAAAAATTATGCTTTTATTTCAAATTTTGACGCTTTGGGAAAGCGTAGGGAAAGCATTATTATTCGAGGGGGCGGCTCGAAGTCGCGAGCCCGCCTCCCCCTCGAGCTCCCCCTGCGGGCCCGCTTTAGAAAATAGGGGGCTTACGTCATACAAAAACTGCGTGAAATGACGGATGTTTAGTGTCTCATTGTGATATAGTACAGTGGATATTAAGTAACCGCCATATTGACTTGTCTGACTTTTCATCTGCTGCGTCAATATAGCAGATACTTAATTTTCACTGTAATAGTATGATGCCAGGGTCAAAAGCTCAAAAAGCCGTTCGTGCTTGCATGATAAGGCTTTTGAACTTGGGACCCGCCAAACATGAGAAAGCAGCGATTTACGCAGTAAATCAGCGGATTTCGAATGTTTGTAGGTGCTGTGTGCCAGTGGCACACGTTTAGCACCGACCGAAGCGGAGCGTAGACCTTGCGGGAGCTGCTTTGCAGCGGAGCAATTCGTAGGCATCAGTTGGGGGCAAAAGACCTTTTGACCCCAACATCATAGTATATAGTGACGCTTACATTATACAAAAAGTGCGCGATGATATGATAATTTACCACGTCTCAATATGAGACGCTAAATACCATATCATCGCGCACTAATAGTATGACGTAAGCCCCACTATTTTCTAGCGTGCCCTGGAAGGGGGTGCAGGGGGAAACCAGGACTGCAAGACTCTGATGGTTTCCCCCTGCAATATTTTTATTTCTTAACTTTAGGATTAATAGCAACCCCTCTGTTGATATCTCCTTCGAGATTCTCACCAAACTCATAATCATTACCCGGCAGAATCGCATTCAGCAGAATACCTGCGATAGCTGCAATAGCCAGTCCAGTAAGCGTTACCGGAGTTCCGAACACATTGAAGGTGAGTCCACCGGAAAAGCCAAGTCCGCAGACAAGAATCACAGCCGCAATAACCAGGTTACGGGATTTCGTCAGATCTACGCGGTTCTCTACTACGTTACGAACACCAATTGCAGAAATCATTCCGTAAAGCATGAAGCTAACTCCTCCAATAATGGCAGAGGGCATGGAACCGATGATATCAGCCATTTTCGGGATGAAGCTTAAGATGACTGCGAAGACAGCTGCGATACGGATGACACGCGGGTCATGGACACGGCTGAGCTCCAGAACGCCGGTGTTCTCGCCGTAAGTGGTGTTTGCCGGGCCGCCTACCAGAGCGGAAAAAGAGGTTGCAAGACCGTCGCCAATGAGGGTTCTGTGAAGACCCGGATCTGCGAGGAAGTTCTCTCCTACCGTTGCGGAGATTGCAGACATATCACCGATGTGCTCCATCATGGTAGCAAGAGCGATCGGAGCCATTACCATGATGGCGGTAATGTCAAATTTGCAGAGCTGGAAAGGAGGAAGTCCTACCCAGGCTGCAGATGCGACTGCGGAGAAATCCAGGATGGCGCTGCCGTCCGGATTGGTCATTCCGAGGAGGTGCATCACCAGAGCTACTGCATAGGAGATCACAACGCCCATGAGGATCGGAATGATCTTGAACATGCCTTTTCCCCAGATGTTGAAAACGATGATTGTTCCAAGAGCAATCAGGGCAATGAGCCAGTTGGTGGACGCATTGGAGATTGCTGAGGGAGCCAGAGAAAGTCCGATGCAAATGATGATGGGGCCGGTTACAACAGGCGGCAGATAGTGCATAACGCGCTTTACGCCTACCAGTTTGATAACCAGTGCCAGAATCAGATAGAGAAGACCGGCTACCACGATACCACCGCAGGCGTAAGGAAGTTTCTCGCCCATGGTCATATCAGCAAAGATGCCGGTATCCAGATTTGCCACGGTGGAAAATCCGCCGAGGAAAGCGAAGGATGAACCCAGGAAAGCAGGTACCTTCAGTTTGGAGCAGGCATGGAAAAACAGGGTTCCAAGGCCTGCACAGATCAGAGTTACCTGGATGGAAAGTCCCTCACCGTTGAAGTAGGTGTTGACTAGGATCGGTACCAGGATTGTTGCTCCGAACATCGCAAACATGTGCTGAAGTCCGAGAAGCAACATCCGCGGTATCCCCAGGGTACGGGCATCTTTGATCGTTGCATTTTTTTCGTTCATGATGTGCCTCCTCAAAATATTTTTTGCAACAGTTCAGAGCATATGCAACAAGAAAAAACAGACTATGCAAACCTGTTTGCAATAGGCTGTATTTTCTTGTTGTTATGGTCGGAACGGCGCTGAGTCCCAGTGGGACTCGTCTAGCGCGGACCGAAATGGAATGTAGATCCATAAGCCTCAGACAGAAGCTGCGTCAGCAGCGATAGCGCATGAAATGCGCGGGGTGCTGAGTCCCAGTGGGACTCGTTTAGCACCGACCGAAGCAGAGCGTAGACCTGTGGCCTATTGACCTGAACGTCCTGAACTGCTACATAAGCTATCCTTACAAGAATACCTTTTTTGACACCATTCGTCAACGAAATTTTTATATTTTTTTAAGATTTAATGCTTACCCATAGCACAGCGCCACCCAGCGATTCCGTCCGTTTTTCCTGTGGAGGCAGAGCAGAAATTCTTGGCTCGCCAAAATCTGTGTTATGAACAAAAATCCATTGTCTGAGCGAAGCGAGTTCCGGGTTTTTGTGAATGCTCTTAGAAGATTTCGGCAAGCCTTAGAATTTCGCTCCGCCGCAACGGAAAGCCGGACGGAACGCCGGGCGGCGCATCCTCGAAACCATTTATTCCTTAACCAAACCCTCCACCGCGTTCGTATACCTTCCGGTACACACAAGGCTCACCGTGGACTGGATAAACGCACCGATGCTGCTGATTTTTTCAGGCGGGGCTGCGTAAAAAACCTGGAAATCATTTTCTTCAAAATATTTTACCATCTGCTCGATACGCTCTCTGGAAAGAGCCGAAAAGGCCTCGTCGATGAAGGCCAGGCGGGCGCAGCAGCTGTTCTTCGGGTAGCACTGGAGAAGACTGGCAGCAAGAATGATAAAGTAAGGCGTCTGTTTCTCGCCGTTGCTGGCGGAACCCTGCTTTTTCGAGAGGTTGGCCACGATCTCCTGGTCGCCCTGCCTGCTCACGATTTCCATATCATAGGAAAAATACCGGCGGTAATCCGTGTATTCCTGCTCGTCCTCCTCGGAAAGGATGATGTTCATAAATTCCTTGATGTCATGCTCCATCTCCTCGTCATCCCGGCCGGAACTCATGTAGGCCTCAGCGGAGCTCATATAATTCTGAAGTTTTCGGCAGATCCGGAAGAAAATCACCCGGTCCGGCCGCTCCTTCATGACAAAGCGGTAGGTATCGCTTCCGAAAGGAATCTGCTTCAGCTCCTCATTGATGGCCTCCATCTCCCGCTTCGCATCCCGGATGGACTCGTCAATCTCGGCCACGAAATCGTTCATAAAGGCGCTCTCCAGTTTTTCCGCCTGCTCTTTCAGCTTCTGGCTGGCTTCCTCAATCTTCACATGGGCCAGATTCCGGTATTCCTCCCGGTAAAAAGCAATGTAACCCACGCCGCGCTGATTGATGTCAAGCTCGGAAAGGCGGCAGTATTCCAACTGGGCGCTTTCCAGATGTTTTTCACATTCTTTGACATCACTCCTGGAATTATCCACACTTCGCTGGGTAATTACCTTGAGGGCTCCGTCCTTCTTTTTACGAAGCTTCTCATACTCTTCCAGCATCGGCGTTTTAAGCTCCAGATGAAGCTCGCATTTTTCCTCATATTCCTGTTTTCGTAAGGCAATGGACTCGCGGATACCGATGAGCTGCTTGCTGTAGCTCTCGATAGAGTTACCGCATTTTCCCATTTTCAGGGAATTTTCCGTCACCGCCGTGTTGGCTTCCTTCGCCTGCTCCCGGGCAGACTCCTGCTCCTTTAAGACCGCGGTAAAATCAGGATTGTCCCGGATAGCCTGAAGATCAGCCTCCAGCTTCCGTTTGGTCTTTTTGCTCTTTTCCAGAGAGTCGGCGGCACTGAATTCGTAGTGGCCGGGATCCCAGTCGATGCTGACGATCTGACGGCGGCAGTCCAGAATCCTGGCCAGGGCGTCCTTATCTTTCCGCTGCAGCGCTTCCTTTTCCCGGCGCTCCTCTTTCGTCTGCTCCAGCTGAAGGCGCACGGCATCCTCACCCAGGCAGAGCTCGGTTCCGGTGAGATCCATCGGCGAAACAGCGTAGCTTTTTGCCAGCATGCCGTCCCGGGTCAGACCGCCTTTCGGGTAATCGTGAAGCTCCTCCAGATCCTCGCAGAGATGGATGCCATTTAGAAGAGAATTGGCATATCTTCTGGCATAAACATTCGGAATCTTCAAAACCTCCGCAGCGGAGCCTCTTTTCACCTCGGTCTCAGGAAGCTTGTCCGTGAGTACCAGGTTGGCGGAATAGAGTTTTTTCTCCTTCAGAACTTTCATGGCCTTGCCGCAGTATTTCCCATCTATAATAAGGTAGAAACGCTTGCGTCCCAGAAAGGTCTCCACGGCTTTTCGCCACTCCGGATCCAATATTTCCTGGACGAGCTCCGCAAAAATGAAGACTTCCGTGTCGATGCCCTGATTTTTCAGCTCCTGGCAGATCAGCTTTCTGGCCCGCTCGATCTCCGGCGGGAAGACCAGACAGTTGGCTTCCAGTTTCTTGATCTTGTCCGTGAGCTCGGCCATCACTTTTTCCCGGGCCCGGATCTGGTCCTGGAGATGGATCTTGTTCTGCTCGTAAAGGGTGTCCTGCTGGTCCACCTTTTCCCCGTATTTCTTGAAAACGGAAATCTTTGCTTCCGTGTCCATGCCGGTGCCGGAAAGCTGGCTCAAGGCCTTCTTTTCCTCCTCATCCACAGGCAGATCTTTTCGGAGAAGGATGCCAAGCTCTTTGATCTTTTCTTCCAGAGTCTCCAGTTCTTTGAGGCGGCGCTCCCAGACACGGCTTTCCACACTGGCCGCGTCGATCTGGCGCTGCAGGGAATCCATGGTCTCCTTCATATCCTGAAAAACCGTGCTGTTTTCCGCGATACGGAGACGCTCCTGGGCGGCCTTCTGAGACTGTTCCAGCTCGGACTGGCGTTTTTCCAGGTCTTTCAGCTGCTCCTCCAGCACGGTCCGCTGGCTCTCTACCTCTTTCTCTTCATTTTCCAGCATTTGAAGATCCTGATAGCAGAAAAGCATCTCCCGGATGTGAAGGGTGCGTTTCTTTTTCTCATAATCCTGGCTCCGCTTCTCGATGACCTCCAGCTGGGTCTTGCCCTCGCTTAAACGCACATAGACGTCCTGCAGCCGGTCAAACTGCTGCCGCTGCTCCCGAAGTTCGCTTAAGGACTCGATTTTTCCCGGTTCCAGCACACATTCCTGGATAAACTGGTCGATGTTGTTTTCCGGATGGAAAGCCATCATTTTCAGAAGCTTGCCGCGGTATTTGCTCACGCCGCAGCGAAGACCAAGGGTCCGGATCACCTGCTCCGTTCCCCGCTCTCTTCCGAGGAACGCATTGCCTTTCAGCCGCTCGCCCCGGACCGTCAGTTCATTTTTCGGCGTGATCCAGAGCGTATTCCCTTCCCGCCGGGTGAAATTGATCTGATCCATCGTGGTTCTCGGGAGAACAAACCAGCTGCTGGCGGGTTTTGCCGTCTCATTGGGAGACTCGATGCAGACGCCTACTACCAGAGGAGCGCCCGCCACCGGATCGTCAAACTCCATGGCAATATAGCTGATGACCTCGCCGGAACGAAGATAGCGGGCAGCGCCGTTGCTCTTCGTGTCGCCCCGGACATAGCCCAATACCGTACGGTCCCGGTCTTTTGCGGCCTTGTTAAACTGGGTATTTCCCGTGATCAGGTAGGTCACGGCATCCAGAATCGTGGATTTTCCGCTTCCGTTGATTCCTGTAAAAAGCGTGGAGCCTTCCAGTTTCACGGAAACGTTCTGAAACTTGGACCACTGCACCAGAAGAAGTCTGGTGGCTGATTTTCTATTCATCGGTGTCTGCATCCTGCTCCTCCTCATCCATCTCACTGTCTGTCTCGTTCCACCGCTCCTGCATGCGTTTTTCCGCCGTATTTACAAAATTCTGGAACTCGTCGGGATCCAGCGCAAACTGCATCGAGGGCAGAAGGCAGATTCGGCAGTCGTCGTCCCCGATCCGGCCCACCACCTGCAGAAGCTGGTATCTGGAAAAAAGCGACAGGATCGCCGTCATCGTGCTTTTGTCGATCTGGTCTTTCACCTTATATTTTTCCAGTTCAAAGCGAAGGTCAGCCATCGTGATTGTGATGTTTTTCGACAGGCTTCCTGCCCGGATCCGGTCGGCATACATGGCCCAGAGGCAGCAAAGCACAACGCTCTCCATTTTTTTCAGGGCCACATGGTTGATCTGGAGCCGGCCATTTTCTCCCATATCCCGGCAGTTCCGGAGCATGACTACGCCGTTTTCCCTGTCCGCCAGCACGTCAAAACCGATATAGCCTAAGTATACGGAAAAAGGCTCGGGATTTTTGGAGATAAAATAGTAGGCACGCTTGCTCTCCTCGTCCCGGTCGCGCACGATAAATGTCTGTTTCAAAAGTCTACGGCAGCTTTTCTGAAAAAGATCTTTCTCAGATGAGGTAAAACCCTCCCAGAATTCCTCTATGTTCATTCGTTTTTCTCCTCTTTTTCTATGGTAAATCGTCGGATCAGCATCTGCTGCATCTCCATGTAGCCGTCCTCTACCCGGATCTCAAAGCCGTTTTCCCTGCCGTAGGCCACGGCGGAAAGGGCACTCAAGAGCTCGTTTTTGCTCTCCAGAGGCAGGTCGTCGCTGGAAACCTCGGTGCGGTTTCCCATGACGTGTTCCACATAGGATTTCATTTTTTCCTTGGAATAGGGATTTTCCGCCTCCCGCTCGTGAGCCAGGCGGGCCCGCTCGATATCCTCCTCCGTCATCTCCTCCACTTCCACCTGGGAGGCTTTGGCAATGTGCTGATTCTTCCGGGGATAGCGGATGGATTCCAGATCCAGAAACTCGTTGCTCTCCAGATCGAAAAGCGGGTTCATCTCCTCGGGAAGCTCGTCTTTCCAACCCAGATCGTCCATTTCCTCCGTCAGAATACGGATCGTCTGCTCCACATTTCCGCGGATGTCGCGACTCCGGTTCCGGATAAAACGGGCCCTTCCGATGGCCAGCTGAAGGTAAACCGTGATCTTGTGCTTGATATCCCGCATGATCTCATCGTATTCTTCGGTGAAGAACTGGCGGATCGTGTGGAGCATATCCTGCACCACGCCCTTACTCTCTTCCAGGCTTCGATTTTCCTCCAGGCGGCAGCCTTTTGCCAGAAGCTCCAGAAGGGCCGCATCGTTCTGGATCTCTTCCAGCCGCAGCCGGATGTAGGAACGATAAATATGTATGTTCTGCTGCTTGGTAAGACGCGCATATTCCTTAATAAAATCGCCCTCGCAGTATTCCAGAATGTTCTCCGTCAGGCTCTCCATGGTCTCTTCCTGGACCATCCGCTCGATGATCTTTTTGATAAACGTAGCCAGGCGTTTCAGCGCCTTGGAGAGGAGCTTGGCGTTCCGGTAAACGGCCCGAAGCCCGTTGATATAGGGATCATTTTCCCACTGATCCGGGTCTTTTAAGATGTTGTAAACGTTGAAAATATAGCTGGAAAATTCTTCCCGCTCCGGTTTCATCAGCTGCTGGAGAAACTCTGCGAGAACTACGCCCTGCTCTGTCATCATGATGTGTTTTTCATAGGTGGCATCGTCGATGTCCTCCTCCAGCCACCCCACTTCCCGGGAGCAGAAACGGCGGATTACCGCGTTGGCCATCTCGTTGTAGTTCGTATTTTCCTCCGGTTCGTCCTCCAGCTTTTCCACCTGATGCTCCATCAGATAGACGGCAAGAGCGTCCCGTACCTGGCTTCTCGGGATCCGGTAGGTAATCTCCCGGTCGTACTCGTGATAAATGAGAAGCAGGCAGTCCGCATAGACCCGGTTCGTGCTTCCGCTGGCCAGGCAGTTGAAAAAGCTGCCGGGGAGCGTGTCAAATAGATTCATATGGTGAAAACTCCTTATGTAAAACTTACAATATCCCCCCGTTTCCATACGAAAAGGAGGGATAAAACAAACGTTTCTTATCTTGTGCAAGTATACCATAATTGACAGCTTTCCTTCAAGAAAAAAATCCCCGCCGGTCCGGCGGGGTGTGGTATCAGAGATACTGTTTCATGGTCTCTGCGTGGTGTTCTTCCTGTTTCAGCTGTTTTTCGGCAAAGCTTAAGACTGCTTTGTCTTCTCCGTGATAGTCGTTGATACCTTTGGTCAGCTCCGTGATGCCCATGTTGCTTCCCTGGAAGACTATCTCCGCCAGTTTGGAGGTGGAGGGATCTGCCAGATTTTTCGCCCGGGTCATGACGGTACTCATCATTTTGGCCACAGGTCCGGCTTCTTTTCCCCGGGGGATATGGCGCTCTTCCAGAAGGGCTTCGCTTTTCTGGAGGGCCGCCTCGTAATCGCTTTTCTGATGCTGGAGCTCTCTGGTAAAGGACGGGTCGGAGGAGAGGGGGATCACCTGATTCAGCCCGCTTAAGCCCATATCCGCGTACTCATGGATCGTGTTTAAAAGGTCAACTTCCGTAGTCACTGTACATTCCTTCTTTCCTGCAGATTTTTCAGGATTAGGATATCCGGAAAGCGGACTTTTTATTCATTTTTGATTCAAAAGCAGCTTTCTCTCCCGCCAGTCCGGCAGGAATTTGTCCATCAGGCCATGAAACCTGGCATTGTGGCTGGGCTCCAGAAGATGGCAGAGCTCATGGACCAGAACGTATTCCAGGCAGGCTTCCGGTTTTCGGGCCAGTCTTAAATTCAGCCGGATTTTGCCGGTCTGCACCGTACAGCTTCCCCAGCGGGTCTTCATCTCGCGAAGCTGCCAACCGGTACAGTGAACGCCCATGAGCGGCTCCCAGTACGCGGCCAGACGAAGGATTTCTTTTTGCAGTTTTTCGACCTCTTCCTTTGTATAAGGAAGGGCGGCTTCTCCCGGCGTTTCCGCGCTCTTCTGCCGGCTCCGGACTTTTTCTCTGGCAGTTCGGATCCAGTTTTCTTTGCTTCGGATGAATTTGATCGCATCCGCCTCCCGCATCCGCCAGGGGATTGTCGCCAGGACACAGCCTTCCGGCGGCTGCACATAGAGGTTTAAGTTTTTTACTTTCCGGCGCTCCATCGTAACGGGAATATCGCCGAGCATAAACTCTTTTCTCATCAGTCAATGACTTTGATACTCTCAATGACGGGCTGATCGGAAGCACTGACGGTTCCGTTGCTGTCCTGCACCGGCGTATCCTTACAGATCTGATCCACGATATCCATACCCTCGGTCACAGTTCCGAAACCGGCGTACTGGCCGTCCAGGTAGGTACTGTCGCTCTGCACAATGAAAAATTGGGAGCTGGCGCTGTCCATATCCTGGGAACGGGCCATGGAGATCGTTCCTCTCACATGGGAAATGTTATTTTCCACACCGTTGCCGGAAAATTCACCCTTGATGGTCTCATCTGAACCGCCGGTTCCGTTTCCTTTTGGATCGCCACCCTGAATCATGAAACCGTCGATGATCCGGTGGAAGGTCAGACCGTCATAGAAGCCGTTCTGAGCAAGTTTCAGAAAATTTGCCACAGTGATCGGAGCGGTATCGCCGTCCAGCTCCACCTTGATGGTACCGTAATTTTTTACCTGGATCTCCACATGATGCTTGCCTGCTGCGTCAATGGTTTCCGTGGTGCTCTCTGTGCTCTTCTTTCCGCGTACAGAAAAAACAATGATAATTGCCGCCACAATGACGACAAGCACGATCAGAATCGCCGCCAGGATTCCTGTGGTCTTTTTGTTTTTCTTCATGAAATTAAGTCTCCTTTACTTCTGAATATCTTTCGCCAGCTCTTCCAGCAGATTTTCCTGATAGCCGGCTTTCTTTTCTCTTCTGATGTATTCTGCCGTTTCTCTTAAAACCGGATGCTTAAGCTGTTCCAGCTTTGCAAGCCCGAATCTGCCTACTGCCTCCCCAGACAGACTTTTTTCATAGTCTTCCGGTCCCATCCGCCAGATATGGACGGAAGCCTGAAATTTCTGCCAGAGTCTGTCCGCAATCCCAAGTCCATCGGGATCCGTATCTCCGCTATAATAAACAGAAGCTCCGCTTTTCACCAGAAAATCAAGTAGCTTCACTGCAGCGCTCCGAAGCTGTCCGGAGGTACAGAGAATCGTACAGGCTTTCTTTTTCTCACTGCTGGTAAGATAGGAAAAGACCATTTCATTTTCTACCACATACACCTGATTGTCAATGGCTTTTGCCTCTGTGATATCTTTCAGATTTTCCATTGTGACAACACAGGGCTCCCCGTTTTCATAAAAAGCCTCATAAGCCGGATGCCAGCTTTCCCCTTTTTTCAATCTGAGTCCACAGACATGAACCTGGGAAGAAATATTGTCCGGTACAATTCCCACATCCTCCAGAAGCTCCCGCCACTCATGGGTATTTTCCGGCAGTCCCCGTTTCTCCCTGAAACAGATGGCATGCACAAGAAGAAGTCCCGCTGCTGTTCCCCGGTCAAAGTAGTGCGGATTATCAGAAAGCTCCGCTGCAAACACAGCCAAAGGAAGCTCTTCCCCTGAAGTTTCCATCTCTTCCAGTTTTATGAGTGCCCTTCCTGTATGGCGAAAGATTTCTTCTGCCTGCAGCGCGTCTTTCCCATATTCCCGCATAAGAAGGGAATAGCCATATTTTTTACCGGAAAGCAGCTCTTCTATCCACTGAAATGCAAGGGAGTCAGCACCGGCTTTTTCACGGAAATAGAACTGATTTGTTTTTAAAAATTTCTCCCTCCGGAACTGATCTTCTTCCTGAAGTTCCCTGTTTGTTTTAAGGCTTTTTCCGGCATAGGCTTCCAGCATTTTTTCCATATTCCCGGTAGAAACAGCGCATGATTTTGCGGTAGACCTGTGCGTTTGGCACGGACAGATAGGAGGTTTCATTGATTGGTTCCAGATATTCCATTTTCTTTTTCCTTTCCGCGTCAGAGTTGCTTTCTCACCACCCGGTACTCGTCGCCGTTCCGGTAATAGGGGCAGTCGTAATAGGCGTCTGAAAGGAAGCGCACCAGCTCGTCCTCGTCCAGATCCATCTCACAGGTGTAACATTCGTAATCTTCGTCGTAGGCATAGTAGGCGCAGCTTTCACAGCTTCCAGTGGTTTTCTTTTTCTGCATGTTCGTTTCTCCTTCTATTTAAAACATATTTTTGCAATCTTTTTCTTGACATTTTTCTTTCTCTCTGATACAGTATAGGAAAGCATTTTTCACATCTTTCATTCTAGCATAGCCCTCTTTATCGGGCAACGTCTCTTTTTTCTTTCTGGAGGTTTTTCATGTCAGAATTTTTTCCCTGTTGGATCCTGAAACCTGATCTTTTTTTCTCTTTTTTTAAAAAATATCCCGCCGCACGAAAGCTTCTCGCCGCCGCACTGACTGGTTTTCCGCCTAAAAGGCTGGTATCTGTTCTCTGGTATCCCGGCAGCCTGTATGAAGGTGGCTTTTGTCTCCAGGTACGACCGGACAACCGGGCCTCTTTCATTCTGGAGCTTGTTCCTGTCTTTTCCGGTCAGCTTCCCTTTGCCGTCTCTGAAAGTCCACCCGAAAATGCCTCTTTTACAGTTCCACGCGGAAATTTCCTTCAAGTCTTTCTCACTTTTCAGGAAGCCAATCAACAAAATCCTTTTTTCTATGGAAATTTCGACGCCTCCTCTCTGCCCTTTTCCCGCCGTGTCCTCAATCTTTCTGCCCTCCAGCCCTCTCTTTCTGCCTTTCCGGATCTCTATGCCTTTTCCCGTTTCCTTCTGGTCCGCCATTCCTCCGAACTGCCTTCCCTCGCCCGGCGTTTTCCCGCCCTCTCTTCTGTCTCGCCGATCTTGGAAGAAGTTCTCCGGGAACAGGAGCTACGAACCTTATTTGCAGAAACACCTCATTTTTCCCCGGAAGCTTCCTGCGGAATCTCTGCCATGTGTTCCGTCAACCGGCTGCTGCTCCGCGAAAAACGCTTCGATGAACTCCAGAAGGTCTCCGATGATCCGGAAGCTCTGC
This sequence comes from Lachnospiraceae bacterium Marseille-Q4251, assembly GCA_018223435.1. Classification (GTDB taxonomy): domain Bacteria; phylum Bacillota; class Clostridia; order Lachnospirales; family Lachnospiraceae; genus Limivivens; species Limivivens faecihominis. Next base: position 3,216,959 of record JAGTTO010000001.1, on the reverse strand, counting down.
GAAATTTATTCCGGGAGTTTCGGGCAAAGGGATTTTTCGCATACAAAAAGGACCCGTGCCGCTTACACAGGTCCCAAGAAAAGAGAGAAAAGTATATATGAAAAAGCATCACTGCTTTATTGAAACCTATTATAGATTCCAATTGTGATGAGTCTGTGTCGGAAAGGGGAACTTTTTTCGAAAAAGTCCTAAGAAATTCTAAACTTTTTCCTGTTATTCCAGAAAATACGCCTTAATTTCCTCTCCGTCGGCCATCAGCGTTCCCTGCACCATGGAGGGCTGACCGCCGCCTTTTCCATTGAATTCCTCGTTGAGGGCTTTTCCCAGCTCCCGGACATCCGCCTGGTTGCTGATGAGAACATACTGGCACAGACCTTCACGGATCGGAAGCAGGCCCAGCACAAGCTCCGCCTTCACGGCTGCCTTATTGCACATCTCCCGAAGCTCATCACTCTGGAAATTTGGCTCCAGGAAGCAGATCTTCTTGGTTCCTTCCGGAATCGCAGCGGCCTTTTCCTCCCCGATCTGCCGCTGGAAAGCGATGAGTTTGGATTTCAGAGCCGCATTGGCATCCAGAAGCTTCCGGATTCCGCTGTCCACCTGATCCGGCTTCACAGAAAGAAGATGGGTTGCCTCCTGGATCATAGCATGCTTCTTCTCATAATCTTCGATCGCGTCTCTTCCGGCCAGCATGGAGATCCGGACACCACCCTTATAATTCTGGATTCCCAAGAGCTTTACCAGACGGATCTCTCCGGTATATTCCACATGGGTTCCGCAGCAGGCGCAGGTATCGTAAGTGCCGATCCGTACGATCCGCACCTGACCGGCGATCTCTTTTTTGCTGCGATAATCGATGTTCTCCAGCTCTTCCCGGCTGGGATAGAGAATCTCGATCTCGACATTTTTTTCGATGACTTCATTGACCTGACGTTCAAATTCCGGCAGCTCCTCCGGGACGATGACGCCGTCGAGATCCAGCGTCACTGCGTCGCTTCCCATATGGAAGCCTACATTATTATAACCATATTTCGCGTGGATCAGTCCGGAAAGGATATGCTCTCCGCTGTGGTTCTGCATGTTTCTCAGACGTTTGTCCCAGTTCAGGCGACCTAAAACTTCCGTTCCTTCGGGAATCGCCTTGTCCGTCACATGATAGATCGCACCGGCTTTTTCTCTGGTATCCAGAACCCTCACCGGCTCGCCATTTTCATTCAAACCCGGAAAAAGTTCTCCCTGATCGCCGGGCTGGCCGCCGCCCTCGGGGAAAAAAGCCGTGGCATCCAGTTCGATGCGGTATTTTCCTTTCTCTTCCGTACAGGAAAGTACTTTCGCTTCAAAACGCTGTGTTTTTACATTTTCTTCAAACAGTCTTCGTGTAGTCATAGTTTTGTTTCCTTTCTGATATAACTCAAAAGCCCCCACTCCTTTTGGGTAAGAAGCAGGGGATGAAAAAATCTTATTGTTTTTTCGGAATCAATGATGGAACAGGCGGATGCCGGTGAAGGCCATTACCATGTTATATTTATCACAGGTTGCGATGACATCCTCATCACGGACGGAACCGCCCGGCTCTGCGATATACTGAACGCCGCTCTTGTGAGCGCGCTCAATGTTGTCGCTGAAGGGGAAGAAGGCATCGGAACCAAGGGTAACGCCGGTCAGCTGATCCAGCCATGCGCGTTTTTCTTCTCTCGTAAAAATGGAAGGCTTCTCTGTGAAAATCTTCTCCCAGGCGCCGTCCGCGCAGACATCCATATATTCCTCACCGATGTAAACATCGATGGCGTTGTCTCTCTCTGCCCGCTTGATATCCTCGCGGAAGGGCAGGTTCAGAACCTTCGGGCTCTGACGAAGGAACCAGTTGTCTGCTTTCTGGCCTGCCAGACGGGTACAGTGTACACGGGACTGCTGGCCTGCGCCCACGCCGATGGCCTGTCCGTCTTTTACGAAGCAGACGGAGTTGGACTGGGTGTATTTGAGGATGATCAGAGAGATCTTCATATCTCTTTTTGCTTCCTCGGTAAGCTCTTTATTCTTAGTCACGATGTTGGAGATCAGCGCATCGTCGATGGGCAGCTCCTGACGGCCCTGTTCAAAGGTTACGCCGTACACCTGCTTGTGCTCGATAGGAGCCGGTACATAAGCCGGATCGATCTGAATCACGTTGTAGTTTCCTTTTTTCTTCTGATGAAGGATCTCCAGAGCCTCCTCGGTATAGCCCGGAGCGATGACCCCGTCGGAAACCTCTCTTTTGATCAGAAGAGCGGTATCTTTATCGCAGGTATCGGAAAGGGCGATGAAATCTCCGAAGGAAGACATACGGTCTGCGCCTCTGGCTCTCGCATAGGCACAGGCCAGTGGGGAGAAGTTTTTCCAGTCCATATCGTCTACCCAGTAGATCTTTGCCTGGGTCTCGGTAAGAGGAAGACCAACAGCAGCACCTGCGGGAGATACATGCTTAAAGGAGGTAGCTGCCGGAAGGCCGGTCTCTTTTTTCAGACCGCTTACCAGCTGCCAGCCGTTGAAAGCATCCAGGAAATTGATATAACCCGGTTTGCCGGAAAGCACCTGGATCGGAAGCTCACTTCCGTCTTCCATATAAATGCGGGACGGTTTCTGGTTGGGGTTGCATCCATATTTTAAAGCAAGTTCTTTCATGATCTGCTCTTCCTTTCTTATTTGTTCTTGTTGACGATTCTGGTCTCGTAGTTTCCTGTAGCGATGTCGATATAACGGACAAAGAGGGAAACTTTGTTTTCTTCGTTGAGGCTGTTCCACACCAGCTCTGTGAAAGCATCAATATCTCCGGAAATAGCTACCGGCTTGGGCTCGCCCTCGAAACTCGGAAGCGGGTTGCCGTCGCATTTGTAGGTATGGATGAAACGGCCCTCTCCAGCCTTCGGCTTATCATAGGAGAAGGTGAAGCGCTGACAGCAGTCCGGATCGCCGTTGTTGCTCTTTAAGATGGACATGGCAAAATCATATCTGCCATTCTCGATATGCATCACACCGGAAATACGCGGGGTGTAGTTCGGTGCGTCCGGCTCAAATTCCCGGCATCTTAAACTCTGCTCAAAGGTCAGCTCCTGATCCATTCCCTCATAGATCGTGTCAGTCTGATCGCCGTTTGTCACAATCGTACGGTTTCCAAGTACACGGACGGGAGCATAGATGATAAGGCTCGGATCAGTAAGTTTTGATGGGTCAAATGCCTGGGTACGGATTCCCTGTCCTTCTTCCACAAATACGCGGTTTCTGCTGTTCTCACTTCTTCCCATGATAAAGTAGGCGGTCACCGCTTTGGTTCCATCCTGGCTGCGTCCGATCACGATTCCTCTTCCAGGATAAGAATTTTCCTTCAGTTCCTTTTCCAAAGATAATAATTCCATGGTTTCGTCTCCTTTTTTTTACATTTTCCGCAAAACTTTTTATATGTCAGGTGATTCCGCAGGAATTTCCTGACATATAAAAAACCGACATTCCGGGTTCTTCATGCCCAGACGGTCGGCTCATCTCATCCTTATACTCCCTGTGGTCAATTCCACTTCCGTCAGTCGTATAATTGTCTTTACCTTAACATCCTTTTCCGGCAAAGTCAAGTCTCTTGCGACAGAAAAAATTTTTTCTCTGCATCTATTGACATATTTTTTCAATGGTCGCTATAATGGTGCCAAGAATTACTGATACTGCATCATAGCGAAGCAATCCAGTTCTATTTACTATCCAGGAAGGAGAAAAAGAAATGAAACAGTCTCAATCTCAAACTGGCTCTCCCTATGAATTTTATGGGAAGATCCCTCTCCGGCAGGCCATTCCTTTAGGTCTGCAGCATGTCCTTGCCATGTTCGTCGGCAACCTGACCCCCATTCTGATCATCTGCGGCGCCTGCGGCATCTCTGCTACCTCCGGTGATGCGGAGCTGGCAGCTCTCCAGGTCACTCTGCTTCAGAATGCCATGCTGATCGCCGGCATCGTCACGCTGGTACAGCTTTTTGCCATTGGTCCGGTGGGCGGTAAAGTTCCCATCATCATGGGTACCAGCTCCGGTTTCATCGGCGTCTTTCAGAGTGTTGCCAAAGTTATGGGCGGCGGCATCCTCACCTACGGCGCCATCATGGGGGCTTCCCTGATCGGCGGTATTTTTGAAGGCTTCTTAGGCTTCTGTCTGAAACCTCTCCGTAAATTTTTCCCGCCCATTGTCACCGGAACGGTTGTACTCTCCATCGGTCTTTCCCTGATCTCCGTTGGTATCCAGTCCTTCGGCGGCGGAAGCTCCGCTTCGGATTACGGCTCCATGGAAAACCTGATTCTTGGCCTTATCGTTCTCGTCACGATCATCGTCCTGAAGCATTTCTGCAAGGGAATCTGGAGCACCTCCGCAATCCTTTTTGCCATCATCATCGGTTATATCGTTTCCGAAGTCATGGGAATCTTCCTTCCCACCACCGACATCACCGCCGAGGGCGTGGAATTTACCAAAGCCTGGGTGCTGAACTGGTCCAAAGTAGCCGACGCGTCCTGGTTCGCCGTTCCAAAACTCATGCCGGTAAAACTGGTCTTCGATGCCCGGGCAATCCTGCCGATCCTGATCATGTTCGTTGTGACAGCAGTCGAGACCGTCGGCGATATCTCCGGCGTTATGGAGGGCGGTATGGGCAGAGAAGCTACGGATAAAGAGCTCTCCGGCGGCGTGGCCTGTGACGGCTTCGGTTCTTCCCTGGCTGCTCTGTTCGGCGTTCTCCCGAACACTTCCTTCAGCCAGAACGTTGGCCTTGTCACCATGACAAAGATCGTCAACCGCACAGCTCTGGGCTTCGGAGCAATCTTCCTGATTTTCTGCGGCCTCTTCCCGAAGCTGGCGGCCCTGATCTCCATCATGCCCCAGAGTGTTCTTGGCGGTGCGGCCGTCATGATGTTCTCCTCCATCATCATCAGCGGAATCCAGCTGATCACGAAGGAGCCCATGAATTCCCGCTCTATCACAATCGTCTCTGTAGCACTTGGTCTCGGCTATGGCCTGGGGGCAAACAGTGCCGTGATCTCCGGCCTGCCCCAGCCCGTACAGCTGATCTTCGGCGGTTCCGGCATTGTACCTGCAGCCCTGGTAGCCATCGTGCTCAATATTGTTCTTCCCAGAGAAAAAGCGGAGCAGAAATAAAATTGTTTAAAAAAAGCGTATCACACCGGCATTTGAAACCCGGAGATACGCTTTTTTCTTATCCCAGCGCCACATCCAGTACCATCATGAGAGCAAAGCCCACGGCAAAACCAATGGTTCCGATGTTGCTGTGTTCGCCCTCACTGGCCTCGGGGATCAGTTCTTCGACTACCACATAGAGCATGGCTCCGGCGGCGAAGGAGAGAAACCAGGGGAGAACCGGTGTGAGAATGTCTGAAAGCAGGATCGTAAGGAAAGCTGCAATGGGCTCCACCACACCGGAAAGCATTCCTCCTAGAAAGGCTTTTCCTCTGCTCATATCATTCTCCGCTTTCAGCGGAAGGGAAATGATGGCTCCTTCCGGGAAGTTCTGAATGGCAATACCAATAGCGAGGGCAAAAGCCGCAGCCGTGGTAATATGCGCATTTTCTGCCAGCATGCCGGCAAAAACCACACCAACCGCCATACCTTCCGGAATGTTATGAAGAGTGACTGCCAGTACCAGCATGGTACTTTTTTTTAGCGAACAGCTGGGGCCTTCCGCCTTCTCTGCTCCCATGTGAAGATGCGGGATCACCCGATCCATAAGAAGCAGAAAAGCCATGCCGGCCAACAGCCCTCCGCAGGCCGGGACAAAGGCCAGCCGTCCCATGGAAGCTGACATATCCATCGAAGGAATCAGAAGCGACCAGACGGAAGCCGCCACCATCACTCCGGAGGCAAAGCCCAGAAGCGCTTTCTGCACATTTGCCCCCAGCTCTTTTTTCAGAAAAAACACGCAGGCCGCACCGAGGGTGGTGCCTAAAAACGGAATCATAAGTCCTAAAAATACTGTCATAAAACAATCTCCTCTTCATCTGCCGTTTTTAGAGCGGCAGATTCTGTTATATTCAGTAAATGCAGTTTCAGGTAAAACAGTTCCAACAGCTTTACTTTATCACAGGGGAAGTGATTTTTCCATTGGAGATGTGCTTCTTGACAGATTCTATCTATAAGCTCTTAATCCCACATCTTTACTTTCTCCATCAGACCGTTTTCATCAAAGGTAAGATCCGCAATACAGGTCTCCCTGTGAAAGCCCTTTCCCTCGGGATAGCGCTCTGTCGGCGTTCCGAAACGGTGGTAGGCGATCTTCCAGCAATCACTTCCCGGCAGTTGTACGATTGAATGATGTCCCGTCCCGTAAATATCTCTTGATGGATCCTTTTCAAGAATCGGATAATGATAAATGACAGGACCGTAAAGTGTCTCTGCAGTTCCATAATTGATATGATAGTTTTCACTTCCGGTATCATCGCAAGACCAGGTAAAATGATAAAGATTACCTCTTTTTTTTACGCTGACCGCTTCCCGGAAATCAAAAAGTCCTTCGAGATTCTGTATGGTTCCCGGAACCAGGCCATCCATCTTCTCATTGAGCTTTCCGATGGCCGGATGACCATTTCCGAAGAGAAGGTAGAACTCCTCTCCCTCCTGATAAATCGAGGGATCGATGGTCTGACCGCCATAGCCCATCTTAAGTCCCCATTCTCTCGCCAGAGGCATCGTGATAAAGGGCTTTTCACAGGCTGTAAAAGGCCCCTCCGGGTGCTTCGCCCAGGCCATTCCGATACAGGATTCCCCGTTCTGGTCTTTAGCACAGAAATAGAAATACCAGGTATCTCCTTTTCTGGCAATACAGGGAGCCCAGGCATAACCGGTGGCCCAGGAAACCTGCTCCGTCGCCACATCCAGAAGCAGCGGCCCTTTCTTGAAATGGATGCCATCCTCTGAGGAAAAGACATAAAACCGGTTTCCGCTCCAGTTGTCATAGCCGTCACTCGTGGGATAAATGTAATACTTCCCGTCAAAAACGGCGATATCCGGATCTGCAAAAAGGTCCGGAAGAATCGGATTGATCCGGTCAAAGGTTTTTTCCAGCCGCTCATATTCCTCATCTGTGATGGGAAGGATTCCGCCATGACGCTTCTTGGTACTTCCCATATCGTAGGCGCTCTCCGTCAGAATCTCAAACTTTCCTCCGGCAAGATCGGCAGATACCAGCGGAAGATAGCCGCCGTCCGTCATAAACCGGTCTGCAATGAGGCAGTATCTGCCATCCGGCAGCCGGTAAATCTCCGGCCCTTCCACGCCGGAAAGCTTTGTCAGAGTCTCGCTTTTGATCTCCTCATAAGGCCCTTTCGGGTCAGACGCCCACTCCATGCAGACTCTTTTTGTCACATCGTTCATCGCAAAGCGATACCAACGGCCTTCCGCCTGAATCATCGTCGTGTCGATGACATCCTTTTCCCGCTCCATAAATTTTTCCGGCGCAGTAAAGTCTACAAAATCCTTTGTCCAGGCGCAGTCGATCTGGAACTTCCCGCCTTTTCCGTCCGGCGTATTGATGTGTGAGGCCCAGAAAACCAGAAAAGCCTCTTTTTCCGGCACATACACCGCTTCCGGCGCCCAGACGCTGCCCGCGTTCTCTCTTCCGACGGTCACGGCCCTGGCCTCGGACCAGTGAACCAGATCTTCCGATTCCCAGACAATCATATCCCGGCTTCCGCGGAAAATGGCGGTTTCCCAGCCTTTTCCCTCTTCGATCCGAAGATCCGTGGCAAAAAGGTAAATCTTTCCATTTTTTTCATCCCGGACACAGAACGGATCCCGGGCTCCTTTTTCCCCGATATCCGAATACAGCACCGGCCGATGGCCGTTCAGATCCTTCCAGTGAAGGCCGTCCCGGCTGATGGAAAAATAAATCTGCTCCCCATACTGCTGCTCGCCCGTGAAATGTACAAACAAATATCCTGCCATACTTATTTACTCCTATTTTTCTGTATAATAAAGGCCAATCTCTGTGAGATAAACGGTCCCGCGGCTCTCCAGAATCCGCACCCGTACCCGCTCTGTCTGAACCGGCTCGATCCTTCCAAAACGCTGATAGCCGATGGTGGTCGCCTGATAAACCTCCTTCCACTGATCCTCTCTCCAGATATCCACAGCAAATTTTTCCACTCGCTGCCCCTTTTCAATCGTTTCTTTCAAAACAATAAAGTCAATCGTGTGTTCACCCTGAAGCTGTATCTCTATCTCCTGGCATTCCTCTGCAAGTTCCACAAAGTGTGTTCTGTCTGCATCCAGTATAGCCTCTGCATTACTTCCATTCTTCTGAAAGGCTTTTGCCCCGGTTGTCTGTGGTCCGGAAAACAAACCACGAATCGCTTTGCCAAGCTCCGCAAGCCGTTCTACATCTTCCAGATCAAAAAGTCCCTCTTTATTTGGTGGTACATTCAGAAGAAGCGTTGCATTGCCGCCCACTGCTTTTTCATACATATAGAGAAGCGTTTCCAAAGAATACAGCTGTTTTTCTTCTCCCTCTACATACCCCCAACTCGGTCGTATGGAAACATCCACTTCTGCCGGATACCAGATAAGTTCATCGTAATCCTTGATAAAATCCCGGCTTCCGATATCTTTCCATGTAGAGTTCGGCATGGTATCCAGTTGTCTCCAGTAGCCCGGATTCCTCTCTGTAACCATGATGCTCTTCGGTACTACGCTCCACTCTTCTTCACGACTTTCTCCCGCCTCGTTTCCAATCCAGCGTACGTCTGGTCCGCATATGCTGATGCAGGCATTCGGTTGAAGTTTACGGATCAACGAATAGTAACGATCCCAGTCGTATCCCTGTACCTTATCTGCCGTACGGCAGGCACCGTCAAACCACACACAGAAAAGTTCTCCATAGTTGCTGCAGAGTTCCGTCAGCTGGTTGCAGAAATAATCATTATATGCCGGTGTTCCGTATGTCTCTTCATGAACATCCCAGGGAGAAAGATAAACACCAAATTTCAGACCTTCTTCCCTGCAGGCCTCAGAAACTTCTTTTACAATATCACCTTTTCCATCCTTCCAGGGGCTGTTTTTAACGGAAAATTCCGTGTATTTGCTGGGCCACAGGCAAAAACCTTCATGATGCTTACAGGTCAGAAGAAGTCCTGTCATACCGGCTGCCTTGTAGGCCTTCACCCACTGGCGGGCGTCAAAATTCACCGGATTAAAAATCTCCGGACCGGTCGCAAATTCATGCTCCCTATCAAAGGTATACAGCCCAAAGTGTACAAAACCATAAAACTCCATGCAGTTCCAGGCTACCTGTCTCGGGCTGGGTACGATCTCAGCTGCCTTCTCAATCCATGTTTTTTCCATTTTTGCTCTCCTTTTTTTAAAAAAAGGGCCGACACAAAGCTGTGACGGCCCCTCTGTTTATCTTTCTCTTATTCAGCTGCGCTGTATCTGTCGTAGATACCCTGTTTTACTTCGAGGTAATGGCTCAGGCCGATGTTCTCCAGCTCTTCCAGATAGCCATCCCAGTCAGCATTCACATCACTCTCACCGGAGATCCATTTTGCCAGCTGATTCTTGGAATAATCCTGAAGATCTGTTTCTGTAGTGGAAATATCATCTTTCTCATCCAAAGTCATGTATGCATTGGGCCAGCGCTCCCATGTTCCGTCTGTAAATTTACCTGCATATTCTTTCATGCTGGCAGTAACTTCATTTTTGAACGGATCACCGAGGAATTCGCCTACAGTGTCGTTAAGGATTGCCGGTGCGAACGGAAGCTGCTGCTGTCCACGTACATACTCGTCAGGAAGATCATCGCCGGATTTGAATACGATCTCGCCGTTCTCATCATAGTACCATGCTTTGTCTTTGTCCGGCCCAATACCATATGTTGCATTTAAGCCAACTTCCATGCTCTCATAGAAGCGATCGATCCACTGCATAAGGATTTCCGGATTTTCTGCCTTATCGGTGATCATAAATCTGCCTTTATAGAAACCGGTGATTCCCTCTACCAATGCGTTCTGGTCACCCTCCGGTCCTTTGAGCGGCATCAGGGCTACATAATCGTCTGCATACTCACCAGCCGGAGATCTGTCCCAGGAAGAGAACACGCCAACGGTTCCTTGAGAAACTTTTGCTGCCAGGCTGCTGTCGTCCTGTGTGAAGGCATCGCGGTCAATCAGCCCTTCGGAATACAGGGAACTCAGCCACTCAGCACCCTTCTTATAGCTCTCTTCTGCGCCAAGATATTTTACTTCTTTGTTATCGATCATCAGGTAGTCCGGAGACAGGGGATAGCCGAAAGCTCCGAAGTAGGGGCCGTGGTCAGATGCGCCCCAGTCAGAGAAGATAAAAGTCATCGGAATCTCGTCTGCCTCGCCGTTACCATTGGGGTCATTTTCTTTGAAGAGACGGAGCACTTCTGCAAACTCTTCTGTGGTGGTAGGAACCTCTGCTCCTACTGCATCCAGCCATTTTTTGTTGATGAAAGTGTTGTTATAAATGTCCGGGTTGTAAAGAACGGACGGCATACCGTAGATATTTCCATCTGCACAGGTGATCATTTTCATCAGGTCCGGATATTCCTCTTCCACTCTCTTCTTGAAATTCGGAGCATACTGATCGATAAGATCATTTAATGGGATGTAGATTCCTTCATTTCCGTATGTGATGATATCGTTGTCACTTCCGCCCAGAGCTCCCATGAAAGCATCCGGATACTCACCGGAAGCCATGAGAAGTTTAAATTTCTCCGTTGCTTCGGATTCCAGATAAGTTACCCATTCGATGTGAACGTTGGTTTTCTCCTCCAGCCACTGCCAGAATTCGCCTTCTGCCGGATTTCCCCAGTTGGGAGAGAGCTGGCAGGCGATAGTGTAAGTCACCTTCTCATCCGTTACCGGCGCTTCCGTACTCAGTTCCTGCTGATTTTTATCCTCGGATGCAAATGCTTCCACCCCAAAACCGGTCATTAACATGGAACTTGCCAGCATGGCACACATCAGTTTCTGCACTACCTTTCTTTTCATTCTCATTTCCTCCTTTTTCTTTTTTTATTTTAGCCTTTTACAGAGCCTACCATAACCCCTTGTACGAAATACTTCTGTACAAAAGGATAGAGTGCGATCATCGGTACGCTGGATACCACTACCAACGCATATTTCAACATTTCCGTCTGTTTGTAAAGTTCCGCCCGGTCCGTCATGCCTGCCAGGGATGCATCCGGCTGGCTGGAAATCAGGATATTTTTCAGTACCAGCTGCAGTGGATATCTGCTCCTGTCTGACAGGTACAGAAGAGGCTGCATGTAAGAATTCCAGTGACCTACCGCATAGAACAGAACCATGACGGCAATTAAGGCCTTGGACAGCGGCAGGACAATCTTCAGGAAGAAGTAATCATTCCGGCAGCCATCAATCTTGGATACTTCCAGCAGTTCTTTGGGAATATTTCCCTCAAAGAAGTTCCGGCAAAGGATCAGATTCCATACGCTCATGGCATTTGGAAGAACCATGGCCCAGAACGTATTCAGAAGTCCTAAATTTTTCACCAGCATATAAGTCGGAACGGTTCCACCACTGAAAAACATGGTAAAAATGAAAAACAATGTAATTGGCTTCCTGCCTCTTAAATCCTCTCTGGAAAGCGCATAACCTGCTGTCAGTGTCACGAAAAGGTTAATCAATGTTCCTACCGTAGCATACAAAATCGTATGAAGGTAACCATTCATTACCTCTGAGTTGGAAAATACCGTTTTGTAGCTTTCCAGCTGAAAGCCTTTGGGAAGAAGAAAAATTTTTCCCGTTAGCACCTTATCCGGGTTACTGAATGAAGCAATCAGCACATAGTACATGGGGTAAAGGATAATTACAAAGATCAGTACCAGAAGCAGCGTGTTGATGATGTCAAAAGCACGATCCCCTGCTTTTATTTTTTTTCTTTTTCTTTGTCCACTCATCTTTCTGTCCCCCTACCACAAGGATGTATCGCTTAATTTTCTGGATATCTTATTGATCACAATCAGGATCACAAAGTTGATTGCTGAATTGAAGAGATTGATTGCCGCTGAAAAACTGTAGCGCGCATCAATCAGTCCTACTTTGTATACATAAGTTGCAATGATCTCTGATACGCCGGAGTTCCGGTCATTCTGCATCAGGTAAGCTTTCTCGAAACCGATACTCATAAGGTTTCCAGCACTCATGATCAGCATGATGATTACTGTCGGCATGATGCTCGGAAGATCAATGTAACGGATTCTCTGAAGCTTGCTGGCTCCGTCCAGTTCTGCCGCCTCATAAAGCGTCGGATCAATGCCTGAAAGAGCTGCAAAATAGATAACAGAAGAATATCCCATACCTTGCCAGATACCAGACCATACATACATGTGCCTGAAACTTTTTTCACTGGACATAAAGGAGAATGGTTCAATTCCAAGTGCCTGAAGCACTGTATTGACAACACCATAGTTGGTGGAGAAGAAAATATTCATCATACCAACCAGTACCATAACAGAAATGAAATATGGCATATAGGTAACAGTCTGAACAATTTTTCCGAATCTCCGATTCACACAATAATTCAGCATCAGAGCCAGAATTACAGGAAAAGGAAAAGATGCCAACAAAGAATAACCGGAAAGAATCACGGTATTGCTGATGATCTGCTTTGCCATATAGGTACTGAAAAATTTTTTGAAGTGCTTCAGCCCTACAAAATTACTTCCTATAATGCCTTTCACCGGGCTGTAATCCTGAAAAGCCATCAGTACACCATACATGGGAATATACAAAAAGACGGCTGTATAAAGGATTGCCGGAAGAAGCAGAAGGTAGAGATCGTAGTGACCTTTCATATAGGCCTTAAACGACTGTTTCTTCACCGCTGCCGGAACTCCCTGTTTTTTCTTTTTCATAGATCTCCCCCTTTTCTCTCTTAACCGAATATTTCAAAGTTCCTGATTCTTGGCTGCCCAACGCTTTTGAGAATATCCAGACGAATCTTCTCTGCCCGCAGTGGTTCCAGCCGGATCAGACGTTTATGTCCAATGGTTTGTGCATGGTAAAGCTCGTGCTCTCCTTCTGATGTCTCAGCGATCAGTCGAAACTCTCTCACCCTTTCACCTTCCGCAATCTCTTCCATCACAGAAATAGTTCTGGCAACCACGCCTTCCGGAAGCCGAATAGAAAAAGAATTTCCTGTGCCGGCGGTTCTTCCCAAGTTTTTTTCATAGATGCTACAGATCTTTTTTCCAAGATTTCTGAACTGCTCCGTGTCTTGAAATTTTCCATCATCTGCAATACACTGACCAAGAAGAAGATTGCTGTTTCGCCCAACGGAGGTATAATAACGTTCCAGAAGTTCTTCCGGCGTCCATACGAGATTTTCTTCATCCGGAGCCCAGCCCCAGCCGACACCCCGTCCTTCCGGTCTTCTGTTCGGAATATCTGTCTCCGCCGGAATCCAGAATTTTCCTCCGGCAATTCCTTTTCCAACGAGTTCATCTTTTTCAGTTCCATCGTAAAAAAAGGTTCTCTGATCCGTCGTGGACCAGGTATCACAGGCTGCAATGCCGTCCTCATTTCCGATCCAGCGCAAATTTCTTTCATGGGAAGCCGGTCCCTGAAAGCAAATGGCCCCGGGCTGATATTCTTCCAGGAGTCTTCCCACATCCAACCCGGTACGTTCCAGGCTGTCAGCCCCTCCATCAAACCAGATCTCAAAAAGAGAACCGTATTTCGTCCAGAGTTCTGTCAGATCCCCTTTTGTGACCTTCAGATATCTTTCATGTTCCGGTGTCCCCGGCGTGCGGTATTTCTCTTTCTCAAAATAGTGGCCGCCATAGCCGGTCTGATAATAAAGTCCCGGAAGAATGTGATATTTTTTACAGGAACGAATAAATGCTTCGACACAGTCAAACCTTCCATTCTGATAGGGCGACTGTTTCAGTGAATACGGATTGGATGAGGACTGCCAGAGTGAAATCCCCTGACAGTTCCGCTGATTTGCCACGAACACAGCATATTTTGCTCCCAGTTCTGCCGCACTGGCCAGCCACTGGTCTGTATCCAGATTTTCCGGATTCAGCTTTGATGCATCTGCTGCCTGGTCACAGGGTACACCTTCCAGATTCTGCATCCCCAAAAGTCCGCGGCTATAGTGAATGATCACCCCGATCTCACAATCTGCCCAGAGCTGCTGCTGTTTATCCGGCCTGCAAAGTGTTTCTGCCTCCATGTCCTCATCTCCCGTCTTCTGATAGATCCATTATATCAGTCGTTTCTTCCCGGCTGTATGAAACAATTTCGGTATTTTGGTATTATTTTTTGCAATTTAATTCCACTTCAATAACTGTGTCCACCGGATCAGGTAAAACCGGGTCATTTCCAAGATCCGCAAAGGTAATATCCGGATAATTATTGCTCACCCAGTTATTGGCCACGGGAATTTCCGCTCCTGTGGATACCATACGGATTTTTTTCACCTCATGTTTTTCAATCCCAATCAGTGGAATCGGGCCAATCGTATTGTCGAAGATATGATAATAAAGCAGATTTCCTTTCTGAGTGATCCGTCCAAAGTCCGGTCTCGGCATACTGGACATTCCACAGCCGTAAATACTGTCCCCGTTCTTCTGCATCCATTCGCCAATCTCTTTTAAGATTGCTACAGACTGTGGCGGAAAGTTGCCCCGGGCATCCGGTCCCACATTCAAGAGCATATTTCCGCCCTTGGATACACACTCGACCAGTTTCTTGATCAGCATAGGAGCCGGTTTGAAAAGCTTGTCCGTCATCCGATATCCCCAGCTGTCGTTCATGGTAAAGCAGGCCTCCCAGATTAAAGGTTTTCCGTTTACATCGCGGATTCCTTCCTGCGGAATAATCTGCTCGGGACTTACAAAGTCTCCGTGATACGGAAGCGGATGACCGGATGCCAGGGATCCGAGTCCGGCTCCGCTCACTTCCAAACGGTTGTCGATAATCACGCCCGGCTGAAGACTGCGAACCATATTCACCAACTTGGTAGCACCCCATTTTTCTCCGGAATACTCTCCGAAAGAATAATCAAACCAGAGAACATCTATTTTCCCATAGTTCGTGCAGAGCTCTCTTACCTGATTATGCATATATTCCAGATAGCGATCCCAATTCCGGTCATCATCCTTATAGACCGGATTCTGATACATTGGATGAGCTCCGTCGCTGAAATGCGGATAATCCTCGTGATGCCAGTCAATCAGTGAATAGTAAAGCCCCACTTTTAGTCCTTCTCCACGCACTGCATCTACATATTCCCGGATCAGATCTCTGCCGCATTTTGTGTTGGTTGCCTTAAAGTCCGTATACTGGCTGTCAAACAGGCAGAAACCATCGTGATGCTTTGCCGTCAGAACCATATATTTCATGCCGGCTTCTTTTGCCATCCGTGCCCATTTTTTCGGATCATAGTCAACCGGATTAAACTCATTGAAATACTTCTGATACTCTTCATCTGTAACTTTCTCGAAGCTTCGCATCCACTCGCCTCTCGCCGGGATTGCATAAAGCCCCCAGTGAAGAAACATGCCGAATCTCGCATCCACATACCATTCCATCCGTTTCCGGTATTCCTCTTCATTAAACTGATACATAGAAAAAGACCTCCTTTCAAATATGAAACTATTGTAAAAGAAGGTCCTAAAAAAAATATGGGCTATTTTTTCTGTTTTGGTACTATTTTCGCTTCATTTTCTCTGTCCGGTCCGCTTCCAGTTCGAAAAGGCCGGCCTCCTGAAGCTCTGTGAGAAGCTTCTCATAGGCGGCGTCAAATTCTTCGTCATTTTCCGCCCAGAGAACGCTGTTTACACCCCGGCTGAAGCTTTCCCGGACCGTTGCCTGGATATCACAGATCTTTGTAGTATCCCCAGCCGCATCTATCAGTTCTCTGTCATAGGTTTTCGGCCCGGAAGCTTCTTTATAAGCACAAATCAACTGTTTCCAGGCGTTCATTTTCTCATCTTCATCGGAAAGCTGACAGTAATACCAGTCATCATTTCGAAGCGGCCACCAGCTTTCCCCGGATTTCAGATAACTTTTCATTCCTTCCTGGGTTGTCAGAACGGTAAGAAAACGGGCCGCTGCCTC
The DNA here is from genome assembly GCA_018223435.1 of Lachnospiraceae bacterium Marseille-Q4251. Taxonomy (GTDB): domain Bacteria; phylum Bacillota; class Clostridia; order Lachnospirales; family Lachnospiraceae; genus Limivivens; species Limivivens faecihominis. The sequence continues at coordinate 3,200,837 of JAGTTO010000001.1, read as the reverse complement.
TGGAGCTTTACAATTTTTAGAAACAAATGTTGTCATTTCACCCAGAGAAAATTCTTCTTTTTCCCCGAAAACCGGTTCTTCTCCACTGGCAGAATGAATCGCACCGCTGGAAATCCATTCCTCCGGATTGATTCCGGAATGTTCCACATCCCCGATAAAACAGAGGACCTGACCGGAGTTCAGACGGCGTTTGATATTGTAAGCCGTCAAAATAGTCTGTTGATGTTCCGCATATCCCAGTCGAAAGAGCTTATTTAAAAATTCCAGGGCATGGCACCCCTCTTTCGTAGAAATCCGCTCCTGATAAGCTCCATCCGCGGTCACACAAGATGCTCCAAAAGTATCTTCCAGAAACGCCAGTGTAGTCCGGCTGTAATTTTCCCCATCCACCAGAACCGGAGTCACCACTTCTTTATTCACCGTGATCTCCCTCTCCTGCACTTCCTTGAAAATTTTTAAGACAGCTTCCTCTGTCTGAAGATCCTCAATCTCATAACCCAGCCTCTTTAATAGAACTTTATTCCAGATAATCCCTGAACTCTGTTTTTTCCTCTGAAAGGTCTGGTAAAATTCCGAAGCCTCTCCGTATTCCTCCTGATTCTCTTGACTATGTATATCTCCGCTCAGACCGTACCAGCCACCGTCCCGCTCCATAAGAAGAGTCTTCAGATCCTTCGGATAATCCACCAGCAAATGAGAATCCGGCAGATATTGCTGCAATAACTCGTCAAGATTCCATACGGCATCAGAAGTGATAAGATGTCGAATCATCTGCTCATCAGAAACAGAAAGAATATCCGGCATATTTCCGTTTATCATCATAAGACTGAGTCTTGTATCTCCATTGTCCTCCGGTATCAGATAGCGGATCTCTACACCAGTCTTCTCTGTGATTTCACCGGTTCCGCTTTTCGGATCCGCATCCCAGTTTCCCGGACTCCACCAGCTCAGATCAGAAAACCAGGTGAGTTCCTCGCTGTGCTTTGCCTGATAGCTGTCCTCACTTTTTCTGCAGCCGGAAAGACTCAGTCCGAGAAACAATGCTGCTCCTGCATAAACCGCTGTCTGAAAAAATCGTCTTATATTTCTCATTGGCCTTTCCTGTATACGCTGGGCGAAACTCCCGCATATTTCTTGAATGCTTTCGTAAAATAAAAATAGTCGTGATATCCCACCTGCTCTGCCACTTCTTCCACAGAAAGATTTTCCTGACAGAGGAGTTTTTTGGCATCTTCCATCCGCTTGGCTGTCACATATTCAGAAAAAGACAAACCGGTCTCACGGCGGATCAGAGTACTTAAATGACCGATGCTTAAATTCATGGAGTCTGCCAGTTCTCCCAGCGAGAGTTTTCCTGTATAATTTTGGTCGATCTCTTGAATGATCTTTCGGATCCTCGGATCGGAAACTTCCGGATTCAAAGCCACAGACTCCATAGAACGCGGCACATTCCGCTCTTTTTCCTCACGAAATCTGGAAAGAATGGCGGTCAGACTTTCCTCCTCAATGGGTTTTAACAGATAGTCAAAGGCTCCCAGGCTGATAGCCTCCCGGGCATATTCAAACTCCGCATAGCCGCTGATAAAGACTACGCCCACCGGATTTTCTTCCGCTCTTAATTTTCTCATAAGCTCCAGACCGTTAAGCCCAGGCATCCGGATATCCGTGATAAGAAGATCCGGCTGTTCTTTTTTTACCATTTCATAAGCCCTTATCCCGTTTGGCGCCTCCCCAATCACGGTAAAGGGCTGACCGCTCTTATGAATCAGCTTCTTGATTCCAAAGCCGATCCAAACCTCGTCGTCCGCTATAAGCACTTTGTACATTCTTCCATTCTCTCCTCTGTTTCTCTTGGAATCTTTATGATCACCCGGGTTCCTTTTCCTGGACTGCTCTCTATGGTAAAGTCAGCCTTATCCCCATAGAAAAGTCCCAGCCGGTGACAGATATTTGCTAGTCCGATACTGTCTTTCTGGGAACTACGGTGAAGACTCTGTCTTTTTATCTGATACAAAAGCTGATCCACTTGCTCCTGTTCCATTCCGCAGCCGTCATCCTTTACTTCAACTTCCAGCATATCATTTTCATCCACCCTAGCATGCACTGTCACAAGACCATTGTCAAGCTTCTGCTCCAGACCGTGAAAAATACTGTTTTCAACAACGGGCTGAATGATAAGCTTCAGCATATTTCGCTTTTTCGCCTCTTCCTCCACTTCGATACCTACCTGGATCCGACCGCCAAAGCGGTAAAAAATAATTTTGGCGTATTCCCGGATATTCGCTATCTCCTCTTCCACCGTAACAATATTATGGCCTTTAATAGCATAACGGAAAATCCTTGAAAGCGCCATTGTGATCTCCGCGATCTCATCTGCGTCATAATAAAGAGCCATGGCCCGGATACATTCAAAGGTATTATAAAGAAAGTGTGGATTGATCTGATTACGATAAGCCAGAACCTGCATCTGCTGTTTGGACAGCTCCGTCTCATAGAGATCACGCTGAGCATGGCGAAGTTTTTCACTCATCTCATCCTTTTCATCCAGCATATGGTTCAAATTGTCCACCAAAATGCTGATCTCATCTGTCCCGTTAAAGCCTTCCAGGCGTTCTGTAGAAGAAGCTGCACTATGCCGCACAAAAGCATCTACCCGGCGAATAGGACGAATAATGATGAAATAGCAAAAATAGAGGAGAAGGCTCAGCCCCAGAAAAGCAATAGTCATTACCAAAAAAATTGAAGTATGAACAATGCTCAGACCACTGTAAATCTCCCGTACCGGAATCACACTGACGATCCGCCAGCTTGTTTCCTCCTGGTCTACAGTCTGAACAAGACTGTTTTTATCTTTCTGAAGACCTTCGACATCCAACTCGTAGAATTCCTTATCCTGATCTCCCGCTATGACCATATTTCTCTTATCCACAAGATAGACATGCTCGTTTTCTGTAATTGCTGTATCCTTCAGATAGCTGGAAAACCAGCTTCCTCTCATAACCAGCACGATCATACCAATCTGCCGGTCATAATTTTCCCGTGGAAGATCATAGACCGGATAAGAGATCGTAAAGTAAGCTTCACTGGAAGAATTAGGCCGAAAAACATTGGAGTAGGCAAAATTGATTTCCACCGGAGCCCGGTTAAATACTTCAAAATCCTTTCCAAGTGTTGTGAGTTTTCCTCCTTCTCCGTCATAAAGGGAGATTCCGGCAATGTCATTCTGGATCATCATCATATTGGAAAGCAGGATCTGAAGGTCTTCATAGCTTCCAAGACGTTCTCTCTGACTCTGTGTAAAATACTGATACGTTGTCTGCTCGTAAGCCAGAAGGGTCAGCATATTATAAATGGAATTGTGAAACTCCTTTGTTTTAGCATCGATTTGCTGAAGGATTTTCTCATTAGAGCTAAGTGTACTGCTTTCTGCCATTTTTCGCACTGTATAATCTACAGCCAGAAAGCTCCCTATCATACAAAGCAAAAGTATCACTACAATCATAAGAAATCTCTTAAAAAGACTATGTCTGACTCCTTTTCTTTGTTTTTCTGCCTCTTTCATCAAATTTTCCTTTCAGTTCAGATGTTTTTTTGTTAGATATCACTTATTTTCTCTATTATTGCATACGTTGAAAGGAAAAGCAATTCATTGTACATGAAAAATCAATTTAAAAAACAGTTCCCATCGTTTCTCCTCGAAACCAGGAACTGTTTTTCTCTCTTATCGTCTTATATAATTTTCCAGTACATTTCCCTTCAGGAACACCAATACAATCTTATGATACCAGTGTCAAAAGGTCAAAAAGCTGTTCGTGCTTGCACGATAAGGCTTTTGAACTTGGGACACGCCAAATATGAGGTGCAGAACATCCAGTGGATGTTCGTTTTGCACCGACCGAAGCGGAGCGTAGACAGTAGCGATTTACGCAGTAAATCAGCGGATTTCGAATCTTATAGAAAATTAAACTTCGAAGAAACAGCCATCATATGCTACTTCATCTCTCCTACCGTTTTCGTCGCAACCAGATCCACGCCTGTCCCGGCGATGTCTGCCAGGATGATATCCCCGAGGTGGACCGGTGCCTGGACGGCGGCGGTGTGGATCGCTTCCATACATTCCAGGATCTTTCCTTTAGGAATGTCAGCTGCGGTTTTAACAGAGACCATGGGGATGACGCCGTTCTTTACCGGAACGCTGCTGGTTACAGTCCGCATCGGATTTGTACATTCTTTTTCGCCGTAGTCATGGCCGCGTTTGCAGGTGTATCCCTCAACAGAAAGGACTTTTCCTGCATTAAGGCTCACTGTCAGGGCGCAGCCCAGAGGGCAGCCGATACAGGTTAATTCTCTTTTTTCCATCTTCTCCCCCTCCTATTCTGCTTCGATGTGTACGGTGATCCGGGACAGCTCCGGATATTTCTCCAGGTCGCTGTGCCGGATGACTACCTGCTCCATCTCACCGGGCGCCAGGATCCGTTTTTTCTTACGGGATATCAGCTCACCGTCGTAGGAGACGCAGAGATAGTGGTCTTGCAGGACGTTATCTACACGGAAACGGATGAGGGTCTCTTCACCGGCTTTGTCCGGGCGGATCTTAGATGGAACGGTGTAGCGCACATGGGCGCCAGGTTCTACCGTGATGGCTGTTTTCTCCGCCTGCATCCGCCCTGCCGCTGTCTCCTGCTTCTCCGCCTGCTCCAGCACCAGGTCCGCCTCTGTGACATTGTTTCCGTTCTCCTTCAGCCATTCCGCCGCAGCTTTTCCTGCAAGGGCCGCTTCCTGGCTCACGAAATCCACGAGGTCGTGGACATGGAGGACATTTCCACAGGCAAAGACACCTCCAAGGCTCGTCTCCATACTCTCGTTGACCAGGGGACCGCGGGTGACAGGTGACATCTTCGCCCCCAGCTCCTCCGTCAGTTCATTCTCCGGAAGAAGACCTACCGACAGGAGCAGCGTATCACAGGGAATGTATTCCTCTGTGCCGGGAATGAGTTTCATCCGCTCATCCACTTTCGCCAGGGTCACGCCTTCCACCCTCTCTTTTCCATGGATCTTCACCACTGTGGTGGACAGCTTCAGGGGAATGCCGAAATCGTCCAGGCACTGGACAATGTTCCGTTTCAGGCCGCCGGAGTAGGGCATGATCTCTGCTACCGTATGGACCTTTGCCCCTTCCAGTGTCATCCGGCGCGCCATGATAAGACCGATATCACCGGAGCCTAAGATCACCACATCCCTGCCCGGCATCTTTCCCTCGATGTTGACCAGGCGCTGGGCTGTTCCTGCGGAATAAACGCCCGCCGGGCGGAAACCGGGGATATTCAAGGCTCCCCTCGGTCTCTCCCGGCAGCCCATGGCCAGGATGATGGCCTTCGTCCGGATCGTCAGGATGCCGTCCTTACGGTTCATGGCTGTGATGTATTTTTCGCCCTCTTCTTCTTCCAGATCCACCACCATGGTGTCAGTAAGGCAGGGGATTCCTGCTTCTTCCACCCGTTTGATGAAGCGGTAAGCGTATTCCGGTCCTGTAAGCTCTTCCTTGAAGGTATGAAGACCAAAACCGTTGTGGATACACTGGTTCAGGATCCCGCCAAGGACCGAATCACGTTCCAGGATCAGGATATCTTCCACACCTGCCTCGCGGGCTGCCAGTGCTGCCGCCAGGCCTGCCGGTCCGCCGCCGATAATGGCCAGGGCCGTTTCCATGCTTTTTCTTCCTTCTGCCATTATCTCTCACCTCCTGTCAGCATCCGGGAGTCCCCTCCGGCCTTCGTGACCTCTTCCAGTGGGATTCCAAGCTCCCTTGCCAGGATCTCCATCACCTTCGTGGAACAGAAACCGGCCTGGCAGCGCCCCATGCCGGCCCTTGTGCGCCGTTTGATCCCGTCCAGGGAACGGGCTCCCAACGGACGGCGGATGGCATCAATGATCTCTCCCTCTGTGACTTTTTCACAGCGGCAGATGACCGTCCCGTAAGCAGGATTCTCCGCAATCAGGGCTGCTGCCTCCGCCTGGTCCATGGAAGCAATATTCGGAATATCCTTCCTTGTCTCCTGGAAATCTTTCTTCTCATCTACCTTCTGTGTCTTCCGAAGCTTCTCCACGATCTTTTCCGCCATCCACTCTCCGATGGCCGGGGCGCTGGTAAGGCCCGGCGACTCGATGCCCACCGCATCAAAGAAGCCCGGGGCATCTTTTACCTCGCCCAGGATGAAATCATCGTGATCCTCATGAGCCCGAAGTCCCGCAAAGGAGGTGATCGTCACGCCCCGCGGCAGGCTCTTCACACTCAGAGCCGCTTTTTTCAGCACCTCATTCAGACCGTCTGCCGTAGTATCCACGCCCTCTTTGTCGGAAATATCCGTGGCAGTCGGACCAACCATGAGGTTTCCGTGGACGGTCGGCGTCACAAGAACGCCCTTTCCCATGGCTGTCGGCATCTGGAAGATCGTATGGGAAACCAGGCGCCCCACCTTTTTGTCCATCAGGCAGTATTCACCCTTCCGCGGAGTGATATGGAGTTTTTCTCCACTGACCTGATTGTGGAACGCATCGCCGTACAGACCGGCGGCATTTACCACGGTCCGTGTTTCATAGCTTCCTTTCTCCGTCACCACTCGATAGCCTTCCGCATGTTCCGGAAAGTCTGCCTTTTCTACTGTCAGAACTCCTTCCTTCAGATGGAACTCCACCCCGTTCACAGCCGCATTCTCCGCCAGGGCGATGTTCAGCTTGAAGGGGCAGACGATGCCTCCGGTCGGCGCATGGAGGGCGCAGACCACTGTATCGGAAAGAGACGGTTCCAGTGCCAGAAGTTCTTTTTTCTCCAGGATCTCCAGCCCCTCTACCCCGTTCTTTCTCCCCTGCTCCAGAAGTTTTTCCAGATGGGGGCGGTCCTTTTCATCAAAACAAAGCACCAGGGAACCGTTCCTCTTATAAGGAAAGTCCAGCTTTCTGGAAAGCTCCTCCAGCATCCGGCTTCCGCGGATGTTCATTTTGGCCTTCCAGCTGCCGGGAGCTGCGTCAAAACCGGCATGGGCGATGCCGCTGTTTGCCTTGGAGGTGCCGGAACAGACATCCTCTCCTTTTTCAAACAATGCAGTCTTCAAATCATAGCGGGAAAGCTCTCTTGCGATCGCTGATCCGGTCACACCCCCGCCAATGATCAGTACATCATACATTTCCTGTTCCTCCTGCCTCTTAATTTTATTTTATGTCTCCATTCAGAAGGCTGTTGATATTTTCAGTTACTTCATCAAAAGAAATAATCCGTTCTTCCGATACCACATGACGGATCTCGTATAAAGCAGGGCCACTGTAACCTGCGTTTTCCAACAGATCCAGTAATTTTCCCCACTGGTTGATCCCGTGTCCCGGCAGGTCATGTCTCTCATCAATAAAATCATAATCGGAAATATGAAGTGAAACCGGACAATAGCCATGGGCGATCATATTTCTCAGGAATTCCACATTATCCTCATCAAGAGAATGATTCGTATCAAAAATAAAGGAGGTTCCTGTGGCTTCCAGAAGTTCGATCATCTCCGTGGAATGATTGCCAAGACAGGTCCGCGGAAGATTTTCCAGCGCAAGCACAATTCCATGCTCTTTTGCCGTCTGATTCAGAAGTTTCAGATTCTTTTTCGCATTTTCTATTCTCTTTGCCCTGTCTGCTTCCGGAATGGGTTCAAAGCTCGGATGGATCACTGCTACGCGGATTCCGGCTTTTTCTGCAGCTTCTATCAGCTTCCGGTCATCAGCCAGTGCTTCTTCCGCATCATCATTGGACAGATCCCATTTGTCTGAGAACGGAAGATGGATACTCCAGATTTCAAGTCCCGACTCCTTACAGTAAGAAGCCAGTTTTTCTGCATTTCCTTCTTCTGTAAAACGATATTTATAGAAATATTCATCATGAGAAAAAGACAGTTCCACACAGTCAAAGCCATGTTCCCCGACTTCTCTTAAGATCTCCGGATCAGCTCCGATCGATTCTCTTTTCTCATTCTGAAAAAAACTAAGTGACATTCCTTTTTTCCACTGATATTTCATACTCTTCACTCTTTCATCCTTTATTTGCTGACAGAATCCAGCTGTCCTTCAATGATATATTTCTGAAGCAGAATATAAAGTACAATAACCGGCAAAAGTGCTACTGCACACATAGCACAGGCAAGCGGTACATTCTGCACGGCTCCGGCAACTGCATAGAAAGATTTTCTCACGATCTGAATGACCGTTGCTTTCGTAGCGTCCGTGAGAAGATAGGTCGGCATTGCAAAATTATTCCAGGTTCCGACTGCGATCATGATAAGTCTTGTGACGGTTACGGGCTTTAACTGTGGCAGGATGATCTTAAAAAAAGTCCGAAAGATACCGGCGCCATCAATACTTGCCGCTTCATCAAGATCCTTTGGTATGGAAACAATGAATGAAGTATAGAAGAACATCGTGCTGGCCATACCGGTTGCCGCTGTCTGTAAAGACAGTGCCCAGATCTGGTTGATCATATGGAACTTTACCATCAGAGAATAAGTACCTACCAGTAAGGACAGGCTCGGGATCATCATGATGCAGATGTTCACAGTACGAAGTGCATTGGAGATTTTTCCGCCAGCCCGTGCAAGTCCGTAAGCGGCAAGACCTCCTAATACAATTTCCAAAATACAGACTTCCACAACATAAACAAAGGAGTTTTTCATACCTTTCCAGAGATCTGCATTTTGAAATGCTTGGATATAATTATCCAGTGTCCATTTTTCCGGCAGATACAGTCTCGGCGACAGATCTGTCATAAAGCGGAAGGATTGGTTTAACATCACATAGATTGGAAGCAGGTATACCAGAACCAGAAGGGCAGCGATCACATAGACACCTGTCTTTACCTTTTTGTCCGGTGCATGCAGTTCCTTCATATTTTCTTTTTTGTAATCGAGATCTGCCATCAATACTCCACCTCCCTGCTTCTTAAATAATGATTGATCGGAACAGCCACCAGAAAAATAATGACAAACAGAGCAATACCTACTGCGGAAGAATAACCTGCTTTCTCATCGCTGAAATAAAGCAGAGAAATATAATAAGACAAAGACAGCGATTTTCTGTTTGGTCCTCCGTTTGTCAGAGTGACAATGATATCATATAATTTAAAGCCACCGATCAGGTTTGTGATCACTGCTGTTGTTACCGCCGGCATAAGAAGCGGAAGTTTGACTTTAAAGAAGATCTGCCGTTTTGTCGCTCCGTCCAGTAAAGCGGCTTCCTGATACATTTTAGGAATATTCTGCAGACCCGCCAGATAGATCAGCATACAGAACCCCATCGCCTGCCAGCTATTGATCAAAGTGATGATCATTACGGCTCTCGGACCGGTCTCCATCCAGTAAATATTCCCGACACCAAAAAGATTCAGTATATTGTTCAAAACACCGTTTTCATAGTTAAAAATATAGTACTGTATGGCACCCATGATCACTCCGGAGATCATGATCGGCATGTACAGGATCAGTCTGACAAAATTTCTTCCCTTGAATTCTTTATTTACAAAAATGGCTGCTGACAACCCCATAATGTTCTGCAGCAGTGTACTTCCAAAACCGTATATAAATGTATTTACTGTAGATCTCCAGAAAACTTTATCTGAAAAAAGTGAGCGATAATTCTTCAGTCCGATAAATTTCATTTTCTGAGAATAGCCGTTCCATTTAAAAAAAGATACCCTCAGTGCATTTCCAAGGGGAACGATCATAAAGATCACAATCAAAAGGAAAGCCGGTATGCTCAGTGACAACAAGATCCTTTTTCTTTTTTTCTCCATCTTTTGTCCATCCTCTCTGCTGATAAACTTAAAAAAGGGAGCTGTCTTCCAGCTCCCTTCCTGATTCTTTTATTCCTGAGCAGCCTCATAAAGATCTGTATAGTTTTCTTTCAGGTAATCAATGATCTCCTGCTTGCTGTCATCAGACTGATCTTCACAGAACATACCGGCAGCAACCTGGAATACATTCCACATACCGGACGGCATATATTTACGATCCCAGAGGTTATCGTAGAATACGTTCGGGAAATGGGATTCCATTTCTTCCATCATCTGCATACCATAGGATTTTGTAGTCTCAGAAGGCAGTGTGCTGATCTCGCCTGCTGCTGCGTTGATACCATCTGCATTTTCAGCTACATAATTCAGAAATGCTTTACATACATCCATTTCATCCGTATCTTTCCAGATACCGAAAGAAGCGCCTTCACCGATTCCGCAGAAACGTGCTCCACCCTTCTGGCTTGCACAGATCGGGATCATAGCCATCTTGACATCCGGATTCTGAGCAACAACTGCTGCCTGATAAGAAGTTCCGATACCTACGATAAATGCACATTCATTTCTTGCGCAGCGTTCGATCGCATCTGCCTGTTTGATAGTGCCGCAATCTTCATACAGATATCCATTATCAAACCAAGTCTGTAAATAATCCAGTACAACTTTATAATCAGCCCAGTCCCAACTTCCGTCCAGCATTGCCGCACTGTCGTCAAACTGCTCACCCTCATAGTTCAGCCAGGAACCGTCTGCATTGGCAAGCGCTCCTGCGGAAGTGAAATAGTTTGCGATCGGAGTATAACCTGCTTCTTTGATCTTATCACAGGCAGCATTGAAATCCTCCCAGGTCTCAATGCTCCACGGATCTACACCTGCTGCCTCACAGACATTCATATTAACTGCTGTTCCAAGGCAGGAGCCGGTGGTCATCAGTGTATAAATTTTTCCATCCGTATCTTCAATTACACCACGAGCCGCCTTATTCAAATCTCCAGCCCAGCTTTCTTCGCTCAGATCTGTCAGATACTCTTTATAACGAATCAGTGACCAACCATGGGTCTCAAAAATGTCCGGCAGATCATTGGAAGCCATTCTGGTCTTCATGGTACTCTCATAATCATCGCCGTACTCATCCAGGGTAACTTTTACGCCTGTCTCATTTTCAAATCCGGAGATCACCTCTTTGTACGCATTCAATGTATCTCCTGACAGATAGGTTGCGATCTCGATGGTCTTTCCACTGAAATCTGCACTCTCGGCAGCTTTGCTGTTGCTTCCTGCCATCAGTACATAACTTGCTGCAAGACATACTGCAAGTGTTCCGCTTACCCATTTTTTCTTTAACATAATACATCCTCCTTTGATTTTGAAGAGCCGGTTTCTATGGAAACCTGTTACTCTTTATTTTAACCGGTCCAGAACCATGACCGGTCATGAACACTCTGATAAAGCCCAGCGTAACCGGCAGTTATATTTCAAAAGAACAGCCGTCATAGGCAACCTCATAGCCTTTCGGATTCTCCAGTGCACAGATTTTCTCATGCGTAAAGTCTCCGTAATGGGCCAGATGGTTCAAAACCAGTGTTGTTTTCCCATCAATGCATCCCATTTCTTTCAGACGGTCACGGACTTCATCAACTGCCTGAAAGCCCATATGACCCTGTCTCCAGTCCCTGCTCAGTGCCGTACAGTCCAGACTTGCCAGATCCAGATATTTTCCTTCCAGAAATTTCCAGGTGCTTTCGGGGAAGATTCCTGTATCATGGGCATATAAGATCTGTTTTCCTTCTCTTTGGATCAGATACATCATGGACTTCTCCGATTGGTTATGATCTGCCAGAAGAGCCGTCACCTGATAACCATCCGGCGTTTCAAATGTTTCAAACGGCTGGATCTCATGGAACGTAATATATTGTTCCGGATTCCTGCAGACCCGCTTTGCATCCTCACACATACTTATAACTGTTTCATTTCCATATACGATAAGTTTTTCCTCTGTAAGACCTTCTGCATACTGGTCAGATCTCAATCCAAGATCTGCCGGAAAGAAATGGTCATGATGGCTGTGCGTAAGTAATAGCGTCCGGACTCTCCTGAGATTGAGCCCCAGCACCTGTGCATGGTAATTGGTATCCGGTGGAAAATCCAGCAGCAATGTATCATCGATCAGTGTCTGGCTTCTGCTTCTGACATTCTTCCCTCCATACTTTCTTGCCAGCCTGCAGGCCTCACATTCACAAAATAATGCCGGCCAGGCTTCCGAAGCTGATGTCCCGTAATAAGTAATTTTCATATCTGTCACCACATCCGTTATCTTATATTTGAAAAGTTTCAGAGAAATTACATAAAATGTTGTCATAAACATTTTTATCCGTGTTTAGAAAATATACCTGTTTTTTGTCTGTTTTTTCTTTTGTTTATCTTTTTTCTATTTTTCCTTCGTTACTTTTGATGTATTTCTCCGGCTGTTTTATCTTTCTATATTGTTATTTATACCATATTCTGCTAAAATGAAAAGAGAATTTTGTTGTTACTATTTCATATTTTGTTGTTCTATGACCAGACAGAAGTCTGCATAACAGCTACATTGGAATTTTGTTTGAAAGGAATTCTCATGACAGTTAAAAAAATCAGTTATTTCCGTTCCAATCCATCTACAAAGGAAACCATCACGATTCTGGACTGCGGTTACCATGAAACTCTGCATGGACATTATTCTGCGCAAAAGGTAGTTGACCACTTTGTCCTGCATATCATTGTATCAGGCAAAGGAACTTATCAGCTGCGTGAACAGACCTATCATCTGCAAAAAAATGACTGTTTCGTTCTCTTTCCTCATGTTCCCATCTGCTATCAGTCTGATTCTCAGGATCCATGGGTCTATTATTGGGTTGGGTTCGATGGAAGGGATGCTCTGGAAATTATGCAGTTATGTAACATTACTTACCAGATTCCCATCCTTCATTATGAATCGACAATAGAGCTTGCCAATATCCTAAAGCCTCTCATCGATTTAAACACCGCTTCTATCTCTGACAGCTATTTTGCTCTTGGACAATTTTATTCTCTCTGCTCCAGACTGATGCAATACAACCAGAACATCAAACCGTTATCCAGAAAAGAATATTATGTAAGCCAGGCGGTTTCTCTGATTGAAAATTCTTATTTCAAGAATATTTCCGTGCAAAGCATTTCCGATGCTGTCGGTCTGGAACGCACCTATCTTTATCGCATTTTTAAAGAGATCACAGGCGTCACCATTCAGGAATATCTCACAGATCTGAAATTAAAAAGAGCCCGTTATTTTCTAACGAACTCTGATTTTTCCTGTGCTGATATTGCTTATTATTGCGGATATCTCTCAGAACAATATTTTTCTATGGCTTTCAAAAAGAAAACCGGTCTCTCTCCTTCTCTTTACCGCCAGAAAGCACTTTCTGACCGTTCTTTTCATGCAAAAGAAGAGTAAAACCGGTTATCTTTCCTACCTTCTTCCTACCGCCTTCGTCGCAATCAGATTTACGCCCGTATCCGCTATGTTTGTAAGGATGACATCCCCGAGGTGAACCGGGGCCTGGGCTGTGGCAGTGTGAATGGCTTCCATGCATTCCTGAATCTTTCCCTTGGGAATGTCGGAGGCGGTCTTGACGGAAACCATCGCAATGGCGCCGCCTGTTACCGGAACGCTGCTGGTCACGGTCCGCATGGGATTCGTACATTCTTTTTCGCCGTAGTCACGGCCCCGCTTGCAGGTGTAGCCTTCCACGGAAACGACCTTTCCCGCCTCCAGGCTCACCGTCAGGGCACAGCCCATGGGGCAGCCGATACAGGTTAATTCTCTTTTTTCCATCTTCTCCCCCTCCTATTCTGCTTCGATGTGTACAGTGATCCGGGCCAGATCCGGATACTGGTCCAGGTCGCTGTGTCTGATGACTACCTGCTCCATCTCGCCGGGAGCCATGATACGCTTTTTCTTATGGGAGATGAGCCCGCCGTCGTAGGAGACGCAAAGATAGTGGTCTTTCAGGACGTTGTCCACGCGGAAGCGGATCAGCGTTTCTTCACCGGCTTTGTCCGGACGGATCTTTGAGGGGACGGTGTAGCGGACGTGAGCGCCGGTCTCGACGGTGATGGCGGGACGTTTTGTGTCTGCTGCAGCGCCGGAAATCTCAGCTTTCACCTCTGCCTGCTCCAAAATCACATCTGCTTCTGTGACTTTATCCCTATTCTCTTTCAGCCACTCCGCCGCAGCCTTTCCTGCCAGCGCTGCCTCCTGGCTCACGAAATCCACTAGATCGTGGACATGGAGCACGTTTCCGCAGGCAAAAACGCCTGAGAGGCTGGTCTCCATACTCTCATTTACTAATGGCCCTCTGGTCACAGACGACATTTTCGCCCCCAGTTCCTCGGTCAGTTCATTCTCCGGAAGAAGACCTACCGAGAGAAGCAGCGTATCACAGGGGATATACTCCTCGGTGCCCGGGATAGGCTTCATATGACCGTCCACCTTTGCCAGAGTCACGCCTTCCACCCGCTCTTTTCCGTGGATCTTCACCACGGTGGTAGAGAGCTTCAATGGAATGCCGAAATCATCCAGGCACTGGACAATGTTCCGTTTCAGGCCGCCGGAGTAGGGCATAATCTCCGCCACCGTATGGACTTTCGCCCCTTCGAGGGTCATCCGGCGGGCCATAATCAGGCCGATATCACCGGAGCCTAAGATCACCACATCCTTACCGGGCATCTTTCCCTCGATGTTCACGAGACGCTGGGCCGTTCCTGCGGAATAGACGCCTGCCGGTCGGAAACCGGGGATATTTAAGGCTCCCCTCGGCCGCTCCCGGCAGCCCATGGCGAGAATGATCGCTTTCGCCCGAATCGTCAGAAGACCATCCCTGCTGTTCATGGCCGTGATGTATTTTTCTCCCTCTTCCTCCTCGAGATCCACTACCATCGTGTCGGTGAGGTAAGGGATTTTCACCTCCTCCACCTGCTCGATAAACCGGTAGGCGTACTCCGGTCCCGTGAGCTCCTCATGAAACGTGTGCAAACCAAAGCCATTGTGAATACACTGATTTAAGATACCGCCGAGAACGGAATCCCGCTCCAGAATCAGGATATCCTCCACGCCTGCTTCCCTCGCTGCCAGAGCTGCCGCCAACCCTGCCGGACCGCCGCCGATAATGGCCAGTTCCGTCTCCATACTTTTTCTGCCTTCTGCCATCATCTCTCACCTCCTGTCAGCATCCTGGACGCGCCGCCTGCTTTCGTGACTTCCTCCAGAGGAATCCCCAGCTCCCTTGCCAGAATGTCCATGACCTTCGTAGAGCAGAATCCTGCCTGACAACGTCCCATACCCGCCCTGGTCCGCCGCTTGATTCCATCCAGGGAACGGGCTCCCAGAGGCCGCCGGATCGCGTCGATGATCTCTCCCTCTGTGACTTTCTCACAGCGGCAGATGATCGTTCCGTAAGCAGGATTCTCCGCAATCAGGGCTGCTGCCTCCGCCTGGTCCATGGAAGCAATATTCGGAATATCCTTCCTTGTCTCCTGGAAATCTTTCTTCTCATCTACCTTCTGTGTCTTCCGGAGCTTCTCCACGATCTTTTCCGCCATCCACTCTCCGATGGCCGGGGCGCTGGTAAGGCCCGGCGACTCGATGCCCACCGCATCAAAGAAGCCCGGGGCATCTTTTACCTCGCCCAGGATGAAATCATCGTGATCCTCATGAGCCCGAAGTCCCGCAAAGGAGGTGATCGTCACGCCCCGCGGCAGGCTCTTCACGCTGAGAGCCGCCTTTTTCAGCACTTCGTCGAGGCCTTCTGCCGTGGTGTCCACCCCTTCTTTGTCGGAAATATCTGTGGCCGTCGGCCCCACCATCAGGTTTCCGTGAACCGTCGGCGTCACCAGCACGCCTTTTCCCATGGCCGTCGGCATCTGGAAAATCGTATGGGAGACCAGCTGGCCTATTTTTTTGTCCATCAGGCAGTATTCCCCTTTTCTCGGGGTGATATGAAGCTTCTCCCCGCTGACCTGATTGTGGATCTCATCGCCGTAAAGTCCGGCGGCATTTACCACGATCCGGGTCTCGTAAGTTCCCTTCCCGGTCTCCACGGTATAGCCTTCCACTGTTCCGGGCTGCACACGCTTTACGCCCTCATTCAGATGGAACTCCACGCCGTTCACCGCTGCATTTTCCGCCAGGGCGATCGTCAGCTTAAAGGGACAGACGATGCCTCCGGTCGGCGCATGAAGGGCGCAGACCACCTCTTCCGAAAGGGCGGGTTCCAACGCCAGAAGTTCCTTTTTCTCCAGGATTTCCAGCCCTTCTACGCCGTTTTCTTTTCCCTGCTGCAGGAGCTTTTCCAGACGGGGGCGGTCCTTCTCGTCAAAGCAGAGCACCAGAGAACCGTTTCTCTTATAGGGAAAATCCAGCTTCCGGGAAAGCTCTTCCATCATCTGGCTTCCCCGGATGTTCATTTTCGCCTTCAGGCTCCCCGGCGCCGCATCGAAGCCTGCATGGGCGATGCCGCTGTTTGCCTTGGAGGTGCCAGAACAGACGTCCTCCCCCTTTTCAAACAGGGCAGTCTTCAAATCATAGCGGGAAAGCTCTCTTGCGATCGCCGAGCCTGTCACACCCCCGCCAATGATCAGTACATCATACATTTCCTGTTCCTCCTGTTTCCTGAATGATTTTTCTTGCTTTGTCCGGATAGTTGGTGATGATCGCCTCGATCCCGGCTTTTGTAAGTGCTTTCATGTCTGCCTCTTCGTTGACCGTCCAGGCATGTGTTTTCAGCCCAAGAGCTCTGGTCTTTTCCAGATATCCCGGATACTGGATATTGTAATAAAGCGGATGCAGTGCATCTGCGCCTACCGTCTTTTTCGCATAATCCCAGACATTTACAATGCCATCTGCGTAAAGGATCCCGGTCCGTACAGACGGCTCCAGTTCTTTCATGCGGATCAGGCTGTAATGGTTAAAGGAAGAATACCAGAGTTTCTCCTCCATTCCTTTCTCACGGGCCAGTTTCAGCAGTTTTTTCTCAATATCCGGATAAAAATAGATACCTGTTTTCAGCTCTACATTGATCTCTAGTCCGGTCGGTTTTAAAAGATCATACACCTCTGCCAGTGTAGGGATCACGGAATTGGCATATTCCGGATGCGTCTGATTGGCTTTGAAGGATTTCAGCTCTCTTACCGTATAATCTTTTACTTTTCCCTTACCGTCCGTTACCCGGTCGATGATCTCATCATGGATCACCACCAATTCTCCGTCTTTACTCAGCTGCACGTCCAGCTCCACACCGTCGGCCTTCTGTTTTGCTGCCAGTTCAAATGCTTCCAGTGTATTTTCCGGTGCGTAGCCAGATGCTCCTCTGTGTGCCCAAACTTTTGTATTCATGGTTCTGCCTCCTCATTCTTTTGGTTAGTTATTCTATTTTTATCTGTTAAAACATCCATGTTTTGTATGCTTTGCATAAATTATATTTCTTTTTTCCGAAAATGGAAAGAGTTTTTTCAGAAATCTTGAAATGCCCCGCAAAACCTGCGGGGCATTCGGTATCAGCTCTGTTATAACACTTTTTACTCGTTTACCAGGTTGTATTCTTCGATGGAACTGTTGATCTGAGATGCCATCTCCGCTGCTGCTTCCTCCGGTGTGGCCTGACCGTTCAACATGTTTTCGATCTGCTGCTGCACAATCTGTCTTGCCTCCGGGAAAACGCTTAAGAGAGCTCCGGCGTACTGGGGTGCGCTATCGTGAAGCTGATCCAGAGCGATCTGGAACTGGGGATATTTTGCGATATTCTCTTTGAAGATGTCCTCATCCTGCGCTTTGGTATTTACCGGGAAATAACCGGTCTGGGAGTTCCAGTAAGCCTGGGATTCCGGAGAAACCAGGAACTCTACGAATTTCCATACAGCTGCCTCTTTTGCCTCCAGCGTGCTGAGCAAATCCTCCGGCCGGATCCCTAAGTTTATCTCTCCCTCTTCAAAGCCTCTTTTTTTCAGAAGAAAGCTCTGACTATCAGAGAGGGGCAGCTCCCAGTCCCGGACCGTTATGTATTTTTTTCCTTCCCGCTCAAAGAGATGGGTCTTGAAAAAATTCATCGCAGGAGAGCCGATAAAACCGGCCACAAACTGGTTGATCGGGTTATTGTAAAGTACTGCCGGAGCCGCTGCCTGCTGAATGACGCCCTCTTTCATGACGACGATTCTCGTTCCCAGCGTCATGGCCTCGGTCTGGTCATGGGTCACATAGATGATCGTGGTTCCCAGTCGCTCATGGAGTTTCGCGATCTCCACCCGCATCTGCACCCGGAGTTTGGCATCCAGGTTGGAAAGAGGCTCGTCCATGAGAAAAACTCTCGGCTCACGGATCATGGCGCTTCCAATCGCCACTCTCTGGCGCTGTCCTCCGGAAAGTTCTCCGGGCCGTCGGTCCAGAAGATGCTCGATCTCCAGGATTCTTGCCACCTCGTGGACTCTTTTATCGATCTCTTTTTTCGGAACCTTCCGGATTTTCAGCGCGTAGGCCATATTTCCGTATACAGTCATATGGGGATAGAGGGCATAGTTCTGAAAAACCATAGCCATCTCCCGCTTCTGAGGTTCCACATAGTTCATCAGCTTTCCGTCCATCCAGAGCTCGCCGCCGGAGATCTCCTCCAGCCCGGCGATCATCCGGAGCGTTGTGGACTTACCGCAGCCTGATGGACCTACAAAAATAATAAATTCCTGATCCTGGATTTCCAGATTAAAATTTTTCACGACACAGTTGTTGTTGGGATAAATTT
This sequence comes from Lachnospiraceae bacterium Marseille-Q4251, assembly GCA_018223435.1. Classification (GTDB taxonomy): domain Bacteria; phylum Bacillota; class Clostridia; order Lachnospirales; family Lachnospiraceae; genus Limivivens; species Limivivens faecihominis. The sequence continues at coordinate 3,182,213 of JAGTTO010000001.1, read as the reverse complement.
TCGATATGTTACGCAAAGCCAGACTTGACATTACTTCCTCCTGCATTTCTTTTCCAGTTATTCTTGAACGTTACAAAGGATACCGCTCCTTTGTAAAAAGAGAAGCGCCGCGTCTGTTAAGCCCGCGTTAAGATATTTTAGAAATGTAAAAAGAAAAAGAGCTTCGGAAGAATTTTCCGAAACTCTCTTTACATAGATTTTTCACTTATTCGTTTGCCTGCATTTTTACCTGAGTCAAGGCTTTGGACACAGCCGGGATCATCAGGACGATGACGGTGATCACACCTTCTGCAAAGATGTAGGCTCCGTTATAGGCCAGGGAATAAGCCAGCGGATTCCAGCCCTCCCAGGCATACTCACCAAAGAACAGCCAGCCGGAAAGTACTGCAAACACATAACGGCCGATGATGCCTGTGATGTAGCCTTTGATGAGGCCGTGTTTGGCATTGCAGAAGAGACCGGAAAGTCCCAGGGCTCCGAAAGCCAGCACATAGTCCACGATCACCTGGATCGGGAAGTAAATATAAGGCTCAATGATGAGCTGAAGAATACCGTAAGCTGCCGCCGTCAGAATACCGGTGCCCACGCCGAAAAAATAGCCCGGCAGGCAGATAAACAGCATACTGAACAGGGTTATAGAACCGCCAAACGGGAAAGAATAGAGCTTGATCATGGAAGTCACCATGGCCAGTGCCACCGATACGGCACAGAAGGCCAGATGCCTGGCACTCATACTCTTTTTCTGTTTTCCCTTCTGGGCGAGAGCTGCAGCTCCCACGAAAACAGCGATCAGAATCAGAATCATGGCTACATAGCCTGCTGTAGTGAACTGGTAGGAATCATCCACCATTGTTACGAAAAATGACATAAAAATACCTCCTTAGATTTATCCAGGAGGGGCCTCATTTTATGCTTCCTTACGCCGGTATTACCCGGTTCAAGTCATGAGGGTCCGGCGGAAATTCCCCGCGCGTCTCAGCCATCGCATGAATCATGCATCAGCTCCCCTAGCCAAAGATATGAAATTAAATGTCCGATCCTATTCTACCATTCTATATCGAAATGTCAACATAAAAAAGCGCCCCGCCGCTCTCGCGGCAGGACGCCTGTCTTCTTATTATAGAATAAGATGATATGAGTGTCAAAAGGTCTTTTGACACTCATTTGATACCCGGATTGCTACGCTGCTACGCAGCTTCCGCAATCCTCCAAATATTCGAAATCCGCTGATTTACTGCGTAAATCGCTACTGTCTACGCTCCGCTTCGGTCGGTGCAAAACGAACATCCACTGGATGTTCTGCACCTCATATTTGGCGTGTCCCAAGTTCAAAAGCCTTATCGTGCAAGCACGAACAGCTTTTTGACCTTTTGACACTGGTATCATAAGATTATTTCTCCGCAGCAGTCTCAGTTTCTGTTTCAGATGCTGCTTCCGTAGCCGCCTCTGTGGTCTCGGTCTCAGATGCTGCCTCGGTTGCTGCCTCTGTGGTCCCTGCCTCAGATGCCGCCTCGGTTGCTGCTTCCGTGGTTTCTGCCTCGGAACCTGCCTCGCTGCCAGTCTCGGTCTCAGTGGTATCGGTGGAAGTCTCCGTCTCGGTCTCCTTCATCTGATAGGTATCAGTAAAGTCGAGCTCTGTCAACAAATCGGAATCTGTAGAGATCTTCGCGTCCTCTTTCCAGCCGTCCAGGGTCTCTGTATAGAGATCGCTCTTTCTCTGGGAAAGAATCGTCTCTTTCTGCTCGTTGGTCTTCTCCTCATCAAAGGTCGTCACCATCTGAAGAACATAGTAACCGCCGTCGGTCTCGATCAGCTCATCTGCCACCTCGCCGTCAGAAAGCTTGTCAGCGGCTTCCTTCAGCGTATCGTTCAGAGTTCCGTTATCTGCACCATAGGAGCTCGTCACCGGAGAACGGTCCTCGCCCAGCTCGGTAAGGGCATCCGCCATATCCTCGCCGCCTTTGACTGCATCCAGAAGTTTCTGAGCCTGTTCTTTCTTGGCTGCTTTCTCTTCATCGCTCATTTCCACGCTGTTGCCATCCTCATCGGTGCTGCCTGCAGTGCTGAAAAGAACGTATTTTACAGTCTTCTGGGCTGCTTCCTCGTCGGTTACATTGGTATCCACACCAGCGATGATAGCATTATACATTCTGGACTGAACCGTATAGAGAGTCAAAAGACGCTCCACATTCTCCTGAGTGGCATTCATGGCCTTTACGGTCTTCTCGTCATTCTCCTCGATGAAGCGGGTTGCCGCCTCAGAAATCTTTGTCTTGTCCTCATCCGTGATGGAAACGCCGTAGTCGCTCATATGCTGCTCCATCAGGAACATATTTTCAAGGCTCTCTACGATATTGCTCTTTGTGGTCTCTCCATAGGTCTCCCACATATTGTCACCCATGAAGGAAGCATAAAGGCTCTGCATCTGCGCCTGATTATAACGCAGCATCAGATTTACCAGTCCGAGGCTCGCCGTATCATCTCCCACAGTAACCGCTGCCTTTCCTGCCTTGGAACCACAGCCCGTAAGTGAAGCCGCCGCCATGCAGGCACACAGACTCGCTACCAGTAATTTTCTCCCTAACTTGTTCATAAAAACGATCCTCCTGTCTCATTACCTTTTGCTATTATAGCCCTTTTTTCCCGTTCCCGCAACGATTTTGTGGAATTTACACACTTTTTTCACAAGCTTCCTTCGGCACGAGGGCCTGAAATTCCTTCAGAAGTTCTCCCACCACATAGAGCACGTCCTGATTATCGTTTCCGTTCTTTCTGGGCTTGCTGTAAAGGAAATAGGGATTCGTGTCGATGATGAATTTGAGCCTTCCCTTGCCTCGTTTCACCAGCTCTTCGATTTTCACCGGGTCGGCGATCGCATGTTCAAACATCGTAAACCGGATAAAATCGCCCTTCTGGGCCACCTCGGTAAAATAACAGCGGTGAGCAATGGCCTTGAGATTTGCGATGGAGAGAAGGTTCTGTACGGATCTCGGTGGTTCCCCGAAGCGGTCCATCAGCTCCTCCAGCATATCGTCCCGCTCCTCCTCGGACTCGATACCGGCGATCCTCTTGTAAATATCCAGCTTCTGCATCTCGTTTTTGATATAGCGCTCGGGGATAAAAGCGTTCACATCCAGGTCAATGGTCGTTTCAAATTCTTCCTTCTCCTGCCACTCGCCCTTCTGTTCTTTTACCGCCTCATTGAGCATCTTACAGTAGAGATCATAGCCGACCGCCTCCATGTGGCCGTGCTGCTCCGCTCCCAACAGGTTTCCAGCTCCCCGGATCTCCAGATCCCTCATCGCGATCTTGAAGCCGCTGCCAAGATCCGTAAATTCCCGGATCGCATGAAGACGCTTCTCCGCCACTTCTTTCAGCATTTTGTTTCTCTTATACATAAGGAAGGCGTAGGCGGTACGGTTGGAACGGCCCACCCGGCCCCGGAGCTGATAGAGCTGGGATAGCCCCATGTTGTCGGCATCGTGAATGATCATCGTGTTGACATTCGAGATATCCAGGCCCGTCTCGATGATCGTCGTGGACACCAGTACATCGATCTCCCCGTTGATGAAATCGTACATGATCCGTTCCAGTTCGTGCTCTTTCATCTGTCCGTGGGCAAAGGCCACGTTGGCCTCCGGCACCAGTTTAGCGATCGTGTTTGTCATCTCCACGATCGTGTTGACCCGGTTATAGACATAGTAGACCTGACCGCCTCTGGCCAGCTCCCGGCTGATGGCCTCCCGGACCATCTCCTCATTGTATTCCATCACATAGGTCTGAATCGGTACCCGCTCCCTGGGTGCCTCCTCTAGGACACTCATATCACGGATGCCGATAAGGCTCATATGAAGGGTTCTGGGGATCGGCGTCGCCGTCAGCGTCAGAACATCCACATTTTCCCGGAGCTGCTTGATCTTCTCCTTGTGGGTCACGCCGAAACGCTGCTCCTCATCGATGATGAGAAGCCCAAGATCCTTAAACTGTACATCCTTTGACAGGACTCTGTGAGTTCCGATGAGGATATCCACAAGGCCTTTTTTCACATCCGTGAGGGTTTTGGTCTGTTCCTTTGGCGTACGGAAACGGCATAGAAGGTCCACCCGCACAGGAAAATCCTTCATCCGCTGGACGAAATTGTTGTAGTGCTGCTGGGCCAGAATCGTGGTCGGCACCAGAAAAACCACCTGTTTTCCATCCTGTACGGCCTTGAAGGCTGCCCGGATCGCAATCTCCGTCTTTCCGTAGCCCACATCCCCACAGATCAGCCGGTCCATGATCTTCGTACTCTCCATATCCTTCTTCGTAGCCTCGATGGCTGCCAGCTGGTCATCCGTCTCTTCATAGGGAAAGGCTTCCTCGAATTCCCGCTGCCAGATCGAATCCTCGCTGTAGACAAAACCATTCTTTGCCTGGCGCACCGCATAGAGCTTCACCAGATCCTGGGCGATGGCTTTTACCGCCGTACGAACCCGGGTCTTGGTTTTGTTCCAGTCCTGGGTTCCCAATTTGTTGAGCTTCGGCTGCTTCGCGTCGGCCCCGGCGTACTTCTGAATCGCGTCGAGCTGAGTTGCCAGCACATAGAGAAAGCTTTTTCCCGCGTACTCGATCTTCATGTAATCCTTGGCGACCTTATCCACCACGATTTTCTCGATACCCCGGTAAACACCGAGACCGTGATTTTCGTGAACCACATAATCTCCCACTGAAAGCTCGGTAAAGCTCTGGATCTTCTGGCCCTCGTAGGTCTTCTGGCGTTTCTTTTTCTTATGGTCCTTGCCGAAAACATCGCTCTCGGAGATCACCACAAATTTGATCAGCGGATATTCAAAGCCCCGGTGAATATTTCCGCAGGCTGTCATGATCTCCCCCGGCTTCGGCACCCGGTCCATATCCTCAGAATAAAAGGCTGTGACACCGTTTTCCGTGAGATCTGCCGCCAGCCGCTCGGCTCTTGTCCTGGAACCCGACAGAAGAATCACCCGGTAGCCCTCTTTTTTCCAGCGGGCCAGATCTTTCACCAGAAGCTCGAAGCTGTTGTTGTAGGGATTGACGCTTCGTACGGACATGCTGAACTGGTTCACGATCTGAAAATGCCCTCTCGCCGCCTCCAGCGTGGAGAGCCCCAGCGTATGATGTTCGGTAAGCCTTGAAAGAGCTGTGGCCGTACCGAAGAGAATCTTCATCTGCCCCGGCAAAAGATAGCCCTTCTCCAGTCGCTGCGTCATACTCTCCTGAAACTCCGTCTCGATGGCCTCTCCCTCCTGCTGCACCCGGTTGGGTTCATCCAGGACAAAGAGCGTCCGCTCCGGGTCCAGATACTGCGGAAAAGAGACCGTTTCCTTATAGAAATAGTCCACGATACCGTCAAGCCCCAGGCTTCCCTGCCCCTGAAACTCCGTAAGCTTCTCCTTCGTCTCGGAAAAAAGCGTTCCTAGCCGGTGAGCACCTTCGGTATTCCCCTGCTTTTCCATGGCTTTTTTCGCCGCCTTCACATCGGCTTCCATGCGCTTTAGGCCTTCCTCGATACGCTTCGAGTCCGCAGGAACCTCCGTGGCCGGATAGATCACCAGTTCTTCCAGATTTTCAATGGACCGCTGGCTCTCCACATCAAAGCTTCGGATTGAATCCACCTCATCGCCCCAGAGCTCCACCCGAACCGGCGTCTCCTCAGTCAGCGGAAAGATATCCAGAATCCCGCCTCGGATCGCAAACTGGCCTTCTCCCTCCACCTGGCCCATGCGCTCATAGCCCAGAGATACCAGCGTCTTTTTCAGCTCCTCGAAATCAAGCGTGCTTTCGATCTCGATTTTCAGGATATTTTTCTGAAACTCGCCCAGCGGAAGCAGGTGATCCATACAGCTTCCCATCGTCGTGATGATGGTTCCTCCTTTTCCCGAGAGAATCTTCTCCAGCACCCGGATTCGCTGCTGCACGATGAGACTGCTGTGGATATCCGCGCTGTAAAAGATCAGGTCCCGGGCCGGAAAGAGCAGCACGTCCTTATCAAAACAGCGGTAATTGTCGTAGATCTCCCTGGCCCGCAGCTCACTGTAGGTCACAATGACCCGGAACAGAAAATCCTCGCTGAGTCCATAGATAAAATGAGCCTTCTGGGCATCGATGCAGCCCTGCACCTCTGTCATGCCCTTCTGTTTTTTCAGGCTATCCCGTATGGACTCAAATTCCCCCAGCGCTTTCAGGGGTTCTGTAAAAGCTTTCATCTCTCTACCTTCTTATTATAATGGTTCATGGCGCCGGCACAGTCCCCCTGAACCATCATGGCAATGGCCTCCACCGCCCGGTCCATGGCTTCCTCCACAAGCTCCCGGTCTGCCTTCTGAAAATGGCCCAACACATAGTCCGCCAGATCATAGTGAGCCGGCTTCTCGCCGACCCCCATCTTCACCCGCATAAACTCGCTTCCCAGATGGGCAATGATACTCTTGATCCCGTTGTGGCCGCCGGCGCTTCCCTTTGCACGGATCCGAAGCTGGCCCGGATCCAGACTGATATCATCATAGATCACGATGAGCTCCTCCGCCGGGTTCAGTTTGTAAAAGTCTATGATTTCCCGCAGACTTTCACCACTAAGATTCATATAAGTCTGGGGTTTCACCAGAATCACCTTCTGCCCTTCGATATAGCCGCTGCCGCAGACGGCCTTATGTTTCTGCGTGTCGATCGGGATGTGATACTTCTCTGCCAGCTTATCCAGGGTATCAAAACCCACATTATGACGGGTATGCTCGTACTGCTTTCCCGGATTTCCAAGTCCTGCTATGATATACATATATAATTATCTCCTGTTCTTATAAATCGAATCTTTCATCTCACGATTGTACAGGATTCTTTGCAAAATGTCCAGTGCGCTCCTGTCGGCAGAAAAACAGGAAATTTTCCCCATGAGCTGCTCCTTTCTTCCCAAAGCCTCTCTGATGGTTTTTGTCTGCAGGAAAAGAAAATTCACAAGTTTCCCCGCCGGCAGACGCACGGATTCCATACACATCCTCCCCTTGCCTCTTTACTTTTAGTTCTCATTGGAATAATGTGAGGTCCCAGAATGAAACCATCACCCGGCAGACTGCCGTAATCTCTGAATGAATAGAACTGTTCCAACAATATCACCATAGCATAATTTCCAAGTGTTGTCAAGTATAAACACGCAAAAAGATACCGCAGATATGCATAACTGCAATTTTCTGCGGTATCTCCTGTTCTTTTCTCTGTTTCCGGGATCTGTTCCCTTTTAAAACTACTCTGCTGCTTCCTCCGCCTCGGCAGACTCTGCAGCCGCTTTTTCATACTGCTCCAGAATGATAGTCTGAATGCGCTCTCTGGTCTCAGAGTTAATCGGGTGAGCAATATCACGGTATTCTCCATCCGATGCTTTCCGGCTCGGCATGGCGATAAATAAACCCTTTTCCCCTTCAATCACCTTGATATCATGAACAACAAACTCGTCATCCAGTGTAATGGAGACGACTGCCTTCATTTTTCCATCTTTTGCTACCTTTCTAACTCTCACATCTGTAATCCTCATTCCTCGTTAGCCCCTTTCGCTCTTTCTCCTTTTTCCACAGGGCAGACAGTTTCTGTGTGCCCTTACGGCAGACCTTCTCAACTGCCGTGCCTGATCAGAGAACGTATCTCTCGTTCTTCTCGATCACGATCTTGATGTCATCCTCACCCACATGGTAGGAGTTCGCCCGGATCGTATCGCGGCTCTCCACGATACAATTCTCGATATGCGTGTTGTCCCCTAAATATACGTCATTCAGAATGATGGAATTTTTGATCACACAATTCTCGCCGACAAATACCTTTTTAAACAGGATGGAATTTTCCACGGTTCCGTTGATGATACAGCCCGCGGATACCAGACTGTTGCGGACCTCGCTGCCCGGATTGTATTTTGCGGGGGGCAGATCGTCCACTTTGGAATAGATGTCCGGATACTGATGGAAGAAGTAGTTTCTCACTTCCGGTTTCAGGAAATCCATATTAGTTCTGTAGTAGGAATCCACTGCTGCGATATTGCTCCAGTAATCCTGCATCTTGTAGCCATAGATTCTCTTGAGGTTCTTATAACGGATCAGGATATCCTTTACGAAATCGTAACGGTCTTCCTGGGCGCAGCGCTCTACGAGCTCAATGAGCTGACGGCGGCGGATCACATAGATACCGGTGGAGACGATGTTGGAGTTGCTCACCATGGGTTTCTCCTCGAACTCCTCAATCCGGCAGTCCTCGTTCATCTTCAGCACACCGAAGCGGGTCACATCCTCGGTGGACGGAAGCTCTTTGCACACAACGGTGATATCGGCTTTTTTCTGGATATGGTATTCCAAGACTTTGTTGTAATCCAGCTTGTACACACCGTCACCGGAAGCGATGATCACATAGGGCTCATGGCATCTTTTCAGGAAATCCAGGTTCTGATAGATGGCATCTGCGGTACCCTGATACCAGAAGCTGTTCTCCTTGGTGATGGTCGGTGTGAATACGAACATACCGCCCTGTTTACGGCCAAAGTTCCACCATTTGGAGGAGCTCAAGTGCTCGTTTAAGGAACGGGCATTGTACTGGGTCAGAACAGCAACCTTCTGAACGCCGCTGTTCGTCATATTGCTGAGTGCGAAGTCGATGCTGCGGTAGCTGCCTGCGATGGGCATAGCTGCGATCGCACGTTTATTTGAAAGTTCTTTCATCCGGTGATTATTGCCACCTGCCAAAATAATTCCTACTGCTCTCATGCTAAATCACCTTCCTTAATCAAAGTCTCACCGCTTTCCAGTACTCCGTCCGGATAATCCTCCGGTGTGGTCTCGCCGGAAATGGCGGTATTCTTGCCGATCTTCACGTTGGCGGGAATCACACTGTCCTCGCCGATGGTGGTAAGACCGAAGGAGTATACCTTTGGCTTTAATTTATTCGGTACATCTTCGCCCACGTTGGTCACAACATTTTCGCCGACCTTTACATTCTCTGCAATGATGCTGCGGTCGATGACGCAGCCTGCTCCGATGCTTGCTTCCTTCATGATGATGGAATCACGCACCACAGCTCCCTTGCCGATGAAAACACCTGGCCCGATAACGGAATTTTCCACTTCACCGTAGATCTCCGCGCCGTCTCCGATGATGCTCTTTCCGATCTTTGCCTCAGAAGAAATATACTGCGGCGGGATGATCTCGCTGCTGGTATAAATTTTCCAGAACTCCTCGTAAAGATTGAACTCAGGAATGATATCGATGAGCTCCATATTTGCTTCCCAGTAAGAACCGAGGGTTCCTACATCCTTCCAGTAACCGTTGTACTCGTAGGCTACCAGCTTCTTGCCCTGCTCGAAGCAGTAGGGAATGACATGTTTACCAAAGTCGCAGTTGCTCTGATCCTTCAGAGTCACCAGGGCTTCTTTCAGAACCTTCCATGAGAATATGTAGATACCCATTGATGCCAGATTACTGCTCGGATGCTCCGGTTTCTCCTGGAACTCCGTGATCTGTGCATTATCGTCAGTCACAACGATACCGAAGCGGCTGGCCTCCTCCATCGGAACCGGCATAACGGCGATGGTCACATCGGCATTGTTTGCCTTGTGGAAGTCGAGCATCACTTCGTAATCCATTTTATAGATATGGTCTCCGGAAAGGATTAAAACGTATTCCGGATTGAAGCTTTCCATGTAATTCAGGTTCTGATAGATCGCATTGGCGGTACCTGTATACCACTCGCTGTTCTCGCTCTTCTCATAGGGAGGAAGGACAGTCACACCACCGATATTGCGGTCAAGATCCCACGGGATACCAATCCCGATATGTGTATTCAGCCGTAAGGGCTGATATTGTGTCAGAACGCCTACTGTATCTACACCAGAATTAATACAGTTGCTGAGAGGAAAATCGATGATGCGATATTTTCCGCCAAAAGCAACCGCCGGTTTCGCCACCTTCGCTGTCAGTACACCCAGACGGCTTCCCTGGCCTCCTGCAAGCAGCATTGCAATCATTTCTTTCTTAATCACGCTATCACCTCTTGTTGTAAATTTATTGTATTAACGATTATAGCACACTTCCGCTCATATGTGAACACTTTTTACAAAAATTTGATGTATTTTTTTCCAAAATTATCGCTTTTTACAATCATAAAAACCCTCATTTTTACAATTTATTCATAGAATTTGTCTAAATCCCACCTTTTTACAAGGATTTTGCGATTTGTTTTTGTCTGTTTTGCACTATTACTCACAACTTTTTCCATTTTTCACGGCAATCTGCATAAAAACGACAGGGCTTTTTTCCGCAGACCTTACAGCAGGCGCCGAAGAAATACTTCCCATTTTCCGTAAAAGAGGATATAATAAGAAAGAGTATGCGGATTTTTCTCCGCCACAAAGTATAAAAGGAGATTTTCACTATGTATCAGATAGATTTCAAGAAGCCCATTCATGTCCATTTCATCGGCATCGGCGGAATCAGCATGAGCGGCCTGGCAGAGATCCTGCTGGCAGCCCATTTCACCGTATCCGGTTCTGATTCCAAAGAGTCCCCCCTGACCGACCTTCTGACCAGCCGCGGCGCCACGATTTATTACGGTCAGCGCGCAGACAACATTAAGGACGGTACGGATCTCGTGGTCTACACCGCAGCCATCCATCCGGACAATCCCGAATATAAAGCCGCTGTGGAAAAGGGCATCCCCATGATGACCAGAGCCGATCTCCTGGGCCAGCTCATGACCAACTACAAGACCTCCATCGCCGTATCCGGAACCCACGGAAAGACTTCCACAACCTCCATGGCTTCCCATATCCTGCTGGCGGCTGAGAAAGATCCCACGATCTCCGTCGGCGGTATCTTGAAAGCCATCCACGGAAACATCCGTGTGGGCGGCCACGATACCTTCATCACCGAAGCCTGCGAGTACACGAACAGCTTCTTAAGCTTTTTCCCGACAATCAGCATCATCCTGAACATCGACGCGGATCATCTGGACTTCTTCAAGGATATCGATGACATCCGTCACTCCTTCCGTCTCTTCGCCGAGAAGCTTCCCGAGAACGGCATCCTCATCATCAACAGCGATATTCCGAACTACGAGGAAATCACCAAGGGCCTGCCCTGCCGGATCATCACCTACGGAAGCAGCGCCGACAGCGAATACAGCGCTTCCGATATCACCTTCGACGACCACGCGCACCCCACCTTCACCTTTGTGAAAAAAGGCCAGCCTGTGGCTCAAGTTTCCCTCAAGGTTCCTGGCATCCACAACGTATGGAACGCCACCGCTGCCCTGGCCCTCGGCGACCTTCTGGGCATTGACATCGAAACCATGAAAAAGGGTCTCTCCGAGTTCTCCGGCGCTGACCGCCGTTTTGAGAAAAAAGGCGAGATTGGCGGCGTGACCATCATCGACGATTACGCGCATCATCCCACAGAGATCATGGCTACGCTGAAGGCCGCCAAAAACTGTCCGCACAAAAAGCTCTGGTGTGTCTTCCAGCCCCATACATACACCCGTACCAAGGCCCTAATGAATGATTTCGCCAAAGCTCTCTCCATGGCTGACGAGGTCGTGCTGGCTGATATCTATGCTGCCCGCGAGACCGACAATTTGGGCATCACTTCCGATACCCTTCGGGAAAAGATTGAGGCCCTCGGAACCCCCGCCCACTACTTCCGTTCCTTCGATGCGATCGAGAATTACCTTCTCGAAAATGCAGAGAGCGGGGACTTGCTTCTGACCATGGGTGCAGGAGATGTTTACCAGATTGGGGAACATATCTTAGGAAAATAAATTTCACGATAAAAAGAGACGTACGGCTCAGGCTTACGTCTCTTTTTTGTTATGGCGACAAGGAAAATGCACGCACTTGTGCAAGTGCATTTGACGACCGCTAATCAGAGCGAAATTTATCTCGCTCTGTGTGAAAAAGTTATCCACCTTATCCACAGTTTTATTCACATTCCATTTTTCAGATTCTGTGGATGGCGCTGTGGAAAAAGTGATTTACATAACTATTTTCCCGTAATATGTCGAATTCTGTAGAATCGTTGATTCTATCTCATTTTCTCCGGTTGCGCTTCTTTTTTATCCACCGATTTATCCACATTTTCCACATTTTCCACAGGCCTGTCACTGAGAAAAATCCCCGCATATTTCTCCGTACGGCGTACAAAAAAGCAGGGTTATACACACCGCCGGATCACGACGGAAACGGAGAAATTTTCCATGGAGAAACCCTCTCCGGTACTTGCTTCCGGACCTCTTTCTATGTTATACTGTATGTCAGACTGAGCAAAAGTATTCAGCCGCAGCGCGTACGAGCCCTGCGGCTTTAAATGACTCATGGATATCAACGGAAAGGAAACAGTTTTTTAAAAGGTGAGGATATGAACAACATTCAGCTACAGAAAAAGCCCGATATGGATGTGACGCTGGTACGGAACGTCTTTCTGGATGAGTATATGCCGGAAGCCAGCGGAGAATTTGTAAAGATTTACCTCTATCTTCTCCGCTGCGCTTCCGGTGAAAAAGAGATCTCCATGGGCCGCATTGCAGATATTTTTGAACACACGGAGAAGGACGTGACCCGGGCCCTGAAATACTGGGAGAAAATGCAGCTTCTCTCCCTCTCCTATGATAATGAAGGAAATCTGACGGGCATCGATTTCCTGGAACCCTCCCCGAAGGCCGCCGTTCTGCCGGAGAAGCCCGCTTTCGTGGCCCCGCCCAAGGTTCCCTTAAGTCCGGATCGGATCGCGGAACTCAAATCCCACGACGATATGGAGCAGCTTCTCTTCATCGCCGCCCGCTACATCGGCCGGCCCCTGACTTCCACGGAGATTGGAAACATCCTGTACTACTATGATTCCCTTCATTTTTCCACGGATCTCATCGAATATCTCGTGGAATACTGTGTCTCCAAGGGAAACAAAAGTTGCCACTACATGGAAAAGGTGGCTTTAGGCTGGGCCGAGGAAGGCATCACCTCCGTACAGGAAGCGAAAAACAGCACCAATCTCTACCATAAAAAATATTATTCCGTACTGAACGCCTTCGGCATCAAGGGCCGCGGACCGGCGCGTACGGAGAAGGAATACATCGACCGCTGGACGGACACCTTCCATTTTACGCTGGATATCATTGAGGAGGCCTGCAACCGGACCATCGCCAAGACCCATTCCCCGAGCTTCGCCTACGCGGACAAGATCCTCGAAGACTGGTCGAAAAAGAAGGTCCGCCACTTAAACGACATCAAGCCCCTCGATACGGAGCACGCGAAAACCAAGGTGAAAAAACAGCCCAAGACGATCGCTTCCAACCGTTTCAACAATTTCGACCAGCGGGATTACGATTTTGACCGCCTCGAAAAAGAACTTTTAAACCACTGATAGAAAAAGGAGGCAGCCATGGCGCTGAAAAATACCCAGTACGATGAGATTATGCGGGAATATTACCGCAAACAGACAGAAGACCGCCATGAGCAGGAGGAACGCATCCTCCGAGCCACAGAGGCTCTCCCGGAGCTTGCCGCCATCGATCATGAGATCGCTTCTCTTAGCGTCTCTTCCGCGAGAAAAGCCCTCGAAGGCGATGAGACAGCCCTCTCCCACCTCCGGGAGGATATCAAGGCTCTCAGTGAGAAAAAAACAGAGCTTCTTACCTCCCACGGTTATCCGGCGGATTATCTTGAAATGCATTACCACTGCCCGGACTGCCAGGACACTGGCTATATCGGTCAGGAGAAATGCCACTGTTTCCGCCAGGCCGTCATCGATCTTCTCTACACCCAGTCCAACATCCGGGACATTCTGGAAGAGGAAAATTTCGATCATTTTTCCTTCCGTTACTATTCCGATACGGCGGTGAGCCCCACCACCGGCCTTTCTTCCCTTGTCACAATGAAAAAACTTGTAGCGGAATCCATGGATTTCATCCGGAATTTCGACACGGATTTCCAGAATTTCTTTTTCTACGGTGATACGGGCGTGGGCAAGACCTTTCTCTCCCACTGCATTGCCCGGGAGCTTCTAAAAACGGCCCATTCGGTGATCTATTTTTCTGCCTTTGAGCTCTTCGACCTTCTGGGCCGGACCACCTTCCAGCGCGGAGAAACCGAGGAGGAGATGAAGAACATGCACGCCTACATTTTTGACTGCGACCTTCTCATCATCGACGATCTCGGCACGGAGCTTACCAACTCCTTTATCTCAACCCAGCTTTTCCTCTGCATCAATGAGCGGCTGGCGAGACGGAAATCCACGATCATTTCCACGAACCTCGGGCTCAACGTTTTCCGTGACACCTACTCCGAGCGAGTCTTTTCCCGGATCACCAGCAGCTACAAAATGAGAAAGTTTTTCGGAGACGACATCCGGATCCTGAAAAAGCTGAAAAATCCCGGAAGTTTAAGCTGAAAACACCGGTATTGCCCTTGACCTTCCCGAAAACTTCCTATATGATAAGTATGAATATACGTCATATCTTTTTTAGATGGAGGATAAAAAAACATGCAAGTAACAGATGAACGTAACCTGGAAACCATTCCTGTAGGCCCCTTAGGGATCATTCCCCTGGAAAGCTGCAAAGAGCTGGGTGATAAGGTCAACAGCTATCTGGTTGCCTGGCGCAATGAGCGGGAGCATGAGCACAAGAGCAACATTGCTTTCAAGGGCTATCAGAGAGACAGCTATATCATCGGCACAGCAACCCCCCGTTTCGGTTCCGGTGAAGCCAAAGGTGTCATCAAGGAATCGGTCCGCGGAGACGATCTCTACATTATGGTTGACGTGTGCAACTACAACATGACCTATTCCCTGTACGGTTATACCAACCACATGTCCCCGGATGACCATTTCCAGGACCTGAAACGTATTATTGCTGCCGTAGGTGGAAAAGCAAAGAGAATCACTGTTATTATGCCTTTCCTGTATGAGAGCCGCCAGCACAAGCGTACCGGCCGTGAATCTCTCGACTGTGCCCTGGCCCTGCAGGAGCTTGTGGATATGGGTGTTGACAACATCATCACTTTCGACGCTCACGATCCCCGTGTCCAGAATGCGATTCCTTTAAAAGGCTTTGAGACCGTACAGCCTGTTTACCAGTTCATCAAGGGTCTTTTCAAGGCTGTTCCGGATCTTCACATTAACAAAGACACCATGATGATCATCAGCCCGGATGAGGGCGGCATGGGCCGTGCCATCTACATGTCCAACGTACTCAGCGTGGATATGGGTATGTTCTACAAACGCCGCGATTACGCCCGCATCGTAAACGGCAAGAACCCCATCGTTGCTCATGAGTTCCTGGGTGCTGACGTAGAGGGCAAGGATATGGTCATCATCGACGATATGATCTCCTCTGGAGACAGCATGATCGAGGTTGCCACCGAGCTGAAAAAGAGAAAAGCCGGCCGCATCTTCATCTGTGCTACTTTTGGTCTTTTCACCGACGGTATGGACAAGTTCGACAAGGCTTATGAGGAAGGTCTCTTCGACTACCTCCTGACCACCAACCTTGTATACCAGACACCGGAGCTTCTTCAGAAACCGTATTATGTAAACTGTGATATGAGCAAATACATCGCTTACATCATCGATACTCTGAACCATGATACCTCCATCAGCAGCCTCTTAAGCCCACTGAACCGGATCAACAAGTTCTTAAAAGAGCACAACAATCAGTAATGAAAAACGGGAAGAAATCTTCTGCTTTGAGATTTCTTCCCGCTTTTTTATTCTTTTTCCACCTTTTCAGCGGTTTCCGCTTCCAAAAGGCGGCTGGTGAAAAGAATCACCTGGCTGCCGCTCTTCTTAAGCCACCGGAAGACCGCCAGAAGCCGTTCCGGATCGTACATGGAAAAGGTATCGTCCAGAACAATTGGCATAGATTCCCGGTCGCTTAGCGTCTTTCCGATGGCCATCCGGGCCGCGAAATAGACCTGAGAGAGAGTCCCGTAGCTCTCGTCGGAAAGTCGGAGCGTCTGCTCGCCGGTGCGGACACAGATCTCCATATCCTGATCGAGATAGAGCTCGCCGAAATCTTTTCCCACAATCTCATCCATGATGCCGGAGGCAAAAGCATTGAGCTTTAAGGCCGACTCATCGTAGATCTCCCGGGTGATCTCCCCAATGGCCAGAAGAGCCTGGCTCACGGCCTTGAGCTCCTCGTCAATCGAATCCAGGCGGCTGTCCGTACTCCGAAGCTCCGCCACGGATTCCCTTAAATTCTCGTAATCCAGCTGTTTTTCTCTCAGAGAGTCTTTCACCTTTTCAAGCTGCCAGCGCAGGCGTTCCTGCTCGTCCACCTTCTTTTTCCAGGCTGCTTTTTTTAAGGATTCCCGGGCTTTGAAAAGCTCGGCCTCCGCTTCCAGCATCCGGCTTCTGCTCCGCTGGTAAAAATAGTCGGTTACGCCAAGAAGGACGGCCCCCACAAAGAGAAGGACTTTCGCCCAGATCGGAGGCACATAGATCCCGGCCACGGCGAAAAGGACGGCTCCCAGCATGATGAAAAGGCCGACCACGTTCCGGACCTGTTTGCGGTCCTCCCGCTCTTTTTCCTGCTTTCTGGCAAATTCCTGATCTTCCCTGGCCTTCGCCTCCTTTAAAAGACGAAGACTTTCGAGGGAGTCCTCCTGCTCTTTTTTCAGCCGCTCGATATCCTGCTCAATGTAGTCCATCTTCATACGGATCTCCTGCTGCCGGCTGATGAGATCGGCCTGGGCCTGTTTTTTCTCCCACTCAAGCTCGTCCTGCTGCTTTTCCAGCTTTTCCTGGGCATGGCTCACGTCAATATGGCCTTTTCCGGAAAGATTTCCGAGATAGTTTTTGAGCTCCGAGGCCAGTTTCTTGCCGATGTTAGGCCCGCGCTGCGTCACATAGAGCGTATTTTTCCAGGCATTTTCGCTCATGTTTCCAAGAAGCTCCGGAAGATCCTCCTCCACGGAAAGCTCCTGATCATCCGTCTCGCAATGAAGATGGCCTTTATTCTTGCCGTCCAGGAAATCCCTCTCCAGAAGATAAGTTTTTCCGCCGCTCTCAAAGCGCAGATTTCCGCTGAGACAGCCATTTCCGTTCCAGGACTGCCAGCGGATGCACTCCTCGCCCTTCAGGCCATAGAACATGGCCAGGATAAATTCATGTATCGTGGATTTTCCGGCGCCGTTCTTCGCCCAGACCACATTGATGCCGTCATGAAAGCTCAGCTTTTCATCCACAAAATTTCCGAAATTTTTTAATTCCGCTTCTAAGATTTTCATCCTTAACTCTCCGCCTCCAGAAGGGCCAGAAGCCCGCAGTACAACGCTTTTCTGGAGATCTCATCTTTTGTATCCTGCCGTTCAAAGTAGTCGATGTAGCGGCCGATCATATCTTTTCCGTGCTGTTTTTTCAGCTCCTTGAGGTTAAATTCCGGCTCGGAAAAATCCCGAACCTCAACCACATTTCCCAGATTCAGAAAATGCTCCGGATCGAAGTCCCGGCCCGGCTTCCGCACGCCCTGAATCTCCAGGCGGTAGATGTCCCGGCTTCCCTCTCTCTGGATAGCCGCCTTCAGTTCCTCCCAAAGGTTCTCCTCCGTGGTATCATTCTTTGACTGAAGGACGACTTTCCGGTAACTGCGGAGGGCGAAGGGCATAAAGCGGGTGGTGAGGAAGCCTTCCTTCCACTCCCCTTCCACAAAGCCGTGCTCGCCCAGATCTTTTTTTCTGATCGGCTCCAGGGCTCCGGCGCAGACCAGCCGGTTCTCCAGCCAGGAATGATACTCGTGGCTGCCGCCCAGGGCGATATAGGAAAAACCGGAAGCTGCCAACTTTTCCGGGTGAAGCTTCATATGCCCCTCCTCCCCGGCATGGACCAGAAAAATCGAAAAAATCCCCTCTTCCTCGGGGCGGAAGCTCTCATAGAGCGGCTCCTGCTGCTGTTTTCTGGTATAGCTCAGGCCGTAAACCACGGTCTGAAGCTCTGGAAAAACAATCTTCTTATTCTGAATCCCATCGAGGAAATGCACATTTTCCGGAAAACGGAAGGTCCGGTAGCTGCTGTCCTCCCGGAGATAATCGCGGTTTCCGGCGATGAAGACCACCTGAGTTTTTCTCAGGGAACCCAGAAGCTCTCCCACTACCTGAAGCTCTCTTGTGAGGGGCTGCCGGTGAAAAAGATCCCCGGAGATCAGCAGAAGATCGATTTTTTCCAGGTTGGCCTGATCCACCAGCCGCACAAAGCTGTCGTAAATCTCCTCTCCTCTGGCCTTACTCCAGGGAAAGCAGCCGTCTGGCACTGCCCCCAGATGGATATCTGACGTATGATAAAATTTCATGATCGTTTCACTCTTTTGTTTTTACTCCAAACTTTTCATTTCACCCTACAGTATATCAAATTTCGGCAAAATTTGGTACTGTTGTTTTTTATAAAAAGAGAGCAACAATTCAAAGCAGGCCAAATTGACTGCAAATCAAAAAAATCCAAAATGCAGTCAATGAACACACCGAAAATTTATGACTGTAAAGCCAAAAAATTAAAATGCGGTCAATACATACCTTGAAAATGCCTGACCATTGGCAGATATTCTGCAAAATAGGCACAACGGATTTTCCTTTTTCTGTCATCATCTGATTTTTTCTTATATCTCGCCATAAAAAATCACCTTCAAACTATTATTTTGTTTCATTATAGCTTGAAGGCAATTATTTTTGAAGTTACTATGAAATTTATTAGCAAATCTCTTTCTTATTCTCCGCGCCAGGTGTGGTAACAATTACTTTGGACGGAGTAATGATCAGCGCTCCCTTTGCATTTGCTGCTCCATGAAACATCTCCCACAACAAGCTTTCCATCCTCGGTAACATCTTTGAACGCAACCGGCACTACATTTGGCTCTCCATCTGCACAGGTTGCAAGATCCCACATACCACTTTTTAATAATTTGACAACTGATTCGTTTAACATTGAATATACCTCCTGAATAAGTTATTTGGTGTATCCATGTTAACAAATCAACTTCCGGTTTGGAAGATATTAGCAAATTTCTGAGTCGCTATTATTTTTAATAGTATAGCAGTGAGAATTTATTGTCCATCATAAATAGTGTAACTATATCCCTGCTTCTTTTTGCTCTGATACATGGCGCTATCTGCATTCCGGTAGAGCTCATCAAAAGAAACGTTCTCATCTCCGTCATAGAAACATGCACCCAGGCTCATTTCTATCTTTTTTCCCTGCATTTCTGCAAGATCAATCTGCCTGATGTTCTGAAAAAGCCGCTCAAAAAACCGCTCTGCTGCCTTTTGTTCCACCATTCCCGTCATAAACATGGCGAACTCATCACCGCCGAGCCGAAAAATCACATCCTTGTCACGGCATGATTTCTGTAACTTCTCTGCAATGGCTATGATAACCTTGTCACCTACCGAGTGACCATATGTGTCATTGATCGATTTGAATTTGTCACAGTCAAGCAGGCAGAGCAGACCGGCTGTTCTTTCCTTTAAAAAAGCAGTGATCTTTTTTTCTCCGCTTCCACGGTTACATAAGCCTGTCATAAGATCCGTCTCTGCCAGATAAAGCAGCTTGTTCTCACGTTTTTTCTCTTCCTCAATACACTCGATACAAAAAAGCACATGCAAAAGTCTGCCATTTTCATCATAGTCTACCGGAAGGAATCTGCTGCGGCACCAACCTATTTTCTGTTCAATAAACTCGTGGGCGATACTGTTTTTCCCACGAAGCCGTTCTTCGATCGTACCGATATCTATAAATTCCAGGATTCCTTCCATTTGTGATTCCGGGCACATTTTCTCCGCAATGCGATTGATATATCCGCAAAAATCATCGCTGACCTCATATTCCCCAGTTTTTGCAATGTCTTTTCCAAAATACTCTGTAAATTGGGCTGTTGTCTTTACAATATTGAATTTATGTGTCTGCACATTGATATAATGCATGGATTCATAGATTTTTGAAAGCGATGAGTAAGTGCTGAGTTTTGTCAAGTTATTCGACTTTATAAACGAATTACGCAATTTCAAAAACGAAATCAGCAGCGTTCCAATCATATCCAGAAAGGTCGTCAGCCCTCTGTAATCACTCTTGGGAGGATTATCCACGCCAAAAAATCCTCTTATCTCATCTTTATAGTATAAAGGGCAGACTACCACATTTTTCACATTCTGCTTTTTTAAGATATGATAGGATATATCATGCTCTTCTCTGATATCTTCTATATCATTGATGATCACACTCTGTCCTTCAGAAAATGCTTCATACCACCAGTTGATTACATCCATATCAATGTTCTGCAAGGCATCGATTTCAGGGACAATTCCTTCCGCACACCATTCATAGGTATTATCTGTGCAATGTCTTTCCTCACGATCTTCAAAAATGTAGATTCTGTCAGAACCGATATGCTTCCCGAAAAAGCGGATAAATTCATTGATCTGCTCATCCGGTGTATCATAATTAAGCGCCGATCTGAGAGCCTCATTGATAACCAGCTCATACTTTATTATCGTCTTCATATCTATTTTTCTCCACATAAATGAATAGTTTAGCCTAGTATAACGTTTCGAAAATAACTGGACCATTCACGCAGGATGCAGATTCAACTGTGCAATCGGATTTGCAGACAAGTCAATGGTCTGGTTATTTCGAAAACACTATACTAGTATACCCTTACCTGAAAACATCTGTCAATTTCTTCTGACTATAAAATTTAAAATTTCTTATTTGTATGCACAAAAAAAGAACAGTCCTGCTGTTTTTGAACTGTTCTTTCGTATTTACCATTTAAATTTTCTTCAGAAGGCAGATGTTCTCGATCTCGTCGGTCATGGGGAACATATCCACCGGCCAGGCGCCTTCTGCGCGATAGCCTTTTTTCAGGAGATATTTCACATCTCTGGCCTGGGTCTCGGGACCACATGAAATGTAGACTACGGTTTTCGGAGCCAGGCGCGCCACCGCGTCGAGGAAGGCTTCCGTGCTTCCGCTTCGGGGTGGGTCCATGAAGACCACGTCGGCTTTCTCCTCCTGGTCTGCCATATCAATCATGAACTCGCCGGCATCCCCTGAGAAAAAGCGGGCATTCGTGATCTTGTTTCCCTTGGCGTTTCCGATGGCGTCCCGCACAGCGTCGGGATTCAGCTCCACGCCGATGACGTTTCCGGCCTTTTTCGCCGCCAGAAGACCGATGGTGCCGATGCCGCAGTAGGCGTCGATGACGGTCTCTTTTCCTTTCAGGCCCGCAAGCTCCAGGGCTTTTCCGTAGAGCACCTCGGTCTGAACCGGATTGATCTGGTAGAAGGAACGGGCAGAAATCCGGAATTTCAGGCCCATAAGGCTGTCCTCAATGTAGCCTTTTCCATAGAGCACCTGCTCCTGTTTGCCAAGAACGGCGCTGGTTCCTCTGCCGTTGATGTTCTGGACAATCGTGGTAATCTCCGGATGTTTCTGCCGGAGAGCTTTCACGAAATTATTTTTGGAGGGAAAAACCGGAGAGGCCGTCACCAGAACCACCATGATCTGCCCGGTAGCAAAGCCCCGTTTTACCAGAACATGGCGGAGCAGGCCGTATCCCGTGTCCTCATCGTAGGTGCGGATCTTGAAGGATTTCAGCATGCCCCGGATCGTTCCGATGATTTCGTCCGCCTTCTGATCCTCGATCCTGCAGGTTTCCACAGGAACGACCCGGTGACTGCCCATCTCGTAAACGCCGGAGATGATATTTCCCCTTCTGTCCCGGTCAAAAACTGCATGGACTTTGTTCCGATAGTGATAGGGCTCCTTCATTCCTTTGATGGAATGGACGGGGCAGATCCCCTTAAAAAGTTTTTTTACCGTCTTCTCTTTTTCCTGCAGCTGTTTCTCGTAGGGCACGCCCTGATACTGGCAGCCTCCGCATTTTTTCGCCACAGGGCAGAGATCTTTGGCTCTGTTCTGCATCGCTTTGTGCCTCTTATTCTGCGTCCAGAAGCGCTTTTAAGGTATCTTTGGTCTGCAGGCCGATGAAACGCTTCACCTCTTCGCCGTTTTTGAAGAGGATCAGGGTCGGGATGCTCATAACGCGGTAGGTTCCAGCGAGATCCGGTGCCTGGTCAACGTCCACTTTGCCGATGTGATAGCCCTCTCCGGCCAGCTCCTCCAAGATCGGAGCCTGACGCATGCAGGGACCGCACCAGGTTGCCCAGAAGTCTACGAGGATTTTCTCCTCGCTTTTGATGGTTTCATTGAAATTACTGCTGTTTAATGTGATTTCCATAGTATGTTCTCCTTATTTATGTTTTGTGCTTATTTTTTCTTGTTCTGTGTTTTTTATTCCGGCGGCCGGTAAATCCTGGCCGTGAAAACGCCCGCTATTCCTGCCTTTTTCCAGTTGCTTCTGCGGCTGCAAGCTCCGGTGCTTTCTCGGGGCGGGTGTATCTGGAAGCGTCCATACCTGCCACAGCTCCCTCGTAGACGGCTTTCGCTACCTGGAGAAGGCCGCCGGTGCAGTCTCCTGCAGCGTAGAGGCCCGGAATCGTGGTACGCATTTCTTCATCCACCCGGATGTTGCCTTTTTCTGTGAGCTCTGCTCCCATACGCCGGGCAATCTCCGTACTTCCTGCCGTTCCTATGGCTACAAAAACGCCGGAAACTTCAAGCCCGGTTCCGTCGGCAAGCTCCACACCCTCCAGAAAGTCCGTGCCTTTTAAGTTTTGGATTTTCTCTGTGCGGACCGGATATTCCGGCTTCCTGGAGAAGGCTCCGGGAAGGCCGTTCGTGAGGATCGTCACTTCGGAGGCCACGTTTCCAATCTCCTCCGCTTCTTTCAGAGCGAAATCGCCGTTTCCGATGACTGCCACTTTTTTGCCCCGGTAGAAAAAGGCATCGCAGACTGCACAGTAGCTCACGCCTCTGCCTTCCAGCTCCTTAAGGCCCGGAATCACCGGAGCTTTCCGGCTGGTGCCTGTTGCCAAAATCACTGCCTTTGCGTCAAAATCGCCCTGGTCGGTGTGAACCGTGAAGGTATCGAAGCCTTCCACGCCCACGACCTGGGCCGTGAGGATACGGATGCCAAGAGTCTTGGCCTGATCAATGCCTCTATCGTAGAGCTCCTGGCCCGACAGGGTTCCGCCTCCGTAATAATTTTCAATTTTTTCGGCCTTCTTGAGGCCTCCGGCCCCGTGCTCGATGACCAGCGGGTCTCTGCCGGAGCGGGCAGCATAAAGGGCCGCGGAAATACCTGCTGGGCCGCCGCCTATGATAATGATATTTTCCATTGGATTGTCCTCGTTTAGTCTATTGCAAATAAATTTGCATAGCCTGTTTTTTCATTTTTATGTTCTGTACTGGTTGCCAAAATCAGGAATCATTCCTATAATAGCATACACATTTAATTCTGTCAATCTGGCTGCTTTCTTACAGGAGCTCTTCCAGCAGGCGGGCAAAGGCCTCCAGGCCTTCCTGATCTTTTTCATCAAAACGGGCTTTCTCGGGACTGTCGATATCCAGAACGCCCCAGACTTTCCCGTCTTTCCAGAGGGGCACCACAATCTCAGAATTGGACGCACTGTCGCAGGCAATATGACCCGGAAACTCGTGAACATCCTTCACAAGCTGGGTCTGGCCGCTCTTCGCCGCGGTCCCGCAGACTCCTTTTCCCAGCGGAATCCTCGTGCAGGCCACTTTTCCCTGAAACGGCCCCAGAAGAAGCTCCTCGCCCTGCCGGATATAAAAGCCCGCCCAGTTTAAGCGGTCCATCTCCTCAAAGAGAAGGGCCGAAGCATTGGCCAGGTTCGTGATCGGGTAAGATACATGCTCCGCCAGAGACCGCATCTCCCGGAGCAGATTTTCGTAGTTCATAAATTTTTACTCCACATTCTCTAATCTGATAAAAAGGTCTTCATAGATCCCGGCCTTGATGGAATCCTGAAACGTAAACTGTTCCATATCTCCGTGCTCGAAATCGTAGACGATGATCTGATTTTTGGACGGATCTACAATCCAATATTCCCGCACACCGGCCGTCCGGTACCTGAAAAGCTTGGTGTAATAGTCCATTCTCCTGCTGGCAGGCGAAACAATCTCGATGATCCAGTCCGGAGCCCCCTTGCAGCCCCTCTCATCCAGTTTGTTCGGATCACAGATCACGGAAATATCAGGCTCCACATAAGTATGGGAGTCCTCGTCCAGCTGCACGGCAAAAGGAGCGGCATAAACTCTGCAGTTTCCTTTTTTTGAGCGGATGTAGGACTGAATGGCCGTCGATAATTCCATCGAGATCTCCTGATGATGCCGGCTTGGCGGGGCCATGTCATAAATCTGCCCATCGATCAGTTCTGCACGTTCTCCTTCCGGCAGGCTGTAAATATCACCTATGGTATAAAGTTCTTCTTTTGGTAAAGGCATAAACTCCCCTCCTTTGCATATCGCTATTGTAAGCCCTGGAGGCTGCGGGGTCAAGGAATATGCGTGAAAAGAGATTGTGGTTACATGGAGAATCCGGTAAAATAAGGGTAAGTAATGTAGACAGATATGTAACTGACAGAAAGGACTATCACTTATGTATATCCGAAAAGCAGCCTCCCCAACTCCCTGTGAATCTCTCTGGGAGGCTTTGGGGCTTGGAGAAAAAGTATTGAAAAAACCTTTTCATATCGCGGCCGTGGGCTCCGGCGGGAAGACCACTCTTCTCTATACATTGGCCCGGGAAGCCCGGGAGCGGGGGCTTTCTGTTCTGCTGCTGCCCACGACTCATATGCAGCTTCCGGAAAGGGACGGCGTACTCACCGGCAGGGCGGAGGATGTGATTGAGAAATTAAAAAAAGACGGCTTTGCAGTCGCGGGCGTACCTGTCGACTCCTCAGAAATCAAAAAAATAGGTTTCCCCGGCTGGGAAACCTATGAAAAAGCGGGCGCTTTCGCAGACCTGGTGCTCGTGGAGGCTGACGGTTCGAGACGCCTTCCTTTAAAATATCCCAATGCGACGGAACCTGTTGTTCCGGAAGACACGGATCTCATCCTCGCCGTCACCGGCCTTTCCGCCCTAGGAAAAGATCCGGCGAAATTCTGTCACCGGAAGGAACTTGCCGTGGAAGCCCTCGCCAAAGCTTACTCACTGCTCTCCGCTCTGTCAACTTGCGAGCCTCCGACCGGACATCAGAAGATCCCTTCAACACTCTGGGAACCTCTCTCTTCACCACAGGACTGGCAGACCATCACTGCCCAGGATATGGCCCTCCTCCAAAATCTGGGTTACCTCGTCCCTCTTCGGAGCCGCTTTCCCGCCCCGGTGATTCCCGTCTGGAACCAGGCCGACACGCCAGAGCTTCAGGAGACCGCTCTCTCCATGCTGGAATTTCTCGGCGAAAAAAAGGGACTTGTGACTTGCACTTTAGCTTAACTTTTCCTCGACACAGAAAAATCCCTGCCATCCATCACGAAGACCGGGATTCTTCTTGTATATGATGCCATCCGGGACAGAGAAAAGACCAATTTTTCCCGCCCCCATTGGCTTACTGGCCGTAGTAGGCGTTTGCCCCGTGTTTCCGGTAATAATGCTTATCCTGCAGCTCCTGGGGAGCCGGTTTCACATCGGGATTGATCCGCTCACAGCGGCTGGCCATCTTGGCCACCTCTTCGAGAACAACAGCGTTGTGAACGGCTTCAAAGGCATCTTTTCCCCAGGTAAAGGGCCCGTGGTTCTTGCAGAGAACGCCGGGCATGGCGATATAATCTTTGTCTTTGAAATAATCCACAATCAGAAGCCCCGTATTTTTCTCATAGGCTTCCTCGATCTCCTCTTTGGTCAGGTTTCGCACGCAGGGGATCTCACCGTAGAAATAATCCGCCTGAGTCGTGCCGTAGCAGGGGATTCCCCGGCCGGCCTGGGCCCAGGAGGTAGCCCAGGAAGAATGGGTATGTACGATACCGCCGATCTTCGGGAAGGCTTTATAAATCTCCAGATGAGTAGCCGTATCGGAAGAAGGATTATAATGTCCCTCCACGCGGTTGCCCTCAAGATCCATAACCACCATATCTTCCGGCGTCAACTTGTCATAATCCACCCCGCTGGGTTTGATGACAAAAAGCCCTTTCTCCCGGTCGATGCCGCTCACATTTCCCCAGGTAAAAGTTACCAGTTTATGTTTCGGCAGAAGCATATTTGCTTCATACACCTGTTGTTTCAGTTCTTCCAGCATAATCCATTCTCCTTAATCTGCCAGGCTCTCCACAGCCGCACGCTCGATGGCAAGCCCTGCCTGATACCGTTTCATAAAGGTCTCAAAACCAGCCACATCTTCCGTATCCGGCTCCACACGGATGGCCTTGCTGTCCGCAAATACTCTGCTGTCCAGATAATCCGCAAGGCTCTCGCCATCTTTCTTCTGCAGCATATAGGAAGCCAGAAGGGCGATTCCCCAGGCTCCGCCCTCGCCTGCCGTCTCCATGACGGAAACCGGAGCGTTCATGGCCGCTGCCAGGATCTTTTGTCCCACGCCCGGCGTCTTGAAGAGACCGCCGTGGCCCAGAATCTTGTCCACTTCCACACCCTCTTTGGAGGAAAGGATATCCAGTCCGGTCTTTAAAGCGCCGAGAGCTGTATAGAGATTCACCCGCATAAAGTTTGCCAGGGAGAAATGGCTCCCCGGTGTGCGGACAAAGAGCGGACGGCCTTCCTCAAAATGCGTGATATGCTCACCGGAAAGATAGCCGTAGGCCAGAAGACCACCGCAGTCCTTATCTCCTTCCAGAGCCTTATTGTAGAGCGTGGAAAACAGCTGATTTTTGTCGATCTTCGCCCCGATTGCGGAGGCGAACTCATCAAAAAGGCCCACCCAGGCATTGAGGTCGGAGGTGCAGTTATTGGAATGAACCATGGCGACAGAATCGCCTGCCGGCGTCGTCACCATATCGATCTCCGGATAACGGGTGCTGAGCTCTTTTTCCAGAACCAGCATTGCAAACACAGAGGTTCCGGCGGAAACATTACCCGTACGCTGACGCACACTGTTGGTGGCTGCCATGCCGGTTCCGGCGTCTCCCTCCGGCGGACATAAGGGAATGCCCGCTTCCAGTTCACCGCTGACATCCAGAAGCTTCGCTCCCTCTTCCGTCAGGATTCCAGCAGCTTCACCAGCCACCAGGACTTTCGGAAGGATCTCGCGGATCTTCCAGGGATAGCCTTTCGGAGCTACCAGCTCGTCGAACTGATCCAGCATTTTCGGATAAAAATCTTTTTTCTCCACATCGATGGGGAACATGCCGGAGGCCTCGCCGATACCGATGACCTTCTCTCCCGTGAGTTTCCAGTGGATATAGCCCGCCAGAGTCGTGAAAAAGGCCACATCCTTCACATGCTCTTCTCCGTTGAGGATCGCCTGGTAAAGATGGGCGATGCTCCATCTCTGAGGAATCTGGAAGTTGAAAAGCTCGGAAAGGACGTCAGAAGCCTGTCCTGTGATGTTGTTTCTCCAGGTCCGGAAGGGAACCAGAAGCTTTCCTTCCTTATCAAAAGGCATATAGCCGTGCATCATGCCGCTGAAACCGATGGCTCCGATTTTTTTCAGCGTGACGCCATAGGTCTTTTTCACATCCTCCGCCATTTCCTGATAACAGCCCTGGAGGCCTTTCCAGATATCCTCCAGCGTATAACTCCAGATGTTGTCCACATAGCGGTTTTCCCAGTCATAGCCGCCCTGGGCGATGGGATGGGCATTCTCATCTACCAGTACTGCCTTGATTCTCGTGGAACCAAATTCGATGCCGAGGACGGTTCTGCCCTCCTGCACTGCCTGTTTTGTATTCATACGATAAACCTCCCACTTCTGCTCGTTTACTGCTCGCGGAATACGATCTCTCCGGTCTTGTCATTCATGGACTCTACGATGGCCAGGGACTCCAGATGGATGCCTTTTGCACGGATGGCATCTCCGCCTCTCTGGAAACCTTTCTCGATCACAACGCCGGCTCCCACCAGCTCTGCGCCGGAATCCTGTACCAGCTGTGCCAGGCCTTCCAGAGCTTTTCCATTGGCCAGGAAGTCGTCGATCAGAAGCACCCGGTCACCTTTTCCTAAAAATTCTTTGGATACGATGATGTCATAGATTCTTCCATGGGTAAAGGACTCCACCTGAGTGGTGTAAACCTCTCCGGCAATGTTTTTTGTCTGGGTCTTCTTTGCGAAGACTACCGGCACATGAAAAGATTCTGCCGCGATACAGGCGATTCCGATTCCGGAAGCCTCGATCGTGAGGATCTTGTTTACATTCTCATTTGTGAAACGGCGTTTGAACTCTTTTCCAATCTCCTGAAACAGTTCAATATCCATCTGATGATTCAAAAAACGATCTACTTTCAGTACATTTCCTTCCTTAACCACACCGTCCCGGCGGATTCTGTCTTCCAAAAGCTTCATGAGCGATTTTCCTCCTAATTGTTTTTCACATTTACTCTATTGTATGCATATCTTCCAGAGGTTTCAAGTCTTTTTTCGACTCCTTTTTCAGGAAGTTTGATAGTCCGCATTCAGCAGAATCTCGATGTTCATATCCGTGATATCCGTCATGAGATCATAGCTTATCGTCACGAAATGACTGGATATCTGATTCCATTTTTCCTTCCGGGAATTGAAATCTTCCTCGGAAACCTCCTCGTCATTGATTACATAGGGAGATACATTGGGATCGCCGGCCAGAAGGAAACTTTCCCATGGAATACGTCGTACATTCCTTACCACCTCTGTATTCGGCCGGTTCCCGGTTGATATAAACGCCGCCAAGACTCTTGTAGCCGGAAGTATCCGGCCAGATAGAAATCGTCATTGTCTCCAGCGGACGGAGCTCATAATCCAGAAAGTACACATTTTCCTGCGTTTCATTCGTGATGCCAAGCCAGGTATGATTCTTCATAACTCCACTCTACTTCATTAAGAACTATAAATCCTCCGGTGTATCGATATCCCTCCGGCTGCCCTCCGGAAGCTCGTAGAAAAAGCAGTCGTCAAGCAGCTGATTCAGCACCTTCTTTCCACCCTGGTCCCCGGTGAGGACCTGAAAAAGCGGTGCATATTTCCAGGAAAAAACGGCAGGATTTCCGTAAGTTTCTCCGCAACGGACACAGGCCAACGGACGGCCTGAAGCTAAGAAAGCCTCCAGAAACTCCCGAATATCCGAAGAGGAAAACTCCGGCGTGTCCGCTGTAAAAAAAGCGAAAGCCTCCGGCGGATCGGCAGCCTCAAAGTCCAGTGCCTTCCTTATCGTATAGGAAAGCCCTTTGACGCTTTCCGGGCTGTAAACGCCGGTCAGAAAACCCGGCGCCTCCCTTTTCGCCAATTCTTCTACCATTTTCAGGATCTCCTCATACTGCGTCACCACCCGGACCCGAACCTCCGGAAGCCCTTCCGCCGCTTCCACCAGGGCATCGAACATATACCGGTACAGTTTTTTCCCTCTCCACTCATACAACAGCTTGTTGCTTCCAAAACGGCGGCTGTTTCCAGCCGCCATTAAAATCAGGTCAATCTTCATTTTTTTCCTGCATTCCACTCCAGATCTTCTCCGGGGTGATCGGAAGTTCCCGTACCCAGACGTCGGAAGCGTTGTGTACCGCATGGGCGATGGCCGGGGAAGGCGTATTGATGACGATCTCGCCGATGGATTTCGCTCCGAAAGGACCGCTTTCCTCGTAACTGCTCTCAAACTCCACGCGAAGTCTGCCCACATCCAGACGGCTCGGGATTTTGTACTGCATAAAGGAATTGTTCCAGAGTTTTCCCTTGGAATTATACTGTATATCCTCGTAGAGAGTCATGCCGATGCCCTGGCCCAGGCCGCCCTCGGTCTGTACTCTCGCAAGATTCGGGTTTACCGGCGTTCCGCAGTCCACCACGGCCACATAGTCCAGAAGCTCGATGGCTCCGGTTTCCTTGTCCAGCTCGATCTCCACCATGCCGACCATGAAAGGAGGCGGGGAGGTGGGAGCGCTGTTGCTCTCGGAAACCTCCATGGGAATGTTGTTTCCACACATGGAACTGGTCGCGATATCCGCCAAAGTCACGCTGCCCTTTTCCCCGGAAACGGTCTTTCCGTCAAATTCCAGGCTTTCCACAGGACAGTTCAGCATCTCGGCCGCTCGGGCGATAATGTTATTTTTCAGCTTCTCGCAGGCCTTCACCACCGCCATACCGGTGACATAGGTCGTACTGGAAGCGTAGGAACCGGAATCGTAGGGAGAAGCGTCTGTATCTGCACCGAAGACATCCACATCCTCCACGCCGCAGGACAGACACTCTGCTGCCATCTGGGCCAGAATCGTGTCACAGCCCGTTCCCATATCCGCAGCGCCGATCCGGAGCACATAGAAGCCCTCGTCGTTGAGCTTAATCGAGGCGGAACCCACGTCCACGCCGGAGATACCGGAACCCTGCATGGCCATGGCCACGCCGACGCTTCGGATTTTTCCGTTGCCCATATCTCTTGCCGGAAATTTCTCGTCCCAGTGCATCATCTCTTTGGCCCGGGCCATGCAGCGGTCCAGGGCACAGCTGGAATTGAGCTCATTATAATAGGAAGGCATGATCTCACCCTGACGGACCATATTCCTCTCACGAAGCTTCACCGGATCCATTCCCAGCCGGTCTGCCAGCTCATTCACGGCAGACTCCACGGCAAAGATGCCCTGGGTTGCTCCGTATCCGCGGTAAGCGCCCGCGGACATATGGTTCGTGTAAACCACATCATAGGAAAAACGATGGGCCTCCAGCCGTCCGTAGAGGGAAATGGCCTTGTGACCGGAAAGGCCAACCGTCGTCGGTCCGTGCTCACCGAAGGCTCCCGTATTGGAAAGCGTATACATATCGATGGCCCGGATCCGGCCGTCCTTATTCGCTCCCACTTTTACCGTAACTTCCATCTCGTGACGGGGCGTGGAAGCGATCTGACACTCTTCCCGGGTGTAAATCATCTTCGCCGGCTTTCCCGTGGTCCAGGTGACAAAAGCCGGATAAATCTCCGCCACAAGGGTCTGCTTCGCGCCAAAACCGCCGCCGATTCTGGGCTTGCTCACCCGCACCTTGGATTTTGGAATTCCAAGAGCCGTCGCGATGATGCGGCGGGCATGGAAGACGATCTGCGTGGAGCTGATGACGTTCAGTCTTCCGTAGGTGTCCATGCTCGTATAGGTCCGGAAGGTCTCCATCATGGCCTGCTGGTCCGCTTTCGTATGGTAGGTATGCTCCACCACCACATCGCAGTCCTTTAAGACCGCCTCGATATCCCCGTGGCCGGAAACCTCGCTGGCGCAGAGGTTCCGCTTGTTGTCCGCACCTACCGGACATTTGGACTCCCAGTTATCTTCCGGATGCACCAGAATCGGATTGTCCTTCGCCGTGTGGAAATCCAGCACCGGCTCCAGCTCCTGATATTTGACCTTGATAAGGCGCAGAGCCTTTTCCACGGCTTTCTCATTTTCTCCGGCCACAATGGCTACCGCATCGCCAACGAAACGGACTCTCTGATCCAGAATCAGGCGGTCGTAGGGGCTGGGCTCCGGATAAGTCTGGCCCGCCATCGTGAAGCGGATATTCGGCACGTCTTTATAGGTATAAATGGCCTCGATGCCCGGCACCTTCAGCGCCGTGTCGATCTTGATCTCCTCGATGAGGGCATGGGCATAGGGGCTTCTTTTTACTTTTACCACAAGGGCATTGTCAGGCACCACATCATCCAGGAAGACCGGTTTTCCTGTCACCAGGGACATGGCGTCCTTTTTCATTACCGGCTGATTGACTACCTTCATGCGCCCACCTCCTGTTTTTCTTTTTTCCATGCGAGATATTTTTTCATCGCCCGGAGCTGGCCCTCGTAACCGGAACAGCGGCAGAGGTTTCCGGACAGATACTCGAGGATCTCCTCATCGGTCGGGTCCTGATTTTCCTGGAAAAGAGCGATGGCGTTCATCATAAAGCCCGGATTGCAGAAACCGCACTGCTCCGCTCCCTGGCCGGCCAGGAAGGAACCGATCTCTTCCGCCTCGGGCTGGAGACCTTCCAGCGTGGTCACTTCCTGTCCGTTGGCTCTGGCTGTCAGCACCGAGCAGGATAACACCGGTTTGCCATTTAAAAATACCGTGCAGAGCCCGCAGTTTGCCGTCTCGCAGCCTCTCTTCACGCTGTAGCAGCCGTGCTTCCGCACAAAATCAATGAGAAGCAGGTCATCTGCGATCTCTTCCTTAATCGTTTTTCCGTTTAATTTCAGGTTAATCTGCATTCTCTTCACCTCTCATTCTCTCCAGTGCTCTCCGCACCTGAACTTCCACCAAATGGCTCCGGTAATCCGCTCCGGCCCGCATGTTGGAGCCCGTGGGCGTTTTCTCCTTCACATAGGCTGCAAATTTCCGAATGTTTTCCTCGGTAAGGCCGCCCCCGAGAAGGTTCTCCTCGTCCTCAATAAGCAGGGCCCGCTGAGGTCTTGCCCCGATGACAGCTCTCCATTTTCCGTCAAGACAGACCACGGCGCTCGCCAGCACCGGGAAATCCGTCCGGGAAAGGCGCAGGGACTGATAAACAATTTGTACCGGTCTCTTTTTCACAATGAGGCCCACGAGAATATCGTTGTCCCGCTTGCTCCAGGCAAACTCGGAAAGGGGAACAATACCGCCCTTATAAAGCTCCACATCGGTGTCAAGCCCCAGAAACAGAGTCAGCACATCTGAAAACCCAAAGCGCCCGAAAATGCTTCCTCCCACCGTGGCCAGATTCCTGAACTGTACGCCCACGATATGGCGGAGGCTTTCCTTCATTGCGCCTCCGGTGTAAGCTTCCAGCCCCGGATGCAGCTCCAGGTCCCGGAGGGTAGTCATGCAGCCGATCCGGAACTCTTCCTCCGTCTCCTCGATTTTATCAAGACCAAGGCCCGAAAGATCGATGGCCTTCTGGATGTTCCGGCTGCCCATCTTCATCCAGAGCATGCCGCCAATGACCTTGTTTGTCCTCTTCTGATTCAGTTCGTAGGCCTCCTCAAGGCTCTGAACCTTCACATATTCTCTGATGTTCAGCATCTTTTTCCTCCTGTTATCTTCTTTCCCTGCGCCGTATCTCTTCTCTCCGGCGCTGTCTCATCATCAGCTGCTGTCTGCGCTTCTGCAGTTCCAGCTCTCTTTTCCTCTTTCTCTTCTGTTCCCGTATGAACTCCTGCACAATGGTTTTTGCCACAACAAAAAGCAGAACCCCGAGAAGGATACAGCACAGCCGGATCACAACAAACAACAGCGCTCCCTTGGTGGAGGGCAGTGGGAAAACCATAAGAACCACACGTTTGATCGGAACGATGATTGTTCTGTCAATCGCATGGAGGCAGTAAATATAAATCGAATTTCTTCCGCACCAGTTCAGAAAAACGCCCAACGCGGGCACCCGGTAAAGCCATTTGGAAAACTGAGTAATAAAATAGGTGGCGGCAATGGCTCCGAGGAAGGATACCAGACTGTGGTAGGAATTGGCATGCATCCCCAGATTCGCATAGAAAATCGTCACCAGCCACATCACGGCTCCCATGACGAGAATTCCCACAGGCATGGCCGTCACCGGCTCCTCCAGCACCTTTTTCTCCCGCATAAGCCTTCCGGCATGATAAAAAATCAGGGCTCCCATAGCTGGCTGAATGGAAAAGGGCAGCCAGACTTTATCGTTGAATCCAATTCCTGTAATGGCGGTGATGAATACCAGCATCCACATGGGCGCGCCATATTTTTTTGAAAATTCTTCCAGACTGAGATACATCACCTGGCACATGAACAGGGCCATGAGAAACCAGGTCATGCCCACGATCTTCACATCGAAAAGACTGAGGGCGATTTTCGGCGTGGAACCGTTTCCGTACAGAGCCGGAAAGAAATACCCCGTAAACATGTTTTCAAAGCCGCTCTGATACAAGGCCACCAGACAACGAAGCGCATTGATCACAAAATAAGGGACCAGAAGGCTTTTTACCTTTTTCCAAAAAGCTTTTTTAAACTCCTGCGGTTTGTAGAAAAAACCGGACAGGATAAAAAAGAGGGGCATATGAAACGAATAGATAAATTTATTCTGAAGACTTCCAGGGTCATAAGCTGCAAAAGTATGGCCTGCCACCACGCAGAGAATCGCGATTCCTTTAGCGACATCCACATACTCGATACGTTTTCTGGCCGACATTACAATCCTCCTTTTTGCGGAAAAAAGCCCCGCAGAAGAGCAAAGGCGCCCTCTGATGGAGCTTTCCCGTTGATAAGAAAAGTGTATCATGAATCTTTGATGGAATCAAGGCAGACTGACCCCCAGCCCTAATTTTTCTCCGTCACCTCACCGGAACGGTAGGCCCGGAGAAGCTCCTCGAGATCGTGAATCCGCTCCTGGATCTCCCTGCCCGCGTCGGTGTCCGCCACAGTCAGCCGGTTGAAGGTCCGCTCCACCACCATGGTCTGGGAATGGATATCGGATTCTGTACGCACGGCCTCCTCCACGGAAACGAAGGGATCATGGGCCACCAGAAGCAGGCCATAGGAATTGTATACAAGGGTATAGCCCGCAATTCCCGTCACTTTCTGGTAGGCCTTGGAAAAGCCGCCGTCGATGATAAAGAGCTTGCCGTTGCACTTGATCGGAGTCTCGCCCTTCGCTACCTTGACCGGCATATGGCCGTTGACGATGTGGGAATTTTCCGGGTCGAGGCCGAACTCCGCCAGAATCCGGTCGATGACCCGTTCCTCGTTTACATAGGCGTAGTAGGGATTTTTCTGCTCCACATGGGTCTCAGGTGCCGCCACGAAATACCTCTCGAAGGTGGTCATCCGGTCTTTTCCATAAACCGGTGAGTTCTTGTTTTTCCAGATATACCAGAGGATATTCCGCCCCTTCTTGCGCTCTTCCTTATCCATGGAATAGTAGCCCTTCCGGGCGTAAACCTCCAGAATATCATAGAGCGCCTTGCCGCTGTACTCCTTCCCGAAGATCCGTACCTTCCGGAAGGTGCCGTCATTATTCAGAGGTACACAGCCGTGATAGAGAAGATTTCCATTGTATACTTTGTACAGACTGCCGTTTGTATACAAAAAACGTACATGGCGCTGGAGTTTTTCGCATTTCAGGAAGGCGGACTGAAGCCGCTCCATGACCTCCGCCTCCTCGGGCGTCAGGGCATAGGGGTCCTTCGGGTCCACGGTGGGGAAGCTGCTGTCGAGAAGGGCATAGTCTTTTCCGCGGATCTTCACCGTACCTTTTTCAAGATCCAGCTTGTCGAGAAACAGCTCATCCTCCATCTCAAACTCGGGGTTTTTATGGATGATCTGACCCTCCAGTTTGAACATAATGACGGAGATGGCTTTCTGGATCCGCAGATCCCAGGCCAGGTCGTTGGTGTTGTACTCGTTGGGCGTATAGTGGATCTTAAAACATTCGCAGGGATCATCACCGTAGACAGAGGTGGCGAAATTGGCCAGCGGAATCAGGTTGATGCCGTAGCCGTCCTCCAGCATATCGAGGTTTCCATAGCGGCAGGCCACCCGGATCACGTTGGCGATACAGGCCAGATGACCGGCGGCAGCTCCCATCCACACCACGTCATGATTTCCCCACTGGATATCCACAGACTGGTAGCTCATCAGCTTGTCCATGATAAGATGCGGCCCCGGTCCGCGGTCAAAAATGTCACCCACGATATGGATGTGGTCCACGGCCAGACGCTGGATCAGGTTGCTTAAAGCGATGATAAATTCCCGGGCGCTGCCCACCCGGATAATCGTGCTGATAATCGCATTGTAGTAGGCTTCCTTGTCGAGAAGCTCTTCCTTTTCTGTGATGAGCTCCTCGATGACATAGGCAAAATCCTGGGGCAGCATTTTCCGTACCTTGGCTCGGGTGTATTTGCTGGCCACCCGTTTGCAGATCTGGATCAGGCGGTGGAGTGTGATCTTATACCAGTCCTCCAGATTCTCCTCGGTCTTTTCCACCAGATCGACTTTGAGCTCCGGGTAATAGATCAGCGTCGCCAGGCCGCTCTTGTCTTTCTTGCTTAAGGTATTTCCAAACTCTTCATTGATCTTCTTTTTCACAGAACCGGAACCATTTTTCAGCACATGGAAAAACTGCTCGTACTCTCCATGGATATCCGTCATGAAATGTTCCGTCCCTTTCGGCAGGTTCAGCACGGACTGCAGATTGATGATCTCTGTGGAAGCCACCGCCACGCTGGGATAGAGCTTCGCCAGGCTTTTCAGGTATTTCAGTTCCATTTCCTTTTCCATATGAGTCTCACTCCTTCAAAAAAACGCCATACCAGACGGTACAGCGTTTTTTCTGTCTTTATTTATGCGTTTGCCTCGATGACATCGCTCATATCGTAGTAACCCGGACCTTTTCCTTTGAGGAATTTTGCCGCAGATACGGCTCCTTTGGCAAATACGGCCTTGGAGTAAGCGGTGTGCTTGAACTCGATGACCTCGTCAAGGCCTGCGAAAATCACCTCATGCTCGCCCACGATATTTCCGCCGCGGACAGCAGAAATGCCGATCTCCTTCGGATCGCGCTCCTGACGGCGGCCGCTGCGGTCGTATGTATAGGTGTACTCGTTACCCATAGCCTCGTTGATGCTGTCAGCCATGGCAATGGCGGTTCCACTCGGAGCGTCCAGTTTATGTTTGTGATGCTTCTCAACGATCTCCATGTCAAAACCAGCCGGAGCCAGCACTTTGGCTGCGTCCTGCAGAAGCTTTAAGAGGGTATTCACCCCCAGGGACATGTTGGCGGATTTGAGAACTGCTACTTCCCTGGAAGCCTCGCGGATTTTGGCAAGCTGCTCCTCGGAAAGGCCGGTGGTGCAGACAACAACCGGAAGCTTTTTCTCCAGGCAGGCGTCGATGAGAGCGTCCTCAGCCTTGGCAGAAGCGAAATCGATGACCACATCCGCCTCCACATCGCAGTCTTTCAGGCTTTTAAATACGGGATAGCCGTTATCGCGGTTATCTACCAGGTCGATACCTGCCACGATCTCGGCATCTTTGTCTTCCTTTACAATGCCAGTGATCACCTGACCCATATGGCCGTTGCAGCCATGCATGATAATTCTGACCATTTTTTCTTCCTCCGTAAGCTTAGTCAACAACTTTGATGCCGAAATCCTTCATGGTTTTCTTCAGCACTTCTGCATGAGAAGCTTCCATCTCCGTTAAGGGAGCGCGAAGAGGACCTGCCTCCCAGCCCATGAGATTCAGAGCTTTTTTCACCGGGATCGGGTTTACCTCGGAGAAGAGAGCGTCGATCAGAGGAATGGCTTTCAGCTGCATCTGTCTTGCTTTATCCACATCACCGTTCAGGTAATCCATAACCATGTTGTGGGTCTCCTTCGGAGCTACGTTGGAGAGAACGGAGATCACGCCGATACCACCCAGAGAAAGGATGGGCACTACCTGGTCGTCGTTTCCGGAATAGAGGTCGATGTCGTCACCGCAGAGCAGTTTCACTTTGGCAATCTGGGAAATATTTCCGCTGGCTTCTTTCACACCCACGATGTTCTTCACATTTTTCACCAGTGCGGCAATGGTCTCCGGCTGAAGATTGCAGCCCGTACGGCTGGGTACGTTATAGAGAATGATAGGCAGGCTCACTGCTTTTGCGATAGCAGTATAGTGAGCGATCAGGCCCTTCTGTGTCGCTTTGTTGTAGTACGGAGTCACCAGAAGGAGACCGTCTGCTCCGTCTTTCTCTGCCTCTTTGGAAAGCTTGATGGCAGTCGCGGTACAATTAGAACCGGTTCCTGCAATCACCGGAATCCGTTTGTTGACCTTCTTGATCGCATAGCGGATTACTGCGGAATGCTCTTCTTCGCTGAGGGTGGCGGACTCGCCGGTGGTGCCGCAGATGATGATGGCATCGGTACCGCCTGCAATCTGTGCCTCCAGCATTTCCCCTAAAACTTCATAATTTACTTCTCCGTCAGCCGTCATAGGTGTCACGATCGCAACACCGGCTCCTTTGAAAATTGCCATTTCTTTTCCTCCTTAACAGATCTTCCATAAATACCAGAGATTTTGCCCTGACGTAAAAACAGGGGACAGACCCGATGAAGTCCGCCCCCGATCATCCTGCATCACGATAGAAAGTTCACTTGCAAGCCTTCCATCTTCATGAGTATTTCTGTCCTGATCAGCGCTCCATCGTAAAAACGATGACAGTCATAC
The DNA here is from genome assembly GCA_018223435.1 of Lachnospiraceae bacterium Marseille-Q4251. GTDB lineage: Bacteria > Bacillota > Clostridia > Lachnospirales > Lachnospiraceae > Limivivens > Limivivens faecihominis. Next base: position 3,144,021 of record JAGTTO010000001.1, on the reverse strand, counting down.
AGTTCTTCACTGCATGCCCAAGATCCGGCCGCCCTCTCCTTCTCTTTCGGCGTCTTCCCCTTTCTCCTGCCATCCCCTGTGTGGGCCACATCCGGCGGGCTACTGATGAAATACGCAACCTCTGTCAATCCGCGGGTAAAAATCCCCGCCTTTCCATAACTATATCATTATTGATTTTCCTTGTCAACCGCTGTTTTGTCAGGTGCAGGCAGGCTTTTGTGCGCCACCAGCTCCGTCACCTCGTCCACGGCATCCCAGATTTCTCTGGCCCCGTAAACACCGGTCATATAAAGATCCGTGGAGCCGCTTCTGGCCTCCAGAATCGTCCGAAGCTCCGCCTCCCCTGCAATTCCATGGGGAATCAGCCCCAGGACTTCATCGAGGATCAGCACGTCGCACTCCTCCGTCACCAGGACTTTTCTGGCAAAATTCAGGGCATTTTTCATATTCAGAATCTCTTCCTCTTTTTTCTCTTCCGGAAGATCTTCAAAGCATTCCTGGAATTTTTCAAAACGGAAAACCTTGATTTCCGGCTCCAGACGCTTGAGGAAACCGAGTTCGTCTTCCTCCTTCGCCTTCAGGAATTCAATGATCACCACATTCCGGCCCTCGCAGGCAGCTTTGATGGCCTGACCGATGGCAGCGGTGGTTTTCCCTTTTCCTTTTCCACAGTAAATATGTACTGTACCTTTATCCATTTCCGCACCTCTTTTTTCCGGAGGGGCTCCCCTGCACCGGAAAATCAACATTTTTTCATTCTGAGCCAGTCCATCTTACTACAATTTTCCCGGATTTACAAGAAGATTTTCGTCAGGAAATTTCTTCCATTTTGCTGACTGAAACCTCATAGGCGGTCCGTTTTTCCGTCCGGTCGTCCTCGAGCTTTTTCACATACTCACGGCTCTGAATCCGGCCCCAGATCTGTACCCGGCTTCCCACCTCAAAATTGGAGGCGAAACGGGCATTCCGGCCCCAGGAAATACAGGGAATATAGTCCGATTTTCCGTAGGGACGGTTCACGGCCACCAGCATATCTGCGATCTCCCGCCCCAAAGGCGTCTTCCGGTAGACCGGCGGCTTGCAGATGAAGCCGTCCAGGAAAATCTGGTTGCTCTTCACCTTATCATCCTCGGCTTCCACAAAAGCAGCCTCCCGGGCAAAGACAGACAGCACCAGACGGTTCTTTTTCTCCTCATGACGGTTATAGGACCGGAACTGGCCGGAGATCTGGATAAATTCCCCCCGATAATCCTGCGTCACATCGATGAGGCGCTCAGAGATCATCACCGGAATCCGGTCAAAAGAATCACTCAGGCGTTTCACCAGAAGTTCCAGCATATAAAAGCCTTCCCCAAACACCTCATGACTGAACTCAAATTCCGAAGCGATCTCGCCCATGACAGTTACCTGATTGTTTTCAATGATTTTATCCATAGATAAATCTTCTCCCTTCTCTTTCCCGTAGTATCCCGTAAGCGGCCCCGGACGGAAGCTTTTCCTTTCGGAGCGGTTACTTAGTAAGTATATTTATGCAGGCCTTTCCTACTTTAGAACTGTTTTTTGGAAAATTTCAAAAGACTCTTGTAATCTTGAAAAAATATGATAAACTGGATTAGTTGTGAACTGATAAACATATAATAAGGTATGTACTTGTACATTTTTTGAGAGGAACGATTTTTTATGAAAAGAGAAGATGTGCGTAACATTGCGATCATCGCCCATGTAGACCACGGTAAAACGACCCTTGTAGACGAGCTTCTGAAACAGAGCGGCGTTTTCCGCGCAAATCAGGAAGTCGCTGAACGTGTCATGGACTCCAATGCCATTGAAAGAGAGCGTGGAATCACGATCCTTTCCAAAAACACGGCTGTATTTTATAAAGACACAAAAATCAACATCATCGACACCCCGGGCCATGCAGATTTCGGCGGCGAGGTAGAGCGTGTCCTGAAGATGGTAAACGGCGTTATCCTTGTGGTGGATGCTTTCGAGGGACCGATGCCCCAGACCCGTTTCGTACTGAGCAAGGCTCTGGAGCTGGATCTGCCGGTTATCGTCTGTGTCAACAAGATTGACCGTCCGGAAGCCCGTCCGGATGAGGTTGTGGACGAGGTTCTGGAGCTTCTGATGGATCTCGACGCTTCCGATGAGCAGCTCGACTGCCCCTTCGTCTACGCTTCCGCAAAGAGCGGTTTTGCCACCCTGGACCTCAACAAAGAGTCCCACGACATGGTGCCGCTGTTTGAGACCATTCTGAACTATATCCCCGCTCCCGAAGGCGACGAGACTGCCGGAACCCAGGTTCTGATCAGCACCATCGACTACAACGAGTATGTGGGCCGTATCGGCGTCGGCAAAGTGGACAACGGTACTATCAAAGTAAACCAGGACTGTGTCCTCGTAAACCATCACGAGCCGGACAAGCAGCGCCGTGTCAAGATCAGCAAGCTCTATGAGTTTGACGGTCTGAACAAAGTAGAAGTAAACGAGGCTACCGTTGGTTCCATCGTGGCCATCTCCGGTATTTCCGATCTTCATATCGGTGATACCCTCTGCTCCCCGGAGCATGTGGAAGCCATCCCCTTCCAGAAAATTTCCGAGCCGACGATCTCCATGCATTTCGTCGTAAACGACAGCCCGATGGCAGGTCAGGAAGGTAAGTTTGTTACCTCCCGTCACTTAAGAGACCGTCTGTTCCGTGAGCTGAACACCGACGTCAGCCTCCGCGTGGAGGAGACTGAGACCACCGAGGCCTTCAAGGTTTCCGGCCGTGGTGAGCTTCATCTGTCCGTCCTCATCGAGAACATGCGCCGTGAGGGTTATGAGTTCGCCGTAAGTAAGGCTGAGGTAATTTACCACACCGACGAGCGCGGCAAAAAGCTGGAGCCCATGGAGCTGGTATACATCGACGTTCCCGACGAGTTCTCCGGAAACGTCATCCAGAAGCTGGCTCTCAGAAAGGGTGAGCTTCAGGGCATGAGTGTGAACAACAGCGGAAACACCCGCCTGCAGTTCTCCATCCCGGCCCGCGGCCTCATCGGCTACCGCGGAGAGTTTATGACCGACACCAAGGGTAACGGTATCATGAACTCCATCTTCGACGGCTACGCTCCCTACAAGGGCGATATCCAGTTCCGTAAACAGGGTTCCCTCATCGCTTTCGAGAGCGGCGAGGCCGTTGCCTACGGTCTTTTCAACGCTCAGGACCGCGGTACCCTCTTCATCGAGCCGGGCACCAAGGTTTACGCTGGTATGGTCATCGGCCAGAGCGGAAAGCCCGAGGATATCGAGCTCAACGTCTGCAAGACCAAGCATCTGACCAACACCCGTTCTTCCGGTTCTGACGAGGCCCTGAAACTGACTCCGCCCAAGATCATGAGCCTGGAGCAGTGCCTGGAGTTCATCGACAGCGACGAGCTTCTGGAGGTTACTCCGAAGTCCCTCCGCATCCGGAAAAAGATCCTGGATTCCATGCAGAGAAAAAGAGCTTCCTTCAAGAATAAGAACGCTTAATAAAATCAGGCCTCGAAATTTTCTTCGGGGTCTTTTTTTATCCAAAAAGTGACTGCCAGATTTCCGCTGCCTTCCACCGGACCTTATACTCGCTTTTTCCCGGGGTGAAAAGGCTCTCGTACTCTTCCTCCGTCAGCACATTTTTCAGGAGCTCTTTGGACTCCTCTGGCATGACGCCGTGGACCGTGTCCACAAAACAGAGACTCGGAAAAAGCACGCACCACCAGTTTTTCCCTTTCGCCTCGCCGATCGTGATCCGTAGGGCATCATAGTTTCCTGCGGGAAAAGTGCAGTCGCCGTAGGTCTTCTCCGGGAAGCGGGTGTTGGTAAGCTCCGCATGCACGTTTTCCCCGGGCTTCTCCTGCCAGGCGGTCTCCCGGGCCGCCGCCTCGACCTCGGACAAATGAGCCCGCACAATGGCTTCGCTGCTGCTTCTATCCTCTGCATTTTCAAGGAAAGGCTTTAGAGTCGCAAGGACCTGATCCCGCACTTTGAGCTTCAGGGCCTGGTCCTCCTCGCTGTCGCTATTGGCAATGACGTGAAGACGGAGCACCTTATCCTCGATCCGCCCTGCCGTTGCCGCCTGGCTGAAAAACAATACCGCCGCAAAAAAACCTGCAAGAAAAAGCAGAAGCCTTCCTTTCCATCTTTTATAGAGCATACAAAAACCTCCTGTCCCTGACTGATAGTTCCAGTCTTTCCGGGAACAGGAGGTTTATTCAACTCTGTTTCAGATATTTCACGGCGGTTCCGTAGGCAATGACCTCCGCGGCTCCGTTCATGACCTGGGAAGAACCGTAGCGGACGCCGATGACTGCGTCGGCTCCCAGCTCTTTCGCCTCATCCACCATCCGTTTCACCGCGATCTGCCGGGCCTCGTTGAGCATTTCCGTGTAGCTCACGATCTCGCCGCCCACCAGCGTCTTCATGGCTGCCATAAAGTCTTTTCCGAAGTTTTTGGAATAGACGACCGTTCCTTTTACCATGCCCAGGGCCTCAAATTCTACGCCCGGGATGTGTTCAATACTTAGAAGCTTCATCTTCTTCTCCTCCTTTGATCTCATTTAAGCGTGCTCTTAAAGCCACCAGGATAGCGATTACAAAAGCTACCGGAATGGCAATCAGAAACAGGAGCCACCCGATGGGCAGCGGATCCACGGAATTTCCCCATAGGATCATCCCCACCGTACCTGCCATCAGGACCAGCATGATCCCGGCTCCCAAAAATGCGCCCCGGATCTTTTTCTTATGAACGTCTGTCTTCTGAATATTCATAAAATTCGTCCCCTCCTTTTCCAGCTGTTCCATCCGTTCCAGACACGCCTCGGCATCCAGCTCCTCCAAGGTCAGTTTTTCCTGAAGAAGGGTCTCGCAGAACTCCTGCACCTGAGTCAGGTTCTTTTTCTCCCGCTCCATTTTTTCCACCTGATATTCCAGGCAGCTCGTGAGGCTCTTTTTCCCTTCGAAAACTTCCCGCATATCCTCGATGGGGATAAAAAGTTTTCTTAAGAAACGAATCTCCTGTAAGCGTTTCACATCCTTCAAGCTGTACTCCCGGTAGCCGTTTTCGGCCCGTTCCACCGAGAGCAGCCCCTGCTCCTCATAAAAGCGGATGTTCTTTCTGGTGATGCCCACCAGCTCTTCGACCTGTTTGATCTTCATTTTGATGCTCCTTCCTCGCGTGTCTGACCCTCTTATACAGCTTCCACAAGGGGGAATGTCAAGGGTTTTCTTGTTTTTTCTTCGGAAAACTGGACTTTTTGATTCCAAGACCTTATACTTTCTTTGGTTATTACATTTTGATCGGAGGATTCTATGAAAAATTCATTTTCCATACGCCGCTGCGCTCTCCCGGACCTCGATGCCATCATGGAGCTGCAGCAGCATATCTCAGACACCATGACAAACCCGGATCTTTTCGTTGCCACCGACCGGGCGGACAACAGGGACTATCTCATCTCCCCCAATGCCATTTTCGGTGTCTACGATGAGACCCGCCTCATCGCCTACGGCTCCCTCATTTTTCCAAACGACGCCCCTGAAAATTTAGGCTGGGATCTTGGCTGGAACCGCGAAAAGCTCTTCTCCACCGCCACGCTTGATACGATCGTTGTGGATCCGGACTACCGCGGACACGGGCTTCAGCGGATGCTCATCCAGACCTGCGTTTCTTATGCCCGGGAAATCCTTCCCAGCTGCAACGTGATGACCACGGTCTCCCCCTACAATGAGTACAGCCTCCGGAACGTTCAGGCCGAGGGCTTTACGGTCCGGAAACGCCTGATGAAATACGGCGGCCACGAGCGCTTTATTCTCGGAAGCATCCCGGATGCGGAGCGGGAATACCCCGAGTTTATGCCCTCTGATAAAGCCGTGATTCTTCCTGTGGAAAATATCCTGCAGAATCCGGAGCTCCCCACAGGCTGCGAGTCCGTCGCTCTTACGATGGTGCTGAATTATTACGGCCAGAAGCTCTCCAAGACGGAGATCGCCGACAAGTACCTTAAGAAAGACCCTGAAAATTTCGTCACCCTCTTTAAGGGCGATCCCCACGATATTTCCGGGGACGGCATCTATGCACCGGGCCTTACGGAGACGGCCAATCGTTTTCTTCGGGAAAACGGCTGCTCTCAGAAGGCCGAAGACCTCACGGGTACAGCTCTTTCCGAGCTCTATCCCTATCTCGAACGGAAAATTCCCATCATCGTCTATGATTCCGTCTATCTCAAGACACCGGTAGACGTGGCGGAATACATCGTCAATGGAAAAACCTGGCATTTCTACCATAACGAACACTGCATCGTCCTCTGCGGCTACGACCCCGAGAAGCATCGCGTTCTGGTCAGTGATGCCTTGAGCGGCCTCGTCTGGAGAGACGAGAAGCGTTTCGAGGAAATCTACGACGCTTTGGGACGGATGGCTGTCGTTATCGCTTAAATATAGCACAAACAGGCCCTGCCGGGCAAATATTCCGGCAGGGCCTGTCTTTTTTCTTATAAAGCCTCGTACGAAATCATCTCTTTCGTGATCTCAAGTTCGTCTTCCGCAAAGCCTCGCTCCTCACATTCCATCTCACCCAGCTGATTATCGCAGGTATCGATGGGCAGGAACTCTTTTTTCACGCTGAATTTCTGCTGGAATTCATGGTTGGCTGCCATCCGGAAAGGCTCCACATTTCCGAAATAGAAGCGGCGGCGGTTCTCATCGCCCTCCGCGTAGGCAGAGCCTCCAAGGGATGGGTCCGCGTAAAGCCAGCCGTAGGGCTCCACATAAAACATCGCCCAGTCGTGGGCTCCCACATAGGCCGGATTGCTGTAAAGACCGGACTCCCATCTCGCGGGCACACCGGCGATCCGGCAGAGCGTGATAAAGAGCAGGGCCTGGACGCCGCAGTCTCCCCGAAGGTTCTTCGCGCAGTATTCCGGAATGCAGGTCATCAGAGAATAGTTCCGCATGTAGGAATACTGGACGTTTTTCGTAACGTAATCGTAGATCCGCCGGGCGATCTCCATGGGACGCTTCTCCTCGCCGACAATCTCCGACGCCAGAGACCTAAGATACGGAGTAAAACGGATGTGGGGGTACTGTTCTCTCAGGCAGGCAACGAAGTCTCCGACGTACTTCATCCGTACATGGTTAAAATCCTCTGCTCCCGAAACTTCTCCATGCCAGAGATCGAGATATTTTGTCCACACAACATACTCATACTCCACAAAGAAAGTCCGGTTCTCCTGAAGCGTATCCTCAAAGCAGATGGACCGCCACATGGAAGTTGGTTCGTCCACGGTCACTTTTCCCTCCGCGTGATTTAAAATCTTCACGTCAAAGGTTCGGGAAAGCCACGCCGGAATGGGCAGATGGGCCCGGATTTTCATGCCCGGCACGAAATTCTCATCCTTCAGGCGAATCGAGGTTTTCAGGCGGATGCGGACTGCCTTTTCTCCTTTTTCCTGCATTTCACGGATCGCAGCCTGCTGATACTGATCCTCCTCCGTCACCTCTTCTGTGAGACCCAGACGACGGCGGATCTCCGGCTCCTTGTCCGTGAGGTTCCGAATCAGGCTGTGGATGTAGTGCTTCTTTCCGTCTACCAGAATCCACTCCGCCATATTTTCCCTTTCCGCCCTCTGAAGGTCCTCCATGGAAAAATCCGGCAGCTTTTCCCGGAATTTTCGGATCACTTCCTCCTCCGTATCCGGAAATTCCTTCGGAAGCTCCTGAATGATATATTTTTCATAGCGAAGCCTGGTCTTCATGGCCTCGCCCACGGGTTTCTCCAGCCACCGGTCAATGACTTTTCCCGCCCCTTCAAAATCTCCGGCCGCCTCGTAACGGCTCACCTCGTCCGGCAGCTCCACCGCCAGGCTTTTCAGTTCCTCACAGGAAAAATCTCTCATCTTCATGCAAACACACTCCCACATTCTGTGATTTTATCTACCAGATCCGCCCGAAAGTCCGGATCCTCTTTTCTGAAGCTGTTTATGGTCACACAGGGCGTTTTCGCATAGCCCGTGGAATGGATGTATCTGTCCTCGCCGAGATAGATCGCCACATGGCCCGGGAAAAAGATCAGGTCGCCCTTTTTCAGAGCATCCACCGGAATCTTTTTCACCGGATAACCGGCTTCGATGGAAGCGTCCCGGTAGATCAGAAGGCCGTTGTCCAGATAGCTCATGAAAGCGAGGCCAGAACAATCGATGCCCTGGGATGACTTGCCGCCCCAGCGGTACTGGGTACCGAGAAACTCTCTGGCGCTTGCAACAATGCCCTCCCGGAATGCCTCCTCGCTGACGGCGAGCGCTTCCCGGCGCTTCGCGAAATAATCTACCCTGTCCTCTGTGAGGAGAAAACCGTCATCCTCTCTCCGCTCCCGGAGATTTTCCTGATGAATATAGCCCTCTCTTCCGGCGGCGCTCCTTACCCGGCACCAGCCCTCGGGCGCATCCTCGAGATACTCCACAATCGCGTTTTTCAGGAGCAGCTCCAGCGGCAGACCCTGAACCTTCGGCCGGTCCAGAAGATCCGCCTCGGAAATGCCGATCCGGTAAAAACGGCTCTTCTCCTGTCTTTCTTTCAGCTCTTCTTTTGTCATCGGGCGAAGCTCTGTCTTTCTCACATAACCTTCATAGCCATAATGGGTAAGCACCTTTACAAAGGCTTTCTCCGGGTCCTCCTCGAGAATCTCCACGGCCCAGCCGGAAAAGATCTCATCCTCGATTCCGGTCTGGTTGCTTCCGTCCGTCTCTCCGGCGCCGCTACGCAGATATGCATGTTCCGCTGTCACCACAGCCAGCTGTCTTTCCATTTTTCAAACCCCCGTTATTTTTTAGATTGTCTCGAACTTGACCGGAACGCCGGTGATGCCGATGCCGTTGTCTTCCTTCAAGAAAATGTGCGGGCCCTCATAGACCGGGCCGCCCTCGTAAGGATCGATGCGGCAGAGAGACGGGCCGTCCAGGTCCGCCATGGTCACGCAGGAACGGGCGGCAGCCAGATGAACGCCGGCGCTGACAGAAACCTTGCTCTCCAGCATGCAGCCGATCATGCATTTTACTCCAAACTGATCCGCAGCGTCGCAGATCCGCACAGCCTCGTGGATGCCGCCGGTCTTCATGAGCTTGATGTTGATGAGATCCGCGCCTTTTTCCTCCATCAGACGAACCGCATCCTCATAGGAGAAAACGCTCTCGTCTGCCAGAATCGGAGTCTCCACCTGGGCGGTCACATACTGCATACCCTTGAAATCGTGATAGGAAACGGGCTGCTCCACGAGTTCGATGCCAAGACCGGCATCTTCCATCGCAGTGATCGTGGACACAGCCTCCTCCCGGGTCCAGCCCTGGTTCGCGTCTACACGGATCACGATGTCTTTACCTACAGCATTTCGGATCTCGCGGATGCGCTCCACGTCCTTGGCTCCGCCTTTTCCGACCTTGACCTTCAGCACATGGAAGCCTTTTTCCACGGCCAGGAGGCTGTCGCGGACCATCTCCTCGGTCTCATTGACGCTGATCGTAAGGTCAGTTTCCAGCTTCGTTTTGACCAGCTCCGGCTCCTTTTCTCCAAGAAGACGGAACAGCGGCTTTTTCTGAAGCTTGGCGTAGAGGTCATAGAGGGCAATATCCACAGCGGCCTTGGCGGTTGTGTTTTTCGCCAGGCATTTTTCCAGTTTCTGCATGATGGCCGGAAGATCCTCAAGATCCATGCCCTTGATCGTGGGCGCGATGTAATAGCGGATCGCCGCCTCGATGGACTCCTTCGTGTCACCGGTGATGACTGCCGTTGGCGGAGCCTCCCCGTAGCCTTCCGTTCCATCCTCCGCTGTCACCTTCACAATCAGGTCATTTACGCTGTTTACGGTACGCAGCGCCGTCTTAAAAGGTGTCACCAGAGGAATATCGATGTATCCGATGGCGATTTCTTTCAGTTTCATAATAGTGAATACTCCTTTCTTTTTTTAACGCCGAAAAAAGGCTGCACGGATATCCGCACAGCCTTCCGTTTGTTCTCTTACAGAGCTTTCAGATAAGTAAATACATAGTTGCCGCAGGAATATACCAGGCCTTCGTAGTTCGTGTCATTGAAGAGGTAGGTGTTCATGGAGTGCAGGATCACAGATACCGGCAGATCTTTTGCCAGGATCGCGTCACACTCTTTGTATGCTTCCCACTGTCCTTCCTCGGTATCAGCAGAAACTGCCTTTGCATAAGCGGCATCGTAGTCGTCGCTGTGATAGAAGGAGTTTGCACTCTCGGTGTTGATAAAAGTGCTGTACATGTTGGAGAGATCCTTGTAATCCATGTACCAGCCATAATAAGCCAGATCATATTCACCGGCTCTTCTTGCTGCGGAGAAGTTTTCCACTTTTTCTACGGTGATGGAGTCGATTCCCAGAACTTCTTTCCAGTCGTTGACGATGGCTTCGGCAATCTCTTTGCGGCTGTCGTTGTTCACGATGTATTTCAGTGCCGGGAAGCCCTGGCCGTCTGCGTATCCTGCGTCTGCCAACAGCTGTTTTGCTGTCTCACAGTTTTCCTCGTAAGCGGAAGTGTCCTCCCAGGGATCACAATAGTCTACGAAATCGGTTCCGTCTGCATTCACATAACCGCGGCAGACAAGAGTCACGCCGATCTCATCGTTCAGTCCGCGGATTGCCATGATACGGTCTCTGTCAATGGTGAGGGAAAGGGCTTTGCGGACGTTCTCATCCTTCAGCACATCGTTTCCGTTCTCACCCAGGTTGAACATCACGCAGTAGTTGTTGTCGCCCTCGGTGTAAACCAGGCCGTTGCCCTCCATACGCGGTTTCTCCTCGTCCGGGCACATATCGGAATATACATAGTCGCCGCTCTCGAAGGAAGCCAGTGCGGAGCTCTCCTCGGTGATGAGCTCCCAGTTGATGGTGCCGACCTGAATGTTATCTGCATCGTAGTAGTCGTCACGAAGCTTCATGACTACCTCAGACTCATGAGCCCAGCTCTCCATCTCGTAAGGTCCGTTGTAAACAGATTTGTCCGGATCGGTTGCGTAAGCATCTCCGTACTGTTCTACATAATCCTGTCTTGCCGGATAGGTGGACGGGAAAGCGAGAATCGAAGGAAGATAAGCGCAGGGCTGTTTCAGTTTGATCACAACGGTCTTGTCGTCGGGAGCTTCATAGCTCTCTGCCACATCAGAAAGAATCGTACAGTAATCGCCGCCCTGAGCTGCCAGGTTGTCAAAGCCGTAAATGAAATCCTGAGCGGTCACAGGCTGTCCGTCGGACCAGGTGATATCATCTCTCAGGGTAAAGGTCCAGGTCAGTTTGTCATCGCTCACATCAACAGATGCTGCCTGGCCTAAAGAGATCTCGCTGTTGGCATCCAGTTTATAGAGGCCTTCATAGAGATGACGCATAGCGGAAAGACCGTTGAGGTAGCTGCCGGTTGCTGTGTTCAGCTGCATGGAATCCTCACCGCCGCCGGTGATGGCGATCTCGATTTTGTCCTCTCCGTCTGCGCTGGCGCTCATGGAAAGAGAAGCTGCTGCCAGAGCTGCTGCCATTGCCAGGGATACGATTTTGCTCATTTTTTTCATAATCATCTTCCTCCTTTAAAATATGATCGGATGTTATATAAACTCTTGATAGAGTATATATCTGCGCTTCCGTTGAGAGCACAAGCCACAGACCCGCGCTTCGCACTATCGCCGCTTTCGCAGCTTCTGCTTTTTCATTTTGCTTATGCTCTCAACTATTTTTTCATTTTCGGATCCAGTGCATCTCTCAGTCCGTCGCCGAAGAGGTTGAAGGACAGGATGATAAGACTGATGAGAGCCGCCGGGAAAATAACCCGGTAGGGGTAGGTGGTAATACCGTTCAGGGCTTCGGAGGTCAGGGAACCAAGGCTTGCCATGGGGGCAGATACGCCGATTCCTAAGTAGCTTAAGAAGGCCTCTGTGAAGATGGCTGAGGGGATCTGAAGCATCACGGTAGCGATGAGCTGGCCGATACAGTTCGGAAGCAGATGTTCCTTGATCATGGTCGCTCTTCCGCAGCCCAGGGCCTCAGCGGCAGTGACGAAATCCAGCGTCTTCAGCTGAAGGATCTGACCGCGGACAATCCGGGCCATGCCCACCCAGTAAAGACAGCCGTAAACGATGAAGATGGCAATCAGGCCGGAACCGATTTTCTGCAGTCCATGAAACATGGGCACCGTATCGATGAGGTTCTGCAAGGGTTCGCTGATAACCATTTTGATGACAACAATGAGAAGGATCTCCGGCACAGAATAGATGATATCCACCACACGCATCATGACGATATCGACTTTGCCGCCGATGAGTCCGGAGATGGCTCCGTAAATGCTTCCCACGATCATAACGATCACGGCGGATACCAGACCGACGATCATGGAAATCCGGGTACCGATCATGCAGCGGACCAGAATGTCACGGCCCAGACGGTCGGTTCCGAAGGGATGTTTGAGACAGGGCCACAGTGCCTCGTCTCCTCTTACCTGCTGATCGTAGGAATAGGGAGAAAGCAGCGGGCCGACGAAGGCGAAAATAAACATGATCACGATAAGCACCAGGGCCACCATGGCAATCTTATTGGATTTTAAGCGGATCCAGCTGGCTTTCCAGTAGCCGATCTCTTCTGTTTCCAGTGATTCTTCTTTAAAGTAGTTCTCATCCAGCGGAGCGAAATCATCCGGGGTGAGTTTATTCTGTAGGCTTAAAATATTTTTCATGGCTTCTTCCTTTAATCCAACTGTATTCTTGGGTCTACGATCTTATAGAGGATATCGCAGATCAGGTTCATGAACACGATAAGGGCTGAGTAAAAGATCGTCACACCCATGATCATGGTGTAGTCTCTGCTGCTGATGGAGCTTACGAAATACCGGCCGAGTCCCGGTACGCTGAATACGCTCTCCGCCACGAAACCACCGGTCAGAATGGAGGCTGTCAGCGGTCCCAGGTAAGTGATAACCGGGATCAAAGAGTTTTTCAGAGCGTGGATGAAAACCACCACGAATTCTGACATTCCCTTGGCCCTCTCGGTTCGAAGATAATCCTGATTCATAACCTCCAGAATACTGGCTCTCGTCAGTCGGGTCAGATACGAGGTCGGGTAAATCGCCAGCGTCAGCATCGGCATCACCCAGCCGCCCGGTTTATTGTAATTGACCGGAAGAACCTTTAAGTTTACCGCCAGGAAAATCATCAGCCCGGAGGCGATGACATAACCAGGCATCGAAATTCCAATCGACGAAAAGACACGGATGATCGCATCCGGCAGCTTATCCTTACAGAGACCTGCGATACAGCCCAGGATGATGCCGCACACAATCGCAAGGAGAAGGGCTCTCACGCCCAGTCCCATTGAAACCTGGAAGGATTCAAAAATGATATCCTTTACCGCACGGCCTTTCTGGAGCACATAGCTGGTTCCCATATCCCCGTGCAGGAGATTTTCGAGGTATTTTCCATACTGCACATACACCGGCTGATCCAGTCCGTACTTGGCAATGAGGATCGCACGGTTTTCTTCTGAAGCCTTCTCCGACATAAAGGGGTCGCCGGGCATCAGATTCATCAGAAAATATGTAATGGTAATGATTGCGAAGAGGCTGACCAGGGCCAACAGGATTCGCTTTACAATATATCTTGAAGTCTGCATTTTTATTCTCCTTACTCTTTATGCGTTATGGCAGGCGGCGAAATGGCCCGGGGTGATCTCCCGAAGCGCCGGCATGCTTTCCGCACAGGCTTTTCCGGCTTTCGGACACCGGGTCCGGAAAGGACAGCCTGACGGAGGATTTAAGGGGCTTGGCACCTCGCCCTCCAGCTTGATCCGTTTTCTTGCCGCGGAAAGATCCGGATCCGCAATCGGAATCGCGGAAAGAAGCATCTCCGTGTAGGGATGAATCGGATTGCGGTACAGCTCCGCACTCTCTGCCAGCTCCACCATATGGCCCAGATACATAACGCCGATCCTCGTACTGATATGCTTTACGATGGCCAGATCGTGGGCGATAAAAAGATAAGTGAGTTTTCTTGTCTCCTGCAGTTCCTCCAGCATATTGATGATCTGTGCCTGGATGGAAACATCCAGCGCAGATACCGGTTCGTCGCAGATGATGAAGCCCGGATTTACCGCCAGCGCCCGGGCGATGCCGATACGCTGTCTCTGTCCGCCGGAAAACTCATGAGGGAAACGGTTGTAGAACTCCGCGTTCAGTCCCACCAGCTTCATGAGGTCCAGGATCTTATCCCTCCGCTCTTCCTTTGTCTTACAGAGCTTCTGGATATCCATGGCCTCGCCGATGATGTCTGAGACGGTTTTTCTGGGATCCAGGGAGGCGTATGGATCCTGAAAAACGATCTGCATTTTTTTGCGGTATTCCTTCATGTTTTTTCCGATGATGGATTCGCCCTCGTAAATGATATCGCCGGAGGTAGGCTCCTCGAGACGAAGAACCGTTCTTCCTAAGGTGGTCTTTCCGCAGCCGCTCTCGCCCACGATACCTAAGGTCTCGCCTTTCCGGATGAAAAAGCTCACATCATCGACGGCCTTCAGTTCCGTCTTTTTGATAAATCCGGTCCGCACCGGATAATATTTCTTGAGATTTTTTACTTCCAGCAGAATCTCTCCGCTTTCCACATTTTTCTTTTCCATGGTCTATCATCCTATCCTTCAAGTATTCTGCATCGCTTTTTTGATGACCTGCCAGCAGGAAGCCTTATGGGTCTCATCCAGCTCGCACTCGGGCGGCTCCTCCCTGACGCAGATCTTCATCGCACAGCTGCAGCGGGGAGCAAAGGCACAGCCCGGTTTCACCGCGCTCATATCCGGCGGATTTCCCTTGATGGGCTTAAGCTTCTCGCTCACATCGCTGTCAAGCTTCGGCACGGAGGCCAGAAGGCCTTCTGTATAAGGATGACATCTCTCATAGAAAATCTGGCGGCTCATTCCTTCCTCCACCACCTTTCCCGCATACATGACAATGATCTTGTCGCAGATCTCAGAGACCACGCCAAGGTCATGGGTGATGAAGATAATGGCCATTCCCAGTTTATCTTTCAGTTCTTTCAAAAGTTCTACAATCTGTGCCTGGATCGTCACATCCAGGGCCGTGGTCGGCTCGTCCGCGATCAGAAGCTCCGGATCACAGGAGAGCGCCATGGCAATCATGACCCTCTGACGCATGCCGCCGGAAAACTCGTAAGGATACTGTTTGATCCGCCGTTCCGGCTGGTTGATTCCGACAAGCGTCAAAAGCTCAATCATTCTTGCCTTCCGGGCTACCGCATCCAGATTCGTGTGCTTTTTCAGCGACTCGTTCAACTGATACTCTACCGTAAACAAAGGGTCCAGGGAGGTCATGGGGTCCTGGAAGATCATGGCGATCTTGTTTCCCCGAAGTTCCTGAAGTTCCTTCTTGTTCATCTTTAAAATATCTTTCCCGTGGAAAAGAATCTCTCCGGTCTTGACCTTGCCGGTGTCCGGTGTCAGCCGTAAGATTCCGTGGCTGGAAACGGATTTTCCGCTTCCGGACTCTCCGACGATTCCGAGAACCTCGCCTTTATGCAGCGTATAATTGATTCCCCGGACCGCCTGTATCTCACCAGACTTATTGAAAAAGGAAATGGAAAGATCTTTCATCTCCAGTATGACTTCCTGATTTTTGTCCTCCATAATGCCTCCGTATTTCCAAGAGCTTTCCCTGCATACTATGGAAAAACGCAGGCAGTCCGGCCCCGATTGGCTCAGACCCCTGCGTCTGTGAACTCTTTTTTAATTTCTGCTATTGTAATACCAAGTATAGGAAGATGTCAAGAGTTTTTTAGAATACATGTATACAATCAGCGGTTCAAACTTTTCTTTTCACCTACAGCAAATGCCTGAACGGCCGGATAATCACCCTCAGCACCTGATAAATCCCCTTCTTCGCCGTCGTCATCTCCACTTCCTGGAACTTTGCCCCTTCTGTCTCCGTTCCATCTGGCAGCACCTCTCTGCTCTTCTCCATATACTCCGCATTCATCTCCCTCAGATGCTGATTCAGTTTCTCACTGTCAATCACCAGCATCAGCTCCGTGTCGAGGTAGGTGCTTCTCATATCCCAGTTATAGGAGCCCACAATCGACATCCTGTCATCTACCACAATCGTCTTCGTGTGGACTGCGGCCTCATTCATCAGCTCATAGACGGAACAGCCCGTCCCCAGGATCTTTCCTTTATTATTGAGATAATCCGTACAGCCCCAGGGATTGGAGCCTTTCTCCACGGCATTCAGGATAATTTTCACATCCGCGTGCTCCGCAGTCTCTTCCATCACTGCATACATGGACTGGTCTGCGATCACATAGGGCGTCTGAATCACGATATCTTTGCTCTCTTCCATCAGCTTTTCCAGGGTGTAGAACATGATCGGCTCGTGCTTTGCCGCCTGAGTCCCGTTGTTGATCAGCGTAATGCTCTCCGCCGGGTAAGTCTCCTTCGTCCAGTCTGTCTCTGCTGCCGTGCCAAGCTCCGGATATTTCTCACAGATTTCCTGATAGTGCTCCAGAAGCTTCGCTTCCGCCGCTTCCTTCTTCGCCTCTTTCATGGAAACCTTCTTTTCCTTAACACAGCTTTCCTCCCAGATGGAAGCAAAATACTCCTCCAGCTCCTGAAACGACTTTCCATTTCCCTTCTCCGGCTCATAGACGAAGATCTCCCGATCCGCATTGATTCCGGTCTTCCGATCCCCCAGGAAAATGTCATTGGAATTTCGTCCGCCCAGCAGGTACATGGTATCATCGGTGATGAGATACTTGTCATGCATCCGGTAATTCCCTTTTAAAATATGGAACGCATCGATGGGGTTATAGACCCGCACCTCCACATTTTCGTGTGTGCAGAGAGCCTTGAAAAGCTCACTCCTTTCAAGATAGAGAAACTCGTTCATTCCATCCAGCAAAAGGCTCACCTTTACGCCCCGCTCTGCCGCCGCATAGAAAGCCGCCATCATGGCGCTGCCGCTCTCGTCCGCCCGGAAATCAAAGGTGGCAAAGACCAGCGATTCCTTTGCCGCCTCGATCATTCGCAGACGAAGAACCAAGGCCTCCTCGTTGTCATCGATGCAGGCGATGCGCTCCTTATTTTCCAAAGCCGCCGTATCTTTCGATCGGTTTTCCAGGGCTGTGTTTCCCGACTCCGAGCTGATGTCTGCCTTCATCGACTCCTTGATCTCCCGGACCGTCTCCTCGGCCGCCGCCTGTTTTTCCTCAGAAAGCTTCACCGGCCGCAGCGGCTCCAGCACATTCACGCCGATGATCACCAGAACAGCAAGCAAAACCACCTGTAACAGTCTTAAAATTATTGTTTTCATCATCTACTCCTTCCATCCCCCATGAAAGGCAGGATTGAGTCGTACTATAGCCTATTCTGCAGGGTACGTCAAGGAGAAAATCATTTGCCTTCCCTTATTTCCTGGTGGTATAATTTATAGCGATTCAACAAAATAATGCGGCCGAGGCAATTTGGCAGAGTGCGAAAGACAAGGATGAAATCTGCAGGCGTGCCGACGCACGGCAAAGATTTCTGACGCAGTATTTCACGCTCTGATGAATCGGATCGGGTGCAGTATTTTGCAGAATTGCTATAGGTCAAGAAGCCGTTCGTGCTTGCACGATAAGGCTTTTGAACTTGGGACCCGCCAAACATGAGGTGCAGAACATCCAGTGGATGTTCGTTTTGCACCGACCGAAGCGGAGCAATTCGTAAGCATCAGTTGGGGCAAAAGACCTTTTGACCCCAACATCCTTCTTATTAGCAATATAGAAAGGAATCCTTTACCATGCTGAAACATTCATCTGGATATACATTGAAAAAAGTGGGAAATTCCTGGTATCTTCTCCCCTTTGGTCAGCAGGTGGCCGACCAGCACAAAGCAGTGGTTCTGAATGAGACCGGCGCCTTCCTCTGGAATACGCTGGAGCACACCTCCGATCTCGAAGAACTGACCCACCATCTGGCCAGGTATTATGAAGTGCCGGAGAGCACCTGTCCGGAGCTTCGGGAGGATGTGCAGACCTTTTTCCGGCAGCTTCTCTCCTTTGGGATTCTCGAGGAAAACCTGGCTCCGAAGCGCCGGGACGATACGCTTAACCTGGAGATCGCGGGCCTGCTCCTGCGTCTGAACGGTCCGGCTTCCCTTTTTCCAAAAGAATTTTCTGCCTTTGCTTCCGAAAAAAGCGAACTTCCGGATCAGGAAATTGACCTTGTCACGCTGCCGCCCTCCCCGAAAGCAAACGGAACTGTTCTTCTTCGCAATCCGGAGCTCACGGTGATGGAGGCAGCGGACCGATATGTCTTTCTTTTCCCGACTATGAAGAACATCCGGGAGGCCTCCATGACGAAAGACGGCTCCTACGTCCGGATTTCCTGTGCTCCCACATCCACGGAAGAAAATCTGGCCAATCTTTTTCACGCAATCCGGCTGTTTTTCCTTTTTCTGGCTCAGAAAAGAGGCCGCTTTGCCCTTCACTCGGCTTCGCTTCTTTATCAGGGAAAGGCCTGGCTTTTCTCCGGCCACTCCGGCATGGGAAAATCCACCCACACCAACCTCTGGCACGAGCTTTTCCAGACGCCCCTTCTCAACGGCGATCTGAATCTCCTCGGGCAGAAGGACGGCCGCTTTCTCGTCTACGGCCTCCCCTGGTGCGGCACCTCCGAAATTTTCACCACAGAAACCCAGAAACTTGGCGGCATCGTTCTTCTGGGACGCGACCCGGAAAAAGACTTCATACAGGAGCTCTCCGCCGGGGAAAAAACAGTCCGCGTCATGCAGCGGCTGATCTCCCCCTGCTGGAGCGAGGAGCAGCTCTCCGAAAATCTGGCCTTTTCCGAGGCTCTGGCTGAAAACCTGCCGGTCCTTTCCTTCCTCTGCACGAAGAATCCTTCCGCAGCCTGCACCATGAAGGAAGAGATCGACCGCATCGGAGGACTTCTCCCATGAAAGACAAACTGCTCCTGATCCAAAAGCACTTAAAGCAGGGAACTCTCAGGAAAATGTGGGCACAGTCCAAATGGATTCTCCAGTACGGCCGACGCTACTGGAAATCCATGGTTCTCTATACGCTTCTCGGAATCGCGGGGTCCGGTGTCTCCCTGATTTCCAGCCTGATCTCCAAGGATCTGGTGGATATTATCACCGGCCATCAGACCGGAAAGCTTCTGGCTACTTTTGCCGCCATGATCGGCTTTTCCCTGGCGAACATTCTCGTGTCTCAGGCCTCCGGCTACGCCTCCACCTTCATCAATCTGAAGGTGGATTCCGAGATCAAAAATGACATTTTCGCGAAAATGCTCGTGACGGACTGGGAATCCCTCACAGCCTACCACACCGGCGATCTGGTGACTCGCTGGAGTTCCGACGCCTCCAATATTTCCAATGGAATTCTCAACTGGCTTCCCAATCTCATCATTTATACCTTCCGCTTTGTAAGTGCCCTGGCCGTGGTTCTGTATTACGACCCGACCTTCGCGCTTTTTGCCCTCTTAGGCATTCCCTTCAGCGCCCTGCTCTCCCGGCCGCTCCTTCGCCGGATGCGGAACAACAACCAGAAGAGCGCGGCCATGAATGCGAAAATGTACGGTTTCAACCAGGAGGCTTTCTCCAACATTCAGACCATCAAGGCCTTTGACCTGATCCGTTTTTACACCGATCGCCTGAAAAGTCTCCAGACGGAATACATCCGGATGCGGCTGGATTTCCAGAAAATGTCCATCCTCACCTCCGTCCTGATGTCCATCATCGGCTTCATCGTCTCCTACAGCTGCTACGGCTGGGGCATTTACCGCGTCTGGAGCAATGCCATCAGCTACGGAACCATGACCATGTTTCTCTCCCTCTCCGGCACGCTGACCAGCTCCGTGAACTCCCTGGCCAGCCTGATTCCCACGGCCATCTCCCTGACGATCTCCGCGGGTCGTCTCATGGATATCGTGGAAATGCCCCAGGAGGACTACAGTCAGGACAGCGCCGTGGAAAAGTTTGGAAAACAGCACCGGCAAGAGGGCATCGGCCTCATCATGAAGGATCTCGACTACACCTACCGCACCGGCACAAAAGTCTTTTCCGGCGCTTCGCTGGAAGCCTATCCTCATGAGATCGTTGCCCTCGTGGGGCCCTCCGGCGAGGGCAAAACCACGATGCTGCGGCTGATCCTCTCTCTTCTGAAACCTCAGAAAGGCTCCTTCCACATCTGTGCCGGCCGCAATGAAAAGGAACAGCTTGCTATGTCTCCTTCCACGAGAAAGCTTTTCTCCTATGTGCCCCAAGGAAATACCATGTTCTCCGGCACAATCGCAGAAAATCTCCGCAACGTCAAACCCGATGCCACAGATGAGGAAATCGTCGAAGCCCTGAAACTCGCCTGTGCCTGGGAGTTTGTGGAAAAGCTTCCTGACGGCATCGAGAGCGAGGTCAAAGAGCGGGGCGGCGGCTTCTCTGAAGGCCAGGCCCAGCGCCTCTCCATCGCCCGGGCGCTCCTTCGGAAATCCCCGATTCTTCTTCTGGACGAGGCCACCTCAGCTCTGGATGTCGTCACCGAGAGAAAAGTCCTGAAAAATATCATGCAGGACACCTACCCCAGAACCTGCATCGTTACGACCCACCGCCCCACCGTGCTGAATATCTGCAGCCGGGTTTATGCCATCCGCGATAAGCGGTGCGAGGTGCTGGATGAGGAAGCCATCACCCGTATGATGGAAGATTTTTAAAAAAGTTTTCCTGTTATATAAAAAGTTTTCTGTTGAAATATTGACGTTTTTTATCAAAAGAGGTGATCTATGAATAGATTTTTTAAGATGGGAGTGTAAATATGAAAGCCTATAGAAGACCAGTAATCACTGTAGATTCCGGCTTATCTGAAGGAATCTATCTGGCCAGCGGAAGCACAGACAAGGGCTTGAAATGTGACAGTAAATACATGAAAGGCGTCTGGCAGGCTCCTGACTATTCCGGCTGGAATTGTGGAACTCGCGGATAAAAGCAGCAGTTTGGCTGTCTTGGCTGTCCTGCAAATACCTCAAATGGCTGCGGTCTGCTGACACACTATGAAGATTCCGATCATGCCGGAAGCTACGATGTAGACAATGGCAACCGGAAGCCCACCTGGGAGAAAAAAGGTTATGGCCCGGATGATGCCGTTACCGACTGGAGTATGTAAGTTTCAAAAAAATGCACCAGGTATGTGACATACCTGGTGCATTTTTTGATTTCTGCTTATTTTACAGAATAAGTAAAGCCAGTCATCTTAAGATTATCAATGCTGGTTCCATGATTCAGGTGAATACCAAGAGTCAGCGGATTGTTAGCTGTGCTGGCAAAGACAAAGGTAGCTGTATTTCCTGATGCGGATGCCTGTACAGAGCTATCTGACGTCTCAGCCTGATCCACAGTGTCATTGAACGTAACATTCAGGGTAATGGTTCCGTCGATATCAGACCAGTTTGCCATTGCCAGGCCTTTACCGCCATTGGTTCCCCATCTGTCCCAGACACCATAGTAAGTCACATTTAAAGTTCCTTTGCTTGCGCCGCTGGCAGCATAAACGCCCTCTGCCATTCCGGCATCTACCGATACAACCGGTTTTATATATTTACTCATTTTAAGTACCTCTTTTCTCTAACTGCTGTATTTCATTTGTGCCTGTTTCTACTGTTTATCTTAAGCGCAACTCTCACAAAAGTCAAGTATTCATATTGTATAAACAATTGAATTTTTGTCTTTTCTTGTCTTTTTTTCAACGGATGCTATAATGGAGACATAAAAAATACAAAGAGGAATCTTTATGTACAAAACAGATCTTGAACAGCTTCTCCGGGATGGAAATATCATTCGGATCAAGCCCCGGGGCTACAGCATGTACCCCCTTTTTATTCCCGGCAGGGACGAAGCCCTGATTCAGCAGGTTCCCGTCTCTTCCCTCCGACGGAATGATGTCATTCTCTACCGCCGGGACCAGAGCATCCTGGTCCTCCACCGGATTGCGAAAATCACCCCTGAAGGCTTTTTTCTGGTAGGTGACAATCAATCCGAACTGGAAGGCCCTCTCCGTGAAGACCAGATCCGTGGGAAGCTTGTCGCTTTTGTCCGGAAGGGAAAAGAAACTTCCGTCACAAATCCTTTTTACCGGTTGCTCTCATCTTTCTGGCTTCGCATGCTTCCGCTTCGTCCCCTCTGCTTCCGTTTCACAGCCTTTCTCCGAAAATTATAAGAGAACACCTTTTTTTTGCAATGTCTCCACCACGTCTTTCACGTCCTCCAGAACTTCCGCCGCTTCCATCCCATACTCTCTGCCTACCAGCTCTGCCAGTTCCGAAATGGAAGCGGCCTCTTCTGCATGAAGATAGATAAAACCGGCCGTCTCACTTAAAGAAATCACCTCGTTGACTTCCTCTGCCCGTTTTCCCGTGGGAAGGATCACATACTCCTCCTCCAGTTTTCGTATCACATAACCTTCTGCCTTTTTCATATTTTCTTCCTCTTTTTTTACCCGCTTATCCGTGGTATACTTTTTCTATCATCTTTACAATCAGGAGACATTATGAAGCCCCTATACAATATTTATTTACTGTTTATCCGAAGTGGTCTTAAAAATGACACTTCTTTTTCTCAGGTCGTTTCTGTGGAAGAACAGGCGGCTCTGGCAGCCCTGGCAGAGGAACACCGTACAATCCCTTTTGTGCTGCCTGGCTTTCGGAATACCCCTTTCTATTCCGCCATGCTGCAAAAAACCAAAAATATGATGCTGAACTACTACCAGATTGATGCCTTCACCAGGCATACCGTCTCTCTTCTTAAGGAAAACGGCGTCCCCTGTATTCTTCTCAAAGGCATCAGTCTGGCTGCCTGCTACCCGGTTCCTGAATACCGGAAACTCGGTGATCTGGATCTCTACATCAATAAACCTGAAAACCTGGGAAAAGCAAAAGCCCTCCTGGAGGCGCATGGTTATCGGGAGGAAAAAGAACTCAGTGACCACCATCTCACCTATCGTTATACCTTTCCAAAAACCGGCCGAAGCTTCCTTCTGGAACTTCATTACCGGGTAGTCGGGATGTATCAGTACGCCCCCGCCAATCAGACCGTGGAGGAGATCTATTCTTCCCTGCATCTGAAACCCGTACAAAAGACCTTCAACGGCTTCTCCTACGAGGTTCTTCCTCCCACGGAATATGTTTTCTACATGATCCATCATATGCTGAAGCATTATCTCTACAGCGGTTTCGGAATCCGTCTCCTCTGCGATTTTACTCTTTACCTTCAGCGCTATGAAAGGGAGATTGATTTTTCCCGGATTCATCAGTGGTGTGAAGCTTCCCGGATCAGTCATCTCTATGAGATTATTCTGGAAACCTGCCGCCTTTATCTGGGGCTTTCCGCTTCCATTGACCCGGAAATAAAGGCTGACCCGGAAACTTCGGAAGCTTTTCTCATCCGGATCCTGGAAGACGGTGACATGGGTGCCGACGTCTCTCAGGCCCTGGTGGGCAGCAGCTCTTACCGGAAGATCAATCTTCTGACCTATTTCCGGGAAGGCCATGTACAGATGAAGGTACGCTTTCCCAAAGCCAGCCGCTGGCCGATTCTCTGGCCCCTCCTCTGGCCTGCCACCTTCTTCTGTTTTCTCAAAAATACCTACACAATCCGAAACACCACTCTCCGGCAGACCCTTAAGGATTTCCGGAAAAGCAACCAGAAAACAACCCTTATTCAGATTTTTGAAAACAGCGACTCTTAACCGGGACGCTGTTTTTATTCTTCCCGAAGGCCGGTGTCCGACATCCGCTCATCCACCTTATGATTAATGAGCTCCCGGATTCCTAATGCTAGGAGAAAATACAGCTGCAGGCGCATTCCCAGAGAATACCCCCGGATCAGTACCTTCCAGAACTTCTGTTCCAGCTCAGAAACTCTTTTTTCCTTCAAAAGTCTGCGAAAACAGTCCCCTCCTATGGCATCCCGGCCGTAAATTCTCAGAATTTTCCGGATGGCCCGGAGAGAATGCCGATGCTGTTCATACTCTTTCTTCGCATCGAAAAACGAGGCAAAAAATACCGTGTACTCCACGAGGCCGCCGTAAACGGTATCGTCCGCTCCCTTTTCTTCCAGCCACCATTTCAGCTGCCTGGCGATTCCCAGCCAGCAGTCGCTGGAATGGGGATTATACTGATAGGAAACAGAAGACTCATTTCTCCGGTAAACATACCCGATCTCCTCAACAAACGCGTACTTTGCGCCACAGACATAGCACTGCATATTGAAAAGCTTGTCCTCCGCATAGGGAAAATCCTCGAACTGAAGACCTTTTTCCACCAGAAACGACCGGCGGTACAGTTTCCCCCATACATAGGAGAGGGTCCCTACGGAAAAGAAGCCACGGAAGCGAAACTCCTCCGAATTCCTGTGACAGACAGAGAAGTTCTGATGGGTTTCCGCTGGAAGAAAACGTTCTTTCCACAGTCTGGCATAATTGCTCACAATGATATCCGAAGATATCTTTTCAGCAATATTCAGATATCTCTGAAGCACACAAGGATCCGGTAAATAATCATCTGCGTCCATGAAAAGCAGATATTCCCCTTCCGCCGCAGAAAGCCCTTTGTTTCTGGCGCTGCTGATTCCCTTACCCTCATTGTCCAGACAGCGGATCCTGGAATCCTTCCGCTGATACTCCCCGGCAACTTTTTCCGTTTTGTCCTCGGACATGGTCACCACAAGAATGACTTCCCAGTTTTCATATGTCTGCGCAAGCACACTGTCCAGCGCTTCTCCCAGATATTTTCCTGCGTTATAGGCAGGTATGATCACCGATATTTTTTTCCCCTGCTCTGTCATTCTTTTCACCTCCGGAGGCTTTTTTTCACCTTTTTACCGATTCTTTTCAAAAGCCCGGAAAGCCTTTTCCATTTTTCTGTCCGCCGGAAAATCAGCCAGAGCAACAGGTTCGGTACTCCCAGGCAGACAAGCCCCCGAAGAAAAAGCTGTGCCAGAATCCCTCCTCTGATAAACTGGCAGCTTCCTTCTGTGAGGCTCCAGGCAGCTACCATCATCAGCAGATACCCCGCATAAGTCTTAAAATACTCCTTCACAGGTCTGTGAAAACGATATTTATAGAGAATATAAGGCTCCACCCACACGGAAGTGAGCACTGTACTGCAGAAGGTTCCGGCAAAAACGCCCCAGACACCAAAATTTTTTACCAAAACAATGGAAATGCCCAGATTCAGCACTGCCTCCGCAAGAGCCTTATACCGGTCGTACCAGAAAAGGCCCATGGATTCCTTAAAGATCAGAACCGATTTTCTCATTCCATTGATAAAGAAATTGATGCAGAGAATCAGGACAATCTTTCTCTGAAAGAGATATTTCTCACCAAAAGCCAGCTCCACAAAAGGATTTAGAAGCTCAAAAAGGCAGATTCCGGCAAGCCCGTACATCCAATAGCCCACAAAAAACAGCTGTTCAAAAACGTCGCTGATCTTCTCTTTGTCCTCTGTGACTCCTAAGTTTCCCACGCTGGCCGCCACTCCCTGGAGCGCCTGATCCAGAACCTGGCGTACAGAACCGATGAGCAGATAATAGTTGGAATAGATACCGGCACTGACCACGCCTACGAAACTTGAAATCAGAAGATTATCCGTATTATTGACCACTACATTTCCTAATTTGTGCATAAACATGGCCTTTACATTTTTCAGAATATCTTTTCGCTCCGTATCCGGCAGTTTTTCTTTGCATTCTTCCTTCAAATAAGGAAACAGCTGATCCACCTTTTTCGACATACAGATATTTCCGGCAATCGTACAGACAACGCCAATGACCAGAAACAGGATAAAGTTTCCCGTCAGCAGGAGAATCACAATCTGGCACACATCCTGCAGAACCAGAAAACCATTGTGATACAGCACCGTGATATAATTCAGCTGATGGGCATCCACCAGAGTCTTTTTATAAATCAGAAGATAGGAGGCCACCGATTTGAAAAGATAAAGAAGATAAATCAGAGTCAGATGATCCACATCCGGCCTGTCCTTCATCAGCACATTCAGAAAGGGCAAAAGTGCCAGGCCTACAACCAGCACAAAGCCCGCCGTTGCCCGGTAAAAGGTCCGGAACATCCGCATCAGGATCTGCTGCCTCCGGATGTCTTTCTTTGCAATTGGCCCGTACAGGGCATAGGTAATGGCCGTTCCCACGCCCAGCTCCGAAAGAGATAAAATATTCAGAATATCATTAAACAGGCCGTTAATTCCCACATAGCCTTCGCTGAGCATTCGGGTAAAGATCACCCTTGTAAAAAAGCCCATCAGGATCGCCGTAGCCTGGGCGGCGAAAGCCACCGTTGTATTCATAACAGAATATTCTGTTCTGGATTTCTGTTTCACCTTCCATTATCCTTTCTTCTTGAGTATAATAGCATTAACGCCTGCACGACACAGGCACCATACATTATAATCACGGATTATTCATCATTACAAGAATCATTTATCACAAAAAGGAGCAAGTATTTCATGAAAAAAGAACATTCTGCCAGATTTTACATCCTCCGTTTTCTCATCTGCGCTGCCTTGGCATGTGGAGCTTTCTTTTATGCTTTTACGCTCCGGCGGCTGAATCTTGCCTATACCCCTTCTGAAACAGCGGAATCTTCCACCCTGCTTTCCAATCCCTACTGTGGTTTTTACAAAATAAGCGGCTATACGCTCTCGGATGACCATTCCGAAGCCGATGCCTCCCAATGGAGCAAAAAAGCCTGTAAAGACGATCCCTATCCGCTGATACTTCTGGAAATCAATCTGAAAAACTATTCCAATATGGATCTCAGCTCCACCGCTCTCCAGCAGCTGAACAGAATTCTCACGGAATGCAGTAAAGCCGGAAAACAGCTGATCCTGCGTTTTCTCTATGACTGGGACGGCAAAGTCCGGGAAACAGAGCCCACTGACTTCTTCCGCATTAAAAATCATATCAGCCAGCTGGGTCCTGTGGTCAATAAGTACACGGATTCCGTTTATATCATTCAGGGTCTTCTCATCGGAAACAATGGGGAAATGCACGATTCCAACTATGAGAATATCGATCAGATCCGCCAGCTGGCCGAGGCCATGGCAGCTGCCGTTTCACCGGAGATTTATCTTGCCGTCCGAACTCCCGCCCAGCTTCGGGGAATCCTTCGGACCAAAACCCCCCTTGCCAGCAGCCAGACCGGGGACGGCAGTCTCGCCTCCAGACTCGGCCTTTTCAACGATGGCATGCTTGGCTCGGTATACGACCTTGGAACCTATGATGACACCCCCCTGACTTCTTCCAGCACTCCCGGCGAAAAGGGCTCCCGGAGCGATGAACTGATTTATCAATACAAACTCTGCCAGTATGTTCCAAACGGAGGAGAAGTGACCGTAGACAACGAATACAATGATCTGGAAAACGCCATCGCCGATCTTGCAACCATGCATGTCTCTTACCTGAATGCGGAGCATGATCCCGAGGTTCTCAGCAAATGGAAAAATTCCGTCTATACCGGAAGCGATATTTTTTCCGGTGTCAACGGTTTTGACTACATGAGCGCCCACTTAGGCTACCGATACCGGCTCAAAACTTCCTCCCTGGCCTTTCGCTCCCTCCTGGATGACACGGCCAGACTCTATCTGACCATCGAAAATACCGGTTTTTCTTCCGCCTACCGGACCTTCGAAACCACGCTGGTTCTGAAAAACGAAAATACCGGCGAATCGGAAGACCTGGAAACAAACATCGATAACACCTCCATCGCAGGGAACGATGAATCCATTTTCCGTCTGGAGCTGGATGTCCGCTCTCTTAAAAAAGGAACCTATACCCTGGAACTCAAGATGACAGATCCTGCGACGAAGACCGTGATTCATTTTGCCAATACCGGTTATGAGACCAGCGACACCATTCCTGTGGGAACCTTCACACTTTCCTGAACGTTATTTTTCACAGAGGCGCAGGCTGCCGAGAAACAGGCAGTCTGCGCTTTCTTCATTTGCAAACCGGATGATTTTTCCGTCTTTTTTCCGCCGAAGCTCCAGAAAAAGTTCTGCTATCTTCGGCTCAATCCGAATTTCCAGACTTTTCTTCTCCCCTCCGGCCCAGGTTGAAAAATCTCCCGGTATGGGGATCGTCTCTCTCTTCTCCCCGGATTTCAAAATCAGAAAAAGCTCTGCTTCCTGAAAAAAACCTCCAAACCCACAGTTTTGGATTTCAAGCAGGAAGCGCAGTCTTCGGCTTCCGAAGCCCTTCTCCCACTCCACATTCTGAAGGACAAAACGGTACCCCAGATGCGCTCCCACATAATCCAGAAGACTTTTTTCCCTCCAGATCCCGGAATCACTGAAGCTTTCCATTTCCCAGAGTTCCAGAAGCCTTCGGTCATAAGCACGATTGAGGTAGGTAAGATTCAGTTTTTCAAGCTCCGCCACAACTCTTTCTCTGCCGCATCCGGAAACTCCGGCGCTCTCTGGCCGGACCGCCTCACCACCGATCGGAAGCTTTTTTCCCAAAACCTTCAGAAAGGTCAGCTCCTCTTCCCGGAGCCAGGCCTTCTTCCAGCCCGCCGCTTCCCTGGTCATGGTTCCAAAAGTTCCAAGATGGGTCTTTGACCCGAAAATTCCATCATCAAAAAGTCCCAGCCGTGGAAAGCTTCCCTTCCGAAACTCCTCCTCAGAAACCAGCGTCCGCCACTGGGACGGCATCCGGACGGCTCCGTAAATGTTCTTACTTAAAGCCGGTTTCAGCTGCTCCCACATTTTTTTAAGACAGTCTTCGCTGAGATAAGCAGAATCATGCATTTCCCCCCAGCTGCCCACGAGAAACCCCTGAAAAATAAAAACGGAACAGGGATTTTCCTTTAAAAGGTCTCCCAGCTGGCCCAGGTGCTCCAGCACCAGCTCAAAAGAACCAGGCTCCCGTCCTCTTCCCTTTCCCTCCCGGTCGTAGACCGGACGGAAGATTACATCCCGCTGATTTTCCTCAAAAAAATCGAGGATTTTACGGATGTTTTCAAGGGCAGCCGGATCTAATGGCCGCTCCCGGAAGCTTCCGATATCCACCAGCACGAGGGCCAGTGTCTCACCTTCATGAAGACTCCATTTTAACTCCTCAAGGGCAGCCTTTTCTTCTGCCTGAAAAGTATAAATCTCATACCAGCCTCTGGAGGGATTAGTGATATAGGAAGAGCCCTCGCCAGTAAATTCCTTCTCAAATTTCCATTTTTTCTTTCCGATACCTTTCCAGCTCATCCTGCCCCCGTCAAAAATCAAAGAGTTCTAACACATCTTTATCTTCAAGGAAACTTTTTTCTGCCGCCTTTTTCCCCAGCTTCCGGCACTTTTCCTCATCCTTTACAAGAGCCTCCACCGTATCACTGATCTCCTTTGCATCCAGGCGGCACATCATTCCATCCACTCCGGGCGTTACCTGTTCCCGGTTTCCGCTGCAGTCAGACACAACAATTGCACAGCCCATGGTCTGGGCTTCCTGAATGGCAATACTCTTCCCCTCAAACCGGCTTGCATGAACATAGAGATCACACTGCTTGTAATAGGGAAAAGGATTCTCCTTTGCTCCCAGCAGGATAAAATCCTTTTTCAGTCCCAGACGGTTGATCTTATACTGCAGTTTTTCTCTGAGCTCTCCTTCTCCAAGTACATACCATCTGGCCTTCACCCCATGCTCCTTCAGACGTTTCATGGCATCAATGGAATACTCATAGGCTTTCTGTGCGGTGAGCCTTCCCACGGTCAGAATTCTTTTTCCATCATAGGAATCCTCAAAACCTCCTGGCAGCTCCGCTTTTCTGCGGATCTCCTCCTGATTAATCAGATTGTGGAAGGTAATGGTTTTGTCGCTGCATTCCGGATATACGTTAAGAAAGCTCTTCCTTACCTCATCAGATACCGTAAAAATCCGATCAAACCCCCGATAGCAGTCTTTGTCCAGGCTCCGGCTGTATCCTGCCCTCTCATAATCCACATGAATAAAGGCCGCCTTTTTCTTTGCCTTCACATAATCGTGAACGAAATATGTGGATCCCCCTTCGAGATAGGCCACTGCCAGATCAAAAGTTTCCCGGATGGCCTGACCGCTGTCTGACATGACTCTCCACATCAGCTTGTCCGGCCAGATTCTGCCTTTTCTCACCATTTTTCCGAGATTTTTAATCAGATAGGGGCAGTCCCGGAAAATTGCTTTCCGGATAAAAATCCGTTTCAGCAGCCTTTTATTCAGCAGCAGCTTTCCTCTTCTTGAGAGAACCGAACCGTCCGAATAATCCTGATTCAATACCCTGACATAATCCGGTACCTGATGAATCAGCTCCCCCTGTGACAAAAGAACATACAGGGATACCTCATATTTTTCCGTTGTAAATCTCGTCAGAAGTTCCAGCAGCGCCCTTTCAGCGCCGGCCCCTCCCAGCGTATTAATTACAAACAGTACTTTTTTCATTTCTCATACGCTTCCTTTTCTTCATATCTGTCAAATACTTTCGGTGACGGACATTTCCCTTTTCTGGTCTTCAAAAGATGTCCATCACAGAATATGTGAATATCCAGATGCTTTTCCATCCATTGAATCCGATGGTAGGCAACGGCAAAACCAATAAAGCTTCCAGCCACAAAGCCAAGACCATACCAGATCTCAGAAAAATGTGTGGAAATCATACTTCCGATCAGTGTTCCGGTACAAAAAGCCAGGGCCGTCAGCACTGCTCCTTTCAGATCATTAAAATAGTACAGAAAAATGATCTCTGCATACATTAAAAACAGGATAAAATAGCCTGTCGCCAGACAGGGATAAATTCTCATGGTCATACCGCCAAAACCAATCTGTGGAAGAAAAATCATACACAGCAGAAAGATCACCAGAGTGATGATAAACTGGATTCTCGCCAGACTCATAAGTTCCTCTGCCAGAAGACGGAACATTCGCTTTTTCGTGATTTCAATATCTGCTCCCCGGCCTCCGGTTACGGCTTCCGAATAAGCCTTGTATCTGTCATGGAAATGCATCTCCACCCGGCTGATAAAAATCACACTGGCTGAAATGTTCGTAAACATGGCCAGGCAGGTTGCCATATCATAGGTCTGGACACAGACAAAGCTCTTCGCCACAACCATACGAAGGTCTGTCGTCCAGAATACAAAATTATGTACATACAGCCCCAGCGTATAGAGGAAATTCGTCACAACCAGCGGCCAGTATTCTCTGAAATAGTACAGTACTTTTCGGTATCTTCCGCTGTTTTCCTTGAAATAACTGCGTATCACGGAAAACTCCAGACAGGCAATGAGCCAGAAACCAATACTCAGAGCCAGCAGCATGCCATAAGTAATGCTCCAATGAAACCCTTTTACAAAAAGGAAAGACAGCAGAACAGTAACCAGCATACTGATCAGAAAGAAAAAGGAAATTTTCTTATAATCCTTGCAGATCGAAAGATACAGCATCGAATAAAAAGCCAGTACCAGAGCCACAAATCCACAATAACCGGTGAAAACATAAATGATATCCACCTTTCCCACAAGAAATTCACGGATACAGAAAGGAATTCCCACCAGTGCGCTGAAAAAGATATTCAGAAACAATCCCACATAATAGCAGGGAAGAATATCCTCATATTTTTCCTCATAAATCACATCCGACATGTATCTTGAGAGAACCGAGTTAAAGGGAGATGCCGTCAGCAGGGCAAAAATAAAAATATAAAGCATCGTACAGGAAAAAAGTTCTCTCGTGCTATACTCCACAGAAGAGAAATCCAGGAAGTATTCCATGGCAACAATGGCTCCGATTACCGCAAGCATAGGTTCAATGGTCACAACGGTACTGTAGCCCATTCCGATGAGGTCTGTTGTCAGTGTATTCTTCCCGTAGATTTTGTTCAGTTTGACACCGATACCCGCCATATCTGTTTCCTCTCCCTTCTATCGTCTGATTTGAAAAGGTTCTTCCGTCCAGTCAAGCTTTTGCCTGTCTGAAAGTTCCCTGTAGATTCCCCGGTAAACATCCTTCATCTGCTCGATCCGGTAAAAAGCATTTACCCTTTTATAACCGGCTTCTCCCATCCGCTCCCGCTCCTCCTGATCCTCTGACATGGTAATCATCGCCTGGGCAATCTCCTCAATATTCATGATATGTGTCAAAATTCCGGCAGGACCAAACCCATCATCATTTCCATAAATCAGTTCCTGGCAATTTCCCACATCCGTGGCGATGACCGGTTTATGGGCCGCATAGCTCTCCAGAATCGTAAGCGGCTGTCCTTCGCTGATGCTGGTCAGCAGGGTAAAATCCATTTTTCCAAGGTAGTCTTTTACGTTTACCCGGCCGGTAAACTCTACATCTTCCACTTCCAGGGCCTTCACCAGCTCAAAACATTCCTGGGCGTAGGCCTTGTCCTCATCCGTCGGCCCCATGATCCAGAGCTTCAGCTCGGGAACGCTCTTTTTGGCAAAAGCGAAAGCCTGGATCATGGTCTTGACATCCTTGATGGGTGTCACACGAAGAACGGCCCCGGCATTAATATACTGCGCATCATCCTCCGTCTTACCCGGAATTCCTTCAAAGGTGTCTGCCCGGATTCCGTTTGGCGTCACCCGTATCTTCTCCTCCGGGCAGCCCAGCTCAATCTGCAGGGATTTTGCCCGCTCATAAAGACAGGTCACAATATCTGCCTTTTCATAGGCCAGAAACGACATCTTCTTAAACTGCTCAATCCAGATATTCTTGTAGACACCTTTTACCCAATCCGCCTTGATCAGCTCTTCTTCCCGTTCCCGGGTATAAATTCCATGCTCTGAAATCAGGAGCGAACTCCCGTGAAAATGTTTCGCCATACTTCCAAGGACTCCCGCATATCCCGTCGCCACACAATGGTAGAGATCCGCCTTCGGCACATCCATCTTCATAATCCGAAAGAGTGGAAGATAAATGGAACGCATGGTCCACAGAAAATCAGAAAATACAATATTCGGATATTTCCGATTATAACATTCCCGGACAATTTCAAAAAAATCCGGTCCCATAAGAAGCTTATCCACAGATACTCTTTCCTTATGGAAAAGGTCAAAAATCACTCCCCAGTCTGTTTTTCTGTTCATGACAATATCCAGAAGGCCTGCATATTCTTTCTTTGAAAGATGCATGTTTCTCTGGAAACGTTCTGTCTTTTTTCCTTCCACCCACTCAAAATCCTCCAGATAGATCTCATAGACCTGAGTCAGGTTTTCCGGAAGTTCATATACAAATCTGCCGCGAAAGGACCGGTCTGCCACAATCGTCAGCAAAATAAATTCCACATTTGGAAAGGACTGGATCATACTGTTAATCCAGCCGGATACGCCGCCCACCACATAGGGATAGCAGCCTTCCGCTACAATACAAACCTTCATCTTTCGCCTCTTTTCCAGTTTCTTTTAATTTTTTCCAGTGTAATAATGAAGCCCCGGAGTCTTCATCTGCATTTTTACTTCTGCATTTTCCACACAGATCAGATAGGCATCCTCTTCGATCTTTTCCCAGCTTCCGCCTTCGATCTCTTCAATCTCTTCCCCGTGAGTCCTCAGGATGAACCAGCTCCCCGGCTCCGTTGTCTTCAGTGTAATCTCGTCATCTTCCCTGGAATGACTGTAATCCAGTTTCAGAAACGACCGAACCCTGGCATCACTCTCGGAAAGGGTCGTATTGGAAAAACAGGAAAAGTTTTTCCAATAGGTAAGAAGGTTACTGGAAAACTGTTTCTGCATGATCTCCCAGCGGTCCGTCTCCTGCTCCGGCCAGAAAATATCCTGCATATTCAGCATGATATTCGTATACCCCAGAGCGCTCTGAATACTTTTCATCCGAATATCTCCACGGTAAGTATAGTTCATTCCATCGCTGGTAGAACACTGCAAAGTAATGGAATCTGTTCCATAGGAAACCACCGGATAGTCTTCCGTATACTCGCAGGTCAGCGTGCTGATATTCTTAAGAAGACCGCTGTCCGTCAGCTTCCAGATCTCATCCAGCTCCCCCCTGTCTGCAAAAGCTGCACCATAGATATAACTGCTGCCTGTTTTTTCAAAAAAGTCTGCGTCCCGCTCCAGTTTGTCTTCCAGAGAGTTTACAGCCTTATACTGAAGAGAAAGCCCGGCTTCTGCGTCCTGTTCTTTCATCTGTTTCAGATAAAACTCCATGAAGACCCCATTGGGCTCTATCTCATCCAGATAATCCTCCTGCGGTTCTACAAAACAAGTCATCTTCATCCCGCTTTGCTCCGTGATGGAAATCAGTGACGGCCACATGATATCCCGGACCATTCCCGTCACACTCTCGCTGTAAAGCTTCTGGATTTCCCCGTTGTTTTCATCCGCAAAAACAGGGAAATCCACCATGGAAAGGTTCTGTGCATTTACGACAGGATAGAGCGCGTAGGGGAAGGCCTCTGCCAGCATTCCATCCAGAAAACCGGAAGCACTGCTGTCTTTCAGATAATCCCCCACCACTGCAAAGACGCTGCCTTTATCCATTCCATTTCGCCAGATCAGTGTGGGCAGATCTTCATTTTCCACATCTTTTCCGCTTTCTTCCGGCAAAAGCCCGACCATGTAGGTTTTTGTTCCGCTTCCCACCTGGTACCAGGGAACTTTCAGATCCAGATCCTGACGCTTTTTCTCTTCTTCCTTTTCCGGAGTCTCATAAATACTCTCGCCGCCCAGAAGCAAACCTTCAAAAAGCTTCGCGCCGGTAAGCTCCGTTTCCTCGGAAACAATCTTCTGGATTCCCAGGAATTTTCTGAGATCCGCATTCTCTGTTAAAAGCTTCGGATCCTCCAGACAGCCAAAAACAATGACCACTCCCTGTTTTTCCAGTTTTTCAAGAACTGCCAGATTTTCGCCCAAAGCATAGGTCTCTGATTCCAGGATGAGCATCTGAGGAAGCGTTTTCTCCGTTTTTTCAAAAGCTGCAATGGAATCGTAACTGTAAACCGGCTGTTTGATATAGATGCCCCATCTGCTGACAGCCTTTCCCATATTTCCGGAAGCATTTCCTATAAAAATAATGTTCTTTTTTTCCTGGAAATATTCCGAAGTCCGGCTCGTTTCCTGGCTCCAGGCCTCATTTCCATCGGAAGTACGCCGGGAGAGGTTTATGTTGGTATCATAAGCGTTCTGCCTGTCTCTTAAGACCATGGAAAACTGAAAGAGAAAGAGCAGCACGAACATCATAACGGTTATACTGAAAAAATTCCGTTTTGAAACCATCTTTTCTGTTTCCTTTCTCTTATGATTCTACCTGATTGTATCCATAATCGATGGCAAAATTATACTGATGATACATATTCTGCTGAATCTCATAGCAGATAAAATTCTCGGATTCATAATAAACTTTCATATCGTTGGGATAGCGTTCCATAAAGGCCTGGGCCCAGTAATACATACGGGACATCAGAATCCAGCGCCCTTCTCCCTGATACATGCCGATTCCACCGGAATTTGGCAGTCCCTGACTGGCGCCTTTTTGGGAAATGGACTGACCGCTTTTCGCATAAGATACGGAATAATCCAGTGGAATCTTTTCAATAAAGAAATATACCTTTCTGGTAGGAATGATAATGCTGGTGTCCGCCTGCAGTTTTTCCTGTTTTCTCAAAAAGGTGATCGTCTCATAATGCCAGCCGTGATCCAGTCCCATCTGGGTCTCATCATTGGCCGAAACAATGGTCCAGGTCTCATCCTCGTTCTCTTTAATGATGTTCGTGAGGCAGGTTCTGGCCCCGTTTGTCACATACCCGGAATCATATCCCGGGGTTTTCAGAAGCCCGCTCTGAAAAAATCCCGTCAACACGGCCGCACTGACTGCAAAGGACACCAGATTTCTCCAAAGTCTCACTTTTTTCGCCCGGAAAAACAGACAGACAATCCCATCCAGCAGCAAAACCGGAACCCCACTCAGAAGATACGCATAATAAATACTGCACCTTGCTCCATCCATCAGCGGCGGCAAGCCAAAAGTTCCCGCACACAGAAGAATTGTCAGGATTACCATACAGAAGCCGAAAGACATGAGCATGGCCCCATGTTCTCTGGGTCCGATGATAAAAAACAAGAAACCCAATGCTATCACGGCTGCAAAAACGCCAAGCACCACATAACCGGCCAGATTGCTGTTTATCGTCAGAATAAATTCCCGGATCCGCTGTGCCATAATCACAATGACATTTTCTGATTTCTGCTTTAATTGAAGCAGCCTTTCTTTTAAAGACACCTTTGGGGCCGGCGGCGCTTCTGTCTCTGTCTGCAGCGTCTGCTGTCCTTCTTCCGCCTCCTGCTGCGTCTGCGTACTGATCTCTCCGGATGCCCGGTCAATCTCAATGATTGTACCATTATCCAGTACGATCTGTGTCTTAGACTCCCCCTCGGTTTCCTCCGGTATTTCATAACTGGAAGAAGTGTCTTCTTTTTTTCCGCCATTAATGACACTCATTCCCCAGCCAAGAGACCCCTGCAGCGGAGTTCCTGTCGCAAAAGCAATTCCCATGGGAAGCACGGCGGTAAAGACACTTAAAATTCCCGTAACCATAATACGGCAAAAATATTCTTTCCGCAAGAAACGATAACAGAACCCTGCTGCAATGCCGATGCAGCAAAGCCCCGCAATCATCGTTCCGTAAAAATGAATCGCCAGTGTGAGCGAAAAGGCCATGGCAAAACACTGAAGCATAATCCTGGCTTCCTTTGTCTTCAGTTTTTCCTTATCCATCTGAAAGAAACGAATCAGAAAAAAAACAGAGGGAATCACAAAAATCATTCCAAATTCCTGCGGAAGTGTGGAGAAAAAACGGTAATAGGTCTGTTTTGCCCAGAAATCTCCCCAAATATATACAAGAAGTCCCGCGTAAGGGAGATATTTGCTTTTACAGAGCAGCTGAAGCATGGAGAGAAGAACTGCATGAAGAAAAAGAACCTGCACAAAAAAGAATTCACAGAGCAGAACATAGGTATCCACCCCGAAAACGGTATGCAGATAATAGATCATACAGTGAAAGCCAAAAGGATAGACACCGCTGACAAAAAGCTTTCCTCTGCTCATCTGATTGATCCAGTTCATATGAACCGGAATATCAGAAGCACGATAGCCATAAGTCAGAATGATCTGTCTTCCATAAATCCAGCAGAGACTTAAAATAATACTCAGCAGAAAAATACTCTGCAAAGGCTGCTTTATCACCTCTCTGTACAGGAAGCGAAACGCAGAATTCATCATTTTCCGAAAGCTGTTAAAAAAATCACTGAGTGCTGACTTTCCTCCCAGGCTTCCACTCAGCAGTTTTTTGGCAGTTCTGCCACTTTTTTTCAAAACTTTCGATACGGGAATCCGGTTTGCCAGTATCCCGATTGCAACACTCAGCCCCACCGTCACCGCAGTCAGCGTATACCGGTTGGATATATGCAGAAGCTGCAACACAAACACAATATTAATGATATAAAAGTTTCCAAAGGTATAGCACATCAGGAACTGTTCCGGCAGCCGCCGACCCTTAAGGATTCTGCGGAACATCACTGCCGGAAGTATTGTCGTAATTCCCGTATATGCTGCAAATATGCCCATAAACTGTAAGATTACCAATGCTGTCATTGACATGTCTGTTTCACCCTTTATTACATAAATGTCCGGATCAGTTCCAGCGTTTCACTGTCGATCGTGATATCTGAGGCCCGCAGCCTTTTCATCACATCAAAAAACTTCTCTTTATCCCCGCAGGAGAAAAAGAGCTTCAGTTCACTGGTATAGCTGGACAGAGCAGCCGGATACTGCTCCATAGACCGAACACACCATTTTTCACAAGTCTTATAGTCCTGAATATCCAGAAGACACTGGCACATTTTTTCATAAAGCACACTGCTGATCTTCCTGCGATCCAGTGTCCAGGCTTTTTCCAATACCTCATCCATTCTGGCAATCATGGCATGCTGCTCCATATTTGTCAGAACTTTCTGCACAATAATTGGGAGCATATACTCCACCAGGGAGATACAATTTTCTGCCTGTTCCTCATCCTCCACCTGACTCCGGACATATTTTTCCTGTACCTGACTGCGGAAATCACTGAGCACATCCTGAAGAACCGATGCCGCATAATGGGCGGTCTCCGAGTCCTCACTGTTCAGAGCCAGAGCAAGGGAGGCCAGCGAATTCCTGTAGTCTCCCCGGATTACATTCATAATAAATGTACGAAGGCTCTTTTTATCGGCAATTTCCAGGGCATCCTCGATGGAGATCATATTCTTCTCCACCTCTTCATCCGGCCTGATGAAAGCCCTGGTTTTTTCCTTGCCAAAAACCACATCCGAAAGATCCATGTTCTGGGACATCACAAGCTTATAAAACAAGTAGGAGAGAAAAACAAAGGCCGGCCCCACCAGCGGACAAAGAAGCATAACTGCAGCCTTCATCCAGGTACTCAAAACTTTTTCTTTTTTTCTCAGATGATTCCAGATCAGATAAACCAGAACCATAACGATATTTATAACAAGGATTAAAATAAACAGTTTCATTCTCTGTGACATTGCTGTTTTTACTCCACAATTTCTGTCTGGTAGCCATTTTCCTTAAAACGTGCCTGTACAGGAACAGCACTTTCTTTTGTCGTGTTTGCCAGAAGAACATAAAGCCCTCCGTCTGTCATGATGCCCATATAGTCGCTGCCTCGGAGACGCTTCGTCATGGCTGCGTCCACATCCCGGTAGTTTTCCGCCGGTACCTCGATGTGAAGAAGAATACATTCCACGAGATTCCGCTCCTCTGCACTTTTATAAGCCTGTACCAGGGAAACAAAGGCTTCCTTCTCCAGAATTCTGGAATCCTGGCTGTATCGCTTTTCTTCCAGTGCCTGCATGTATCTTTGGGAACTGAGCACCGCATTCTGAATCAAATAGCTGACTACGGTAAGGAAGTTGGCCTGCCCCAGAGTCATTTTTTCCCAGCTTAAGCCCCACAACATAATAATCATCTGTATGGAACCCTCCTGATAAATGGCCCGGGCCATCAGCGGATACCTTTCATCCATGGTTTTATTGATATAAACCTTTTCTTCCGCCAGCTCTTCATAAATTTCTGTCATCTCCCGATAGCGGATAGAATTTCCCAGACTCCGGGCTTTTGGGGAGGCTGCGGAAAAGATCCGGGCATAATCCCCGTTCACCACGTTATAGAGCGCCACATCCCGTGTTCCCATCAGCTCCGTCAGAATCTCGACGGCGTAGAACATAACTTCATCCGGCATTCGCTGATCCAGCGCTTTTGTGATGCTGTAGATCTTGCCGATACCATCCCTCTGATCGATGAGCTGTTGCTCCATGACCTTTTTCACGCGGATGTTGCTCTCATTGATATCCCGGATATCCGTAATCTGTCTCGATAAATGATCCTCCAGCTCCTGACTCTCCATCCGCATGGTCCGGATCTGATCTCTCATGTAACCGACAACCAGTCCCAGAATAAAGAGCTGGGCAATCCACACATAGGTATTGTAATCCATCAGCACTTCAAAACCGCTTCTGGTATACATCTGCCGGAACAAATAACCTGCCACCGCACACATGGCAGAAAAAGTTGCCTGCTGCTGCCCATATACAATGGCAAAGAGCAGCACATATAAAAGGAAGGGATCCAGATTGGCAAAATATTCACTTCCCACTGTACGGTTGTTGAGCATGAAAAACGGAATAAAGCAGGCCAGATTTTCCATAAAAGGAAAAAGCACATGAAGCAGCCATTTCCATTTTTCCCAGAGTCTCTTCCACCAGGGCTTCTTCAGCTCGTCATCCTTCAGGAAAACGCCCTTATGCCGCTGCATGTAAGAAACGATATCCTTCACAGCCTTTTTCCAGTCACAGAAAGCGTGTACACCGTATTCCCTCTCAAAACGGCTGCCGGAAAGCACACAGCGCCCATCTCCTCCCGGAACTGTTATGATATTGGCCTCACTCTTCATTTCATCCTGAATCATGGCTGCCAGTTCCAGTTCGCTGACCACATCACTGGAAGAAAGATGATAGAGAAAATGCTCGTGTTTTTTCCGTTTTACCACCTGATAAATATATTCCACTGCATCTTTCTCATACAGCATGGAAAACTCATGATCCGTACCCGCCTTGATATAGCCGTCCCGGAGACACTCCAGACACATTCCGTCCACAATATGATTTAAATCTTTCTTCCCTTTAGGAATCCCATAAAAATGATCCAGCCTTAAGACTATCAGATCCATTCCCCGGTTTTCCGAGAAATTCCTGCACATTTCTTCTGCCTGGGAGAGACACTCTGCCTTCAGTCCGGAACCGGAAAACTTCTCATCTTCTTCGATATCATGCGCGTAATTTCCGCTGTACACTTCGTCCGAGGAGAGAAAAATCAATTTTGTTTTCTTGAACCTGGAATGTGCCACCAGAATATTTACGAGATGAGAGACAAAACGGACATTTTCCCTCTCCTCCCCATTCCAGTAGTAGTTGGTGTCAAAGGCTCCCATCAAAATGGTCACATCCGGGTTGACGCTCTCCAGAATCTCATTCAGATTCTCGCTGTCGTATGGAAACTCATATTTTTCAAATACTTTTTCATATTTATTATGCTTATATTTGTCACCAGTCAGTATAAACACCCGATGCCCCTCTTTGCGGAGCTTCAGAATCATACTGTCGATCAGGCTGCTGGAGCCTCCTGTCAGCAGGATATTCATTGATATTCCCCTTTTTGTTACTTTTCAAATGAAGATTTTTTCCCAAGCCGAAATTCCAGAGCCTCATTCAGCTCCCGTTTCGCTTTTTCAAAGTCGATTGCGTGATTGCTGTCGTTGATACAGACGATCGGACTTTTCTGCTTCCGGATCGTCTCTGTCAGCGCACGGTTATCATTTCCAATATCATAGTAGCTGCAGAGCCTCTGCACATTCTTCGGGACAAAATTCCCGCTGAGCTTCTGGTATTCCCGAAGCACATACTGATTCACATCGCCCTTGTGGCGGAAGGGATGGCCACAGACCTCTATAAGGCGCTCTCCTTCCAGCTCCCACAGCTTCTCATAGGTGCTTTTTTTCAGAGGCGAAGGCCCATGGACTGTGTAAAAGCCCGTAAATCTTGAAAAAGCCGTCTCCATCAGATTATAGAAAAAATATTTCGGAGGATAACCGACATGAAAATAGGCCCCCGGCTGCGCTTTCATATTCTCATATTTCTTAAAGTATTTTGCCAGGAGCATTGCATTATTCAGGTAAATATAAGGCATCACTTCATTATCCGTATTTGCCACATCCGGCTGCAGGGCCAGCATATCCACGGGCTTTTCCCCGATGAAAAAATTCTCCGGGCGGATCTGGTTCAACAGAAACATGTCATCATTGAAATAGACAAACCGCTCGGAAAGTCCCAGAATCCGGTGAAAATTCCATTCGATGGTATGGGAATTAAAGGTAGGCAGAAATTCAGAAGGGATGAAATCTTCGTGCTTTACAATATGAAGCTTCGGATGCTCCGTATTCAGCCATTTGGGGAGATGCCCCCAGGTGACAAAATGAATTTTCCGTACCCAGGGTGCAAACTGTTCCACACCGCGAAACCAGTACTGTAAATTATCCCAGTCCCGGTAGCGCTCGTTTCTGTCATCCGCTTCCGCCGTGACCTCAGGAACATGTTCCGTTTTTCTCTTTTCCTTCTGCCAGGCAGGATCATTCCCGTCCACCCAGGCTATCACAAAATCCATTTCCATGTCTGTTCCCCTTATACCTTTTTTCTGTGAGTTAGTATATCACAAGTTTGTGAAAAATGTTTATACAATAAGCAGAAAAATCTTTTTGCCCCCGGGCAGAAAATTTTGTAACTATTACATGAAAAAAGGGCCCGCTCATCAGCGAACCCTCATATTATATTCTTTTTTATGCAAATGCCTTGATCTTCGTATAGATGCCTTCTGCATCCAGACCATATTTGTGGAGGACTTCCTTGGCCGGGCCGGATTCGCCGTAGACGTCGTTGACGCCGATCTTCAGGACTTTGGTCGGAGCCTTTTCGCTCAGGCAGTCGCAGACAGCGCTTCCCAGACCGCCGATGATGGAGTGCTCCTCAACGGTAACAACCTTTCCGGTCTCCTTTGCTGCTGCAACAATCAGCTCCTCATCCAGCGGTTTGATCGTGTGGATGTTGATGACCTTTGCCTCGATACCGTCTTTTGCCAGCATCTCAGCAGCTGCCAGGGACTCGGATACCATGAGACCGGTGGCTACGATGGTCAGATCCTTACCTTCCCGGAGGGTAAGGCCCTTGCCGATCTCAAATTTGTAATCCGGACGGTCATTGATCACCGGTGCAGCTAGACGGCCGAAACGGAGATAAACCGGTCCTACATACTCGTAAGCGGCTTTTACTGCTGCTTTTGCCTCGATATCATCACTCGGATTGATGACAACCATGCCCGGAATGACGCGCATCAGAGCGATATCCTCGTTGCACTGATGGGTTGCTCCGTCCTCACCTACGGAAAGACCGGCGTGAGTTGCACCGATTTTCACATTCAGATGGGGATAGCCGATGGAGTTTCTCACCTGCTCAAAAGCACGGCCGGCCGCAAACATGGCGAAGGTGCTCATGAAGGGAACCTTTCCTGTAGTGGAAAGACCGGCTGCGATGCCTGCCATATTGCTCTCGGCGATACCGCAGTCGATGTGACGCTCCGGAAATACTTTCTTAAACATACCGGTCTTGGTAGCCTCAGCAAGGTCAGCGTCCAGAACCACAAGATTTTCATGCTCTTTGCCCAGCTCTACCAGGGCATTTCCGTAACTCTCTCTGGTAGCGATCTTCTTTACTTCTGACATAATGCTTCACCTGCTTTCTCCAAATCCTGCATTGCGATCTTATACTCCTCATCGTTGGGAGCCTTTCCGTGCCAGCCGGCCTGGTTCTCCATGAAGGAAACGCCTTTTCCTTTGACGGTCTTCACCACGATAGCCACGGGCATGCCTTTGACGGTCTTTGCCTCCTCAAAGGCGCTCTCCAGCTGGTCGAAATCGTTTCCGTCAGCTACGGAGATTACATGGAAATTGAAAGCCTCGAATTTCTTGTCGATGGGGTAGGGGGAGCAGACGTCAGCAACATTTCCGTCGATCTGAAGTCCGTTGTTGTCCACGATCACTACCAGGTTGTCCAGCTTTCTGGCTCCGGCAAACATC
The DNA here is from genome assembly GCA_018223435.1 of Lachnospiraceae bacterium Marseille-Q4251. GTDB lineage: Bacteria > Bacillota > Clostridia > Lachnospirales > Lachnospiraceae > Limivivens > Limivivens faecihominis. Next base: position 3,100,734 of record JAGTTO010000001.1, on the reverse strand, counting down.
GCTGCCTCCCAGACCTGTCCTTCCTGGATCTCACCGTCGCCCAGAAGGGTAAATACCCGATAATCTTTTCCGTCCATTTTTCCGGCCAGCGCCATACCAACAGCTGCGGAAATTCCCTGTCCAAGAGAACCGCTGGACATATCTACGCCCGGAATGTGTTTCATATCCGGATGGCCCTGCAGATAAGAGCCCAGATGACGCAGAGTTACAAGATCCTCCTTCGGGAAATAGCCTCTCTCTGCCAGTGCAGAATAAAGTCCCGGCGCGTTATGACCCTTTGACAGCACAAAACGGTCTCTGTCCGGATCCTTCGGGTTCTTCGGATCGATCTCCATCTCTTTGAAATACAGATAGGTAAAAACATCAGCTGCAGAAAGGGATCCACCCGGATGACCGGACTTCGCACTGTGAACAGCAGTCACGATGTCTTTGCGGATTTCGTTAGCAGTCTTTTGAAGCTCTAACTTGTTCATCTTAATTCCTCGCTCCTTTAAATGTTGTCACGCATAGCGTGAAATCAGCGCAGCATGGTCTTTTTCAGATGGCCGGATGCCGCTGCCCCCATTATACGAAAAGTCCCTGTCTGATGCAAGCCCTTTTTCCGGCTTACTCTCCGAATACAGCCTTATAATCTGCCTGGAATTTCTCGATCCCGGCATCGGTAAGCGGATGTTTGGTCATCTGAACGATAACTTTATAAGGAACGGTGGCGATATCAGCTCCTGCCAGGGCGCAGTCGGTTACATGGATCGGGTTGCGGATGCTGGCTGCGATGATCTCTGTGTGGATATCTTTTGCCACGTCGAAAATGTCTGCGATCTGACGAACCAGGTCGATGCCGTAGCCGGAAATATCATCGATTCTTCCGAGGAACGGAGAAACGTAGGTTGCGCCAGCCCGGGCTGCGAGAAGAGCCTGGTTTGCAGAGAAAATCAGGGTCACGTTGGTCTTGATGCCCTCGGAAGAAAGGACTTTGACTGCTTTCAGTCCCTCTACGGTCATGGGAATCTTAACTACCATGTTCGGATGGATGGCTGCAATCTCATGGCCTTCCTTGATCATTCCCTCAGCGTCGGTGGTGGTGGCTTTTACCTCACCGCTGATGGGGCCGTCCACGATAGAAGTGATCTCTTTGATCACATCCTCAAATTTTCTTCCGCTCTTTGCGATCAGGGACGGGTTTGTGGTCACGCCGCAGATCACACCCATGTCGTTGGCTTTGCGAATCTCATCTACATCTGCTGTATCTACGAAAAATTTCATTGCTTTTTCCTCCTTGAATTAGGTACTGTAAACTTTTGAATCCAGTATAGCACATCTCCTTTCGCCGTCAACCGCCCTGAGTTTTTATTAATAAAAGCATATACTAATAAAATAAACTTTTATCAATATATGCTTTCCTGTTTTTCGTGATATTCTGTTGAAGTCCCTGTCAGATAGTCTTGATTATTACTAATAATTCTTAATTTTTATTTATCTTTATTTCTTTACAGGGCTAAAATTCCGCCGCACTTTCGCCGGCGCCGTAGTCCCCCGTATGATGAGCTTCGGTTCATATTCAATATGGTAAATGCTCGTGGGCCGGATCTCATCCTCCCGGCTTGTGAGGGCGTGAATCTTCTTAATAATAATCTCGCAGGCATCCCTACCTTTCTGCTGAACAAAATGCTCGATCGTTGTCAGGGAAATATCCTTGAGCTTTCCATAGAGGATGTTGTCACAGCCCAAGACTGACATCTCCGAGGGCACCCGGATCTTGGCTTCCGCCAGGGCATCCAGCACGCCAAGGGCAATCATATCATTGAGGCCCGCGATAGCGGTGATGCCTTTCTCCTCCTTCAGAAGCTCCTTCGTCAGCTGATAGCCAATCTTGTACTCCGAATCCATTCCCGGCACCCGGCTGTCCACCTCCTCGTCTGCGGCCTTCACGATGACGCCTTCCGGAAGTCCCGCTTCCCGGAATTCTTCCATAAAGCCTTCCACCCGCTGAAAGCGCTGCTGCTGCCGCCGGGTCAGAGGTGGCGAAATAAAGCCTACCTTCCGGTGCCCCAGCTCCAAAAGATGCCGGGCCATGAGCCGTCCCGGCTTCGCGTTGTTGAGTTCCACCACATCCACTTCCATATCGAGATCTCTGTTTTTTATCACCACCAGCGGAATATTTTCCGACAGGGCCAGGATCTCCTGCTGAAAACAGGCGCTGGGATTGCAGGTGTAGATGATTCCCATGGGCTGGATCTGCCGCAGCATCCGAAGACAGCTCTCCTCGGTTTTCAGATCCCGCAGGGTGTTACAGACAAAGACCGTATAGCCGCTCTCCTTCGCGATCTCCTCAATGCCCTGAAGCAGCATCACATAGTAGGGATTCGTGAGAGTCGGGCAAAAGACAGCGATGAGCTTCTGACCCGTAAGTTTCCTTGCTCTCCGGCACTCAGATTTGTGGTAGCCCAGCTCTTCCGCGGCTTTTTCCACCTTTTCAATGGTCTCCCTGGAAAAAGAGACATTGTATTTTTTGTTCAGGATCATGGATACCGTCGCCTGGGAAACTCCGGCCATTTTCGCGATATCCGTCGTGGTCACTTTTTTCTTCATGGGCTTTCCTTTACTGAATGACTTTCTTTTCCAGCCATTTCCGGCTGTGGAAACGGATTCCGAAGAAGATGCCTCTTAAAGTCCAGTCGGAAAACATACCGATCCAGACAGCCATCGGACCCATACCGAAATGACGGCTCAGGAAGATACAGAGGCTCACCCGGCAAAGCCACATGGTCAGGCAGGAAATGATCATGGAAAATTTCACATCACCTGCTGCCCGAAGGCCATAGGCTGGAATAAAGGCTGCGGTCCAGACGATGGGTTTCACGATCGTGATCCAGGTAATCATATGGAAGCAGAGGCTCGCACTCTCCGGCTCCATGCCGCCCAGCGTCGTGATGGGCTTCGTGAGCAGGAAAATTGCTCCGCAGCAGATGATGATGATCACCTCTGCAATGACCGAAAGCTTCTTCACATAGTAGACAGCCTCGTCTTTCCGGCCGGCTCCCATACACTCGCCCACCACAGTCATCAGGCCGATACCGATGCCAATGGCAGCCACACCGTTTAAGTTCTCCAGAATGTTCGTCATGGCCTGGGCGGCGATGGCGACAGTTCCCATGGTGGAAACCGTAGACTGGATTGCCAGCTTTCCGAACTGGAACATACTGTTTTCCACTCCGGAGGGAATACCGATCTTCAGGATCATGCCGATCTGGGTGGCATCGGGACGGATTGTGAGATAATCTTTCACGGCAATCTCATTTTTCGGACTTCGAAGAAGCCAGAGAACGACAATCGCGGAAAAAACACGGGAGCCCAGGGTCGCCAGAGCAGCGCCTGCCACTCCCATATGGAAAACCCAGATCAGCACGGCATTTCCCGTGATGTTCAGGCAGTTTGCCACCACGGAGATCCGAAGAGGCGTTGCTGAATCACCCTGAGCCCGGTAGACGGAAGCTCCCGCGTCATAAAGGGCGATAAAAGGGAAGGACAGGGAGGTAATAAGGAAGTAAATCTTCGACGCATCCATGACCTCCGCATCTACTTTTCCAAATACCAGCCGAAGAAGCGGTGTTCGGAAAGCCAGACAAACCGCCATGACCAGCACCGAAATGGAGGCCACCGCCAGAAGGAGCTGCCTTGCGCTCTCTGTGGCTTTTTTCAGATTTTTCTGCCCGATATACTGGGAGCAGACGATGGTTCCGCCGGCCGAAAGAGCCGCAAACGCCTGGATCACCAGCACGTTGATGGAATCCACCAGCGAGACGGCTGAAATTGCCGCAGAGCCCACATTGCTCACCATCATGCTGTCCGCCGTTCCCATAAGGGAGGTCAGAAACTGCTCCGCCACCAGCGGGATCAGGAGCATTTTCAGTGCATGATTGCTGAATAAATGATTCTTTTCGTTCATTTTCTTTTTCCTCTTTTTATGTAGTAACGTAATTATTCAGAGCCAAGCTCGATTCCGCTTTATTCTGAATAATTACGAACATTATACTCTTCTCTTTCAGAAAATGTAAAGATAGTTGGAAATGATTGTCATAAAATCCTTCCCATGTTAGAATAAGGAAAGAATAACTATTTTGGAGGTTTACCATGTATTTTGAAGAAATTGACGGAGAACGTCAGCTTGATTTTGTCAGAAAATTTGATTATATCCGGGAAGCCGGAACCGAAGGCGAGCAGAAAGCCGCCGCTTCCATCCAGGAAGAGCTCCGCTCCTTCGGCCTCGAGAGCCGTCTGGAGGAGTTTCCTTTTGAAGCCTTTGAGATCGAGGAAGCCCGCTTTTTTATCACGGAACCCTTTGAGAAAGAATACGTTGTCACCGGTTACGGCAAGTGCGGCAGTACCCCGGAGGGCGGCGTGGAGGCTCCCTTCCTCTATGCGGAGAACGGCGACGATATCAGCCTTGGCTATGCCACAGGAAAGATCGTGATGGTAAACGGTCCGGTCCGCAAAGATTTATACGAGAAACTGGTCAAAGCAGGAGCCGTCGCTTACTTAAGCATCAGCGGCGCCCCCATCGACGAGGGCGAGGACCTGAAACCCGCGCTCTACTCTCTTCCTTCCATGAAAGAGACACCAATCCAGGGCGTCTGCATCCATCACAGAGACGCCGTTGACCTCGTAAGCCGCGGCGCTTCCAGAGCAAAACTGGTTCTGAAGCAGAAACTTGTGGAGCGGACCTCAGCCAATGTGGCAGCTCGGATCACCGGTACCGAGAAGCCCGACGAAATCCTGACCCTCACCGCCCACTACGATTCCGTACCTGCCGGCCCCGGCGCTTACGACAACATTTCCGGCGGAGCCATCATCATGGAGCTTTGCCGTTACTTTAACGCTCACCGACCGAAGCGCACGATGGAGTTCATCTGGTTCGGTGCAGAGGAAAAAGGCCTCCTGGGCAGCCAGGAATATGTCCGCGCCCATGCTTCTGAGCTTCCCTCCCACCAGTTCAATATGAATGTGGACCTGGCCGGTCAGCTTGTGGGCGGCACCGTTGTCGGCGTCACCGCTGATCCCGCCATCTGCCAGATGATCACCTACATGGCCCACGAGATCGGCCTTGGCATGCGGACCTCCAACGCCATCTGGGGCAGCGACTCCAACACCTTCGCCTGGAAAGGTATCCCGGCCATGACCCTGAACCGCGACGGCTTCGGCATGCACACCCGCCACGACACCGTGGACCTCATCTCCTCCTGGTCCTTAAAGCGTAGCGCCATGCTCCTCGGCTACATCGCCGACCGCCTTGGAAACCTCCCGACCTTCCCCTTCCCGAAGGATATTCCGACGGAGTTTATGGAACAGCTGGACAAGTATTTTAACCGGTAAGTTCCTTTTTCCGCTTTCGGTAGCTGGCAGGCGGAACCCCGTATTTTTTCTTAAAGGAGGTCAGAAATAGGAAGGGGAAAGCCCTACATATTCCGCTGTTTCTTTCAGCGTAAGAGGATTCCGGTAATTTTGCTGTATATAGGCGACAGCCTGACGGACAAGTTCGTTCTGGCTGCCGCTTTCTTTTTCCCCTGTATCCTGCGCTTTCCGGTAGAGCAGACCGCAAAGAATCCGGATACCACTCCGGCTCCTGCTTCCTGGGCCATCCAGAAAATGCAGCAGTATTTCCCCATGAACGTAAATTTCATGCTGAACCTGTCTCCCAATGAGAAAGGAAAGCTGGATAAAAATCTGGAAGAAGAATTTGCCAGAGTTGGTTCTCTTCTCTCTTTCCCGGAACCTCTTACGGAACTCCCCGAAGACTGGCTCACAAGAAAATAATTGTTTAAAAAAGCTCCGGTCTGGCAGAAAACCTGTCAGCCGAAGCTTTTCCTATTTTTTTATCAACAGAGCTCTGCTGCTCCGATGATGCCTGCGTCATTTTTCAGGGATGCAATGACAACCTCAGCGGGTTTCACAAAGGTATGTCCAAAGCACTCGCCTTTTACCATCTCATTCAGTTCTGCTGCCAGTTTCTCGCCGCGGTTAGAAATACCGCCGCCAAGAACGACAACTTCCGGCCGGAACATGTTGATGGCATTGGCAACTCCGGCTGCCAGATATTTCATGTATTCTTGCACAGCCAGCATACCGGCCTCGTCCTTCTCATCGGAAGCTTTGAAAGCCAGCTCTGCATTTACCTTGCTCTTGTCGCCGTCGCAGAGTTTCCAGAGCAGGGAATCCGGATGCTTGTCCATCTGCTCTCTTGCCATGCGGATCAGTCCGGTAGCAGAAGCATAAGACTCCAGACAGCCCTCTCTTCCACAGGTGCAGCGCACGCCGCCCACCTGGACAACGGTATGACCGAACTCGGTTCCGCCCAAGAGACCGCCGTTAAAGAGCTTGCCGTCAATGAGGAAGCCGCCGCCCACGCCGGTTCCCAGCGTCAGGAAGACTACATTTTTTCTGCCTGCTGCTGCTCCTGCTGCGGCCTCGCCCAGCATCGCGCAGTTTGCGTCGTTGTTAATGTAAATAGGAAGCGGAAGATATTTTTTCAGCTCTGCACGGAGCGGAACATTCTCCCAGGCATAGTTGTTAGAATAGATCACCACGCCTTCCTTGTCGTCAATGGTTCCCGGGCTTCCGATACCTACGCCCACGCACTGGTCCAGAGGAATGTTGGAATTCTCCAGAAGCTTTCTGGTCACTTTTCCCATATTGGCAATGAGCTCTTCCGGAGCGATATCCAGACGGGTCTCCAGAACGGTCCGCGCAATGATCTCATTTTTCTCATTGACCACGCCGATCTTGATGCTGGTGCCGCCCATGTCGATACCGATGCGGAGCGGATTTTTCTTGGCTCCCTCGCTGGTCACAAGGGCCTCAAAGGCACCGCTGATCTCATAAGCGCCGGAATCAGCCGGAAGGAACAAACTGTCGCCCTTCTTGAAGCTCATTTTCTCGTCGCCGTTGACGATCTCGCCCTCACCCTCCATAACGAGGATGCTCTTGAAGGATTCTTCTCCCACAAAACCGGTGAGTTTTTCATTTTTTGCACTGAGCTTGTCTACCACGAAATAGTCGCAGGCTGCCACATGGGGAGCGCAGTCCTCTCTCGGGCGAACCGGCTCTCTTCTGGTCACTTCCAGAGCCTTCTCCACATGGAGCTCTCTGGGCTTGCCGTCTTTACCAATACGGCCGTAGTCATACACACGGTAAGTCACGTTGGAGTTCTGCTGGATCTCCGCGATGAGGATATTTTTTCCAATAGCATGAATTGTGCCGGACTCGATGAAGAGAACGTCACCCTTCTTTACTTTCACCGGGTTCAGAACCTCGAGAAGCGTGTTGTTTTTGATACGCTCTGCGAACTCTTCCTTGCTGACCTCACGGTTGAAGCCGTAGTAAAGGTAAGCGCCTTCCTCGCAGTCTACCACATACCACATCTCAGTTTTTCCGTACTGATGTTCGTTTTTCAGCGCATAGGCATTGTCCGGATGCACCTGAATGGACAGGTTATCCTTCGCATCGATAAATTTGATCAGCACCGGAAACTCGTCAAAACGGCGGCAGTTGGTTCCAAGCACCTCTCTGCCTGCCAGATCTATGTATTCCTGCAGGGTCTTTCCTGCATACTCTCCATTTGTCACAAAAGACGGACCGTCCGGATGACAGGATACTTCCCAGCTCTCTGCCAGAATGTCACCGTCGTAGGGCTTATGATATTCCTCGATCAGTCTTCGTCCGCCCCAGATATAATCCTTAAAACTGGGGGCCAGCTTTAAAATAGCCATACTTTTTCCTCCTGAATCTTCATTTCGGCGTTGCTCAGACACCTGATTTTCATAATAAGTATACAGCAAAGTACGGGATGAGTAAAGAGTTGATATTATCCCGGTTCTGCGATGGATTCCCGGATTACCACTTTTCCCCTTGGCCGGATTACCTTTGCATAGCTTCCCCGTTCTTCATTTTCCATTTTTTCTTCAGAAGCTCACAGGCACCAGGGATAATTTTTCCGGTACCTTTATTTTCAGCTGGCTTACAGCTTTAAACACTCACAATGAAAGCAAACTGCGGTTCCATATCTGTGGAATGTTCTCCAGTGAAATTCAGCATTGCCCTGGATACTGTATACTTTTCCGCCTTTGACAGCAGAATTAGAGAGAAAATCAGCTCTCCATAACCATAGATGAAAACAAAGATCGTTTCCGTCGCAATGATCGGCTTACAGATCGGCGCCAGAATTTTCGTCAGAAGGAACACATCATTGCAGCCGTCAATGATGGCTGCTTCATCCAGTTCCCTGTCAATTCCCTGAATAAAACCGATATACAGATACACCGCCTGTGCCAGGTTAAAGGCTGTATACACGAGGACCAGAAACCAGTAGCTGTTCTTGGCTCCTATTGAGCTGGCAATACTGGAAATCGGCACGATGGCGCAATGTACCGGAATCATAACACCCACCATAAAAAAAAGATACAGCTGCTTTACAAAACTTTTGTTTTTTCCGTTTGTTCTGTTCCCCTATTTTCTGTTTCGTTCTGGAAACGCCTCACCAAACTTGAAACGTTTTGTTAATATATTTTCATATATTCATGATATTTCTTCCGTTTTTCACATATTTTTTATCTGTTTTTTGTGTATATAGCTGTATTATTCTTTTTTATAACAAAAAACGTTTCGTTTTACAAAAAAAGAATCCCTGCATTTCTCATTCTGCTGATTGTGGGGCTGGAGGTTCTGTGGTAAGATGAAACCAGAGGGTCCAAGAACCCAGCGTATGAAAAAGAGGGCCTTATCGAAGCCTCCATAAAAAAGCTCAGCTATACTCCCAATCGAATTGCTCAGGGGCTCCGTGCCAAAAGCTCCCACACCGTCGCCCTTCTGATTCCCTCCAGGAACAACTATTTCTGGGAAAATTCTGTCAGCTACATTACATCTTTTCTCTGGGAACAGGGTTATGTCTGCACCATACATACATACCTATCCTCCGGAAAAAGAAAAGCAGCTGCAGCTTGGCCAGCTTCTGATCAACAACAACATCCGCGGTCTCATTGCCGTTACCGGAACCCTGGATCAGGTCAGCGATTCTTTTTCTTCGGATTATGTGACTTCCGAAAATTATCTGGGCGGTTATCTGGCAGGCTCCTATCTGGCCCGTAAAAATCATCAGCTGATTGGCTTTGTTGCAGGCCGCAGGGATGCCTATACGATTGTCCAGAGAACTTCCGTTTTTCTGAACGCACTAAAGGATGCAAAACTTCCTGCTTATCCGGAGCTTTACTCCTATGATCTCAACGGACAAATGGACGGAAAAGAGCAGATGCGCCGTCTTCTTCTGTTCCTTTGACCTTTGCCTGGGCGGAATCTCCCTGTTGAATGAGCGGGGAATCTCCATACCGGAACAAATGTCCGTTATCGGTTTCGATGATGACCGGATGTTTTCCGGTTTTTCTCCCTCCATCACAGTCATCGCTCAGGATTTTCTCCAGATCGGCGTAGAAGCTGCCCGGCTGCTGCTGGAACAGTTCCAAAATCCCGAAAAAAGTTCACCCAAGATATGCAAAGTTCCCGTACAGCTCATTGAACGGGAATCTGTATGCAATTTCAGAAAGGAGCTCCCATGACCCCAGATTCCACTGTTTTTTCCCAGTACCTCTCTTCTCTACCGCCGGTTTCCGAACCGGATTTCCCGGAAAATGCAAAGACCTTTCTCACCTTTGCCTCCGGTTTTGACCTGGCGGACCCGAAGATTGAGCTGAAGCTCCGCCACACCTTTCATGTGGTGGATGCCTGTTTTTATCTCGCCCGAGCTTTAAAACTTTCTGATGAGGAAACCTATATCGCCTGCCTTATTGGCCTGCTCCACGATGTTGGCCGTTTTGAGCAGCTGACCCGGTTCCACAGCTTTGACGATTCCCTGATTCCCCATGCGAAGCTCAGCGTGGAGTTTCTTTTCCTGGATGGCCATATCCAGGATTACCTGGCCCCGAAATATGAAGCCTGGTCTCCCGTCATTGAAGCTGCCATTGAGTATCACGGCGTCTTTCAGGTTCCTGATGGACTCCCGGAAAACGTCCTGCTTTTCACACGGCTCATCCGGGACGCAGACAAGCTCGATAATTTCCGTGTCAAGGCCACCGACTCCATGGAAGCCATGCTGGACGTGACGGAAGCGGACCTCTCCCGGGAAAGTCTCAGCGATTACGCCTATGAGACCTTCATGAAAAAAGAGCCCCTCATCAACTCCCTCCGGGAAACCCGTCCGGATATGTGGCTCTCCTATGTGGCTTATCTTTTTGACCTGAATTTTCCTGCCTCCTTCGTCTGGATCCTGGAGAGCGGCTATATGGAAAAAATCCTCCGGCGGTATGCCCCAATAGATCCGGAAGATAAGAAACGCTGGCAGAAGATTTCTGGCCTTACCCGAAGCTATATCCAGGAAAACTGTGGACTGTCAGAAAACCTTTCTGCCCGGTCTTAACGGTTGCGTATATTCACAGTGCATCTATCGATAATATTATTGCATACACCTCACATGATTCTGACATATTCCTGCCAAAATATTCCCTGGAACATTGGCTTCTGAATCCTTACACGCAATCAAAAAAGTGACAGAAATCTCCTTTTTGGGGAACTCTGTCACTTTTATTTTTACACACTATCTTACAACGCCGTCCGTCCTTCCAGTGCCCGAAGAAGCGTCACCTCATCAATATATTCCAGATCTCCACCCACGGGGACACCGCTGGCGATCCGGCTCACCTTGATGCCGGTGGGCTTGATCAGCTTGCTGATATACATAGCTGTGGTCTCACCCTCCAGACTGGAATTTGTGGCGATAATCACCTCTTTGACATCTCCCTGAAGGCGCTGCATAAGCTCTTTCAGGCGGATATCGTTAGGGCCGATGCCCAGCATGGGGGAAATGGCGCCGTGAAGCACATGGTAAACGCCCTCATATTTTCCGGTCTTTTCATAGGCCGCGAGATCTCTGGTGTTTTCCACCACCATGATCGTGGTATGATCCCTTTTTTCATTGCGGCAGATGGGGCAGAGCTCCTGATCCGTCAGGGTAAAACATTCTTTACAGTAGCGGACATTTTTTCTGGCATCCAGGATCGTGTTCGCCAGCCGCTCCACTTCCTCCACCGGACGGTTAATGATGTGAAAAGCCAGCCGCTGGGCGGATTTATTTCCCACCCCCGGAAGCTTGGAGAGCTCCTCGATCAGTTGGCTGATCTGCTTGCTGTAGTAATCCATCAGAAGGAAAGGCCTCCGCCAAGACCGCCCAGGCTTCCCAGACCGCCGGTCAGTTTGCCCATCACGTTGGCAGACTCCTCATCAACTTTTCTTAAAGCCTCGTTGGTTGCTGCCATGATGAGGTCCTCCAGCATCTCGATGTCATCGGGATCTACAGCCTCTTCCTGAAGTTTTACCTTCGTCACTTCCCGTTTTCCGGATACGGAAACCTCAACGGCTCCGCCGCCTGCGGTAGCGGTAAACTCTTTCTCCTCGAGCTCTTTCTGGCTCTCTTCCATCTGGCGCTGCATTCTCTGCGCCTGTTTCATCAGATTATTCATATTTCCGGGCATTCCGCCGCCCGGGAAACCTCCACGTTTTGCCATGGATCTATTCCTCCTTATTCTTCTTCAATTTCAATATCGGCATGAATCTGGCTTAAGCCTTCGCTGACATTGATCTTTGCCAGCCGGCCCGGGGCCAGATGCTCCTCATCCGGAAGCACCATTTTGACCTCCACCTCTTTGCCGAGTCTGCTGGAAATGATCGTCTCCAGCTGTTTTTTTGCCTCCGGGTCATTGGCATACCGTTCCCCCATGAAATCCGAAAATACCACGAACAAACGGTTATCATCCCCGGCTGCATTGTATTTTGGCACTGCACTGATCAGTGTCATTTTAAAACGGCCCGTGGTCTGGGCCACGATGCTGGGCCACATGGACATGACCTTCTGAAGATCCTCGGGCGCTGCCTTTTCCTCGAAGGAAAGCTCATCCGCTCCGGCATTTCCACCGGCTCCCGGAAGATCCAGACCCCCGAAAAAGACCTCGTCCCCTGCTCCATAATCCGGCCGCGGAGCCGTCTGGCCTGCCGGAGCCTGCCGCAGGGCGATCATCCCGGATTCCAGCTTTTTCTCCAGCATCCGGATCCGTTCCAGAAGAGAAAGCTCATCCGTTTCCATCTGGGGCCGGCAAAGCTTGATCACCGCCACCTCGAGAAGCACCCTTTTTGACCCGGAAAAACGCATCTGCCCGGAGAGTTCAGAGAAGATCCGGATAAAACGGATCAGCGTATCTTCACGGACCATGCCCGCTTCTTCCTTTAAAAGCACCAGATTGTCGCTGGACACGTCCAGCACGTCTTCCAGCTCTTCTGAGGATTTCAAAAGGAGAAGATTGCGAAGATACCAGGTGAAATCCGAGACAAACTGCCCCAGCTCCCGACCCTGCATCACAAGTTCCTCCAGCTGCTTCATGACCTGAGCCACGTTGTTGCTTAAAATTTCCCGGAGGAAACGGCTGAAAATCTCCGTATCCACGGCTCCCAGCACATCCAGCACATGATCATAGGTCAGCTTCTGCCCCAAATAAAAGGCAATGCACTGATCCAGAAGGCTTAAAGCGTCACGCATGGAACCGTCCGCTTTCTTTGCAATATAGCGGATGGCTTTTTCCTCCACTTCCACCTGTTCTTTTTCCATCAGCTCCATGAGCCGGTCGCTGATCGTATTGATGGAGATTCGTTTGAAATCGTAGCGCTGACACCTCGACAGAATCGTAATCGGGATCTTGTGGGCTTCGGTAGTCGCCAGGATAAAGATCACATAGGAAGGCGGCTCTTCCAGCGTTTTCAGAAGCGCATTGAAAGCTCCGATGGAAAGCATATGCACCTCATCGATAATGTAGACCTTGTATTTTCCTGTGGTAGGCGAATAGGCGACCTCCTCCCGGATTTCACGGATGTTGTCCACACCGTTGTTGGATGCGGCATCGATCTCGATGACGTTCATGGAAGTGCCCGCAGCGATGGCCTTGCAGGTCTCACACTCCCCGCAGGGATTTCCGTCCACGGGATGCTCACAGTTGACGGCCTTTGCCAGAATCTTGGCTACGCTTGTCTTTCCGGTACCTCTGGTCCCACAAAAAAGATAGGCGTGGCCAATACGGTCCGCCATGATCTGATTTTTCAGTGTTTTCACAATATGGTCCTGACCCTTCACCGAAGCGAAGGAGTCAGGACGGAATTTACGATATAACGCGGTATAACCCATGGATCATCAATCTCCGAAACTGATTCCGGTAAGTTTTGCCTGACGGATGATCTGATCGTCCGGGGAAACCATTTTCAGTTTGCCGGAAACCTCAGCTAAGGGAACTTTCTTACACTTACCGTTGACCATTCCAACCATGTAGCCATACTCTTCTTTCAGGATCAGCTGAGCTGCTGCCGCACCCAGTCTCGTGGAAAGAACACGGTCATAGGGGCAGGGACTTCCGCCTCGCTGTGTATGACCCGGAACGGTGATACGAACTTCCACTCCGGTCTTTTCCAGGATCTGGTCTGCCAGCTCGTAGGAAACGGAAGGATGTTTGCGGTTTGCCAGTTTCTCTTTGTATTCCTTCTTGGAAAGAGCTGCGTCTTCTTTGGAGATCGCACCCTCTGCCACTGCCAGAATGGTAAAGCCTTTTCCTGCTTTGGTTCTCTTGTCGATGGCTTCCACAACTTTGTCAATATCGTAGGGAATCTCGGGGATCAGCACGATATCAGCGCCGCCTGCGATACCGGCGTACAGCGTCAGCCAGCCAACCTTATGGCCCATAACCTCAACAATGAATACACGGTTGTGGGAAGCTGCCGTCGTGTGGATGCAGTCGATGGCATCTGTGGCAATATCCACAGCGCTCTGGAAACCAAAGGTCATATCGGTCCCGTAAATATCATTATCAATGGTCTTCGGCAGATGAATGATGTTCAGCCCCTCTTCACGGAGAAGGTTTGCCGTCTTCTGTGTGCCGTTTCCGCCAAGGATGACAAGACAGTCCAGACGGAGCTTGTAATAATTCTGTTTCATCGCTTCAACCTTATCCAGGCCGTTTTCATCGGGCACCCGCATAAGTTTAAAGGGCTGACGGGAAGACCCAAGGATGGTTCCTCCTTTTGTCAGAATACCGGAAAAATCTTTGGCCGTGAGCATACGGTAATCACCGTAGATCAGACCCTTGTATCCGTTCATGAAGCCGTACACTTCCAATTCGTCAAGGCTGTTGCTGAGGCTCTTCACAACACCTCTCATTGTAGCATTTAATGCCTGGCAGTCACCGCCGCTGGTTAATAAACCGATTCGCTTCATAGTGTATCACATCCTTTTCGTTTGATGAATTCCATATACCATTCGCCGCTCGCGATGAGCAGGCTTCGCCTGTTCCCGCTCACTGTTATTCATTATACCATATTTTTCATTGTTCACAACAGAGAAATTGGGCAAAATTTTAAAAATAGGTACTTGAAAAATTTTACCATTTATTTTTTATATATACTATTACAATTCTTGCATACATGCATCTTTACTTCCACTACTTTATTCCTCTCTTGTGACCCTCACATGACTAAAGTCATGTGCTTCCAGACGCTTTAGGCGTCAGACTAAATATCGGCGGATACGCCTGTAACTTAGGTCTGCGCGGTTATGCGCTTTTTCCATACCGGATACGGCAGGTTCCCACATTGCAGGTAGTCCACTGTATATCTGCCTGCATTTATACTGCCTTTAAGATCTCCATCTGTAGATGAAGTTCTCTCAGATCTGCATAAACACATGAGGTTCTACGCTTTACGGAAGGAACTTTTGCCTCCAGTAAAGACCTTTCCGTTGCCGGAAGGGGTTTTAAAAGTTCACGGATAAAATATCTCGCTCCGATATTATAAGAAGCTGAGAGATCACAGTGATATCTTTTTCCTGTCGAAAAGGTACACAAGCTATGGTTCTTCCCATCACGCAGGACTGCCCCGGACCCGTTATATGCCAGCCGGCTGGTATTCCACGCACAGATCCTGGATACACGCATCCCTTTCCTGTGTGCCTGATGCTCACAGCGTTTCTGGATGTCCCGCTTTCTCCACAGATGCAGCTTCTGTTTCTTATTTCCCGCTATCTTTCCCTGCATCTCCAGATACTCGAATACGATAACGTCCGAATGGTGTTCTTCTGCATAAGCGCTGACTGCCCCGGCGATCTTCCTCGCTAATTCTGCGTTCAGGCGGCTGGCATACTCCCATCTCCCTCCTGCCTGTACAGAACTATGCTCCCTCTGGAATCTCCGGATCCGTCCCAGCACACGGTACATCCGGTCTTTTTCACTGGGAAAGTTGATAAACTTCCTCCCCAGGACAGTTCCGTCTGAACGCATGATCGTACAGACCGCATCGGTATTGATCCCCAGATCCACACTGCAGATGATCTGTTCTTCTACTGGTGTTTTCGTAAGTGTTACTTCTTCTGTATAGAAAAAACGCAGAAAATACCGGCGCTGTCTCTTTTCCAGGGTCGGGGCTGACGCTTTCTTCCCATTCCAGTTTCTCCGAAGATATTCCATATCGGTATGTTTTAAACATACCCGGAACCATTTCCAGTCGTGTCCGTCGTACAGCTTCAGATATGCCTCATCCTTTCCTTCTCCGCCTTCCCGGTACATCACATCCCGGTAAAAGACCGGCATGGCATGGTTTTCGCAGCTGAGTCTCGGCTTTCCGGTCAGCTTTCCGGTTTTCGTCCACTGTTCCAGCCGGGTCTCATACGAAGATATACTTCCAAGTGCATGCTGGATCGCCGCCCTGCGGAGATAAGACGGCATCTTCGGAAAACAAAGGTCAAAATCAAACCGGGCAGTATTTTTCTTCGTCGTGTGTACCATATGCTCTGCAGCATTAAAACGCTTTTTTGTCTCCGGGATCTCCCGCAGTTCTTCCCATACCTGCACATAGATCTCTGACAGGTAACTGACTGCCTGACGATAGGTTTTCATTGTCAGACGGAGCGGGATATTCGGTTTTCGTATCTCCGCACCATAACTGGATACTGTCCGCATCTTCTTCCCCCTTTCCCACAAAAACAAACGTTTCTGAACCGGCCCTTGTACTCAGAGTTTTCTCTTTTCTTTTTCCTTCTGGCCTTCGATATAGGCAGATACCTGCTCACGGCTCCGGTCACTGACGGTCACGGCACAATAAGACGGGTTCCACAAGTGTCCTTCCCACAGTTCTTTTTTCAGCTCCGGATGTACAAGGAACATCTGACGTGCAAGATTCCCTTTCATAATCTTGATCATATCTGAAATATAAAACTGCGGCCGGCAATCCACAAGCATATGGATATGATCCGGCATGACTTCCATTGCCAGGATCTGAAATTGATACTCCTCTGCCAGATCCTGCAGCATCTTTTTGCATTCCAGGTCAATCCCGTCTTTTAATACTTTCTTCCTGTATTTCGTACACCAGACCAGATGATACTGCAGAGAATATACATATCCTCTACCATATGAAAGTTGATTTTTATTTATATTAAATATCTCTTTTTCCATGTCTATATTATACCATATGTGATTCTTTAAGTAAACATTTGTTCTGGATATTTTGTAACTATTCAGAGCCAGGCAGATTTTCAGCAAAAAGTGTGAGTCATGCTTGCATGAACGAACACTTTTGACTGGAAATCTATTTGACGAGAAGCCACAACGAGAGGAAGCACAAAGGAATCGAGGTGGCTCTGAATAGTTACGATATTTTTATAAAAAATTGCGCGTCTAACTCATCACTGAAGTAACGAGAATGCGACGCGCAGTTATTCAAAATTTCATTTTCCTATTTACCATATATTTGCAAACAGTATCTTGGAAATTTACTAGTATAACGTTTCGAAAATAGCTGGACCATTCACACAGGATGCAGATTCGAGTGTGCTGTTGAAAAAACGCAGGCGTAGCGGGCTACGCTGAGGCTTTTTCAACTGTGCAATCGGATTTGCAGACAAGTCAATGGTCTGGTTATTTCGAAAACGCTATACTAGACTTCACACTTTAGATATGATACAATTCATCCAAAGAAACATGATGCCATGCAAAAAGGGAGCTATAAAAATAAATGACAAAAATTTATTAGAACAGCTCTTAAAGTAAAAGAAATCAGCAGCAATCAGAAAAATATGGACAGGCAGAAAAATTTCTTCCTTAGAAACCAAGTGGATTCTATTGATACCAGACTCTCCGCTGTAGAAAATAAGCTTGAAGCAGTAGACGAAAAACTTGAAGTAGTAAGCTTCAAATATGATACGAATCGCAAAAAGATGAGAGTATGAAACTTTTTCATTAAAAGAGACTACGCTTTCAGGTATAGATAAAGTTACATATGCGACACTTAACTCTAGTACCGACTAATCATCGCCATCTAACCATTTAATGATGTAGTGGCAGGCACACATAAAAAAGTGTGAAGTTTGTTAAATTGCCACAGCTTCACACTTTTACGGAGATGGAGGGATTTGAACCCTCGCGCCGGTTGCCCGGCCTGCCGCATTTCGAGTGCGGTCTCTTCAGCCACTTGAGTACATCTCCTTATAAAATGAACCGAATTTTATTATAGCGGGTTACGGGGGATGCGTCAAGAGATTGTTTACACTTTGAAAGAATTACTCTCTTACCTCTTCCTTATCAATTAAAGAAAAACAAACCTTAATTTTTCATTATATTTTCCCCCGCATTATCCTTTCCCCTCCTTTTTCTGCTATACTCAAATAAACTACATTTATTTTCCCGAAAGGAGACTTCTCCCTATGAAGAAAAAACTATTTTTATCTCTGCTCGTTACTTCCCTCTCCCTTTCTGCTCTGACTGTATCGGCGGCGGAAAGCAGTTCTGAGCCAGACTCACTGACCTTCGAGGCCCTCTCCCGTTACACCTTTGAGTTCAGCAGCGGTGCCGGCGCCTGGTCCACTTATTTTACGATTGAAAAGGATGGCTCTTTCGCCGGAAACTACCACGATTCCGATATGGGCGATACGGGAGACGGCTATGGCAACGGCACTCTTTACTACAGCGATTTTTCCGGTCATTTTACTGATCTGACCAAAGTGGATGACACCACCTATGAGATGACTCTCTCTGACATCGCTTATCAGAATACCGTCGGAGAAACTGAAATCATCGATAGTGTAAAATACGTTTACTCCGAAGCCCAGGGCCTGACCGGCACCGACACCTTCAAAATCTATCTTCCCGGCACCCCGGTAAGCGATCTGTCTGCTGAAGTATACAGTTGGGTATCCATGGCCAACGACAATGACACAGAACTCACCATCCCCATCATCGTCAACGAGGCAGAAGGATTCGGTATCTACTCTTACGACCGCGGAACTCCCGCAGAAGAAGCCGAAGCTCTCTACAACACCTGCAAAACCGCCTACGACAATTTCGACCTCCAGCTCAAGGCAGCCAGCACTCAGCAGAAAATGAACGAATTTGCTGATGAGATGTACACCACCGCCGACACCTGCCTGAACCAGCTCTGGAAACTCCTGAAAAATAACGTTCCCGAAGACAAATACCAGGAGATCCTGAAAGAACAGCTCCAGTGGATCGACGACAAAGAAGCCTCAGCCGCCAAAATCCTCGAAGAAAATGACGGCACCTCCGCCCAGCTCAACGCCAGCCTCGACCTCGCCACCCGCACCCTGGATCGTTGTGAGATTCTCCTGACCTACATCCAAGCTAATACCCAGTAACATATTCATTCAACCACCCTATACGTTCTTTCACACAACAGTAGTCTGACGTAAGCCCCTTATTTTCTAGCGTGCCTTAGTATAGTGTTTTCGAAATAACCAGACCATTGACTTGTCTGCAAATCCGATTGCACAGTTGAATCTGCATCCTGCGTGAATGGTCCAGTTATTTTCGAAACGTTATACCAGAAAGGGGGTGCAGGGGGAAAACCAGGACTGGCGCAACTCCGATGTTTTTCCCCCTGCCATCTCCTTCACAGAAAGTTAAGACTTTTTTTCTCCCACAAAGTTGCAATCCTCCTCCAAATCTTCTATAATATCAGACGTAACTCGAAACATGTTCACATGGAGGTAACTAACTATGCGAAATAAAAAGAAATGGGGCGCACTCGTTCTTGCAGTTATAATGGCGGCTACCTTGAGTTTAAGCGGCTGCCGCAAACAGAGAGAAAAAATCCAGGTAGGTCAGTCTGAGACAACCACTCTTGTTTCCACAGAGTCTGAGTCCGAGACAGAGAAAGCCACCGAGAAGACAACAGAGAAAGCAACTGAGAAGACCAGCGAGTCCGAAACCAGCACTGCTGCCAATAATAATAGTAACCAGACTCCTTCCACCGCCAATACCGGTTCCACCAGCACTTCTTCCAGCACCACCGGAACTACAACTGGTACTACTACCGGCGGCTCCACCGGAACCAGCGGCGGTACAACCACCGGAGGCACAACCACCGGAGGCACGACCGGAACTACCAGCGGCGGAAACAATGGTTCTACTGGAACTTCCACAGGAAGCACTGACAACAGCTCCACCGGAACCACAGACAACGGTTCTTCCAATGGCGGAGACTCCTCCAGCAGTGGCGAGACCACTTCCACCGAAGCTCCCCGTTATTTCTATGACGGCAGCGGAAACCGCGTGGATGTAAGCCAGATGCCGGACGGAAGCTGGCAGGATGCCAACGGAAGCTCTTACACCTTCTACGAGAACGGTGTCAAAGACTCCAACGGAAATGAGTATTACTACGATCCACCTGCAAACGGAAACAGCTCCGTTGAGGTAGGAAGCAAAGCCGATTTCTACGACAGTCAGGGCAACCACATCGTCTGCACCATGGATGAGAATGGAAACTGGGTGGACAGCGAAGGAAACATTTATACCTTCGGAGAAAAAGGTGTCACTGATTCCAACGGAAACTTCTATCCCTACTAATAAAATATCAATGCCTGTATTTTCTTCCGGAGTACAGGCATTTTTCCTGTCCAAATTTTTCCATAAAAAAACTGCTGCCCCAACTTTCCGGGCAGCAGTTTCTTATATAGGAAGAAATTATCATGCATTCTTTGCAGTGGTTTTTACCAGCAGCTCTTTTCCGGAGATTCCCGGCTCGGTCATATTAACCGGATCCATGATCTCGTTTAACTCATCCTCAGTGAGAAGTCCCTCTTTCAGAATCAGATCACGGACAGATTCGCCGGTCTTGATGGCCTGTTTTGCGATATCTGCGGCTTTCTGATAGCCGACATGGGGGCAGATGGCGGTGATGACGCCGACGCTGTTCTCCACCAGATAACGGCAGCGGGTCTCGTTGGCGGTAATACCGGAAACACAGTTTTCCACGAAGGTCTGAACGGCATAAGCCATCGTATCGATGGACTGGAACATGCAGTAGAAAACGATAGGCTCAAAAGCGTTGAGCTCCAGCTGACCGGCCTCTGCTGCCATCGTGATCGTCACGTCATTACCGATGACGTTAAAGGCCACCTGGTTTACCACCTCGGGGATAACGGGGTTTACCTTACCAGGCATGATGGAAGAACCGTTCTGTTTTGCCGGCAGATTGATCTCGCCGAAACCGGCTCTGGGGCCGGAGGACATCAGTCGGAAATCGTTGGCGATCTTGGAAAGCGTCACGGCACAGGCCTTGATAGCTCCGGATACTGCTACGAAGGGATCCAGGTTCTGGGTAGCATCGATAAGGTCAAAAGCCTGTACAAAATCCATTCCGGAGATCTCCACCAGGTTGGGAACGATCCGTTTCAGATAAGCCTCGTCGGCATTGATGCCGGTTCCGACAGCGGTTCCGCCCATGTTCAGGGTCCGCATCTCATCCATGGCTTTGTCCATACGGTTGATATCACGCATCACAGCTACGGAATAAGCCTTGAACTCCTGGCCCAGACGGATGGGAACGGCATCCTGCATCTGGGTACGGCCCATTTTGATTACATGGTCGAACTCATCTGCCTTTTTGCTCAGAGCTTCATAAAGACGACGCAGCTCCTTTTTCAGATTTTTCAGAAGACGCAGGGAAGTCATTTTTCCGGCGGTGGGAATGACATCGTTGGTGGACTGGCTGCAGTTTACATGGTCGTTGGGGTTTACGATGCTGTAATCACCCTTCTGGCCGCCCAGAAGCTCAATGGCACGGTTGGCAATGACTTCGTTGGCGTTCATGTTCAGAGAAGTTCCGGCGCCTCCCTGGATCGGATCCACGATAAAGTCCTTGTGGAACTTTCCTTCCAGAATCTCATCGCAGGCCTTCACGATCGCATTGGCAATCTTTTTATCAATGATGCCCACCTCGCAGTTGGTGATGGCAGCGGCCTTCTTGATATATGCCAGGCTGTTAATGATCTCCGGATGCATGGAAAGACCGGTGATATGAAAGTTCTCAGCGGCTCTTAAAGACTGTACGCCGTAATACACACCTTCCGGCACATCCTTGGTTCCGATGGAATCCTTCTCCACACGGTAATCAATTGTTTTCTTCTCTTTTTCCATTTCCTTTTCCTCCACAACACTTATATTTCAATTTTGATTTTTTTCGTTGCCCCCATTATATGAGCATGATAAAATATAATCAAATACATATATTACTATATCAGTTATAACTTTAAAGCTATATCAAAAGGAGAAAATACAAAAATGTTCCAGGGAATGAACTATGTGTATGAAGTATACAAGGAAAAAAGCTTCTCCAAAGCCGCAAAAAATCTCTACATCTCCCAGCCGTCCCTAAGCGCCAACGTCCGCCGTGTGGAAAATAAGATCGGCTA
Organism: Lachnospiraceae bacterium Marseille-Q4251; assembly: GCA_018223435.1. Classification (GTDB taxonomy): domain Bacteria; phylum Bacillota; class Clostridia; order Lachnospirales; family Lachnospiraceae; genus Limivivens; species Limivivens faecihominis. The sequence goes on along the minus strand of JAGTTO010000001.1, from coordinate 3,078,905 downwards.
CCCCATCTTTAACCGAAACACCTCCCCTCTCACTCTCACCGAATGTGGGGAGCGCTATATCCAGTCCGTGGAGGAAATTCTCGCCATTGAAAATTCCTTCTCAAGCTTTGTCAACGACCTGGGCGGCCTGAAAACCGGCCATCTCACCTTAGGCGGAAGCAGCCTTTTTTCCTCCTGTGTCCTCCCGCATCTCATCGGTGAGTTTACCCGCCGCTTCCCTCTGGTGAAGATCAATCTCATTGAGGAGAGCACGGCCCGGCTGGAGGAACTTCTCCTCTCCGGCGTTCTGGATCTTGCCATCGACAATTATCCCTTCAACGAAGCCGTCTTCGGCAGACGGCTTTTTCATGAGGAACACCTGATTCTGGCCGTTCCCAGAGCTTTCCCCATCAACCGGCGTTTTGAAAGCTACCAGCTCTCTGTGGAGGAGATCTGCAGTGGCGCTTTTCTGGACAAAAAAACTGCCCCGGTTCCCCTGGAGCAGTTCAAAGATGAAGCTTTTATTCTGTTGAAACAGGAAAATGATACCCGACGGCGAAGCACCCTTCTCTGTCAGGCCAATGGTTTTTCCCCCAGAGTCGTTCTGGAGCTGGACCAGCAGATGACCTCCTACAACATCACCTGTGCCGGTATGGGGATCTCCTTCATCAGCGACACTCTGGTTCGCCATGTCACTCCCCATCCGGACGTGATCTACTACAAGCTTCCCGGGGCTGAGACCCGGAGAAACCTTTATTTCTACTGGAAAAATGGAAAATACATCAGCCGCGCCATGGAGGAATTTTTAAACATTGCGTAACTGTTCAGTACCTTCACAGTTATGCGCAAAAATCCAATGAAAATCGCCTTCGGCGATGGGATTTTTGCATGAAACCCTCGGGATTTTGGCATATTCATGCCAAAACACCTCGCGGGACAGTGGATTCCAAATAGTTACAGTCTTGCTATGGAGGAAAAACAGGTCAGCCCCAGGTCACGGTAAACGTGCTTCCCTCGTCCTGTATACTATCTACAGAGATCTTTGCGCCCAGGCAGCTGACGCCATGTTTTACGATGGAAAGGCCCAGGCCCGTACCGCCGATCTCCTTGGAACGGCTCTTGTCCACCCGGTAAAAGCGCTCGAAAATACGATCCTGATGGATCAGCGGAATACCGATACCCGTATCTTTCACGGAGAAACCGAACTCGCCGTCCTTCTGGAAGATCCGTACAGTCACCTTTCCCTGCTCCTTGTTATACTTGATGGCATTATCCATCAGATTATATACAACCTCTTCCAGAATGGTTTTCGTGGTCTCAAAAACAAAAGACTGCCCGATGACCTCCACCTGAATCTCTTTCCGGTCGGCGGCCTCCTGAAGCCGTTCTTTGCAATCTTCCACGACATCCAGAAGATCCACGCGCTCTTTTTTGTACTCGGTGATGCCCTCATCCAGCCTGGAAATCTCCATGACATCTCCCACCAGAGTGATGAGCCGCTGGGCCTCATCGTAGATCTTACCGGCCACCCGTTTGACATCCTCCGGCTTCACATAGCCGTCCTGCATGATCTCCGCAAAGCCGGAAATCGAGGTCAGCGGCGTCCGAAGCTCGTGGGAAACGTTGGCCGTAAACTCTCTTCTCAAAGATTCGCGCTGCATTTTTTCCGTCACATCCACCAGAAGAAGAACCGCGCCGGTGACTTTTCCATCTTCCAGCACCGGGTTGGCAATCAGCTGACGGACACCGTCCTCCAGCTCGATAAAATCTGCCATATGTTTTCCCTTCAGAACACCTTCCACAGCCTTCCGGAAAGGCTCGCTCCGGTTCATCGTGAGAACGCTCTGATCCGTCACCGCTTTTTTCGCTCCCAGAAGCTTCACGGCACTGGTGTTGCAGGAAAGGATTTCCGTCTGCTTGTCGATGACCAGAAGGCCCTCGCTCATGTTGTTGGTGATAATCGCAAACTCCTCCTGCTGCCGTTTTGCCTCGGAAAGCTGCTCCCGGATGGTCTTCTGCTGCTTGTTGATCCTGGTGAGAAGCGGCGTGATCTCATCGTAGGTGTCGTTCATCTTCGGATCATCGAGGTTCAGTTTGTTTAAAGGCTCCACGATCTTCCTGGATGAATGGAAGGCTGCCGCCAGAGACAGAATCAGCATGAGAAAGATCATAACCAGGATCGGCTGAATCAGTCCGCCCAGGATTCTCACGATTGTATACTGTGTACTTGACACACGAAGGATCTGACCATTCTCCAGACGCAGAGCGTAATACACGGTCTTTTCCCCGAGAGTGGCGGAAGTACGGGAGGCATAGCCTTCGCCGGATTTCTGAGCCGCTTGAACTTCCTCCCGGTCCTGATGATTCTCCATGGTACCGGCGTCTGCCTTATTGTCGTAGAGTACCGTTCCATCCTCATCGATGAGAGTCACACGCTCTCCTGTTTTGGAAAGCCTGTTAAGACTCTCCACACCGTCATTTTCCACCGCAATAGCCAGGTAAACGGCCTCCTGTTTCAGTTCTTTTTCCAGCTGATCCCCAAAATGTCCGTAGAGAAGTCCCATAATCAGCCCGATGCTGATTACCAGAATCACCGCGGACACAGAAAAGATCGAGCGAAAGATACGCTTTGTCACTTTTCACTCCCCCTTACTCGTTGCTCTTATGTACTCCTGTGATGGAATATACCACCCACTCGGCGATATTTACCGCATGGTCGCCGATCCGCTCATAATACTTGGCCGTCATCAGAAGATCCAGGGCAACTTTGGCATCGATGTCCTTCGCATAGATCAGATCAATGAGCTCATTTTTTACCCTGTTAAAAAGGTCGTCCACCTCATCGTCCGAATCGATCACGCGCTGAGCCAGATTCAGATCATCCTGCACAAAAGCGTCCACGCTGTCCGTCACCATCTTCACCGTCGCCTTCGCCATGGCCTCGATGTGAACCTTACTTTTTGCCTCGCTGAAACGGATATAGGGCACCATGTCCGCGATATCGGAGGCCTGGTCGCCGATCCGCTCCATATCGGAAATCATCTTCAGCGCCGCGGAAATTTTCCGGAGGTCTGAGGCAAAGGGACGCTGCAGAAGAAGCAGGCGCATGCAGATATTTTCAATCTCACGCTCCTGCTGGTCGATCTCGCCGTCCACAGAATACACCTGTTCCACCTGACTTTTTTCATCTCCCAGAAGCGCTCTGGAAGAAAGTGTGATCGCCTGCTCGCACAGGCTTCCCATTTTGATCAGCTCTACATGCATCTCTTCAAGCTGCTCGTCGAATTTGGTTTTCATCATCCAAACCTCCCTGTAATATAATCCTCTGTCCTCTTGTCTTTCGGCATGGAGAAAATCTGCTCTGTTTTTCCGAACTCCACAATCTCGCCCAGCAGGAAAAATGCGGTCCGGTCTGAGATTCTGGCTGCCTGCTGCATGTTGTGAGTTACCATGACGATGGTGTAGTCTTTTTTCAGCTCCAGAGCCAGTTCCTCAACTTTCGCTGTGGAAATGGGGTCCAGCGCACTGGTAGGCTCATCCATCAGAAGCACCTCGGGCTGAACGGCCAGGGCTCTTGCAATGCAGATTCTCTGCTGCTGGCCTCCGGAAAGTCCCAGGGCACTTTTTTTCAGGCGGTCCTTTACCTCATCCCAGATGGCAGCTCCCCGGAGGGAATTTTCCACCAGCTCGTCCAGTTTTACCTTGGAACGGATGCCGTGGGTTCTAGGGCCGTAGGCGATGTTGTCATAGATGCTCATGGGAAATGGATTCGGCTTCTGGAAAACCATGCCCACCCGTTTCCGGAGAAGGTTCACATCCATATCCTTGTAAATATTCTCGACGTCCAGAAGGACCTCTCCCTCGATGCGGCAGCCCTCCACCAGATCGTTCATCCGGTTCAACGATTTCAGAAGCGTAGATTTTCCACAGCCGGAAGGACCGATGAAAGCGGTAATCTCTTTTTCCTGAATGTTCAGGTTGATATTTTTCAGGGCCTTAAATTCCGAATAGTAAAGGTCCAGATTTTTGATCGTCAGTTTATCCATTTTCTTTTCCTTTCGTCAGTTGTTTAGTGTACTGTGTCATTCTGCGGAATTTGAGTGGCACAGTACACTACCTATTCTACTTGATACCCAGTTAATAAGCAGAACCAGGAGCAAAAGTACCACCGCCACTGCGTAGGCCTGGTCTGTATACAATCCCTCTTTGGAAAGGTTGTACATGTGTACAGCCAGCGTCGCGCCGGATCCCATGATGCTGGAGGGGATCTGTGGGATGGAACCTGCCGTGTAGATCAGGGCGGCTGTCTCACCCACGATACGGCCGATGGAGAGGATCACGCCGGAGAGGATTCCAGGGATGGCGCTGGGCAGAACCACACAGAACACCGTACGCAGTTTTCCGGCTCCCAGACCAAAGCTTCCCTCCCGGTACATATCCGGAACGGATTTCAAAGCCTCCTCTGTCGTACGCATCACCAGCGGAAGAATCATGATGGCCAGCGTCAGCGCGCCGGCCGCCAGAGAATAACTCCATTTCAGGTAGGTTACAAAAAACAGGGAACCGAAAAGACCGTATACAATAGACGGAATACCGGAAAGAGTCTCCGTGGTCAGCCGGACGACTGCCACCAGCTTGTTTCCCTTTTTCGCATACTCCGTCAGATAAATAGCGGAAAAGATTCCAAGGGGAACGGCAATCAGAAGCGACAGCACCGTCATGATCAGTGTATTCACGATGGAGGGCAGCATAGAAGCATTTTCCGTCGTGTACGTCCAGGAAAAAAGGGAAGGCTTCAGGTTCGGCACACCCTTAATCAGGATGTATGCAATCAGAAACAGCAGCACCACAAAGGTGGCTAGGGCGGAAAGCATCACCAGCAAAAACAACAGAAACGAACCAGGATGTCTCCGATAAGACTCCATTCTTTTTTTGAAATTACTCATGTTCCTTCCTCCTGTTCAGCATGGATACGGAAAAGTTAATAATCAGAATGAATACAAAAAGCACAACGCCTGTGGCAATCAGCGCGCCTCTGTGAAGGTCTGCCGCATAGCCCATCTCCAGGACAATGTTTGTCGTCATGGTCCGGACGCCTTTCAGAAGGCCCGCCGGCATTCTCGCCTGGTTTCCCGCTACCATAACCACGGCCATGGTCTCGCCGATAGCCCGGCCGATGCCTAAAACTACGCCTGCCAGCACACCGGACTTTGCAGCCGGAAGCATAACGCGGAAGATGCTTCTCTCCTGGGTAGCACCCAGAGCCAGGGAACCTTCATAATAGCTTCTCGGCACCGCTCTTAAGGCCGCCTCCGTCACACCGATGATCGTGGGAAGGATCATGATGCCCAGAAGAATAGAAGCCGTCAGGATGCTGGTTCCTTTGCTGTGGGGCAGTTTCCGAATCAGCGGCACCAGCACCGTCAGTCCGAAGAAACCGTAGACCACAGAGGGAATGCCTGCCAGAAGCTCTGTGGCCGATTTCAGAAAACCATAGATTTTTCTGGGGCAATACTCCGCCATGAAGATGGAAGTCATGATGCCGATGGGAACGCCGATGATGATGGCTCCCGCGGTTACATAAATACTTCCCATGATCATGGGCAGAATTCCGAAAATGTTGTTTCCCGGTTTCCAGCGGGTACCCAGAAGAAATTTAAAAACGCCGATCTCCTGAATCGCCGGAATACCGTTTGCAAAAAGGAAGAGGCAGATCAGTGCAACTGCCAAAATCGAGGTGCAGGCTGCGATGAAAAAGACCGCATGCATGAGTTTTTCTTTTATCATTCTTACTCTCTCCGTTCGTAACTGTTCAGTACCTTCACAGTGGCTACTGAATAGTTATTTTCAACCATACTACCAGAAACAGCGGGCCGGAAAGTGAGGCCCGCTATCATTTCTTTATCTGTCCAGTAATTATTTCTCCAGATCAGCCCAAGTGGTTGTCTCACCGGTGAATACGCTCTTTACCTGATCGGAAGTCAGCTCATCAATCGGGTTGTCGTTGTTTACGACTACTGCGATACCGTCGTTTGCAATCACGGTAGCAGTCAGGCCTGCCTCGGTCTCAGAATCTTTCAGCTCTCTGGATGCCATTCCGATGTCACAGATGCCGTCGATGGTATTCTGCATACCGGTAGTGGAATCGCTGGTCTGAATCTCGATCTCTACTTTATCATTTACTTTCTCATAAGCTTCTTTCAGTTTCTGCATTACCGGGGAAACGGAAGAGGAACCAGCTACTACAACTTTACCTTCAGCTCCGTTTGAGGTGTAATCCTCCGGCTCGCCGACAACGATGTATTTGTTTTCCTCGACAACTGCCTGGCCGTCTTTGCTCATGATGTAGTTGATAAAATCCTGTGCTGCGTCGCTCACATCGCCTTTGGTTGCGATGTTGAAGGGACGGAAGATCTTGTAGGTTCCATCGTTGATGTCATCTACGGTAGCTTCTGCTCCATCGATCTTGACTGCTTTGACGCTGTCATCCAGAGAACCGAGGGAAATGTAACCGATGGCATACTCATCATCTGCTACGGTAGTCATCATAACGGAGGTGCTGTTGGTGATGTTTGCCTCGTCGGTAGTCATATCGACTTTCTCGCCGTCCTGCTCTTCCTGAATACCGAAAAGCTCGATGAAAGCGCCTCTGGTACCGGAACCATCCTCACGGGAAACAACGGTGATATCTTCAGATGAATCAAAATCTGCTGCGGATGCCCCGCATACGGTAAGCCCCATGGTCATAACTCCGATTAAAGCTGCTGCAACTAATTTTCTCATAATTTTTGATCTCCTTTTTATCTATGCCCCTGCGGGCTTTTTTCTTTACCTCGTTTACGTTTCCAAGTATAGAAAAGGAATGTAAAGTCAAAAAGCGCAGCTCTGTAAAATCCGTGTAAACCATCGTAAGATTTCCGCAAAAAAATCCCCCGCGAGAAGACCCGCAGGGGAAACATCATTACTTGTAAAAAATCTGGGCGATCGGGGAATTTTCATCTAGGATCACGGTCTTGTCGCCGCCCTTCATGGATTCCCTTAGGGCATCGAGGCTGCGGACAAAGGTGTAAAATTCTGTCCGTTCCGCATCGCCGTAGGCTTCTGAGAGAACCCGCATGTACTCTGCCTCGCCCTCGGCCTCCAGGATCTCCGCCTGCTTTTCCGCATCGGAGATCTGAATGGCCACCTCCTTGTCTGTGGTGTTCCGTATCACCTTTGCCTCCGAGTTTCCTTCCGCTGTATAAGTAGCGGCGATGTTTTCCCGCTCGGAGATCATGCGCTCGTAAACCGCTTCCTTATTGTCATTCGGAAGGTCCAGCTGTTTGGTCTCAAAGGAAAGGAGCTCGATTCCGTACTGTTCCATGTTGGTGCCAATGTTTTCCATGACCTTCTCGGAAAGGCTTCCTGTTCTCCCGCTGATGACCTGATCCTGATCCATACTGCTGATCACGTTCTTTGTGGCATTGTATACACTGGTATTCAGCCTGCTCTCCGCATTGCTGAGGGAGGAGTTCAGGGTCTGGGCAAACTTGAGCGGATCCTCGATCCGCCATAAAACGTAGCTGTCGCAGATCATCGTCTTTTTGTCCTTCGTGATAACGTCCGAGGGCGTCAGATCGTAGATCAGCGTCTCCTTCGGCAGGGTGGACACCGACTCCACAAAGGGCACTTTAAAGTAAATGCCGGGCTCCTCGATGATTCGTTTTACCTTACCAAACTGACGGACCAGCTGATATTCGTTCTTCTGGGCCACCGTCAGGGACGAGGCCAGAGCGATCGCTCCGACCGTAAAAATTCCAAGGCCTGCTGCCATTTTCTTCTTCATATGTTTATTCTCCTCCATTATTGTCTTCTGTATCGGCTGTCACGGTCTCTCCACCGGAAAATTTTTCCAGGGGAAGGACTTTTTCTACGCCGTCGCCGCTGTCGATCACCAGTTTCACATCCGGAAGCACCGTCTCCATGGCTTCGTAGTACATCCGCTCTTTCGTGATCTCCGGATTTTTCCTGTATTCTTCATACATGGCGTTGAAACGGGCCACCTGGCCTTCCGCCTCGTTGATGCGGGTTTGTTTCGCGGCCTCGGCATTTTTGATTATCTGGTCTGCCTCGGCTTCTGCCTCCGGAAGCTTCTCGCTCCGGTATTTCTCCGCGTTATTGAGGGTCGTCTCCTTGCCCTGTTTGGCCGTTTCTACCTTTTTAAAGGCCTCCATCACTTCTGTTGTCGGGGGCTCGGAGTCCTGCATCGTGATATTCGTGAGCATGAGGCCGATCTCCTGCTGCTCCAGCTGTGCCATGATCATCTCTTTGATCTTCGCCTGGATCTCACTTTTTCCGGTGGTCAGGACATCGTCCACCACATAGCTTCCGATAACGTTTCGGATGCAGCTCTGAGAAATATTTCTCAGGATCTGCTCCGGCTCTCTCGATCCGTAAAGATAGGCCACCGGGTCGGAAATCCGGTACTCCACGAAGAAATCCACGTCGATAAAGTTATAATCGGAGGTAATCATGATACTCTCCGCCTCCACCATCTCGTTGTTTTCCTCGGTGTAGCCCACCGGAAAACCCTGGATTGTGGTGTTCACCTTCCGAACCTCCTGAATAAAAGGAAGCTTGAAGTGAAGACCTGTCTCCGTCACGGCTTTTGGTTTACCGAAGGTCACCAGCACGGCCTGTTCCTGCTCCTGAATCTGATAAAAGGAGCCAAAGACCGCCGGCACAAGGACGCCTGCCGCGATGGCGGCTCCCACAGCCAGTTTCATGTGCTTCATTTTTTTGCTTTTGTTCTTCTTCGGTTTGTTTTCTTTTTCCGGAACCTGTTCGTAAATAACATCCTTCCAGTTCTGATTCTGTTCTTCCATAGTTCTCCTCCGTTTTGTGGTGAAAAAGGGATTTTGAGTACAAAAAAAGACCTTTACCTAAGCATAATGTATGTCTTAGACAAAAGTCTCGCTAATCGCTTACATGACGCGGATATTTCTATCGTCCTGACGCCATCATGTACCATTCTGCTCCTGACGGAACAGCCTGGCAGCTACTCCCTTTTTTGTGTTGGTTTATATTTTAATCCGCGCACCGCACTTCGAAAATACGCCACAGGCGTTACTCCTACAGCCAGCTCAGCCCAGGTTGCCTTACGTCACACAGGAGTATCTGCTTAGTGCTGCTGTATTCCTACCCTGACACGGTTCACAGAGTCCTGTTGCGTAAGACCCAGACGTCAACGCCACTTATAAAAGGCAGCCCCACAACGAAAAGTCCTCGGATTGGTATCACCCCTGCTATAGCGGATTGCAGGTTCAGAGCACCGCTAACTCTCCGGCTGCGCGGAAGCTTTATGACAAAATTGATTCCGGACTATTGTAACTGAAAAATAAGTACTTGTCAACTGAATTTTACAGTCTCGCTCACAACACCGGCCAGTGTCTCGGCGTTCAGATCCTCCAGTTTAAAGTAATCTGCCTTCAGTTTCCGGGCCAGATCCACGGTCAGTTTCAGGCGGATGAAGCCGTTTTCCGTATCGATGACAATCGGGAGTTTGACGCATTAAACTTCAAAAAAGTACCGCAAAGCCTTGAATGTTTACTGGGTTTATAGCCGTTTTTTATCTTTCCAACTGTCAAAGATGGGATAGTAACAGGTTTTTCTGTCAGTGTAAAGCAGTATTTCTGTTTTTTAATGCAAGTTCCAGCACCAGCAGTTTCTGTCCGTCTTTTTCCTGAATTTCTGCAAGCTGAAAGCCCTGTTTTTCCCAGAAGATGCGGCCGGGTTCGTTGGCGGCATAGCAGCCCAGACGGAGTTTTTCAAGGCCTGCCTTCTCGGCGGCCTCACGGATATGGCGGAACATTTTCTTTCCGATGCCTTTGCCCTGGCAGTCCGCGGCCAACATGAACAGGCCGATGAAACCGACAAATTCTTTCGGGTAGCCCTGGATAAAATCGAGGACTGCCGTACATTTTCCCTTCTTATAAAAAACGGCGAAGATTTTCTGCTCGCGGCTTGTGTTCGGCGGAAGAATCGTATAGCTTTCTCTGGCGCCTTCCAGGGTGGGAAGTTTTTCTTTTACCAAACGGAAATATTCTTCGTTTCCGGCCATAAGCTTCTGGATATCCTCAGCATTTTCCTCGGAGCCTTCCACAATCGTGTAGCCCGGAAGGCCTCCCCGGAGACTTCGGATCAGTGTGCCCGGAGCGCGTTTCGCCCGCTGTTTTTCCCGCATTTCACTGAAAAAAGTCTGAAGAATCGCGCTGCACTCCTCCCGAAGCACGTCCCTTGTGACCTCCACCTGATGGTTGAAGGCTTTCATTTCCAGTAAGTTAATGATGGAACCCGCGCAGCCCGCCTTCGGGTTCATGCTTCCCATGACCACCCGCGGAATCCTCGCCTGGACAATGGCTCCGGCGCACATCTGGCAGGGCTCCAGCGTCACATAGAGGGTGCAGCCCTCCAGCCGCCAGTCTTTTAAGACTTTTCCTGCCTTTCGGATGGCCGTGATCTCCGCGTGGGAAAGGGTGCTCTGGTCTGTATTACGGCGGTTGTAACCCCGGGCGATGATTTTCCCCTCATGGACGATGACGCAGCCGATGGGCACCTCCCCAAGGGCCAGGGCTTTTTTCGCCTGCTTCAGGGCCTCCCGCATGTATGTTTCATCTGTGTTTTGTATTTCTGTCATAAAAATGCCTTTCGGTGAAATGTTTTTCTGGTGTCAAGTATAAACGGAAATAGGAGGGATGGCAAGCAGGGGAAGAAAGTTTTGGTCTGATGCATTGCGTTTTTGAGGAAAGGGGGTATACTGGAATTACTCGAACTCACCAGTAAGGATCAAATACAAACCTGAATGGACTATATATTTTTTTAGAAAGGAAACTCCTGTTTTCAAAACACTTTGGCGGCAGGATTCTGTGATTATGAAGATACATGGATTTCAAACTTTAACTCTGCTGGATTATCCCGGCTATACTGCCGCGACGATCTTTCTTGGCGGCTGCAATTTCCGCTGTCCCTTCTGCCAGAACGCTGGTCTGGTTCTCCGTCCGGATGAAGAACCGGTGATTCCGGAGGATGACGTCCTCGCCTTCCTGAAAAAAAGGCGGCGGGTGCTGGACGGCGTCTGTATCACCGGCGGCGAACCCACCCTGGAACCGGAGCTTCCGGAGTTGATCCGCTCCATCAAGGAGCTGGGCTATCTCGTCAAGCTCGACACCAACGGCACGCATCCGGCCATTGTCCGGAAGCTTGCCGAAGAAAAGCTCATCGACTATGTGGCCATGGATATCAAGAGCTCCCGGGAACACTATGCACGGCTCGCGGGAAATTCCAGTGAAAAACTGCTGGCTGTTGTGGAGGAAACTGCCGCTTTTCTGATGGAGGGGAATCTTGATTATGAATTTCGCACCACCGTTGTGCGGGAACTGCATGAACAGGAAGATTTTGTGGCGATCCGGGACTGGCTGGCTGGTGCCAGACGCTATTATCTTCAGGCTTACCGCGACTCGGAGCATATCTTAAAATCTGGAAACTACAGCAGCTATAGCCGCGAGGAGCTGGAGAGGTTTGCAGCGATTCTTAGAGAAAAAATTCCGGTGGTGGAAGTCAGGGGGATTGAGTAAAATTTCGAAGGGACAGGCTGGCCGCCTTTCCCTTCGAAGCTTAAAGGGGCTTACGTCAGACCGGAGGGTGCTTTCTGAATATCGAGAAAATCAAAGTTTTAAAGCAGACGGCACCAGTAGCCACGGCGGCAGGCCGGAGCCTTATCCTGGCTTTCCTTAAAAAGGGGAAAGCCAAAGGAGACGGCCATTCGCTGCTCCTGGAGCGAGTAAATGCCAGGAACTGCGAGGAAGAAAGTGCCATCGGCGTTTTTTCCGAAAAGAAGATGGTGGAAGTTGTAGTAGCCGTGATAGATAAAGCTGTTTTTCGCGGCGCTCCAGCCTTTACAGCAGAAGAAATGCAGCTCGCGCGGCGAGATCAGTATGGCATCAGTGGCTTCGCCGTCCTGGAAGGGATTTCGGTGGGCGTACGCCGGTGAGAGACGCTCCCAGAGACTGGCGTAACGCTCCGTGTATACAGTGTCCGAAGCTGTAAGCTTAACTGCCGGCGGCTCTGGTTCTGATGCCTGCTCGACCGCAGTTTCGTCCACCTCGCAGGAAGCGTCTTTTTTTTCTTGATCTGATGCCTGATTCTGTACGGCCTCCTGACCTGTCTCCCCCGAAGCTTTTACTTCCTGCTCCCGATCATTTGGAGACTCGCCTGCAGCCGGATCTGACATGATTTCTTCCGGTACACAGGCCTCGTCGGGCTCCAGATCCGTTTCTGGAAGATCCGTCTCAGAAGCCTCCAGCCCCGCGATGAGCTCCGCTTCCTGTGCCCGGACGCCGTTGAGGGGCTTCTCAAACTCCACTTCTGGTGCTGCTGGAACAGGCTCTATGCGTTCCTGCTCCTCCTCTTCCATCTCAATTTCCAGATCCATCCGCTTCACCGGCTCGTCATTCCAGATCGTAATGTAATTCTCCCCTGCTTCTCCTTTGATCCAGAGACCGGAGAACTGATTCAGGCTATGGCCGCTTCCTTTTATGTTATCGGTGTCGGTTTCCACCTTCAGAAAATAGAGGGGCCCGGAAGATTTTTGCATCTCCCCAAGAAAAATCCCGAAGTTTTTTTCCCCTTTCCTTATAAAACCATAAGCATCCAAACTGGTCTCCCGGTTTTCAGGGGCTTCCAGCTGAATGCTTATCCTTAAATTTCTCTTTCTGGCTTCCACTTTTGCAAAGCCCGTATTCTTTTCTTTTTTTCCGTTTCTGTATGCATAAATGTAGGAGACAAACCGTCTGTAATCAGCCAAATTCATCGCTCCTGCCCTTCTCTCAAGGCTACTATATGCAGGGCTTTCCCGTTTCATACATGCCTGACCACCCGTACCTAGTACAGTGAAAATTAAGTATCTGCTATATTGACGCAGGATGATTTCTTCATATGCAAGGCGGAGGAATGAGGCGTAGCGGTGGCTACGTCGATTGACGACAACGCAGCAGATGAAAAATCAGACAAGTCAATATGGCGGTTACTTAATATTCACTGTACCAGTCTCCTTTTTCCCGGAAAACAGAATTATTTCTGCATTTCGATCAGTTTTTCCCTGGAAATATCGTCAGTCTTTGCGAGATACCGGTTCATACTCATCTGCATCTCCATGGCCTGACAAAGGGGAGTGGCAGAAGCCTTTCTCCGGCTGGAAGCCAGATGGATGCGAAAGGCCACTCTCGACGCGTTTTTAATATGGAGGCCTTTTTCGTCCGCCTTCGGAAAACCGTCCGCTTTCAGCTCTCCCTTTCCGATCAGGAAGGTTCCTTTTCGCTCCTCCTCAAAATAAAATCCGCCCAGATTATAATTCCGGTAAGCCTTCTCCTCCGCCGGTTTTACCTTTGCCGTCAGATTCAGGCAGGTGTTCTCCGCCGTAATCTCATAATAAAGAAGATCCTCTTTTTTTGAAGCAAACGCAAGGATTTTTACCGGCGTCTCTTTGTATACAAACTCTGTATACAGGATTTTTTTCGTTTCATCCATGAAACGGCGATAACTGGTTATCTCCTCCGGGTTCAGATCCAGCTGAATTTTCAGCTCCGCGGCCTGGCCGAAGGTGCTCTCCTTCAGACTGATATGCTCCGTGGGAAGGGTGCCGTAATCCCGAATACTTCCCATCTCATTGCTGCTCTGCCAGGCCCCGTTTCTATGGCGGGCCGGTTGTGTACTTTTTCTCATATAGTTCCGCTCTCCTGTTCTTCTGGTCTCTGCTCTCCATTATACCATTCTCCTGCAAATACCACAATCACAACCGTTTTCTCCGCACACAAAAAGCGGGGCTTGCCTGCGTACCGGAACCATGATACACTGGACAGGATTATGAACAAATTTTCCCGGGAATCCTTTTCGGGAATTACTATAAAAAAGGAAGGAAATCACACATGCTAGACGGACTGATTTTTGACGTAGACGGAACCCTCTGGGATTCCACAGACCTCGTGGCCAAAGCCTGGAATTATGTGCTGGAGACAGAAACAAACCTGCCCGCCGATGTCACCGGCGACCTCTTAAAAACCCTTTTCGGAAAACCCATGGATGAGATCTGTCTTAAGATCTTCAAGGGAATCCCGGTGAGCGAGCATCCGCGCCTTGGCGATATCTGCTTTCAGAAAGAGAACCAGCTTCTCTACCAGGAGCCGGTGCCGCTTTATCCACAGATCCTCGAGACTTTTCAGGAATTATCCACACGCTGCCCCCTTTTCATTGTGAGTAACTGCCAGAAAGGCTATATTGAAGCCCTTCTTGATACCACACCGCTGAAGCCCTACATCACCGGCCATCTCTGCTACGGAGATACCAACTGCCAGAAGGATGTGACGATCCGCCGCCTCATGAAACAGTATAATCTGAAAAAGGTCTTCTATGTGGGCGACACCCAGGGAGATGCCGACGCCTGCCAGAAAGCGGACGTGCCTTTTATCCTGGCCGATTATGGTTTCGGAAACACACCCGCCCCGGCTTATCGGATCGCCGAGCCCAAAGAGCTCCTGACACTGCCCATCTGGGACTAAAACTTCTTGTATACAACGAACAGGACCCTGAAATGGATTTTTTCCACTCAGAGTCCTGTATTTTTTTACTCGTATCTCAATGCATTGATCGGTTTTAACTTGGCCGCCTTGTTAGCCGGATAGATACCAAAGATCAGGCCCACTCCCACGGAAAAGCCTAAGGCCAGGCCTCCCACACTTAAGGAAATGGCAAAATGATAATCCGTGAATACTGCATTCAGGATCGTGAGAACCAGCTGGCTTAAGGCCATACCTGCCACGCCGCCTCAGGTATCGGTGACTGCCGCCGCAACGACAACGACGCCCGCAATGCCGACGGCCACAGGCCATTTTTTCCGCTTATTCTTTTTTTCTGCCATCTTACTTCTCATTCACTATCCATTTTTCCATGGTTCGTATCATATCCTTTTTCCTTAAACGGAATTTAAATTCAGAAACCGCAAAACTTAAAAAAGAATAAAAGAAAAAAGCCCGGAAGTTTAGATTTTCCGGACTACATAGAAAAAAGCGGGTGATGGGAATCGAACCCACGTATCCAGCTTGGAAGGCTGGTGTTCTACCATTGAACTACACCCGCATAAAACATATTCTGTTTGGAACATTGATTATTCTAACACAGGTCGGCAGAGTTGTCAAATCTTTTTTTAATTTTTTTTTAAACAGGACAACGAGGAGCTGCAAACATCTGTATTTACAGTTCCTCTTCCTATGAAAAAGTCAGCCTCTTGTCACATAGCCAAAGAAGGTTCTGTTGTTGATCGGATAGTACAGGAGATTCTGAAGATCACTCTTAGTCTCTTCATTATATTCATAGGATTCTGCCGTGTCTCGGCCCCAAAGGTACCGCTGCCCATGCGAACGAACTTCACATAGAGTAAATCTTTTGATATTGGGGTAATTAGTGCAATACCATTCTTCATACTGATTATCTCAACCTCCCTTAAAGTAATTTTGAACAAATTTATCTCTATTTTTCCTAATAGCCTTCCATGTTATCTCATATTAAGGTAAAATGTAAATAGAAAGTGAGGTCATTTTTATGAAATTCGGACATGAAATTTTAAAATACCGGGACGATATTTTACGCGATCTGGCAAAGCTGATCGCGGTTCCTTCCGTCTGCACACACCCTCTTCCCGGTAAACCCTTCGGTGAAGCTCCGGCCCAGGCGCTGGAATGCATTCTTTCCATGGCAAAGAACATGGGATTTGAGACGGAGAACACGGACAATTATGCCGGTGCCGTCTATTACGGAACAGGAACCGAGTATGTGGACGTACTCACCCATGTGGATGTCGTTCCCGCCGGAGATGGCTGGGATACGGACCCATTTCAGATGGTGATTAAGGACGGCATGGCCTACGGCCGCGGCGTCTCTGACGATAAGGGCGCTGCCATCGTCGCTCTCTACTGCCTGAAAGCCCTGAAGGATGCCGGCATCCAGGGAAAATATGTACTCCGTACGGTCTTCGGTTCCGGCGAGGAGATCGCCAGCGACGATCTGGACCGTTTCTATACGAAGCATCCCTACCCGGTCATGGGCTTTACGCCGGACTGCGGCTACGGAATCTGCCAGTGTGAAAAAGGAATCCTCCGCCTGGATTTCCACACAGAAAAAGGCCAGGGCTCCTGCGTCCGCGAATTTCAGGCCGGACTGGCTGTAAACGCGGTTCCGGCAAAAGCTACGGCAAAGATCTGCTGCACGGAAGAACAGCATCAGAAGCTGGCAGGCCTGGCTGACCAGGAGCATTTTAAGCTCAGCAGAGAGGGCGAAATTACCACGATTCTTTCCCTCGGCACCGCCTCCCACGGTGCCCAGCCGGAGCTTGGCTTCAATGCGGCTTCCAACCTGATCTGTCTTCTCTTTGAAGTCTTTTCAGCAGAGGAAACGGGCCCGCTTCTTGCCTTCCTTCACCGGCACATTGGCATAGAGACCGAAGGAACGAGCCTCGGCATTGCGCTTTCCGATGAACCTTCCGGAAAGCTTTCTCTGAACCTTGGGATTCTGGAAATCAGTGAAACGGCAGCCCATGCTTCTGTGGATATCCGTTATCCTGTCACAAAAGATTATCAGTGGATTTTTGAGACCGCAGCCAAAGCAGCGGCAGCCTTTGGGCTTGAAACCACGATTCCGAATCGTGTAGATCCTCTTTATATCCCTGAGGATCAGCCTTTGATCCAGCGCCTGAAGGAAGCCTACGAGTCCGCCACCGGCGAACCCTGCGTCCTTTATTCCACTGGCGGCGGCACCTATGCCCGCCACACCAACAACCGGGCGGTCGGCTTCGGACCGGAATTTCCGGGCACCATCGACAATCATGCCCATAACTGTAACGAGCAGATCAGTCTGGAAAACTTCTTTACCCATGCTCAGATCTGCCTGGAGGCCATGTATCTGCTTTTCACCAAATAAATTTACAGGAGGCACAAATGAACATGAACGATCTTCTCACTATCACCCACACCGGCGACGAGTACGAGAAATATCTCGGAGCTGTGGTTCCGCCGATTTTCATGAACTCTCTTCATGTGTTCCCGGATTTTGAGTCTTATCTCAACTTTGACGATTACAAGGAGGACAGCTTCATTTACGGGCGGGAATCCAACCCGACAGCCCATATCATGGAGCGGAAAATCGCGGAGCTGGAGCACGGAACCATGGCCCTCGCCTTCGCTTCTGGCATGGCCGCCGGCACAGCTGCCGTCATGGCCACCTGCAGCACAGGCAGCCATATCATCTGCCTGCACAACACTTACGGGCCTTTGAAGGATTTCATCTCCAGATACTGTGTCGAGAAATTCCATATGACCGTGACCTTTCTTCATGGAACGGACCTTGAGGAGCTGGAGGCAGCAATCCGGCCGGAAACTTCCCTGATTATCCTCGAAAGCCCCGCCACCTTCGTTTTCACCGTCGTTGATCTCGAAGCCATCGCGAAAATCGCCAAAAAACATCATGTGACGACCTACATCGACAACAGCTGCTGCTCTCCCTACTACCAGAAGCCCCTGGATTTCGGCATCGATATCGTCATGCACACGATGTCCAAATATCTTGGCGGCCACAGCGATATCATCGGCGGCGTCCTGGTTTCCAAGGATGAAACCCTCATGAAACGGATTCGTGAGCAGGAGCGCGCACTCTACGGCGGCATCATCGGACCCATGGAGGCCTGGCTCGTAATCCGCGGCATCCGGACTCTGCCGGCCCGTCTCGCCATGCACCAGGAAAATGCCATGAAGGTCGCTTCCTATCTGGAGCAGCACCCGAAGGTGAAGCAGGTCTTCTACACAGGCCTCAAATCTAATCCTCAGCGGGAACTCATCGAGAAACAGCAGACCGGCCACACGGGACTTCTGAGTTTCATCATCGACGCTCCCATGGAAAAAGTGCCCTTCTTCATCGACCAGCTGAAGATCTTCAAAATCGGCTGCTCCTGGGGCGGTTTTGAAAGCCTTGTAATGGCTCCGCTCTATCGTTCTTCCCAGGAAGAACTTGATCTTCGGGGCGTACCAGAGGGCAAATGCCTCATCCGCATCCACTGCGGTCTCGAAGGAGCCGATATCCTGATTCAGGATCTCAAGCAGGCCCTCGCAGCCATGTGAACTACTCGGTAACTAAGTCACCAGAGCATCTGAAATCTGGCGGGATACCGCCTTTTTTCAGGGTGCGTCCATGACACCAATACTGCTTGCCTTTCGGCTATACAGCTACTTTTATTATTTCTGGATTTTTTAGTCCGGTTACGGACAGTTCCTTTTCCTTTCCGGATATGGAAAGATATTTCCGCAGGATATTAAATGCACCCACTGCATCTGCGTTAAATCTTACTCCGCCAGTTATATACATGCCCCGTTCTTTTCGATTGAATGCTTCTGCATATTTTTTTGATACTTCCGGTGATAATGGACTGCACTGGCTGGTATAGCTTTCTTCCTGTTTTATCAATGGAATCCCATACAGTTTCAGTTTATATTCCAGCATGATGTACAGCCTGTTATACGGCAGTCCGTGAAACTTCTGGTTGGTCTTGTGTCCCAGATCTTTTCCTTTACGGATATTCCGGATATCTCCCACAACCACACAGCGGATATCTTCTTTTCTGCAGTATTCCGCAATCCATCTGGTCACTTTGTGAAGGTAATCCTTCACTGCATTCTGCTTTTTCCTGTAAAGTTTCTGGATATGTTTCGATGATTTTGGATATTTTATTCCTCTTTCCGACTGCTGCGCATACCATACAGACTGCACTCCGGCGATCTCTTTATGAAAGTATCTTTCCAGAGAAAGATACTTTCTTCCCAGAATAAAAGTCCTGCCATTTCCAGAATCATAACAGGTCATCAGATTATGAAATCCAGGATCAATAGATAAATAATGTCCATTCTGGGAGAGCTGCTCTGGTTCTTCCAGCTCATAGATAACGATAAGGTCACATGTTCCATTTTAACTCAAAAAAGTCGTTATATAATAATTAGTCGATACTTGCTATTTTTGCTTGGCTGCATAATTCTTTTTCCTACAAAGTCCTGCTATAGATGTAGTTATCAAGCCCACAAACAATAAAACCATATATAATTCCAACGGTGTGTCATCTCCTGTTTTTGCCCCAGAAGCCGCTCCACTTCCAGCATGATTCACATCTGTGCTATTATCTGCACCTGTTTGTGTTGGCTGTGTTGTTGGTTCATTTGGAATATCCTGCTCTGGTTTTTCTGCCAGAACATAATAATAACTGCCATCCGCCTGAAAACTTATCTGTCCATCTATGCTTTGCACAGATAATGTCTTCAAAGTCCCTTTGCTGTTCAAAGAAAAAGCAGAAGAATTCTTCAACGCATCCGATAAAGAAATTGTCACTCCATCCACCGCTATTCTGTTTCCCTTTTTATCTGTAAAATAGATTTCAAATGGTGAAATGTTTTTCCCTTTTCCTTCCAGACATGCAGCAAACCATTCCCATGCCTCTGTATCCTGACTGGTTATCGGATAGACCACCAGCGTCAGGCTATTGTCTGTAACTCCACTGACCACAATCCTTCTGCCATCCGGTAACTGAATCTCAGCTTTCCCTTTTTTGACAGGTGATGTTAGATATTCTGTTTCTCCTGCAATATAAGTTGCATAAATACCAAAATCTGTCTGACCCTGTTCTCCTGTCAGGGCAGAGTTCCCGGCATAGCATATCGTAGTTGAATATACTGTAAGTATGCAGATCAGAAAAAATATTACGAACCGTTTCATTCTGCCCCTCCTTTCCTGAGTATTGTATTTAGGGTAACCGAACCGACACTGTAATATGTATCCGGCTCATAAGCCATAATTTTTAATTTAATTGCAGTACCATCTTCCACTTCGGAAGTAAGTGATACAGATTTTACATATTCTCCAGGTCTGATAAGTCCTGTCTCTCCCAAAAGAGTTCCATCTGCAGTCAGGACACGAAGCTTCAGCCATACATCAAATTCTTCTGAATTCGTAAAATAAACATCTGCTGCATCGTCTTTCACAATCACATTTCCACAGATATATGCCCTGAATTCCATTCCATCCTGATAGATTTCCGACCATCCAAGGTCCTCCGGTACTGTCGGCATGCCACTAACCGCCGCTTTTTCGAAAGGCGGTGGTGAGAACGAGCGAACATCATCCTGTTTCCCATTGTTTATTAATGCCAGTACCATAGCACACAATGACAACACACATACCATACAGGCAACAGGCAAGCTCCAATTTTTATTCATTAAAATCCCTCATTTACATTATCATCTGTCATATTTACCTCAAACAATGCGGTTTGGAGTAAATATCACAGATGATCTGCACAGGCCTTTTCAGCCTGCACAGATCTCTGCCAATTTTAATTTGCTTTCTATCCAGCAAACACACTCCAACATATTGTCTAAATAACTTTTACTGTCAATGTTGGATTATTTTCATCTCTCAAATCAACCGTGAGACGGATAGTCTTGCCATTCAAAGCCATTGTACTCGGTAAAGAAACACCATAACTTCCGTATCCACTAGTTACCTTCTTCAGAGAATATGTACCCTCTGCCTTTATGTCTCCATCGTTAATGACATAGCGTTCTTGTGAATCTTCTCTATTATAAATATAGAAGATGCTAGCCGAATAATTATCCGCTGTACATTCTTTCTCTACAGTGTATACACCATCTGTCAATGTAGTTTTTAAAAATCCCCAGCTTATATTGCCATTTCCATCCCACTTATAATTCGAGGAGGTACCAACATAATCCGAAATAGTCACCGTCACATTGCCAATCTCTTTCTTTTCGGCTGTTGTATCTGAAAGAGCCCCCTTCAAGGACAAGGTCGTTGTTTCACTTGGACTTTCCCCAACGTTTGTTCCTTCTGCTGATTTTAATCCTATTTTAGAATTCGTAAAAGTTCCGGTAATGTTGCTGTCAGTTTTAGCATAAGCCAGAGAAGCTGTAATATCCGCATTCGAATTATTCGTTACAGTAATCTGATCAGCCCCGTCCTGACAAGTCCATGAACTTGTACCGGATGTTTCCTTATATTTTAAAGTTGTTGGATCCCAGCTTTTTGTAACACCAGAACTATATGTATATTCCAGACTTCCCCATTTCACATCAACACTATATACAGTAGCTGTGTTTTCTTCCCCGGCTTGATAAGTTGCTTTTATATCAGCTGATTTATCCTCTACTGCATATACAAAATTTCCCATAGACATGCTCAAAGTAAGAGCGAGTGTTGCTGCAATTATTTTTTTCATCATTCTTTCCGCCCTCCTTCTTATTCCTGTGATGCTGTATCTGCATCTGCGATTTTTACTGTTACACTACCGATTGTTGCTTTATTTGCATTTTTATCTGTTAATGCCCCTGTCAAAGAAATCGTAGTCGACTCAGTAGATGGATGACCCGGTTTTGTGGTTGTCGCATCAATAGACGCATCCGCAAGACTCAAAGAAGCCTTATCAGCTTTCGCAGTGATACCTGCATACGAATCCAACGTTGTTGCTTCAACAGTTGCAGTCAATGCCTTATTAGAGCGATTGGTAACTGTCACCTTGTTCGCTCCATCTTGATTCGACCAGCTTCCTTCTCCGACAGATTCCGTATACTGGTGTGTTGATGGATCCCATGTTTTGGATACAGCTCCATCCGTATACGTGAATTCCATGCTTCCCCATGATACATCAACGGAATACACCGTTGGTGCTTCGCCTTCAGGTTGATAAGTTCCGTATACTGCATGGCTGTCTGTTCCTCCGGCTGAATTTATTGTTGCCGCCATTGCTACTGTCCCGGAGGATAACCCAAGTATAGTCGCTACACAAAGAGTTAATGCTTTTTTCTTCATTGCTTTTCTTCCTTTCTGCAAAACATTTTATTACATCTTCTTTTCGAAGTATGTTTTCTCTTAATCAGTCACTGTAATTTTAATTCCTTCGATATTTCCATTCAGGACTGCTTTCTCTCCTGAATCCGGATCATAATACAGAACATTGTATCTTCCTGTATAATCTCCCACAGAGAGTTTTGCTGCATCTTTTATCAGATCCAGCTGTTCAATTTTATATCCGGGTGACAGAGTTCCGGACTGGGCAATCACAGTTTCTGTTCCATCTTCACTGATAATGACAAGTTGAAGCACAATATCATTTACTGATTTCGATGGGTTTTGAAACATCAGGTTTGCCTTATTATCAGAAAGTGAGATATGTACTTCTTTCTGATAAACCATACTGACTGCTCCCCCGCCCTTAGATACCTCCATCTTTTCTTCTGAATCACCTGTTACAGGTTCTGCATATTCTTCTTCTTTCTGTGGTGCATAGTCAGGAGCCAGTGCCGGACCGGTATTCCTGAAAAATAACGCCCAGATCGTCACTGCTAATGCAACAAATGTAACAACAAGAAGTACAGTAATGATTATTTTTGTCCTATTTGCAGATATCTTTTTTTCGGACTGTTTTCCCACTTGATCACCTCCTTACCCGGCCTGTTCATAAGATACCGTTCCGATCACCTCACCGTTTATTCCCGGATCTGGTTCCCCGTAAAGGTTAAGGTATACCGTAGCCGTATTCTCGGCAAAAATGGAAAGTTTCTGAACTGTTTCTCCTTTCTGGTCCTTGAATACTCCGGTAATTTCCTTGTGTGATTCTGACGGCTTATAAGACAGAATAAGTGTCACATCCTCATTTCCTTTATTTGTGAAACTCACTTTTCCTTCTCCCTCTTCATAAGTCCATTGCCCGGACGTCGCATTTTCATAGCAATGTGTATCTGGATTCCACTGACCTCTGGAACCCGGATGATAAACAGCATTTAGCCCAGACAATTCCATTACAATGGAATCCTCACTTTCTGTATCCGGTTCCGGTATCGGAGAACGGGAAGCAAGAGCATAGGTTCCAAACGTTCCGGTATCAAAGGCAATGATATTTTCACGGCTGTCTGCATCACCACAGATTACTGCCTGCCCATCCCTGACACAGACAAGTACCCTATCTTCCATCTGCGTCTGCACATCGGTTGTTTCCATAATCATTGAAAGCATTTCCTGGCTTTCTGCAATTCTCAAAGGTTCCTCATCATTTTTCTGCCTGAACAGACGCAGAGAAAAATACTGCTCCACAGTGTATCCATTACTTTCTGCCCACCGTTCCAGAATGGCTTTCTCCGCTTTCAGGGAATTTCTTTCTTCTTCTGAGAGTTTTTGTTCTTCTGCTTTCTCCTGCTCATCCTTCAAAAGGTCATCCAGCAGGTCAGCGTATATCAGCACATTTCCATGTCCCCCCTGCCTGATCTCATCCTCTGAAAATAATGATCGTACGAACGGTTGCTGCCCGTCTTTGAGTTTCAGCTGATTCACTCCCAAAGAAACTCGTATAGCCAGGTCAAATGTCATTTCTGCCTGGGGTTGTGTGGAATCTTCCGTAACCGGCTCCGTAGATGTTTCATTTTCATCCCCATTTGGTTCCTTTATCTCTGTTTCGTTCTCATTCGGAACTGCCACAAAATCCTCTGTTATAACTTCAGTTGGAGTTTCCACTGGAGCCTCTGTTATAGCTTCAGTCGGAGTTTCCACTGGAGCCTCTGTTATAGCTTCAGTCGGAGCTTCCACTGGAGCCTCTGTTATAGCTTCAGTCGGAGTTTCCACTGGAGTCTCTGTTATAGCTTCAGTCGGAGTTTCCACTGGAGCCTCTGTTTCTTCCTCAACCGGCAGCTCTGTTGATGACTGGAAAGGTTCCGCTTCCGAAGTCTGTGTTTCCGACTCTGTTGATTGCTTCGTCATTTCAGTCTCTGCTGCAGACACTGTACCGGAAATCAGGCTAAAAATCATTACCGACACAAAAATTGCGGTAAATCTCTTTTGACATTTCCCTGGCAAATTATTTTTTTTCATGGTGTCACTCCCTTTACTGTATCAGAAACAGGGCGTCCTCCTCCTGAAAACCGGAGACAAAGTACGCCCTGTTCATTCTTGTTACACAAAAATATATAGTTTTCTTGTCTGTCTGTCTGTCTGTCTGTCAATACATTATCCCATATATGTACCATGACTACAACTCCTTATATCATGCATATTCATGACTAAAACTTCCCACACCGATACGGTGTGGGAAGTTTTAGTAAATAAGTATCAATTTCCGGGCTGTAATCCATCATTTCCAGCTTTTCTCCATAAAGGGCTGCACGTTCATAGCTTCGAAGCCATTTGGAATCCATGTTGGAAAACAAGCTCCTAAAAGAGCTGCCGATCAGCTTTTCCAATGGTAACTTTTCTAATCTTGACAGTTCCTGGTTTCCGTATCGGAAAATCCAGTCCACAGCACGTTTTCCCTCGTCAAAAACCATTTCAATATCTGTGAATGCAAACGGAAGATTATCAAAACTTTTGTAATAACTGCGGTATTCTTCCTCCGTTACCGGACCGTCATCCTTAATAATGTTGCTGACAATCTTCTCCTGCTTGAACCGGAATTCCTCAATCAACTGTTTTTTCTTCCGGATTGGATAATCCAATGAATCCCCATTAACCAGATTTACTTTTTTTGTTATATCATGTATCGCCATTGCAGACACAAGGCATCCACGACGTACCATGATAAATTCGTCACCCAGTAGTTTTTCAATCGCATTAAGGCTGAGCCATGTTTCATATACCTTATTTCCAGAAACATGAATTTTCGCTTTATCCCTGTTCATCATAATATAAAGAATTGAACCGGCATCCAGTTCTATCTCTTTTCGCTTAGAAAAAATTGTAATGTATTTTTTTCCTGTCAAATTAACTTTCTCCTCTGTCCATTGATATACTCCTTCTAAGCAGACAAAAGAAATAATAAAAACTTGTCACTTAGGAGAGAGCATATCCATTTCCCGACAGCCCCTTTCTTTTTCTTATTCAAAGCCATAAAAGCTGTATTCTCCGTATCTCGTCGTGCCTTTGTAATCGATGTGCTTCATGCTTTTTCCGGAGAGAGCGCTTTGGATCAGTTTTTTCGTGAGATCCGGAACGTCCTCACGGCTCAGCGCTTCCTCCACATCCAGCCAGAGGACTTCGCTGTTCTCATCCCCGTCGGAAACGGCCCGGCCGCCTTTGTACTCCGCCCGGAAGGCCACATACCAGTCCTTCTGGTTGAAGCGGATGCCGATGACGTCCAGGGGCTCCACCTTCACGCCGGTCTCCTCCATGTACTCTCTTTTCAGGGCCTCCTGGGGAGATTCCTGCCATTTCACATAACCGCCCGGCACGATGAGCTTTCCTTTGCCCGGCCCGTAGGTGTGACGGGCCAGAAGTACCTTGTTATCTCTGATCACGATCCCGGTCACAGACTGGGACCAGTTGGTATTTTCTTCTGCTGCCATTTTTTCCTCCTAATTCTGGAACAGCTTGAGGAGCTCTTCCCGGTCGAAAAGGATACTTCCCATCTCTTCCCCGGACAGCACCTGGTCTGCCAGCTCTTTTTTCTTCTGCTGCAGCTCCACGACTTTTTCCTCGATCGTGTGCTCCGCCACGAGCTTATAGACCGTCACGACCCGTTTCTGGCCGATGCGGTGGGCCCGGTCCGTGGCCTGATTTTCTGCTGCCACATTCCACCAGGGATCGTAATGAATCACCACGTCCGCCCCGGTGAGGTTGAGACCCGTACCGCCCGCTTTCAGGGAAATGCAGAACACCGGCGTAGCGTCCCGGTTGAATTTCTCCATGAGCTCCATCCGCTCTTTTTTCGGGGTGGAACCCGTGAGGCTGTAGTAACCGATTCCCGCCTCCTCCATGCGTTTCTCAAGAATCTCAAGCATCGAGGTGAACTGGGAAAAGAGAAGAACCTTGTGGCCGCCGTTCACCGCGTTGTTCAAAAGCTCCATGCAGAGCTCCATTTTGGCCGCGCCCTCCTGGTAATCCTGGTAAATGAGAGCCGGATCGCAGCAAAGCTGGCGAAGACGGGTGAGCTCGGCCAGCACCTGCATTCGGATATTGGCAAACTCTTCGTTTTCCAGCATGAATTTCAGGCGCTGGACATGGGCATCATAGAGCTTCTTCTGCTCGCCCTCAAGGGGGATCGTGACGCATTTCTCGATCTTATCCGGCAGGTCGGAAAGGACTTCTTTTTTCAGGCGGCGCAGGATAAAGGGACGGATCATTTTCTGGAGATCCGCCATGGCATCCTCGTTTTCTTTTTTCATGATCGGCATCTCAAAGTTCTTCTTGAAATGCTCATAGGAATAGAGAAAACCGGGCATCAGATAGTCGAAAATGCTCCAGAGCTCGCTTAAACGGTTCTCCACCGGCGTTCCCGTGAGGGCCAGCTTCATCTGGGCGGAGACGGATTTCACCGCCCGGGCGCCTTTGGTTCCGGCGTTCTTTATGTACTGGGCCTCGTCGATGACCTCGCAGAAAAAGTCCTCGCCTTTATAGAGCTCCTGATCCCGGCGCATCGTCTCATAAGAGGTCACAAGAATCTCCCCGGGCACGCCGTTTTTCAGAATCTCTGTCCGCTCCTCCGCCGTTCCCGCCAGGACACGCACCGGAAGGGCCGGGGCAAACCTGTGGATCTCATTTTCCCAGTTGTAAACCAGGGAGGCCGGGGAGATGATGAGACTTCGTTTCTCTTCCCCCTCCTCAAAGGAAGAAAGGAGAAAAGCGATGACCTGCAGGGTTTTTCCAAGGCCCATATCGTCTGCCAGGATTCCGCCGAAGCCGTTCTGCCAGAGGGTTTTCAGCCAGAAAAAGCCTTTCTGTTGGTAAGGGCGCAGGACTTTTTTCAGGGACTCGGGGAGCTCGAAATCGCTGTCCTCCACGCTTTTCATGTTTCGGATCAGGCTCTTATAGGAGCGCTCCCGTTCCACGGAAATGCCCTGTTTTTCTTTGAGCTGCTCATCCAGGTAGAGGGCCCGGTAACGCGGCGCCTCGATCTCGCCTTTTTTCAGCGTTTTTTCCGATACCTGCAAGGCGTGGAGCATATCACTGACCGAATTTAAGCTGTCCTGGTCATACTCAATGAACTCGCCGTTTTTCAGGCGGTAATACTTTTTCTTCCGGTCATATTTGGAGAGAAGCTCCGCCAGTTCCTCCATCGGAAGCTCCGTATCGAGAGTCAGGCTTAAGAGGTTGCCGGAAATTGAAAGACCCACGTTGATCTGAGGCAGGGAGCGGATCTTCACTGCCTTCATCTTGTCCGTGATAAAAACCTCGCCAAGTTCTTTTAAGTGAGGAAGCTTCTCTGCCAGAAACTCATAGCAGGCTTTTTCCCCGTCCAGAGCCATCTCGCCCGTCGCCCGGTCGTAGGCACTGAAAAAGGCAGCCGCCTGTTCTCTGGCCTTTCGCTCTTCTTTCCAGCTCCGCTTCACCGTCCCTCCGGCGTACGGATCCGAGCCGGAAAAAATGGAATAGCGCTCCTCCCCGTAGACCGCGTAGCCCTTGCAGACGATGAGATCCCGCTGAGGCATATCCAGATAAAACTGAAACTCCGGGGTATCCGGAATGAAAACCTCCAGCGCCGTCTGCATTTTCACAGGGATGGCCTTTTCAAGCTCCGGAAGAAGCTCCTCCAGAACGATGGGAAGATCATTTCGGGAAATGTTGCAGCCGTTCTGCTCACTGTCTTCCACGAGAAGGAAAAAGCCCAGCGCTTTTCCGAAAACGCCCTTGTCCACCCGGCGAATGACGCCTTCCTTCGGAAAATACAGATAATGCTCGCCCTCCATATGGATAAAACGGCGCAGGTTAAAGACGGCTCCGTCCGCTTTCTGCTTCAGCGTCGCCCCGAAATCCGGCATTTCATCCCGGATGATCCAGCTCTCAGCCTGGCACCCTAAGAAAACGCCATTGAAAACCTCCCCTTCAAGAAGAGCCATCAGCTCGTCCATATGGCTCTTGTCGATCTCCAGATATTCGTCCTCTCTCGTCCGCAAGCCATAGTAGGAAGTATACTGACCGGTATAAGCGTTTTCGTTAGGCAGAAGCTTTCGGATAAAGGCAAGCCACGCTCTGGCCTTCTCCGTAAAGGCCTCCTCCCGGTGGACAAACTCCAGCTTTTTCCCGTAGCGGTAATTACTCTCCGTCGTGACATGGTTCAGAAATTCCCGCAGATCCTTGAGCACATATTTCTGGGTGATACCGATCTTAAAGGAAACCTTCAGCTGATCGCCGATGAAGGAAAGGCGCGGCTCCAGCTCAACCTCGCTTTCGATCCGCTGCATGGGATTTTCGCTGTCACTGAGAAGATAGGGACGGATCAGCTCCTGAAGACCAGGGGTGCTCTCCAGTTTTTTACGGGCGGGAGTCCTTACGGGCGGTTCCGGGCTGGTCCGCGAAGGAGCGTTTGGAAGCTCGGAGGCTCTGGTCACTCCCAGCGCCCTTAAAAGAGCGTCGAGATCCGGATTCTGGCTTTTGGGCGCGGAAGTCTTTCCATCTGAAAAAGGAAGAAAGTCAGACAGCCGTTTTGGGCTGTATTCCGGCTCCTTCTGGTGGATCAGCTCCAGAAGAGTCGCTACGCAGTGCTTGCACATGCCGGAAAAAGAAGCGTAGGCCGGGCATTCGCAGTCGTAATCCAGAATCTTGTCCTCCGATTCATCCATCAGCAGCTCCACATCATAGGCTCTGCTTCCGCTTCCCTGTACTTTTGCGCGGATCAGCATCCGGTCTCCCTGATTTTTCTCCTCCATTTCCAACACGCCTCCCGCATTGAAAAGGCTGGAACCTCTCTTGAATGTCGCTTCATAAACCCTCTTCCGAAGTTTTGCTTCTGTCAGCATGCGTTTTCTCCTTCTTCCAAAAATTTTCCGTAACAATTTTGGGTCTTTTGCCCCGATTATAGGGATATTTTAGCATTATGGTGAGGAAATAACAAGTTGAAAAAAGCCCCATGCCGGGCAGACATGGGGCTTTAGTTTCGTTTTTACTGGATAGCTACATAGAAGTAATCCAGGCCGTAGGGGCCAAATTCCAGCTCATATTCGGTGAGATCCTTCGGCATAACGATCACGCACTGGCAGTGAACGGTGTCGCCGGGATGATAGCTGTTTGAATCCTCGTAGAGACCGTAGGTAGCTGCATAATAGCTCTGGTCGTTGTAGGTGAGCCAGTCGTCATCCTTGCTTACCACGCTCATCATAGCGCTGGGAGCATAAACGCCGTACTCTTCATCGGAAAAATCAGAGGGCAGGTAGAGATCGTAGTTCACGATCCGGTACTCCTCATAATTTTTCAGGGCCGGGAAGCTGTAGTAGCTGTTCTCCGCATTCAGAAGCTGATCCACATATTCTGCGGCTTCGTCGCCGTCGGTGATACCGGTAACGGTAAGGCCGACCTGCTCATACTGATCAGAGATCGCATTGTAGAGGTAAACCTTTCCCATCTCGTTCATGGCTGCGGGATTTTCTTTGGAACCTTTGTCGGTAAAAGTCACGCTGGTATCGGTGGTCTCCTGAATGCCTTTCACGCCCAGCTCCTCTGCAAGAGAACCTGCTGCACTCTCCACCATCTGGCCGGCCTCAGAGACAAGCTCATCTTCACCTGCTTCGGAAACTTCCTCCGTGTCAACCTCTTCATCCTGGATGGTCTCCGGCTCTTCCCCTGAAGTCGCATCTGTCGGAAGATCCTCCGGATAAGCGATCTCGGAAATCGCATTGTACTGGCTGCAGCGGTAGCTTACCACCATGGTCGTAAATTCCATTTCCGCGCTGGTGCCCTCGCCTGCGGTCTCTCCCATATCGCCCTTCATTCCGGACATATCGATGGTCATCTCTGACGGAAGGAAATCGCTGGCATTGATGTAAAAATCTACGGTAAGTTCACCCGGCAGTTCCATATCGGTGCCCAGGGAATCCTGGAGACTTTTCACCAGATCCAGAAACTCTTCCTCCATTTCGGCATCCTCAGCCACGCTTGACAGGTCTATGGTGCTCTCCAGAACATAGTATTCAGTTCCTTCGCTGTCCACAGCCTTCTGATCCTTCAGATTCAGCTCCATCTTACTTTCCATATCACTTAGGTTTTCACTGCTGAATAGAAATTCGGGCTTTTCTCCGGAGGTGACGGTGCGGTCCCAATCGGTGATGGGGCTGCCATCATCGGAACTTCCTTCGTATTTTACCTGCTCTCCGTTCTCCTCGCGGATATAGGTCTCGCTGACCTGTTTTCCGGTCTGGCCCATGATGCTCATCGCCATGGTCTCGCTCTGATGAGAAGCGTAAGGCTCAAAAATTTCCTCGTTGCTCATATTGGCGTTCATGGTCATATCCATCTGCATGCCGGTGGAGGAATCATCTCCGGCTATATTGATGTTGATGACCATATCCATAATGAGTTCTGACTTCACGCTGGTGATCCCGGCTGCCGCGTCTTTAAGCTTGGTAAGAAGATCTTCTTTTGTAAGATCAACGGTGTCTCCGTCGGTGTACTCTCTTACGGATGCAACCTCAGCGGTCACCTCTGTGGTTTCCTCCGGTGTCTCCTCAGCGATTTCCGTAGCTGCTTCCTCCGGTGTCTCTTCCACGCTCTCCATCGTCACCGCCCCGGAGCTTTCGCTCTCTGCGGCAACTCCCTCAGGAGCTTCGACGCTTTCTTTTGTAACCTCTCCCAGAGTCTGTCCGCCCTCAGAAGCGTAAGCAACAGAGCTCATGGACAGAGTTCCCGCGAGTAAAAATGCAAGGACTAATTTCTTTTTCATGCTGATAGGTCCCCCTTTCTTTTTCCTTACCACCATTATACAACAGACCTGTCAAAAAACCTATACAAATTTACTATAAAAGTCCCGGACGGCAGCCATGAATGAGCCATGCTTGCATGAGCAAATTCATGGCTATCAGGCGGGCTAGACCGTATGAGTAAGCAGGGCGATAGCCTGGATTACGAATGTGGTCGGCAGTTGTGGGAGCGCCACAGGCGCGGAACAGCTGGCTTTTATATATGGCGGTCCGTAAATTCTCCGCGGATGGCAAAGACAGCCACTGCGATGACCACGCAGCAGATCACCCAGGTGACGGGCTCGCAGACGCAGACGGCGACGTAGCCGAAGGCCGGAACGAGCCAGAGGGCGAAAATCACCTTTCCGATCAGCTCCAGACAGCTGCAGAAAAGGGGCATTCCCGGCCGGCGCATGCCCTGAAGAATATTTCTTAAGATCACCAGGATTGCCATGGGGGGAATCATTGGAATACTGATTCTTAAATAGAGGACTCCGTTTTTGATCACCTCCGGATTGCTGCTGCCGGTGATGAATTTTACCGCTGTGGGGGCCAGGAAAATCACGAAAACCAGGGCCACCAGCCACCAGCAGAAATACATGAAAATGCCGCTCCTGGCGCCTTTTGCGATCCGGACGCGCTCCCCGGCTCCAAAGTTCTGACTGGAAAAAGTGGCCGCGCTGGTTCCAAGGGCAATGCCCGGGATGTAGAAAAATTCCGCCAGCTTTCTACCGCCCACCTGAGCTGCGATATAAACGCTTCCGAGGGCATTGATGCTGCTCTGGAGAATCACGCTTCCCAGGTTATAGATCGCACTCATAAGGGCCATGCTGAGTCCCGTCCAGAACATTTCTGTGACAAATTTTCCCGGAACCTTCCAGTCGTTCCTGCCAAAACGGATCTCCGGGTAATTTTTCAGAATGTATAAAAAGCCAAGCGCCGCGCTGAGTCCCTGGGAGAGCACCGTCGCCGCTGCGGCTCCCTGCACGCCCAAATTCAGGGGATTTCCGATGAAAAAGAAATCCAGAATCACGTTGAGAATACTGCTGAACAGAAGAAAGCCCAAAGGTGTCACGCTGTTTCCCATGGACTGGAGAAGGGCCGACTCCAGGTTGTAGGCCATAGTCAGGGGAATGCCTGCCAGAATGACGGTAAAATAGCTCAAAGCGCCGTCCAGCACATCCTCCGGCGTCTGCATGACCGTGAGAAGAGGCTTTCGAAACAGCAGAAAACCGACCGTCATCACCAGAGCGGAGATGAAAGCCAGCGTCACCATCCAGCAGACGGAACGTTTCATCTCTTTCTTATCACCGGCTCCGAAGCTTCGGCTCACGTTGAGAGCCAGGCCGTTGTTAAGTCCGAAGGCAAAGTTTGTGATGAGGCTGTATAGCGCCGAGGTGGCTCCGATCTGGGCCAGGGCCGCATCGCCAAGCAGGTGGCCTGCGATGGAAGTGTCCGCCAGATTGTAAAACTGCTGCAGGAGGTTTCCCAGAAACAGTGGCAGGGCAAAGGTGAAAAGCAGCTTCATGGGGCTTCCCTTTGTCATGTCCAGCGTCCTTCCCGTCGGTTTTGTGTTTTTCATAGTGATCTCCTCTTTTCGATTATTCTGCTATGAGTATAGCGAAAAGTATGCCTTGCCGCTTTTACAAAAGCGTCCTATACTATAAGAAAAACGACTTTTCAGAAAGGAGATACCTATGATCCATAACCGTTCTTTCGTTCCCATGAGTCCGGATAAAAAGGAGATCAACGAACTGGAACATTCTCCCTTTGATTTCATCGCCAATGAGGGAAATATCCACAGCTATGCCGCCAGCCTGATTCCCTCCCACTGGCACCGGGAGCTGGAAATTTTTATCCTTCTGGAAGGCCGGGTCCGGATCGGTGCCGGCAGTGAAACCTTCGAGGTGGTTCCCGGAGAAGGCTGCTTTATCAACACGGGAATCCTCCATTCCTTCGCCTGCCTCGTGCCCTCCCCCTGCCGTTACCGTTCCTTCGTCTTCGACGCGGGAATCGTCTCCGGCACGCCGGGAAGCATTTTTGACACCCGCTACATCCGTCCCCTTCTGGAAAACGGCCCCGCTTATTTAAAATTTGAACATCCTACTGAACATCCGGCATTTTTCCGGGATTTTGACGCAGCCTTTTCTGCCTGTGCAAATGAAGAGACAGGCTATGAGTTTGAGGTCCGCGCCGCTGTTTCCCGGATGCTGCTCCTCATCGGCCAGCAGTCGGAAATGCTTCCCCACAGCCGCCCTTCTTCCCTTCAGGACACCCGGGTCAAACAGCTGCTGCCCTGGATCGACGCCAATCTCGAACATAACCTTTCCATCAAAGAAATCGCTGCTGTCATCAACGTCTGTCCCCGTGTCTGCCAGCGGCTTTTCCGTCAGTATTTTCATTGTACGCCCATGGAATATCTTCAGGAGAAACGGCTGCTCCTGGCAGCCGAAAAGCTTATTTCCACTGACCTTCCCGTAACGGATATCGCTCTCTCCTGCGGTTTTTCCAGCCCCAGCTATTTTACAAAGCAGTTCCGGGAGCTGATCGGGAAGACGCCGAGCGTATATCGGGAAGAACGAAAAAACAGCTGAAGCGCCGGAAACTTTGTCCGGCAGCCTCAGCTGCTTTTCGTAGATAAATCACTCGTTGTCCGTTTTCAGAAAACCCCAGCCAAATACCGGGTCGTAACCTTCCTCCCCCGTATCAATTACAGTGTCCTTCAGCCATTCCCGAATTTCTGCCTCGGAGGCCTCCGGCTTTTGAAAGAGATATTCTGCGATTTTTCCTGAAACCCTTGGGACTGCAAAAGAGGAACCCTTTTCCCCTTCATAATTTCCATCTGCACTGACAAATACCGCCTCGCTCTTAAGATACCAGAGAGAGCTTACAGGCTCCCCCTTTTCATCAGTATCTGCCCCGCCCACACCAATGACCTCTTCCCAGGCTGCCGGATAGACCAGACTGCCTAAGGGTGTGGAAAGGCTTAGATTTCCTGCTGCCGCCACAAGAACGGCGCCGTTTTCCCTGGCGTAGCAGACCGCTTCGTAAAGTTCTTCGCTTTCTTCGTTCCGTGTCCAGCTGATGCTGATCACATCTGCCTGCCAGAGATCCACTGCATCATAGAGCGCCTGCGTGATGGTCTCTGTTCCCTTTTTTTCTTCTGTTTCTTCTGCTGACTCAAAACATTTCAGCATGATGAGTCTGGCATTCGGAGTTTCCGATTCCAGAAGCTGATAGATCAGGTCTCCATGGCCGGCTTCATCCGTCAGATCCTCGTTTCCGGCCAGATAATTCCAGCCCTCGGCCCCGGCTTCATTCGTCCCGGAATCCAGAATACAGACCACCGGAGCCTGCGGTGCGGCTGTCATCCTTCCTCCGGAAGGGGCATTTCAGCCCCTTCCGTATTCATTGCTTCTGTCTGGAGGGATTCGCTCTGCAGTTCTGACGCCAATTCTGTCTGCGCTTCCGTAGCCGGTTCCGGCGCTTCGGTCATTGGTTCTGTAGCCGGTTCTGGTAAGATTGCTTCTGTCTGGGGTTCTGCAGCCGCTTCTGTCTGGGGTTCCGTGGATGGCTCCGGTGCTGCTGTTTCTGTCTGTTTCTCCGTCTGGGGTTCTGTAGATGGCTCCGATGCAGGTTCTGGTGCCGCAGTCTGGGATTCTGTAGCCGGTTCTGCAGCTTCTGTGGTTGCTTCCGTCGCCGGTGTCTCGGTCTGTTTTTCCGGCTCCGGCGCTTCCGTTCCCGCTTCTGTAGTCTTCTCCGTAACAGGTTCTGTTGTGGGTTCTGTCACTTCTTCGGTGGATGGTTCCGGAGCTTCCGTCTGCGGTTCCGTCACAGCTTCGGTTTCTGCTGCTGCCGTTTCGGATTCACTTTCTGCTGTTTTTTCCGGTTTTCTTCTTGCCTTTTTCCCTTTTCTCGATGTCGTGCTTACTGCTGCGGTTTTCGTTTCATCCGCCTCCAAAGACTGTGTACCTGTCGTTTGTGTCATGTAAACATCAATCGTTGGTTCTGCTGTCAAAGCCCGCTCCATTACAATCTCCACGATCTTCAAGGAACTGTGATAGATCACTGTCATAAAACCAGAATTCGTATAGACGTAATTTCCCGATGCATCTACCCGGCAGCTTGCAGTTTCATTGCCCATCGAGATCTCCACCTTTGAAAATGTCATATTTTCCTGTTCCGATACACCAACCAAAATGCTGCGTTTCCGGGTCGTTCCCCAAATACTGACTGCCGTCCTTGCTGTGAATGTTCCATCACTGCCGTATTTGACATACGCGGTCAATGGTAGTGCATCTTTTGCTTTTACCTCCGCACTGGAATTTACCGTCTTATAATTTTTGCTATCCGTCGGAGTAAAGGTCACATTGTAGCTCCGACTATTCAGAATCATTTCCGGATCTTCCCAATTCCAGACTCCGTTTACGGTTTCACCGTTGTTTGGATTTACCGGCTGCGGCTGATCCAGCTTACACAGCGTCAGAGGAACATTCAGTGCACCAAGCCCGATGACATAAATTGTCTCAAACGCACAACTGCTCGCATCCGGCACTGCCTTTTCCACTTTCACCTGGAAACGATAGCTCACAGGATTTAAGTTTCCTCTCTGGTTTTCCTCCGGAATAAATTCTGCTTCTATCTGCTGCCGGGTACCAGCACTCATGGGCTGGCTGTAATAGGGTTCTCCTGCTTCATTTGTCAGCACCCATTTCCATTTACCGGTGACGGGAATGCTGCTGCCGTTTCTTTCATAGGAAACAACGACGCCACTGATCATATCCTGGGCGCTGAGGCGGAAATCCACGACTTTTCCATTGACGGTGCGCGTCTCCTTTTCCCCTTCTGTCATCTCCTGTCCATAACCAAGCTTCTGGACCTGAATGCCATTTCCGGCGGGGTTGGCTGACACAGTGAGGTCAGCCTTCCTGATCTGATAGCTGACAACTGCCACTGCCGGATCCTCGCTGCTCACCGTAGCCTGACTTCCGTCCGTAGCTAATCCTGACTCTTTCCAGACCATATATTCCGGATATTTGAGCCGCAGTGTCACAGTGTAGGTTCCGGCACTGATGCCGCCGTTGTTTTCCGTCACTTCGTAGTCCGCTGTCTCATTTACGACCGGTTTCTGCAGGCTTCCATCGTAGGTTAAGCCGGCAATCAGTGGAATCTCCACTTCCCGTTTCGTCACGGTCAGTTTCACCTTAATTCCGGTGATCCTTCGGAAACCGTCCTCATCCTCCGGAACGAAGGTCAGGGTAAATTCCTGCTCACCTTCACCGGAAAGCGTGTGGCCCGGCGTATCCCAGGTCCAGGTTCCGGCTGCTTCCTGATAAGCGTTGGCTGCGACTTTGTAAGCGGCTCTTCCGCCGGTCACTTCCACATCTCTCAGTGCAGTACCGCCGGTCACGGTTCCATTTACAGTCGGCGCTGTTTCCAGTACCGGCTGGATCCAGCGGATCTCAGCCTCTGATTTCGCACTCTCATTCAGAAGAATGTAAAGTCCGTCCTCATCATTTTCCAGCTGATAGCCGGCGAAAACAACCTGCAACTCTTTGCCCGGAACGCTCTGAGAGAATTCCATCTGGCCGCCGGTCAGCTGTAGTTCTTCATAGACGATTCCGCGGTCTGCATCTACCAGCCGGTAAGTTCCCGTGGCTTCTGTGCTGTCTTTGACATAATCTCTCGAATCGGCGGTAAATTCTACGTTTACGCCGATCTGGGTCTGTACGGACACCTCTATTTCACAGGGAGCATAAAGTTTTGCTGCCTCTTCATCCGGGGTAAAGATCACCCAGTAAATCACACTTCCGTTGTCTCCGCCCCAGGGGATGATGGTCTCATCCTGCCAGGAGAAGGTGCCGGGCACTTCGACCTCTCTATATTTTACGCAGCCTCCGGTCAGGGTGCTGTCTTTGAGGCTCTGCCCATAGGTAAGACTGCCCGCTGTGGGAGCCAAGGTCACTTCCGGCTGATTTTTGGAGATCCATGCCTCATAAGCGGTGTTTTCTCTTACATACTCGGTTCCTGCATCGTCTTTGTAGGTCACAGTGACACGATAAAGATAACGATAGAATCTGTCTTCCATCTCCGGCTCTTCTTCCTGAACCACAGTCATGGAAATCGCATCCAGATAAGCGCTGATCCGCTCATCCTCATGGAGAGCATTCTGCAAAGCTTCTCTTACCGCTTCCAGCACTCTTGCATCCAGTTCTGCCTCTTCGCCCAGCTCCGGAAGGTCCTCAATCCGGCTCTCAAAGCCACCGCTGACTGCTTCCAGCGCCATATCCGCAATCTTCTCTGACGGATCATCCGTCTTCCAGGTTGCCTGATAGCTTCTGTCTCCCATAGAGCCCCTGGAAATCTTCACCTCCATCGTGGATTCTGTAAGACCGGTTCCGATCCAGCCGGTAAATTCATATTTTTCCAGAGCCGGATTTTTCAATGTGATCTCATCGCTTTCCACCGTGTAGCTCTCCGGGTTTGGCTCCGCGAGGGTTCCGCGGACCAGATTATAAGAAAGCTTGTAGGTGATGGCCTTCCAATGGGCCGTATACTGCCTCTCTCCGGAAGAACCAGCCGGAATCTCAACGGTTTTCACCGCCTCGGTAAGACCCGTTCCGGTCCAGCCGGTAAACTCATAGCCTTCCCGCTCCGGATTTTTCAGGATAATGGTATCTTCTGTCGTATAGCTTTCCGGATTCTCAGCAGGTTTTTCCACTCCGTTCATTTCATAGGTGATGGAATAGGTCACTGCTTTCCAGCCTGCATAAAGGATCAGTTCCTCGCTGATCGTCTCTGCTGCCGGATCAAACGCTTCTTTTCCTTCCCGGTCTTTATACCAGCCGGTAAACTCATAATGGTCTCTCACCGGATTTTCCGGAAGCTCTGTCAGAAGAGCGCCCTCCTGCACAACCGTGTTTGCATAACTTCCTTCCTCCGGATTTTCTGCAGGATCGTTCCGTTCAAAGGTCACAGGGATCAGTTTGATCCAGCCTGCGTAAAGGATCAGTCCGCCGGTCAGCGTCAGGTTTTCCGTATCTGCCGGCTCTCCTTCTGCTTCCGCATTTGTATACCAGCCGGTAAACTCATAACCGGGGTAATCCGGAACCAGGATATCCAGGACTTTTTCTCCCACCCGTCTGGTGGAATAGGTGAAACGGTAATATTCTTCCCCGTCTCCTTCGAATACCTGTCTGGTCTCTTCTCCGTCCAGATAAAGTGCCTGCCCCTTCACTGCTCCGAAATCGACCGTCACATCACAGGTCCAGTCCGCATAGAGAATCTGATCCGTCACCAGATTTCCGCCGAAAACAAAGGAGTCTCCCGAACCATCCTCTTTTTCTTTCCAGCCGCGGAACGTCAGACCGTCAACAAACGGTGCCGGTGGTTCTTCTGTTTTTCCGTCTTCCCGCACGCTTACCGTTTTATAGGTTCCATAGGAGCCGTAATTATACAGGAACGTCAGTGTCCGATATTGATAAGAACGGAGCCTAAGCTTCAGATCATACGTCGGCATGGAAAAGACTACGGTGTTGTCTTCTTCTGTCCGGAACTGGATATCCGGATCTTCGCACTGCACTTCCACACCGGTGTAGCCTTCCTCCAGTGCGATCTTCAGGCGGACTTCCGTTCCCGGCCGGATGCCTGTTTCTGTCACAATGGATCCGTCCTCAAAATTCATGGAACGGATGCCTTCTCCAAGCTCTACCTCCAGCTTCGGATCCCCGAGGGTGATCTCATAACGGACGTCCGTTTCCTGTTCCCGGCCGGTGAGGAAAAAGCCTGTTTTTACCGGTTCTGCCCCGTCCACCGTCATGAGGAGCGGCTGCTTTTCTCCGTTAAAAGCAGATCTCTTTGCAGAAAGCTTCCAGCTTCCGTCTTCCTCAGGTACAAAATCCAGAGCCGTTTCACTCTGCGGCGGATAAACAGAAAATGCATATTGCGTATCCGGCAGAGGATTGGTCAGCTTCACATGATAATTGATGCTGCCGTCACCTTCAAACCGGCGTACATAGAGATAATAGGTCACCTCATACTCTTTTGTTTCCTTGAATACGTCGAAACGTACCACTCCATTGTCCGGTGTCATATAACAGAAGTTACTGATCCTGGGAACACTGTACTGCATGGAACTGCTTCCTGACGGATCCAGCCAGCTGAAATTCATTCCCTGGATTTCCGGATAAGCCTTTATGGCTGCAGATGCCGCCGTATTCAGGTTCATTTTTCCGGTGGCTGTCGGCTCGCTTAAACCTCCCACCATATGAGACGCTTCAAAAGAAGTCTCGTAAACTACCGCATTGTCCCAGGCTGCTGCTTCCAGTCCCCAGGCATGGGCACACCAGTCATAAAGCTTCACCTGAACCTTCTGTGTCGTAGTGGAAATGGCGCATTGCTTGGAGAGATGGAAGCGGCGCACCTGTTTTTTCACCATGGCGGAAGCATTGCTGTTCTGATAAGTCAGTACCACATCCAGTTCCGCTTTTTCACAGATGTACTCTGCCGCAATGCTTTCATCCATGTAGATCATGCCCTGATTCTGCCCTTTGGAAGGATCGCCAACGGAGAACAGTTTGTTTTTCGGATCGCCGGATGGAACTTTCTCTCCGTTCACCGTAAGATTTTCGATCTTGAGACTCACTTCTTTATTACTCCAGAGGAGTTCGTTCTCCAGGCATCTACCGGTCATCAGTGTCCAGGTTTTCATGGGAATATTCCGGAATCCAAACACGGTTTTCTTATCTGCATTGACTATGGAGCTTTCCCACATCTGATCCAGCTTTTCCGCATTCATATAGCTGAGTTTACTGGATACCGAAGTGGACCATAACGGCCAGCGGCCTTTGTAAACATTCCAGTTTTTCTTGATGGTCTTGAAGATCAGTTTTACCCGAAGACCAAGGTCTACGCTCACATCAATGCCGACCTCAAAATTCAGCGCTCCCAGGCTGGTATTTGCCCCGGATAAAAGGTTCGCCGTGAAGAAATACATACCTGAAAGTTCCGCATAAGCGTAAAGGCTTCCCGTCACCGAGGCTCTTGCGATACCGCAGAGTGTGATCGAGATTGTCAGACGGAGACCCAGACGGACGCCGACTTTACCGATGAGGTAAATATTCGTAGTCACGTTACTTTCCAGCTTCTGCGTGTAAGAACTTCCCTTGAATTTCAGGAAATTGTATTTGAAACCGATGCGTTCGCCGTTTGTAATGACGATCTCCACACCGAAGGTTGCCAGAATACCGATCTGACCCACGAAATCCAGGTCCACGCCAAGGGTGATGATGCCGTAGAAGGAGAATTTCAGTGTCAGAAGCCGGACGGTAAAGAGATCATTATAGGACAGTGAGGTCGAAACCACCGACTGCATCACATCCATAAGATCCTGCACGGACTGGTCATACGCATCGTAATCGTCCGTCTCTTTGATGCCTTCCGGTTTTACGATCTCTTTCATGCTCTCTGCCGCTTTTTCAAAAACACTGGCACTCTTTCCGGTGGTGGCAGAGATCGTAAGGGCGATCTTCGACGTGGAACGAAGCGTTACAGACATATCCAGCCAGATCTTTCCGCCGTTTACATTGGTCTGTACCGACAGAGACTGGGTAAATGCAAGCTTCGGTGTCACCGTCATCAGTATCTTGCCGTCCTTTTTGATCGTGGCTTTGGCACCGACCGTGATATTTGCTGTCACCGTACTTCCGGATACGGAAAGCTTTACCGTGGGGCGCTGCGGCTGGAGCGTCGCATTCATACCTGCCAGTGCATATACGCCTTCTCCGTACATCTCATCCAGGAGCTTCTGCGTCTCCCTGGAGCTCATGACAGCTACCAGCATCTGTGCCTTCAGTTCCTCATTTTCTTCCACCTGACTGGAGATTTTGGATGAAAGGAGCTCCAGATCTTCCTCGCTCAGTTCCTCATCCACATCCACATCTTCCGTCACATGAACATCCAGATCAGAAAGATAAGCTTCGGGATCCGCGTAACCGAACGTCAGATGTGTCCCATCCTCTTTTTTCTCAGCAGTCAGAATCTCTGCAAAAAGAACGTAGCCATCGAAAGAGCCCTCTGTGTAGGCTTCGATATTCTGCTCCTCTCTGCCGATCTCACCGTCATAAAAGACTACGATATCCTCTTTTTTATACTCTTTGTCGGTCTGAAGTACGATCTCACCGGGGTCATAATCTCTCTGGTCGACCTCTTCATCCAGGTTTTCGCTCTGGTCCTTATCCTCATAAGAAACCACCGGTGTATAAGAAGTCACCTGATCCCAGAGTTCATAGGCGATCTCATCGGAAAAGTCTACCACCTCGACTTCTTCCTTGTATACATAGAGCACCATGGTCTCCACGTCTTCCGAATAACCGGCAAAATGCACACCGTCAGATACGATCACACTCACTGTGGAACCGGGTTCAAAGCCTTTCTCCCCATCCTTTTCATAACAGGTTCCGGAAAGAGAAAAACCGTCTGCCGTCTCTCTTACGCTGACCGTCGGCTCCAGATCACCGGATCCTGCCTCCAGACGGATGGCTGCCTGCACATCCTCCAGCGTCATTCCCTCTTCCGCAGTAAGAAGCACCTCTTCCTGCCAGCCGAAATCCTTCCTGTCCACAGAGCTTCCGTCTTTTTCAGAAATCTCCGGTTCATCGGACGTAAAAAATGCATACAATGTCACGTTTTCTTCCAGCGGCTCCGTATAGGAAAAGCTCTCCGTACACTCCGCATCACGGCACCAGCCGCCAAAGGTATACCCTTCTTTTCTTGTGGAGATTTCTGAAACCGGCTTGGTCAGAAGCGTTTCACCCTTTGCAAAGGCCAGTGGTTTTAAAGGATCACCGCCAGCGGTCTCGAAGGTGACCGTAACTGCATCCTCTGCTTTTATATAACGGGCATAAAAGGTCAGCTGACCGTTCACAGCCTCAAACTGAGAGGCCGGCTCCGTAAATTCCTCGTCCTGATACCAGGAGGTAAAAATCTTGCCTTCTTTTTCCGGCAGTTCTTCCGGATATTCCACCGGATCACCCGGTTTTACAAGAGAAGTCTCCAGTACCTCATCTTCTGCCATAAAAGTGACCAGATAAGAGGTCAGCACCAGCTCCTCCTGCTGCCCGGCTTTGAGTGTGATCTCGCTTCCGTCAGGCTTCACAAGCGTAAGTGCTTCCTGACTTTCATTTTTCACGGAAGCAGTTGCCCGTACCGTAAGTTTTTCCGGTGCTTTCGTTACCCGGATCACGCCCAGGGAAGCATTTCCCTCAATGGTCACTTCTTTTCCGCCATCCACCTGGATCTCCGGAACTTCCGTATCCTGAGAAAGGCGAAGTAGGGTATCTTCCGCTTCTTCTCCGCTAAAGAGCGTCAGCTTTTCCAGACTGGTGCCGGAAAGTTCGGTTCTGATGCCACCGAAAATTCCCATAGAATCTGCTTTCGTCTCTTTCAGCTTCACCTTGCCGCCTCCGGCAACAGAAATGTGCTTTGCCTCCACACCGGTCACGGCCGCTTTTTCTGCCATGATGAGAAGATTTGCATCTCCTCCGGTCAGATTCAGGCTGTCGGCTTCTTCCTCGGAAAAGACCCGGTTCGCCCAGAGCTTTTCGCAGAGCGCCTGCCAGTCTGCCCCGGAAAGGTTTTCGTCTGTTTTCCCGTCAAAATAGGAGTCCAGCTCATCGCTTTCGGCACTTAAACCCAGAAGTTTTTCCAGAAAAGCCTTCGCGTCCGACCAGGTTTCCAGCTGCGCCTGTTCTTTCAGCTCTTTCGCAGCCATCTCCATCGTGCGGAGATCTTCCTCCGTCTCTGTCTCTGCGCTTTTATTGCTTTCTTCCTTTTTTTCTTCCAGTTCTGCTGCCCGCACAAAGGTTTCGCCCACTCCTGTGCCTCCAATGGTCGTTACCAGCATGGCCAGAACCAGAAGCATAGCCAGAAATTGCCGTTGCTTTTTCTTCATATTGCTTCCTCCCTCATATAATTTTTCCATTATCTGACAGTTCTTAAGAATATTATATTATTTTTTTTACTCACCAGAAACCCTCTTGAAAGCAGAAAAAAGTGCCCTGCCCGGACTGCCAGGCAAGGCACTTTTGGTCTTTTTATCTTTCGTTTACGGGTTCAGTTTTACGATATTCGTAAGGCTGAAAATCACAGCTTTTCTCTGTCTTTTACTTATTTACAAATTGCAGCAGTTCTTTTCTGCTGTTGACATGGAGAATCGAGAGAATATCGGAAATGATGTGTTTCACGGTATTAACTGAGATTCCCAGACAGTCTGCGATCTCCTGATTTGTCCAGTCCCGGCAGGCCAGCATGGCAATGGCAAATTCCTGCGGTGTCAGTGCATCTGTTATGTTCCGCTCGGACTCTTTGTTATGAAGCTTCATCCAGCCACGACTGAAATTGATGATTCCTTTTGTAAGGGATTTGTAGGCTTCCGGTTCGGTCTTTTTCAGGCAGGCTTCCATCACGCCCTGCAAAAGGCCGTGATGCTCGATGAAGGCCTCCAGAAGGCCATCCGGTCTCGCTATCTCCCAGGCAGTCATAAAGGCCTCCCTGGCCTCTTCGATCTCTTTGAGTTTGATCCGGCACATGGCGATCACGCAGTTGACATAAATTTCAGGAATGGGATAGGGATCACGGATGGATAATACCGTCGCATCCAGAATTCCCAGGGCCCGCTCATATTTTTCTTCCAGATAAAGCTTATGAGCCATAAGATAAGCTGCAAAAATCCGCAGCCCTGCAGGTAAATACCGGACATAATCCCGAAGAGGCGGCAGGTCATCTGTCGGAAGATGCACCAGCACACAGGCCACATAAACGGAAAAAACGCAGTTTGCCTGGAGTTCTTTTTT
This sequence comes from Lachnospiraceae bacterium Marseille-Q4251, assembly GCA_018223435.1. Classification (GTDB taxonomy): domain Bacteria; phylum Bacillota; class Clostridia; order Lachnospirales; family Lachnospiraceae; genus Limivivens; species Limivivens faecihominis. Next base: position 3,035,290 of record JAGTTO010000001.1, on the reverse strand, counting down.
CCCATTCTGGGCCATCACAATGGCCAGTGCCTCCTGTATCCTCCGGAAACCGTCCCGAGCGGCTTCTGCGTTTCCCAGCGTAAAATTGGCAAAGGAATACATCATGCAGGCAGAAAGCCGGATGGAAAGATTTCTGTTTTCCAGATAGTTTTCTGTAATATCTCTGCATTTTTCTGCTTCTCCGGAGAAATAAAAGAGCTCTGCCTGGGCAATTCTCCGAAGATCCGGATGTTCGAATTTTTCTACGGTTTCTTTTCCTTTTCCTGGAAGGAAAGAGGAATTCAGAAGCGGAAGAACGGGCCAGATCACTTCTTCCTGCTCTTTTGGCATTTCTTCTCTTCCAATACTTAAAATCCAGGTCAGGAACTCTTCTTTTCCACTGCTGTGAAGCAGAGGAAGCAGTTTTGTCAGCTCTTCCAAATCCACCATATCGGTCTGGTAGCTTTTCTGATCAGACGCCGGGAGTTTCAGTGATACGACATTCGTAAGACTGAAAGAAGAAGATGCCAATTCTCCTTTTTTCCGCAATTTTCTTTTAAAATCACTCCAGTAGCGGCTGGGGTTTGTCGAGACTTCCAACACACGCAGAATATCAGTTACTGAAAATAGCCACCGCTCCTTTTCTTCTTCCCGGACACTTCGGATTTCTCCTGTTTTGTACTTTTGTATGACACATTTATCCATAACTTCCCCCTGATGCCGCAGGAATCCATGCGGTTTCTTCTTTTGTATCAAGCACTTTCATATGAGTCAAGGGTCAACTGGACAAAAATCCTCTTGCAAGCAAGCTTGCATCGGATTTTGTGTCTGTTTGACTCTGATATCTTCAGATAACAGTGTACAACATCCAAAATATTCTGTAAAGTAAGAAACCGAAACTGTTCTGTATTCAGGAGATTCTGTCCACTTCTCGCATTTCCGCAATCATCTGTTTTGCTTCTGTTTCCGTCATCTGATAGCCTTCCATCAAGACTTCTACAAGATCGCTCTCTGCGTAATGAAATTTTTTATATGCATGAAGCAAAATCTGAATACTATTCTGGCGCTCTTTCTGCATTCCTTTCTGAATTCCTTTCTGAATTCCTTTCTGCATGCCCTGTTCCAAGCCACGCTGCATGGCATCTCTAAAAATAACGTCTCCAAATCCTGTCATGGTTTTTACCTCCTCCCGAAATGATTCAGACCAGTGTATTTTTGAATAGGCAGCTAGCTTCTCCAAGTTCCCGGAAAAAACACTTTCCAGATAATCGAAGATTTCTTTTCCGTCTGCTTCTTTGCCTCTGCGAATAATCACAACCGTCATAAGGTCATAATCTTCTTCCTTTTCCTCGCAAACTCCGATGAGATCCTGCTTCCGGAATGAATATTCCGTTACTGTATTCTGGAGTTTTATCGGAATATCCTCTGTACAGATCCATATCGAATAGCACTTTTCCAAAGCAGCATAATCCGTTGTATGGGTGAGAACTCCCAGCTGTGAAGAAAGATCTCTGGCCACATAATAAACTGCCCTCTTTATAATGGGATAGGATGGACTTCCCGGCCGGTAGCTCAGCTGTCCCTCCAAATCAAAATGCAGGTTCACACGGATCGGTTCCCTGGTAAGCCTGGGATTCAATGCTTTAAACCGAATATCAAAGCGAACCGTCTTATCCGCTATGGAAGACAGCTCGCTGCTTTCCTGCCTGATCCGAATATCAGAACCAACATCCGGCAAATCTCCGACCGGATCCATCCCGGTAACGGATTCCTGATCCAGGTATTTGAGAATTTCTTCCTGGCTGCATCCCTGATACTCCGGAATCAACATCTGAAGAAGCGGAATCAATACTTCCTTATTCATCCATACCGTTTTTAAGGACTGGTCATACGCTGATCCCTGTTTCCCTGCTGCTCGAAGAACTGCCTGTGTCTCATTTCTTATCATAGGCAGGTTCCCCCGATGCTTTTGTTTTTCTGTTTTCTTTCATTTTCTACCTCCTGTTTTAAGTTCTGGCACACAGCCATACTGCCAGGGAGGTTCTGCCTTTTCTGCCTTAGAACCTCCTCTGTTTTGATTGATTTTTCGCATTGGAAATTTCTAAGGCTGCGAATGCAGCAAATAAAGAAAAGAAGAAAGAAAAAATTAGAGTAACTGTTCAGAACCCATCTCCAAAATGCTTTGCATTTCGTGTGGCGTATCCGCCAAATAGATTTCCAAGAAAAAGTGTTCGTTCATGCAAGCATGACTCACACTTTTCATGAAAATCTGCTTGGCTCTGAACAGTTACCATTTTATTTTCATCTGTTCAGAATACCTGCGGAATATAAAACAGCACCTCTTCTGCACATTTTTGACATTCTCCTGCACATTTTGTACAAATTTTTTTCCTTCCATTTACATTTCCCGCTCCCTTTGTTAGGATAATCTCCAGAAGAAATTTTTACCAAAAGGAGCGAGAAATTATGAAAAAGAAAACAAACCTCTTTGCTGTCCTTTTCCTACTGGCAGTTCTCTTTGCCGTATGGATGCCCGGAAACAGCCAGGCTGCTTCCTATAAGGATTCGGACCCCTGCTACAAAATCACACCTAAGCTTACTTCTGCTTCCTGGAATTATATTGATGAAATCTACCGGCAAAAATACCCGGATTTTGCCCTCACAAACTGGTTCACTTCCGATGCTGACCGGGAAGTCCTGCAAAACCTGAGCGATACCATTACCAAGGGGCTCACTTCCCCTTCCCAAAAAGCCAACGCCATCGCCCGGTGGGTCAAAACAAACATCACTTACGACACCACCGTCTCCAGTTTTCCAATCGACGTATTTTACAGCCGCAGAGGCGACTGCCAGGGATACAGCATGCTGATGACAGCGCTGATGCGCTTTGCCGGTATTTCTGCTGTGGACTGCACCGGATGGATCGGAAACATGCAGAAAAATATGACCCTTGGAGTCTTAAGCCATGCAGACGGTCACGCCTGGGTCATGGCCTGGCTCGGAAATGACTGGTACCTCTTTGATCCGCTGTTCGACAGGTATCAATGCAAAGACAAAACCTTTATCTCCAAGTGGTATTTTTTCGATCTCATCGATGGGGTCTGCCCCTACTATGACGGAATTCCTTTCCAGTACATCAATAACGGAAGCGGGATTTTTTACAAAGACGGCCGTTTTCTGTACCTTGAAAACGGAATTCCGGGAAGTCAGGTACATGGCTGTTCCGTGCAGTATTTTGGCTCTGCAGAGGGTATTTCCTACCCTGCGGTTCTTCGTTATTCTGAGTCTCCCAACGGTACCCATGATGGATGGGAGTATGACGAAAACCCGGAGCGAAAAGATTTGATGATCAACGATGAATGTTATCGGGATGGCTGGGTTGGCGACGAATACGCAAAACCAAATGGAATCATCGCTACCAATTCGATTGTCATCCGAAATGGGAAGCCATTCTTTCTCAGCTACAGCGGATCGGCTTTCTATTTGCCTGGAAAATCTTCTGATTACACTCTGACTCATGGTGCAATCACCCTCAGAAAAGGCCAGAGTCTGTCCGGTTTTTATCCTTATCCTTATGACAAAGCCTATCTGAAGGAAAAGGGTGAAGCCATCACCTGGGAGTCTCTGGATCCTTCCATTGCCACCGTTACTTCCGATGGAAAAGTCACCGGTATTTCAGAAGGATATGTCAATCTGGAATGCAACATCACCCGTTTGGAAGATGATGCCTATATAGGCGGTCTCTTCATCCAGTTTTATGTAAGCAATTCCAGCCGAAAGGCAGATTTCACCGATCATTCCCAGCTGGACACCTCCGCAAAGATCACGCTCTCCGGAAAGCGCTTCCGCTTTACCGGTTCTGAGATTCGCCCGGATGTGACCGTTATCAGCGGAGAAACTGGTCTGCAAGATGGTACGGATTATACCCTTTCCTATCAGAACAATATCAATCCCGGAACAGCCACCGTCACCATCACCGGAAAAGGCCTTTACAAAGGAAAGATCACCAAAGAATTTACCATTACTTCCGCGAATGGCACCCCGATTCCGGATATTCCCTCTGTAAATACCCGGCCGAAAAAAGGTCAGACTCTGACCCATGCCTCCGGCAGCAAATATCTCGTTACGGGTACCAGAACCGTCGCCTTTAAAGCACCGAAAAAAGGAGCGAAAGCGGTCGTCATTCCAAAGACCGTAACTCTGAAAGGCTATCCTTTCAAAGTAACCTCCATTGCCTCCGCCGCTTTCCGGAATAATGCCACCGTCACGAAAGTTACTGTGGGAAGCAATGTCACCACCATCGGTCAGAAAGCTTTCTCCAACTGCAGCAAGCTCAGCAGCATAACCCTTGGAGGCTCTGTCAAAAACATCGGCGCCTACGCCTTCTACCGCTGCACGGCTTTAAAGAAACTCACGATTCCTGCAGCCACCACAAGCATCGGAAAAAGTGCCTTCTATGCTTGCAAAAAGCTGACATTCCTCACTATCCGGACCGCCAGCCTCACCAGCAAAACCATCGGCACCAAAGCTTTCATCGGAACTCCGAAAAAGCTCACCGTTTCCGTGCCGAAAAAACAGAAAACTGCTTACACCAGGCTTCTTCGAAGCAAAGGCATAAGCAGAAGGGCTAAAATCAAATAATCGTAATTATTCAGAGCTGCACCTCAATTCCATTTCGCTTTATTTCGTTGTGGCTTCTCGCCAAATAGATTTCCATTCAAAAGTGTCTGTTTCTGCAAGCAGGACTGACACTTTTTCCTGAAAATCTGCTTGACTCTGAACGGTTACAAATAATTTTATAAAAGGAGCAACAGCCTCGAAGACAATAATTGTCTCTGGAACTGTTGCTCCTCTTTACTATTTAAAACAAAATTCTTTTACATTCATCAGTTTTCCACTGCTTCCGGCAAACTCAAAGTAAACGCTGTGTCTGCCCTCCATGCTCCGCTTTAATGGAGCCTCATATTCCGCAAAATCATAATTCCCTTTACTTTTTCTTATTTGAATTTCTGCAACCACTTCTCCATCCGGACCATCCAGATGTACCAGAATCTGTGAAACAAGACCCGTATTGGAAGCCTTTACCTGAATTTTATCTGTTTTCCCTTCAAATAAATAATACTTAATATATGCTCCGTCACCATTATGAATATTTGTCAGAAATTCGTATGACTCTGTTGCCGACGTATAATTTTCCAAGTATGCTTTTCCATTGATCTTGCAAAAAGCCGATGCAGTTAAAACTCTTGTTTCTGGAATATGTGATTCTGCTCCCTGCGTTGTCATCTCCACTTCATCAATGGTTCCATCTTCATTGATCTGTATCTTCTCTGCACAGACGCGTCTGCTGTATACACTGTTATGCGTAGATCTGTGATAAAACACATAATAGTCTTCGCCAATTTTCTGAATAGATCCATGGTCGTTCCAGGAGGAAGGGTCACAGCCGTTATTGTCAATGATGATTCCTTTTTTTTCATAAGGTCCAAGCGGGTTATCACTGATCGCATAGCCCAGGCAGGTAGGTCTGCCTCTTGATATATCTGCATATACCATATAATATTTTCCATTGATTTTGCGAATCGATGAACCTTCGTGAAAGCCATCTTCATCCTGGGTCAGAAGATTGGTCTTATGTGTCTCTTCCCTGATTTTACCAGTTTCGAGATCCAGCTCTGCTCCATGGAGCCCCATCTGGCCCCAGAAATAATAGACCTTATCTTTTTCAACCAGAGCGCTGGGATCGATGCCATGGGCTTCCTTAATGATTCCTCTGTCCGTAAACGGTCCAAGAGGACTTTCACTTTCTGCAATTCCCTCCGCTCCATCTGCCAGACAATACAAAAGATAATATTTTCCATCTTTTTTGATACAGTCGGGCGCATACAGCCGGATATCTGTTTTTTCCTGCATCTGCTCTGTAGAAAAACTGATCGCCCCCGCCTCCCAGTGAACCATATCTTTGGAATAAAATACCTGATATTCATTACTGCAATAATCATCGTCGTTCACAATATCCTTGGAACCATATAAATAAATGGTTCCGTCCTGATCAACTCTCGCTTCCACATCGGGAATGTAATACTGACTTGGTAATAATGGGTTCATATGCAAGCCTCCAATTTATTTAATTATTTCTCCGTTTGTCTCAATCACCTGTCTGTACCATTTTCCGGAATCCTTTATGATGCGGTTCTGGTTTTTAAAATCGGTATATACCAGTCCAAAACGATTGTTATAACCACTGGTCCACTCAAAATTATCTGTCAGAGTCCAGTGAAAATATCCTTCTACTGGAACACCTTCCTGCACCGCACGTTTTAGATGATGCAGGTATCTGTGAAGGAAATCAATCCGTTGCGGATCATGAACCTGACCGTCAAGGAAAATCCAGTCCTGATTGGAAAGACCATTTTCTGTGATATACAATTTCTTATGATATCGCTCTTCATAAAATTTCGGTCCCCAGTACAATGCTTCTGGTGTCACCGGCCATTCGGCATTCGTCCGTGCATAGCCGGGATCATTCGGAATTGTAATACACGTTCCATTCTCTCCTGCTTTTCCACGATAGGTCTGATACACATTCATTCCTATAAAATCAATGGGCTGCGAAATGATCTTCATGTCCTCCGCCGTTTTTTCCGGAAGATATGGTTCATAAGAATATCCCGTTGTATCCGGATAGCGTCCAAGACAAACCGGGTCCAGCCACCAGGAAGTCCCGCTGATCGGCTCTTCTCCGGCAGCAAATGTCATCCTCCGGCAGGCCTCAATATCTTCGACTTTTTCGGTTACCGGGGACCAGAGATGCCAGGAAGCCGGTGCGTAACCGATAACGGGGGCCTGTTTTGCACAGCTTCGGATTGCCTCCACAGCTTTTCCATGTGCCAGCAGGGAATGATGTGCTGCCAGAAATAACTCTTTTTTTCCAAGCTTCAGACCCGGAGCATGCTCTCCGGAGGCAAGCGCCGCCCCGATATAACACTGGGGTTCATTTTCCGTGATCCAGTATTTCACCCGGTCGGACAAACGATTTACGACCGTTTCGGCATAGGCTGCAAAATAATCGGTAATATCACGATTCATCCATCCGCCCTTTGTATAAAGCTGATAGGGCAGATCCCAGTGAAATAAGGTGATATAGGGCGTAATTCCGTTTTCCAGAAGCTGATCGGTCAGTCGGTCATAATAATCCAGACCTTTTTGATTGATTCTTCCAGTTCCCTCCGGCATAACTCTCGGCCAGCTGATGGAAAAACGATAGGCTTTTATCTGCATTTCAGCCATAAGAGCGATATCTTCTTTTATATAACCATACTGATCGCAGGCCGTATCTCCGGTGTCCTGGTTCTGAATATGCCCCGGTTCATGCACATAAGTATCCCAGACCGAGAGTCCTTTTCCATCCCGGTTCCAGGCCCCTTCCACCTGATAAGAAGAGCTCGCAACACCCCAGACAAAATTTTTCGGAAATCCCATAACTTTCTTCCTTTCTCAGCTCTTGATCGCGCCAGCCATCATTCCGCTTGTCAGACGTTTGGAAATCAGACAATAAACCAAAATAATCGGAACGATCGAAATGGCAATTGCAGAATACTTTGCGCCGAGATCCTGAAGCATTCCACTGTTCAGATTGTTGATCAGCAGGGGAACTGTAAATTTTTTATCATCAAACAGAAGAATCATCGGGTTGAAAAAGTTATTCCAATAGGAAACAAAGTTAAAAATAACCATCGTGGAAAGCGCCGGCTTAGACAGCGGCAGGATAAAGGAATGGAAAATTTTGACTTCGCCCGCGCCGTCTATTCTTGCAGAATCAAGCAGTTCCTCACTCATGGACGACTGCAGATACTGAAGGATGAAGAAAATCGTACTGGAATTTGCAATACAGGGCAGAATCAGCGGCCAGTAGGTATTGAGCAGTCCCAGATTATTACAGAGCTTAAATAAACCGATGATTCCAAGCTGTCCGGGAACCATCATGGAAACCATCAAAATAACATAAATCACTTTTTTCAGTTTGAATTTATACTCAAACAGGCCGAATGCCGTCATCGCACCAAAATAGATTGACAAAAAGGTCGATGAAAACGATACGATCGCGCTGTTTAAAAAGCCCCGCGGCATATTTACCATGGAAAGCATATTCCGCAGGTTGTCCAGCAGATACTTTCCGGGTACAACACTCAGTCCTGCATACAATTCGTTTGTACTGTGCGTCGCATTGATCACCATAATGTAAAAAGGCACAACGCAGATCAATGTCAGCAAAATCAGAAGCAGATAAATAAATACATGCGAAATTTTAAACTTTTTCATGCGGATTTCTCCTCCTTTCCATAGATCACTTTAAAGAATATCAGAGAGAAGAAAATGATAATAACAAAGATTCCATAGGAAATCGTTGCTCCGTAGGGAAGATCATTATTTTTGAAAGCCATATTGTAGAGGTACAGAACCATCGTCATCAGGGACTTGGACGGCTCTCCGGAACCCTTGGTCAGAGTCATCGGAATATCAAAAATCTGCATTCCTCCGATCAATGATGTTACCATTACATAGAGCATGGTCGGTTTTAAAAGGGGAAGCGTAATCTTTGTCAGGCGTTTCCATGCATTAGCTCCATCTATCACAGAAGATTCAATCACTTCCTCCGGTATGGCAGCAATTCCGGCCGTCAGTAAAATAGAAGAATAGCCAAACCACATCAGCCACTGGATAAAGGCTGTGATTCCCTGTGCAAAGGAAGGACTGCTCATCCAGTTCACCTTTTCCTTGAGAATCCCGAGATCCACCAGCGCATTATTCACGCTTCCGGTCTGCCAGTCAAAAAGTGCAAGGAACAATACTCCCATGGAGGCAACTGTAATCAGGTTCGGTAAGTAAAAAACTGCCCGGAAAAATCCGGCTCCCTTTATCTTATACTGGGTCAGTAAAATTGCGAGCACCAGTCCGAAGATAAGCTGCGGAATAAAGTTCATCAGCCATATTTTCCATGTATTTCCCACACTCTTCCAGAAAGTCTTGTCATTGATCAGATCCTTATAGTTATCAAAACCTACAAAAACAAAATTCCGGCTGTTTTCCTGAAAGGTCAGGCTCAGATAAAAGCTGTAAATGATCGGATATAACTGAAAGACCAAAAAAGTAAGAATAAACGGCAGACAAAAAATCAGCCCCCATTTTGCTCTTTTCTTTTCCATATGCTACCTCCTGCATTTTCTGCTCAGACGCTGTTTCAAAGTCTGCATTCCCGAAACTTCAAATGCTCCGCAAAAAACCGCGGAGCATTTGATTTTCATACCCGGATTGCTACACAGCTACGCTGCTCCCGCAATCCTCCAAATATTCGAAATCCGCTGATTTACTGCGTAAATCGCTACTTTCTCATATTTGGCGTGTCCCAAGTTCAAAAGCCTTATCATGCAAGCATGAACGGCTTTTTGACCTTTTGACACTGGTATCATAATATCATAGTTACAGAATTTCTGACTTACTCTACATCCAGTCTTCTGTAGTTGCTCGCAACATCGTCTTTAAACTGTGCAATTGCTGCATCTTTATCAAGCTGTCCATTCAGATAAAGATCTACGTTGTTCAGCATCAGATTTCCGATCGTATCATCATATTTTGTTACAATATCGGTATTGATCTTGTCCATCTGATCGGAGAAAAATTTAAAGGTGTTCTGACCTGCACACCAGGATTCTTCATAACCGCTGTCTGCAATCTCTTTATTTACGGATTTCAGGCTGGTGTAGTCGCCTTTATCATTCGCATACTGGGTCAGGAAATCTTTGTTGGTGCATACGAATTTGACATACTCTGCTGCCAGTTCTTTATTCTGACTTTCCTGATAAATTCCAAGGTAAGAACCACCGTTAAAGTAAGCGGCCGGCATGGAAGCAATTCCCCAGTTTCCTTCAGAATCCGGAGCTCCTGTCTGGATGACATACTGAAGTCCCCAGGTCGGCTCTGCATATCCGAAAACAGAATCATCCGCACAGGATGCATACCATGCTTCTGACCAGGTGTCAATCTTTGCGTCATAGTCGTTATCTCTTACGGTTTTGGCAAGATCAAAAAATTCCGGAATATAATCATCCATCTGGAATTTATTTCCATCTACCCAGGCAACGGATCTCATGCCATAGTTTGCAAACTGCCAGAGATCCTTATAGCTTGCGAACATATGAGTCTCGCCGTTACTGCCCTCTTTCAGTTTTTCAGCTACATCCAGCATACCTTCTGTAGTAGAAAGCATCTCGGAAATTTCATCGGGATCATCGGTTCCCAGATACTTCTTCGCCAGATCTCTCTTGTACCAGAAACCGCCCGGCGTTGCCTGATAGCTCAGGGCTTTCACATTTCCTTCGCTGTCAGAAGCAATCTTTACGGTATAATCTTCTGAATCACTCACATCAATGTTGTAGGGATCATCCGTCAATGTCTCCCAGGCATCAGACTCAATATAGTTTTTTACTGTCTTTACATCCGCATAGAAAACATCCGGTCCCTCGGTGCGGTTGTCTACGATGGTCTGCATTTTCGTGTCGTAATCAGTTCCGATCATGGTGTAATTCACGGTCACATTCGGATATGCTTTCTCAAAAGCTTCAATCTGATACTGCGGGTCCGTCGTCCAGCCCCAGACTTCCAGCGTTCCGCTTAAGTCTGTGTTCGTCTCTGCCTCTGCCGCACTTCCAGTCATTGCCATACCGAAAGCCATAACCCCTGCCATTAAAAGTGCCCATTTTCTTTTCATGATACCATCCTCCTGTTAATATAAATTTTTTTATTATTTTTATGAAACCGTTCCCATTTTTGAGTGCAGAATTGGGAACGTTCCCATTTTCAAGAAAAACTAATATTTTATTGCGATTTCATACCCTTATACGGTCTCTTTTTCGATCAGAACCGCTTCAAATTTTTTAAATTTTGCATAATCCTGATTTTTTTCTATTTTATTTACGATTGCTTTCGCCGTGTATTCAGCCATCGCATCCAATGGCTGGCCAATCGTGGATAAATGAACCTGCGATTCATAATTGACAAACTTGGTATTATCAAAGCCTAAAACAGCAAGCCGGTCAGGCACTGCTACTTTGGCCTCATATAACCCCTGCAGAACGCCGTAGGCCATCAAGTCAGTCTCACAAAATAAGGCATCAATGCCAGATTCAACAATTTGCTGCGTAAGCCTGTAGGCATTTCCATAATCACGATTTCCAAAAAATTCTTTTTCAATCGTGCATCCTGCTGTCTCCATGCATTTTTTAAAACCTGAGAATCGTTCTTCTCCTTCCCAGAAGCTTCCATCCGGACTGCCGTGAAGATAGCCAATTCTCTGATAACCTCTTGAGAGAAGCTCCGACGCTGCCAGATAGCCGCCCTGTTCATTGTCTACCTGTAAAGCCATTGCTCCATCCAGCGTAACTCTCGTCTGAAAAAGCGCCACCGGCATATTCATCTGAACAATTTTCTCAACATTTTTCTGCAGGGCACAGCTTCCTACGACAACGTATGCATCCACTTTTCCATAAAGCATTGAGATTTCTCTGTCGCAGCCTGCCTTCGTATTTTGAGCAACCGCATAAATCACATCATAGCCATACTTCTGAAAACCTTTCATGAGACGATCATTAAAATAGCCGTAAAACGGATCGCTGATGGTCTCACTGGTTATTACTCCAACCACTCCATTCTTTTTTCCTGCCAGCTGCTGCGCTGATGTATTCGGAACAAAGCCAAGGCGCTCAATCGCATTTAGCACCTTCTCCTTCGTATCCGGTTTTACCAGCTCACTGTTGGCCAGCACTCTTGAGACAGTTGATTTAGAAACCCCCGCCTCCCTTGCCACATCAATAATATTCATTGTCAGTCATTCTCTTTCGAAAGTAATGGGAACGGTTTCATTCCTCGTTCATTATATGATTTGTCTATAGAAATTGCAATACCCTTTTATTTTTTCGTGACATTGTCTAAATATCGTAATCTTTTTTTGTGGAATTTTCTGAGGAGAGAGGTGTGGATTCTACAGGTGCTCAGTCTTCGCCTAATCACAACCGCGGCCCCGGGCCACAGCTCAAACTGTAGCCCGGGGCCGCGCATTTTCTCAATATTTATGATGTTGGGGTCAAAAGGTCTTTTGCCCCCAACTGATGCCTACGAATTGCTCCGCTGCAAAGCAGCTCACGCAAGGTCTACGCTCCGCTTCGGTCGGTGCTAAACGTGTGCCACTGGCACACAGCACCTACAAACATTCGAAATCCGCTGATTTACTGCGTAAATCGCTACTGTCTACGCTCCGCTTCGGTCGGTGCAAAACGAACATCCACTGGATGTTCTGCACCTCATGTTTTGCGGGTCCCAAGTTCAAAAGCCTTATCGTGCAAGCACGAACGGCTTTTTGAGCTTTTGACCCTGGCATCATCATATTTATACCGTAAACTCATGTCTTCCTGAACCTAATTCCTCGCTTTTACCACCCGGCAGAACCAGGGTTGCTCTGGTGTTTACCGGGATCTCGCACTGGTAGAGAATGCGGCCGTTCTCTTTTTTCCAGCCGCTCTCGATAACTCCGCAGGGGGAGTTCACGCTGCCTTTGGCCCAGGTCAGATCGCCGATCACCGGTTCCAGGCGGAAATGGGTGAAGCCCGGATGCTCCTCCTCCCGGCGGATGCCTAAGACATACTGGTAGAGCCAGGAAAGCACGCTTCCCAGGGAATAATGGTTGAAGGAGTTCATGGCGTTCTGGCCGCCGAAGCCCTTCTCCTCGGTAAGGGAATCCCAATGCTCCCAGATCGTCGTAGCTCCCTGGGTTACCGGATAAAGCCAGGACGGGAATGCTGTCTGGAGCATCAGCTTATAAGCATCCTCAGAAGCTCCCGTATCGCAGAGAGCCTGGTTCAGAAGACCTGTTCCAAAGAAACCAGTTCCAACGGTGTGGTTGGCAGCTCTGGTCTTCCGAAGCAAATGCTTAGCCGCTGCCTCTCTGTCCTCCATGATGCCGTACTGCAGGCCCAGTACATAAGAGCACTGCGTATCACAAGGCTTGCCTTCCAGGGTCCGGGTTTTCTTCGTCTCAGGATCCACAAAGGTGTCGTTCCAGTAACGGCGGCATTTTTCTGCCAGTTCGTGATAGGTCTTCGCACCTTCCTCATCCTTCAGAATGCCGGCGATCTTTTCCATCAGGACAGCTTCTCTGTAATAGAAAGCGTTCCAGAGCAGAGGAAGATCTGTCTCTTCCGGGGCCAGCCAGTCGCCTAAAGGCCCTACTGCCGGGCTTCCTGCTCCCGGAAGGCCTTTGTCCTTCATATATTCCATGTACTTTTTCATGCCCGGATAATATTTCTCCAGAATCCGTGTATCACCGTACTGCTCGTAAAGCTCATAGGCGATGAAAATGCTGGCGCACTCATAGGTCACGCCGCCGAAACCGCCGCCCACCGGCGCGATCTCCGGATACTGGCCTTCCCCGGTCTGCAGATCCTCGAAAGCCTGCAGATAGCGCTCATAAAAGAGTTTCAGATCGCTGTTCAGAAGAGCCGTGTGGCAGAATACATGGGTGTCGCCTGCCCAGCCCATGCGCTCATTTCTCTGGGGGCAGTCCGTGGGAATGTTGATGAAGTTGCAGAGCTGAGACCAGTGTACATTTTCCGTAAAACGGTTCAGAAGGGCATGGGAACTCTCGAAGCTTCCGGCAAATTTTTCGCTGGAGGAATACTGGAGACTCTCCACCTCGGAAAGAGCGGGCGGATTTTCCACACCGCTGATCTCGATGTAGCGGTAACCGTGGAAGGTGAATCTGGGCTGATAAACCTCGCCCTCCTCGCCGCTGCAGATATAGATATCGGTGCTGGTGGCGTCACGGTAGTTTTCCAGCATCAGCTTGCCCACATTTTCTCTATACTCCGGAAGATTCGGGTAGAGCACCTCCGCATAGCGGATGATGACTTTGGTGCCTGCTTTTTCATGGAAATGGATGCGGGGCACGCCGGCCATCTCCTGCTCCAGGTCGTAAATGTAAATCTTCTCACCCTGATCGAGCCGCTTTTTGGCGCTGCGGACAGCCGTCACATGAACCGGCGCCGGATAACCGCCTTCGAAAGAAACTTCGCCGCCGTGTACCTGGGGCCAGCTTCTGCCAAAACCAGCCGGGAAAGTCCGGTTTTCTGCGATGACCGAAAGCTCCCAGGGCTCTTTTGCCGCTGCGCTCCATCCGCTGTCGTCAAAATCAGCCAGAGAAAAGGCATCGTAAACGGCTTTCTTTCTGGCATCGTACTGCTCGCCCAGGAAAAATCCGCTGTAACGGTAAGGTCCGTCGCCGAAATATTTCCAGGTTTCCGGATTCGTGGTGTAAACCTCCCGGTCGCCGTCGGCAAATTCAAGAACGATTTTGGCCAGAAGGGCCTCTTTATCACCAAAATAATTATAATTTTTTACCACAAATGTCTGGGCATCGCACCACCAGCCGGAGCCAAGAGCTACGCCGATTCCGTTGTTTCCGGGCTTTAAGATTCCGGTCAGATCGTAAGTCTGATAGTTCATCCGCTTGTCGTACTGGGTCAGTCCCGGAGCCAGAAGATTTTCTGTGATCCGGGCGCCGTTTACATGAACGTCGTAGATACCTCGGGCCGTCACATAGAGCCGGGCTCTCTGAAGAGCCGCATCTTTCCGCACCGGAATATTGCTCCGAAGCATCGGAATCGCACCTCTCGAGGGGTCCTTCGTGATCTGGGTTCCGCTGACGGCAAAGCAGCCCTCCTCCTTCGGAAGCTCTGCAAAAATGGAAGCCACTTTCTCCGGTGTTTCCTCCACAAAGGTTCTGCCCGGCGTCCGGAGATTTTTTACAGTCAGATCTTTGAAGTAAGCCGTGTCACCTTCCCCTGCAAAAAATCCGATCTCGTTCAGTCTCGGATAGGTAAGCACATCGTTGTGGCCTCTGGGATTCAGCACGCGGCCGGAAATTTTCATCGGTCCCATCGCGGTCTCCGGCACATCCACCGGCTTCTCGTCCAGATAGGTGAAGGCCTTGTCGCCGTCCACCACGATCTTTAAGCAGTGAAACTCATCAAAGTTCACATTTTTGTCCAGCTCTACTGTCGCGAACGGCACGTCCTTTTTGTCGTCCTTCGCATAGCCTACCCGGTAAATATCCAGCACCGGCGTCTCACCAGCCCGGTTGATCTCGTAGCGGATGTAGTTTTCGCCCTCCAGACCATACTCGTTCTGGTTGTGGTCCAGAAGACGGAAATCGTTGGCTCCGAAGACAACGCCGACCCGCTTGCTTCCCTCTTTCATGCGAAATGTACTCTCCAGCACGAAGACGCCTCTCGCATTGGCAGCCACATGGAAATCCGGCGCTCCGATCCAGTCGGCACCTTCCCAGACGCTCTTGTCTTTTTTCAGAAAACCGGTCTCAAAAACGGTCTCTGCCACGGCTTTTCTGCCGTAATTATCGGTCACTTCCACCTGTACCACATAGGCGGTGCAGGGCTTTAACGCCTTTCCTTCATAGGTGATTCCGGTGGAAACGTCGGTAGACAGAAGGCCGGAATCCCAGACCTCTTCCTCCGTTTTCGCCTCTCTCACACGAATCTCAACCGCCGTCTGGAGGGTGTCCTTTTTGTCAGAAGAAAGCTGCCAGGAAAAACGGGGCGCTTTTTCGTCCAGCCCCAGGGGCGAACGAAGATATTCCACAAGAAGTTCTGTCAGTGATAATCCCATAGTAAAACCTCCCTAAATTTGTGATTCTGCGTGTCCGAAGGCCACCCGGCCCGGCCACTCTGTTAAGGCTAGTATACACCTTACTTCCACCGGCGGACAGATGATTTTTCTCCCGAAAAAATATCAGATTTCGGCTTTTTTCTTCGGAATATGAGTTGTTTTTTGGCGAAATTTTTCTTATGATAACAGTATCAAATTTTTTCGGAGGCATCTATGAAAGAAAATCCATTTTCCGACCTGACCGCCCTGGCCCTGCGGCATGAAATTGTCAGCACCGCCCGTTTTCTGCCCCTTCGCTGTTTCTTCAGTGACGACGGAATCTCCTACGTTCCGCCCCATTTTCACGAGGATCTGGAACTCATCCATCTGCTCTCCGGCGAACTCTCCGTCACCGTAAACCAGAAGAAATTCACGATTTATCCCGGAGACACGGTACTTTTCAACACAAATACCATTCATTCCACACTTTCCGAGCGTGCCGACACCACGGCCCATGTGCTTTTGCTCCCCTATGAGCATCTCAGGCGCTGTCTTCCCAATCCGGAGTCTTTCCCCTTCGAGTTGCCCCTCCTCTCCCGGGACAAGGCCGATCCCATAAAAAAAGAAGGGCTTCAAAAGCTCTCCTCTCTTCTCGCTGCTGCCTGCAAGCTCTGTCAGGAACAGCCGGATTTCTATCAGGCGCAGATTTTAAGTCTCATTTACGAACTGATCTATCTTCTCTGCACCACCTTCCCCGCTTCAGGAAAAAATGCCGCCCCGGGAAAGGAATATCGCCACTATGACCGGCTCCGCACGGTGACGGCCTACATTCACGAACACTATATGGAGCCTTTGACGCTGGACGAGCTGGCTGCCCAGATCTCTGTGACGCCCGCCTATCTCTCCCGTTTTTTCAAAAATTCCCTGCATCTTACGATCACCGAATACCTCACCTCGGTGCGGATGGAGCACGCCTACACGGATCTTATCACCACGGACTATCCGATTCACGAGATCTCCGAGAAAAACGGCTTTGCCAGCTATGCTTTTTTTGTCCGGAAATTCAAAGAGGCTTACCGGACCACTCCCTTGAAGGTCCGGAAAGCCTCTGAATTATAAGCTTATGCTTCTGGTTTCAGACGCAGCTCAAAATGAAATTCGGTTTCATCCAGCCGGTATTTCTCGATCAGCTGAGGTCCGCAGCTGTTGGAACCGATGCCATTCTGGCGGTAGTCCAGGCAGAGCACGGTACTTCCGCACTCCTCCAGCTCATAGTTGTGAGCCTTATTCGTCAGCTCTTCCTCTGTATACACGGAAGCGTTGAAAGAGAAGGTCTGACCGCTCACTGCTGTGAGAGATGTTTTTCTCTCCGGCAGAAGATGGCCTGCATTGCTGCTGAGGGTCACATAGTCACAGTCGTAGTGGCTGCCGTTTTCCTGGGGACGGATATAATCCTCGTGAAGGTCCGTTACCGGAGAAGAGAACTCCCCATGCCAGCTGGCCCGACGCTTATCCATATAGCTCTCCACAGGACCAAGTCCGTAGTATGTCACGTCCTTCATCTCCTTCGGCAGGAAGAGACGGAGGCCAAAGCGGGGCAGCATCGGGAAAATCGGATTTCGTTTCACATCCATGGCTATATCCACGGTTCCGTCTGCCTGAATGTTCCAGGTCACCTGAATATCCAAAATCCGCTGAATGTAAATGGCAGAGATGGAAAGTGTGGTCTCAATCTTCACTTCTTTTTCCGTTTTATGTACTTTCGTCTCATAAGCTCTCGTCACAATCCGGTCGTACTGGGCCTTCATCCACTCCAGCTTGATGTTCCGGTCATTGTCCGTGGGCGCTCTCCAGATGTTGTACTCCATCGGACGATCCAGAAGACTCTGGTTTTTGTAAACCATCTTTGCGAAAACGCCGGTGAGCTTATTATAAGTGTAACAGAAATCATCGGAGGAAACGATGAGATAATGGTCGTCCTCATCCACAGCAAAGTTTTTTCCTGCATGGTCGGAAGCTGCCAGAAGCGCTTTTGCCGTCTGGTTCACATTCTCAGCTGTCTTAACAGCAAGCTCGTCAAAGCCCAGCTCGAAGCCTGCGGGAAGCACCTCCGTGGCCTCCTTTAAAAGATAAGTCAGCTTCAGGAAGCATTTTCCTTTTTCTGCCTGAGGTACCGGAAGGGTGATTTCTTTTTCCTCATGGGCCGGAAGATCCAGAACTGCCGGATCGTCGATGATGCCGTTTTCCACGGTCACGCCGTCGATGGAGGCCTCGTAACGAATCATCAGAAGATCTTTCAGATTCGTGAAATCCATGTAGTTATGAAGAACTGCGGTACCTTTTTCCTGGTCAAAGGAGATGACACGCACGGGACGGTGTACATTCTTGAACTCCAGGAGTCCCGTATGCGGTGTGCGGTCCGGATAAACTAGGCCATCCATGCAGAAGTTTCCGTCATGGGGATACTCGTTGTGGTCGCCACCGTAGGCATAAACCTTTTTGCCTTTGATGGTCTTTCCAAGGTCGATGGCGTGATCGCACCACTCCCACATGAAAGCGCCGCATGCTCCGTCGTAGGACTGGATAACCTCGAAATAATCCTCCAGATCACCCGGGCCGTTGCCCATGGAGTGGCAGTACTCGCACATCACAAAAGGCTTGGTGCCGTCCTCTTTAAAATAGTCACGGATCTCATCCAGAGAAGGATACATCCGGCTCTGAAGATCAATGACGCTGTAATCGTATTTCCGCTTGTCGGACACATAGCGGGAACTCTCGTAATGGGTGAGACGGGTGGAATCAAATTTCTTCGTCCATCTCAGCGCCTCCTCAAAGGTGCAACCGTAAGCGCACTCATTTCCCATGGACCAGATCACGACGCTGGGGCGGTTTTTGTCACGCTCCACGCAGCGCTGGGTACGGTCCACAGTGGACTCTGTATACAGAGGATTGTCCGCAATGATCTCATTCCAGCGTTTGGATCTGGATTCCCAGCTCGGATCCTTATCGTAAATATCCGATGTTCCGTGACTCTCATTGTCCGCCTCATCGATAATGAAAAAGCCCAGACGGTCATAGAGCTGATAAAAATGCGGCGCGTTGGGATAATGGCTGGTGCGGATCGCATTCATGTTGTGTTCTTTCATCAGGGTCAGATCCTTCTTGATCTGATCCAGGCTGATGGCAAAACCAGTCACCGGATCGCTGTCGTGGCGGTTGGTTCCGTGGAATTTGACCTTCACACCGTTGATGTAGAGCACGCCTTTTTCCGTATGGATCTCGCGTATTCCCACCTGCTCGGTGATAGCCTCCTCCCCAGTAGAAAGAACCAGTTTATAGAGATATGGATCCTCTGCACTCCAGAGATGAGCATTCTTCACAGGGATAGAAACCTGTCCTTCCGCCGTCACCTGGGCAAGCGTTTTTCCCTCCGCATCGGAAAGGGTAATATTGACCGGCACCGGCTCTTTCCGGTAGGTAAAATCAATGGTGATCGTTCCGTCCTGATAATCCTCAGAAGGAATCGCTTTCACAAAATAGTCCTGAATTCCGTTTTCCGGACGGTTCAGAAGATAGACATCGCGGAAAATGCCGCTCATACGGAATTTGTCCTGATCCTCAAAATAGCTTCCGTCACACCATTTCACCACCAGAACAGCCAGCGTATTTTCGCCCTCGCGGAGCAACTCGGTCACGTCAAACTCACTGGTGGAATGGGAAACCTGACTGTAGCCCACAAAGCTACCGTTCACCCACACATAAAAGCAGGAGTCCACACCCTCGAAATTCAGGTAAGTCTTCGGAGCTTTCGAGTCCTTCTTATAGGAAAAATACCGGACATAAGCTCCGCAGGGGTTCACCACAGGAACATAGGGTGGATCCATCGGGAACGGATAACGGACATTCGTGTACTGGTGATGGTCATAGCCGTAATTCTGCCAGACACCCGGCACTTTCACCTCATCAAAAGCAGCCGTGTCATAGCCATCCTGGAAAAATTCTTCCTTTACATCATAAATATTCTCGAAATAACGGAATTTCCAGTCTCCGGAAAGCAGAAGAAAACGGTCTGATGTCTCTCTCGTCTCCGGCTGAAGATCCATGGGCACCGATGCCGGGATGTAATAGGCACGGTTCGGCATGGTATTTTTGTGAAGTACATTCAGGTCTTCAAAATACTTTGGTACGATCATGTTGTAAAATCCCTCCTGTCAAAAATAGCCTGTACCTCTATTATAAAAAATCTTTCTGTTTTTTTCCATACCTAAGTGTAACCCTTTTATAAAAAAAGCAGACCGGCTCTTCTTTTTCAAGAATACCGGTCTGCCATTAAAAATTTTTGTAACTATTCAGAGCCACACCTCGATTCCGCTACGCTTCATCCCGTTGTGGCTTCTCGCCAAATAGATTTCCAGTCTAAAGTATTCGTTCATGCAAGCATGAATCACACTTCTGGCTGAAAATCTGCTTGGCTCTGAATAGTTACAAATTTTTAAGCCTCGTAAGCCGTCAGAATCTCTGCTACAGCGCCGATCAGCTCCGGCTCCAGGTTCAGAGCCTGAAGCTGTGCAAGTTTAGCCGCTGTGGAAATCTTCTTCTGCATCAGCGCGTAAACGCCCTCTTTCTCATAGAAATCCAGCTCGCCTCGATCCAGAAGATCAAAGATCATTCCTTCCACATCGTTGCTTCCAAGTCCGCCCTCAGTCATGGTAACGGTGATCTCCTCGGTCACATTGTTTTCCGGAAGCGCAACGGTGAGACAGCTCTTAGCCGCATCGTAAGTCTTCTCCGCAGAAACCTCTTTTCCGCCGACAGAAACTGTCACGGCAGAATCTTTTACGCCGAAGAACTGTACTTTGATCGTTCTCTTTGCCGGGATCAGCTCCAGTTTTCCCTCTGCCGGGGAGATTGTGAAGGTCTTCTTCTCCCAGTTGAGTTCCATCTTTGTATTGACAGCCTCACCCTTTAAGTAAGCGTTGGTCTCGTTGTCATCCTCATAAAGGGTAAAGCTTCCGTCAGCTCCGCCGTATACACGGATTGCCAGAGTTTCCGGATTATGAACCGCTGCGGTTCCGAGAATCTCCCCGGTCATCGGCACGATGGCGCCTGCATGAGCCAGTACCGGAATGGAATGAATATCGCGGTACATATCCAGCGTTCTTCCACCGCTGTAAATCATGCCGGTGAAGAAATCAATGTACAGTCCCTCCGGAAGCCATACCTGGACCTTGCCTCTGTTGACGCCGGAATGCTTCGGTGTGGTGATCGGCGCTACCACAAAGGCCGTACCGAACTCGTACTGGTTCTTCACGCCGTAAGCTTCCCTGTTCTGCGGATAACTGTAGTACATCGGCAGAATCAGCGGAATATTCTCTGCGTAAGCGCGATGGTTCATCGTGTAAAGATAAGGAATCAGGCTGTGGCGCAAGCGCAGGAAATCCGTCATAACTGCACCGATCTCCATGGGATAACGCCAAGGCTCCTTACCCATAAACTCACTCTTACTGCTGTGGAGACGGTTGATGGGTGAGAAGACACCGAACTGTACCCAGCGGGCTGCCATCTCATTATTCTTGTACCCCAGCATATGACCACCAATGTCATGGCTCCACCAGCCGTAACCAATGTTGGAAGCCGTGCTCGTGAAATAAGGCTGAAAATCCAGGGAATCCCAGGTCATATGGGTATCTCCGGAGAAGCCTACCGGATAACGATGAGAACCCGGTCCTGCATATCTGGAGAAGGTGATGGGGCGCTTACCGTCCCGGGCACTGTCCAGATAATGATAATGGTTCAGCATCCATAAGGGATCCAGTCCCGGTAATTTCGTGGTATTTCCCTGCTGCCAGTCGATCCACCAGAAATCCACTCCTTTTTCCTCTTCCGGATGAAGCACACATTTGAAATAAGCCTCCAGGAATTTTTTGCTGGTGATATCAAAATCAACAGGCGCTTCATTGGCTGTATCCACATTGCCAAGTTCTGCAGCGATTGCCGGATACGCCTCTTCATAAGCACGGATACCGTCAGCCGGATGCAGATTCAGAGTGATCCGCATGCCATGGTCATGAAGCCAGGTCATAAAACGTTCCGGATCCGGAAAATAATTTTTGTTCCAGGTGTAACCCGTCCAGCCGCTTCCGTACTTCGGATCTACATCCTCCACCAGATGCCAGTCCATATCGATCACACCGACAGAAAAGGGGATTTCTTCTTTCTCAAAACGAGTCACCAGTTCTTTGTAACTGTCCTCCGTATAAGCATAATAACGGCTCCACCAGTTACCCAGAGCATATCTGGGAAGCATTGGTGTCTTTCCTGTCAGCCGGTAAAAATCATTCAGTGCTTCTTTATAATCATTTCCATAAGCAAAAAGATAAATATCCACGCCCTCACCCTGACGCGGCTCAATCCAGCCTTCCTCCGTCAGGATCAGAGACTTGCTGTCATCCAGAACCGCACAGCCATTCTGAGACAGAATACCGTCCTGAAGAGCACATGCGCCATTTACACCATCAAGTGTTCTGGCGGTACCGCCTAAGTTTCCGTCCTCTTCCCCGTAGTACCAGTTAGCGCCGAAGGGATGAAGTCCGCCTATGGCTTTTACCATCAGACTGTTTTTGGAAAAAGGCCCACCGGAATAAATCACATGCATGCGGTCTGTGAAAAGCTCAAAGCCTTCTCCGTCCTTCACCAGGCGATGGGGAACTGCATCAAAACGACGGTTCCAGACAGACTGCGTCGGACGGTCTTCAAATTTTCCATCCTCACGGTATTCCATTCGGATCAGACACGGTGTCAGAAGTGTAAAACGATAATTCTTTCCCTGTACGGTATTCTCTTCCCTTCCGACAGGCTCCATTGTCCATAAATGATTTTCGAACATAATTTCCTCCTTTTACCCTCTTTCAGGCGGATATTCCCGCTCTGGTATTTTCAGTTCGTTTTTTTCGAAACTGTTTTCTGCATTTTACTACGTTCTTCCAGCTTTTTCATCACGCTGGGATAGCGCTCCAGATCCGTATGCGGGAGCGCCTGGGCTGCTACCATAAGTTCCAGAAAATCATCGACAGCCCCAAACTGAATATATACCATTTTGTCCAGGATGTCATCCAGTTCATCCAGGATTTTTTTATCCAGAAGAAGCCTTCCTGCGCCCTCCAGAGAGGAATTTCCCGCATTGATGAGCTTCTCCCGGTCCATATCGGGGTACATGCCAATCGTGACGGCGGATTCCTTGGAAACATGCTTTCCAAAAGCGCCGGCCACATAAAATTCCGAGATGTCGTTCATTCCGATCCCGGCTTCTCCGAGCATGTACTCCACCATCGTGGAAGCGGCGGCCTTGGTCCTTAGAAATTCATCCACATCCGACTGGTAAAAAAACAGCCCAGGGGCATACTCCACCGCATACATCCCGTCTTTTTCCTGAATTTTTTCGCTTTTCTCCGGGACGAATTTTCCCCGAAGATCGATCCAGCCCGCCAAAAAAAGCTCCGCCAGAAGGTCGATGATCCCGGAGCCGCAGATGCCCTCCGGCCTTCCGCCTCCGATAACTCCCAGCTCAAAACCATTTTCCGTAAGTTTCACCCGTTCCACAGCGCCTTCGGAAGCCCGCATGCCCGTACGCACAACGCCGCCCTCCAGGGCAGGGCCTGCCGCTCCCGCGCCGCAGAGAAGAAACTCCCGGTTTCCGACTACCAGCTCGCCGTTGGTGCCTATGTCAAAAAAGACTGAGATTCCTTCTTTTTTATAGAGCTCGGTGGCCACCATACCGCTGATGATATCGCCGCCCAGAT
The DNA here is from genome assembly GCA_018223435.1 of Lachnospiraceae bacterium Marseille-Q4251. Lineage (GTDB taxonomy): Bacteria > Bacillota > Clostridia > Lachnospirales > Lachnospiraceae > Limivivens > Limivivens faecihominis. The sequence goes on along the minus strand of JAGTTO010000001.1, from coordinate 3,011,801 downwards.
AATTGGATTTTCCAGGATAACAATAGACATAACCACTGACCGGAAGCTCAAGCTCCGCTGCCGGAAGAAAGCCCGGCCGGTCCGCCTGCACGGCATAGGGCGTCTGGAAAACGCAGAAGGCATCCAACCCCAGGAAAAAATGAACCATTGTGGTATTTCCCGCCAGCACCAGCTGAATCGAGCCCCCCGGCGCAATGCCGGTCTTTTTCTCTAATTTCTCCAGCACCTCCCGGATGCTCCCCACAGCGGCCCGTCTTAGCTCCTCCAGCTTTTCCGGCTGATCCTTGCTGTAAAAGATCCTGGTCAGGATATCCGTACCGAAGGCAATCTGCCGGTTGTAAGCGCTGTCTTCTGCAAGACACTTTCCGGTATTGCAGTCAAAGAGCCTTGCCACCACTGTGGTGCTTCCAAGATCCACCGCCAGCCCATAATGCTCTCTGGTGGTATCTCCTGCCTCCAGTTCTACGAGTACCCAGCAGGAACCGTCCCAGGCCAGAGAGGCCGTCAACTGCCAGCCGGCCTTTTCACAGAGGGGATAGAGCTTCCGCATGACCTTCAGAGTCATCCTTGCCTCATAGCCCAGCTCCCGAAGCGCCGAGAGAATCCTTGCCTCGCTGGAACGGCTGTCCGCCTCCGTGGGGGCAGGCAGCTTTAAATACAGTTTCCTGCTAAGGCCTTCCATCAGTTTTCCTTCTTCAGCCAGAAGAAGCCGTTGCCCGGCATCATCACTCCGGAAGCCTTCATTTCCTTGCCGGTCAGAAGATCGCGGTACATACCGTCATCCTCATTGATCCAGGCCATTTTTCCAAACTCGCTGAAGTTGAAGAGGCCGACGATCTTCTCACCCTCATACTCTCTCACGATGCAGATCACTGCCTGCTCGTAGGTTTCCAGCGTGTGGAAGCCTGCAGTGGTGAGGAAAGCCTTCTCGCTCTTACGGATCGTCTCCAGTTTTTTCAGGCCGTCAAAGATCCGCTCCTCCACGGTACCTTTCTTATGGATGTTCTCTTCCAGATCCCAGCGGAATTTTCCTCTGTGGATGTAACGGGAATCCGCAGCCTTTTCCGGGTCATCCTTGTAGCTGTAATCGTTGACCTGGCCAATCTCGTCTCCGCTGTAGAGCACCGGAATACCAGACTGCATGAACATGAAGGCATGAAGCATAAGATCTCTCTTGATGGCAGAATTCATCTGATCTGCATCCTGCTCAAAGCCAGCCTTCTCCACGCCGCACATGGAAGCGGTGGTTCCGCAGAAACGGGCGTCACCGGTCACGGGATCTGCATTGTAAAGCTCTCCACGGCTGTAGCTGTCCTCAGTCTTTCCAAGGAAGAAATCATTGATGTACTGTTTGTGAGGACGCTCCTCCATGCCCCACCATTTCAGGGTATCGTAATCCAGACCCCAGCCGATATCGTCGTGGCAGCGGAGGTAGTTCAGGAACACATACTCTTTGGGAAGGCCGCTTAAAATATCCATCTGATTCTTCAGAAGACGGGTATCTCTGGTAGCCACAGAGTTCCAGGTGGTTGCCATGGTGGTTACGTTGTAAAGCATATGGCACTCCGGCTTCTCAACGGTTCCGAAGTAGGGAGCAACCTTGGAGGGCTCCATCACAACCTCACCCAGAAGCAGAATGCCCGGGCAAACGATCTCACCGATCATACGCATCATACGGACAATGGTATGTACCCGCGGCAGGTTTCTGCAGTCGGTTCCCAGCTCTTTCCAGATATAGGGAACGGCGTCGATACGGATAACGTCGATACCTACGTTGGCGAAGAACAGGAAGTTGTACATCATCTCATTGAAGACCCGGGGATTGCGGTAGTTCAGATCCCACTGGTACGGGTAGAAGGTGGTCATAACATAGTGGCCGATCTCCGGGAGATAAGTGAAGTTACCGGGAGCCGTCGTCGGGAATACCTGCGGAACAGTCTTCTCGTACTCCTGGGGAATCCGGTCATTGTCAAAGAAGAAGTAACGGCTCATATACTCGCCCTCTCCTCTTCTTGCGCGGACTGCCCATTCGTGATCCTCGGAAGTATGGTTCATAACGAAGTCCATGCAAACGCTGATCTTCTTATCGTGGCAGGCCTTGGTCAGATCCTCAAGATCGTCCATCGTGCCAAGTTCCGGCTGTACCTTGCGGAAGTTGGAAACGGCATAACCGCCGTCAGAACGGCCTTTGGGAGTCTCCAGAAGCGGCATCAGATGTACATAGTTGACACCGCTCTCCTCCAGGTAATCCAGCTTGGATTCTACGCCCTTTAGATTTCCTGCAAAGTTGTCCACATAGAGCATCATACCCATCATATCGTTCTTCTTGTACCAGTCCGGATTAGCCTCACGCTCACGGTCCAGAGTCTTCAGTCCCTTGCGGCGCTCGGTGTAGAAACGGTGCATCTGCCCGCAGAGTTCCTCAAACATCCAGTCATTCTGGTAGAGCTCAGTGTACAGCCATTTCAGCTCGTCTCTATGCTTTGCAAAACGGCGCTGGTACTCCTGCTCCTCCAGCTCTTCCTGGCGTTTGGTCTGCTCGGCGGCTGCAGCGGCTTCTTTCTCGGCCTTGGCCTTGGCTTCTGCTTCCGCTTTTGCCTTGGCTTTTACTTCCTTCTCAGCTTTCGCTTTGGCTTCTGCCTTTACTTTGGCGGCTTTCTCGACTTCTGCCTTGGCTTTTGCCTCTGCTTCCGCTTTCGCTGCAGCAGCTTTGGCTTCCTTCTCAGCTTTCGCTTTGGCCTCTGCTTCTGCTTTCGCTTTGGCCTCTGCTTTGGCTTCTTCTTCTACCTTAGCTTTCTCTGCTGCTTCTTTTGCTTCCTTATCAGCCTTCACTTTCTCAGCCTTGGATTTGGCTTCAACTTCCGCAGCTTTTACTTCCTCTTCCGCTTTCGCTGCTGCCTCAGCTTTAGCACCTACCTGCGCTTCCGGCTTCTCCGCAGTTTTTGCCGCTTCCTTCTGAGCGTTTTTCGCTGCCTCTCTTATAGCATCCTGCACGGTATTTTTACCTTTTCTCTTTGCTCCTTGCTTCATTCTTTTATCTCCTCCTCAATCTGTTCTCGACAAATCTTCCTGGCGGTAATTCACCTTTCTTCGGAAAACGTTTTCACAAAAAGTTCCACTTCAAAGCATTGTTATCCGAAAGTCTCATTCAACTTGATATTATAGCGCATTCATCCCTTCTTGTCCATATGGCGAAGAGTCCAAAAATTATGGTTCGAAATCGTTGATTTCACCAGTTTCGGTAATTTTTTCCTCAAATCCGGAATACGTTTTCACAGCCGATTTTTTATTTATTGACAAAACTTTCTCATTATGTTATGATTGCGAAGATATTTCCGTGAGGGAGTAGCATGCGCGTGAAAACCGCGTAGCAAGTCAACATACTGACCTTATGGTCTGGCTTGTTTTAAATTGCGAGACTCATGTATAACGCACTATCGCTATACATGTTGTCGTTCATCAGTTCTCCGACCCAGGTATGACGTGTGCGTCTGTGGCGGGGTTATTTTTTTGCCCTGAAACATAACCGTTCTGTGTCTTCACAGTGACGACCGGACAGTTACTGCCAAACTATATTTCACATATTTGGAGGAGATCGAAATGAACTGGAGCTTTATATTTTTCTTTAACAGCATTCTTTTAGGCGCAGGCCTGGCCATGGATGCTTTCTCCGTTTCGATGGCAAACGGACTTAACGACCCGAAAATGTCAAAAAAACGGATGCTCTGTATCGCCGGCACCTTTGCCGCCTTTCAGGCTTTCATGCCTATGACCGGATGGATCTGTGTCCATACCATCGTCGAGTATTTCAGCGCCTTTGAAAAATTCATTCCCTGGATCGCCCTGATCCTGCTGGCCTATATCGGCGGAGGCATGCTGCTCAACGGTATCCGTCACAAAGATAAGGATGAGGTTTCCCACACCCGGCTGACCGCCTGGGCCCTTTTCATCCAGGGTGTCGCCACTTCCATCGACGCTCTTTCCGTCGGCTTCACCATCGCAGAGTATGACTGGCTCATGGCTCTTGTCTGTTCCCTGATCATCGCTACCGTTACCCTGATCATCTGTCTCTCCGGTCTCGTGATCGGAAAGAAATTCGGAACCAAGCTTTCCAACAAGGCTGCGATGCTCGGCGGCATCATCCTCATCGCCATCGGAATCGAGATCTTTGTCAGCAACGTATTCTAAAGCATTTTCCGAATGATCTCGGAGGCCAGATTATTTCCGGCCCTGGCATCGCTGCAGCTTTTGGCCATAACGATGGTATAGCGGGGATCCTGAAAATAAGTAAGCTTATAATGTTTCCCCTCGGAAACCACAGAGAAACCCAATTCCTCAAGATCGTGTTTCAAGGATGCGGACAGGTTGGAGTAACCTTTTAAAAGCCTTTTGATCCGGCTTTTTCGGTTCTCCTGCCGGCCCGCTTTTTTATTTTCTTCCAGAATATTCTTAAGAATCTCCTGGCTTCTGGTATCCGGCTCCTGTCTTTCCAGACAGTCTTCGAGCAGCTCCAGAAGGATGCCGCGGACCTCTCCCTCATAAAACTCTCTCATACTCCCTTTATAAATGAGAGGAACCGCCTGCCTCTCTTCCATTTTCGCATGGAGCCCCTGATTTTCCAGGCTCAGCGCCGTCACGCGATTCGTCAGTGTCTCGATGCGCTCTTCCTGGCTTTTCAGCTGCGCCTCAAAGATTTCGTAAAGATCCTGATTTTCTTCCTGTATTTTCCTGTGATTGTTTAAAAGAACCGAATGGTTCAGACGAAGACGTTCCATCCGGATGTCTTCCCAGAGATACAAAGGCCCGCGCGTCTGCTGGTTTTCGTATCGATAGATCATATTGACAATTTTCTGAAACAAAATTTCTTCTGTGTAAGGTTCAAAATGAATCTTTTTCTTTCCTGCAGACGCAGAAGGATAATAAATACCAATGGCTCCATGATGGGGATTTTCCCCGTCGCAGCTTTTCCGCAAAAGTTCTCCAAGCTTCGGATCTGTCTCTTTCAGCACATGAGCCGTCCCCTGAAGCCGTTCGGAAAGCCGCTTTACATGCAGCGGATAAGCGCCATCCCACTTTTTTGTCACATAAATCACCGGCAGCTGAAAATGCTCTTTTCCAAGTAGCACTGCTTCCGCCAGTTCTTTTTCCCCGATTCCAAGTGCCACAGGCTCTCCTGTGACAGGCAGCCGGCCATCCATTCCAGCATACCCCTTCCGTATCACCATTCTGATAAAATATGGTGGGGAAAAATGATAAAAAAAGGAACTTGTCCGCTCTGTAGTCTCCTGATCCAGCCTGACCGAAAGACGTTTTTCCTCCAGATTCAGGATCAGATCAGTCGTCCAGATCATTCCATAAATGTCTTCTTTCTGAAATCTTGCCGCGATTATCCGCTTTTCCGGAAGTTCTTCCAGCGCCAGCATTCGGCTTTCATCCCGCCAGCACAAAGAGTAACTCTCTCCATCCCAGTTCACTCCCTTCATCCTGTCGCACGGACTTCCCTGATTCCACTCCAGGAGCAGCCGCACAAATTCTTTCTTTGAAAATGACTCCTTTACCGGAATCATTGCAGAGTAAATCTGCATAGAACGGCCCCCTTTTTCTCTTTTTCTGCTAAAGATACCTGCATAGAAATACCCTCCTGTCAAAATCCTGTTCGCTTTTTCCATTGCTGTGTGTGGTATTGTTTGAATAATAGTGATAAATAAAGACAAACTTTGAAATGATATAGAATTGCTTTTCAAAAGACACTTTCATATTAACATGTATCGTTCTGTTTTGCAAGTGGTTTTTTCATAAAAAGAAGAACCCTTCTTTTTTTATGAAGAGCTCTTCCTCGCTATTTTATTCTCCGCCTTTGGTTTTCTTTCAAAACGGTTTTGTCTCCGTAGATCATGCAGGCTTTCTTTTCCTCCGTATAGGGCTCCCATGTGGGAAGCTTCTCTTCATTCGGGCTGCCTGTCTTTGCAAAACCTGCCCAGGCGCCGGCCATCTCGTCCTGAAGGCGGACCGTCACGTCTTTTTTGTACATCGCTTCCATTGTTTTATTTATTTTTAATAAATATAATTTTGCATCTATATTTTTTTATGCTGTGTATGCATAATTTAAAACTTTTCTTAAAAAAGACAGGAACCCTTTCATTCTTTAAAGAGTCCCTGCTTTTCATTACTGCTATTTGATTTTATCTCGGCCAGCGCTCTTCTCTGGGCAGGAGCTTCGGGAAGGGCTGGTGGGGTTCGGACTGATACCAGTAGGCTACACTGGAGACGTCGTCCTGGCGTTCAAAGAGGCCTTTGTGGCAGACACCGATCTGCTGGATGGTCACGCGGATATCTTCATCAAAAAGGATCGGATCCATGATGTGCCAGCGATAAAAACCACGTTCCGTTGGCATATCGTTCATGTGATAAGGATTGTAGACCGTGTCGTCCTCTCTGGAATAATAGGGATATCCCATAAAAGGCGTACAGTAGGTCTGTTCTCTGGCTACGCCGTTTTCCGTTTTCGTAAAGCTCCAGGCGCCGCCAAAATAATCCTCTGTTCCCGTACCGCAGATGGTCGGATATTCCTCATCACCATCCAGGTAAACCTTCAGCTCTCCCTCTCCCCACCAATAACGTTCCAGGGTTGTGAGGGCAAGATAGGTGCCAACGTAATGTCCTTTTCCTTTTACGCCGTCCAGGATCGTATAGTCCTTCTTAAGCTCCGTCAGGCGCTCCCGTCTCCACTGTGCATGGAAGTAGGCCACATCCTCGGGAATCTCGTCGTAGAGCGTATAATCGACCTGGTAGAAAAATGCCGGTATCTCCGCTTCATGCTGATTCTCCAGCGTAATGCGGGCTTTTTTCCGGAAAGGCATCTGAAAATAACTGTTGAAGCCTCTGGAAGGATTTACCACAATCGGGAGAGAATTTACCATACAGCCCCTTGCAAAACCACAGCAGAAAAAATCTCCCAGCGGGCTTTCCACGGACGGCTCCTCTTCATCGTCCCAATAAATCCGCAGAACCAGGTCGCGCAGCACATAATAATCCTTTTCCGTACGGTCTGTAACCGTCATCCAGATATGCTGAATGACACCCGGCCCTTCCATCTCCGCCAGCACTCTCGTCTCTCCCGGCGCGATCTTCTCCATACAGGGAGAACCTTTTCTGCCAGGACCAAGGCTTCCTGCTGCCATTCCGCCCTTTCCTTTTTCTCCCCTCGGATTTTCCTGATTGATACAGCGGCTTTTTCCTTTTTTCTGAAACATAAGTGAATCCAGGCTGTTGGTAAACTGAACCATCTTTTTTTCCCCCTGTAAATATTATTTCTGATTCTGCCAGTAGGTCTGAATCGCATCTGCGGCAGCGTCGCGGTCCATCACATTGGTCAGATACTGCTGCATAACAGCTCCATTCTCAGACCAGAAATCAGACGGAAGCAGGCGGCTGAAAGCATAGGTACTGGATACTGCTCCATCTGCAATATAGCTCTGAGTGGAGGATACCAGCGGATTATCATAAGAGACGTCTACTTTGCTGAAGGGCAGGGCCATATCCAGAAGATCTGACATTTCCTGGGCTTTTTCCACACAGAAAAATTCTACCAGTTTTTTACCTGCTGCCTGCTCTTCCTCGGAATTCTGGCTGGCATCGATGCAGTAACCCTTAGAGCAGAAAACACCAAGCTCTGTATTGACAGCATCCTCCTCATTTCCGGTCAGCGGGCAGGGCATCAGACCGAACTCGTCGTCTGCAGAAGCAGAATCTTTGATGTAATTCCAGGCCCAGTCACCCATAAACCACATGGCAACGTCGCCTTTTGCGATGGCCTGGCCGTCAATATCCGTATTTCCGACCAGCGGATCATTGGAGTTATAATTGTATTTTGCGATGATATCAAAGGTATCCATCACACTGTTCCAGGCAGCATTGCTCTTCAGCTCCGCAGAACCGTCCTTCAAGCTGTTGATAAAGTTCTGCTGCGCCTCCGTATCTCCCTGAATACCGGAAAATACCTGGCTGAGGTAATGAGATCCCAGAGACCAGTCCACACCGGTAAACATGATCGGTGACACGCCGCCCGCTTGGATCTTCTCGCAGAGGGCCTCCAGATCTGTATTGCTCTTGATGGATGACGGATCAAAGGGCTCGCCGGTGGCTTTCTCGATCACAGTCTTGTTATAAACGATACCCATGGCTGTCACACAGTTCGGCACCGCATAGAGCTTGCCGTCCTCTCCCTTAAATACATCCAGATAAGACTCATCTACCTGATCGGTGATCCAGGAATCTTCATCCAGATCATAGGCTGCCATATTTTCGATATTTTCCTGAATATCGATGGGGTCCATAATGGAAACGGTAGGAGCCTCTCCGCTTGCGTAAAGAGTCATCCATTTCTGTTTCTCACTGCTGTCATAAGCAATATAATTTACCTTGATATCCGGATTTTCCTCCATAAATTCCTCGCACAGCTGCTCAAACTGAGAATCCTTATTGGGCAGAGTAGTGTAAAGAGAAATCGTTACCTGGCTGTCGGAATTTGCGGATACGGTCAGTCCAGATACCAGAGAACCGGCCATTGCAGCTGTCATTAACGCACAAATCAGTTTCTTTTTCATGTTGAATAACCTCCTTGAAAATATCTTTTGCTGAAACACAGACTAAATGGTTGCACGAGGTTATTCAACTGGTTATCTTCAAAACCAGATTTTTTGACAAAAAAGAAGTCCCGTTTTTGTCACTTCTGCTCAAAGGTTCTGTTCTTCACACTGTCCCGTACAATCAACTCCAACGGAAAACTGTAGCTGTGGACAGCCACCGCTTCTCCCCGTATCCTTTTCATAAGAAGCTTTACCGCCTCTTTGGCCCGAAGGGACGGATACTGCCGGATCGTCGTCAGTCTGGGCGTCACAAGTTTCGCAAACGGGTTATCATCAAAACCTGTCACAGAAAGTTCCTCGGGAAGTTTTAGTCCCTGAACCGAAAATACATCCATGGCCTCGCAGGCATAATAATCTGAACAGAAAAAAGCCGCCGTATATTCCTGTTTTTTTACCCTCGGAACAAAACTCCGGAAAATTTCCGAGCGCAAAAGCCGCTCCTCGGGCAGCACAAAAATGTCCTTCTCCTCCAGCCTTTTCCCGGCACGCTCCAAAACCTCCCTGACGCCCTGCAGTTTTTCCTTCGTGCTCCCATACTCCAGCCGTTCATCGCAGAAAAAAGCAATTTTTTCATGTCCCTGACTGAGCAGATATTCCGCCATGCTTCTGGCCCCGTCCACGCTCTGACCGCTGACATTGTCATAAGGCCCTTCCTCCGAATCGATAAAAACCACCGGCTTCGGCATACATTTTGCCAGGTACTCACAGGTTTTCGGACTCTCTCCCAAAACCAGCGCTCCCTCAATCGAAAAGGCCTGACTTTTTCGGATAAGATCTTCTTCATTTAAGGAAGAATCGTACAAGACATGTCTGTGATACGAATGGAGTTCTTTTTCAATCGCTCCCAGCATTTCCCCGCAGAAAGGGTCCATAAGGATATTTTCTTTGTCTCCCAGGCAAAAACTTACCAGAATAAGTTTTAGCTCCTCCGTCTCTTTCTCCGTTCTGTAATCGGCAACATAGTGGTAACGTACCAGCGCTTCCTCAATCTTTTTCCTCGTATCCGCTGACATTTTTCCCGTCTTTCCATGAATCACATTGGAAACGGTAGTCGTACTGATCCCCAGCTTCTCCGCAATTTCCTTGATTGTCGCCATATTCCCCTCCTCAACTTTTCTTTTTTTACTATAGCAGATTTTGGAAGTATTTTGTATCCCTCTTTGAAATGCTTTCCAGGCATAAATCTGAATGATAACTGCCGAAAAATACCTTTCAGGCATATCACCTGATGTTTAACAGGTATTAGACTTTTTCTCTCTATATTTACAATAAAAGCAACAACACAAAGAAAGGACGGAAACTATGGATTATACAAAGCTTGGAAATACTGACATTGAGATTTCAAAGATCTGCGTGAGCTGCATGAGTTTTGGAAAGGCCGGTATCATGCATGACTGGACTCTGGACGAGGAGCAGACGGCGGAAGAAAATTCGCTGCTAACCAAAAACACCGTCCCCTTTGTCCATCAAAAAAAACCAGAAGCTTTTCGCTCCTGGTTCTCATTTCATATACCTTCAAAACCACACACAGAAATGTTTTTGTTTCTTTCCATCCGATTTTCTTCTACCCAGACTGCCTTGAGGAAGTTCTGTTCGCTTCGCTTACAGAACAACCTCGGCTTTGGTTAAGCCTTCGACCTATTAGTATCAGTCAGCTCCATGCATTACTGCACTTCCACCTCTGACCTATCTACCTCGTCGTCTTCAAGGGGTCTTATCGCTTTCGCATGGGATATCTCATCTTGAGGGGGGCTTCACGCTTAGATGCCTTCAGCGTTTATCCCTTCCCGACTTGGCTACCCGGCTATGCTCCTGGCGGAACAACCGGTGCACCAGAGGTCAGTCCATCCCGGTCCTCTCGTACTAAGGACAGCTCCTCTCAAATATCCTGCGCCCACGCCGGATAGGGACCGAACTGTCTCACGACGTTCTGAACCCAGCTCGCGTACCGCTTTAATGGGCGAACAGCCCAACCCTTGGGACCTACTACAGCCCCAGGATGCGATGAGCCGACATCGAGGTGCCAAACCACTCCGTCGATGTGAACTCTTGGGAGTGATAAGCCTGTTATCCCCAGGGTAGCTTTTATCCGTTGAGCGATGGCATTCCCACTTAATACCACCGGATCACTAAGCCCTACTTTCGTACCTGCTCCACCCGTCGGTGTCACAGTCAAGCTCCCTTCTGCCTTTGCACTCTTCGAATGGTTTCCAACCATTCTGAGGGAACCTTTGGGCGCCTCCGATACCCTTTCGGAGGCGACCGCCCCAGTCAAACTCCCCGCCTGACATTGTCCCACCGCCGGTTTCACGGCGGCTGGTTAGAAATCCAATACCGCAAGGGTGGTATCCCAACAGCGGCTCCACATAGACTGGCGTCCATGCTTCTTAGCCTCCCACCTATCCTGTACATGCAATACCGAATCCCAGTATCAAGCTGGAGTAAAGCTCCATGGGGTCTTTCCGTCCTGGCGCGGGTAACCAGCATCTTCACTGGTACTTCAATTTCACCGGATGTATTGTCGAGACAGCGCCCAAATCATTACGCCTTTCGTGCGGGTCGGAACTTACCCGACAAGGAATTTCGCTACCTTAGGACCGTTATAGTTACGGCCGCCGTTTACTGGGGCTTAAGTTCGATGCTTCGATTGCTCTAACATCTCCCCTTAACCTTCCAGCACCGGGCAGGCGTCAGCCCATATACCTCACCTTTCGGTTTCGCATAGACCTGTGTTTTTGCTAAACAGTTGCTTGGGCCAATTCTCTGCGGCCTCTTTCGAGGCACCCTTTCTCCCGAAGTTACAGGGTCATTTTGCCGAGTTCCTTGACAATACTTCTTCCGCCGGCCTTAGGATTCTCTCCTCATCCACCTGTGTCGGTTTACGGTACGGGTACTGTATACACAATAGCGGCTTTTCTTGACAGCTGGCTCACACACTTCCCTACTAAATTTCGGTCCGCATCACGTCTTCCCGTTGGCTGGCGGTTTTTCCTACCAGTCCGGTACCTCGCTTGCACGCGGCTTTCCGTTCCGCGCCTGTGCTTTCCCTCTGTGTCCCCACAGTTCTGATATACAGCAGTACAGGAATCTCAACCTGTTGTCCATCGGCTACGCCTCTCGGCCTCGCCTTAGGTCCCGACTTACCCAGAGCAGATCAGCTTTACTCTGGAAACCTTGGATATTCGGCCTGGAGGATTCCCACCTCCATCTCGCTACTCATTCCGGCATTCTCTCTTCCATACACTCCACAGCTCCTTACGGTACTGCTTCCTCGCGTATGCAATGCTCCTCTACCAATTCAACAGACGTTAAATTCCTCAGCTTCGGTGTCGTGTTTCAGCCCCGGACATTTTCGGCGCAGGACCTCTCGACCAGTGAGCTATTACGCACTCTTTGAATGTATGGCTGCTTCTGAGCCAACATCCTGGTTGTCTTTGAAATCCCACATCCTTTTCCACTTAACACGCACTTTGGGACCTTAGCTGGAGGTCTGGGCTCTTTCCCTTTTGACTACCCAACTTATCTCGTGCAGTCTGACTCCCGACAAGCATCTTGATGGCATTCGGAGTTTGATATTCTTCGGTAGACTTTGACGCCCCCTAGGAAATTCAGTGCTCTACCTCCATCAGACTCTGTCGAGGCTAGCCCTAAAGCTATTTCGAGGAGAACCAGCTATCTCCGGGTTCGATTGGAATTTCTCCCCTACCCACACCTCATCGCCACCCTTTTCAACGGATGTGCGTTCGGCCCTCCATTGCCTTTTACGGCAACTTCAGCCTGGACATGGGTAGATCACCCGGTTTCGGGTCTACTCTGGCTGACTATTTCGCCCTATTAAGACTTGGTTTCCCTCCGGCTCCGGACCTTAGGTCCTTAACCTTGCCAGCCAGCGTAACTCGCCGGACCGTTCTACAAAAAGTACGCGGTCCATCGTATATAGATGTTCCACAGCTTGTAAACACAGGGTTTCAGGTTCTCTTTCACTCCCCTCCCGGGGTCCTTTTCACCTTTCCTTCACAGTACTATGCGCTATCGGTCACTAAGTAGTATTTAGCCTTGGGGGGTGGTCCCCCCGACTTCCCACAAGGTTTCTCGTGTCTCGTGGTACTCTGGATCCTGCCGCCTGTGTCTGGTTTTCAGGTACGGGGCTTTCACCCTCTCTGGCCGGCTTTCCCAAAACCGTTCCCTTAACCTTCCACAATGACTTGTGCAGTCCGTAACCCCAGCATGCACGCACGCTGGTTTAGGCTCTTTCCATTTCGCTCGCCGCTACTCTGGAAATCGAGTTTTCTTTCTTTTCCTCCGGCTACTTAGATGTTTCAGTTCACCGGGTTCCCTTCCATACGTTATGGATTGGCGTATGGATGACTGAGGTTTGCTCAGCCGGGTTTCCCCATTCAGATATCTCCGGATCAATGGATATTTGCTCCTCCCCGAAGCTTTTCGCAGCTTATCACGTCTTTCATCGGCTCTTAGTGCCAAGGCATCCACCCTGCGCTCTTCTTCGCTTAACCAACTTTCTCTGCCATGTAGCGTCACGGCAGTTGGTCTGGGTTTTTATCAAGTTCATGGTTTCCGATGTTTCTAACATTCAAATGAAAGTTAAAAACCAGATTCCACTACGTCTTGTGATTACCTCTCGGTAATCTCCTCGGATGTCTTTCTCTTAAATATTTAAGAAAAAACTTTCTTTTCTGTATGCGGTTTTCAAGGTACATGTTCATTTGGCTGTTTTATCAGCCATCTAAGACTAAAAGTTTTTTTAATCTTAGATCACTAATAAAACTTTTTTTTAATTCCGGCAGCCACCTGCTCTTCCGTGCCGTCTCCAGCAAAGTACCATCGGCCGCCTGGGTCTTAACCATCGTGTTCGGGATGGGAACGGGTGTGACCCCCAGGCGCATCGCCACCGGAAAGATTCAGTTATCGGAAGTTCTGTCTCCTTTTGTCGACAGAACTACGTTCCACACTAAATTCAGCCTCCGGCTTCATTAAGTGTTCACGCATTGATAACTCAACAGTGACTATCCTCTACTAGCTCTTTTCCTTAGAAAGGAGGTGATCCAGCCGCACCTTCCGATACGGCTACCTTGTTACGACTTCACCCCAGTTACCAGTCCCGCCTTCGGCAGCTCCCTCCTTGCGGTTGGGTCACTGACTTCGGGCGTTACCGACTCCCATGGTGTGACGGGCGGTGTGTACAAGACCCGGGAACGTATTCACCGCGACATGCTGATTCGCGATTACTAGCGATTCCAGCTTCATGTAGTCGAGTTGCAGACTACAATCCGAACTGAGACGTTATTTTTGGGATTTGCCCACCCTCACAGGTTCGCTTCCCTTTGTTTACGCCATTGTAGCACGTGTGTAGCCCAAGTCATAAGGGGCATGATGATTTGACGTCATCCCCACCTTCCTCCAGGTTGTCCCTGGCAGTCTCTCCAGAGTGCCCGACCTTACTCGCTGGCTACTGAAGATAAGGGTTGCGCTCGTTGCGGGACTTAACCCAACATCTCACGACACGAGCTGACGACAACCATGCACCACCTGTCTTCTTCGTCCCCGAAGGGAAAGGAGTCATTACACTCCCGTCGAATCGATGTCAAGACTTGGTAAGGTTCTTCGCGTTGCTTCGAATTAAACCACATGCTCCACCGCTTGTGCGGGTCCCCGTCAATTCCTTTGAGTTTCATTCTTGCGAACGTACTCCCCAGGTGGAATACTTAATGCGTTTGCGGCGGCACCGAAGGACTTTGTCCCCCAACACCTAGTATTCATCGTTTACCGCGTGGACTACCAGGGTATCTAATCCTGTTTGCTCCCCACGCTTTCGAGCCTCAACGTCAGTTGCCGTCCAGTAAGCCGCCTTCGCCACTGGTGTTCCTCCTAATATCTACGCATTTCACCGCTACACTAGGAATTCCGCTTACCTCTCCGGCACTCAAGCCTTACAGTTTCCAACGCAGTTCCGGAGTTGAGCCCCGGAGTTTCACGTCAGACTTGCAAAGCCGTCTACGCTCCCTTTACACCCAGTAAATCCGGATAACGCTTGCCCCCTACGTATTACCGCGGCTGCTGGCACGTAGTTAGCCGGGGCTTCTTAGTCAGGTACCGTCATTTTCTTCCCTGCTGATAGAGCTTTACATACCGAAATACTTCTTCACTCACGCGGCGTCGCTGCATCAGGGTTTCCCCCATTGTGCAATATTCCCCACTGCTGCCTCCCGTAGGAGTTTGGGCCGTGTCTCAGTCCCAATGTGGCCGTTCACCCTCTCAGGCCGGCTACTGATCGTCGCCTTGGTGGGCCGTTACCTCACCAACTAGCTAATCAGACGCGAGTCCATCTCATACCACCGGAGTTTTTCACACCGGGCCATGCGGCCCTGTGCGCTTATGCGGCATTAGCAGTCATTTCTAACTGTTATTCCCCTGTATGAGGCAGGTTACTCACGCGTTACTCACCCGTCCGCCGCTCAGTCACAATCAAATCACCCGAAGGATCATCGAAAGTGCTTCGCTCGACTTGCATGTGTTAAGCACGCCGCCAGCGTTCATCCTGAGCCAGGATCAAACTCTCTAAAAAAGT
This sequence comes from Lachnospiraceae bacterium Marseille-Q4251, assembly GCA_018223435.1. Taxonomy (GTDB): domain Bacteria; phylum Bacillota; class Clostridia; order Lachnospirales; family Lachnospiraceae; genus Limivivens; species Limivivens faecihominis. Next base: position 2,996,567 of record JAGTTO010000001.1, on the reverse strand, counting down.
TTGTCCAGGGTCAAAACTTAGCTTGGCTAATTTTTTATCCCGTTTTATTTACTTTGGTTTTGTTCTTTAAGAACTATATTCTTTTGAACTTTCAAGGATATGTCACTGTTCAGTTATCAAGGTTCTTTGTTTTTCGTTGCTCATCAGCAACTTTTGCATCATATCATGTTCGTTTCAGTTTGTCAAGAACTTTTTTTAACTTTTTTTTGAAAAGTTTTTGTTCTCTCGAACTTCTTTCGAGCATCTCCGCCGCAGCTCCCTGCGACGTTGATTATCATATCACCCCTTCCGCGGAATGTCAACACCTTTTTTTGAAATTTTTCATATTTTTTAAACTGTTGATACAATTATACTATTGTATATATAATTTACTCAAAATAAACTTTTTGAGTATCCAACCATTCTTCTTGCTGCTTATGGCTCTTTGCCAGGAATTCAAAGATCTCTATAGCTTCCTTTCAGCACTTCCGGGCGCCTCTTTATCTCCTCGATAAAGGCCCCTTCCAGCGTCTGGTGGTAATGGACTCCAAGGATGATCGAAAGATCCTCATATCGCCCCAGAACCTCTCTTAAGTACTTCACCGCATCCTCTTCTGTCCTCAACGCCGTATTCGTATGAAGCAGATGGCCGATATCCAGCATGATTCCTTTTCTCGGATACTTCACCTGCTCCAGAAGAGTCCTGGTGTCTTTTTTCCAGAAACAATACCAGCAGGGATAATGGAGCCAATGAAAACCGACCACATCTTCTTTTTGAAGATCTGCTTTTCATCCTCCCCGATCTCCATAAGCTCCAGTCCGTCCAGACTGTGTCTTCTTAAAAATTCCTTCAGACCGGCATTGTTTCCAAAACGTTCCAGATCAAAAGAATGTGTTGTCATGTTGGTCAGTTTTTTCACTCTGATTATCTCCTCTTCTATATAGAAAAAAACAGCCCGCCAAAAAGCGGGCTGTCTCCTGAAATTTTATTATGCACTTACCTGATTTCCGGTATAGAGCTGATAGTATTTGCCTTTCTCGGCGATGAGCTGGTCGTGGGTACCGCGCTCGATGATCCGGCCCTGTTCCAGGACCATGATGCAGTCGGCATTGCGGACCGTGGAAAGACGATGGGCAATAACGAAGGTGGTTCTGCCCTTCATGAGCTTGTCCATACCATCCTGTACAATGCGCTCTGTTCGGGTATCGATGGAGCTGGTGGCCTCGTCGAGGATCAGCACCGGCGGGTCGGCGATGGCAGCTCTGGCAATCGCGAGAAGCTGTCTCTGGCCCTGGCTTAAGTTGGCTCCGTCTCCGGTGAGCATCGTGTCATAGCCGTTGGGCAATCGGCGGATAAAGCCATCCGCATTGGCAAGCTTTGCTGCCGCGATGACTTCCTGTTCTGTGGCATCCAGTTTTCCGTAGGCAATGTTCTCACGGACGGTTCCTGTGAAAAGATGAGTATCCTGAAGAACGATACCCAGGGAACGGCGGAGGTCTGCCTTACAGATCTTGTTGATGTTGATGCCGTCGTAGCGGATCTTACCATCCTGAATATCGTAGAAACGATTGATCAGGTTGGTGATTGTGGTCTTGCCGGCTCCGGTGGAACCGACAAAGGCGATCTTCTCGCCGGGATTGGCAAAAAGTTCTACATCGTGAAGCACGATCTTATCCGGGTTGTAGCCGAAATCCACGCCGTCGAAAACAACGGCGCCTTTCAGCGGAATGTAGTCCACGCTGCCGTCTGCCTGATGGGTGTGTTTCCATGCCCAGTGGCCGCTGCGTTCTTTGGACTCGGTGAGCTTGCCGTTCTCGGTCTTGGCGTTGACCAGGGTAACGTAACCCTCGTCGGTCTCCACGGTGGTATCCATGAGCTTGAAGATACGGTCAGCGCCGGCCAGAGCCATAACGATAGCGTTAAGCTGCTGGCTCACCTGGTTGATCGGCATGTTAAAGCTCTTATTGAAGGTCAGGAAGCTGGCCAGTCCACCCAGAGTAAAGCCGCCCACGCTGTTCAGGGCCAGAATACCGCCGACGATAGCACAGACCACATAGCTTACATTTCCCAGCTGGGCGTTGATCGGGCCCAGGATGTTGGCGAAAGCGTTCGCATTGTAAGAGCTGTCGCAGAGATTGTCGTTGAGCTCCTTGAATTTCTTGATGTTCTCTTCCTCGTGACAGAAGACTTTGACAACCTTCTGGCCATCCATCATCTCCTCGATGAAGCCGTTGGCCTCACCCAGAGCTTTCTGCTGCTTCACAAAGAAGTTTCCGGAAAGTCCGGCTACCTTCTTGGTGACGGTCATCATAATCGCTACCATGATGAGAGTCGTGATCGTCAGCGGAATATTCAGGATCAGCATGCTGACAAAAACGCTTACAATCGTGATGGCGCTGTTCAGCACCTGAGGAATACTCTGGCTGATCATCTGACGGAGAGTATCGATATCGTTCGTGTAGATGGACATGATATCTCCGTGGGAATGAGTGTCAAAATATTTGATCGGCAGTTTTTCCATGTGAGCAAACAAATCGTTTCTCAGGTTTCTCAAGGTTCCCTGGGTCACATAGATCATCACACGGTTCTGGGCAAACGTAGCCAGAATACCAATGAGATAAAAGACTGCCACACGGAGAATCGCATGAAGAAGCGGCGTGAAATCCGGATCGGAAGCCTTCAGCATGGGCATGATATAGCTGTCGATCAGGGTCTTCATGAACATGGTTCCCTGTACGTTTGCCAGCACGCTGACAAAAATTGAAACCACAGCAATGATGCAGTGAGGCGTATAATTTTTCAGCACATATTTCATGATCCGGACAAAAATCTTGCCTGGATTTTTCATCTGGGGCTTCACTCCTCTGGGAGGCCGTCCCATGGGGCCTTTTACGAGTTTTGCTTCTGCCATTATGCTTCACCTCTCTTTTCATCAAAGTCTCCGCCGCCACCAGTCTGGGATTCGTAAACCTCGCGGTAGATCTCGTTGGACTTCAAAAGCTCCTCATGAGTTCCGATGCCGTTGACCTTACCGTCATCCATAACGATGATGCGATCCGCATCCTGCACACTGGAGATACGCTGGGCGATGATGAGTTTCGTCGTAGCCGGGATCTCCTCCAGGAACGCCTTACGGATCTTTGCGTCGGTGGCTGTATCTACGGCGCTGGTGCTGTCGTCGAGAATCAGGATCTTCGGTTTCTTCAGGAGGGCTCTGGCGATACAGAGACGCTGTTTCTGACCTCCGGATACGTTGGAACCGCCCTGCTCGATGTAAGTATTGTATTTGTCCGGCATCCGCTCAATGAACTCGTCGGCGCAGGCCAGACGGCAGGCACGGATACACTCCTCCTCGGAAGCGTTCTTATCGCCCCAGCGAAGGTTCTCAAGAATCGTTCCGGAAAACAGGACGTTTTTCTGGAGAACGACGGAAACCTCGTCACGAAGCTTCTCCATATCGTAGGAACGGACGTCTTTTCCGCCTACCTTTACACTTCCGCTGCTGACGTCGTAAAGACGGCTGATCAAGTTCACCAGGCTGGTCTTGGCGCTTCCGGTACCTCCGATGATACCGATGGTCTCTCCGGATTTTATGGAAAAATTGATATCGGAAAGAACGGGTTTTCCTTCGCCTTTGCGGTAGCTGAAGTTTACATGGTCAAATTCAATGCTTCCGTTGGGAACGTCGAAGTCCGGATGCTCCGGATTGTCCAGATCGCTCTTCTCATTGAGAACCTCGGCGATACGCTCTGCACTGGCCATACTCATCGTCACCATAACAAATACCATGGAGAGCATCATGAGGCTCATAAGGATATTCATGCAATAGGTAAGAAGGCTCATCAGCTCGCCGGTTGTCAGGCTGCTGCCAACGATCATCTTGGCGCCCAGCCAGCTGATCAGAAGAATACAGCTGTAGACGGTAAACTGCATCAGCGGTGCGTTATAAGAAATATTTTTCTCTGCTTTACAGAAAATGTTGTAGATGTTTCCGCTGGCTTTCTGAAATTTGCTGGTCTCATGACCTTCACGCACATAAGCTTTTACCACACGGATGGCGGAAACGTTCTCCTGCACGCTGGCATTCAGATCATCGTATTTCGGGAAGGCCTGCTGGAAATATTTGCTGGCTCTGCTCATAATAAAGAACAGGCAGCATCCCAGAAAGATGACAGCAACAAGATAAATGCTGGCCAGACGGGCATTGATCATGAAAGCCATGGCCATGGCTACAATCATGCTGGCCGGGGCACGCATACACATACGAAGAAGCATCTGATATGCGTTCTGCAGGTTCGTCACGTCGGTGGTCAGACGCGTCACAAGACCCGCCGTACTAAATTTGTCAATGTTTGAAAAAGAATAGGTCTGGATGTTTTCAAACATGGCCTGCCGCAAGTTTTTCGCAAAGCCAGTTGATGCTTTCGCGCCGTATTTTCCGCCCATCACACCGGCGAAAAGACCGATCAGTGCAGCTACGATCATCCAGGCGCCCATCACATAGATGTGATGAAGATTTCCGGCTTCCACTCCATCGTCAATGATTGAAGCCATCATCAGGGGTATAATCATTTCCATGATGACTTCCAGAATCATGAAGACAGGAGTCGCAATGGAAGCCTTTTTGTACTCTTTTACCTGAGCTCCTAATGTCTTTAACATAGTTTCTCCTCTCCTGTTAAATTGTTCGTCACCAAACATTATAAAACTTTTTTAAAAAAAGTCAACCAAATATAAAAAAATCCCGAATCATTTTTACATGACCCGGGATTTCATGCAAATTTCCTATCTTACTTGTTTTTTCCAATCTTACCCATCAGCCAGACACAGACCATAATGATCAGAATCGTGACAAAAATACCTTCCATTCCTTTTCCCATGATCTCCAGGGCCGCGAGAATATTTGATGTATTCATATGAAAACCTCCTTTTTTATAAGAAACGACTTACCAGATTGATGACCAGACCGCCCGCGATGACGGAAGCGATCTGCCCGGAAACGTTGGCTCCTGCCGCATGCATCAGAATGACATTGGTCGGGTCCTCCTCCATCGCCATCTTCTGGATGACCCGGGAGGACATCGGGAACGCGGAAATTCCGGATCCGCCAATCATGGGGTTGATCTTCTTTTTCAGGAAAAGATTCATGAATTTCGCCAGAAGCACGCCGCCGATCGTGTCCATGACAAAGGCAAAGAGGCCGATGGCCAGGATCATCAGCGTATCAACGGTGACAAAAGCTTCCGCCCGCATGCTGAAGGAAACCGTGATGCCAAGAAGGACTGTAATCAGGTTTGCCAGCGTGTTCTGGGCCGTCTCCGACATCGTGTGAAGGACGCCGCATTCCCGGATCAGATTTCCAAACATCAGGAAACCTATGAGGGCCACCGACTGGGGAGACACGAAGCCCACCACCATGGTCACAATGATCGGAAAAAGAATCCGCATGGTTTTCGTGACAGAGCCGGGATGGTACTCCATATGAATCTGCCGCTCTTTTTTCGTCGTGACAAGGCGGATCGCAAAGGGTTGGACGATCGGTACGAGGGCCATGTAAGAGTAGGCCGCCACCGCGATGGCTCCGATATACCTGGAACCCAGAACCTGGGACACCAGAAGGGAGGTCGGACCATCTGCCGCTCCGATGATGCCAATTGAAACTGCGTCTTTCAGATCAAACCCCAGGGCTGCCGCCAGAAGGATCGCCGCGAAGATACCGAACTGGGCTCCCGCTCCAAAGAGAAACATCAGCGGATTAGTGAGCAGCGGCCCGAAATCGATCATGGCTCCGATGCCGATAAACAGCAGGATCGGCATCGCTTCCGAGGCCTCGATTCCCGTATGGAACAGCCATTGAATAATTCCATTCGACTGGATACCACCCTGCAACGTCTGATCCAGCACACCTGAGAAGGGTAAGTTTACAAGGATCGCTCCAAAGCCCATCGGCAGGAGCAGCGAGGGCTCGTATTCCTTTTTGATCGCCAGATAAATGAGAACAAAACCCACCAGATACATAACGACCTGCTGCCAGGTCACGGCCCGCAGGCCTTCCACCAGAAATTCCATATGTTTTCCTCCTTTTCGGGAGCTGCCATAAAAAAAGACTTTTACCGCAGCGCATAAAAACGCTACGGTAAAAGTCTCGCTATTTCAATTTCCTGCGGACCGCCGGAGGGCGATCGTACTGACGCGGGGAAATCCATTCGTAATGGCAGCTACTCCCTTTCACTGATAAGCTCATTATAGACACGGGAAAAGCTGTCTGTCAAGGTGTTTTTTAACCCTTGACAGCTCCGATCATAACACCTTTTACGAGGTGCTTCTGTACCAGCGGATACAGGAGCATAACCGGAACGGAGGCCACAACAATCGTAGAGTATTTCAGAAGTTCGGACATACCCTGCAGTTTCGCCAGGTTGGAGGCGTTTCCGATCTGAGTCATATCGATCTTGTTCTGGATCAGGATCTCTTTCATGACGATGGTCAGAGGCATCAGGGTATCGTCTCTTAAATAGATCATAGCTGTATAGTAGTCGTTCCATTTTGCAACACCGTAATACAGGGTCAGAACCGCAAGAATCGGTTTGCACAGCGGGGTCACAATACTCAGGAAATATTTCCAGGGAGTACAGCCGTCGATCTGGGCTGCCTCGTACATCTCATCCGGGATGCTGTTGGTCATGTAGGTACGGCAGATGATCATATTATAGGTAGACATTGCTGACGGGATGATCATTGCCCAGCGGGTGTTGGTCAGATGCAGGCTGTTTACCAGGATGTAAGACGGTACCAGTCCGCCGCTGAAATACATGGTAAATACGAAGAACATGGCAATTCCGCCTCTGGCACGAAACTCTTTTCTGGAAAGCGGATAAGCACAGAGCATGGTCATTACCAGATTCAGCAGAGTGCCCACTACCAGATAATATACAGAGTTTGCAAAACCGGTGAGAATCTTTTTGTTTTTAAATACGGCCTCATATCCGCGAAGGGTCGGACGCACCGGAAGGATGAAAACCTCGCCACTGACAACGGCCTGGGGATCTGAGAAGGATGCCGCTACGATATAAAGCACCGGGTAAAGGACGATAACCATGATAAGGGTTAACAGGGTATAGTTCACGATATCAAAGACTTTATCGCCTGTGCGCATGTTTTTGAATTTAAGCTGATGATTCATTCTTACCCCTCCTTACCACAAACTGGTCTCTGTTACTTTTTTACAGATCTTATTTACAGCAACCAGCAGGACGAATGATACGATGGACTGGAACAGGCCGGCAGCGGTGGAAAATCCGAAGTTGGAGTTTACCATACCGATCTTATAAACAAAGGTGGAAATAACCTCGGAAACATTGCTGTTCTGGCTGTTCTGCATCAGGTAAACCTTATCAAAACCAATGCTTACAACGCTTGCACAGTTGAAGATCAGCATGGTGATAACGGTGGGAAGGATGGCCGGGATATCCACATGCCAGATTCTCTGAACACGGGAAGCGCCGTCCACAATTGCTGCCTCCTGAAGCTCCGGGCTTACACCGGACAGGGCTGCAATGTAGATAACAGAGGAATAACCGGCTGTCTGCCACAGGCCGCTCCATACATAGACGTGACGGAACAGCTTGACATTACCAAAGAAGTTTACCGGATCGCAGCCGATCTTCTGGAGAAGAACGTTGATGATACCGGTACGAAGGTCCATCATCTGCATCATCATACCAACCATGACAACGATGGAGATGAAGTACGGTGCATATGTAACCATCTGGATAAATTTCCGGTATTTGACACTTCTCAGCTCATTCAGGCCGATGGCCAGAAGAATCGGAAGCGGGAAGTTTACAATCAGGGAATATACACCAAGGATTAAGGTATTCTTGATGACTCTGACACTTGAGGTGGAAGTCAGGAACTGCTGGAACCATTTCAGGCCCACCCAGTCGCTTCCGAAGATTCCTCCACGGGGGCTGTAGTCTTCAAAAGCGATGAGAATTCCAGCCATGGGAATGTATGCAAATACCACTGCATAAATCACCGGCAGAGCGATAATTGCCCAGAACTGCCAGTTATTGCTTTTAATTCTATTTTTTGGATCAGGATTGTAAATTTTCTGTTTACCCATCCGAGCATCCTCCTATTCTTACTCTGATAAATCATTCTTCCGAAGTACGCGGTTCCTGTGCGTTTTTTCTTCTGCACAGCCTCCGCCTGCTCCCCGTCAAATGTCTGAGCAAGGGACAAATCCCCACATGATTGATCCCGGCCAGCCAGAATCTTGTCCGTCGCTCAGCCACTTGACGGGACTGTTGTGGCTGGCCTTCTTATGTAAGAAAGGAGCCGCCGCTGAAAACGGCAGCTCCTCTCCTTTTTCTTATATCTTTCAGACGTTCTTCCGATTATGCTGCGGTCTCAGTCTCGGTCTCTGCTGTGGTTTCAGCTGCCTCTGTTGCTGCCTCAGTCTCTGCTGCTGCCTCAGTGGTTGCTTCAGTCTCGCCACCCTCGCTGGAACGAGCGTAAGCTTCCTGGTATACAGCGATCAGATCCTGCAGACCTGCTTTGTCAAGAGAATCTTTGAAGCTGTCCCACTCAGAATCGATGTCTTTTGCACCGGTCATGAATGCTACGGAATCACTCTCGATGATATCAGCAACTTCTACTGCGATAACAGAGATGTTGGTGGACTCTTCATCGGTAAGTTTCATCTCATCGAAAAGTTTGATGTTGCTGGTTCCTGCATACGGAGCATAGAGCTCAGCACTTGCATCATAGAGGAGTTTCTCAAGTCCTGCTGTACTGTGAACATCTACATCCGGATCTACAGCCTGGCCAAGACGATAGTCAGCCGGAGCTACACGGATACCGATATCCTGCCAGTCATGGTTCTGGGTCTCTGCGCTGTAAAGGTTCAGAACTTCATATTTTGCGGGCTGTCCGTCCAGACCTACTTTTCCTTCCGGATTCAGTACCCAGTCAGTTCCTTCGTCAGCACCGTACTGAGAGCAGAGGTCGCCGATCTCGCTGTAGAAGAAATCGATCCAGCGAAGAGCTGCTTCCGGGTTCTCACATTTGTCGGTGATGCAGAATGCGCCGCTGTTTACGCCCGGGTTCGGAGTCTGGAATGCAATTCTGGTTCCATCCGGTCCTGCGATCGGAGCCATGCACTCATAGTCTTTGTAGAAATCCGGGTTGCTGGTTGCATCGATCATATCAGAAATGGTACCAGCGGTGAAGAACAGAACCGGCTCATCAGCCTGGTTAACCAGAGTCTTCAGCTGCTCACCGGTCTGAGTGAAGTCACCATCATAGATAGCGCCCAGATCGTAGAGGCTCTTGATCCATTTCATTGCTTCTTTGTAACGGTCATCCGTTGCTACGCACTCGATCTCGTTGGTGTCGGTATTCAGTGCGATGGTATCTTTCTGGCTGGTGGTATAAGAAGTATTCGGCATCAGAACGAATGCATCGATCAGCCAGTCCTGCATACGGCTGTACCATCCCTGAGCAGCGCCGCCAATAGCTACGCCATTGGGTTTGTACTCCAGGAATTTCTGGCATACATCGTAGAACTCGTCTGTGGTAGTCGGGATATCAACGCCCATCTCATCGAGGTAACGTTTATTTACCCACATTTTTCTGCCGTACTGGCAGTGATAGCAGACATTGATGTCAGCCAGGGAGTAGATTTTTCCGTCAGCCTCTTTGGTCATATCCAGACCATAGGGCTCCATCATCTTTAAGTAGTTCGGAACATTCTCCTCTGTCAGATAGTCATCAAGAGAAATAATCATTCCCTCTTTTACACCATATTTTGCAAGGTCCGGAGATACGCCCAGGATCACATCCGGGTAATCGTTGGACTGCAGCATCAGGTTCAGTTTGTCGCTCCAGTCGTCACGGCCGCCGGTCAGGAAGTTCATTTTGATACCGGTCTTCTCTTCCATATATTTGGTGAAATCGTTGGTCTGGAGGTCCTCAACGTTCGGCATGGACATGGTAAAGCAGTCGAACTCAAGGGTTCCGTCTTTCACTACCGGATAGGTTCCACCCGGATTCAGCTCTACATCAGAAGCTGCTGCGGTGATACCAGTGCCACCGAGCATTCCGGCTGTGAGCAGAAGGGCTGTTGCTTTGGCAAGATTTTTCTTCATAAAATCTTCCTCCTTTTCATATAGATTCTCTTCTCCAATTTCGGTGTGCTTTCATCCAGCACGCCTTAACTACACTCCAAGTTTAGCACTTTTCCCAGCAATTTTACAACATACACATTTCCAAAAGGGCATACATTTTTACAAATCGCCCGGTTTTCAAGGGTTTTGTCCGGTGTTTTCCGTTCTTTTAGACAAAAAGACAGCCCACTGATCACAGAGGGCTGCCAAATTTTCATACAGTCTGCATTTTACGGAAATCGCTGGGCGGGATTCCCACCACGCGTTTGAAGGCTCTTCGGAACGAATAATCGCTGCAGTAGCCGACCTTCTCCGCGGTCTCCTTGACGGCGACGCCGTCCTTTAAAAGTTCGCAGGCTCTGGCCATCCTTCGCTGTTCCAGATAGCTGCTGAAAGACATGCCAAAGCATAACTTGAAGTCATTATATAATTTTCTCTCCGGTTCTTCCAGCCATTCTGCCAGAACGCTTAAGTTCAGCCAGGCATTTCCGAGGTTCTCCTCGATGTAGGCGGAAATTTTTTCTCGGTCGAGATCCACCGCCGCCTCTTCTTTTTTCTCCTGAAGACTCGCGCAGAGGGCTCTGGTCTCCCGGAGAAGGTCAAACAACGGCTCCTCGAGGTAAACCTTCTGGGCCGCTTCCCGGATCCTTCTGGCCTCGGGGTCTTCTGCCTCCGCCGGAATACTGCGGAACAGGCAGCCCCGCAGAATTTCTATGGTATGGCGATAGGTGTACTGGCTGTTTCCGGGCCGGAAATAGACGCTTTTGATCTGCTCGATGAGCTCTTCCAGCTGCTCTGCACTGCCGCTCTGGATCTGTTTCACCAGTTTGAGCTCCATATCGATGGTCATAAAGAGGGGCTGATCCAGCGCCTGCTCCCTCGGAAGCTCTCCCGGGAGCACCGGAACACGGATTCCCCGGTATCTGGCGAACTCTCTGATCCGAGATGCGATCTCATACTGTCTCGCAATCTCCAGAGGCTCTCTCACCGCCGTGCTGATACCTGTATAGCTCTGGACCTCCAGACAGCTGTAAAACTCATAGTTCATCTCTTCCAGCGCTTTCTTAAGTTCCACTGCCGGAAGCTCCTCCTGGCTCCAGATCAGCAGCACCACTGAAAGCTCACTGACCGAGTAACGCCAGTATTTCCAGGCGATATACTGGACCAGCAGCTGATCGAGCATCGAGCTGAACTCCTCGCGGCTTATGTTCACGCCGCTTCTCAAGGGATCCTCAAACTGCATATCCACCACATAATAGAAGCCTTTTTTCAGCGGAAAGCCTGCTTTTTTCGCCTCCGCCTCCAGCTGCTTCTCCGAGTCAAAGCCTCCGTAAAGCGTTTTTCTCACGAAATCTTCCCGGAGCATATTTTCCTGCTGCTCGACAGTATTCTGGAGCTGATCCACCTCTGTCAGGAAGCTGTTAAAGCTTCCCCAGAACCGTAGTTTTTCCTTCTGGATCGTTTTTCCCTGAACGATTCGTTCTTTCAGGGCAAAAAATTCCTGCACCATGCCTTTTCGCTGGTACCAGTAGGAAAGGCAGACGATCATTCCGATGAAAACAGACACAAAACAGAGTACCACCGTCACATAGCGGGTGGTGCCGATCTGGGCTGTGAGGACGCTTCGGGGAACTGCCGCGACGATCTGCCAGCCATTACAGGAAAGGCTGGTGCCGCAGGTCACAAGGCTGCCTGTTTTCCAGCCCACATCCCCGATGAAGTCTTCCATGCTGCCCTCTTTGCTTCCATAAATCAGGCGATTGCCTCTGCCGGAGTTTTCCGCACAGACCAGGATCTGGCCGTTCGCGTCCACAAGAGCTGCCACCCCCTCTTTTCCGGCAAGAACCGGTCGGAGCATTTTCGTGATCTGCCCCCAGTCCAGCTGCACCACTACCGCGCACTCACCGGAGGGACAGTAAGGATAAGTCACCTTGCAGGGCATAAGAAGCGAAGCCTGGCCTTTCTCATCCTCATAATAGAAGACAGACTGGCTCTGGTTCTGCGTACTGTAATAATCGATAAAGTCTTCATAACTGCCAAAGGGAAAGCCCTCCAGAGTCACACGCCCGATCTCCGTCTGCGGGATGACCTGGGGAATCTTCATGAGATACCGGCTGTTCGAAACCAGAACGAAGACGTTCTTGATGGCCTGATTCGTCAGGGCATAGTTGGGATAAGTGGTCGAGATCGTATAGAGGGAATAAAATTCCTGCTCTTTCTCCGTCGGCCGGGCCTTCATCAGATAACTGGAAAGCCGCTTCTCTTTGCCTACATAATAGCCGGCATTCTGGGCTTCCTTGATCTCCCGGTTAAAGCTGACGCCCACCTCGTTGACCGCGCTTTGGATCCGCTCCTTCTGGGTTTCCACCATGGCATTCTGGGCAGTGCAGTACACAGCTACCACCGCGATGGCCGGCGCCAGAAGGATCAAAAGATAGGATCCCAGAAAATTCAGGGAGATCCATCTTTTCCTGTTCTCATTCCACTGTTTCTTTTTACGAATTTTCCTCTTTTTCATCTGCTCACTCACCCTGTCTTTCTCATAAGCGCTGGTTGACGAAAGGACCAGTTTTATAGTACCATAAAGTTATCTTTCACAAAGGAGTGCTGACCATGTTCTTTAAGAAAAAAACTGCTGCCCCCGCTCTCCCCTCCGTCCGTATCCGGTCGGGAGAAAAAGTGATCTACGAGGGCCTTTTAAAAGATATTCCCATCAAAGAAAAGGTGCTGATTGAAAAAAGTATCTACTTTTTTGACGACCCGGAACCCTGTTTTATTCACCGAGATGCGGTCCGCGTGCGCCTCACCGAGGAACTGCACAAGGAGCTCCTTGGTGAAACTTCCGGAAAACCCGGGGGGCTTCTGCTTACCTACGCGGATCTTCCGGATATTACCTCCTGCGTCCTTCTCTGAAAGCACTTATCTCAGCAGGAAATAGGCGGCGTAGAAAAGAAAGAGCAGGCAGTTTAAGAGCTTAATGGCTCCCATATGTTTCAGCATAAAGTCGGAAACCCTTCCCGTTCCCTTCGTCTTCGCGATGACCACCAGGATCACGACCGCCGGAATACTCATGGCCGTCACATAGACCATCAGTATTCCAAGGAGGGAAAGCCACTGTTCTCTGGCCGTCCGGAGAAGATAGAGGATCGAAGCCATGTAAATCTGTCCGGTACAGAAAAATTCACCCAGAGAGACGGCAATGCCCAGTCCCAGAATCAGAATTCCAAGAAAAGCCCCCTCCATGTGAGAGGCTTTTTTTAACATCTGATGGTTCAGATGGCGGAGCTTCTTCGGAAGCTGCATCCGCACCTTGCCATATTCGGACTTTCTCACACTGAGAAAATCCAGGAAATTCATCACTGCCACAAAAAGGAACAGGACGATCAGAATTCCATTGACGACTGCACCAAACCGGCCCAGAAGATTCTGGTCGATCTTTGAGGCTGCAAAGCAGATCCCCAGGCCCAGACCTAAATAAGTCACATATTTTCCGACCAGATAGAGGATTCCGTTTTTCAGAACGGAGGCCCGTGTCGTAATCAGAATGGAAAAAAGCATCAGGAGCATCGAGATCGAACAGGGATTAAAGCCTGCCAGAAGACCTGCTCCAAAAAGAGTTGCAAGGCTTGCCGCAGTAACAGCCTCGCCTTCGCCCAGATTTTCTAATTTTTCTTCCATTTTTGCATAAGGCGCTTCGCCTTTTTCCAGAAGCTCCGGAAGTTTTTCCTCGATCTCATCTTTTCCGAGAAGAGCGGTCTCACCGGCAAAGACGGCCGGCACTTTTCCATCGTCCGCATCCCTGCCAAAAGCTCCGACAAGCTCTTTGAAAAGCTGGATATTCTCTCCCTCTGCCACATTGACCTCCGTCAGGACAAAGTCTTTTTCTTCCAGAAGATCTTTTAAATATTCCTTGATCTCCTCGCAGGCACTGCAGGAATAGGTGGTAAAAAGAAGAACCGCCGGTTCGTCCCCTTCCGCGTCGATCTCGGGAAGCGCCCATCCCGAAGTTTTCTCCGCGGAGATTTCACTGTTTTCTGTATTATTCTCAGAACTTTCCGAAGCTGTTTTTTCTTCAAACAACACTCCGTGAAGTTCCTTCTCTATCTTATCATAACCGCTCAGCCACTGTCCGTCAATATACAAAACCGGCAAAGTGACGTCCGTTTTTACCTTGCCATTTTCCTTTAAAGTCTCTTCAAACACCGCTTCATCCGCACTTTTGAATACATTATAAGTACGGATATCATAGGAAATGGAAGCTTTCTCCTCTGCTGTCACGCAGCGGTTGAACAGGTCATAGAAATCGTCCTCTTCATGGCAGGAGGCACACACATTCTCAAAGAAAAACCAGATCGTGTGCGTTTTTTCCTCCGCCTTCACAGGGCTCCCTGCGAAAAAAACAGTCAAAACCAGAATGATGACCGGCAGGAGTGCGAAAAGCCCCTCCTTTTTCTTATATTTTTCCATTGGAAGCCTCTTCCTTTTCTAAATACAATCATCCGTGACCTGAACCTTCTCGCTCAGGTCACGGATTTTTACTTTTCCATGTATCTCTCTTTTCAGAGTCAGTCTTTTAAGGTTACTTCAAGAACGGTATCCACGCCGTCCGGCAGGATCGGGTTCGGGCCCAGATCAGCAAAAACGATGTCCGGATAGTCCGTATGTACCCAGCTGGTGGAGATGGGCACCTCTGCTCCTGTTGCCAGATAGCGGATGGATTTCACCTGATCTTTCTTGATACCTATAAGTGGCATCGGTCCAATCGTGTTCTCGTAGAGATGATAGTACAGCTTGTTGCCGTTGCGGGTCAGACGGCCGTTGTCCGGTTTTGGAATACCTGCCTTGCCGCAGGCGTAAATGCTGTTTTTGTTTTTCTTCATCCAGGTGCCGATCTCGCTCAAGATCTTCTGGGAAGCGTCGGGAATGTTTCCTTTGGCGTCTGGTCCCACGTTCAGAATCAGGTTTCCGCCCTTGGATACGCACTCTACCAGCTTTTTGATCAGCATCTGTGAGGGTTTCCAGAAGTTATCGGTTGCGTGATAACCCCAGTTTCCATTCATGGTCACGCAGGACTCCCAGTAAAGGTCGTTTCCGTTCACATCCTTGATGCCTTCGGGCGGGATGATCTGCTCCGGAGTTACGAAATCGCCGTGGTAGGGTTTCGGATTGCCCGTAGCCATGGAACCGTAGCCCACGCCGCTGGCCTCCAGACGGTTGTCGATGATGACGCCCGGCTGCAGCTCTCTCACCATATTGACCAGATCGGTAGCTCTCCAGGCCTCTCCATTCAGATCGTCGTAGGAGAAGTCAAACCACAGAAGATCCAGTTTGCCGTAGTTGGTGCATATCTCACGGATCTGATTGTGCATGTAATCCACATAGCGGCTGAAATCACGGTTATCATTCTTGTAAGCCGGATTATTTCTCATCGGATGGTTGCGGTCGCCATAATGGGGATAATCATCATGATACCAGTCAAGCAGGGTAAAGTAAAGACCAACCTTCAGGCCCTCGCCTCTCACTGCCTCCACAAACTCTGCCACCAGGTCACGGCCGCATTTGGTGTTGGTGGATTTGAAATCGGTATATTTGCTGTCAAACAGGCAGAAACCGTCGTGGTGTTTTGCAGTCAGAACCACATACTGCATACCGGCCTCTTTTGCGGCTTTCGCCCATTTCTTCGGGTCGTAATCCACGGGATCGAACTCATCGAAATACTTCATGTAGTCTTCTTTCGGGATCTCCTCAAAGCTTCTCACCCATTCGCCTCTGGCGGGGATGGCATAGAGTCCCCAATGGATGAACATACCGAAACGAGCGTTCACAAACCACTGCATTCTTTTTTCATACTCTTCGCGGTTGAACTGATACATTTTTCTGTCCTCTCTTTCGCAAGAATTTTCTCTATAACAGTTCAGAATACCTTTTTACAGGTATTCTGAAACATTATCGTGTTTACATCTCCAAAATACGAAGAAGCATATCGGCGGTTCCTACATTGTATCCGCTGGTCGCATAGATGCCGTTGAGCTCTCCGCTGGTGACAAGGATCAGCGGCAGTTTCTCCGGATCCACATACATCCGGCGTCCCAGGGTGTTTACGTTCTCGGTGAAGGTATCGTAAAGCACGGGGATGCCCGGCAGAGCAGCACGGCAGCGGCTTAAGGTCGGGTCGTTCAGGTCCTCTTCCTTCTTTATAATAAAGAGCAGATTCTCTTTGTATTTTTCAAAAGCTTCTTTTTTCTCCATGAGCTCATTGAGGATGTGCTCGGTGGGCTCTTTGCTGACTTCCAGCCAGAAGAGGATCTTCCGGCCGCCTCTGGTCACATCGGCTGCAGGAACTTTGGTTCCGTCTTTTTCCAGCAGGTTGAAGGGCAGGATGGCGATATCTTCCAGCATATCGTTCAGTTTTGCTTCCCGGAAGCTCAGTTCCACGGTCTTCTCCTCTCCTTTTTCCACGGAGAAGGTCAGGCTCTTGCCGAAGACGTTGCCGTTCGGCAGGCGGTTTCCGGTAAGGATGCGGTAAATGCCCGGATCTGCCTCGATGGCAAGCTTTCCATTTTCCCAGGAAAGGTCTTCCAGCTCAAGGGAGAGATAACCGTCCTTCTCAAGGCGGGCGATGGACCAGTTCTGATTATAGGTCCAGGTCAGACCGCCGTCGGTGAAGACCAGACGGGCCTCTTTTGCTTTTCCGGCGATAACGGCCTGGAATTTACTGTTCTCGTAAGCCGCTGCTCCCTGTTTTGCAGGATCCGGCATCAGATATTCCATAGCTCCGTCCATCGGATTGAGTCTTGCGGGAACGCCGAGGGTTCTGGCGATCGCCACAAACAGAATATGACGGGAAAGTTCGCTGGATTTTCTGATTTTCAGGGAAGCTGTGGGAACAAAGTAAACGCTCTCCTGCTCGGCCTCCGGGCAAACCTTGATATTCTCCTCGATCCAGCTCCAGATTGCCTTCGGATCCTCACGGAAAGCAGCTTTCTCTTCCTCTGTGAAAGCGGCCTCAATGGCTCCGCGGTAATCGGTCATAACTTCGTTGAAGACTCTCGGATTCAGCACATAGGAATAGTAAATGTTCTCCGGGTAAGCATCCTTCAGATGAAGGGCTGCGTCCACATGGCTCTTTAAAACGGCAGGTTTGGCGTCGATCCTGTCTTTGTCCGTGAGAACGCTCATGAGTTTTTCACAAACTTCTTTATTTTCGCCTGCTTTATCCACAAAATCCACTTTCCAGTCGGGGATAAATGCTTCCACTTTGGCGGTGCGGATCTTCAGAGCCTCGGCAAGACGACGGTCACGTTCTTCCTTCTGCTCCTCGGTGGGCTGATCGGTGTTCACCGGCGTGTCGATCGGGGCGATGGAATCAAAATTCTGCCAGTCTTCCGGGATGGCAAACTCTTTTAGCGTCAGCTCCAGAGTATCCTCTTTTCTCGTATCGATGGCACCCTCTGCCCAGAGACCGTCCTGCATAATGGTGATATGAAGACTTCCTTTTCCGGTGGTCACATGGATCTCGCCCTTCTCGTCAGTAACCATATGGGCGATGGGCAGGAACTGGGAATAGTTGAAAACTTCGAGGGAAAGTCTGGTTCCGGCTGCGGGAGTTCCGTCGGGCTTTTTCACCCGGATGGAAATCTCTTTCACATCAGCATAGCGGCGAAGCTGGTTCAGCACCATGGCGTTGCCCTCGATTCCGTTCACATCCTCATTTTCCGGAACGATCTTGTCGAACCAGCGGGAATGTACCATCATGGCACGGGAGGAAGCGTTCGTGAACCAGCCCTTGTTCAGGATCGGTTCCGGTTCGCAGGCTCCGGTGAAGTACCATTTTCCGTCGCACCAGAGTTCTACCCAGGCGTGGTTGTCATCACAGTGGGACCAGAAGGGCGCGTAAACCTGACGAGCCGGGATGCCGGCGCTTCTCAGAGCGCTGATGGTGAAAGTGGATTCCTCTCCGCAGCGGCCGTTTCCACAGCGGTAAACGTTGATGGGCGCGATGGTACGGTTATCGGTCGTGTGATAGGTGGCCTTCTCCGCGCACCAGTAGTTGATTTCTATCGCTGCCTCTGCCATGGATTTTCCCTGGATTCTGTCTTTCAGATCTTCATAGAAAATGCTCCGGCAGTCCAGAATCTCCTCGGTGTTGATCCGGTGATAAAGGATATAGTTGAGGAAAATTTCCTCGGGCATTTTTTTCACATAGGGGCTGTTCTCCCAGAGGAAAACGCCGTGCTCGGCATAATCCAGGAAAGAAGAAACGCCATAGTTTCCCACATCGCTCAACGGCATGGTGGTGTAAAGGAATTTCAGTGCCAGAGCCACCTCCGGGCGGTAAGTTTCGATCTCTTTTTCCGCTTCTTTTACAGCAGGAACTTCCGCTGCTCTTTTTGCAAACTCAGCCTCAATACGGCTTTTACTTTTCTCTAAAAACATGTTTTCTTCTCCTACAATTCTTCCAGTACTTTTCTTGCTTCACGGATCTTCTCCGCATCAGTGCGGAAGATCTCAAACTCGCTTAAGGACGGCAGTCCCATATTGACGCCTTCCTTGCGGTACTGCATGCTGCTCTCCAGCACGACTTTTCCGGTCATATGGAAGGCATGGGCTCCCGTATAGGGCTGCAGTTCCCGGATGGCGGCAGCATCCACACCGCTTCCGATCTGGACCGTGATCTCGCCTTTTTCCATGGCTACCAGCTCACGGAGCAGCTCTTTTCCTGCCACACAGCTGTTCTTCTGGCCGGAGGTCAGGATTGTGGAAATTCCCAGGCGCTTCGCCTGCTCGAAGGTCTCGTAAGGGTTCCGGCAGACGTCGAAGGCCCGGTGCAGGGTCACAGACATATCCCCTGCGTCCTCCATCAGTTTCTCCATCTCTTCCATATTTAAAGTGCCGTCCGGGCAGAGAATGCCAATGACAACGCCCTCAGCTCCCAGTTTCCGGAACATCCGTACCTCATTGCGGATGATCTCAAATTCATGATCCGTGTAGCAGAAATCGCCAAAACGCGGCCGGATCAGCGCATGGATCCGGATATCAGACTCCTTCCGGATCTCCTCATAGAGCCACTGACTAGGCGTCGTTCCCCCAATAACCAGGTTGCTGCAGAGCTCCAGCCGATTGGCTCCTCCCTTCACTGCTGCCAGGGCAGATTCCACTGAATCCACACAGGCTTCCAATACAAAATCTTTCATTTTTTTGTCCTGTCTTTCTTATTATAGGTGAATTTACCATAACATTGATTCTGTTTGGTGTCAAGTTCTTTACTATTTTGCCTGATTTAAGGTGTTATTTACGATTGCTTTGTAATACTTTACCTTGACAAAGAAAAAAAGCCCTGTTTCTTCCTTATATATAATATATAATGGAAGAAACAGGACTTCGTCACAGGTCGTCAGTTTTTCTTTCGGATCCAAATCTCGGATATAGTGCAGCCGCCTTCCGGCTGATATGTCTGCCAGGTCAGTTTCAGTTTTCCTTCTTTATAAGAAGCTTTCGGTAACGTCCAGGTATAGGTCGGATCCGGATCGATTCCATTTTTATATTTCCGTTCCAGTTCCGTATGGAGCAGTTCCTCGCCAGCCCAGAATTTCAAATGAAAATGGTCATCAAACAGAAGCATGTTCTGATAAGTAACGGAAATCTCATATTCTGCCTGCGGATCCAGTTCATCCATCTCAACAACAAGCGGCGTTCCGTAAAGACTTCTCGCTCCATGCGTCCATGCGATCGGAAATGGTACTTCATCATACCAGCCAATGGATTCATACGTCTTCATGATAAGATAGGTGCTGTGTGCCATCAGCGGACTTCTGACGAAACAGGGATCTTCCGCAAAAGTCAACGTCTGTTTCACATGAGAGAATCCTTCAAAGCTTCCAAGACGTAAATACTGACCTCCTTCTCCGGGATCACAGCGTTTTACGATCGCTTCTACTGCCTGATTTTTCTCCTCTTCCGTATTAAGAGTCTTTACCCGGTTCAGCATCTGATGAAGATACTGGAAATCATTCAGCGCCATATTCAGTGTATCAAGCCAGGCACCACGATCCAGATGCTGCCCTTTATGGCGGGTAGTTGTAAGCTGGATCTTACAGCTTTTATACAATTCATCCGCCAGTCGCTGCATCTGAAAACGTTCCTTCACACCTACCGGCTCCAGCCAGGTTTTCCGCAGAATGTTCAGTGCATTTTCCACCCGCACATCTGCTGTTTCTCCTGTTTGGAGTGCTTCATAGGCTTCCCTTTCCAGCTGCTGATCATGTGCATACCGAAGCTTTGTCTGATAATCTCCGAGAATGCGAAGAAGAAGCATCTGATAGCGGAAATTTTTTCCTGTCTCTTCTGAAACGCTCTGATCGATACGCATCATTTTTTCATAGAGTTCATCGATTGTTTTATTTTCCAGGATTTTTCCCGTCCAGCTATCCTCCAGCTTCAGGAGCAGTCCGGAAAGCTCCTCTGTCAGTTCCGGATCGATGAAAAAGCGGACATAATCACGGATTGCCTCTTCTACCGGTGCCTCTTCCCGATAGTCCAGATTTCCCCATACCATTTTACTCACGTCATCATGGATACCTTCCGAATATGTGATGGACCCCAGTACATATCCCTTATGATAATCGTGGATCTGCCGAAATGCATAGGGACGGGCATTGTAAGACTCTCTGCCCAGGGTATAGGCAAACGCCTCATCCCAGCCCGGCACCTCAAACTGGCTGCTAACGTTGTGGGTGATATCCGGGTAGTTCCGGATCGTTTTCTGGTAGCGTTCGGGAAGCTGGGCGTACATATCCTGGATCGGATCCTTTTCCCAAGGAGCAAAGCAGACACCATAGAGCCAGTCCGGTTCTTTGGAGACCTCTTCATAAAAATCCTCATACCAGTGTTCTTCCGGAGAAAAGGCCTGCGGAGCCAGCCAGACTTTTGCATTCGGATGGTAGCGGTGGAGAACATCTGCGGTTGCCTTTGCCGCTTGAAACATTTCCTTCGGTGGCAGATCTCCAGGATCTCCTGCAGGGATCAGAAGACCGTCAATATACGGAACCGCTTTGAAGATTTTTTCCCTCTCTGCCATCTCCTTTTTGAAGGTATCTCCTTCAATAGAAAGGCTGAGATACGGATACCAGACATGTACATCCATCCCATAGGAATGAATAATCCCGGAAAGCTCGATCATCAGTTCAAACGGATCTCTTTTAAAATGACCGGAAAAAAGATTATCATCCGTCCGGGGCGGCAGAAGTTCGATCGAGTTGGAACCAAAGATCAGAAGATCCCGGATATAACGCTCGTATTCGATCTCTGTCCAGGCAGGGCAGGTATTCTGTTTGTCCCGGTACCCCAGCTGATGTCCACGCATCCGGTAGGATGGCTGGATCTTAATATCTGTCAGTTCCTCTGAAAAACCGGTTTTTCTGTCTTTCAAGTACATTTTCCGGAGAACCCAGGATACTCCGTACAGGAAACCTCTTTTATCCGCTGCCTGGATTTTGATTCCATCACCCTTTCGTGTCAATGTGAAGGTTTCTTCTTCCAGTTCACTGTCTGTCTGAAGAAGGATCTCACCTTCTCCAGCCTCTGCTTCCCGGTCTGCATCTGCTGCATTTTCCACAGGAATGACCGCACCACTTCTGAAAAAGATCTCATCCTTCAGAAAATCTGCAGCAAAACGGGCATTTTCTCCTTGTTCCGTCACAATCTTAAGTTCTTTCGGAAATATGTATCCCATAAGTTCTCCTCTCCTTATACCAAAGAAACTGCCGTCCATTCCGAATACGGCAGTTTCTTTCTTGTCTGGCTTTCCGCCGAGTATTATTTTGTTCTTGCGTATGCGTCGTTAAAGATCTGCTCCAGCTCTTCTGTTCCCTGAGATTTCAGAGTCTCTACAAAGCCTGCCCAGTCATCCATGGTGGATTTTCCGGTAATAAAGCCATCGATCTCCTGGTTGAATACGTTGTTGATATTAGATTCCAGCTCGGTGATACGGGAAGTCTCTTCTTCTGTGAAGGACGGCCACAGCGGATAATAGTCGATGAGACCTTCTTCGCTCCACTCTGCGATCTTCTCCGCATTCTCAACCATGATCGGATCAGTAATCTGGGCATCCAGACTCTCATCAACATACTGTGCAAGCCCCTGAAGGCCAAGTCCGAGCTCACCTCTGACTGCTGCTGCCACATCACTTGCACCTGCCTGTGCATCGATCATATCCTGGCTGGTTACGATGGTTCCATCCTCATCTACGGTATAGTTTACACCTTCTTCACCAAAGTTAGTGATCATTCTTCCCTCTTCGGTATACATCCAGTTCAGAAGCTCTACTACACGCTCCGGATATTTGGTTCTGACACTGATCACACTGTTATTGTTTGGCCAGTCTTTCTCATAACGATAGCTTCTGGTATTGCCATCCTCGTTCGCCATAGGTTTCAGGATATCAAATTTTGCATTTGCATCGATTTCCTGAAGTGCCGGATTATATACACGACCTACGAAGGAGTTGTTGTCATATACGCTCATGAGTTTTCCGCTGGATGCTTTCTCAAAGAGATCATCCTTGGTCATCGTCGCATAATCCGGGTCAAGCAGTCCGTCTTTGTACGCATTCTGTAAGAATTCTACCACACGAGTAAATTTTTCGGAAGTCGGTCCGTATACATAGGAATCGCTTTCCGGCTCATAATACATACCTCTGGTCGTTGCAAAGGTCGGGAAACCGCCGGTGCCCAGTGCATAAGCAAAGGAGCCAACCAGGTAATTGGTACCGTTTCTGGTTCCGAAGCCATACATATCCGGATGTTTCTCTTTGATTTTTAAGAGATCATCATAATATTCTTCAAAAGTGGTCGGTTCTTCCACACCGATCTCCTCCAGAAGGTCGGTACGGATGGCTACCATCTGAGCAACTGCAATACGGTTATACTCACATTTCTGGAAGCCGAAGAGGCTGCCGTCACTCTCTACCTTCTTTGTCTCTGCCGCACGATCATCGCCATACATCAGATCAAAATAGTCCGGTGCATAGTCTTTATACTCCGTCAGATTCAGGAACATACCGGTAGGTGCATATTTCAGCAGTTTCTCAGACTGAAGACCGCCGATGATGTCCGGCATCTGTCCGGAAGCCAGCACGGTAGAAATCTTAGTGTCGTAGTCGCTGGCCGGGATCGGCTGAACCTCCAGGTTGATGTTGAATTTCTCCTTGATCACATCGTAAACATAACCTTCTGTCGGGAATTTCTGTGTTCCTGCCTCAGTGGTCATCATCGTGATCGTGATTTCTTCCGAATGATCAACTTCGGAAGCAGCTTTCGCTGTTGTGCCCGGGATTACCAGGCTGCCGGCTGCCATCATGACTGCCATGGAAAGTGCCGCTGCTTTTTTCAAGTGTTCTTTTTTCATTGTGAATTCTCCTTTCTATATAATCAGCCCTTGACTGAGCCGACCATCACACCTTTTACAAAGTACTTCTGAACGAAGGGATATACCATCAGGATCGGAAGTATCGTGATAAAAATAACTGCATATTTGATATTCAGACTCATGGTTGCCATATCCGCAGAAGCAGACATGGATTTGGAAAGTGCCGCATCCGTTCCAAGAACGATATTTCTCAAGATCAGCTGCATCGGGAAACGGCTTCTGTCATTTAAGTAGATCAGAGGCTGCAGCCACTGGTTCCAGAAACCAACTGCATAGAAGAGAACCATGGTTGCCAGTACTGCTTTGGACAGTGGAAGCACCATTTTCACAAAGATCGTCAGATCGTTGGCACCGTCCAGTCTTGCAGATTCAAACAATTCCTCCGGAATATCCGAGAAAAAGGTTCTCATAATGATCATGTACCAAACATTGATGGCTCCGGGAAGAATGATCGCCCAGATGCTGTTCATCAGACCGGCAGACTGTACTACCATATAATTGGAAATGATACCGGCATCAAAGAACATTGTGAATACGACGATCCCTGTAAAAATCCCTCTTCCGTAAAACTCTTTTCTGGAAAGCGGGTATGCGCACAGTGCCGTCATACCGACACTGACCAGCGTTCCGGCCACCGTGTAGATCAGGGTGTTGAGATATGCTTTCGGAACATACTCATTACTCAGCACTGCTTTATATGCGCCGAAATTGATTCCCTTCGGCAGGATCGTAATATCTCCTCGAAGTACTGCATTTCCATCACTGATCGATACGATCAACATATAGTAGATCGGATACAGGGTGATCACACACATAAGAAGGACGATCACAAGTACAGCGATATGAAAGGTTCTGTCACCGGCTGATATTTTTTTCTTCTTTACCATGTTTCCGGCACCTCCTTACCAAAGACTTGTCTGCCCTACTTTGCGGGCTGCTTTATTTGCCAGAACTACAAGTATCAATGCCATCACAGCCTGGAAAATACTTACTGCAGATCCATAGCTGTAGTTGGCTTCCATCAATCCACGTCTGTATACATAAGTAGAAATCACATCTGCTGTGGAGTACGTTGCTCCCGTATACAGAAGCAGGATCTTTTCATATCCGACTGTCAGAAGCTTTCCAACTGTCAGAAGAAGCTGAATGGAAATCACAGGTGCGATCCCGGGAATACTTACATGGATCAGCTGTTTCCATTTTCCGGCTCCGTCAATGGCTGCTGCCTCATAAAGCTGTGAATCCACGCCTGCCAGAGCTGCCAGATAAATGATGGAACCCCATCCACACTGCTGCCAGATTTCCGAAATGACATAAACCGGACGGAACCAGCCCGGCTCCATAAGGAACTGTACTTTTTCCAGTCCCAGAGAAGAGATCACATGGTTGATCAGACCGTCATTGGAAAGGATCGTGGTGATAAAACCACACACAACCACAGTGGAAAGGAAATACGGCATGTAAGAAATGGTCTGTGCCATTTTTTTGAAATGCTTGTTTTTCACTTCATTGATCAGAAGCGCCAGGATGATCGGTGTCGGGAAATACAGCACCAGCATCCAGAGATTCAGGACAACCGTATTTTTCAGGATGTTCCAGAAATACGGATCCATGATAAATTGTTTGAAATACTTGATTCCTACAAATTTGCTGCCCGCAAATCCAAGAAATGCATTGTAATCAAAGAATGCGATGCTCAGCCAGGCCATAGCACCATATTTGAAAACAATGAAGTACAGAAGCGGTAAGGCAAACAGAAGATATAGATAACGGCTTCTGTATATGTTTTTCCAGATCTGGCTTTTTCCTTTTCCGGCCGCCGTGCCTTTTACAGGCTTTTTCATGAGTGATCCCTCCTCACTGATTTATCGTTTCAGGCTTTTTTCCATCCGTTCGGACAGGTTCCGAAGCATCTTTACTTCTTTTTTAAAGGTTTCCGAAAGTTCTTCTGCATTTTTCACTCTGGAATGAAGTCCCATGTGCAGACCTTCCAGATTCAGATAGTATTTCGCATTAACCGGATAACACTGACGCTCAATCAGAGCCGCCATGGTAAGGAATTCGGAAAGTTCTGTCATATCCTCTGTTTGATACCGGTCATACAGGATCCGGTAAAGACGGGGATGCATGTTCGCCATCACGCCGCAATAACCATAGGCTCCGTCCTTTAAGGATTCCAGAAGCGTTGCTGTATTGGCATTGTAAAGCTTAAGATGCGTGTCCTTACAAATTGCGAGCTTTTCACGGATCTGATCTGCATCACAGCAGGTATCCTTCAGGAAATAGAATCTTCCGGTGGATGCACACCACTCTGTCACCTTCGGACTCATCACTCTTTTATACGGATAAGGACACTCATAAAGTCCGAACCGGATTTCAGAGGGAAGGGCTTCCAGAATTTTCTCTGTATTGCTGATCCAGACCTCATCGGATTCGTCCTCTGCTGCCATCCGGTTGGTGATCATGATCACTGCATCTACTCCGGTTTCCGCAATCAGCTTCAGTTCATGGATCTGCTCCTCCAGAGAATCAGAAATGTGTCCGGACGCGATGACCGGTACCCGGCCGGCTGCAAATTCTTTCACTTTTGCCGCAATCCCTACCCTTTCTTCCAGCGTCAGCTTAAACATCTCACTGGACTGGCATACTGCAAACAAACCGTCAACACCATTTTCGATGTACCATTCAACCAGTTCCTTCAGAGCCGGATAATCAACCTGGTTTTCTTCCGTGAAAGGGGTAAGCATTACCGGCCAGACTCCCCCTGGAAATCTTTTCTCTTCCATTTTTCCTCCTATTGTTCTCTATTGAAGAACATTGTTCTGTTTTATTGGCTTTTAAAATACCGCATAAGCGGTATTTTTTTCTTAAAGTCTCCGTTCTATCTTTCGCACGGTATCTTTCAGCTTCTCGGCAATCTTCTGAATCCTCTCCTCTTCAAATCGAAGGGACGGTCCGCTGACACTGATTGCTGCTTCTACCTGATGCTGCTGATTGAAGATCGGCATTGCCACGCATTTGACTCCAAATTCGTGCTCCATATTATCAATGGCATACCCGCGTTTCCGGGTAAGTATCAGTTCTTCTTTTAGTTTCTCTGCATCTGTGATCGTATAATCGGTACAGGCCGGAAGTTCTCTCCTGAGATATTCTTCGACCTCCTTTTCCGGCAAGTAAGCCATCATGGCTTTTCCAAGACCGGTGCAGTACATCCGCGCCCGTTCTCCCATGATCGTCCGCATCAGACTGAAAGCCTCTTCCGGATAAGTGGAATTCACATAGATCACTTCATCCTCATGGGGCACTCCCAGATAAACACGCTCGCCACTCCAGTTGGAAAGCTCCTGCATATAAGGAAGAGCGATATTTCCAACAATAAGTTCATCGCCCAACGCATGACATAATGTGTAGATCGCCATACCAAGCTTGTACTTTCCGGTTTCTTCATCCTGCCTTAAATATTCCATTGCGGCAAACGTGGAAAGAATGCTGTGAACGTTGCTCTTATTCAGATCCAGATATTCACTCAGCTCTGTGACACCCCAACTGCTTTTCTTCGTAAAGCAATTTAAAATGTCCAGCGCCTTCTGTAGACTTTTTACTTTAATTTCTTTTTCATTCTTCTCTGCCATGGCGCCTCCTGCTAAGTGTTATGTGATACAGAACGCTGTTCTGTATTTCTGAATGTATTCTAGCACGCCTTTTTGAATAATGCAATTGTCCAATTTTCCTGTTTTTCAATGATGAAATTTATGCAAAATTTACATATAAGTAATAAGATATACATAAAAAAGTCTCAGCCAGAGGATGAACTTTCCATCATCTGCTGAGACTTTTCGTATTCTATTGATTATTTATGCCACGTTCCCATTGTGAAACCCGCGGCCGCTTTTTTCCAAAGCTGCCTCAAACTCTTTCAGTTTCTGTCTGGCCTCCGGATCAAGGTTCTTCGGAACCGCAATTTCCACCACTGCATACTGATCTCCGTGAACGTAGGAATTGCTTAAACTTACAATTCCTTTTCCTTTCAGGCGAATCTTGGTTCCTGACTGAGTTCCCGGTTTGATCTTGCAGAGAACCTCACCGGTCAGTGTCCGGATCTTCACCTCGCCGCCGAAAACTGCTGTGGTAAAGGGTACCTGAACGGTAGTGTATACATCCATTCCTTCCCGACGGAACCCAGGTTTTTCATCCACGGTTACTTTCAAAAGCAGATCTCCTGCTTCTCCGCCGCCGGCTCCAGGGGAACCTTTTCCTTTCAAACGGATACTCTTGCCCGTTTCAATGCCGGCAGGAATATTCACTTCATAGGACTGGACCGCACCCGTGCTGTCCTGAAGATGGATCAGCTTCTTACCGCCGAAAGCCGCCTCATCAAAGGTTACATGGATATCTGCATGAACGTCGGAGCCTTTGCTGCTGTAACTTCCGCCCTGGCCAAAATCGAAGCCGTCAAAGCCCTGATCCTGGAAACCATGAAAGCCGTGACTGCCTGCTCCCTGACTGTAGAAACCGCTGTAGCCCTTCGAACCGGTACTTCCGCTGCTGTGGAAGCCGCTTCTCCTGCTGCCGCCCTGGCTGTGGAAATTACCAAAAAGATTCTTGAGAATATCATCCATATCCTCTCCACCCTGGAAATGATATTCCTGATAAGAGCCATTCGGTCCTGTATAGGAACCGCTGAAACCGCCCTGGAACGGATTGCCTCCGGCGTTTCCATAGCCTCCGGCCTGTCCTGCACCCTCCTCAAAGGCAGCGGCACCGTACTGATCATATAGCTTTCTCTTTTTCTCATCGCCTAATACATCATAGGCTTCTGTCACTTCCTTGAATCTCTCTGCGGCAGCCTTATTTCCGGGGTTGCTGTCCGGATGATATTTCTTAGCAAGCTTCCGATAAGCTTTCTTTATCGCCGAGGCATCTGCTGTTTTGCTGATGCCCAGAACTTCATAGTAATCTCTCTTCGCACTCACTGTCTCCACCTTCTTTCCCATGCGAAAAATGAGAGGTCGTTTCCGGCCTCTCATTCCGTTCTCTTACCGATCATCAGCCCTCAATGGCGATGTGATTCTTTTTCTCTACTGCCGGTTTTGCTTCTTTTTTCGGAACGAAGAGTTTCAGGATACCATGCTTAAATTCAGCCTTGACATCCTCCTGTTCCACATTCTCACCAACATAGAAGCTTCTGCTCATGGCACCGGCATAACGCTCTTTGCGGATGTAATGTCCGGTCTCTTTCTCCTTCTCTTCCTTATCCAGACCTTTCTCTGCCTGAACGGTCAGATAACCATTTTCCAGAGTTGCCTGAACCTCGTCTTTGGTAAAGCCCGGCAGATCCATTACCAGTTCATAGCCATCTGATTTTTCCTTGATATCGGTCTTCATCATATGGGCTGCTTTTCTGCCATACAGTTTCTTCTCTACATCTTTTGTTGCATTGTCATAAAACGGAAAACTATCAAACAGATCATCAAATAAATTTTCTCCAAAAATACTCGGCATTAACATAAGTCATCTCTCCTTTAATTTTTTATCTATTTTATTGGGTTATTATCGTTAACGGCTTCTCTCTGCCTTCCGGCAGAATCGGAAGCTTTTGAACCTTTGAAGAACTTCCTGGAATCTTTTCTTTATCCTTTTCTGTTCCTCTCTTTGTTCTATCTGTAATATAACACGCAAGTTTTGTTCTGTCAATAGTCTTTTTCAATTTTTTTGTGAAGATTCTGTGAACTTTAAAGAAAGAAAAAATGATCGGACAGCAAAAAAGAGAGCATACATTTTCTTGAAAAATGCACACTCTCTTCTTATAAAATATCTGACACTTAACGGATGATCTTGATCTGGCACATCTCCATGGCTTTCAGCGCATTTTCATGACGCTCCTGTGTAACGCCTGCACAACACGCGGCATCTACAGAGATCGGAACCTCCGGAAGATATGCTTTGATCAGAAGCGCATTGGAAATCACACAGATGTCCGTACAAAGTCCCACCAGAGTAATGCTTCCAACTTCTTCCTTTTCGTTAAGTGCAGCCAGCTTTTCTGCCAGCTTTCGGGATCCAAAAGTTTCCTTGTCTACCGGCTCTGTCTTTCTCAGGACATCCAGTTCCCGTCGGATCTGCCAGCCTTCTGTCTCACGAATACAATGCGGGACGGGAAGATTCTTTCCCTCCTGCGTTTCCAGATAACAGGCCTCATGCGTGTCTCTTGTAAAAAACACCTCTCCTTCAAACTCCCTGATCTTCTCTTCCACCTTTGGAACAATAGCAATGGCTTCCCGGGTTCCCAGTGCTCCATCAATAAAGTCATTTTGCATGTCTACTACAATAAGGATGTTTTTCATTTTCTGCCTCCCTCGTTTTCGTATACGCTTATCATACCATGATGTCAGGCAAAAATATATGATCTCTTATTCTTTTTCATAAAGGAATTCTTCCGGAAGAGTCACATTGAAGTCTTTCGCCAGATCGCGGAAATTATCCGGCTGGATGGTCTGCAGCTTATGCGGGACCATAGACAGGATCTTCACCAGGATCTCCGCCGACTTTTCTACTGTGTGAAGCAGACCAAAGGTCAGATCAAAATCCTCTCCCGAACAGAACATTCCATGGTGTGCCCAGATGACCACATCATATTTTTTCATCAGTTCCGCTGTTTTCACTGCGATCGCCCTTCCACCGGGAACCATCCACGGAACAACACCAACACCATCCGGAAATACCACCGGACACTCTGTTGCAGATTCCCATAACTCTCTTGTGAATACTTTGTCCTCAAGCGGCAGTACAAAAGTCAGTGCTATGGTATTGGTCGTGTGTGCATGATAGATCACACGATGTCTTCCGTTGGTAAGCTTTTTCTTTACTTCATGATTCATCAGATGCGTAGGAAGCTCACTTGTCGGCCTGCCGCCTTCTACCAGTCCCCAGCGAATGCGGTAATTACAGCCCTTCTCATCCAGTTCGATGATCGCCAGGCAGGCTTCCGGGTCAACGATGATATTTCTGAAATACTTTCCGCTTCCTGTCACCAGAAAAAACTCCCCTGCAAGTCCCGGTACTTCTGTCCCGATCGGAGTCCATTCTCCCGGTGCGTTCAGACGTGGACGGATCATCTCCACTTCATCAATTTTTAAGCGATAACTGAGATTTCCACCATTTCTTTCATGCCATCCCTGGAGATAACCGTCATTTGCCATTTTTATAAATCCCTGTACAAATTTTGAATCTAAAATCTTCATTCTGCTTCCTCCGTTTCTCATCCGTTATGATGTTTCTATTTGTTTATGTGGTTTTTCTTTGTTTTATATGTGGTTTTTCTTTGTTTTTACTGCATTATATATTGTTTTATGTGGTTTGTAAAGATATTTTTAAAAAAACACTGTTCCAATGAAATATTTACCATATATTTTCCCCAAGAAAAGAGGTGCCCCCAGAAAAAGGCACCTCTTTTCTTATTCTTTGCTTTTTTATTTAAACTGAAATTGGCTGCGACCGGAAGGACTTTCTTTTTCATCCAGACGCCCTTCTTTCATTCTTTGAGCATCAGTTCTGGAAATGGATTTTTTCTCCCTGGATCACCGGATAACAGATCAGAGCCTCGCTGTCCAGATCTTCTCTATGCATATCCACTGCGCTGATCTGATGGTTTTCGTAGGTATTATAATAATAGATTCCCTTTGTCACATTACAGCAGGAAGTATACAATGTGATCTCATACTTTCCATCAGCAACTTCACAGCATCCCCGCTGCTGATCCACTGAACCGAGAATATGGAAAAACTGGCTGACACTTTCCGACAAAATTCAGACCTGCCATACCGAGTCCTTTTTCATTGATCACATCATAATATAACGGATAATCTCCCGTCACATGAGCCATGCCATGGAATTTTTCACTGACTGACCATATACGGCATGACTTACATGATAAAATTTTTCATATTTGACGGATTCCAAGATCAAAAGCCTTGTCATGCGAACACGAACGGCTTTTTGACCCTTTGACCCTGGCATCATAATATGATATCATATTCTACACAAAAAAACCGTGCCTGAAAAATCAATTTTATATTAATTTTGGAGTAAAAAAGTATGAAAATAATAAGAACTGCTGTTATGTCCGATCTGGATGCGGTTGCTTCTGTTGAAGCAGAATGCTTTCCGCCTGCCGAAGCTGCCACAAAGGAGGAATTTGCGGAGCGTCTCCGGTATTACGGTGACTATTTCTGGCTGATGTTCGAAGATGACAAGCTCATCGCCTTTGTTGATGGCTTTGTCACGGATGAAAAGGATCTGACCGATGAAATGTATGAGAAAGCTTCCATGCACAACGAAAACGGCGCATGGCAGATGATCTTCGGTGTCAATACGCTCCCTGCCTACCGGAAACAGGGCTATGCCGGAGAACTGATCCGGGAAGCGATCCGGACAGCAAAGAACCAGGGGCGAAAAGGTCTTGTCCTGACCTGTAAAGATGCCCTGGTTCCCTACTACACAAAATTTGGTTTTCAAAATGAAGGTATCTCCGGCTCCGTCCACGGAAATGTAGTCTGGAACCAGATGCGGCTGGTATTCTGATAACCGGTAAATTGTTAAAAAGAAGGGCGGATGAAATTTTCATCCGCCCCTCATCAAACCGTGCATGAGGTTCTCCCTCACACGGCTTTCCGACATTCTTCTTTCTACAGCATTACGTCATGCTCTAGCCATTTTCTTTAATCCTTTTTCGTAAATGCTATTTCTTACAAATCCCACCTTTGACATACGATTACATCTCTGGTGTTTCTTGTTATACCATCTTGTAAAAGTGCAAATAATGTACCAGTCTAGAGCCTGCATCCACTTTTCGTTTCTCTTGGTGGAATAATAATTCTTCCATCCTGTGATTTTCGGATTCAGATTCTTTATTAAATCCTCTTCCTTTGCAACTAGCAGACTTCGCCTGTTTACATTCCTCTTGACTTCGGCTTTCATTTTCTTCATGGCTTTTCTGCTTGGGTACTGATACGTTTCCTTGTAGTAAATGGTAAACCATACACCTACCACTAGAACCAGCCGCCTCTTTGAGGCGGCTTCAAAAAGTCTATTTTATCTTGCGGCAGGACATTGGCAACTCAGATGACCAGGGCATGAGATCATCCAGTGAAAAACTGCTATCCTTTTTCTGAGTGACCCGTTTTGGTAATTCTGTCAGAAGGTATTCGAAATACTGATACGGCTTTAGATGATTCGCTTTGGCAGTTTCCGCAATGCTGTATGCGATCGCACTTGCCTGTGCACCTTCCACCGTATCAATTACGTTCCAGTTTTTCCTCCCTACGCAGAATGGACGGATCGCACGTTCACAGGCAGAATTGTCGATGGGGATATTCCCATCCTCAAGAAATGTTCTCAGATACTTTTCCTGGTGGATGCTGTAGGATAATCCCTCGCCAGTCTCTGATTTTGGCGGTACGCTGCAGGTTTTAACCTGTTCCTTCACCCAGTCGAAATATTCGTCCACCAATGGTTTTAAAATTCTCCGGCGATGTTCTGTCCTGTATTCACAGCTTCTTCCTTTCCAGGATTCATCCAGCTTATAAATAGCAGAGATCCGGGCCAGTGCCTGATAAACAATGCTGTTTTTCAGCTCTTCTTCCGAAAGATCTTTCTGTGCCGCTTTTATTGCGTTTACAAACCTGCGCCGGCAATGCCTCCAGCAGCCGGCCGATGCCAGTGCCTGCTCTTTCGAAAAAGTATGATACGGCTGATAGCCATCTGATACCAGGGTTCCCTGATAGGCGGATAAGAAATTCCTTAAGTGTTCTGTACTCCGCGTCCGGCAGTAATTATACAGAATGATCTTCTTACCGCTGTCATCATGCTCTCCGGTGATATAGACCCACATATAGCTGGATGCCCCGGCCTTCCGGCCATCCCGGTTTACTTTCAGGGTCGTTTCATCTGCCTGGATTACAGGCTGTTTTAAAAGTTCTTCTTTCATCCAGTCATAGACCAGTGAAAAGTAGACTTCACTGCTTTTGATCACCCAGCTGGAATTTTTGCTTTACCAGTGTAGAAAGACCGTCGATTCCTTTTCGAAGATCCGTCTTTCCAACAAAAACATAAACGTGGCGGAAACGGGAAATATCTGCATCATTAAGCATGGGCAGCCACCTCAATAATCATCAAAAGGGTATCTCTTGAAACAGAAAGAGGAATGTCAAGCTGCATCCCCTGGAAACACAGCTGCATCATTTCCTTTGAATCAGAAGGCTGGACCTTCTGTACTGGAAAAGGAACTGGCGGTGCCACTTCGACAAAGCCGCTTTCCACAAGCAGGTTTTCTTTGATTTTGCGCAGCCAATAATAATAAGCGTCCCGCGAGAGCTGATGCTGTGAACAGTAATCATTTACGGACAGACCGGATTGCTTGCGGTCCTGAATAATAGCGGCCCAGTTTTTCAAACGGATCTGGGAAGTGGCAAGTTTTGTGTTCATGATTGACCTCCTGGTGTGAAAAATGTGAAAAGTGTGTTGTACAACTTTTCCATCATTATCTCAGATGAGGAGATGCTTGCATAGAGATGGGTGGTTTACCGTTTACGAGAAGGGCAGAAAAATAGTCGGAGGGAGTATCCCAAAGTTTGTGTAAACCTCCAAACTGATGTAAGATAGAATTACTCAGTTTGGAGGTTTATTTTATGGCAAGAAAAAAGGATTCACCACAAAAAGCAGCGCTTAGAGAACTCATGGGAAACTACCTGAAAGAAAACAATGTAAAAGTAAAAGATGGAACAGATGTTAATTCCATTATGCGGGATATGATGTCTATCATTTTGGAAGGTGCCCTTGATCAGGAACTGGATGAAGAACTGGGATATTCCAAGTATGATTATCGAAATAAAGAAACCGATAATTCCAGGAATGGACATTCCCAGAAAACGTTACATACCAGTTACGGAGATATGGAGATTGATATTCCAAGGGATCGAAAAGGTGACTTCGAACCACAGGTTGTAAAGAAGTATCAGAATTCGATTACGCAAGACATGGAAGAAAAGATCATTTCCATGTACGCAAAAGGAATGACTACTGCCGATATAGAAAGCCACATGCGTGAATTATACGATCTTGAGATCTCCGACAGTACTGTCAGCCGGATTACTGATAAGATCCTGCCAATAGTAAAAGAATGGCAGGAAAGGCCATTAGAAAGTGTGTATGCTGTTGTATTTATGGATGCGATCCATTTCCATGCCCGTAATGAGGGGCGGATTGTAAAACGTGCTGTTTACATTGCGATTGGGATCGATATGGAAGGACGTAAGGATGTCCTCGGAATGTATGTTGGTCAAAATGAAAGTGCCAAGTTCTGGCTCTCCATCCTGAATGGCCTGAAAAACCGGGGTGTAGAAGATATATTGATTGCGTGTGTGGATGGACTGACCGGTTTTCCACAAGCAATTGAAGCAGTATTTCCCCAGACCGAGATCCAGCAGTGCATAATCCATCAGATCAGGAATACCACGAAATTTGTTTCTTACAAAGAGATCAAACCACTTATGGCAGATCTGAAGCGTGTATATGCAGCTCCTACAGAAGAAGTTGCATTGGCAGAACTGGACAGCTTTGACGAAAAATGGAGCGGGAAATACCCTAAGATTGCAAAGTCATGGAAAGATAACTGGGCAAATCTTTCAACGTATTTTAAGTATCCGGAAGCTGTCAGACGTCTGATCTATACCACGAACACGATTGAAGGATTTAACCGTCAGCTCCGGAAAGTCACCAAATCCAAGACGGTATTTCCATCCGATGACAGTCTCCTGAAAATGCTGTATCTGGCCATGATAGATATCACCAAAAAATGGACGGGACACCGTCAGGATTGGGGACAAATCCATTCTCAGCTGGAAATTTTCTTCGAAGAAAGATTGGAAAGGTTATAAGCAGAATGCATGCTAGGCAGGGCTGGCACAGCCAGTCCTGCTTGACATGCCTTAAAACTGCATTATAATACAAACAAGGACAGAACCCTGAAAAACAGGTTCTGTCCTCGATAACTAATGACATATCTTACATCAGTTTTTTCTGTTTACACAAAACTTGAAACGCTCTCTAGTCGGAACCGATGATCAGTCAGTTCCGACTATGTAAAAGGGCGGCTCACCGCCGCCCTCATCGTTAATATTCAGTGCTCAACAGAAAATCTGCAATATGCATACTTTTGATTCCCTGGTAATTGCCTCCGGCAAATTCATCGGTTCTCAAAACGTACTTCGGATAGTTATCCCGGATTTCCAGCAGTCGTTCATATTCGCGCTTTTCTGTTTTTTCGGATTTAATCTCCTGTGTGACCTGCACATACAACCGGTCATTCTGCTTCTGCGCCACAAAATCAACCTCACCGTCTGGTGTTTTCCCAATCGTCACGGTATAGCCTCGTCTGCAAAGTTCCAGATACACCACATTTTCCAGACTGGAAGCAACGCTGTCCGGTGTATAGCCCAGCACACTGTAACGTAAAGCGGTATCAGCAAGATAAAACTTCTCCTGCGTTTTCAGAATTTCCTTTCCGCGCAGGTCGTATCGAGAACAACGATGAAGGAGATATGCTTTCTCCAGCTTTTCCAGATAACTGTACACCGTTTCATTGTCGATAGAACGATGCTCCGATTTCAGATAATCAGAAATTGATTTTGCCGAGAAGGAATTTCCTACATTCGCAAATGTGTACCGAACCACCCGTTCCAGCTGGTCGATCTTGCGAATCTGGTTTCTCTTTACGATATCCGAGAAAATTGTGGAATTATAGATATCCCGGACAATCGTATAAACCTCATCCTGTGAATACTCTCGCAGATGTGTTGCAGGGAAGCCTCCCAAGCGGATATAATCTGCCAGTTCAGCATGGATATCCTTTACCTGTGTATACTGCTTTTTGAATTCCAGATATTCCTGAAAAGAAAGCGTATAGATACGGAAGGAAACATATCGTCCGGTCAGGTAAGTCGCTATTTCCGAAGACATCATTCTGGAATTGGAGCCTGTCACATAAAGGTCAACATCATAATCCGTTGCCAGGGAGTTTACTACTTTCTCCCAGCCTTCAATTTCCTGAATCTCATCCAGAAAGAGATACGTTCTCCCAGTTGGATTTAGCTTTTCTTTGACAGCCTTGAACATATCCTTCGCTGTCATATCCTCATAATCCATGGAATCGAAGCGCATACTGACAATCCGCTCAGATGGAATGCCATGCTCCTTTTGCAGCTTCTCCATGATCATTTTAAGAACTGTGGATTTTCCGCAGCGGCGAACACCCGTCAACACTTTTACAAAAGGTGTGTCGGTGTATGCCATAATCCTATCGACGTAGAGCGGTCTGTTTATCATAGAAACCACCTCCATGATTCCATAATACCGCAACCAAATTAAAAAATCAATAGATTTTGCGATTATAAGCCGCAACTCCTATTGATTTTTATTGACTTTTTCGGATTGTGTCGAATTTTGTTTTCTGTGAATTTTAGAATACCATAAGTTTTATCAAATGGTTTGATATGTCCCTCTAAAACAACCTTTTCACATCCATAAAGCGCTGATTTAGCAACATTCATCTGATTATCTCAATTTTATCTTTTTACCTAACAATAAAGCCGTGGCTGCAGAAATAACAAGAGCAATTACCAAACCTAATATATTTGTATTATCTGCTGTCTTCGGAACAAAGTTACATTTTGATTGACTACCTGTTCCTGTACTGCCTGCCGTTGGTGTCTGAGTTACTGATATATCCGATGCTGTCTTTTCTGCAAATACATAGTACCTGTTTCCTGATATTTTAAATGTTATGCAGTTGTCTTTAACGGAATAATCTGTCACTGCCACTGTTCCATCTGTAGAAACACTGTAAAATTCTAAATTATCTGTATCTGCCGGAGAATCTATAGTAACTGTAACTCCTTTCGCATTAATCCGATTTCCTGCTTCATCCAGAAAATAAATATCATATGCGCAGATAAAATTCCCTCTACCATTTAAACATTTGATCAGCCATCTGCCGCCATCTGTATTTTTCAGAATAGGGCATACAACCAGATATCTGGCATTTCCCGGCGCACCGGAAACTGAAACTTTAACACCTTCTTCTGTTGTGAGACTTCCTTCTCCATTCTTAACAGGAGCTTGATTGAAACCCTCGGCTGTTTGAATATACTGCGCAGTTACATCCACATCTTTCTGCTCTATTGTTTCTGCCAGTACAGATATCCCCGCAGAAAAAAATACCATCAGGGTAAGTGACATGCTCCCACCACTTAAATCTTACGATTTTGAAGTGGGGGCTTCCTGCTCGATTGCCTTTTAAGGCAAAGCTAAAACAGGCTATCCCCGCGTGTCCCGCGGTTTTGTTTTTTATCTTCATCCGGTTACGGATTTTTTTCTTGTGCCGTTAGGCACATTCTTTATAGATCCTTTTTCCTTCTTCGCGGATATTGACTGCTGCATTCACATCCCGATCCATCCGGTTTCCACATTCACAGACATATATTCTATCCGACAATGCCAGTTCCTTTTTCTTATGTCCACATACACTGCAAATCTTGCTCGATGCAAAATAACGGTCTACCTTTATAAGATGTTTCCCGCGCTCTTCCAGTTTGTATCCCAGCATGGACAGAAACTGCCCATACCCATTATCCTGCACGCCTTTCCCAAGATGCAGCCCTCCGGACATTCCCTGCAGATTCAGATCTTCCACGCATACTGCATCATATCTTTCAGCAAGTTCCCTGCTGAGTTTATGCTGGAAATCTTTTCTCTGGTTCTTTATCTTTTCATGACATAAAGCTACCTTTTTCTTCTGTTTCTGATAGTTCCGGCTTCCTTTTTCACAGTGGGAAAGCTTTCTCTGTTCCCTTGCAAGTTTTTTCTCTGCTTTTCTGTAAAACATAGGGTACCCGGCTCTTTCTCCTGTAGAAAATACACACATTCCCTGCATGGCAAAATCGATCCCAAGAAATCTCTCTGCCCGTCTTTTTTCCGCTGTTTGGTTCTCACAGCAGAACAAAAGACTTGCAAAATATTTCCCGGATGGCTCACGGCTTATCGTTACCGATTTCAGTTGCCAGTCTGACGGGATCTGGCGGTGAAGTTTTATTTTTATGGCGGACATCTTTGGAAGCTTCAAATGGGTATCCTCCAAAAGGATATTCCCGTTTACTGCATTGGTCGTATAAGAATTTCTTGAATGTTTTCTTGATTTATAGCGGGGAAATCCGCAGGATGGTTCCCGGAAAAACTTCCGGAACGCACTTTCCAGATGCAGCTGCGCATTCGCCAGGGCAAGGGAGTCCACCTCTTTCAGCCAGGGATATTCCTTCTTATATCCGGCCGGTGTGTTCCTGAGCATCTTTTTTTCTTTCTGGTAATAGCTGATCTTGTCCGCAAGCATCTGGTTATAGATAAAGCGGCTGCAGCCGATTGTTTTCTCTATCTGAACGCTCTGCTCTTTATCTGGATAGATCCTTATTTTTACGGCGCGGTTCATTTTGCTCACCCTGGCTTTCTATATACTGCCGTATTGTTTCAATCGGCGCCCCGCCTGCACGGAGCAGACAGAAGCTTCAGCAGTCTGCTGCTGGCACTTTTACAGGCATTGATGAATTTACGGAGTTCTGTCTTTGGCTATGCGCGGAACAGCACATGAACATGGTCTGTATCGTGATTCCATTCTTCCAGTAAGATCCCGTATCCGGGTGCGATATACTCAAAGATCTCTTTTGCTCTTTCGGATATTTTGCCATTCCGTACTTTTCTTCTGTATTTTATAACCATCACTAGGTGATAATATACTAGAAATACTGAATGGGAATTATGATCTAATTCCATTGTGTTATCACTCTTTTTCTTATATCGACTGACATGTGTTTACGAACTAATGTTCCTTTTCAGTATACTATATCAGGGGATAGAGAACAAGTGTTTCTTTTGTACTATAAGGACTTTTTTGAGCAGATATGCTCAGATGTGCAATTCATCTCACCACCTGAAGAGGTGGGAGAATTCTTGCTACATTTGTTAGAAGGCGTAAATGGATAATTAGTTTATGCTGATTTACTTCTTGCGGGATTTTTACTGCATTTTTAATTTCTAGGCTGAATGGCATTCTTTGCTGTTCAGCCCCTTGTCTATTTAGTAGCATGGATTCAATTGCATGTCAGGGACGCCCGGTACACTCTGAGCAACATGATTCCCATATTGACAAACACAAATAACAGGATCAAATTCACAGGTAGATACCCTCTGATTACACCTCCAAGCACTGCTATCCCTGAAAGGCTTCCAATCAAAAACATTTGTGAAATTTCGTTCCACATTTTTTTGTATTGTCACTTTCCTTTGTAATGTTTTAGGCAAACTCATTATACATCAGAAAGCCCTGTACGATATTTTTTATGAAAAAGTTGTAAAGTGGTGTTTTCTCTGATCAACGCATTTATTTCATCATAAATGTTATCAATATTATCTGCTATTAGTATCTCTATTTTCATTATCGATTCCCTTCTATAACTTGAAATGCCAAATTGACATTTCAAAACAATCCCAACTGCTTACTGTTATATTACCCTATTTTTCTCATTATGCCTACTGCTATTTCATGTTCACATATAATAATGAGGTCGCAATCCACGACCTCATCACCTTCATTTAAACATAAATCCATTCCTTGAGTATAATCTCTTCCGCAATCGCTCTGTGCTGGTTGGCTGCTCTTACCCATGCCATCTGATCTACTTCTTTGTCTGGCAATGGTTCTTTTTCTTCTAACCGCTTTAGAATTACCTCTTCCCGTTCTTTGGCTGCCTTGTCTACTTCCAGAAGATGCTCTCTAATGGTGTCCTGCAGGAGCATGACCTGATACAGAGAATTTTTATGGTTCTTCA
This sequence comes from Lachnospiraceae bacterium Marseille-Q4251, assembly GCA_018223435.1. Classification (GTDB taxonomy): domain Bacteria; phylum Bacillota; class Clostridia; order Lachnospirales; family Lachnospiraceae; genus Limivivens; species Limivivens faecihominis. Next base: position 2,956,062 of record JAGTTO010000001.1, on the reverse strand, counting down.
GATTTTGTGAACTCTACAAGAGATGCATATTTTACTTCACACACTCCATAATGATTGCTTCACATCTGTCATATCCGAGTTCAGAACTGTTCAGGCACAGTGTGTAATTGCTGGCTTTTCCCCATTTCTGCTCGGTATAAAAGTTATAATTTGCCAGACGTCTTTTATCCGTATCTGCCATCATTTTTACAGCTTCCTGCCCGCTGACATTATATAGGCAGCTGATCCGCTGCATTTTTTCCGGCATATTGCCGTGAATAAAGACATTCAGTACGTCGTCCCGGTCTTTCAGGATAAAATCTGCATTTCTTCCGATGATCACGCACGGTTCTTTCTCTACCAGTTCCAAAATCACCTTTCTCTGTGCCTCATATACGATATCTTCCACCGATTTTCCCGTAATGTCACGCCCGGCAAGCGCATAGGCAAACAGGCCTTTTTTCGGAGATAACTCCGCGTTTTCCTGAATATATTCCGGTGACAGCCCGGACTTTTCTGCAATCTCAGTGATGACATTTTTGTCATAATAAGCCATTCCGAGCTTCTTTGCTACCTCTTCACCGATAAAGCGTCCGCCGCTTCCAAATTCCCTACTGATTGTGATGATTCTTTTTGACATCTCTGACGCCCCCTTATTCCAAAACATTGACCTTATTTTTTCTGGTTTTCTTTAAAAATACATAGCCCACCAGACACGCAAGTACCTCTGTAATCGGGAAGGCCCACCAGATCAGGGAAACTCCCATCTGGCCATTTCTCACAAATATAGAAAAGATTCCTGCCAGTGGTAAGATGAGCACCATCTGTCTCAAAAGAGAAATAACCAGTGATTCCACACCCCCGTCCAGCGCCTGATAAATTCCCTGATAAGCCACATTGACTCCGGCAAACAAAAAGCTTAACGAAATCACTCTCATCGCACTGATAAAATATTCTCTTGACTGTCCGGCATTAAACAGCGTTGCAAACGCTCCCGGGAAAATCTCCGTGATTACAATGCCCAAAATCATCAGAGCGATCGTATAAATCAGCCCATATTTGATTCCATCCTGAATTCTCTTTCTGCTTCTCATTCCGTAGGCGAAAGCAATGATCGGTGTAATCGCATCTCGAAGACCGAAGGCCAGGAAGAGAACAAACTGCTGTACCTTATAGAAAAGACCATAAGCGGTCTGAGCTGACGGATTAAACTTCAGGATCAGGTTCATCACATAGACCATAATGGACATCAAAGCCTGTGCGATAATGGCCGGAAGTCCGATCGCATAGATTTCTTTTATAATGCCTGTATCCGGCTTCATGTATTTCGCATCATGTTCAAATTCTCTGTTCATTTTGATATGGAAAAAGAACAGCAGCACTGCGGAGACCACCTGACCAATTACCGTTGCATAGGCGGCACCTTTTACGCCCATTTCCGGACACGGCCCCAGCCCGTAGATCATAATCGGATCAAGAATAATATTTACAACTGCTCCGACCACCTGGCCGATCGTGGAGTAGAGGGAACGGCCCGTTGCCTGCAATAACTTTTCAAACAGTGAAAAGAAAATAATTCCAAAAGAAAACATGCAGCATATCCTCAGATAGCTGGTTCCCATCTCCAGCACTTCTGCATCCGTTGTCTGAGATGCAATATATGCTTTCACTCCGAAAATGCCAAACAGCAGACATACCACATAAATAATCACGCCAAGAAACAGACTGTTTCCTGCTACTTTTGCCGCCTTCTTCCTGTTTCCCTGCCCAAGTGTCCTTGCAAGAAGTGCATTGGTACCTACGCCGGTTCCGATTCCCACTGCAACCATCAGCATCTGCACCGGAAATACCAGAGTCAGGGCATTCAGCGCCGCTTCACTGCCCACTTTCATATTTCCTACAAACGCGCTGTCCACAATGTTGTAGACCGCCTGCAGGGCCATGGATAAGATCATCGGGATTCCCATCTGAATCATCAGCTTATTCACCGGCATGTCTTTCATCTTGTTACTTTCTGCCATTTTGTTTTCATTCCTCCTTTTTATTTTTGCATAAAAAAAGTGCAGCCCTATCGCATAAGTAAGTTGGACTTACGCTGATAAGCTACACACTTTTTCATGGCAATTATTATATTTCCTGATTTTCAAAAAGTCAAACAAATTTTTTCCTGCATTTTCTCTTCTTTTTCGTTTATAACATGCTATGATTTTCGGTCTGCTCGGCTGCCCTGCAATGGGAATCCGTGGTGCAGCAATCGCAACTGTCATCGGACAAATGGTGGGGGCCGTCGCTGCTTTATTGTTTAACCGTTTCCACAAGCCAGGAAATGCTGACTCTCGGTATTCCGGCACTGCGAATCATCTCCATATCCTTTGTTATGGCTGCAATTACAATTCTGTGTGGATATTTTGCTTCCGGACTTGGAAACGGTATCATTAATATGATCAGTGCCGCTATAAGGCAACTTGTTTTATTAGTTCCCTGCCTCTTGATTTTCATAAAAATATCCGGCATTTCACATGGCTGGTATGCCTTCTGGATTGCAGAAATCGTTGCCTGCTTTTACAGCTATTGCATGTCACATAAATTACTGAAAGCAATTTCACTTAATCTATAGCAATTCGAGAAAATAATGCAGTCAAGGCGATTTAGCAGAGCACGAAAGACAAGGATGAAATCTGTGGGCGTGCTAACGCACGGCAAAGATTTCTGACGCGGTATTTCACGCTCTGATGAATCGGATTGGATGCAGTATTTTAGAGAATTGCTATAGTACAGTGAATATTAAGTAACCGCCATATTGACTTGTCTGATTTTTCATTTGCTGCGTTGTCGTCAATCGATGTAGCCACCGCTACGCCTCATTCTCCGCTCCAGCTCTTTTGCTGCCGCGCTGAAAGGATGCTGGCAGTCATATACAATACACACACTTCTCTGAAACTCCCTTTCTTTTAAAGGGAGTTTTACGATCTCCCCTTTCTCAATGGCCTCCCTGGCCATGGATTCCGGCAAAAAAGCCAGTCCCAGTTCATTTTTCACCAGCGGCAGGATCTGATCCATGGTGGCCACCTCCGTATCCGGCCTCAGTTCCAGGCCCTGACGCTCAAAAATCTCCTGATAAAATTTCCAGGTCTGTGTCTCCTGTCCAAGACAGATAAAAGGATAATTCTGTATTTCTGCCAAGGAAAGTTCCTGACCTGCCAGCGCTGCAAAGGTTCTTCCTCCCACCAGAATCTCCTGGAACGTGCAAAGTTCCATCTCTCTCATAGGAGGCTTTACCTCGGCAGGCGTTGTCACCACTGCGAAGTCGATCTCTCCTTTTTTCACTGCCTGAACCGCCTGTGGAGTGGAATGGTTGTAAATTTTCAGACGGATTTCCGGATAATCCATATGGAAGGAACGCAGTTTTTCCAGCAGATAAACATTCAGCGCCGTCTCGCTCGCTCCAATGGAAATGCTGCCATGCTCCAGTCCGCTGCTGGCCTGCAGTTCTTCCTCCGCAAGCTGAAGCTGTTCCATAGCCGCAGCCACCCGGACATACAGCCGTTCTCCTTCTGGGGTCAGCCTCACTCCCCGATTGGTCCGGATAAACAGCGTACAGCGAATCTCCTGCTCCAGAAGGTTGATTGCCCTGGTGATATTGGGCTGTCCATTTCCCAGCGCCCTGGCCGCCCTGGTAAAATTCTGATATTTGGCCACATAATAAAAAATACGGTAATATTCAAGATTGATATTCATAATTCTCCTCTGGTATATCAAATACTGATGTCTGGTATATAAATAATACTTTTTACACATTTCTGCAATCCAAGTATAATAAATTTCTGTAAAAAAACAATAGGAGGCTGATGAAAAATGACTACCACAATTTTTCCCCGGGAAGAACATACGCAGGCGCTCTTTCGTGAAATTCTGAAAGATCCTGCTGCCTGTGAACGTCTGATGGATACCTTCTGCCGCTCCTTAAACAGCGATGAAGATATCAATGAGTCTGTCTCTGCCAAAGAGTTTGCAGAGGCGCTGTTCCAGGCCTATACGAACCAGGATCTGTCCGCTTTCCTGATGATCATCTGCAAAAATACCACTTTCGATCTTCTCAGAAACGCTTTCCTGATTCCTTACCGCTTTGATGCGGACGGTATCACCAATCCTGTGATCATGACGGACGAGCACGGCGAACTTCTTCCTGAATTTCATCGTTCCGAGCATGAAAGAGAATACCGGCGCTTCCAGCAGGCTTATCTCAGCCAGGGAAGTCCCCGGAATATGTTTCTGGCTCAGGCTCACCGTTACAGCCATGCCTATAAAAAAGATGAGATGGATGTGGTACATGAGATGCTGGAGGAGCATACCGGCGTACTGCTGATCCGGGAACTTCCGGATTCCGTGAAGAAAAAAGAAACCGAGGCAGAAGTTTATGCCGCCGTATGGAGCATGATGATAGAAATCGAGAAAAGTCTGCCCATGTCCTTTGTCTTTTACGGTCAGGACACCCTGACAGATCAAAACAAACGCTTCGATGAGCTGGGAATTTTCCTGCCCAACTCCATTTTCCTGAAAGAACTGGAAAAACATATTGCAAACGCCGAGGCGATCATTCATGAGCACCAGTAAGTCTTCATCCTCAGACCCCTTTGTGGATATCATGGAAAAAAACCACATGGAGATTCCGTGGCACGATTACACCACCGACGACAGCACGGTGCTGATCCGGGATGCCGGACTGATCGAAAAGGCTTCCGTCATCGGCCGTGTGGGACTGATCATGCTCTCCTGTGGCACCGGAGCTTGGAGGGTTCGTGCTTCCATGAACCGGCTGTCCCGGGAACTGGGACTTACCTGCACCGTGGATATTGGCCTGATGTCTATCGAATTTAACTGCTTCGACGGACATGACTGTGTATCGCAGTCGTTAAGCATCCCCAATACCGGCGTAAACACCTCCAAGCTCTACCGCATGGAGCAGTTTGTTGATAGTTTTCCTGACAAGGAAGCTCATATGACCGGCGAAGAGATCCACAAATGTCTGGATCAGATCGAAGAGATCCATGCTCTTTACTCCCCAAAAACGCTTGGTCTCGCCGCTGCCATTGCCTGCTGTGGTTTCACCTTCCTTCTGGGCGGTGGTCTTCCGGAAATGCTGTTCGCTTTTGTAGCGGCAGGAATTGGAAACGCTTTGCGTACGAAACTGATCAAGCATCATTTTACCCTGTTTTTAAACGTAGCGCTGTCCGTATCCAGTGCCTGTCTGATCTATGCTCTCCTGCTGAAAATGGCAGAACTGGCATTGCATATTTCCGTACTCCATGAAGCCGGTTATATCTGTTCCATGCTGTTTATCATTCCGGGCTTTCCGTTTATCACCAGCGGTATTGACCTTTCCAAGCTGGATCTTCGCTCCGGGCTGGAACGCCTCACCTATTCCGTTATCATCGTTCTGGTCGCTACCATGTTCGCCTGGATCATGGCGCTGATCCTGAAACTGCAGCCCGTCGATTTTATCGCCATCCATCTGAGTACCACCGCCTTGCTGATTCTGCGGCTACTCACCAGTTTCTGCGGCGTATTCGGATTTTCCATTATGTTTAACAGCCCTGTTCCCATGGCGGCCACAGCCGCTGCGATCGGTGCCCTTGCCAACACGCTCCGCCTGGAGCTTGTTGACCTGGCAGGTCTCCCCCCTGCCGCCGCGGCATTTATCGGAGCCCTGACTGCCGGCCTTCTTGCTTCAGCCATCAAACAATATAATGGTTATCCGAGAATTTCCCTTACGGTACCTTCTATCGTTATCATGGTACCGGGGCTTTACCTGTACCGTGCGATCTACAATTTTGGTATCATGTCCCTGACAGAAGCGGTCTCCTGGTTCGCTGCTGCGGCTATGATCATCATAGCACTCCCCCTGGGACTGATTTTTGCCCGTATTCTCACAGACCGCACATTCCGGTATTGCACGTGAACCAAAAGGGACGGAGTTTTTTGGCATAAACTCCGTCCCCTTTGGTCTTTGGAAATCATTTCTGGCTCATGTTTGAGGAAGGGAAGCTTATCTCTTTTGTGGGCGTTTTCGTCACAGATGAAGCCTGGCTTTTTAAAGCAAAAAAGAGAGCGTACACTCTCTTTCCTAATGTACGCTCTCTTATTCTGTTCAGATCTTACCGATCTCAGCCCTCGATGGCAATATGTTTCTTCTTCTCCACTGTCGGTTTTGCTTCTTTCTTCGGAACGAAGAGTTTCAGGATGCCATGTTTGAACTCAGCTTTGATATCCTCCTGCTCCACATTCTCACCGACATAGAAGCTTCTGCTCATGGCTCCGGCATAACGCTCTCTGCGGATGTAGCGGCCGGTCTCTTTCTCCTTCTCGTCCTTGTCGAGACCTTTCTCTGCCTGGATGGTCAGATAACCATTCTCCAGAGTTGCCTGAATCTCATCTTTCGTAAAGCCCGGCAGATCCATAACCAGCTCGTAGCCGTCTGCTTTCTCCTTGATATCGGTCTTCATCATATGAGCAGCCTTTCTGCCATACAGTTTTTTCTCAACATTTTTTGCATCATTATCATAAAACGGAAAGCTGTCAAAGAAATCATCAAATAAATTTTCTCCAAAAATACTCGGCATTAACATAAGTCATCTCTCCTTTAATTTCTATCTATCTTTATTGGTTTGTTGTTATTTATATCTGGAACTCTGATCGGAACTCTCTTTTCTGTCCCCCTTCTTTGTTCTATGTGTAATATAACACATAGTTCTAGCACTGTCAAGAGGTGAGTGCTAACTATTTTGTGAAGATTGTGTGAACGCTACGAGCCATGCATATTTACAGGGAAAAACCTCCTTCAAGCTTGCTTGAAAAGGAGGTTTCTTCCATGGAAATATATAGGGCGACAGCCCTACAGCGAGAGAATTTATTCCCGAGCTGTACATGGCGTAACATTCTCTTTCGCACTCGATTTTCTTGATTTGACCACATTTTTACTACAAATTCTTGGAAAAATATATTCGTCTGATTTTCTTACTAAAATCACAAATTGCTCCTTGACCAGAGCAATCCTGTGAAAATAGAAAAGGACAGCTCGTATGTCTTTTCTATTTATTCCAATCATAAAGAATCCTTTCGATTTTACAAATGTCGCAGATTCACACGATATTCTCTTAAAGACGCTTCATCGGCATTGGAAATCTGATATTCCAAATGCTTAATCAATTTCTTCTTGTCGGCTGGCAGATTCCCCCGAACCTATATTAAATTAGACGCACCATCAGTCACAATTCTTGTGTTTATTGTAAGATTTTCAACAAGTGTCTTTAATTCAATAAGTTTTTCTATTTCACTTTCTTCTTTCCAGTTTCCCTTTTGAATCTCTTGATACAATTCAGATGTCTTATAAATCGTCAACATAGAAGATTCAATGATTTTAGGATTTAACTGATTGAAAAGCATTACTGTCTTTTTCGCACCGACCTCTCCACGACCAGCTCCATAAATTCCTGTTAAATAAAAGAAATTATAGCTGATTCCGGCTTCGTCCAATTTTCTACATTGTTCTAATACATCTTTCGACTGGAAGCCTTTATTCATAAAGGTAAGAGATTCATCATCACCTGTTTCCACACCAATCGTAATACCATCATACCCTAAGGCTCTTAATTCTTTTAATTCTTCAAGACTTTTTGGCATTATATCGGTAATTCTTGCAAAACACCCGATTGTTTTATAAAAGGGGTAATATTCCTTGACCATTTTTGCTAAAGTTTTTAACTTTTCTGTACTTAATACAAATGGATTTGCACCAGTAAAAAATATACGAGGTATTTTTCTATAATTTTTACTTGCCTCTGCTAAGTCCGCTTTAACTTCTGAAAATGGAGATAATTTGAATTTAAACGGCAAATCCTCATAAAGTGTACAAAATTTACATGAATGGTGTGTGCAACCTGCTGTTACTTGAACTAACAATGAGTATGCTTCGTATGGTGGACGCCATATTGTTCCTGTGTAATGCATAATAATTTCCTCCTGGTTTTTAACCAACAATACTCTGATTTCATCTAAGGTTTCAACGTTGTTTTCTTTCATATATTTACTTAATTCTGATATGATTTCTGGCATAACAAAATGGTTGTTAAAATTTGCTATTCCTATTGCGATATCAGTAGCTCCAGCCATAATAAATTCCAAAACATCATTTATTGTAGCAATTCCACCCATACCGATTACTGGAATTTTAACTGCATGACAGACTTGATAACCATTCTTAGTGCAATCGGTTTTATTGCCGAACCGGATAAACCACCTGTTTTATTTGCAACACAGAATTTCCTTTTCTGTACATCTATTCTCATACCTGTAATTGTGTTGATTAGAGAAATAGAATCTGCTTCAACCGCTTTTGCTATTTCTGTTATATCAGTTACATTAGGTGTTAATTTCATGGATATAGGCTTTGGGGTTATCTTTTTTATTTCACTGGTAATGTATTCCACCATCTTTGGCTCTTGCCCAAATGCAACGCCACCATGTTCAACATTCGGGCATGAAATATTGATTTCCGGCATATCGACAACAGTTTCAGATAGTCTTGCTACAACTTGTAAGTAATCAGACACTGAATTGCCACACACATTAACAATTATTTTAGTATCAAATTTTTGAAGAAAGGGAATATCACGCTCTATAAATACGTCAATTCCAGGATTTTGTAATCCAACAGCATTTATCATTCCACTGCTTGTTTCCATGATTCTGGGGCTGGATTTCCTTCCCAGGGAGTTAATGAAACGCCTTTAGTAACTACTGCACCTAGTTGGTTCAAATCTACAAATTCACTATATTCTTGTCCAGAGCCAAATGTTCCAGACGCAGGCATTATCGGATTTTTAAATGTAATTCCTGCAATATTGATTGATGTGTTAATTGTTGTCACCGCCTTTCTCATTTCAAATTATAGCAAGTATGTAAAACTTGAAAAGTACTGTCTTTTTTTATTTATAGTGTTAAAAATAATACTAAGTATAAAAAATAATAGTACCTTGCAATAATGAATCTAAAAAGATATAATACCATTAAAGGAGGGATTTTATGAGTAATATGAAATCGCCACTTCCTCAATGTGCGTCCATGGTTCGTGTCCAAAATATTTTAAGTGGAAAGTGGAAAATAACTATTTTGTGGTATATTTCAGAATATGAAATACAAAGATTCGGGGAACTACGCCGAAGATTAGGAGATATTACACAGTCTACTTTGACGAAACAGCTTAGAGAATTAGAGCAAGATGGGTTTATCTCACGATATGTATATCAAGAAGTCCCACCAAAAGTAGAATATTCTTTAACTGATTTAGGGAAAAGTTTTGTACCGATTCTTCAAGATATGAAAAAATGGAGTGATATACATTTAATGTAATATTTAGGCTTGCTGTCCGTAGTTTATACGAAAGCAAGCCTTTTGATTTTATCGGGAGTATCCCAAAGTTTGTGTAAACCTCCAAACTGATGTAAGATAGAATTACTCAGTTTGGAGGTTTATTTTATGGCAAGAAAAAAGGATTCACCACAAAAAGCAGCGCTTAGAGAACTCATGGGAAACTACCTGAAAGAAAACAATGTAAAAGTAAAAGATGGAACAGATGTTAATTCCATTATGCGGGATATGATGTCTATCATTTTGGAAGGTGCCCTTGATCAGGAACTGGATGAAGAACTGGGATATTCCAAGTATGATTATCGAAATAAAGAAACCGATAATTCCAGGAATGGACATTCCCAGAAAACGTTACATACCAGTTACGGAGATATGGAGATTGATATTCCAAGGGATCGAAAAGGTGACTTCGAACCACAGGTTGTAAAGAAGTATCAGAATTCGATTACGCAAGACATGGAAGAAAAGATCATTTCCATGTACGCAAAAGGAATGACTACTGCCGATATAGAAAGCCACATGCGTGAATTATACGATCTTGAGATCTCCGACAGTACTGTCAGCCGGATTACTGATAAGATCCTGCCAATAGTAAAAGAATGGCAGGAAAGGCCATTAGAAAGTGTGTATGCTGTTGTATTTATGGATGCGATCCATTTCCATGCCCGTAATGAGGGGCGGATTGTAAAACGTGCTGTTTACATTGCGATTGGGATCGATATGGAAGGACGTAAGGATGTCCTCGGAATGTATGTTGGTCAAAATGAAAGTGCCAAGTTCTGGCTCTCCATCCTGAATGGCCTGAAAAACCGGGGTGTAGAAGATATATTGATTGCGTGTGTGGATGGACTGACCGGTTTTCCACAAGCAATTGAAGCAGTATTTCCCCAGACCGAGATCCAGCAGTGCATAATCCATCAGATCAGGAATACCACGAAATTTGTTTCTTACAAAGAGATCAAACCACTTATGGCAGATCTGAAGCGTGTATATGCAGCTCCTACAGAAGAAGTTGCATTGGCAGAACTGGACAGCTTTGACGAAAAATGGAGCGGGAAATACCCTAAGATTGCAAAGTCATGGAAAGATAACTGGGCAAATCTTTCAACGTATTTTAAGTATCCGGAAGCTGTCAGACGTCTGATCTATACCACGAACACGATTGAAGGATTTAACCGTCAGCTCCGGAAAGTCACCAAATCCAAGACGGTATTTCCATCCGATGACAGTCTCCTGAAAATGCTGTATCTGGCCATGATAGATATCACCAAAAAATGGACGGGACACCGTCAGGATTGGGGACAAATCCATTCTCAGCTGGAAATTTTCTTCGAAGAAAGATTGGAAAGGTTATAAGCAGAATGCATGCTAGGCAGGGCTGGCACAGCCAGTCCTGCTTGACATGCCTTAAAACTGCATTATAATACAAACAAGGACAGAACCCTGAAAAACAGGTTCTGTCCTCGATAACTAATGACATATCTTACATCAGTTTTTTCTGTTTACACAAAACTTGAAACGCTCTCATTTTATCCTACAATCTTCCAGTTATCGTCCTTATGAAGCAAAAGCTCATACTGTGAGATTTGTGTCATTTTCGACCTGTTATCCAGATAATTCCAGTCCTCTGGCAGGCTTAACATTAGGGATAGCAGTCCCTTTGCCTTTAATGACCAATTTTTGTTCTTGAAATGATGGTTGTTCATTACCGTAAAGTTCTTGTTTCGCTCTACTTGAAAGACCTGTGCCATTCTATATCACTTCCTTTCCAGACAGGAAAAGACGCAAGCCATATTTTTACGACTCACGCCTTTCTCTACTCATATTTTAAAAATCTTTATTTTCTTTGTCTTCTTCTTTCTGTAAATAATAAAATCTCTTCTGAATTTCAATCTCTTCTCGAAGCTGTTCTTCTGATGGAAGGCAAGTTTTATATTTAGATGCAAATAATTGTTCGTGCCCGTGCAATATAGAATATTTTGCAATATCTTCGTCTGTATCAGAACATAAAATAATACCTAATGTCGGATTATCCCCTTCGTTTCGCTTCATTTCATCATACATACGAATATACATATCCATCTGCCCCACATCCTGATGTGTAATTTTCGACGTTTTTAAATCAATCAATACAAAGCACTTCAAAATGTAATTGTAAAAAACAAGATCAATATAATAATCTTCTTTTTCAGTTCGAATATGCTGTTGTCTCGCTACAAACGCATACCCTTTCCCCAACTCCATGAGAAATTTTTGAATATGCGTGATAATTCTCTGCTCCAATTCATTTTCTGTAAAATCCGTATTAGAAGATAATCCAAGAAATTCTGCTATTACCGGATTTTTGATAAATTCCAGCTTATCAGCCTGATAAGAAGCTGTCAGTTCTTTCATTTCTTTTTCGACAGATTCTACATTTTGAGACATGAGCATTCGGTAATAATACTGCGAAGAAATATTCCGTTGCAAAGTCCGAACTGACCATGCTTGTTCCTGTGCTTCTTTTGCATACCATGCTCGTGCCTCTGATGATGTTTCCTGAAGTAAAATTCTATAATGCGTCCATGACAAGGGACGCCCAGACTTTGGACGCAGTGAGTCCAAAATTTGAGGAAATTCTTGATGAAATTTCACATATTTATAAAGACTACTAAAGTCAAAACCTTTGCCATATTTTTCTTTTAATTCTGCTGATAGCTTTTTCATAGTTTTTTTGCCATAGTCTGCTTTTCCATTTTCATTCAGACACTCTATAGCAATTCGTTTTCCCAACAACCAGTTCCTTTGAACCAGAATTGTATCGACAGCTGCATACGCAATACTTTGTGCACTCTCCACAATTTCACATGTATCAGCAAATAAATCTCCTGTTTCATGGTAAGCAATCATACTTTTATTTAATTTTGGACTCGGTGAATCCAAAATTGTTTTTTCTTTTTCAGAATGTTCTTTTCCCATCAAAACAACCTCCTTTTCGATAATTGTTGCGACACCGTCGCAACTTTTCCATTTTGAAGTTCCAGATTGGTACCTCAAAACAATTTCTTTAAGTCTCCAAAATCTATGTTCTTATTTTACCCCAACTCTTTCATTCAGCCTACTGCTATTTCATGTCATCTTATACCAAAAATATCCCTGCCTTCCAGCTTTTCACAACTGAAAGACAAGGATATTCATCAATGAACATTTCTTCAATGGCCACTGCAACCGTTTTTGTTCTCGCCACAGTGATGCTCTCCGCAGGAATGCTCGTGTGCATGATGGCTGCAGCGTACTTCCGGATTATAATTCAGGTTTCCGCTTACGAAACAGCGTACCGCTTCATCTGCATCCCCGCTTACGCCGCCGAACAGCTGAATTCCGGCGGCTGCAAGTGCTGCCTGGGCTCCGCCGCCGATACCGCCGCAAATCAGTACCTCAACGCCTGCATTCGTCAGGAAGGAAGCCAGTGCTCCATGACCCTGTCCATTCGTATCGACAACCTGGGTCTGTTTGATCTCGCCATTTTCAACATCATACAATTTGAACTGCTCTGTGTGTCCAAAATGCTGAAAAATCTCTCCGTTTTCATATGTTACACCAATTCTCATCTCTTTTTCTCCTTTTCCCTGGATCTTATTTTCAAAGGCGGATCTGTCTGTTCTTTCACACTTCTGATTACAGCAAAATGGATCTCTGCCATCACAAAAGCAGTAATTCCCCCCGGAGATACTCAGTACCTTTCCGTGAACCAGGCTGTCCGCGAGCTTGTAACGTGCGGATTCATATATTTCCGTAACGGTCGTTCTGGAAATCCCCATCTGCTGGGCGCACTGTTCATGCGTATATTTCTTCAGATCAACCAGACGGATTACCTCATATTCATCTACGGTCATCGTTATTTTTTCGCCTGTCGGTATCCCTTCCGGCCTGAAGCTATCATAAGCAGGTTCTATACAGATTCTTCTGCATCTTGTCGGTCGTGCCATCTTGTCTCACATCCATTTCCGTCATATGTCGATAACAATTATAGCACTAGTTGTATTCACATGCAAGATGCATTTCGTGATCTGACGCTTTCCATCCGCGAATTTTAGGACAGTAAGCGGGAATCCTCGGCAATTCAATTACCGAGATGAAAGCGCAGGAATGTGCATATCTGCACAATGCAAATAGTACAATAATCCTCATGCTTGATATTAATAGCTTTCTCTTAATTCCGTAACCTACATATAAATAATCGAAAATATGTTTGGATAATTGTTGCGTATTTTTGACTCTTATGTTATACTATATATATGTATATGAAAGAAAATCTTATGCATTATAGGACTTGTGTGTGTAATATCAACTACTATATGGTATGGTCAGTGAAATACGGAGGAAGATACTTGATCCAGAAATTGAGGAATACCTGCAGGAACTGGTGCAGCAGATCCCTGAGGATAAGGGTATTGCCGACAGAAAACTGTTCGAACGTTTTCCGGAAATAAGAAACCAGCTGTGGAAAGGAGAGCTGTGGAACCATTCCTATTATGTGGAAACAATTGGATCCGTATCTGAGGAAAATATCCGCCGTTATATGGAACATCAGAGCAAGTCGTATTGATTTAAAGCGGACTGTGGATACTGGTTCGCATAGCTGTCTGAAGGAGGAAAGAGGAATGCTGCTGTCACACAGAACATCGGTAAAGATCCGGCCGGAATATTCCAATATCATAGGGCATATGTGTTATGCAGCTTCCAAACTCTGGAATGTCTGCAACTACGAACGCCATCATTATAAAGAACTGGGACTGGAAAAGTATCCTGACTGGTATTATCAGAAAAAAGCACATAAAGGAGATCTGTGGTACAGACAGCTTCCGTCACAGACAGCGCAGGAGACCTGTAAGCAGCTGGATAAGGCGTGGAGATCTTTTTATGTCCTGAAAAAGACCGGAGGGATCAAAGATCCAAATCCGCCCCGTTTTAAACAGGAGAATATACCAGTCACATACATGCAGATGGGGATCCGGCATGAGAAAGGTTCAGACCAGCTGCGGCTGTCTCTGCCAAAGGATCTGAAAAGCTATATGGAAGAAACCTACGGGATCCATGAAAAATTCCTATATCTTGAAAATAAGATTTTCAAAGACATGGATCATATAAAACAATTGCGGATCTATCCCCCGGAAAATGGAACATGTGACCTTATCGTTATCTATGAGATGGAAGAACCAGAGCAGCTCTCCCAGAATGGACATTATTTGTCTATTGATCCTGGACTTCATAATCTGATGACCTGTTATGATTCCGGAAATGGCAGGACTTTTATTCTGGGAAGAAAATATCTTTCTCTGGAAAGATACTTTCATAAAGAGATCGCCAGAGTGCAGTCTGTATGGTATGCGCAGCAGTCGGAAAGAGGAATAAAATATCCAAAATCATCGAAACATATCCGGAAACTTTACAGGAAAAAGCAGAATGCAGTGAAGGATTACCTTCACAAAGTGACCAGATGGATTGCGGAATACTGCAGAAAAGAAGATATCCGCTGTGTGGTTGTGGGAGACATCCGGAATATCCGTAAAGAAAAAGATCTGGGACACAAGACCAACCAGAAGTTTCACGGACTGCCGTATAACAGGCTGTACATTATGCTGGAATATAAACTGAAACTGTATGGGATTCCATTGATAAAACAGGAAGAAAGCTATACCAGCCAGTGCAGTCCATTATCACCGGAAGTATCAAAAAGATATGCAGAAGCATTCAATCGAAAAGAACGGGGCATGTATATAACTGGCGGAGTAAGATTTAACGCAGATGCAGTGGGTGCATTTAATATCCTGCGGAAATATCTTTCTGTATCCGGAAAGGAAAAGAAACTGTCCGTAACCGGACTAAAAAATCCAGAAATAATAAAAGTAGCTGTATAACCGAAAGGCAAGCAGTATTGGTGTCATGGACGCACCCTGAAAAAAAGGTGGTATCCCGCCAGATTTCAGATGCTCTGGTAACTTAGTTACCGAGTAGTTCACGAGTACAATACTGATAAATAATTACTGAGGAGGATACCAATGAAGATTGCTGAGATTCTGAAAAAAATGATTACCTTTTCCAATGGAAACATCCACGACATCGACCACCTGATCAAGGTCTGGACCTATGCCAAAACCATCGGCGAGCTGGAAGGGCTCGATCCAGAGACACAGTTTGTTCTGGAGGTTGCCGCCATCACCCATGACATCGCCTGCCCTCTCTGTCGTGAAAAATATGGAAATGCCAATGGAAAATATCAGGAAATCGAAGGCGCACCCCTGGTAACAGAGTTTCTTTCCGATACGGGAATGACCACCGAACAGATCAGCCGCGTGGCTTATCTGGTGGGCCACCATCACACCCTTACTGATATTAAAGGAATGGATTATCAGATTCTGATCGAAGCCGACTACATCGTAAACGCTTCTGAGAATGGATACAGCAAAGAAAATGTAGAAAATTTTGTAGAAAAGATCGTGAAGACACAGAGTGGCAGGGAGCTCACTCGCGCTGTCATGTCCTGTTGAAACCAAGGGGACGGAGTTTTTGGCACAAACTCCGTCCCCCTTGGCTCATTCAATATCCGGAAGCTCTGTGTTTCCAATTCCGCGCTCTGTATTGTAAGTACAGTTTTCAAAATTCACGCTGTACCCATTCGTACAGGAGCAGTCTCCCAAGATTCCGCCCATGCTTGCCTTCCAGTATGTTTCTGCTGCTTTCTGTAAGTCTTCTTCGGTTACACCGTCTCCTTTCTGCGGTTCCTCATAGCTGAGAGCTCCGGTGTTCACACAGTTGCTGATCCTGACAAGCGCGTCTTTTTTGTTGATTTCCTGCCCATCCGGCTTATCCGCATCAACGGACAGCATGACTGCTTCACCGATTCTGCCGACGATTCCGCCGCCCATAACAGACAGGGTAAAGAGGCTTGCGTCTTCTTTTTCGCCATCGTCATTTTCTGTCTTAAGCTCATTTTCCTGCATGACCCATGACTTCGTGAAGGAAATCGTTCCACTGTTCTCGCAGCTGTCGATGGTTGTCTGCGTCTGCATAAAACCATCCACTGCAAGAATACCGCCGATATAACCATTCGTAGTCGTGGAAGAGAGATTTCCGCTGTTCTTACAATTCTGAATGTTAAAAGAAGAACCCGCTTCATCTGTTTTATAATAAGCGGTAAAGCCTGCGATTCCTCCCACATTTCCTTCGGAACTGATATCTGCCGTATTCTCACAGTCTTCGATATTCAGCTGCCAGTCATCTCCCATATTTGCCGTGTAGCAGAGAATACCTGCGGCATTCTGCCCGGATGAGGTGATCGTTCCATGATTGACATTGCCTGAAAGAAGCATATTTCCTTTCTGCATCACCAATTCATAGACGATTCCGGCGCCCTCTCCTTCTGTAAAATCGGTTTCATTTGTACAGCCGGCAATCGTGAGCGTGTTATCCGCCTTAACTCCTATATCTGCTGCAATTCCGGCATAATAATGATTTGCCGAAAATACCTTTCCTGTATTCTTGCAATTCTCAATCGTTACTGCATATCTAGGATCTGACAGATCTACAGTACCCACGATTCCGCCTGTATTGGCACTGTCAGACATAACCGTTCCGGTATTTTCACAGCCACTGAGCACACCGTCTTCTCCCAGAACAGCCACAACAAAGCTTCCTGCAATTCCTCCTATGGACAAAGCCGCAGTTCCCAGTTCTTCTCTGTCTTCCGCTGCCGCTTTTGCTTCCACAGTTCCTTCATTTGTACAACCTGTGATTCTGGCCGAGTTTGAGCCTGCAATTCCCCCTGCTGCCAACGCAGACTGATAGCCGTTTTCAATCTCTATCGTTCCCTTGTTTACACAGTTTATAATTCCTTCGAAATCATCCGCGCTCTCATCACCGGTGCCAACTACCGCAGATGAAAAATCTCCCGCAATTCCTCCGACATAAGCCTGGCCGCTCTGACTATTTTGCAGATTCTTCGCTGCACTCACGCTTCCGCTAAACTCACAGCCACTGATCGTACCTGATGCACTTCCTGCAATTCCACCATAATAGCCGTCATACCCAATCAGCGTTCCATCCACGGTACAGTCAAGGATCTGCGTTTTCGATGCCATGCCCGCAATTCCACCCACTCTGGAACTGTCCCCAGATACTTCAATATATACATTCGTCAGATTCAGATTTTTAATCGTCCCCTGGTACACATCTGCGAACAGTCCGCAGTAATCAACGGAAGCGTCCGTATTATTTTCCTCGATATCTCTGTTCAGATACAGGCCGCTGATCGTATGGCCGTTTCCATCAAAGACACCGGTAAACGCCGCCTTTGTTCCGATCGTTTTCCAGTCATAGGACGGTCTCTGTTCTCCCCAGTTTTCATAATTGGAAACATCATTCAGGCTGATATCGGCTGTCAGAATGTAATATTTTCCCCGGTAATCACTAAGGGCATCCTCTGCCAGAAGCTCTGCGAGATACTGCAGTTCCTCCGCCGAGCTGATCTCATAAGGAGAACTTTCACTTCCGTCTCCGCCCGCAAATGCAAAGGCGGCCTCCCGATATACCGCTTCCCCAATATCCCGATGCTGATGTTCGTATTTCTCCAGAATGCTTTCTTCCTGCACCGTATCATCTGCTTTGACAAAAGGCCCCGTCAGCGTAGTCAGAACGCTGAAGCAGAGCACTGCTGCTATCCATTTCTTTTTCATCTTCTTCTCCTTGTATAACAGATTTTTCATATGCACTTATTGTACCAAGCCGCTAGCGCGGCGGCTAGCCCTAAATACAATAAAATCACTACTTTTTCATCAGCTCCGCGGTTTTCACTGCGATCTCTCTTCCACCGGGAACCATCCACGGAACAACGCCAACGCCATCCGGAAATACTACCGGGCACTCAGTCGCGGATTCCCACAATTCTCTCGTAAATACTTTATCATCCAGCGGCAGCACAAGGGTCAGCGCGATGACAATAAATTCATCTCCGCCGAAGCGGTCCACGAAATAGCGGAGCGGAACGACCTTCCGAAGAAGTTTTGCGAAGTTAAGGATCATAATGTCTCCCATCTCATGGCCCAGGGTGTCGTTTACCTTTTTCAGATCATTCAGGAATTCCTCTTCTTTTATTTTCGTTCTTTCTTCTCCAGATACAGGAAAAATCCCACATTCAGAATAATACCCACAATCGTTGAGATCGGGGCAGCGAGACCGATCTTGGTCAGGCTGGCGTTGGGCTGGATACTCATGAAGTAGGCCAGCGGCAGGCGGACCAGAAGAGTCTGGATCAGGCCCTGGGTCATAACCCAGACGGTCTTGTTGTTTCCGTTGAAATAACCTATCATACTGAAAAGAACCGCCGTCACAAGGGTCTCCAGAGCGAAACCCTTCAGATAATCATAGCCATTCTGGATAACGGCTGTCTCCGTGGAGAAAAAGCCTGTCAGCATATCGCCCTTCAGCATGATGAGTGCGAAGACCAGGCAGCCGACGGAGAGACCCACGCCGATACCGGTAAACATGGACTGTTTCGCACGTTTTGTCTTTCCTGCTCCCACGTTCTGGGAAACGAAGGAAGCCATGGACTGCATCAGAGCGCTGGGCACCAGCATGGCGAAGTTTACGATCTTGCAGGCAACGCCGTAACCGGAGGAGGCCTCCAGTCCCAGACGGTTGACGAAAGCACAGAGCGCCAGGAAAGAAACCTGGGTCAGAAATTCCTGAAGTGCCAGCGGCAGACCGATCTTGAGGAACTTTTTGCACTGGGAATTCAGGCAGAAATCCTGCTTTGTGATCTTAAACGGCAGTTTCTTCTTTATAAGAAGCATGACCGCAAAGACCACGCTGAGAGCCTGGGCCAGAACCGTCGCCACGGCCGCTCCTGCCGCATCCATATGAAGACCAGCCACAAGAATCAGGTCGCCGATGATATTTACGATACAGGCCACCAGCACGAAAAGCAGCGGTGACTGGCTGTCCCCTAAACCACGGAAAATGGCGGACAACAGGTTATAAGCCACAATGAAAAAGATACCGCTTCCGCAGATCCTCACATAGGCGGCAGTAAGATCCAACGCTTCCTCGGGGGCCTGCATCAGTACGGAGATGGGTCGCGCCAGGCTGACCATCACCCCAAAAAGAATCACAGAGATGATCGTGAACACAACGGCGGATCCGCCGATAACGGCTCCAATCCTCTCCGGCTTCTTCTCTCCGAGATAGCGGGCAATCAGAACCGTGATACCCATGGCAAACTGAATCACCACGAAAGTCACCAGGTTGAGCACCTGGCTTCCGGTAGAAACTGCGGAAAGACCTGAGGTGGAACCGAATCTTCCCACCACCAGAAGGTCCACTGCGCCGTAGGCCGCCTGCAGAATCAGCGCACCCAGAATCGGCATCATAAAAGCAACGAGTTTTTTCAAAATACTTCCTCGAGTAAAATCTGCCTTGTCATTTGTCATAACGACTCCTCCTCTCACACATGATCTCATAAAATTTTCCGATCGTCTCAATCATACAGTCTGCTTCTTCCTCGGAAATACCGGAAAGCTCCCGGGAAAGTGTGCCAAAATAGAGCTCGTCATATTCCCTGGAAAGCGCTTTTCCCGCTTCCGTGACAGAGATATAGGTCACACGCCCGTCATCCGGAGACGCGAGTTTCTTCAAATAGCCTTTTTTCTCCATCTCCTTCACCGTTCTGGTGACTCCGGGTCTTGGAAGACTCATGGCAGCACTGATATCAGAGACTTTCACCCGAATGCCCTGTTTTTCCAGTGCCTGGATCTTCTCCAGATACTGGATGTAAGACGGCATGACTCCCTCCGGCAGAGGCGGGAGCAGATCCCGAATCCGTTTTGCCTGATAGCAGGCATCGAGCATCCTCTTGATTTTCTCACTGGTCATGTCATGTACCCCTCTCGATAGTTACCTTTGTTAATTACCGATGATAATTATATGAAAATCTCCTGATTTGTCAAGCCTTTCTTTTCCCCGTCGCATAACAAAAAAAGAGGCACAGTCCGGAAACTGTGCCTGCATAAAAATTTTACCAGCAGCCATGGTGATGATGGTGGTGATCATGATGACAGCAGCCGCCATGATGATGAGGCGGGCCGAAAAATGGGTCATGATGATAAGGACCATGATGGTGATAATAATAACGTCCGCGGCCTCCGCTACCAAGTGCCATGAGAACAAAAATAAGAATGATGAATGATAACATATCGTTTTCCCCCTTAATAACGTTTCAAGTTGCTGAGTATCTGTTCTACCTGAGGGATGGCCTGCTCAACCTGGCTCCTCGCCTCGTTGATCTTCGACTGAACCAGCCAGTCGGCAACGACACCGTCCCAGAAGAAATCGGCGAAGGTAAGAAAATCGCCGCAGTTCAAAGATAAATCAGTGTTCACAGTCACGTCCCGGAGCTCTTTCTGGAATTTTTTCAGATCGTATCTGGCCTGCTCCATCAGGCGGGACGCTTCGTCCATCTTGGAATGTTTGATGAGGCTTACAAAAAAACCGCCGCCAAGCAGGTCTGCGATTCCCCAGTTGCCGGCTTTCCGAAGCTCTTCTTTCGCTGCCCTGAGGCTGTACAGTGCGTTTTCACCGGCCTCGATGGCTTCTCTCATTTCTTTTTCTATGTTGTAACCTTCCATTTTCTTTTCCTCTTCTTTCTCTTTCATGATATAATGATGATGCCAGGGTCAAAAGCTCAAAAAGCCGTTCGTGCTTGCACGATAAGGCTTTTGAACTTGGGACCCGCAAAACATGAGAAAGTAGCGATTTACGCAGTAAATCAGCGGATTTCGAATGTTTGTAGAATTGCGTGAGCTGCCTTGCAGCGGAGCAATTCGTAGGCATCAGTTGGGGGCAAAATACCTTTTGACCCCAACATCATCATATAATAAATTCGTCTGATGTGACTATTATAAGAAATCCCGCCGTGAAAATACACCGCGGCCTTCGCAGAATAAAACCTCTTATTCCGCAGAAAACACAAAATATTAAGGGGGACGACATGGGAAGAAAATCAACCAGAGAAAATAAAACGATTTACCAGAAACTCCGGGAGGAAAACGACCTCACCCGGGAAAAAGCAGCCGAACTTCTGGAATTTATCTCCGAGGACCGCCTGGAGCGCATCGAAAATGAGAAAAGCGAACCCGCGCCGGAGGACGTGATCCGCATGGCGGAGGTCTACAAAGCGCCGGAGCTCTGCAACTACTACTGCTCCCACGAATGTCCCATCGGCCGGAAATACGTTCCACCGATCGAGATGACGGAGCTTCCCGCGATCATTCTGGAGACCGTGGCCTCCTTAAATGCCGTTTACCCTCTGACCAACCGGCTCATCGAGATCTCCCGGGACGGACAGATCTCTGAGGACGAGAGCCCTGATTTCTCCAATATCCAGGAAAATCTCGAGAAAGTCTCGCTGGCCATCGAAGCCCTGCAGCTCTGGGTGGAAAAAGAAGTGCAAAAAGCTGACTCCTAAGAGCCAGCTTTTTTTGTCCGAACGTTCTGAATCGTCCGCATGAGAAGCCTTTTACCCCCTGTTTTGTCACTCATTCAGCCGTATTACCCGGCTCCAGGCCATTTTTCCCTGGGCATCAGTGACCTCCGCGCGGATAAAGTTTTCCCAGGGCTGTACATGGCACACGGCTTTTGTAAGACCATCGCCCCTGTGGCAGCGCTCCGGCGCCCAGACTGCATTGGAAAAGAAGGAAATCCGACTGACAGGCGAACAGATCACTGTCACCTCATTGTTTTCCCGTCTGATATGAATCTCCGGGCCCTGGGTCGCGTAGAATTTTTCCTCTTTGAGTGCTTTTAAAAGCTCTTCATCGGAAGCATTTTCTTCCGCTTCCAGCATGATCCAGGCCTTCGTCTCATCACTGCCGTTATAAAAATGGGCATCATCATCTGCAATCAGCGGATAAAAGAGTCCCTGGCAGGCCGCCGTATCCACAAAATCTCCGGAATAAGGGCGTGAAGACTCTCCGGCGTCCGATACGGAATTATAAATTTCTGTGGCATCCACACCGAAAAGCCGGGCTGCCTGCTGTGCCGTATTCAGTGACCAGGCCGGATGAGCAAGAACCGCAAGGCCTTTGCAGCGATGCACCTCGTCAATGATTTCCTGTGGTCCTGCTGTCTCTGTCAGAGCCGGTTTGCTCTCGCAGCCGATGCCCAGAATATGGAAAACATTGCCGCATCCGTCTCCGCCGCCGATATTGTACTCTGCTCCTGACAAAATACGCAGGCCTGCAATCCTTCCACTATCCAGATGATTCCAGTGGTCTGTAATGGCGATCACATCATAACCGGCCTTCTTATAAATCTCTGCAACCTCCTCCGGCGTCTTTGCGCCATCGGAACGTGTCGTGTGTGTATGAAGATTGATTTTTAAACGATTCACACCAAATAAATCTTTTTTCATTTTTCTGCTCCTCTCTATTCTTCTCCGTCGCCATTGGCTTTGATGATCATATTCCGGATGTCCTGCATCCGTTTGTCCAGCTCCGCACTCTGAATGGAGCAGTCGTAAAGCTCTTCCTGAATGAGCTTTTCCTGCTCGGCGGGAATGTTCTTTTTATAACGAAGCTTGTGCTCCAGGCTCGCCCAGAAGTCCATGGCGATCGTCCGAAGCTGGACCTCCACATAGACGAACTTCTTTGTTTTCTGTAGAAAAATCGGCACCTGGACGATGAGGTGGAGGCTTCGGTAACCGCTGGGCTTGGGCTCCTTGATGTAGTCCTTTTTCTCAATGAGGATAATATCATCCTGCCTTAAAAAGCTCTCTGCAATCTCATAGATGTCCTCGGGGAACGAGCAGATCACCCGGATTCCGGCGATATCCCGGATATTTTCCTCGATTGACTCCAGGTTTATGGGGATATTTTTTTTGCGGATCTTTTTCAGGATACTTTCATAGGATTTTACCCGGGTCTTGATCCCCTCAATGGGATTCCGGTCGTATTCCAGGGAATATTCCTGATTCAGCACCCGGAATTTCGTCTCGATCTCCATGATCGCGCACTGGTAATAAGACATCAGAAGATCCATGGGTTTCTTATTTTTCTGAATCATATTCAGAAACTCATCCGACAAAAGGCTTTGACGGACAAACTCATCCCGCCTCTGATCCAAAAGTTCCCGTCCCTGTTTTTTTAAAACTTCCAGATTTCTCATCCTCTCTATTCCTTTCGTAACCTGTATACAGTATTTCCTCCCGGACCCGTTACGATGTCCGCTTCTTCTATAATAAAATTTACTCCTTTTGCCCTGGTCTGTCAACGTTCGAGCTTTTTCCTTGTGCTTTTGTCTTTTCAGGGTTATAATCGCTGGGGAGGGTTGCCGCGCTGCGGATAGGAGCGTCGGCAGAAAATTTCCACTGAGAAATCAACAGGAAGGAGAAAGAATGATTACAACACTTTTATGGGATGTGGACGGCACTCTTCTGGACTTCATCGCCGCAGAGAAAGCCGCCATCCGAAAACTTTTCAGGGAATATCATCTGGGCGAATGCACCGACAAAATGCTTGCCCGTTACAGCAAAATTAACCGTTCCTACTGGGTAAAACTTGAAAACGGCGAGATGACCAAACCGGAGATTCTGGTTGGCCGTTTTCATGATTTTTTTGAGTCCGAGGGCCTGGATGCCTCCATCGCCGCAGAATTCAATGAAAAATATCAGGACCGGCTGGGGGATGCGGACTCCATCGTCTACTGCGACGACAGCCTGAATCTCATCAAATCCCTTCAGGGAAAAGTAAAACAGTACGCCGTCTCCAACGGCACCATCGCCGCCCAGACAAAGAAACTGAAACTCTCCGGCATCGGCGAGCTTATGGACGGGATTTTCCTCTCTGAGCAGCTGGGCTATGAAAAACCGAATATCGAATTTTTCAACCAGGTCTTTGATGCCCTTGGCCCTGTGGATAAGTCAGAGGTTCTGATCGTGGGCGATTCCCTGACCAGCGATATCCGCGGCGGAAACAACGCGGAAATTCTCACCTGCTGGTACAATCCCAACCACCTTTCTGCCGGCCCGGAATACCGGATCGACTATGAAATAGAGGATCTGCACGAGATTCTGAAATTACTTTAAACACTTAAAAGGAAAATTTTTTTATGGAAAAGAAATCAAGCAATTTTTCCGGTCAGATCGGCTTCGTGCTGGCTGCTGCCGGCAGTGCCGTAGGTGTCGGAAACCTCTGGCGTTTCCCTTACTTGGCTGCAAAGGACGGCGGCGGGCTTTTTCTGATGATCTATCTGGTCCTGGTACTGACCTTCGGTTTTACCCTGCTGACCTCAGATATCGCCATCGGACGCCGCACCGGTGAGAGCGCCATCCGCGCCTACACCAAAATGAGAAAAAACTGGAAGTTTTTAGGTATTCTCACCTTCCTGGTACCGGTACTTATCATGACCTACTACGCAGTGATCGGCGGCTGGGTCACAAAATATGCGGTCGTCTATCTGACCGGTCAGGCTCAGGCTGCAGCCGCAGATGACTATTTTACTTCTTTCATCACTTCACCGGTAGCTCCGGTTGTCTTCGCCCTGCTTTTCATGGGAGTGACTTCGTTCATTGTATACAATGGCGTCGAGGGTGGAATTGAGCGTGTATCCAAATATATGATGCCCATTCTGTTGGTTCTCGTAGTCATCATTGCAGGCTATTCTCTGACTCTGAAGCATACAGACGAGGCCGGACAGCTCCGGACCGGTATCGAGGGTTTCCTCTACTACCTTACCCCGCATTTTGAGGGACTGACCGTAGGGCGCTTTTTCCAGATTCTTCTGGATGCCATGAGCCAGCTTTTCTTCTCCCTCAGCGTTTCCATGGGTATCATGATCACCTACGGCTCCTATGTGAAACCGGAGGTAAACCTCAATAGAGCGGTGAACCAGATTGAAATTTTTGACACCGGCGTAGCCCTTCTGGCCGGCGCCATGATCATCCCGGCTGTCTATGTGTTCTCCGGAACCGAGGGCATGAGCGCAGGCCCCAGCCTGATGTTTGTCTCCCTTCCCAAAGTTTTCGCAGGCATGGGAAAAGCCGGAAATGTGGTTGGCATCCTCTTTTTCGTCACCACGATTTTTGCCACGCTGACCTCCTGCATCTCCGTGCTGGAATCCATCACAGCCAACTGCATGGAGATCTTCCACACCGGCCGGAAAAAGACCGTGCTGGTGCTGACCGTCATCTACCTGACCGCTTCCGCTGTCATCGCCTTGGGCTACAGCATCTTCTACTTTGAGGTGAAGCTGCCCAACGGTTCCACCGGCCAGCTGCTGGATATCATGGATTACATCAGCAACAGCTTCATGATGCCGCTGATCTCCCTGCTCTCCACGATCCTCATCGGCTGGATCGTAACCCCGGATTACGTCATCGACGAGATGGAACGAAACGGCGAACACTTCCGCCGCAAGAAAATGTACACCGTCATGATTCGCTTCGTCGCACCGGTGATGATGCTGATTTTGTTTTTGCAGTCTACGGGGATTTTGTTTTAAAAATAAAAAACATGCAAAGGAATAATTTTCCTTTGCATGTTTTTTTATATCTTTTTTTATCTTGCCCTCCGGTAAATTGCTGTCATCACGAAGCCTGATTGAAAAGCTCACTTAAAGTTTCCGCTTTTTCTTCCAGTACTTTCAGGACATATTTGTCAAAATGGCGTGCGTCCTGGGTGATGTTGCCGAACTCATAGGTTTCCTGGCCGGAGGCCTCTTCGGCGTCCCCGTTGGTCGTCTATTTTTCCGGGGCTGCCTTCGTGATCTCTGCTGCTCCTTCCATGTATTTTCCATACATCTCATCGATATAAAGCGCCAGGGATTCACCGAAGATTTCGGAAGGCACATGCCCGCCGTCCCACTGCCATTCGAGCTTCGCATCGGTTCCGCTGTTCAGCTAGGCAATCTGCAGATTCATGGAAGCAAAAAGCGACATATTTCCCTCGGAAGCTCCACCCGCGCCGTCAGAAAAAGGACCGGCGTCGCGATCTTTTTCTCCCGCAGCTTTCTCACCAGTTGGAAACCGTCCAGCCCCGGCAGCATCACATCCGACAGGATCACATCAAAATTTTCATTCTGCGCTTTTTCATAACCCGAAAGGCCGTCATGGCAGATCGTAACTTCAAAACCCTTTTTCTGAAACCAGTCCGACAGGATATCCGCAAGTCTTATTTCATCTTCAATCACCAGAAGTTTCATGATTCTGCTCCTGTTCCGTTTTTTCTGTACTTTAGCACAGGTTTTTAAGAGAGTAAAGCCTGCGAAAAAATGTTATTGCCTTTTTCGTCTTAATGTGCTATCGTGATAAAGTGCAATTTTGAGAATTTCCATCGAAAAAGGGAGAAAAAAGAGTTTATGTCAAAAGAAGAAGTGCTGGAAAGGGCCCTGCGTTCTTATATGGCCTACTATGATGTGGAACGGGAGACACCGGAGGAGCCTTTTGCAGCGGAAGCAGCCTTTCATTCACACAGCAGCACCTATTTCCTCACAAAATCCGCGACCATCGGCGAGGCAGAATCCAACGAATATGTATTTTTTGCCCTTGCAGACCGTCTGGACGAGGAACTTTTCCGGAAGCTGGACCATGCCGCCTGGGAAAAAGGCCTGGCGAGGGTGAAACCTCACGCCAATCACCGGAATAGCGATATCTCCCTCGTCGTTATCGCCTCTTCCGTCACGGAAGGCGCGGAAAATCTGGCCCTCAGGCAGAAACATTACAAGAGTTACCGCCTGAGTCTTCACGGGTTCAGCCATTATCGTCTGATTGTTTTAGATCTTTCCAATGAAAAAATGACCTGTAACCGGCAGGGACATTCCATGAAAAAGATCTTTAGCAAAATATTTACCTTGCAAGAAAAGGAGAGAAAAAAATGACAGCAATCCTAATCATCGTAGCAGCGATCGTACTGCTCCTGATCGGCTATGTCGGCTATGGTTCATGGCTTGCAAAGCAGTGGGGTATCGATCCGAAAAAATCCACTCCGGCTGTCGAAATGGAAGACGGCGTGGACTATGTTGCAGCAAAACCGGCAGTCCTTATGGGACACCACTTTTCATCTATCGCGGGAGCCGGCCCCATCAACGGACCGATCCAAGCCGCAGTTTTCGGCTGGGTACCCGTATTCTTATGGTGCATCATCGGCGGAATCTTCTTTGGCGGCCTGCAGGACTTCGGTTCCCTGTTCGCATCCCTTCGCCACAACGGAAAATCCGTAGGTGAGATCATCCGCGATTCCATGGGAAAAAGAGCCCAGAAGCTCTTCACGATCTTTGCACTGCTGGTACTGATCCTCGTTATCGCATCCTTTGTCAATGTCGTTGCAGGAACCTTCATGAGTGACGGCGGTTTCGGCGTTTCCACCGCTCCTACCGGAAACCAGACCACCGCTATGATCTCCCTTCTCTTCATCGTTCTTGCCATCATTTACGGATATATCACAAACCGTATGGGCATCGGCACTCTGCCCGCAACCATCGGCGGCATCATCGGTATTGTTGCCATCGTAATCCTTGGCCTGAACTTCGGTTTCGTTATGAGCCGTACCGCCTGGATCGTTACCATCGGAATCTACATCGCTGTGGCTTCCCTGGTTCCCGTATGGATCCTTCTGCAGCCCCGTGATTACCTTTCCAGCTTCCTGCTTTACGGTATGATGCTTCTGGCTCTGGTTGGTATCTTCGTAGCCGCAGCTACCGGCCGTTCCAACTTCAACATCCCCGCTTTCACAGGCTGGAATACTTCCATCGGAACTCTGTTCCCGGCACTTTTCATCACCGTTGCCTGTGGCGCCTGCTCCGGTTTCCACAGCCTCATTGCTACCGGTACTTCTTCTAAGCAGCTGGACAATGAGAAACATGCAAAGCCCATCGCTTACGGTTCTATGCTGATCGAATCCGCTCTCGGTATCGTAGCCCTGATCGCTCTCGGTATGGTTTATGACAAATACACCGGAGGCGCTTTCGGAGGCCCGCCCGCAGCTTTCGCAGCTGGTGTCGCTACCATGTTCTCCGATGAAAACTCCGGCACTTACAACACAATCTACGCCCTTTTAACCCTGGCCGTTTCCGTATTTGCCCTGACTTCTCTGGACACCGGAACCCGTCTGGGCCGTTTCCTCTTCTCCGAGCTTTTCCTCAGAGAAAATGAGAAGAGCTGGAAAGATGCCACCGGAGTTCGCCGCTTCCTAGCTCATCCGATGGTAGGTACCACCTTCCTGGTTGTCATCGGCTGTATCCTCGGCGGACTTTCCTTAAGCCAGATCTGGGGCCTCTTCGGAGCAGCCAACCAGCTGCTGGCCGGTATCGCTCTTATGGCAGTCTGTGCATGGCTGGGACAGGCCGGTAAGAACAACAAGATGTTCTATGTCCCGATGGTATTCATGCTCGCAGCTACTCTCAGCAGCCTTCTCATCACCGTTAAGAAAAAACTCGTGATGATCGGCGCAGGCGAAGCCCTCTGGGGCGACTGGTTCCAGCTTCTCTTCGCCGCAGCCATGGCGATCCTGGCGATCTTCCTGGTAGTCGAAGGAATTCAGACCTTCAAGAAACAGAAAGCGCTGAAAAAAGCTTAAATTTTACGAAAAAGGCTTGTCTCACAAATCGTGAGGCAGGCCTTTTTTGCTGTCAGTAAAACCTAAAGCAGAAACACACGGCTCACCAAAAAACAGCCGCCCATCAACAATACAATTTTGCCGCCTGTGAAACCGAAGGCAGAAACGCAATGTTGCTGATGGGCGTCCTGTAAACCGAAAGCAGAATACCCTGCTGATTGACAACATCCGGAATTCATTTCCATCTTTTCATAACATACCTGCTGTCCTTAATCGTCTCTGCTATCTCAAACCCTAATTTCTCATAGAGTAAAACAGCTTTTTTATTCTTAATAAAAACATATAGTACCACCGGCTCCTCAACTGATGCACAACACTTCTCAATTATGGCAGTTCCGATTCCGCGATTCTGAAATTCAGAAAAAACATACAGATCGTCGAGCTCGTATTCGCCATTTCCATTCCTGTAAAAATGGTAATATCCCGCTTTTCTTTCATCAGCATAGATAGAAGTATATTCATCAATAGAATTTTCCAGCTTTTTTCGGACCCACCTCAGAGCTCTTTCGTAATCGATACATTCTATATTCTCATAAGCATCAATTAGTTGCTTACATAACTGATATAAACACTCTATGTCTGAGCTTGCTGCTTTCTCATAAGTTATTTTCATATAAGCCTCCATATGATGTGGCTATTTATAAAGATCTTTCAACGTTATCAGCTGAACTTCACCACACTCCTGTGCCTTAAGAAGCCCGTCAGTAAATCCACCCTTAGAAAAAATATAGTAATAATAGTTGTTGCCTTTTCCAAATACAGCTGCATAATCCCGGAGCAAATCAAGTTCATCCACACCGATTTTCTCATTTCTGTACTTGCATGAACCAATGATATAGTCCTTCCCCTCGACAGGTGTTCCGATAATATCAATCTGAATCTGCTTTTTCTTCTTCGGGTCTGCCCCCCACCATTGGCCGATTTCACTCAGTTCAATCGGAAGTTTCTCCGAATAATAAAGCAGATAATCCTGACACATCTTCTCAAATATCAAGCCCATGTAATCGGGAAAATACTGCTTTACCGCGTGTGGATAGGTCTTTACGATTCTGCCAGAGTCAATTGCACTCATATTAACAGGCACAAACCGGTACCAGAACCGAAAGAAATTATCTGCCAGCAGATAAATTGTCTTCTTACCAGGCTTTTCTGTTATTGGCGTTTCCTTTTTGACAATACCAAGGCCAATCAATGTTTTCAGATACTTCGCTACAACCGAATTCTCCTCACCAACCTTCATCTTGATATCGTTCATCCGAGATGCTCCCTCTGCAATCGCTTTGATGATTGCATTATAAATGGCCGGCTCCCTGAGTTCCTGTTTCAGCAGATTTCCCGGCTCCTCATATAAATAGCTGGAGCGGTCAAAAAAGTTATCCATCAGAGCTTCATCCACACTATCCCTCACATCCAGCTTATTGATATAGTGCGGAACTCCTCCCGTGATTCCATAAATCAAAGAATTTTCCTCTACAGACAGATTTGGATGGAACACCGCCGTTTCCTTATAGTCCAGCGCCTCAATCTTGAACTGTCCTGTTCTTCTGCCATACAGAGGACTCTCTTTACCAAGCACCTGACTCTCCATAAAACTCATGGATGAACCGCAAAGAATCAGGTACATCTGGGACTCTGCCCACTTATGGTCAATAATATGCTGCAGCATTGCAGAAATAGCAGGCTTCGCCTTTGCAAGATATGGGTACTCATCAATAACAAAAACGATTCGGCTTTCCTTTGAAAGTGCTGTCAGTTCATCCAAAGCAGCATCATAAGACTGAAACTCCGGCCCAGACTCCATATCTGGCCGCTCAAAACTCATAATTGACTTTGAAAGCGCTTCCAGATTTTCCTTTCCCGTCGTGTTTAAAGCAGAAAAGAAAATAGTCGGCTTATCCTTACAAAACTCATTAATCAATGCCGTTTTGCCAACACGTCGCCTGCCGTAAATAATAATACACTCAAACTTACCACCTGCATACCGTTTATTCAACTTTCTAAGTTCATCTTCACGGCAATAAAACTGACTCATCCGCTCGCCTCCAATAATTATACTCATAAGTTACTAACTTATGGGTCACTTTTATAAGTATAATAATTCAGAACCTTTGCAAAGTCAAGCCCCAAAGAATCAAGCCTTTAAAATTTGTCCAGAGAAAAACACTTTTCACCCATCAAAAAAACAGCCCATCATCAACATTGCAATTTCTGCCGCCTGTGAAACCGAAGGCAAAAATGCAATGTTACTGATGGGCGTCCTCTCAGCCATTCATTCTTCACTCTATCTCCTGGAAAACACTCCCATCCCCAGTGCCACAATCCCCACAATCACCAGCACCGGCAATGCAAGCGCCACAAATCCAGCCACCACGAGCACAATCAGAACAACCGGCAGCACCACGAGAGTACAGACCACCTTCGTGAGCCCCCAGGCCGCATGAAACGCAAAGCCGATCAGCTTTCCGAAAATCCCGATCATCAGAATCGTAAACAAAACACTAAGCATACTCATTTCCTCCTGTCAGGCAGCCGCCCGGCAATTCTCTCTTTTTGCCATGAGCCAGAGAACCAGCCGGCTTCCCAAATATCCGGCAATGAGTCCCAGGATCAGTCCACCCAGCACGTCCGTCGGATAATGTACATACAGATACAGTCTTGAAAAAGCAATCAGCACAGCCAATACCAGTGCCGGTTTCCAGAGCTTCCTCTCCCCGGCCATAAAAAGCGCAACGACCGACGCAAAAGAAGCGGCGGTGTGTCCGGACGGGAAAGAATAATCCACTGGCTTACTCACCAGAAGCTGCACCGCTGTATTCACATCATAAGGCCGGATTCTAGCTACCAGAGGCTTTAAAATCACATTGCAGAGGAGAGCATCCACAACCAGCGCCCCTGCCAGGATAAATCCACTCTTTCTCGTCTTCGGGATCAAAAGCAGAACCGCTGCCAGAAGGATCCACAGAATCCCCGCGTCCCCAAGCCTCGTAATCAAACACATAATCTTGTCCAGAACCGGCGTATGCAGTTTCTGCAGCCAGTCCAGAATCTGAATTTCCATTCCCATATCCTTCACTTCTTTCCACTCTTTTTTCCTATTTTATCATGCTCCTTTAAAGAAGTTCCTGTATTTTTCCTAAAGAAATCCTAAATTTTAAGCTTCCCCCTGAATGTCAATGAGCACATACTCGGACCGGCAGCCGGTCTTAAACTTGATGGCCCAGTCAGAGATACCGGACGTCACAATAAAATTCGTATTCTCCCTCTTCTCATAGCCGTAGACCTTGTCATCCCCGCCCAGAGCCATAAGATTCTCAAACTGCATCAGCGGGAACAGCTGACCGCCATGAGTGTGGCCGGAAACCACCAGATCCACGCCGGAAGCTGCCTGAGCCTCATAGTCACAGGGCTGATGATCCATAACGATGGAAAAATGAGAATCGTCCAGGTCTGCCGTCAGCGTCTCCATATCTACCCGTCCCTGTTTTGCTTCCTCGGAACGGTCCTGTCTGCCGACAATGTAGATCCGGTCGTCAATCAGCTCATTCTCATCCTGCAGAACATGAACGCCGTTGGCCTCCAGCTCCGCCACAAGATCATCCCCACTGTAGCCCCGGTAATCCGGAGAATAATAACCTTTGTCATGATTTCCGAACACATAGTAAACGCCATAGGTGGTCTTCACCTGCCCAAGCGCCTCACAGCAGCGGATCATATCCTCCTTCGTGGTATCATCGTCCACAAAATCCCCTGCCACCAGAAGGACATCTGGATTCTGCTTCTCGATTTCCTTTAAATGCTCCGCAAAGCCTTTTCCGTGGAAGGTGGTTCCCGTATGGGAATCCGAGATCAGGGCGGCCCGGAAATTGCCAACCTTCTTATCTGTAGTGATCGTATAGGTTTTCTCCCAGACGTGATGGGCCTGATACCAGCCCGCACCAAGATAACCGATGGTAAAAAGAACAGCCACCACTCCCGCATAATACCGCTGGAACTCTCCACCCCTCTTTTTCCGGACGAGAGCGAAAATCCCCTCGCTCACCAGCCAGAAAACGATGAGATGCAGAAGAATAATTACCGCATTTATAAAGCCCCAAAGCAGCCAGAAAAAAGCTACAGCTCCCGTAATCACAGCCGTGCTAAGAAGCGTCGCCTTCTTTTTGCTGCCTCCGGCCAGCTTTTTCATAAACGTAAATTTTCGTATCCTCGTGATGAGATATACCATTCCCGCGATCATCGCCACAAACAGGACAACCATCAGGACCGCCCATAGAATCATAAAATTTCTCCTTTTTTATTCTACCTCAGCAGAGCTGTAAGTTTTCGTGATCTTTTTCATACGCATAATGTATACAGGTACCAGCGGAATCAACGCGGAGATCCAGGCTCCCGGGTCACAGAGGGAAATTCCCAGGAAACCTAAGGGTGCGGCCAGAACCGTTACCATGATGCCCCGGGCTGCCAGCTCGAAGACGCCGCCCAACATGGGCACCAGCCCGTCTCCCATTCCCTGAAGCGTGTTCCGGTAGATGAAAATGGAACCGAGAAACGGATAGCACCAGGCCGTCGCATGGAAATATTCATCACAGATGGCCTTGATCTCACCGGTGGGATCAGCAACAAAGAGTCTTGAAGCCGTACCGCCCCAGATAAATACCGCCAGACCGCAGACGATTCCGGCGATGATTGTGATAACCTGAGTGATCCGGACACCCTGGCGGATCCTTTTGATCTTTCCGGCGCCCATGTTCTGGCCCACATAGGTAGCCAGGGTCACTCCAAGAGACGGGAACAGCAGCGTCACAATGTTGCAGATCTTTCCTGCGGCGGAAAAAGCCGCAATATAGGTAGCTCCCAGCAGATTGACTGCCGCCTGCACCATCATCGTACCAATGGCGGTGATGGAAAACTGAAGGCCCATCGGAAGACCCATCATCAGAAGTCTTCCCGCGCTGGCCCAGGAAAATCCCCATTCGCCCTTCCGGATCTTAAGAATCTCATATTTCTTCTTTACATAGAAGAAGCAGGCCACAGCGGAAACGACCTGGGCGATGACGGTGGCATAAGCCGCTCCCCGGACGCCCAGCGGAATCACGGTGATGAGCACGATATCCAGAATGATATTCAGCACCGAAGAAATGATCAGGAAGATCAGCGGGGTCCGGCTGTCTCCTAGGGAACGGCTCACAGAAGAAAGCATATTGTATGCAATCGTGACCGGAAGGCCTGCATAAATGATCCCAATGTAGCCCGCCGTGTCGTCCAGAATGGTATCTGGCGTATTCATCAGCTTTAAAATTCCCCGGTTGGCCAGAAGAAGACCGGCTGTCATCAATACAGCCATGGCTACACAGAGGTAAATGGACATCACCGTGTAGTGGCGGAGTCTTTTTTCATCTCCCGCCCCGAAGCTCTGGGCGAGAAGGATGCCGAAGCCTCCCGTCATACCCGTGACCCAGCCAAAGACCAGGAAGGTAAGCGTTCCGGTGGCTCCCACCGCCGCCAGGGCATTGACGCCCAGGAAACGGCCCACGATGATGGAGTCCATCAGGTTGTATACATTCTGAAAAATGTTTCCCAGCAATACGGGAATGGTAAAAAAAACGATCAGCCGAAGAGGGCTGCCTTTTGTCATGTCGTTCTGCATAAAATTTTTCTTTTCTCCTCAAAAACAAATCATGTTCTGGTTTTGCGATTTACAAATTTTGCTTTGTATTTTGAATACAGGATCGTCTGCTCCTTATAAAGACCATAGTAGCCGGAGGCCGCATAACTGATGGAGACGGCGATAAGATAAAAAGCCACACCCTCAAAGCCGAAAAGCTCAAAGGCGATGAGAATGGAAGTCAGCGGGCAATTGGTCACGCCGCAGAAGACTGCCACCATTCCGGCAGCCGCGCAGATGGACGCGGGCATTCCTAAAAAGTTTCCAAGCACGCAGCCAAAGGTTGCACCGATACAGAAGGAGGGAACGATCTCGCCGCCTTTAAAGCCCGCCTTCATCGTGAGGGCCGTCAGTACCAGCTTCCAGAAGAAATCCAGAGGTCTTGCCTCCCCCTCTTCCACAGCCTTCGTGATGAGACCGGTGCTGGCTCCCATATAATCTGTCGTGTGAAGAAGCAGGGTGATAACGATAATCAGGGCACTGGCCGCCACCACCCGGATGTAGGGATTTTTCAGCCATTTTTTATAGCCTTCCGTCACGCCTTTTAAAGCCAGGCAGAACAAGATACTGACCACCGCACAGCCAAGGCCGATGAGGCCGATCTTGATTCCGGTCTCAACAGTCAGAGCCGGGATCTCGTTCACATGGAAGACTTCCGGATGGATCCCCATGCCTGCGGCAAAATTGCTGGCGATCAGGGCGGAGATCACACAGGGCACCAGAGCGGTGTAATACATGACGCCCACGCTCACCACTTCCATTGCGAAAACAGCCGCCGCCATCGGCGTTCCAAAAAGCGCCGCAAAAGCCGCGCTCATGCCGCACATGACCATGACGTGCCGGTCTTCCTTGTCCAGGGGCAGCCACCGGCCCAGCTGGTTTCCGATGCTTCCACCCAGCTGGATCACGGCTCCCTCGCGGCCGGCAGAACCGCCGGTGAGATGGGTCAGCGCCGTGGAGACAAAGACCAGTGGAGCCGCGCGAAGGGGCACATCGTCTCTCGATGCGATCGTGGCAAAGACCTGATTGGCTCCTCCATCATTCTTCCAGAAGGTCTGATACAGGAAGACAATGATCAGGCCGGCCACCGGAAGCAGGAAAAATACCCAACCGTTTTCCTGACGGAAGCTGGTCACTGCTGTGAGCACAAAAGCAAACAGTGTGCTGGCTCCTCCCACCACACAGCCGGTCAGAACCGCAAGGAGAAGCCATTTTCCCAGGCTTGTCACATTTTCCCGGATCTGGTCCAGATAAAAGACAAAGCCCTCTTTCAATTCTTTTTTCATGTTACTTTCCTCTTTTCTTACAGGCAGCCATTTTCCTGCCCTTATCTTTGTTTATTATACAAAGCGCTTCCTGTAAAAGCAACTGAAAAAATCCTGCTTTTTCGGTGGCATATCCGGTCTTCATCTGCTACAATAAACCTATCTTTTATCACTTTTTACGGAGGGATTTATCATGATTACGACTGTCATCTTTGACATTGGAAATGTACTGGCCGCTTACGACTGGGAGGACGCGCTGAAGCGTCTCGGATATTCTGAGGAAACAAGGGAAATCATCGGAAATGCGGTCTTTAGAAGTGCAGACTGGAATGAGATGGACCGGGGCGTTCTGACCCTGGAGGAACTGCTCCAGCGCTTCATCAAACGCGCACCGGAATATGAAAAAGAGATCCGCCAGGCCATCTATAATTATAAAGATATGGCTCATCAGTACGACTATACCAAACCGTGGCTGAAAGAGCTGAAAGAGAAAGGTCTCCGCCTCTATTACCTTTCCAACTATGGAGAGTTCGGCGTGCAGGAAACCCTGGAAGCACTGGATTTCCGCGAGCTGATGGACGGCGGTATCTTCTCCTATGAAGTGAAAATGATCAAGCCCAGCCGCTGGATCTTCGAGGAACTGCTTTACCGTTACAAGCTCAACCGTGAGGAGGCGGTCTTCTTCGATGACAATGCTGCCAACGCCGAAGCCGCCTGCCAGGTGGGCATCCACGGCATCCAGTTTACGGGTTATGAAGACGCCCGTCAGAAGCTTGAAAGCCTGCTGGCCCGGTAAAGGGAAAGCTCCCTCGCCCAGTCGGTCTGAATGATGTCGAAACCTCTGTCCATGAGCCAGCCCCAGCCCTGCTCCGGATGGCCAAGGACGGAGGTATCGTCATCATGGCCTCCTGCCAGATAGAAATTGCCGTTGACCAGAGAAAAACGGGATCCTTCCGCCTGGAGATTTCTCTCAAAGGTTTCCGGATCACAGACCGGATGTGTTCGCACATCCATGCTCCACCCATGGGCCACCAGCTCCAGGAAGCGTCCTCACAGCTCGGCTCACTGGAACGCCAGAGGTCCGTATTGTGATGCGTCACCCAGCCCTTCATATGATAATATCCTTCGGCGGTCTGTCTTCCTGTCACGGAAAGCTCTTTTAAAAGGTCCGTCAGAGGCAGATGACACTCGGAGAGGTTTCCGGTCTCCGCCAGCCAGTAGTTCATCTCCACGTTGATGTTATTCGTGTAGTTGCTGGACCAGGGTGGCATCACGGTATCATTCCAGATCCCCTGTAGATTCAGCGCCTGGCTGTCCGGCCGGGAACCAGCGATGATGAGATAGCGGGAATACTGGAGATAGAGCCCGTAAAGTGAGGGATCATCCACACCCTCGGCTCCGTAGGCCAGGCGGCGGCTTGTAGGCAGACCTGCACTTAAATCCTCTCCGAGATCCACGTCCACCCGGTCGTAAAGCTTCCGGTAGTCCGCCTGATGCTCCTCCAAAAAGGCTTCATACCGCGCCCGCAATTCCGAAGCTCTCCCGGACGTCTGCCATGAAGTTTTCCACCTCATGGCAGGTCTCGCAGGGATTGTTGTAAAAATAGCAGATCTCCAGAACTTCTTCCTCCTCCACTTTCACGGAAGCGAAAGGAAGGAATCAGAGGAGCAGAAAAAGCAGCGCTCCGACCGCCTGATTCCATCCTGCCTTTCGCCTGTTGCCATGAAATTTTTCGCTCTTCATCTCTTCTGCCTCCTTATATATCCTTTATTCCAGAATGGAACCTTCCTCCCAGCTGTCTTTTTCCGGTGAAATCCGAAGGGTTTTCACCTCGTATCTGCCAAGAGAAAGCCGAATTACTTTGCTCAAGCCTTCAAAATGGAGCTCCGCCTCTGTTTCCCGTCCACAGGTCTCCGCCAGCCGGACCACATAAGCCGTACCATCGGAAGTCCGGTGAAGAGAAGTCAGGATCACACCCTCGCCACTCAAAACGACTGGTGTCACCTTCTCCACTTTTTCCACTTTGCCTGCCGGGAAGGCGTTGACAATCATCGGCGCCTCCTGGACGGACAATGCTTTCGCGGAGATCTCTTTTCTCAGCTCCTTCGCTGAACCGGCCTCAATAATATAATGGAAGGTTCTCTCTCCCTGATCAATGTAATCCAGTGCCCGGTCGTCCCGAATCAGCTGCCGGTCCCCGATAGGGTGGGCAGCATAGGCTGCGGAATGAACCATGGAGCTCTCCATACAGCCTTCCACAAAACTGATGCCATAGGTGCCGTCATTGATAAGCGTCACCGCCATATCCTTCTCAAAATCGAAAAGACCATTCCAGCGCTGGCTGACTTTCTCGAGGCCGTCTTTTTCATGCTCCTGTACCCCGAAAGCGGTCTCGCTAAGGGCCTGTCCCTCCGTCAGAACGGTGGGGAACTCCAGCTTCAGGAACGCGCCTTTTTCAAGCCATTCCACCTTTACCTCTAATTCCACAGCGGTTCCGTGTTTCGGGAAACTGTAGCGGAGTCTCGCCCTGGATCTTCCGTAGCCGAAGACTGCCTCCACAACCGTGCGGACTTCTCCGTCCTCAATGATCCGAAGACCCTCCAGATTTTTTCCTGAGGAGGTAAAGTCTTTCTCTTCCTCTCCGGTGAGAAGTTCAAAATACCCTTCCGTCTCGCGGTAGGATTTCCGGTTCATGCCCCAGGGATCTTTGTCGCTTTTCAACACCTTCAGTCGGCCTGCGTCGCCCTTTAGATACTCTTTTCCATCCACCCGGAGCGCCGTCAGGAAGCCGGTCTTTCTGCTCATATGAGCTTCCAGCCCCTCGCCCCTGAAAATAAATTCCTCTCCGGAAAGCAGATGCGTCTGGTCCGGTTTCCCGGACAGCCACTCGATATAGGCGGAAATTCTCGTCATGGATGCGGGCGGAAGGACAGCCTCGAAGGCCATCTTTTTTCTCCAGTCGAGATTCATGTTGCACTCTTCTTTTTCCACCTGGGAAGGGATCTTCTGACCATTCTGATAGAGCACCGGCATCGCATATTTTTCACCCCAGTTCTGATCCCTCAGCTGAAACTCACAGGTGAAAACGCCCTTGACTGGCCAGGGATGGGGATTGTAGGCCAGGATCGGATACTCGCCCTCGCCTGCCTTTTTCTCTCTGGAAAGCAGGGAAAAGTAAGCTCTTCTCTTCACCCGGTCGGCGATCTCCGCACCGTGGGAGAGAATGCCCAGAGCCTGCTCTTCCACGCTCTGAATCGCGCTTCCCGGGAGAATGTCGTGGAACTCGGAGAACATCAGGGATTTCTCCGCATCGGCAAGCTCCTCCGCCGGATAGGTCATCACACCGGCCAGAACCGCCTCGGAGGCCATTTTTTCCGCTTCCGTAAGGAGGCCTTCCAGTCTCCGGTGGTTCTGCTTCGTCCGAATCTGGGAGGTATAGCAGCCCACAGCCCAGGGATTTAAGTCCCGGCGGATCACCGGAAGCTTCGTGGTGTCCTCTTTTTCAAAATAGTCCTCGGGGATGCCATGGACAATCGTCCATTCCTTCTCATTTTCCATGAGTTTCGCGATATCCGCCATATCCTGGCGGGAAGGGCCGCCGCCGTGGTTGCCCACGCCCCAGAGGAGGATGGCTTCGGTGCGCTCCGGCTCCTTTCGGAGAGCCTCCAACTTTTCGCGGACCTTTTTCCCTGCTTCGCCCATGAGGGAATTGTAGCCCTCTCTGGTCCGGTGGCCCAGAATCTGCGAGCCGTCAAAACCTTCCCAGATGATATCGTCACCGCCTAAGGGGCAGTCCCCCTCGGAGGGGCGGCCGAAGAGGTAGGAATGGTAACCGGCTTTTTTTAGGATTTGTACCAGGCCTCTGCTGTGACCGAAGGGGTCAAAATTGATGGCCGTCTTTGGCGTCACGCCAAATTTTTCCCGGAAATATTCCTGACCGGAACGGATCTGGCGGACGAAGGACTCGCCGGAAGGCATGTTGCAGTCCGGCTGCAGGTACCAGCCCCCCATGATGTGCCATTTTCCGGCCTTCACCAGTTTCTGAATCCGCTCAAACAGCGGCAGATCGTACTCCTCAATCCACTGATAGAGCAGAGCCTCGTTGTGATTGAAAACAAAACCGTCGTAATTCTCGCAGAAATCTGCCGCCGTATGGAAGGTGGAGAGGGCCGCGGAAATGCCCTCCTCCATGTTCCAGAGCCAGACCGGGTCCAGATGGGCGTTGCAGATGAGATAGAGTGTCTTTTTCTCCATATTGGAACCTCCTTATCAACCTTTTACTGATCCAATCATAACACCTTTTGCGAAATATTTCTGCACAAAAGAATAAATTACCAGCATCGGAACGCTTGCGCAGAGGATCGTTGTGTATTTCAGGGATTCCGTCATAGCAAGAACAGCGGAACTTGACATTTTTCCGGTGGCCTGCACCATGTTTGCCTGTGTCTGGGCATCGGACATGATGTCGCGGAGGATGTTGAAAAGACCGCTTCTCACATCGCAGAGCTGGATGATCAGGGAAACGACGATAACCGTTGAGATAAAGTAAGGAGCGTAGGTCAGCATCTGAACGGCTTTTCCTGCCTTTTTGCTTCTGGAGGAGTTGATGGAGAGAGCCAGAATGATAGGGCAGGGGATATTTACCAGCATGGAAACCGTCCAGCTGTACATGCCAGCCGTTTGCTGCGGTGATCAGCGGGATCTCATCGTCCGGATCGCCGTTGCCGTTGGCATCCTGCTCTTTGAAGGCTTTCAGCACTTCGTAGTATTCGTCGATGGTGGTGGGAGTCCCAAATTGTCGAGCCGGGTCTTGTTGATGTACATTTTCTGGGAGTAGTTGCAGTGGTAGCACTCGTTGATGCCGGGCAGGGAGTAGATCGTTCCATCATTCTGGGAGATCAGTTTCTCGATCTGGGGATCATTTTCCATCAGCGCGGAGAAGTTCGGCATGTTCTCTTTAATCAGGTCGTTGAGCGGGGTCAGATAACCCTGGCCTGTGTACTGTGCTTCCTGTGTTGCTGTCATATTATAAACAGATGATACAGGATCTCGCTCCGAAGACTGAGTCCGACGACACGCCACGCAAGATTATGGCCTACATAAACGAGCACTACGGAGACTCTTCCTTAAGCGTCACCTCCGCTTCGGAAGCCTTCTCCATGTCCTCGTCCTATCTCAGCACTTATTTTAAGAAGCACCTGGACGTGACCTTCAGCAAATACCTCGAGGGACTTCGGATCGAAAAAGCCTGCGAGCTCATTCGAAATTCCGATCTGAACATCGAGGCCATCGCCGCCGAGGTTGGATATACCAACTCGCTGTCTTTCCGGCGGGCCTTTAAGAAAGTGATGGGAATGCCGCCGTCGAGTTATCGATGAAGCGGTTTTTGAGAAAAAATTACCCCTGAGAATCGTTCTTTTAAGAAAATTCTCAGGGGATTTTTTGTTGTAATGATTCAGAAAATCGATTTCTATACAAATGAAATTTCTTTTTCCGCTTTCAAAACTACCATTCCCAGCGGTTTCACTTCTGTCTCTGCGTCGCCATAAACGGTCTCGAAAGCCCCCTCCGGCAGCGGAAGTTTCACCGGATGAGCAGAGAAGTTCTGGTAGAAATAGTAGCGCACCGTATCGGTCTCCCGGGTGGTCACTTCAAGGCCCGCAGGAATCGCTCCGGCAACGGGAGCTTTGATGCCTTTCTCCTTCATCAGCGCTGCGATAAAGTCATCGTAGAAGGCTTCCTCCGCATCGGCGGCCACATAGCAGGCCGTTCCTTTTTCGTAAGTATTTTTCGTGAGGGCCGCATGACCGGCGTAGAAATCGTCGCCGTAGACCATCAGAGGCTCTGCGCCATTGACCCGCACCAGATCGCAGAGGTAACGGCAGCTGTAGGTCTTCGTAAGGCCCAGGTCGTTGCCGCCGACGGGGATCAGATGATTCTCCTCCCAGTCATAGAGGCCGTCGATCTCCTCGCTCCGAAGACCAAGCACATCCCTTAAACCATAGGGCACGCCATCCAGATAGCAGCGGTCCGTATCGTCGGCAATACCGCTCCAGTAGGTCGTAATGAGAGTGCCGCCGTTTTCCACAAAGGTTTTGACCTTCTCCGCAAAACCTTCCTTAAATATGTATCCCATGGTGATGGCCAGCACTTTATAATTCTCCAGCGAGCAGTCCTCGTCCACCAGATCCACATTCAAGCCCAGTTTGCGGAAGCCGCCGTACATTTTCAGCAGGGCCTCATGATGATGGAGGCCTTTGTTTCTCGGACCCTGACTGTCCTCCATGGCCCAGTTGCTGCTCCAGTCATAGAGAAGGGCTACCGGACTCTCCACCCGGCTGCCTGCCACCTCGCTGATGGCTTTCAGGGTATCGCCTACCTCCGTCACTTCCCGGAACACCCGGGTGTCACTTCCGCCATAATGGTCGATCACGGCCCCGTGGAACTTCTCGGAAGCGCCGCGGCTCTGGCGGATCTGGAAATAAAGGGCTCCCTCACCGCCGTGGGCTATGGGCTGCATGGACTGGGCAAAGAGAATGCCCGGCTTTTTCAGCTTGCTGATACCCTGCCAGTTCGTGGAGGAGGGGCAGGATTCCATCTGGAAGAAGGGTTTCTTCTTAAGGGAACGCATGAGGTCATGGCACATGGCGTTGTCCCGGGCGATGGCGATATCCTCCTTCTTTCCCCAGGTCGGATAAGTGTCCCAGGAAACCACGTCGATGTCTTTCGCCATCTTGAAATAATCGAGACCGTCAAAGTAGTACATCAGATTGGCTGTCACCGGAAGACTGCTTCCTGCATCGCGAACAGCTTTGATCTCCCAGCGCATGAAATCGCGGGTCTGATGGGTGACAAAGCGTTTCCAGTCAAGATTCAGGGCGTGAAGCTGAGTCTCGCCGATCTCAGAGGGGCTCTCGATATCGTCAAAGCTCTGGTAGGTATGGCTCCAGAAAGTCGTACACCAGCGGCTGTTGAGATTCCCGATCGTCTGATATTTCTCTTTCAGCCAGTCGCGGAAAGCTGCCTGGCATAAGGGGCAGTGACACTCGCCGCCGTACTCGTTGGAAATATGCCACATGATTACCGCCGGATGATTGCCGAAACGCTCTGCCAGCTTCTGGTTGATGATCCGCACCTTTTCCCGGTAAACCGGAGAGGTGTAGCAGTGATTGTGACGGACTCCGAAAAGCTGCCGCCTTCTGGCCTTGTCCACGCGGAGCACCTCCGGGTACTTGTCAGCCAGCCATTTCGGCCGAGCGCCGGAGGGCGTCGCCAGGATCACGCGGATTCCTTTCGCATAGAGCCGGTCGATGACTTGTTCCATCCAGTCCAGCCGGAACACCCCTTCCTCCGGTTCCAGCGTGGACCATGCAAAAATCCCCAGGCTCACCACATTGCAACCGGATTCCGCCAGCATTTCCGCATCTCTCTCCAGAATATCCGGCCGGTCCAGCCACTGATCAGGATT
This sequence comes from Lachnospiraceae bacterium Marseille-Q4251, assembly GCA_018223435.1. GTDB lineage: Bacteria > Bacillota > Clostridia > Lachnospirales > Lachnospiraceae > Limivivens > Limivivens faecihominis. The sequence continues at coordinate 2,912,622 of JAGTTO010000001.1, read as the reverse complement.
GTAATCACCACCGTGAAGAAGCACATCTGTCTTAAACTCCATTTTTGCATCCTCCCTTTTTTCCACAATTCTTTTCTACAGGCACTGGGTTTTCCACAGCCTGCCTGAAATATCCTCCACTTTTTCGTGGATATCTCTCGATAATTTCAGCATAGCAAAAAGACTCCCGCACCGCAAGAAATTTCTTTGAGATTTCAGAAAGATTATGGTAAAATCAGAGACAGATTTTTTTATTTCAGGAGGCTTTTTTATGAAAAACGGATATCAGAAAACCATCTATGCCTGTTTTCTGGGGTACATCGTTCAGGCCATTGTAAACAACTTTGTTCCCCTTCTTTTTCTGACCTTCCAGAGCACTTATGACATTCCGCTGGCCAAAATCACGATGCTTGTGACGATGAATTTCGGCATCCAGCTCATCGTGGACCTGTTCTCCGCGAAATTCGTGGATCGCATCGGCTACCGGGTCTCCATTCTGGCAGCCCATATCTGCGCTGCTGCCGGGCTGATCCTTCTCACGATCCTGCCGGATCTTCTGAGTGATTCTTTCATCGGTATTCTGATCTCCGTCATGATCTATGCCGTGGGCGGAGGCCTCATCGAGGTGCTCATCAGTCCTATCATGGAGTCCTGTCCCACAGACAACAAGGAACAGGCCATGAGCCTTCTCCATTCCTTTTACTGCTGGGGCCATATGGGCGTGGTGCTGATCTCCACCATTTTCTTCAAACTGGCCGGAATCTCCAACTGGAAACTGCTGGCTCTGATCTGGGCCATCGTTCCGATCCTCAACACCCTGGTTTTCGCCCGGACGCCCATCGCTCCCATCATCGAAGAAGGTGAAACCGGACTTACCATGAAGCAGCTTTTCTCCATGAAAATTTTCTGGATCCTCTTCCTGATGATGCTGAGTGCCGGAGCCAGCGAACAGGCCGTGAGCCAGTGGGCCTCCACCTTCGCTGAAAAGGGCCTTGGTGTCAGCAAGACCGTCGGCGACCTGGCCGGTCCCATGTCCTTCGCCCTTCTCATGGGAATCTCCAGAGCTTTTTATGGAAAATACGGCGACCGTATCGATCTGGATAAATTCATGAAATACAGCGCTCTCCTCTGTATTCTCTCCTATCTCTGCATCGCCTTTCTCCCGATTCCGGCTCTGGGCCTGGCGGGCTGCGCCATCTGCGGTCTCTCCGTCGGCATCATGTGGCCCGGAACCTTCAGCAAAGCTTCCGCTTCCGTGCGAAACGGCGGAACTGCCATGTTTGCCCTCCTGGCTCTGGCCGGAGACCTCGGCTGCTCCGGCGGTCCAACCCTTGCCGGTATGGTTTCCAGCGCCCTCAGCGATAACCTCCGCATGGGAATCCTGGCAGCCATCATTTTCCCGATTCTGATGATTCTCGGAATCCAGGCACTGAAAAAAGCCTGAAACTACAAAACCCCTGCTGATTTTACCTGTCAGCAGGGGCGCTTTTTTTCTGTTCATTTTCTCCCGGTCAGTTCCGGGAGCAGCGTTGAGTAAGGCACTGACTCCTTTTTCGCCTTCTTCCTGGGAAAAGAGCTCAAACATCCTCTTTTGGAACGCTTCGCTCATACCAAATGCATTTCCCGGTGGGATCGACAAAGTAACACTGGATGCTTTTACTGCAATTGCAGTTCATTCTGATATGAAACGCACCGGTTACCTCTCCTGTTCCAATGACAGCCTGAACAAATTTTTCTCCAACATCATCTGGGGACAGAAAGGAAATTTTGTAGACGTACCAACCGACTGCCAGCAGCGCGACGAACGTCTGGGCTGGGCCGGCGGAAAACACTACGGAGACTGGCTGGGACTGGATGCTCCATCAGGAAGTTATAAAGGAGCCTCCGATGAAACCTTTATCGCCTCCGCTTTCTACGCATATTCCACTTCCCTGGTAATAAAAGCAGGTAACGTGCTGGGCGAAGACGTTTCGGAATTCGAAGATCTGTATGCACATATCATAAAAACCTTCCGCAGCCAGTATCCTGTTTACCATACCCAGACAGAATGCGTCCTTGCTGCTCATTTTAAGCTGGCAGAAAACTGCCAGGCCGCAGCTGACCAGCTGGCAGAAATGATCACAGCCTGCGGTAATCATCTGGAGACCGGCTTTGTGGGCACTCCATATCTCCTGCATGTACTCAGTGAATACGGACATCTGAAACTGGCCTACACATTATTGCTCCGGGAAAAATATCCCTCCTGGCTCTACCCGGTAACCAAAGGCGCCACCACGATCTGGGAACATTGGGACGGCATTATGGAAGATGGGAACTTCTGGAGCTCTGACATGAATTCTTACAATCATTATGCTTACGGCTCCGTGGCTGACTGGGTCTATATGGTGGCTGCCGGAATCAATACCGTGGAAAATGCCCCCGGATACAAAAAAATCCTGATCGCACCACACCCTGATACCCGTCTTGACTGGTTAAAGGCAGTTCTGGAAACCAGACATGGAAAAGTTACTTCCGAATGGAAAAAAGAAGAGAACTTCTGGCGGTATGAGATTACCACACCGGTAGATACTGCGATTGTTATTGATGGAAAGAATTATCAGGTGAAAGCGGGAAGCTATTGTTTTTACAGTGAACAGAAATAAAAATGGCTTTCTTTTAAAAAAGGGCTGACGCACAAAAATGTGCGCCGGCCCTTTTACAGGTATATCCTCAATCCGCATTTACTGCCCGATTCAGCTGATTTTTATTCCGCGATCAGTTTATCCAGCAGGTCTTTCGCCATGCGGATATCTTTCTTCTGCTCGTCGCCGTCAATCTCGCGCTCGATGGTGATGTCACCTTCGTAACCGACCTCTTTTAATTTGGCGATAAAGGCGGGGTAGTTGACTTTGCCCTGGCCCAGGGGTACTTCGTCGCCGAGGTGATGGCCATCGGTCGGATATTTGCCGTCTTTGCCGTGGATTCCCATAACGTACTCGCCGAAGACCTCCAGAGCGTCCACCGGGTTTGCTTTGCCGTACATCAGAAGGTTTGCGGGGTCAAGGTTGATTCCCACATTGCCTTTTCCGAGAGCCTTTTCAATATCCTGGATGGCACGTTTCAGGGTGACAGGGGTCTCCTGACCGGTCTCAAAGAGGAAATTCTGTCCGTTCTCCTTACATTTTGCCACGATGGTCTTGCAGGCTACGAGCACCTCTTCGTATTTGGGATCATAGGGGTTCTCCGGCATGAAACCGACATGGGTTGCTAGATCGGTCACATGGATCTTTTTCGCAAAATCAGAACCCTCCAGAATCATTTTCATTCTCTCTACGCGATAATCAGTGGGTACCAGGCCCAGGGTCAGCTGGCCTTCATAGAAATCCCAGACCCGACGGCCTTCCCAGCCGCACCAGAAGGCAGTCACATGGATGCCAAACTTCTCAATGGCCTTGTTGATCTTCTCGACCATCACATCGTCGTGAAGGGTCGGGCGATCCCAGCACACCAGCTGGCAGCTGTCCACGCCGAGTTCTTTTAACTCGGTAAATTTTGCCTCGATGTCCGTTTTACTGGTAAACTGAACTAAAACTCCTACTTTCATTGATATCCTCCCACATCTTCTCAGTGATGCTTTTTCTTTTCGATATATTCTTTCGCCATCTTCCATTCTTTGATTGCAAGCTCTGCGGACTTCACACCCTCGCTCAGCGGTGCAAGCTCTACCGGCTTATCATCGCGCACGCACTCAAAGAAATATTTGATCTCTGTAAAATACGGGCCGAGGTTGGAGATATTGATTCCGGCCACGTCGCTTTCTTCCTCATATTCGGAAGGCAGCTCGGGAATTTCCACTTCTCCGTCCGGTTTGTAAATCTCAAGGGAAGGAGTTGCTCCGCTGTCAAACACCAGGGTGGCCTTTTCAAAGCAGGCTCTGTAGGTCGCATGGAATTTCAGGCTCGGAGAAATATCCCAAATTCCTTCTGCCGTCACAAAGGTGTCATCATATTCATAGGAAGCAACGATCTGATTGACCATTCCGCTGGGGAACTCCGTCGCTTTCACATCCATGCTCTTCGGCTCGCCCAGCATATAGCGGATGAAATCCAGATCATGCACATGCAGGTCCAGAACCACGGAACCGCTCTTCCTCTCATCCTGGAACCAGTTTTCAAAACCCCATCTCACGTCGCCGCTGATTCGCTGCATTACCATGGATTTTAACTTTCCGTATCTTCCGGAATCATAGGCTTCCTTCAGGAATTTGTACTCTTTGAAGGAACGTACCACCTGGCCAACCATGACTTTCTTTCCGCTGCGCTTCTCCGCGTCAAGAAGGGCCTGGCAGTCCTCCTCGGTGAGGCAGACCGGTTTCTCAACGAAAACATTCATGCCTTTTTCCAGGGCTGCGATCGCGTGTTCCGCATGCATGTAGCTCGGAAGACAGATATGAACGATATCCAGCTCCTCATTTTTGATCAGATCCATGCCATACTCGTAGGTCCTTGCATTGGGGAAATAAGAAGCTGCCTTATCCAGAAATTCCTTTCTGCACTCAGCGATACAGGTGACTTCCACGCCCTCCTGCTCTGCCAGTGCCCGTAAGGACAGATAATGTGTGGTGCCCATTCCTCCACAGCCGATAATACCGATTTTCATCTCAATACCTCACTTTTCTTATGATTATTTTTATCTTGCTTCTTTTCGTTTTTTAATTTGTCCGGTGGCTTTACTATTTGATTAAAAAAATTTTCAAACCATTTTTTTCGGACTTAGCCTAAGCATATCATCAACCCTTCGCACTGTCAATATTATTTCTTCTTTTTCACTTCCCCCCTGTGATCTTTGTATATTTTATACAGTTTTTCACCATCTCTTTCGTCACTCTTACAATTTTCCCGCTTCTCCTATTTCGTATTGCCTATTCCTTTTATTTATGATAGGATATTGTTATTCCGGTGATTTTACTATTAACAGAGACAGGAGATGAGAATTTTGAAATTTATCAATCAGCAGCTGATCAAGGATACCAATATGAAGCATCTTTACACTTCTATTTATCATAATCCCGGAATCTCCCGCGCTCATCTCTCCAAACAGACCGCTTTAAGCAAAACGACGGTATCGACCTTAATTGATGAATTGATTGAGCGAAATTTTATTCTGGATGGCGGAGCCGGCGAATCCGGCACAACGGGCCGGAAACCCAATCAGCTCTACCTCCGCCGCAACAGCCATTTCGTTGTGGTTTTCAACTGGTACGAGAACCGGATTTATACCCATCTGGTAGACATTGCGGGGACTTCCGTCTTTCAGGAAGCCTACGAGCTGAAACAGGGAGAAGCTTACGTTTCCGCCTCCCGGAACTGTTTCCAGAATTCCGTCCTGCAGCACTGCGCTCCCGATGAGATCCTGGGAATCTGCGTGGTCATTGCTGCCATGATCGATGAAAAACACGGGGAAATTTACTCCACCACCATCAGCCTTCCCTCTATGGAAGGTTCCCAGATCCTGGATTCTCTTAAGGAAGCCTTTCCGGATTATCCGGTGGATCTTTTGAACGATACCGCCTGCTATTCCTACGCAGAGAAGATCTACGGGGGCATCACAGAGAAAAATTTCGCCTTTATCAATTTTGGAAACCGGGGCATCGGTGCTTCCCTTTTCGTGGACGGCTCCATGCTGGGAAAGGCCAGCGGCTCTTTTACCCAGTTCGGCCACTATTCTGTGGACCCCGAAGGGCCTTTATGCGTCTGCGGAAACCATGGCTGCCTGGAGGCTCTCATCGCGGAGCCCAGGCTTAAGGAGCGAAGCGTGGAATTTGGCGAGATCCCTTCCTTCAATTCCCTTTCCCAGGTGACTTTTTCTGACCTTGGAAAGGCAGCTACCTTCCGGGATCCTGTGGCCCTTGCCATGACCCAGGAGATCGCCCTGGAGCTTTCCCTGGCTCTAAGCAACCTCATATGTACCGTCAATCCCTCACTCATCGTTCTGGGTGGAAAAATCCCAGATCTCGGGGAAGCTTTCCTCGATGACGTCCGGAAAAACTTAAAAAAGACCGGTTTCCGCCGTATGGTGGACGCCGTGCAGGTGCGCTATTCCAGGCTCCAAAGCGATTCTTTCCTAAATGGAGCCATGAAATATTTTTTTGATATCCATTATTCTTTCACAGATAAAAATCCATCAGGATTTTTTATCGGATAAGGAGGTTATTATGAAAAAACTGAAGATCGCCATTGTAGGCTGCGGAAGAATTTCCGTTTCCTATGCGGATTCCTTCCGCAGACTGGCAGACGAGATCGAGCTTGTCTACGCCGTAGACAAAGTTCCTGAGAAGGCAAAAAAATTCGCCGATGAGTTCGGCTGTGCCTGGACGACAGATTTTGATGAGATTCTGGATAAGGACATCGACGTCGTTCACCTGTGCCTGCCCCATTTTCTCCATCCCGTCATGGCTATCAAAGCCATGAAAGCAGGTATCAACGTGCTGACAGAGAAACCCATCGCCATTTCCCTGCAGGACGCAGACCGGATGCTGGAGGTTCAGAAGGAGACCGGCGTAAAGCTGGGCTGCATCTTCCAGACCCGCTACACGAAGAGTGTGGAAAAATTAAGAGAAATGATCCAGCGCGGAGATTTCGGAAAAATCCTCACTGCCCGCTCCTACCTGACCTGGAACCGCCCGCTGAACTACTATGACAGCAGCGACTGGAAAGGCACCTGGGACAAAGAGGGCGGTGGCGTTCTCATCGACCAGGCCATCCACAGCATCGACCGTGTCCGTTTCATGCTGGACAGCGACGTGGAGTGGATCGACGGCAGCGTTCACAACTACGCCCATAAATTCGTAAAAGTCGAGGATTCCGCAGATGCGGCCATCATGTTCAAGAACGGCTGTCTCTACAACCTCTACGCCTGCAATATCTACGGTGACGACTCTCCCATCAACATCGAGTTCATCGGAGAAAAAGGCCGCTGCGGCCTGATTCAGGATATGGGCTACTATGATCTGGACGGCACCTACGCTGAGATCCGGAACACCTACGAAACCACAAACGTAGGTCCAGATTACTGGGGAAGCAGCCACCACATCCAGCTCCGCGATTTCTATCGCTCCGTCCGCGAGGATCTGCCGGTAGCGGTCGATGGACTCGAGGGCAGAAAGACCCTGGAGATGATCAAAGGTATTTACCTTTCCTCCATGAAGAGAGAGCGTGTCACCCTTCCCTTCGAGGATGTAATTTATTCCGACGTCAATACGGAAGCTGAATAAAAAACAACCGCCGCGAGCTTTGATTGGTCCGCGGCGGTATTTTTATTTTCGCTCCACTGTCCGACTTTTCAGGCGAAACAGAGAGCATTTTTCTTACAGATATTTTTTCAGGGTGTCTACCTTGTCCAGTTTCTCCCAGGGCAGATCCAGGTCATGACGGCCAAAGTGACCGTAAGCTGCGGTCTGACGGTAGATCGGACGGCGAAGGTCAAGCATCTTGATGATTCCAGCCGGACGAAGATCGAAGTTCTCACGGATGATCTCGGTCAGACGCTCATCGGAAAGTTTGCCGGTTCCGAAAGTATCAACCATGATGGAAGTCGGATGAGCAACGCCGATTGCGTAGGACAGCTGAATCTCGCACTTGTCAGCCAGACCTGCGGCAACGATGTTCTTTGCCACATAACGGGCTGCGTAAGCTGCAGAACGGTCAACCTTGGTGCAGTCTTTTCCGGAGAAAGCTCCGCCGCCGTGACGGGCATATCCGCCGTAGGTGTCTACGATGATTTTTCTTCCGGTCAGTCCGCTGTCACCGTGCGGTCCGCCGATTACGAAACGGCCGGTCGGGTTGATATAATATTTTGTATTCTCATCGACCATCTCCTTCGGAAGGATCGGATCGAAGACATATTTCTTGATATCTTTGTGGATCTGCTCCTGAGTTACATCCGGATCATGCTGAGTGGAAAGTACCACTGCATCCAGACGTACCGGCTTGTCGTTCTCATCGTACTCAACCGTAACCTGGCTCTTTCCATCCGGACGAAGGTAGGACAGGGTTCCGTCTTTACGAACCTTGGTCAGCTGACGGGTCAGCTTGTGAGCCAGCATAATTGCATAGGGCATATACTCCTCGGTCTCGTTGGTTGCATAACCGAACATCATACCCTGGTCGCCGGCGCCGATGGCATCGATCTGCTCGTCGTTCATCTGGTTCTCTTTTGCTTCCAGCGCTTTGTCAACGCCCATAGCGATATCGGTGGACTGCTCGTCGATGGCAGTGATCACGCCGCAGGTGTCAGCGTCAAAACCGTATTTACCTCTGGTGTAACCGATCTCACGAACGGTATCGCGAACGATTTTCTGAATATCTACATAAGCCTTGGTGGTGATCTCACCCATTACCAGAACCATACCGGTGGTGGTTGCGGTCTCGCAGGCTACGCGGCTCATGGGATCCTGTGCTAAGAGAGCGTCCAGAATCGCGTCGGAAATGGCATCGCACATTTTATCCGGATGTCCCTCTGTTACGGACTCGGATGTGAATAATCTTTTATCCATGTTCTCCTCCTTGGATAATGCTTGCTTATATTTTCTCTTCTGTCCTGTTTATCACATAAGAAAAGGCCCGCACAAGCGGACCAACTTATCAATAACAGTTAATCCTCTTATTGTTCGATATTACTCGCTCAGGTTGGCACCTTCCTTCGAGGGGTTGCCGTGACTTCACAGATCCTATGTATCTCCATCACTCTGAATAAGAGAAAATATAAAAAGGTTATTTAGTTATCTTTCATCTACGGGTATTACCATACACCATTACTGACCATCAGTCAAGAAAATTTTTAATACCAGGGTCAAAACTTTTAAACTTGGGACCCGTAGGTATCATTTACTTATACTTTCGTTCGAGGGTAAAGCCCCGGCCCCGGACTTCGCTGATGTTCGTAATGCTGATGAAGGCTCTGGGATCGATCGTCTGGATCGCCAGATTTGCGCCGTAGAGCTTCCGGGCCGTGGTCACACAGAGCACTGCCATCTGTTCCTGGCGCATATAACCTGTCTCCACATGAACCAGAGTCACTCCCAGATCCATATCCGTCAGAAGTTCTTTCCGGATCTCTTCATATTTATCAGAGATCACCAGAAGCTGTACTTTTCTCTCGCCCATGACCGTCACATAGTTGACCACCATGGAGGAAAGGAACACGTTGAGAATACCGTAAAGCACCTGGTCGCTGGTCGAGAAAAAGGCCTGCATCACCAACACGGTAAAATCGCAGACATAGAGGGAAATTCCCACCGGAATCCCGAATTTTTTCTGCATAATCAGAGGCGGAATATCCAGTCCTCCTGTGGAAGCGCCCTGACGCACCACAAGGCCGATCCCTAGTCCCACCAGCACACCGCCGTAAATATCAGCCAGAAGAAGGTTGTCCGTCAGATGCATGATTCCCGGAATCCGCTCCAGCACATTCAGGCATAACGGATAGAAAAAAGTGCTCAGGATGATAGACATGGCAAACGCTTTTCCCATAAAAAACAGTCCCAGGAAAAACAGAATAAAATTCAGTACCCAGACCACATAACTCAGATTGATGCCGGTAAATTTATTAACGGCCAGACCAATACCGGTGGCCCCTCCCATAATGATCCCTGTTGACACCATAAAACAGTTTACCCCGAAGGCCAGAATAAAATTCCCAAGAAGGATCAAAATGAGTTTTTTTATCAGTGTTCGGTTCATTTTCTCTTCTCTCCTTTTTTTCTCATCGCTTCCGATTATATGTCATTCCTTTTTTCTTTGCAAACGACTGTGATAACGTGGTTTTGCGTCATTGCTTTATTGCGGCAGAATGCTTTCCCGGTTGCTTTTTCTACAAAAATCACATATACTGATAATGCCAGAGTTCCAAAGTCAAAAAGCCGTTCGTGCCTGCACGATAAGGTTTTTGACCTTGGAACCCGCCAAACATGAGGGAGGAAGCGCCATGGATGTCCATGAGATCAGCATGAATTGTAAAAGAACAGAATTTGTCGGCACCGCCGTGCTGGACACCATCGGCCTTTGTATCGCCGGTGTGGACGATACTCTTCTGAAAACGATGAATATCGGGACCCGCTATCACGCGCTGGGGCTTTTCAGCTCCCGTACCGGAGCTGCAGGCCAGCTCACCGCCATGGATGAGGCCGTGAAATCCACCGACACCGAAGTCCTCTCGATTGATTTTCCCAGAGACACAAAAGGCTGGGGCGGCCACGGAAACTATATCGTCATCGGCGGGGACAGCGTCTCCGACGTCCGCGATGCCATCCGTACAGCCCTTGAACTTACCAATAAATATGCAGGCGAGCTCTATATCAGCGAAGCCGGCCACCTGGAATTTGCCTATTCCGCCAGCGCGGGAAGCGTCCTTGAAAAAGCCTTCCACGCCAGACGCGGCCAGGCCTTTGGTTTTATGGCAGGCTCCCCCGCCGCTATCGGTCTTGTCATGGCAGACACCGCGATGAAAGCCGCCTCGGTTCAGATCGCCCGCTATATGACGCCCAGTCTCGGCACCAGCCATTCCAACGAAGTGATCCTGGCGCTCTCCGGCACCGCGGACGCCGCAAAGGAAGCGGTCCTTTCCGCCCGCCAGATCGGCCTGGAGCTTCTCATCGCGATGGGAAGCTATCCCGAGATCCCCGGAACACCCTACTTAGTATGAGGAATTTTCATGAAAAAAATCCGACGCACGCTTCTCATCTTCCTTCTCCTGCTTCTGGCAGGGGGAGGCTTTTATTTTTCCCACCGAAAAGGAAACACAACTCCCATCTCCGCTCAGGAAATTCACCTCAATACGCTGGTAACTGTCACGCTCTACGGCACAGACCGAACAGAACTTTTGGACGGGGCCTTCGCCCTCTGCGATCACTACGAAAAACTCTTCAGCCGCACACTGCCGGAAAGCGAAATTTACCGGCTGAACCACGGCGAGATCAGCGAGGTTTCCCCGGAAACCTCGGAGCTTATTCAGATCGGCCTGTCCTACGGCGAACTCTCCGAAGGAGCCTTCGATATCTCCATCGAGCCCGTCTCCTCCCTCTGGGATTTCACCTCCGGAGATGCTGTGATCCCCGACGAAAAAGAACTTGCCGAAGCTGTGGCTCTCGTAGATTACCGGAAAGTCCATGTAAACGGCAATACTGTCACCTTCGACACCCCCGGCATGGGCCTCGATCTCGGAGCCATCGCCAAGGGCTATATCGCCGATCGCATCAAAGAGTACCTCAAAAAAGAAGGCGTCGAGCACGCCCTGATCAATCTTGGTGGAAATGTCCTCTGCCTGGGCGACAAACCGGAGGGAACAGCTTTTCGCATCGGTGTCCAGAAACCCTTCGGCGAAGCGACAGAGACGCTCACGATCTGTCCCATCGAAGATCAGTCCCTCGTCTCCTCCGGCACCTATGAGCGCTTTTTCCGGAAGGACGGCCGGCTCTACCATCATATTTTAAACCCGAAGACCGGCTATCCTTATGATAATGGCCTCACCGCCGTCACAATCCGTTCCGACGATTCTCTTACCGGAGATGCACTGAGCACTACCGTTTTCGCCCTGGGCGAAGAAAAAGGGCTGGAGCTTCTGAACCGGCTCGACGGGGTGGAAGGCTTTGTTGTCCGGGAGGATTTGTCGATTCATAAATCGGAAAATTTCTAAAAAAAGATCCAGCCTCATGCAGGATGTCAACTGCATTGACTGGATCTCTTTTTTGTCATTTGTTACTATTCAAAGTCATAATTGCATAAATGAGCACTTTTTGATGAAAATCTATATAGCGAGAAGCCGCATTATGATGAGATCTGAATAGCAACCTTCTTTTTTTATTTGGAAAGAACAGATACAAACCGCACTTTCTTGTCCATGGCATCTCCAATCAGGCCTACCACTTTTCCCATCGTAAAAGCCGCCAGAACGGTTCCGATGCCCAGACCGTCCAGATGGCCCAGAAACAGTCCGGTCATCAGGCCCGTCACTGCCAGGCAGATCACATCGAAGGAAATCTTGACTCTCGAATATTTTGCTCCGATGATATTGGAAAGATCCCTGGGAAAAAGATCCGTCGGAATGATCGGCAGCTGACAGCGGTTTGCCAGAGCGATACCAAAACAGAGCAAAAGGTAGCTCACCACGAAATACAGAAGCTGCCAGCCAAGTCCCATCGGAAGGCCGCTGATCCATAATTTATGTACATCCAGCATTTCGCTGAAGGCAAAGCCCACCACGAAGCTGAAGAGATACTGGGGAACAAACCTTTTCTGCAGGATCATCAGGCTTACGACCAGAAGCCCCTGGAAAATATAGGTCCAGGTTCCCAGAGACAATTTCGGCAGTACCAGAGAAAACGCATAGGGCACGCTGGAAATCGCTGAGATTCCGGAACCCGACTGGAGCATCAGTACGACTCCCAGGCTGTTGATCAGCACCACGATCAAAAGGGCCAGTTCTCCGCGCAGGACGGTGCGGCTGTCCTCCTCTGTTTTTCCGTTGTTTTCTTTCTTTTGTTTCATTTTTTCTTCCTCCTCATTTGAAACTCCTGTGGCATTATACCACAGAGACGAGGAGAAGTCACAATTCTTTACCAGTTTCTTCACAGGGCTAACACATTTTCCCAGTATAGTAAAACCATCAAAACTACTTCAGAATAGAAGAGATTTTGAAAGAGCAGAAAATAAATGATCCAGAACGTTTCGGCGTTCTCACGAAAGGTATGGTGAATTTTTATGAAAAATAAATATGCTGCAATCGTATTAGGACTGGCACTGACCATCTCTTCCTGCCCGGTATATGCGGCAGAGAATACAACCGAAGCCACCACAAATGCAGAGAACAGCTTGGAAACTGAGACCACTTCTGATTCTGAAGCAGAAGAAAATACCGTTTTAGGACAGGTGACAGCCGTAAATGACGACTCCATCACCATCGCCATCGGAACTCAGAAAGAAATGCAGGCTCCCGGTGGCGACGGCCAGGGACAGGCCCCGGACGGTAATGGCGACCAGCAGACGCCGCCGGAAAAACCCGACGATTCCAACGGTGATTCCTCTGACCAGCAGACCCCTCCCGAAAAACCAGAAGGAAGCTCCGAGGAAGGTTTTTCTGAGAATGATACGGTTTCCGCTGATAGCGGCAACGGGAAAGCTCCAGAAGCTCCGGCCAGCAACGGTGCTCCCGATGAAAATGGACAGGGTCAGCCCTCCATGCTAGATCTGACGGGTGAGGAGCAGACCATCACCGTAACCTCCGACACTGTCATCACCAGACAGACCATGCAGGATCCTGGCAGCAACGGGCAGGGGCAGGCTCCCGATGGCAACGGTGCTCCGGACGGTCAGGCTCCCGATGGCAACGGTGCTCCGGACGGTCAGGCCCCGAATGGCAGCGCTGACAGCTCCGAGACCCTCTCCCTCTCTGACCTGAAAGAAGGCGACATCGTCTCTGTTGTATTAAATGACGACGGAACCGCTGCTTCCATTACCGTTCAGTCCATGGGCGGCGGTAACATGGGCGGCGTCATGGGTGCTCCCGGCGGCCAGTCCCAGGGCGTAGACAGCTACACCGCAGTCAACACTTACTCCGAAGATACTTCTCTTGACGGAGATTCCATCGAATCCACAGGCACCGACGAAAACGCCGTTCTCGTGGACAGTGGAGCCAACGTCAGCATCAAAAACGCCACCATCACCCGCAATTCCGAGGACAGCACCGGCGGCGACAACTCCAGCTTTTACGGCGTGGGTGCAGCCGTTCTCGCCACAGACGGAACCGCTTCCGTAAGCAACAGCACAATCACCACTGATGCCAAAGGCGGAGCCGGCCTCTTCGCTTACGGCGACAGCACCATTTATGCAGCTGACAGTACAATCACTACCCACCAGGATACCTCCGGCGGAATCCACGCTGCTGGCGGCGGCACTCTCTATGCCTGGGATCTGAACGTGGAAACCAACGGTGAATCTGCAGCTGCCATCCGCAGCGACCGCGGCGGCGGCACCATGGTAGTAGACGGTGGAACCTATACCTCCAACGGAGTTGGTTCTCCGGCAGTTTACTGCACCGCTAATATTGCCATCAATAATGCCACTCTGACAGCCAACGGCTCCGAGGCCGTCTGCATCGAGGGTCTGAACTCCCTTCACCTCTTCGACTGCGACCTGTCCGGAAATATGTCCGACGACGATCAGAATGACTGCACCTGGTGTGTCATCGTATACCAGAGCATGTCCGGTGACTCTGAAGTCGGCAACAGCACCTTCCAGATGACCGGCGGCAAACTTTCCACCGGAAACGGCGGTCTGCTCTACACCACCAACACCGAGTGTACACTGACCCTGGACAGCGTGGATATCACCTACGCTCCGGACAGCGAATTCTTTCTCCGCTGCACCGGCAACAATAACCAGCGTGGCTGGGGTCAGACCGGAAACAATGGTTCTGACTGCCTCTTCACCGCCATCAACCAGGAGATGCAGGGCGATGTCGTCTGGGATTCCATCAGTGACCTTGACTTCTACATCACCGACAACAGTACACTTACCGGAGCTATTGTAGATGATGAAACCTACGCTGGTAATGGCAGAGATGGATATTGCAACGTTTATCTTGCAGAAGGCTGCACCTGGACTGTAACCGGAGACAGCACGGTTTCTTCGATTGAATCTGAGGGAAGTATCGTAGATGCGGATGGAAAGACGGTTTCTATCGTGGCTACTGATGGTACTACCTATGTAGAGGGTGATAGCCAGTATACGATCACGACGGGAAGCTACAGTGATTCTGTGGATCTTACTGGGGCAACCAGTGAGGCAAGCTGGAGTGACTACTCTGTCGAGAAACCGGATACGCTTTAAGTAACGCCTAAGAAACCTTTTGACAAAAGAGGACAGCTTTGAGAAAGCTGAAGAAATGATAGCGCAAAGGGGCAGCTCGGAGTCGCGAGCCCGCCGCCCCTCTGCACTCCCCACTGGGCCCGCTTAGAAAATAGGGGGCTTACGTCAGACTGGGAATGCGTGAAATGACAGGTGTTACTGGATAAGAAGATCAAAAAATAAGAGGCTTACGTCAGACTGCTACGCAGTGATAATAAGATGTTTTGTTATTCATATTGAAAGCTTAAATTGTTGGATTTCAATATGAAGATGCCAGGGTCAAAAGGTCAAAAAGCCGTTCATGCTTGCATGATAAGGCTTTTGAACTTGGGACCCGCCAAACATGAGAAAGCAGCGATTTACGCAGTAAATCAGCGGATTTCGAATGTTTATAGAATTGCGGGAGCTGCTTTGCAGCAGAGCAATTCGTAGGCATCAGTTGGGGGCAAAAGACCTTTTGACCCCAACATCATATGAAGCGTTAAACACCATATGATCGCTATGTACCAGCTTGACGTAAGCCCCTTATTTTCTAGTATAACGTTTCGAAAATAACTGGAGCATTCACGCAGGATGCAGATTCAACTGTGCAATCGGATTTGTAGACAAGTCAATGGTCTAGTTATTTCAAAAACGCTATACTAGTGTACTGTATCATTGACATTTCGCTAAATAACTTGCCTGTTTTCCCATCGAACTGCGTTGACTTCGCTCAACGATGCCACCGCATCGCCTCGTTCAGTCGCCTTGTCGATGAAAAAACATTCTGCGTTATTTAACTGAAAGTCAATGAGACAGCACACTAGGTTTTTATATCCACAACCACCCGTCATTTCACGCAATAGCAGTATGACGTAAGCCCCTTATTTTCTAGCGTGCCCTGGAAAGGGGGTGCAGGGGGAAAACCAGGACTGCAAGACTCCGATGGTTTTCCCCCTGCTTATTCCCTGGTGGCTTTCAAAAGCCCCCATATAAAAAAAAGAGAGCCTCACGCTCTCTTTTTTCATATCATCCAACTCTAAGTTTAAACTTCTGTATCTCCTTCTCCGAAGACACTCTCTCAATCTCCGCTCCAAGGCTTCTCAGCTTCTCCTCGAAGCACTCATATCCTCTCTGGATATACACGATATCATCGACCACGGTAATACCCTCCGCAGCCAGTCCTGCAATCACAAGAGCAGCTCCTGCTCTCAGATCCGGAGCGCTGACTCTTGCTCCTGTGAATTTTTCCACGCCGGTGATAATCGCACTGTTTCCTTCCACCTTCACATTGGCTCCCATGCGGGTGAGCTCATCGATGTATTTGAAACGGTTCTCAAAAATACTCTCTGTCACAATGCTGGTTCCCGAAGCCAGAGCCAGGGTTACACCGATCTGGGGCTGCATGTCCGTCGGATAGCCCGGATACGGCTGGGTCTTTACATGGGTGTTCCGGAGACGCTTGGACGCGACCACACGCACCGCATCATCAAACTCTTCCACCTCGCAGCCGATCTCCTCAAGCTTCGCTGTGGTAGCCTCCAGATGTTTCGGAATCACGTTTTTCACCATGATATCGCCCTTGGTGGCTGCTGCGGCAAACATAAAGGTTCCTGCCTCGATCTGGTCCGGAATGATAGAGTACTCCGTGCGATGAAGCTTCTCCACTCCGCGGATACGGATCACATCGGTTCCTGCACCCTTGATGTTGGCTCCCATGCTGTTCAGGAAGTTTGCCACATCAACAACGTGAGGCTCACGAGCGGAGTTCTCGATGATCGTATAGCCCTCTGCCATGGAAGCTGCCATCATAATATTGATGGTCGCACCTACAGAAACGGTATCCAGGAAAATATGACTTCCTCTTAAACGCTCTGCCTTGGCAATGATAGATCCATGACAGATCTCCACCTCTGCTCCCAGAGATTTAAAACCCTTCAGATGAAGGTCTATGGGACGGCTTCCGATATTGCAGCCGCCGGGAAGGGGAACTTCCGCTCTCTTATATTTACCCAGCAGGGCTCCCAGAAGATAATAAGACGCTCTGATCTTTTTGATATATTCATAATCGACACTGCAGTCACCGATCATAGATCCATTGATTGCAGCTTTATGACGGTCCAGTCTGTCCACCTTCGCGCCGATTCCGGCAATGGCCTCCAGAAGTACATTGATATCCTGAACATCAGGCAGGTTATCGATCACCACGGTCTCATCCGTCATGATCGCTGCTGCCAGGATGCCGAGCGCCGCGTTTTTCGCTCCGCCGATCTCTACCTCGCCAACTAACGGATTTCCACCTTTAATTATATATTGATCCATAAAGACACCTCAAATATTCTTTTTTATTCAGACTCAGGCAGCTTCACAATCCTGCCCTTTACCGATAAAAGCCACCGCATGCAAAGAAAACCTCTCCCGTAGGTTCAGGGCTTCTCTTCTCATCTTCGGTGGCACCATTGTCCTCGCTTACGCATCGAAACTAATGATTATTATAGTCTTTTTCGCCCTGTTTGTAAACAAAAATTAAGATTTCGGTAATTTTAGCTTGAAATCATAATATTTTCTTAAATTTTTAAGCCATTTTTATGCATATTATCCAATATTCAGGACATAATCAGGTGATTCCATGGATACATTTCCCTGCGTGTTTATTTTTCGACCTATCTGATAAGTATCCGGCTCACTCCTTTTTCAGGGCCTCTGCCACCAGCTCCACCGTCTCCCGGATGCCCAGAGTTTCCTCATCCACGGTCAGCTGTGCATATTTTTCATAAAGCGGGGTACGCTCTTCGTAAAGCCCTTTCAGGGTCTGTCCTTCTTTCAGCACCACTCCCCTGTCTTTTAAATTTCCCAGGCGACGGACCAGAACGTCATAGGGAAGCTTCAGATAGACCACGGTACCAATCTCACTTAAATGTTCCATGGCCTCTTTTCCATAGATGACGCTGCCTCCTGTGGCAATGACGCTCCGCTCCGGATTCAGTTCGCTGTTGATCTTATTTTCTACCTCCAGAAAGCCTTCGATTCCTCTTTCTGAGATAATCTCATGTAAAAGTTTTCCTTCCGCTTCCTGGATCACCAGATCTGAATCGATAAAACGGTAGCCGAGCACCTTCGCCAGGACTACGCCAACGGTACTTTTGCCGGATCCCGGCATTCCGATGAGAACAACATTTTTCATAAAGGCTCCTCCTTCTTTAGTTCCCGATGATACTTCCATCAGTGGCATTGATAGTCATGTAGCTGATTCTGGTCCCTTCTTCCACGCCGTAGGCCTCCGCCACAGAGCCCGTGGCTGTCCCGATAAAGCTCCAGGCAGGCACCAGAACACCTGTATAGACCTCCACTCCGTTCTCTGTGGTAACGTTGCTGTCTTCCTGCAGAAGATCCTTGCTGATGACCCTCACATACCCCAGGCGCACCTCAGATATATTCAGATCTCCCGTAAGGACTCCAGCATCTATCGTCAGACTACCCTCCAGCATTTCCTCAAAAATCTGAGAAATTTCTGAAAAAGGCAGAAGGAACGCATAATCATCCTGCCAGTCCTCGATCTCGACCGGCGCCATCCAGTTGAAAGAGACAAGGCCGTTTTTTCCATAGACCACGTTAATATCTTCCTGGGGCCAGTTCATGAGACCGTCGTCCTGAATGTCACAATAGGTTGCTGTGGAAGTACGGATCACCGGCACGCCATCCACACTTCTGCAATAGGAAAAGCGCCTCACCGGCTCCTCATCCGTCTGCTGAACCATGGCATCCAGCTTGCTCCACCAGAAAAGCATCCCGTCTTTGACCTCCCAGAGCTCTGTCTCCTCCAGTCCAAGCGTTCTCATCAGCTCGCTTCCCTGCTTCTGGAGATCCACCTCTGCCAGATTTTCCTCATGGATCCGGTTTACCCCATTCTGGGCTTCGTTCAGCTTTTCCGCATCCTGACTGGAAAAAACATCCGCATAAGGGAGGTACATCGTAAACTGCACCGGATTCAGTTCATCCATATAGTGCTGCATTGTGCAGGCAAAAAAGCCGTTATCCATCATGGCAAACCCCAGAAATTCACTTCTGCCTGCAAGGTCTTTCAGCTCCTTTCTCTCCCAGTTGGTTCCATCCACTGTGCTCCAGGAAAGCTCCTCACAGAGCGTGACGAGATTCTGGGTCATAAGTTGCTCTCTCCAGTCGCTTTCCTTCTCGGCCGTCTCTCCCAAGAGCTCCTGCATTGTAGTAAAATCATCCTCCGTATTAAAATAGAAGGTTTTCTTTCCATCCAGGAAATCACAGAGAAGCTTCCAGGCATCCGCGTAGCTGTCCGGAGCCTTGGGTTTTACCATCTCTGTCTGGCCGGAATAGAGCTCCTCGTAGGTCCTCCCTTCTGTAAAAGTTTCCACATTCTCACCAACAGGAACCTCCTGAACCTCCGCAGCCGCCTCGCCGGTCCCCATGGTAAACCCGACTTCCTTCTTCTGAAGACTTGCCTGGCTGGAAGCATTATAACCGTACTCCCCCTCGATCTCCGTCTCTTTTATTTCCGTATCATAGTCGACCCCCTGCCTGATCTCATAGAAAGCGCCGCCCTTCATGAGGGCTTTTTCCATGTGTTCCATCTCCTCACTGGAAAAATTCCGGCTTCTGATCTTTTTAAGCCGGATTCCTTCCACCTCCGGCACAATGACCCGCGCGTTGGCCAACAGGTGGAAATTACTGATATCTTTATCGCAGAGGTAACGCACGGGAGCCTGAACCTGCTCCTGCACGCTGCTCTCATCTCCCTGATTTAAAAGCACACTCTCCTGCTCTTTTTTCGGAACCACCACCTGAAGGCTGGAATTCCGGCTGCAGCCATTCAGCAAAAGACTCCCCAGAAGAAAACCTGTCAGCAAAATTCTCCCTTTTCTCATTCGTCCGTCTCCTCCTGAAATACCACGCTGATTTTCGTTCCCTGACCCACAACGCTCTCGATCACAAGGTTCGCCCTGTGAATCTCGGCGATTTTCTGGCAGAGCGCCAGACCCATGCCAATGCCTCCGGCCTTCCGGCTCCGGGATTTATCTACCATATAAAAGGCCTCCGTAATCCGCGGTATCTCTTCCTTCGGAATTCCTTTTCCGAAATCCCGAACCCAGATGCAGCCCTTTTCCCCGTGAAGCTCAATGACAGAGCCCGGCTTCGAGGCCTTGATGGCGTTGTCCAGAAGGTTCACCAGAAGGCTTTCCATCAGGTCCACATCCATCTCACACTCCCAGCTCTCGGAGAAAGCCAGAAGCTCCATCTGACTGTCCTGCATATGGTAGCGCTCCAGATCGGCCACCTCCCGGACCAGTCTGTCCACCGGGTAAGGTTCCTTGTGAATCCGGTCCTCGTCATAAAGACCGATGAGGGTCATCATTTTTCCGGAAAGACGCTCCAGACGACGGCATTCGGAATTGATGTGCTCCAGGGCTTTTTTCTGCTGCTCTTCGGAAATTTTCACATGGAGAAGCGTGTCGGAATAGCCGATAATCGAAGTCATGGGCGTCTTGAGCTCATGGGTCAGACTTCCCAGCAGCTGACGCCGCCGCTCGGAAACGGTCTCCAGCTCCTCCATCTGTTCCTCCATCTTGTCCGCCATCCGGTTGAAAGCCACGCTCACCTTGCCGATCTCGTCATTTCGACGAACCCGACAGCGCCGCTCCCAGTCACCCCGGCTGATGGCCCCCGCGGTGTTCTCAAGCTCCGTCAGCGGTTTTAAGACCATCCGCACGAGCCAGAATACAATATCCACAGCAAAAAAGATCACCACCAGATAGATCATGATGAAAAGCCACATCTGCTTTCTCATTTCCTCATAAATACCGGAAATATCCTTCACAAGAATGAGCTGAAATTTGAGATTTTCCTTTTTCTCCGTCTTCAGCGTCTGCCCCATGACCAGAAGATGGCGGTTGTCCGTTTTCTGCAGGACATAGGCCGGATCCTGATCATTAAACCGCGCATCCTCCCCACTCACCAGCGTGTAGCCCGTGAGATTCACGACCTCCTGGCCGTTTTTCAGCAGAATGTAATCCGTCCCGCCGTATTTCTGCACGGTATAATTCAGAAAGGATTTCCTCGTCACCTCGCTGAAACGGGAGAGCGGATTGTTGTTGATCTCCTGGGCGATGACATAAGAATTGACCTTCATCTGCTGCTGGTAGCTGCTGACGGTCTGGTTCAGGTTGTACTTCCAGGTCTCGTACAGCATGCCGCCTCCGAAAATCCCCATGGCAATGAAAAGCACCACTGCCGTCAGAAGGGAAATTTTCTTCCATAACTTCATCCTTAATCCTCCAGACGGTATCCGATCTTGGGAATCGTCTTGATCACATCAAAAAGTTCCAGTTTTTTCCGAAGCTGGCCGATGTGGACGTCCACGGTCCTGGTCTCCCCGAGATAATCGCTTCCCCAGACCTGATTTAAGAGCTGTTCCCGGGTAAAAGCCATGTTTTTATTCTTCGCCAGCAGCACCAGAAGATCGTACTCCAGGGGTTTTAAGCTGACTTCCTGGCCGTTTTTTGTGACCTGATGCTCATTTAAATTGATCTCGATATCGCCCACAGTGATCCGGCTGATCTGCCGTCCGGTCCGCTCCAGCACTTTTTCGACGCGGACCAGAAGCTCCAGCACCTCGAAAGGCTTGACAATGTAATCCTCCGCTCCGGAACGAAGTCCCCGGATCTTCGAGCCCACGTCGCTTTTCGCCGTGAGATAGATCACCGGAATCTTCGCCTCCTTCATAAGGTCCATGAGCTCGAAGCCGTCTTTTCCCGGAAGCATCACGTCCAGAAGGGCCAGGTCGAAATTCCTGTCCGTTTTTAAGAGCTCTTCCACCTCGTTCCCGTCGAAAAGCGCCTCCGTATCGTACCCCGCCACTGTAAGATTCATGGAGATCAGCTCAGAAATGGCAGTATCATCCTCTATGACCAAAATTCTGTTTTTCAAAATATCCCTCTTTTCTATTTTTTCTCTTTCCAGCTTTTCAGCTCCTGATAGAGCCTTGCGATGGGAAGTCCCACCACATTGTTGTAGTCCCCCCGGATTCCTTTGACAAAAATCGCCGCTTTTCCCTGGATTCCGTAAGCCCCTGCCTTATCCATGGGCTCCCCGGTGGCGATGTAGTCACAGATCTCCCGCTCCGTCATCGGATAAAAGGAGACGTCCGTCCCCTCGGAAAACGTCCTGCTCTCCTGGGAAAAATGCCCGCTCTCCTTTTTGATGCGAATCAGGGTCACGCCGGTATACACCTGATGGGTTCTGCTGGAAAGCTCTTTCAGCATGGCTTCTGCACCTGCTTCCCCGGCGGGTTTTCCCAGCTTTTTCCCATCGATGGATACCATGGTGTCGGCCCCGACGATCAGAACGGAATCCTCGGCAAAGCCCTGCGTTTTCACCAGTTCCGCCACGGCTCCCGCCTTTCTTTTGGAGAGCTCCTCCACCATTCGGTCCGGGGCCTCCACCTCGATGTTTTCATCTGCTTCACTTACAATCACTTCAAATCTAAACCCAGCCCGGGCCATAAGCTCCCGTCTTCTCGGAGAAGAAGAAGCAAGCACAATCTTTTCCATATATAGAATCTCCGTTTTCTCTTTTTTCGTTTCGACACCTGCGAATTGCTCTGCTGACAGGCAGCTCACGCAATTCTGGTTCGTCTTATTCTACCATGCCGCTTATTTTTTCACAAGGAAGATATTTGTATTTCCATGACGGACAACCCTCTCCTCATCGCCACAACAAAAATCCGGCTGCCGGAGTTTCTTGCTCCTGCAGCCGGAAAAAATACCTTTACGCTCTCCTGGAAATCTTCTTCCGAATCGTCTGGCGGTCGTAATTATTCATGCTCTTTCGCACCATCTCAGAATCCGTGGGACAGTCGTAAGTGAGGTTTCCGAAACGCTGCCGCCCCTCGCTTCCTTTTCCCAGAACCAGCACGACGGTCTTCTCCCCCGCGTCCTGAATTGCCCGGTGAATCGCCAGCGCCCGGTCCTCAATGCACTCGCAGGGACAGCCCACCATCTCCACATAATGACCGGTCTCCTCGGAAATCCTGGTCACAGATTCCGTCCCCGGATCATCCGTCGTGAGATAAACCCGGTTGGAAAAAAGCCCGGAAATCAGTCCCAGATCCCGCCGCCGGTTCAATGCTTTGTCTCCTGGACAGCCGAAGACCGTGTAGATCTCATAGCCCGGATATTCCTTGTATACAGAATCATAGAGCTTCTCGAAGCTCAGCCGGTTATGAGCGTAATCCACGATGGCCACCAGTTTCCGGTCGCGGCTCTCGAACTCTTCCATCCGTCCCTTCACCTGCACATTGGCCAGAGCCTCCTTCATGGAGTCCACATCCACCCCGTAGGCATAAGCCGCCGTGATGGCCGCCAGCGCATTTTCCACATTGAAAAGGCCGTGCATCCGGAGATTGAACTTCTCATGGAACCGGTCGCAGCGCACCCAGAAGGAAATCCTTCCCCCGTGCATCTCGATATCGTGTCCCCAGATATCCGGCGCTCCCGTGGTTCCGAAAGTCAGCACCTTCTCCGCAATCTGAGAGGCAGAAAGGATTCTCTCTTTCTCTGCGCTGTCCAGATTCACGCAGGCCACCTTCGTCTGCTTGAAAAGAGAAAGCTTCGAGGTAAAATAATCCTCGAAATTTTCATGCTCGCAGGGGCTGATGTGATCCTCGGAGATGTTGAGGAAGATCCCCACATCAAATTTCAGCCCCCGTACTCTCTTATATTTCAGCGCCTGGCTGGAGACCTCCATCGTCAGATAACGGATGTTCTCGTCCGCACAGTTCCGGATATGGCGGTGGATTTCCATAGCCTCCGGCGTAGTCATCTTCGCCGGTACCAGTTCTTTTCCGTCGTAGATATCCACGGAGGAAAGGATGCCTGTCTCCTTCCCCTGCTGCTTCTTCTCCCAGACATCCAGGATCGCCTTAATATAATAGGAAGTGGTCGTCTTTCCCTTGGTTCCCGTGACGCCGGTGAGATGAAGCGGCAGCGGCTCCGTCCGGTAGAAAATGGCCGCCAGCACCGGCATGGCCTTCCGGATATCTTTCACCTGAATCCAGGCGGTCTCTTCCGAAAGCTCGTACCGCTTCTCGCTCACATAACAGATACAGCCCCGCTCCAGGGCCTCCTTTAAATACTCCACCCGGAAGTTTTTCCCTTTGCATACAAAGATCCCGCCGGAAACCACCTCCTTGGAATCAAAGGTCACCCCCCTGACCTCCGCCTCTTCTTCTCCATCTATACAAAAAGCCGCCGTCATATCGGCGCTTTCCAATTTCTCCAGATATTCCTTTAACTGTTCCATTCTTTATCCTGCCCCTCATATATTTGTGTAACCGGTAATCCAGCAGAATTTCCTGTTACATGAAAAAGCAACAGCTCTGACGCGAACTGCTGCCGTAAAGCCTAACAAAATTATAGCAGTTGTGGCTCACAAAAGTATACAAGATTTTGTAATCAAAATGTAAACTTACTACCTCTGCAAAATGCTCCGGAGATCTTTTTCCCTGAGATTTCCCAGTTTTTCCAGGCCTGCGGGAGAATTGTATACATTCCCTTCTGCGGAAACCCGGTAAACCTCCGCCTTTTCAAAGGGCTGCCCCAAGAAATGTCCGCTTCTGGATAGTGTATACAATACCATATCGTGATAGTCCTTCCAGAGCTCCTTTAAGTTCTCCTTCACCTCTTCTTTTTCCTCTTCCGTCAGGCGAAGGCTTCCGTCCCAGGCCGGATTTCCCACGCCATGACCCGCGCCGTGGCCGTCTGCCTCATCCCGGACGAGATAGAGGACGCCGTTGCATTTTCTCCGGTTCAGTCCATCCAGGAAGCCTCTGGTGAGAACGCGGTTTCTGTTCTCTCCTGTCAGGGTAACGCTGGTTCCATATACAATATCCCGACGGCTCAGAGCATCCATGGAATACATAAGGCTCTCATAAAGATAGGAACTCTTTCCCATTTTCTCCAGGTTGATATCCGAGCAGGCATCAAGACAGAGCATGGGAACCAGATTCCGGTGATCGCTGAAAAACTGATCATATTCTTCATTCAGAAGCGTTCCCTTCGTGAAAACCAGAAACCAGCTGTTCTGATACCGGGCCGCCCGCTCCAGGATCTCCCTCTCCATCAGCGGCTCTCCACCGGTGAGAAAGAAAAAACGGATACCCAGCTTTTCCGCCTCCCGGAACAGAACATCCCACTCGTTTACCGTCATGAGCTCTTCCTGATGTTTCGTATGAATATAACCGTTCTCACAACCTGGACAGGACAGATTGCAATGGACCGAAATATCTGCCTGCAGAAATACCGGAACATGAATCCCGGCTTCCCTTGCCTTCAGACGCCTTCCGGCTGCCTGGGCCCCGGAAATTTTTAGGTATGAATAAAGATCAAAAATTTCTCTCATACAAAACACCCTCTTTCGCCTTTTTTCGACTGGTACTTTTTGCATTTATTATAGCCTATTTGTGAAAGATGTCCAGTATTTTTTAATTTTTCCATCAAATTGACAAAAGCGGCTCATGTATCTATGAACCGCCCTTACATTTTAAGCTTATTTATTTTTCAGCGCTTCCATCTCTTTCTGCACCTGTTTCAGATTTTCACGGATGGACAGGCTCTGGGGACAGACTTTTTCGCATTTTCCACAGGCTTTGCACTTATCGGCCCGCTCTGCTTCCGGCAGATACTTGAAATAATTCTGTCTGGTGATCTCCTCATTTCCGTACATGGCAAGGTCGTTCCAGATCCGGAAGTTCTTCGGAATATTAACGCCATGCGGGCAGGGCATACAGTAAGCGCATCCCGTACAGCCATTCTTCGTTCTGGCCTTGATGGCAGCGGCAACTCCCTCCACAATTTTCTCTTCCTTCTCAGTCAGAGGCTCAAAATTGCCGAAAGTTTTCAGGTTGTCCTCCACCTGCTCCATCGTGGACATACCGCTTAATACCACATGGACGTCCGGATGGGACGCCACCCAGCGAAAGGCCCAGGAAGAAGTGCTGGCCTCCGGTCTTGCCTCCTTGAAGGGAGCTTCTACTTCCTCGGGAAGAGCGGCCAGAGAACCACCTTTGACCGGCTCCATGATTACCAGGGGAACTCCCAGCTTCTCAGCCAGCGCATAGCCCTTATCGCCTGCCTGAATGTCACGGTCTATGTAGTTGTACTGGATCTGGCAGAAATCCCAGGGACGGCTTGTCAGAATCTCCTCAAAGACTTCATAATCATCGTGGAAGGAAAAGCCGATATAACGGATCTTTCCGGCCTCACGCATGGACTCCACGAAAGGAAGCACATCCAACTCTTTTACCTTTTCCCAGGCTTCCTTGTCCAGGCCATGCAGAAGATAAAAATCCACATGATCCACAGCCAGGCGCTCCAGCTGCTCGTCAAAAATTCTCTTTACATCCTCTTTTTTCTCCAGCTTCCAGATCGGAAGTTTTGTGGCCAGATAGAAGAAATCCCGGTCATATTTTTTCAGTACCTTACCCACAAAAGGCTCGCTGTCTCCATTGTGATACGGGTAAGCCGTATCGATATAGGTAACGCCGGCCTTGATGGCTGTATCCAGCATTTTCTCTGCTTCCGGCTCATCGATCTTTCCATCCGGCGTCTGTGGAAAACGCATGCATCCAAAACCTAAAAGTGACGTAGAAATTCCCAGTTTTTCAAATTTGCTGTACTCCATTTTTCTACCTCCATTGATATGTTCAGACTTTGTCTGTACTTACCAGTATAGCAGTTTTTTTCTCATTTGCAAGCGGGCACTCCGACCTTTCCTCGGCCCGGAAACCGTCTTTTTGTCCCTCCTTTCTTGCTTCTCCCCCATCAGGATGATATGATTAAAAAAAGCCCATTCGGCAGAAAGAAGGTACCTATGAAAAAATTTCTGATTTACGTCTCCGCCCTCTCCCTTCTGGGCTCTCTTCCCGTCTCCGCCAATGATGAGACGGAGGAAACCTGGGCCGTCTACTGGTATCTCTGCGGCAGCGACCTGGAAAGCCAGTACGGCTGTGCCACAGAGGATCTCTCCGAGATGCTGGAGGTCTCTCTCCCGGAAAATGTCACCGTTGTCGTTGAGACCGGTGGCGCCACGGAATGGCAGAATGAAACCGTCGATCCCTCTTGCCTGGAGCGCTATGTCTACCAGGACGAGGAGCTGAGTTTTGTGGATTCCGTCCCTTCCGCCAGCATGGGGGAGGCTTCCACCCTGGCCGATTTTCTTGACTTCTGCTCCACCAATTATCCCGCGGATCACACAGCTGTGATCTTCTGGGATCACGGTTCCGGCAGCGCTTCCGGCGTCTCCTTCGATGAGATCTACGATTACGACTCTCTGACCCTGGATGAGATCTACAACGCTTTTGCCTCCGTCTACGAGCTCTCAGAGGAAAATCCTCCCCTCGACCTCGTGGGCTTTGACGCCTGCCTCATGGCCACCGTTGACACAGCCTCCATGCTCTCCGACGTGGCTTCCTACATGGTTGCCAGCGAAGAGACCGAGCCTGGAAACGGCTGGTACTATACCGGCTGGCTGGGCGCTCTTGCCGAAGATCCTTCCATGGACGGTGCAACACTTGGTACCGCTATCTGCGATTCTTTCCAGGAGGGCTGTGAGATCTACGGAACAGACGATGAGATCACGCTCTCGGTCATCGACCTTTCCCGGATCAGCCCCCTTCTGGTGGCTTACGACAATCTCGGAAGGGAAGCCCTCTCCTACGCCTGCGCCGATCCGATCTTTTTCTCCGAGTTTGGCAGAAGCGCCCTCCAGTCGGAAAATTACGGCGGAAATACGGAGGATCAGGGCTACACCAATATGGTGGACTTAGGCGACCTGGTAAACAACAGCGCCGCACTTTTCACCGATACGGGCACGGACGTGCTCTCCGCCCTGGAGGACTGCGTTGTATACAAGGTCAATGGCCCTTACCGGGAAAAATCCTCCGGCCTTTCCTGCTACTATTCCTACAGTGGAAATACCGACGATTTCATTCAGTACGCTTCCGTCGGCGCCAGCGACGCTTTCCGCTATCTCTACAGCTACGAGCTCAGCGGCAGCCTCGATGAGGATGGCATCGCCTATGTAAGCGAGATGGGCTACGGGGAACTCCCGGAAATCCCCTCCTTGGCCGAAGATGGCTCCGGCGATTACCCCCTCACCTTAAATGACGAGGGCTATGCAGTCATGGAACTGGATGCAGACACGGCCAACCTCTTAAAGGGCGTCTATTTCCAGCTGGCCTACATGGATGTGGAGGACGATATTCTTCTCTATCTCGGCCGTGACAACGATATTGACATGGACTGGGAAAACGGCGTCTTCACTGACAATTTCCGCGGCGTCTGGGGCTCCATTGACGGCAATCTCTGCTACATGGAGATCGTCTATGAGGGCGACGATTACAATCTCTACAGCGTTCCCGTGAAGCTCAACGGCGAGGACTACCATCTCCGGGTCGTTTACGATTATAGTGCGGAGGAATTTACCATCCTCGGCGCCAGAAAAGGCATCGATGACAACGGCATGTCCGACCGGAATCTGATTCAGCTTCAGCCCGGCGATGAGCTCACCACGATCCATTACGCCTCCACGATCTCCGGGGATGACGATTTTACCCCGGTGGAAATCGACACCTTCACCGTCACTGAGAATACAACCTTTGAGGAGACCGAGATGGGCGACGGCCAGTTCCTCATGCTTTTCGAAATGGTGGACCTGAAAAATGAATCCGTCTACTCCGATCCGATCATCTTCACCGTCACCGACGGCGAGATTGAAGCGGAACTGTAATTCGAGCCCCTTTTGCAGGCAGCTGCTTTCTTTTCCGGAAGCGGCTGCCTGTTTCTCTTTGTTATGCCTTGCAATCCTATTTGCTTCATGATACACTGGGCGTGCTGCTTTTTACAGTATTTTTATCAGAAGGAGAATATCTATGACTTCAACCGCATCGGCCAAAAAGGATTCTGCCGGGGGCCTTTTTGCCAGATATGTCTCCCAGAATATCCTGGGAATGCTCGGATTATCTGCCTATGTGCTGGCAGATACTTTTTTCATCTCCCTGGCCCAGGGTGCGGACGGTATCACCGCCCTGAACCTGATTCTGCCTCTCTACAGCCTGATCTTCGCTATCGGATCGATGATCGGCGTAGGTTCCGCCACCCGTTTTAAAATTTATCGCGCCAGAGGAGATCAGGAAGCGGATTACTATTTTTCCAACGCCATCATTTTTGCCGTGATCTTCGGCCTGATCTTTTCTCTCGCCGGCCTCTTTTTCCCGGGCCCCATCGTAAGGCTTCTGGGAGGCACGGAGGACATTGTGGCCATTGGTATACCGTATACAAGAATTTTTATGCTTTTCGGACCCTTTTTCATGATGAACTACATCTGCAATGCCTTCGTCCGGAACGACGGAAATCCGTCCCTTGCCATGACAGCCACTTTTTCCAGCAGTATCTTCAATATCGTCATGGACTATGTTCTGATGTTCCCACTGAAAATGGGAATGCCCGGCGCGGCTCTGGCCACTGCCTTCTCTCCCATCGTGGGAATCGGTATCTGCTGTATCCATTTTTTTTCCAAAAATAACTCCGTCCGTTTCCGTCTGCAGCTTCCTTCGCTTCGACGTCTCGGCCGGGCCTGCCAGCTGGGTGTAGCGGCTTTTATGGGTGAGATTTCCTCCGGTGTGACCACTATGGTCTTCAATTTCCTGATTCTCGGGCTCACCGGAAATACCGGCATCGCTGCCTATGGCGTCGTCGCCAACGTGGCTCTGGTGGCCACAGCGGTCTTCAACGGTATCTCCCAGGGGTCCCAGCCCCTTCTCAGTGATTATTATGGAAAAAATGACGACAAATCCGTACAGAAGATTCTCCGCCTTTCCATCATCACCGGAATCGCCGCGGCTGTCCTCATCATCCTTGTCACAAACCTGATTCCGGATGTAATTGTCGCCGTCTTCAACAACGAGAACAACGCAGAAATGGCTTCCTATGCGGTCTTCGGCGTCCAGCTCTATTTCACCGGCTTTCTCTTCGCCGGCTTTAACATCATCGGCACTGGTTTCTTAAGCGCCACGGAAAGTGCTGCCTGGGCCTTCATCACCTCTGTGCTCCGTGGTTTTGTGGCCATCAGCCTCTGTGCACTGCTCCTCTCCGCCCTCTTTGGCATGACCGGCGTCTGGCTGGCCTTCCCGGTTGCCGAGTTCATCACCGCCGTTCTCATGGTGATCGCCATCGCGCAGAACGTCCGGAAAATGCGGACTAAATAAGATTGCAATTAAAAACGCAGACTTCTCTTTTTATCGAGAATCTGCGTTTTTTGTTTACCGTCTGCGGGGCCGTCTTTTAAAAAGCCCTGCAAACAGAAGAGCCAGAACCAGGACTCCCAGAGAAATCGCGAACCAGATGAGATTCGCAGAAATGCCGGTCGAGGTCTCTTCCCCCATACCGCCTGGCATGTTGTCGGGAACAAAATTGTCATTCCCGTTTCCGTTACCATTGCCGCCCATGGGCTCACCCCCGTTCTGATCAAAGTTTCCCGGGGCAGCGGGCATGTTGGCGTTGTCCTGAGAGGTGGTCTGAGTGGAAGTAGACTCAGATTCAGACTCCTGCGTCGTGGTCTTCTTGCCTGCCACTTCCTGATCCGCCGTCTGGTCCGAAGTGTTTTCCGGCACAGTATCCTGCTCTAAGGTCTGCTCTGAAGCAGTTTGTGGCAGTGATTCTTGAATCATCTGATACTCCACAGCTTTTGTCTCTGCTTCTGTCTCCTCTGTTGTTGTGCCTGCTTTCGTTTCCTGCATTTTTGTATTTTCTTTCACATCTGCACTGTCTTTTTCCGCTGTACCCGCTACCGTCTGCATCAGCGCAGTTTCCGTACTGACATTGTTTTCTTCAGTTACTTCCGTTTCTGCAGCTTCTGCATTTTCCGTCTCTTTATTTTCTTCTGATTTGCTTTCACTCTTCTGGTCCGTACTGCCCGGCGTTCCACCACCAGGCATCTGCACCATATTGCCCGGTGCTCCGCCCTCGCCCATATCCGGCATCTCACCCTTTTTCCTGTCCGGCGGGCCTCCCTGCGGCATGTTATCAGGCATTTCCCCGTCTCCCGTACCCGCAAAAGCTTCTCTGGCGTCATCGCCTCCCGGAGCGCCGCCTCCATTGTTCATGGTGCCCATAACGCTTAAGTCCACGTCAGAAGCATCAATGAGCGTCGTTGCACTCCTCTGCTCCTCCTCCGTAGTGGGAATCATACCATTCAGCTGACCCTCAATGGATTCCCCGCGAAGCTTCACCACCGTACAGAGCATCTCAGCCGCTGCCTCATACTCCTCATAGGTATAGAACGCTGTCGAATCACTCTCCACGAGAGAGTCGATCCGGCTTCTGGTCCGGTTATAAAAAGTCTCAAACCCACCGCCATTGATATACTCATCCACCAGCTGATGAAGGCAGGAAAGATATTTCTCATGATACTCCTCATTTTCCATCAGAGTATCAAAGAACGTAGTCCCTGAAAAAGCATTGTCGATGGGACTGTTTATCACAGAGGAAGCATCATTTCCCATTCCCATGCCACCAAAAGCCAGATTGTAATCCCAGGGGATCAGATTCAGCTTTCCGCCGGACTCATAGAGATAATAATTGTGCGCCATATTTCCGGAAAGGCTGTCATCGTTGACGGAGAAAATATGTACTGCCATATATTTCAGAAGGTTATCGATATCCATATAGTCTTCCAGATCCGTTCCCTCCGAAATATTTTTCAGGGCCTTCACCACCCTCTCGTGGTCCTTTTTTCCGCTCTCTGTGATCTCACCGTCCCAGATCGTCTCGTAACTGTCCAGTTCATCGTCTGTATAGTTCAGATCCGCACCGCCGCTTCCGGACTGAGGACTGCCACCTCCGTTCCCCATCTCCATCCCTTCCGGCTTGTAGAGTTCTCCCTTTGCCGCTCCGTAATTCCGAAGCAGGAAGCTGTCCTCCACGCCCTCCAGGGCCAGATAACAGCCCCAGTACTCGCCGTTGACGGAAACGCCCGCGTAATTATAAAGTGAAGCGTCCGCCCCCAGATACTGGAACATATCGTAGATCAGGGCTTCCTTCATGCTCGTGGCATCCGCATAGTTGTTGTTCAGAATCAGCTTATCGAGGCCATAGCAGGTCTGACCTTCCACATAATGGTCAAATTCCAACTTGAAGCTGTAGCGGTCCGTCGTGGGATCGTTGGCAATGGAAGAAAGGCTGGTATTTCCTTTCGGCCGGATTCCTACATTGTAAAAAGTCTTTCCGTTGACTTCCACGTTACAGGAATAATATTCCTCCTCCATGGCGTTTTCCAGCATCTCATCCCAGTCGTCCGAATCCATGAGAATATTTACCTGCATGACCTCATCCGTGTTAAAAAGCGCCGTCTCATATTCCATGGAGACGCCGGTCTCACCGGCCAGGGCCTTTATCTGTTCTGGGCAGGCCACCGCCGCCAGACACAGACAAACAGCCACAGCCATGACCAGTGCGATCCACTTCGTCGTATGTCTGTGTGTGATCATACCCTTTCCTCCATCATCCCATATATTCTCCGTTGTAACTTACGAGTGTGGCATTTCCCACGCCCTCAAGCTCCGTAATCCGGTTTACAAAAGCTGTCTCCGCATCTTTTGTCCGAAGTTCCGCCGTAAATTCGATGCCTGCCGCATTGACTGTCTTGGATTTCACGGTGTAATATTCCACAGCCTTCGCAAGAATCTCCGTAATTCTCTGCTCTGCCGCCTCATCCTTGCAGCTCACCACCAGAATGTAGGGCTGTTTCCGGATTTTCCGATTGGCAAAAAGAAGCAGGATCACACCGATGATTGCGGAACCGATGATCGCCAGCGGAATCATTCCTGCGCCGATGACAATTCCGACGGCCAGAGACCAGAAAAGAAAGACGATCTCCACCGGCTCTTTGATCGCTGTTCGGAAACGGACAATAGAAAGAGCGCCGACCATACCGAGGGACAATACCACGTTTGACGTTACTGCCATAATCACCAGCGTCGTCACCAGCGAAAGGCCCACGAGAGTCAACGCAAAGCCATCGGAGTAAAGAACTCCTGTCAGCGTCTTTTTATAGATCATAAAGATAAAAAGACCCACCAGCAGGGCCACTGCCAGCCCGATGCAGGTGTCCAGAAGTGAAAATTCTGTCACATTCTCCAGAAAACTGGATTTGAAAATATCTTGAAAGCTCATTGATTGATTCCTCCTGATTACTATGTATTTTCTCAACTATTCAGAAACCGCTGCATATTTTTTGCCCCAAACCTCTCGCTCACGCCTGCAGCGCATCCTCATCCGAATTTCCGACAGGCTCCGTACTTGGAAAAAGCTTGCTGACGGATTCCCTCTGTCTGCAGAAGGCAGGCGATGATCTCCGGAAGAAACTCATCGAATTTCACTTCCAGAATCATATCTCCCGGCACCTTCTCCGTCTCAATATCCCGCACCTGATTTTCCAGAAAATCCCGGTGAAACAACGTGGTCCGGATATTGGAGTCAAAAGTCACACGCACATTTCCGGCCGCATAGACGTAAGGTTCTCTCTTATAGGAAACCAGAACCCTGGGCCGCAGCTGCTGACTCTTCATTTTGCAGTAAAGCTCTCGCACCAGCTCCTCCGAATGCCCCAGCATCCAGCCCATATCCCCGGAAAGAAGCGCCCGGCACTCTGCCTCTGTGATCTCCGCATCTTTCTTCATACAGAGGCTGTTGTGCTTGATCTTCTTTTCCAGCGTAATAAGAGAAAACCGGTCATTATAATAACGAATACGAAATTTCTCCCGTTTCTGGATCCCGTCAACCTTCTCCCGAAGGGCTTTATCATAGACGTTATCAAAATAAATGCTACGGATCTGATAAGTCCCATCCGCTCCCGCATGAGGGTCCGGACGCATCACCGACCGCAGCCTCTGGCGAATCGCCAGATATTCTGAAAAATGGATCTTGTATTTCAATTCATGTCTGTACTTTCCATCCAGCTCCATTTCTTTCTCCTCTCCATAGTTTTTCTTTCTATTCTATAGGTTCTTCCCCAAATCCAGCTAAAAAAAATTGTGAAGACTTTTTGAAAAATGACCAATATCCATTTTATTTCGCTTTTTAGACACAATTTCCCTTTAAAATATAGTTAGAAAAAACACAGGAGTAGTGATGTTATGCGAATTTTACTGATTGAAAATGATTTCTCCATCGGCAGAAAACTCAAGAATCTGCTGGAAAAGAACCGTTACACCGTGGATGTGGCCACTGTCCCCGGCGATGCCCTTTGCTATGGCCCTTCTTCTCCCTTTCATCTCATTATCTTTGGAGTATCTTCCACGGTCCCGGACAAACATTCTCTGTCCACCCTGGCGGAACTTCGTCAAAACCGCATAGCAACTCCCCTTCTCTATCTTTGCAGCACGGACGCCATTGAAGAACGGATCCAGGCCCTCAATACCGGCGCCGATGACTGCCTCCCGAAAAGCTTTGCCCCCAGCGAATTTCTCGCTCGTGTCCGGGCCTTAGGGCGACGGAGCAGCCCCTACATTCCCGAACTTCTGACCCTCGAAAACACGACGCTGGACTGCTCACAATACCTGCTCTCTGCCTCCGAAAGCCAGATCCGCCTCAACAACAAGGAATTTCAGCTGATGGAATTATTTTTCCGCTATCCAAATAAAATCTTTTCTCCGGAGCATCTCATGGAGACCTTCTGGGTTATGGATTCCAACGCGGATATCAATGTGATCTGGACCTACATCAGTTTCCTCAGAAAAAAATTAAAAGAAATCAATTCTCAGGTACAGATCCGCACCATCCGCGGAGCCGGTTACTCCCTCGAAAAAGCATAAAACGAAAAAAGCAGGAAATGACGAAACCTCATAGGTCTCATCATTTCCTGCTTCTTTATTTCCCGATTTTGTCTGCATTTTCCTCATCGCCATAAGAAAAAGCTCTTGAAATATCAAGAGCTTTTCAGAGGCGCAGACCGGATTTGAACCGGTGCATACTGGTGTTGCAGACCATTGCCTTACCACTTGGCTACTGCGCCATACTCCCCGAGTTGGGCTCGAACCAACAACCCTTCGGTTAACAGCCGAATGCTCTGCCATTGAGCTATCGAGGATTATCTAAAGGTATCTACCTTTTAGGTATGTACCTTCAAAACCACACACAGAAATGTTTTTGTTTCTTTCCATCCGATTTTCTTCTACCCAGACTGCCTTGAGGAAGTTCTGCTCGCTTCGCTTACAGAACAGCCTCGGCTTTGGTTAAGCCTTCGACCTATTAGTATCAGTCAGCTCCATGCATTACTGCACTTCCACCTCTGACCTATCTACCTCGTCGTCTTCAAGGGGTCTTATCGCTTTCGCATGGGATATCTCATCTTGAGGGGGGCTTCACGCTTAGATGCCTTCAGCGTTTATCCCTTCCCGACTTGGCTACCCGGCTATGCTCCTGGCGGAACAACCGGTGCACCAGAGGTCAGTCCATCCCGGTCCTCTCGTACTAAGGACAGCTCCTCTCAAATATCCTGCGCCCACGCCGGATAGGGACCGAACTGTCTCACGACGTTCTGAACCCAGCTCGCGTACCGCTTTAATGGGCGAACAGCCCAACCCTTGGGACCTACTACAGCCCCAGGATGCGATGAGCCGACATCGAGGTGCCAAACCACTCCGTCGATGTGAACTCTTGGGAGTGATAAGCCTGTTATCCCCAGGGTAGCTTTTATCCGTTGAGCGATGGCATTCCCACTTAATACCACCGGATCACTAAGCCCTACTTTCGTACCTGCTCCACCCGTCGGTGTCACAGTCAAGCTCCCTTCTGCCTTTGCACTCTTCGAATGGTTTCCAACCATTCTGAGGGAACCTTTGGGCGCCTCCGATACCCTTTCGGAGGCGACCGCCCCAGTCAAACTCCCCGCCTGACATTGTCCCACCGCCGGTTTCACGGCGGCTGGTTAGAAATCCAATACCGCAAGGGTGGTATCCCAACAGCGGCTCCACATAGACTGGCGTCCATGCTTCTTAGCCTCCCACCTATCCTGTACATGCAATACCGAATCCCAGTATCAAGCTGGAGTAAAGCTCCATGGGGTCTTTCCGTCCTGGCGCGGGTAACCAGCATCTTCACTGGTACTTCAATTTCACCGGATGTATTGTCGAGACAGCGCCCAAATCATTACGCCTTTCGTGCGGGTCGGAACTTACCCGACAAGGAATTTCGCTACCTTAGGACCGTTATAGTTACGGCCGCCGTTTACTGGGGCTTAAGTTCGATGCTTCGATTGCTCTAACATCTCCCCTTAACCTTCCAGCACCGGGCAGGCGTCAGCCCATATACCTCACCTTTCGGTTTCGCATAGACCTGTGTTTTTGCTAAACAGTTGCTTGGGCCAATTCTCTGCGGCCTCTTTCGAGGCACCCTTTCTCCCGAAGTTACAGGGTCATTTTGCCGAGTTCCTTGACAATACTTCTTCCGCCGGCCTTAGGATTCTCTCCTCATCCACCTGTGTCGGTTTACGGTACGGGTACTGTATACACAATAGCGGCTTTTCTTGACAGCTGGCTCACACACTTCCCTACTAAATTTCGGTCCGCATCACGTCTTCCCGTTGGCTGGCGGTTTTTCCTACCAGTCCGGTACCTCGCTTGCACGCGGCTTTCCGTTCCGCGCCTGTGCTTTCCCTCTGTGTCCCCACAGTTCTGATATACAGCAGTACAGGAATCTCAACCTGTTGTCCATCGGCTACGCCTCTCGGCCTCGCCTTAGGTCCCGACTTACCCAGAGCAGATCAGCTTTACTCTGGAAACCTTGGATATTCGGCCTGGAGGATTCCCACCTCCATCTCGCTACTCATTCCGGCATTCTCTCTTCCATACACTCCACAGCTCCTTACGGTACTGCTTCCTCGCGTATGCAATGCTCCTCTACCAATTCAACAGACGTTAAATTCCTCAGCTTCGGTGTCGTGTTTCAGCCCCGGACATTTTCGGCGCAGGACCTCTCGACCAGTGAGCTATTACGCACTCTTTGAATGTATGGCTGCTTCTGAGCCAACATCCTGGTTGTCTTTGAAATCCCACATCCTTTTCCACTTAACACGCACTTTGGGACCTTAGCTGGAGGTCTGGGCTCTTTCCCTTTTGACTACCCAACTTATCTCGTGCAGTCTGACTCCCGACAAGCATCTTGATGGCATTCGGAGTTTGATATTCTTCGGTAGACTTTGACGCCCCCTAGGAAATTCAGTGCTCTACCTCCATCAGACTCTGTCGAGGCTAGCCCTAAAGCTATTTCGAGGAGAACCAGCTATCTCCGGGTTCGATTGGAATTTCTCCCCTACCCACACCTCATCGCCACCCTTTTCAACGGATGTGCGTTCGGCCCTCCATTGCCTTTTACGGCAACTTCAGCCTGGACATGGGTAGATCACCCGGTTTCGGGTCTACTCTGACTGACTATTTCGCCCTATTAAGACTTGGTTTCCCTCCGGCTCCGGACCTTAGGTCCTTAACCTTGCCAGCCAGCGTAACTCGCCGGACCGTTCTACAAAAAGTACGCGGTCCATCGTATATAGATGTTCCACAGCTTGTAAACACAGGGTTTCAGGTTCTCTTTCACTCCCCTCCCGGGGTCCTTTTCACCTTTCCTTCACAGTACTATGCGCTATCGGTCACTAAGTAGTATTTAGCCTTGGGGGGTGGTCCCCCCGACTTCCCACAAGGTTTCTCGTGTCTCGTGGTACTCTGGATCCTGCCGCCTGTGTCTGGTTTTCAGGTACGGGGCTTTCACCCTCTCTGGCCGGCTTTCCCAAAACCGTTCCCTTAACCTTCCACAATGACTTGTGCAGTCCGTAACCCCAGCATGCACGCACGCTGGTTTAGGCTCTTTCCATTTCGCTCGCCGCTACTCTGGAAATCGAGTTTTCTTTCTTTTCCTCCGGCTACTTAGATGTTTCAGTTCACCGGGTTCCCTTCCATACGTTATGAATTGGCGTATGGATGACTGAGGTTTGCTCAGCCGGGTTTCCCCATTCAGATATCTCCGGATCAATGGATATTTGCTCCTCCCCGAAGCTTTTCGCAGCTTATCACGTCTTTCATCGGCTCTTAGTGCCAAGGCATCCACCCTGCGCTCTTCTTCGCTTAACCAACTTTCTCTGCCATGTAGCGTCACGGCAGTTGGTCTGGGTTTTTATCAAGTTCATGGTCTTCAAAAGCAAGCTCTCGAAGATCACTACGTCTTGTGATTACCTCTCGGTAATCTCCTCGGATGTCTTTCTCTTAAATATTTAAGAAAAAACTTTCTTTTCTGTATGCGGTTTTCAAGGTACATTCTTATACTCGAACATATTTTATTATGATCGGTTAATAATTCAAACAGTGAAACACACTAAGTTTTCAGTGTTTCTCACTACTCCGCAGCCTGAGCACTCGGAAAACAAGTTTTCCTCGTTCAGGATATTCTTCGAATATCCTGTCAAGCCTGTCTGGCCTGCTTTATTCGAGCAAGCTCGAAAAAGCTTCCCAGCCAGCCTTCCGGCTGCTCTCTGAATTATTAAGTGGAGATGGAGAGATTCGAACTCTTGACCCCCTGCTTGCAAGGCAGGTGCTCTCCCAACTGAGCTACACCCCCATATAATCTGGCAGCCACCTGCTCTCCCGTGCCGTCTCCAGCAAAGTACCATCGGCCGCTTAGGTCTTAACCATCGTGTTCGGGATGGGAACGGGTGTGTCCCCTAAGCGCATCGCCACCAGAAATATTCAGTTATCGGATTGATAACTCAACAGTGACTATCCTCTACTAGCTCTTTTCCTTAGAAAGGAGGTGATCCAGCCGCACCTTCCGATACGGCTACCTTGTTACGACTTCACCCCAGTTACCAGTCCCGCCTTCGGCAGCTCCCTCCTTGCGGTTGGGTCACTGACTTCGGGCGTTACCGACTCCCATGGTGTGACGGGCGGTGTGTACAAGACCCGGGAACGTATTCACCGCGACATGCTGATTCGCGATTACTAGCGATTCCAGCTTCATGTAGTCGAGTTGCAGACTACAATCCGAACTGAGACGTTATTTTTGGGATTTGCCCACCCTCACAGGTTCGCTTCCCTTTGTTTACGCCATTGTAGCACGTGTGTAGCCC
The DNA here is from genome assembly GCA_018223435.1 of Lachnospiraceae bacterium Marseille-Q4251. Classification (GTDB taxonomy): domain Bacteria; phylum Bacillota; class Clostridia; order Lachnospirales; family Lachnospiraceae; genus Limivivens; species Limivivens faecihominis. Next base: position 2,873,587 of record JAGTTO010000001.1, on the reverse strand, counting down.
AAGTCATAAGGGGCATGATGATTTGACGTCATCCCCACCTTCCTCCAGGTTGTCCCTGGCAGTCTCTCCAGAGTGCCCGACTTTACTCGCTGGCTACTGAAGATAAGGGTTGCGCTCGTTGCGGGACTTAACCCAACATCTCACGACACGAGCTGACGACAACCATGCACCACCTGTCTTCTTCGTCCCCGAAGGGAAAGGAGTCATTACACTCCCGTCGAATCGATGTCAAGACTTGGTAAGGTTCTTCGCGTTGCTTCGAATTAAACCACATGCTCCACCGCTTGGGCGGGTCCCCGTCAATTCCTTTGAGTTTCATTCTTGCGAACGTACTCCCCAGGTGGAATACTTAATGCGTTTGCGGCGGCACCGAAGGACTTTGTCCCCCAACACCTAGTATTCATCGTTTACCGCGTGGACTACCAGGGCATCTAATCCTGTTTGCTCCCCACGCTTTCGCGCCTCAACGTCAGTTGCCGTCCAGTAAGCCGCCTTCGCCACTGGTGTTCCTCCTAATATCTACGCATTTCACCGCTACACTAGGAATTCCGCTTACCTCTCCGGCACTCAAGCCTTACAGTTTCCAACGCAGTTCCGGAGTTGAGCCCCGGAGTTTCACGTCAGACTTGCAAAGCCGTCTACGCTCCCTTTACACCCAGTAAATCCGGATAACGCTTGCCCCCTACGTATTACCGCGGCTGCTGGCACGTAGTTAGCCGGGGCTTCTTAGTCAGGTACCGTCATTTTCTTCCCTGCTGATAGAGCTTTACATACCGAAATACTTCTTCACTCACGCGGCGTCGCTGCATCAGGGTTTCCCCCATTGTGCAATATTCCCCACTGCTGCCTCCCGTAGGAGTTTGGGCCGTGTCTCAGTCCCAATGTGGCCGTTCACCCTCTCAGGCCGGCTACTGATCGTCGCCTTGGTAGGCCGTTACCCTGCCAACTAGCTAATCAGACGCGAGTCCATCTCATACCACCGGAGTTTTTCACACCGGGCCATGCGGCCCTGTGCGCTTATGCGGCATTAGCAGTCATTTCTAACTGTTATTCCCCTGTATGAGGCAGGTTACTCACGCGTTACTCACCCGTCCGCCGCTCAGTCACAAATGATTCACCCGAAGGATCATCATAAGTGCTTCGCTCGACTTGCATGTGTTAAGCACGCCGCCAGCGTTCATCCTGAGCCAGGATCAAACTCTCTAAAAAAGTTTGTCCAGGATCAAAATTTAGCTTGGCTAAAATTCTTATCCCGTTAAATTTACTTTGGTTTTGTTCTTTAAGAACTATATTCTTTTGAACTTTCAAGGATATGTCACTGTTCAGTTATCAAGGTTCTTTGTTGCTGTCTTCGTGACAGCTTTGATATTATATCGCACACTTTCGAGTTTGTCAAGAACTTTTTTAACTTTTTTTCAAAAAGTTTTTTCTTTTTCAAACACCTCAGTGATTTTCTTATTATATCAAAGAGTTTTCTGCCTGTCAATACTTTTTTCAAAGTTTTTCCAGCCGTTCGGCTCAACAGTTAGGAATTATAACACTCTCTTTTTCTCTTGTCAACATATTTTTTCAAAAATTTATTCATTCCTGGAAATCTGATATTTATGAAAACAGCGCCGCCCTCCGTTTTCACGGATGACGGCGCTGTTTTCAGTCAGGAAATAAAGAGATTTCCAAACATTCCCATCAGAAGTTTCAGGAAGATATTTGTGTCATAGAAGACAGAAAGCACCTTATCCTGACTGATGAGAATCAATATCCGGCTGCCTGCATCGGTACCTCCCATAACTGTAATGATGAGAAAGAGAATCCAGACGACACAGATGCCCTGAGCTGTTCCCACCAGAAGCCCTAGAACCCGATTGACCCCCTTCAGCAGAGGAAGCTCCGCCACAATATCCAGCGTCATTACCAGAAGCTTCAGGATCAGAACTGCCAGCACGAAGGTTATCATATAAGAAAGGACCCTAAGAACCAGGTTTGCCATAAAGGCTGCCAGATACCCTTCAAAACCGGATACTGCAAGGCTCGCATAGCCGGAGGCATTGTTGTTTTCCGCCAGCTGGGTCTTCAATAGATCCGGAAGGGCTAGGCTGTCAATAATCTTCGCCTGCTCGATCCGGGTGGGTTCGGTCCTGATGTCATTTTCCTCCTCGGAAGCTGTTTCCTTTTTTCCACTCAGCCGGGAAAGATTTTTCATGCTGAAAATATCCCTGCATTTATCCTCTAATACATCATAGACCGGTGTCTTTTCTTTCAGAAAACTGCTCACCGTAGGGTTGGCAAAATAGACCAGCACTGCTGCCATGATGAGAAAAGCCATGGACATCAACGTCCGGATAAAGCCTTTTCGCATTCCCCGAAGAGCGTATAGAAAGATAATCAGGCCGATGATGATCTTCAAAACCATTGTACTGTCCATATCATTTCACCCTTATCAATTCCGTATGGCCATTGCTGACAACCATATATTTTCCGAGGCCCGGCACACTGGCCACGTCCTCTACCGCCTTTTTGTAGGTCACATCCACTCGTTTTCTTCCTCTGCTGGAGTAGACCTGGAAGCCTTTATCATTGATGAGAAGAATATTTCCCTCCATCATCTTTGCCTGACGGTAATCCATATTCAAATATTTCTTCATGGTGCAGTGGCCGTTGAGATTGTAGACCAGTATCTTGTATTTATAGTCCGCCTTGTCGCTCTTGAAGATGAAACCAATCTTTCCGTCGTCATGGAAAGCAGTCAGGATCTCCTCGTCAAAATCCACGCTGACTTTTTCCGTGGGGATCTCCGCTCCCTGGCAGACGCTGAATCCGTTGTTTCTGAGAACCACCGAACGTCGCTCATCCACAAAATACACGGAAGGTGCCACCACGCCATCATAGGTCAGAAGGCTTACCTGGTTATTTTCCTCAGTCTGACCGATACTGTCAAAATTATAGAAGCCCACGCGGGTCTGAATCCCACTTTGATCCGGCCAGAGGAACGACACCATGATCTTCATTCCGTCTGGCGAAAGAGCAATATCCATCGGATAACCGGATTCCTTCACTGTGGTCCGCATCTTGGCAATCTCGCCGCCCTGTGTATCGTAAAGGTTGATCCAGGTCACATCTTCATCGGTGAGAACGGCAGCTACCACGCCCTGGCGGGCAACTTTTACCTTTTCGATCGGGAGAAGGGTCTTAAACTGTCCTTTCTGTCCTTTTTCATCGAAAATATAAACGTCAGTTCCCTGCTGATCCGCCACCACCACGGAACCCTCACAGACGTCCGCGATAGGACTCTGCATGCTAAAGGTACAGTTCCAGAGCGTCTGTCCATTTCCATCCATACAGGAGACGCCGTCGGCACTGTACTTGAACATTCGTTTTCCGAAAGCAAGATACTGGGTGCTGGAAGTGTCTGATTTTTCATAGCTGCTTAAGACCGTATAGTCTTCTTCCACCCGAAGGATGACGACCAGTACACCGATCAGAAGGACAAGAATGAAAAACGACACCAGATAGCGCTTCCAGCTATAGTCGAAAAGCTTCTTTCCTTTATTTTTCATCTTTTCTGAAATTCCATGCAAAAAATTCTTTATCTTATTCATCCTCCACACTCTTTCGTAGATTTACCTCTTTTTCGCAGAAAACTGCGGAACCAGACGCTTTTTCAGTATAGCACAGAGATTTTCCGCTGTCTATGGAAGGACCAACTTTTGCCCGGGCAAAATCGCGTTGGGGTTCATGATGCCGTTCAGGTCACAGAGTTCCTGAAGGCGGTCCGTGGAACCGTAATAGCGGTTGCAGATATCTGCCAGGGTATCGCCGAATTTCACCGTGTAGACCGCCTGGCTTGCATGGGCCGGGGCCTGATCCGGCAGAGCGGATACTGCCGCTTCCTGGCTGCTGTCTGTGATGCCAGCCGAAACCGATGCCGCCGTCTCTGCTTCTGTCTCCTGCTGTGTGAGAGCGCCTTCCTGCTGCGTACCGGCTGACTGCGCCAGGATCTGAGCGGAATCCGTATTTTCGTCCATACCGCTCTTCTGTTCTGGTGCTGTGGCTGCCTGTCCCGGAGTGCCCGTCTGCTGTCCCAGGCTCCCCTGCTGATCCATTAGAGTACCAGTCTGTACACCGGACGCTTCTGCTCCATCGCTCAGCGTATTTACCGCTTCCCCGGCATTTTCACTCTGATTTACAGCCATACCAGCGTTCTCCACATCCGTTTCCGGCTCGGAACTTTGCTCACTCTCCGTCAGAATCCCCGGAAGAAGCTCTGTCTCACCGGTTCGCCCGTCTATAACCATTTTTTCTGTCTCCACCACTCTTCCAGACACCATGGCCCCTTCCGTCATCCGCGCCATCGTCTGCTCCATCTTTTTCATCTGGTCATAATTGTTGATCATCGTGACGCCAATGACAAGGATCGTCAGTACGAGAAACGTGCTGGCTGTATACAGAAAATGCAGGGTCCGGATCTTCGGCGACTCTCTGTCGCTTTTCTCTTTCCCTGCATTTTTGACCGGCTTTTCGACAGCTGGCTCTTCTGTTTTCTCCGGCTTTTCTTTCGCGATGGTTTTCGGCTGAAGTTCCGCACCCTTCGCTTCCTCCTTCTTTTCCACTTCCGGAGTCCTCTCTTCTTTCCCTTCCGCCTGCACTTCTCTTTTCCAGAAGCTTTTCAGCGGAAGAGAGGCTGCCGACTGCTGCTCTTCGGCGATTTCTTCCTTTTCTACCGACTCTTTTTCCTGCTTCTTGGCCCCCAGAATCCGGCGGAAGCTGTGGATCGCCTCATCGGAAATGACCGCCTCTTTTTCCACAGATTTTCCAAGATTGCGGCTCACCAGATACTCCTGCATCTCGGGATTTTTCTCATAATAAATATAGTGTCCGGCCTGCTTCTGCAAAAAGCCATCCAGCGTCAGATAGACCGCTTCTTCCTGATCCAGCTCATTGTATACAACCAGAACTGCCTCTCTTCCCGGAAAATGTTCTTTGTATACATGCATGTCCTCCTCGTTTAATTCCTCCGGAATCTCTTCGGCCCGCAGGAACCAGCCGATGACGCTCAAGCCTTCAAAAGACTTTCCGGCCTCCTCCGTGACATAGTTCCAGTTTTCCTCGGAGAAATCTCCCTCGGGCACCTCCACGGCTCCGCTGATAAAATAGCAGCGCGCTCCCTTTATCCGCACCAGCTCGCCAAAGAGAACCGCTCCCTTTACTTCTCTTAAATATGCCACTGCGTAGTCTTCCAGGTAGATCCGTTTCTCTTTGCCCGGATCTCCGATCTGACGGATATTTCTTGGAAAATCCCTTTTTTCCTTTTCTTTACTGCTCATATCTTTTCCGCTCCTCTCCCTGGCCTGTCCTGCGGCAGCCACCCGTACCATTTTTCTCTGCATCCCTGATAGTACCACGAAAAATCCGCAGATTTTAGCAATCGGTGACACCTATTCCAAAAAACATTGCGACAGGAAAAGCGTTCTTTTTTCCGTATATTTTTTTCTCAGAAGGGATAGACTTTATAGCAAACGCGGAAAGGACATGTTTTATGAAAGCATTTGATGAAATTTACTATATAGATTCCAGAAAACCGGAGGCAGAGGATATCCTGGCTCTGCGCCTGTCACAGCTTCTGGCCCGATATCCTCTGCCTCCGGTTTATCTCTGTATCGGGAGCGACCGTGTGACCGGCGACTCCCTTGGCCCCCTGGTGGGAACCCTGCTTTTAAAGGTCCAGCCGACGCTTCCCGTGATCGGTACTCTGACGGACCCTGTTCATGCGCTGAATCTGAAACATACGCTATCTTTTCTCTCAGAAAAATTTCCCGGCCATCCCATCGTGGCCATTGACGCCTCCCTCGGCAGCCGCAGCCACCAGGAATTTTTCACCGTCGGTTCCGGCAGTCTCGAGCCGGGCGCCGGTGTTGATAAAATTCTCGGAAGCGCCGGAGATCTTTTTATCACGGGAATCGTCGCCCCCACAGGACCGCTCCCCCAGCTGAACCTGCAGACCGTACGGCTCTCGCTGGTCATGCGATTCGCCGAGTGTATCGCCGGAGCCGTGGCCTCTCTGACCCTTGAAAAAGAAGCCGCCTGTGAAAAACTCAGTCTTTGATACAGAGGAAAGCCACCCGTTTTTTCTCAGAGTAATCCTCGCCCGGAACGATCTCCCGAGCAGAGCACTCACCATTCTTTTTTCTGTAGGAAATGCTGACTGCCTTCTCGTGGCGATCCAGACAGCTCCTGAGATAAGTAAGGTCCGTCTTTTTCTGATATTCTTCCAGATCAAGCGGATGGATTTCTTCCTAGTGTGCTGTCTCATTGACTTTCAGTTAAATAACGCAGAATGTTTTTTCATCGACAAGGCGACTGAACGAGGCGATGCGGTGGCATCGTTGAGCGAAGTCAACGCAGTTCGATGGGAAAACAGGCAAGTTATTTAGCGAAATGTCAATGATACAGTACACTAGTACAGTGAAAATTAAGTATATGCTATATTGACGCAGGATGATTTCTTTATATGCAAGGCGGAGGAATGAGGCGTAGCGGTGGCTACGTCGATTGACGACAACGCAGCAGATGAAAAATCAGACGCAGAAGAGAGATCCGCAAGGTCTCTCTCATAAGCCCTTCTGTTGTAACAGCCAGTAAGCGTGTCCGTATTCGAGATATGGATGAGTTTTTCCCTTTCATCCGTTCGGCTACAGTGTGAAGATCCGCGAAAAGATCCGCCTGCTCCCGGTAAGCCTCGATGGCCGTCTCTTTCATGATCCGATGCATCATATCGTCGGCATTTTTATTCCATTTGCCCATTTTTTTCATCTTTTCACGGCTGGAATAGGCAATGACCGAATCCGTCTCAAGATCCACCAGATACATCCGGTGATAAATCTCCGACATGGAAGCCAGAACAGCGAACTGCTCATTTTTCTCCCGATTGGCCTTGAAAACTTTGGAAAGCATGAAGAGAATCACCGCCGACGCCAGGGCCAGATAGACTGCCAACAGAAGGATCACGGCCAGATTGCTTTCATTATCGGAAGAAATGGTAAAGGTGACGCCGATTTTCGTTGCGTCTGTCGCTCCGTAGATCTCACCAGTCTTCTGATCTGCCACATAGATACTGATACCCTCGTAACCCGGCATATTGCCTACCACAGTAGTGACATGCTCCCACCACTTAAATCTTACGATTTTGAAGTGGGGGCTTCCTGCTCGATTGCCTTTTAAGGCAAAGCTAAAACAGGCTATCCCCGCGTGTCCCGCGGTTTTGTTTTTTATCTTCATCCGGTTACGGATTTTTTTCTTGTACCGTCAGGCACATTCTTTATAGATCCTTTTTCCTTCTTCTCGGATATTGACTGCTGCATTCACATCCCGATCCATCCGGTTTCCACATTCACAGACATACATTCTATCCGACAATGCCAGTTCTTTTTTCTTATGTCCACATACACTGCAAATCTTGCTCGATGCAAAATAACGGTCTACCTTTATAAGATGTTTCCCGCGCTCTTCCAGTTTGTATCCCAGCATGGACAGAAACTGCCCATACCCATTATCCTGCACGCCTTTCCCAAGATGCAGCCCTCCGGACATTCCCTGCAGGTTCAGATCTTCCACGCATACTGCATCATATCTTTCAGCAAGCTCCCTGCTTAGCTTATGCTGGAAATCTTTTCTCTGGTTCTTTATCTTTTCATGACATAAGGCTACCTTTTTCTTCTGTTTCTGATAGTTCCGGCTTCCTTTCTCACAGTGGGAAAGCTTTCTCTGTTCCCTTGCAAGTTTTTTCTCTGCTTTTCTGTAAAACATAGGGTACCCGGCTCTTTCTCCTGTAGAAAATACACACATTCCCTGCATGGCAAAATCGATCCCAAGAAATCTCTCTGCCCGTCTTTTTTCCGCTGTTTGGTTCTCACAGCAGAACAAAAGACTTGCAAAATATTTCCCGGATGGCTCACGGCTTATCGTTACCGATTTCAGTTTCCAGTCTGACGGGATCTGGCGGTGAAGTTTTATTTTTATGGCGGACATCTTTGGAAGCTTCAAATGGGTATCCTGCAAAAAGATATTCCTGTTTACTGCATTGGTCGTATAAGAATTTCCTGAATGTTTTCTTGATTTATAGCGGGGAAATCCGCAGGATGGTTCCCGGAAAAACTTCCGGAACGCGCTTTCCAGATGCAGCTGCGCATTCGCCAGGGCAAGGGAGTCCACCTCCTTCAGCCAGGGATATTCCTTTTTATATCCGGCCGGTGTGTTCCTGAGCATCTTTTTTTCTTTCTGGTAATAGCTGATCTTGTCCGCAAGCATCTGGTTATAGATAAAGCGGCTGCAGCCGATTGTTTTCTCTATCTGAACTCTCTGCTCTTTATCTGGATAGATCCTTATTTTTACGGCGCGGTTCATTTTTCTCACCCTGGCTTTCTATATACTGCCGTATCGTTTCAATCGGCGCCCCGCCTGCACGGAGCAGACAGAAGCTTCAGCAGTCTGCTGCTGGCACTTTTACAGGCATTGATGAATTTACGGAGTTCCGTCTTTGGCTGTGCGTGGAACATCACATGAACATGGTCTGTATCGTGATTCCATTCTTCCGGTACGATCCCGTATCCGGGTGCGATATACTCAAAGATCTCTTTTGCTCTTTCGGATATTTTGCCATTCCGTACTTTTCTTCTGTATTTTATAACCATCACTAGGTGATAATATAGTAGAAATACTGAATGGGAATTATGATCTAATTCCATTGTGTTATCACTCTTTTTCTTATATCGACTGACATGTGTTTGCGAACTAATGTTCCTTTTCAGTATACTATATCAAGGAATAGAGAACAAGTGTTTCTTTTGTACTATAAGGACTTTTTTGAGCAGATATGCTCAGATGTGCAATTCATCTCACCACCTGAAGAGGTGGGAGAATTCTTGCTACATTTGTTAAAAAAAGGGCCGAAAGCTCATCAAAAAACTTTCAGCCCAATCATAATCATCAAAAATCAAACCACTTTTGTTTCACGGAGACTGACATAAGCGCCCTCATCCTGCTTGCAGAAATCTACCAGCTCGCTTCCTGTCACAAACCATACGCCCTCGTGGGCGCACATGAACTCCAGAAATTCACGGAGCATGGCGAAACGTCCCGGACTTCCGGTTGACTGCGGGTCCAGCTGCAGATTGTAGCAGAGGTGATGGTTGTAATGACCGGTAAACTCATCTTTCCAGTTGGAAAGCACGTTGCTGTAGTTTGCCACACGGCCCTGTCCGAAGGGGAATGCAGGCCGGTAATTGAAGGCAAAGTACGGCAGGTCAAAGTTCGCCCACTGCTGGGGAATCTGCAAAATCTTGTCGCCTTTTTCATTGGTCTTCATGAAATAAGGACGGTCGTCGTCATAGAGATCGCTGGAGTAGGTCATCCCGTACTCTCTGGCGATATCCAGAGTCTCCAGCATCAGATCTCCGATGGGAGCCCGGAAACCGGCCGGCTTCTTTCCGCAGGCGGCCTCAATGGCCTTCACGGCCTTTCCGATGCGCTCGCGCTGCTCCTCTGTGTCCAAAAGACCAAAATTCTCATATTCATAGCCGTGGCACGCGATCTCGTGGCCTCTGTCAGCGATTTCCTTGATCTTGTCCGGATAGGTCTCGGCGGTTTTGCCCGGCACGAAGAAAGTAGCTTTCAGATGAAGCTCATCCAGCAGGCCGAGAAGCCTCGGAAGACCATGAGTCATTCCGTACTGACCGAGGGACAGGGTTTTCGGCATCTCTGCCGCTTTCTTATCCAGTGACAGCCAGAAGAACTCTGCTGCGAGGTTTACGGAGATAAACGCCGCGCATTTTTTACCCTCCGGCAATTTCATTTCCTGTGCATACATACTTCTAGTCCTCCTTTCTCGGATGTGCTTTGCGCCAGTATTCGGCAACTTCGCTTCCGGTAGCCACCCATACATCCTTATGAGAGGTTACTTCTTTCAGCACTTCCTCAAGGACCAGATTTCGTCCCGGAGCTCCGGAGATCTGGGGATGCATCAGAAATGCGATGCAAAGTCCCATATCATAGTAGCCGCGGAACTCACGAAGATCATTGTCCTGTACATTCCGATAGCAACTGATTCGATCCAAACCAGCCGGTTCTGCCGGATAAACACTGTAGGCCTGAGCCACATAATCGTCCAGTTCCCATTTGGACGGAATCTCTACCAGATCTGTCTCTTTGCCGTCAAGAACCGTATAATACGGGATATCGTCTCCACGCATGGAGCTGGAATACAGAAAGCCCAGCTCATTCAGCAGATACGGTGTGCGTACATGCCAGTCTCCGGACGGAGTACGGAAGCCTTTCGGCTCCTTTCCTGTGATGTCCTTGATGATCTTCTGGGTCTTTTTCAGAATCTCCAGCTGCTCTTCCACTGTTTTCTCTACAAAACGCTCGTGGGTGTAACCATGGTTTCCAATCTCATGTCCCGCCTCATCAATGCGGCGGATCACATCCGGATTATGCTCTGCCACATAACCCGGCGCAAAAAATGTCGCCTTTACCTGATACTTGTCCAGTAAATCCAGAATCATGTCCACGCAGCGGTTCGGACCGTACTGTCCGATGGAACGGGCGCGAATCAGTTTCTCTGTATTAGGCTCGTCGGAAGACATGTTCTGCCAGATGATATCGCCGTCCAGATCGAACGTGAACATTGCCGCGCTCTTTTTGCCTTCCGGCCATAATGACTGACTCATGTTAAAACCTCCTCTTATGATATTTTTCCAGGTGTCTTTTCCTGTCCGTACTTCTTCACAGACAACTTATGTAATACAAAAACTACAACAGCCAGAAGGACTGCCGCTACCACCAGCATAACCGGGCTGTAATCCAGGCCTGCCAGAACAAACATGATACCGCAGATGACTGCTACCGTCACTGCATAAGGCATCTGAGTCTCAAAGTGATCCACATGGTCGCAGCTTGCTCCGATGGACGCCAGCACTGTGGTATCGGAAATCGGAGAACAATGGTCTCCGAAAAGTCCGCCGCCTACGATAGCAGCTGCTACCAGCGGAAGTGCAGAGCCCATATCGATGGCTACCGGAAGTCCCAGCGGCATCAGTACCCCCATGGTTCCCCAGGAAGTACCGGTTGCGAAGGACATAATCGCACCCAGGATAAACATTACCAGCGGCAGCATACTCGGCGCCAAGAAACCGGAGGATATCTTAATCAGATAGCCTGCGGTATTCAGTGTGCTGGTAACGCTGGAAAGGGACCAAGCCAGTACCAGAACGATACACATGAACATGGCGTTGGAACAGCCTTTGGTGTAAATATTTATGCACTCGGTAAAGGTGTAAAGCTTATCTTTCAGGCACATGATAACCAGAACGATGGTTGCGGCAAAGAAAGCAGAAGCAATACCGGTACGAAGGTCGCTGCCTGCTACTCTGGTATGCAGGAAATCCTTGGAGAACAGGTAAGCAAACAGAACAACCAGAAGAGTAATCAGCGGAATTACCATGGTGCTGACTTTTCCGTCTTTTTTTGCTTCTTTGTCGCTGGCACTCTCACTTCTCATCGGAACGCCGCCCTCACGAAGGGTCTTACCGGTTTTCATGGCTCTGTTCTGCGCTTTCAGCATGGGGCCGTAATCCCACTGGGTAAATGCCAGCAGGCCTGCCATAAACAGAGTCAGAATTGCATAATAGTTAAAGGGAATCGCCTGAATAAAGACATCCATACCGGATACATCGGTGATAGCCGCATTGTCGAGTTCTGCCTGAATCAGGGAAATCGTGGTAACGCCCCAGCCGATAATCGGAATCATGGAACAGATCGGGGATGTGGTGCAGTCCAGAATGTAAGCAAATTTTTCTCTGGATACACGAAGTTTCTCAGCCAGCGCCTCAAAGATCGGTCCTACGATCAGAGAGTTTCCGGTGTCGGTGAACCATACGAACAGTCCGCCCAGCCAGATACCGCCTTCGCATTTTGATCTGGTGTTAACTTTCTTAGTAACCAGATTGGTAAAAGCTCCGGCTCCGCCTGAAGACGTCAACAGGGCAATAAAACCGGAGATGATAACCATCATAAACAGAGCCTGCATATTAGACGGCTCAGATAAAGCTGTGAAAATGTGCGTGTGGGTCATTTCCAGGAAGCCCGCGATCGGGTTCCAGCCGCAGATGATGGTAGATCCTACGAAAACGGAGATAGCCAGTGAAATAACAATGTTTTTGGTTATCATCGCAAGCACAATCGCCAGCACCGCGGGGATAATTGACAAGATACCGTAATCCATTTTAGTCCTCCTCGTGTATACATGCAGTCAGGTTCTGCATTTTTTCATTTCCTTTTATAGAGTAAGCGTGCCCGTTAAAGCTCCACATTACTTTCGTTGGTAAAGGGGTGATACTGCGCCGGAATGTGCCGAAGGCCGAGGCGTACGCACATTTCCGCATAAGCAACCGCGATAAAGGCCGGATCCAGTACCTTGACCGGATATTTCCGCTCCAGCTCGTCGCCATAGCCTGCCATGCCAAGACAGCCTAAAATCACGCCGTCCGCCTGATATTTTCCCACCGCTTCCTCGCAGACCAGTTCCAGATGCTCTCTGGTCGCATTGGGATTTACCCGCATTTTCTCTGCCGGAATATCCAGAGCCAGCACGGCCTGCATTTTTTCCCGGGCGATACAGTTACGCATCATGCGCCGATAAGTGCGCGGAATATTCCAGCCTGCGCCGGTGACTACCACAAAGCGGCTGCATAAGGTCTGTGCCACGGATAACGTCACCTCGCCGGGTGCAATCACCGGAATCTTCACGTTTTCCCGGAGCGCTTCCAGGCCCACATCGCTGAAACAGTAAATCACAATGGCGTCATAGCCGTCTTTTTCCGCCTTGATGGCCATTTTGACAAGTTCCGGCGCCGCAAAGGCCTCGTCCGTATGGCAGTCCAGCTCATCCGGTCCTTTCCTGATGCAGTCCACCGAGATCTCGGTTCTCGGTGAAACTGCCGCTGACAGCATGCGCTCCCTGTCATCCATGACCGGACGCTGCATCGCCTTATCTGTCATCAATACTTTGATCTTCATAGTCAGCGCTCCAGGCTGTTCAGCCACTGTCTGCCAACCTCGATCTGACGGCGAACCTCAGAGGGAGCGGTTCCGCCAAAGGATACGCGGGCATCGACACAGCTCTTGATGCTGATATCTCCCAGAAGTTCTTTGGTCACGCGCTTGTCGATCGCCTGCAGCTCCTCATCTGTCAGATCATCGAAATCGCAGCCTTTTTTCTCGCAGGCTTTTACCATATGACCTACGATGGAATGTGCCTCACGGAAGGGGATTCCCTGTTTTGCAAAATGCTCTGCAATATCAGTAGCGTTCAGGAAACCTTTGCCCAGCTGTTTCTGGATCTGATCCATACGGAACTCGGTCTTGTCCAGCATTTTTGCAAAGATATCAATGGTGGCTTTCCAGGTATCAATGGCATCAAAAAGGCTTTCTTTATCTTCCTGGAAATCCTTATTGTATGCAAGAGCAGTTCCCTTCATAACAGTCAGAAGCTGCATCAGATCTCCGTATACACGGCCTACTTTACCGCGGATCAGCTCTGCCATATCCGGATTTTTCTTCTGCGGCATGATGCTGCTACCAGTGCAGAAGCTGTCGTCGATGGCGATATAGGAAAACTCGGAAGAGTTCCACCATGCAAACTCCTCAGCCCAGCGGGAGAGATGCATCATGGAAATGGAAGCATCGCTTAAGAACTCCAGGCTGTAATCACGATCGCTGACTGCATCCATGGCGTTCTCGGTCGGAGCCGTGAAATGTAAAAGCTCACTCGTCAGATGACGGTCAATCGGCATGGTTGTTCCGGCCAGAGCGCAGGCGCCCAGCGGGTTGTAATTCAGACGCTCCAGGGTATCAGTCAGACGCTCGATATCTCTCTTGAACATCTGGAAATATGCCATGAAAATGAAACCGATGGTAATCGGCTGTGCATGCTGCAGATGGGTAAAGCCTACGGTAATCTGATCTGCATATTTATCAGCCTTCTCAAGAATGACGCTTTCCAGATAACACAGGCTGTGCAGAATCTCATAAATCTCTTTTCTCAGATACAGACGGGTGTCCACCTGACACTGGTCGTTCCGGCTTCTGGAGGTGTGCAGTTTCTTACCCACATCGCCGATCCGCTGGATCAGACGGCTCTCGATACCCATATGAATATCCTCATCCTCCACATTAAATACGATCTTTCCATCAGCAATATCCTTGCGGATTGCTTCCAGACCCGCGATGATCTGGTCTTTCTCCTCATTGGAAACGATGCCCTGCTTGCCCAGCATCGTCACATGAGCGATACTGCCGTCAATATCCTCGTTGTACATTCTCTGATCAAAAAAAATAGATGCATTGTATCTCTTTACAATATCATCCATATCTTTTTCAAATCTTCCGCCCCACAAACTTGCCATTTGTAATTACTCCTTTTATAAATTATATTTTATTTGTGCTGCAATTGAATAATTATACGTTATGTACGCATATACGTCAATAGAAATACTGTACAAAGTTTTTTAAGTTAAAGCGTTACTATTGCCCAGTTGGAAAGTTCTAAATCTTCTCTATACTTTCCTGTTCCAGTTTTTCTCCGTGTTATAGATATATTATGATGTTGGGGTCAAAAGGTCTTTTGCCCCCAACTGATGCCTACGAATTGCTCCGCTGCAAAGCAGCTCCCGCAATTCTATAAACATTCGAAATCCGCTGATTTACTGCGTAAATCGCTGCTTTCTCATGTTTGGCGGGTCCCAAGTTCAAAAGCCTTATCATGCAAGCATGAACGGCTTTTTGACCTTTTGACCCTGGCATCATATTATAAAATCTGTCAAATAAATATTCATACGAATGCAAGCAATTTCATAATCAAACAGAGCTTGAGAGACAACCACATTTTCGATTGTCTATCAAGCTCTGTTTATCTCTTAGTACTTCAGATTATTCATTATTACTCTGCCTTTGACTTTGCTAACATAGCAATATCCCCCACACCATTTAAAACCATAGTTGGACGATACGCATAAGTTTTGAGTGTATCCTTCGTTGAACATCCAGAGAGAACCAATACAGTAGACATACCACTTTCCATTCCTGAAATCACATCTGTATCCATACGATCCCCAACCATTACAGCTTCTGCTGAATGACATCCAAGCATATTCAATCCTGTTCTCATCATCAGTGGATTCGGTTTCCCACAGAAATATGCCTGTGTACCTGTTGCCATTTCTATAGGTGCAATCAATGCACGACAAGCAGGAGCAATGCCGTTCTCAATCGGTCCGGAAACATCTGAGTTTGCTCCGATCAGCTTTGCACCTTTCAGAACTAAATTCGTTGCTTTTGTTAATGTATCCAATGAATAGGAGCGTCCCTCTCCCACAACAACATAATCCGGATTTACATCATTCATTGTGATACCTACATCATAAAGTGCATTTAACAGGCCGGCTTCTCCTATCACAAATGCTGAACAGCCTGCCGCCTGTTCCTTTAAAAAAGCGGCTGTTGCCAATGCGCTGGTGTAAAAATGTTCTTCTGGCACATCAAGTCCCATCCTTGCCAGTTTCTGATTTAATTCCCGTGGTGTATATCCACTATTATTTGTCAAAAATAAATATTCTTTCTTTTCATCATGCAACCACTGGATGAATTCTGGAACACCTGGCAATATCTGATTGCCATGATAAATCACACCATCCATATCGCAGATGAATCCTTTTTTTTCATTAAAATCGATTATGGATTTTCTCATGTTCATATGCGCCCTGCCTTTCTTGTTTCTTTAGAATACACCTTGCTCTTTTCATAATAAAATAAAGCGCTATTTTCTACAAATATTTTTATATTATATCATCCACACATAAAATCAAATACA
This sequence comes from Lachnospiraceae bacterium Marseille-Q4251, assembly GCA_018223435.1. Lineage (GTDB taxonomy): Bacteria > Bacillota > Clostridia > Lachnospirales > Lachnospiraceae > Limivivens > Limivivens faecihominis. The sequence goes on along the minus strand of JAGTTO010000001.1, from coordinate 2,857,671 downwards.
TAGTACTGTGAAATCAAAGTAAATATTTCTATCAACAGAACCTTTTATGACAACATCTCTTTCACACAAATACTCCGATAATCACTCGGTGATATTTTATATCTTTCTTTAAATACTCGGTTAAATGTTCTCTGACTTTCAAATCCACTATCCAGACAAATGTTTGTAATAGAATCACTCGTATTTTCCAAACGATGGCATGCATAGTTCAGCCTTGCATCGTTAAGATATTGATTAAAGTTTCTATGGAATGTTTTGGAAAAGAGTCTGGATAAAACATATTTGCTCACGCCCAGGTCTTTTGCCATCTCTTCCAGAGAAAACTTCTTCTTAAAATTTGTTGATATATAGGAAACTGTCTGGTAAATAAGATCATTGCTCCCCACACTACTCTTTTCTACCAAATTTAATTTTCCTATGCAACGTGCCAACACAATTTGAAGATATGCCTGTGCAACAGTAATATCCGACTGTTCTGTCTCTAAAATTGCATTTATAACCCTATATACCTCCGGTTCAACCTTTTCCGCTTTGATGATTGGGTATTCAGGAGCCATGGATTGCATGATATCTGCAAATTTGACTATCGTAAATGGCGATGCGATCAGATAAGTCGCTTTATTTACACCGGGTGTCAGTACCTGATAGTGATGAATAACATCTGGAAATACAAAGCCTATATCTCCTTTTTCCATATGGTATAGTTCCTGTCCGACACCAAGTTCTAATGCTCCACTTGTTACACAAACGATCTCCAGTGCATTATGAAGATGTGGTTCAATATGTTTTGACTTCCTATTTATTGCTATAATCTCCTCTTTTGTGTCAACATATTTTACCTGCATGAAATACTCCCCTTTGCAACATTTGTCTATATCTTCTTTCGATTTGGCAAGCAATCCTTTTACACCTATCTTATAATCAACTTGTAAATAAGGAAAGGAGGAATTGCAAATGAGCAACCTAAAAAAATATCTGAATGACCTTTTAGTATTCTACACTGAATATTTTGAGCATCCTTACCATGTATAAATACTAAAAGGACTATTTTGTGAAAACTGAATATTTTCTTAAGGCCATTTCACAAAAATGAAGTGGTCCTTTTTTATTTTCAAAATACAGTTCTATCACTTTATATATAGAAAAAAGCACTGTCTCATCGAGCAATGACCAGACAACGCTTTCTCCTGTCAATTCTAATTTATGTCTGATGCATCTGTTACTTCATCTGTAGCAATTCCTTTTTCTGCTTTCAGTTTTTTATTTGCATCTTCTACATTCATTCTTGAAAGTACAAACATAATCAATACATCTAAGATTAACGGAAGCCAAAGATACATAAACTGCATCATATCAAGTGCAGACTGCGGCTGAGTTGCATTTGTTCCGATATATCCACTGAACTCAAGTATCCATCCAACAACAGCGGTTCCAATACCTCCACCGATTTTTACGCCAAGAGAAGTACAAGAGTACATCGTTCCGTCAATTCTCTTTCCCTGCGTAAGATAAGTGTATTCAGAGCAAGATGCGATAACTGCATTCATATCTCCCTGCCATGGTCCCTGACCTAAGGCTGCAAGAGCTGTAAATGCCATCATCAGCGGAACACTGCCCATATATCCGGCAACAACAACAAGTGCTCTACCGATAACTGCTAAGACGTAACCTCTTAAGTTCAGTTTATACATACCTTTCCACTTACCAACTAATGTCGGTGTGAAAATCAGGGCAATGATCAGTGGAATATTTACTGCCCATGCAAATTGTCCAAACAAATTCTTATTTTTCAGTACCCATGTCATGTAATAAATGCCAGCTCCAATCATGGCACCATATAACTGCTGTAAAATATATGTTCCACAAATCATCATGTAATATTTGTTTTTGACAAGAAGCTTGAATGCCTGTACCATTCCGTACTTTTCATTATCATCCTTTACTTCTCCTTCGTTAAGTTCTTCCTCAGGAAGTTCCTTAACAGAAAGTGCTGAAATCGTATTTATGACAAGACCAATGATTGCATAGATAATAGCAACCGTTCTCCATGCCGCAGCATCTCCACCACATTTATCTACAAATCCAACTGTAATCGCCTGAATCAGAAGACTTGTTGAAAACGCAAAAATAAAACGGTAAGATCCCATCTGCACACGCTCTTTGCTGTTCTTTGTAATCAGTGACGTAAGTGCTGAGTAAGCAATATTGTTTGCTGTATAAAACACACCATTTAACAGTGTATAAGAGATAAAGAACCATGCGTATTTAGCCGTTGTTCCAAAGCTGACTGGTACTGCAAAGCAGCAGACCAGCGTAATGGCACAACCAATGTATCCGTATAGCATCCATGGCTTCGCTTTTCCCATTTTACTGTGTGTTTTGTCAATCATTGATCCAAAAAATATATCCGTAAAACCATCAAATAGTTTTGATACGGCAATCAGGGTACCTACGACACCTGCAGCAAGTCCTACTGAGTCTGTCAGATAGGGCATCATGAAGGATGTCAGGAACGCATAGACCACATTTCCTGCGATATCACCCGAACCATATCCGATTTTGTTATACCATTTTAAATACTTTTTTTCTTCCATAGAATTCTTTTGCTCCTCATATTCATTGCACTTAGAATCTCAATATGTCTAACCGTATGATATCTAATTCTGTTTTTTTCTCTGATTTTGTCTGATTGCTCTGTATATCCGGATCTTGCAGAACAGCCAGACTCTTTTTCCTTGTTTACGAGTTACTTAAAACTTTATTATCCCTTTACATACGGAACCAGAGTAAACTGGAACCGGAATAATACATCATTAAATCGATACTGATCCAATACAACCGGACCACAACTGTTAGAACCTATTCCATTTAATGCATAATCAACACAAAGAACTACACTGTCGGATTCTGCTAATTCATAATTATGTGTTTTCTTCTCAAGTTCTTCCTGTGTATAATAAGAAGCATTGAATGAAAATGCACTTTCTGAAAATGCCGCCATTCCATATCGGCTGTTGTTAAGTTCTACATATCCACAATCATAATGGCTTCCATTTTCCTGTGGACGGATATAATCCTCATGCAAATCTCTTACATTTGCTCGGTACAAACCATGGCTTGCTGCCTGATGTTTGTCACGATAGCTCTCCTGTGGTCCCATTCCAAAGTATCTGGCATCTGAAAGTTTTTTATCCAGGAACATTCTCACACCAAATCTCGGAAGATCTGGGAATTCTCCATCTTTTGTTGCTTCTATGTCTGCATCAATCTTTCCTGAAGCATCTATTTTCCATGTAATCGTCACATCAAGAATCTTCTGCACTGTCTCTGCCACAACAGAAGCATGGCTTACAATCTTCACACCATGTTTTCCCTGCACAACCTCTGTCGTATAAGCTCTTGTATAAGCCTTGTCATAGTGTGCTTTCTTCCATTCAGACTTGATGTACATATCGTTATCTGTTGGAGCTCTCCAAATATTTAATTCCATCGGATGGTTCAAGTATTCCCGCCCTGCAAATTTCATCTCTGTAAAAAGTGCAGTCCGTCGGTCGATTGTATATGCGAATTCACGACCTTTGATATGAATCTGTGTATCATCTTCACTCACCTGTAATTCAGAATCCGTCACTGTTTTTTTAACCCATTTTTCTGCTAACTGGCATTTGGCATCCTTCTGGCTTACTTCGATCTCATCAAATCCAAGAATATGGTCTTCATCCAACAGTGGCAATTCCTTTTTCAGATGGTAAATAAGTTTTAAATAACATTTCCCATTCTCTGGAACATTGATCTTCAGGTTTGTTTTTCCTTTCCCGTGTGGTGCCACAGAAAACTCCGGAAGTATGCCTTTGCTGATCACAAGACCATCCTGTGTCAGCTCATAACTAATCTTCACATAATCTTTCAAGTCATCAAAATCCATGTAGTTATGAAGCACCAGTTCTCCGCTTTCTTTGTTATAGGAAATAACTCTTGCCGGGCGATAAACATTCTTGTATTCCAAAAGTCCTGTATGTACCGTTCTGTCCGGATATACTAATCCATCCATACAGAAGTTGCCATCATGAATTTCTTCGCCATGGTCTCCCCCATAAGCATATATAGTCTTTCCATTCTCAGCAGTTCCATGAGCAATCGCATGGTCACACCATTCCCAGACAAAGCCGCCGCACATTTTATCATTATCCTGAATCATCTGGAAGTAATCTTCAAAATCTCCAGGTCCGTTTCCCATACTGTGACAGTACTCTACCAAAAGGAAGGGTTTGCTTCCATCTTTATCCAGATATTCCTGAATTTCGGAAAGCGCCGGATACATCCGGCTGTACACATCCAGATTGCTGTAATCATATGTTTCATCATAATTACGGTATCTTGCACTCTCATATTGTGTGATGCGGTCTGGATCAAAATTCTTTGTCCATTCCAGTGCTTTTTCAAAGTTGCAGCCATAAGCACTCTCATTTCCCATTGACCACATAACAATACAGAAACGGTTTTTGTCACGTTCCACCATGAGTTTTACGCGATCAACGATTGCCTCTTCCCATACCGGATCATCTGCAATCTTCTCATTCCATCGTTTGAACCGATTGTAATCAGTGTCTTCTTTTCTGTAGATCATAAATGGACCATGAGCTTCAATATCTGCTTCATCTATTACCATGAATCCATACTTGTCACACATTTCATAGAAAAATGGTGCGTTCGGATAGTGGCTGGAACGGATCGCATTAAAATTATGCTGCTTCATTAACGTAAGATCGGTTGTAATCTGTTCCGGATTGATTGTAAATCCAGTAACCGGATCAGAATCATGTCGATTGACACCACGGAATTTAATCTTCTGTCCATTTAAATAAATAACCTGGTCTTTAATCTCTATCTTTCTTAATGCAATGTGATCTACAATTACTTCATTCTCTGTTTCAAGAATCAGTTTATATAGATATGGATTTTCTGTATTCCAAAGTTCCGGACTTGCGATTTCTAATACAGCTGTTCCTTCTTCAGCAATACTTCCTAGTGCTACAACTGCTCCGTTTCTATCTTCAATCGAAATTTTTACATTTAACGGAGAGTAGAATTTCATTTCAATTTCTACTTTCGCAAACATATCCTCAATTCTTGTTTTAATATGATAATCACTGATTGCCTGTTTTGGGCGTTTCAAAATGTACACATCCCGGAAAATACCACTCATACGGAATTTGTCCTGATCTTCCAAATAGGAACCATCACACCACTTCATTACCAACACTGCCACCGTATTCGTTCCATCCTGAAGTACATCGGTAACATCAAACTCACTGGTCATATGCGAAACCTGGCTGTATCCTATGTAAGAGCCATTGATCCATATGTAAAAGCAACTGTCTACTCCTTCAAAGTTCAAAAAAGATTTTGGCGCTTTCTCATCTCTACTGTACTCAAAAGTATGTACATAGGCTCCACACGGAATGTCCTGTGGCACATATGGTGGATCAAACGGAAATGGATACCGGATGTTTGTATACTGGTGTGTATCATATCCAGCCATCTGCCATACACTTGGAACCTGAATCTCATCAAAATTTTCTGTATCATAATTCTTCTCAAAGAAAGAATCCTGAATGTCATAGATGCTGTTAAAATACTGGAATTTCCAAGTTCCATTCAATAACTGCATACGATCTGACTCTTCTCTGTGTTCCACCAAGTTATCCATTCTTCTGGATGCCGGAATATAATAGGCTCTGGCTGGCATTGTGTTTTCGTGCAGTACGCTTAGATTTTCATAATAACGTGGTACGATCATAAATAGCTCTCCTCCAATACATATACTTTTTTGTTCTTTGTTTTCCTAAAGCAAACCTTATACTTTACTTTTTTGTTTACGTTCCTTAGTTATGCTATATATAGCTTATCCTAATCCGCAAAATATGTCTATAAATTGGATTAGACAAAATATGCACTAAATGATACAATGATAAAAAGTGCGAAAAGAGGTGCTGTCCTATGTATTTGAACACCGGTTATTTGAACCACTCACATATGGATTTCAAAGACAAAAGTCGTCCGCTGATTGTAGGTAGCTGTGGTACTTACCGTCTTTCCAGACATCCCAAACTTCCGACCTACCGTCCAAGGGGTCGTCTGGATTATCAGATTATATATATCACTGCTGGTTGTGGGCATTTTCATTTTGATAATGTAAATAATGAAACGATTGTTCCAGCCGGCAACATTGTACTGTACAGACCGAAAGAACTCCAAAAATATGAATATTACGGAGAAGATAAGACAGAAGTATACTGGATTCATTTTACAGGCAACAATGTAAAAAATATCCTACGGCAATATAGATTCCCGGATAAAGAGCGTATATTTCAGGTCGGAACCTCTATGGAATACGAACAGATTTTCAAGCGTATTATCATCGAGCTTCAGCGTTGCCAAGATAATTATGAGGAAATGCTTGTCCTTCTGCTCCGTCATCTTCTTATCATCTTTCATCGGGAACTGACCAGGGAACATATCTCGAAAAATGAATACTTGGATCACGAGATGGATAACGCAGTTACCTTTTTCAGTGAAAATTATAACCAGAATATTAGCATAGATGATTATGCTGCCTCACGTGGAATGAGTGTCAGCTGGTTTATCCGAAACTTCAAAAAATACACAGGTTCTACACCAATGCAGTTTATTGTGGGAATCCGAATTAACAATGCCCAGATGTTACTTGAAACAACAACCTATTCCATCAATGAAATTTCTAAAATCGTCGGATATGATAATCAGCTTTATTTCAGCCGGCTTTTCCACAAGCTGAAAGGATATTCCCCAAGAGAGTACCGAAAGATAAGAAACAAGTTATAAAATCCACAATATCATAAATCCAGTTTCCCCTCCAAAAGAGGATGCCACGGAATCATCAAATCAACGATTCCATGGCATCCTCTTCCGCTTCTCTCTTTTTGCTATTCTTATTTTACAAACTCACTCCTTGTTCGCCATAGATTAGTGCTGGCAATCCTTGCTCTGTTTCATACTCTATCGTGCTTTTGTTCTCTATAGACGTTGCCGATCTACCGTAATATTCTCTGTTTGCAACCCCTTCCAAAATTGGCGTTTCTGTCATATATTTTGAATATTCGTCTGCCGCAATAAGTTTTGTAGTAAAATTATCAAAATCCGATGTAATGACAATCAATCCATTTTTAGCAGATTTCACATCCTCATAGGAAAGTTCCAAATATCCCAATGAAAATCAAAATGATCTCATAAGCCGTCATCAGCGCTAAGCAAGCACCCCCAGACACTTAACGCCCTGTCATGGGTACTTTCCTTAAAGAGTACCCTAACATATATCATATGTTCTGCAAGAACAATTGTAATTTGAATCTTATTTTATAGACTCATCCCCTATAAATATTTTAATACATCAGATAAGTTATTAATTTCCATATCAGCTTTTTCACTCTCATCTGTTATATTCCACAAACTTCCAAATCCCTGTTTTACCCATATAGTTTTCATACCCAACTGTTTTGCGGGTACAATATCATTATCAATACGGTCACCAATCATGACTGCATTCTCTGGCTTACAACTGCTTCTTTCCAATGCAATTTCAAATATGCGCCTATCTGGTTTTGAAACGCCTTCTTCTGCTGATGCGATAATCAAATCAAGATATTTTCGTACTCCAAGATTTTCTAATCTCTCAGAAGTTCCTAATGATTGGTTTGCAATTACACCAATTTTATAAATTCTACTTAATTTTTTCAAACAATCTCTAGTATCTGTATACAGCCTCTCGTATTGCGATTCCCATTTAGGTAATTTCACCCCCAATTGCCTTGCTACCTCTAAATCTCCTTTTTTGTTTTCTTTATAAAACGACATGGCATATTTATAAATTTGCTCGTAAGTTAAACCTGATAAATCCGCTATCCTTTTCATCCTGTTTTCATAAACTTTGCTTTCATCAACCAATGTCGATCCAACATCAAAAAATAGCCATTTTATTTCGTCCTTTTTGGGGCAAAATCCTCTTTTTCTTGCTTCTTCTAGCAGTTTGGGTTGAATTTCTGGGTAAGTCCAATTAATCGGTAGTTCATCCATAATTGCTATTTTTTCAATTTCACTGTGAAGCTCTTTTTCAAATGTATGTATATCTGAGAAGAATAATTTTCCAAAAGTCTCCATTCCATCGAAATTATCTGGTGCAGTCACAGAATATATACAAATTGGAGTAATATCAAAAGTTATTGCTCCTGTTTCTTCATATAGTTCTCGTTTGGCTGTTTCAAGAATATCCTCACCATCTTCTCTATGTCCCCCCGGTGCCTCCCATGTATTTCTTTCCTTGTGCTTGCAAAATACCCATTTACCATTATGTCTGGCAATAATAACTGCAAACTTCAGCATTGAATCATTAATACTATCATAAAAATTCACTTTCGTCATATAATGCTCCTTATTAGATTTCATCTGTTTTCTTGCCATTATTGCTCTCACAAATAGAGCCAAACTAGAGCCATTTGATAAAACAAATGCCGAAAACCCGCATAAATACAGGCTTTCGGCATTTTAGTCCGTGCGGGAGAAGCCTTGAAACTGGCGGTTATCAGCCCCGAAAGGCGTAGGTTACAGTCATTATTAGCCCCCGAAACAGGTACAGACGCGCAGCGGGTGTATCTGTTTCGGGGGTGTGCAGGTGATAGCCGCAAAGCGGCGTAAGAGGGTGCAGCCCTCTTGATCGTTATTCTTGTTCCAGCGGGAAGCTCGGCAACGCTTCCAGCAGCTTTAAGGAAATGTGCTGCCGCATATCCTCGTCAATGACTTTTTTCACTTTGCCGCCCGGCTGCCTGATCTCCACCGTGGAAAGCTCGTCGATGTAGTCCGCATAGTGGGCCAGCACCTTTTCTGTGGCCCACTTCTCACCGGCAACGGCGGCTTTGATTGTTTCATAGTCCAGCAGCTTTTCTTGTCCGTCCATCCTGATACCCCCGTCAGATTGATTTTTTCCATGATACCATATCTGGGAGTATGGAGCCAGAGAAACCGGCGATTTTCTGCTGGTAAATTCTACGCATTTAGAGCGGCACTATGGCGGGGATAGGATAAAACACTCACATACCCCGCTGACTATGCGGGAAAAACCTTGAAATATAGGGCTTTTTAAGGCCCTAAATGCGTAGGTTGGTGCTTTGTTGCGATATGCTCCACGGTTACGGTGTATTGTTCATATTCTGTTTTCGGGAATCTTTATGAAATCTTCAAAATTGCCCGGTATGCTATCCGTAAAATCAAAGAAAGGACTTGATTATATGGATATGATTTTGAAAACGACTGACCTCTGCAAAAATTTCAAGGGGCAAATGGCGGTAAACAATGTGTCACTGAACATCCGGCGCAACTCGGTTTATGGTCTGCTGGGGCCGAATGGGGCTGGCAAATCCACGATCTTAAAAATGCTCACCGGCATTTTGCGCCCCACATCGGGAAGCATCGAGTTTGACGGCCACCCGTGGAAGCGGAATGATCTGGAGCATATCGGTGCTTTGATTGAGATGCCCCCGCTTTACGAAAATCTGACTGCATACGAAAATCTCAAAGTCAGAACTACATTGCTCGGCCTGGACGATGCACGAATTAACGAGGTATTGCAAATTGTCCAGCTCACGAATACCGGCAAGAAACGGGCCGGGCAGTTTTCTCTTGGTATGAAGCAGCGGCTTGGTATTGCTATTGCATTGCTGAACAGTCCCCAGCTTTTGATTCTGGATGAACCGACTAACGGCCTTGACCCTTTAGGGATTGAGGAACTTCGAGAGTTAATTCGCTCTTTTCCCTGCAAAGGGATTACAGTTATTTTGTCCAGCCATATTCTGTCAGAAGTCCAGCAGATTGCAGATCATGTGGGTATCATTGCTGGCGGCGTCCTTGGATATGAGGGAGAGCTTCGCGCCGGTGAAGATTTGGAACAACTCTTTATGGATGTTATTCGCAGAAATGGTAAGGAGGGATATTAAATGGAGATGGCATATATTCAGGCAGAGAACCTAAAGCATAAGAGAACTTTCACAAAAACGCTGATCGTTCTGGCCCCGTTTGTAACTGCGCTTATGAACTTTTTTGCCCCTCTTTGGTTCCAGCTCAATTCTTATAATTGGTGGTATAACCTGCTTTATCCTGGATTCCTTACGCTCACCTGTGCCTTGATTGAACAGCGGGATAATGGCAAACTAAAATATCGTGCCGTTGCTTCATTGCCTGTTTCGCAGAACAAAGTCTGGAAAGCAAAAATTGGAGTGGCCGGTATTTACTCCTGTGTGGGGAATTTCATTTTCCTGGCGCTAAATCTGTTGGGCGGTTTTGCAATATTAGTTATCAACGAAATTCCCCTGACAATCGGAATTTGCCAGGCTGCGGCCGGAACAGCTTGTATTGTCATTGCAAGCCTATGGGAAGTTCCGCTGTGCTTATGGTTATCAAAAAAAGTTGGTATCTTTGTCACGGTTATTCTTAATGCCGGACTTGGAAGCGTTTTAGGGATTTTCACGGCTACAACCTCTTTGTGGATGATCTGCCCGTATAGCTGGGTGCCGCATCTTATGATTTCCGTGTTAGGTATTTTGCCTAATGGTGAGCCGGTTGCAGATCAGAGTACGGCAATGGCATTTTGGATGATTATACTTGTATTGGTCATTTCGCTGGCCTGGTTTGCGGCGCTGTCATTTTTAACTGCAAGATGGTTTGAGAAAAAGGAGGTGGGGTAACTATGGTATCTGTGGTTCGCTGCTGGAAAGCAGAATATCAGAAGTGTAAACATAGCATTTTGCTCTATATGCACAGCATGATTCCGATTATATGTGCGGCGATTTTTGCGGGTTACTATCATATATCCAGATGGGAACTGGCAACCAAAATCAGTGCCTATCTGGAAGTGCTGGCCGTTGCGTTCCCGTTTCTGATCGGCATTATTGTGGGCCTGGTTGTTCAGATCGAAAATCAGGCCGGGCATTATCAGCTTTTGTTGGGAACAATCCCATCTCGCATGGCAACGTATATTGGTAAACTTGGTTTTCTGATGATCTGTGCTTTTGGCGCAACATTTTTAGCGTTAGGAACATTCGCTGCACTATATAGGGATGCTCCGGCAAGCCTTTACCTGAAAGCAGGGATTCTATTGTTGATTACCATGCTTCCCATTTACCTGATTCATTTGTTTGTGGGAATGAGCTTCGGAAAAGGTGCATCTATGGGATTGGGAATTGCAGGGAGTTTAATAGCTGCCCTTATGATAACAGGGCTTGGTGACGCTACATGGAAATATATTCCCTGGGCCTGGGGCGTTCGTGCTATGGATTACACTGTGCTTGCATGGGATAGCCCCCAACTGTATGCACAGGTAAAAACCGATTTTTTCAGCGGTATGATTATTTCTGTATGCTGCACTGTTTGTCTGCTGATTGCCAGTTTGGTTTGGTTTCATGGTTGGGAGGGAGGTAAAAACAGTGAATAAAAAGTGCCTGTTTGCCGTGGTAATTGTGCTTGTAAGTCTTATATGCTTATCGGCCTGCGGTGCGCTCCGCGATACCGCCGATAAAAATAAGGCGTTAAATGAATCTCTGCCGTATTATGAGCTGAACGCCGCAAACTATGATGAAATTTCATATAACGGCCTGACATATACCATAACGGATGAATGTCTTGAAATGTCAGAACTGCAAGAAGAAATCGGGCAGGTATCGAAACGCTTCAAAAATGTGGCGGGGGAAGATTTCAGTTTCGGCTACGTTTACAGTATTGTGGATGTGGATATAAGCAATGCCGTAGCTGTAAATATCAACAATGAATATCGGAAAGCTGACATTAAAAATAATGATGAGTAACCTCGACAATGTGGTATAATGGGGCGGGAGGTGATTTTTTGACCCACTTACTTGTAGTTGACGATGAAGTTTCTATCTTGGAATTGATTAAGAACAGTTTGGGGAAAGATGGATATTTGATAACAGTCTGTCAAAATGCGGATGATGTAGACATCAAAAAGCTGCATTTCTATGACCTCATTCTTTTGGATGTGATGATGCCTGGCACAGACGGGTTTGAGTTTTGCAAACAGATCAGGAATATGGTAGACTGCCCGATTCTCTTTCTGACCGCAAAGACATTAGAGGAAGATATATTGTTTGGATTGGGCATCGGTGCGGATGATTATATTACGAAACCTTTTCGTATTCAGGAGCTTCGCGCCCGTGTCGCGGCACATTTACGCAGAGAAAAAAGGGAGCATCACAGCACACTTTCATTTGAGCCTGATATAAGATTTGACCTTTCCGCAAAGGTACTGTATGTTTCAGAACAGCCGGTTCCCCTTACCAAAAGCGAGTATTCAATCTGTGAATACCTTGCGAAAAACCGGGGACAGGTTTTTACAAAAGAACAAATCTATGAAGCCGTTTTCGGGTTTGATGGAATAGGCGATAACTCTACGATCTCAACGCATATAAAAAATATTCGTGAGAAATTGGAGCATTTCAAAATAAGTCCGATCAGCACCGTATGGGGGATAGGATATAAATGGGAGTGAAAAAGAAACCTACATTGAAAATATTGTTTCGCCAGTTTGCTATCTCCCTCATTGTCATGCTGGTAGCGGCAATTATTGTCCCTTCTGGTTTGGAGGGACTTGCTGTAAATGCTGGATTAGCTACAAGAGCAAATCTAAGTGAATTGCAGGTAAAAGAGATCATTCCAACGCTGACGATTGCCCCGGATATTACAAAGGTTGTGATTCCACAGGGATGCGGCTACTTAATTCTGGACAAGAACTTTAATGAGCTTTACAGCAATATGGACGATGATGAAAAAGAAATTGCCCTGCTGTACGCAAAGGGAGAATATATTGAATATGCTACGGGGAGGCAGTTTGCACTTGTTGTCCGGGAAAACGAATTTTGCGTTTTAAGGTATTATATTGGTTCTCAATTTACAATGTCATGGCTACCGGAATATTTTCCATCTCCTGACACGCTTGCGTTTATCCTGATGGCTGTAAATTCGCTGCTGGTCATTATCATACTGACCGCCAGATTTGCTAAGAACCTGCGTACACAACTGACCCCGCTTTTTGAAGCAACTGCGGAGGTTTCAAAGCAAAACCTTGATTTTGAAGTAGGACACGCCAAAATCAAAGAGTTTGAAGATGTCCTTGCATCTTTTTCAGATATGAAAGATAATCTGAAAATTTCGTTAGAACGGCAATGGAAAACCGAACAGACACAGAAAGAGCAAATCGCCGCGCTTGCCCATGATTTGAAAACGCCTCTGACGGTTATTCAAGGAAATGCTGATTTACTCACAGAAACAAATCTTGATGATGAGCAACGATTATACGCTGGTTACGTCGTGGAAAGCTCCGGCCAGATGCAGTCATATATTCAAACCCTGATTGATATATCACGGGCGGCGGTTGGTTATCAGCTCCATATTGAAAGTATAGACTTGCCAGCGTTCATGCAGCACTTGTTCGGTTATATGGAATCACTATGCCGGACAAAAGAAATCCGGCTGCAAATGAATACTGTTTCACTCCCTCAAATGCTGAAATTTGATAGAGTGCTGATAGAACGTGCTATTATGAATGTTATCAGTAATGGGCTGGACTACTCCCCGCAAGGCGGAACGCTTTATGTGGATGTTCAGAGTAACAACGGTTTCGTGGAAATTTCAGTCACAGACGAGGGAACGGGGTTTTCTAAAGAGGCATTATGCCACGCACAGGAACGGTTCTATATGGGCGATCAAAGCCGCAATTCAAAGTTACACTTTGGTATGGGTCTATATATTACAAATTCGATTATGGAACAACATAATGGTCAGCTTATTTTAGAAAATTCAAAAGAAACCGGCGGCGCAAAGGTTACTATGAAACTTCCTTGCTGATTTTCCGATAGTGTAATGGACGTCTTTTATGTCCGTCCATTTTTCAAATCTTTATGGAATCTTCAAAAATTCCTCTTATCATGTATCTAAAGAAAAAACATCTGCCCAGCGGCAGAAAAGAAAAAAACCGCTGCTGGGCAGACCCATTTTCACGCTTAATTTATATTCACTGGTGGCGGTTTTGAGAAATCAAGGCCGCTGCTTTCTTTCTGTCATTCCCAGCAGTTAAAGGCATGGCGGCCCACGGGAGGACGCCGCCATGCTGTTTTACTATCATTATAATCTAATCCACTTCTACCGCGTGACATGCTCCCACCACTTAAATCTTACGATTTTGAAGTGGGGGCTTCCTGCTCGATTGCCTTTTAAGACAAAGCTAAAACAGGCTATCCCCGCGTGTCCCGCGGTTTTGTTTTTTAGCTTCATCCGGTTACGGATTTTTTTCTTGTGCCGTCAGGCACATTCTTTATAGATTCTTTTTCCTTCTTCTCGGATATTGACTGCTGCATTCACATCCCGATCCATCCTGTTTCCACATTCACAGACATACATTCTATCCGACAATGCCAGTTCCTTTTTCTTATGTCCACATACACTGCAAATCTTGCTCGATGCAAAATAACGGTCTACCTTTATAAGATGTTTCCCGCGCTCTTCCAGTTTGTATCCCAGCATGGACAGAAACTGCCCATACCCATTATCCTGCACGCCTTTCCCAAGATGCAGCCCTCCGGACATTCCCTGCAGATTCAGATCTTCCACGCATACTGCATCATATCTTTCAGCAAGCTCTCTGCTGAGTTTATGCTGGAAATCTTTTCTCTGGTTCTTTATCTTTTCATGACATAAAGCTACCCTTTTCTTCTGTTTCTGATAGTTCCGGCTTCCTTTTTCACAGTGGGAAAGCTTTCTCTGTTCCCTTGCAAGTTTTTTCTCTGCTTTTCTGTAAAACATAGGGTACCCGGCTCTTTCTCCTGTAGAAAATACACACATTCCCTGCATGGCAAAATCGATCCCAAGGAATCTCTCTGCCGCTCTTTTTTCCACTGTTTGGTTCTCACAGCAGAACAAAAGACTTGCATAATATTTCCCGGATGACTCACGGCTTATCGTTACAGATTTCAGTTGCCAGTCTGACGGGATCTGGCGGTGAAGTTTTATTTTTATGGCGGACATCTTTGGAAGCTTCAAATGGGTATCCTGCAAAAGGATATTCCCATTTACTGCATTGGTCGTATAAGAATTTCTTGAATGTTTTCTTGATTTATAGCGGGGAAATCCGCAGGATGGTTCCCGGAAAAATTTCCGGAACGCACTTTCCAGATGCAGCTGCGCATTCGCCAGGGCAAGGGAGTCCACCTCCTTCAGCCAGGGATATTCCTTCTTATATCCGGCCGGTGTGTTCCTGAGCATCTTTTTTTCTTTCTGGTAATAGCTGATCTTGTCCGCAAGCATCTGGTTATAGATAAAGCGGCTGCAGCCGATTGTTTTCTCTATCTGAACGCTCTGCTCTTTATCTGGATAGATCCTTATTTTTATGGCGCGGTTCATTTTTCTCACCCTGGCTTTCTATATACTGCCGTATCGTTTCAATCGGCGTCCCGCCTGCACGGAGCAGACAAAAGCTTCAGCAGTCTGCTGCTGGCACTTTTACAGGCATTGATGAATTTACGGAGTTCCGTCTTTGGCTGTGCGCGGAACAGCACATGAACATGGTCTGTATCGTGATTCCATTCTTCCAGTAAGATCCCGTATCCGGGTGCGATATACTCAAAGATCTCTTTTGCTCTTTCGGATATTTTGCCATTCCGTACTTTTCTTCTGTATTTTATAACCATCACTAGGTGATAATATAGTAGAAATACTGAATGGGAATTATGATCCAATTCCATTGTGTTTATCACTCTTTTTCTTATATCGACTGATATGTATTTGCGAACTAATGTTCCTTTTCAGTATACTATATCAGGGGATAGAGAACAAGTGTTTCTTTTGTACTATAAGGACTTTTTTGAGCAGATATGCTCAGATGTGCAATTCATCTCACCACCTGAAGAGGTGGGAGAATTCTTGCTACATTTGTTAAAAAAAGCCTTGCCCCGCCACGGGAATATTCCGGCTATGAGTATGAACTATACCATGTAAGAAAACAACAAAACGCTTCAAATCGTCGCCCGGTAGGTTTACGACCTGCCGGGCGATTTTTGTCGATTTTCGCAGATTCTCATTTCCGGCAAAAAATCAGATGGAAAAGGAGGCGGTCAGCAGACCAGGGCCAGCATAGGCCCCTGACAACGGACAGGATCATCCTGCTCACTCCCCACGGAAAAGGGGTGAGAAGATGAAAGTTACCCCTGATGATTACGGGAGGCGCTGCCAGTTTGACCATTTTTGCAAGCTGGTACTGTACCATGAAGCCGTTGACTACTTCCGGGAAAGGAAGCGTCAGCGTGGCTGGGAAACATCCTTTGAAACGCTGCCGCTTTCGGAACTGGACACGCTATGCACGATAGATCAGTACCCCAGCGACAGTTTTATATTTCCGGCCTATGGCTGTGAGCTTCAGATCAGCGACGGGCTGGTGGCCGCTGCCTTTGCCAGCTTGCCCCAGCCGGGACAAAGCATCTTGATACTGCATTGTGTCCTGGAACTGACGGACGGCGAGATCGACGCGGTGGTGGGAATGTCCCGCAGCGCCGTCCAGCGGCACAGGACTAAGACGCTGGAAACCATGAGAACAAGACTGACGGGAGGTATTGCAGAATGAAGCAGGCCAGATATAAGGAGCCTTTGCCCCTTGCAGTGATCGAGGCGGCCCGCGCCGGTGACGCCGGGGCCGTGGAACAGGTCTTGCAGTATTACAACGGTTACATAAACAAGCTCTGTACCCGGACGCTCTATGACGATTGCGGCCAGCTCCATGTATGCGTAGACGAGTACATGAAGCACCGCCTTGAAAACAAACTCATATACTCTGTACTGGCAGATACAAAATCGGACATCATTTTCCGAAATTTATCAAATTTTCTTGTTTTTTAATTCTCCATCAGTGTGATTACTGTAAGTGCAAAATAATTCGACGAATTGTGTTGCCAAAAAAAATATCCCATAATAATCAATAGAGAATGCAAGCATTTTACTTCATCTTTTCTTGCTAGAAATGATAGATGCGAGCATTTTATTCTATTCAAGTTATGGAGGTGTGCTCATGAGAAGCAAAAGAATACCTGCCGAAGAACAATACCGTCTCATCATGGAATGCCGTCAAAGTGGATTGACAGATCATCAATGGTGTGTGGAACATGATATCAAGCCAGGAACTTTTTACAACTGGGTAAAAAGACTGCGTCAGAAAGGTTGTGTGGATTTGCCGGCGTCAACTGGACGCACCTATCGCGCACCAGAAAGCCAGGAAGTTGTCAGAGTGGAGTTTCATGATACTGACCCGATTCCTTATGAACAGCCATTAAATGTAATTCCGGCAGCTACGGAAAGGAATAACTTTTCTGTAGCAGAGTCAATGAAGCTGTCTGTAGGCAGCTTTCATCTAACAATACCAAATGGAACAGATCCTCAGCTTCTGGCTCAAACGCTTCGAATTGTGAAGGAGTTGGAATGTTAGGGGATATCACAGACGCCGATGAAATCTATATCGTAACAGGCAGAACGGATATGCGGAAATCCATTGACGGGCTGTGTGCTATTGTAGAGGATCAACTCCATATGGATCCAAGGCGAAGTGCCCTGTATCTTTTCTGTGGAAAACGTTGTGACAGGATCAAAGCTTTGCTCTGGGAATCTGACGGATTTGTGCTGCTGTATAAACGTATGGAAGTTCAGGGCAGGTTTCGCTGGCCCAGAAATCAGCTGGAAGTAAAACAATTGACCTGGCAGCAATTCGACTGGCTCATGTCCGGGCTTGAAATCGAACAACCCAAGGCATTCAAACCTACGGAATGATCGCGTAAAACATCTATGCCAACCAACAGAAACGGAAGGGTTTCTCACCCTGTATCATGTCTGAAATTCCTTGTAAATGCTGGGTTTTCTGCTTCTTTTTCATTGCTTTTTATGGTATAATAAGAGCAGTGAAAAAGGAGCAGAAAACATATGGCTGGCAATTCAAAAGATTCAAAAATCCTTGCGTACAAGGACATGATCAACCAACTGAATAAGACGATTTTCACACAGACAGAACTGATCCAGTCTTTACAAAAAACATTGGAAGCAGACCGGCTGGAAAAAGAAAACCTTCGTCAGCAGATTGAATATCTCACGAAGAAACTTTTTGGTACTTCCAGTGAAAAACGGAAAGATATCGATGGCCAGTTGAGTCTTTTTGATGAAGCCGAGCAGGAAGCAGATCCGACATGGGAACAGGAACTTCCTGATGACATCACTGTTCCGGAACATAAGAGAAAAGCAAGACGGACCCATGCTGATCTCTTTAAAAATGTTCCTTCCTGCGACGAGATCATTTCTCTTCCGGAGGAGGAGCGAAACTGTCCAACCTGCGGAACGCAGATGGAATGTATTGGGAAAGAATTCGTCCGCCATGAATTTCGCTTTACCCCTGCCAAGGGAAAAGTAGTAAATATCTATCGTGAAACCTATAAATGCTCGGAGTGTGCCATATCAGAGGAACATCCGGATGATCAGATATTTGTCAAAGCCCCTGTTCAGGAACCATTGATCCCGGAAAGTTATGCATCGGAATCCGTTGTCGGATGGGCAATGCACCAGAAGTACCAGAATGGTCTGCCGTTAAACAGGCAGGAATAGGACTGGAAGCAACTGGGTGTCCCATTAAGCCGGGCTACGCTTGCTAACTGGATCATTTACTGTGCCGAGAATTATCTCCGTCATGTTTATGATTATTTTCACCGTCAGTTACGGATGCGTAAATATCTGATGGCAGATGAAACCAGGGTTCAGGTACTGAATGAGCCGGAGCGTAATCCTGAAACGGATTCCTGGATGTGGCTCTTTCGCAGTGGAGAAGATGGACTTCCGCCGATCCTGCTCTACCATTACACAGAGACAAGGGCAAACTTCCATGCAGTATCTTTCCTACAGGGGTTCAGCGGATATCTGGAGACGGATGGATACCAGGGTTATAATAATCTGCCGGATATCAAACGCTGCTCTTGCTGGGCACATGTGAGACGTTACTTCACAGATGCCATACCGAAAGGGAAAGAGTATGATTACAGCCTTCCGGCAGTGCAGGGAGTACAGTTCTGTTCCAAGCTGTTTGATTGTGAGCGGTACTCAAAAGCAAAAAATCACACTGCGGAGCAGAGAAAACAATTTCGTCTTGAAAAGGAGAAGCCGATACTGGAGGCGTTCTGGAATTGGCTGGATCAACAGCGCCCAAACAAAGGAACCCGTTTGGCGAAAGCGGTAAACTATGCCCAAAATCGGAAAGACACCCTGATGACTTATCTGGAAGACGGTCATTGCAGTTTGTCCAATAATCTTAGCGAGAATGCAATCAGGCCATTCACTGTCGGCCGGAAGAACTGGCTGTTCAGTGCCAGTCCGAAAGGAGCTGCCTCCAGCGCTATTGTGTATACAATGGTTGAGATGGCAAAAGCGAATGATCTGAACACCTATAAATATCTGACATATCTCTTATCACAGCGGCCAGACGATAAAATGTCAGATGAACAGTTGGAACAGCTTGCCCCATGGAGCGAGACTGCGAAAACGAACTGTCAAAACTAAACTGGAGTAAAACGCTTGCATCTATCATTTTGGTGCAAGCGTAATTCATGAGTAATGTAGCAATATTTTGCGCTTACAAAATTTATGCTATAATATAAACTAAACATTATTTATAAGGAGGTCTTAACATGTTTTTTACTGATATTAGTTATGTAGTTCACCCAGTAGGAAGAATCACGCCAACCGGAATTTCTTTACTTGGCACTGCATTCTTTATTAATAAACCTGGAATCCTTGCAACTGCTTCACACGTTGTTGGAAATAACGACAATGGCCTTGTTATAATCATGAACAGAATTAACTCTATACAGGACTATCAAGATACTTCAAATATGCAAGTATCCTATGTCCCAGCCAAAATAAAAGAAATTAATCCTATTTATGACGTATGTCTATTAGAAGTTCCCCAAACCATTCAATCCACTTTAGATTTAACTTCAACCGACTCAGTGCATGTTGGAGAAAATATTTCTATCTTTGGTTACCCGCATTGTGATCACGGTCGAATGGTTTTAACACAGCAAAATACTTCTGTTGGAGCAAAAATTCTTATCAATTCCTCTGGGATAAAGGCTAAGAATATTGTCCTAAATATACAATCACGCCCTGGACAATCTGGTAGCCCCATAATAGTTCCTGGTAGTTCATCTATATCAGCTATGCTTATAGGCTCATATGCGCCACAAGTAACAAATGGTGGAATTAGTATCGGCGGTATTGATCCACAAACTCTTCATCAAACTACTCATGCTATTTCGGCTGCATACATAAAGGAGATGACTGAATGAATACCATAAAAGATATCTTTACTGAATATCCCAATTCATGGATACAGTGTCTTCCTAAATATCAGCAAAATGTAATCAATGAATTGTATTCCCAGCTAGGTGACTATAATCAAGTAGCAACTTCGTGGCTTAATGCTTCAATGCCAATGAATGTTCCGTTTGGTACTGAAAAAGGGCATTCCATTTTTTATGAAAAAGTATTAGATGAAATCGAAGCCTTCTTTTCTGGCGATGAACGATATAAAGAAAATCGTCTAGCTATTCTAAAAGAATCTGGTGCTGCACAAAACTTTATCGTCGGTTCTATATCCGTTGCCCTAGCTCCAATACTTGGAACCTCTTCAGCATTTTTAGCACCCGTAATCGCTATTATTTTAGTAACAATAGCAAAAATTGGAATTAATGCTTGGCTCGCTGCTCGTAAAGAGAAGCACAATTCTGATTCCTCTAATTCATAATTTTGCAATGCAAAAAGGCCTTACCAAATTGATTTCACTCAATTCAGTAAGACCTTTTTTGTCGGTTTCACACATATTACCTGATAACCACAGGATACCTGATAAATAATACCAAAATATCCAGTGTTATCATTTTGTTATCAAATAGAACCTTGATACCCCTCGAACGCACTGTTTATGCGGGTTCTCAGATTTTTTTCATTATTCAAACTCGACTTTTCCTAACTAATTTTGTTTAGAAATTATTCTCTGCCGAGTATGTAAATCCTTTGATTATTTGATATATCCATATTATCCTGCCTATATAAGCTAATGTTATCATTTTGTTATCGGTATTGATAACACTTGCTCAGTAGCTGTGGATAATAGCTATATGCTATGGCTTAAATTATAAGAGAGTTTGCTTAGAAAATCAAGCCTTGTAAAATATTTAGCATACTGTATTTTTCTATTCAGATACCATCTTAATTTGCACTATCTATGCTAACCGAAACAACAAAGTGCTTGACATTCACAAGTGTTTGCTGTTTACACTTCGGACAGTAGAGTGGAAAGTCCTTTAATTCGGTATCTTCTTGCATCATCGTTCGGGTTTTGAATGTTTTCACATAGGGCTGTTGTTTACATGTCATTTTTTTGTTTTTTTAATTCTATACCCACCAGTACAACAGATAGCACAAACGCTGAAAAATCAGCAACAGGCCCCGCAAGCAATACTCCCATAATTCCGAAACGAAGCGGGAGCAGCAGGGTTAACGGAATCAACAAAAAGGTCTGCCTTGTTAATGCCAACAGAGCACCTCTTAACGATTTTCCTATTGCGGTAAAAAAACTGGAAGAAAGCAACTGCACACCATTTACCAACACCATGAAAAGATAGGTACGCATGAACAAAACAGCAAATTCAAAATACAGCTCGTCCCCATCTCCGAATAGCGAAATGATAGATTGCGGGAAAAATTGAAATGCGATGAAAGCAATAGTGGAAACAACAAGGTTCCATTTTACCGCAAGCAGGTAAGCCTCCCGTACACGATGGTATTGCCCTGCCCCATAGTTGAAGCCGATAATCGGCTGTGTTCCCTGCGAGATTCCTACAACAATCGCAAGGATTATGGCATTTGTTTTCATAACGATTCCGCAAGCAGCTAAGGGAATATCTGTTCCATATTTTGATAATGCGCCGTAATAAGTCAACGAATTGTACTGAATGATTTGAATCACGGTAACTGCAATCTGGTTTGAGCTGCTACTTATCCCCATGCTGCAAATTTTCAGGCTTTCTTTAATGTCCAATAAAAACGACTCTTTTTCAAAATGGATTGTTTGGAAACGCCATAGATAACGGAGTGCGAGTATGAAGGAAAAAATTTGCCCAATAACCGTTGCCCAAGCTCCGCCGGCAATTCCCCAATCGCAAACAAAAATAAAAATGGGGTCAAGAATGGTATTGATAATAGCTCCCACAACCATGCAGACCATTGAATACTTTGGTTTTCCATCTGCTCGAATCAAATTGCTCATACCATTCGTTACAATGAGAAACGGCATTCCAATCAATGTTATGCTGGCATACTGCTTGGCATATGGAAACACATCTGTCGTTGCCCCAAATGCCTTTAGGAGCAAAGACAGAAAAGTTTCTCCAACCAGCAAATAAATAATTCCGAAAATTCCCATCAGAACAATACCATTTCCCGCTGCTTTGGCGGCAGCTTTCGGCTCTTTGCTTCCAAGACAGAGGGAAACACGGGAAGCACTGCCAATTCCGACCAGTAGTGCAATGGCAAGGCAGATGGTAGAAAACGGGTAGGCAACATTGGTTGCTGCATTTCCCAAATAACCGACCCCTTGACCAATAAAAATCTGATCCACAATATTGTAGATTGAGCCGACAAGAGACGCCACAATACTGGGAACAGCAAAATTTTTCAACAGCTTTGAAATTTTTTCATATCCTAGGGGATTCTCAGTCATTAAATTCATCCCCCTTTCTTTCTATACGGAGTTCCGCTGTAATATTTTCACCTGCCTGAATCAGCAAATCAATAAAGAGGTTTTTATCAGATTCCCTGAAGCCTTGCAATAAAAGAGCTTCTGTCTTTTCACATACCGTCTGTACCTCATCAATTACAGACAGCGCACGTTCCGTAGGATACAGCTTACACGTCCGCTTATCCTTATCATTTGGGGAACGCATAATCATTCCCTGCTTTTCTAATGCCGCAACTGTCCGTACAATATTGCTCGGATGAACATAAAACATATCCATTAAAGAATCCTGTAAAATGCCAGGCGAACGACAGATTTTAATCAAAAACATATATTGGCTGTTGTTGATTCCAAAGGGGGCAAGCTGTTTATCCAAATAGATTTTGTAAAATCGGTCTGTTACTGAAAGCCATTTTAATAGTTTCATAGATATATTCCTCCTAACCACCAGTATTATAACACAATATGCGTGCGCACGCAACTACTAAAAGTTTGTTATAAAGTGTTGGATAATATCCACACCCTGGCTCTGCTGTTGCAGAAAATCTCTTTCCCATTCCTTAGCTTCACCCTTGGTCCTGAATCCTCTTTTCTGTTTTCTTTTTCGGTTTCCCTGCCAGTCTTTGTAATACACCTGTACTTTCCAGTTTTTTCCTTCTTTGTAAACCCCCATTACTAATCCTCAACTTTCATGCCATAAATCTTTTCTGCCAGGAATTTCGTAGAGATTTTTCCAGCTACTACAATATATCCTTTTGCCTTCAATTCTTTGTTGTATTCTCGCATCAGACTATATGCATAAGTTTTTGAAACTCCAAGAATTGCACACACATCTTCCACATCCATATACATTTTTTCCTGCACCATACTCATACCACTTTATCCTCCTTCAAATACTGCTCAACATGTTCCAGACCATAGATCTTGTCCTCTACATAGCGGGTTGGCACCCGTCCGAGAATCACATAATAGTTCTTGCTTTCCAGATCGGTATTCATTCTTTCCACCACCCGGTAAGCAAATGAAACTGATAATCCAAAGAGTTCTGCAATGTCTTCCACTGATAAATACATTTTTCTTTTACGCATGAAACCATTCCTTTCCCTCTTCCTGTGGAATCTCACAAGTATCTTCTACTCCGTAGAAACGCTTCACAAAATACTTTGTCGGAACTTTTCCTCTAAGCGTCAGATATCCCTGTTCCAGCTCCTTGTTCAGATTTCCGATGATCTCATAAGCCGATGTCTGTTTTACTTCCAGAAGTTCACATATATCGGCTGCCTTTAAAAATAATTTGTTCTGCATAATCAGTACCTCCTGTGTTTTGAATATTTATCTCTTCATATACTCTGTACTGGCAGATACAAAATCGGACATCCTTTTCCGAAATTTATCAAATTTTTTTGTTTTTTAATTCTCCATCAGTGTGGTTACTGTGTCATGGAGTTTAGCTCATTGAAAATAAAGATCCTTTCTTTGGTATCTTTTTTCTAAATGCAGGCAACAAAAAAAACAGTCTGCCTTGACGAAAATCACTTCAATCAAAACAAACTGTTCTTCATATTCACTCTAATTATATTTTATGAGAATAACTGATTTCACGAAATTTGCAGGTGAATCTGGAATATAAACAAGAGAAAAAAATATTTTTTAAACTCCATTTGCACTCCATTTGGTCTTTCCAACTACCCACAAATCCTTTATTTATGGGCTTTTTCGCAATTTAGTCCGCTACTCAAACTCCTTTGCGGACTGCGTTTCATAACACGCAAAGGCTATTATTAGAGGTTTATGCTTCGAACGTGTGTTCTGATTTTGTGCTTTTCGCACCGCTTATGAAGAAATAAACTCCAAAATAACTCCATTTTACTCTTTGTTATTTTGTTGTTCTTCTCTTGCGTACAGGAGGTCCAATGCCTGACATACAACACCACTCATGCTCTGATAGTGTCTTTCTGCATACTCAACAAGTCTCTGTTTTTGCTCTGGAGTCACCCGTACTCGTATGTTTTCTTCTTTGCCATCTTTTGGTGTTTTTCTAGCCAAACATATCACTTCCCTTCCACAAGTACAGTTTACTACTGATTACTACAAAATGTCAATCTATTTTTGTTATTTATATATATATTCTCTTGGACTAATCTTGAGCTATCTTGAACTAATTTACTTCTCACTCCTGTAGATCTTTATCTACAATCTCCCAGTAACCATTCTTTGGAGATCCATGTCTTATAAGAATACCATACTCTTTTAACTTCTTAATATTGTTCTCAATATTTCGACTGGCAACCCCGATTTTCTCAGCTAACTTAACTGCTGATAATTGACGATCTTCTGAAAGCAACTTTATAATCTTTTGTTGTGTATCGTTGAGGTCTGTTCTCCACTCTGCCTCCGATGTTTCTCCGATGCTTCTCCGATGTTTCTCCGATGTTTCTCCGATGTCTTCTTTTTCATTTGTCATCGGAAATGAATTACGGAACAGCTCTACCCGAAACATATTATCGAATTCCTGAAATCTCGGCTTCGAAAGTCCATACACTTCTGCTGCATTAAGGATTCTTTTAATTCCGCTTCCCCATGCTTCTACGAGTCCCATCTGACTGAATATGTTGGCAATTCCTTTATTCCGGATCTTAGAATGACCATTCATGACTTCCTCATAAGTTAATCCGTTATATAATCCGCCTGGAGAAGTCACCTCCAGTCTGTCATCATAAACTGCGACCTGAATACAGGATTCGTCTAATAGGTTACGGTGACAATGGGCATTAATAATCATTTCTCTGATTGCTTCCGGTGGTAACTCATATTTCTCTTTTCGCACCAATCCGTCAATTGTTGCTCCAAGCCGAATATTTCTCAATACAAAATCTACTGCTTCTTCGATTTGTGTATAAATCGGTCCTGTAAATTCTCTCTTATCCAGAAACACTGCACGATCTGTTCCCTTGAATACCGCACATTGTGTTTTAGAAAAAAGAAAATAATCTGATGTCAGCAACGCATAGGCATTCGTTGCCAGAAGTTGTCCCTCACTCTGCTTTAAGATCTTCCAGTTTATCAGCTGCTCTTTCTTTACAGAATGTTCTGACATTCCTGCTTTCTTCCGGAACTTTTCGATATCCAGACAAAGTTTCTCTGTTGCTTCCTCTGAAACAGGATAACCCACACAAGTAAGCTCATCCCATGAGATTCTGGCTCCTTCCATTTCCAGTTCTTTTATCTTCTCCGGAAATGCCTGTCTTGATGTACCTGCTACACGGATATAAGTGCCATTATCTTTTCCCTTTGATTTTAGATAATATGGTCTATTCTTTCCTGCTTCTACTGATACAACAATAACTGTTTTCCCGTTTACCGTCTGCGGCTCAATATCAGGAATGATCTGTGGCACACAGGAATCAGAAACTGCATTGGCAATTCCATCCATCAGCTGAAACAACACATCATTTTCCACACCAACAATCTGGTGTGTTTTATCATCTACTCCAACAATCAGCTTGCCACCTTGTGTATTGGCAAAAGCTACGATTGTCTTCATGTACTTTTCACTTTTATCAGGTAAGGATACCTTGTACTCAATATTTTTCGATTCCCCTGAAAACATAGTATCTTCTACCATTCTTTCACTCCTACTCTTCTAAGCTGTATCATCAGCGGTGTTATTTCTCCAGCTTCAACATAAATTTATCCGAATCATTAACAATATTATACGTTTCATCACTGTCCTCCGGCAAGTAAGAAAATGAAAATATCTGCTTTCCTTTTTCTGCCTGTCGCTTTGATGAATATACCGTCACATATAGCGCATTCGGAATCGACTGATCGTAGCTGAACCGCACACTTTTAAATGAATTTTCCCTGCAACGTTTCACGATTTCTTCTGCACATACTTTCTGGTCCGCTACATACAGTTTATTTACCACTACCGTCAACCGTTCTTCATGGTAATTGTCTGCTGTCATTGCATAGGAACCATACACATCCATGTCACGCCCATATTGCAAACATCCAAGACAACCGCTTATAACCATTATTATACCGATTATCAGGCTGGTAAACCACCTTTTTTTCATTTTCTCGCTCCTTTATCCCCCCCTGTATTATAGTACAAGTGTATGACAGCACAGCTTATTTTTCAATACAGTTGTATTTATAATTTTAGGAAAAGACGAGGTGCCGTTATGATTGTATATATTGATTTAGAAAATCTACTTAAAGAAAAGAATATCAGCAAAAATAAGCTTTGTGAAGCCTGTAATTTACAACGCACACAGCTTAACAACTACTGCAAAAATAAAGTAAGTAGGATTGACTTCACAATACTTGCAAAACTCTGTGAATTTTTGGACTGCACACCGAATGATATACTGAAATTAAAGTAGGGCATTGGTTTTTTCTCCAGTGCCCTTTTTTGATGATTGGTTTTTCAATTACGTTTATTTTTTCATCTTATGATCTGATGGCAGTCTCACTTGACACCTATGGCTTTAACTTCCTCCAAATAATCAGCTTTAGTATAATACATACGACCACCAAAACTGCCACCAAGGCACCATCCAACAGCAACTCTGTGTACCATGGTGCAGACTGCATGGCATATAAATTTGGATAGTTTTTGAAGTGCCAGAACTTATAAATTCCGAACCCAATGAAAACTCCTATGAATGAACCAATAACGATGTTTAAAAAACAATTCAACTTTCTCAGCATAGTAGTGCACCCCTTTTCTAGATTGTAATACTATTTCTTCTTTAATCCATATCGGTTATAACCTCTATATATTAAAGGCAACAGTACAATAAATAATACGATGTACAGGAACATCAAGAACGAAATCTGACAAAATACAAACGAACCAATCTGAAAAATAATCGGCGTCCTCACTGCATTAAAAATATTAGTCAATACAGTCGGCAGCAAATTGAAAAAATCATCAAATGCCGGTAATACTCTTGCGATAAACGGCATCATACAAAGCAGGAAAAATGGGATACAAACCGCCAAATTCGGTGTATGCATCTTAACTGTCACCAGCATAGTCAGAGCAGCACAAAACATCGTTGCGATATATCCGCCCACAAGTATCAGCAAATAATATTCTCCATATGTCATAACATAAATACTGTATGGATCATCAATCTGATACGGTGTGAAAAATCCACTTGTTCCCATTACTGCAAATGAGATAAGAGACAATATACCCACTCCGATCCAATAGGTAACCGTTGACACAAGTATTCCCACAAAAATCTTGTTTTTTATTGCCTTCGATCTTCCATATTTAGTGGCCAAAAAAACATCCTCTGTTCCCGGGCGGAACTCTCCGGAAAATATACCGGCTACCAAAAAACCTATGATCACTGCCATTAACAGTACATAAGTTTGTGCGTACATTGTCATCGTAGCCCAGGAATCTTTTGCTTCGAACGTAAAAGGTATTTCTATCTTTTTATAAACGCTTTCCAGATAACTTCTCTTTTCAGGTGTAGTACCATACTCTTCCACTATTTTCTTCATATTGTCCTGATAGATTGTATAGATATTCTGTAGCTGTTCATCTGAAAGCTGATCTACTACACTTTCATTCCATTCTGAATCTGGAGTCATTATGCCAATTACAAAACTATAAATATCGTAATATGACTGTACTGTTTTTCCATATTCTGTATTTGGTATTTCATCTGGATATTTGGCCGATATCGTCTTGTAATCATCTATTACTTCGGAAATTTTCTCCGCTGTAAGTTTTCCTTTCCATTGATTGATATTTTCAGCCAGAAGCCGTCCCGCTTCAATCCCAGTGTGATCTTGCCCCTCTTCATCCACATAACGCATACTTCCGATTGCCATACCGGAATAAATAATCGTCACCACAAGCACTGCCGCAAGCAAGACCTGATTAATCCGCTTAGAAAAGATCTTTTTCAACTCATATTTGAACATCATCTTTATCACCTGCCTTTTCTCCAAAATACAGAAGAAATGCATCCTCCAGTGTTGTCTCCACCTGTACTGCATTCCTTGCCGGCGGCGTTTTTGAAAGGACTCTTAGTTCCACTCCGTCGGCAACTGTCCTTACATTTCCAGTCAGATATTTCTTCATATAATTATTCAGTTCCCTTTTAGGCACAGTACAATTCCATACTGACATATCCATAGACAAAATAATCTCATCCGATGTTCCTGTATAGAAAAATTTTCCTTCTTTCATCAATATGATTTCATTTGCCACGTATTCGACATCTGACACAATGTGGGTAGACAGCAGGACAAGGCGGTCTTCCGACAATTCGCTGACCAGATTTCGGAACCGGATTCTCTCATTCGGATCAAGACCGGCGGTTGGCTCATCCAATACTAATATCCGCGGATCATTCAACATCGCCTGAGCAATTCCGACTCTCCGGATCATTCCTCCTGATAAAGTCCGCATCTTTTTTTTCCGCTTTTCAGCCAGCCCGACCTGCTCTAGCAGTTTTAAAGCCCTTTTCTTTGCCACAATGGGACGGAGTCCTTTGATGGATGCAATATACATCATGTAGTCATACACTGAAAGATCCGGATAAAACCCGTAATTCTGCGGCAGATAACCGAGTATCCCTCTATAAGATGCTCCCAAACTGAAGATATCCTTTCCATTCCACAAGATTTCTCCGCTTGTCGGATTTATCGCTGTACACAGCATCCGCATCAAAGTGGATTTCCCCGCTCCGTTTACTCCCAATAACCCATATACACCTTTCTCCATAGAATATGTTACGTGATCTACTGCATGTACATCTCCATAATCTTTTGTTACATTTTTAAATTGCAGTTCCACTCGACTTCACCTCCCAGTTTATTTCGCAGTTACATTGCGATTTGTGAACACAAAAGATCAGATAACCAAATGATATAATCAGTAAGCCAACCCAAATCGGCATCGAAATTCTCTGATAAATAGAATCTGTCGACACAATCAGCGTCCAGATCAGTATGCAGGCTATACTTAGAAAAACGGCAATATACTCCATATCATTCCATTTGCTATACAATAGTCGGAAACAGATACAACAGGAAACATTAAACGGAACTAGAAAATCTATGATGAGCCGGTATGCCGAAATCTGTAGCGTATAAACTGAAATACTGAAAAAAGCTGTAATCATAACCAGATCCACTGCTGCAAATAGCAATGTCCTTGCAGCACAGATCTGGCGCAGTGAATAGAATGCCGTTTTTTCGATCTCGACTGCAGAAAATCTCCGGTTCTTCCAGATTTCAGGTACGATCATCACAGAAAACATCACCGACATAGCCCCCAGTGTCCGCTCTGTATTTGCTCCTCCATCTGAGTCCGTCAGCAGAATCCAAAGCAGAAACAGGATTCCTCCCTGCAGGGCCCACCATCTTTTCTTGATAAATTTGAACTGCTCAAATAAAAATTCAAAATACGACGCCCGTCTGTTATCCTGACGGCTCACAATGTCTGAACACCGTTCCATTACTGTGCAAACTGCCGTTTCCTGTATATATTCCTTCTGTATCAAGGATTTATACTCCTTGATTTTTCTCTGATACTGCTTCAATCTCTTCCCTCCTCCAACTGTTTTGACAGTAATTCTTTTGCTTTCGAAACACGATATTTTACAAGTGATAATTTTATATGTAATAAATCAGAAATTTCTTTTTGTTTTAACCCCTGAAAGAAAAACAAGATTGCCGTCTCTTTTATTTCTTCCGGAAGCAGATCTAACGCCCGTTCTACATCAATCCGGATTTCTATCTCTGACAGATTATCCTTTTCTATATCCGGCAACTGATCCAATAATATTTCCTTCTTTTTTTTATAGTAGTTTTTAATGATATTTCCCGCTATGCTGTATAGATAGCTCTTCGCCTTTCCTATTTCAGCTCCGCTCATCAGCGCTCCGAAAAACCTCACAAAAGTTTCTTGTACCATATCTTCTGCACATTCTTGATTGTGGATGTGCAGAAAGCAATATTGATAGATAAAAGAATAATATTTTTCAACAAACTGATTACCTGCATGGTTGTTGCCGTTTCTGATTTTCTGTAGTAATAAGAAGTCAGAAGTCATCTCATTCCTCCTTCCTCATTTGCCCCCTATATTTTACCCTCCTATATACTAAGACACCTAACAAGCATAAAAAGTTAGTTAAAGATAAATTATTTTTTAATTTTTATTTTAGAGTCTCGATATACTCCTCCAGACACAATCCTTTTTCCTGCATTTCCAGGGCAGCATCCACCCCTACATACCTATAATGCCAGGGTTCATTGTTCACTCCTGTAATTTCTATCTTATTATCAGGATACCTTTTAATAAAACCATATTTATATGCATTATTGGCAAGCCATGTATAAACAGCATCCGAAGAACACTTGGACGTATCCGCATTGATATCAACGGCTATCCCAAGTTCATGCTCACTTGTTCCAGGTTCGGCAACATATTCTTTCGCAAGTTTTTTTGCCTCCCCACGTGAATAGCCTTCATTCTGATACTGCTGAATTCTTTCATTCATAATATCTTTCTGATCCTGAGTTGTCCTGTACCCTTCTCTTACAAATAATTCAAGTCCCTCAGCTCTGGCATCATCAAACATCTGCTGAAGCTGAGGATAGATTCTCGAATCCACTTTTTCTCCGTTTGATAATTCTGTGAGTTCTACCTCATAATTACGGGGAACACAATAATCGTCATTTACAAGAATCAAGTTCCATCCAAAAGAAGTATCAGCTTCTCTTCTAAATAGATTAAAACTGTTAATCATCGGAATTTCACCCTGAATCACCATATACGAAACAGCCCGCAAAAGCACAAATCCCAATATAAACACTAAAGCAACCACAGCGATTTGCTTCAAAAGTCTCTTTCGCCTGGTATACCTTTTATAACTTCTCATGTTTATCACCTTCAATCTGCTTTCAAATTTAATAATCTATATTTTATGACAATTCAGCATATAGAAAAGTTAGTTATTCGTGAAAATTATTTTTAAATTTAGAACTTGCATAACCACTACGATGTAAAAACAGTTTAGAGGCATTTATGACAGAGATTGATTTTATCTGGTTTTCGACTTTCTCCACGAAAGTGGCAAAAAATACCTGGCTACGAATTCCTTCGCTTAGGGCAAATCTGAAATCCTGAACGCTTTTATTCCTGTAGCCGGCAAATTTGTCATCAACATAAGGCAAAAGCTTCATTGAGGAATAGCTGATATTTATCAGATTTATCAGCATTTTGATTCCTTTGCGGCTGCGCACCATGTAACAGCATAAAGACCAGAATGTTTTCTGCTCATAGTAACTTATAACATCAGACTTGTAATCTCCTTAACACCTGTGACAAATACCCGAAAGATTGTTTTCATCATTGACCAGCCATGATCAATGCCGATTACTTCTAACTTGTTATTCATGTTGGCTTAACAGTGATAAGGAACTAATTTACTTATCAACTGTTAGTTGACGGTTTCCGTGGTGCATACGGACAAATCCCGTCTGATTTCTAACAGGAAGTCAGACGGGATTTTCGCTTTATATTACGAATTATGGAGGACATACCATGAAGACCTTAATATCTTGTGCCTACAATATGGATAACTGCTGTGTAGAACTGAAATTCGCCGATGGCAGCATGATTGCGATTGATACCATTGCAGTGGAGAACGAGGTTGCCGACAATATATATCAACGGTCAGAGCTTGACTATCTGATTTACAATGACCCGATTGGATATGCAGACCTTATCTTGAACGGCGATCCCGAAACCTATTTGAAAACTGTAACAGAATACAAGCCTTTGGATAGCTGACAACATGCTGCCCGCAGGAGAAAATCCTGCGGGCGTTTTTCTGTTTATATTATTTTCCACCGTTGGATCCCAGTTTTGGAAAGAAAATGACTATCTTAAAGCCCTTTCCCCACTGGGAAGTAGCTTCCAGACGAAGGTTTAGATCGTCAGCCATCTTCTTAACCAGGTAAAGCCCTATACCAGTAGCTTTCTTTCGGCTGTCAGTAGAATCCCCGGTAAAGCCCTTTTGAAAAATATACGGCAGATCATATTTTTTTACACCAATGCCGTTATCCTCAACAGAAAGGACATCTGCGGTCTCCGAATGTATCATGGAAATCGTTAGCATGGGACTATCACTGCTATATTTTATGGAATTGCTCACGATTTGTCCCAACATAAACTGAAGCCCTCTACGGTCTGTATAAACTGTTTCAGATTGCAGTTTGTTGAGAATTACAAACTGCTTTTCTTCCAGAAGTGGGGCATAGTCCTCCAGAACTTCCCCCAAGCAGTCATTCAAATTGACATCTTCAAACCGATAATCCTTTGTACTGCTCTTTAACCGGGCATAGTAAAGCATCTGCGTGACATTCTCCTGAAGTTGACTACGGACATAATCCAACTTAGCTTGCAGGGAAGGCGATATTTCGTCGATTCGGTTATCCAAAAGCATGGTCAGCAACGACAGGGGCGTTTTCGCTTCATGTGCCCAGCCTTCCACATATTCTTCATAGTCCCGTAGGGCATCTGCCATACTGCTACTCTCATTTTTGTGTTCCTGTAAAACTGAGGCCAGAAGCCGGATAGATTCTCCTTCTTCCCGGCTGATGACACTGAGCAGCCTTTCCTCGTTGCAGATGGTAGGATCACTGAGGAAATCCCGGAACAGCTCCCGGCGGGTGGTCTCCCGCTTGTTTAGTACAAACAGGATCGCCGAAAACAGAAGGATGCTTGTCAGAACCACTAACCCAATCAAGGTCTGAAATGCCTGAATGTCAGAAATCCAAAAAATGATAAAACAAAAGCAATCCACACCCAGCAGCAACAGCAGCCAAGGGTAGTACCGTTCTATTATGCGCCAAAACTGCTTCATGGAGATACCTCCGCTTCCAAACGATAGCCCATCCCACGAACCGCAACGATTCGTTGCTTCATCTCCAGACCGGACATCGTCTTTTTCAACCGGGTCAGGTTAACCTGCAAGGCATTTTCGTCTATGTATTCTGTGGTTCCCCATAGTGCTAAGCAAAGCTGCTCCGTCGTGACCAGAGCATCACCACTGGCCAAAAGAGCAACCAACAGTTTTCCCTGATTTTTGGGAAGCACCACAGAGGTGTTATGAATATAAAGTGTGTAAGTCTGCTGGTCCAACAAGAAATCCAATCCCTCTATGAGGTTGGTACGGCCTTCATACCTTTTGAGAATATTGGATACCCTGGCAAGAAGCCGGTCTTTTCTGCACGGCTTCGTCAAATATTCATCTGCACCCAACTGGAACGCTTGCAGTTCATCCTTTACCTGGTCTCTGGAAGTCAGTACCAGGACGGGGATAGCTGTTTTATTCTTTAGCTCCTGGCAGATTTGAAAGCCACTGATCTCCGGCAAATTCAGGTCTAAGATCACAAGGTCAGGACGGAGGGCTGCCAAGAGCTGAGCGGCATCTTCAAACTCGGTGATTGCCTCCACAAGATACCCGTCCTTTTGGAGCATATTGCAGAGTTCTTCCCGCATATAGACTTCATCTTCCACAACAGCAATTTTTTTCACGACAGCACCTCCTTCCCAATTATTCTTCTCTCTGCGGCTGCATCAGTGTCAGCAAATACCGATCACTGGAGTGCTTGACCACTCTCATATAAATATATTCTATCACGCAAAGCAGCAAAATCATAGCAGCAGATACAAGCAGCATTTCAGACACTGTCCCACGGGTTCGGGACGAGAGTATCCCTGTAAACAACGCTCTGACTCCAAACAGACTGCTGACAGCTGCAACCAATACAGGAAGTCCCATAAACCACGCAATCTGCTTTCCGGCAGACTGGCAAAGGGTTTCGTAAGTGGCTCCCAGGCGGATCAGGGTCTGGTATCTACGCCCGGTTTTCTGCTGGCTCATCAGGAACTGAACACCCACAATGGTGTTGGCAACCACCAGGAACACAATCGCCAGATAGAGGGTGATATAGCTGGATGCTACAGTATAGAAAAGCTGGCGTCCCATGTTCTGAAGATAGCTTTCATATTCGATACCTATTTCGTCCAGCTCCTCGTTCAGACCAGAATAGGCAGTCATAAGGCTATTTCCTTCCATAGCCTGTTCACTAAGTACCGCATTCACATACGTATCATACATTCCTTGGGTATGATAGAAGAAGGCTTCATCCGGAAGAATCAATGCAAAGGACAAAGTAATAGAACGATCCGTAATCAAATTTACAGACTGAACCTCTCCAGTAAGATAAATCGGACTGCCAACCAGTTCCGTTTCAGGCTGTTCAGCAAGTATGCCGTTCAGCATTGCGGTACGATTTACAGTAGTAAAGTCGGAACCTATATAAACAGCGGCTTCATCTTCACTTAATTTAATGACGGGCCTGCCGGACAATTCCAGTAAACGATTATAGTCCGACAGACAAATCAAATACGGGTATGTGGCATAACCAAGATTGTTCAGAAGGACATCCCGATCTTCCGACTGGGGCAGGCTCCGAAGAGAGTCCATAACAGCGTCCATGCTGTAGGCATTCTCATAATCTTCTGTGGTGCGAATATGCCCAACCTTCATTTCAAAAAGCTCAGAAAACTGATTTTCCAAACCGTTTTCTTTCAGGGCTGCCTGTATATTTGGAAGAACCTGCGCCGAATCTTCAACGGTATAATCTTCAAAGGTATAGTCGATTACATGACCGGTGGATAGATTGTTTGTTCCTGCGATTCCCACGCCTGCACCAAAGCAACACAGTGCTGCCAGAATCAGCAGAGAGCTGATTGCCATGGAGCTTGACTGATGAATGACATTCTCCTGAATTTGACGGAAGGTAAATACATGAAGCTGCTTATTTCCATTGCCTTTTTTAACAATCAGTGCAATCAGTGCCCGCATTCCGTAGAACAGCAGCATCGTACCAGCCGAACCCAACAGTAAAGTCAGCCCCATCATACTTACCTTCGTCCATGCAATTCCCTGAATCGCCATGTAGTAAGCCACTGCCAACATCACACTTCCGCATACAGCAGCCAGCCCATAGATAACGGAGGGCATTTGCTTTTTGGGGCGGTTCGTCGGCTGGGATAATAAAGTTCCAATCTCCTGTCGACTAATCTTTCCGCTCAAAATCAGAAGTGCCAGCAGTTTAATACCCAAGAATCCTGCCAGTGTCCATTTCATTGCGGACCAAGACAAAGAAAAATGATGGCCGATGATCCCCATACCCACAAGCTTGGCGGTGACAAGACTAACGATTTCCGAAAGCACTACAGCCGTAGGCAAGCCAATGAGCAGTGCCAGAATACTGTTTAACAAATCCTCCACCAAAAGCATCCAGAACAGTTTGCTTCTGCGCATTCCCAACATCAGATAGACACCAAACTCGTGGCGTCTGCGCTCAAATTGATACTTGCAGGCGAAGTAAATCAAAAAGAAAAGAATCCCCAGGGTCATTCCGTAAAACACAGGAATCAGAAGCAAGAGTTTGTTCACTGCATCGCTCTCCATTTTTTGCAAAAAAATCATTACATCCTGGGTGGAGATGGAAAGAATCATATAAAAGGCAATAATAGAAATTACTAGGGAGCTGAAAAACAGACCGTTTTCCTTTCGGCTGCGGTGGCTATTTCGAAAAATCAGATTAGAGAACATTGGAACTCCCCCCTCCCAGTTGCGCCATCACCTTCAGGATACGTCCATAGAACTCATGCTGGCTTTCATCACCACGGCGAAGCTCATGAAAAATAATGCCATCCTGGATGAATAGAATGCGCTTGCAGAAACTGGCGGCATTGGAATCATGGGTCACCATCAAGATCGTTGCCTGTTCGTCGCAGTTCAAGCCGGACAGTTTTTCCATAATGTTTCTTGCATTCTTGGAATCCAAAGCACCGGTAGGCTCGTCGGCAAGAATCATTCTGGGGTTCAGGATTAGCGCCCTTGCTGCCGCTACACGCTGGCGCTGCCCCCCAGACATCTTGGAGGGAAATTTGTCCAGAACATCGTTGATTTCCAGATACTTCGCTAACTGGCTTAGACGCTGGCTGCTCTCCTTTTCGGGTATACCATGCAGAGAAGTTGGAAGCAGTATATTTTCACGTCCGGTCAGATTATCCAGTAGCTCAAAATTCTGAAATAGATAACCAACTATTTTTCCACGGTAATCTGCAAGAGTCCTTCCCTTGAGTGCTTGCAGATTAACGCCCTCCACCTGAATGCTTCCACCTGTGGGTTGAATCACAGTCGCAATACAATTGAGCAGTGTGGATTTACCAGAACCGCTGCTTCCCATAATGCCAAGAAACTCTCCCGGCATCACCTGGAAGGTGATCCCATTCAGTGCCTTTGTTTGACTTGGCACATTGCCATAGATTTTTGTTAAATTTTCAATATTCAAAATGGGTTTCATGTGAATACCTCCTATCATTTGTAATAAAATGATAGCATGGGAACACAGCAAATACCACTTACAGTTGTTGTAAGGATTCAAGATATAAGTGGCGGCTCAAGGGGGACGAGCATATATTTTGTGAGAGCATCAGGCGACAATGATAAAATATACCGGATCGCCTCATTGGCAAACCAGTTCGTTTTAATTGTATCCCAATCGGCAAGCCGGACAATCGACCCTGTGCCGCTTTCAAAATCGAATACAATTTCGCCCCATTCGCTGTCGCAGTCTGCTTGATATTCGTAGATTGCGGCGGCGATTTTCTTTTTTCGTTTGGTTTTGGATTTTTGTTTCAGCCGGACAGTATGGATTGCACCTTCAGCAACCAGAAGTTCCGTCAGTTTGTCCACTGCTCTGCGGTAGGCTCGCTCTGCACCGCTGGCGGTGCTGCCCTCAAACATAACAGCCAGTTCTTCAAAGGTGGGACGGTCTTTCCAGAAACCTACACGCCCGCAGGTCATGCAGATGGCAAGTCGTTTCTCCAGCAATGTCTGTTCCCGATAATTCAGCTTGTCAAAGGCTTTCTGTACCTTGTTCGCCTGGATGCCGTTCCAGAGAATGTCGGCATAGTTCCAGCTATCGTCACGGGTCACATCCTCGCCTGTTTCCTCGCCGTCCTCGTCCTGTTCGGTTACGAAGAACTGATAGTTAATCCATCTATTTTTTTGCCTTGTTATCCGATGGCAATCTCACTTCCCCAGTTCTTTTTTTCATAATTGAATTCTGTGTTTCCATCTGGGTTGGAATATAATCGCTTTCCTGCAGAAATGCACCTGCCGCCTCAGCATATGATTCATATCCAGCTGCTTTCATTTTCTTTAACATTTTTGCCAAAGCACTGTTTTTGTCTCTACTCACCTGACGTGTGCTGATGCCCAGTTCTTCTGCTATTTTCTTAACCTGTTTCCCCATGATAAAATAATCGCTCACGATTTTCTTTTCTTTCTCTGTCAGATCACTAAAGAGTTCTTTGAAAAAAATCTCCGTTGTGATATCCGATGCAATGTCACATCCGCTATCTGCGATAAAGTCTGTCGCACAACCGTTTTCTGATTCTAATCCACAAAATAATACTGTATTATTTCTCTGATGCTGCTGATCAAACATATAATGCTCCTTATTATAAGAAATATTAAGAACTTCCTGCTCCTCTGCAGTAATATTAGCGTATTTCACCTTTTGATATCTGTCGTAAAATGTGTATTTTCTTTCTTCCATGATTATTCCTCCGATTTGTTGTTTTTGTTGATTTGTGACAAATCGAAAAATCATGGATATCTGGCATAATGCCTGCCTCTTCCCTGCATCTTGATATGCTTCCTTTCCGGCATCTACCTGTTAAAAAGGAAGCTTTTTCAAATCTGCAACCTGTTTTTTGGGTATAAAAAAAGGCCATGTCACATTTGACACAGCCTGACGCCTTGTTTTACATTATTAATATGTCTTTTACATACAAAAACAAAAAAATGATTCACACTTTCATGTAGTACCAACATAATAGCTTTGACCCTACACAAAATAAGGTGATCCTCAATTTCTAGAAAAGAAAAACCTCCGCAAACATTACGTCTGCGAAGGTCTATTTCTCTCAGCATATCAATTCTAACATGCACTTATTTTCATTGTAATACCATTCACATGCCAGTTTACTGTCAGTTCACTGCCACTTTACTTCCACTTTTCTTCCAGTTTATTTCCTCCATCTTATTCTGTATCTTTTCCGGTCGTGTAAATGCCCAGAGCATTGTTGCATACAACCGGATTGCTTTCTTACGGTTTCGATAATAAGTGGTGCTTGGCATATCATCCAGCATCAGCATCACATCTTCATTCGTATTTCCTGCTTCAAAATATCTATATTTCAAAAGCCGATAATACAGCTGTCCATTCTTTGGATAATCCCTCAAAGCTATCAGGGAATCTCTCATAATTTCAAGCAAACAGAGATTCATATCATTATTCAGAAGCTTTTCCTGGATTCTGCGTTTCTCTGCAGTCGCATCAAAATCTACCAGATCATATAACATTTCCTTCAGATACTTCCCTTCTTCTGCATACATTTCATAATCAATATCCACAAGATTCTTCTCAATACGGAACATTACCTTGGTATACTGACTCAGCAATAATTCCGTATTCTTATAAGCATCCTCTGCCACTTCTTCCATATTGATAAACATATCCTGTATTCTCTGCATAATTGTCCTCCTTCCCGACCGCTTCCGCAGCCAGACCAATCATTATATTGTTTGTTCCATTCACAGTCTGTCACTGTCCTAACATCTCTTCATGCAGATTCCGCAGAAATCTCCGCCGTGTGATAGCTTCTATTTCTGGCTGACCGGCAACTGTATGATCTATTGAAAGCAATCGGTTCTCACGGGAAAGGATGTATCCCCGACTGCTGATGTTCTCATCGAATATCTATCTCTCCAAAGGGGGCCTGATTCAGGGCTCCCTTTTAGGGCGCCATTATTTACGTTCCATAAACCATTTATAATTTTCTTCATAAGTCAGATGACAGATTTTCCCGCCCACCTGACAGGTATAACGGTATCCGGTTCCGCCAGCTTTTCGACTGGCACAACGCTCCGGTTTTGAAACCTTATCAATCGCATACTTACGTCCATCTTCCCAGACAAACGCTGTAGGGATCAATTCTCCTTCCCGGCTGAATACTGCCAGGACATCTACATACACTTTAGCTGTCATTACAAAACACCTGCTCTCTCCTATCCATGAAAATATGCCTGTGGATGAATCGTGTGTTCTTTAGCATTTAACTGTGCGAGTATCTTATCCTGATACATAAATGCTCTCTGAATACTCTGATAACCGAACCTTCCACGGATCTCATCTACCACCTGGTCCATTTTTTTGATTTTTTCTCTTTTCGTTTCATCCATAAATAAATCAAGCTGATAAGGTATCTCTTCTGATACCAGATCACATCCTCGAACACCAAGACTACGAATTGGATGTTCCCAGTTATAGTTTTTCTGAAATAACTCAAATGCTGTTCTGGCAATTTCTTCTGTAAGATTACTTGCACTGTCCAGCTTGCACTGTCTTGTGAAATGATACAGTCCATTATCCCGAATCGAGATTTCTACTGTCCTGCATTGGAAACCATTTTCACGAAGCCTTGCTCCTACACTTTCTGAAAGAGCCATCAAAATTATCTTCACGTCCAATTCACTAACAAGATCTCTTGGTGTTGTTGTGCTGTTCCCGATAGACTTGATCGGTGCTTTATATCCTTCTACTGAAACTGGAGTTTCATCCCATCCATTTGCAAAGGTATGAAGTACCAATCCCATCTTTCCAAGATATGTTTCTAATATAGAAGGTTCTGCACCTGCCAGATCTCCAATTGTACAAATACCTAGTTTCTTCATCGTCCGTTCAGTGCTTCTTCCAACCATAAGTAAATCACCCACTGGAAGTTTCCATACAATATCCTTGTAATTGTCTTTGGAAAACTCTGTGATGGCATCCGGCTTTTTATAATCTGAACCAAGCTTTGCAAATATCTTATTCCAGGAAACACCAATACTTACGGTAACGCCCAGTTCATATTTAATCCGACTGCTGATCTCTTTTGCAATCTTCATTCCGTCTCCCTTGATAGAAGTACTGGCAGTTACATCCAGCCAACTTTCATCAATCCCAAATGGTTCTCTCTGATCCGTGTATTCACTGTAAATCTCCTGTGCCATTCGGGAAAACCTCAAATAAAGATCCATGCGAGGCGGTACAAAAATTATTTCCGGGCAAACCTGCCTTGCCTGCCACAATGCCATACCTGTTTTTACTCCGGCTCGCTTTGCAATATAATTCGCAGTCAGCACAATTCCATGTCTTGCCTCCGGATCACCACCGACTGCCATCGGCTTTTCGGCAAGTTCCGGATGATGCAGCATCTCGACACTTGCGTAAAAACAATTCATATCTGAATGGAGAATTGTCCTGCTCATAACATTCACCTACCAGTCTTAAAAATCATAATAAAAGTTCTTTGCTTCATATTGACTTTGTGAAGTTTATAGATTATAATTTCTACTAACTTCACGAACATTTGTTTGTATTTTATACGTGATAATGAACTCTGTCAATAGTTTTTATAAAGTTGATGAAGTTACGATTTCAAAAACTTGGAAAGGATCCCACTATGAATTTTTCAGACAAGATTAAATATCAACGAGAACAAAATCATCTGACACAGAAAGAACTTGCAGAACTGGTCGGCGTATCCCAGCGTGCGATCGCAGCTTATGAAAGTTCCGGCACCATCGCACGAATCTCTACTATGAGAAAGCTCGCTCATGCATTAAATGTCTCTTACGATTATTTGAAACATGACGAGATCACAGATCCTTCTTATGGAATTGAAAAAATGGATTATATTGATGAAGTCAATGGACAGCTTGGTGAAAAAGGAGCCAGAGACATCAATGAGATTCTCGAAGCCAACCGTGCTCTTTTCGCAGGCGGTGAACTGGACGAAGAAGCCAAAGATGCATTTTATCAGGCTGTAACCAAAGCATATCTTTCCTGTAAGATGGAAGCTAAAAAGACATTTG
Source organism: Lachnospiraceae bacterium Marseille-Q4251 (assembly GCA_018223435.1). Lineage (GTDB taxonomy): Bacteria > Bacillota > Clostridia > Lachnospirales > Lachnospiraceae > Limivivens > Limivivens faecihominis. Next base: position 2,815,710 of record JAGTTO010000001.1, on the reverse strand, counting down.
GACGGAAAAAGAAAAACACTGAAACAGAATGTGATTCATAGGTGTCCGTATTTTCGTACAGCACTTTTGCTACTCTATACTTGCAGCAAACTATCTTATGAAATATCGAGGTGTTTTTATGAGTTCAAAATGTATAAGAGACACTGTTAATAAAGTAAAAACAAAATATCAGGAGAGAGCGTTTCAAGTTTTGTGTAAACAGAAAAAACTGATGTAAGATATGTCATTAGTTATCGAGGACAGAACCTGTTTTTCAGGGTTCTGTCCTTGTTTGTATTATAATGCAGTTTTAAGGCATGTCAAGCAGGACTGGCTGTGCCAGCCCTGCCTAGCATGCATTCTGCTTATAACCTTTCCAATCTTTCTTCGAAGAAAATTTCCAGCTGAGAATGGATTTGTCCCCAATCCTGACGGTGTCCCGTCCATTTTTTGGTGATATCTATCATGGCCAGATACAGCATTTTCAGGAGACTGTCATCGGATGGAAATACCGTCTTGGATTTGGTGACTTTCCGGAGCTGACGGTTAAATCCTTCAATCGTGTTCGTGGTATAGATCAGACGTCTGACAGCTTCCGGATACTTAAAATACGTTGAAAGATTTGCCCAGTTATCTTTCCATGACTTTGCAATCTTAGGGTATTTCCCGCTCCATTTTTCGTCAAAGCTGTCCAGTTCTGCCAATGCAACTTCTTCTGTAGGAGCTGCATATACACGCTTCAGATCTGCCATAAGTGGTTTGATCTCTTTGTAAGAAACAAATTTCGTGGTATTCCTGATCTGATGGATTATGCACTGCTGGATCTCGGTCTGGGGAAATACTGCTTCAATTGCTTGTGGAAAACCGGTCAGTCCATCCACACACGCAATCAATATATCTTCTACACCCCGGTTTTTCAGGCCATTCAGGATGGAGAGCCAGAACTTGGCACTTTCATTTTGACCAACATACATTCCGAGGACATCCTTACGTCCTTCCATATCGATCCCAATCGCAATGTAAACAGCACGTTTTACAATCCGCCCCTCATTACGGGCATGGAAATGGATCGCATCCATAAATACAACAGCATACACACTTTCTAATGGCCTTTCCTGCCATTCTTTTACTATTGGCAGGATCTTATCAGTAATCCGGCTGACAGTACTGTCGGAGATCTCAAGATCGTATAATTCACGCATGTGGCTTTCTATATCGGCAGTAGTCATTCCTTTTGCGTACATGGAAATGATCTTTTCTTCCATGTCTTGCGTAATCGAATTCTGATACTTCTTTACAACCTGTGGTTCGAAGTCACCTTTTCGATCCCTTGGAATATCAATCTCCATATCTCCGTAACTGGTATGTAACGTTTTCTGGGAATGTCCATTCCTGGAATTATCGGTTTCTTTATTTCGATAATCATACTTGGAATATCCCAGTTCTTCATCCAGTTCCTGATCAAGGGCACCTTCCAAAATGATAGACATCATATCCCGCATAATGGAATTAACATCTGTTCCATCTTTTACTTTTACATTGTTTTCTTTCAGGTAGTTTCCCATGAGTTCTCTAAGCGCTGCTTTTTGTGGTGAATCCTTTTTTCTTGCCATAAAATAAACCTCCAAACTGAGTAATTCTATCTTACATCAGTTTGGAGGTTTACACAAACTTTGGGATACTCCCTATCAGGAAAGTGATCCGTACCGCCTTGCAGCCTCTATGCATATTATTGTTAAGAAGCTTCCGCTTGGAACTGATCCAAACTGTTGTAAAGGCTTCTGTATGCGGGAATGTCGAAAGACCTGCATCGTCATTAACAGTGATCTGCCGGAAATCATACAGCAGATTATCCTGATTCACGAAATCGGACACGCACTCCTTCATCAGAAAACCCTTCAGATCAAGTGTTTTCATGATTTTGAATTATTCGATGGAGTATCACAATGTGAATATGAAGCCAATTGCTTTGCCGCTGATTATCTTCTGGAGGATGAAGATGTCCTGGAGATGCTTAACGCTGATATGTCCTTTTTCCAGGCTGCCGCTGAACTGAAAGTTCCACCGGAACTTCTTGATTTCAAATTCCGAATGATGAAACGAAGCGGCGTTCAGATTATAGATTCTCCGATCACTTCCAACAGTGACTTTTTAAAAGATATCCCTACTTCGGGAATAATAGAAAATTACTAAATATGCTATTTTTGAAAAAGGAGATTTTTGAATATGATCAACTTAAATAAACGTAGAATAGATTTTGGAAAAGGTGACGTAGGTATTGGTGTCATCGGAAACACTACAGATTCAGCACAACTGGCATTTTATAACCAGAGTGCACGTCCCATCCATATAATTAAGAATCCAGATCAGATTCCCGGATTCGAACCCATGGAATTTGAAGAGGAACCTTTTATCATGAGCTTTTCCAATCCAGAAAGCATTGATGCAGTTATCTCAATTTTACAACGTGCCAAATATATTAATTTCACTTCCAAAAGTGAACAGCAAAAAACAGAATAGATGAATGATGTATCTTATAAAGAATGGCTGTCTTTTCTCCAATGATCAGGCAGCCATTTCTTACAAAATTCTTTAATACAAATCTCCCACATATCCATCTGCTTCCAGATGCATATAGCACTCATCCACCTTGTCTGATTCCAGAATCTGCAAAACGTATTCCATACCTGTAGCAAGTTCTCTTGTTTTCAACTCTTCCAGCGGAATCCAATAAACTCTTCCTTCCTCAGAACTCTTCAATTCTCCGGTAAACTTATTCGCTTTATACAGGGTAATGGCATAGTGCACTCCACTCTTATGCCAATGATATAATCCTCCAAGCTTCGGTGCTTCTATCGTAAGTCCTGTTTCTTCCCAGACTTCTCGAATCATGGATTTCTGGAAAATCTCATTTGCTTCTACGTGACCACCTGGAAAAGTTGTACCGGTATAGCTATCATTTACTTTATCCAGTGCCAGTACCTTTCCTTCATCATCCTGAATCATACACATATTCATAAAACAGACCTTCTCAATCCGGCTCTCTTCTTTTTCATTCAGAGATTTTCTGACACGTTTGTTGATATCCGATCGTTTGGATTTATAATGCTTGAAGACCTCCCCGTATGGAATCCAGATTTCTGCATCTTCGATTTTTTCATAAACAGAATCCACTACTTCTTCCAGATGTTTGTCATTCGGAAATGTACATTGTTTCATATAATAATCTCTGGTTGCCTGAAACATCCATTCTGCAATCTTTTCTTTCTGCTTCATTTTTAACTGGGAATACTTTTTATCCGTTTGCAGTAGTCTTCCATCTATCATCTTATGATTTTTCCGTGACATCGGTATGACCTCTTTTCTTCTTTCTCGTTCAGATTTTACTATACCACAGAATCATTCCTGCGTCATACTTCTGAGCTTCGATGTCCTCTTTTTCTTCTCTCAGTACCTTATTTATAGAGGGATCTTTTTTAAGGACTCTCTTCCGGCGGCTTTGCCACCGGTAAATAGCAAGGACAGGAAGTGTATATACACTCCCGCTGAAAGTACAATTTAGGGAACCCGGCCCTAAATTAAAATCACAGAAGTCACTACTTCGAAGAACCAAGGAAAGGAGAATCTGCCTATGGCAAAGAGAAAAAGAAATATACAGATTTTGTTTTGTGTTTCCCCTGAAGAAAAAAAGCTTATTCGTAGAAAGATGATTGAATCAAAGACAAAAAATATGGGAGCTTATCTTCGTAAAATGGCAATCGACGGTTACATCGTCAACGCCGATACAACTCCACTGAAGAAACAGTATGAGGAAATGCACAAGATTGGCGTAAATATCAACCAGATTGCAAAAAAGGTAAATACCACCGGAGATCTATATCCGGAAGAAATGAAAGAATTGAAAGAGATGGTGAAAGAATTATGGCGTATCTTAAGATCTTCCCCATTAAAGTAACAGACAAGAAAGCTCTGGACTATATTACAAATCCAGATAAGACAGATGAAAAACTGTTAGTTTCCAGTTTTGGCTGTTCCCCGGAAACTGCAGATCTTGAATTTTCTATGACAAGAGAATTGGCAAAAAAGAATGGAATGGACAAAGGCGATAACCTGGCATTTCATCTGATCCAGTCATTTAAACCTGGAGAAGTTGATGCCGAAACTGCCCATCGCTTGGGACAGCAATTTGCAGATGAAGCACTGAAAGGAAAATATGAATACGTGATCAGTACCCATGTTGACAAAAATCATATCCATAACCACATCATCTTTAATGCAGCAAGTTTTGTTGATCATCACAAGTATGTTTCCAATAAGCGGAGCTACCACAAACTCTGCAGAATCAGTAATCGTATCTGCCATGAAAATGGACTTGCCACCAGTATGCCAACCGGAGAAAAAGGTAAAAGCTATAAAGAGAATATGGAATATCATCGTGGCACCAGCTGGAAAGCCAAGCTACGTGTCGCAGTTGATAAAGCAATCTGGACTTCCATCAACTATGAGGAATTTCTACAAAAAATGCAGTTAGCAGGATATGAAGTTCGACAAGGAAAGCACCTATCCTTCCGTGCACCGGAGCAGAAAAACTTCACTTATATGAAATCTCTCGGAAGCTATTATTCGGAAGAAAATGTCCGCATCCGTCTGGCTAAAAATCGTAGTAAAGTGAAAACTCCAAAGCATCTGTCCAGAGAAGCCCGCCTGTATATCAATATCTCCACGTATGTTACGACCGGCAATCGAGAAGGATTTGAACGATGGGCAAAACTCAATAACCTGAAAGAAGCGGCTCGTACTTTCAACTATCTTTCTGAAAATAACCTACTGAATTATGAGGATTTCAGGCAGCATATTTCTGATGTTGATGCTTCTGTTAAAGCGGCTGATCAGAGAATAGCACAAATCGACAGTGAGCTGAGCACACAAAAAATCATTCAGAAACACTGCGATTCTTACCGACTCTGCCGTAAAGTAATAGAAAACTGCAAATCTGCAAATAATCCAAAAGCATACCGCACCAAGTATCAGGCAGAATACAAGCTCCACGATTCACTAAAAAAAGAGCTTCAGGATCTCGGTGTTACCAAAATCCCAAGCTCTAATAAAATCCAGAAGCGGATTGAAAATCTTGAATCTGAACAAGCTGCTACCGTCCGGGAAAAAAAGGAACTACAGAAAAAGCAGAAAACACTGGATATCATTCAGCAGAATTTCACAGCACTGCTTAATGCTCCTCAAATATCGAACAACGATATCTCTCGCACCGTTGCATCCTCTCTTCAACATTAGTGTTTCCTAATGTTTCTGCCGGACCAGAAGATTTTGATGGAAGGCTTCCATTCGACCCATACGATGATGAAGATGACAGACTTCCGTTTGGATCATACGACGCCGAAAAGGAAGAATAGTTTTCTTGTACGAAAATATGATTCTTAAGAAAAAACAGCAACCCAGGCTTCATTGCTTAAGTTGCTGTTTTTCTATCTTCTATTTATGTGGTCTTATTAAGAAGTCCAATATTTTGATTGGGCTACTATACAAGACCAAAGGCATGATTTTTGGTCTTATATACTGTTCCATTTTATATTTTGGACTGCTTTACAGAACCATAACAGGTTGTAAACGGGCTTGTATAGAAGTCCATAAATACCAGAAATTAGCAGATGTTCGTTCTGGTCATTCGGATACCATATCCTATCATGTGTAAGGAACCTTTTCGAATAAGAAAAAAGTTACGAAAAATATTCCCTTCGTTCTCTATATCCAAAAAACACCCTCAGATGCATTTTTTCAGTCAAATGGACAATTCCATATTTAACCAGTTTCCATGCATCTGATGGTAGTTTTTGATGAGTATCCGTGCGTGTTTGGTTATAATATTAAAACAGTAGCCCAACTTACGCTGAGCCGCTGCTACGTCTTACATCCAATTCGTCAATAAATCATTAATCTCTCCGCTAATGGTTCCTTGCATCATACTATATCTGCTTTCTAACAGTCCACGTACTTTTATTTCTGTATCATGACTTGCCGGCGTATAAGATGAAATAAACAAGGCAGCTTTTGCGGCAGGCTGTATTTTCTTTTCATAAGCATCCAGTGCATCATCTGAAATATCTTTATTCGCCGCTTTTGTAATATATACAAAATTCAACGGTGAATTACAGATATGACGAGGATTCTTTCTGATATCTGCAGTAATTTCGCCCACCTTCTTTGCAGAACCAAGTGGAATGATATGATGGGCTTCCAAAGTGTCTGCATCCTCACAGAATACGCTGATTTTCTTTGTTTCATCAAACATATCCATATAAGTTCCAGACAATAAGTACTGGCACATGAAATTTCTCAATACCGGCTTAGGATATCTGTCCTCGTTTACCTTATTCATAAGAAGCAGATCTTTATCCGAGAAATTAGTCATTTTCAGTACATTGGCAGAAATAGAATTCAACCAAGTCAAATCTCTATTCGTTCCACTGACGCATCTCACGATATTCTGGAGATTTGAGATCATGTGTGAGTTCTGATCTTTATCATATTCCCCAGAAAAAACAACACTCCAATACCAGGCTTCTAACAATCTGTGGACTTCGTAGTTATAGAAATAACTATCTTCCATGAACAGCGTTCCTACCAGCACAAGCATAAGGTTGTAGTTAATCTCTCCGATGGTTCGGATTCCACATCGAGTCTGGAAAAAGAAAAGGGCACGATCCAATGCATTAATTACCTTTTCACAATTATCGTTAATTTCCTCCGGAACCAGATTCAGGATCTTGTCCTTTTTAATAAAATCCACTTTATACTTATCAGGATCAAAACTCGGATTATTACAATACAAACAGAGTACGTCAAGAAATGCATCAATATATCTCGGGTTTAATTCTCCCTTGTTGATACAATTCGTTTTTAAAGTTGCATTATAAGTTTTATTGGTCAATGCACTACTCAAAATCGTTTTAATGGATGACTCCAATACAGAATTTGGATAAGTTTTTGTACTCTCAATACTTTCTTTGATTCGCTGCAGGAAGTTCTTTTTATCAACCTTTGCGACACGTGCCATGATCAAATCAAACGTATTAAGAGATACTCCACCCATATTCAGATTCTCATAAATGTCAATTGCACGGCCTCTCTGGGATGCACTTACGCGGATCTGAGAAAGATATACCGTCTTCACACAAGAATCAAGATATATTTTCATGGAATCCACCCAGATGTCTTTGCGATTATCAAGTACGGTTTCAAACTCATCTACATACGTAACTTTGTCAAGAAGTTCAGTGCACTCGTCCGGATCATCATGCATCACCTTTTTCACAAACGCTCTCTGTTCCGCATCAGAAGGAAGAGACGTAAAATAATCGTACATCTCACTTTTGATATATTCCGAAATTCTGGTCATAATGTCCTTAAACCGCAATTGCATCTGACTTTTTTTTCTTCCTGTTTGTATCAAAAGATAAAGAGGAATCAGATATCCATTGGAAAAACTCGTACAGAACTGATCCAAATCTGTCGACAGGTTATTATGAGGATTATACGGCTTGTTATCGTTTGCATTAAAAGTCTGTGTTTCTATGAATGATAATATCTCTCCAGAAAGAAATTCCGGAATATCCACATCTGGATTTGCCAGCGGAAAAGCTAATGTCTGAATTCCAAATAAATCCGCTTCTTTTCCGTTATGGACATCAATCCATTTCGGAATCTTTAAAAAGAATCTCCGTTTCAAAGATGGGCTGACCAATTCGGATACTCTTGGACATTTATCATGAATTACATTTGAAAATACATTCGTCAAAACCGTAATACGCTGCTGTCCATCCAAAAGAAAATCCACATCACCAGTAATATCTGACGTATTAAGGTCTGCATTACGCCCGATTATTTTTGAGCAATACTCGTCAGCACTGGATGTTAAGAGTAATATGCTCCCGATTGGCATCTTGGTAAGTACAGATGCAACTATTTTTTTCTGCCTCTCTTCATCTTTCCATACAAAATCTCTCTGGAAATCAGGCAACAAGATTTTTCTGTCGTCAATGTCTCTGACGATTTCTTTGAAATCAGAATAATTTGAGTTAGCCATTGTCTTCTCCTTTGTTTATATATTCACGTTATAAATTATCCTCTATATAATCCAGTGCTCTCCTAAGTTCTTTGAAATCCTTGTCCGAAGTAAAATAACTTACACTGAAACGAATGGTCCCCGCAGGATAAGTATTCATGAACTGATGTGCTAATGGTGCACACTCTAAACCTGTTCTTACAGAAATACCCTGCTCATCAAAAATATTTCCGGCAGAATCACTGCTGATTCCATCAATCAGACAGGACACAATTCCAACATACGGAACATCTTTATCCGCACCAACGACATGAATAAAATCGTACCCTGAGAGAATTTCCATCAGTTTTGCTCTGTGTTCCTGCTCCTTTTCCCATATTATACCAAGACCTGTTTCATTAATCCACTTAATTGCAGCATATAGACCAGCAACTCCTGCAATATTTAAGGTTCCTGCTTCATATTTTTGCGGTAGAGATTCTGGCATATCCTGATTTGCAGACTCAAAACCAGTTCCACCAAACAAAACAGCAGGAAAATCCGCTTCTGGATTCATAACAAATCCAGAAATTCCAGTCGGACCATACAATGTCTTATGTCCAGCAAAAACTGCATAGTCAAAAGTTTCCAGTCCGACATTTGTATCTATCAAACCGGCAGTCTGGGACATATCTGCTAAAGTTCTCGCTCCATACTTTTTTGCCAAAGCAAAAATATCTTCTAATAGCGCAACAACACCGAAAGAATTACTTGCATGTGATACGATTACGAAATCTGGTTTTTCTTCCTCAAACTGATAACGGATACGCTCCATATCATATCTAAGGTTTTCTCCAACGGTCAGCTGTCTTACAACAATCTTCTCCTGCTTTTCGAAGTGATGCAAAACTCTGGTAACTGCGTTATGTTCAAACGGAGACACATAAATATTATGTGCCCCGCGTTCAATATTTCCCTGAATGATCAGGTTTAAAGCAATCGTTGCTGTCGGCTCAAAGACAACCTGTTTTGTAGGGCAATGAAGCAAATCTTGAATCATTGACCTGGTGTTTGCTATCAATTCGCCGGCACTTTTTGCCTGTTCATAATTCCCTCTTCCCGCGTTACCGCCACATTCGCGATAAAACTTATCCATATACTGATAAACGCATTCTGGTTTTGGATAAGTTGTCGCAGCATTATCAAAATATGCCATGCGTCTACAGCTCCTTTCAACACATCTCTTTTAATACTTCCATAAGAATCTGACGTTTTTCCTGTTCTGGAATCGCCTGCCCCATAGAATCAAGCTGAGAGATGATTGCATTGTAAAGAAGTTTTCCTCTTCTGCTTTCTTCAACCTTAGCAAAACGCTTAGTAACCGCCTTGCCATTTTCGTCTTTATATGTCAGTTCATAGTCTTCTGTAATCTCTGCAGCTGATACGGTTTCTTCAGTACGATGGAAACTTTCAGCAGTATTGCGGTACTGCTCCATGTTTCCGCTAAACATACTGATAACATCTTCATCCCAGTCTTCTAAACGAAGGTCTGTTGCCATCTTAGCTGCTTTTGCAATAAACGCATCTTCGTCGTTCGTTACATCTCTGAAAAGCGCTAAACAACGATCGGTCCCATCAGTAAACAGCTGCTCAAAAGCTGCCTGATCTAATTTTTCACACCAGTCACGAATAATGGACGGCAGAGACATCTTTTCACATGCTGCGGTGTCAAGTGTACAGAACATATTCCGCATCTTCTCTGAAAGCTCATTCTTCAGACACTCAAGTGCACCATCGAAATAATTCTTAGTCATTCTTACTTTCTCAGCAAGTTCCCTGTTTACCGTTTCTGCACCATAAATTTTAGGAATGGCATTAAAGATTAGATTATAACTTCCTACATTCTTGCGCATTTCCTGTAAGAACAACTTGTACTCTTTCGCAACTTTTTTGCCAGCAACGGATTTTGCGTTCTTAGCATACTTCGGAAGTTCCATATACCAACGCTTCATAGCAATCATGACATATTCATACGGAGCCGTCGTTCTGTCTTCAATCGCATATTCACTGAATGCTTCCTCAAGAGCAGCAATATATTCTTCCTTTTCAGGATTCCAATCAATATAAGAAAGTGTAAACAATCCCGGTTCGGCATTAATCTGTTCAATCGCATCAGCATTCATCGTAATCTGACCATATCTGTCACAAATAACAATTTCTTTCTTGTATTCGTGCAATACTACAGACAGATAAATAGGAATCAAACCTTTTCTTAAGCCGATATGCTGCTCTGCAGATGTCAATTCTTTATAAAGATCTGCAAAACATGCCCCGTCATTTTTTCTTGCATTGATCACAAAAGATTCAATAACAGCCAGCATTCCAGCAAGCAGTTCATCTTCTGGTTGGAGATTGAGTCTTACTACACCATCCTGCTCAACAACTATACCTGTATTAAGCACTGTGCTTCGCATGATGGATACGTCCTGTCCACTTCCACTAAGACCAAGGTTAGGTTCTAATTCAGTCCTAAGCAGCCCTGCGATCAATTTATTACGGCTGTTTGTAGCGACCGTAGTAGGTTCTTCCTTGTTAATTACCTCGTTATTGATAACCGGTGTCAGGCCGTAAAGTTCAGAACAAATCGTTGAAAGCAAGCTTGTCAGGTCTGATTTTCTAGCTATAGGCTGTAAACTTCCGTTATAAAAATATGTTGCTCCTCGTCTTTCCGGTCTTGTATATACTTCGATAAATGCCCTAAGGACATCTCTAAGGTCTTCATAAACAACTTCATAATCCTCAAACAGTACTGGGTCATCATCCACTGTCTGCATAAGAATCTGCACCGCATCAAATTCAGACACTGCTGAACGGATATCCTGATATCTATTTGGAATAACAAATACACAATCAACACATCCTGCCGTGGATTTCTTAAGAATCGCTCTTAATCCCTCAATCTCCTCGTCTTTTTCAGGAATGATGGCAAAAACAACCCCATCCGCCTGAATATTCTCTCGTTTAATCGCCCAGTTTGTATCTTCACTAACTTCAGAACTGTCGATGAATCTGAAATCAAAGTATCTGGTCATCTCTTTTTCGTCATTGTATCTTGACGGGTAGAGATAATGATCAAAGTTTGACTCATTAAGGACTGCTTTTATATCCAGTTTTGATGCCCGCTTTTCCACAATATTTGAAATTTGAGCACGGATATCCACACCTGAAGTCTCTTTTAAACGCAGATAACTATTACTTCTCTTCAGATAAACAACATATTTATCTTCTACAAGACGTTTTACCGCCTCATTAACAGCATCCGCTCCATATGCAGCAAAAATTCCATTCAGTTCATCCACTGTTGGACGAAGTTTCTCAAACTGCTCAAGAATATAGATCAACGAGATTGTTTTGACAATCTTTGCATCCAGGCTATTCTCATCGATTTTTCTAAGAATAGAAGATGTAAGGATGTAATACTTATGAAGGTTCCCAGAATACACTTCCTGTTTGAGAAGTGGTTCAAAATAATCATAAATAAGATCCGGGGTTGCCAGTTCAAACGCATTATCTGCATTTTTCTTCAAAAACGCAGATAGTGTAGACTCTCCGGTCGCAGAAATAAACGTAAACAGTGTACGTTCATTCTGTGCCACTCTTTCTGACAATCTTGGAAGGATAAAGGTTGATACCGGATGAAGTGGATAACAATCATAGATCACACGGTCAATACCTTCCTCATATGTATCCGAAAACAATGGATGTCCACTATACAGATACTTCATTCCCTGAAACTCCGTATCATGTTCACCAACAAATGCAGACCACTGTTCCTGATCCTTTTCTATTGCTGCAGCAATGATCTCATAGGTCTGCGTGAAGTTATTGTTCAGATAGACGTGACGAAATCTCTCAGACACACCTCTCCATCCATCAACCATCGCTTTTGACGCACGGTCAATATAACTGGTAATCTCTTTGTGCGAGATCAGCATCAGATGAAGCTGATTATCTGCACTTCTTCCACACTTTTCAGCAAAGTCCTGAAGCATCTTTGTATCACTTTTAGTTGCATCAGCAATATGATTCTCAAGATATTTACTGAATTCATCGTAAATGGCATAAATTCCTGAATATCCTTTCGGTTTCAGGGCTTTCACAACTTCCTCATACAGATCAGCAACATCGAATCCAATAAAAGGATTGAAAGAGCTTCCTGCAGTAAGTGAGGGATACAGTTTTTCAAATTCTTCATATGCGGAAGGATCAAAATCAGTAAGACGCCCTACGAATTCTTCAACATCATCCGTAAGCAATCCTTTAAACTGCTCATATGTATCTGGAAAATCACCTTTCCATCGCTGAATCGTATTAACCGCCGCCTGATAATTTGTCTCCGGCATAATATCGTTCAGTTCATTTTCCGCAAGGGTGCGCTGAAGCGCGAGAAGAAAAGCCTGTGCAAGGGAGTTGCTGCTTCCAGAAATCACAACTGGAAGAATTTTCCCTTTGCCGGCATAATAATTCTTGATCAGCTGATACAACTCTGGTTTTTCTTTTTCAATTACCGGAATCAGCTTTTCAAAAAGTGTAATATCTTTTTTCATAAGGATAGACAAGATCATGAGTACAATATGACTCTTGCCTTTTCCATATGCACCAATCAAAATCCTTGCTCTGTCAGTAGACTCCTTTCCCGTACTGAGAAGGATATCTTCAAGAAGCTTTAATGCAGATTTTGTTGGAATATAATTTTTCAGTTTTGCTTCGTCATTGATATCATATGCGATATTGACGGAACTCTGGAATCCAGTTGCCACTGAAATCATATCTGCCATATTTATCTCCTGTTTCTTTCTATCGATTCATAAAATTTGTCGACACATTCTTCAAACGTATATCTGTGCTCAATACGGATAATATCCAAACCTGCTGTACGAATAATCTTGATTGCACCGGTTTTCTCTGCTTCATGGAGCACATCAATCATAGTGATAACATCAAGGTTGAAGACCTTTCCAATATTCTTCACACCTGTCAGTAACTCATTTAGTCCTACTTCCGTAGCCTCCCCTGCCTGATCCATGATCACAGCAAGTGCCACCCAGGGATCGATACTTTCTGCGGAAGGGGTTACCTTTCTGTAAATTTTCTTTGCCTTATCCACGATATCAACCAATCCCAGTTCTCCCAGCGGACAATCGATGTTATTTTCCGCGGAAACTTTACCCGGGTTTGTCTTATATCTTGGAACATAGGTACCAATAATGCAGTTAAAGTCATCTGTTAAAGAACGAAGTGCTGCCTCCTCACCACCATCAATCGCATACCCGTTTAATGCACCAACAAAATCCTCTTTTGTAAATTCTGTAATATTAAATACATTGAAAAAATAATACCAGGCTGTAGCCAGTTCATCCTGTGAGGCAAGACGGTACTGAAGAAGATATAGTGTTCCAATTTCTTCAATATATCTGTCATGCTGATAAATCTTTTCTCCAAGCGGTGTAAATGTCTGGCTTCTTCTTCCCCTGCTTGGTTCTTCTGTAATACCAACTGCCTGCATCCAAAAGCGCATGGATTTTACCATATTAGACCCAATACCAAGAGTATCCATTGGGTTTCGTTCTTTTGATATAAAAGCATTTGGATCATTATGTATTGCTTTCATGCCCTTGCTGATCCATCCTTTTCGAATAAAGAATGTTTCATGAGCTCGAAATTTCATAGTCATCTTTTTGTATTTCCACTCCTAGTCTTTTGTTCTAAGGTATTTATCCATCATACATCCACCACGTAAAATCTTCTGATTCACACACATTCCACAGTGAACACACTTATCAGGATTTATATAGTAGTAATCACCCATAATAGAAATAGCACCCGATTTACATACGGATTCACACTTCAGGCATTTATGGCAAGCATTGAATTTTCTCACCTGATATCCAGCTTTTCTCTGTAATGCCTCATGATCCGCAACATTCATCGTACGGATCTTCACAGCATATTCAAAATCATTTTCTTTAAATGGCTGGATTGACATGATAGGGACATTCGTTCTTGGTTCCACAACAATAGTCTCATTGAGCAGTTTTCTCCCCAACTCAGGAGCCAGTTTTCCAAAAGGAACAAACATACCTACCAATTCATCATCAAATGGCCTTGAGAGCTTATATATCTTTGCATGTTCCTCCGTCGTACAGTTCGTAAATTTAATCTTTACATCCTGCGCTGCTGGTAAACCATTTCCCCCCTGCCGTGCTTTCCATGCACCGGAATCAATATACTCTTCAGGGTCCGGTTTACCAATATTTTTGGCGAATTCAATTAAGAATTCTCTCCATTCCTTTGCACGTTCAGGCATATAAACATTGGCAAGAAAAACATCTCTTGTGTTGTTATTGGGACATAACCAACATCCAACTCTTTCATATCCCAGACGATAAGCATCATTAAAATCTATCTTTTCAGCTAGGATATACAGCCAGATATCCGCATCCAGCCAGAAGAAAATCGGAGCTGCTACCGTCTGTTTATTGATCTTTACAGATTCCGAACTGTCCTCTACACGATTGTATTTACTTCTTGATACAGATTCTGATTTGCGGATTCCATAAAAAGTCAGAACCTGCTGATTTCTGTACATGCTATTTAAAACTCTAGTAATCGGTCCCGTCTTAAACATGCTGCAGCACCATCTCATCATACGTGCTGGAGGGCCGATTTCTTTCGCCATGCTTAAAAATTCTTGTTCATTATTCTTAGCAATCTGGAATATTGCGTGCGGATGATTCTCGCGGAAACGCTTTGCATATTCCAAAGTAGTAGGAAACTCAAGTGTAGTATTTCCAAAAATATGTACAAGGCTTGGGTCACTCAAAGCCTTTGTTACAACATCTGCTGTAACGGTAGAATCCTTACCTCCCGAAAAAGAAATGATACGGTTTTCTTCTTTATACTTTGCTGCTGTCTCCCTGACAAACTCTGTTGCTTCATCAATAAGGTAATTCAGCCTGTCTCTATTGGCTTCTACAAACCTTTCAGCATATATATTGAAATATTCATATGTATTTGTTTCTTTATATCTAGCGATATCTTCTGCAATTTTTTCAGTATCAGTTTCAGTATAGACTTTACCGGGAATATTCTTTGCTTTTCCATCAATATAATATCTGCTACCTGTTGATGCCCAAACAGAAGATTTCGCATATGTATTTGGTTCTTTTTTCAGAAGAAGTTCCATCAAAAGGCGTTCCTCCGGAAATACCGGTCTGATATCCTTTGCAAGATACTTCATTTTTCTTCCACAACAAGGACAATCCTCCTTGTGATTATCCGTCGTCTGCTTAATGACAGGTACCTTACAAGAATCACACCAATAGATTTCAATAGGAATGTCTTCCGATGTGGGTTTTCCGCAAACCGGGCATGTTTCTTCATTTGTCTCTATATTGCAAAATTTGCACCACATCTATTAATGCTCCTCTTTATCCGGTATAATCTCAGCAATATCATTTAACTGACATTCCAACTGACAACATATCTTATCCAGTACATCGGCTGTAACATTTTCTCCTTTTTCAAGTTTGGAAATCGTTGTATAGCTGAGTCCGGTGCTCTGTTTTAAATCTTTTTTCTTTATATCTCGATCAATCATTAGTTTGAATAATCGTTTATAAGAAATTGCCATAAATAACCTCACTCTCAATTGTTGAGTATTGTAAATTAATTATCTGCATCTTCATATTCAACAGTATAACACGTTTTTTCGCACTTTGAACTTATTTTTCACACGTTTGAGTGAGTTTTTTTATAAGAGCTACAAATTTATATTATATATGTCAGAAAGTGATTCATTTGAGCTTCTTCCGTACAACAAGCATCATACGTTCTTCTCAGCAATTTTATTTTCTTTGCTTTCTACCGACCCATCTATCACATTCCGTCCTTCATCCACGATACAAGGTGCCGGTTGTCTTGTGTTAACAGCACCTAATGGATGAAACGAGAAAAATCTGCCATTACCAGATCCTCCTGAGACTCCATAATTATGTTCCACAACAGTCCCTACAATACCAAGTATAGTCACACCTGCAATTGCAAATCTGATTGTTCCTCCGTTACCCGTAAAAATCTTTGTTAATCCATTCAAATTCATCATATTACTCATCCTCTCTAACACTAATATGAATTAAGCCAGTCCTTAAATTCCTTAAGAGACATCGTCCCATTATCTACAGCTTCCTTTTTCTCTTTATACTTTTTTTGAAGATCATCCACATTCTGTCTGTATTTCTCAATATCCGGATTTGCGGTTCTCCGATGAATAAGTTTTGACTGTGTATTGCGGTATGCTTTCCTTGCCGCATCTCCATTGCGT
Source organism: Lachnospiraceae bacterium Marseille-Q4251 (assembly GCA_018223435.1). Lineage (GTDB taxonomy): Bacteria > Bacillota > Clostridia > Lachnospirales > Lachnospiraceae > Limivivens > Limivivens faecihominis. The sequence goes on along the minus strand of JAGTTO010000001.1, from coordinate 2,799,289 downwards.
CTTCGCTGACTGGTTATTTGCGGATATACCTTCTTGCAGCTACGCTTCTCATCCTGCGGTGCTGGATATGAACAATACATGGCGGTTTTTCTCTTTGCTATAAAATATCTCCCACAATCAGGATTTTGACACTTCATAAGCCTTACACCATTGTTTTTCATCTGGATATACTCAAATACCACCAGAGCAAGTAAACTATTAAAATTGTATACCAAGCCATATGAATCTTTCTTAGCATCATACCTAATAGTTGTCTCCACACCTTTGATAGATTCCTGCTTTGAAAGAAGTTCGTTCAACCACTTAACCTGTTCTTTGTCAAATTCAGTTTCGGTTCCAGACATGACCGCAGCCAAAGATTCAAAAAAATTTATGCTATCTATGACGTCCACCAAATACTCCGCATAACATGTCATCAGGAATCCATGCATATTACGAAGTTGAAGTCCTTCACCGATATAATCCCATCTTACATCTGCTGCTATCTCTGCATTTCTTTCAGAAATATAATCATCCAGTTCTTTCTGGCTCCTTCCGATAAGACTTCTGTGTCTTTCTATCGTTCTGTAAAAAAGGCTTGCTGATAGCTGTGCTGCAACAGGGTCCTCATCGAAATCGCCCAAGAGTCCTCTTACAACAAACTGCTCTCCAAAGTCTACATTATCTGGTGTAATCGGATCGTCACCGTCTGGGAAGCAGAATGGATAAACTCTTACTTTTCTCAACAGGATATATAATGAATTTCCCGCCATAAGATCACACAAAATTTCACCCGCTGTATATATCTTAGTGTCAGGAATATTTAAAATGGTACTCTTACCTTCACTATACTCAATAGATAATCCTATATTTTTCATAGTAATGTCCCTCCTTAACTGTACCAAACGATCAAGCCCTGACCCTCTACCGTTGATTTTACAAACAAAGTATTGCTGAATTTCAATCACATAATATCTTATTTTGCTTGTATCATCAATGTTTTGTGTGCATTTCGATCAGCAATCAAAATTCCATTATAATTTATATTTTACAATTGCTGAAACCAAAGCAAAAAAATGATAATTCAAATATTTTCTGTATAACTTAATTAACCCATTATTTTGCAAACGTTAATTGCTTCATATTGCCTGCCATATTATATAAAAAAAGAAAGCCAGTAAACTGGCCTTCTCTCAAAGCGACATATATAACTATGCAACGGCCGTCACTATGGCAGTAGTGGCGGTCCTTTCTATCTGATTGTCAAACAAAGGTCTTCCGAATCACTCTTCCTATTCATTGGGATATAATCATGTATACGCTATCTTCCGTAAAAATATTTATAATACTGCAATATAGAATCATATCAAAATCTTTCGCTCTACAAAGCCTAAAAAGCTGATAACTATTTTATTTGTAAAACCGGATTTTTCGGGAGTATCCCAAAGTTTGTGTAAACCTCCAAACTGATGTAAGATAGAATTACTCAGTTTGGAGGTTTATTTTATGGCAAGAAAAAAGGATTCACCACAAAAAGCAGCGCTTAGAGAACTCATGGGAAACTACCTGAAAGAAAACAATGTAAAAGTAAAAGATGGAACAGATGTTAATTCCATTATGCGGGATATGATGTCTATCATTTTGGAAGGTGCCCTTGATCAGGAACTGGATGAAGAACTGGGATATTCCAAGTATGATTATCGAAATAAAGAAACCGATAATTCCAGGAATGGACATTCCCAGAAAACGTTACATACCAGTTACGGAGATATGGAGATTGATATTCCAAGGGATCGAAAAGGTGACTTCGAACCACAGGTTGTAAAGAAGTATCAGAATTCGATTACGCAAGACATGGAAGAAAAGATCATTTCCATGTACGCAAAAGGAATGACTACTGCCGATATAGAAAGCCACATGCGTGAATTATACGATCTTGAGATCTCCGACAGTACTGTCAGCCGGATTACTGATAAGATCCTGCCAATAGTAAAAGAATGGCAGGAAAGGCCATTAGAAAGTGTGTATGCTGTTGTATTTATGGATGCGATCCATTTCCATGCCCGTAATGAGGGGCGGATTGTAAAACGTGCTGTTTACATTGCGATTGGGATCGATATGGAAGGACGTAAGGATGTCCTCGGAATGTATGTTGGTCAAAATGAAAGTGCCAAGTTCTGGCTCTCCATCCTGAATGGCCTGAAAAACCGGGGTGTAGAAGATATATTGATTGCGTGTGTGGATGGACTGACCGGTTTTCCACAAGCAATTGAAGCAGTATTTCCCCAGACCGAGATCCAGCAGTGCATAATCCATCAGATCAGGAATACCACGAAATTTGTTTCTTACAAAGAGATCAAACCACTTATGGCAGATCTGAAGCGTGTATATGCAGCTCCTACAGAAGAAGTTGCATTGGCAGAACTGGACAGCTTTGACGAAAAATGGAGCGGGAAATACCCTAAGATTGCAAAGTCATGGAAAGATAACTGGGCAAATCTTTCAACGTATTTTAAGTATCCGGAAGCTGTCAGACGTCTGATCTATACCACGAACACGATTGAAGGATTTAACCGTCAGCTCCGGAAAGTCACCAAATCCAAGACGGTATTTCCATCCGATGACAGTCTCCTGAAAATGCTGTATCTGGCCATGATAGATATCACCAAAAAATGGACGGGACACCGTCAGGATTGGGGACAAATCCATTCTCAGCTGGAAATTTTCTTCGAAGAAAGATTGGAAAGGTTATAAGCAGAATGCATGCTAGGCAGGGCTGGCACAGCCAGTCCTGCTTGACATGCCTTAAAACTGCATTATAATACAAACAAGGACAGAACCCTGAAAAACAGGTTCTGTCCTCGATAACTAATGACATATCTTACATCAGTTTTTTCTGTTTACACAAAACTTGAAACGCTCTCGTCAGCTCCGGAAAGTCACCAAATCCAAGACGGTATTTCCATCCGATGACAGTCTCCTGAAAATGCTGTATCTGGCCATGATAGATATCACCAAAAAATGGACGGGACACCGTCAGGATTGGGGACAAATCCATTCTCAGCTGGAAATTTTCTTCGAAGAAAGATTGGAAAGGTTATAAGCAGAATGCATGCTAGGCAGGGCTGGCACAGCCAGTCCTGCTTGACATGCCTTAAAACTGCATTATAATACAAACAAGGACAGAACCCTGAAAAACAGGTTCTGTCCTCGATAACTAATGACATATCTTACATCAGTTTTTTCTGTTTACACAAAACTTGAAACGCTCTCGATTTTTCCACACAATCTATAATAATAAAAAATATTTTTTCCAGTCTAATTTGTTGCCCCGCTCCGTTTCGATAAGTTTTATAGTAAAGTAAGATATCACAAACTCAAAAGCGAAATCACCTCTACGGAGACTTCGCAAATTCCTCAACAAATTATGGCAATCTGTGTTCTCCATGTGAAATACCGATTTCAAACATATCTAATACTTATCTTTTGCTTAGTGTTCATTTTCATAAACTATTTCTATACGTGTAATGTGTTCAAAATATAGAATAACCCAATCTTTTTTACTTACATCTGATTCTGTTCCTTGAATAATCGCAGGATATGTCTGTTCATATTCGTTAGTATTCCCTTTTAATTTACTTATTTTGTATTGACTTAACATTAAATATGTCATTCGATCCACATCTTTTACATAATTTCTAATATAGCCCTCATACATTATTCCTAGCTCGTCCATATATACACATACCCAAGGGGATTTTTCTTTTGAAAGAGCAATTTCTGTCGGGTTCGAACTTCTTCGTGTTGAAATTTTTAACCATTTTTGTATTTTTTCAAACCACTTCACATTAACAATCTTATATAATATGATTGGCAATATAACAGAAGCAATCAACAGAATTACATGTGGTAATATTTTTGTTAGCTTAGGAATATTCAAATTAAATTGAATTACTTTTTGCAAAAACACCATATAGAGATAACTTATAGCAATACTTTTAATTACTATAATACTATTCTCTTCAACTTTTTTCCCTTCTAAATATTTATAAACAAATATAGAGATTAACCCTGGATATATGTACGTAATGTAATTATTTAATATTTGTAAGATATCTGTTATGAATTCTAACATTAGTGTCCTCCTGGTCTTTTAATTGGCGGGGTATCTCCTGGTTCAACATCTGTTGATGGATCTAAAAAGGTTATTCTTTTAATAATGCCATTAACTACTCCGTTTTTACCATATAACTTAATTCTAGAATTAACTTTTAGACTACTTGCAATTTTTATATGTGTATAGGGTACTTCACTCTTTTTATCTATTTTATATATTCTACGCCTACGAGCTATTCTATATGTTAATTCTTCTCCTTTTTCAGTAACAATCAATATGTTACAAGCATTTCCTTTATTTTGTGTTCTTGAACGTAAACTTAATCTTTTTCTTTTGCCAAGCTTTGTTGGCCTTATTTCTTTGTCTCTTTTCATTTGTGACATACTTCCTCATCCCTTCTTTCGTCTACCAAAACGCTTTGTCATCATTCATACCATCCGCATAATATCCTGATTCGCCTTCCATACCTATTGACAATTTAGAATTCTAATCGCTCTCCTGGTTCTATTCCATCCTTTTTAGATGAAACATGTCCCTTTATTTTACAAGAGATTGTATGTATTTTTCCATCTGGATTAAAATCAATTTTAATGGCATATCTCCCACTTACGTCATGACATAATTTGTCTGACACTCTAATATACTTTTCCATATATTCAACCTTGTTGTCATCTACATATATTTCAATATCTCCTAATAGTGTGGTTAGCATTAATTCTCCTCCAATCTACTACAATATATTTATGGTTAATATCCCTTACAGCCAGTAAGGAATTATCCATCTTGTTGCTTAAGCTGTATAATGATGGAGCAATCGGTATATCGTCTTCCAATCTTGGACTTCGCGTCCGTAAATTAGACTGATAACCAGCTCCTCATTCGCAACGTTCGTTTTATGCAGGTTGAATCGCCATAGGTGCATTCGCGTCACACCACAGTAGATTGAATAGGCAATGAGTAAAACTGGTATTTATCCATTGCAATAATCTTAAGGAGTGACCATTTATGAACGCAGTAGGTATCGATGTTTCAAAAGGTAAGAGTATGGTTGCTATCATGCGACCTTTCGGTGAAATTGTTTCCGCACCTTTCGAAATCAAACACACAGCCAGTGATATCCATTCACTTGTAGAACTCATCAACTCTGTTGAAGGGGAGTCCCGAATCGTGATGGAGCACACAGGACGTTATTATGAAGTCCTCGCCCATCAGCTTTCAAAGGCAAATCTTTTCGTCAGTGCCATTAACCCAAAACTTATCAAAGACTTTGATAATGATTCTCTTCGTAAAGTGAAATCTGATAAAGCGGATGCTGTTAAGATTGCCCGATATGCTCTTGACAAATGGCAAAATCTTAAACAGTATAATGTTATGGATGAATTACGCAATCAGCTCAAAACCATGAACCGTCAGTTCGGCTTTTACATGAAGCACAAGACGGCTATGAAAAATAATCTTATCGGCATCCTTGACCAAACCTATCCTGGTGTTAATACTTACTTTGACAGTCCTGCACGCAGTGATGGCAGCCAGAAATGGGTTGATTTTGCATCTACATACTGGCATGTGGACTGTGTCCGTAAAATGTCTCTGAATGCCTTTATCGACCATTATCAAAACTGGTGCAAACGTAAGAAGTACAACTTCAGCCAATCCAAAGCTGAGGAAATCTATGGAAAAGCAAAGGAACTTGTTCCTGTACTTCCAAAGGATGCCATTACAAAGCTTATAATTAAGCAGGCTGTGGATCAGCTTAACAGTGCCTCTACAACTGTTGAGTCACTACGCACTCTCATGAATGAAACTGCATCCAAACTCCCTGAATATTCTGTCGTTATGGCTATGAAAGGTGTTGGAACTTCACTCGGATCTCAGTTGATGGCTGAGATTGGTGATGTTTCCCGTTTTACCCATAAAGGTGCTATTACTGCTTTTGCCGGTGTAGATCCCGGTGTTAATGAATCGGGAAGTTATGAACAAAAAAGTGTTCCAACTTCAAAACGAGGCTCATCTGATCTTAGAAAGACTTTATTTCAGGTAATGGATGTCTTAATAAAAACACACCCACAGGATGATCCTGTGTATCAGTTCATAGATAAGAAACGGGCACAAGGCAAGCCTTATTATGTCTATATGACTGCAGGTGCCAACAAGTTTCTAAGAATCTATTACGGACGAGTGAAAGAATATCTTTCATCTCTTCCTGAATCTTAATTATCCACTAATATTTTCAAACCAGCACTGGTGTGGTGGTCTTATTTTGATACCTAATTTTCAACCTGTATAAAATTTTCAATGTTCTTCAATTTAGCCTTGACTTTTTATTTGCAGGCTGCTTTTATTATAACATTCAATCGTTCTTTACGCACTAAAAAGGATGTAGGAATCAACTTCCCACATCCTCATTAGTAGCTTAATATCCGCTGTTTATCTTACACCCAAATCAGCTCCTCTCTCCGGCTTATCTTTTCCCTGCTTTTCCTGGATGATTCTCTTATTGATTTCCAAGCGTTCATGGATTGACGGTTTCTTTTCTTTTCCTGGCATTTCCTTTTTCTGTGCTACTGCCTTTCTTTCAGCTTTCCCTGCGTCCTTAACTGCTGTATTTGCTTTAACACCAGCTCTTGACACAGCTTCTTTCCCCTCATTTCTTTCCACCACCTGCTGTTCTCGTCTCTCCTTCACACCTTTTTCTTCCAGACTGCAAAAGCTCTGCAAATATGGCAGTACATGATTCTGCATATCCGTCAGATCTTCCATATACTTCTGATACTCTTCATTACCTTTTCCTTGCTGGTAGCTGATCCAGCTTTCATCCGTCAATTTCATTTCATTCTGCATCTTTAACTGACTGATAATACCGCCGTTTCCGGTACCAATATCTATCTTACCTTGAAAATGATGCAACATCTTGTCGCCCTTCTCAGCATAATATACTGTGAAAAACATCTGTGCTGTCGTTTTTGGTTCGTTGGTGCTTGGATCACGATCAGCATACCAGGCTTTGTCCTGTTCTACGGTTCTTGAATCCAAATCAGATAACTTCTGGCATCTTGGATTCCCCAGCTCACTTTTCTCACAATAATTCACATACACCATTGGTTCCATATCCTTTGGAAGTTCAGGTTCATAGGCTTTCAGTCTTTCAATCAATACACCTGCACGCACAGACTGGTCACATTCTTCATCTACGATATCCTTCAGATACGAAATATAGGAATGAATATTACCACTTTGTAAATCCAACATTACTTCCTGTACCGTATTTTCTCCCAGCTCAACATTATCCCGATACTCATACGGATCAAAAGCTTCTGCAATCTCATCCATTGCCTCTGCCAGCTGTTCTGTGGTCATCTTCTCTGGATACATCGCTTCCCGAACATCCCGCATCGGTACATACTTATAATCCGGCAATGCTTCATGAATTTTTTCAATTCCTTCCCGTACCAGTGCAAGTTCTCCATAAAATCGAACATCATCCATCAGATTTCCAAGTACGGTATTTCCTTTAACGATTGCAAATTCGGCTTCATCATAGTAACTGTCTTCCGGATCACGATAGATAATTCCCATTGAGCATCCCAGATAAGCTGTTTCTGGATTCTCCCTATATTTTTCATAGACTGCAGCTATCTGATTAACATCGGTACTTTTTTCATAAGCTCCCATGTCATGGAACTCATCGCATTCTGTGGCAAAGTATTCCAGATAAGGCTCTTTCTTCGGTGGCATATTGTTGAGGACGTTATCAATCATGTTATAATTCGCCTCTTCCAGTTCCTCCACCTTTGCCAAAGGCTTATATTCGCCCTGGCTTTTCTGAATCTCTGCCATTACAACCTCATCCATTTCTTCTACCTTTTCCATCAACTGATCATAATCCCCACGGATGTGTTCTCCAGTCCATCCTTCGTCTTCCAAAAGTTCCTCTGCCGCTTCTTCAATAGAAATTTCATCATTCTCATAGACTCCACCATCCAGCAGACGGAAATCTTCATCATAAAAGGAATAATCATATCCTTCTTCTGTCCTCTGAATAGCAAAGTAACGTTCTCCCACCTCATATGCCAGTTCACTAAGAACCTGCTCTTCCAGATTCAGGAAAGAATCCAGCTGTTCAAAACTGATACTGTCTACAAAATGAGCGGTTACATTTTCTCCGTCATTCAGAACCACGATATCACTGACTGACAGGGAATGTCCCCGGAAGTCTTCCGCTCTGTCAATGTTGAATCTTTCAAAGATATCATCCAGTGACATATTTCCCAGTAATTCGCCAACATAGACCAGCTTATAATCTTCTTTTTTTATCTGCATACCATGACTTTCAATAAAGCGCATATTCATAAATGCATAGTTTTCGCCCGGTGAATCGTCCTTGATCTGATAAATACCAAAGGTTCGCCTTGTTCCTAACAACAGGTTTGCCTCTTTCAAAGACTGAATCTGTGGATATTTCTGCATTTCCCATTCCAGGTTACGGAAACGCTCCAGTTCTGCCATGGACATCTGATAATGTTCCGGTCCTCGTTCAATTTCCATGCGTTCCGTGACATAGATCGGTGATGAAAAATTAGTAATCAAATAAATATCTGCTCCGGCATCGTATAATTTCAGTGCTTCTTCCTGATTGATCACACTCATAGGCTCCTGAAATGCTCCAAAATCTTCATCGGCATAATCCAGATCATTCTCCTCTATCCGTTCCCACATCTTCGATTCCATTCCAAACAGACCTTCATGCGCCTGTATCATTTCTTTACTCGCATATTCACCTTTACTGCCATCACTTCCAAGGCAATAAATCTTAGAACCCATTCTGTGATAATCAAGAGCTGCTTCTTTTCTAAGCGGTACCATATCTTCTGCTGTATATCCATAGTCATGTAATTCTAGCTTACCTATGGTTGGATCCGGCAGTTCTTGAATATCCATTTTTGCGTCATCCAGCAAATCCTCTACCCCTTCTTTATCTGCCTGGATCACTGCATCTGCTAGATTTCTTACCAGAGTCCTAACTTTCTCTTCCTCACCGATCAGATTCGCATATTCAAAAAGCTGTTCTTTTACATCTGTTGGAAATTCTATGCCTCTACGCTCTGCCTGACTGATCTGTTCCTGCGTATATTCCTGCATTTTCTGTGTTTCTCTGCCCGTTATCCTGTTTCTTGCCATATAAATTCCTCCTGTGTTCTAAAAAATGGCATAACCGACAGAACCTTCTTCTACCAAATTATGCCATCTTTCCTATTTATTCCAGACCGAAATCCCGTTTTCTGGTTTCCTTGCCAGTTTCACTTTCCCGCTGACTCTTTTCTTTATAAATCTGCAGTTTCTCATGGATAGAACCTCGTGCCGGTCTTTCTTCTTTCTCTTTTGATTCCGACTGCTCTGTTTCTGTATCTTCCCGTTCATCCATATTGAGAAGTGCATTTAACTCTGACAGCCGCTCCAGTTTTTGGTTCAGTTCCTCTTCTTTTGGAAATGGCTTCCCGACTTCCTCTTTGGCATTTGCCAGCTGCTCCTGTACCGTTTCCAGCCGTTGTTCTGCTTCTGCCAGTTTCTCCGGATAACTTTCTAAAAGATTATTGATACGAGTGATATTTCCTAGAGCATCGGCTCCCAATCGAACTTTAGCTACCGATTCATGCTTTACAGACAGGATAAACTCTTTGCTCCAACTGTCGAATTGGATTCTCATGTTAAATCCCTGATAGCTTCCAATATCCATAGCTGCATCCACAGACTTAATGTCTTTGCAGACCGCCAGAAGTGCCATACCTGCCTCTTTCTTTTCTGTGAACACTTTGCCACTGATTTCCATAGAAAACAGCTCTGGATCTATGATTTTATGCTCAGAATAATGAGCGATATCTACCTTGTAGCTGTCTATGATCTCCGTCAGTTTTGCAATCTGTTGTGGAAAATTCCTTGCAATATCATCCTCCAGGCGGTACTGGTTATTCATGTGGTTCGCTTTTAAAAGTTTCAACTTTGCTACGTCCACATCCAATGCCATCTTTTCTTTTACTGCCGGATTTCCAGTTGCAAGGGCCTTGACCTCCGCATAAGAAAGTGCCGCTTCATCCACATCTTCACAGCTTCGCACAGGTGCTTTACTGGTCATAATCTGAGAAATGAATTTCTGCTTATTCTCAATCAGCTGCCACATATAACTGTCGAATGTGGATTCTGTTACATACCGGAAGATATGAACCTTTTTATTATGGTTTCCCTGACGGATAATACGTCCTTCCCTCTGTTCCAAGTCAGATGGTTTCCAGCCAATATCCAGATGATGCAACGCAATCAGACGATCCTGCACATTGGTTCCTGCACCCATCTTTGCTGTAGAACCAATCAAAAAACGAACCTGTCCGGATTTCACTTTTCCAAACAGCTCCGTCTTCTTAGCTTCTGTATTTGCATCATGAATAAAAGCAATCTCTTTTTCCGGCACTCCTTTTTCCATCAGTTTCCGTTTCAGGTCGTCGTAGACATTAAAACTGCCATCGCCTTTCGGTGTACTCAAATCACAGAAAATCAACTGTGCTGATTTCTGTGCTGCTGTATCTTTCCAGATTTCATAGCTTTTCTCTGCACATACTGATATTTTGCTTTCTGGATTGTCTGGCAATAATTCGTTCACTAAACGCTGATCCAGTGCTAACTTTCTTCCATCATTGGTGATTTTCAGCATATTATCAACGGAGGCATCTACCCCACCATTTCTGACAACTTCTGCACGTTCTCCAAGGCTTTCTACGATTTCTTTCTGCTGTTCCGTTGGTTTCAGCACCACTGTTTCATATTCTGCTTCCGGCACAGGAAGCTTCAACTGATCGGAAGTCTTGATATCTGCAATCTCCTTAAACATATTCATCAGTTCCGGAATATTATAAAACCGTGCAAATCTGGACTTTGCACGATATCCTGTTCCTTCCGGTGCAAGTTCAATGGCTCTTGAATTATAGGTACATTATGGAAATTTAATTGATTTCTCCAACGAACTTGTAGAAAATCCGGATATTCTGGACTTTCTCTCCGTCGATGGTCTGAGGTTCAGATACCTCAATCTTTTCGATAAGACGGTTTACTATGGCTGTGGTCAGCTCTTTGATCTCTGCACATTCTGCCATTTCATTGGCAAGCTGTTCCACTTTGCAGGTGCTGTCCTTCAGATTGTCAGCCGTAGTTTTCAGTTTTTCAATTTCTTCGGTTGTTTCTTTCTTTTCCTGTTCAAAATGGGTGGACAACATCCGGAACTGCTGTTCTGACACAAGCTGCTTTGTAAAATCCTCATACAGCTTGATGAACTGTCTGTCCGATTCGAGGAGCTTTTTCTCCAGTTTCTCCAGCTTTTTCTGGATATTTTCCTGGTTATTCGCCGCTGTCATATCCATCTGCCCCAGTACCTTCCGCATGAATTTCTCCCGGTTTTTTATGACCTTTTTTGCATGGGTCTGGATGTCCGCAAGTACAAGTTTCTCCAGATCGTCCGCATTGATGCGGTGCTGGCTGCAGAACCCGGTTCCCCTCACACGGTAGATGCGGCACTGATAAAAAGTCCGTTCGATGACTGGCTTCTCTTTATTCCTGCCATCGGTATGCACCATCAGGGTACTTCCGCAGTCGGCACATTTTAAAATGCCCCGGAACTTATTCTCATACCCGGAAGTACAGGGCTTGACTTTCGTATGGCGGTCAAGGATTTCCTGCACCGTATCCCATGTGTGTTCATCAACAAGTGCCTCATGGTCACTGGGAATAATGGTTCGCTCACTCATGGGGATATAACCCCTTGTTTCCTGCTTGAAATGCTTCTTATCATATTTCTGCACCCAGAAATAGCCTTTGTAAAGCGGGTTGCGTAAAATCCGGATAACGGTTTCCTGTTTCCAGTTATAGGCATCATCTTCTTTTACCAGAAACTTTCCAAAATATTCCGGTTTATAATATGCCGGCTTTGGGATTTTCTGTTCATAAAGGATTTTCCCGATTTTATTGTTTCCCATTCCCTGAAGTGCAAGCTGGAAAATATAACGGACGGTTGGTGCGGTTTCTTCATCAGCAATCAGGTGGTTTTTATCCTCCGGGTCTTTCTGATACCCGAATGGTGCGTGTGTTCCCATGAATTTTCCCTGGCTTGCCCGGATGTACTTACCTGACTTCACCTTTTTAGAAACATCCCTTGAATAAAACTCATTAAGAATGTTCTTAAACGGGGTAATATCCATCTCACCGCTGTTTGCGGAATCCACACCGTCATTCACGGCGATATACCGTACCTGATGTTTTGGGAAAAATACCTCGATATAAGCACCGCTCTCCAGATAGTTCCTGCCTAATCTCGAAAGGTCTTTTGTGATCACACAGGTAACTTTTCCTGCTTCGATGTCCGCTATCATCTGTTGAAAGGACGGACGGTTGAAATTCGTACCGGAATAACCATCATCTACATAAAACCGATAATTATAAATTCCCAGTTCTTCTGCTTTTCTTGTAAGGATCGCCTTCTGGCTCTGGATGCTCATGCTCTCGCCCACATTGCCGTCATCCAATGATAATCTTGCATAAAGTGCTGTCCATGTTTCTCTGATTTCTGTTGTCTGCATATTGACCTCCTGTGGTTTCTTCAATATCCAGTGACAGAAATACGCTGTCTTTATTATAGCGATTCCTGCCACCTCCTGCAACTGCTGATTTTATTTTTCCGGTGAAATCTGCATCTTTTCTCATCCCACCTTTTTCTGATTTTCCAGTTTCTCCTTTACATTCTGTTTCGCCGCTTCTTCACTAACGGCAGTCAGTACCTTTTCCATGCTCTCCTTGCCGGAATAAACGTGTTCCACCACATAGCGGATGGGTTCTCTCCGGCGGTTCCCTGCTTTTCTCTGCATAAAATCCCTCCATAAATACCAATGCTGGCAGAGGATTATCCCTGCCAGCACACCAACTGTCAAACTATTGTTTCTGTTTTTCGTAGTCCTGCAATCTTTACTCATTGCAATCTCCTTTCTGCCTGCCGGGGAACATCCCGGCAGATTTTCCTTAACGATGTATAAATCTAAAGTTCCATTTCCTGATGTTTCTTCTTTTGCTTCTGCCCCCTGTCCATTTTTTCATGCTGTCGGCTCTGGGACTGGTCTTTGTTCTTCTGATCCCGCTCATCCATCTTCCGGTTATGACGAAGCAGCTCCACATAGGCAAGATTGACGGTACTCCTGCCGTAACGTCTGGACTGTTTCTCGTATTCCTGTGTCAGCTCTTTGATCTGTGCTTCCCACTTTTTCGGTGTGAATTTTTCTCCTTCCCGAAGAAGTTCATAGACCGGAATACGGAGTTCTTTCGCCGTTTCCAGTTCTTTCTTATGCTGGCTGTGATAAACTGCCTGTGCGATTCCTTTCTTCTGCAGATATTCATTACGGATGGGAATGTATGGAGCATAGGCGGCATAAGCCTCTGACATTTCCTTTAACCGCCGGATTTCCCTTCCATCTCTGTTGCAGATTTCCTCTGCTTCTTTCTTGGAAGCTTCTTGCTGTACTGCAAAGGTTTCCAGTGCTTCAAAGCTGTCAATGCCTTTTTCTTCCACGAACCTCCGCACGTTTTCAATATCCATCAGTGCTGCACGATTACTTACCTTTTTAAAATTCGGTGCCTGTATCAGCGGCAGATGAAGCCTTCCAAATGCTGCAAGAATACGTTCCAGCATTTCCAGAACCTCATTTTTCATCGCTGCAAACACGCTGACTTCCTTTGTACCGGAAGTTTCTTTCTGTATCGAACCAACTGCTGTCTGTTCTGCTTCACCTTCCTGTGCCGCAGGGATGTCTCCTGCCATTTTTCCTGCTTTCTTTTCTGCGGCATTCTTTGCAGCTTCCGCAGCTTTTTCCTGTTCCCATTTCTCCAAATTTTTTACACTGTTCCATGCAATATCATAGAACATCCTTGCCCTTTGCAGCGTCTGGTTATGCTCCATGATTGCCCGGTTCGCATCCCCTTTTTCGGTACGGATGCCTTTCCTCTCCAATGCACTGGCAATCGGGCCTAAGTGTCTGGTCGGCTCCTGCTCCAGTCCCAGCTCTTTAAAAGAACGGTGTTCCCAGTATTCCGGCAGTCCGATCCGGTCATTCACCACATTGATGGTGTCCGTCAAATCCTTTCTCCATTTCCGGGAATTACCTTTTTCATTCCAGTCATTCACATCTACCGCCCTGCTCTTAAATCCCCGTCCGGACTTATTGCGGATTTTATTGCCGTCTTTATTAAGGATATATTCCTTTCTCTGCTTGGCTCCCCACTTCCCGTTTTCTTCCACCGGGCGCAGGGTGAGCATAAGATGGAAATGCAGGTTATGGATGCCATTTTGATTAACAGAATCATGGATTGCCCAGTCCGCACACATCCCTTTGGAAACAAAATTCCGCTGCACATAATCCCGCACCGTTTCTTCTGCCAGCTCATAGCTCCAGTCATTTGGAAGTGCTGCTTTCAGTGTCCGGCAAAGCTGGGCATTTTTCTGTTTCTCATTCAGCTCCACAGAGTTCCACAGCACTGCCCTGTCCAGCCATTCCTCCGGTGCATATTCCGGGAGATTGATTTCACAATGCACCAAATCTTCATGGTATTTCGGGCGATACGTTTTCCCGTCATACTCGCTGACAAGAACACTCCTGCTGATGTAAGAAGCTGCATCTACCGCCGACTGCCCTTTGCTCCGCTTTACAATGCCGAACCTTGTGCTGGCATATTTCGTGCGCATACTCACAAAGTTCCTCCCTTACCGTAAAATAGAGGGCAGCAAGAAAAGCCTTTGCAGATGGACGAAAGCCGGGTGTGTTTTCCGGGTTACGGGCAGATGCAAAGGATATAAAGGGGTAGGAAGCGCAGCGGACGGAGGGGAAAGGTTATTTCCCCTCTTGACTGGTGCAAGGCAGGCAACGCCCACCGCAGGTGCCCTCGGAGAGCGCACAAGACCATACGGAGTGTGGTCTATCTGTGCGCACCCCATAACTGGGGTGAACCCATACTCCCGGAGATACTGCTTACACTCCCTGCGAAAAACTGCCACCCGCAAAATCTTTTGAATTGGCGTATCCGCCGCTGTTTTCTTTTGTCTTCGTTTCATCGGCGTGACCGCCGTTTCTGTCTTTTTCATCTTCCATCTCATCCGCATTTTTCTCCATCCTTTTTACGTTTTCCACCGCCTGCCTGCACTCTGCCGAAGCAAGAGCCGCTGACAAGATCACATTCAGTTCTTTTTCTTCATACTGATAACATTCCGGGAAATACTTTGCAACAATGCCGCCCATCAGATATTTATGATGGTTCTGTGCTTTCCTGCGTTTCTCATTCTCCTTTTTGCGCTCTGCCTCATATCTTGCCTTTGCCTGTTCCAGATTTTTCAGTGCCTTATCCATTGCAGCACTGGTTTCATTCCTGTTTTTTATCATGTGTTTATACTCCTTTTCTCATTTTTCTGTTTGATTTTTTATTTTATGGCATAAAAAAACAGCCTGAACCTTTTCCATGTCCATAGCCGCTCTCCTACCATTTGGTTTTCTATTTTTCTTAATTTCCGTATTTTCACGGACAACTTTCTTCCTGACACAGAGCTGTCACCTTTGTGTGCGGTTCTTTCATAAATTTCCCGCATTTTTATGGCGGTTCATTTCCTGCATCCTCTGCCTTGCCCATTGGCTGTGTTCCTCATTCTGCTTTCTCGGTTTCCGAAGGTTGATGAGGTGTTTTTCACAGGAATAGGTCTTGCTCACTTCGGTCTGCTCTACCACCCGGTAATGCTCCGGATAAGCTGCCGCCAGTGCATCCAGTTTCCGCATCATCTGCGGGCTGGCTGTATAAATACTGGCTTCCTGTTCATCGTTATTAAAATTGATAATCGTTTCCTGCTCATACTTTGTCAATTTCATCTACTTTTATTCTCCTTTCCGGCTCCCGCCTGTCCTGCTGTATTTGTATGCTGTTCCATCCACAAAGCCAGCTTCTGCTTTGTGACAAGTTTCCGTCCTCCCACCTGCAAGGTTGGAAAATCCGGAAGGTTCAATAGCTGGTATGCTCCTGCCTTTGAAATGGAAAGCGCCGATGCCAGCATTTTTGCATCCAGCACGTCCGGCAGCATTTCAAATAATTCTTTCCCCACAAAAATCACCCCCTGTTTAGAAATGGGTAAAAGAAAGCAGCTATCATAGGATATCTACCGATGGGATGGATGGATTAGAATGTTTCCAGATATTTCTGATATTCTTCTGAGATAAACTCCTCATAACAGTCTGCAATATGACGGATTCTTTTCAGCACCGCACTGTGTGTCTGATAGCCTACAGCTTCCGCAATCTCCTGTGCCGTATGCCCCTCCATTTTCATTTCCAAAATCTTCTTATCACGCCCGGAAAGCCTAGCGGCAAACTCCGCAATCTGAAGTTCTGACAGCACCGAGTTTTCAAACTCACTACTCGTATCCGGAATATCAAAGTCTGTGCCATTTTCTTCTGCTTCCTCTGCAAGCTGCTCTATGGATACCGTCTTTTTTCTGGAACGGCTGTGTCCCCACGAACGCATGAAGTCCAGCTTTACCTGACTTCCTCTTTTATCGAAGTCCTCAAGGGTTCGGTTGTTCCAGATTTCATCAATCATCGGCTGCCAGTTCTGTTCTTGTATAATTTCAGGTACAAGGGTACCGATCAGATTGGCAAACTGCTGATAAGTGAGCCACGGAAGTTCTGTTCCTTCCGGCACGTTGTAAAGCTGCTGGAAAGAAAATCCACTGACCTCAAATTTGTCACGTAGAAGCGGCAGCATAGAGTAAGAGAGCCTCCACAAAGGGAAGTCCCCGGAATACTGTGCCGCACTGCCCGGTATTTCCCGGTAACCACTTCCATTTTGATACGGTATTTCAAAATACTGCCATGCGCTCCATGCCACACAATCCCAGACCAGTTCCAGAAATGTATCATCCTTTATCAGACTGTCATATTTATCCGTCCGCAGCACCTCATAAGGGCAGCGTGGTAAGTTCAGATAAACAGGACGTTTGCTGACAAACTCCTGCGGCAGACTATAAAATAATGTCAGCCATGCTTTGCCGCTGTTCTTTGGAATTTTTATCACCTGTCCCTGCTTCATTTCAATGATTTCTCCATTGTCATTCTGCTTCTGTTCTTTTACATCTTTCATCCAAAATCACCCCCTACTGATACATGGCAGAAGTCCCATTAAAATGTTCCAATATTTTTGAATATTTTTGAATATTTTTGAAAAAGTTTTTTCTCTTTTAAATTTCACAATCTGTCCGTTATTTTCTAATATTTTTCTTCTGCTGTCCATCTGTTTTCAGCGGACATAAAAACAGGCGGTACCCAATCTGTTTGAATACTGCCTGTCACTATAATCTTTTTGTATATTCTATGCGTTTTCTCGCAGCCACCGATTGATGATATACTGCCAGTCCATTCCATCCTGCATGACACGCAGAACTGTAACTGTTTTCACTGCTTCATCCACGGTATAAAACAGCAGATAGGATTCACACGGTTTCATGTAAATATCATAACCTCGATACCGGAAGCCTGTTGTATTATACCCGGTCGGAAGTGTATCAAGTGCAAGAACCGCTTTTTTAATCTTTTTGGAAAAGTTTTCTGCATATTCCCGGTACTTAAATTGCTGAAGGATATATTTCTTTTTTTCTTTCACATCCAGCTTGCCGCTCTGGGCAATGACAACTTTGTATTTTTTGTTTTCCATCCGTACCCCTTATACTGCATCAATTTCTGCCCATGCTTCTTCCACTGTCTGCACTCTGCCATTTTCCATATCGTCAATGGCTTCATCCAGCTTTGACAGAAGGACATCCATTGCATCGTTGATCGTATAAGTTGTTTCACGGGATTTCGTTGCCTGTGCCAATGCCATAACCATCACCCTTTCTTAAAATAGCACTCATATTTCTGTCTTTATCATACCACAAACCATCAGAAATATCTATCATTTTTTGACAGTCACACAACACTGGATCTGATTTAATTATTCACACATTTTTTCATTAAACTTATAATCAACTCCCCACACAGTCTGAATATAGACCGGATGACTCGGATCATCCTCTATTTTATCCCGAATGTGGCTGATATGGCTCATGACAATGTTGTAATCACCAGAATACGGTTCCTGCCAGACCATATCATAAATCTGTTCTTTACTGAATACCCTGCCGGGATTTTGAGCGAGAAGCCGGAGGATTTCAAACTCTGTATAAGTCAAGGCAATTTTATCATTATTCCGCATAACCTCTCGTCGCTCTAAGTCAAGCATTATTCCCTTGTGTTGTAAGTTCGATTTTAGATTCATTTTTTGAAATATAAATTTTTCTCTACCAGCATCCAAAATGGAAATAACAGATTCTATTAAATTTTCTTCATCTCCATCAAAAGATAGCAATAAAATTTTTCCTATACAGCTCACCTCATATTATTTCATGCTATAAAACACTATAACTTTACATACACTTAAACCAAATGATACAATTTCCCCTCATGGATTTTAAGTACCACATCTGCAGCATCAGCTATTTTTTTGCTATGTGTTACGACAATTACACTTTTTCCCATTTCATGCGCACTTTTCATCAATATCTTAATAATTTCGTCTGCAATTTCTTCATCCAGATTTCCTGTAGGTTCATCTGCAAGCAATACCTTCGCAGGACTTGCTAATGCTCTTGCAATAGCCACTCGCTGCTGCTGTCCTCCTGATAACTGTAAGACCTGCCGTTTCCAGTCTTCCCTCGGTATCCCAACCGCTTCCAAAATTTTCTCTATGTCTTTCTTTCCACCCAGCATCACATTTTCTTCTGGAGTCAAATAATCTATCAGATTATAATTCTGAAAAACCAATGACATATTTTTCTTTCGATAATTGTGCAGTCCTTTTTTTCGTATATTTACCCCTTCATAATAAATTCCCCCATCCGTCGGAGAATCCAAACCTGCCAAAAGCGATAAAAAAGTTGTCTTACCGGAACCACTTGGTCCCAAAATGGCATACATTTTTCCTATCTCAAAGCCATATGATATATCATCTAAAACTTTTTTGCCTTTATTCGCCTTATAGTAATAGACAACATTCTTTGCCTCAAGAACAATGTTTCCTGCATTTTTACTCATTTCTATAACCTCCTACCCCGTTATTCAGCTCATTTCACTTAATATCTGCTTCGGCCTTTTCTTCATTATCGTGATTCCTGCTACTAATACTGCAATAATCAAAATACCTGATATCATCCCAATATCCATCAGAACCATTTCTTTCGTTATATGAACCTCCACATCTTGTATTTTTAAATCCGGTGCAATATATCCATCTATATAGGTACCAGTATTTTCCTGTTCCTGCTGTTCTAACCTTAAGGTCTGCGTTTCTTTCGCTAAATATGAAGCTGAAGTCTCTGCAATAATTGGGGAAATTGCAAAGGATAACAACATCCCTATAATACTTATCATTACTGCTTCCCATAAAAACTGTACCCATATTTCAAATTTGCACTTTCCAAGTGACATCATAATTCCTATTTCTTGCGTACGATTTTTTATCCAAAACAGAAAAACTAAAACTAAAATCACAAGACCTGACACTGAAACTATTAGTAATAATCCCATACTCATCTGATCCATCTGCCCAAAATTTTCTGTCATATTTTTAATATTTCCATTATTATCAATCAAGTCATATCGTGACCAATCTATATTCGCTTTCTGTACAGACTTTTTAACTTGATCGTACTTCCCTGCATTTTGGACTTTGAATATAGCATACTGATAGAAAGGATTTCCTTCATTGCCGGATGGTTTTTCCGGGAAACTCATATCCGTAAATATTGTATTTTCTGGACGATAAGAATCCCCATACATAATAGATTTTCGTTCTTGCTTTGTTTCATAAATTCCGATAATCTCGGCACTGTATATTGTGGAATGTTCTTTGTCATGGTAATCATTAAACTTTAATAAGTTCCCAGTTTTTAAATGGTTTAGTTCTGCCAATTCTTTCGAGATGACACAAACATCCCTGTCATCTTTTTCAATCATTCTTCCTTCAATCAGTGAAATCTTACCTGCAGATACGTCCATATCCATTTCCATTATGCGATTACCTCGTAGGTTGACACCGCCTACATCCGTACTTTGATCCATATCTGGATCTTCTATTCTCGAAAAATTGACCGGATTCACAACAGTTGCTATTGTTATCAAATTATATTCCTCAATCCCCTCCACCTGAGCTATTTTTTTTACATCATCTTCCTTAAGCCATTTCATTTTCCGGCCTAAATCGGTACGCCTTACAAAGAATTTTTCAAAATTTTTTCTAAGCGCCGCAGACCTCGCTCGATTGCGACACGAACCACTTTTTCATGGACGCCCTCTGCCAGGGCAATGTCCTGTTTGGTCATGCCGAGAATGAAATGAGCATAAATCCGTTTTGCCTGTTTGTCCGGCAGATTGGCAATCGCTGCGTGAAGTTCCTGCATGGTCACTTTCCGCTCATACAGTTCATGGGGAGATAAGGCAACAAAGACAGCTTCATGCTCCAGCCCGTCATCCCGATCAAGGGAATAGTAGGCTTTGTGGCGGTATGTACGCAGCCGGTAGGCAGCCTCTTTACGATCAAACTCTTTGAACATTTCTGCAACTTCTTCCGATACTTCCATGAAGCAATCCGATGTATAGAATGGGTAATAGTCCCGCAAATTGATAATAGCCATATTGACCTCCGTTTCGGTTGTTGGTTGACGAGTGACCGAAACGAAGGCGGCGGGGAGCGACACTGGGGAATGACTTCGGGCCAACATGACCCGAAGCAGCCCCATAAGAACACAAAAGCGCCCGGGCGGCATGAAGCCACACGGACGCATGAAATGACATAACAATTAAGGTTCCAACAAATTTCGCATACATAGCCGGAATAACCCGGAGGCGGAGCTATGCTTTTTTTAACTGATGTAGGTCATGGGTACTATGAAAAAAGGCAAAAATAGACACGGCGGCAATCCTCCTATATGCCGCCGTGGATTTACACGGTGTTAGGTCGTCGTTGGTTTAGGATAGACGAAAAGAAACGGCGGCTCTGAAAATCAAAGCCACCGCTTCATGGGCGTGTGAATGTGTCTGCTTTACGACGGCTTTTTTTCTTTTGCCGTCGTGCGGCAGATTATTCCATATTTATGAAACTTGGTGCTTCGCAAATATATGGCGAGAAAAACCAGCGCCAATTCCCAAAAAGATCAATGCCGTTGGGATTGCCCATATCGCATACAGCATACCGTTGCTCATTTGTTCCACCGATAGAAGCGAAACAGCCAGAACATGGTAGACAGGAAGAAGCCCGACCAATCGGAACAATGGATTTGTTTCCGGGATCGGCAGCAAAACCGGGAACAGAAAAATTGCCATTACCGCAACCAAAGCTACAATCTGATTTTTACTGATTGCAGACATCAACAATGTAATTCCTGTAACGCTGATGGTACAGGTAAATGCCAACAGGATTTGATATTTGAGCAGCGTCCCACAGGTGATATTAAAAGGGATAAATGCTTCAACATATTCGCTGGGAGCAAATAGAATACTGCAATTCAATCCTTCCGTTCCGTAAAAAGCACGCGCAAGAAATAAGTTAAAAGCTACTATCAGCGCAGTGGTGAGAATGGCGGTGAGAATGCCAGCTACTACCTTTGCAGTAGCACATTTGGTTTTTCCGTATTTGCTTGTCAATATGATATTGTCAACGCCTTCATACTCGCCGGAGAAAATCGGAGCAAGCATGATGATAACCGCAAGAGCAAGCGCGATAAAAACCCGCACCATGTTTTTACTTGTTGAAAGCCAACCATCTACATAGCCAATTTTGATTTCTTCATTACCGAACACATCGGAAACACTCAATCCGTTCCAATTTCCGTTCAGATCTGAAAATCGTGAAAAGGCTGCGGATTGCATGGCGTTTTGGTAAATATAGGCCGCATTCAACCCATGCAAATCTGATGTCGGCGCAAAATCAGACATCATTTGTCGCACTTTTTCATCGGTCAGGATTCCTTCATACTTTGCTGCGATTTCCTTGTCGATTTCTACTGCTGCTTTGCCGGAACCTTCACCGGCGTTCTGGTCAAAAGCGTATTTGTTTTGATAGGTGGAAAAAGAAAGCAAAGCAGAGAATAGAAGTATCCCGATAAGGGTAACCATAGATAAACGCTTGGAAAAAATCTTCCGCAGTTCAAAATAAATTAGTTTTTTCATTCTTCACAGCCTCCTTTGAAATAGAACAGGTACAAATCTTCCAAAGTAGGCTGTACCCTTACTGCATTTTCCATCGGCGGACGATCTCCAACAATCCGCAGGATTGTCTGGTTTTCGCTGGTATTCCGCAGATTGCTTGTATTATAGGAAGCCGCGTATTTTTCCGCATAGGCAGTCGGAACCGTACATTCCCATACTTGACCGTTGATTTCAGAAGTAATCTCCTGCGGATTTCCAAAATGAATGATTTGCCCGGACTTCATCATAATGATTTCCTCCGCGATAAACTCCACATCGGAAACAATATGCGTAGACAGGATTACAATGCGGTCTTTGGAAAAGGCACTAATCAAATTGCGGAAACGGACGCGCTCTTTCGGGTCAAGCCCCGCCGTCGGCTCGTCTAAAATCAAAATGCGGGGATCATTGAGCATGGCTTGTGCAATCCCTAAACGCTGTTTCATGCCTCCCGAAAAAGTTTTGATTTTGTGCTTACTTTCCTTTGATAAATCTACCGCTTCCAGCAGTTCTTTTGATTTCTTCCGCGCTGCCTTCTCGTCCAAGCCTTTTAGGGCAGAAACATATAGCAGGAAGTCAAACGCTGAAAAGTCCGGGTAATATCCGAAGTGCTGGGGCAAGTAGCCCAAGAGGCTTCGATAGCGTTCACCCAGCCCAACAGCATTTTTCCCATTCAACAGTATTTTTCCGGAAGTGGGATTTTGGATATTGCAAAGCAGCCGCATTAGCGTTGTTTTTCCTGCGCCATTTGCGCCCAGCAAGCCGTAGACACCATTAGCCAGAGTAATATTCAAATCGTCTACGGCGATTTTGGAACCGAACTTTTTTGTCAGTCCAACTGTCTTTAATTCCATAAAAAAGCTCCTTTCTCCATAGGGAGCAATAAAATACTCTCCATGTGTTTTCATGGAGAGTATAGCGGGTAAATATCTATTTTTTATCTACAAGACAGGAGTTTTGAAGAAGGCGGAAACTTTTGCTCCCACTTCGGTATTTTCAATCCTCAGATAACCGTTATGGTGTTCACAAAGTAGCTTACAAATATATAACCCAAGTCCGAAATGCTCGGAATGGTTGCTTTCCCCTGTGAAGTACGGATTTGCGGCTTTTTGTAGGCTGTCTTTATCAAAACCATTCCCATCGTCCGATACGGAAAGCAGCAAACCGTTGTCATGCAAGGCGAAAGATATTGTTACCAAAGTACGGGCATACCGCACAGCATTAGAAATCAAGTTGTTGCATACCTGTGAGATAAATGCACTGTCAAGAGATAGCTGCAAAATAGGGATGTCATTTTGTAAAATCAACTCTTTTCCGTTTTTCGTACAAACGATTTTTGCGCTGTCATATAAAGAAGATACCAACGGTTGCAAGTCAATCAACTTGTAATCCGGCTGCGTATCTTCCATACGCCTAAGATTGCTCATACTGCTCACATAGTTTTCCATACGGGAAATATGCTTTCCCATTGTGGCGGCGGTTTCCCTCGTTTGGGAATTGTCGCTGGCTTGCAGCATTTCATTATAGCCTTTTAGTACCGTCAGAGGGGTACGCAAATCGTGAGCAAAAGCGGCGTTGAGTGCTTTTCTTTCTTCAACTTGCCGCCACATTTTAGAGAAATTATCCGCAAGGGTTGTCCGCATGATTTCAAAGGACGCGCAAAGCTGCCCCAATTCATCGTTGCTGTCATAGTCGATTGAAAAGTCCAAATCATTGTTCGCTATTTTTTCAGAAGCCGCCCGCAGTTCAGCAAGCGGTTTTTTCAGTTTATTTTTGTAAAACAATAGCGCAGCCGCTATGATACAGAATGCAGAATAAATAGGGGGTGTAACGGTTGGCAACAAATCTAATATAGCAAGCAATTGTTCGTCTTGTTCGTTCAAGACAGGCAGCTCCTTATAAATATAAGTTCCTTCTCCCAAACGTTCCCCCTGTTCATTCGTCAAGTAGTATTTTTCGCCAGTATTAGGGTACTTTTCATTGATTTTATCGGCGACAGTTTCACATACAGAAGCAGTCATAATTGATAGGGCAAGAGCGAACATAACAAAGAGAACAATATAGAGTACAAGACTTTTACGCAGAGATAAATTTTGTACGGGTCGCATTATTTTAACCATTTATATCCGCACCCCCAAACTGTTTCAATATATACCCGGTCTGTATATGCCGCAATCTTTGTTCGTATCCTGCGGATATGCTCTGCCACAACGCTGCTGTCGCCCTCGCTGTCATAACCCCAAATACGCTCATAAATCCGTTCTTTATCAAAGACCTGTCCCGGATTTTGAGAAAGCAGTTCCACAATATCAAATTCCTTTTTTGCAAGACCGACACGCTTATCGCCAAAGAACAAGCAACGTTCCGAATAGTCAATCGTCAAATCACCGGAAAACTTGACTTGCGCTTCAAAGTTGTGTCGCGCTTCCCGGCGCAGATGAGCGCACACCCGCGCTTCAAGTTCCATAAGTGAAAAGGGCTTCACAATGTAATCGTCGCCGCCAACAGCAAAGCCGTTTACCTTATCTGTATCTTCGATTCGGGCAGTCAGAAAAAGGATTGGGCAGGATATGTGATCGCGGATACGCTTGCAAACCTCTAACCCGTCCGTTCCGGGCATATTGATGTCAAGCAAAATAATATCCGGTTGTTTTTCCACTTGCTTTAGTGCTTCTGCACCATTGGAAGCAGGCAAGACACGAAAGCCCTTGCTTTCAAAAAAGCTGCCGAGCATAGAAACAATATCGCTTTCATCGTCAGCAATCAGTATCTTTGCATTCATTATGCTCACCTCCTAACAGCAAATATAGCAATCCTTTTTCAATTATTTATCTATTTTCCGAAAGTCTTTTGTACGAGCATCCATAGGCTTCTCCGCAGTTTTAGGGAGCAGCCAAACACCGGCCATTTTCACAGCGCCGAGGATACGCCCTCCGGCACAATAATAATTTACCCTACGAGGTGTCACGCCCCACTTTTCGGCAGCCTCTTTCAATGTCATATAGTCCATTTCGCACCTCCACAGGATATATTATAGTTCTCTACCTCGAATAATACAAGTTAGAGCCTACACGGATGCGAAATAAAATACTACTTAATGTAAAATCTCATTACATTCTCATAATTCAACCCGAAATGTAGAATGATATAGGGTGATATGAGAATGAACCAAGATGAAAGAAGGTTTGACTTTCACGGCCTCGGAGCGGCTCTCAAACGAGCCAGAGAAGAAAAGGGCTGGACACAAGCCTATGTTGCGGAATTAGTAGACCGTGACTCCCGTACCATTATGAATATTGAGAACAAAGGTCAGTATCCCAGTTTCGACCTTTTTGTTAAACTCATTACTATGTTTGACGTTTCAGTTGACCAGTTTATTCATGCGGACGGAGGGGCAAGGTCAAGCTCTTGCAGAAAACACATTGATGTGCTGCTAAACTCCATGAATGAAAAAGAGCTTGTCGTGATAGAAGCCACAGCCGAGGGTATTAAGAAAGCCAGAGAAACGGAGGTTCCAGAATAAGGGCCTCTGTTTTTTTGCGCCATTTTAGGGGCTGCCGCTAAGTGGCAAGCAATGCCTCTGTGGCCACAAGTGGCACAAAGGCGGCTTGTTGGGGCTCGCCCCAAACCCGTATCTTCGGGCCAACATGGCCCGAAGTGTCAGCGTCGCTTTGCTCCTTGTTTTCATAATTTCAACGCTCCTTTTCATGCTTTCTGCCCGGCTCGGTGTAGCCCATCAAAGTGTCAATGTTCGCCTTGATCGTGACGATCTCCTGCATATCCCGTCGTGCCTTTTGATATTCTCCATAGAGCTGTTTTTTCTTTGCTGTGAGCTTACGGCCTTCTTCCTTCAGCACATCCATTTTGGGGAGCTTCACCCCACCCAGCAGAGAGCGCATTTCCGCTTGTGCAGCCCGGTACAGTTCAAGGTCGGCCTCATGCTCCGCAAGGAATTTCCGGCTGTACTTCGTCGCCTTATACTGCTCAAAGACTGGACGGGTTTTGGCATACTGAACCGTTGCGGCCTTTAGCCCGGCATTGGTTTTCATGGCCTGTTCCGTCTGCTTGATCTGCTCGGAAATGGCATGAAAACGGCCTGCTGCCTCGGTGGCTTTCTGTGCCAACTGCTCATAATCGGTCAGGCCATTGTCCTGTATATAAGCAAGGGCAGCAGCCATCTGCTTAATGTTAAATACCTTCGCCCAGCGTTCATATCCCGGCCCCTTACCGGCAGCCAGCTTCGCTTGAATATCCACCGCCAGACTGATTTTCCGTTCCGAGTGCCCGGGGCGTTTTTCTTTGCCCTCAATGGCGGCCAGAACATCTTGCAAGTCGTAGCCGTCCCCCAGCGTGGAGGCACGCAGACGGGTGAAGCGTTCCTGCCCTTGCCCGGTCAACCGGAAACTGATACCGCCGCCCCGAACCTTCTTGACTTCATATCCGGCCCGTTTCATCAGAACAAGAAATTCATCCAGATCGGCGGGGCGTTCGGCCAGTGCGGTATCAATGGCAAGGCGCAGTCGGTCCTGATAGGAAAGCGGCCCTTTCCGGTCTTTCTGCCACTCCCCATAGTTCCGATACTTGCCCTTGCTCCGGGGCTTCGGGTTCTCCACGATGGACAGCCCGTTTTCAAGGCACAGCTTGTCAGAGAGCCGCCGAAGGGCGAAGCTGGAGCCCCAAAAGTTTCGGAATTTCCGGGTGCAGTCAAGGGTGGTGGAGTTATAATAAATGTGACAATGGATGTGTTGGCGGTCTGTGTGCGTGGTAACGATAAAAGCGTGCCGCCCCTTTGTCCAGCGCATAGCCAGCTCATAGCCGATACGGTTCGCCTCCTTCGGTGTGATCTCCCCCGGATAGAAGGACTGTCGTATCTGATAGCACAGCACATCATTGGCCTTTTTCTGTCCCCGGCCTGTCATGGCGGCATAGCTGGCTTTCGCCAAAAGAAACTCGTCCGCCACGGTGGCGGGGTCGCACTCATAAGTGGAGATATACTTTCCGCTTTCTGTTTTCTCCGGGTTTTTGCCATAGTCCAGACAATCCCGGATAGCCTCGGCAATCGTTTCGCCTTCGCCTGCATGGCGCTGCAACAAAGTTGTGGTAGCCAGAAATCATCCCTCCCTTCTATGAAAAAGGGCGGCCCGTCCAGACCGCCCCGACTTCGGGCCAGTATGGCCCGAGGCTGCTTAACTTGCCAGAAACCGGTACAGAGCGGATTTGCCTCCGTCCAGCGTCCAAAGAAGGGAGTCAGCCGCCGCTTGCAGCCCATACGGCGAAAGGAGAAAGGCGAGGAATAGAAATACAATCCCGCCGATGGGGGTCGGCGTGAAAAAGAGGGCGATACCCAGCACCGCCAGGATCCCGGAGGCAATCGTCAGCAGGAAGGCGCAAATATCAAACAGGAACACCAGCAGAGCCGTCAGAAGGGACAGCGCCAGGGCGAAAGGTGCAACCAATATTTTCAGCAGTATCTTCATCATCAAAACCTCCTTTATTCTTTCTATCTCTATTTTATCATGCCTGCCCAGGGACATAAATGTTGCGAAAGATTAGTGAATCCTGTCCCGAAGCTTCGGGTCAACATGGCCCGAAGTATTATATTGACACTACATATTGACCGCAGTAAACTTTATATAGGCAGTAAATTTTAGGAGGGGTCAAAATGCCTGTTAATATAAAAGAACTGATAGATAATGGTTATATCGTTATTTGTGATACTAATGTCTATCTTCACATTTATCGCTTCTCTCCGGAATTTTCCGATTTTGCATTAAGATGTATGCAGGCGATTCAAAGCGGCATTATTATGCCATCGACTGTACGATATGAGTTTCTAAAACATTATCGTGGCTATTTCGGCAAAATGGAAAAGAGAGTACAAAATGTAGGCGACGATACCAAAAAACAAATTAGCAATGCAGCTCGCAAAGTTCTCAATCTATGTGATAATTTGCAGTCATTACAATACCCTGATATTGAAGAATTGCGTGCAGATTTATCCCAGAAGTTCGATGAACTCATGGCTATTCCAGAAGCATTTTTTGAGGATAGAACTATACTTGACTTAATCGCAAATCCGTGGAAAGGTCAAGACCCGGTATATGATTTGGTCGAACTAATCATAAATGACTCTCGAGTTATGACATCCGTTACGCAAGAAGAAATATATCAGATTTGTGAAGAAGGAGAGCGAAGATATAAAACTGATCCGCAAACACCGCCAGGATTCAAAGATGCTAAAAACAAAGATGGGGTCCGAAAATATAGCGACCTAATTATGTGGAAAGAAATTCTTCGCTATGCAAGAGAAAAAAGCGTAAATGTTATATTTGTAACTGATGATGTAAAAAGCGACTGGTGGATAGATGACAATGGCCAAAGGGAATTTCATCCTTATCTGTGTCAAGAATTTCAACAAGAAACTCAGATGCAAATTGTGGCACTTACAGCACTGGATTTCTTTTCAAATATATCTGTCACCTATGGCATTCCAAAATCAGATGCTGTTGAAATAGCCTTGAGGATAACAGATGATGACTACTTTGATAGGGTTCATGAAGCTGTATTTGAAAGCATTTCTGATGCTCTGTCTTTCTCTGGTGAAGAATATCTTGAGCCTTCTTCACACATCGGGACAAATGGAATTGATGAGCTGGAAATTACCGAATATGAATTTCTTTCGGCAGAGCAAGTCGATAAAGATAATGATACGATAACTTATATTTTTACCTTCCATATAGAAGCAGATGCCACATCGTATGACTATTGGGGACGCGATGATGAAACAAAACAAATTCTTTTAGGTCCTGCTGGAGCACACAGCTTTGAAGGCGAAATCCAAGTAGAGGTAATTCGAGAAGCAGATATGTACCTTGACTTCGAGGGCGACGATGGATTTGAAAAAGCTACTATTATTGACGGAAAACTGAAAGAAACGAATTTTCAACCTTTATTTGAAACAGATGATGACGAATATGTTGAAGGCGCATATAATATTTGTCCTGATTGTGGATGTAAAATCAATTTTGAGAATGATGGTGGAAATGGATTTTGCATAAATTGTGCCCCTAATCATTGAAAAGTGGGCGGCAGCCAATAATACGGTTGCCGCCCATTTTTTATTTACTTTGCCACCAGCTCGGAGAGCTCCCGCAGCACCTTTGACACCTCGCCCCACAGCTTTTCATAGTCCCGCTTCAATCCGTCGATTTCCTCCGGGTACACGCCATAGGTATGTGCGTGTATGGCAACCTGATTGAGATTGTTAGAACAGCGCCGTTGCAGAGAGATCAGCTCTTTTACGGGCGCAAGGTCGATGTGCAGGATATACCCATTCAGAGCCATTTTCCGTACATAAGCCCCGGCGTTGGAAATGCCCACCTCGGCCATCCGCTCATGGATGGCTGCCAGCTCGTCCGGCGTTACCATGACATGCAGATGGACATTCCGCTTGCGGTTCTTCATCAGCGTTCCAGCTCCCGGCCTTTCCGGCGCTCTTTGGGTTCCTTTACCTTATCAAGCGGTTTTGCGTCCAGCTCCGGGGGCGTGGGTGGGATGGGCGTGTTGTTGGGTACGCCGTCGATCATGTTGCAGTTCTGCTCCGTGGAGAGCTCGGCGGTTTTCAGATAGTTGTCTTTTTCGTGCATGGCGTTCCTCCTTTATCGTTCCTCATGGTTTTTATGGCTCCGCTTCTGGCCGGGCTCCTTCGGGGGTTCCTGCCCTCTGGTTCCTTCTTTGAGCCGGGCGGTAATGGATGGGCGCACCCGGTCAGGATTGCCCGGTGCTGGTTTCAGTTCATAATCCTCCATCTGCTTTTCGGTCAGCGGCTTTGCGTAGGTCAGTTCGCCCCATGCCATCAGACTGCCGTCTGCCACAGGACGCCGCCTGTCATCGTCGTAGTTGACGATGGAAAGAGGCTGGTTATCCGGCAGCTTCGGGTAAGTTCCTATGTCCACGGGCCGCTGGGTGGAATAATAGCGGTAAACGCCCTCCGGTCCCAGCTCGGTATGCTTGACCGCCGCATGGTAAAACTGCTGATAGTCGTCCATCCGACGGTCAAAGTCCCTCTGCGCCCATGCCTGACTGGTTCCATAGCGACCCCAGTAGTAATCCCGATGGCCGTTTTCCCCCTCGGTAAACTGCCAGGTCACAAAGGGGCTCGGCGCTCCCGGATTATGCCCCAGCGCAAAGCCGTGTCCGGTTTCAAAGGTGGCAGCTTTCAAAATCACATATCCTTGTACTGTCTCCAAGAGATACCTCCTTTCTGTGCCTCGGGCTAACATGACCCGAAGTGCTGGATGTTACGAAATAAGAGGGCAGACCGGGGAGAAATGTAATAAGATATTCCCACCCCGGAAACACCCTCAAAAAAGCCCGGAATGTCAAGCCTTTGGAGGCGGCAAATCGTAACAGCCGCCCGGCCTTTTCTCCCGCATTTTCCTCATGCGTTCCCGGCTTTTTCGGCGGTTCCCTTCGGCCTTGCAGGCGTCGGAACAGTAGGCTTGACGCCCCTCGGGCAAAAACGCCTTTCCGCAGACCGCACAGGCTCGCAGCTCCGGGGAGATGCCTTCCGTTGTCAGCGCCGCTTGAAGCTCCGGGTTAAGAGGCAGGACAGCCACACGAAAATAACGGCAGTACGCCCCTGTCCAGCACTTGTGCAGCATATAGCAGGCACAGTCAAGAGGAAGGCACAGGCCGCTTTCCCGGTCATAGTTGGCGCACATCCCCGTGACAAGAGAACGGATTTTCTTCTTCTCGTCACGGGTCAGCTCCCGGGCGTCCATTTAAGACTTCGGGCCACGATGGCCCGAAGGGCGGGACTCCACGATCAGCGCCCGGAACTTCTTCCGGCACTATTTTTTCTTTCCTTTGCACTCCTTGTGATAACGGCATCCCTTACAAGGGTCGTCATTGTTCCAGCCGGGGTGCGGTACTTCCTTCATCATTCGTTCAAAAGGGCTGCTTGTAAAATTCATTCTCATTCCTCCGTATCTTCCTCCCATGGCGGGGTATCTTCGTCATCGGGTTCCTCTGAGATCTCCTCCAGCTCCCCGTCCTCATATTCGCAGTAATCATCTTCCAAATCCGGGGCTTCATGCTTCGGCTTGTAAATCTTGAAATAGTAACCAATCCCACCGCCGGCCAGCACCACCGCACCGATCAGGAGCAGAGAGAGAAGGGGGCTGTCCTTTTTCTCCGGATCGGATTCCGGTACTTCCTCCACCGGTTCGGTGGGCTTTGGCTCTGGCTCCGGGGTCACTTCTTTGGGCGGTTCCTTACCCTGTTCGGCAAGAGGCAGAAGGTCGTCTGTGGTAACGGTATTGAGGAAATAGACGTTCTCGCTGGTTTTCTGTTTGTCGATCACCAGATAAAACACGCTCTCGTCTGCTGTGGTAATGGTGTAAAACTCTTTACCGTCCTCGTCGGTGGCGTTGTCCACCACGGTTCCCGTCCCGTCCGGGGTAAAGGGGTTCTGTGTTTCCGGCTC
Organism: Lachnospiraceae bacterium Marseille-Q4251; assembly: GCA_018223435.1. Taxonomy (GTDB): domain Bacteria; phylum Bacillota; class Clostridia; order Lachnospirales; family Lachnospiraceae; genus Limivivens; species Limivivens faecihominis. Next base: position 2,767,368 of record JAGTTO010000001.1, on the reverse strand, counting down.
CGCTTCGGTTTCCGCCGGGGCGGGAGCTGTCTCCGGCTGTGGCTCGCTGCTCTGGGCGTAGGCCGGGACCGTAAAGATCAGGCAACACAAAAGGCTGGCAGCCATCGCCGCCAGCCTGCGGTATTTAGTTTTCTTCATGGGCTGTGTCCTCCTTTTCGGGTGCCTCCGGCTTCGGGTCAGTATGGCCCGAAGCGGTAAGGCTGTTTTTGGGGTCATTCAGAAATGCCATAAGCTGGGCGGGCGTCAGTTTAAGGGAGCGCACCGCCTGCACGATCTGGCTGTTTTCTTCCTCCTGTTTCTGCTTTTCCAGCTCCCGGATTTTGGCCTGCCACTCGGCAGCCTTCTCCCGGGCTTTTTCCAGTTCCTTATCGAGCTTGTCGATCTTGTTCATGCAAGGACTCCTTTCCTCTGGCTCACAAACGCCCGAAGGCATAGAAATGTGTCTGCCAGTAGCTTGAATTGATGTTTGCGTATTGGATGGGCGAACCACAATGGAGCATCATCCCGTCGCCCACATAAATCCCCACATGGGACACAGGGCCGGGGCTGTCATAGGTTCCCGTGAAAAAGATAATGTCGCCGGGCTTTGCCTCGGAGGGGGAAATGATAGCGCACTGGTTATAAATGCCCTGCGCCGTGGTACGGGGCAGGTTGTGGACGCCGCTGGCCGTGTACACCCAGCAGACAAAGCCCGAACAGTCAAAGGAGGTGGACGGGCTGGAGCCGCCCCACACATAGGGCCAGCCGATGTACTTTGTGGCTTCTTCCATGAGCGCCGCAAAAGCCGGGTCATCCAGCGCCTCGCCGGGTATCTCATAGCTGGGGCCGGTATCTTCGCCGCCGTTGTAAATCCCTTCCCACAGATAGGGTTTGTTGCCTTTGAGCTGCTGCATAACGGTGTAGATTTCCCGCTGCTGTTCGTTAAGCCTCGGCAGGATCACGGCGGGCAGCGTCTTGTTTGTGAGGGTCACATTGAGAATGTAATACTCATAGGGGACTTCCTCGGTGGTGGTTTCCCCGGTCTCCGGGTCGGTGCTGGTTTCGGTGCGGTAGCGTATCTCGACTTCCTCCGTCAAGGTCAGCTCATACTGTGCCTCGAAAATCTCCCGCAGTTCGTCCTGCACCTGTTCCCGGAAATAGACATGGTACTTTGCAGAGAAATAGGATGCCAGCTCATAGGGGTTATGGCCGATCTCGTCCACGGAATAGCGGTACTCGTCATAGCCGGGATGGGTGCTTTCAATGTTCGCCACCGTCTGCGCCAGCTCGTTTTCCAACGCTGTATAGTCCTCGTCCACCCCCAGCAGGTCCGTATCCTCCGAGGCGTAGGAGGTGCCGGATAACGCATTGGCAAGGCCGCTGCCAAGCGTGGGGAAAATGGAACTTACCGCCGACACAAGAAAACAGAGCAGCAACAGCAGGAGCAGGACCAGCACCGCCACGGGATGACGGGTCACAAACTGCGCCGCCCGCCGGGTCGCAGTTCCCGAAGCGGCAGCGGTTTTCTTTGCGGCCTTTGCGCCCTGTTTTGCAGCCGCTTTTGCCTCTTTGGAATACCGGCGTTTCAGTTTCCATTTCTGCTGCACACGGGAAAGCGGATTGCTGGCAAGTTCCGGGTGCTCGGAGGCCATCTTCTGAAAATCCACATTGGCCCGGGCTTTTATGTCCTTCCGTTCCCACTTTGCCACCTTCCGGGCTGGGTGTTCCCGCCAGCGGCGTTTGGCATAGCGGGTCAGTTTCCGGGCTCCGGCCTCTGCGGCCAGCTCGGATTTATGGGCTCCTTCCACACCCACATTTTCATGCTCAACCTCGTGTATCTTGTTGTGGACATAGAACCACGCTTCTGTACGGGCTCCCCGGACTGCCTTTTTTGCAAGCCCCGGCGGCTTCTTCGCTGCCCGTTTTGCCTCGGTCTTGTCCAGTTTCTCCCGGGCCTTTCCCAGCTTTTCCCCGGTGTGTTCCGCTTTTGCCTGTGCTTTCTGGTACTTGCCCTTTTTGCTCCCGACCTTCTCGGCGGAGCCCTCCGGCTCCTGTGCCTTGCCGGTATCCTGCGGCCCGTCCGCTTCATCCTCCTGCCTCATGCGGTCAGAGGGACGGCTTTTCCGGCTGTCCTCTTGAAACTTACCGCTTTTGGACTTCAGACCATCATGGCCCGAAGGGCTGTCCTGTCCGGTATCCTCGTCCTCAAACCGCAGACGCCGGGATGGTGCGGGGGAAGGTCCTTCCCGTTCAGCCGGTCCGGGGCGATTGCCCCCGGTATCCTCCGTCGGCCCCGGCCTCTGAAAATTCCGTTTGTCCGGTTTCTTTCCGATGACGTATCCCTCCTTTCCAAACCTCGGGCCAACATGGCCAGAAGTGTGTTATGCCCGGTTCATTTCCTGTTTTTTGTCCTCCGGGCGGGTGGTCATAATGGCGTACAGCTCGGTATTCTGCGGGAAGCGGTCAACAAACGGGATGGTGGTATTCCCGAAGAACAGCAACCCTTCGCCGGAATTGGTATGGGTCACATAGGAAAGCTGGTGGGGGCTGATCCCAAGCTGTTTAGCTAAAATCTGCCGGTCCCCCTGTGCCTGCGAGAGCAGCACAAGGAAGTCCGAGTTTTCAAAGATGTTCTCAATCTCTGGGCTTGCCAGAAAATCCTTTACGTTCTGCGTTAAAGCACTCGGAACGCACCCTTTTTTTCGCAGCATTTTCCAGATCGCCACACAATAGCTTGCCGTCAGCCGGTCGCGGAGCAGCACATGAAATTCGTCGAAGTAGCACCATGTAGCGATACCGCGCAGGAAATTCATGGACACCTGCGAGTTTACCAAGTCCTGCATAATGAGCATGGCAATCGTCCGAAGCCCGGCACCCAGCTTTTTTAAGTCAAGGCATACCAGACGGCGGTTCAGGTCCACATTGGTTTCATGGTTGAACACGTTAAGGGAACCCGACACATAGATTTCAAGGGCAGTTGCCAGCCGTACCGCCTCGCCCTCCGGCTGGGAACAGAGCAGGTCATACAGGGTTTGGAGGGTCGGCATTTTGCTTGTTTCCGGGTTCTGCAAGTGTTCCCGGTACATCTGGCGTACACAGCGGTCAATGACGGTCCGCTCCACCGGCTGCAAGCCATCCTTGCCGCCAACGATCAGCTCCATCAGCGACAGAATAAAGTCGGCTTTCAGCGCCATCGGGTTTTCCTCGTCGAAGCTCAAATCAATGTCCATCGGGTTGATGTGGTGGGGGCTGTCCGGGGCGATCTCGATGACCTGTCCGCCCAGCCGCTTGATAAGGGGCGAATATTCGCCCATCGGATCAACCACAATGATCCGGTCACGGGTGGCAAGGAACACGTTCACAAGCTCCCGCTTTGCGGCAAAGGATTTGCCGGAGCCCGGCACGCCGAGGAACAGGCCGTTGGGATTTTTGAGCTTCTTCCGGTTTGCCATGATGACGTTATGGGAAAGTGCGTTGAGCCCGTAATAGACGGCTTCGCCATCCATGCGGAGCTCCTGCGTCATAAAGGGAACGAAAATGGCCGTGGAGCTTGTCGTCATGCCGCGCTTGATCTCAATGCCGTTATGGCCCAGCGGAAGGCTGGAAAGAAAACCATCCTCCTGCTGGAAGTCCAGCCGCTTCAAGGTGCAGTTGTATTTCTGGACGATACCGGACACCGTGAACAGGTCATTGTCCAGCTCCCGGCGGGTCGGGGCCATGTTTACCACAAGGAAGGTCAGCAGGAACATTCTTTCATTCCGACTCTGTAAATCTTCCAGAAGGGTCTTTGCGTCGTTGCTGTATGTTACGAGGTCGGGCGGAAGTATGTCCATGTCGTACCCTGACCGGGCTGCCTTCTTTTGTTCCTCCACCTTCATCTTGTCAATGTCGGAGACTTTGGCCTTGATGGATTTTACGGCGGCGGCCTGATCGACGGTTTGGATATGGAGGGTGATGGTCATTTCCGCATCCATTTCCAAAAGCTCCGCCAGCAGCTTGTCCGAGAGCTCCGAGGCCAAAATCTGCAAGTAGGAGGCGGCGCCCCAAGTCGTCCCCACCCGGAACAGACGGCTGAAACGGAAGTCGAAGCTGTCCGGGGCGATAAAGTCTTTGGTGGAAAGCCCGGTTTTGGGGATCATATCCCATGAAAACCGGAAGGGGGAGCCGCTGCCGGGGTGGAGCTGCCCGTGAAGAAGCTCCAGCCGTTCCAGCCCCGAAAGGGAGCGGCACTTGACGCCCAGCTTTTTGAAGTTCCCGCAAATGTCCGCCTCTACACGTTCCAGCCTTGCCCTGGCGGTGGGAAGGTCGTCCACGTTCACGCCGAAGGTCAGGAGCTTTGTGCGGACAATGCCGTTGTTGCTTTTGGCGATCTGGTTTTCCAGCATTTCCACATACTCACACCGGACGCTGTTGTAATCATCGTCCTGCATGGGGATGTTCACGCTGTACCGGCTGCCCGGGCGGCTCCGGTGGTTGAGGAAGGAAAGCTGGAACGGAAGGCTGCTGTCAAAGTAGTTAAGGCAGGCGCTCCACCCGTCAAAGATGGCCGCCTGATCTTCGGACTGTGCGAGCTGGTAGTTGATGTCCTCGTATTCAATGGTTTTGGTGTAATAGCGGTCCGCTACCCGGCACACTCCGTCCCGGTACATTTCCCGGTAAGGGAGGGTCTGCTGGGCGGTGGTGGGAATGTTCTTTCCTTTCGTGAACAGGCCGGTAAGGCCCTGCTTTTCAGGCTTTCTGCCTGCGGGCTTTCCGGCCCTTCTGCTGTTTCGCAATCGGCTGCGCCTCCTTTCTTGCGCTAAGCAGCGCATAGAAGTTTTCGGTTTTGTAAGGCCGCACCCGGGGATAGAGGAACCGGGTGCGGATGATGTTTTTCAGCACTTTTTCCAGCGGCAGGCCGTCCCGCTCATACATAGCCAGAAAGAAGAACGGGAGCATGAGGCCGATCATCAGGAACATGGCGGCACTGTTCCCGATACTGCCACGGGAAAACAGGTAAGCCGGGAGGCCCACCGCCGCCGCGCTGGAAAAACAAACAAGCTGGCGCTTCGTTAGGTTGAAGGCCAGCTTTGTCTTGATTTTGGAAAGGTCTTTTGGTACTGGCACATAGGCCATTTTGGTACACCTCCTTTATTGCTTCGGGCCAGCATGGCCCGAGGTTATCTTGCGGCCTCTTTGGCCGGGGCTGTGCTGCGGGCAGCTTCGGCGGCCTCTCGTCCGCTCTGCCTTGCCCGCCAGTATTCGGGGTGATACTGCCGGATGGACTGATTGAGTTTTTCTTCAAACTGTCCTTTGTCCTTAATGCGGTCAGGGATTTTCCACAGCTTTTTGTCCAGCAGCTCCCGGAGCACTACGCTTTCCTGTGCGTCCTCCTCATAGCAGATATAGCCCTTGTCCTTGAAGCCGCATTTTTTGGCCGCTGGGGAGAGAACGGCGGCTACCTCGTTTGCCACCATCGTTCCGCCGTGGCTGGCGGTAGATACCAGAAACACCCCCGGACAGAGAACTTCACAGCTCTGCACCTCGCCCCACGGGGAGCTTTTCGGCGCATGGAACATTCCGCCCGTCCGGTTCCGGTCCGCCTGCATGAGAGCCGCCTTTTCCAAGATGGCCTTCAGCTCCGGGGAAAAGTAGGCGTATTCCCGCAGGACACGGGCGGCGTCCCCGCCGCAGGCGTTCATCAACAGGGTATAGGCATCGCTGTCCGCTTTGGTACAGCGGCCCAGCAGTTTTCCGTCGTAATAGCAGGCTGCGTCATAGCCCGTCCGTTTGCGTGGCATGGTTTCCGCCTCCTTTCTGCTTCGGGCCAGCATGGCCCGAGGTCAACGCTCTGCGCTGCGGCTGGGCTTTTCCTTCGGAGGCCGTTCTGCCTTTGCCTGTTCGGCAGCCGCTTTTCCGGCTTTGAGCTGGTCGCTGATGGACGCACGCCCCACAGAGCCGCGCTCCGCCATCTGTTCCAGCTTTGCCTCATAGGCTTGCAGAACAGCGGTGTTGAGCTGTTCCCGGAACTCCTTTGTGACAGGGTAGGCCATATCCCGGTAGCCGCCTTTGCCGTCCGGCTGGCTGGGCATCCCAAGAAAGAGGCCCTTGCTGCCCTGTACGATTTTCAGATTTTCCACCACAAAGCAGTCATTGAATTTCACGCTGGCAAAGCCCATCAGATTTTTCACAGGTTCGATGACCCGCACGCTTACATCCAGCTTCAACGGTGCGGCCGGGGTGGTGTTTGCAACCTTTTCCTGCATGGTTTCCTCCTTTCCGGCGGGAACAAGGTTCCCGTCCTTGTAGTCATAGCCTTCCGCCCGGAGTGCCGCCAGCGTGTCCGCCGATACGCACCCGGACAGTTTCAGATCGGTTTCCACCATAAAGCGCATGGTGTCTGCTTTAGAAAATTCTTCGGGGAGCTTTCCATAGAAAGCCGGGTGCGGCTGTCCGTCCGCACCCTGTTTGTAACGCCGAGGCATACCGCCTCCTTTCCGCTTCGGGTCAGCATGGCCCGAAGTCTCTTAATGGCAGCCGAAGATGGATTTTGCAAGACTGCCTGTTTTGAATAAGGTAAAACACAGCAGCACCGTATATCCCACGCAGCCCCAGATCGCCCCGATGGGGTCGCCGTCGGTGGCGATACTCTGGATCAGCACCGCATAGATGGCGACACAGACTAAGATCAATAGACCTTGAAAGCCCACCGCAAAGAGGGAGCGGAAATAGTTCTGCCCCATGTGTCCGGTTTCCCTGTTGGGGACTGTGGCAAACGGGATAGGCGCTAAACTTGTGAGTAAATAAATTTCAATCATACGGCCATATACGATGACGAAAATCACGATGTTTAAGGCAATCATGGTAAGCTGGATCAGGAAGGACTGGAGCCAGAGTCCGAACAGAGGGCCTAACTCCATCGCCTCAAGCTCTGTCCGCAGACTGTCCAGCACATCCGGCGTGATCTCTGTCCCGTTCTGGATAATGCCCGCTGACTGCTGTATCACATGCTGGCTCACATCAAAGACCGCCAGCACGATATTGAAGGTATTCGTCAGGATCATCACAGCCACAAAGGTTTTGAACACCCACTTAAAAAACATCCATGTGTCAACTTCATGGAGGTTGTTGCGTTCTATGAGCATCTGTATCAGTTCATAGGTCATAACAAAAGTGAGGATGACCCCGGCGATTGGCAGAATGGCAGTTTCGGAGATCTGTCGTATCATGGAAAAGACCCCGGCGTTCCAGTCCGCCGGGGTCGTGCCTACCTGTGTGGCGATCTCGCCAACGCTCTGATTGACGTTATCGAAAAGGCCATCCAGATTTCCCATGATACCATCGACGAGCAGACCTTTCAGCCATTCAACGATTGCGTCGATGATAAAGTCCATACATCAGCTCCTTTTCTGGAAAAGGGACAACGGGTGACACTTAGCTGAACAGGCCGGACAGCAGAGGGATAAGCTGAAGGCCGATCAGAACGACACCGCCGCCAGCCATGAGCTGTTTTATCCCCAATTAGGTGTAAAACTCTGCTCGATGGCGGGCGGCGGCGTACAAAAAATCTATATGGTATTTTTAAGAGAACCGTCCCGGCGGGACAGGTCAGGCAGTGACCTGTTCCACCTCCGGGATGGGTTTGAGATTAAAATGAATTTCGATAGAAATGTGTCTTGTTTTATCTTCGTCAATGCGCTCATGCACGACGATTTCTTTGATTAAGCGGTTAAGGGTGGCTGCGTCCAGCTCTGTGATGTTGGCGTATTCCTGAATGGCTTCCACCCATTGTTTTGCATCATTGGCAAGCTGGACTTCATCGGACAGCCGCTTTCTGCCCTCGGACACTTTTGTTTTAAGCTCCGTCTGCTCGGTCTGTGTCTTTTCCAGCATGGTGTTGAAATTCTGTTCACTGATACGCCCTGCAATCATATCCTCATAAAGCCGCATTACCATTTTGTCCAGAATCTCAATCCGTTCCTCGTCCCTTGTAAGGGAGCGTTCCATTGCTTCCCGCTGTTCCCGCTGCTCGGCTTCACAGGTATTGGTCAGGCGGTCGGCAACCGCTTCCCCGTCCATCAGGGCAGCTCTGGCACATTCCCGGATTTTCCGCAGCACATGGCTGTAAAGGGTGTCATAGTCAATCCGATGCTGGGTGCAGTGGTTCTTTCCAAAGGCATTGTAGGTCTTGCAGGAATAAATCTGCTGAGGATGTTTTGCGTTTGTGTAGCGTACCGTCAGCGACTTCCCACACTCGCCGCATTTTATCAGTCCGGCAAACAGGCTGATTTCATTGGTCTGCCCCGGACGCTGGCGGGATTTCAGCTTATTCTGCACAATGTCAAAGCTCATGCGGTCAATCAGCGGTTCATGCTGCCCCTCCACCACAATCCAGTCCTCCGGCTTCTTTTCCCCAATCGTGCCGATTTTGAAACGGTAGTCCTTTTTCTGGGAAGCAATCGCCCCGGTGTAGACGGGATTCATCAAAAGGTCTTTGATAACGGAGAAGTCCCACATATACCGTCCTTTTTCTGGGTCTTTCTTTTCCCATTTGGTGCGGGTATTGCGAAGCCCCCGTTCCCGGTTCCACCATGTGGGGCAGGGGATTTTTTCTTCCTCCAGCCGTCTGCGGATATAGTTCGGACCATGACCGTTCAGGGCATATCCGAAAATCAGTCGCACAATCGGGGCGGTTTCCTCGTCAATGAGCAGATGGTTTTTGTCCTCCGGGTCTTTCCGATACCCAAACGGGGCAAGACACCCGGTAAACTGTCCTTTCTGCGCTTTCAGAAGATAAGAGGAATGGACTTTCTTGGAAATATCCTTGCTGTACATCTCGTTCAGGATATTCTTGAACGGGGCAATATCGTTGTTATCCCGCAGGGTGTCGATACCGTCATTCATGGCGATATAGCGGACACCGTTTCTTGGGAAAAAGTCCTCAATCAAATGCCCGGTTTGCAGATAGTTCCGCCCCAGTCGGCTGAGGTCTTTCGTGATGACAAGGTTGATTTGCCTGCGCTCAATGGCTCTCAACATTCTCTGTAAATCAGGACGCTCCATATTAAGACCTGTGAAACCATCGTCCTGATAGACTGCCACAACCTCCCATCCCTGCTTTTCGCAGTATTTTTCCAGCATATCACGCTGGTTTGCGATACTGGCACTTTCGCCTTGCAGGTCATCGTCCTTTGACAGCCTGCAATAGACCGCCGCACGATAGCCCCCGGCAAGTGCCGAACCGATTGTTCTGTATTCCATTTCGTTCATCATAGCCATTTACCCACACAATCCAGACGGTATCTGGCTCTTTTGAACCTCATCTTCATTATAGCTCATATCTTTCTTTTTAGCAAGATATTCTTTCGTATTTGTCTTTCTGTATTTCTGGGAAATCAGGCTGACGAACACATCGGTTGCATCCAGCTCCCCGTCAAATACAGTGGTCACATGAATCTCTGTTTTGTTTTTTGCCATAGGCAGTTATCCTCCATACATGAAAATAGCCAGACAGAGGGTGTCGGCAACGAAGTCCGGCAACGGGCTTCAAAAGACCTTGCAAACAATCTCAATCTGGCGGTGGTTACTATTTATACTTTTCTTTTATTTTTCTGTTGTTTTGGTTGTTATAAGGGAGAAAAGCCCGGAAATAAGGGGTTTTCCCCGGCAACCGGCTCGGCAACGGGATAGCAACAGGGGGTGCAACGGGTGGTCATTTTCAGAATGGAAGCTCCATCTGTTCTGTGACCTCCACAAAACCGTCCATCGTTTTTTCAGACGGGTTGCCGGAGTCCGTTGCCGGGTTTTCTCGCTCCCAGCCCTTTTGTCTGCCATATTCGGAAAACATTCTTGGGTTCGGGAAGTACCGCCAGCGGTCAATGCACTGGTTCATAATCTCGTTGATTTCCCGGATTTCCCATTGCTTCGGCTCGTCAAAGGCATGGTTTAAGGCTTCCTTGTAGAGCTGCTTGGAGCAGACCATGCTCCCGGTGTACTTATCAAGATACGCCTGTATCATCCCGGCTTTGGTGTCCTCCGGCATAAAATCCCGCTGGTGTTCTTTGAGATACCGCTGCATGGCGGGGCTGAAAGCCAGCTTGAACCTGCCGCTTCGGTAAATCTCCATCGCTTCCGCCCACATCTGCTCAATATAGGCTCTGGAAGCAGCTTCGTCCTCCAAAATGTGAACCTCAGCTTGCTCCGGGTACACCATGACCGGGATAAAGCGGCGGTTGCCGGAACGGTCAAGGGGCAGGAAGTCAAGGGCATTGGAAGTGCCGCCAAACACGCACTGACGGGGGCGGTCTGCCGGGTGGGTTTCATAGGGTATCTTGTAGACCTCTTTCTGCCGGCTTAAAAACGACTTGATTTCCTCAATGCTCTTGGCGTTGGCAGTTGCCATCATTTCCGACATTTCGATCATCCAGTGACCTTGCAGCTTGCGGTACACATTTTCATCGTCCAGCTTCCGCAAATCATCGGAGAACCACTCGTCCCGGACTGCCAGCAGACGGAAGAAAGTGGACTTGCCAGCCCCCTGACCGCCTACCAGACAGAGCATGATTTCAAACTTGCACCCCGGCTGAAAGGCTCGTGAGATTGCACCCAGCAGGAACAGCTTCAACGCTTCATAGGTGTAATCGTCTGCGTCAGCCCCCAGAAAGTGCCGCAGACAGAAACGGATTCGTTCTGTCCCGTCCCACACAAGGGCACTTAGGTAGTCCCGGATGGGATGGTACTTGTTTTCATTCGCCACAATCCCGATGGCATTATCAATCTTTTTCTCATTGGTAAGCCCATAGGTTTCTTCCAGATAGAGAAGCAGATACTTCATATCCGTATCGTTCAGGGCTGTGCTTTCTCTGTGGAAGCCGATGGGCTTTATGATGTCCTTGCGGTCGGTCAGGATGTTGTATGCGATAGCCCCGGAAAGCAGCGGGTCACGCTGGAATACGGTCAGGCAGTTCCGTATGCTCTGACGGACACCGCCTTTCTCGGTAGTTTCCAGTCCCGCTTTGATTTCCTCAATGCTCTGGGGTGGCTGCATGGCGTTCATGGTGTTTTTTAATTCTTGCTGCGTCTGCGGCTGCAAGCTCTGCCATTCGCTGTTCAAGCTGTATCACATCCTTTCCGTAGTCCGCAATCAAAGCCGCTTTTTCCTCTGTCTCCCCGAACAGCAATATATCCAGCAGATATTCCACTTGGGCTTGCTTCTGTAAGGCTTCCACGAACCGGGGATGAAAGGCTTCCTCCGGGGAGTGCGGGGCGTAGTCCTTTCTCCATGCCATAAGCAAGTGGAGATAATCGGCAAGAATACGGAAGCAGCGGTTCTTTGCTTCCTGAAACTGTTCCTCCGGGGATTTCTGCCGGGGCTTTGGCTTTTTTTCCTTTCCCGGCGGTTTCCAGTCCTCATAGGAAAGCCCAAAGTCCTGTGCCAGCTGTACGGCGGCTTCTTTCTTTCTCAGCCCATACAGGGCGGCGGCAAAATCAATCACATCCCCATCCGCACCGCAGCCGAAGCAGTGGTAACGCCGATCCAGCTTCATGCTTGGGGTTTTATCATTATGGAACGGGCAGCAAGCCATCCCGTTCCGACCTACATGGATTCCATAATGCTCCGCAGCCTGTCTTGTTGTGACGGACTGCTTCACAGCTTCAAATACATTCAAATCTATCCCTCCTTGAAAATAAGAAAAGCACCTGACATTCTCTGATTGAAAATGGCAAGTGCCTGTTAAAGTTCCATATCCTGTTGTCGGTGTTTCGCCTGTGCCGGGGCGGTTCTTTGAGCCTTTTTCTCGTCTGCCTTATCCTGCAAGACTTCCTTGATGGGCTGCTTCTTAGGCGGCTCTTTACTTTCCTCTGTGCCGGGTGTGGCTTTCCGTACCCAGTAGCGGATGTCCCGCAGCTTCTTCAAATCCTCCTGTACCTCGGTCAGTGGTACTTTCAACTCTGCGATTTCGCTGAGAAGTTTTTCCTGCTCCTCTTGCAGCTCCTTTTGGGTACTGTCCTTATCATCTGGGTGCTTGGCAAGGTAGGCGGCGGCTTTTTCATACCGGGCAACCTCCGGGTGTTCCTGTTTGAATTTCTCCTTTGTTTTCTTAAAAAATATCTTCTGGTACTTCTCATAGACAGGCTTACATTCCTTGCAGTCTGTCCGGCTGGCAAGAATCCCGTCAATCACTTTGCTTCGGGCTTCCTTTGGCTTCATCTGATTGCGGTAATCTGCGGCTGATTTCCCGGAAGATTCCAGAAATGCTTCTAAGTCCTCCACAGTAGAAAGCCCCTTTTGACGGAGATAGGACAGGGCTTCGCTGACTGCCTTTAAGTCCTGTGAAGTCCCCCGGTTCTGTCCAGCCCTTGTCCAGTCCTTCCGTTCTTCCTTTCGTATCTCCATATACTTCATCAGCAGATTGGGAAGAAGTGTCGCTTCCTCCGCCGCCTTTTGTGCAAGCAGTTCTTTTCGTTTTTCTCCCAGCTCGGTAATCCAGCCTTTGAGGTTTTGAATGAGCTGCCGGATAGACTTCATCAGGCGGTTGGCGGCTCTGATGTCCCGGTTCAGGTTGCCGATGTTCGTCTGGATACCCCGCTTTTCCATCTGCCGGACAGCAGCTCCCTCATGGACAGTAGGGATAATATCAAGCCCCTGTCTGGCATAAGAACGCAAGTCCACACGCTCTGGGCGGTCATTGGCTTCCAGATAGCGGTTCTGGATGACCTCCCATTCATGCCGCCAGATTTCGCAATACTTCTGGTCGTTCCAATCCACCGTATCCTCCTTGTGGCTTTTCCATCTGCCGGACGGAAGTTTTATCCGTTCCCCGTTTTCGTCAAGGTCATAAACCTTGCGGCTCTTGGGAAGCCATTTTCCATGTTCGTCCATTGCCCTCATAGTGAGCAAGACATGGGCGTGGGGATTGTGTCCCGGCGGATAGGGGTCATGGATGGCAAAGTCAGCAATCATGCCTTTGGAAACAAACTGCTGTTCACAAAACTCCCGGACAAGGACAGCGTACTGGTCAAGTGGTATTTCTCTTGGGATGGTAAGCACCCACCGCCTTGCAAGCTGGGAGTTCCATTGCTTCTCAACCGCTTCGGCTGCGTTCCATAAAGTATTGCGGTCGGCATATTCCTGTGGGGCATTTGCCGGGAGCAGGATTTCATTGTGGACGATACCACGCTTTTCCGGGTAGTGCTTCACTTGCTGGTCGTATTCACAGAACAGCTTTTCGCCGCTCTGGTAAGCAGCGGCGGCAACAGCAGACTGCCGCTGGCTGCGCTGCACAATCGTGATTTCGTTGTGTGGACAGGGCATTTCGTGTTCCTCCTTTCGCTAATTGGTGGATGGGGTGGCGTTTTACCACCTCATTTTGGGCAGAAAAAAAGCAGGAGACCTTTTTTCAGATTTCCTGCTCGATGTGCCGCTGTGTGGGCGGCGGGTATTTAGTTGTAAAAGTTCGGGACAAGTTGACCCGATGAGTGAATGATAAATAGAAAATTTGCAAAGACTATTGACATTTTTCCAAAATATCTTTCAGTTGAGCAGTCAACACATCTTCTTGACCGAGAAGCACATCTTTTTCATATACAATGGTATTCCACAGATTGCTGAGTTCTGCGGAAATTTCAGGGCTATCACAAAATTCGTGTGCCACCCAAATATTGCTGGCTATCGCTTCTGGGGCGCCATCAATGGACAGACCTTTATCTTTGATTGTATCAATCGCACGAGAAATATATTTATCAAATTGTGCTGCTCGACTTTCTGTATGTGACTTGTCGCTCACATAGTGTCCAATAAAAAAGGAAATTGCAAATCCAGCGATGATGAACACGATAGTCAATGCTGTACCTATTCTTTTCATACTTCCAACTCCTTTGTCAAATTCAAGAACTATTTTTTATTGCTTCCTATCCAGTAACATCCTGCTCCGATTACCGCTGATAAAAATTCAATTCCTTTCAAATACATATCGTAGTTTGTATATCCGATAATTGGACCAGATAAAACATAAATTATAACAAACACAATAACTGTAACTATTGCTCTCTTAGCAGTGTCCTTCACTTTTATTCCCTCCATAACTTCGACATTGTTGCTATGAAATTTTCTTTTCATCATCTCTCGGTGGTCGGACATAACATAACATTTCTTTTTCACAAGCACCAAATTTTGAGAAATTGGATTTCGCTTCTTTTAGTGTTATTCCATGATTAGAGTCGCTTGGTTCGTTATCAGAAGCAATGAACGGGTCATTCTCCCAAAAACAAACGGGACAGATATACCCACAATCTTCATTTGCCGGAACATTATAGGTAAAATATCCGCAGCAAGGACATTGGTATTTTTTCATATAAACCTCCCGTTTAAGCCTTGACCTCAAATTCCTGATTTATTGCTGACTTCATTATACTTCATTGCCTATCGAAAAGATAGCATATTTTATGAAACTTGTCGGCTGGGAACAGCTTGCAACGCAAGGTGTCCCCAGATGGCAAGTCCACAAAAGGGTAGCTGGCGGCAGCCAGCGCAGGGGAAGTGTAGCGTCCCCTGTATGATTTGGAGCAGACCATGACTGCGGAAAATCACAGCCCTCCGGCGAGGAGCCTTCGGAGAACGCAATGCACCAACCTCTGGGTGGTGTATAATTGCGCCCTTAGTAAACTAAGGGGTTTCCGGCTTCTCCCGTTCCAGCAGTTTTTTCAATAGTTCCTGCGTGTCCTGCCTGTGAAAAATGAGTTTCAACAACAGCATGACATCATCATCTGTCAGGCGTTCCGGCTCTTGCAGAAAACTTTCCAGCATACCGCCACGAGTACAGAGCCGGTGCGTCCGTTCCTTTCGGGTAAGCTGCTTTAACTGGTGCTGCAATGCCTTTTCATCATTGATGGCTTTCCGCAGTTTCTTTTCGCTTTTCTCCAACTCCCGGTTGAGCTTTTCCAGCTTTGAGGTATCAGGCAAGGGCAGCGTCCTCCTTTCCCGGTATCAGCACATAAATCCTGTTTGGTTCTCCAACGCCCTGACGCACCCGCATGATAAGTCCGGCGGTTTCCAGTTCATTCAGAGAACGCTTGACCGTCATGGGACTGCGGGACAGGACTGCGGCAATGGCTGTGACAGGGAAGCAGACAAACAGGATTCCGTTCTCGTCCTCCTGACCTTTGGAGAGCATAGCGTCCAGCATCCGGCAGTACATGACCTTTGCGGTGCTGCTGACTGGAAATCCTGTCAACGCTCTGGGAAAGGGCATACAGGGCGGCAATGGTGTGTCTATCGTCATAAATTCAAAATTCATTCGGTGTGTTCCTCCTTTTTCTTTGCTCGTTTGGATAAATAACGGGGGCAGTCAATCACAACCGCCCGGAAGCTCTGCCTGCACCCATGCTGGCATTTCCGGCATAATTCGTTGTAAGTGACACGCCCCCGGTCATTGAGGTAAAAGGAAAGCTCATGCTTCCTCTTTTTGCTCATTCTCGGCATATTGTGTTTCCTCCCGTTTTAGTGTATGGTTTCGGGGCGATTTTCGGCAAAATTACAGCCATAGAGCCGATTAAAATCTCCCGAAGTATCAGCGATAGGGTAGACTATCCCCCTATCAGATTGTCGTGTTTCGGTATCATTTCGGTGTCAGTTCGCCAGTTCTCCCCGGTGTCGTTCCTCCCCTGAATCTCACAGCGGCGTATCGCTCCCTTTGGTACGCTCGTTTCGGTCAGGGTTCCTCCACATCCCTGCCAAAAGTCATGGCACTACATCGCCGGGGAAGCATATCCCACACAGGCTGGTCATTCGATTGGAATAATCCATCGATGAACTACCTGTATCATAGAACATTTTTGTGCCCTGTGCCGTATGTCCACAAAGTAGGAATTAGGGGTAAAAATCAGAAATTTCCACGATTGCGGAAAGTGTGATATAATCCAGATAAGCGGCAGCAATGAAACCATTGGAAAGGAGCGTGCGCCCATGAAAGGAGCAACAAGCATACAGGAACGCCTTTGGGAACTCCGCAAGGACAAAGGCTTAAATCTGGAAGAACTATCAAAGCTGACAGGCATTTCCAAATCAGCTCTTGGAAGTTATGAAAAAGAGGATTTTAAGGAAATCAATCATGGCAACCTTATCACGCTGGCAGACTTCTATGGGGTCTCTGTTGATTATCTACTGTGCCGGACAGAGAACAGGGAGCAGATCAACACACCATTGACGGAGCTGCATTTGAATGATGAGATGGTGGCACTGCTGAAAAGCGGTCGGATTAACAACCGTCTGCTCTGTGAGCTTGCTACACATAAAGATTTCATCAAGTTTCTTGCAGACATTGAGATTTATGTGGACGGGATTGCTACCATGCAGATTCAAAACCTCAATGCACTTGTCGATACCGTCCGGCATGAAATCATTGAACGGTATCGCCCAGGCGAAGATGACCCGCATTTGAAAGTGCTGCAAGCCGCCCATATCAGTGATGATGAGTATTTCAGTCACATGGTTCTGGATGACCTCAACCTGATTATCCGGGATATTCGGGAAGCCCACAAAAAGGACAGTGAGAGTGCGCCCCAGACCACCGTTGCCGATGAATTGAAAGAAAATCTCGAAGCAGTCGAAAATTTCAAGGGCAGCCGGGATGAAAAGCTGGTTGTCCTTTACTGCAAGCAGCTCGGTATCAACTATAAAAATCTGTCAGACGAAGAATTTCGCTGGCTGATTCGGATTCTCAAAAAATCAAAGAAAATGGGAACGCCTATCAGCCAGAGGAAAAAACGGTAAAAAAAACCGCTGTTGCATGGTTGGGGTGCCTTCCATGTAGCAGCGGTTCTTGCTGTGGTTATTATTTCATTCGTTTTCTTAATATCCGGCGATAATTTGTTTCTCCCTTTGGTGCGTCCTGTATAATTTCCAACACACCATCTTCAAGCATTTTATCAATGCGATTAGAAATCCATACATCACTAATTCCAAGTTGATATTTTCCTAAAACATTACCTATAACAATAGCCATTTTGAATTGCTCTGGCTGTTCCGCAATTTCACGAAGAATGAAACTATCATATATATCTTCTGAAACACTTTGCAATTTACCATTTAGCATTGCACGCAAAGGTGCATTTTCATTTTGAAGTTGATTCCATTTCATAGCACAAGCTGAAAGAAATACAGGCTTAGCTTTTTCTTGTAGAGTTATATATTTTCCCCATTCGCCAGGAGAAACCTCACCCCATGCTATTTTGGATGTCATAGTATTTTCTTTTCCATATTCCCAGGCAGGTAACTTAACCAAATAAATTGTTGTCTGACAGTTTAATGGTCGAAGTTGTTTCATAAGCCAGTACATACCGCAAAATTCATCCGGATTATAGCTATACCAAATACGAACTTCTTCCCCAGCTACATATCGTTCAATAACCGAAGACAATGTAGTTTTAATTTTCTGTATTTTTTCTTCAACCTGATAGTCTAAATCCTCTACAAACCAGACAGACAGCATTTTCTTGAGAACATTTTTCCGCTGTTCGCCAATTCCATTATCAGAAATATCTCCCACACTAAGAGCCATATCAAAACAATAAACATCACTGCTCTTGCCTCCCAATGGAATAGCATTCTCCCAAGCAATATGTTCTTGTTCCTGTGCTTGAATTTGTGCTTCTTTCATTTCATCTGAAGATGGAACACTCCCATCTTCGTGCCTCATAAAGACCGAAACTGCACTTCCTCTATACTTTCCCTTACCGTAAGTTTGGGCAATTTTCAAACTTCCACAGGCACTTTCACCAAATACAATTTCAATCATCTTATATACCTCCGATTTAATTACTCCCGTATGAATAAATTATATCATGCAAAACAATTTCTTCTGCCCGGTTGTGAATGTTATTACAACGCTGCACCCATTCCATTTGTTGAGTTCGCTTCAATTCCTCTGTCACGCCCTCGGTGGCTTTCATCTGCTCCATGATAGTGTCTAACCGTTCCTGTGCCTGTTCGTTCAGGTCTGCAAGATATGTCCACAATTCTCCGGTCAGTATCAATGTATTCAATCTGGCTGGGTGGACTTCCCTTAAATATTCCCGGTGCATCCGTCCGTACTTTCCGATAGGGCGGTGTTCCTCCGGCAGTTTCAAGTCCGGGATGTAGTAATCTCCGACAAGGATATAATCAATTCCGTTTTCCGTTATTCTTGGTTTCAATTCTCTCATGTTCCTTACCTCCTGTGGAAGCAGGCTCGTCTGGTACTAACTCAATCACATCGGTAATCTCACAATTCAGCGTTTCACAGATACGGGCTAATGTGTCCATGCTGATGTGCTTTCCCTCTTTGCTCATGTTGGCAATCATATTCGTTGTCATACCAGCGGCAAGCCTTAAATCCTCTTTCCTCATATCACGCTCTAACAGTGTGTGCCAGAGTGGTTTATAGCTGATGTGCATATTGTTTTCCTGCCTTTCTATCCATACCACCGGGGCGGCTGCCCCGGCAGGAACTTTTCTCTTATTATAGCACCAATCTTGTGAAATCACAATTTATTCTTGTATCCTGCCGCTGATACCGTCTGGATTGGTTTTCCTTTCTTTTTTGTTCCCTTTAATTAGCCATGAACTGTTTGATGCCCTGGCTCTTTACTGATGTGCGATAAAGAAGTAATAGAAGTGTAAAAAATTTTGCCGTTCCTATCCGGCACTTAGCTCTTGTGTCGGATAGGTCGGGCGGTTATTCGGGCAAGTCCACCTTGCCAACAAAAGAATAATAAATCTCAATGTCCTGTCTGCGGGTCTTGTTCTCGTCATAGCTGCACTCATGCACAACGATTTTCTCTACAAACTCCCGCAGCAGAGTAGGGGTAAGTTCTTCAAAGCTGGTATGCCGCCGGACAACATTCATAAACTTTTCTGCGTTCACGGTGGCTTCCTGTGCTTTGGAAAGCTCCGCTTGAATAGCAGCGGCTCTTTCTTTCAGCTCCCGTTGCTCTGCTTCATAGTCTGCCGACAGCTCTGTGAAACGCTCGTCTGATATGCGCCCGGTCACGCTGTCCTCATACAGCCGCTTGAAGATAGCGGATAACTCGGCTATGCGTTTCTCGGAGGCTTCCAGTTCCCTTTTCTTGGCGGCGTTCCTGCGTTTGCCCCCGTCCTCGTTCTGCTCAATCAAGAGTTTCATAAACCGGGCTTCATGCTTTGCCGCATAGCTGGTCACTTTCCGCAGATTGGAGAGTACACCAGCGGTCAAGAGGTCGGTGCGGATAAAGTGCGCCGTACAGTCATGGGTGCGTTTCTTGTAGTTGCCGCAGATATAACAGTCCTGCTTGCGCTTGTCCGTCTGGTATCGCTGCTGATACATCACGCTGCCGCAGTCCGCACAGAACAGTATGCCGGAGAACAAACCCACTTCATCATAGCGGTTTGGGCGTTTGCGCTGTTTGCGAAGCTCCTGCACCCGTTCCCATGTTTGGGTGTCTATGATAGGCTCGTGGTGGTTCTCGAAAATCACTTGCTTTTCCTCCGGGTTTTCTACGCTGTGCTTGACTTTATAAGAGAGTTTTTCCGTCTTGAAGTTTACCAGGCAGCCCGTGTATTCCCGGTTTTCAAGGATATGCACAACGGTATTGGTTGCCCACTTGCACTCATAGCCGGGGTGGTAGCGGCGTGTGCTGCCCGTCCTGCGGTATTCCAGCGTCCCCGGCGTGGGGATTTGCTGCTCTGTGAGCATACGGGCTATCTTGGTCGGACCGTTCCCGGCAAGGCAGAAGTTGTATATCTGCTTGACTACGGGTGCAGCTTCCTCGTCAATAATGAAATTTTCGTCCTCGTCCATGAGGTAGCCATACACAGGCTTGCTTGTGATGGGCTTGCCACTCATACCTTTTGAGCGTTTCACTGCTTTGATTTTCTTGCTCGTATCTCTCACCAGCCATTCGTTAAAGATATTCCGCAGCGGGGCAAAGTCATTGTCGCCCTGTGCGCTGTCCACTCCGTCATTGATAGCGATGAAGCGGACACCTTTCTGTGGGAAAATCATTTCTGTGTACATTCCCACTTGCAGGTAGTTTCGCCCTAATCTCGACATATCCTTTACGATAACTGTCCCGACTTTTCCGGCTTCAATGTCCGCAAGCATGGCTTGAAAACCGGGTCTTTGAAAGTTCGCACCAGAATAACCGTCGTCCGTGTACCAGCGCAGATTGGAAAAGCCGTTCTGCTTTGCATAGGTTTCAAGGATACGCTTCTGATTGGAAATGGAATTGCTCTCGCCTTGCAGCTCGTCCTCATGGGAAAGTCTTGGGTAAAGGGCGGTAATTGGTTGTTGGTTGGTCTGTCTTAACATAAAATCCTCCGTTTCCGACAGCCAGCCCCACTATTCCGTACCTTGATTGTACCACATGGGGCGGCTGTCTGTATAGCGGCAAAAGCGTCAAATCTGCTTCTTTATGGTCGGTCAAATCGCCGTTTTTTGTGTAGCAGCTTCCGCTTCCAGCACTTTCATCATCTTGTCGGCTGCGGTGTCGGTTGCGCCCTGCTTGAAGAAGCCGGAAACGGTAAGGACGGAGTTGCCCATGCGGATTTCCGTCACACAGTCCGGGCGGCGGTCTGTTTTGGTGGTGCTTGTCTGTTTCGTTTCTGTCATAGGCTCTCCTTTCGCTGCTTCATCAGTTGCTTTAAGCGTTCCAGCTTTTCCTGTGCGGTTTCCTTTCGGAAGTTGCTGCCCGTGAAGCGGACGGGGGCGCACATGGAAGTCAGCCTGTCATAGATACGGGCGTGGGGCGTGTCCTGCGGGTGCTGCAATTCCTCCAGCGTGAGGTTGGTCGTGGCGATCAGCGGCTTGCCGCTTCGGTAACGGCTGTCAATCACGCTGTAAACCTGTTCCAGCCCGTATTCTGTCCCTCGCTCCATACCAAAATCATCAAGTATCAGCAGGGGGTAGCTGCAAAGGCGGGAAATATATTCGTTCCTGCCCTCAAAGCTGGCGGCAAGGTCACCCAGTATCGTTGCAAAGTTTGTCATGCACACCGGGACTTCCTGCTCCATAAGGGCGTTGGCGATACAGGCGGCAAGGTAGCTTTTTCCCGTCCCCACGCCTCCCCAAAACAGGTAGCCGATATTTTCAGCCTGCATGGTTTCCCAGCTCTCCACATAAAAGCGGGCGGTTTCGGTCTGTGGGTTTCTGCCGTTGTCATGCTCAAATGTCCAGTTCCGCATAGCAGGGTCAGTAAAGCCCCGGCGTTTCAAGTCCTCCACTTTTTCAAGGTGCTTCTGTCGGCTTTCGGCGGCTTGCTGCTTTTCACGGGCTGCCCGCTGGCAGTCGCAGTCTGTTGGGTGGCGGTCACGCCCGAAACAAGTCTTTCCCTCTGCAAAATAGGCTTCTTTGGGCGTATGGCACTTACCGCAGTATAAAAGCCCGTCCTCGCCTGTGTAATCCTCCGCTTCGGTGGTAGTGGTTGTAATGTCCGTAATCATAGCTTCAATCTCGTTTTTCATAAGCTCTCGCCCTCCTTGCATGAATAATCGGGTATGCCCTGTTTCGGGGCAGCCTTGCCTTTGGCAGCGTCCTCCTGCGCCCACTTGTAAATGGTGGCTGCATGGCTGTGGTACTGCTTCCCGGTGGAAGCGATATGGCAGGAAAGCCGGTCAAGGTAATACTCCCACTTGTCGGGCAGCTCTGTTTTCAGCCCGGAAAGCTCTGTATCGGTCAGTATCACATTGTTGTATCTGCCATAAGCAGCGGGGGCGGGGTGTCCCGTTTCTCCCTCTCTCTCTTTTTCTATCTCTATCTCTTTCTCTAACTCTATCTCTATCTCTGGTGGACGAATGTCGGACAAATGTCCGCCTTTTGTCCGGGGCGGTAAAAGTGCCTTGTTTTCCAGCCTTGCAGCCCGTTTCCTCTCGGCTTCGGTAGAGGACTGTCCTATCATCAGCTCAATATCGGTCATATAAAAAGCCCCGCTGTCAAGCTGCTCCACAAGCCCCAACTGCCGGAAAATCTCTAAAGCCCTCTCAACCGTCCCTATCTGGTGGCGGGTCAGTGTCGCTATCATCTGCGCTGTGTAGGGGATATGCTCGTCAAGCTGCAATTTCCCGCCGTTTTTCAGCGATTTTAAGTACAGCTTCAAGAGGATATTGGAGTATAAAATCCCGTCTTTCATATCTTCCAGCAGCACAATGGAGTCGCTGTCAAAAAAGTTCTCTTTCAGCTTGAGGTAGTAATACTTGCGGTTATCTGCCATTGTCCCTGTCCTCCTTTTTCCGGCGTTTGGAGTAGTAGTGGGGGCAGAGTATGATAACCGCCCGGAAGCTCTGCTTGCAGCTATGGGTACAGCCCCGGCAGAGGTCGTTGTATGTGATACGGTCGCAGGTGGTATTCCCGACTTTTACTTGCCGCAGGAAAAAAGACCATTCCAGCCGCCGTTTCTTGCTCATTCTTGGCATGGGTGCGCTCCTTTCTGCCGTTTCCGCTGGTGTGGCGGTATCGGCGGTAATTCTGTATCATCTCGGTATCATTTTCGGGGTTTTTCTGCCCTGTAAGCCCGTTAAAAAATCCTTTGGTATTGCGGATAGGGTGCGGGGCAGCCCCCTTGTTCTGTATGGGTTCGGGTACATTTTGGGGCGGTTTTTATCGCTCCTGTTCCTGCCTTTTCACAGGCTTGCGTTCCCGGCGTAAAATCTGGTCGATATTGCCCTTGACAGTCTGTAAGCGGCGGTATTCCTCCCGTTTTGCCCGGTAATCGTTGTAGCCGCTGTTTTTCTCTTTGATAAGGCTTTCAATCTCTGCTTGCAGGGCTTTATAGCTCGGCAGCTTGGAAATGCCGTTCTCCCTGAAATAGCGGGCGGCTGCGTCTGCTATGATAAAGTCGCTTTCATGCTTCTGTCGGTAGGCTGCTTTTGCCTTGGCGTTTTTCTGCTGTTTCAGCCCGTCCCGGACAGGGCGGGTCTTGGAATAGGCAAGCACCTGCCGTTGCAGCTCCTTTTTCCCGTTCAGCGTCTTTTCCATCTGCTTCAGCTCTGTAAGGCTTTCCCGCATGGCGGTATAGGCGGCAGAACAGGCTTCGTCCAGTTCCTCCGGGGAAGAAAAGCCGTACTGCTGGTAGGCGGTAACGGTAGCTGCCATTTGCTTTAGATTGTGCTTTGACGCCCAGCGGTCATAGCCCACGCCCTTGCCCTCGGCTCGCTTGGCTTCCCGGTCAACCATGCGCTGCAAGGTGTTGTCTGCCGGGGTGGTTTTTGTGGTTTTTTCCCCTTGTAACGGCTTTTTAACTGCGGCAGGATATTCGGGTATGGCTTTGGTCTGTTCGGCGGCTCTGTGGGCGTTCTGCGTGAGCAGGGCAAGGACAGCAGCCTTGTCAAAATCGTCCCCCAGCTTCCGGGCTGTGATAGGCTTTGTCCTGTCCGGTGTGAGGTAGGAAAGCCGCCCCCGGCTCTCCTTGACGGTCACACCCTCCCGCAGCAAAAGGGAAGAAAACTCGTCAAAGCTGGTAGCTTGGGAAAGTGCCTGCCGTATCGTCCGGCGCAGCTTCGCCTTGTCCGTTTCAAACTTGGTGGGCTTGGTCGGCTGTCCTGCGGCTTCTCTGGCGGCGTTCTCTTTATCAAGGGCAAGCTGCCCTTTCTTTGCCGCCCAGTATTCCCGTTCGGTTATCCGTTCCTTGCTGCCGTTCAAGAGGTCGATTTGGTAAAGTCCCTCCCGGTGGCACATCTCCATGACTTCACTCTTGAAATATTCCATAGCGGCGTTGGTGCAGCGGTGCTTGCAGCCCTCCCGTGTGTCGGCTGGTCTGTCCATGTAGGGCAGAAGCGGGACTTCATAAATCCGCAGGGAGTTGATGACGATATGCACATGGATATTGCCGCTGTGGTTATGCCCGTCCGGGTGGGTGCAGACTAAGGCTTGGTGTCCGGGGAAATGCTCTTTACAGAACTGCTCGCCCAGCTCCTGCGCCCGGTCTACGGTCAAGCCGTTGTCTGTCCCGTCCCGTGGGTCAAAGCTGATGATATAGTGGTGGCTTTTCACATCTTCCCGTTTTTGGTTTTTCTCATAGCGGAGATTAGCCCGCATACAGGCAACAGCGAAATCCTCGCCCCCACAGTTGAGGGAAGAAATGCGGTAATCCTCCCTCGGTATCAGCCGCCCGTTTTCATCAAGGGTGGGCTTCATGGTAAACTCGTCATGCTCAAATGTGAGATAGGCTTCCGCTGCGCCATAGTCGGCATTTTTAGAGCTGATATGTTTGAATGTTGCCAACAGCGTCACCCACTTTCTGCAAGACTTCAAACTTTAGGGCAGCAAGGTCGGAAACTGCCGCCCGTACCTCCCCGGCAAGTTGCGGGTAGGGGCTGTGCCACTCGTTCAGTGTCCGGGCTATCTGGTTTAAGTTGCCGCCGATCCTGCCGTATTCGGCGGTCAGCTTCCCAACAGCGGCAAGCAGCTCGTCGTTGACGGGGGAAACGGTTATGATGGGGCGTATGGCTGCCCCGGTTATGGCTTGCCGGATAAACTCGGCTTGGCTCATGTTGTAGGCAGAAAGCCGCTGGGCAAACTCGGCGTATTCTTCCTCGGTCATGCGTGTCTTGACTACCCGGCTGCGGTGCGGCGTGTTGTATCGTTTTCGCATGGTAAAACCTCCTTTCTGTGCGTGGTGTCCTCTCACTAATAGGAGAAAAACGGGGTGTGAAGCGGAACTGTTTTTGAAAAATCCGAAAAAATATTTTGAGGGATTTTTAAGCGGCGCAAGCCGCATAAGCAGGGTTTGGGGAAGGCACTCCCCAACAAGATTCCCGCAGGGGCAAAATGAGCGAAAAGCGAATTTTGGTACTGCGGTAGAATCTTGCTCTAAAAAACTACCGCTTTCCTCGGCGGCTCTGGTTTGCGGATATACTGGCTTGCTCCACCAATATAGCGATTGCGGCGGCGTGTTCTGCCCGCTGTTCACCACTACAACGGTGAAAAGGGGTCGTTTTGGCAAACGCAGCGGAATTTTTTTTGTTTTCCCTGTCTGCTCCCTACAACAATCCGGCGGTGTGGTTTGCCAAAGATTTTTGAAAATGGGCGCAAAAAAAGCAGTAAACCTTTTCAAGATTTACTGCTTATCTGCCGCTGTGATGGGCGGCGGTATTAAATTGTCAGCCGTTTTTCAAATGGAATTTATCTGCAATCGCTTTCTTTCTGCTTTCCAATTCCTTTTCTGTAATCTTCCATAATCCTAACGCAATGATCTGCTATCTTTTGCATTCCGAGTTCTTCAAAAAAGGCAATTTGTATTTTCATCAGTTCTTCACAAACAGTCAACTTCTGCTCATCCATATTGCTAATAGCAAGCCATGGGAACGCTTTATATTTCTTAGTGTCCCCAATGAGAAAATTGTACCCTATCAACTCATTTTCACGGAAAACGAAATAGAATTGTGGGCCTGAACCTGGAACTGACTTTTCCATAATTTGCTGCATTGTTCTCACGCCGCCGTATGCCGGAAAAAAACCTATTCGCTCAAGAGCATTTAATATGTCAATCCTTTTATCTGTGGGTATGTCTCTATAATTGATAATCTGTTCCATTTGCTCTACCCTCATTGAAGTTTAATTTGTCAGGCTCTAATTATACAACTTTTCTGTTTAGCGGTCAAAGCGGAACTTCAACAGGCTTTCTATCAGTTGCCTGACGATATGCTCCTGCATATCCGTGTTAATCTGTCCGTCCATTTTCGCACAAGAGCGGACATATCCCGCATAATGGGATAAGACGGCGGCAACAGCTTCCGGGTCGCCCTCGCTTGCCTTAACGATTGTCTCATAGGGAAGTAGCTGGCTCATAGGACAAACCCTCCAACTCTGCCCGTAGCCGCCGTAAAATCATCTGAATACGCCGCCCGGTTGTGTTGCCAGCCCGTCCATATCTCCGTCCAATCTCCCTATGCGTCAATCGTTGGAAGTAGTACAAGAAAATGATTTCCTGTTCCATCTGTGATAGTGCGGACAGGGCTGCGGCAAGCTCTGGACTTTCCAAAAGCACCATCTGACCACAGACGAAAAGCGGATAGCTGGTCATGCCGGATTGCTCCGCAAAGTATTTATCTGTGGTACTGAATGGATAGTGTTTTTCTTCTATCAGATATTCAAGTGAGATTTCCCGCTTGCGGCGGCTCCGTATGCTCCGGGCTGCGTCTATGGCAGCGTGGCGAATAACAGTCTTGCAAAAGGCATCGTGTGTATGCCGGATATGTTCTTGATACTTTTCGTGTTCGGTCATGGAAAATCCCCCTTTCTGAATAATGGCAGAGGGCGGCAGCATCTTGTGCTGTCGCCCTCTTGATTACCGAACAGCAAAGACGGGCGGGGCTGTCAACGGCGGCGCTTTTGCGCCGTTCATCTTGACCGTTGACAGGCTCGGCTGGGTTTGCTACAAATTCTATCTCTTTATGATTTGTCGGAAAAACTCCTTACCCAAACAAAAACTACAATCGCAGTTGCAATGAGTAATTCCGCAAGAATTACAGAAGCATTCCATATTTCAAAATAGAAATGCCCAATGAAATAGACCGCAAAAAAAATCAAATAAATTCCAATCGAATACATAATATTTTTGGAAATTTGAGTGCGTTTCTGTTCCCTAACTAACATCTGTTTCTGTTGTTGTTCCAGAATTTCTGTTTTAACCGATAATTCATCTATCTCTGATGGTTTTAACAGATAATCCACGGTAACATCGAATACTTTGCTTAGTTCAACAATCTTTTCTACTTCGGGTATGACCTGCCCACTTTCCCATTTTGAAATAGATTGTCTTGAAACATTAAGCTGCTCAGCCAGTTGTTCCTGTGTTAATTCTCTACTTTTGCGTAGTGTTATAAGTTTTTCTGCGAACTCCATATGTGTTCCTCCTTTTGATTTTGTGTATAAATCTTATCAAAATACTCATTTGCACTCTAGCAAGTAAGCTATACAATTACATGACAAACGGTAGAGTTTAAGTGCTTTCTTGTATATCTTGATTGTCATTCTACTTTATATGCCTATTTTAGCATAGAAAAAACGTTTTCTCTATTACTCCATTATTTTACGGAATAGTGGGCTGTCTTTCTTTATTTTAGTTGTGTTACTTTATCACACATGAGCATTAGCGCCGGGATTGTCATTCCCATATCCTTCCAGAAGGTTTACGACACCCCACACGCCAAGACCTGCACCGATTGCGACTACAAGAGTTTTTAAAGTTGTAATTGCACTGCTAAAAAACGCCATATACATTCACCAAAACTGACTTTTTTCAGGTGTTTACGGGAATGAAAAAACACCGACTAAAAAGCCGGCGCACCTAATGTCAGTTATTCCTTTCCTCATTATTTTTCGTTCATTCCCAAGGTTACTCCGACAGTTCTACATGAATTACTTCCACCTCTTCTTCAGATTTCGGTGTGTACTGCGGATTTAACTCTTTCTCAACTTTGTATCGGTTCTTCTCGTTTTCATCTGCAAGAAGCCGATAGTTTTTGTGTTTCGTGATATCATATTTGTCCGAGAAAAATGGTCTGGCACCACGGATCTGCAGGATACATTTTCCTCCATCCATGACTGCAATCTCATCTTCTGTCATCAGCTGTTTGCCTGTTTTCTGGTAATTCAATCCAAAAGACTTCTGATTACTCCTCGTCTCCGAAGTGTTATACAGGTCAATGGTTTCCTTACCCAGAAGCTCACTCATTTCCTTTAATGTGGTCTTCTCTTTCCCACCAAGGAATAAAGTCGTATCACAGTTGCCCAGAATGGTATCTGCACTATCCTTATACATTGCCTTTAACTGACTCTGTGACTGCAAAATAATAGAAGCAGAGATTTCCCTGCTTCGGATAGTTGCGATCAGCTTGTCAAACTGAGGAATTTGTCCGATGTTGGCAAACTCATCAGCGATGACACGCACATGCACCGGAAGTCTTCCACCATATTCATCATCTGCCTTATCGCAAAGCAGATTGAAAAGCTGTGACTGCAGCATCGCAATCACAAAGTTGAATGTGGTATCCGTATCGGACATAATCAGAAACAAGGCTGTTTTCCTGTCTCCGATCTTATCCAGCTCCATTTCATCGTAAGACATGATCTCACGAAGCTCTGCGATATCAAATGGGGCAAGTCTGGCACCACAGGAAATCAAAATCGACTTCGCCGTTTTGCCGGCGGCCATTTTGTATTTTTTATACTGTCTGACCGCAAAGTGCTGCGGATCTCTTTCTTCCAGTTCCTGGAACATCATATCCACTGGATTCTGGTAAGTTTCATCCTCTTCACGGGTTTCGCTTTCATTCAAAAGATCCAGAAGAGTATTCAGATTCTTTTCCTCTTCATCACCTTCATACCAGATAAAAGCAATCAGTGCTGTATACAGCAATTTCTCTGCTTTCACCCAAAAATCTTCGGAAGCTTTTTCCCCTTCGCCTTTGGTATTTACAATGATTGTTGTCACCAGCTTCAGGATATCTTTTTCAGACCGTATATAAGCAAATGGATTGTAATGAAGGGATTTAGAAAAATTGATCGTATTCAAAACCTTAATCACATAAGGCTCATATACCACTTTCCCGGATTTATCTTTGATGACATTTCCATCTTTATCCCTCTTCGGCGGTCCCTTTGCTAACATCTTCCCGCACTCCTCGATCAGAGTGCCTTTGGGATCTGTAATGACCATGGAACAGTTCATCTGCATGACCGATGGTTTTACGAAAAAACGTGTCTTACCGGAACCACTGCCGCCGATAACTACAATATTTTTATTTCTTGCATATTTCGGTTGCTTCGGTCTGCTCTCCATCGTCAGTGCTTCTGTTGCTGTCAGTGGAATGTTCATCCATGGATCATCTGACATATAAGGCTTGATATCCTCTGCAGTTCCCCATCTGGCTGAACCATACTCGATTCCTTTCCGGAGTTTCTTTGCATCTGACTGTTTCTGCCAAACCAATAGTTTCAAAATAACTGCGACAGTAACTCCAACCAATAGGTCTCTCAGGTCAAAACTTAGCAGAATTCCTGTAAAGATCCGATCTGCATGTTCCATCGCATATAACAGTTTGTTCCCTATATCTTCTCCGGGACTTCTCCTGTATAAGCAGGAGGCCCGGTCCGCATAAAAAGCGGTCAGAACATAGGGAAGATTCGTAAGAACCAGTTTCTTTTTATCCAGGGCGGACAGCCTGACCCCAGCCTTATTCTTCCACTTCTGCATCAGCTTATTGCCGTGTTGTTTCATCATCGGCTCTGCTCCTGATGCCGGTTCTTTACTTTGTCCTTCGATTTCTTTGGCATCATTGCCCGGTAAGCTGCAAGACGCTTATGAATGGAAGGCTTATTCGCTTTTTGAATCTGTTTCTGGGAAAACTCACGGAAAGCAGCATTGAGGGCATCCTGATCACGTCCCTTGAAAAATACCAGATAAACCGGAGGCTCTTTGCTCTTGTCTTTTTTCAGAGCATAATTGATCCCGTATTTTCTGGCATACCGTTCAAAGGACTTGATATTTTTGTCCGTGATCTCGATATTGACCATCCCGGCATTCTGTTTTGCCAGCTCTTTTACCGTGACCTTTCCCTGTTTTGGCTGATTTTTCTGTGCTTTCTTCTCTACTGATTTCTGCTTCTGATGACGCAGATACGCAACAAGAACCTTTTTCAACAGGTCTGCCGTAATCTTAGTAGTCCGAATACAGAACGTGACCGTTTTCTGAGTTACCTCTTCCTGCATGACTTTTCCCTCCTTTCAGCGATTCAACTGCTGTCCAGATCTGTAATCATGGCAATCACCCCCTTTAATGAAAAAAGACAGATTAACCGGTAATCAGGTTCTGCACCTGTACGAGTTTTTCTGTCCCTTCTTCTTTTCTCTTATCTTCTCCACCACAATAGATGGGAACACACATTTCAAGTATTCTGCTATAAATACGCTGATGAGCAGTATCTAAATCTGTAGATTTCATTTCATTCAGTCCCAGATTCGTTGTTACGATCAGCGGAAGCATTTTACAATAACGGCTGTCTATCACATTATAGACCTGCTCCAAAGCAAACTCGGAATTTCGTTCTATTCCCAAGTCATCAATAATCAGCAGCGGATAATCCACAAGATTTTGTATAATCTGGTTCTTATCTGCCTGATAGCTGGTCATTTCATTTAGGATCCTGGAAAAATTTGTCATCATGACACGTTCTCCCTGTTCCAAAAGTGCATTTGCAATACAACCTGCAAAGAAACTTTTCCCGGTTCCAACAGGTCCCATCAAAAGCAGTCCTACATTTTTTCTCTTCATATCTGTCCAGTTTTCTACATACTGCCTGGCAATTAGTATCTTCTGGTTGCTTCCGTTGTCATTTTCAAATTTCCATTCCCAGAATCTTCTTTCCCGAAGTCCGACGGATTTTCTCTGATAAAGCTGCCGCTGTGCTTCTTCCCACTGCATCTTCTCATCTAGTTCCTGCCTGGCTTTTACCTCGCATTCGCACAAACAGGACACTACATGCTCAAATCCCATCAGACTGACCTTCATCTGTTTTCTTTTTCTACAGATACCACAATGAAGGCACCCATCTTCGTCCACATAATCTTCAACCACTTTATTTTTCATTAAAGGCTTTCTCCTTCCTGAAATTCATATTTGTCCATTCCTGCCCTGGTTCCATCCCTTTCTGCCCAAAGACAGATTGTTGCAAAATGGTTCTGATATTCTTTTCCACTGGATTTCATATAAACAGAAAGATGATCAATCCGTTTCTGGTAATCCCATGGAAATAGCGTCATCAGCTCCTGCAGTTCAGCTTCCGACAGAACAACATTTTTAAATCTACCATACTGACTGAATTTTTCTTCCAAAGTGGGAGTATTGCCCTTACTCTTATCAGTATGATTCTTTTCAGTCTTATTTATCTTAGTATTACTTCCATCCAGATTCTTGCAGTCCGGACTTCTATTTTTTTGCGTTCCGGACTTCCAGTTTCTTGCAATCCGGATTTCCAATTCCTTGCAGTCTGGATTTCCAGTTTCTGGCGTTCCAGAAGCAAAGTATCTTACTGGCTTTCCTCTGCTCCGTTTCACAAAATTTTTCACGTATATGACAGAAGGACGATTATTCCCCTGCCGATACCGTTCGATCAATCCAATGCCATGCACACTGTCAAGCTCATAAAGAAGCTTTGTCACTGTCGTATGCGACATTCGCAACAGCTCCTGTAATTCTGCGATTGTGTAAATGATATAGACATAACCATCACTGTCGATCCAGCCATTTTTCTTGGATAGGCTGATTCGATCAAGCAGAATTCCGTAAAGGAGCTTTGCGTCTGTGGACAGGCTTGCAAACTCTTTTTCTGTGAACAGAGCTTTGGGTATCCGAAAAAAAGAAAACTGGTCAGATTCTTCTGCTCTGAAATATTCAAAATCTGCCATAACTTATTTCCTATTCTTCGGCTTCGTTTTCTTCATAACGTGAATCATACAAAGCATAATCGAATCCCTCCATAAAATCCTCCAGATACATTTTTTTTAACTTCTTATCTGCCATGCTCAAGTCATAAATAAAACTCTTATCATAATCAATAGCGTAAGCAAGTGCTTCCAGGATAATGCTATATCTCTTTCTTGAACAGTCTTTATACTGTCTGTGAAGATATTGCTGAAGTCTTCTTACTCTTTTAAAATCTTCTTCATTTTCATGCAGATATTTAAATGCAAGGTTCATTCCAAACTCAAAACCAGACGTTGGGAAATCCTCTTCTTCCAGATCCTCAAAATCCTCCTGTTCTTCACCTTCCATTGGTTCTGAATCATACTCATCCAGATACCCCATATCTACAATAGTTTTCAGAATATCTCTGGATGCTGCCACCATCTTGTCCATGATAATTTCTCTTTCTTCCAGTGGCATATTTGCCATAATTCTGTCTAATGTCATCATTGATTCTTCCTCCATCTCATTTTCATAAATATCGTTGATATAAAAGTGGTTCGCTTTTCCATTATTCGGAATAATACGCACCAGCTTTCCAACCTGAACCAGTTCCTGTACAGCCTGATCTACTCCATATCGGGTCATATTCAGATTTTTCTTCATTTCACTTTTCGGATAGACAACAAACAGATCTCCATTATGATCTACCCAGCCATTCTGTACCGCAAATTTCAAACGATCCAGAAATAAGCTGTATAAAATCTTTGCTGTATTTGACAGATTTTTGTATTTTTCCATCTGGAACAGCACCTTTGGCACCTGCAGACAATCTACCGGCATATACTCCATCTTACTCATTGATTGTTTTCTCCTTCTGTTTGTATAGCACTTCAGCTGAATTGATATTGATTTCCAACATCCCCACGAAAACCTGATAATACAGCAGGCATATCTGTTCATCCTCCCTTGCCAGATACAATCCTTCCAGTTCATTGGACGGATGTTTCATCCCATATACTGCCTGACAGATATCATGGATTTTCTCACATTCCACACTTCTAAGATGCATCTCCAAGGTGTGATTGAATCTCTGCCAGTCCTCCAGTTTTTGATTTACTGCCATCATGCACTGGAATAGTTCCGCTGCTTCACATGCTGCTGACAGCACTACATTTTTGTTATTGATACTTCCATCGGCATTTTTCATATGCCCTATCATATACACCTGATCTACTGAAACCATCTTTTATCCTCCTCTATCTAAACGGCATTTCCTCTTCCATGCCCTCCGGTATCTCTAAGAACCCTTCCGCATCTTCTGGGAATGGTGGTCTGTCAACCATTTTTGCACCTGCGAATTCAATCCGGTTTGCATACACTTCGGTGGTATAAATCTTTTTCCCGGTATCCTTATCTTCATAATTACCCGTGACAATCTCGCCTTCCACCATGACCTTCGTTCCCTGCATCAGATAATCCCTGGCAAATTCTGCTTTCTTTGCAAAAGCCTTTACCGGAATGAAACTGACTTCATCAGAATAATTTCTTCTGACTGCCAGAACAAACTTGGCAATCTTATGAAGTCCTTTTTCATTCTCCACTTCATTGTATCCAGGATTTCTTACCAATCTCCCGGAAATAATTGTTGTATTCATTGGCTTAACCCTCCTATACTTTCATTGATTTGTAACAGATACCGATACATGGACCACATTTTCCATAGGCACATCCGTAACATTCATCTTTTTCCAACTCTTCCTGCTTCATTTCATCTGCAAACATCTTTAAAAGAGTTGTATAAATCTGTTTCACTGCCAGGAACTTTTCCTCCGCTTTTTCCATCTTCTCTTTGTAAAATGGAATCAATCTACGAAGAATCGGATGGAAACGCTCATTCTCATCATCCCAGGCACAATTTTTCATCATACAGCGTGGCTGTTTCTCATAACTTCCAAGATAATACGGACAAAACGTACAACCTCTTTCTTTGATAATCTCAGGTGAAATTACCGGCATCTGACTTTTGATTTCTTTTGTTACATGCTTGCTTTCAATGCGTTCTCTCATAATAAAATCCTCCAAACTAATATTTGCAAAAGGGATTTACCCTGAATTGCCTGTTTTTAGGCACAAAAAAAGAGGCAGACTTACGATTTTTGTTTTCGCAAGCCTGCCTCTTATCAAACTAATCTTCTATTTTCCAATGATATACCGTATAAAAACGTATATCGCTCTGATCACATACACTGGAATCATGATACTTCCGATCAATGCTCCAATGATGACACTTAATGCAGCCATACCAAGTGTTGCTGTGGTATCCATTCCCCTTGGGATTAGAATCAGCCGCATTTTATGTATTCCAAATGGTAATCCGGCAATAAATATCCACCAGAACCAATCTGTCTGACCGCTGACTTTCATAATTGTTTTTGTCATCCAAAACCAGAATACCATAAATGCCAGCGGCAGAATTGATTTTTTAATTACATCTTCAATCGTCACCTTTTTTCTCCTTCTGTCTGATTCCTTCCGTCACCTCCCGATTGAGGTTTGCCAATATTTCTCTAATCACAGGAGAATCCAATCGAAAGGTTTCCAGATCTTTCTCCGTAAGCTCCCTTCCGTTCGCATCATATCTTCGTACATTTTTTAAAGCCATACTTTCACTTTCTTCCTGCTGATAATCTTAATGTTTTCAACAAATGTTTAAACTTCTCTCTTTTCATCTGTTTAACACGTATCTTTTCTATCTTTTTCCTATAGACTTGTATTCTACTTGCCATATCTTCATTGCTCATTCTTCACCCTCTCTTTCTGCCCACGATGCCAGAAGCATAAATATAATTTCTTCCATCTGAGTCTTTGTATATGTCTCTGGAAAATATTGTTTCAACTTTTTCGCCGGAATCTGCACTTGAACTTTTTCAGTACTTTCATTCATGCAAATCTGGTCAATCTCTGAATACGTCAACATCCGTTCTTTTGAAATCTGTTTCAATTCCTTTGCCTGCTTCATGGACGGTACCATATTGTGATTACTCATATACTGAAGTAACACCTGTTGTTCTTCATTTCTCAAATATGAAATTTCAACAGCCGTGTTAAAAGGAAGTTTCTTATCATCTGCCATTTCCAACAGTTCGGGAAGTAACAATGTCAAATGAATATATCTTAATATTTGTCTGGAACTATCTTCAGTATTCTGACTGACTTCCTCTGCCGCCAACTTCTTGCCAACTTGGCAAGAAGTTAAATCGGATCTCTTACCCTGTCGTTTCAATGCCTCATATTTCATTTTATAAGCAAAAGCTTTTTCACTGATTAAGAGTTCTTCTCTTTGAATATTGGAATCTACCATAATCACCGTTGATTCATCATCCGTAAGATCTTTGATGATAACCGGCATTTTCTCTAATCCTGCAAGTTCACATGCTCGTTTTCGCCGATGACCTGCTACCAACTCATAACCCCCAGACTCTCTCAACCGCACAATGCCAGGAACCAATACGCCGTATTGTATAATACTTTCTGATAATTCTTCCATTTTCTTATCATCTCTTACTTGAAATGGATGATTCGGAAATGGATGAAGACTTCCGATTGCTATCTCACTAATTCCATTGATTGACTCTTCGTTTGTTCCAAACAATGCATCAAGCGGCTGTAAGGAAACGGGAGTTGCTCTTTTTTTAGATGGCATCTTCTAGCACCTCCTCCGTCACTCTCCGATAAGCCTCTGTAGCTTTGCTTTTCGGATCATAAGAGAAAATACTCTGTCCTTCTCTGACTGCTTCCTTCATTCTTACAGAAAATGGAATATAATTATCAAAGATATGGATTTGACTTCCATATGCATTTCTGAGAAGCTCCATATTATTTCTGGCATCATTCGTATGAGCATCGACCATCGTAAACAAAATACCTCCTACTTGCAGCTTCGGATTGATCTGCTTACGGACCTTGCCGATTGTTTTTAACAGTTGCTGCAATCCTTTGATTGGTAGGTAGGACGCTTCAACCGGAATGAGAACTTCATCCGATGCAGCCAGCGCATTAATCGTAATCATTCCCAATGATGGCATACAATCTATGATGACTGCATCATATTGATCCTTGATACCATATAAAATCTGTTTCAATACATATTCCCTGCTCATTGCATTTACCAACTGTACTTCCGTACCTGCCAGTCCAATGTTAGAACAGATAATGTCTATCCCCTCTGCCTGATGTCTGATATAACAGTCGGAAGGAATATCTTCATCTTTCATTACTGCATCCATAAGAACTGTAAGTGTTTCATTACTGTCATCACAATCACGATATCCAAATCCTGCGGATACATCAGACTGTGGATCGGCATCAACGATTAACACTTTCATATTTTTTTGTGCTAATCCTACTGCTAAATTAGCTGTACATGCGGACTTTCCAGTTCCCCCTTTTTGGTTTACAATAGAAATAATTCTAGCCATTTTTTCATCACCTTTCAATCAATAAAAATGACCGAATCAGCTAAACAGATTTTCATCCATTACGAGCTAATTCGGTCCTGTTTTCGCTATTAAATTGTAATATCATCACTTTCGTGATACAGTAAAAGCATCTCAGATAAAAGCGAATATTTTCTTTCATCTGAATAAGGTTTTTATAAAAGATAGGCCTTTCCTTCATAAATTTGTTGATTCGTTGCAAGTTTTTTTCAGGACCAAATCGCCTCAACCCCTTGTATTTACTGGGTTTCCGTTGATTTAGTCTTATTTTATCATCATCATCACCGATACGCATTCCGGTCCAGTACAACAGAAGAAACGCCATTCTTGTCTCCGGTTTATCACTTACAGTCTCCAGAAAATCATTAAACTCTTCCTGCATCCAAAAATCCTTCGGTTCTCCTTTGCTCTTGCCTATCGCTCCTGCCTTCCTGCAGGGATTATCCTGCAGGTTATAATATCGCATAGCATAATTGAAGATTGCAGTCAGCTGGCAGTTCACTGTTTTCAGATAAGTAGGAGAATATCCTTTTCCATTCTTATCCTTATACGTCAGCAACTCATTCTGCCATGCACGGACATCTGCCACCGTAATTTCACTGAGAATCTTCTTTTCAAAATAAGGCTTGATTTTCAGGTCGATAATATATCGCTTCGTGTACATAGTGTTTTCTCTGAGACGTACATCCATATCTTTGTAATAAATCTCCAGAAAATTTCCAAATTCAATATCCACACCCTGGCTCTGCTGTTGCAGAAAATCTCTTTCCCATTCCTTAGCTTCACCCTTGGTCCTGAATCCTCTTTTCTGTTTTCTTTTTCGGTTTCCCCGCCAGTCTTTGTAATACACCTGTACTTTCCAGTTTTTTCCTTCTTTGTAAACCCCCATTACTAATCCTCAACTTTCATGCCATAAATCTTTTCTGCCAGGAATTTCGTAGAGATTTTTCCAGCTACTACAATATATCCTTTTGCCTTCAATTCTTTGTTGTATTCTCGCATCAGACTATATGCATAAGTTTTTGAAACTCCAAGAATTGCACACACATCATCCACATCCATATACATTTTTTCCTGCACCATACTCATACCGCTTTATCCTCCTTCAAATACTGCTCAACATGTTCCAGACCATAGATCTTGTCCTCTACATAGCGGGTTGGCACCCGTCCGAGAATCACATAATAGTTCTTGCTTGCCAGATCAGCATTCATTCTCTCCACCACCCGGTAAGCAAAAGAAACTGATAACTCAAAGAGTTCTGCAATGTCTTCCACTGATAAATACATTTTTCTCTTACGCATGAAACCATTCCTTTCCTTCTTCCTGGGGAATCTCACAAGTGTCTTCCACCCCATAGAAACGCTTCACAAAATACTTTGTCGGAACTTTTCCTCTAAGCGTCAGATATCCCTGTTCTTCCAGCTCCTTGTTCAGATTTCCGATGATCTCATAAGCCGATGTCTGTTTTACTTCCAGAAGTTCACATATATCGGCTGCCTTTAAAAATAATTTGTTCTGCATAATCAGTACCTCCTGTGTTTTGAATATTTATCTCTTCATATACTCTGTACTGGCAGATACAAAATCGGACATCCTTTTCCGAAATTTATCAAATTTTTTTGTTTTTTAATTCTCCATCAGTGTGGTTACTGTGTCATGGAGTTTAGCTCATCAAAAATAAAGATCCTTTCTTTGGTATCTTTTTTCTAAATGCAGGCAACAAAAAAAACAGTCTGCCTTGACGAAAATCACTTCAATCAAAACAAACTGTTCTTCTTATTTACTCTAATTATATTTTATGAAAATAACTGATTTCACGAAATTTGCAGGTGAATTTGGAATATAAACAAGAGAAAAAAATATTTTTTAAACTCCATTTGCACTCCATTTGGTCTTTTCGACTGCCTGCAAAGCCTTTATTTATGGGCTTTTTCGCAATTTAGTCCGCTACTCAAACTCAATAACACTAGGCCGCTTTTTCGTGTTATCATGTATTAAATAAAATAAGAGAGGCGGACTTTTATTAAATATACCACGTTGTATTATTATTTGCAATAGTTCCAAACATCACTCTAACATCACGGGAATAAATCGTATTATTTATTGCAGTGATGTTAATCAGGTATATACTCTATCACATCACTGATGCCGCAATTAAGAGCTTTACATATTCTATCTATCTGTTTCAGATTGACTGGCTCGTTCTTTCCCATAGAAGCCATAGTCCCATAACTTAATCCGGTTGCGTCTTTTAGATCTCCCTTATTCATACCTCTATCAAGAAGCGTGTGCCAAAGCGGATTGTACGATATCATAATACACCAACTTTCTGTTGACTTATTTTTTTCTTCCTGCTATTATTTTCTTAGGTACCGAGCGGAAGCAGGAAGTTTCGGAGTCCGCTCGGTGTCTATTCGCTTAGTTTTTAATTATTTTCTTTTAAAATGGAGAGGTTCTTGATTTTTTCAAGTGCCTCTTCTTTATTTTTACTGTTCTCGATGATCAACACGACCATTTCCATAACGGTTTTAAATTCTAATGTAGTCATTATGTCTTTTTCCATTTCTCTAACTCCTTTCCTGCTATCTCCTTGCTACAATTATAGTTTATCACTATATCTTCATTTTGTCAACATTTTTCTTCATTATTTTAGAGATTTTCTTCAATAAACTATTGACATGTACGGTACATATGGTAATATACAAACATAAACAACAGAACAAACATTCGCATAGACGGTGCGAGGTTTGAGAGATAATAGGAGGAAAATGATATGTCAGAACTTTTAAAGAAACAGAACTACGGTGTTGAGGTTGAATTTACAGGTATTTCAAGAAAGATGGCTGCTGATGCAGTTGCAGAAATCATCGGAACTACAGCTTCCAGACCAGATCACACTTGCTACCAGACAAGAACAATTCAGGATTCACAGGGAAGAAAATGGAAGGTAATGCGAGACAGCTCAATCAATCCAATTCGTAAAGTCGGAACCGAGAACATGGACGAATACAGAGTTGAATTCGTAACACCGGTTCTAAAATACGAAGATCTTGATACATTGCAGGCAATCATTCGTAAATTCAGAGAAATCGGTGGAGTTCCTCATAGTTCATGCGGAATCCATATTCATGTAGACGGAGCGAACCATACCGCAACTTCTCTTCGCCGTCTGGTAAATTTCATGTATAGCCGACAGGAAATCATTTACGATGCGCTTGCAGTAGGTGACAGAAAATATCATTGGTGCCAGCCAGTTTGCAAGAATTTACTTGATACCATGAAAAAGGACAAAAACATCACAACCGATTCCGTTGAGAAAATTTGGTACAGCCCAGCAAACGATGGCTACTGTGGTGGAATCAATCATCAGCATTATAACCCTACAAGATACCACGCATTGAATCTTCATAGTTTCTTCCAGAAAGGAACTGTCGAATTCAGACTTTTCAACAGCACTCTTCACGCAGGAAAGATCAAAGCATATGTACAGTTTTGTTTAGCACTCTCTGCATGGTCCATCGAATCTGATGATAAAGTCGTATTTAGAACCATGAACGGATACACAGCAAAGAAAAAAGTCACTTTAATGTATAATATCCTCACAAACAGACTTGGACTTTATGGGGATGAGTTCAGAACATGTAGACTTCACATGATGAAACAGCTTCGTGAGAATGCAAATGCAGAACATGCAGCTTAATCATAAATCAGCTGACCTAACGGCTTTACGGGGAGAAAGGGAATGCCATGAGTTTATATGTAGCATACGGAAGCAATCTTAACGTACAGCAAATGTCATACCGTTGTCCTGGAGCAACGGTCGCATTTACCGGATATCTGATAAATTGGAAATTACTTTACAGAGGAAGCCACACAGGATCTTATGCAACCGTCAAAAGGCAAAAAGGAAGTAGGGTTCCTGTTGCTGTTTGGAATATCGATAGCAAAAATGAGAAGGCTCTTGATCTGTACGAGGGATATCCGAGATTTTATAAAAAGAGAAATGTATTTGTACAATTAAAAAACGGCACTAGAAAAAAGGCTATGATATACCTTTTGCCTGACTCAGCCACTGCGGGAAGGCCATCTAGCCGTTATGTTGGAACTGTATTGCAAGGTTACAAAGATATGGGATTTGATACAGATTATTTGTACGATTCATTGGATTATAATTTAAAAGAAGTGAAATAAAGAGGGGAAATCCCCTCTTTATTAAGAGGTAACCGTTGCAGCGGTTACCTCTTTCTGCCGGGTTTTTGAGTTCCCTGGCGAGTGTGGGTTATGGCTGATTCCTTGTTCGGTACCCTAACAATCAATTCATCCAGCTCACAATCCAGGGCTTCGCAAATCAAGTCGAGGTGTTCCAGATTCACCCTATCTGCAAGCTCGTGGTACAACTCGTTGATGGTGTTGGGTCTTATTCCGGTTGCCCTCGCCAAATCTGCCTGAGTAAGTCTCATCTCCCCAAGCTTTTTTGACAGTAAAATTTTAATCATGCCATTGCTCCTTCCGTTATAATTTAGCACCTCTTGATATATCGGAAGGATTTTTGTTAGATTATATCAAATACTGTTATAAACTGCGTGATATATTTTATACCCTGTAAGGCAAATTTTGAAGCAAACATATTATAAAAAGCACCTATTTTGTTATTATTTGAATGTATTTGCATTCATGTGGTCAGCTATCTTTTTCCATGTATTCTGACCACAGCAACCATCATCATCAATACCAACATTCCGCTGAAATGTTTTAAGTGCTGACTTTGTATTTTTTCCAAAATCTCCGTCAACAGAAACTCCAAGAATGGACTGTAAGCATCGCACCGCTACACCCTCGGTTCCAGACTGTAATACAGGAAGCTGAATATCCAGTTTTACTGTTAAGTCAGCGTTCTCTTTGCGTGATGAGGTATCTTTTTTCTGTTCCGGATATACAGCTTTTCCATTCCAATCATAGATGGTGTAGCCTTCTTTCCAGTCTTTTTTAGCATTCTCAAGATTCTTGTATGCCCCAAGCTGGCTCTTACTGTCTCCCCAGGTTTTCCGAATTCTGTAATATTTATCTACAGTTGTAGTTGCTGCCTTTGCGCCGATCAGCTGCTTGAAGCGATTCCAGTCACCTTTTGCCCGGATTGCAGAAGGGCAATTCTTTGCGCACACATCATAGTGGGATACCACATGATCTGCGTCAATTCCAAACTTCTGCATCAACATCTTGCAGATTTCAACAGTGTTCTGAAATGCTTTATCATAATTATACCCTGCCTGCACGCACATCTCAATGCCGATAGAATTGTGGTTGTTGCAAATTCCGAAAAGACCACCACCATAGTTAACGCCGACATGCCATGCGCCTCGATTAAAAGGTGTAGCCTGATAAGCCTCGGTATCATCAACATATACATGAGCAGAGTAGCCGGAGAAGTTCCCGTCATGCTGAGCCTTGGCATGTGCCTTTGCGTTTGCTCCTTTTGCAAAGTTATCTGTATTATGGATAACGATGTATTTAGGCACCTGATTTGCATAGCTGTTGTTATTGCTGATTAAACTTGTGTTGAGATTCATTGTAACATCCTCCTTATTCGCTTCTGGCATCGCGATTATCTTCGCCAGAATTTCCAATATCTTTGATCCATAATTCTTCCCTGCGGCCCAGCCTCCGCCCTGTGGATTTTCCTGTATCCCAAGCCATTCAACATATGGGGCTATTCCTCTTTTCACATAACAGAAACGAGGATCCACGCATACACCGTACAGTTTTTCGTTAGATGCATATGCTTTAAGATGCTGGATCTGTGCCCGGATGCCGATCCATGGATGAGAGAACGAATTCCCTTTCATACCATTTTTTGTAACGCCGATTCCGGCAAAATTGTTCTGGTCCAATGTTACGGCAG
This sequence comes from Lachnospiraceae bacterium Marseille-Q4251, assembly GCA_018223435.1. Classification (GTDB taxonomy): domain Bacteria; phylum Bacillota; class Clostridia; order Lachnospirales; family Lachnospiraceae; genus Limivivens; species Limivivens faecihominis. The sequence continues at coordinate 2,725,596 of JAGTTO010000001.1, read as the reverse complement.
AACCATTGAATGTGAAATTACCTGTTTCGAGGCAACTTTGCGCAAAGGCAATATCTCCCCTTACTCCTTCCGTTTTTCCTTCTGATATATAATATTCAACCATATCGATTACGGATTTAGGTACTGCCGGATTGACTTTCTGTATATATGACTGCATCTGCTGGACCGTAGCAACTGCAGTTCCCATTATATTCGTTTTCATAATATCCCCCTAAAAAAGGAAAGGGCTTAAGCCCCTTCCTTCTGTGAACCATTAATTTTTCCATCGTCTAAAAGATCTTTCACGCCGCAAAACCACACATCAATTATCTTAAGCAGCGCATCTTCCGACATAATAACCTGCAGCCACTTTGGCAGTAATCCTCTCGCCTGCTGAACAACCCATTTCAATTTCTGCTGTCCCGTTCCTGATTCTTTATACATATGTTCCGCTTTCAGGATCAGCTGGTATACCTGTTCACGGATACCTTCCAATCCTTTATGCTTGGCATACTGAAATGTAATAACCAAAGTCACTACAAGCAAAATTAACACCGCAACCAGTAATACTGGGAACGGAATCTGTTTTAAAAAGTTAAGTAATTCCATAAGTAATTCCTCCTAATCAATGCTGTATTTGGCCAGAACTTCTCTGTCCATTTCTTTTTTGTGTTCTTCTGCACGCTGAAGATTTTCAAATGCTTCTTCGAGCTCGCCATTATGCTCTCCTTTTACAATTGCATGATGTAGCCAAAAGAGCACGCGCCCCGTAGCATGCGTAATTTCTTCATCCGCTTTTCTCTGTTCAATTTTATACTTAATGCGTTCCTGCTCTCGTGCCTCCACTTCCATGAGCCTTCGCTCAATATAGTGACGAATCAGAGCAAAAAAAATGCCGGCAACACCTCCGCTGCCAAGCACAGATAGACAAAATGTTTCGAGCATTACTCTTCCCCTCCGAGTGCTTTTAAGAGCCGATCCAGATTACCTCCGATTAACCAATCCACCAGTTTTCGCATAAGACCCTCCTTTCGCCATTAATAGATGCCAATGTGTTGCGCCTAAAAGGTCTATCTCTCGCATGCACCATACCTTACCTCCATGAAAAAAGGGAACCTCTACGGTTCCCTCATGCTTACATACTCTTCCTTTACTTCTTCAATAATCCCTGCGTCAAGTCTTTCATCTTCGCTCGCTTCTACATTCAGCATATTTCGCAAATGAGAAAGTTCGGTTGCCAGGCTCTTGATGAACCTGCTCTGCCTCACTATGATTTCATCCTGCTTTTCAATCATATCTTCATAGAATTCCACAAGTTCTAAAACCTGGTTTTCATCCATCGTCGTTACCTCCACTTGTATCTTGGTTTTTCTTCACCAAATATCCAATACCTCAGATGATCATCCAATACAATAGCTAATAGAGATAGGATATACCATGCCACAGTAAAAGGAAGACATATCTGTCCAATTATATTAAAAGGCATATTGCTGTAATCCCATATTCCAAGCCCCAATACAATATTCAAAATGTATCCGGAAAGGAACTCAATTGCAGTTATCCCGACAGCACAGATAAACATCTGTTTCCATATGAGCATATCCCATCCTAGAAATTCATTTATCGAACCACAAAACAAGAAGCAAAGCCCTCCAACCAGTACCATAGGTAGCGAGCTGTACCCTCGCCATATCAGTTCGATCATGTAGTAAATCGTACCTCCTATAGCGAAAAGCACAGCGTTTCTGCCTATGGTCTTCAGAGTATTCATTTAACCTCCTTGTCGGCTGCCATTTCGGCCAGATAGTCCTTTAAAACTTCTGACTGATATTCTTCCGGGATCGGCGCTCCGTATTCAATCTTGGCGATTTCCGAAGCTTTCGCACATCCTTTAATCCACATATTTACAGAGTTTCCATATGTTGTGTGATAACTCTTGAATTTCATTGCACCATTAATAATCTTCTGCATATCCTCAGCAGAATAATACCGGCACGGATTGCCGTCTTCATGGTATTCCAGTTTTTTGATGCCAGCGGTCAGCTGAGCCTGTTTTCCAAAGAGATTTAGCTGATCTTCATCTTTAAGACTAAAGTGTTCCTTTCCAGACGAAATATCAATGTCCGTTCCTGCAAAAACTGTGCTCTGGCAGATCTGAGAAATCTCCTTTTTCTTTTCTGCTCGGTATGTTTCAATAGAAAGATAATCAGCATTGCAGCCTTCTTCTTTGTCTTTCAACTGATCGAACCAGAAACCAAAATCAGCAGTAATTTCTTTTTCTAAAATCACTGCTGCATCTACCCTGCAAAAAATCTCATCAGCCTCATATCCTGTCGGGCCATCTTCTGTTTCCTGTACAATTTCATGCTGGTTGTTCCTGAGCCACACATCTGCTACGCCATTCGGTTTTGCCTTGTACACTACCTTTTCCATTTTTTCGGGACTTTGAACCTTGTGCATAATATCGCCTCCACATATTGAAATATTTTTCCTCAACATAGCCATTTCCTTTGTCGTGATCGCTTGCAATTTTCCTTGCAATCCGCATGAGTTCATCTACCTTGTTTCTGATCCGGTATTTCACCATATTTGTGTTTTTGAACCAACCATAAGCGGATATGACCGACCTCACAAATTTGATTCTTGCAGCGACATGGTGTTTTACCAGTTTCAGAAATTTATTCATCTTCCGTCGTGCGGTAAGAAAAATGTTCCTGCGGATTGTCACCCATACTTTCTTGTGCTTTTTCTGTCTCCCAAAATATGACTTCGTTTCTGCATCTCCGCCATGAAACCGGAAGCCCATGAAATCCAGTATGGCGCCCTTTGTCTTTCCGACTTGATCCTCATACATGGTTTTCTGCATAATCCAGTCCGGCTTGATTCTCAAGTCAAGAAATTCCAGCATATAGGCAATCATCATTTTGACTGCCTGCTTCAAATGGGTTTTATTCGCTGCATACATTGTTATATCATCCATATAGAAAATGACATGTGCTATTAACCGTTTGATTTTCGTCTGCCCTCGTCGGCAGGTTATTTTAACCAGTCGCTCGCTTGCATAATGATAAGCGTATGAGAGAAAATAATTGCATAAATCCTTTGATGCAGGAGAGCCTATTAGAATACCTCTGTCCGGTGCCAACGCCTCCGGTGACGGCCATTCCTCGTATAGCTCAATAAATACAGTAAACAGATATAACAGCTCATCTGATTTGTGCAGATCTCTTTTCAGAAGTTCCAGCAATTTTCCATGTCGGATTGACGGATAACATTTCTTCACGTCCGCCTTTGCACTGTACCTCGTACCTTCAACATCATTGGAGAGCCATCGCATGACTGCTTTCTTACCATAGTTCTGACCTCTTCCTTTGATGGAAGCGCATTGGTATGTTCCCAGCTTTGCTTTGAACAGCGGTTCCGCCGCCTTCGCTGCAACCTGCTCATATAGGCGAAACAATATCGTTTCCAGCCCAAGCATACGTTCCTTTCCGCTTCCCGGGTCATTGATCTTTGTATAGCGGATCAACGGCTGTCCGTAAGTGTTCGCCAGCAAATGTTCCCTAACGGTTCTGGTGCGGATATGATATGCCATTTCCAACGCCAGCTTGTAATGTGCTGCCCTCCAGAAATCATTCTCAGGAAGATTGCCAATGCTCAGTGCCGCAAACTCTTTACGGTCTACCGGCTCTAGGTTCGTCAGTTGCGGTTTTAGATACTGTTTTACATGCTCCCGGCTTTCCCCTGTATAGCAGGCAAAGAACCTCACAGAGCTATTCTTTCTGTATTTATCGTGCATATAATCTGTGATTACGTCGTAAATCCTGTCTGCGTCCGAAACCACAAGTCTCTTGCAATATGTTTTCATGTTTCTCTTTCTTTCTGCTTCAAGGACGTTCGGGTTTACTACTAGTCCCCATCTGTGTCCACTTCCGCCACAGAGCCAGAGGCATGTTGCCATACCTCCGGTGCTGGTTCGTCAATTTCGGGCATTCCGCCCCAGCCCTTCCGGGGTTCCCTTTAAGGGAACGAAATACAGCACATCTAAGTTATGCAGAAATTCGAGCGGCATAGTTCCAGTTCGAGTTGGAAAGCCCATTGTTCAGGTTCGCGTTCCGACGGCCGTCAATCGTGCCGTTGTTCAGGTTGCCCGAGCCAAGAACGGAAGCCACTGTGCTATAAGTCCTGTTGAAATATCGTTGATAGTTACAATTTCTTATTCTGCCTTAAAAGGGGAGATCCCCTCTTGCTGTCGCAATTCACCCCCGGCTTATGCTGCCGCTTTGCGTCCGCAACGCCCACAGGCAGAAAGACGAGCGGCATAGTCCCAGTACGAGTAGGAAAGCCCATCGTACAGGTACGCGTACCGACGGCCGTCAATCGTGCCGTAGTTCAGGTCGCCCGAGCCAAGAACCTCCCGCTGGCCATCACCAGTGTTTTCGAGATTCTCTGTATAGCAGCCATCTGCATAGCCCGTACTGGAAGTCGCATTGACTTCCACAGGATAGCGTACCTCTGGATCATCAGCAGAATAACCAAGTTTGCTGATGTATTTCCACTGGCCTTTGTTATCTGGAATTACATAACCAAGAGCAATCCAATCGTCAGTTGTAGCTCCTGCGGTAGTCATTTTCGTACAGTCATAGCAGATATATGGACGCATCACATGGCTTTCAATCTTCATGACTGTATTTCCCTTTGGCTCCCAGAAACCAGAAGACATTTCCACGCCGAACAGAATATATGGTTCTTTATTGCTGGTATTACTTGCTGGAGAGCCACAAGAACCTAATACATCATCGCAACCGCCAGTATTCCACGGCATTGTTGTGATATAGGTATCGCATGTGACACCAGACACAGAAGTAGGTGCTGTAGAAAATTTCTGACCGCCATTATCAATATAGACAGCAGAATTACTATCGTCATAGTCTTCGATTTTCACGATACGAACCTTATTGGCTTTTGCATGAATCCCGCTCTGTCCTCTGTCATTGTTTGGCTTTCCTTCACTGTTCAGTGCATTTGCGTTTCCAATGGATACCGTACTTCCAACAACAAGGTTTTTCGCATTGTTCTTTGAAATAATGATTCTCTCTGTATCCGCTTCCTGCACTGTTGCCGCATACTGCAAATAGTAGCTTGTGCAGCCTGCCATCACCGACTGACTGTGTCTGGTGGCGAAGGCAATCTCCATAAGCCTTGCCATTCTCTCAGAATCCTGAGAAGTCTCAGCACAATACTGTGTGCCTTTCGCCCGGAATTTTGTGAGGGAACTCTGGAAGCTGTAGTTTTTCGGAGATACACCACTGATCGAGGACGCAACACCGTCCGCATTGTCACCAGACATATATTTGGCAATCGCCACAAATGGTCGGATTGTTCCGTCTGGTCGGATTGCGCCGCCCTCCGGCAGCCACTCTGCAGAATGTCTGGTATCAGAAATAACGGTATCCTCGCCGTTTGCATCAAATTTACGATACACATACTGAGTCAGATAGAGACACCATGTATCGTATTTTGTCCGGGAAAACTCATTGTCAATGTCTTTAATATACCGAACCTGAAAATCCCCATTCTCATCAACAGATCCGTTGACTTCCAAGTATGCAAAGCATCCTTTTCCATCAAAATCATTTACCGCCCTTACGGTATTTGTACTCGGAGCAGCTGTCATTCCCACAGCATCATACAGCCGGGTTCCATTGCTTGATGGAGTTACATCATAATTATCAAAATGCACTCCATATTTCTTGCCATCTTTATGCAGGTTCAAAAGGAATAATGCTTGTTCATTTTTTGAAGCTGCAAATTTTGTAACTGCTTCTTTCAGAGCCACGTCATTATTGATCAGCTGTCCTAAAAGAGCATTAAATACATCTGCGTGTGCTGGATCAGAAGTTTCCAGCTTTCGCAAATTTTCATCAAATGTTGCTCCAGAAATATCGAAATACGACATTTTCTACCTCCTTATGATAACATTTATCTATCATTATCCGATTACATGTTGCAAAATATCGAAATACGTTAGAATGTATCGTCACATTCAAAGGTTGTTTCCATATCACCGTCTTTGCCTTTTTTCATAAATGCTTTAAGGGCAACAAAGTCGCCTTGTGCGTCATACAGACCAACTTCTGAAATATACTCGCCGGCAAGCTCACTAGGTGTCAGCGTACAGCTATACCGGATTTTAGTATCGGACACCACCACGTAGCCGTCGATATTCTTTCTCAGGACTTCTTTGTGAAGTGCATTCTGATCCGGCGAATGTACTACAACTTCATCAGCGGAATTTACGCCGCCGGTTCCAAATGCCATTCCTACAATTTTTGGAAGCGCTGCGATACCCGCTCTTGCTTCCAGCATTTTCTTCTTTGCTCTTGTTGTAACGGTTGATCTTGTTGCAACGATTGTTTCTGCCATTACAGTTCCTCCCTTCCAGAGTTAAGATTTATAGTTCCGTCCAGCACAAAATCTCCATCCAGTGGCTTTGCATGCGCTGGAATAAAAAGGTTTACTCCAAAGTCTTCCTGTGCGCCTATATCCATGCGATATGTTTCCTTAACAGTTGGCGGCATCGTGTGATCCAATAATCGACTACCGTCCAGCGCAAAATCTCCATCCAGAGTTCCGTAGCCTTCCCACCAGTTAAGCAGCACGCGATGAACCGGGAATATTTTTGCCTGCATTTCATGCCGGATTGCTGCCCGGTACTTCATCTTTGGAAATGTAATCTCATTTCTATGCTTCACCACAACCGGATATTTCAACGTAAAAAATGGCGGAAGTTCTGCTGAAAGTTCTACTGTTCCATCAAGAATATTGGAACCGTTCAGCGTTCCGTCCCACCATGTGAGCTGCGTTCTATGCCTTATCCTGTTGTAAGCAATTTGTTCTTCCAAAACAAATGTGCAGATCACGTCTCGGATCGTGAACGACAGGTGCGCTGGATATCTCCGACTAATAATATTGTGGATCTTTCGTTGCGAAAACCGCTCGTCCTCGTCGCAGAAAATTCGGATTTGCAGTTTTATTCCATTCCACCATAACTCACTCTCGCAACCGGTATAGGCTTTGATAATTGATTGGATAACCGTCTTCGACAGTTTTCCAGTCCCCGACCAGTATGCATCTACCGTCTTTCTCCGTTCTTCCAACGTTTCATCTGACTCAGGTTCTATTCCAAGTGCCGGTTCAAATACCGTTGTAATCGTTCTTTCGTCCGCATTTGCCGGAAACTGATTATTCACAACTCTTTCCAGCCAGTATGCCATCAAATCCAGTGTCCACCCTGCGAATCGGTAATTTGCATCCATCTCTCTGAACTCAGTCCACCATTTCGGGCCATAGCTCACGATTTCTTCATATCCGCTCCGTTGCTGGTTATTAAAGATTTCCATTGACCTCCACCTCCCCAATTACCGGAACGTGGTATATATCGCAGGTGATATTTCCTTTTCCACCATTCACAAGCAAATTGTCGAAGTCTACAATATCTGAAATGTTGGATATTAAAGCTCCAACATTATTGTATCGGATAATAATTTCATCCTGTGTGGAATTCAATGCAAGTTCCTTCAAATATGCCTTAACTGCATTGGAAACACTCGCCTGAATACTGGTGTAGGTGCTTTCTGCTTTTTTTGTCACATCCAGTTTTATACTGATTTCCTGTTTCTTTGCTGCAACCGCAGTGAAGAAACATCCGAATGTCGCTTTCCCTTCTCCAAAGCCCTGTGCGCCGGGATCAATGGTATCCTGCACCAGCTTAACTACGCTTTCTGCCGGCTCCGTTCCCTCTGTGGAAATGATAATTCCGAGAACTGTACAATCTCCATTCCACAGTGGAACGGTTCTTGTACGCCCCACGCCCTGAATTTCTTCACACCACGACCGTATCTGCACCTTATTTCCGTTTTCCGCTGGCCCAGACAGCTTATCTATGTATCTGGATCTCGCAGAATCATCCTCTTCCATATCCACTGCCGGCACCGCAAGTTCTTTCAGAGTTGCACTGATAAGATTATCCACATCTTGGTCTGGAATAACCGGAAGTCCCGGAACCAGTGTGTTCATATCTGTTCCGGTTTCCTCTGACACAATCACCCATCTGTCGTTTAGCTTCTGTGTGGTAAAGAAATGATCGTCGCAGCTCATAAGATCACCGACCTGTGGTTCCGCTCCTACATATTCCACATAATAGGTTGCTGCCGTATCTGCCGGTGGATTTCTTTCCAAGCCACGCTCCATCATTTTTTCAGTCAGAACGTCGCCGGTGCAAGTAAGGATAGAAAGAATTTCGTTTACAGTGCGAAGGTCATTGAAAAATTTTGCCGTTCGGATGATATGGCCCGAGCAGGCATCCATATAAACGCTACCTTGATGCGTGTCTACGCCAAGCTCCGCGCCCATATCTTCGCACTCTGCCATCAGATAATCTTCCGTAATTTCATCAAGCCCAAGCTCTCCAATATTTTTAATCGCCATCTGCTATCGCCCCCTCTATCTCAATATCTCCATAAATTGTGCTTGCGACAAATGACACATGAACACTGTCATGGGATATGATCTCATAGGAAAAATCCGAAACGCCAGTAATTCGTTCATCATAAAGCAATGCTTCCTCCAGCATTACCTGCATATCAGATTCCAGAAAATCATCTGTAAGTCCACTGTCATTTATCTTGTTGAAAAAATCACACCCATACTGGTCATCATAGATCAGATGTGCAAATCGGGTTGTTGACAGGATTTTCCAGATAGCCTGTACAACAGCTTCCTTCCCATCTATCATTCCCCCGATTCGTTTCCTCCCAAAATCCATTTTATAGGTGCGGTACACTTGGCTTGTCTCGTCAATATCGTCCTCGTCAAAAGGAACGCTGACGATTTCATCTAATTCTTCATCCATGCTCTCCCACCCTGTCCATCATGTAATATGATTTTCCGTTGTTAAAGGCGAACATATAGAAATATTCGCCAACGTTTATAGGTTTCAACCTGTCTGGTATCGTCAAAGATATTGCCGACAGGTTAATATTGATGTCATTTTGCAATGTCACCTGCAAAGGATTTTCGCTCGTCACAATCCCTATCACTATTTTAGGGACATACGGTTGGATCATCTGCTGGATCAACTGCTTAATTGATGTAGCTGCCATAAATACCTCCTATCAGGTTTCTTTCAGCCAGACAGAATAGCAATATCCTGTGTTGTTTCCATACTTCACATGGTGCCAGCCATTTTTTGATGTTCCGTCACCTTTCACTGTTTTTCCGTATGGAATTGTTGTAATGATTGCTCCGTTCGGTTCCTTTCTCATATTGAGACCGCTCCGCGCTGTAACTTGGTAATTTTTATTCCAAGTATCATCCTGCTTTCCGCCGGATGAACCACCGTTATTTTTCCAGTCGGGAACATAATTCAGTTTCAATTTCATCTGATGCTTTCCATTCTCGAATGTATGGGTATCTTCGTCCACATACATCACTCTGGACAAACCTAAAGCACTGATTTTTACATGAACACAGCCACCAGAAATAACAGCTATGTCCCCGGTTCCCGTCCATGACAAAGACTGGGACACAATGCTCTTTTCCTCTTTGAATGTGGCTATCTTCTGATTCAGCTCCGTTGCTTTCGCATCATTGTCAACTGATTGCACATCTGCAAACTTGCCAATCTTCTTTTCCAGAGCTTTGTTTGTATAGGATTTCTTGGTTTCGTTTTTCGATGTCACCAATTTAATTCTGGTTCTGGTATCGTAAATGGATCTCGTCTGCTCATAGGATTCTGTATTTGTACTCACAGTCAGTTCTGGCATAGTATTCACATCTTTTCTCTGCCAGAGATAAATTTTTCCTTTCTCTGATCGAACATAATACCGCCTGCCAGTAGACTTATACGTTTCACTCAACGCTTCCTGTATTACGTCCCAGTAAGTTGCATTGGATTTTACAAGCTCCGAGATTTTCTTCCCGGTATCTACTGCACCGCCAACCGTCAAACCGGCTCGTTTGCAGCAATCCTTGAAAATCTGTGTTGCCGTTTTTTTCTTATAGCTGAAAGAATCCTTGCTATTACTGAGATAAATGCAGTTGTCCCACGCCTTCAGAGTGAGTTTTCTGGAGCTACTCTTTGTTTCCGTCATAAGAAGCCCTCGAAAAATCTCTTTGCCATCCAGATACAGCACGCAAGTCTGGCCGCTTCCACAGTCTACGGAAGCTCGTTTCATTGCATACCCTTCCGAATCAAACAGAACAACAGAGATGCTCCTTGGTGCAGCGCCTTTCCTGCCGGATACCGTAACGGAAGAAACCAGCTCGCTATAATCGTAAAAGATTCGCCCTCTGCCTATCATAAATTTCAACTTATAATCTGCCATAACGCCTCCTACGGTATTGTGATCGTCGTGCCGGGAAAAATCAGATTTCCATTCCGGCAGTTAGAGTACCCATGTTTCTTTGCAGCTTTGTTCAACACGCTCTTATTGGCATTATAGATTTTGGTGCATTTTTTGCCGTCTCCATAATACTTTTTCGCAATATTCCACAGGCAGTCGCCCTGTTTGATTTTGTAAGTCTTTTTCTTCTGGGTGTTATTTACCCTTTTCTTTGTTTTTGTCTGTTTTGCCGGGGCTTTTTTCTTGGTGTTCGGCTTCGTGTATTTCTTTATGGTTACTGACCGATACTCTTTCAGCGTGATGGAGTAGCTGATTGTTCCAACATCGCCGCCCTCTTCCGTAGCGGTATAGCTGGTTATCACAGCATATATGTTCAAGCTGAATGCCCCAGAAAAGACTAAATGCAGTGGATTTGCTGCATTCATAAGTGCCAGAATCCATTTGTGCATGGTCTGTGGCGTTTTGAAATTCTTTTTCTGGCAAGTACAATAGCTGCCATAGGTTGCTGGAAAGTAAGAAGACCAGCTTATTTGCATCGGTCCTCTCTTCCCCTTGTGGAGTAAAGTGCCAAGACGGTCAATGTCAGAAGTGACCGCCTTGCCATCTATTTTGATCTGTATTGATTCCGGATTCATCGGGACTTGATACTGCTTCTTATCGTTGTCGTAATTCATCCAGATCGTATACTTGGAAGCTTTAAAACTCATACGCCCCTTCTCCTTCCTCAATAATTTCCTGTTGCACGATATTCATAAATACATCTCGCAGGTTTTCCATCATAGCGTCTACAATCTTCTCTTTTGAAACTCCGCTTCCAGAAACGTTTATACTGCCCTGTCCGCCTATCTCTAACCTAATTACCCTTTCACTGGTTTGAGGACTTCCTACAGGCTGTGACAAGCTCTGAGGTGCATTTACTGTTTGCACTGGTACTTCCACACTCTTTCCCTCGCCACTATTCAGAACGCCAAGCATTTCACCAGTCTGCTCAAACAGTGATAAGGAACGGTCTGAACCGTCCAGAGGGATAATGGATTCTGGCCCGGCTTCTGCTACAATACCCAAATGCGGTTCATCAAAGATACCTCCAAGAGCATGAAGCGAAGCAGATACCGTTGCAGATCCAGTTGCCCCGCCGCCAAAGCTGATTGTCTTTGTCGGGTTCGCAAGAGAATAATTTGCTGTCAGTGTTACATTTACTACTCCAGACGCAGAATAAGGTGAAGCCCATGCGCTCCGCACAAGACCACCTACCTCTGCATAAAGTGCCGCAATGTTGTCGGTTCCCTTTGCAAGCGTTACATCCACAGTCCCAGGTGTTGGAAAAGGTACTGCAAAAGCTGCAAGAACATCTTCCTGTGTGGAAGCCAAAGCCTGTGTATGATCTATAGTTCCTGCCGTTACTGTGACATTCGCTGGTACGGTTACTGGTACTGCCGGCTGTTCCCCGAGCTGCGATGTAATCTCTCCAGATAATCCAGCACTGTCAATCGTTCCGGCTTTAATGGTTACATTTGCAGGTACATCTACTGGCACCGCTTCGCCCTGTTTGAGTTTTTCAGAAATTGCAGATGCAAGAGCACTATCATCAAGGCTTGCAACCTCAAATTTAATAGTCGTTGGCACCTGCTGCTCTTTCGGTTCAGAAGCAGTCTCTTTTTCCGCCGCTGCCTGTGTCACCTGAGAATCATCTACGCCAGCATTTGTTAGAGTGGTTTCCGTCGGCTGTTCACGTTTCAGGGTTTCCCCGGTTTCGTTCTTTGCCGCCTGCTCCGCTGCCTGTCCTACCTGTGATCCGTCAACGCCGCCGTCCGTCAGCGTATTCTGAACCTGCTGTTCTTCTTCGATAGTTCCTGCTGTTTCATTCTCTGCAGCTTCTTGGGCAGCTTCGCCAACTTGACTTGCGTCCACGCTTGCTGCTTCAACGATTGCCTCCGGGATATTGATAACCTGATCTGGATAAATCAGATTGAGGTCTTTTATCTCAGGGTTTGCTTCGCGGATCTGCTGTTCTACTTCCGACCAGACAACACCATATTGCTCCATGATTCCCGAAAGCGTTTCACCCTCATTGACGGTGTACTGCAATGCAATTTCCCCGCCATCAAGAGTTGTGGTTCCCACATAGGTGAGACCTTCAAACGCAGTGTCGATCAGTTCTTGGACATGATCCTCGTTGACTTCTATATCCTCGACGTCCGCCTGCATACCTTCGATTGTCACCGGATCAGTGGTGGTTTCCGCAGTAGCCCTCTCGATTGCCGTCCGCAATTCATCTGGTACGTTTACCGTTCCTTCCTGAATTGCCTGTACCAATGCTGCATTCGCTGGATCAGCTACCATCTGACTTGCGAACACCTGCCATGCAGCGTCCGCATCTCCGGCCGCAGCACCGACCATCATAGCGTCGTTGAACGCCTGCATAACATCTTGAGGTATAGCCTGTCCCATTTCCCGGTATTCATCAATCAGCCCTGTCATACTGTCAACGTCCGGTTTCATGGCTTTATAGATGTCCTGCATTGCTGCCTGATCGCTACCCATGATTTCTTCATACAGGCTTGCGGACTGCATGGAAGCATTAAATCCCCATGCCAGCGAGTCTGCCAGCGCCCCATAGTCCTGATTTTGCAGATATGTGTTCGCGTTTTTCAGAAAGTTATCCGTATTCGTCTGGATAGCGGAATAGTTCTCCTGAAGCTTTTCTCCATAAGCGTCCGACAGTGTGTTTGTTTCAAACTGAACACTGTTTCCAAGCATGGATGCTTCATTGTTTCTGGCGGCATAACCCGCCTGCTCTTTGTAATTTGCCAGCTCTGAATCAGAAATTCTCTGCACGCCGTTTGCATCTGGCCTGTTCAGCGCATTAAGCGTGGTGTACAGTTTCTTTTCAGATTCTTCCAGTGCTGCCGTTGCAGTTTCTCTCTGCTTTCCGACTTCCTCCACAACTTTGGTAAAGGTGTCGTCCGTCAGATCCTTGCCCGATAGCCTACCGTATTTCTGCGTCAGCACGTCCATTTCGGCTTGTGCTTCCGCTTCCTGCCAGCCTTGCATGATATTGTTGATCTTGGTCTGCAATTCATCAATGGCAGCCTGCTCGTCAACATCAATGATTCCGTCTTGCAAAGCATTCTGAACCAGATTTGTAAGACCTGCTGACAGATACTGCATATCCCCGAGATCCTGTTCCGCCCATTTCTCAATCTGAGATCCAAGGCTGGAACCATCCGCCATTTTGATGTCAAACTCTTTGACGGTCATTTCCGCTGCAAGCGTCTGTTCCGAAAGAGCCTGTTCAATGTTGGCCGTAAAGGTCTCGATATTGGACATATATGTGGATTGCTCGTCTTCGGTCAGTGAAATACCAACCCTCGCTCTCCACTCAAGCGTATCGTTCTGCTTCAAGGCATCCTCTGCCTGCTGCACCAGTTCTTCCGCATTGTCAAAATGTCCCAGTGCCGTATTGATATTTACAAGCCACTCCGCATTGATTACACGAGAAGCAAAATCTTTAATCTGAGAATCATCCAGCTCTACAGTGCCAAAATGTGCCTGTAGGTTGCTGTCAATATTCATTTCGCTGTATTCGTGGAGTGCCACTCCTACAGCAGTAACAGCCGCAACTGCTGCCGCTGCGCCCGCCGCCCAAGGATTGCTGAAAAGTGATCCAGCAAATTTTCCAAGGGCACCTGTCAGACTGCCTGCGTCAGTAACGGCCTTTGCAATATTCATTCCGGTAGATACCGTTTTCATTGCAAGAAAGCCAGCCCCAAGGCTTGTGAGTGCCCCGGTGATTGCCTGCGGATTTTTTAATATGGTTTCAAATAAAGGTTTCAGTGCATTTCCGAGCTTATTCGCACCGGAAGCAAAGGACTCAAATGCAGTCGGTACCCATTCCGTAAGAATCGGGATAATGGTATTGGTTAGATACTGAACGCCCTCTCTCATTGGCTCTTCCATGGCTTCAAATGTCTGTAGCTCCATTTCTTCAAATGCGCTGTTCATATTCGCCATGTCGCCGTTCAGATTGTCGTTCATGGTGTCAGCCATATCCTCTGCTGCTCCTGTAGATCCACGCAACGCCTCTTCGTATCTGGCAATGTTCTCAACGCCTTCATTCAGCATTAAGTTCAAGCCCTTTGTAGAATCGGCAGTAAATGTGGCTCCCAGTGCCGCAGCTCTGTCAGCTTCTCCCATTCCATTTGTGGCCTTTTCCACATCAAGAAGAATATCCGTAAGATCTCGGAAATTACCTTGTGCGTCAGATACCGCCACCGATGTTTCACCAATCTTGATTGCACCGTCTTCCATGTTATTCGTGATGTCACGCATAACTGCGGTAAGTGCGGTACCGGCTTCCGAGCCCTTATAGCCTTGGTTTGCCATTGCTTCCAACATGGAAGTTACCGTTTCTGCGTCCTGTCCGGCTGCATTTAAGTTTGCCGCACTGTTTCGGTAGGCTTCTCCAAGCTGCGCTGCGGAAGTGTTGCTGTTTGCCTGTGCATATGCAAGCATATCGGCGAAATACGCCGAATCCTGAGCCTGCATTCCAAAAGCAGATAAGTAATCGGTGACCATGTCCGAAGCCTGTCCCAGTTCCATTCCACTTGCAGCGGCAAGGTTCAGCACGCCTCCCAATGCGGAAGATGATTGCTGCGCATCCCAACCAGCAAGGCTCATGTATTTGAGGGCTTCGGCTGCCTCTGTTGCGCTGAAAACCGTTGTTGCGCCGTACTCTCTGGCAGTATTTTGTAAAAGAGCCAGATCGCTACCGGTAGCTCCAGACAACGCCTGTACCTCTGACATCATGGCAGTATAATCTTTGCCGATGTCTATAGCGTCCGAAGCATACTTTCCGACCTGGCTTAATACGGCAGCCATTGAAACGACTGCAAATAATTTCTTTAGGGAATCTGCGAGGCTGTTCGCCTTTCCTTCCGCTTCCCCCATGCTTGATCCGGCTTCTTCTGCGCTCTCTCCCAAATTGTCGAGACCGTCTCCGTCGCCCAGACCATCTACGCTGTCTCCAAGGCTTTCAGTGGATTCCGATAGGCTGTCAATGCTCTCCCCTGCATCCTCTGCTGCCCTAGTAAGCTCGTCGGCACCGTCCGCAGCATTTTCAAATCCCTCAGAAAAATCAACAGCGGAGCTTTGCTCCAGTTCTTCCATTGCCTGTCCAACGGAATCTCCGAGAGAATCCATGCTGCTTGCTGCCCTATCCATTGCATTTCCAAGACTGCTGGCAAATTGCTCAGGTGAATTACTGCTGAATGCCCGGTCAATCTGTTGTCCCGCCTGCTGTAATTGTGTTACAGATGTCCTTGCTGCGGAGGAAACGCGGGAAAGTTTTGAGCTTACATCTTCTTGTAATGTAAGCCTAACAGAAACATCACTCATACAATACCTCCACTAAGTTGTCTTTATATAGACCTTTGCCAATCTGTCGGAGGATTCGATAGGATAATCATTAGCAAGTCTTTCTGATGCGATATAGGCCAGTTGCACATTTCTTGGCATTTCGGCAAATTCTTCCATGCGTAACCCTCTCTTTTGCCAAAGGATATGAGCATACTGCCAGTCTGTGCCGTCTGGTGTCTGTACCGCACCAGACATTAGTTTTTTAAGTTTTTAACAGTCTCTTCCTCGTCCTGTTTCGCTGCAAGACCGCACGCTTCCATAACACACTTGTTCGCATAGCGGAAATCATCTCTATCTGCAAAAAGCGTTTCCGGCATATCCAGACGGTCATTAACCTTATAAAACTCCATAAGTTCAGGATCATCAAGTTTCGGCTGAACAAATGCGTCAACCATAATATGCAGGCCTGCTCTCTCAGCGTCATAATCCTTGCGAACAACAACCTGTCCATTCTCAATAACCGGTCTGTTGCCATTCTTTTTGTCTCTGAAAACTTCTGTGGTTTTATACAGGTTTCGGATCTCTTTGATCTCTTTCATAGAGAGCTGTTTAATGATGAGAGGTACCGGATTCCCTTTTTCGTCAGTGAATGTAGGCACGCCCGGAAACTCCACAGTTCCTCTCTCTTTTAACTCTGCTTTCATAAATGCTTTTAAATTCATATCCATATCTGTTGTCCTCCATATGATTGATTTTCCAAAAATTTAAGGGAGAGCCACTGCCCTCCCTTTGCTTCATGCCCTTATATTACGCAAGATCTTTTGCGCCAAATTCAATAGAATCTTTTACAACATCTCCATCGGTGTCCAGATCCATAAGAGCGATCTTGCCTGTAATTACGCAGCCAATCGCAGTAACGGAATCACCTTTGTTTTTGTCGTAATAGTCGGAATACTTATCCTCGCAGATTCCCTGAATTTTAAACTCCGGTGTCTTGCCGGTCTTGATATAATCAAGCACTTTTTTCTTCCACAGATTTGTTGTTTTCCACTGTTCCAGAGTACCTGTGATGTCATACCCGATCCAGCGACGGTTCGTTCCTTTTTCGCTCAGCGTCTTACCTTCCCACACTTTTGGGGTAACGTATAACTGAAACTTGCAGGAATCAGCCACAAGAGCACCGTCAATATAAATCTTTCCCTCTCTTGCACAGAGAGGACTTTTATTTACACGTCCTGCCATAATAATCTCCTTTCTTTACCGGGCAATGGTTGTAAAATAATACTTCTCAGTAGAATCCACCGGCTGAATGCCACAGGTAATATATGCGCTATCACCAACAGAAGCTCCTCTGTCCACGACAAAATCGTTTTCTTCGTCTACATTCTGAATTGCTCCATCTTTCAGGAAATCTTTTAAAATTGCTCGTCCCAGCCCTTCCATGACAGTCCAGCCGGTAGGATCGTTGCTGAATCTACCCGGCACAAATGTAAGAAGCAGTTCGTTTGCAAAACTGTCATATACTCTACAAGGGCGACCTTTCAGAATGTCGGTCGGATCATCCTGTGTGAATGTGACCTTAGAGTTCACATCATATTCCAGAATAACGTTACCGGATTCGCTGACAGTGAAGAATGTTTCTCCGTTATTGATAGCCTGAATGGATTCCTCGTTTGTTTTCTGTCCCACAATTCCAGTGGCCCCGGTAACTGTAGTGTATGTAAGAGAAGTTGTGTAGCCTGCTGCTGTCGCTGCACCTGCCAGCCATGCTGTAGCCTGCTCTGTGGTCAGCTTCACGCCGGCATACTCAAAGCTGTTTGTCAGATTGTAAATATTCTCATAATCCGATGCAGAGTTTGCAACAACAAGACCGCATTTCCAGCCGATTGAATTACGAATATATTTAATCTTCGTCACAGCAGCAGTGATCAGAGACGCGTCGCTGGTCGGCAATGCCATATAGTTGAACTTGATCTTCTCTGCCATATCGAGGAACATTGCTACAGAAGCATTCGTTTTAGATGCCTCCTCAGTTCCTCCGTTCAATGAAGCGGATGCAAAGGCAACCAGCTCGCCGTCTCCAGAGAAATCCACATAGTCGGATTTCAGATCCGCAACCTTTTTTGCTCCCTCAATCAGTTCAACTTCGGATCCGTCAAGAACAACGGACACATCGAAGCCTCCCTCCGGGTTTGCTACAGAAACAATTTTTAGTTTATTTCCAAGTGACCCCGGATATTTTGCGGTTACATTGCCGGTACCGCTTTTTAAGGTAATAGTTCCTTTTGCCTTTTCTCCGCCGCCTGCGATATATGTATATACCTCAGTAACATTCAGGAACATGAGCTGAAGCATCAGCATAAATCCGTTGTCGTCGTAAATAGAACGTCCGAATTTTGTCTTCGCGGCATCCGGTGATTCATTTGTCAGATGAATCATTTCCCCTCTCGGTCCCCAGTCGTATCCGATCAGTGGAATGATAGCAATGCCGGACGGCACTGTAGCCGTTGTTGGCTGCTTGCCGTTCTTGGTATTGGCATAAACACCCGGTCTTACCTTCGGTGAGGATAAATTAAAAGTACCTCCTGCCATGTTTTATCACTCCTTTCCAAGCCATTTGTCGATTCTGGCCTGTGCTTCACTAATGGTCATTTCGGTTGCTGTGCAACCATACATAGCACCATCAAAGGTGCTGCTTGTTACATGAAAAAGCTGCATACACTTTGCACGCAACTTGTCCACTCTGAATTTAGTTTCCTGCTTCACAGTTTCCGCAGGCTCCACTACAGCCTGTTCAATACGTCTTGTAGACATTTGTGTTGTACCTCCTGTTCTTTCCGTAGCTCTTCAGTTGCCTTGTACCATGCCTGATACGTTGCGTCTGTTCCGAAAAGTCCGGATATATTGATTTTATTTACTGTGCCGCCGGTTTCCCGGTTCAAAGAATAGTAATGTTTTATGGCGCAGGTCATTTTTACTATTCCTGTATCAACTGATGATGTGGACGGATCCGTAAGATGAATATATTTATCGTCCAATGTACCGTCCTTTTTCATCAGATTTACCTTGCATTCATCCATCATCAGGCTGTCACGCACCGTAGCTGCATCAGCATACGCCTGCCAGTCTGTGGCTTCCATGAACCATGTATCAAGATACAATGTCGTAAGGTATGTGCTGAACGTTACCTTTCTGGTATCTGTTCTCGGAACCGGAAAATACAAAGATGGAACAGCAAAGGCTTCCGGCAGATCATCAAAATACAGCGCGGCGTTGTTATCCGCTTTGTTCTGGATATACCGGACTACAGAAGCAAAGCTCTGTTCAAGCTCTATTGTGATTCCTGATTCCATTGCTCACCTCTTATGAAAAATATCGGTTGAAAAATTGCTCGAACGCCGACTTCGCCATTTCTGGGAACATTCGCTCAAGCACTTCTACAGATTTATCAAAGAAATGGGAGCCTCGAACCGCCGACGCTTTCAGTACCATTCCGGTCTTTGCACCGGGAATATATCTGAAATGTGAACCTTCCCATACGCCCGGGATAAACCGGCCCGGTTGCTGTCCATGACCTTTGTTCACCCATTTTGCGTAATAGACATCGGTTCCTATCGTCAACGTCAATGCTCCCATATCCAACTGGAAAATATTACCAGCTCCGCCTTTCGTAAATGACCCCAACAGTGTACCCTTATCAACATTGTGAGCGCCCTGTATCTGTGCCTGCACAATATCAAGAAATTCTTCGCCGATCTCTTCCAGCGTTTTTCCTGCATACGGTTTCAAATCTGCCTGCATTGCTTCACACTTTCTGGCAAATGCTTCCAGCTCGCTAACATCAATCATAATGCCACTTTAATTCCTCCTTCCCGGTACAGCTCCACGATAATGTGGTGGTTTCCATGCACCGCACGGGGGATTCCGGCACGATATTTCAATCCGTTGTCACAGTCCTCCACCGTATCATTTTTGCGAATGTCTACGCCTGCTGGCAGGGATAACTTAATTTCTCCGTCAGCAGAGCTGAAGGGTTCATTTTGAACTATGCGAACCGTATCTCCGACCTTTGTATGGAAATGGCATGGCTGCTCTATAATTGCCGCTGTGCTTCCAGTCTTTTTGACGGTTCTTTCTTTGATTCCGTATCCAACGTCCACAGTGCCATCTTCCAGATGGTAAATATTGCACCTGTGATTCATAAATTCTTCAAACACAGAACCCCTCCTCTCATAAAGCTCTCATCCGCATTACTGTCTTTCCGCGCCCTTTCGCAAGGACATATTCTGCCAGCAGATCATCTATATCCAATCCCTCAATATCCACCGTTCCAGATTCCACAGAATAGGAATAATCATCGAAAGTCTCACTCCTTATCTGCTTCTTCGTGGCTTCAATCGAATTTTTGGCATATGCTTCTGCAAGTAGGATCACCGCCATCTTTACCGGCTCTGGTATTTCCGGGTATTCTTCTCCGAAAGAATTATTCGTTTTGGCAATTACCTTTAACTCTGCCCGGGATATATCAAAGGCCAGCTTCTCAACCGGTCTTTTTAATACGTCCTCATGACTTGTATACTGAATAACTTCCTCAGGAGTAACCCAAGGGCGGGCGGCCATTACTCACCTCGAAGCAGCGCTCTTGCTTCATCAGCTTTCTTCTGCTCGGAAAAAATATGCTGCACAAGATCAGCTTTCTTGCTTAATCCTGTGGTATCAATACCTCTGGCACTGGCATATTCTTTCAGCTCTGCAACGGTTTTGGAATTTAATTCCTTCGTCAGAACATCATCTTCCTCAGTGTCAGTTCCGGCTTCCGCTACAGACTCCGGTTCCTTGTCTTCCGGTGGGGTAAACAGATCTGCTGGAAATTCATTTTCCAAGGCTGCGCTCAGTGTCGCAGTGTCAGTTCCGGCTTCACCAAGGATTTTAAAAAAGCCGGTGTTTTCGTAGTGTTTGGCAACGTCCATATCATCTACGACAACTTCCGGCGTTTCTTTTGTTGCAAATATTCGATTGTCTCTGTAGGACATACCGTGAATCAATCCGATTTTTACCATAGCAGTTTCCTCCTACTTACCGTTTCAGAAGTAAGATACCTGTTGCATCCTTTTCCTCAATAATCGGATCGTAATCCAGGTGCGCCACATAGAAACGCTTGTCCATCATGATAGATTCCTTATCAGTGTTGGTGCTGCGGATCTTTACGGTATAGCTGTTTACTACAATCAGATTCTTCGGATCTGTAAGAAGAATCATATCGTCGCTCATGCTCGGGCATTCAACAGTCGGGATTTTTACCGGTGCTGTGTACATGTTATCCGGCACTGCGCCGCCATGATGTGCAACCAGATTCAGCAGGAACAGTTCCCACTGCTGCGCTCTTCTCGGTGACATAAGCCAACGGAGCTTTCCGTTATTATACTTGTTCGGGATGGACGCAACCATCTGGTAGAACATATCCAAGCTCATTTCGTCCTCTGTAGACTTGTCAAGAATATGTCCTCCTTCTTTGATCTGTTTAATCCAGCCATCATTGACTTTCAGGAAATCTGCATCTCCCTCTTCTCCGATCAGTGTAGTGTCCGCACCAGTCCATGCCCCGGCAGAGTGTGCCACATCGAATTTATAGAGCTTTTTGTTGTAAGTTACAATGTCGCCGGCAGAGTAAGTATCTGACTGGCTAAATGCTTTTGCCTTGCCCGCATTTTCGTCACCATTCAGATACAGATCCTCAAGGTCAACACCGAGCTGCGAAGTCATAAGGTCTGTGATTACCTTATTCATGTTCTCCCCTTCGATGTTCTGGCGAAGTGTTTCCTCTGTTACTTCCCACGGAAGTCTAACAGGTGTGGTGGAGAAGCTGATCTGGCTGGTTGCAACGGAAGCTCTGTATCCATCGTCAGTGTTCTCTTTCTTCTCTCTCAGCAGTCTTGGAGCGATACCGATTTTATCAATCTCGCCTCTGCGCTCCACACGCATTTCATGTCTTACCAGCGGCGCAAGGTTTGTGGCCTCGAAAGTCTGCTGAATGAACTGTCTTGCCTGATACGGCTGTAAGAGTCCGCCACCGGTCAGCGAACCTGTGTTAATCGCAGTACCGGCAGCTCTCATAAAAAGTTCTCTATTTGTCGGCATAATCTATTCCTCCTTATTTATTGATTAAAAGAAAACTCCGTCCATAAAGTGGCTCTCCGGCGCACTTTTCTGAACGGAGCAGTCAGCATTGTTCAAATTACTCGGAAGCCCTGCACTCTTAATGATTGGGTCCAGCGCTTTTGCTACAGCAGCTTCAATAAACTCCTGTGCTTTTGCCATTGTCATAGGCTCTTCCGGCGGATTTACCGCTTTCTGGATTGCCGCATTTACCATTTTCTCAATGGCTTCCGCTGTAATAGGTTCCTCTGTGCCCTCACAACCGCCAGCATCTTTCTGAACGTCATTAGTGGTAATTGCTGCACCCTCTGCGTTCTGAGGCGGATTTGCAGCGTTCTGGCTCGCTCCCATAGCTTTCTGAACTGCGCCAGCTACGATAGTCTCTAATTCGGCTTTGGTAATCTCCACTTCCATTTCCTCCTGTTCTTCTGATTTCTCAATGAATGTTCCGAGATTCTGATAGATACTTTTCAGAACATTCAAATTTTCATTGCCTGTGCCTGCTGCCTTTTCGACAGTTGCGGCATTCAGGGCTTTCACAACCGGCTGATCTCCGGTAAGAAGCTGTGTGACAATCTGGTTGAAATCTTCCAGTGCCGCACGGATCACTTCTTCATCGTGCTGAATTTCCCATTTCCCGGTTTCGGGATTGTAAGAATCCAGCAGATAATCAGACAGTGCATAATAGGCATTCCAGAAATTATCGTGAATACTAGTTCTCTTGTAGGTATCCATGACAGCTCCCTTTTTCACCGGCTTCGGTGTGGTAAATGCCTTTGCCATCTTCTGGAAGATATTCAGCCCGGATTTCTGAACAGAATTCCCTTCGCCAGAAATATCATCATCTTCCGTTGCATAAACACCGCTGCCGCCCATGCTAAACCCGGTAATTTCACCCTTTTCAATGGCATCAAAAATGCCGGGATCCGTGACCTCAACGGTCATAAGCCATGTGCCTTCCTTTACGTCCTGTCCGTTAATCTGGCAGTCACATTTTGCAATCCAGTTCTCGACCACAGAAGCACTTTCCATCTTCTCGAAGTTGTGCTGAAGATCAACATTGTTGGCATTCTTCGCAAACCAACGCTGCGCCTTTTCGATTTCTTCCGCAGTCATGTAGTTTCCCTGTGTGTCCTCAACCATAGGCTCATACACGATACCGGTAACGTAGTGGGCTTCGCTGTCTGCTTTCAGAATGCGTCCGTATGTCTGGAAAATTGCTCTGCCGTCCTCTGCTTTGGTAATCAGGAACTGCCGCTGGTTCGCCGCCTTATCCACAAGAGACACAAAAATAGCTTTAACGTCGCTCATGGCAATGGCTTTTGCTACTTTGTTTCGCATTGCCGTACTCCTTTCTTTAGATTTTCAGTAATTCATGGTACAAAAAAGCAGCAAGGCGCTCTTGTCCCATGCTGCATATCAGACTTTTTCATTAAATTTCTCCATTTCTACAGGCTTCGTAGTAGGAATTGTAAATATCCCAAGTGATACTCGGATCATCTCTCAATTCCTCAATTCCATGTTCCTCATTGAATTTCTGCTCCCATGCGTCATACTCCGCATTTACCTCATTCATATATTTCTCACGCAACGCCACGCGGTCTTCCAGTGACATTCCAAGGATTTCCTGATCCACAATGTCCTTTGTGGTGCAATGGCAGTTAATGCTCTCTTCCGCAGGAAGTGACGTATCTCGCGGACACATAGGATAATATGTGCCGCCGTTCCTGCCCGTGAGTGTAAACGGCTCCCTCTTGAATACCTGCTGTCCGTTTATGGCAACATGATTTTCCCTCGGGTGTGCTGCGCCAGTATGCACCCATTCTTTTTTATAGCAGGAAGGGTTCTGTATCCGGGCTTCCTGATGTGCATACTCTTCCACTCGGAGAACTTCCGTTACTGCAACTCTGCGGCTGCGATAACCGCACTCCCGGATACCACTGTCCGCAATGGCCTGTGCCACTTCATCAATGGTCTGGTTCTGTTCCTGTGCGTCCAGCAAGATTTTCTCAATGCCGTCTTTCGTGTTCAGGTGCATAATATCGGCAAGCTGCTGACTCCACCCTTTGATAAATGCCTCTGCCGGTCTTGTTATCCTATCATCAACAACTTCCCCCAGTTCCGCGTCTGCGGATATAATCCACTGCTTCGTAAACCTGCGAAGCAGCTCGTCAAATTGCTGATAGAACAAATCATACAGAGCCTTTTCCATTTCATCTGAGTTGCTGATTTCGGGCCAGACGTTTTCAATGAAATCATCTACCCCAGAAGCGCTCTGCAATCTTGCCAGCACTTCGTCCACATTATTCTCCACTGCTGCCGTAACGCCGTCCTCGATGGCTCCCATATGGCTGACCGCAACGCCAGCCTCCACATACCCCTCTTCATTGAGCTGGTCTTCAAGGTCATTGTCCGCTTTGGCTATGTACTGCTCAATCGCTTCCAACAGAGGTGTCACATTCAGTTTCATGTTTCTCAGCCTCCTGTCTTACGATCACGCAGCCTTCCGGCAAGTCAATATCCATATCTGTCACAGGAATGTCCACACTGAGAACCGGTATCTCCCCGGGTTCCTGCTTGAGCTGATAGCCACTGGCATACATTCCAATGTCAATGCCATTTACAACGATGTGAGTCATATATTTGTTTTTCTTATCGCTGGTTTTGATACTGATTTTCATTGCTTACCCTCCTGCTCTTTGATCTCTTTCAACAGCTTCTGGACGGATTTCATTACGGAAACCACTTCATCCGGTGCATTATTGCTCTGAGCTTTCTGAATCTGCTGCGTAAGCTGCGCCGCGATACCGTTCACATCAGCAACGGAAGAGTTCCGCTCAGCGTATATCTTCAATGGAATGTCGCCCCATTCCTCTTCGTAATCCTCTGAGGTTTCGCCCAGCATACGATAAACAACATCTTTTGCCTTATTCGGAGTCAGTCCGCCTGCATTGTTGCTTACTGTAAGAATCTTGTACAGATCATCTGGGTTCGTGATATTGGGTGCAAGGAAGTATGCCTCCACATGTTTGAACTGGTAGCCATTCAGCAGCTTATTGTTTATCACCCATGCCAGAGATATTCGCTCTGGCTGGAAGACCTGCTCTTCAGTGACCTCTTTCGCTGTCTGCGCTGTAGCACGATTGAAGTCTGTGGTGTAACCCACATACAGATCTGGCAGTAAGAACGCCGACTGCACTCTCTTCCTGTTATTCTCCAAGTATTCCTGAAACAGCTCGTCTTTTTGGAGAATACTGGCAATGTCCTTGATTTCAATTTCCGGCTTGTCGCTGGTGTCAAAATCGGTGCGCTGCTCTGCATTTTCCGCTTCCAGAACAATAAAGGCGTGCTGCCCCTGCTCGCCCTTAATTCCGTTCATATACTCTTGAAGCTTTGTGTAGCTGTCCTCTGTCAGAGTGCCGCCCTTAATCATAATCAGCAGCGGCGTGTGTCGTCCGTTGATGAAATAATTATTGTTCAGGCTCTCCGCTCTCCGGCTGCCGTCTACTCCTAAAAGCTGTCCTATCCACCGAATTTCGCCGTATGGTTTGGTTCCAATGGCAAACTCAAGTATTTCATTGGCCTGCCATTTACGATCCAGAGTTTCGCCAGCTTCCAGATATTCACCATTGCGCCTGTCCATGATTCTCGGATCGCCAAATTCTTTGTAATACACCGTCTTCCCGCCAATGTCCTGTCGGTATTTACGGAACTTCCGCTGTCTTACAAGGCTGGTTCCATGATGGTAATAGGTAAATGGCACATATGGTTCCAGCGGTTCGGTCTTCATTATGCTTGGAGTGTTACGGATAAACTCTATCTGTACCACTTCATTTGCAAGATTGCGAATAACTTCAACATAAGCTATGCCGTAGGTTTCCCGTGCTTCGATAATGTCCTCGAAAATCTCCTTTGTATCCTGCTCAATGGTAAGCAGCTCTATGATCTCTTTTGCACTGTTGAACTCGGCTTCCATCTCCGGTGTTTCCTCAGTATCTTCGACATAGCGGACTCCGATGCCGAATCCCGGAATGTTGTTGCGGTATGCATGAATACACTGAGGCAGGATGGAGCTTTCAGACACATAGCGTTCCAGCACATGCAGATCCATAGGATGCTGAATCCACTCGCTGCCATTAAAGGCTTCCTGCATTTCAATCTGTGTGGAAGTTTCTGCTTTCTGTACTGGTTGCATTTCTTTGATAACCCTCATATGGACTGGACGGGGCTTTACTATTTTTGCTGAATCACTCATTTCTTCTCACCTCTCTTCTTTGATTTGACCGGCAATACTGCAAGCAGTACGCTATCAGCTTCATCTGGGGAGCTTAGCCCCCTCTTTTTCATTTCCGCTTTCGATTCCACCTTTTGTCGGGTTTCTACAAAATCGTATTTACGACAGGACAACTGCCCCACCATATCGTTGTCATTTGGAAGAATTAACTGTGGTTTCCGAGGTTTTCCCTCTTCATCAAACGGCTGTATCATATCCCTGACAACTCCCATCATATATGTGGTGCTGTCGTAGAATCTTTTGTGCTTGATCCTCTGTCCAAAATTCACAGGCACAACGTCCATATCCCCATATACTTCCGGGTTTGCTTTCTTCGCCGCTTTGAGCTGATCTGTAACACCGCCACCAACACCACCATCGTCTACCTTTACTGGAATAACGCCAGAAAAGCAGAATATCTTTTTCAACTCGTTGTAAAGCTGGCAGATGGTTCCAGTTGTCCAGACAGTATTTTTGCCATTGTACTTCTTGTAGATCTGCACCACTTCATTGACCTTGAATGTGATACAGGTTCTATCATCTCCGAATCGGGCAACGTCGCACCCAATGTCTATCGTCAGCACACCGCTCACATCTCGGATTTTCTCACCGCTTTCAGAAACATATACTCCGAAAGCAAGTGCCGTTTCCTTTTCCATTTCTGTAGATACAGAATTTTCCAACCAGGATATAGGAATAAACACATCATCTTCCTGCTCTGGAAATAACCCATCAACGCGGACTCGGACAACATTGCTACTACTGCCATATTTTCTATCAAGAGAAGCTATATTTTCTTTATTTGTACGCTTACTATCTCTTGAAGATACGGTATGCAGTGCATAAATATTTCGGTCAACTGTAAAGGCATCATAAAATGTTCCGCTTGTACGGGTTGGGTTTCCGCACATTAAAAGTTTATTATTTTCTCCAGAAAGTGTACCCAGGATAGCCTCCATGATTGGATCCGCAACACCGGAAGCTTCATCAACAATAAAAAGCATGTTATCCTCATGAAACCCTTGCATGTTTTCCGGTTTCGTTGCAGTCCTTGCTACAGCAAACCATCGTTTTTCATAACCCTTCACATAAACATACGTTTTGGTCCACTTCAAAAGCATTTGCAACAGTGGAGAATCATTCATCCATTTTGCAACCTCGCTCCAAAGAACATCATGAAGCTGCTGTTTTGTCGGAGCTGTGCACACAACTCTTGCATCATAAAAGCACGACAGGAACCACAAAAATACAGCAGCTTCGAATGCGGTCTTCCCAACACCTTGTCCAGATTTTACTGCAACTCTATTGTTTTTTTTCACATCCGAGGCGACTTCTATCTGCCAATCATCCGGCTCAAAGTTTAATACCTCTTCAAAAAACTGCACTGGATTTTCACGCCATATAGGTATTGATGTATCAAGGAACTCGGACAGCATTTCCATGTCAAACATTACTATTTTCCTTCCGCTTTTCTTTTATTTTTTCTGCCCACAGTAGTACGGCATCATTTCCGCTGCTTTCTCCGGCGATCTTCTGCTTCTCAAGCCTCAGCTTCGCAAGTGCTTCAATAGCCTTGGTCTTCTTTGACTGTACAGTTGACAGCTCTTTTTCAAGCCTAGCGATCATATTGTCCTTGTTCTCCATCGTGGTTTGCATATTGTACATATCTCCCGGCAGACGTTCTTCAGCAGATATTTTCTTCTCTATGCGTTCTTCATAGAGTTGCTTATCCTCTTCTGTTTTAAATGTCCTTTTGCTTTCGCTTCGGTTGAATCCATACAGGGATACTTCACCTTTCATGCTCCGGTATTTATTGATTGCAATCATGATCCTTCTTTCCCTCACGGCAAAGAGCTGAATCTGTTCGATCAGGAGCATTTCTTCGTCCATCGGGATATCTTCGATCATGTCTTTTTCAGCTTCATCAAGGACGTCCCAATATACAGAGGAATATGCTCCGTGTTTCTCCGCAATCTTATCTCCCGGTTTCAATGGACCTCCCTTATTTCCAACTGCATTTCTGTTTCCAGGCTGT
Source organism: Lachnospiraceae bacterium Marseille-Q4251 (assembly GCA_018223435.1). Lineage (GTDB taxonomy): Bacteria > Bacillota > Clostridia > Lachnospirales > Lachnospiraceae > Limivivens > Limivivens faecihominis. The sequence goes on along the minus strand of JAGTTO010000001.1, from coordinate 2,697,389 downwards.
CCACCTTTATGGCGAGCGTTCGCTTTTTTCTTTTGCGAACGTTCGTTTTTCTTTCCTTTTGTCTTTCCGTCCCAATTCTGTGTTGATTTCCACCGCCGAACTGTGCTGGCCGGGACGTCCAACTTCTTGGCAATGTCAACAAGTTTCATCCCGTTCTTATACATTTCCTCAGCTTCAATGCTGTTGGGACTTCTTGCCCTTGCCAATGGACACCCCTCCCCTCCATCATCTTATTTCGGCATATGCAAAAGGGAGAGGTTGCACTCCCTCTCCCTGCTTTCTGTTCTATATGTCGTAGAACAATATTAAATTTTTGTAATAAATTCAGCTTTTGAATAGCCCGTCACCCCTTTTGTCATCATCTTCAAGAAGTCTTCTTTTGAAAAATCTGACAATCGGAAGATCTCTTCCGGCCTCATTCCAAGCTGTTTGCTTATTTCTTCTACGGTTTTGCCATCATCCATAAGTTCTTTAATGATTTTCTTCATCGGTTCGAGCAAATGTGTACCTCTTGCCCTGTTATGTGTGACAGTACCGTAAATATCCTCTGAATGCTCCTCGTGCTTCACAACAACCACAGGTACTTTCCCGTCAAGCTTAGAACGTAATGGTTCCATTCCTGCAACCGTCCATCTGTGGAATCCGTCAATAATGGTCATGTCGGGACGAACAACGATAGGAAGCGTCCACCCATTTGTGAGGATAGATTGTATGAGCAGTTTCAGATTCTCTTTCGAAACTTTGTTCGGGTTGTAGTCATTCGGCTTTAATGAATCCCTGTTTACCCATTGCAGGGTAGATAATGGTGCTGATAATTTATTATCCATGTCGTTCTCCTTTCTTCGCATCACTGATGTAACGTCCATATATTCTCTGGTACAATGCCCGGAATGCCCTCATTTTGGGATCACCGGATATCAGACCTTCGTATATATGCTTATAATCTGCATCGGTTGCTATGGCTGATACCGACATAAAGAAGTTACGGTATCGTTCTGCCACATGCCTTTTATGCGGAGTATCAAAGAATACGTCCATGTGGTTAAATAAATAGATCAGCTCCTGCCGATAATCTTTCTGTTCCTGCCCTTTTTCGGCTTCTTTCCTTTTTCTGGAGCTGCGGCCGAACATCTCGCTGTCCCAGTACAGGGCTGCAAGATAGGCATTTGGTTCTCTCCGAATGATTCTCTCCATGAGGTCCGGATAATATTCATTCATCTTCACGAGGCTTCTGGCCGTATCAACAGAAAAGAACTGAGATACTCTCATCTGTCTCTTGCTTGATCCAGACTGCCAGAGAAACAGATATATCTCCGGGATATCGACATGGTTTCTCAGAAGAAACAGCCATACATCATTATCTGTCCAGTCATAGATCGGAAATACCTGCTTTTTCGCAGTCATTTTGTTCCCTGCTTTTGTCATTGATGCAATATTCTGAAGCCTCTGCACCGACTCTGCAGTTCGGATTCCAACCATTGTAATGCCTGACACGGTTGTTCTTGGCAGAAAATCCTGATAAGCATCAATCCTTGGGCGTAACAGTTTATGGTTCCTTATTGCGAATGAAGGTGGCTGTCTTACCCAGACATCTTGCTTCGTAGAATCCCAGCATATAAATGTTTCGTCATTTGACAGTTCATTGAAGCAGTTAAAATGCTTTACCTCCACGCAATACCATTCAAACTTTGCTCCCATCATCATAAAGATACGCCGCCATTTCTTTGTCATATCTTCCATGCAAGGAAATATTGCCTCTTCATCTATGAACTGCACTGTAAGCTGCTTCATATCGATCTCGCCCCGGTTGGCTAGATTTACCATCAACTGTGCCACACATAAACTGTCCTTTCCACCACTGAAGGAAAAGAACACTGGCAGACCATTTCCGAATACATTTTTTATCCGGATCTCTGCAGCTTTTACAACATTGATATTGGCTTCACATCGTTTTACAGCCATATCTTTTCACCGCAGTTCGGGCAGATAACAAACTTCCGGGTTTCTGTTATTTCCGGTTCTGCTTCAGTGGTACTCTGTCCTCCTGCTGTCGGATTATCCGAAGTGTTCGGCTTTCCCGAACTGTTCTCTGAATTATTGTCCGGCGTTTCTTCTGATACTGCTTTCTGTTCTCTCTTTTCATTTGCCTCTTTCATCTTCTGAATCTCAGATTCATCCAATGTGCCATACTCCGAGAGCTTGTCAGTTACTTCGTCCGCATCAGCGACCATCTGCTGTAAAATTTCTTCATCATATCCAGGGATATCCAGATCCCCCTGCAGTTCTTCAAGGAACTCATTCAGGGTTTCCAGATTGTCAATTCCAAGAGCATAGGTCTTATTATCTGCTATCATAAGTTTCTTCTTGTCATTCTCTGAAAGCCCTGTCTTTACATATACGGTTGCTTCCTGATATCCAAGACTTACCATAGCTTCGTATAAGCCGTTGCCGATCAAGATCGTATCGTCTTCATCCACAACAATTGCTCTGGTCTGTCCAAACTTTTCAAGGGAGCGTTTCAGCTCTCTGATCTGCTGTTCGGAATGTATTCTAACGTTTTTCTTGGGATGTTTAAGGGCACCCAGCCTTTTTGTAGTAACGTTCATTTTGTCCTCCATTTCTGAAGGGCAATGGCTTCCGGCTGCAACCGGCTATTTGATAGCTTTTAAAAATTCTCTGGCTCCATCGAAATGCTGTGCCGCATTTTCAACTATGGTCTTATCAATGTCGTAAACTTCTTTCCAACCCTGCTGTTCTGTCTCCATGTACTGTCTGGCAGGCCATGGATGTGTACCGCATAAATATCCTTTCTCCCAGTCATATATAGGTGGTAGCTTCACATCATAATAGTGAATGTATGCAAGGATATCTTCGTGCCTCCACTCTGCAAGAGGGCTGTATCTGGTGATTCCGGCTGAATTAGTGTAGATATTATCTTTTCCAACATAATTGCCGTCTGCCTTTCTGCGTCCGAGCAGGAGTATTTCCAGCTGATGCTCTTTATAATATCGTGCCTGTCCCCTGTGCTGTACGATATGGAACCACTGTGCTGCCTTATTGCTTTTATCCGGGAACAACATATCCGGATGCTTTTTCAGCCATTCCATATCCTGTCCGGTATTGATAATCTCAAGGCCAGAAGGTTTATTCTGCTCTATCCATGCAATAAATGCCGGATATTCCAGATTACACCTTACAAGGACGCTCTGATCAATACCGGCTTTCTCGCATATCTCTCCAAGTACCAGTGAGTCTTTTCCCGCACTCCATGCATAGGCTGCCTTTTTTCCCTTGCATTTCTCTTTGATGTCTTTCACTGTCTTTTTCACAAGGGAATCCAGTTCTTTCTTTGACACCGTCTCTTCAATGTGATCAAGCGCATTCTTCCAGTCTTCATTATTTCGAACGGATTGTTTTCTACCGAGCATAGTGTCTCTCCTTTCCGGAAGCAGCCAAGGCGATAAGTCCGCTCAACAGGACTGTCAGCAAGCTTCCCAGTGTTTTATATGGTCCACTATTCAAAACGCTGCCGTAGGCGAATACAGGAAGCCCTACAGCCAGTGCAGCAACCACACCTGTGATAATCCCTTTTGCATTCAGTCTTACCCCTTTCAGTGTCATGACTGTTGGAAGTAATGTTGACGCCCTCAGTGTGCCATAGAACAAAAACAGATGTGTCACTGTAATTCCCGGGATATTTGCAATCAGAATGCCAGTGATCAGAAGCACTGCCATTGCAGCTCTGGTCTTCCTGATGTCTTTTCCTCCTGCAATATCTGTCGTAAGTGAAGATACTGCGCACAGGTTGCTATCCACTGTAGACAGCAAACCGGAAACAATCATGAAAAGGAACGGCAATACTGCCCAGGACGGGAAAAAGTGGCGGATCAATTCAAAATTGATGATTCCAAGGTTCTGTGCCTGATATCCTGCACCGGCTCCCATAAATCCAAGAATTCCCATTGACAGTGGAACCACCGCAAAAAGAACTGCTCCAAGAAGAAACGCTCTTCCCAGCTTCTCTTTTTTTACTGCAAATGCCCTCTGCCAGAAGCTCTGATCTCCAAACGGCCCGGATAAAAGTCCGATCGTTGTCGGAAGTCCAAAGGCTAAGAAAATCTCTACTCCTTTTCCAGAGAAGAGCGTTGTGCAGTCTCCTGATATACCGCTCAGGCCCTGTATAATGCCCTGTGTTCCTGTATTTCTTACTCCGAATATTACAAATAGGCTACATGCAACAAGCATGAATACCATTTGAATAGCATCTGTAAGCATAGATGCTTTAATTCCGGAGAACAGAGAATAGGAAATCGCTATACATGCAAGCAGTATTGTCATGGTTTTGAACGAAATTCCTGTTACTGCACTAAGAATCTGACTTCCCGCAAGAAGCTGGACTCCTGTTGACAGAACAGACAGTCCGATCAGCTGAAAGAGGTAAACCCTTTTCACTCCATCGGATTTATATTTTTCTTTCATGTAACCAGACAGTGTCATTCCTTCCGGCATTTCCTTCCGGATTCTCTTTGCAAAAGGAATAAATATCACAAGGCAGAGAGCATTTGGGACTAGAAACCAGAACAGGCCAACCCAGCCGGTAGAATATGCTTTCTCAGTTGATACAAATAATGCCGGAGCCCAGATCCACGTTGCCGCAATGCTGAGAGCCGACATCAGCCAGTTTTCAGAACGACTTCCAACACAGAAGCGTTCCACATTTTTTTCTTTCTTTGTCAGGATCACTGTTGCCAGGATCATGATAACTGCATATACAAATAATATTGTTACTCCATTCATGCGTAATCTCCTCTAAAATATTTTAAAGGAGCATTCCCGTCTTTCTATCCTTTCCTCCCTCCCAAGATTGCATTAAAAAAGCCACTGGTTTTTTCCCAGTGGCTCATGGCTTTTGATTAAAATTTTACTCGCATATCATACACCATTTTCGTTATTAAGTCAATGTTAAGTTAACAGATTCCGTTATTCTGATTTTATTAAAAAAACTTCAGACCATCAATTCCGAAAAACAGCGAAGATAAGCGTTCTTTCGCAATTTTGATATCTTCGTAAACTGTCACCTTACTAACCGAAAATTTTTTTGAAATTTCTGCAATCGTCATTGGCGTCTTTGATATGTAAAGGGCTTTAATAATCTTATAGCGTCTCTTATCTTTTTCCGATAATTTGCTACAATAAATACGGTATACATCAAGCATTTTGTCAATATGCTGTACCATTATAGCGGTTCTTTTGGCCGAAGTTTTGATGCTCTCCACTATGACCTTATCATCTTTCATGGTCATGATGTCTTCCAGCACCTCTGTAACCTCCCCTTCCTTGGACTTGTAGACGGCATTTTCGTAGCTCGCCTTTAAAGTTCTGTAATTTCTAAGGAGTAAATCAGTATTATGCAAACGACGATCAATCTTCTCCTTCTCGCTTTTTCTCTGCCCTACTATCATTGCATCAGACGCAACCTGTGCTCCGGCAAGAGCAGCCTGCTGAATCATTGCATCAATTTCCTCTTTTGTCAGTGCTACGAATTGTACTTTTTTCTCTGTATCCATGCCATACCTCACAAATATTTCTTTCCTGTTTCCGGATCCTCGAATTTGATTCTGTCACAGAGTTTGAACCCAAATCCTTTTGCAAGTCTTTTTACCATCTTCACAAACAGTTCTGCTTCCTCATCCTTTTTTGTCCTGCTTGCCCTGTACACTAATGTTCGGGTTCTATCCGCTGCACAGATCGCATCATGTGCTGTTCTGTCCTTACATCCGCTTGCATTATATAAACTTTTATCCATATCAATTCTCCTTTATATATTTAAGCATGTACTCCTCTTTATATTGCTTCCATTGCTGATCTGTCATTCCCGGAGCGTAGAAATCTCTCACTGTATCAAGTGCTTCCATCATCCCGCATTTAGGACATATCATTGTTTTGTTATCTTTTCTTGATAATGCCGGGTGAGAACTATACTCTTTCCCGCATTCAGGACATATCTTTTTCTCCATCTTTTAGACCTCCTAGAAAGTCTTCAATCGTCATTTGTCCAGGTACTCTGTAGTTTTCCCAGTCAACAGGGCTCCGGTAATAATGTGCAGTTAGGCTATTCCAGCATTCCGGACCATATCCCCTTTTGATGCTTTCCGGATCCGTCAGTTTCTTTCCACACTTCTGGCATTTGCTGTACATATGAATTTCCTTTCTTCACTCGTCCGTGTACGCCTCATACTCCAACCGAGATATTGGAATCACATTCTCTTCCGGCACATTACACATCTCCGCAACACTCTTTTTCTGCTTGCTTACATAGCCTTCGATATCGATGCTTTTTGCATTGATGTCAATATTCAGCTGCATATAACCATCATCAAAGTCATACAGCTCCGCATCTAAAATTTTATAATATGTGCTAATACTACATTTCATTGCTTTTCCTCCTGCTTTTCTTCTCTTTTTCCACACATTAGTTCGATAAGCCATTGTTCCTGTTTCATCAGATACTCGTACTTCCACTGAAGCAACGCCTGATCCAGATTGTGATCCGTTACATACAAGTGCATTTTTACCGAGGAAATTCTATCCCTAGTTTCGTTGATCTGTTCTTGTATTCTCCCACAAAGAACAGCGTATGCAGATATTTCTCTTTCTTTTCTCACTCTTTCAATTGATACTATGCACCACAAAGTAAAAAGTACTACTATTGTTACAGCTCCAGCAATATAAAATAATACTTCTATCATTCATTCACCTTCTTCCTCTTCTTCAAATTTGAATTCGACATTTTCACTGCTATCAACTCCAAGTTGTTTACACTTTGCCATTGTGGATGTTCCTCCGGAATGATATGTCCTGAACAAGAACAATTCCTGAACGATATGGAAATATGATATGTTATAGCAGAACCTTTCTTCTTCACTCAGCTCTTCTATTGCGTTTTCTCCATGTACCCATCTGTACCATTCCTCGAAATATCCGACCAACTCCTGCATGAGAGAAATACAATAATGCAGAATGTACTTTTCTTCATGGCTTTCAAGCTCTTTGTCTTTGCAATCCCATTTTGTTTCCCGTAATATTTTCCACAATTTTTCTACTTCCGGAGATCTCCAAGCGCACATGCAGTATGTATGTGCATCTTGAGAATAATGATAATAATTTCTCTCAAGATGTTCCCTGGCCTCTTTCTCTGTAAGAAACATCGTGTTTGGGTACATAAATGGTCTGATCGAAATACCAATTATCATGGTATCATCATGTCCATTGTTGGCAAGAAATTCATTCACTTCCTGCGTTGACAAATCCTCATACTCTTCTTCTCCATCTTCCGTGTACGTCAGCTTGAAATCCCATGCATACCCTGTTTCAATTTTGCAGTTTTCTCTATCGATATTGCAGTCTGGCAAGATGTTATCATTGAGATACTTCACTGTTTCTTCCGTTGCGCTCGTAACGGTACTTCCATCCACTTGCAAGACAAGTTCATCTGGGTCTTCATTGTCGACCACTCTCTCGCTACCTTTAATAACCCAGAAGCGAGGATCCGCTGTTCCGGTGGTATCCTGAGTATTCATTTCAAGCTGTAATTTCTTCAGAAATTCTATATCTTCCTGTGAAATATCTCTTTTCTCTGTTGTATCTTCATGATACTGCAATGTTTTATGGAATATTGCCATCTTTAATTCTCCTTAAGATTCGTTGCTAAAGCATAAAGGAATCCTCGATTCCACACTTTTGCGATATGTTCTATTCTTTCGCCAATCGTTTTATCGTCCGGCACTTCTGCTTCTCCAAAAAAGGATCCACAGCTCTCACACTGTACTGCAAAATAACCGTCTGATTTAATTACAAAATGCGCGGTTCCATGACACACTTCACAAGGATGTAACTTTGATTCATCCCAAAAAATCGGTTCGAAACGACCACAATTCATCTAATATCACCTCTTTTCCAGTTGGGTGTCCATGGATTAATTTCTCCTCTCAACGCCCACTCCGCAGCATGCAGAACAGTAATTCTGTCATAGACTTCGTTCTTATCCCCTGCCTGCAAGGCAATACAATTTCCAACTTCCAGTTTCTGTCCTCGCTTAATGGTGTAGGGTCATTGAATTCTTCCGTTACTTCTCCCCAAAACGGAATAGCAACCATGATGCCGTAATAAGTTGATGAATCCGGGTGTTTTTCGCTCATGTAATTAGCAAATCTGCCACTCCGGAAATCTGGCAGAATGTCTTTGTAACACGCCATCGTAGTTACAATGTAATTCTTTTCCCCGAAGAAATTCAAACCATTACCGCTATAAACATCCTCTTTGCAGCTCTTGATTTCATAGCAGGTGAATATGCCTTTTTCTATTCCTGACACAGAGCATTGATTCGCCGGAGAAAATTCCATGTAGTCCACCCGCCTTGCCTTCGGTGTCCATGGATCAATACTAACCTCGCTGGCCCAGTGTGAGCCAGCCCCTCCGAGGCGAGTATCTGTAAGTAATTTTCCGAGGAATTTGGTTGTTTCAGTTCTTGTCATTTTCTACCTCATATTGGGTTTCTTAACCTTAATTGTTTCTTGCAATTCAGGTTTTGTGGTGTTGTTTTCTGCCCACATGCGAAGTTCTTTTGCTCCTGGATTATTCTTCCCGATACCATCTGCCAAGTTGCGTAGGACCATAGAAGTAATTCCGGCGTCTGCAGTTGCATAATCTTAATGATTTTTTCTTCCATAACGCCATTTCCGCCTTGCTTCTGCTCTTTTCATGTGATGAACTTCATTTTCCAAGGTATTCACCTGTTTCTGCAGGTCATCCACATCGACCAACAGATAAAAGTCCGGCTTAACCAGTCTGGTCGGGCCTACGTTCATATTCATCTCTTTGTGTAACTCTTTGCATTTGTTTTCTCTCTCATGAACCGCCTTATATATCTTCATACTGTTCCTTTCTACTGAACCCAAACCTCTCAGCTAAACTTCCACGAATCTATTCCATGCAAATTATGACTTTTCCTTGTCAATGTAACTCTATCCTCAAAATGTTCTAAACAACTTTTCTTTGCCGCCCTTCTCATTCCTTTTGAAGTCTGCCGTTTTGCATGTCTTTTGAAGCCAGGACCAACAAGGTGGTTTTTATGATACATTCCCATAAATAGCTCCTTTCAGTTATGCGTGGCAATAAAGTTTTCCATCGCCCATCTGTTTCCAGTAGCAGCCACCTGTGCTCTGGTTCGTTCATACGGGCTGAGAGGCCTCCCAGATATTCTTCTGGTTTCTTCTGCCGGAAGAAGTCCCCTCCGGCGAAGATTTGCAAGTTCCTCTGGTGTTGCGTCTTTGATATCTTTTACTGATATAATCTCAATCATATTTAAGCCTCCCTTATCGCTACCGGAAGCACCATGGCCTTCATGTCGCTGTCCTCTGCTTCCACAATCATCGGTGTTCTTGGGCTGGTGAAGCCCAGTGCAATATTGTCACAGGTAAAAGCTTTCAGCGTTTCAAGAACCAGTTTGGAATCAAATCCCAACCGTATGGATTTGCATACGGTTTCCTGGAGCGGTACCTGCTCCTGATAGTCTGCTAATTTATCCCGAATACTGATATTCAGCACATCGTCTTCTATCTGGAATACTGCCGGCTGTTTTTCCTCTGTACACATCTTTGCTCTGGTCATTGCTCCGATCAAGGCCGTGCGGGATGCGCATGTATTGATTTCGCCCTCAGTAAACATCTTCTGATACGGAAAATAATTTCCTGTAATCAATCTGGTGTAGATGGTGTATTCATCAGATTTGAATACCGCACTGTTTTTGGTATATGTAAGAGTCACATCATCGATCACGCCCATGGAGATCAACTTCTTGGCGGTTGCCTTCGGCACGATCAGTTTCATGTCCTTTGCACCTTCTGCTTTAACAGAATCTACTGCAACCACATGCCCGTCCAGTGCGGCAAGGGAAACTCCGCTGTCTGTACCCTCGAAATAAATTCCGGTCATCTGTGTATTCGCACCGCCGTCAGCTGCTGCATAAATAACATGACCTATAGCCTCCATGATCTTTTTACCATTCAATTCCACTCCATCCGCTTCCGGATCCTCTGTAATATCAAAATTGAATTCTTCCGGAGGATAACTCTGATATTTGTTTTTAATTGCTCCTATCTTGATCATAACTACATTCTTGTCGGTTGCGCTAATGTCGATTTCTCCATCCGGAAGATTTTTGATCAGGTCAAAGGCTTTCATTGGAATAATAAAATAACTGCCTTCTGAGGCCTCTAATTTGACCTTCATTGTAATCTCGGAGTTGGAGGCGATTAAATACCCGTCCTTTACCAGAATTCCTCCCAGAGCCGGAAACTGATCGTTCTTCTGCACAATACTTTTTAATTTGTCAATAACTCTGGCGATCTCATACTTCTGTACTTTCATCTTCATTCCTTTCCCGGAGAACAATACCATCGAGGTACTTCACCACTCCGTTTGAATATTTGATCCTGTAAGGTTCCAGTTCTTCCCGGTTCATGTACTTGTGTCCGTAAATTTTCTTCATATCCCGAAATACCACCCACGGAACCCGGTAGAATTCTTTAAATTCCAGAGACACAACCAAAAAGCACATTGCCCCAAGCTTCATATACCTTTCAAAGCACGCCTGCTGTTCAGCAGTTACTACGTCCCTGCTAATCTTATCTTTGTCCGTATGCTTTGCATCGAACAAGATCATGGTTGAATCCATGAGAATTCCTTTGAAATCAGGCTGAGCCTGTTTAGTGAAACAGCAGATGAACTGCCCTCTGTTCCTGTCCATTGCCTTCAGTACCTTAAATGCTTCCGGAGTTTTATCAACTGCTGCAATTCCTCTTTCTTCATAGAATCTGGATGCCGCAATTATCATTCCCTCAAAATGTTCCCCGTTAGATCTGCTCTGCAGACCTCTTATCGAACGCTTATAAGTATCCATTTTCTTCCGCTACCTTTATAAGTTTGTTTATTGTTACTGCTCCAATTCCCGGAATCTTATTCAGCTGAAGGAATGCGATAAACTCCTTTGCTCCCTCTCCGGTTTTTGAAACACTGGCTTTTCCACAATTAAAGCCTTCACTTCGTGCTTTTTCCACACGATCCTCCACATAATGCACAAGCTGTTCATCTGTCTTCTTTCTCATTTCCACAGCTTTTTTATGAATAAGGTTTTCATCAGTTGTTCTTCTACAGCTTCTCTTTGCCATCTTCAATCTCCTTTTTATTTTCCAGGTCCGGCACCGGTATATTGTGACTAGTCAGCCATTTTGCAAAGCAGGAATGACACATATGGCCAAACGATGCCGCCCTGCCTCCCCTGACTGCTCTTGCTGTCAAGGTAACCATCTTGTTTTTATCTTCTGTCTTTCCGCACAACATACAACTACCGCTGAGTTTTTTATTGACTTTCTCGCTCCTTTTACGAATCTGCAGCTCCTTCGGATAATCCCTGCGCATATTCTTCTCACCAACAATCGGAATCAGACTGTCTTTCATAAATACCGGTATCCCGTTGTAATCAGCTTCTACAACGATTCTCTTGATCCATTCGAATTCAGGAATCACTTTCTCTTTCCTGTGTCCTGTCTCGGCACCGATGATTATCCAGTTCAAATATTTCAGTGCGGAAATGTTTTCATCTATATCTTCGAGCAATGGCTCTATACTGGCGAAAGTGTTTAACAGGTTTGGAAGCTGGTATATCCGTTCCATGTCCTCACTATTCGTCACAGTTGTTCCGTACCACATATTCCCTTTCCCAGAAGATACACCGTACTGGGTGTACCTTTTCGGATTCTTTGTGAGAAACAGGTAATTGTGCTGAGGATGTTTTGCACAAGCGTAAAGGACATCCTCTATCCAACTGTCAGGAATCCATTCTCCAAATATGTCTGCCATTGCTCCAACAAATATATTTTGCCCCTGTTTCAGCTTGTCCAGTGTGTCATATCTGTATATGTGTAATGTCGGTTCAAACCCAAATGGATATATGACAGGCTTTCCATCCTCATTCATGAACGGTTTATCCAGGACGAACAGATCTCCCTCCATTCGATATTGATCTGTCTGGACCATATTTCTTTTCATGTTTCCGCAAAAACGGAGCGACATCTTATCAGCGTAGCAGTAAGAACAGCCATGCCGACAACCGGTAATTGGATTCCATGTATGATCGCACCATTCGATACCGCTCTTATTCATTGGCCAGCCTCCTTCCTGCATGTTCAAGGATTTTTTCTTCTTCCCACTTCACTCCTGAGAAGTCAATCTTCTGCCCACACTCGCTACAGTATTTCGGTTGAAAGTTCGGCCCCGCATTCAACACATGATTGCATCTAGGACAATAACAAGGCTTATGCTGCACATATGTGAATCCGTATTTCCGGTAAACTTCCGTTCTTACGACTGGTTTTCGTGCTATGAATTTCATCACTCCACCTTCTCTCCATACTCGATCACGTATTCGTACTGAGCTGATTTTCTGTTTTCGCCTCCGGGAACTTCTTTTCTGACAATCTGGACTGCATATCCTGCTTTTGCCAGCATGGAAACCATCTGCAATCGGTCTTCTTCATTCCACTGAACACTTCCTTTTCGAATACTTCTAATGCTCTGTTTTGCCATTATCCGCACTTCCTTTCCATCTTTTCTTCCCGTTCTTTCATCAACTTCTCAAACGCAGCTACGAAAGCTTTTACCGATGCCGGCATCCCACAGTTGTGGCTTCCCCTGCACTGGATCACGCGACCATTGTTATATTCCATTGTGAAATATGGTGTATCAGGTTCTTCCACTCTGCGCACAAAGAAGATGTGTGTCTGCCCTTTGGCCACTCGGTCAACGTAAGTTCCAACACAATGGTGAAGGGCAGCTCCTTCATTCTTGATTTCCTGCGCATCTCTTGGCACTCTCAATATCAATCCTTTTCCTTTTATCAGGAAAGCGTTATCTATGCCGGCATTCTCTTTGAGCATTTCCTCCAGAAGTTTTTTCATGACCTCAGCCTCTCGCTTTATCCGTTCTTCTTCCCGACGTTTCTTTTCTGCGGCCTTTTTATCTTGTACTGCCTGATATTCCGCAGCTGTCCTGTCATGAACTTTTTTGAAATTCTTCGGGAAATAGAAGAACATATTGGCGAGGTCATATTTCAGTTCTTTACACCAAGCCAGATAATCCAACCAGTCCTTGGCACAATTCTGCAAACGTTCTTCCCTGATATCCGGTCTTTCTTTGCGCTGCATATAAGAATATCTCCAACACCCTCCACGCTCTCCTACTCGATAATCGGAACCTTCGTGCTCGATATATCTGCAGATCTTATGAATCGTTGAATGTCTGTTTTCTTTCCGTATCAGCGTTGTATTGCATCCAAAGAGTTTATAGAACCGTTCCAATTCTTCCGCTTTCAGGTTGTATCCAGAACTTTGTGCTTCCTGCAATAATCTCAGCTCGTCGATATTTCCATCAATAGACTGCAGTACTCGTGTGTTCTCCTTTGTAAGGCCAAGGATTCCAAATATTGTTTTTCCATTTTTTCTAAGTCCCCTGACCCCATTCCGGCTTTCATATCCAAAGGCACCATCGTGATACTCATTGATTAGATGCGCGGCCAGTTTGTACAATCCCATTTTTATAAACCATTCAAGCTGTGGAAACTCCCTGTATCTGTTGATTGCCTTTGCATAATGTATCTGTTCACTCGGTCTATTCTCCGCCAAAATTTCCAGCGCCGAGTATTTCATCGGAGTATCTTTCCATGCTTCCGGCAGGTTTCCGGGATATAAGGTGCAGTATGACCTTTCTCTGTACCCTTCATCTGTGCACCACCGCACAATACCAGTTTGTTTATAGTCCCTGTATTCGTAACTGTTGGTGCATGGAGTTCCGTTTGGTGCAAATTTGTAAAACGTCCTTACGATCTCAAATAATCCATCATTTATCTTCCCATCCAGCTTTATTTCTCTGTATGCTGTAAAATACCGCCACAGGAACCCCTCTTCTCTTGGCTCAATAAATGAAACAATCCTACTGTCACATATGTGTGCCGGCATCCTGCCTCTGGCTTTAATGGTGACCGGACTTCCGCAAAGGGGGCATATCCCCTTCTCGTTATTTCTTAACCGAATTTTCGTTCTGTCTACCAGTGTCACCCCATTACAATGAGTGCAATGCACCAGAGCCTCATTCTTTGATCTTGTTGAGTAAACCAGATATCTGCTGAATGACATTGCTTTTTCCGATACCCATTTCTTAAAGTCTTCCGGAATTTCCTTGACTGTTCCCATGATTGTATCAATAGGATTTGTCTCCTTGGCATGTTTTTCATCCAGTCGCCGCTGTTTGATCATGTCCTGAAAACGTGTCACAGCTGTCCAGTCTTTATCATCTTTTTCTGTACTCCATTCCTTGAAGAATTTACGCATTCTGTCGATATCTGAATCCGTCCAGAAGAACATGTTTGGGGTATATCTGTTTCCTGTCTCTCTATCCCAATGATATTCATACAGGCTAATACAATCCATCCGGTCAAAAGCTGCAGTCAACCATTTCACCTTTTCAGTGGTCAGGTCTTGAGTTATGTAATCGTTCTTTGAGAAAAATGTTCGTATCTGAGCTTCCTTTTTTCCTTTTTTCAGGCCCTTTATCGGGTAGAAGTTCAGCATCAGAAGATCTTTTTCTATCTCTCTGGTCGTAATGATGTGAGTGCCTGTCGCTCTGTCTGAAAATCTAACCATTTCGTCAGAGGCTTCCTCACTCGGAATCTTTGCTAATTTTCTCTTTTCCATGCGACAGCCTCCTACAGAAGATCAAACAATGACATCTGGCCGCTCAAGCCGCTGCTTTTTGTACTGGGTTTTTCAGTTTTCCGCTGCTTGGAAGCAGCATCTTTTTTCTCTGGCTTTTCAGAAGCCTTGGAATCATCCTTTGTTTCCTGGGTGTCTTTCTTGATTTTTGTGACTTTTTTAGCTGGTGCTTCTGTCTTTTTTGTTGTCGCAGGCTTTTTGTCTTTTTCCTTTTTGGCGGTTTCCGGTTTTTCATACTTGTGGTAATAATCCTCGGCCCATTCATACACAACCCGGTCTTCAACTGCTGTACTTCTACCATTCGACTGCTTCCTGGCCTGTTCAACAATATAGTTAAAGCACTTGCTCCAGGTCTTTCCCTCCTGCATCACATCCTCAGCAAGCCCCTGATCCTCTTCGCATCTTTTCATCAGGTAAGTAATGACCGGATCCGCAAAGTTCTTCTGGGTTGCTCTTTTCTTTTCAGCTTCCAGTTTTTCTCTGGCTTTCTGCTTTACCGGCTTTGCGTTTTCAGCTTCTGCCGCTTCAACTTCTTCTTTTGTCGGAGCTGGAATCCCGGAAACAATATCAGCAAGAGAGGCTTTTCCCATTGGAACTGTATCCTCTTCCTTTGATTCATCGCCTTCCTGGGCCTCTAATTTGCCCTCTGTCGGTTTCTCTTCCTGTTCCCCTATTGTTTCACTGTCTGCAACCGTTTCCGCCTCTAAACGGTCAGTATCAGCTTCAAGTTCCTGCTTTAACTGTTCTGACATTTGTAATCTCCTTTCTCGAAATCAAAATAAAAAGTAATCTTCCCAGGGTTGCGTTCTTCAATCGGAGTTATCCATGAACCGCACATTTCTTTAAATATCTGAATCTGCCGTCTACAGTTCCATTCTCCCCTGAAATAAAACGGTGTGTACCAGAATTCCTGTCCCGGCTTTTCAACCGGCATCAGTGGATCTCCGCACACCGGATTGGATATCGTATTTGCAACAGCCACCCAGCCTGCGCACCCAAGAAGCGAAAGCTGTATATAACACATCTGAGCAACTACCCTGTCTATGTCATTGGCGGTGAACAAAACCCGTGTCTGGTAATTTATCTTTTTTCTGCGGAATATATTTGCCGCTGCTACAAGAGTTGCTCCTGCTCCACATGCCGGATCATTGACAGATATCCATTCCTGTTTTTCCAATGTCTGTACATTGTCATTGATTGTTATGCCAGCCATACATTCGCAGACATTGTATGGTGTAAAAAACTGCCCTTTCCAGTGATTTCCCAGTTCAAGGCTCATGTATAGTTTTCCAAGAAAGTCCTGATTTGGATTCCGCTCCAACGCTTCAACTACAATCGCAAAGCATTTGGCCGGCTTCTCTACCCCGCCAAGGCGTTTGATGCACTCTGCATATTCTTTCTCTCTTGCAGTGTATCTCGGTTCCGTCTTATCAACCGAATTCGCCAGTGTGCAAGCCATTGCCGCCATCAGATCGGCCCACACCTGCCATGAACTCCGGCTGTAGCACAGCTCTTGAAAAACTTTTATGAACTCTTTCTCTGTTCCCTGTATTTTCTCTATCTGCTCCATGCTGTCACCTCTTGAATCCGTGTTCCCGCATTAGCATATCTATATACTCTGGTGTCGCACGTTCTGGTTCTTCTGCTATCTGTTCCCGGTGATGTTGTTCTATTGCCACATTTTCTTGTGTGGTAAGCTGTGCAATATATTTATTTTTCGCTTCCAGAATACTCGGAGGAAGCTTTGCATCGTTCGTCTTGCGCTCGATCAGGCTTGAATATATCTTGAAGAAATGTGCTCGGACAGCATCCTGGTTCTCATCAAGACATATCTCCCGGAAGCCAAGCCGTCTTACCGCCTCTCTGACTATTGGTGTCAGACTTTCCAGTGCTTCTTCCTGCCTGTAATATCCATACTGACTTATAGCCTTCTGCACTTCTCCCCAAGCTTCTCCCTGGTCTTTGAGGTGCGGAACTATATATTCTGCACATTTCTCCCGTATCTCAGATATCTGCGGCGGGTATGTATGAGTGGCAAACAATTCCATCAATGCTGTTTCGCAAAGCTTGTAATCCAGATCCCCCAACATGCGGTACCACATGCGGATGCTGTATTGGTCTGGCATGACATTAAATGTTGGATAGGCACTTTTGATTGAAGCTCTGATAAAATCAAATTCTTGAGGTGTCACTTTAATCACCCATCCCTTCGCACCAGCCGGCCGTTGCCTCCATATACTGATTCGTTGACATGTTCTTTGTAGCTGCAGGTGCTTGCGGTGTTCTGGATGCCGGCATTGAATTCTGTGAACGTTCTAACCAACCAGTGATAAATCTCTTGATTCCTCTAGGTGTCTTACGATTACGAGGGTGACTGTCAAGCCATGCTGCCATTGATCTAAACTCCTGTTCAACATCCAGTGCCGGAAACAGTTCTCTCAGTGAATTGAGATAATCAAATGTCACATCATAATTTCCTGAGCCTGTAACCAGAGGAAGGGAGATGAACGTGTTCTGCTTGGAGTCTTTAAGCTCCAAGCTAATGTTTTTATTATCTTTCTCTTTATCTAACTCTATCTCTTTCTCTATCTCTATCTCTCCGTTACAGATTTGTTTCACTTCGTTACAGCCCGTTACATCAGTGTTACATTGTAACGCTTCTTTGCTTCTATATTTCCTTACACGAGCTGCGCTTGTACTCTCAGAACCCGTCATTTTAGCGCATTCTGACAGTGAATATTCGGTTTCGTCAATCAGCTGCATGAGGTCCTGCTGAATCAAAAACATAACCGTCACTCTTACATTTTCAACTTCTTCGTCCAGGTCCAGGGCAAGCTCGTCATAGAATGTTGCTTCTACTCCCTCGAAGTAAAGTCTTCCATCCTGTTTCATCGCCACAAGAAGCATTTTCAGGTAAATAATTGTGTAGGTGTCTCCTCCGGCAATCTTCCGAAGTTTTTTGATAGCCTTCTGACGGAAAAACCCGTCAGGAAGCTTTAACCAATAATATCTTTTCGCCATAAGTTCCTCCGCTTAGTAGATTACTTTTGAGCCATCATCTGTTTTAATCACTGTCACAGCCTGGCCAAATCTCGCTTTCATGGCATCGTCATGAGTGATTGCCATGATCTTCACATCGGAATACCGATCACGGATCGTCTCAAGGGCATCTACATAAGCCTGTGCGCCCTCATCATCAAGGAATGGTGGTTCATCAATAAAGAGCATTCCAAGCTGTATTCCTGCCGCTGTGGCCTTGATCTCGGACAGTGCAAGGATAACAGCAAGAGAAGCTTTTACCTTCTCGCCTCCGCTCTTGGAAGCATATGGAAGAGTTGTCTTGCCATATTCGTTGATCAGAACATCCAGCGTTGCCTTGTCTCCGTCCTTTCCTTTGACGGTGCGCTCCATCACAAATTCCACTCCCATCGTTCCACCAGTCATCTGGCCAAGAATATTATTCGTAGTATCTGTGATATGAGGAATGATGTTCCTGATGATCTGGTGTGGAACTCCGTCCTGTGAAAATGCCTGCTTTAATGCTTCGTAACAGTCCGCTCTTCCGGCGGCTACAGCAATTCCATTATTCAGCATGGAGATTTCGCCTCGCATGGTATCGATATTTTCCAGACGTTCAAGGAGTACTCCTTTCTGGATCTGCAGTTCTCCAAGGGATTCCTTGTTACTGCGAATCTGCCTGTCTGTTTCTTCCACCATATTGGTCGAAAATGTTTCCTTCATTTTTTCCAACATGGTATCCATACCAGTCAGCTGAGAAGAGAGGATGAATTTTCTGTCAGTAAGCTTTTCCATCTCTTTTTCCATGTTCTCAATCCGTTCAATAACATGCTGCTTTCTTTCTTCATAAACAGGGAGTTCTTTTTCCTGTTCTACATAAGTCTGCAGATGAGCTATCTGATGTTTGATCTGCTCCTGTCTGTTAACTGATTCCGATAGTATGTTAACTGTTTCCGTTACCTCAGAGGTCTTTAATTTGATCTGTAGCAGATTTTCCTCGCACTGCCCTATATTTTTATCGTTTGATTCCTTTTCGGTCTCTAAACGGGCAGTTTCGAGTTTGTTCTGCTCCACAGCTTTCTTTATGCGTTCATATTTGGAAAGTTCCGTTACAGATGCGGTCAGAATAGCAAGGCGTTTAGGATCGTATCCTATTCTTTCAATCTCTTCCTGCGTGTCGGCTATTTTTTTGTCACGTTCAGATGCTAATATCTCAATCTCTTCCTCGCATTTTTTCAGATTGTCCAGCTCAATCGGAAGGCTTTTGACATCTTCGACTGCTTTCGACAGGAATCTGCAGCTTGCACTCTCAATATCCGGGCACCCAGAATTCTTCATGAATTCTTCCTGCTGTCTTATCTCGGCAATCCTTTTCTGCCGATAATCCCGTCGGTTTTCCGCTCCGGATATCTTCTGCGAATAGGATGAATAGATTTCGTGCAATTCATTTTGAGCCATAGAATACAGGTATCTTTTTTCCTGCTGGTACTCGATTTCTTCCCTTTGATTTGCCAGTGCGTCAAGTCTTTCTTCCAGATCATCCGGAACATTAAATGCCAACTGTGAAATCCGATTGCGTATCTGGTCGTTTCGGAACTTGCTCTTATCAATAAGCCTCTGGTAACGGTCAGCGTCTTCGGTGTAACCGTTCAATGTCTCTTTGGCATTTTTATATTTAATAACGGCCTTCTCTACGTCAGAAAGCTGCAAAGATAATTCTGAATGCTGTTTTGCTTTTTCCCGTATCACATCAGCCATTTCCAAAAGATTATTGCATGCTGTCAGAGTCTGCTTTGAATATTCCAGGTCATGTTCCATGACACTGCATTCCTCAGAGCATTCTTTTAATTCACTTCTCACTTTTTCGCTTTCTTTCTCTGCCTCAGATATTTTTTCCTGACATTCGAGCAGTTTTCTTCTGGCTTCATCCAGATTTTCAATCTCTTCCTGCTTTTTATGAATATCTTTTTCTACCACTTCCAGTTCTTCCTCTGGATTTCCCTGAGCCTTAATGAAGTCAGTCTTGATCCGAACGGCTTCTTTTTTAGAAGCAAGTTCCTTTCTGGCATCCGCAAGCTTCTTTCTAGCATCCAGTTCCATTACTCCATAGATTCCAAGCCCGAGCAGATTTCCAAGGATTGCGATACGTTCATCTTTCTTCGCCTGTAAGAACAATCCATACTGGTCCTGCATGATCAATGCGCAGCTGCGAAATGTCATGCTGTCCATACCAAGAAGCTTCTCGATTTCAGCCTGTGTGTCAATGATTCTTTCCTTGGACAGATTCAGCCAGTCAGCACTTTCTTCCTGATACTGCGACAAGTTCAGTGTTGGTTTTCCGGATTTTGTTCTGGTGCGGACTACTCGGAATCGTTTCTCTCCGATGTCGAAAATAAATTCTATAGAGCCGCTTCTTGCATCCTCTGTACCTCGGATCCACGCCTTGCAGTCTCCCTCTCGGGTTTCTTCAAACAGGCAATCCACAATAGCATCCATGAAAAGACTGCTCTTTCCTGCACCGTTTGCTCCATTGATCGTACAGAACGAAACGTCTGAGAAATCAAAGCTTTCTTCCTTGTAATTTCTGTAGTTTCTGACTGAAATAGATACCGGTTTAAACACGCCATGGATTTCTGCGGTGGTACTCTGTTTCATGGCTTCTGCTATGATCGGCTCGGCAAGCTCCACGATTTTATCTGGATTCTTAAATGTCTTTTCCTCCAACCATTTTTTCAGATTCAGTCGTGGGTCACTTTCCTCCGAGAGAAGTCCACGGTTCGTGATGTCAATAGTGCTTTCTGCTTCAATATCTGCCACATAGAATGCACCAAGCTCGTACAGGTTCTTTTGCAGTAATGGAATATTGAGTGCCTTCTTCTGCTCAGATGTGCAGGAATACCGCACCCGGACTATCTTATCCGTCACCTCTTCTGGAATGCCTGTTCTGTGGAGATACATAGCCCCTTCACGGATATAATCGCCAACTTCATCAGGATCCCAGGTGATAGTGTGGAACTGTCTGTATGGAGTAGTGTATCTATGTCCTTTTACCAGAGTGCCTTTCTCATTAAATTCATGAATCCAGAATCCACGCTCCTGTCCTTCATCATTAAAATTCATTGCATTGATTGCTCCGGAATAGAATACATTGCCAAATCCTTCAATGATTTGCGGGCGATGGATATGACCAAGAAGTACCGCCTCATATCTTGCGGCCATTAAAGCTTCTCTTGGAATGACCGGCTCAAAGTTTGTGAAGAAGGAAGTCTGCCCTGATTCCATGTTGCAACCAGGAACCGTATAATGTGCCATGAGAATCGGTGTCTTTTCACACTCTGCTCTCAATGCAAAAACCATATCTGAAATATATTTCGTCCATGCAAGATTTTCTTCGTCTGCAGATAAACCAGGGAATTTTGCTCTGAACTCCTGTTTGTCAAATCCCGGTATGCAGGCAATGTCTGTATATGGTGTGTGAAGGACAGTTGGAGCTGTTATTATATGCACATGACTAGTTTTCGCAAACATCCTATCCAAAACTCTGAACTGTCCGTTTCCATCATGGTTCGGCGTTCCTCTCATTACGATCACCCCTTTCGCAATGTCAGCCAATTTTGTGATCGTATCTGTTGCAATAATCATTTCGTCTGAGTACCGTACCGGACCAATCTGCTCCTGGTGGAAGATATCACCAGAAATGCAAACAATGTCCGGTTTCTCTTTCTGGGCTACCTCAACCATATATTCAAGACATTTTACTGTGTCCTGCAAACGGAGATTTACTCCGTCCACTACAGGTCCTTTAAACTGGCCGATATGCCAGTCGGCAGTATGAAGTATTTTCATTTGCTCATCTCCTTTACTGTTGCTTTCATCGCTGTGATCATGTTCTTCAATTCCGTTTCTAAAAGTGAAAAGTTCTCCTCGCTAATTCCGCAGAATTCAACGCCATCATCTCCCACCTTTTCTCCGATAAAGAGAATATTTCCAACAATGGGGCATCCGTGTTTATCAAATTCGTAAAGATAACTTCCGATCAAATTTGCTTTGTTCGGCTTCAATCTTCCCTCTTCATCAATCAGCATGCTCACACACTTCCCTGGTTCTTTAACAGGAGTAGATGGCATTTTCAGTTCTGTGTATAATCTCTTCGGCATTACATGCTCAACTATGTCGCACCCGTTCCCGATCAGATCATACAGAGCTTTGTTCTGTTCTCTCATAGTCCCTTCCGGAAATTCATGTACGGACATTTCCAATTCTGTTGATACCTTTATTATTTTCATCTGCGTCCGCCTCCTCTCTGACATTTAATGCAAAGTGGCTCTCCAAATTTATTGATTGAATATTCATAAACTCTTTCATTTATGACTTCACCGCATCTGGAGCACTGAAAATCCATTGATCGGTCCGGCTCTGGTTCTGACTCCGGTTCGGGAGCAATATCCGGTTCCTGCATTGGTGGATAATCATCTTCGCTTTCTGTATCCGAAGCATATGCCGGATTATCCAAATCGTCCTGAGTAAATACCGTGCTTTCAGATTCGAAATCCACGTTCTTAACTGCTATCTGTGGTGTACCAAACATATTGTTCACAGAGTTCATGCCTTGTGTCAGCATCGCCTGTCTGACCTGTGGATCCGAGAAATCAGGCGAAAAAATAACTGTTGGGATAGCGAAATTCTTCTGCAGTTCTGCCTTTGTGTATGTGCCTTTTACACCAAGCAGAGCTCTTATTACACGAAGCTTCGCACCGGTCATAGCTTTTTCAGCCCAGGTCTTTTTCAGCAATGCCATGTTTACCATAACAGAGCGATCGATGTATCTGTCTCTGTCTTCTTTCGCAACCACAAACGCCTGACATTTCTTCCCCCATTTGTTCTTGGATTCCACCCATTGTCCAGAAAAGATTTCCGCAGCTGCCTGTGCCTGTTTTTCATCAGTTATGCCTTTTGCAGCTTTATCCGCAAACTCAATGCGATACTTCTCTTCTTCGTCCTCAAGACAGATCACCTTCTGATCGGTTTCTGTTCTGGCTGTTCCGTCAGCCTTGCGCATAGCGCCCTGAGCCTGTGCACGGTATGTAACGCGGTCAATGCGTTCGCCATAGGTTTCCTTGGGATTAAACTGGATACCGGCTGCCATAGCCATTTTGTTGAGCAATGGCTTAGATAAGGAAAACACATCTTCCCAGATATCCTTTCCTCTCTCATCCTGCTTCCCAGTCTTAACTGAACCAACCTTGAAAATGTCTCCGCTGTTCTCACCCAGATCGACTGGAACCTCTTCTACATGGAATTTGTAGAATGGATTGAGCTGCACGTCCGTTGCTGTAGGAACCAGCAGATTGTAATTTTTGTATGCCGTGATAACTTCCGGCAAGCTTCCTAAAACATCTTTCATCTACTTGATAACCTCCTATTTTTGTGATAAAATGACGATGACTTTAAAAACAAAGGGTCGATAACCTGTTTTTAAAAGTTCTGACTGGTCTTGGATAGGATCGTGGGTGCCGTCTACACTCCGCTTTCCCCTTATTATCCAAGACCTTTTTAATGTTCATCACCTCCTATAAACCAATTCAGAAACCCAAACAGTGCGATGCCGAATATTCCAACAAAAACTATTTCTGAGCCAATTTCATAGCTTCCTCTTTCAAGATAAAGCTTATTTGAAAGCATATTGTAAAGAATCGTGCTTGCCAGGACTGGAAGTGCATACTTCAAAGCTCTTGCAATAAAAAGGATTCTCTTTCTCACTTTCTCTTTCTTTTTGCGGATGTAGTATTTCTCATATTCTGCCTCATTGAATTCTCGCACCACGGACAGATATACCCTTGTTTTGGAATCTTCTGTGATATACTTATATTCCATGTCTTTGTACATATCCGGCACCTTGCATACATTCATTTCCTTGCCTCCTTGTCAATGAGAATCAATTCCTTTGCGATAACACTCTGCAATGCCATTCTGTCCATTTCGTGCCAGCTGATCGGCACCGGGCTGTTGTCCATTGCATTCAGGATCCGCTCTGCGGCCTGATGATATTTTTCAAGATCTTTTGCTGTCAGCATCTTTCCCTCCTATACTGCCAGGCGAAGCTGGCCACTTTTTTCTTCTTTCATCATCTTTTCAACAAATGCAGTTGCTTTTTCTTTTCTTTCCATTTCGATCAGGCGTTCTTCATGGCAACTGCACTGTTCTCCCGGATCCAGATACGCTCCGCAATCCGGGCAGATTCTATAAAAAGCCATCGTATCCACTCCTTTCATTCAATCATGTATAATTTGTTAAATGCCTTTTTGGGGATTTTCCCTGACGGATATCCCTTGGCAAGCTGTCCATCAGCTATCAGGTCCGATCTAAGAGAACGTATCATGCGATATGCCGTATCCCTGCTCACACCCATCATTTCTCTGACCTCAGCGGCTGTATAGTAAGAACGTTCCGCAGATGTAAGCTTTTTGATTACACCGTTTGTATTTTCCATACCAAGCACCTCATTCCAGATTTCTCTCAATCCAATTTTTCAGATTCTGTGTGATCTCGTTCACTTCATCCAATGTCTGAATGATCTTTTTCAGCTCCGGTTTTTCCTCTTCTGAGATAATTCCGTCTGCCGTTATATCAAGAAGCGATTCCTTTGCCTCGTTTATCTTCTTGAAAGAAGAAAGCATTCTCAGGCTGATTCTATCCAGCCCTGCATTCTCGATCTTTGGCATATTCTTTCCAAGCGGGCACATCTGACTGCAATAGTTCCCTTTCAACTCCGGCGCCTTATAGCAGTCAGCCATCAGAAGAACTTCTTCCTGATATGGTATCGTGCTCCCAAGTTCGATTCTGGCTAACCTTGTACGATCAATTCCTATTTCTTCCGCAGCGCCTTCTCTACTGCTCAGACGCTCATTTGACTTTGCCGCCTCATATCGTGCCTGGCAAAACATATTAGCCGCTGCTTTCGTAGCAAATTTCGACATTTTTCTCTCCTTCTATAAGCTGTATAATCAAGTTATGGTAATTAGATTGTGTACTCTGTATCGATATCCAGAGCCTTGCTGATTTTTTCAGCAAGTGCAGGTGCATACATTCTTCCATTTATGGTGGTTGTCACATAGTTCCTGCACATCCCAACTTCACCGCATAATTCCGTGACAGACATATCTCTGTCAATTAGGGTTTTCTTTACTTCTTTGCACCATGGAGACAGTTTTCGCTTCAAAATATCACCTCCGTTTTCAACAAATGTTTATTACATTTGTTGTTTACATTTGTTTGCGATTGCATTAAAATAATCAGAAAGGAGTTATCATGGATAATTGGATTGATAATCTCAGAAGAATTGGGCTTAAACGTTATGGTGACGAAAACCGCCGGATTCTTTCTGAATTATTAAGAAACGGTATTCCTGCCGGAAACACTGTTATGTCGGAAGCATCTGCTGAGGCTCTTATCATTGCTGTGGCGGCCATGATTGAAGAAAACAATAAAGCATTGCTCTCCGATTTATCATCGATGTAACTCTCTCTTTTTTTGTTTTGCATTAAACATTTGTTTATTACATTTTTAATAATAATAGCATATTTGCTAGTTGTCAATACTTTTTTCGCATATTTGCTAAATTGGAGGTTTTTTATCATTATGTCTTTGGTTTCTCGAATCAAGAATCTTTCAAAAGAAAAAGACTTGAATTTAAAGCTTTTGGAAGAACAGGCAGGTTTTGGTAATGGAACTATCCGTAGATGGGATAGTAGCCCTCCCTCCGCGGATAAGCTTCTAAAAATAGCACATTTGCTAAATACATCCTGTGAATTTTTACTTACAGGAATAGAACAAGAATACCGCTGCTCTGAATTTGAATCGGAAGTTCTTTCTTTATTTAGATCACTTCCGCATGATGCGCAGTTGGAATTTCGAGGTGAATTGAAGGGGTACATAAAATGTTTAAAACGACAGGAAGAAGATACTGCCGAACCTCTTAAGAAAGCAAAATAATAAGCTTCGAGTGGTACCGAAGCAGGAAAGGAAGGTAATATATGGGTCTACGAGTTAGAAAAAGCATCAAAGTCGCTCCTGGTGTAAAACTTAATGTAGGAAAGAAAAGCGTAGGAGTCAGTGTTGGCGGAAAACATGGCGGCGTTTCTGTTAATTCCAAATCCGGTGTCAATACCAGGATTTCCGTTCCTGGCACAGGTGTTTCGTATACACAACATGTTTCTAATAAAAACCATCCTTCTTCTGGAAAAAGTTCAAAACAAAATTCTTCTGTTGTTTCTCCAGGAGCCTTCCTATTTATTGGATCCATTTTAATAATCATTGGCGTTGCTACAATATCTGTAGGTAGTTTTGTCAATGAAGTAACTGGCGGCGGTCCGATCTTATGGTGTATTGGTGGCTTTTGTATTCTTCTTGGCATAATCAATATAATACAATTTAAAAAGAAGCGTAGATAAGGTCTCTCTATCGTGTAATAGTTTATTGATAAGATGGGGAATATTTATGACAATTGGTAAACGAATAAAAGAATTGCGGGCTGAGGCTGATCTGCGGCAATCCGAGTTTGGAAAAGCAATAGGTTTTTCTGCTCAAGTAGTATCGAATGTCGAAAGAGGTTACTCTTTCCCGTCAACAGAATTTGTTAATCGCAGTGCTGCATGCTTCGGTGTGCCAGCAGATTACATTCTTGGCCGGACTACTTCAAGATATGCTGTCGCGGATCCGAAAGAAGTTTCCGCAGTGCAGACAAGAATAAAAGCCCGTTTGGCTCAGTTGCAGATGAGTCTCCCGGACCTGATCAAAAAATCAACACTGACAGAAGAAGCCTGCTGTGACATTCTGGCCGGAAAGACTGTTCCTGGAATAGATGCCACTGCAAGCCTGTCAAAAGCCCTCGACACCTCTATGGATTACCTTGTGGGTAATTCTGAATACAGCTGTGCCATTGCTTCAGAAGACGAACAGGATATCATCCTGCGGTACCGTCAGTTATCCAAGAAGGGAAAACGTATCTTTTTGGGAATGATGGAGAAGATGGAAGAAGAAAAAACAGAATAGTATATTTAACTGGGGAACCGTTGGGGTGTTATGTCAGCCGCCGGACACTTTGGTGAAAGGAGGCTGGTGCTGATGGTTACATATGGTGATTTATTTACTTTTGTAATTATGCTTTGTGCAGTTGTAACTCTTGTTATCAATTTAATGCATAAAAAATAGCGCCCCTGCTCTGGTAAAGTAAGGCGCTATTTTTTAGTTACTACTCTATCCGGCGGTCAGGTGTGCACTGACCAACGGTTCTCTTGTTAAGTACATTATATCTATATTCAACATTTTTGTCAAACATTTGTTGATTACATTTGCTTGACACATTTGTTTAGTAACGGAGGATTCAGATGCCGGCTTATAAGTATTTTACCAAAGATGGAAAGACAAAATGGTACGCCAACTTCTACTATGATGATTGGCTTGGCAAGCGTCAGCATAAATGCAAAAGGGGGTTTTCTACCAAAAAAGAGGCTATAGAATGGGAACGTGACTTTCTGGCACAGGGAGCCAAGGATCCAGATATCCTGTTTTCTGCTCTGATCAAGAATTATATGTCAGACTGCAGCTCCCGGCTGAAACTGACCACTTTGGAAAACAAGCAGTATCTGATAGACATGAAACTGCTGCCATTCTTTAAAGATATGAAGATCGGTGACATTACTCCGATCGTGATCCACCGGTGGCAAGATGCCATGATTAATTACAGGGACGATAAGGGGAATCCTTATTCTCAGACGTATCTGAAGACCATCAATAACCAGATGTCTGCTATCATGAATTATGCCGTCAAATATTACAAACTCCGAAGCAACCCATGCCTTGCAGCTGGTGCGATCGGGAAAAGCAGTGCAGATGAAATGAACATCTGGACCAGAGAGCAATTTGACTACTTCCTTACCTTTGAAAAGAAAAGTGCGTACCGGATGGCGTTCAGCCTCATGTTCTATGGAGGACTCCGATCTGCAGAAGTTCTGGCTATTACTCCGGCGGATATCCTGCCGGACTGCTCCATATCAATTAACAAGAACTTTGTGGTTATAAAAGGCGAGCAATACTTCCAGACACCCAAAACCGAAAAGAGCAAACGTGTCGTGAACATTCCGCAATCTCTATATAAAGAGCTTCAGGATTATGTTGCCAGCATGGCTATAGAACCAGATGAGCGTATCTTCTATTTTCAGAAATCCGGTATGCGCTCAGAATTTAAACGTGCAACTGCCAGATCTGGTCTTCCGGAGATCAGGATCCATGATCTTCGCCATTCCCACGCAAGTATGCTGATTGACATGAAGTTTTCTATCAAAGAGATTTCGGACCGGCTTGGACATGAATCACCGGAAACAACCTGGAAAGTTTATGCTCATTTGTATCCAGGAAAAGACAGGAAGCTTGCTGACGCTCTCAATGAAGTAAGAGCCACAAATGATAATGCAGAAGAT
Organism: Lachnospiraceae bacterium Marseille-Q4251; assembly: GCA_018223435.1. Lineage (GTDB taxonomy): Bacteria > Bacillota > Clostridia > Lachnospirales > Lachnospiraceae > Limivivens > Limivivens faecihominis. The sequence continues at coordinate 2,669,068 of JAGTTO010000001.1, read as the reverse complement.
AAAAACGTATGAAACGTACAGTATCATATAATAACAAAAAATCTCCAAAAATAAGACACTTTCTCCCCATTAACATCACCGTAGCATCACGGGCAAAAATAAAATCCCGGAAGCCCTTGTAAATAAAGGATTTCTGGGATTTTGCTCATTATTCAAACTCAATCGTTGCAGGAGGTTTCCCCGTACAATCGTACATGACGCGGTTTACGCCTTTGACTTCATTGACGATACGGTTGGTGACTTTGGCGAGGACTTCCCAGGGGATCTGGGCGGCATCGGCGGTCATGAAGTCGGAGGTGTTTACGGCACGGAGGGCGATGGCGTAATCGTAGGTACGGAAATCACCCATAACACCTACGGAACGCATGTTGGTCAGGGCTGCGAAATACTGACCAAGACCTTTGTCGATTCCTGCTTTTGCGATCTCTTCACGGTAGATGGCGTCGGCTTCCTGAACGATTTTTACTTTTTCCTCGGTTACTTCTCCGATGATACGGATTCCAAGGCCGGGACCCGGGAAGGGCTGACGGTACACCAGATACTCGGGGATACCAAGCTCCAGACCGGCGCGCCGAACCTCATCTTTAAAAAGAAGACGTAAGGGCTCGATGATTTCTTTGAAATCAACTACGGACGGAAGTCCTCCTACATTATGATGAGATTTGATGACTGCGGATTTTCCAAGGCCGGATTCGATCACATCCGGATAAATGGTTCCCTGAACGAGATAATCCACGGCGCCAATCTTTTTTGCCTCTTCTTCAAATACGCGGATAAACTCTTCGCCGATGATCTTTCTCTTCTGCTCCGGCTCGGTAACGCCTTTCAGCTTGTCATAGTAACGCTGCTGGGCATTGACACGGATGAAATTCAGCTCATAAGGGCCATCGGGGCCGAAAACAGCTTCCACTTCATCCCCTTCATTTTTACGAAGAAGACCATGGTCAACGAAAACGCAGGTCAGCTGTTTGCCGATTGCTTTGGAAAGCAGAACGGCTGCAACAGAGGAATCCACGCCGCCGGACAGAGCGCAGAGCACTTTACCGGTACCGATTTTCTCACGGAGCTGCTGGATCGTGGTCTCTACGAAAGAAGCCATCTGCCAGCTTCCGCTGCATCCGCAGACTTTGTATACAAAGTTACTCAGCATCGTTTTTCCTTCTGCGGTATGCATAACTTCCGGATGGAACTGTGTAGCGTAAAACTTTTTCTCCGGACAGGACATAGCTGCTACCGGACACACACTGGTATGAGCCGTGATCTTAAAGCCTTCGGGAGCCTGTGCGATATAATCCGTATGGCTCATCCAGGCTACGGTCTCTTTGGAAACGCCCTCAAACAGGATATCATCCGTGTCTACCGTTACATCTGTGTGGCCGTATTCGCTGACCGGTGCAGTTTCCACTTTTCCGCCAAGCATATAAGCCATCAGCTGAGAACCATAGCAGATACCCAGGATGGGAATACCCATTTCAAAAATTTCTTTCGGGCAGCGCGGTGAATCCTCTCCGTATACACTGTTGGGTCCGCCTGTAAAAATGATTCCCTTGGGATTCATCTCTTTAATCTTTTCCAGGCTGAGTGTGTAGGGATGCACCTCCGCATACACGTTGCATTCTCTGACTCTTCTTGCAATCAACTGATTGTACTGGCCACCAAAGTCCAGTACGATGATCATTTCCTTTTCCACTGGTATTCCTCCATTTTTCTTATGAGAAACGTTATCTCTTGTCTCTCATCATTATAAGAGATTCATCTGGCCATGACAAGCCCAATTTTTCTTTTTCACGGGAAGGTCGTTTTTTGTCGAAATCTTTTGCTTTTCTTTTTCAAAATTTTCTGCTATAATACATTTGTCGTCAGGAAACGACGACATTCACTTAAGAAAAATGACAAGAAAATACAAAAGAATTTTGACCATACAAAAGATAGCATTACAAAAGAAAATCAGGGACCTTTGCTTTGCGGCAAGGGTCCCTTTTCATTCACATCATCCTTTTATGATCTTTATAACAGGTGCTTTTAAAATCCCCTGCGGATGAATCTGATATTCATACGACCAGGCTTCTCCAACTGTGCGATAGGAATTTGGATGACCTTTCCATGAAAGCGTCTCATTGCAGTTATGCAGAGCGCCAAAAGTATTGTAGCGATTTCCAAAAAACTCAATTTCCAAGCGGTGTTTCCCGGGTGTTATGTCCCTGATTTCAAGAGCATAGGGAGAAAACGCGATTGCTCCGCAATCCTTTCCATCCAGGAAAACTTTAAGCAGCGGACTTTTAAAACGTGTAATTTCTATCTTAAGATCACATTTTTCGCGAATATCAATGGATGTTTTATAAGTCAGATTTCCGCCATAAAAAGGAAGTCCCTGACTGCGGACATCACCGAAAGCCATTTTTTCTTCTGCCTTTATAAGCCTTGTATTCCTCCCGGCGAGTTTAACGCCAAAATCACCCAAAAGATACATAGCTTCCAGATTAACTCTGCTGTTATATTTTACCTGTGTGATCAGGATATTTTCACCCCTGTGCAGCCTGGGCAGCGGAACTTTGGCAATTGAACGATCTACATAATACCCTTCTGCTTTCGTAGAAATTTCTTCTCCATTCAGGAACAGCCTGGTATTTTTTACTTCTTCCAGTGCAAGAGCTGTTTTTTCCGCTTCTATATCGGAAAAAATCTTAAAACGCAATTGGATAAGATGACTTTCCTTGTCTTTTTCAGCCATTACCCAGGGCTGCGGAAAGGCTTCTTCCCGTTTCGGATAGCCAAAACGTTCTCTCAATTTGTTATCCAGGCGTAGGATCTCTTCCTCTTTCTGCCATGGCTCTTCTTCTACTTTTACTTCAGCCAAATCCAATACCAAAACATTCGGCTCTGCCAGCTCTGCATCCAGGTAACTTTCCAGTTCCAGTTCTTCATATTCCTTTTCTGCCGCTTCGGTTTTCTCATCTTCTTTTTCTTCTGCCGCAGGTTTCAAAGAATACAACAGAGAATCATGGTCATAAACAGTCTGTCGTATCACCGTCTTTCCTTCTTTGTGAAAATAGACAGATTCGCAGCATTCTCCTGTCATCGCATCATATCTGACCGGTTCATAAATTCCGTTTATTTCAATAACCAGGTCTTCTCTTTTGGGAAGATCCGGATTTGGCATCGCGTTGCAGTGTGCAAAAAACAGCCATTCTCTGTCTTTTTCTTCCCGCAGCTGATAAATCAGATTGGCCGTTCTCATGCCAGACTGATCATGTACATCAAGAAGTCTTTCTTTTTGAAGAACATTTAAAACGTTCTCCTTGGCAAAATGTATTTTTTCACAGCTCTCGCTGAAAACTTCTGCCTCATCACTGGGAATCGCATCAATAAACCGGGGAAGTTCTCCCAGAAAGACAACTCTTCCCCCCTTTTTCTGAAATACTTTCAATCTTTCCAGCGTACTGCTTCTCAAGGTAAGACAGTTAGGTACAAGGATTGTTTCATATTTCATTTTCCCCACAGAAAACGCTTCATCCGAAAGCAAAGCGTCATCCGGAGTCTGGCTTTTCCAAAGCGATTCGGAAATAAAGTCAAAATCAATCAGGCCAAACAGCAGCCACTCCGTCAGCTTTTTAAATCTCTCATCCATTTCATCCCTCAGCCCCTGGGTCTGTTCCTTGGTTCCCCAGTAAAGCCAGTAAGATTCTATAGGATGAATTACGCCAACTTTTACAACTGCTTTTCCGCGGCTTAAAACCGTATTCAGCCTGGAAAAGTAATTTTCAATCAACGGATACTCTTTATACCAGGGCGACTGATAACCGATGGATGCGGGGTAATCTCTTTTGGCTTCTCCTGCCATGGAAGTCCAGGTAAGATGATGCACACGAACAGTCACGCCTAAAGCTGCCTGCCAGTCTCCCGCTAATTTGTGGCCCCGGAAATCAAATTCCCAGCCAGTTACTCCATATAATTCGCTGAGCATTCCTTCCCGGCCGTACTGATGAACCGCACTCTGGGCCTGTTTTGCCGTATTCAGTTCTCTGGAATCATAGAGCATATCAATTCCCGGAATATCAAAAGCCTGATAAGCACGCATAGCTTCCCCCAGAGAACCTGTCTGAGATTCCAGCGTCGGTTCCTGCATCATATGACCCGTCAGTGCAATTTTATGTTTTTGACACCAATCTCCGATCTGCTTTGCAAAAGCCTCCGTAAACCGTTCGCAGATATGATCATGAAAACGATACCGGGCTACAGATACCTGACCATCCGGCAATTCCCAGATACATTCCGGAAAAGTTGAAAAGAAATCACTATGGTAAGCATTTTCATAACTTTCCGGAAAATCCTCCGTATAAGGCAGAACAACCTTTTTTCTCTCCTCTGCAAACCCCAGCACTGATTTCTGAGCAAACTGCGGTTCGTCCGTAAATATCGCCGGAACCGTGTCTCCAAAAGCCTCTCCCAATTCTTCAAAGTATTTTTCATGTGTTTCTTTGATAAAACAGGCGATTGCTTTTGGATTTAGAGTATCCACATATGCCTGATTATTAAACCAGGGATTATCCCCTGCTATCTCTCTGTATAAATACCATTCTCTGAAGCCCTCCGGTACAGTTTCCCCTTTTGCCAGGCGATGATATTCTTTCAGAAAGCCTTTTTCCAAAAGAACCGCATATCTGGCCAGAAATTTAACCTGTGTATTTTCCTCCAGAGCTTCCGGTGAAAAAAGCAGATATCTTTGACGATAATCCCAGTTTTTCGTAACCTTTCCGCCTGCTGCTCCGGAAGGAAAGCGATCTTCATCATAAAGCCAGGTGAGCATCCCCAGCTGATTTGCCTTTTCATGCGCGTACCGGACCAGTTCCATAAATTCCTCTGAAAGATAGGGAATATCCATACCCGTCCGACAGTGCAGATGACTCCCTCCCATTCCCATCATTTTCAGATCAGCCAAGATCGCATCTGCCTCTTCTTTTGTCAGCTTACAGTTCCATGACCAGAAAGGCGCTCCTCTGTATTCGTTTGTAGGATTCTGAAACAACTCTTTTGTAAACTCCTGCCGCTTATATAGCATATCCATCCCCCTTTTTTATTTTTCATGCATCATAAGCTCTTTCCTGTAGTCGGTAATGGTCTTCCCAGTCACTTTCCTGAAAACCCGGACCATATAGTTTTCATTTGAAAAGCCTGTGAGCTCTGCAATTTCGCCCAGGGTATATTCCCGCTTTTTCAGATACTCTTTTACCAGCTCAACTTTTCTTTTATTGATATACTGCACCGGCACATTTTCTGTTTTATTTTTAAACTTCTTCGTAAACAGAGAAAGACTCATGTTTTTCAAATCCGCCAGCTCTTTTATCGTAATTTTGGAAGCACAGTTTTTTTCAATGTATTCCAGCACATCTCCAAAACCATCCTCATTCAGTTCCTTTAAGAAATCTGTCTTGAAATTTGCCATCATTGCAGTCAGTTTTAAGATCAGTTCTCCCATAAATTCTGCTTCCATGACTGTTTCCATAAAAGAATACCGGCTGTTCCACCTGGCAATATCCTGATCGTCAAAGTAATCCCGTTCAATACTGTACACAAAAATGCTGATTGCCTGCACCAGAGTTTCTTTTACTGTTTTCACCAGAACTGTTTCTTTTTTGCACTGTTCCAGATAATTTCTTAACTCTTCTTCAAATACAGTCATGCCCTTTTCTTCCAGAAACCCTTTTCTGGAAAACATAAGGCCGACATCATCCTCCTTCCAGCAGATTTCCGGCGCATGAAAAACGGTCTTCTTCTCGCGATAAAACCGCAGTTCCATTGCAAGCTCCGCCTGCCTGTACGCTTCGGGAATCTCTTGCAGTTTATCAAATTCCCCGCTCACCCCTATATAAGGCATCGCATTTGTATACTGCAAAAGATTCGTCCGTATGGCTTCTATGTAACCCTCTAATAGTTCTTTTCTTCCATCTTCTTCTGTATTTTCCGGAAACTCAATCACTACAAAAGAATTTTTTTCATGGTATGCTTCAATCAGATGGCCCATATGATAATGGGTTACGATGTCACCCAGAAGTTTCGTGATGATCTTATTGTCTGATTCCTTTGGCTGTGTTTTGATAATTGCCACCGCCATTTTTCCGCCATGGACAGCAGTCTCTTTTTCAGAGCTTATTTCTCTTTTTTCTCCTATCCTGGTGGATATTTTTTTGTATACACTGCAGATTTCTTTCTCCAGTGCTTCCCGTGTAATACTGTTTTTCAGGATATATCCATCTGTCCCCAGAGAGATCGCCTGCTTTGCATATTCAAATTTGTCATAACAGCTTAAGATAATCACGCCCTGTACAAGATTCTGTTCCCTGATCCGCCGGATAAACTCTAGTCCGTCCATATAGGGCATTTCAATATCTGTGATTATGATATCTACAATCGTCGTCTTTAAAAACTCCAGCGCTTCACTTGCCAGATTAAAAGAACCCACTACCTGAATCTCCTGACTGTTTTCCAGCAAAGACTGAATCCCTACACGGGCAAGAATCTCATCATCTACAATCAACACACGAATCATTTCATCCCTCCTGTTTTCGGACAGGAATCTGATAATAAACAGACGTTCCCACTCCCGGCTGACTTTGTATCTCCATATCATACTCCGCACCATATTCTAGCTTGATGATCTGCTTTATATATCGAAGTCCGATGTTTGTATGATTTTTCTGCCGCTCATTGGAATTTTCCCATTGCGCTACATCAAAACCACAGCCATTATCGGTAATCGCGATCTCCAGCATTCCATTGCGTATCCTGCTGCTTATCTTCACCTTTCCGCCTCTGGTCATTCCTCGCTGGAAACCATGCACAATCGCATTTTCGACTACCGGCTGCAGAAGAAACTGAAAAATCCTGCAGTCCAGAGTCTCCTCTGCCAGATCCCATTCGATTTCAAAATTCATAAATCGTGCTTTTTGTATCACCGCGTATTGCTTAATCAGCTCCTCTTCATCTTTCAGGCTATAATCCTCTTTTTTATCGCCTGCATTATTCATAAGAATATAAATCAAGGCCTCTGTCAACTTCTGAATATTTTCCTGATGGTTAATAACAGACATCCATTTAATTGTGTTCAGCGCATTAAAAATGAAATGAGGATGAAGCTTTGCCATCAGAATCTGCATCTTAAAATTATTTTTCTCGTTAATGACTTCCTGATTGTGCTTAATCAGTATATTGATCTTATCTGTCATACTGTTAAAATGTTCAGAAAGATTCTTCAGCTCACCGCTTTTAATCTCTTCCATCCGGACATTCATATTTCCATCCGCGAACTGATTCATCGCATATTTCAAATCACTGATTGGCTTCAGAAAGTTCTTCTGGAACAGATAAAAGACAAGCGCCAGAAATAAACCATAGGTGACGGATACTATAATGACCAGTTTTTCTATCGGAAACAAAGTCTTCATCAGATTATCCAGAGAAATATAACTCAAAAAAGTCCAGCCCACGTCCGGCATGGTATTATAAGCCAGAACCTCCTGACGCTTCTTATTCTTTAAGATCACATAGCCGCTCTCTTTTTCCAGGTCCGCTTCTTCCCAGATAAAAGGGCTGCTTTTGTCTGTACTCACGGAAGAATATAAAATATTATTTTCTGCATCCACCATATATTTCATGCAGTCATCCACCTGAAGCCTCGAAAAAGCATTTGTAATGAGCTTTTCACTGACAATGTAATATAATATTCCCAGATTTTCCTTCTTTTTTCCATTTAAAGCCCTGGCCAGAATATAGTTTCTGGAATCCGCTTTCCCATATAATTCCGTCGTATTATACCAAAGGCATTTTCCGCCGCTGCTGTAAACCTCTTTTTCATAAGGCTTTACAATTTCCAGAAAATTTCCGTACTGGGAACCGCTGTGATAAACCGCCCCATCACAGACCAGATAGGTTGATTTCACTCCCATATTGGAATAACAGCACACGTTCAGAATAGACTCCACCTTTTCTTTATCTACATTCCCGCTTTCCAGCATATCCACACAGCCGCTGTAATAAAGATTCATGGTACTGTTTTCATAGACATCCAGACTGGAGGAAACCTGGTTTCCTATGGATATCATGGTATCTTCCATGCTTTTTCCCCAGTTTTTACCTGTATAATCCAAAAACATCCGATAGATCGTCGTAATCACAAGAAGATAAGGCAAAATAACAAGCAGTAAAAACAGAATGAATATTTTCATACGAAAACCGTATTTTTCACTGATCTTTTTCATAGCAAACCCTCACAACCTGTCTTACCCTATTACCGAGGCAAGCTGTTCACACAGATTTTCCAGCGTAATCTTTCCCAGAAAGAGCTCTACAAACCCTTTTTCCCAGATATCCACAGCCTCCGATGAACGTGATGCCATAACCATTTCCCAGCTTGTAAATAAATTGTTTTCTGCCTGTTCCTGTATCTTTTTCGTTATTTCTGTAGAGGATTCTATCGACTCATCCGCTGATATACCGCCATGAGCCCTGATCCATCGGCTCTGTCCATCCAGAGAAGCACAATAGTTCAAAAAAGCGATTGCCGCATCCCGATTCTCTGTTTCCGCATTTAAAGAAAAACCGCTGGCAATACTTCCCATCAGACCTTTACTGCCATCATTAGAAGGAAGAATAAAGGCGTCTATCTTCAGATCCGGATTATTGGCCTGCATATTCGTCGCATCCCAGGAACCGCAGATATTCATTGCTGCATTGCCAGACATAAAATTCAGCCCCTGATCTCCGCCATTTAAAACCTCCGTCCAGTCTCCAAAATATCCTCCAGCCGCCCAATCAAGCATTTTTTGTATCGCTTCTTTTACCGGTTCCGCCAAAAGATCCGTATCATCCTCTGTTATATTTTCCGCATATTCCGGATGCAAGGCAGTGAGTATCGGTTCCATCAAAAACAGCAGCGAATAGCTGTCATAGGGCGTTAAGGAAATCGGCGTAATGCCAGTGTCTTTGATTTTTCCCAGCAGCTCCTCAAATTCTGCAAAAGTTTCCGGGATCTTCCAGTTATTTTCCTGAAACATCTCCACGTTATAATAGACGATACGGCTGTCAAACGTCAGCCAGGGTACCCCGTAACATTTTCCGTCTATTTCTTCTCTCCACAGATCAGCTTCATCAAAATTACTGAAATCCACAAGGTCCGTAAGATTCAGAATTGTTCCCTGATCTGCATACTCTCTCATCTTTGTCCTGGCAATCCCATCCGTATAAAACAAATCCGGCCCGCTGCCCGCCTGTATTCCTAAAGAAACCAGATCGTAGTAATTCTCCATATCCCAGATTTCCCACTCAACATCCACATTCGGATATTTCTCCTCAAAACCACTGACCAGCATCTCCATAGGCATTTCAAAAGTGATCGAATGTTCCCACACAGTCAGTTTTCCGGAAATACTTTCATCTGCCCGGACCGATAAACTACCCATGGCATTGCTTAGAATTATAAATGTACCTAATCCTGCCAGCTCTTTCCTCCACCCCATAAGTCTCCTCCTATTGATACCTTTTTCTAAAAGTATACTTTAGGCATTTTCCTTTTTCAAGTCAGCCCTTTACAGAACCAACTGTGATTCCTGAGACAAAATATTTCTGTGCAAAAGGATAAATAATCATGATCGGAAGCATAGAAATAAAGATCTGCGCGCAGCGAATCGTTCTGTCATCTACCATGGACAGCAGCTTATACTCTTCCACGCTCAACAGACTCATATCACGCTGGACTACTACTGTATAAAGATAAGAAGCCAGCGGATAATTCTCAGGAAAATTAGAAAATATCAGGCCATCAAAATAACTGTTCCACTGGGTAATAAAGCTGAACAAAGTCAGAGTCGCAATGGATGGCAGGGCACAGGGAACATAAATCTGAAAACAGGTACGGAACTGCCCGAGAGCGTTTCAAGTTTTGTGTAAACAGAAAAAACTGATGTAAGATATGTCATTAGTTATCGAGGACAGAACCTGTTTTTCAGGGTTCTGTCCTTGTTTGTATTATAATGCAGTTTTAAGGCATGTCAAGCAGGACTGGCTGTGCCAGCCCTGCCTAGCATGCATTCTGCTTATAACCTTTCCAATCTTTCTTCGAAGAAAATTTCCAGCTGAGAATGGATTTGTCCCCAATCCTGACGGTGTCCCGTCCATTTTTTGGTGATATCTATCATGGCCAGATACAGCATTTTCAGGAGACTGTCATCGGATGGAAATACCGTCTTGGATTTGGTGACTTTCCGGAGCTGACGGTTAAATCCTTCAATCGTGTTCGTGGTATAGATCAGACGTCTGACAGCTTCCGGATACTTAAAATACGTTGAAAGATTTGCCCAGTTATCTTTCCATGACTTTGCAATCTTAGGGTATTTCCCGCTCCATTTTTCGTCAAAGCTGTCCAGTTCTGCCAATGCAACTTCTTCTGTAGGAGCTGCATATACACGCTTCAGATCTGCCATAAGTGGTTTGATCTCTTTGTAAGAAACAAATTTCGTGGTATTCCTGATCTGATGGATTATGCACTGCTGGATCTCGGTCTGGGGAAATACTGCTTCAATTGCTTGTGGAAAACCGGTCAGTCCATCCACACACGCAATCAATATATCTTCTACACCCCGGTTTTTCAGGCCATTCAGGATGGAGAGCCAGAACTTGGCACTTTCATTTTGACCAACATACATTCCGAGGACATCCTTACGTCCTTCCATATCGATCCCAATCGCAATGTAAACAGCACGTTTTACAATCCGCCCCTCATTACGGGCATGGAAATGGATCGCATCCATAAATACAACAGCATACACACTTTCTAATGGCCTTTCCTGCCATTCTTTTACTATTGGCAGGATCTTATCAGTAATCCGGCTGACAGTACTGTCGGAGATCTCAAGATCGTATAATTCACGCATGTGGCTTTCTATATCGGCAGTAGTCATTCCTTTTGCGTACATGGAAATGATCTTTTCTTCCATGTCTTGCGTAATCGAATTCTGATACTTCTTTACAACCTGTGGTTCGAAGTCACCTTTTCGATCCCTTGGAATATCAATCTCCATATCTCCGTAACTGGTATGTAACGTTTTCTGGGAATGTCCATTCCTGGAATTATCGGTTTCTTTATTTCGATAATCATACTTGGAATATCCCAGTTCTTCATCCAGTTCCTGATCAAGGGCACCTTCCAAAATGATAGACATCATATCCCGCATAATGGAATTAACATCTGTTCCATCTTTTACTTTTACATTGTTTTCTTTCAGGTAGTTTCCCATGAGTTCTCTAAGCGCTGCTTTTTGTGGTGAATCCTTTTTTCTTGCCATAAAATAAACCTCCAAACTGAGTAATTCTATCTTACATCAGTTTGGAGGTTTACACAAACTTTGGGATACTCCCAACTGCCCGGCTCCATCCATCAATGCAGCTTCCTCAAGCTCTACCGGTATTCCTCGGAAAAAGTTCAGCATCAGCACGATATTGTATACCGATACTGTGGTCGGAAGCACCATCGCCCAGATTGTATCCATCAGGTGTAATTTCTGAATCAGAAGATAGCCTGGAATCAATCCGCCAGACACCAGCATGGTAAAGAAAAAAAGCCATGCATAAACGCTTCGCGCCCGGAGCTGTCTCGGCTCCTTGGACAATGGATAGGCAGTCAGAATCGTGATCATCATAGAAAGCGGAACTCCTATGCATACTCTTTCTATGGATTTTACAAGTGAAACCCAAAATTCTTTTCTCTTCATTACATATGTATAAGCACTGGCAGTAAAATCAACCGGCAGAATGGATACTTTTCCGGCCGAAACAGCCGTCGCACTTGAAAAAGACATTGCCAGCACATTCAGAAGAGGAAACAGACAGATAACTGCCAGTAATATCATAATTACATAATTGATGGTTTGAAAAAGGATGCGTCCCTTCGATACTCTCATCTTTTCACCTCCAGTTAGAAAATCCGATAATCTCCGAACTTATAAGCCAGAAAATAGGAGACGGAAATAAACAGCGTGGATACAAAGGATTTAAACAGTCCCACAGCCGTCGCCGGTCCGTACTGGGCATTCAAAAGTCCCAGACGATATACAAAAGTATCCAAAATATCTCCCGATTCATAAACAGAAACATTATATAAATTAAATACCTGGTCAAACCCTGCATTTAAAACATTTCCAAGACTTAATACCAGCATCAGTACAATGATCATCTTCATTCCGGGCAGGGTTACATGCCAGGTCTGCTGCCAGCGATTCGCTCCATCAATCTTTGCCGCTTCATAAAGACTGGAATCAATTCCCAGTATCGCTGCCAGATATACGATGGCTCCATAACCAAAATTCTTCCAGATATCTGTTGCAATCAAAGTACCTTTAAAATATCGGTTATCTCCCAGAAAGAAGATTTCTTTTCCCCCAAACGCCTTAATGATCTGATTCACGATACCTGTGCTCGGAGAAAGCATATCAATAAAAATGCCGCCCAAAACAACCCAGGATAAAAAGTAGGGCAAATATACAATGGTCTGCACGGTCTTTTTGAACCTGCGTCCGCGGATCTCATTTAATAAGAGAGCAAATACAATGGGAACCAGAAGTCCCAGAACAATTTTCCAGAAAGCAATAACTATCGTATTTTTCAACGCCTGAGAAAAACCAGGAAGCTTAAATACATACCTGAAGTTATCAAACCCCACCCATTTCTGATCACCAAACAATCCTTTACTGGGAATAAACTTCTGGAAAGCAATAATCAGCCCCGCCATCGTTGTATAATTAAATACCAGAATCATAAGCACACCCGGCAGAAGCATCAGATGCAGCGGAAGTTCTTTTTTAAAAATTGAGAATGTATATTTTGATTTTCGCTTTTTCATATTCTTCCTCCTCTCTACAAAAGCAGGGGAGCACGAAACTACGTCTCCCCCTGCCGCATTCAACTATTTATTTGCACTGTACCACCCATTGACTTCATCTGTCATTTCCTGTCCGCCGGCGGTAGTCCACTCTTCTACTACAGAATCAAAAGCATCCAGCGTCTCCTGGCCGGAAATAATCTTGATAAACGTCTGATCCAGCATATCATCCAGAGTTGTCTTTCTTTCAGACATTACCTCTCCGGGAGCCGCTACAAATTTATCCTCTACCAGTTTCACATTTTCATCATTCTGATATTTAATCAGTAATTCCTGAGAACCATCCTTACCAAAGACTCTGTTCCATCCCCACATCGTACGGTCGCCGTTCTGTGCCGCATAGCTGTACTCCCACATGCTGTACTGCTCACCTGCCAGATCACCCGGATCACCGGTTTCCAGTGCATTGGCGATTGCCTGAGTTGTTACCTGATTCTTGTTCGGTCCGCTGTACTGTACCGGAGAAAGCTTCCATACACCTTCTACTCCATTACCCGGATTTGCATATACTTCATATTCGTTTAATTCCGGATCCAGTACTTTCTCGCAATACAGATTCAGTATCTGAACCAGTGCTTCCGGATGCTCACAGTTTTTGCTGACTGCATACCAGTTGCTGGTACACATTTCAATACCCGGGGTGATGGTCTCGCCCTCTTCTTTCATCGGAATCATATACGGCATCCAGTCTGCATTTTCGTCAGCATCGATGGATCTCTGTAAATAATCCAGTGAAGAAGCATGGAAGCCATAAAGCACACCGCATTTTCCGTTTACAAGCGCTTCACTCGCTTTCTCATTATCGTTCACATAAAATTCCGGATCAATCAGACCGTCTGCATACAGTTCAGCCAGGCCTCCCAGAGCCTCTTTCATCTCAGCTGTGGTGCTTCCGTAAATCAGATCGCCATTCTCATCTTCGATCCAATAACGCGGGTAAGCGCCATACGCGTTGCTCCAGCCTTTGATATCAAACTGGTTGCCATAAAGATCATTGCTGAGTGCCATTCCGATACTGTCTTCGCCTGCATATTCTTTAAAGGCTGTCATAATCTCTTTTAACTCATCAAGTGTCTTGGGAGCTTCCAGCCCTAAGGCATCCAGCCAATCCTGTCTCAGCCACAGGATCTGCGCTTTTTCCAGATCACAGTCTACATAAGGGATACCATACTGTACGCCATTATAAGTACAGGCATTGATGCAGGCTTCCCCGGCAGCTTCAATCAGGGATTTCAGATAATCACTGGCATATTCCTCAAAATAAGGCGCCATATCAACAACCAGGTCGCCGTCTACCAGCTGTTTCAGATCCTGCTTGTTCACACATACAACGTCAGGAATAGTTCCGGACGCTACAGCCGCGTTAAACTTCTGCGTTGCAATTTCGGAGCTGGATGCGACCCAAAGATAGGAAACCTCGTAACCTAATTTCTCCGCAATAAGATCTGTCCAGATGTTCTTCTCGTAAGTCGCTCCCTCCATATTCGCGAAGACATTCGCTTCCACCAGAGGATCTGCCGTTCTGCAGAAAGTAATGGGAATCAGGTCACCCTCTGCCTCATCTGCCAGAGCAGGGACCGCCAGACTGCACATCACAGCAGCTGCAGTTAATAAAGCCATCATTTTTCTCTTTTTCATTTTGTTGCCTCCTTTTTTGTATTTTCACTGGTTATTGCTGATGCAACCATTATAAAAAAGAAAAAGAATTTTTATCAGAAACGATCCATGCTTTTTCATTCACAATTTATTTCATTTTTATTTTTTGATTCACTTTTTTGTATCTTGATTCATTTTTCTGCAAAATAAAAATCTCCAGCCGAAACTGATACTTTTCAGTGCTCAGACTTCAGCTGGAGATTCCCATTTTTAAATTTTACTGTAAGATCACGCTCCAGGCCTCTTTCAGGCGATCCATCTGCCAGGCTGCATTGGCAGGACTTGTGGAGGGAAGTTTTTCTATTGGCCTTCCGGTTACCGGAAAAGCATATTTCTGGTAAAGCTCAAAGGCTTTTCCGCCGTTGGCGTAAATTTTCCGGACGGGTGCCGCCTGGAGGATTCTGTTCAGATCCGCTGGCACCACGTTTCGGATGCTGCTGTCACTGGAACCGACAATTTCACAGCTGGCAACCACATCCCAGATGGCAATGCCATTCTGAAGGAGCAGCTCTTTTTTCTCCGAAATCGTCTTTGGAACCTTCCAGCCGGTGAGAGCTGCCAGAAGTTTCCAGAAGCGGTTCTGCGGATGGCCGTAATAAAATTGCTGCTCCCGGGATTTCACCGAGGGAAAGGTCCCGAGAATCAAAATCCGGGAATTTTCGTCATAAACAGGCTCAAATGTATGGGTTACTTTTTCATATGTTTTCATCGATTTTTCCTCTTTTATAGATCGGAAGCCAGACCATCGGCAAAGGCCAGCAGGCGCTGTCGGTCATCCGGTCCCATCTTTTCAAAAAGGCTCATCAGTTCTTCCTGATCCTCTGTAAAATAGGAAAAGCAGTCACTCTGGAAAAAACCTGCAATCGTTGTTCCCAGCGCTTCGCAAATGATCTCCAGAGTAGAAAAATTGGGCGTGGTCCCATTTTCATAATTCTGCAGCGTGCTGTCGGGAATACCGGTCCGTTTGCTTAAGGAATATCGACTGATTCCTTTTTCTTTACATATTCTGGATAGTTCTTTCGCAATATCCGTTTTTTCATCCTTCATGATCTGCAGTCCTTCCTCAGAATTTTTTGTGATAATATTTTCAGGCTTTCTGCCTGACTGTTCCCATTATAACCTCTGCCCCGCTTTTTGGCAACGTCCCGTATTTTTACGCATGAGCAGTCCGATGTTTATGCAGGTGAAGGTATTTCTCTTTTGTCGCCATTCCACCGCGGATATGGCGCTCGGATTTATTGACATCCAGAACCCTCCGCACCTCAGAGGCCAGAGAGGGATTGATTTCCCGTAGGCGCTCCACGCAGTCTTTGTGAACAGTGCTTTTGCTCACGCCAAACTTTTTTGCCGCCTGGCGCACGGTTGCGTTAGTTGCTATGATATAATCTGCGATCTCAATGGCTCGCTCCTCAATATAATCCTTCAAGGAAATCCCCCGATAGTGGTGTTTTTACAGTGTATGCGGGGAATTTGGGAGTTACTATAAAATTTTATATTGTTTTCTATTCAGGAAATCCTGAACAATATGAGATTGCTTGAAATCCCTATTCTTTTACATCATTCTCATTTCTACTCACACGCCTATAAAAGGCGTGACTTCTCTGTAATCCATAACAGAAATTCCCCAGTCATTTCTACTCTCACGCCCTGTATCTTACCGGTCATATTATCCACCATATCATTTCTACTCTTACGCCCATGTGGGACATGGCAAGAGTCTGTTGATAATCTTCCGGAGACTCTGAAATTTCTACTCACACGCCTGCTTGGGGCGTGACCAGTACTTCCTGGCGGTGCAGACCGCATCCGTAATTTCTACTCACAGGCCCACAGGGGGCGTGACCGGACACGACGGCAACGTGTTCACTGATGATGGCATGGCATTTCTACTCACAGGCCCGCGAGGGGCGTGACATGTCCTGAAATCCCACAACCGCCGTATTTTGCATTTCTACTCACACGCCCGCGAGGGGCGTGACGGGGAACGATTGCTTCTCTGAGGTTTGCAGCAAATTTCTACTCACACGCCCGCGAGGGGCGTGACTCATGGAATTGGTCAGTGGCGGAACAGCGGAAAAGGATTTCTACTCACACGCCCGCGAGGGGCGTGACGAAGGTAACTTGAAACTTGTTAGAAGCATTAACATTTCTACTCACACGCCCGCGAGGGGCGTGACGGATAATATCAGTAATATGTACAGCAAGCGCACAAATTTCTACTCACACGCCCGCGAGGGGCGTGACGCGGATTCACAAAGGAAGATTGCCATGCACTTGCAATTTCTACTCACACGCCCGCGAGGGGCGTGACTTCGTGTCAGCGGGTGCTACATGGAAATGCACAAATTTCTACTCACACGCCCGCGAGGGGCGTGACCTGCACGGAGCTGATAACACAGGTGCTACTGATGCATTTCTACTCACACGCCCGCGAGGGGCGTGACGGGACACGAACCGGAACAGATGAAACAACCGGAAATTTCTACTCACACGCCCGCGAGGGGCGTGACGATGATGTTTTCCGTCATGAGGCCATCATCAATATTTCTACTCACACGCCCGCGAGGGGCGTGACGTTCTAAATTTACATTCCAATATGGAACTATTAATTTCTACTCACACGCCCGCGAGGGGCGTGACCGTAATAGCTGTTCCACCAGAACAGAAAGAGAGGATATTTCTACTCACACGCCCGCGAGGGGCGTGACCCTGGAAGCTCTGCGGGCCAGGTGCGAAACTGAAAATTTCTACTCACACGCCCGCGAGGGGCGTGACCCATATTTTGCTGAACAATATTTCCGGGACGGACATTTCTACTCACACGCCCGCGAGGGGCGTGACCGTTTTCACACCATTCAAAACGGTAATTGGAACATTTCTACTCACACGCCCGCGAGGGGCGTGACGGCAGTATAGACTGATTCTACAATTTTAGCGATTATTTCTACTCACACGCCCGCGAGGGGCGTGACTCAGACAAATATCTTACTGACATTCGTATGATTTCATTTCTACTCACACGCCCGCGAGGGGCGTGACTCGCACCGGTCTGGAAGCCGTCCATCGGAATATAATTTCTACTCACACGCCCGCGAGGGGCGTGACGCGGATATTATTACCAGACAGACGTATTAAATAATTTCTACTCACACGCCCGCGAGGGGCGTGACTCCTATATTTTGTATTTTAGGGAGATCACGCCACCATATAACGCAAGGCGGACTTATTTTTTTAATGATTCTTAATCATACTAGCATAAAAAACTATATTTTTCCAGGCGAACCTTCTGGAGATTTTGGAGTCATTGAGGGTTCTCTATTTTGTGAATGGATTAGCATATAATTTTTTATATTTCAGTATCCTGCTAAATTATAATAACCCCTTCTGGATTGTAAGTCTTCTTAGCGCCTACATGTTCTACCTTTCTTTCCCAGTTATTTCCGAGATAGTAGAAACGCAGACTATCTTCCTCTAGATTTATTAACTTACAAAGGCGATCCTTCAGTTTTAAAAAGGATGAATAATCCAAATCAGCTTCAAAAACCGAATTTTGAACTCGCTGAGCGTGATTCTGACATTCTTTTGCTACTTTGCGAAGCCTCGTTTTTCCAGATGCACTTACCGTACTTACATCATAACTGATCAACACCATCATAATTTTTACCTACTTCAAAAGAAACACTGGATATTCTGCAATATCCCCACGCACATATTTAGCCAAAAGGTTACTTTGAACATAAGGAAGCAAGCCCAGCGGAATTTTCTGTTTCAGATACGGGTGCATCATATCCGTTCTCTTCTTCTCCTGCCAGCGTGCCAGGACTTTTTTTCTGCCTTCTTCATTTAGCCATACGGCTCCGGAGATCTGTTTTTCAAAATCTTTCTCTCCTAAAATCTGAAGATTTAACAGCGTAATGACAAAACGTTCCACAATGCATCTCGTTTCTTCTACCATATCACAAGCCAGAGATTTTCTTCCGCTTCTGAGCGCATGGCAATATCCTATATAGCTGTCTAACCCCACCGTTTCCAGGGCTGCTGCAAACTCATTTGTAGCCAGTGTATACACAAACGAGAGCACCGCGTTGATCGGATCCAGCGGAGGACGTTTTGTTCTCAGTTCAAAATGAAATGGAACTTTTTCATTGGTAATCAATTTGTCAAAAATACCAAAATAACTTTCCGCACAATACCCTTCTATTCCCATCGCTTCTTCTATCGTTAAGGCTTGGAATATCTTGTTCATTCCTTCTTCCAGAACAGTTATAGCCTTTTTTATTTCCGCATCTTCTCTTAATTCTGCATTATCATGAAGTGTCCTTCGAATCAGCTGACGTGTATTACTAAATTTTGCAGCCAATGTATTCTGTGCCAAAGTCAATCCATTTTCCCGAAACTGTTCTATTTGTGCTACTCTTAAAAAGACATTTCCTTTTGTTTCTCCGCACACTTTTGCCCAGAACTTTCCCTGAGGTGAAATAAAGTTAATGGGTATTGTTTTTTCGACGCATTTTCCCATAAGCGCCGGTGAACATCCCAGGTAGCTAAAACAGACTACATTTTCAATATTCTCAAAAGGAATCCTCAGCTTTTCTTTTCCTTCGATTTTACACACCATATTTTCACCATCCAGCGTTAAGTAAGCTGCTTCATTTGTTACATAAATCGTATTTAAAAGCTTTCTCATATCCTCCCCCAAAAAGATCATTCGCCTTCATCCGCTAAAATTTTTTTCAGCTCTTTTTTGACATTCCATGATGGAGATGTTTTCGGCATACAAAGATCTTTCATAGAACAACCGCTGCATTTCTGACCTTTCCGTATTTCCGGTATCTGACCATTTTCAAGGTACGTTCTCATTTCATACAAAAGTTCTTTCAGCTTCTTATCATATGCCTCAAAATTTTCCTTCACAGGTACATTGTATCTTTTCCTTACATCAGCATAATAAATTACTGCATCACAGTCTCCTCCAAACGCAAAATCCACACAAAGCTTCTGTGCAAATATCTGCATTTGGTCATCCGGCCTGATCTCCTCATTTTTCGGTTTCGTGGGTTTATATTCCACAATGCAAATCTGATATTTTCTACCGTCATCCCCAACAGAAACACCTTCTTTGCTTTCCGTCAGTTCCAGACAGTCTGTTACTCCGTACAGATTATATTCTTCTCTGTCATTGTAGACGGGGACGGCTGTAAACACTTTTTTCCCTCTTGCAGTATAATTTTTCTCCGGATCATGAACCCGCTCATGCAGCAAATTTGCTTTTGTCACAAAAAAATTTTCTGCCCAGGCTTTGTCAATTTCCAGCAGTCCCCATCGATGAGGACAATACATATAATGCTGAATGGATCTTATAGCAATCTCCTCAGAAATCATAATTTTTCTATCAGTTCCACTCCTTCCGGCATTTCCCGATCAACTGTAATGTCATAATCCTTTATGGAACGGATCACATTCACATCTTCGCATTCTTTCACCTGAATCTTATCAAACAGGAGATGTGAAGGGCATACCCCGAGTACGTTATCATGCTTAAACACAAACAGTTTCCGCATACACATTTTTCCGCGTGCTGCACTGTGATCATTCTCAAACATATTCATAATCGCCGTCCATAAAAGCTCTACATCTTCTTCTGACAAATCAGTTACTTTGTTTGCCAAAGCTGCAGATATGTAGCCCTCCGCACGATATAATGCATAAGGGATAAAACTTTTTCTTCCTATTTCCGTATCGCCGGTCTCCGTTCTTTCGTCTGTTGTCCTTGCCTGCCTGGTAATCGCAATATCCTGAGGTTCAACCGGTGAAATACTTCTTGCAAAGTTAATCTGTACAGGTCCCCTTACAATTCCACAGGGATTATCACCTGTAGACATAACTGCACCGAAAGTTCTGACATCAAAATAGTTTTTACACATATAATCCCGGGCCTTTACCATATCATCAGCCTTTTTTTCTCTACTGTCTTTTTTCGTAGATGTAAGTCCCAGTTCTTTATATGCTTCCGTAAATTTTGCATTCAAAGAACGATCTGGTTTGATCAGGATATTATATCCTTCCTCACCTTCTTTTACCAGTTCTACATAATTCCGAATTTTCCTTTTAAGGCAGACATCGGTAACATATCCATAACCTGATTCTGCATCCACGCGGGGAGCATTGCCTGCGTCCGGGTCTCCGTTTGGATTTCCATTTTCCACATCAAATAACATCACAAAATCATATCTATTATTGATAGCCATAATCAATTTTCTCCTTTTTCATTTTCTTTATTTTTCTTCTGATATAAATCCTGCATCTGCTGATAGTATCCAACCATAAACATACCTTGTTCTTTTAACAGAAGTCTTCCTGGATATTCATTTTTCATTTTACTGTGGATCTCCTCCAACATTTTTTCATAGTAAAGTGAATATTCCGCTTTTTCCAATTTCTTTAAATGATGCTGCGCCAATCTCAACAATTTAGGAAAAACCGACGCCGGTCTGGTAGATGCCATGGCAAAATATCCATCCCTGATTGTTCGATTCAATTTTCCAGACGTTACTGAATCTTTCTGCAATTTTTCCAAAACCGCAAACATACGTCCACATAAATATGCAGAATTTTCATTTTCTAAATCCACTACCATTTTCAATTCCTCCTTTTCACTGTTTCTGTTTATAACTGCCTTAATAATCCCAATCCTGACAGAATTGATTTTTTCACTCCCTTCATCGGTTCTGATCCTTCTCAGCACTGTTTCCAACAAAGTCGTCGGATATTTTCGTCCATACAAAACAGATTCCAGAAGTTTTGTCGTCAAAGCAGGATTAACTTTATCATTTTTGACTTTAGGTGATATCAGCTCGTGTTTTATCCTTTGCAGCGAAATCGCATGTGGTTCTTTCGTCATTTGCAGATCGTTCTGAAATCTTACAATATTCCATAAAACATCCGCATAGCTCTTTCTATAGATAAACTTCAAAGCCAATCTGGAAGAATTCGGTTTTAATCCCAGCATATAAAAATCAACATCTTCTTGAATCAAATCCAGATTTTCCAATCTTTTTGCGGTAATCTTTCCTGTTGCTGAATCTTCCATAAGCTCTTTCAACATCAAATCTGTCTGTTCTGTATTCATTTTATCAGATGCTCCAAAGAGCATTTCCATAATAAGATTTTCCTGCTTTTCACCTGTATTCATTGCCCAGAATACAAGCGTCATATCATCCAGCATTATTTTATGTTTCTCACTGCTCAGAAGATAATTCAAAGCTTCCGTATATTTCTTCATCACACTTTCAGAAATATTGCTGTTATACGCCTGCTCGTTTCCATAGGAGCTTTCCGATGAATTATTAAAACCTACAAGCACACTTCCTGTTGCCAGACCACCATAAACACCTTTGATTTTACTATGTATTCTTGCAATCGCAGCTGTTTCTCCACTGACAGCACATTGCGCTGTCGGCCCCTCTGAATTTTCATCTTGCTTTTTGATCCAGTATTCCTGCCATTTTTCTTTAAACTCCGGTTCTTCGTGCAACAATTTTTCCGGACTTCCTGTCAGACAAAATACAAATCCGGATTTCGCATACTCCTTACCCAGAACTAATAACTGTGAATTCTGTGTCTCCTGCTCTGGTTTCCAGCTCTCAAGAAATTTTCGAAATGCCTGAATGAGAGGCGAACTCATTCCTTCTGTGAATTCCAAATTTGTTTTTACAAAAGCTTCATGGGATTTTTTTGCTTTTCCCGTTTTATCTTCCGGTGTCAGCTGATCTTTATCCAGATTTAAACCGAATAAGTAAAGCGGCCTGTGCTCTGCAATATTCGCTTCAATTCCAGTTTTTTCTGTTCTCGCAGGCAATAATTTCTCCTGAGGAGCAATTACCTCTTTAATCTTGTCTTTTCCCGTTTTTATAGTATCCTTCTTTCTGAAGTCGATAATTTCATCTATTTTTCCATCTTCAGTTAAGGCTACTTTATAATGTATTTTTACCTTTGAGAAACCCTCTGGTGTTATTTCCCCTTTTGACGCCAGAATATCATAGTAATCGCTTAATGCTTTTATCAGCATCGCAGCCCCTCCCTGTATTTTCTCACATCAATCACTCCATTTATCATATGTGGACGATAGTAAAGCGTATTGGCCCGGTCAGAAAACTCCGGATTCTCCCAATCATCATTTATTGGCTTTCCTCCGTCTGCAAACTGCACTTTATAGCTCATGTAGCCAAGATCCACATCTTTCATATCTAAAATGTCTTTGTCGATAAGATTCTCATTAAAATCTTCTACAAGTTCTATTTTCTTTACGGGGAATTCACTACAACCCAGGCAGGGAACACGGAACCATTGTCCTTTTTCCAGTCGCCTTTTTATGATATTGTAATGTTTCTTCTCTGCATCTTCCTCCCTTTCATTTTTCAAATTCGTCAGTTCAAAATGAAATTCGATCCCATATTTCACATTTTTCAGAATCATAGAAGCTCTCTGACTCCTGCTCTCAGAAGTATAGATACAGGGATCTCCTCCTTTTCCATTCATCTGACTCTTTACCGCACTCAACAATACCTTCTCTTTTACTTCGTTTCTCCTGACATTCATGAAATCAATCTTATTGAACACGATAATTTTATCAATCGTATACTTTATAGACGGCTTCCAGTAGCAGCTTTTCAGCATTCCTTCCAGTGCGCCCGGAGGCGGAACGTCATAACTGACACGTTCCACCTTCAGCTCCGGCCTTGTAAAACAGGCATAATCTCCTTCTACCATTATTTTAAATCCATACGCCATTGCCTCTCACCTTCTTTCATATGATGTAATCTTTTCCTTCAAAAAGAATCCCAAGATTTTCGTCATAATAACCATCACTTATCAGGCAGAAAATTCCAGTCCCATAGTCCTTCACCGCATGCTGTCTTACCAGATCATCTAATTCAGCCTGTGTTACAGAACAGGCATAATTTTGGAATTTTCGCGGATTGCCTATTTGGGTTTTCTGCAGCTCTTCTATTCTACGTTTCGCTTCCTCATTGCAGCCAACTACAACCGATTGAGTATTAGATTCAATCAAATGAAATTTTTCAGCATAGGTTTTAAAACCTATCTGCCGAATATCTTTGTAATCATTATGAATCGCATGTTCTTCAATTTCTGTCTCTCTCAGCTTATACATACAGTTATAATATTCCCGTATACATTCCTGCGAAGAAACATCTGCATATTTTTTAAGCAGTCCTCTGGTTTTATTCATTCCCTCATCTTCTTTTTGATCCTCTGACAGTTCAAAAACAAATGTCGTTGCTCCCTGTCTTTTTCCTTCTCTGTTGCAACGTCCGCCAGCCTGTAAAATGCTGTCCAGACCAGTAAGCTGTCGAAATACAACAGCCATGTCAAGATCAACTCCTGCTTCAATTAGCGAAGTAGATATCACGGTAATACGCCGATCTTCCGGAACTCCTTCAAGATTAGGATATTCCACCTCTAATTGCTTTAGTTCCTTTCGAATTTCATCTAAAATCCGTTTTCTGTCATATGCCGCCAGATAAGTAGACAAATGATACTTTTTACCTGTACACTGCCTGTATAATTCCCTTGCTGTTCGTTTCTTATTAACAACAATCAAACTGGAAGCATATTGTCTGCTTTTACTTAACAGCGTTTCCTGTTCCATCTTTCCAATATAGCTAAACTTGCATTTCTTAAACTTTTCAAAATCCGATGTATCTGTTACCAGATTAACTATCTTGCTGTTTTCCAAAGCATAGGTCTGAATCAAACTTGGAAAGTCCGGCATTGTTGCCGTCAGAAATACTGCACTGCTGTTCAAGTACCTTGTGAGAAATGCGATTCCCTGGAGACAGGGCTGTAAATATTCTACAGGCATCAAATGTGCTTCATCAAAAATGAGAACCGCATCTGCCATATTGTGGACCTTTCGCAGTTTTCCCCGCCGATTGGAATACAAGGAGCCGAGGAACTGAACCATAGTTGTCACAATAAAATCTGCACTCCAGTTCTCTGTCGCATGCTTTGCTGAAATACGATAATCTTCACTGAAATCTTCTGCATCGTCATAGGAAAAGGTAGACTGATGACGCAGAATCTGTGCATCCTTCCCAAAGAGATTTTCAAACATCTCGACTGACTGATCAATGATACTCAAAAATGAAATTACATAAATGATCCTCTTCTTCTTTTCGGCAATTGCTTTTTCCAGAGCAAATTTCACACTACATAATGTTTTGCCGCTTCCTGTCGGCATGTTCATAAGATAAATCTCTGCTTTTTCACCTGTTTTATCAAATACCTGCTTCTGTAAAAGTGCTCTGGCTTTCTGAAGTTCAGTCTCAGCTTGAAAAGATTGCAGTTTTCGATTTACTTTTTCAAGGCAGCTCTGAAAATTTGTCTTCAGATCCTCTGGTAAAGTTCCATCTCCGCAAAACCTTGCAGTGTCTTCGGAATCTGCATCTACCAGACAGGAAAAACAATATCTTGTCAGAAAAGCGAATTTATCAATCAAAAAATCTATATCATTTTTGATATCCTGCGCGAAAAAATTTATTACTTTCTGCAGATCAATCTGTGGAATTTCCAGTTCCTCTTGGTAAGCACTGTAATCCTCCATCTCTCTTTGAAGCCTTGTATTCAGTGAATCCGGTCTGCCATTTTGAACTCCTCCGTCAGGAATCCCGGAATGGTGGCCAGCAATGCAATATTCCATTAAATACGCAAGCGCCAGGAATGGTTTCTCATATATTTTCTTTGCAATCTGTGCACCACATATGGAATGCTCAACCCGAATTTTTTCATCCTTCATTCTTCTCTGAAAAGAGTTTTGATATTTTCCAATATCATGTAACAATCCAATTATTCGATTGATTTCTTTAAGTTCTGGTATAGACATTTCCATACATAACCTGGCAGCATTTTCGCTGTGTTCTTTTATTGTCTGAATTTTTCCATTTTCTTTGTTTTTATGTGCAATATAATTTTCTTTTTCTTCTATTTTTCTCACTCCTCTCTTAGGCTTACTGTATCACCTTTTTAATATCTCGTCAATATATTTTCTTAGTTTAATTGGATATTACTTTCATTCGTACAAAAAGAGCTATATGCAAAAACTCATCTCTGCATATAGCTCTTCTTCTTGTAACCCTAATAGCCAATAAAACTATTTCTACTCACGCATTCCCAATGTAATACGACCCAAACTCTATTGGTTACACATAAGTAATATAGCATACTTTTCATTTCCTGCCAATTTGTATTTTTACCAGCAGCATCCTCTAAAATATTTCCTATTTTTTATAAAGCGAGGGGCAATGTTTTCCACGCAAACATCTCCCCTCGGGTCAATTACTTATTTGGTTGTTTCTTATACATCACCACATACCAGCAAGCCATATGTGCCAACGCCGTGATCGTCCAGGTGATCGGATAGGACAGATACAGCGTAAACAGAGAGCGATGCCACTGAAATACTGTGAAAATCCAGACAACACGGAGGCCGCAGGCTCCGATCAGGGAAACGATCATGGGGAGGAAGGAGTAGCCCATTCCTCTCATGCTTCCCACCATGACATCCATGAGGCCGCAGAGAAAATAGGGGGCGCAGATGAGATGCATTCGGTTGAGGCCGTACTGGATGACCTCCGGGTCGGAGGAGTAAATGCCGAGAAGCTGCTGGCCGAAGAAAACGAAGCCGTTTCCGAGGACCAGGCCAACCACACTGACAAGAATCAGGCAGATACCTAAGATCTTTTTCATGCGCTGGCGGTTTCCGGCTCCCATGTTCTGGCTGGTGAAGCTCAAGTTTGTCTGGTATACAGAGTTCATGGACGTATATACAAAGCCCTCCAGGTTTCCGGCGGCTGTATTTCCGGCCATGGCGATGGCTCCGAAGGAGTTTACCGAGGACTGGATCAGCACGTTGGAGATGGAGAAAATGGCTCCCTGCATGCCTGCGGGAAGACCGATTCTGGCAATGTTCAGGAGTTTATCCTTGTGGATGGCCAGCTTGTGGAGATCCAGGCGGCACATGCCATCCAGGCCCATCAGGCATTTTAAGACCATGCCCGCGGAAATAACCTGGGAAATCACAGTGGCTGTCGCCACTCCTGCCACTCCCATCTTGAAAATGATCACAAAGATCAGGTTCAGAATCACGTTCACCACACCGGAAATCAAAAGATAATAAAGTGGGCGCTTGGTATCTCCGATGGCTCTTAAAATAGCCGCGCCAAAGTTGTAGGCCATCATGGCCGGCATTCCGATGAAGTAAATCTTCATATAAAGAGCCGCCTGTCCCAGGACTTCCTCCGGGGTAGCCATAAGTTCCAGCAGGGGCCTGGAAAACAGAATCCCTACCACGATGAGAATTGCGCCGCTCACTAGGCTTAAAAGAATGGACGTATGTACGGTATCGCTGACATCTTCCGCATTTTTGGCTCCGTACCCCTGGGCTGCCAGCACGTTGGTGCCGATAGAAAGGCCCATGAATACATTGATCAGAAGATTGATCAGTGCACCGGTAGAACCCACCGCCGCCAGTGCATGAGCTCCGGAAAACCGCCCCACCACCACAATATCCGCCGCATTGAAAAGCAGCTGCAGCACACCGGAAAGCATCAGCGGAAACGTAAATACAAGGATCTTTCCTAATAGCGGGCCGTTGCACATATCCATTTCATATGATTTTTTCAAAACTCATTCCTCCGTTTTTTCAGATCTCGTGTATGCAGACCATGTAGGAGTCATAATTGCAGGAAGGTTTCGGAATCAGAAGGCCGCCTCTCATCAGTGCGGCTCCTGTATACACGGTTCCGTCCACATCGTAGGAGGCGTCTTTTTTCAGGCCTTTCAGTTTCACGCGAACCGGTTTGGGATTGCCGTGAAGGTCTGTGTAGATCACACTTAAGGATGCTTTTCTCTGATCCTTTGAAACATAACTCCAGGCTGTGTAGTCATGATTCTCCATGGGAGAGTTCAGTCGATAGTAGGAACCAGACTGGAAAAGCTCCCAGTTTTCATTGTATACAGTGATCTGCCGTCTGGCTTCTGCTTTATCTTCCTCAGAAAGTTTGCTGAGATCCAGCTCATAACCGAAGGAACCCTGCATTGCACAGATGCCTCTGGTCTTGAACGGCGTTACCCGGCCGTTCTGATGGTTCGGGCAAACGGACACATGGGCAGACACGGAAGACATGGGATAACCGAAGGAGGTTCCATAATGAATACGAAGTCTCTCGATGGCATCGGTGTTGTCGCTGCACCAGATCTGCGGCGCATAATACAGCATACCGGCATCGAAACGTCCGCCTCCTCCGCTGCAGCCCTCCAGCAGAAGGTCCGTATGGCGGGTCAGCATATCTTCCATCACCTCGTAAAGGCCAAGCACATATTTATGGCGGATGGCTCCCTGGCTGAGAGTAGGATCTGCAGCGCTGTATACATTATCCACACTGCGGTTCATATCCCATTTTACATAGGAAATGTTTGCACAGGAAAGAGTGTCGTCGATGAATTTCTTCATATATTCCCGTACTTCTTTTCTGGAGAGATCCAGAACCAGCTGGTTACGGCTGCGATTGGGCTCTCTTCCCGGAATCTGGAGCACCCAGTCGGGATGTGTCCGGTAAAGATCGCTGTCCTCGGAAACCATCTCCGGCTCCAGCCAGATACCAAATTTCAGACCAAGGGCATTGACGCGGTCCACCAGCTCTTTCATCGTACAGCCCAGTTTCTTCTCATTTACAAACCAGTCGCCCAGGCCAGAATTGTCATCGTTTCTTTTTCCAAACCAGCCGTCGTCCAGTACCAGCATATCGAGGCCCAGATCTGCTGCCTCTCCTGCAATTTTCAACAGTTTTTCCGCATCGAAGCCAAAATAAGTGGCCTCCCAGTTGTTTACCAGGGTCGGACGCTTTTTGTCTTTCCAGGGGCTGCGGATCAGGTTGGCATGATAAGCCTTCTGGAACTGGTCAGAGAGTACGGTCAAACCTTTTTCGCTGTAGCTCAGAGCAGCTTCCGGTGTCACAAAGGTCTCGCCCGGAGCCAGTTTCCACAGGAATTCCTCGTCGTCCAAGCCGCAGACAAGACGAATACCGTCCACCTGGTCTTTTTCCATCTGGATCTTGAAACCGCCGCTGTAGATAAAGGAAACGCCGTAAGCATTTCCGAAATCCTCGGTGGTGTCTTTGTCGCAGAGGATCACAAACGGGTTGTGGTGATGGCTGGAAGTGCCGCGGCTGCTGCTGATCTCGGTGATGCCGTGGGGCAGATTTCTGCGCTCAAACTGACGCTCGCCGGCGTGTTTTCCATAGAAATGAATGAGATCCATATCGCCTTCCATGAAATCCAGGCCAAGGCTTAAGGCGCGCTTGAGCGTTACGTTTTTTCCGGAACGGTTCTCAATGGAGGCAGCCCGGGTGATGACATTTTTCTTCTCGAAAACGCCATAGAAAAGTGTCACATAGATCTCTTCCAGACGGTCCTTCAGCGTGATTTTCAAAGTCTCTACCTCTCCTGCCTCCGCCTCGAAAAGGGCAGGAAGGCCCGGAAGGCTGTATTTGCCTTTTTCCAACTCATAAGAAATAAAACGGAGATCCAACGCAGGAACCTCCCCCTCAAAACCTGCTTTCAGAGCTTTCACACGGAAATCGCCGTTTCCCTGTACCGGATATTCCAGCGGATAGTAGTCCATGGAATAGGTACGGTCCTTTTTTTCATCTCCCGGCTGCCCGGAAAAGCCTCTGTCCTCCGGCCCGATCAGATAGGAAAAATCCGTTTCGTCCGCAGGCGCCCCATAGTAAGTGTGAAGAAGAACCCCGTGATCGTCCACCTTCATCTGATAAGTGCTGTCCAAAGTCTGAAGTGTAAATAAGTTCTTCTTCTCATCAAATCTGACTGCCATTTTCCTTCTCCCTTCGCATATGTGTATAGTACTTTTATTATAGCGATTCCTACAAAAGAAGTCTATCACTTTTTGGGACTGACGAAAAGAAAGTCCTGTGATATAATGGGGGCTGGACAAAGAATTACAAAGTAATTTCCGGAGGTGTTTTTACTTATGATAGGAGCAGTTATTCTGCAGATATTTCTGATTTTTCTCAATTCGATTTTTTCCAGCGCGGAGATCGCCATCGTCTCGCTCACCGAGGCGGATATCCACAAGCTGGAGGAGGACGGCGACCGCCGGGCCAAAAAGCTGGAACGGATTACTAAACAGCCGACTCGTTTTCTCGTGACGATCCAGGCAGCCGTGACCATCATCAGTTTTCTGGTCAGTGCCCTGGCGGCGGATGCTTTTGCCGGACCTCTGGTAAAGGCCTTGAAGAACTCCGGACTTTCGCTTTCCGAGCGGATTCTTCATCCGTTGGCTGTGATCCTTATCACGCTGGTTCTCGCCTATTTTACGATGGTTTTTGGAAAAATGATTCCACAGAAGCGGGCCGTGAAAAAGGCAGATTCCACCGCTCTTCATATGTCCGGTCTTCTCTATCTGACTTCGGTCATCCTCACGCCGCTGGTCTCTCTTCTGACGATTTCCAGCAATCTGGTGCTCCGTCTTTTCGGCATCGATCCTTATGAAAATGAGGAACAGGTCACGGAGGAGGAAATCCGCATGATGCTCGTGGAAGGCACAGAACAGGGAACGATTCCCGAGGAGGAGCACGAGCTGATCCAGCATGTATTTGATTTCAACGATATTACGGTGGAAAAGATCTGCACCCACCGGCCCGATATTGTCTGGCTTTCTCTCGATGATGACAGCACCGTCTGGGAAAAGACCATCAAGGAGAGCCGGCACACCCATTATCTGATCTGCCAGGAAAATCTCGACAATGTAGTGGCCGTTCTCGACACCCGCGATTATTTCCGCGCTCCCCAGCGCACCCGCAAATACATCATGGAAAACCTGGCTGACAAGCCTTCTTTCGTTCCGGAGAGCATGAAGGCAAACACGATGTTCCGGCAGATGAAAGAAAGCCGCCAGTATTTCAACGTCATCGTCAATGAGTACGGCGGTGTCTGCGGTATCATCACCCTGCACGATATCATGGAGGCTCTGGTAGGCGACCTGGATGACCAGGAGGAGGCTGCAAAGCCCGAGGATATCGTCAAAGTCGCCGAGCGAGAATGGAAAATTCAGGGTTCCGCTTCCCTGGAAGAAGTCGAGGAAGAGCTCCAGGTAGAACTTCCCCACGACGGCTCAGAAACCTTCAACGGTTTTATCTGCGGCCTCACCGGCCGGATCCCCAGAGACGGCGAAAGCTTCCGCTGCAGCTGCGGCCCGCTCCATATCCATGTTCTGGATGTGAAGCATCACATGGTGGTGGAAGGGATTGTGACGAAAGAAGCGGAGAAGGCTGTGGAAGAAGAAAAGTAAAAGAAGAACCGGCAGTTTGGAAAGGTCTGACTGCCGGTTCTTATATTTTGTAAAGATTTATACTCATATCCTTTGCCTGTTTTATCATCAAATTTCAGAACATTTTTAGAGCGATCTTTAGAGCGGAATTTGCGAACAAATTTGCGAAAACAAAAAAAGAACCGGAAACACTGTAAATTCAATGTTTCCGGCGCCCCTGCCAAGGAATCGATGCGACAAGATTTGAACTTGCGACCTCTGCGTCCCGAACGCAGCGCTCTACCAAGCTGAGCCACGCATCGCTGATTTGATGTATATTATAGCATCAAATCTCCTTGATTTCAAGCCATTTTTTCAATAATCTTGAACTTTTGTAACAGTTCCTTTTATTTTCCTGCCAGGAAATCGCGGACTTCGAGAAGGTCGTCGAAGATCTGGTGGGCTTTTTCTTCCATCTCCCCGGTCGGAGGCAGGAGGTCGGGCACCATGAGGGGCTTCATTCCTGCTGAGAAGGCGGAACGGATGCCGTTGTAGGAATCTTCCACGGCGTAGGCTTCTTTGGGGTCGATGCCCAGTTTTTCGCAGGCTTTCAGGTAGATTTCCGGGTCCGGTTTGCTGTGGGAGATCTGGTCGCCGCCGGTGATGGCCTGGAAATAATCCACAAGGCCGGCGTCGGTGAGCTCCTGTACTACGATATCATGAGCAGTAGAGGAGGCAAGACCTACCACGGCTCCCTGCTCTTTCAGCCAGGAAAGCAGTTCTCGCGCGCCTTTTTTCACAGGGATTCCCTCTTCTCTCTCGATCCTGAGAAAACCTTCCCGGGCATCCCTGTCAAAGGCTTCCACAGGGAAATCTTCGCCCAGCTGCTCATGAAAAACTTTCCGCATATGTTGTTTGTTTGCACCGATGCAGGGTATCAGCAGAGCATCTACGTCCTGAATGTTATATTTTCCGGCGCAGGCATGCCAGGCCCTCCGGCAAATGGCCTCCGTATCAAAAATGACTCCATCCATATCAAAAACTACTGCTATCATTTTTCTGCCTCCTCTAATTTTCCATAATACCAGCCGGTGACGCCGCGTTTCCGCACCATCGTTCCTTCCGGCGTTTTCTGCAGGATCGACACCCGGTCGCCTTTTTTCAGCGTGATCTGGTAATCCGTGTACTCCCAGCAGGTGTTCGGCGCTCCTTTTACCGGCGGTTCTTCCAGGAAACCATTATAGATTTTGAGCTGATATCCTGTTTTTACATGCTCCGCCAGGGAAAAGACCGGACCGGGTTCCAGAATTTTAAGCTCACTTTCATAATAGCGGATGTTAATCGAGGAAGCTCCTGCTTCCTGATCTTCCAGGACAACTGCCTCCGGGAAATCATCCACGCTCTCCCAGGTCGTTTTTTCTGAATAGAGATCCGGAATGATCAGGGCGTTGAGCTGGTCGTCCCGCTTGATCCCGCAGCCGCCGTCGATGGCAATAATCTTCTGTTCCTCGCTGATATAGGGCGCAGAGGACTCGATATCCGACCGGTAAAGGCACACGGGCCAGTGGCCGACGACCACATATTTGTCAAAATGTTTTCCCTGATTGATAAAATTATCATTTTTCAAAAGCTGAAAGGGCGGAAGGTGAAAATTATCCTCCAGTTTTTCGTGAACGAGACCGCCATGCACAAAGGTAAACGCTGGTGTCACCAGAATCGTGGGAAGTTCTTTCATAAAGGTGAGCTCCTTCTGAAACTTGGCAACCACCGCTTCTCTTGCCGCCGGAATCTCCTCCGGCGTTTTCACCGACACGCCTGCCTCCCGGCAGAGATCCTGAAAAAAGGTGGCTTTCCAGTACTGACGCATCCGTTCGTTCGTCTCATAAAGCTCCTGATCCAGGCTTCCATCCTCTGTGAGCAGCATCTGGATTCTCCAGAGGTCCACGTTTCCCATCATGGGGTAGACCGTATATTTCTCGCAAAGTTCCATGATGTAGCGGATGGTATTCAGGCTTTCCGGGCCTTTTTCAATCATATCGCCGACAATGATTAAAATGTCTTTTTCGCTGAAATCTACTTTTTTCAAAAGTTTTTCCAGCCAGGCGCGGTGCCCGTGAATATCACTGATCACGATAGTTCGGCGGTTATGCTCCGGCTGAGTCAAGAACTGCACTTTTGTCTCAAATTCCATGCTTTGTTCCCTTTCTACAGATACTTTTTAATTCCCTGTATTTCCTCTTTGTAAACGCAGTATTTTGCGGTGGGATCCTGAAGGATTTTCTCCAGCTCTTCCAGGTCGATCCAGAAAACTTCATCCACTTCTTCTTTCTGGAGATGAAGTTTCGTGAGGTCCACCGTTTTTTCATAAAGATAAACCGCTGCACGCTCCCTGTCAATGACTTTCTGGCCGTGGAATTCTGTTTCCACGCTTCGGGTAATGAAAAAGCAGAAGCGAAGGTCTCCTTTTTCTGCCCGAATACCGAGTTCTTCGTAGAGTTCCCGATAGGCCGCAGAGTCGTAATCATCGCCTGCATCGAGATGACCTGCGGAGGAAATGTCGCAGTAGCCGGGGAAATTGTCTTTGTCCTGGCTGCGTTTCTGGATCAGGAGGCGGCATTTTCCCTCCGGCGTGCGGTCCGCCACCCACATATGAACGGTTCCGTGCCAGTCTCCGTCCCGGTGTACGAGACTCCGAAGCTTTACTTCACCGGTGAGGCTTCCGTCTTCCCGGCGGACGTCGAAAAATTCGCCGGCTTTTTCCACCTGGATTGTGGGGAGGTATTTGTCAAAATCTGTGCGCTCGCAGACGGCGGTGCCGGGTTTCGTGAGGGAACCGGCCGCTGCGGCCTGGGCGGAGCGGAGGAGGGAGCGCATGAAAGTGGGATCGCCGGCTTTCTGCACAGCTGAGGTTTCGGCGCGTTTTTCTCCTTTCAGGTGGTGTTCGTGGAAAGCCAGGCAGAAACCGGCCACCAGTGAATCGCCTGCTCCCTGAAGACCGTGGACTTTCACGTCCGGCGCCGGGGAGTAGAGAGCTTCTTTTTCTCCAATCAGAAGGGCTCCATCCGGACCGAGGGAAACGCAGACGTAGGGGATTCCACGAGCGACGATTTCCCGGGCGGCCTGAATGATCTCTTCTCTTGAATGAAATTCCCGGCCGAGGGTTGCGGAAAGCTCGTCAATATTCGGCTTGATGAGCCAAGGTTTGCCCTCAATGCCGTTGAGGAGAAGGGCTCCGGAAGCATCCAGAATTACGGGAAGGTCGTAGGCCTTGGCTTTTTCCAGGAGGGTTTTGTAGATGTCTGCGGGAACGCCCGGGGGCACGCTTCCTGCCAGGACGAGAAGCTCTGCATCTTTGAAATGAGAGACGATGCGGTCGATCATGCGATTTACCGCATCCTCGCTCACCGGGCAGCCTTTGTCATTGAGTTCGCTCATCGTGCGGTTGGATTCGTCGAAGATTTTGATGTTCATGCGGAGTTCTCCTGGGATTTCTTCCAGGTCGTAGGAAATGGAGACCTCATCCAGGGTGGTTTTGATGTCGGAACCGCCTTTTTCGTGGGAGAAACCGAGGCAGAGGGTGGGGGCGCCGAGATTTTTCAGGGCGCGGCTGACGTTCAGGCCTTTGCCGCCGATTTCAGTGCGGGTGGCTGACACGGGGGTGGTGCCGCCCTCGCGGAAGTTGGAGACCATGAGGGTGCGGTCGATGCAGGGGTTGAGGGTGACTGTAAGTATCATGATAAGAAGCTCCTTCTTATAGATTTTTATGATTTACGCTTTGGAAAAGCGTAGGGAAACATACTTGAGGGGGCTCGCGACTCCGAGCCGCTCTCCTTTGCAAAGGGTTTCCCCGCGCTTTCCCAAAGCCCTGATTTTTAAGAAAGTATACCACACTTTCCGAAGAATCTAAGAAACTCTTTACACTTTTCTCAAACTTTCTACACAGAATGGACACATTCCTTGTGTACTATATAATCAAACAAAGCCAAACAGCTTTTTCATATAGATTCTCTTTTTCATAACTCAAGCCGGATGTCAAATGACACCCGGCCCTCCTTTTTTCAACGTATTTTCAATTCACGCAAATATTTCTTCCAGTTCCTTTTTTTCGATTCGGCGAATGACGGTCCGGCCAAGGCAGTTACCGTCTTCTTTGCCTCCGGCGCAGTAGGCCAGGAGCAGAGTTTCTTTGGTAAAGTGCAGGGCGCAGTAGCAGTAACCGCGGTCCGGCTCTTCTTCAAAGGCCACGGGGTCAGTAAAGGTCTGGCCGTTGTCTTTGCTCACTGCAATGACAAGCGGTGTTCTTCCGCCTGTGAAAAATTCTTTGTCCACTTCTCTTCCATTATAAACAGGAATCGGATTCCAAATTGCGTAGATGTTTTCGTCCCAGCCCCGTTTCATGCAGAGGGGGCTTAAGGGAGAGGTGAAACGGGACGGCTGGCTGGCTGTCCAGGTGTCGCCTCCGTCGTGGGAAAACATCTCATACTGGCGGCCAAGGTCGGTTCTGGCCCAGCCCCAGAGAATGTTGGGCGCGATCTCCAAAATGCCGGGCTCCTGAAGACCGGAATCACAGCAGGAAATTCCCGGAAGGTTACATTTGCCTGCTGCCATTTTCCAGCTTGCCCCGTCATCGTCGGAATAGAAGAACAGAGACTCAGAACGGGCATCTACATAGCCTTCGGCTACGGCATGGCGCGCCGCCGGAATCAGGATTCTGCCGGAAGCTAAGTGGCGAACCCGGTCATTGTTCACCACATAGTAGCCATCCTCAGGCATGCAGAGCACCCGGTCGCTCCAGGTATTTCCGCCATCGGCGGATCTTCTGAGGTACATCCGCATATGGGTATAAGTCTGGCGTACCAGATAAAAAAGACCGATATCTCCGTTTGCCATCTCCAGGAAGGAAAGTGACATGATGTTGACGGCCTTTTCGCTCTCGCAGGTCATAATCGTCTTCTCTTCGCCGAAAGTACGGCCGTCATCAGTGGAACGGAGAAGACAGATATCTGCGCTGGCGTAATCCGCATTGCTTTTTCCTTTGAATTTACTGTACGCAAACAGGATATCACTGTTTTTCAGAGTAAAAAAGGCTCCCTCGCTGTTTCGCGGATTATTTTTGGAAAGATCCGGGCGGATATCCGCGGAAATCTTTCCTAAGTTTGCTGATCTCATACTTTACCTGCCTTTCCATAACTAATTTGTAACTATCCAGAACCAGGCAGCTTTCAAGCCAAAACGCAAATCATGCTTGCATGAATGAACACTTTTGACTGAGAATTTATTTTACAAGCAGTCACATCAAAATGAGCCCTGAATAGTTACATAAATTTGATGTTGGGGTCAAAAGGTCTTTTGCCCCCAACTGATGCCTACGAATTGCTCCGCTGCAAAGCAGCTCCCGCAATTCTATAAACATTCGAAATCCGCTGATTTACTGCGTAAATCGCTGCTTTCTCATGTTTGGCGGGTCCCAAGTTCAAAAGCCTTATCATGCAAGCATGAACGGCTTTTTGACCTTTTGACCCTGGCATCATAAATTTATAAAACTTACCGGGATAGCTCTGCCTGCAGATGATACAGTGCTCCCAGCATACCTGCGTTATTCTGGTAGGCGGCCATGCAGACGGTGGTGTGTTCCCAGATCTGAGGAACCAGATATTTTTCCAGGGCAGCCTCGATCCGGGGCTTCATGTAAGCTTCCTGCTCCATGATTCCGCCGCCGAGGATGATTCGCTCCGGGTTGATCACAAAACAGATGTTGGCAATTCCCATGCCGAGAAGGTCTGCCAGTCGGTCCAATTCCTCCTGGCAGATGGGATCGCCGGCCTTCGCCGCCTCAAAGATGCGGAAACCATCCCACACCTCTGCCTTTTTCCGCTCAGTCACGCGGCGAACCAATGCACTTGTAGCCGCCTCATCCTGGAAAGCGCCGGGGGCCAGATGCATATAGCCCACCTCGCAGGCGCTGTTTGACGCCCCGTGGAAGACCTTTCCATCCACCACGAGGCAGCCGCCGATGCCGGTTCCCACGGTGAGACATAGGTTGATCCTACTTCCTTTTCCTGCGCCGGAGATGCTTTCCGCCAGACCGGCACAGTTTACGTCATTTTCCACGGCGCAGGGAAGGTGAAAGTGCTCTTCCATATAAGCCTTGTAGCTGATGCCCGCATAGCCGGGAATTGCGTCGGAGGCGTGCAGAATCGTCCCGGTCGCCGGGTCCACCATACCTGCTGTAGAGATGGCAATACCTGAAATTTTGCCTGTATGATCCTGCATCTCAACTGCTATCTCATCCGCTTCTGAAAGGTCCGTTTCCACCTGTGTCTGCAGAATAAAATCTGATTCCGAGTGTTTTTCAGTGTCTGGTCTTTCGTCAAGGCTGACAGGAAAGGGTTCTTCTCTGTCTACTCTCAAAAAGTCTGTTTCCTTTTCGCTTATAGCAGAAGTCTTCTTTTTCTCCAGATACCCTTCCACCAGTCCCACTGCCTGCTCAAAAACCGCCTGCCCGCCTTCTTTTGCCCGGGTGGGAATTTTCCCTTTAATCAGGATCTCGCCGGTTTCTGTGAGAAGGCCGTGTTTGATATAGGTTCCGCCAATATCCAGGCAGATGTATGTTTTCGCGCTGCTCATCGGATAAAGTTTTCCATGGCCTTGTCGATGAGCTCTGCTGCATGGTCGATGACCGCCTGATCCTCCGGAATCACGCCTGCCTGGGGTTTCCGTACGCCGCCGATATCGATGCCCTCACGTTTTTTCAGAACCTCTTTGATGATCGCATACATGCTTCCGTAACCGGCACAGAGAGCAGAAATGATCTCATCCACCGCATACTGGATCGGGGTGGCTTTCTCAGCTTCACCGGCGCGGATGTACTCGTCCATTTTCAGGAAAAGCTCCGGCATCACGCCGTAGGTTCCGCCGATACCGCCGTCGGCTCCCATAAGCCGTCCACCCACAAACTGCTCATCCGGTCCGTTAAAGACAATGCTGTCCTCGCCGCCAAGAGCCTTGAAAATCTGGATATCCTGCACCGGCATGGAGGAATTTTTCACACCGATGACATTTGGATTTTCCCGCATTTTTTTGAAAAGGGAGGGACTTAAAGCCACACCGGCCAGCTGCGGAATGTTGTAAATCACGAAATCCGTATGGGGAGCTGCCGCACTGATGTCATTCCAGTAATCGGCAATCGCATGATCCGGCAGATGGAAATAGATCGGCGGAATGGCTGCAATAGCATCCACGCCCAGTTTTTCTGCATGGGCTGC
This sequence comes from Lachnospiraceae bacterium Marseille-Q4251, assembly GCA_018223435.1. Lineage (GTDB taxonomy): Bacteria > Bacillota > Clostridia > Lachnospirales > Lachnospiraceae > Limivivens > Limivivens faecihominis. The sequence continues at coordinate 2,630,874 of JAGTTO010000001.1, read as the reverse complement.
CAGCTCCACGCTGTCCTTCGTGTTGTTGCAGGCCACATGGGCAATGATGGTCAGCTTGCCGCCGACAGCCTTCATCACATGCTCCAGAACTTTTTTCCGGTCCTCCACGCTCTGGTAGATGCACTCGCCGGAAGAACCGTTGACATAGAGGCCTTTTACCCCTTTTTTCAGAAAATGAAGCGCCAGAGCTTCCGTTCTCTCTGCGCTGATCTCTCCGTCCTCGTCATAGCAGGCATAAAATGCCGGAATTACACCTCTGTATTTCTCCAGATCTCTCATACTGTCGTCTCCTTTTCCACAGAATTTACGGCCTCTGCATAGCCTTTTGTAATCAGCTGCGGGCGGGTAATGCTGCTTCCCACCACAACTGCATAAGAACCAAGTTCGATGACTCGTTTTGCTTTTTCCGGGGAGTTCACATTTCCTTCTGCGATCACCGGATGTTTCACTTTTTTCAGGATCGTCCGTAAAATCTCGAAATCATTTTCTTCGATCTTAAGGCCTTTACTCTGGGGAGTATAGCCCACCATCGTCGTTCCAATGAAATCAAAGCCCAGCTCGTCGGCAAAAAGTGCTTCCTCGATGGTCGAGCAGTCCGCCATCAGCTTCTGCTCCGGATATTTTTCCTTAATCTGATGGAAAAAGTCCGCCAGCGTCACATTTCCAGGGCGCAGGGCTCCGGTGGCATCGATGGCAACGATCTCCGGCTTCACCTCCATCAGCTCCTCGATCTCCTTCATCGTCGGCGTGATGTAAACCGCGCTGTCCGGATAGTCGCGTTTCACGATGCCGATGATCGGAAGGCCGGTCACTTCCTGAATTTCTTTGATGTCCTCTTTCGTGTTGGCCCGGATTCCAGCGGCTCCGCCCTCTTTTGCCGCTCTCGCCATTCTCCCCATGATAAAGGATGAATGAAGAGGCTCCTGCGGCAGCGCCTGACAGGAAACGATGAGCTGGCCTTTCAGCGCCTTAATTCTGTCTTCTGTTCTCATGTGCTCCTCCTTTATTCAATATTTGTTGTCTTCATTATACAACAGCTGACCGGTTTCTCTTTGCACGATCGGCCCGACTTTTTATACATGAAAAAACGCCGGCCATCCGAAGATAAACCGGCGTAAAGATAGCTGTTTATTTTTTCGGTGTTACACGGAAGGTACGGATCTCGTAAGGACGCACGGTCACTTTGAGCTCTCCGGTCTGCTCTTCACCCTCCGGATTTTCACACAGATTAGTCTCCTGCCAGGATGCCACCGGGAAGCCAAATTTCAGCGTTACCGGTCCGCGCATGCCCTCATACTCGTGGAAGCGGACGATGAGATCATCGGAATCCTCCGCCTTCTTCACACAGTCGATGGCCACATGATCGGTGTCGGCCTTGCAAAATGCGCTCTCGACATCAAGGGTTCCTGCCACGGCCCAGAGCGGATTGTTAAGGCTCCATGCACTTTTTTGTACGCCGGACTCCTGCCAGCTGCCGCTGTGGGGGTAAAGGGCATAGGTAAAGTCATGGCTTCCCTGATCTGCCGCGTAATCCGGATAGATTCCGCATTTAATCAGTGACATGCCAAGGATGTGACCTCTGGCGCTGTAGCCGTATTTGCAGTCGTTCATCAGGCTGACGCCATAGCCGGTCTCGGAATAATCGGCCCACTGATGGGCAACGGTCTCAAATTTTGCCATATCCCAGCTGGTGTTCTCGTAGGTCGGCCGTTTCACATTTCCGTACTGAATATCAAAAGTGGCCTCGCTGGTGCGGATATCAAGCGGGAAGAGCACCCGTAAGAGCTGCTGATGCTCATGCCAGTCCGCATGGGTCACAAAATCGATCCGGCGGTCGTCATTGTAGAGGCGGATCTCCTGAGAAATCACGGAATCCTCGTAATTCCAGGTCATTTTCACCGTTGTCATCAGGGAAGATTTTTCCACGGAAACTTCCTTGAGATCCTCCACCTCGTAGCCTTTTTCCTGATAATAAATATCAATATCCCAGGCATCGAAGTTCATCGGGCGGTCTTCGTAAACCACGAGACGGTTTCCGGTCTCGCCTGCCTTTAAGATCTCACGGTCGTTTTCCTTGTCAAAAATAGAGGTCATGCGGCCGCTCTCATCCCAGGTGATGTGATAGAACGGTGTGTCGATCTCTCCGATCCAGTCCGCTTTGGAAAAGCTCTCGGCGCCGGTTCCCTCTTTGAAAGTCAGAGTCGTAAAGCCAGTGGGCTCCACGCCGGAAACCTTCACAAGCCAGCCGTTTTCCGTCCGGACCGCGGGGAGCTCTTTGCCGTCAGCGGAGAGCCAGCTTCCCTCTTTGTCCTCGAAGCCTTTTACCGTCACGATGCCTTCACCTGCAAAGCTGCTGTTGTTCACAACGGTCACGGTAGAAGCTGCGTCTCTGGTCAGAACCTTCAGGGCATTTTTCTCGATGGCGTCCAGAATCTCGTTGGCCTTCCGGTACTCCTCGGTGGAATCCTCGTATACTTCATGGATGGAGGAACCGGGGATGATGTCGTGGAACTGGTTTCTGAGGGCGATTTTCCAGGCCTCGTGGAAGTCTTTTGCCGGATAGGAAGAGAAATCGCCGGTCTTTACAGCAGCCTCGCTGGCCAGCCACTCAGCCTCCCGCAGCTTCAGCTCGGTTTTCCGGTTATTTTTCTTATTGCGGGCCTGGGAGGTGTAGGTGCCTCTGTGGTACTCCAGATAAAGTTCGCCGTCCCAGGTGGGCACATGGCGGTCGGTTGCTGCAACGGTCTTCTGGAGATTCTCAAAGTAATCGTAAGCGGTTCCCGGGGTTACGCGGGGAAGACCCGGCATTGCTTTCAGATGACGGCCCATCTCCAGCATGTCACGGTTGACTCCGCCGCCTCCGTCTCCGTTTCCGTAAGCCAGAAGCAGATCCTGGTTGATCTCTTTGTCATGGTAGAGATCCCACTCGCCCTTGACCGATACGGGATCGATGACGCCGTTATAGGTGTAGCCGCCGTTGTCGGAGATGGCAGGTGTGCTCATGAAATGAGTCAGCACCTCGGAGCCGTCCACGCCGATCCAGCGGAAGGTATCGTGAGGCATATGGTTGTACTGGTTCCAGCTGATCTTGATCGTCATGAAATTGTCGATGCCGGAACGCTTCAGGATCTGGGGCAGGGCCCAGCTGTAGCCGAACACATCCGGAAGCCAGAGTACGTTGGAGGTCGCGCCGAATTCTTCCTTGAAGAAACGCTGGCCGTTCAGGATCTGACGCACCAAAGCCTCACCGGAGGAAATGTTACAGTCGGCCTCAACCCACATGGCGCCGTTGGGCTCCCAGTTGCCGGATTTCACAGTCTTCTGAATCCGCTCGTAGATGTCCGGATAGTCGGTCTTGATGTAATCGTAAAGCTGGGGCTGGGACTGGATAAAAGTAAATTCCGGGTACTGCTCCATCAGGGTACACATCGTAGAGAAGGTGCGGGCAGCCTTTTCTCTGGTGTGCTTCAGCTGCCAGAGCCAGGCCACGTCGATATGGGAATGGCCCACAGTATGAACGGTCACAGGGCTGGTGTAGGAAATTTTGGAAACCTCCTCGTTCCAGACAGCCAGAGCTTTTTTCAGGGATTCATAAAAAGCCTCGGAACCTGGCTTTCTCCAGTCGATGGCGAGATGCGCCCGGTCGATGGCGGTCAGAAGCTCTCTTCTCACGGAATCATTTTCATCCAGAACCCGCACAGTCTCAACGGCCGCCCGGCTGCTGTAGTAAAAATCATCTGCAGTCTCGTCCAGAATCGCGATCTCTGCCTGTTTGAACTGGTGCGTCTGCGGTGTGGGCACGCCGCCGCCCTCCAGACCTGCCCAGAGACGAATGGCAAGCTCCACTTTGGTTCCGGCAAGCTCAGTCGGGAAGATCACTTCCTCATGATAGGAACCGGTCTCGCAGTAGGGGGAGCCGTTGACATAGATCAGGCCTTCAAAGCCGGAGTTCAATCCGTCGCCGGTTTTTCCCATATTAAAAAGGCCGGCAATCTTCTTTCCTGCCCATTCTGCCGGGATTTCCACGGTCTGACGAATCCACATATAAGTGCCTCTTCCGGTCCAGAAATCACCTTTTTTCAGAGTTCCGGTGTAAACGACGCTCTCCGGACGTTTTCCCACCGGCTCCTCCTCCGGTGTACTTGCGTCAAATGCCGGAATCTCAATCCGCTCTCTGTAGCGGAGATCTTTCAGCTTCTTCGTGCTTCTTTCCAGTTTTTCCAGTGTAAAAAACATGCATGCATCCTCCTTTTCTGCCGATCTGACGGCTTATTGTAAAACTGGTTTTTCTTGGTTTCATTATAAAATGCGGCATTTAACATGTCAATATATGTTTTTCTAGAAATATAGTATATAATTTTTCTAAAAACAATACTATTTATTGCAATCGTGCATTTTTTCACTTGCATTGTGTTGATATATATAGTATACTTTTTTCATAAAAATTATTTGTTTTACCAGGAGTCAGTGTTTTTTTACGGAGGATAGTATTTATGGATGAACCTTTATATCTGAAAATATATCAGTCTCTCAAGCAGGATATCGAGAACGGCGTCTATAAGCCCGGCGATCAGGTGCCGACGGAGGGCGGACTGGCGGACCTTTTTCATGTGAGTAAGATCACGAGCAAGCGGGCGCTGAACATGCTGGCCGAGGAAGGGCTTCTATCCCGGCAGAAGGGCCGCGGAACCTTTGTAAGTCACAAGACTTCCACTCCGGCAGTCAGCAATTTCGCCAAAGCTTCTTCTTTTTCCGGTGATTTTCTTCCCCGGATCGGACTGATCTATCCGGAAATGAACGGACATTTCGGTCTTGAGACCGTCACCGCCATCGCCGATGCCTGCCACGGAAAAGCTCATCTTTTCTTCGCTCTGTCTCATGACGATCAAAAACGGGAGGAGGAGGCAATTCTCAGCATGAGCTCCGCTCCTGTGGACGGCCTCATTGTTTTTCCCGGAACCTCCCAGTTTCTGAATCCCCGGCTGCTCCAGATGGTCATCGACAAATATCCGCTGGTCCTCATCGACCAGAACATCCAGATCATCCAGCAGACCTCCGTTGGCACAGACAACGCGCTGGCTGTCTCCCAGGGACTTTCCTATATCAGTTCCCAGGGGCACAAAAATGTGGGAATCCTTCTTCCGACCATCGATAACAGTGTGCTCCAGGAGCGGTGCGATGCCGTTTTCCAGTACAGCGCCATCACCGGCTTCCCGTTAAAGCAGGAGCTATGGCTGAAAGATCTGGGCCATTCTTCAGAGATCGTCTCCGAGGAAAGCATCGACCGGATCGCCCTTCACCTCACGGAGCACCCGGAGATCACCGCTCTGTTCGCCTTCCAGTACCCTCTGGCTGTGGCCGCGGATCAGGCAGCCCGGCGGATCGGCCGCACCACAGGAAAGGATCTCTCCATCCTCTGCTTTGACTCTCCTCTGCCTCTTTTTGGCAGACCGCAGTTTACCCATCTTCACCAGGATGAGGCTGCGATCGGTGAGAAGGCTGTGGAGCTTCTTCTGGAGCTGATCTCTCATCCCGTCCAGGCGCCCCAGAATGTCAAAATTCCGGCAAAGCTGGTGGAAGGCGAGTCGTTTTTCACCTTATAATTTAGTTTTAAAAGTGGCTGGCGCTTTCGATAAGCTGTGCCAGCCACTTCTCTTTCTATTTACGGATTACTGCAAACAACTGGGCAATCGCCGCGGAACAACCCCAGGGCATATAGAAGGTATCCTGCGTCTTTTCACCCCAAAGAGTCCACATCAGACCTTTTGCATTCTGATTCTTCCAGGCGTTTTCCGCATTCAGCTCCATCCATTCCCGGTATTGTTCCTGGCCACCTTCGTTTACCAGCTTTCCAAGCCATCTTGCCAGAATGCCTTTGAAGCCCGGCAGATCATTCCCATCTGCTTCTGTGTTTATCACTCCATCGTGAAACATTTCATGCATCGTATAATCAGCTGCAAGAATCGCCTCATCCAGATACTTCTGTTCTCCGGTCAACTCCCACAAAAACTGCGACGCTCCGATAAAGGTTCCCTGATTATAGGTAGAGCACCAGGTATTGATCTTTCCATCGCTCTCGATGTTATCAGAAACTGCTCCGTTCCCTTGGCAGAGCGTATCTAACTGCCACTGATAAATCTGCTTCGCCTTCTCCAGATAATTCTCTTCCTTCGTTATCCGATACAGAAGGCAGCCGGCGATCGCTGCCGGACCGTTGATGCAGGCGTTTTTGCAGGTCTGGTCCGTTTTCCACAAAAGGCCGCCTCCCAGATCATCATTCCAGGCTCGGTCAAACACCAGCTTAAAATGATGTTCCGCCTGTTCCTTATAAAAAGTTTCGCCGGTCAGCTCATAAGCCCGGGCACAGCCGATTGTCATCCACATAATGTCATCATTGAAATCATTATCCGACCAGTCTTCTCCGTAGCTTTTTACAAAGCCGCGGTACATCTGCGCTATCAGATCCTTATATTTTTCTTCCCCGGTCTTCTCGTAGGCATCCACTACAATCTCAAACATTTCTGCCCTTGTCCAGAAAAATTCACCGACAATCTCACCTCTGTCGTTATCCTCATCGACTACATAAAATCGATCCAGAAAACTCTGCATTGCTTTTTCTGCCTGTTCTACACGCATGTCTGTTTCCTGACCTCCTTCCGTTTCTTTTCCAAATACTGGCATTGCTGTCATTCCTGTGCCGCTCACCGCGATCACTGTCGCCGCTGCCGCACACAGGATTCGTTTTCTTATTTTAGTCGAAAATATCCGCATCCGCGATCACCCCTGCCTTTTCATCCAAGTGTAAGGTTTTCAGTTCAAAAGGCTTCAGAGAAATCTTTTTCGTTATCCCAAGCGCAGGAATGGAAAGCATTCCTTCGCTTTCTTTATTCGCCGTTTCAAACACACGAATCGTGTAGCCCTCGCCGCTTTCCGCCATCTTGCAGGCAGAAACGAGAATCGCCGGATTATCGATGGTCATAAACGAACCTGCTTTTTTGCCGGTTCCCGGCGCGCTGAAGGCAAATGCATAGGGTTCCTCGTTATAGACCTGTGCCTTCTGATCCAGAACTGCTTCCAGTTCTTCCGTCTTTCCGGCTTCTACTTTGAATGAGAAAAGACGCTCTCCCTGTTCCATTCGTACCGTATGGCGTTTCTCCCTCAGAGTCCGTTCAAAATCACCATCTGCTGCGGAATAACCGGCAGAATGTAAAAGTGTCAGACCAATGGTGCCGTCCTTTTCACTGCTTCCATGGCTGCCTTTGTTCAGTACGCTGAACATCCGGCCGTCCTCTGTCAATGCATTCCATTTCTGTGCAACCACTTCCGCTCCATTCTGCCGGAGGGTATCATGACCGAACATCACCTGGCCCTGATACTGGCCTTTTTCCAGCAGTGTCGGGATCTCCATTTTCAGAACGGTATCATTTTCGTTCCAGTATACGCCGACTTCCACTTCAAAGGAGGTTCCCACTTTCGGCAGCACATAGCGCTGATAAGCCTTACTATTGTGCCAGCCAGACAAAACTTCCACCACTGTCCGGACTGCTCCGTCCTCAATCACCCGGACAGAGGGTACTACCTGATCCATCAGGCCGGAAAATTCACTGCCCTCATGAGGCGTCAGAAGTGCAAATTTTCTCCTGCAATGAGTTTCATCGGTCCAGAGGCCCCAGGAATTATAGGTTCCGTCCATGGCTGTCAGCTGAAAGCTTCCCGGTTTTAAGTATTCTTTTCCATCTACCTGATAGGAATCCATCAGTCCTGTGGAAGTATTGATCACCACGCGCATTCTCTCGTTCTCAAACACAAAGTTTTTCTTTGCTATGATCGGCTCAAAAACCGGTCTCTTCTCAATGGCTTCAAAGAACACATCCACGCGGTTGATGCAGGAAGGCTGAAGCTCCACCTCGATCACGACTTTCTTTCTCCAGTCTATGCAGAAATGGCTGGACTCCATCTCACCCTGGGTCGGTACTTCTTTCCCATTGCAGTAGGCCTTCGGATAGTAAAATACATTTTCCCAGTTCTGTTTTGGCAGACCCACCTCAAAGGCAAACTGTCCCTTGATCGGATAGGGATGAGGATTATAGATAAAGGCGCAGGAGCTTCCGTCCAGGATTTTCTCTTCTCCGGCCGTCAGCGCAATTGCCGCTTTCAGTTTTTCTCTTGAAAGAATTTCCAATCCATGATCCAGCAGGCGTAAAGTATCTTCCTCTACCAGCTGGGTGCCTGAACCCGGAAGCGCATCGTGAAACTCTGCAAAGAGCAGGGCTTTTTCCGCTTCCTCAAAAGCCTGTTTCGGATAATTCTTTCCCTGTAAAAGGGCTGCCGCACTGGCCATTTTCTCGGAAGAATAGAGCTCGTTTTCCAGAAGTCTGTGTTTCTGTTTTATGCGGATCTGAGAGGTATAGCAGCCTTCCGCCACCGGATTGAGACTCCGCTCCACAACCGGAAGCTTTGGTGCAGCTTCCTTTAGCTCCTTAAAAAAGGTTTCCGTATCGGAATGCAGGATCACATAGTCCTCTTTCTTTTCCTCAATCAGCGCTGTCAGATCCTTCAGATCATCCCTGGACGGGCCGCCTCCGTGATCGCCCACACCCCAGAGGAAAAGAGAAACCGGCTCTTCTTTCGTCTCTTCCAGGAATTTATTCAGTTCCTCTGCCGCATGGCCGTAAACGGAATTGTAGTTTTCATCCGAGCGGTGAACGATGACCTCCGATCCATTAAAGCCTTTCCATAAATAGTTCTGCTCCGGGAAGTCAAAATTGTCCTTTGCCGGTCTGCATACCACATAAGAATCATAGCCTGCCTGATTTAAAATCTGCACCAGACCGCGGGAATGGCCGAAGGAATCAAAATTGATGGCCGTATGCGGCTGCACGCCAAATTCTTCCAGAAAGAACTTTCTTCCTTCTGCCATATTGCGGATCATGGATTCGCCGGAGGGCATATTACAGTCGGGCTGAAGGTACCAGCCTCCCATGATATGCCATTTTCCTTCCTTTACCTTCTGCTGAATTCGTTCAAACAGATCCGATTCATTTTCTTTTACCCACTGATACAGAATCGCTTCATTATGGTTAAATGCAAAGCCCGGAAACTCATCGGTAAAGCCTTCCGCCACCCGGAAAGTAGACAGTGCCTCCGTACAGCCCTCCTGCCATCTCCAAAGCCATACCGGGTCCAGATGGGCATTGCAGATCAAGTGAATTTTTCTCATTTTTGCTCCGTTCCTTTCAGTCCTCTTTCACTAACTTTGCTGCCATTTCCAGTACCATCACACCGCTCAAATGCTGTGCCAGATCAATCTCTCCCGCAGAGACACTTCTCCAGTCTCCGCCGACCAGTCCATCCTCGCGCATCGCTTTGGAAACCGCAGCCGCATTCTTAAGGATGATCTTTTTCAGATCGTCACAGTCGTCAGCTGCCATAACCAGCTCGTATAAATAGCGGAAATAGATTCCCCGGAAAAGACCGCAGTCATCCTTGCCTTCATAATTGAAGATTCCATCCTCGCCGGCAAGCTTCACTACCGCCCTGCGTGCGATCTTTTTGGCCAGCTCCAGCTGTTCCTTCTCCCCGGTAATCCGGTAATACTCCAGGGCCGCGCCGAGCATCACACCCTGACAATAGGTAAATTTCCATTCCTTATCGATCTTTCCGTCGCCTTCCCGGTTCATGCCGTCCCAGACAAAGCAGGTTTCAGGATCCATCAGCTGATCTCTGTTCCAGGTGAAAATTTTCTCTCCCCATTCCAGGTCTTCTTTCTTTCCAAAACGCTGATAGAGACGGAAGGCAATGATCGCTGCCGGAGCATTGGCCGGTGTATTTTTGTAATCGAGCTGATCTTTTTTCCAGGCCATTCCACCGCCGCAGGCATCATTCCATGCAGTCTTGATGTCCTCCCAGACAAAAAGCGCCTGTTTCTTGTATTCTTCGTCCTTTGTCGCATCCCAGGCTCGAAGAAGCGCCAGTGTCATCCACTCCATGTCATCGTACCAGTTATGCAGAAGCGTATTGCCATTTTCCCGATAAGTACCTGCATATTCTTTGCGGAAGCGCTCCAGATATTCCTCTTCCGTTTTTCTCAAATATCCGTCCAGCAGTGCATCCAAAGCGTGGGCATGCCACCAGTAGATCCAGTTTTCCTCTTTCCGGACGGGCATGTGATTTACCATTACTCCCGTTTTTTCGTCAAAAAAACAATTCCATAAGCCTTCCTGTGCTTTCTCGCAGGCTGATTCATAGATATTCATGTTTTCTGTCCTTTCCTGGTTTTAAAAAAAGCCTGCTGACTTCTGTCAGCAGACTTTTTCCACCATTGCATGTTTACTGCTGTGCAGCCTCTGCTAAAATGCTGTCGCCCTGTGACTGTGCGTTTGCCAAAGCTTCTTCTGCGCTGATCTCGCCTGCTACATATTTCTGCAGCTGAGGAATCAGTGCCAGACCTTCTACGTCAGAATAACCCAGTACTTTGGAACGGATTCCGGCATAGGTATAAGCCTCTGTAAATACTTCAAAAACGTCATCTTCTGCGAAGTAAGGATCTTCTGCTGCAGCCTTGTTTGCCGGCATATTTCCGCTGATCTTGCAGAACTCTACACCGTTCTCCGGCTGTGTGGTCCACCATTTGATGAACTCCCAGGCTTCGTCTGCATGTTTTGCTTTGTTCGGGATTGCCAGACCAAAACCACCCATCATTGCGTGCATATCGCCGGAAGGTCCTTTCGGCTGTCCAATGACACCAAAGTTCAGGCCAGCTTCTTTGTATTGTTCCAGAACCCAGGGACCATTGAAGGTCATTGCCACTTTACCTGCTTTGAAGCCATCTCCGCCCAGGCCATCCTCGAAACCGAGCTGGTATACTTTATCCTCATTGAGCAGTTTGTTCCAGTACTCTAATACGGTAAGACCTGCCTCAGAATTGAAGGCGGTTGTCGGCGGGTTTGTGGTATCGTCGATCATCTGGCCGCCTGCCTGTGCGATCCAGTTATTGAACAAGCCTACGTCTTTCATGGAGAAACCGGACTGCTCCAGAACATTGCCATCCCATTTTGTCAGCTTCACAGCTGCCTCTTCCAGGCTGTTCCAGTCGGTGATGGAAGCCGGATCTACGCCTGCCTCTTCCAGGAGATCCTTGTTGTAGAAAATGATTCGAGTATCAACTGTCAGCGGAATACCGTATAAGTTGTCGCCGGATCTGAGCTCGTCCACTGCCGGCTCATAAAACTGATCCAGGTCGATGCTGTCTTTCTCCACATAATCATCGAGTGCCATCAGTGCTCCCTTGGGGGCATATACGCTTGTATTGAAACGGTCCCAAAGCACGATATCCGGTACCTCATCGGAAGCGATGGCGGTCAGAAGCTTCTGCTCCATGGAATCCTGTGCCATGTAAGTAACATGGATCTTATCCTGGGAATTATTAAATCCTTCCAGCTGTTTTTCCAGCTGTCCGATCTGGTCACCAGCCCAGCCTCCCCACATGGTAAGTTCCACAGTTTCCTCATCTGCCAGTGCAGATACGCCGCTGCCTGCCATCAGGCTCAATGCCGTTGCAGCTGCCATAACTAATGCTACGCTCTTTCTTCTCATAATCTGTTTCCTCCTTTTTTATAAGTATGACTGTACTATCATCAGGCCTTCGCCGAACGATCAGTGATAAAATAACTGCCAGGGTATCCGGTTATCAATCCTTGCTTCCGGAAAAAGCAATACCCTGAATGTAATATTTCTGTGCAAACAGGAAAAGCAGTAAGGTCGGTAAAACGGAAATCACGGTGCCGGCCATCAGCGGACCGTACTGTGTGTTGTACTGATACTGGAAGGTAGAAAGTCCCACCTGAATCGTCATCATATCCCTTGAGTTCAGGACGATCATCGGCCACATAAAGCTGTTCCATCCGCTCTGGAAGGTCATGATTCCAAGGGTGACTGCTGCGGGAAGAATCAGCGGCAGATAAATGTTCCAGAAGATCCTAAACTCGCTGCATCCATCCACTCTGGCCGCCTCTGCCAGTTCATCCGGAAGCGTTTCAAAAAACTGTTTCATAAAGAAGACTGCATAGGCTCCTACTGCACCCGGCAGAATAATGGCCGCATAGTGGTTGATCAGTCCCTGACCACCCTGTCCGAAGATATTGTTTCCGCCTACCAGCGGGAAGTTTTTCAGAACCAGGAACTGCGGAATCATCGTAATCACTCCGGGAATCATCATGGAGGACAGAAGCAGGCTGAAGGTGACTTTTCTGCCTCTGAATTTTAATTTTGCGAAGGAATAACCAGCCAGCGCTCCCAGAAATACATTGGTCAGCACTCCCATTCCTGCCAGATAAAAGGAGTTCAGGAAATATCTTCCAAAAGGAATTACGTCAAAGGCTTTCTTATAGTTCTGCAGAGAAAAATTCTCCGAGAACAAAGCCAGGGATTTGGAGTAAATTTCCATCTCCGGTTTAAACGAGGTTGCGATCATCCACAAGAACGGATAGACCGTGATCAGAGAAATGAAGATCGCTCCTATGTACCAGAATACGCTTCTTACTTTTTTTGCTTTTTTCATTCCCATAATGCTCTGCCTCCTGTCAGATATCCGCTTTGTTGATCTTGGTATTTATGACTGTCATCAGTAAAATAATCGCAAACAGAACCAGTGAAATACTGGACGCATATCCCATATTCAGATTGTTGAAGCCGTTGTTGTAAATGTAGTAAACCAATGTGATCGTCGCATTTCCAGGGCCGCCCTTCGTAAGAACAAAGGCCTGGTCGAATACCTGGAAGGTACCGATAATAAGCATCGTAGATACCAGGAAAGTTGTTTTGGTGATGGAAGGCATCGTGATCTGGGTGAACATCTGCCAGCGGTTCGCGCCCTCGATCTTCGCCGCCTCATAATAGACCGGGGAAATTCCCTTGAGTCCTGCGAGGAAGATCATCATGTTTCCGCCAAAGCCGGCCCAGAGGCTCATCATAACAATGGAGATCATCGCCAGTCTGGAATTGTAAAGCCATGCCTGATTCGGAATGCCGAAGATTCTTAAGATGCCATTCAGAAGACCAAGCTGCGGATTCAGGATCCAGAACCACAGGGTTGCCGTCGCAACCGTGGAAGAAAGCACCGGCAGATAAAACAAGGTCCGGAATAATCCGACAAACTTCTGATCCGCATTCAGGAACAGGGCCGCTCCCAAGGAAATCAGAAGTCCCAGCGGTACATATAAGATGGTATAAACACAGGTGTTTTTCAGTGCAATCCAGAAAAATTCATCATGGATCAGCTTCTTGAAGTTCGCCATTCCCACGAAGGAAGGAGGATTGATGACATCGTACTTTGTGAAGCTCATTCCGATGGCCATGATCATCGGGATCAACGTGAACATCAAAAACAAAATTACCGGTGGTGCCACAAACAGCCGTCCCATCCGATCCTGCTTGCCAATTACTTGTTCCGCTTCTTTTCTCTTTTTTCCCTTTCTCATGCTTCTTCCCCTTTCCGGTTTGTTTATGTTATATATATTATTTATATCATTTATTTTTTATTCTTGATTTTTTTGAAGTTTTTAGGTTCTTTCTCTCGTTTTCTTCGTCCTATCTTGTTAACATGCCCATATATTATCAACATTTCCATGATATGTCAAGCATTTTTTACATAAACATATGTATTATATCAGTTATATCATTTTATTCATTGCTGTTTCGCTATCTCTGAGAAGCAGAAGCTGTCATATACCATTTATTGTTCAGGCAGATTGTTTCCTTGTATAAAAAAAGAAGACCGGAAATCCTGTCTATAGGATTCCAGTCTTCTGTCTTACTTTTCTCTATTTTCCCCTGACAATATCGTATGGGATGTAGGTTCTCTCCGGTACTTCTCTTCCTCTTATCCGATCGATCAGATACCTGACAGCCGTTCTCCCAATCTCTCCTTCTCCCTGCATAACATGGGTAAAAATCGGGCTGGCGTCATTTTTCTCATCAACGCCGTCAAAAAATACCAGTTCTTTTTCCTGATCTAAATTTAGTTTTTTCAATATCTTATAAGTCATAACAGCGGTCGTATGATCCACTGCCAGGAAGGCAGTTACCTGGGGATTCTCCAGAATATAGTTCTCGATTCTGTGCTGATCCGCCTCTTCCTGCTCCTGTTTCCTGTCATGCTGTGGAACCATAGAACCGATATCCGTGATCCAGAGGCCTTCGTTCGTCACAAGGTTATGCTCCAGATAGCTATCCTTATAGCCCTCAAACCGTGCCTCCACCGTGGAGGTCCTAAGGAAGGGATGTGATAGGAAACAGATATTTTTATGACCATTCTTAAACAGAATGTTCATCAGTTCCTTCACTGCATTGTAGTTATCCGTTCCCACGCAGGGAATGGGGACTCCCTTCAATTCCCGGTCCACCAGGACAACCGGATATTTTTCCACAGAAAGCTTCAGCACTGCTGCATTATAGGTTTCACCCTGCACGCACATCAGAATGATGCCGCACACCCCGAAGCTCCTGAGATCCTCGATGGCTTTCGCCTCCTCCTCCACGCTTCCGTAGGTACACCGCAGCATCATATAATAGCCCTGCTCCCGGCATTCCCATTCGATACCGCAGACCAGCTGGCTTCCAAAGGCAACACCAAAGGAATCAATGATCACTCCGATTACTTTTTTTCCTTCTGGCTGCCGTTCAATCAGGATTCCATCCACAATTTCATCTACTCTTTCACCGGAGTAGGACACATAAGAACCTTTTCCCGGCATTCTCGTTATCATATTCTGCTCTGCCAGCATCTCCAGTGCTTTCTTGCTGGTGATACGGCTCACATCATAGTTACTGGACAGTTCCTTCTCCGATGGGAGCCTGCTTCCCAAAGCATAAGTACCGTTCTTGATTCCGGCCAGCAGATCATTATAAATTTTCAGATATAACGGGTCTCTTTTCACCTTTTCACCTCTGATACAAACATTTTCAAAGAAATGATTGCTTTTCATTATCTTTTTAAATGTATTATATATATCATTGAATGACATGTCAATATAACATTAAGTGGATGAAACCAGACATTTTTTCCTGTTTACAGTGCTTTTCGCACATAAATCGCCTTTTTCGGGCACATTTCCTGGCAGCAGAAGCAGGAAATACAGCCCTTTTTCCGGAATTTCGCCTTTTTATTCTCAACGCGGATGATGCCCGCAGGACAGCTTTCCGCGCATTTTCCGCAGCCCACGCAGAGCTTTGGATTCACCTGAGGGTAGGATTTCAGGAGGCGGGAAGCCACGAAGACGAAGGGTTTCCGCAAAAAGCCCGGCACGTTTCCGGTAAAATCCAGGCTGATGGAATCCGGCTTTTTAAAGGGTGTGAGACTTCCCGGAATCGGATCGCCCACAAGCTTAAGCTCATCCGGTTTCGCGAGGCCTTTTTCCACGGCCTGGCGGATCATGACGATCTCCATGGGATCAAGGCCCATGAGGCCTGCTGCAAAATAGTCCTGGGTCCAGATATCCCGGGAAGCCAGAAGAAGATTCAGCGGATGGGAGGTGCCGCCGGTGGGGCCGTTTCCTTCCATGGCGTCAATGGCGTCAATGATCGTAAGATTCGGATTTACGGTCTCAGCGAGCTCCACCAGCATCCGGGAGAAATCCTCGATCTCAGGCCAGCGGTAGTGCATCTGCGGTTTCTCAAGGCCCGGAATCGTTCCGAAAAGGTTCTTGATACCGCCGGAATAGCCGGTCATGGCATGGGTTTTGAGCTTGCAGATGTTGATGATATAGTCTGCCTTCACAATCGGCGTGATGAGGTGAAAACTGTGGTTGGCAAAGCCTTCCTTACAGTTCACCGTCTCCGCAGAACAGTCCTCGTTCAGATGGATGCTGTCACCGATCGCGTCCATGCCGCAGACGTGGTAGATCCGTTTCATATGCTCCGGCGTGTAGGGGCCGCCGGAGCTCTCCGCCAGCGTAATGTCCTCAATGCCCTGCTCCCGGAGCCACTCCGCCACGGCCTTCACCACCAGCGGGTGGGTCGTCACCGGCGCGTCCGGCTTTTTCGCCATAACAAGGTTTGGCTTGATGACTACTTTCATGCCGGGCCTTAAGTCTCTGGCGATATCCAGGGCCTCCAGCATCTCGCGGATCGCCGGGGCGATGAGGGATTCTTTGTATTCTTTTACGGTTTTCAGTGTCTGAATCATAAAATAGCGTCTCCTGTCGTGCCTTTTAAACAGGCGTTTGTCCTATTTTAACACGATCAGGAGCTGGCGTACAGGGTGTAAATCGGTGGAGTTTTTCGGTCAGCTGTCTTCAGCAGCATTCTGAAGAGCCGCTTCAACACGGTCCACACATTCCTGCGCCCCGTCATAATCTTGGTCTGCAGCCAGCTGATACCACTTCAGTGCTTCTTCCAGATTGATTTCTATATCATACCAGCCATTTTCATAGATCATGCCTAAGCGTAGCATTGCAAGCCCATATTCATTGTTCGCAGCTTGTTTATAAAGCCCGATTGCCTTACTATAGTCCGGCTCCCCCAGCTGCCCATTTACATACATATCTCCCAAAAGAACAGCTGCATAATTTGCGACTATATCGCTTTTCGAAGCAGCTTTTTCAAGCCAGGATGCTGCCTCGGTATCGACTGCTGTAGTTTCCTTTTCCGTCCAGATACACCACGCTGAGTTTAAGCTGTGTACGCTCATATGCATAAAAATGTTCCACCGTATCTTTAATGTAGATCCAGTCAGAATTACATTTTTTATTGGTTTCGACGGTAAAGATCAGCTGAACTCCCATTATTCATCCTCCTCACCTGAACCAAATACGCTGATAAAGTCAATAGAATCCACGTTAAACGGCGAACCTTCAATCATGCCATTTCGGTAGAGTCTCGAAGGTGAATAATTACCGCTCTTTGTCCACGGATAAATTTTATGATCCTCCGACAAAAAATCGATGGATTTCTTTCGCTGTTTTAAGACATCCATGGGGCCTACATTGTGAGTCGTAAAACACAGCTGTCCTTTTCCATATTCCATCAGATATTCCAGTAAGGCACAGAGATAAACGTCATGAAGGTTCGAGTCGAACTCATCAATAAACACGATCCCACCGCGAACCATTTCGTTTAAATAGGCAAACAGGCGGACTAATTTCTTAATACCTGTGCTTTCATATTCTGCATGAATCTTATAAGAATCATAGACCATAACCAGATCACAGACAAAAAAGTCCTGATTTTCTTTTCTGTCGATTTCTATAGCCTGTAAATCCGATTTGAAAATATGGAGAAACTCATATAAGCGATGGATCGTTTTTTCAAATTGCGCGTATTTTTCTTTTAAAACAAGGTTCCTCGTAACGGATATTACACTAAGGATATCGTTATCCATTCTCAAATAACTTTTAAGTACGGAAACATATTTGTTTTCATAACTTTCCATTGAATTTATCGCTGCAAATTCTCTGTGATCATCAGACTGATCCAGATAAATATGCAACTTGTGTCCCAAAATATAAAGGTTACTGATGGTATTAACAAAAACAATCTGGTTTTCCTGAATTTTCTTCCTGTTTTCATATAAAAACTTTCCACAAAGTAACGCACACATGGAAGTCGTCGACAATAAATTCATCGTTCTATTTATGACAGCAGTAGAAAAGGAATCCTCTTTTTTCTCTCCATAAAGAAAGTCCACTTTACCGGCAATTACCTTAAAAATCATTCCCAGCTCATCACTTTTCGATGTGGCTTTCCGAACAGCCAACGATTCCTGTGAAATTACATATTTTCCAGATACATCCTTTGCTAAAGTCACACAATATCGAAAACAAAACAAATCTTTTTTCAAGTCAACCAGATAATCAGCTTCCATAAACAGTTCTTTTGTTTTCTTATTTATAATTCCATCCAGATTTTTCTGAGTGATCGGATTATTTAAGTAGTCCGGATCAATCAAAAGATTTTTGAGAATCGCAACGGAGGTAATAATTCCTGACTTACCGGAACCATTCATACCATAAATTCCTTTGATGTTATATTCCTGCGTATCCATATCTCTGGAAATTGTCTTTTTATAAAAGGATAGCGAAACCAACTGATCTAAGGTCTTTATTCCCCTGACCGAATAATTAAGTAAATAAATATCATTCATGATGTTTTCCCCCATTCTTAATTCCACTATATCATATAGTTTCAGTAAAATAAATACAAAATGTATTTTTTATTGTATCTAAATTTACTATTTTCATTCCAATAAAAAAACAGAAACCTCTTTTTTGAGATTCCTGCTTTTTGTTCTTATTATTTATTTACGCCACCCCAATCATCCTTCTGGCCTCGGTCAGGCGGCGGTCAAATTCTTCGTAGAAATCGCCGCTCCAGGGCTGGAGGAAGAAGTTCTGGAGGATGTAGAGGTTGATCTTTTTGGCGGTGGCTTCGTTGGAGAGATCGCTGAGGATGTGTTCCACGGCATCCAGGAAGTAGTGCCAGTCGTTGACAAATTTCTCGTAACGAGAAAGTTCCGGGGTGTCGAGCCATTTTTTCAGTTTCACTTTGGTTTTTGGCTCTTTCTGGCACTCGCCGGCCTGAAGAAAATACCGGAAGCTGCCACCTTCGTAGTAGCGTCCCATGGGGAAGAGGCGACAGACGCCGGGACGGATGCTGTGAATGCTGCAGCGGCCTTCCTTATTTAAAAAGGTGCAGACTTCTTCGGCGCCTGCCTCCAGAAGGTTGGGGAGAATCACGCCATCCACCACGTTGAGCTCCAGATGGCTGCCGATGAGCTGCTGGAAATCCGTATGGAGGCCTTCTGTCAACCGGTATATGTCCAGCGGGTCCAGAATGATCGTTTTTCCCATACCTCTGCAGCAGTCAGAGCAGCCGCTGCACTCGCCGCAGCCGGCCTTTACCATATCTCCGGGGCCGTAGAAGCGGCCGTCCCAGATTTCTTCAATACTTACCTGTCGTTTCATTCCTGTTTCCTCTCTTTGTTCTATCTTTGGTTGACGTTCTGACGTCCTGAGCTTATACTTTAGATATGATCCAAGCTTTGAAGGAGTTATTTTATGTCATATAAAGAAACCATTGAATCTTTTATCTATGATTATCCGATCCTGGAGTTTCATTATCTGGACCGGAAGGACCTGATTTTTTCGGAAAAGGTCCGCTTTCTGTGTGAACACGAATGTGAGCATTACGGCCATTCCTGGGCCTGTCCGCCAGCCATTGGTTCCATTGAAAGCTGTATCAAAAAATGCGAAAAATTTTCCAGGGCTTTTCTTTTTGCCACCATTGCCCAGGTGGAGGACAGCCTGAATTTTGAGGCCTGTCTCAAGGCCCGGAAGGAGCATGAGGACCTGACTCTGGAGCTTCGCGACCGTTTCCGCCAGGAGTTCGGCGAAGTTCTGGCTCTCTCTACCGGCTGCATGCAGTGTGAAACCTGTGCCTATCCGAACGCTCCCTGCCGTCATCCGGACAAGCGGGTGGCCACCGTGGAAAGCCACGGAATCCTGCTTATGCAGACCGTGGAAGCCATGAACATCTGCTTCAATTATGGAAATGACACGGTCACTTATTTCACTCTGCTGCTCTTTAACGCCTGACAAAGCAAACAGCCCTTCCGCATTATTGGGGGCTGTTTTTCATTGCTGTCATACTCTCATGTTCTTTTTTCAGTTCTTCGTAAAGCATTCTGGAGGACCACTGGATGTTGTAGGGAGTCACCACCGCTTTTAAGGGAATCCGAAGCTTTCGCTCCCTTAGGGCTGCCAGAAGTGCATCCATGGCCTCACTGTCCAATCCGCAGAAAATCAGCATTTCGCTGCCTATTTTTTCTCCTGTGTCTTTGGCGTTGGTCTTTTTAAAGCCTGTGATCCCGGCCACATAGCCAAGAGGTTCGCCATAATTGGAGCTGCTCACCATTTTCACCTGATGGCCCAGGGCCGCCGCCAGGCTTTTCAGCTCCCGTTCCGTTCCTTTTTCCAGTTCATATGCCAGTAACATTCCCATTGCACTCCCGCCTTCCTATTCTGTTTCTGCCTCTTCCCAGGCCTCTCCGGAACCGGCAGGAGCTGTCTCCTGGGTTTCATCCGTTTCTGTAGCTTTCACCGTCACCTCCACCACGCAGTTGGTGGCTTCGCCGTCGTACAGCACCGGAACCGTATAGACGCCCGGCGTGTTGACGTCCAGCGCCGAGGTATCGTAGGTCACTTTTTCGTAGTCAAAATGATTGTTTGGGAAGAAAACCTCTGTCCGGAACTCCGGCATCTGCCCCTCGTATACCTCCCGGTACAGAGTGATGGAGTTGTTCTTTTTCAGAAGGGGATTCTCGTCCCTGTGCCACACCTGAAAGGCCAGCACCAGAAGGATCAGAAGAGCCATCGCGCTAAAACAGGTGGGTTTCAGCTTTAAAATTTTTCGGATTCCTGCTGTCTGCTTTTTCTTTTGCTGCTTTTTCATGGATCGTCTCCTCTGCCTTTTCTGTCATTTTTCCCTCACACTTTACTTTAATTTTCCCACGTTGCCCCCTTACTGTCAACCAAAAAAACCGCTTCTCCCGGATTTTTCCAGAATAGCGGTTTGATTTTACAACATAAAACTTAAAGCTCCCAGGACGCCGTTACTAATCAGCGCCATGATCACGCCTGCCAGGAGAACGCCGCACATAACAGCCACGACGCTGGACTTGAAATCCATATCCAGAAGGCTGGCTGCCAGGGTACCTGTCCAAGCTCCGGTTCCGGGAAGGGGGATTCCCACGAAAAGGAGCAGGGCAACGAAGAGGCCTCTGCCCGCTTTTGCCTGGAGTTTTTTGCCACCTTTTTCGCCTTTTTCCAGGCAGAAGGTGAAAAATTTTCCGATGACGGGTTTATCGGAGCCCCATATCAGCACTTTCCGTGCGAAAAAATAGATGAAGGGTACCGGGAGCATATTTCCGATGATGCAAATGATGTACGATGGGATCAGGGGCAGTCCCATTCCCACAGCTACGGGAATGGCCCCTCTCAGTTCAATGATGGGCACCATGGAAATCAGAAATACCCATAAATATTTTCCAATCAAAATGTTTCCTCCTTGTTTTCTATGCTGTTACTATTGTATACGAAATGTGATTCTTGTACAACCATTTTCTATCGTCTGATTTATCTCAGAAACAGAAGGATGATGACGAGAAGGACGGCAACGGCAATAAGGATTTTTCCGGAAAGATTTCTGGATTTCTCCGTAGTTTCTTTTCCAGAGCACCAGGCATTGATGGCGGCCCTGGCCTGTGCTTCCTTCTCTTCCTCCACCTGGATCTCTCTTCCGTAAGCGCCGTTTCCACCGTAAATATCATGATAAACATGCTCTCCCAGGCTTTTCTCCTCCGCCTCGATCCCGTTGGCCTGAAGCACCGCCTGGATGCGGGCAGCCTCGTCGGCGTCTTTGGCGTAATAAACGGTTATTTTTTTATTCATTGGTTCCTCCGATCTACACCCCAATCTTCGGGCAGATGTCTTTCAGGCAGCAGCGGTCGCAGTAGGGTTTGGTACGGGCGGTACAGACTTCGCGGCCGTGCATGACCAGGCGGTGGCAGAAATCGCTTCCTTCTTCCGGGGGAATGATTTTCCAAAGGGCCATCTCGACTTTTTTCGGCTCTTTGATGCCATCCACAAGTCCCATGCGGTTTGTCAGACGAATGCAATGGGTGTCTGTGACAATAGCAGGCTTGCCAAAAACGTCACCCATGATGAGGTTGGCGCTTTTTCTTCCCACACCGGGCAGTTTTAAGAGAGTGTTAAAATCATCGGGTACTTTTCCACCATACTCATCCCGCAGCATACGCATGCAGGCGCTGATGTCCCGGGCTTTGCTTTTTCCGAGACCACAGGGTCTTACGATGGCTTCGATCTCCTCGGGCTCGGCCTCTGCCAGGGCCTCGACTGTCGGGTATTTCGCATAGAGATCCTGCACCACCACATTGACTCTGGCGTCGGTGCACTGGGCTGCCAGGCGTACACTTACCAGAAGCTTCCAGGCTTCATTATAATCCAGGGTGCAGCCTGCATCCGGATACTCCTTTTTCAAGCGCCGGATAATCTCCAGCGCCAGCTCTTCCTTTGTCATTTGATTTCTCCTATCTAAAAACGATTCTTCCTCGATTTTATCACACCCCACCGCTTCTCTCAACCGTCCTTTTTCGACCAGGCAAAAAAATACCCCGGCAAGGCATGCTTACCAGGATATTTTCTCACATTTTCTTATTCGTAATCTTCGATGCGCCACTCGTCCAGCCAGTCGATGTAGATTTTGTCGCCGTCGAAGCGGAGGGGCAGCCATACATAGTCGGCAATGGAGGTATTGTTCATATCGTTTGTATTCAGACTGTCGTCGGTCTTATCTTCTTCTCTCCAGTCACCGCTGAAAATGCGCTCAAAGGTTTTCGCGTACTCTTCGTATTTCAGGTCCATGAGCTTCGGGAGCCAACGATCAGCGCAGGCAATGTAGAGATCCTTTTTGCCAGGTACTTTAAATACGGAAGAGATCTGAGAATGGAAGGAAGTATGGCTCGGATCGTCCACATGGGGATCGCCCTGAACCGTGTAAGGGCCATGCCAGGTATCTGCGATGGCTGCCTCAGAGGGGTTCGGAAGATAGCCGGTGGTTCCGGAGGTCAGGAGGTAATGTTTGCCTTTTCTCTTAAAATGAGCGGTAGCTTCCCGTACGAAGGGCGGCTGGGTGTGGGGGAAATGCGTGCTGTAATAGCCCGTCACATCGGTGTAATCCGGTGTCAGATCCGCGCAGATCGTCTCACTGTGAACCCGCTCGAAGTAATAGTAGGCCTTTCCGTCCTCGGCTACTGCCAGGTCAAAATCGCCGGCGCTCATATTCAGAGGCTTTAAGCCTTCCCTCACTTTCGTGTAGGGGCCAAGGATGTTGTCTGCGGTGAGAACCGTCTCGGTCTGGGTATTGTCCTTATTCATGATCTTCAGCCAGGCCACATATTTCTTCGTCGAAGCATTGTAAATGATGTGGGGACGGTCCATGCAGGCTTCCGGATTCAGGGAAGAATCGGGATCATCGGGTTCCGGCGGGATGATGAGACCTTTGTCCTCCCAGTTATAGAGGTCCGTGGATGCATAGCAGCGGACGCCCCAGTGCCAGATCTTGTTTTCGCCGGTGGTTTTCTCTTTATTCTCTCCATACCAGTAGTAAACGCCGTCTACATAGATGATGGAGCCGCCGTGGGCCTGGATTCGGTTGCCGTTTGTGTCCAGCCAGACCTGGCCCGGACGGATACTATTATATTTCATAAGTTATTTTCCTCCTTATATAAATCACTCTTTTACGCCGCCCAGCGTAATACCTTTGACAAAGTATTTCTGGAAAAACGGATAAATCAGAAGAATGGGCAGGATGCCTACGGTTGCGATCGCCATACGGACAGTGGTGCTGGGCATCTGAATGTTCATGTTTCCGGTTGCGGAAGCACTCTGCCGCAGGGCGTTGATGTTTTCGTTGATGTTGTTCAGAACGATCTGAATCGTATAATACTGGCCGCCGCCGCGCTCTGTCAGATAGTACATACCGTTCTGCCAGTCGTTCCAGTAGCCCAGAGCTGTCATCAGGCCGATAGTGGCGATGATGGGCAGGCTTAAGGGCATCACAATCCGGAAGAAAATGCCGAACTCACTGGCTCCGTCCAGTCTGGCTGCCTCGATGAGGCTCGCCGGAATGCTGTTGGTGAAATAGTTGCGGACCAGAATGACGTTGAAGGCGTTCATCAGAAGGTTCGGAACGATCAGCGCCCAGATCGTGTTGCGGACGTGGAAATAGTTCACATAGCTGTAGTAGGTGGCTACCAGGCCGCCGTTAAAAAGCATGGTAAAAACCATCATAAAGCTCAAAAGCTTCATGCCCGGCACTTCCTGCTGGCAGATGGCATAGGCGAAAAGAGTCGTCACCATGATGCTGGCTGCCGTACCGATAATTGTCACGACAATCGTCATAAGGTAAGCCCGACCGATGGTCGCCCACTGAACCGCAATGTAGCGGTAAGCATCCAGACTCCAGGAGCCCGGGAAAAAGCTGAAGCCGTTGGCTGTGGCCCAGGTGTTATCCGTAAGAGAGGCTACGATCAGCAGGATGAAAGGAAGCAGGGCCAGAAGAGCCAGAATCCCGCAGACAAGGTTTGCCAGGATCTGGGTATTTCGATATTCTTTTGATTTCATTTTCCCCACCTCCTAGAACAGTGCGCTGTTTGACTCATAGCGCTTCACCAGTTTGTTTGCTGCAATGATCAGTATAAAGCCAACCACAGACTGGAAGACGCTGGCCGCACTGGACATGCTGTAATCGTTGTTTTTCATCAGAGCCTGATATACATAGACATCCAGGGTTCTCGTCACGGAGTAAAGGGCTCCGCTGTTTCTCGGCATCTGATAGAACAGACCGAAGTCGGAACGGAAGATCTGGCCCACACTCAGGATAAACAGCGTGATGAGGGTCGGTTTCAAAAGGGGCAGGGTGATGTATTTGATCTGCTGCCACTTGCTGGCTCCGTCGATCTTCGCCGCCTCAAAGTAATCCATGCTGATGCCGACAACGCTGGAAAGGTAGATGATCATGCTGTAACCCACGCTCTTCCAGACAGAGACGAAAATCAGAATAAAAGGCCAGTATTTTTTCTCCTGATACCAGTTGACCGCCTCAAGTCCCAG
This sequence comes from Lachnospiraceae bacterium Marseille-Q4251, assembly GCA_018223435.1. Taxonomy (GTDB): domain Bacteria; phylum Bacillota; class Clostridia; order Lachnospirales; family Lachnospiraceae; genus Limivivens; species Limivivens faecihominis. The sequence goes on along the minus strand of JAGTTO010000001.1, from coordinate 2,606,188 downwards.
CGGTTCCAGAATGCTCTTGTTGAACATACCTGTCTCTGCTGAGAGAAAGGTATAAGCAAGATAGCTTACGATAACCCAGCTCATCAGATAGGGAAGCAGGATCAGGCTCTGGTAAGCCTTCTTTGCCACACGGCTCTGAATCTCATTGATCAGGATGGCAATGGTAATAGCAAGGGCATTTCCCACAATGAAAAAGGCCACATTGTAAAGAATCGTGTTCCGGGTGATGATCCAGGCATCCGCGGATGCAAAAAGGAATTTGAAGTTTTTAAAGCCTACCCAGGGACTTCCCCAGATTCCCTCGCGGAAATTCAGCTTTTTGAAAGCGATGGAAATTCCGAACATAGGAATGTAGTTGTTGATCAGCATATACAGAAATCCCGGTAGTGCCATCAGATAAAAAGGCCAGATCCGTTTCCAGGAAATTTTCTTTTTTGCCCGTTTCTTACTCATTGTGTTCCTCCTGTTTCTGATAGAGCCGGAGAAAAAATCTCCGGCTCCGAAAGTTTCTGTCTTTTCCTGCTTTACTCAGCTGCCTGACTTGCTGCCCAGTCATCCAGCTGTTTCTGGTTTTCTTCGATGACGGTATCGATACCTGCTGCTTTCAGAGCGCTCTGGAAGTCTGCCAGGTTAGTAGCCGGATCAACGGTACCGCAGTTCACGCTCGGGATGTACTGCTGGATGACTGCGGATACTGCGGAATACTCAGCAGATACGTTGTCGTTGATGAAGCAGTAGCCCAGTGCCGGGGATTTTCTGGAATCCGGAATGCTGTCACTGAACTCTCTGATGGTCTGGTTCATATCAATCGGGGTCGGGTCCATTACCGGCCATGCCAGTCTGTCACCGTATACGCCGAAGAGCTGGTAATACGGAAGCGTCTGGGGGTTGTCAGACAGATATTTGATCTTGGTTCCTGCATCTGTTTTCTCGATTACTTCGTAGTCCTGACCCTCAATACCATACTGAAGGAGCCATGCAGCCTCGTCATGAGCGTAGATATAGTTCAGAGCTTCCACAGCTTTTGCCGGGTTTGCAGAGGTGATGGGCACGCTCCAGAGGATGTTCTGGAAACGGTCGCCTGCGGTATAACCTTCAAGAACAGGAATGACGGTCAGATCCATACCTACTGCGGCCTCGGTAGCCTCTTCACCTCCTGGAGTGCTCCAACCGAAGTATCCCAAATAATTGCCTCCCTGCAGAAGCGTGTTTCTGTCCTCTGTGCTGGTAGCTGCGTCCTTGGAGATGAAGCCGGCCTGAGCCCAGTCATACATCAGCTGTGCGAAATTGGCATACTCATCTGTCTCATACATATTGGAAATGGTCATGTTTGTGAAATCCTGATCCAACATCAGAACACCGGAAGCGGTGGTGGATCCCAGCTTATCATACTCAAAAGCATTTCGACTTAAGGGTTCTTCACTGGTAGCCTCAGGAATCAGGCAGAAAAAGTTTTCTCCTTCTCCATCTTTTACCTTCTGGAAAATTTCTGTAAATTCATCCATGGTATAGAGTTTGTTCTCATCGATCGTAATTCCATATTTCTCCAGAAGATCCGTTCTTGCAAGATAGCCATAAGATTCACCCTGAACGTAAGCATTGGGCAGTCCGTAAAGTGTTCCTCCGTAATAGCCGCCACTTAATGCAGAACCACATTTCTCTTTAATATCTTTTCCTTCGTTATCAATATAGTCATCCAGAGGCTCAATCAGGCCGCTACTCACCAGATTACCGACACCGGTTCCTACAGAGAGGCAAAGGTCGAGCTGCTCTCCGCTGGATACGGTCAGAACCGTCTCATTTGCCAATTCGGAGAAAGTTACCGGTTCCAGAGTGATATGTACGCCGATATCCGGCTCGGTCATAGCATTCAGAGCATCTTCAACTGCCTGAAAACCAGAACCGGTACTTCCAAGAGAGGGCCACTGCCATACGATCTCAGTGATCTCGCCGTCTTCTGCTGCGCTTACCGGAAGAACGCCGCCCATACCTGAAACTGCTGTTACTGCGCTCAAAAGAATTGCTGCGTATTTCTTTTTCATTACTGTTACCTCCTGTTTTGTTTGGTACACGTTTTTTGGATGTTTTTATTTTATCTGCTTTTCTGTTATTTTTCCATCACGAAACATAACCTGAACTTTACGATTCCGAACATTTCCATAAAAAATCCCGGAACCTTTCTGCTCCGGGACCTCATTTTTCAACTTTGCTTCTTTGTTTTCAGGAAATCTTCCTGATATTTCGCAGGGGACATCCCATAGTATTTTTTGAACATGTTGTAAAAATTCGTGTAATGGGAGTATCCCACCTTTTCCGCCGTCTCGTTGGCGTTGTACTGGCCGGTCTCCAGAATGGCTCCCGCCAGCTTCATCCGCTCATTGATGAGAAACTGTCCCACCGACACGCCTTTTTCCTTTTTAAAGAGGCGGTTTAAGTAGGCCGGGTGAAAATGGAACTCTTCCGCGATGCGCTCCACATTGAGCTCGCTGTTTTTCAGCTCCTTTAAAATATATCGGCAAACCTCCTCGGCGGTTTCCTCGGGCTGAACCCTTCTCTGAGGGCTCTCTGAAGCTTCCCCTTCATGAATTTTTTCCTGAAAAAGCTGCCTTCCGTATTCCTCATACCGGGCAGTATCTCTTTTTCCCCGGATTCGATCCACGACTTTGCGGATCTTTTCTCCGATATCCTCGTACCGCGCCGGGATCAGAATATAATCCTGACAGCCCAGGATGATCGCCTCCTGAGCATAGGCAAACTTCGCATGGCAGGTGAGAAAAATGCACTCGATCTCTTTTTCCTGCTCCCGCACCCAGCGGAGAAGCCCCAGGCCGTTTTCTCCCGGCATCTCGATATCGCAGAGAAGGATATCCACCGGATGCTCCGCAATACATGCTCTGGCTGCCTCCGTATCGTAGGCGGTATAGACTTCGCTGATGCCGTAGGAGGCCCAGTCCATATCTTTTTTCATGGTCTCCGCTATCAGCTGTTCATCATTCACTATCAAAAGGTTCATTTTCTTCCTCCAGATCATAGGGGAAGGTGACGGTCACGCAGACCCCCTCTCCCGGTTCTGAGCTGATCTCAATATCTGCTTTCTCTCCATAGGAATACCGCAGGCGTTTCAGGGAATTGGCGTAACCGATATGGAGCCCGTCTTTCCTCGGCTCCCGCATGGACCGATCCAGTTCCTCCACCTGTTCTTCCGTCATTCCACCTCCGTCATCCATAATCATAAAACTGACCATTCCGTCCTCGTACTGGCCCACAATCGAGATGTTGGTCACTTTGCCCGGACTTATGGCATATTTTACAATATTTTCCACGAAATTGTGGAGGAGCAGCGGCGGCACCCGGACAAAAGCGATTTCCGGATCATATTCATAATCGGCCTCAATAGCTCCAGGATAACGAACCTTTGCCGTTCCGATATAAGCCTCGATCAGATGCTGTTCCTTCTCGAAAATTTCCAGATTCCGGCCGCTCCGGAAAAGATAACGGAAGTAGTCGGAGAGGTAAAGGATCACCTGCTGCACATCTTTTTCCTGTCCCCTCTGAGCCAGCGTGTAAATCAGATTGAATGTATTCAGGAGAAAATGGGGGCGGATCTGCAGCTGAAGATTGGAAAGCTCCATCTGTTTCCGGTCCAGCTCCTTCTCATAGACTTCAATCTTCAGATCCTGTATTCGATCTGCCATCTTATTGAAGGACTGGAAGGAATGTTCATACTCGATCGAGTTGGCCTTCTCTGTAATACGGCAGTCCAGATCGCCGTTTCGAAGGCGCTTCTGGGCCTGATTCAGGACCCGTAAGGGATGGAGAAGGAGATGCTGGATCAGCGCATAGAGAATCGGAATCAGGAGAAAGGCCACAATACTGAAGGCATGCATGATTCCGTAGACTGCCTCAATTTTTCCAGTTACCTCATTCTGGGAAAGAACGGCATTGAGGAAAAAGCGGCCTCTCTTACAATAGGAAGAGACCACCAGCTCATCCTTTGCCGCCTCTTTTTTCTCCGCATCCGAAAAACTCAGCTCGATGGATTCGTAATCCAGGTCTTTCTTCAGATCATCCAGCAGCGTATCCAGGTAGATCCAGCCGCCGTAAGTGACCGTTCCGGAATCGATAAAAAGCCTTGCAGCCTCCCGGTCTTTGATCGTGGCTAAAGTCCAGCCGCCAGCGACCTCCCCCTCTTCCTGTTCCCGGATGTAAACCTCATCGTCTTTCCTGGAGTGAAAGGCACCGTCCCAGGTAATGACATCGTCCAGTTTCTTCAGATAAATAAACCAAGCATCTGTCACATTGGTGGTATCATAATAATTCTTCTGAGAATAATAAAATTTTACCTTTTCCCCTGCATATTTCTCATCTCCGGCCTGCTTGATTACCGTTAATCCATAAATATCATTATAGCGAAGATTGTAGAGAAGTTTTGCCGTTGTTTCCATCTTATAATCCAGGTTGGTGAGATAAGTATTCATCGAGTTCTGCACAGACACCCGCGCCTGTTCAATCAGAGTGCTCATCGTCCGCTCGCTGAGCCAGATTGCCAGAAAATTAAAGGGCAGAATGAGTAGCAGCATCAGAAGAAGGACCTTCGTGGAGATGGACTGGATGAAATGAGAACAGAAGCCTTTCACCTTTGCCCAGATTTCCGGGGCTTTCTTCTCCTCCGTCATGGCTCAAAGCAGAGACACACCGGTGTCGGCACCTCAAAAGTCCCGGTCAGAGTCAGTTTTCCGGTCTCCGGATCGACGGCATGGACGGCCACCGTGTCACTGTTCTGCCCTCCGGCCAGCAGCCATTTGCCGCTGGGGTCAATGGCAAAGTTCCGCGGAGTCTTCACCCCGGCAGGGACAATCTCCACCAGGGAGAGCAGACCGTCCTCCTGTACCTGATAAACGGCGATTGTATCCTCGCCCCGGCTGGAGACATAGAGGAATTTTTCATCCTTGGAAAGGTGGATATCCGCGGCGGTATTCTCCGGGGACCAGCCATTTTTCAGTGTGGAGAGAGTCTGAAGAAGCGTAAAGTTTCCATTTTCATAAGATAAAACCAGCACCTCGCAGCTGAGCTCGCAGGCTACATAGCAGCGGTCTCCCTTCCGATTAAAAAGGGTAAGCCTCGGCCCCGTCTCCTCTCCCGTAGGGAAGATGATTTTTTCTGCTTCTTTCAAGCGGCCCTGCTTCTTGTCCACAGGATAGAGCACGAGCTCATCCAGGCCAAGATCCGCCGTCACTGCAAATTTTTCATCCCGCGTGAGGGTGATCGAATGAACATGAGGGCCTTCCTGGCGAACAGGATTTTTGCCTTTTCCCGTATGCTGAATCACCTGAGTTTCTCCCACCGGCGCTCCGTCTTTGTCCAGGGGCCAGACTGCCAAACTTCCACCGGAATAGTTGGATACCAGTACCATTTTTCTCTCCCGGTCTGTCACCACATGGCAGGGATCTTCGCCACCGGTGGCTTTCTGAGAAAGTAATGTCAGTTCTCCATTTTTCTCCCGGCGATAGATATTGAGCGCACCGCCCTTTTTTCCTTCAAACGTCGTCAGCTCGTTGACGGCATAGAGAAGCTCTTTATCTGCGGAAAGGCTGACAAAAGAAGGATTGGCAGTTTCTGTCGGGGCTCCCTCCTCCATCAGAGTTCCTTTTTCCATATCAAAAAGGTATGTATGGATGCCTTTGCCTTTCCCTTCGAATACTTCACCTGTTCCAAAAATCAATGGACGGCTGTATGTTCCCACATAAAATCTTGCGATCTGGTTCATTTTCTACGCTCCTTATATCTGTCAGTGCTTGCTATCATCCTGTAAAGTACCTCAGTAAAGCGGACATTCGCAATCCGCTTCGCTACTTGCTCATGAACGCAGTCGCTTCGCGATCTGCGTTCAATCTGATATACCAGAACTGCCCTATCAGAAACCTTTGCCATACGTCAGGTTGATGCTTTTTTTACTTTTCAAAATCATATATCAACTTTTGTGATGATGCAAGTGCGAAAATAATCTTTTACATACAGTATCATCTTCTTTCCGGAGTAAATTCCATATTGTAGCTTCCTGCCCCAACAATTTTCGGTTCCTGGCCCGGAAGGCGGATCTCAGCCTCCGCATCAAAGGGAATCTCTGCGCAGAAGCTCACTTTGCCGTTTTCTTCATATTTCCATCCGGTCTTATAGACGCCTGCGGCTGTCTCCACCTCGCAGGAAACACTTCCAAGTCTCGGATCCGTATGGGGCTCGATCACTGCCTTCTTAAAGCCGGGTTCTGTCGCTGTCAGGCCGCAGACCTTCTTGTACATCCAGGCCTCAATGCTTCCGTAGCTGTAATGGTTCAGGCTGTTCATGCCCTCTGGATTCATGTGACCGTCCGGTTTCACGGAATTCCAGCGCTCCCAGACAGTAGTCGCTCCCATATTGACGCAGTAGAGCCAGCCCGGATACTCCTCATTCAGCAGAAGATCCATGGCGGTCTTGTCATGTCCGGTCTCGGTAAGGGCCGGGCAGAGCATGGGTGTTCCCACAAAGCCGGTGCTGAGATGGCCGTTGTTCTCCGCGATCCGTTTTGCCAGAAGGTTGCCCTCTGCCTGCCGGGTTTCCGTAGAAGGATTCAGGCCAAACATGATTGCCAGGGCTGAACCCGTCTGGGTACCGCAGTTGCAAAGACCATTTTCATCAAAATATTTTTCACGGACTGCCTGAAGAACCGCTTCAGCCAGCTTCGCATACTCGGTCTCTTCCGCTGTCTTTCCAAGGACGCCTGCTGCCAGAGAAACATGCTTCGCACACCAGTAATAGTAGGCGCTGGCGATGTAAAGATTGTCCGTCGCACCGAAGGGACCGGGCTCGGGATTGTCAAGAGCCAGCCAGTCCGCGAAGTGGAAACCGTCCTTAATGAGATGTGCTCCGCCTAAGGCCTCTTCTTTTTCCCGCATGCAGTTCACCCAGGCCTTCATGCCGGGATAGCACTCCTCCAGGAGCGTTTTGTCACCATAGTGAACGTAGACATTCCAAGGAAGCACCACGGCCACATCCGCCCAGGCACAGGAGCCATGGCCTTCGATAAATTCCCGTTTCAGTCTCGGCACTACATGAGGCACAGAACCGCCGATGATGCTCTGCTCCGCCCGCATATCCCAAAGGTATTTGCGGTAAAAGGCCGGCACATACATATTGTAGCAGGCTGTCTCCGAGAAAATCTGGGCATCTCCGGTCCAGCCAAGGCGCTCGTCTCTCTGGGGGCAGTCCGTGGGAACATCCAGGAAATTGTCCTTCTGACCCCAGAGGGCATTCTGAAACAGCTGGTTGACCTTTTTCACACCGGTTTCAATGCATCCGGTCTGGTCAAAATCGCTCCGCAGATGATGGGCGGTAAAGTTATCCACACTGCCCTCGGGTTTCTCGGTAGGTTTTCCACTCTTATCCACATATTCCACCTTCATATAGCGGAAACCATAGAAGGTAAAATGAGGTCTCACATGGCGCTTCTTCCCATCGGAAATGAAATGGTATTCCGCCACGGCTGACCGGTAGTTTTCCCGGTAAAAGCAGCCATCCTGCAGGATCTCGGCCGCACTTAAGATAATCTCCTCTCCCTCAGCCAGAGTGGAATCAAACTCTACCCAGCCGGTGAGGTTCTGGCCAAAGTCCAGAATCGTCTCGTTTTTCGGTGTTCGGATCACTTCAATGGGACAAAAGCCCTCTTTTTTCACTACCGGCAGACTGTAGCGGTCGTTGAGAAGCGGCTGCTCCTCCGCAATCTGCTGCTCCTTCGGAAGGTCTTTCACCGCCAGGGAACCACAGTCCTTCGGAATTTCTTCCCGTACGCCCTTCCAACCGGTTTCCAGCTCTGCCTCCAGCCGGGCATCGTAGGTCTCACCGTCGTAAATACTGCTTTTTACGATGGGTGAGGGATGGCTTTCCCAGGTGGAATCCGTCGCTGCTGCCAGTTCTTTTCCATGATACAATTCGGCAATCAGATAAATTTTGTCACCGTAAATATTCCGGAAGCCTTCTCCGAAACCGAATCTTCCGCGAAACCAGCCGTCGCCGAGCCAGACTTCCAGGGTGTTTTCGCCCTCTTTCAGAAGACCGGTCACATCGTAGGTCTGGACCTGTAAATGGAAATCGTAGGAGTGATAGCCTGGCGCCAGATATTCGCTTCCGATTTTCTCCCCGTTGAGATAAGCCTCATAGACACCCAGACCACAGATATAAAGTCTGGAAGCCTCCGACGCTCCGTCCACGGTAAATTTTTTCCGAAGGATCGGCTGAATCGCCGGATCAAGCTCCGGTGTGATCCATTTTCCGGTCCATGGTTCTTCCATTTTTCCGGTCTCAAACCAGCTTTCTGCCTCGGCGGTCTCGCCATTGTCTGCCATCACCTCCACGCTCCAGGTGTAGCGGGTTTTCGGCTTTAAGGAAAGCTCTGCCGGATAATCCCGGTTGTCCGCCTTCTCATCATACCCGCTGTCAAAAATTGTCTCTTTATTTTCAAAAACACGGATTCTTACCGCTTTCTGTTTTTTTGCTGTCCCCGGCTCTGTTACCACCCAGGAAAAACTCACGGGCTTCAGCTGAAAGCCCAGCGGTTCCTCCACATGATTCACTCTGAGGTCTGTCAGTTTCATCTCATGTCCTCCTTTTATTTCTGCTTCTTCTTCATCAGCATATAGTTTGGTAAGTTTATCTTACTACCTTCGAGAAATTCTTTCTATTACAAAACCCAACAAATATATCACGATTCCAAACCTGAAAAACCGCCAGGCCTGTATCATACAATACAGCTGCCTGGCGGTTGTAAAGCGGACATTCGCAATCCGCTTCGCTACTTGCTCATGAACGCAGTCGCTTCGCAATCTGTCAGTGGGAGCTTTCAACTCCCACTGACATAAGCATCCCCCATCACCCGCCGCTTAGCCGCTTACTGCTCCGCGCACTTGAAGCGGGGGAATGCTTATCTGCGTTCAAAAACTTACTTTATTCTATTTTACTGTTACACGGCATTTCTTTATAAGTTTTCCGGTTTTCACGGTGATCACTGCGCTTCCCTTTCCTTTGGCAGTCACTTTCCCTTTGGAGGTCACAACGGCCACTTTCCGGTTTGATGTGGTATATGTCAGTTTTGCAGTAACTCCTGCTGGCGCAAGAACCGGCTTCAGCGTAAAGCTCTTTCCTTTTTTCAAAGTTTTTGCCGCAGGGATTCCGGTTATTGCGGTCGGTACTGCTTTCTTTACTGTAACTGTTATGGTCACTGATTTTTTACCGGATTTTGCCGTTATTCTGGCTGTTCCGGGTGTTTTCGCCACAATCATTCCATCCCTAGTAACTGCTGCCACCTGCAGATTTGAAGAAGTAAAGGCAAGCTTTTCCTCCGATGTGATCGGTTTTACCGTCAGATCAAGCTTTTTCGTTTCACCGGTAACCAGTGAACATTTCTTTACAGAAGAAGTAATACCTGTGGTTTTTACGATCGTCTTCTGTACCTTGACTGTGATCTTTCCGGTCTTTCCACTGGCCAGTTTTACCGTGATCCTGGCAGTTCCTGTTTTTGTTCCTGCAGTGATGGTACAGGTTCCGTTTTTCTTTCCTTTTACGCTTACGATCTTTGTATTACTGGATTTCCAGGATTTCACGGAATCTCCCTTAGCCATGGCAGCTACTTTTACTTTTGTTGTCTTCTGCCTGGTCCGCAGAGAAATGGAGGAAGCATTCAGTTTCAGGACCTTAGTGAGGGCTTTTCCTGTAGTCCGTTCTTCGGTCTTTTTGCAGACACTGCAGGTTCTCTGCTGCTCTGCTGGTGCAAATACCGTAGCCTCAGAAGTTGTAGTCCATTTACTCCAGGTGTGGCCTGTTGCAGCAATTGTGGTCTGGGCTTTCAGCACTTTTCCGCAGGTGGAGCAGTGGCTTCCCTCCGTCTTTCCAACCGTCTCGCAGGTCGCTTTCACTCCTGCATCGCTCACAGACGTATGACCGGTCGCCGGGATTATCGTCTACGCTTTCAGCACTTTTCCACAGGCAGCACAATGGCTTCCCTCCGTTTTTCCGGCTGTCTCACAGGTCGCTTTCACTCCTGCATCGCTCACAGACGTATGACCGGTCGCCGGGATTATCGTCTGCGCTTTCAGCACTTTTCCACAGGCAGCACAATGGCTTCCCTCCGTTTTTCCGGCTGTCTCACAGGTCGCTTTCACTCCTGCATCGCTCACAGACGTATGACCGGTCGCCGGGATTATCGTCTGAGCTTTCAGCACTTTTCCGCAGGTCGCGCAGTGGCTTCCTTCGGTTTTTCCTGCTGTCTCACAGGTAGCTTTCACTCCGGCGTCGGTAACTGCGGTGTGGCCTTTTGCAGGGATCGTTTCCTGCGCTTTCAGCACTTTTCCGCAGGTCGTGCAGTGGCTTCCTTCCGTCTTTTCGGCGGTCTCGCAGGTTGCTTCTACGGCTGCGTCTGCTACTTCGGCGTGACCCGCTGCAGGCAGGGTATCTTTCCAGGTGGAGCCGCACACATTGCACTCATAGGTTGTATAGCCATCTTCCGTACAGGTCGCATCCTTATGATCTATAACTTTTTCGTCGTGATTGCAGAGAATAAGTATATAGTTCTTATCTGCCAGATAATTTCCGTCCGCATCCCGATATTCCACTATGATCTCCATAGACTGAATGCTGCCTTTTCTCAGAGTGGTATCCTTATCCAGGCTCACGCTCAGAAGACCTGTCTCACTTATGGAAGTATGAACGCCCTCTGTATTGTTTAAAATCTCCCGGATCACAAAGGTTCCGTCTTCAGTTTCTTTTCCTTCCGGCCTGCTGATACTGTATACATAAGGAGTGAACTGCTCCTTCAGGCTCTCTCCGGGCGCCAGCACCTGCAAGTTCTCTTTTTCGGTCTTCAGCTGATAATACTTTCCTTTAACTGTGATATTCAGGCCATTGGAGGTAAGCTCCTGTTCTTCTGCATCCAGAACCTGTACGGTAACCCAGCTGTCTCCACGGCCAACCGTGTGAACCGTTCCATCCTCATCTACCCGAATGATATTTTCATCATAATCAGTATAAACGATATGATAATCGGATGCTTCCAGAGGCTCCTGCTGAATCTCTCCGTTTTCATCTGTGAACAGCCGTGCAAGCACCGGCTGAAGTTTCAGCGTTTCTCCCGGAAGAAGACAGGTGCCTTCGCCGGATTCCCGCTTCACTTCAATGTCGATGATGTTGATATAATCCTCCTGCACATAAGCCTCGCAGCTGATCGACGGAACTTCGTTTCCTTCTTCATCCACAAGCAGGAAGCGCATGGATGTCTGACCTGTTTTTCCCAGAGGCAGGATATGGATCCCTTCTTCATTGTCCGTGATCTGAAGAAGTTCATTTCCCTCCTCGCAGTCTTCCTCGATTCCTGTTACCTCTACTTTTGTACGTTTTCCCTCCGGATACTCTCCACTTTCCTGATAAGTTTCCATCCAGATCTTGCCATTGGTATCTCTTGTAAAGAAGGGACCGTTTTTCTGGCCGATGAACAGGCATACGCTCATATTCTCCATGCCGGTAAAATAGTAGCTCTCACCGCGCACTTCGATGCTGTACTCACAGCGGGCGATCTCCTGGCCATAAGCCATTATAACAGCTTCTGCCTGGAACCAGTTTCCCTGAGAACCATCTTTAGCCGTTATGGTAAGAGACGGACCATCCTTTGTACAGCTTATAGATTCCGGATCGAGATCCTTGCGCTCGCCGTTTTCATCATAAACAAAGACCTTCCATTCAATGGAAATATCCTCATTCCATTCGATGACCGGATTAATCTTAGCTGTCAGGGTCAACGGTGCGCCGACATAGACTCTGGAATTTTCCGGTCCGCCGTAGCTGTAAGCAAGGTCCAGCTGATACTCAAATCCGTCAAACCAGTAATTCTGAGAGTCGCCGATCTGCTGCCAGTCATCTTCTTTGGAATCCTCACCCGCAAAATTCATCTCCGCAATGATATTTATGCTGGTTCCCCAGGTTCCTTTTCTTTTCAGAACCGGAAGGGTGTATTCATCGCCTTCATCTGTGCGAATCCAGGCATTATCATCGTATTTTGCCCAGAAGCGGAGCTCTTCTGCCGGTACTTCAAATGTGGTCTTTTCTCCCTTATCCGGATTATAAATTACCTGATAAACCTTAAACTCCACCTGAGAAAGATCCAGGGTCTCACCGATCAGCGGATTGGATTTCAGTTCCTTCGGCTCGATCACATAATATTCCTCGGAAACATCCACCCAGATGTTTGCCTGACCAATCTCCTGATCTCCGACAAGATAACGGACAGGAATGTTCGTTCCACCCATTTTTTTCTTTGCCTTCACATGGATCGTCTGACCGTCATCCGCCACGCTCACATCCAGAAGCTCCTCGTCAAAATCTGTCCATTCCGCATCGAGGGCCACCTCAACGGTATAATCTTTTACATCTTCATCCTTGTGTCTGCCCTCCTCCAGATCGTACCAGTTGTGATGAACGGAAGTCGTAATATCCTGCTCGTCCCCCGGCTGCATATGCCAGGTTGTGCCATAGTAGAAATCTATGTCGTAGTTTTCCCTTTCTACCATGACAGCAGCCTTCCATTCGCCGCTGATCTTATAGTTCTCGTCTTCTGTGTAGTTATAAGAGAGCGTCAGTTCCGCAGTTCCAGACTTGACACTTCCTTCCTCATTTACCGCATAAACGTGATAATTTCCTTCCTCATCCGGTATGAGAACTCCGCTTTCATCCACGTCACAGCGAAGCACGCCATCGGGATCGTCCACGGAAACACCGGTGATCTGAACCGGTACACTTACTCCTTCGGGATGTCTGATATCTCGTACATAAACCCAGCATTCTCTGTCAATGTCATAGCTCCAGTCCGGCAGGAGTACGCGGTCGCCAGGAAGGGAATCCTGAAGATTGCATTCTGTCGCCGCCAGACCAATATCTGTCTCTGTGGAAGCGATCTCATTTTCCTGTACCATAATCTTCGCTTCTACATGAATCCAGCTGCCATCCTCCGGGAAATCAGCCGTAGGAACCAGTGTAATCTGATCGTTGTCCTGATCATCATAGTTAACGGCGGTAACGTCTCTTTCTTCACCGTCACAGTACTGGGTCACAATCCACTGTGTATCATATTTCGTAAGACCATTTAAGCCATCCTTATTCAGAGTCAGGGTCAGTGCTTCGCCTCTTTCGCCGTAAAACAGGGTGCAATTGTCTCTTTCGCCATAGCTGTACTCAAGATCCACATCACAATGTACGGAATCAAATGTATAACTCCGATCAGCAGCATAGCTCCAACTTGGTTTTTCAGAATCCGGCTCTGCCAGATTGATTTCTGCCGTAATCCAGATACTGGTTTCACAGTCTTCCAGCCTTCTCAAAACAGGCAGACTATAATCCTCGGCAGAGTCCTCGGCAAAATCATCCTCGCAGCTCCACACATCTCCGTTATATCCTACCAGATAGCGGATGTTTTCTTCCGGCTCCGCTGTTTTCTCCACGTCTCTGGTCTCTTTATTGTAGTGCAAATGGTACACTTTAAACTCTTCTGCAAACGCGGGAAGGTTTAAAATCTCTCCTTCCAGCGGATTTACTGCTTTTCCGTTTTCATCTGCCAGAAACTCAGGTTCCAGCTGATAGACATCTTTAGACACATTTACATAAATGGCTGCCTTTCCGATTTTCTGATCGCCTACTTTATAATAGACGGGAATATCTGTTCCGCCTTCATTTTCGTACGCTTCCACATGAATAGTCTTTTGATCTTCGGATACGGTAGCCGTTACCAGTTCCTGATCATAATCCGTTCCCACTTCTACCGTATAATCCGTGATCTCTTCCCTCTCGGTGTCTCCATCCGACCCATACCACTCACGATATACAGAAGTAAAGATATCCTGTCCACTGCCGCATATCATCTGGCCCTTTTGTGTGCTGTAGGCAGAGTCTACACAGTATTTTTCCGTATTCACAGTGAGTGAGAACTGCCATTCTCCATTAATATCCTGATACTCATCAGTAACCCCTGCAAAGGAAAGAAAAACATCTGCGCTTCCGGTTTTTGATTCCTCTTCGCTTTTTGCCCTAATACAATACTGACCATCTTTATCCGGCTGAACAACTCCATTTTCATTTCCATTATAGCTGAAGATCTCGTCCGGATCATTGATTCTTACGCCGGTAAGCTGTACGTTCACGCTCTCTTCCCACAAATGCTTCGGATCGCGTACCCAGACCTCAAACTCACAATCTTTGCTGAGTTCAAAGCTTTCGCCTGGCAGAAGCACCTCATTTTCAAGCTGAAGTCTCGATGCATCCAGTTTCGTGGGAATCACATCGAGATGCGTTCCCGCAGCTGTGATCTCCTCCCCGTCTTTTAAAACCTTCGCCTCAACATCCAGTCCGTGACCTTCTTCATTAAAATCTTCCATCGGTGTAAGCGTTATGGAATCTTCGTCTTCGGAAACGGAAACATCAACGCAGGTGGGTTCCTTGGTCTCATCTTTGTCCTGTATCACCGCCCACTCGATTTTGTAATCTTTAAGACCAGTCAGCCCTTCCGTATTGAGTGTCAGTGTAAGTTCTTCGCTTCTGTCTCCATAAAACAGGAAGTGTGCATCTTCTCCGCCATAACTGTATTCAAAGTCTACGGAATACTCCACCGGGTCAAAAGTAAATTCTTTTTCAGTAACTATTTCCCAGCCGCTTTCTTCTACATATCTCTCTGCAAAAATCGTCACACTGATCTTTCCATCAGATTTTCGCCGCAGCTCCGGGAGGCCTGTGCCATCTTCTGACCCATCGTTCCGCTCCCATTCATTTTCATCATACTCGGCGCGCCAGCGGATTCCCTCTGCATCGAGATCCTCCACCTCCTCTTCAACGCTCCTGCCATCTGCGTAGCTGGTTCTCCTCAGCAGGAAGATTCCACCCTGACTTGAAAAATTCACCAGATCACCCAGGAATGGATTGATCTCGTAACCCTCGTCGTTCAGCAGCTTGTCAGAACCGCCGGCAGATATAATGGAATACTCTACTGTTTCCCCGGAAAATACCGCGATCCCCGGCTCCGTGTCCGCGATCCCGCTCCCAAGTGCTTCGGCAGCCTCTTCTGGCGGAGGTGTTTCCGTCTCTGTTTCTGTCAGTGCCTCCGTCTCGGATTCTGTTTCCGATGCCGGAGTCTCTGTCTCAGAAGTTTCACTTTCCGGTGCGGCGCTCTCGGTCTCAGAGTTTTCGCTTTCCGGTGTGGAGCTCTCGGTCTCAGAGTTTTCGCTTTTCGGTACAGATATCTCGCTCTCAGCAACTTCCGGTGCGGAGCTCTCTGTTTTCATTTCTGCCTGAATAGTCTCGGTTTTCTCCAGAACCAAAGCCTCTTCGGTCGGAAGCTCTGTTCCTTCTGTTGCCATCTGCACCGCTTCGCTTTCGGTCTCCTGGCTCTGAACCGCGATCTCTTCCGCCGTTACTTCCATGTCTTCTATGGATGCCGCTGAAACATAGCTTCCCGACAAAGAAGAAGCGGTCATCAGCACAGCCATCAGCATTGCAACTTTTCTTCTTTTCATAAAACGTCTCCTTTCCGTTCTCTTTTGACTTGAGTATAGCATCCCGTTTTCGCTATTTGGTGTCCTGACAGAAGACTTTTCCGGGCATTTCCAGCCGGACACTGTCCATTTTTTCCGGCCTGTGCTATACTTAGTAATAATGTTATTGTCCCTTGAAAATCTATGAATTTTCAATGTATAACAACAGTTATTTTTAAACAAATTTCGCAAATCATTGTTGGTGAAAATTACAACCGGAGGAAGCTCTGTGAAACACACGGATACTGAAAAAAAGCTGACCACCTCCCAGCTCCTGTCCATCATCAAGAAATCCGGACAGTTCTCTGAGGTGACAAATATCTGGCAGGACGAAATGGAGACACCCGTCTTCTGCCATTATCTGTACGAGACTATGGAAAAACACAAACTGACTGCCAAGGACATCATCCAGCGCAGCGGCATCGAACGATCCTATTTTTATCATCTTCTCAGCGGATTCAAAACCCCGGGGAGAAATATCGTCCTTCGGATCTGCCTCTGCATGGAAGCGACCCTCACGGAGACCAGCCAGCTTTTAAGACTTGCCGGCCACGGCAGTCTTTACCCAAAAGTACGCCGTGATGCAGCGATCATCTTTGCCATCGAGAAAAAACACACCATGCAGCAGGCTAACGAACTGCTGCTCAGTCTTCAGGAAACGCCGCTCTACCGGGAATCCAACGACTGAATCCGGAGGAACTGCCTATGAAAGATCTCATCCTGCCTGACCCTCTCGCAGAACATTACGAGCTCGTTTCCTGTCTGAAATATTCGGAGCAGGCTTCTACCTGTCTCATCGCTGTCAGAAGCAGCGGAAAGACCGTCCTCCTCAAGACTGCCAGCGATCCTCTTCTGTCCAAATCCCTTCTCCAGGAAAAAATGGTCCTGGAGATGATTCATCAGACCGATTCGCCCTTTGCAGCCTCTTTTCCCCGGCCCATTCTCCTGGAGTGGTATGGGGAAACCTGTTTTTATATCCGTTCTTATATAGAAGGAAAAAGTCTGGAGGAACTCTGTGAGTCGAACTATGAACGCCCGGGCTTCGCCGAACCGACGGCCCTGGAGTATTTGATCGAACTGACAGAGATTCTTCATTTTATGCATACTCAGACCCCGTCCCTGCTTCATCGGGACATCAAACCCCAGAACGTCATCGTGGACAGCTTTGGAAAATGCCATTTCATCGACCTTGGCATCTCCCGCTTCCTCAATTCCTCAAAGATAAGCGATACGCTGGTCATGGGAACCCGGCTTACCGCTCCGCCGGAGCAGTTCGGCTACCAGCAGACGGATCTTCGAAGCGACATTTATTCCCTGGGAATCCTGCTTCTCTACTGCATCACCGGAGAGTACAAACCGGAAAATGCGGTTCTTATGGAGCTCAGCGAGCCGGTCCGCCAGATCGTCACCAAAGCCACGATGTTCGACCCCGACAAACGATATCAGACCACGGAGGAACTGCTTCCGGACCTTCTGAAAGCCCGGTACCCTTCTGTCTTTTCTTCCCAACCTATTCCAATTGCAGTTCCCCCTTTTCGAAAACACAGCCGTTCCCGCCTGCCCTATTTCCTTCTCTTTCTTTTCACAGCAGGCGCCGGACTGGCGGCCGGCTGGAGACTCTCCGGGAAAATTTCCCTTCCGAAGACGATTTTCCAGAAGAAAGACAGCTATACCTTCACGGAACCTCTCATCGAAGAGGCCGTACGCTCCATGCTCAACAAACCGGAAGGGCTTCTCACGCTTTCCGATCTCGAAAAAGTGACGGAGCTTCACATTTTCGGCCTTCAGATTTTTTCCTCTGACAGCGAATTTCAGTCCCTCGGAAATTCCATCTGGTTTTACGATGAAGCCACGCGGAACGCAGAACTCTACAAACAGCGAGGAACCATCTCTTCTCTGGAAGATATCACCCATATGCCAAACCTCACCGTCTTAAGCCTCTACAACCAGCAGATCTCTGATATTTCTCCCCTGAAGGACACAACGATAAAAGAACTGGGCCTGGGCTACAATCCGCTGACGGATCTTACCCCCTTAAGTGGAAATTCTCATATTGAGAGCCTGAACCTTTCCAGGCTGGAAATCGAGGACCTTTCCTCTCTCGCTCCCCTTCCGGCCCTTAAGAATCTGGACCTTGGCGAGACGAAGGTTTCCACCATCAAGCCCCTCCTTTCGGATTCGCTGGAAAAGCTGAATCTTTTCGGCACGAAGCTTAACGATTACACCGAGCTTCGCTTCCTTAAGAATCTGACTTCCCTGACCCTGGATTCCATGACCCAGTCCACGGCCGAGGCCTTAAGCGGAATGAACCTTACCGAGCTGGAATTTCATTATTCCCATGATTTTCCCCTCTCCTCCCTCAATGGCTTTTCCAAACTTACGACTCTCTTTTTCCGGGGAGACAATACCTCCAGCCTCGTGATCGGCTCCGTGGATCTTCCTGCCCTTACGGATCTTACCCTCATCAGCTGGCAGATTGAGGACTTCTCGGGGCTTGAGCGCCTTTCCGATCTTAAGACCCTTCATATCTACGGGGCAGACTGTCTCTCCTATGAGGGGCTCGACAGGCTTCCTTCCCTTAAGAGCATCAACTGCACGGAAGAGCAGAAAAACGCCATCATGGAGGCCTATCCGGACAACGATTTTATCTTTCTTGTGTAACCTGGAAAATCTGTATGGCGGGACAAAAAATAGCCTGCTTCCGTGCGGATTTTGTCTCTTGAAAAATCGGTGATTTCACCTATACTGGAAGTACAAAGACTATCTAAGGAGGAGTTACACGATATGGACATGAGAAAATGGTTCAAAGAGGCACAGTACGGAATGATGGTACACTGGGGACTCTATTCCCTGCTGGCCGGCGAGTACAAGGACCGTTACAGCGGTGTTTACGCAGAATGGATTCAGGCTCATCTGGCTATCCCCAACGCCGAGTACGGAAAACTGACCAAAGCATTTAACCCGGTATTCTTCAACGCAGAAGAATGGGTAAAACTGGCAAAAGACTGCGGAATGAAATATTTCGTTGTAACCAGCAAGCATCACGACGGTTTCGCTATGTTCCATTCCAAAGTAGACAAATACAATGTGGTGGACGCCACTCCCTTCGGCCGCGACGTCGTTGCCGAGATCGGCGAGGCCTGCTACAAACACGGCCTGAAAATGGGTCTTTACTACTCTCAGGATCTGGACTGGCATGAGCCCAACGGCGGCGGCTACCTGTCCAACCATATCCCGAGCCAGGGCGTGACCTGGGAGAACAGCTGGGATTTCCCGGACACCGCACACAAGAACTTCGATCTCTGCTTTGAGAACAAGATTTACCCGCAGGTGGAGGAACTTCTCCGCAACTACGGCGATCTCTGCCTGATCTGGTTCGATATGCCCATGACCCTGAAAGAGAATCAGAGCCGCGCGCTCTTCGACGCCATCAAGAAATATCAGCCGGACTGCCTCATCAACTCCCGTCTGGGCAACGGTGCTTACGATTATGTATCTCTGGGCGACAATGAGATCCCGGATTCCATGCCGGAAAATGTAGAGTTTGACCCGTCCCTGATGAACGGCATCGACGGCTTCAAGCCCTCTCCCTACGGCCTCTACGAGACCGCTGCCACGATGAACGATTCCTGGGGCTTCTGTGCCCGCGACCAGCACTGGAAAGATGCCGCTGTGATCGCTGCCAACAAGAAGAAACTGAACAGCATGGGAATCAACTACCTCTTAAACGTAGGTCCCGACGGCCTGGGCCGCATCCCGCTGGCCAGCCAGAAGATCCTTCGCGAGGTTGCAAAAACCCTGTAATGGAACGTGAAAAAAGCCCCCGTAAGACATGTGTGTACATGGTCTGCGGGGGCTTTTTCTTATTTAAATTTTATATTTTCTCCGTTTTCACTATAATCGATTTCATAGGTCAGAGTTTCAAAATCGACTACCAGCTGTGCATATTCTCCATCTTTTTCCCAACGGAGTCCCAATGTATGCTCATCTGTATCCAGCAGGACAAACTCTCCGTCAAAAGCAGGATGGGAATTTCGAAGCTTCATCAGCCGGTTCATTTTCTGAACTACAGGCCGTTTGAATTCCTCTTCGATTTCATCCATACCATAATAATGGCGGTTGATATCTCTGGGCTGTCTGGTTTCACGATAAAAATCCCAGTCGTTTCTTCCTGCAAAGAGTCCCACATAATAAACCTGCGGAATTCCCGGAGCAAAAAACTGTACAGCTCTGGCGATCAGATAACGCTCATCCTCCGATCCAAGTGCATCATAATAGGTACAGCAGATCTGGTAGGTGTCAAATTTTGAGAAATTCACTTTTGTGTTTCCATGTGTGTGAACCTCTGTAATGTCCGGATTTGCATCAAACACCTTTTTCTTTGTTGCAAGCACTTCTTCATCAGGCATCAGATAACGAACATCTACAACTCCAATTCCATCATGCGTATCCAGCGTTGTAAACTGCTTTCTCGGACAAAGCTTCATCCAGTCTTTAAGATAAAGTGTTCTGCCAAAATATACTGCATTCAGGATCAACATTGGCAGCTGAAAGTCATAAGTATATACATTTTTCTCTTCCAGCTTTTTCTGAATAAAGTAATTTTCATGGATTTCAGGAAGGATCTCAGAATCTGTTCCCTCCAGTGCTTTTTCACACTGATCCACAATTTTCCAGATTTCTGGCTCTACAAAGAAACAATTGGTATCTTCTCTCTTGGAAGCATAGGCAAGAGCATCCAGCCGGATCAAAGAAGCACCGTGATCACTGAGGAATTTGAGTTTTTCTTCCAGATATTCTTTTGCCTTTTCTGAACCAAGGCAGTTGATGTCAATCTGCTCCGGACTGAAAGTACACCAGAGTTTTTCCTTGGTTCCATCTGCAAATTCTGCCTCGATATACGGCTGTTCTTTTCTCAGATAGATTTTGGAAATCTGTTCTTCTGTCGGCTCTCCGTTTTTCCAGAAATCTTTAAAACGAATAAAGAAATCCCGATACTCCGAAGCATCTTTCTTTTCCAGGAAATCATGATAAATCTCACTATGAGCAGAAATATGATTGATCATATAATCATACATCAGATAATATTTCTCAGAGAGTTTTTTCATGTCATCCCAATCACCAAACTGAGGATCAACGATATCATAAGTTGTCGGTGCAAACCCTCTGTCCGCCGAAGACGGAAAAAACGGAAGGATGTGCAATCCATAAACAGCACCATCCAGATATTTATCCAGAACCGTGTTTAAATCTTTTAAATCATGTCCCATGCAGTCCGCATAGGTGATCAGCATGATTTTATTTGATACTTTTTTCATAGAACATACACCTCTTCTTTGTTTTCATAAACGTTCAGTATGCAGGGTGTGTGTCCCTTTATGTCTGAACTGTTATGTCGTTTTTCTTTCGATCAATTCCACGGGTACTACAGTTACATCATCCACTTTTTCCCCGTTGATCTGTGCAAGTACATTTTCCAAAGCCGTTTCTGCAAGAACACGGTAATTCTGACGAATGGTCGTCAGCGGCGGATAAATCAGAGAGCTGATATAAATATCATCATAACCGATAATACGGAGATCATCCGGTATACGAAGCCCCTGCGACAATGCAAAAGCAATGCATTGAGCTGCCAGAATATCATTACTCAGAAACATTCCATCCATATCCGGCTGCTCATAGAAAACTTTATTTACAAGCTTCTGCAGCTCCTCCAGCTTAGTAATATCAATCGTATTCTGATATACATAACAGTCTACATTCCGCCTTTTTGCTTCTTCCACAAAAGCATAGGTTCTGTCATCTGCTTCTTTATAATAGGAAAGATTTCCACTGATATGAACAAGTTTTTTACAGCCTTTTGCAATCAGATGGCGTGCTGCCAAAAGCCCTCCCTGTTTATCATCGGAAATCACAGAAGGATCACAACCAGAAACATTTACCATAAAAGCAACCGGTAAATTAAACTTTTTCTTTGCTTCTTTCCAAAAATCAGAATCCGGATAAGCACAGACAATGATACCATTTACCTGCCTGGATATTAAATATTCTAAAGCTTTTTGTTTTTCCTCTAAAGTTCCCAGGAAACAAGTAAACAGTACATTGTAACCTTTTCTCTTTGCTTCTTCTTCCATTTTCTGTAATAATTCGCTCCAAAACGGATGATCATAAGATGGAACAAGCACTCCAATGGTATTATTTTTTCCGCTGGCAAGAGACCTGGCAAGAACATTTGGATGATAAGCCAGCTTTTCCACTGCCTCATTTACCTTTTGAATCGTTTTTTCACTGAGAGGTCCTTTCTTGTTTAATACTCGTGAAACCGTGGCTGTAGATACTCCCGCATATTTTGCGACATCCTTTATTGTAGACATGCTTTTATCCTGCTTTCTGTATGATTTCGATATGTAAACGTTTTCTCACATCATAACATACTTTATTCAAAAAGTCCTGCACGTTTCACAATAAATTCTAAAGTAAACCGAGTTATTTTCTCATGATTTTACAGCACCTGCAACCACTCCGCCAACAATGTACTTCTGCAGGAAAATATAAACCACAATGACAGGAAACACGGTCATTACAAGAGCCGCCATCATATTTCCAAAATCACTGGAAAAAGTACCTACAAAAGTTCGGATTGCAATAGGCAATGTATAGGTCGCCGGTTTTCCAAGAACCAGACTTGGAAGGAGGTAGTCATTCCAGAGACCCAAAAACTGTAATACCATAATTGTAGATAAAATCGGCTTCAGTAATGGAAATACAATGAAGAAAAAGATCTGAAACGGACCACATCCATCAATCAAAGCAGCCTCTTCCAATGCGATCGGAACGCTGGTCTTTATAAAACCATGACACAAAAACACTGCAAAGCAGGTACCAAAGCCAAAATTCATCAGTATCAGCGTTAGCCTGGAATTCAGAACTCCGAGTTTATTTCCATAAATAGAAAGTAATGGAATCATGATAACCTGGAAGGGAACCACCATATAAGAAACCAGAAGCAGGAACAAAACCTTACAGGCCAGATACTCTTTCCGTACCAGAATATAGGCACACATAGAGGAAAAAATGATCAAGAGTGCCACTGAACAGGCTACTACCATAATAGAATTTCCGAATGCCTTCAAAAATTGCATCTCCTGAAAGGCTTCGCTGTAATTTACAAATTGAAAACCTTTGTCATCAACCAGAGATAATGGCGTCTTTACGATGCTGATTTTTCTTTTTAATGAGTTAATGATCACAAGCAGAAAAGGAATCATATAGAGTAGAAACAATACAAAAGCAGCCACTGTTTTTCCAATATCTTTGGCAACTCTCTTATTGCCTCCAATCTTTTTTGCAGTATTCGTTTTCATGCTTCCACCTCCTTACGTTTTCCTGAAACCACTTGAATAATAGCTACTACCAATATGATCAGGAAGAAAATGATTGCCTCTGCCTGACCCAGGCCATAATTATGTGAAGTAAATGCTTTCTCAAAAATCGTCATAGCTGCCATCTTTGTAGTTCCATAAGGACCTCCATCCGTCAGGGACAGGTTCAGGTCATATACTTTGAACGCAGATGTCAGAGTCAGAAAGAAACAGATTACAAAGGACTGTGCCATCAACGGCAGACGGATATGTCTTGTGATCTGTCCTGCAGTTGCTCCGTCGATTTCCGCTGCTTCAATATAATCCTGGGAAACTCCGACAAAACCGGCAATATAAATCAAAAGCATATAGCCGGACTGCTGCCAGGTTGCAACGATTACGATCGCCCAGAAGGCTTTACTCGGACTGCTTAACCAGGACTGTTCAAATCCGGGAATTGCTGTAAGTACTTCTGGAAGTACGCGGTTAAAAACAAACTGCCAGATAAATCCAAGAACAATTCCTCCTATCAGATTCGGTGTGAAAAATCCTGCCCGGAGAAAATTTTCCCCTTTAACACCGCTTGTCAAAAGCCATGCCAGTAAAAACGCAGTAAGATTAACTAAAATGACTACACAAATTACATATTTAAATGTCAAAAAAATAGAACCCCAAAATTCTGTATCCTGAAAAGCTTTGATATAATTTTGGATTCCCACAAAATTTTTCTGTGCAGAAAATCCATCCCAGTCTGTCATCGTAAGATAAATACCATAGAGAAAGGGCAAAATAACAACGCACAGAAAAGCCACAAGTGAAGGTCCTGCAAACATCAGGAACAATTTGGTTTTTCTTAATGGACTTTCTTTCCTATTCATGGTCTGTCACCTCTTTTTCCTGCCTTTCTGAACATTTATCATTCAGCAGTCAATCTCTTTTTTTAACTGCGGCGACAGTTTATTCCTCTATCGCCGCAGTTTTTGTCTATTTATTTCGGATTACGGGTACTCCAGTAGTCTTCGATATCCTTTGCAAGATCATCTGCGTTTTCCTGTCCTACTACATAGGCCTGCATATGCGGTCCCATGACAGCATTTCCGTCTGTCGGACCGGAATACGGAGCATTATCTACCGTATTTCCAGAATCAATATAAGTTTTCAGATTCTTATTAATCGGATTTACCGGAGCATTGGGATTATTGGTGAATGCTACCACTAATCCAAACCTGTTTACCATCGCATCCTGGCCTTCCTCTGAATATACTAACCAATCGAGGAACTCCAGAGCTGCCTTCTGCTGCTCTTCTGTTGCCATTTCTTTGTCGATTGCAATGTCTTTTGAAGCAAATGCGTTAATTTTGTTCTGCATACTTTCATCCGTTTTCGGGATCGGCATAATACCAAAGTCAGTGGAATCATCTACATATTCCTGCATATCCGGCCATACCCAGCTTCCGTTTACCCAGAAAGCTGCATCTCCCTCTGCCAGATAAGCAGCATTCATATCATAGTCCGCTGCCAGAGGATCTTTTTTATTGATATTGTACTCAATAAACATATCCAGATCTGTGATCAGGTTCTGGAACATCGCATTATCTTTTACCGGCACTCCCTCTTGAGTATCCTTTACAAACTTATAGCTTCCATCTGCTGTACCATCCTGGAATACATAAAGATTACCAAGGAGATGACCGCCTAAGGACCAGATTTCCTGGTTCAGAATGATGGGATTTTCCATTCCTCCAGCTCTGAGTTCTTTCAGCAGCTCTTCGAATTTTTCCGGAGTTGCATAATCATCTGCAACAAACTCTCTGCCAAGAATATCTTCAATAGCTGTTTTATTGTAGACCATTCCAGCTGCTTCTACACAGACCGGGAAACCATAGAGCACTCCATTGACTTTGGTTCCCAATGTATCTCCACCATCAGCAACCCATTTTTCATTTGAAAGATCCAGGAATTTTTCCTCTCCCATCTCTGTCACGTTAGACGGGTCACAGATGGAAATAACCGGTGCATCTCCGGAAGCATATTTCTGAGCCAGTGTATCCTGAGGCGCATCTGTCTTATAGACATCGAAGGTAACGTTATGTTCTGCTCCCCACTCGGAAGTTACTTTTTCCAGTTCACTCTGGATCTCCGGTTTAGAGTTCATAAAAGTAAGAGTGATCCCACCGTAATCAGTCGTACTCTCTTCAGCAGATACGGCCGGTGCCCCCATAGATGCTGCCATCAGTGCCACTGCTGCAATGCTTGTGATCTGTTTCGCTTTCATAAGAAATCCTCCTTTTTATTCTCCGGTACATTACCGGTTCTCGTTTTTCTTGATGCATTCATCCTATCATCGTTTTGTCGTAATGTCAACGTTTACATTTTATTTTTTTGTACAAAATGCGCTTGTGCTTTTTGTAAGGTTTGACTAAAAGCTATGTTTTTTCCCATTTTTTCAGTGTTTTTAGCTTTTATGTTTTTCTTTTTTGTATTTCTCTCGATTTTTCCTATTGACTTTTCCATTTTTTTATGTTTATGATATAAGCGTTTACATCGCATAGCACACAAACACGATAAGGAGGATCATCAACTATGAAAAAACATATTCTTGGAAACAGCAATGTATCTGTTTCTGAACAGGTCTTCGGATGCTGGGCTATTGGAGGTACTTATTTTACCGGAGCAAAGGATGAACTTTCTATTGCTGCCATCCGTCAGGCCATTGATTCTGGCATCACAACTCTTGACACTGCTTACATTTATGGAAATGGACATTCTGAAAATCTGGTTGGCAGAGCAATCACCGGATATGATCGTTCTGATCTTACTGTTATTTCCAAATTATGGAAAACCTGGATGGCTAAAGATCAGGTGGAAGTTGCCTGTGATGCCAGTTTGAAGCAGCTTGCAACCGATTACATTGATGTTTATTTCATTCATTATCCTTCCGATTCCGGAATTCCTATTGAAGATACCATGGAAGGAATGATGAAATTAAAAGAGAAAGGAAAGATCCGTGCGATCGGAGTTTCCAATTTCAGCAAAGACCAGCTGATCGAAGCAAGAAAATATGGTGAAATTGATGTTATCCAGCCTTGCTACAGTCTTGTATGGCGTTTCCTTGACCATGAAGAAATGAATTACTGTATTGATAACAATATCGGTATCATTTCCTACTCTACACTTGCTCAGGGAATTCTTACAGGTAAATTCACAAAAGACACGGTATTTCCATCAGAAGATGGCAGAAGCCGCGTTCCTCTTTTTCAGTCTCCTCATTACGAAGGCGCTCTGGATGTTGTGGAAAAACTTCGCCCCTTTGCAGAAAAATACGATGTAACTCTGGCACAGCTTGCAATTCGTTGGGTTATCCAGCAGAAAGGGATCACAGCTCCCATCGTAGGTGCAAAAAATCCGACCCAGGTTCTGGACAATGTAAAAGCCTGCAATTTTGTTATTTCCGATGAGGATTTCAAAGCGATCGATAAGATCAGCCAGGCATTTGCCTATAAACTGCCACATTTTCAGACATTTTTCCGTGCATAACCAAAACAATTATTAGGAGGTTTCTATCATGGCACTTATAAAAGTAAAGGATCTTTTAAAACACGCAGAGGAAAACGGTTATGGTGTTCCTGCCATTAATGTTTTCGATTATAACAGCATCAAATTTGCAGTAATGGCTGCAGAAGAAGCTCATATGCCTTTGATCATCCAGTATTATCCTGGTTTTAAAGAGCATGCTCCTCTTCGCGATATCCGCGATATGGCTGTAGCAATGGCTCAGCGCGCTTCTGTTCCTATCGCTGTTCATTTGGATCACTCCAAAGATTTTGATATTGCAGTCGAAGGTTTAGGTGCCGGATTCCCGTCTGTAATGGTCGATGGGTCTGCACTTCCCTATGAGGAAAATGTGGCTCTCACTCAGGATGTCTGCCGTTGTGCTCATGCAATGGGTGTTGATGTAGAAGCCGAACTGGGTCACGTAGGCGTCGGAATGCAGCTGGAAGATATGACAAACACTGATTTCTTTACAGATCCGGATCAGGCTGTTGAGTTTGTGAAGAGAACTTCTGTAGACTCTCTTGCCATTGCTGTCGGTAATGCACATGGCAACT
Organism: Lachnospiraceae bacterium Marseille-Q4251; assembly: GCA_018223435.1. Classification (GTDB taxonomy): domain Bacteria; phylum Bacillota; class Clostridia; order Lachnospirales; family Lachnospiraceae; genus Limivivens; species Limivivens faecihominis. Next base: position 2,579,125 of record JAGTTO010000001.1, on the reverse strand, counting down.
ATATCCGCACACCGGAGCTGGATTTCGACCGTATTGCAAAACTCCGTGAAGTTCTGGATATTCCTCTTGTTATGCATGGCGGTTCTGATATTCCTACCGATCAGCTGATCCGTGCCGTACGCTGCGGTATGTCCAAATTCAATATTGCAACCGAATATCAGCGGGCATTTTATACAAGTATGGAAGCATTCTTTGAAGATAAGAGCCATCCCGGCGCTTACTACAGAGCTCTGCGTGCCATTGAACGTCCTTGTATTGATTTTGTAAAAGAAAAAATCCAGATTCTTAATCCGGATCATTATTCTCTTGCATAAAATTCCTGCAATTCAGAAAGGAAAATATTATGGATACCAAGAAATTTGACGTGATCGGTATTGGTCATCCCTGTGTAGATTATCTTGCCCATATTGACAGCCTTCCTGCATCTAACGAGTCCAGATCAGTTCTTAACGGCAGCTGGCAGTGCGGTGGGAAAATTCCCACCGGGCTTGCTGCAGCTGCCCGCTGTGGGCTGTCCTGCGCTTTGATTGGAGCGATGGGAGACGATTTATTTGGCCAGTACTGTTATAAAGATTTTGAGGATCATGGAATTGATCTCTCACACACCCTTATCAGAAAGGATGCAACTACAGATATTGGTGTGGTTCTTTCTGATGATAAAACCCATGGAAGAAACATCATCTACAGAAGAGGTTCTTATCAGCATCTTTCTCAAGAAGAAATTGATTTCTCTTTTCTCTGTCAGGCAGATTACTTTTTCGTCTCAAGAATGGATGATCTCCATGTAACGGCTGCCAAATATGCACATGAACACGGGATTAAAGTGCTTATTGATGCAGATAATCAGCCTCTCAGTGAATATCAGAAAATTCTTCCCTACATTGACTATTTTATTGCTTCAGAATTTGTCTACAATGAAAGTTTTCAAGACACTGATTACCGCCGACATATGGAAGAAATTCAGAAACTGGGCCCAAAAACAGTTGTCTTCACCTTCGGAGAAGATGGCTGCCGTGCTTTATCAGAAGAGGGTTACTTTGAGATTCCAGCTTTCAAAATAAATGTTCTTGATACTGTCGGTGCTGGTGATACTTTCCATGGAGCCTTTTTTTATGGACTGGTACACAAGCTCTCTTTAAAGGATACTGCCACTTTCGCCAGTGCCGTAAGTGCAATCAAATGCACCTGCATTGGAGGCCGTGCCGGCATCCCCACTCCAGATATCACTCTCGACTTTATCCGCACCGGAGTTATCCATGACTCGGAATTGAAAGCACGTGAGAATCGATATTCCTGGGGATTAAACAATTTTTTCCAGGAGATCACTCATGGCACAGTTGAAAAATAGTACACTTTCTTCAGGTGACATACATTCTGCGGATACTGCTATCTCACCTGGAAAATGTTCTCCAGTTTTACTTTTACTGATTAATTCTTTCCTTTATATTTCTGTTGCACTTTATTCCCCATTTTTAAGTGCATATTACAGGCAAAACGGAATTACTTCTTCTCAGATCGGTATTTTGATGACAGTAGCCCCTCTGGCTTCTGTCATCATTCAACCTTTCTGGGCAAAACGCAGTGATGAAAGTGGTAAAGCAAAAAAATACGTTTGTGCTATCATTTTAGGTATTATAGTTTCTTTATACACCTTTTATCTTGGTCATTCTTTTACCACTTTTCTTATTGCAAGCATCCTGCTTGCCCTGTTTTCCACTTCCGTCAATCCTATGATTGATGCTATTGTTATTCGAAATGCTAATTATTTCCAGTATAATTTTGCAACCATTCGAATGGGTGGTACTGTAGGTTATGCGGTGATTGTCCTTCTGGTTGGTGTTTATCTGCGTAAAAATCCTTCTGCTCAGTTTTTTCTGGCAAGTATTGGATATCTGATTCTTCTACTGCTCCTGTTAAGACTTCCCGAGAGTGAAAATCATCAACCGATAGCTATTAAAAAAGCACTTCCTTTCTGGCAACAGTTCAAGCTTTCTGAAATATTCGTTGACAAAACCATCTATTTTGTTTTGGCTTTTGCTTTTATCTATCAGCTTGGTGCCAGTTTTTTAGGATCCTTTTTAGGCGTCTATACAGTAGAACTTGGCTACGGTCAGGCTCAGGTAGGCCTGTTGAGCTGCGTTCAGGCATGCAGTGAAATTCCAGTTCTGCTGTTGATCCAAAAGCTTTCAAAAAAGTTTGGCACTCTGCATTTGATTGCAGCTGCTACTTTTCTCATGGGTGCTCGTCTTATCACGGCTTCCGGAGGTTCCCTGCTGTTTCTGATCCTTGCTCAGGCTATGCAGGGCATCACTTATATGATCGTACATTTTTGTTGTGCAACTTATATTGCCTCTCACGCAAAAGAAGGAAAAGCCTCCCAGGGACAAAGTGTTCTTTACATCGTCCAGACAGGAATCGCCAGCATTCTCGGAAATATTTTAGGAGGAAAGATCATTGACCATATCGGAATCCAGTTTTCCTATCGCTATTTCGGTATTGTAATCTTTATCATTGCAGCAGTTATTGCATGCTGTCTTTTCTGGCGCGAACATTCTATGCAAAAAAGTGTAATCAGTAAATGACCTGATTAATCCCCGTATTTTGAAGTACGGGGATTTTTTAGCCAACAAAACACATAAAAAGTATCTTCGACACTTCAACTCCCCTTCCCCTCAATCTTGAGGGGATAGGGGTTTCTTTTTCCTGCATAATAGCCTTATGAATATTTTACACATGTTCCATTTTCCGGCGAATTTTACGCGTTCTATGCAGGGCTGTGGTAGAATTGAAAAAAAAGCGGATTTTTGTATAATGTTTTTGTAGAATTAATGCATTTTGCATTTTAATAGAAAGAGGTATTTTTATGACACCAGAGAAAAATGTATTGGTCGTTGATGATGAAACAATGATCCGTGAATCGGTTTCCGCATACATAACAAGGGCTACCATGTTTTTGCCGCCGAGGATGGCAAAGAGGCGCTGGAGATCTTCCAGAAGTACCCAATCATGTTTGTGATTTTAGATTTGATGCTGCCGGGCATGTCGGGCGAAGAAGTCTGTTAGTCGATCCGCAGACAGTCAAGAGTGCCGATCATTATGCTGACAGCCAAGACGCAGGAAAATGACGTGCTGAATGGTCTGAACATCGGCGCGGATGACTATGTAACAAAGCCCTTTAGTATTAAACAGCTATACGCCCGTATGGAGGCTGTTCTGCGCCGGACAGTGAGTGATCTAAAACCGCTGGCCGAGAAATTTTCATGGAACGACCACGACTTGCAAATCGACTTCGAGCATAACGAAGTAAGGAAACAGGACGGGCTTTTAAGCCTGACCCCCAGCGAGTGGAAAATCCTCTCCGCTATGGTCAAATATCCGGAAAAGGTTTTTACAAGGAATGATTTGATCGACCTTGTGTTTTGCCCGGATTTTGATGGATATGACCGCGTGATCGACACGCATATCAAAAATCTTCGCAAGAAAGTGGAAACAGACCCCAAAAGCCCGGTTTATGTAAAAACCGTTCACGGCTTAGGATATAAATTCGGAGGTGAGGAATTTTGAGGCAATATAGTCTCCGTTCTGCCCTTGCCGTCCGTTTTGCTCTTCTGGTATTAGCAGCTATTTCCTTAATCAGCATGATTTCCAACATCATGATAAGTCACGCATTTGAGAAATATGTGAAGGAACAGCAGGAATTAGAGGCATCTGATATTGCGAAGAATATTTCCAACCAATACAGCGTTGCAAATGAAGGCTGGAATATCGACTACATTCACGGCATGGGCATGTACGCTCTGGAAGATGGCTTTATTATCCAAAAACTTCAAATTGAGTCAATGAAAGTCCAGAAAATGCATGACCACAAATCCAAAAAACCAAAAACAAGTCAATCACACCCCCAAAATTGCATGACTGCAAATTTAAAAAATCCAAATAGAGTCAATGAACCCCTAGAAAATCCATGACCGAAAATCTAAAAATCCCAAAACAAGTCAATCGCAACCCCAAAATCGCATGACCTCAAATCTAAAAAAGCTCAAAGCAGTCAATTCTACCACCCGTATAGTAAAAATCAAGCTGCCGCCACGTTAACGATGAACACTTTCCCCTCCTAGAAGTTTCCCTGAACAAAGCTTAAACTCTGCTCTGACCCACGAATATCTGATTTGCAAAAAAGCCCCGCGGAAACATGTTTTTACGCATGTCCGCGGAGGCTTTTCTTTTTTCAGATCAGTCGAAACCGTTCTCGCTGATCACGTCGCTGTACCAGCCGGCGCTCTTTTTCGGGATACGCTCTCCCGTCTCATAGTTCGTGTAGCAAAGGCCATAGCGCGGTGAGAAACCGGCGGACCACTCAAAATTGTCCAGAAGAGACCACATATAATAGCCTCTCACATCAATGCCGTCTTCCAGGGCGCCATAAAGCGCAATCAGAACCTGTCTTACATAATCGATTCTTTCCTGATCGTTGAGAACCTCCTCCATCGGGCCGTCCTCCTGGGGAAGACCGTTCTCTGTGATGTAAATCGGAATATCCACATGATATTTTTCCACCACCATATGCAACACATCGCGGAGCGCTTCCGGATGCTGCTCCGGACGATCCTGATAGTTTCCACCTGCCTTCAGTATCTCCTCTCTCTTTCGGATCTCCTCCATATTGTCATAGAGTCCGTTGTAGAAATTCAGTCCGTAGAAATCCAGCTTCTGATGCATCACATCAAAATCGCCCTCTTCCATCCTGGGAACCAGATCATTTTTTTCAAGGTAGGCATTCAGCTCATCAGAATAGCCTCCCAGAAACAGGGGATGAAGGAACATGCCGTAGCCTGCGATCTCGTTGTTGAAAATGGCTCTCTCCTCGTCCTCTTTGTTTCCCGGGCGGGCCGGATAATGTTTCCAGATATCCACCACAATACCTATCTTCGCATGGGCAAAGGAATAGGTACGGAAAAGTTTCACCGCCTCTCCATGGCAGAGCAGGAGATTGTGCAGAGACTGGCGGGCATATTTTTCATTCTTCAGACCCGGGGCAAAAAAGCCATAAGCAGTTCCCACATAAACGGCAATCGGCTCGTTGAAAGTCGCCCAGAGATCCACATCATCACCGAAGTTATCCAGCAAAACCTTCGCATAATTTGTAAACCACTTCACGCACTCACGGTTGCCAAAGCCGCCCTGAATCTGCAGAGCATAGGGAAGATCCCAGTGGTACATCGTCGCATTCGGCACAATTCCGTTTGCCTTCAAGGCAGCGATCAGCTTCTTATAGTACTCGATTCCTGCCGGATTGACTTCTCCTGTTCCATCCGGAATGATACGGGACCAGGAAAAAGAAAAACGGTAGGTTTTAAGCCCTATTTTCTTCATCATCTCAATATCTTTCTCGTAGAGATGATAAGAATTGCAGGAAACATCCGGCACATCATTGTTCTTGATTCTGCCGGGAAGATGAGCAAATGCATCCCAGATCGAAGGGCCTCTGCCGTCTTCATAGGCTCCACCTTCAATCTGTGCAGCCGCCGTCGCTGCGCCCCAGAGAAATGTTTTTGGAAATTCGTATTTCATCGCTTGGTATTCCTCCTACATTAGATAGTTGTAAACTGACTTTCTGTCCATTCACCGACCCCGCTTCGTACCCGCCAGTAATAGGTTTTTCCTGCCTGCAGTGGAACCCCGTCATAGATGCAGTAACAGTTTCTCGTATCGAGATACATCACTGCACTCTGAAACTTCGGGCTCGACGACATCTGAACGATAAACTGCCGCTCCGTCCCACATTCCCAGGAAAAAACGGGGGAAACCGTTGAAATTCCGCACTGATATTCCTTCCAGTCTGCCCAGCCTCCGGAATGGTCGATTTCACACACGCCGATGCAGGGACCATCGGCGGCATCCAGACGGATTTCAAGCTGCGTAATGGACTCAAAGCTGGCCGCCTCGCAGACAAAGGAAACTTCCTTTCCCGTAAAAGAGAGTGAACGGTAAAATAATAGTACCAGCGGCCGTTTTTTTCTGCCACGTCGATGGCCGGCAAGTCAGTCATAGACACCCATGGAATTGCCGTACTGGCATCAAAAGCAACTCCATGATCAGTCCAGCATACCAAATCCTCGGAAGAAAAGCAATGCTGACAGGGCGACATTCCACCCCCGCCAATCCGGTCGTTTGAACAGTATAAATAGACCCTGTTCGGATCCTGCGGCCACACATGAGCCTCCACATCCGGTGTCGCATACGCAAGTGGTAAAATTGGATTCATCTTTTTTCGCCCCCTATACATAATAATAGTTTCCTATTGGCATCAGCCCTTTACAGAACCCAGCGTCAGTCCTTTTGCCAGATATTTCTGGAAGAACGGGAATGCAAGAAGCATCGGCGCGATCGCGATCACGCAGGTCGCCATTCGGGCTGCAATCGTCGGGAAGCTTCCTCCCTCGCTGGCCAAGTAAAAGGAATTTTGCAGTACAAACTGAATATTTGAGATGATCTTGTACAGCAGAAGCTGCAGCGGAACCAGATCCATGTTATCGATGTAAAGCATGGCCTGATACCAGTCGTTCCAGTAGCTGAACAGGATCAGCAGACCAACAGTCGCAAGGCCCGGCTTCGCCAGCGGAAGAACTACCTTAAAGTAGGTCTGATACTCCGTCGCTCCGTCGATAAAGCTGGCCTCCAGAAGCTCCGTCGGAATACTGGAGAGAAAGCTTTTCATCAGGAAAATATTCCAGGGCGATACAAGCATCGTGAGAATCAGAACCCACAGGGTATTTCCCAGATGAAGGACCTGGGTGACAACGATATACGTCGGAATCAGTCCTCCGTGGAACAGCATCGCGAACATCACAAAACGGGTAATGTGCTTTCCAAGCTTGAAATCCTTTCGTGACATCGCATAGGCGATTCCTGTGGTAAACAGCAGACCGGCCACGGTTCCAATCACAGTCACGATGATCGATATTTTATAAGAGTTCAAAATCTGCGCCGGATTTTTGATGATATATGTATATGCATCAAACGTGATTTCCTTCGGGATCAGCCGATATCCTACCTCGCTCAGGCTCGTTTCCGGTGTGACAGAGAGCGAAAAAATGAAGAGTACTGGAATGATCCAAAGGACAGAAATCAGGGTCAGTATCCCGTAGAGGGCCACCTGAGAAACTTTAATTCTTTTCTTCATATTCTTCCTCCTAGAAAATTGCGCCTTCTTCATCAATTTTTTTCGCTACCGCATTGGAAGCCAGCACCAGAATGAAGCCCATCAGAGACTGGAACAGGCCGACGGCAGCTCCCATACCGGGATCGTTGACGGTTTTCAGGGCACGGAAGATGTAGGTATCTATGACATCCGTAACCGAATAGAGCATACCATTGTCTTTGGTAAGGAAATAATACATACCGAAATCGGAATAGAAAATATTACCGATCTGAATCAGACACAGCATAATAATCAGCGGACGCAGCATATAGAGCGTAATGTAGCGGATCTTCTGCCAGGTACTTGCCCCATCGATCTCCGCCGCTTCATACAGGGAAGGATCGACACTCAGAAGCCTTGTGTAATAGAGAATCGAATAATAGCCCGCGGATTTCCAGATATAGCAGATGACAATAATCAGATACCACCATTTCGGCAGGTAATAAAAATTGATATTTTTAAGTCCCAGAAAATTGAGAAACTGATTGACGACTCCGTACCTGGCATCGATAAAAGCTTCCAGCGCATAGCTGGCCACAACCCAGGAAATCAAATAGGGCAGAAACAGAACGGTCTGTGTTACCCGGAGCATTCTTCTGCCCACATAGTACAGCATAATCGCAACGGACACAGAAACAATCAGAGTAAATACGATAAAAAGCGCATTCATGACCAGTGTATTGCGCGTCACACGAAGCGCATCATTGGATTTGAAGAAAAATTCAAAGTTTTTTAAGCCTACCCAGTCGCTGGCCCAGATTCCTTTTGAGTAATCGACGTTCTTAAAAGCAATGACAAGACCGAACAAAGGCAGATAACCAAAGAGAAAAATAAGAATGATTCCCGGCAGGGCCAGGAACAGAAGTGGTAATTTTTGTTTTTTCATGGACACCCCTCCTAATAACAATGGAGTGTGCGCTCATACGCACACTCCAGAGTCATTGTCTTTATTTACCTAAGAAAGCATCAACCTGTCGCTGCATTTCCTCAATAATCTTTGCAGAGCCCGCCTGCTCCAGGCGGTTCAGCATATCGGGAATCACGGTTTCCGGATCCACAGCACCGCAGAGAAGCGGATACTTGTACTCTTCATAAATGGCAGAGCAGTTAGCCACTTCACTCTTTACATTTGAGGAGTCAAAGATAAATCTGAATAATTCGGAAGGAGTTGCATCCTCACAGAAAGCTTTCGTCTGCTCCCAGACATCTCCCGGATAAGCGCCAGCTTCCACCCAGGTGATGAACTGGTTGGCAATCGTAAAGGAAGCAAGAGGAGCTGCATAGTTGGAATCACGGATGATCTCGATCTCCGTATCGGAAACCTTGTTATAGTTTACGCCTTCCAGTCCATAAAGAAGGGTATTTACAAACCAGGGGTCAGAGTAAGCCAGATTGTAAAGCTGAACGGCTTTTTCCGGATATCTGGAATTTACGCCTACAGCGGTAAGCGACTGGGTCACACCGGAGGTAACTGCATACTTGTTGCTTGTGATGATGGGAACCGGTGTCTCCTCCCAGCCACAATCGCTAACTGCCATACTGGCTACATTAGGTGCTGTAAATCCCGCCTGATAGGTCACATGATCCGGTGATTTACGATCAATCGTATGCTGGTCTGTCATGGTTACATAGCTGGCCCAATCCGGCTGTACATATCCTTTCTGCTGCCACTCATACATTCTCTTACAGTAGTCCATAAATTCATCTGACTGGAACTGATCGATAACCTTACTCTCATCAGAGAAACGAACGACACCAGGAACCTCAAAACCGCCAAGGAAATTAAATCCGTATGTTTCATCTACATGTGTCCAGAAAATGTCAGTACCATCTGCTGGAATTATGCCTGGATGCTTTTCAACAATCTGGCTGTAAATGTTATCCAGATCATCCAGGGTATAGGTATTGACTCCATTCTCATAGGAGCTTCCCTCAATGCCGAGTTCTTCTGCGATATCCGCCCGCAGGAAAATACCATCATTTTTCGCATAAGTCTGTAAAGCCGGCATTGCATAAATATTTCCGTTTATCGTGGTCGCTTTCCACATATACTCAGGAATATCTGCCATAGCATCCGGTGCGTTTTCTTCCAGGAGATCATTTAACGGAAGATAGGCATTACTTCCTGCATTAGTAGCAAAGTTATTCAGCCAGTCACAGGTAAACATCAGATCGTAAGGCTCGCCTGCACTGATTACTGTGGAACATTTCTGTGCATATTCGGAAAATGCAAACAATTTCACATCCAGATGACAGCCGATCTTTTCTTCCAGATATTTGTTTACCTCTTCCATCACCGCATTATATCCATCACTGGTCATATTGGTCGGATTACCAGGAAGATACCAGGTCAGGGTTGGAATTTCTCCGGAGTCTCCATCGGAGGCAAAACCAGTCAGGACGCTGGTGGATAACACGGCGCTCATCAGAGCAAGACTTAAGAAACGTTTTCTGTTTTTCATATGAAACCCTCCCTTGTGTTGATTTGTTTGTGCTTCTATTATATGGTAATTATGCATAGCAAAATAGCAATAATTGTGATACAAAACAGCACTTTTGTTACTTCTATGGGAAGGTTTTTCTATTTTCTTGTTTTATTTCACAAAGCATACTTCTCCCAGTCACGAATTTTGATCTCTACGCGGGACCACTCTCCATTCCAGTCGATCTTTAGACTGGCATCCTCTCCGTAGTACATGAGAAGCCGCTGATAAATATTCCGGAGTCCCACATGATTATCACTCTCCGGATTATCCGGCACCTCAAAAGTATGGTTTTGATCAAAGGTTCCGCGGAACTCCTCTGGAAAACCTTTGCCGCTATCCTCGACAGAAAGCACAGCCGCCCCGTCCTCTGTCCGGGCAGACAACGTCAGATGAAAGAGCTGACTTCGATTGACAAAGCCGTACTTGATGCTGTTCTCAACCAGGGGCTGAAGCAGCATCGGAGGGATCTTAAGTTTTCCCAGCGTCTCATCGAAGGAAAGCTGAATATCCAGTTTCTCCGGGAAGCGAAGCTTCATGATTTCCAGATAATTGCAGATAAAATCAATTTCTTTTTTCAGCGAAATCAGTTTCCGGTCCAGATTGCACATAAAGCGATAATAGGATGAGAGCAGAATCAGAGCTTTTTTTGCCACATCATTCCGGTTGATCGCAATCAGGTTATAAATCAGATTCAGGGTGTTAGAAAAAAAGTGGGGATCAATCTGCGAATGCAGATTCTGGATCACGAGCTTCTGATTTTCCAGTTTTTCCTCATAAATCAGAATACGGTCATTCCAGATCTGAGAAACCATATCGTTAAAAGTATCGATTGCAAAAGCCATTTCTCCCTCAATCCGCCCGGAGGGAACCAATTTCTCCGGCTTCTCATTTCCGTCAAAATTCTGCATGCCTTTAATCAAAAGATCCAGCGGCATCAAGAGTCTCCGGCGAATCATATAAAATGCCAGGGTCCACCCGACAACAAATAAGACCAGAAGAGAAACGGTCAGAAACAGAACCGAATAAATATTTTTTCTCCAAAGTTCTCTGATATTTACAAGAAAATGAAAGGTCATATCAATGTTTCGGAAAGATTTTTCCAGGGTATGACTCCGACTAAAAATAGATTTTGAGGCTGAGAACTGTTCCGTTCCGCAAAGAACCTTTTCACCGGTGCAAATATTCCAGTCCATATGATTTCCCATGGCAATCTCCCTGATCTCTTCTGAAATTTTATTAAGATCAACGAAGACCATGATATAGACGGAATTATTGACAATATACTGCCGGAACAGGGCATACTTTCCTTCTTCCCCGATCACAGTCCAGCCTTCACTCTCCCAGCCGCCCTCATTCCAAAAGTCATAAACCAGCGGCTCAAAGTGATCGCAGTCGTCCGGAATCATCATAAGACTTTCATTTCGCTTATCATAAACATAGACGGCATCCAGTGTACTGTAACCCGGACGGTTTCGATGAATATCATAGCGCACCCGATATTTTGTCAGGGTATAGCGATCTGTCTTTTCATCCTGAATAGCCATCATATTCACATCAAAATCACCGGAAAAGTTTCTCATCCAACTGTCGATATCCTCCAGCGAGGTTTCCAGCTGTTCCACATAGAGATCCAGCATGTCCTGATAAGGGCTTAAAATTTTGCTTTGGGTAGACTGGAGCGTATCATAGAGAAAATAGGAGACCGTAACCACATAAACCATCAAAAAGGCCAGGAGAATGATCAGCATTTTAAAGCGAATCGTCCGGCAGAAATTTCTGATCCTCTGCTTCATAATGTCACCTCTTTTTTTCGGGAGTTATGCGCCTGTTTTCGATATTCGTAGGGCGTAACACCCACCATTCCCCGAAAGGTCTTTATAAAATAAGAGTCGTTATTATAGCCCAAGCGCTGTGCAATGGATGTGACTTTTTCACTGGTAGAAGTCAGAAGATCTTTTGCCCGTTCCATCCGCAGCCGAAGGATATAATCCGAAAGCTTTTCTCCCGTCTCTTTATGGAACAGTCTGGACAAATAGGCCGCATTCAAAAACACCTGGCCGGCAATCGTCTCGCGGTTTAAGTCTCCTTCCAGGTTCTGGCTGATATACTCTTTGACGCGGTAAATCAGACCGTCCTGCAGCTGCTCTGGTATCAGCTCCGGCTGATCCTGATAGGAATCCAGAAGCTTTTTTAACTCGCCCTGGGACAGCTTCGCGCAGATTTTTTCATATTCCTGTACCTGGGACTCCCGCTTTTCGTCCTCCTGCCAGGCTTTCAGCGCAGCTGCCACGGTATCCTTTAAAATATCGTGATCCACCGGCTTCATCAGATATTCCGTAGCTCCCAGCGTGATGGATTCCTTCGCATAATCAAACCGGGCATGAGCAGTCAGAAAAATCAGCTTTGCAAAATACCCTTCCGTCCGCATCCATCTCAGAAAATCGAGTCCGCTCTCCTCCGCCATCTCAATATCACAGACTATTACCTGTATATCATGCTGCCGTATGATGTTCTTCGCTTCCTCCGAACTGTACGCCCCATAAACAGCCATGATTCCGATGCTCTTCCAGTCGATGGCTTCCATCACGCCCTCCACTGCATACTGCTCATCATCCACTACCAAAAGACTGTACATAACCCTTTCCTCCTCAAAACAAAAAACACCTTCTAATGGTGTATTTTAGCACATCGTTTGAGGAAAAGAAATACTGGCGTTCGTTCCCAGCAAGTTCAAATCTTGTCGTACCGACAAAAATGGGACCGTTCATAAGAACGATCCCATTTTTAGTCGATGCGACAAGATTTGAACTTGCGACCTCTGCGTCCCGAACGCAGCGCTCTACCAAGCTGAGCCACGCATCGATTCCTTATAGCACTTAATCTGGAAAACGCGTTTTCCAGATCAGTGAAGGTTTTATGTGCCTTCAAAACCACACACAGAAATTTATTTCTTCCATCCGATTTTCTTCTACCCAGACTGCCTTTTTTGGAAGTTCTGTTCGCTACGCTTACAGAACAACCTCAGCTTTGGTTAAGCCTTCGACCTATTAGTATCAGTCAGCTCCATGCATTACTGCACTTCCACCTCTGACCTATCTACCTCGTCGTCTTCAAGGGGTCTTATCGCTTTCGCATGGGATATCTCATCTTGAGGGGGGCTTCACGCTTAGATGCCTTCAGCGTTTATCCCTTCCCGACTTGGCTACCCGGCTATGCTCCTGGCGGAACAACCGGTGCACCAGAGGTCAGTCCATCCCGGTCCTCTCGTACTAAGGACAGCTCCTCTCAAATATCCTGCGCCCACGCCGGATAGGGACCGAACTGTCTCACGACGTTCTGAACCCAGCTCGCGTACCGCTTTAATGGGCGAACAGCCCAACCCTTGGGACCTACTACAGCCCCAGGATGCGATGAGCCGACATCGAGGTGCCAAACCACTCCGTCGATGTGAACTCTTGGGAGTGATAAGCCTGTTATCCCCAGGGTAGCTTTTATCCGTTGAGCGATGGCATTCCCACTTAATACCACCGGATCACTAAGCCCTACTTTCGTACCTGCTCCACCCGTCGGTGTCACAGTCAAGCTCCCTTCTGCCTTTGCACTCTTCGAATGGTTTCCAACCATTCTGAGGGAACCTTTGGGCGCCTCCGATACCCTTTCGGAGGCGACCGCCCCAGTCAAACTCCCCGCCTGACATTGTCCCACCGCCGGTTTCACGGCGGCTGGTTAGAAATCCAATACCGCAAGGGTGGTATCCCAACAGCGGCTCCACATAGACTGGCGTCCATGCTTCTTAGCCTCCCACCTATCCTGTACATGCAATACCGAATCCCAGTATCAAGCTGGAGTAAAGCTCCATGGGGTCTTTCCGTCCTGGCGCGGGTAACCAGCATCTTCACTGGTACTTCAATTTCACCGGATGTATTGTCGAGACAGCGCCCAAATCATTACGCCTTTCGTGCGGGTCGGAACTTACCCGACAAGGAATTTCGCTACCTTAGGACCGTTATAGTTACGGCCGCCGTTTACTGGGGCTTAAGTTCGATGCTTCGATTGCTCTAACATCTCCCCTTAACCTTCCAGCACCGGGCAGGCGTCAGCCCATATACCTCACCTTTCGGTTTCGCATAGACCTGTGTTTTTGCTAAACAGTTGCTTGGGCCAATTCTCTGCGGCCTCTTTCGAGGCACCCTTTCTCCCGAAGTTACAGGGTCATTTTGCCGAGTTCCTTGACAATACTTCTTCCGCCGGCCTTAGGATTCTCTCCTCATCCACCTGTGTCGGTTTACGGTACGGGTACTGTATACACAATAGCGGCTTTTCTTGACAGCTGGCTCACACACTTCCCTACTAAATTTCGGTCCGCATCACGTCTTCCCGTTGGCTGGCGGTTTTTCCTACCAGTCCGGTACCTCGCTTGCACGCGGCTTTCCGTTCCGCGCCTGTGCTTTCCCTCTGTGTCCCCACAGTTCTGATATACAGCAGTACAGGAATCTCAACCTGTTGTCCATCGGCTACGCCTCTCGGCCTCGCCTTAGGTCCCGACTTACCCAGAGCAGATCAGCTTTACTCTGGAAACCTTGGATATTCGGCCTGGAGGATTCCCACCTCCATCTCGCTACTCATTCCGGCATTCTCTCTTCCATACACTCCACAGCTCCTTACGGTACTGCTTCCTCGCGTATGCAATGCTCCTCTACCAATTCAACAGACGTTAAATTCCTCAGCTTCGGTGTCGTGTTTCAGCCCCGGACATTTTCGGCGCAGGACCTCTCGACCAGTGAGCTATTACGCACTCTTTGAATGTATGGCTGCTTCTGAGCCAACATCCTGGTTGTCTTTGAAATCCCACATCCTTTTCCACTTAACACGCACTTTGGGACCTTAGCTGGAGGTCTGGGCTCTTTCCCTTTTGACTACCCAACTTATCTCGTGCAGTCTGACTCCCGACAAGCATCTTGATGGCATTCGGAGTTTGATATTCTTCGGTAGACTTTGACGCCCCCTAGGAAATTCAGTGCTCTACCTCCATCAGACTCTGTCGAGGCTAGCCCTAAAGCTATTTCGAGGAGAACCAGCTATCTCCGGGTTCGATTGGAATTTCTCCCCTACCCACACCTCATCGCCACCCTTTTCAACGGATGTGCGTTCGGCCCTCCATTGCCTTTTACGGCAACTTCAGCCTGGACATGGGTAGATCACCCGGTTTCGGGTCTACTCTGGCTGACTATTTCGCCCTATTAAGACTTGGTTTCCCTCCGGCTCCGGACCTTAGGTCCTTAACCTTGCCAGCCAGCGTAACTCGCCGGACCGTTCTACAAAAAGTACGCGGTCCATCGTATATAGATGTTCCACAGCTTGTAAACACAGGGTTTCAGGTTCTCTTTCACTCCCCTCCCGGGGTCCTTTTCACCTTTCCTTCACAGTACTATGCGCTATCGGTCACTAAGTAGTATTTAGCCTTGGGGGGTGGTCCCCCCGACTTCCCACAAGGTTTCTCGTGTCTCGTGGTACTCTGGATCCTGCCGCCTGTGTCTGGTTTTCAGGTACGGGGCTTTCACCCTCTCTGGCCGGCTTTCCCAAAACCGTTCCCTTAACCTTCCACAATAGCTTGTGCAGTCCGTAACCCCAGCATGCACGCACGCTGGTTTAGGCTCTTTCCATTTCGCTCGCCGCTACTCTGGAAATCGAGTTTTCTTTCTTTTCCTCCGGCTACTTAGATGTTTCAGTTCACCGGGTTCCCTTCCATACGTTATGGATTGGCGTATGGATGACTGAGGTTTGCTCAGCCGGGTTTCCCCATTCAGATATCTCCGGATCAATGGATATTTGCTCCTCCCCGAAGCTTTTCGCAGCTTATCACGTCTTTCATCGGCTCTTAGTGCCAAGGCATCCACCCTGCGCTCTTCTTCGCTTAACCAACTTTCTCTGCCATGTAGCGTCACGGCAGTTGGTCTGGGTTTTTATCAAGTTCATGGTTTCCGATGTTTCTAACATTCAAACGAAAGTCAAAAACCAGATTCCACTACGTCTTGTGATTACCTCTCGGTAATCTCCTCGGATGTCTTTCTCTTAAATATTTAAGAAAAAACTTTCTTTTCTGTATGCGGTTTTCAAGGTACATGTTCATTTGGCTGTTTTATCAGCCATCTAAGACTAAAAGTTTTTTAATCTTAGATCACTAATAAAACTTTTTTAATTCCGGCAGCCACCTGCTCTCCCGTGCCGTCTCCAGCAAAGTACCATCGGCCGCCTGGGTCTTAACCATCGTGTTCGGGATGGGAACGGGTGTGACCCCCAGGCGCATCGCCACCGGAAAGATTCAGTTATCG
The DNA here is from genome assembly GCA_018223435.1 of Lachnospiraceae bacterium Marseille-Q4251. GTDB lineage: Bacteria > Bacillota > Clostridia > Lachnospirales > Lachnospiraceae > Limivivens > Limivivens faecihominis. The sequence continues at coordinate 2,563,106 of JAGTTO010000001.1, read as the reverse complement.
GAAGTTCTGTCTCCTTTTGTCGACAGAACTACGTTCCACACTAAATTCAGCCTCCGGCTTCATTAAGTGTTCACGCATTGATAACTCAACAGTGACTATCCTCTACTAGCTCTTTTCCTTAGAAAGGAGGTGATCCAGCCGCACCTTCCGATACGGCTACCTTGTTACGACTTCACCCCAGTTACCAGTCCCGCCTTCGGCAGCTCCCTCCTTGCGGTTGGGTCACTGACTTCGGGCGTTACCGACTCCCATGGTGTGACGGGCGGTGTGTACAAGACCCGGGAACGTATTCACCGCGACATGCTGATTCGCGATTACTAGCGATTCCAGCTTCATGTAGTCGAGTTGCAGACTACAATCCGAACTGAGACGTTATTTTTGGGATTTGCCCACCCTCACAGGTTCGCTTCCCTTTGTTTACGCCATTGTAGCACGTGTGTAGCCCAAGTCATAAGGGGCATGATGATTTGACGTCATCCCCACCTTCCTCCAGGTTGTCCCTGGCAGTCTCTCCAGAGTGCCCGACCTTACTCGCTGGCTACTGAAGATAAGGGTTGCGCTCGTTGCGGGACTTAACCCAACATCTCACGACACGAGCTGACGACAACCATGCACCACCTGTCTTCTTCGTCCCCGAAGGGAAAGGAGTCATTACACTCCCGTCGAATCGATGTCAAGACTTGGTAAGGTTCTTCGCGTTGCTTCGAATTAAACCACATGCTCCACCGCTTGTGCGGGTCCCCGTCAATTCCTTTGAGTTTCATTCTTGCGAACGTACTCCCCAGGTGGAATACTTAATGCGTTTGCGGCGGCACCGAAGGACTTTGTCCCCCAACACCTAGTATTCATCGTTTACCGCGTGGACTACCAGGGTATCTAATCCTGTTTGCTCCCCACGCTTTCGAGCCTCAACGTCAGTTGCCGTCCAGTAAGCCGCCTTCGCCACTGGTGTTCCTCCTAATATCTACGCATTTCACCGCTACACTAGGAATTCCGCTTACCTCTCCGGCACTCAAGCCTTACAGTTTCCAACGCAGTTCCGGAGTTGAGCCCCGGAGTTTCACGTCAGACTTGGAAAGCCGTCTACGCTCCCTTTACACCCAGTAAATCCGGATAACGCTTGCCCCCTACGTATTACCGCGGCTGCTGGCACGTAGTTAGCCGGGGCTTCTTAGTCAGGTACCGTCATTTTCTTCCCTGCTGATAGAGCTTTACATACCGAAATACTTCTTCACTCACGCGGCGTCGCTGCATCAGGGTTTCCCCCATTGTGCAATATTCCCCACTGCTGCCTCCCGTAGGAGTTTGGGCCGTGTCTCAGTCCCAATGTGGCCGTTCACCCTCTCAGGCCGGCTACTGATCGTCGCCTTGGTAGGCCGTTACCCTGCCAACTAGCTAATCAGACGCGAGTCCATCTCATACCACCGGAGTTTTTCGCACCGGGCCATGCGGCCCTGTGCGCTTATGCGGCATTAGCAGTCATTTCTAACTGTTATTCCCCTGTATGAGGCAGGTTACTCACGCGTTACTCACCCGTCCGCCGCTCAGTCACAAACGACTCACCCGAAGGATCATCATAAGTGCTTCGCTCGACTTGCATGTGTTAAGCACGCCGCCAGCGTTCATCCTGAGCCAGGATCAAACTCTCTAAAAAAGTTTGTCCAGGATCAAAATTTAGCTTGGCTAAAATTCTTATCCCGTTAAATTTACTTTGGTTTTGTTCTTTAAGAACTATATTCTTTTGAACTTTCAAGGATATGTCACTGTTCAGTTATCAAGGTTCTTTGTTTTTCGTTGCTCATCAGCAACTTTTATATCATATCATGTTCGTTTCAGTTTGTCAAGAACTTTTTTAACTTTTTTTGAAAAGTTTTTGTTCTCTCGAACTTCTTTCGAGCATCTCCGCCGCAGCTCCCTGCGACGTTGACTATCATATCACCCCTTCCGCGGAATGTCAACACCTTTTTTTGAAATTTTTCATATTTTTTTAAACTGTTTATACAATACCAGAATTGTTCGCACAACTCTAATATTTTTAGCAGGTTCAGGACAGCCGCCAGCTGGCCAGGAACTTGTTCTTCAAAAGGCCGTTTACCAGCTTGCCCCAGCCTAAGGGATAACCGGAGACGCAGAGGAGCTGCCAGCCTTTGGGGCTCTTCGCTTCCTCCGGCTCGATCTCGATGGTCTCTCCTTTCAGATAATGAAGGATTCGCTCATCGTCGGCGGGAAGATCGATCGCATTCCAGTACTGCGCTTTCTTAAGGGAGACAGCCAGAGCCTGAGAGGGCTCAAAGCGGTCTTTGCGGATCTCTCCGAGATAGAGACCGTTCCGAAGGAATACCAGCCCGCGGACAGCAGCGGACTCAGCGGGCACATAGTAGACCTGGCCTTTTCGCACTTCAATACGAGTGAAATCCCAGTCCACGTCGAGATCTTTTGCGAAATCGAAGAAGGGTGTCAGCTCTTTAGAGAACTTTTTCGCAGAATCGCTCTGTTTTTCTTTCCGTTTCTTCTTTCCCTTTTTCACGACCGGTTCTTCCAAGGCAAGTTCTAAAGTATCGCCTTTTTTCCCAAGGAGAGCAAGGAAGTGACCCTCTCCTCCCATGCGGTGCGGCCAGATCCGGGCGCAGTTTGTGAGAGAAGCCTTCTGCTCTTCCGTCAGACTGTCAAAAACGTCCTCATCCCAGAGTTCTGTCGGGAGCCATTCTTTTTCAATAAGTTCCGGACGGCCGGGGGCAAAGCCCTCATAGCGGTTAGGAATCGGGAGAATTTCAAATTCCGGGCGCTCTTTCATAAGAAAGGAAATCATCTGCTCATTTTCTTCCGGGGAGAACGTACAGGTCGAATAGAGAAGCATGCCACCGGGACGGAGCATATCGGCAGCCCGGAGAATGATTTCTTTCTGCATCCGGGCACATTCCAACGGTTTTTCCGGTTTCCAGGCTTTGGCTGTGTCCGGATCTTTCCGGAACATGCCTTCTCCGGAACAGGGTGCATCCACCAGGATCTTATCAAAAAATTCCGGGAAGTTTTCCGCTAGTTTAGCCGGGACTTCGTTGAGAATCAGGGAGTTGGGGATGCCGAAGACCTCCACATTTTTCAGGAGAGCCCGGGCCCGGGGGCCGCTGATGTCGTTTGCCGCCAGAAGGCCTTTGCCGTGAAGTTTCGCACCGAGCTCCGTAGCCTTGCCGCCGGGGGCCGCGCAGAGATCCAGAACCTTATCGCCGGGATTCACCGGAAGGATGTTTGCCGGTGTCATGGCACTGGGCTCCTGGAGATAATATAATCCACTATAATAGAAGGGATGGCGGGACGGACGGTCATTTTCTCCATAATAAAAACCATTATCTACCCAGGGGATCGGTGTCAATTCAAACGGTGCCAGTTTTTCAAACTCCTCCGGCGTGATCTTATCCCGATTGATGCGAAGACCGAACTTTCGCGGAAGTTCATAGCCTTCACGAAAAGCCGGATACTCTTCTTTCAGGATTTTTTTCATTTTTTCTTCAAAAGCCGGGGGCAGTGCAAACATAGCGTCGTTCCTTTCTCTTCCTGGTGCCTACGAATTACTCTGCTGCAAAGCAACTCACGCAATTCTATGGCCATTCAACAAAATAATACATTCATTATATCCCATTCCCGGATTTCTGTCACCGGGAAATATAAAAAGGGCTGCCCAAAGCAGCCAGGCAGCCCGTAAATTCAATATAATTTTTTCTCTGCGTCTTCTTTTGCTACGAAGGGACCGGGCAGGACACCGGCTCCACGATGACCACCGAAATAATCCATGTCAAACTGAATCGCCGTTCCGTCAGGATTTTCAAAAGGTTCTTCCGGCTCAAAGGCTTTTCCCAGAACTTCCGTATTGATCATACGGCTGGAAAAACCGCCGAGTACCTCGTAGAGATTAGTCTCCAACATATAGTTTCCATCTCTTTCCACGAGATCTACCTTTACTTTTTCAGAAACGGTCAGACCATTTTTCTCATGCTCCCAGGCTTTGGCTCCGTTCAGATAGACATTTCCCTCGCTCCAGACCGGGAGATGACCCTCGTGAGCGGGATAGAGTTTTGCCATATCCGCAGGTTTGGAGAAATCAAACTGGGCAATCCACTCTTCATAAGTGGGATAACCGTCAAAGACCCAGGTGCCGGCTTTCCGATTCTCGGTGTCAAAACCTTCGGAAGAATCGCGGATTGTCACAAAATCCTCGGCAGGCCATTTCTGGACAAAAATATTATTATAGAAACGATCGTCCCCGTGGAGAATCGTCATAAAGCCCATGACCTCCGTGCGGTGAGGAATGTGGTAGGGCGTATAACGGGGCCCGGTGCCGTCTCCCACGCAGGTGAGGGCGCCGCAGATCAGGTTATGTACCATAGCAACTCCCTGAGTGGCAAAACGAAGGCTCGCATCAGAGAGCAGGATATTGTTGTCGATGAGAGTCGGGCCGTGGCCTACCTCTACGAAGATATCCTGGGACATCATGCCGCCCTTCAACTGTTTGGCGAAAGCCGGGCGCTGGTTGTCATGAAGAAGGTTCTGTGAAAGGCGTGTGCCCTGGGCTTCCCAGTCGCACCAGATTCCCATGGTACAATGATGGATATGGTTTCTCCGCATGACCACATCAATAGCCGCATGCATCTTGATACCTGCAATCTCCGCTCCTCCAAGCTCCATCATATTGTTGATGTGATGGATGTGGTTGTCCTCGATGAGGCTGAAGACACCGCCCATTCGGCCAATAATACCGCCCTGCTCACAGTGGTGGATGTTGTTCCGACGGATGATGTGGCTTCCCACCTTTTCTTTCAGCCAGCCATGATACTGGCCACGGCAGACTGCATCACGTTCCATCTGGGTTGGGCTCTTTACATATTTATAGGTGAAATAATGGTTATTGTCCGGATCCAGATATTTTCCAAGAGAAATGCCCGCGCATTTGCTGTTGGAGATCTCGCAGTCCTCAATGATCCAGCCTTTGCTCCAGTGCGGGCCGATCATACCATCCTGATAAGCTGCCGGCGGTGCCCAAGTGGTAGCTGCCTTTGTCACTACGAAGCCGCTGACTGTGATATAACCCACACCGGTTTTTGACGGCAGAAAGCACTCCCGGCGCACGTTGATCTCTACATTTTCCTCATTGGGATTTTTCCCCTGGAAATTAGCATAGATCACGGTTTCATCCTTTTGGGCATCCTGTTCGGTATACCATTTATAGACAGATTCCTCCGGAACCCAGCTGCACTCGTAAACTTCGCCTTTCATGCAGTCTTCCAGAGTGGCTGTCTCATAGAGTGCCCGATCGTTAAGATACACACATCCCGTATGTTTATCTGCTTTTGCAAAATACCAGTCTCCATATACCAGCGTGGTATACGGATTGTAAGTTCCAAAAAGACTGTTCGCCACACGGCAGACCCAGACATTCTCCTTGTATGGCGTCCAGGACTGGATTCTTTCCGCACCAGTAATAACTGCTCCCAGATGTTCTGTGCTCCGGTAACTGATCCTGGCTTCCTCTGTTCCTGCATAGATCGGATCCACATACTCCCGGTAAACGCCCGGAAAAACCAGAACTTCATCACCTGGTCTTGCGATCTTTGCCGCATCGTTGATGCGGCGGAACGGTCTTTCCTTTGTACCGTCTCCGTCACGGCCGACTTTGCCATTTACATAAATTTTCATATGAAAACCTCCCTTGAGTTCGTTTTGATGCTTCTATTTTACTCGTTTTTAACTCCTGTGAAAATCTTTTTTATGACAAAAATGCCTTCTGACGATTATTTCCCAAAGGAGTTTCTTACTTCTTATTTTAAGTAAAGCGGACATTCGCAATCCGCTTCGCTACTTGCTCATGAACGCAGTCGCTTCGCGATCTGTCAGTGGGAGCTTTCAACTCCCACTGACATAAGCATCCCCCCTCACCCGCCGCTTAGTGCTCCGCGCACTTGAAGCGGGGGAATGCTTATCTGCGTTCAAACTCTTTATACGCTTCCACCACACTGCTGTTTCCGATCCATACCCGGAATGTTCCCGGTTCACTGCCAACGATTCCATCGGCCCGCAGGAAGCGGAGCATGGTTTCGTCGATATGGAACGTTTCTCTTCTGCTTTCCCCCGGTTCCAGCGTAACTTTCCGGAATCCTTTCAGTTCCTTCACCGGCCGTACCACACTGGCAAAGACATCCTGGATATAGAGCTGCAGTGTTTCCGTTCCCTGTCGGGTTCCTTTATTGGTCACTGTCACACTGGCTTCCAGACTGCCGTCTGCAGAAAGGGTATCTGCTGTCAGTTCCGGAGTGGAGATTTCAAATTCCGTATAGCTCAGACCATAACCGAAAGGATAGAGCGGCTCATTCGGAATATCAAGATAACGGGAACGGAAATGATCCGTACAGCCCTCAAAGTCCCCTCTTCCAGTGGAATAAGCATTGTAATAGACCGGCACCTGGCCCACGCAATACGGAAAGCTCATAGGCAGTTTTCCGGAAGGATTTTCTTTTCCGGTCAGCACATCAATAATGGCATGACCGCCTTCCGTACCGGGAAGCCATACCTCCAGAATGGCTTTCGCCAGGCGGCTGACCTTTCGGAGATCCAGAGGCCGGCCGTTAAAAAGGACGACTGCCACATTGGAATTTACCCGGACAACCTCTTCCAGAAGTTCCAGCTGGACATCGGGAATCTCAATATTCGCCTTACTTGCTGCTTCCCCGGATTCCTTGAAATGTTCGCCAAGAGGCATGATCACCAGATCGGCTTCTGCCGCTGCCTTCAAGGCTTTCTCTTTCATCTGTCTGCATTCTTCTTCCGAAGGCTCTTCCTCGACTTCAAGACGAAGCTGTGCCGTTCCGAAGCCCGGCGTCAGCACCGGACACCCCTGTAAATAAACCGTACGATCAGAAACAAAGACTTCCTCTGCTGCTTCCCGGATCGTCACACTGTCTTTTGCATCCCCGGTAATGGCCCAGCTGCTCAGCATCTCTTTCCGGTCTGTATAAGGGCCGATAAAGGCAATTTTTTTCTCTGTATCCACAGGCAGGATCCCGTCGTTTTTCAGAAGAACAAAGGATCGCACCGCCGCTTTTCTGGCTGCCTTCCGGTGTGCCTGGCAGAGGAAGAGTTCCTTCTCTTTTTCTTCATCCGCATCTTTATATGGATTTTCAAAGAGTCCCAGTTTGTTTTTCAGTTTCAGGATCCGCATCACGCTTTCATCCAGGAGTTCTTCTTTCAGAACACCTTTCTGGATCAGATCTGCCACATGATCCAGATATGTAGTGGTCATCATATCAATATCCACACCGGCACGAAGGGCATTTTCTGCGGCTTTCTCCCCATTCTCACTGTAGCCGTGGGCGATGGTTTCTTTAATGGCAGCAAAATCAGAGATCAGAACACCATCAAACCCAAGCTCTCCACGGAGAATATCTCTCATCAGATGACGGTTTGTGGATGCCGGAATTCCATCAATGGTGTTAAAGGACGTCATGACCATACCTGCCCCGGCATCGATGCCTGCCTGATACCCTTTCAGATAAAATTCCTGAAAGGTATGGCTGTCCATGCTTACCGTGTTATAATCCCGGCCTGCCTCTGCTCCGCCATAACCTGCAAAGTGCTTGACGCAGGCACAGATTTTTCCAGGCGCTTTCATATCAGAACCCTGGAAGCCTTCCACCTGGGCTTTCACAAAACAGGAACTGAGATACGGATCCTCTCCGAAAGATTCCACCACTCTCCCCCATCTGGGATCCCGTACCAGATCTGCCATGGGAGAAAAAGCCACATGAAGGCCTGCAGCCGTTGCCTCTTTTGCCGCGATCTCCGAACCTTCTTTTGTAAGCTCCGGCTCAAAGGTAGCCGCCTGAGCCAGCGGAGCCGGAAAAATAGTCTTCATCCCATGGATCACATCCATCATAAAAAGCAGAGGGATATGGTGTGGCTGATGCTCCATATATTCTTTCTGGATCTTTTTACTAAGTTCCGCTCCCTGAAGTCCCAGAACAGAACCTGTCAGAGCCCCGTTTTCATCGGAAAGATTCAAGCCGCTGTCCGGCCCTGTAATAAATTTTTTTCCTTCTTCCACATAATAATAACCAATGATCTGAAAAAGCTGTCCTACTTTTTCCTCCAGGGACATCTCTTTCAGCAAGGCTTCCAGCTGCTGTTTTTCCATGGATTTTCCTCCTTGTTATTTCTCGATACACACCATTCCTGTGATTCCAGACTCACTGGTTGGCACTGATTTGACTCCCATCATCGCCATCATGGGATCGGGATGCTGTGACATTTCCCGCTCCAGCGTAGTCGCCACTTCGATGCGAAGTTCATTTTTGCCCTCTTTCATCAGACCGCTGAGATCGTAGCGATAAGGAGCTGCGATCTGGATTCCGGCGCTGACGCCGTTCACAAAGACTTCCACGCCCTCGGCGGCTTTGCTGATCTCCAGAAGAAGGCTCTCGCCTTTTTTACAGCTGATCGTATTTTCATAGCGGACAAAGCCGGAAAACAAGGGTTCTTCCTCTGCCAAGGCGTCCGGAAGCGTGATCCTTTTTTCCTTCTGAAAGGCCGGATAGTCAATGCTCCGGCAAAGACTCCGTTTCCAGTTTTCAGAAAGAGCAGTTTTTGTCCCGGAAAGAGTCAGCGGCTCATGAAGCGATTCTTCTGCCTTATCAAAGATCACCACCAAAGGCTTTAACGGCTCGATCGTTACAGAAAGAAGTGTTCCCTCTTCCGTTTCCTTTGCAAAAAGCTTCTCCAGGCGATTTTCCCAGGGATTGTAGGCATAGCAATCCCCTTTCTTTTCCATGTAAATCTCGCCGGTGTAATCCGCATGGTCTTCATTTACAAAAAGATAACGATCGGTTTCTTCTTTGTAATGAAGGTAATGAAGTCTCCGGTTTGCCGGTGTGATCTTTACTTCCCGCACCTCCGTTTTTTCCAGTGCCGGAAGCAGTTCCGGAAGTGCCAGGCAGATTCCTCTACGGATCTCTTCCGGAAGCGCCATTCCCTCGCAACAGTTCTCCGGATAATCTTCTACAAAGAATACCTGACCGCCTTTTTTCAGGAATTCCGCAATTCCATCCGCCGCGGCTTTTGGAATGTAGTTATATTTCGGAACGATCAGAATCTGATATTCCTGGATATTCACTTTCAATGTGCTGCCGATCTCTGTCCGGTAAGCCTCTCTCTCTGCAAATACATCTGACGGGATAAAGTCATATTCGATCTGTGCTTCTGCCAGAAGCCGTGCCGGCTCCTGCATCATCATACAGTCACTGCACCAGTCAGACTCTCCCTGATAAAGGATCGCTACCGGAGCGATATGCGTTCCTCCGCTGATCAGTTCACACATCCGGTTGGCATATTTCATCAGGCTGCCGAAATGGCGGTACTGCGGATTGTTTCCGTGAGCATAAAAATGCGGCGGGCAGTCCGGATCCGGAAAGTCTTTAGCCGAAAAAGCATGGGGAACATAATGGTTCACTCCACGTACAAGGAAATGATCCAGCAGGAACTTTTCCAGCTGAACGCCCTCGGACCAGCCATAGGCTCCGAAGATTTCACACATGGAGCGGCCTTTCTTCAGCGGCTCAATGGCTGCTGCGGAGGAAGCAAGCTTTCCTAAGACATAATGGTAGAAATGACCATCCCGCATCTGGAATGAATTGCCCGGAAGTTCCTCGCCCTGGGGCAGTACCTGGCCTCCAATGTCATCAATACCTGACATATCCTCCCCGGCCAGTCCTCGGAAATAGTGCCCCAGGCTGCTGCCGGTGCGGCTGTGCTGGTTGTTGTCCTCGATGAGATGGCCGATGTACTCCACACCATGGTCCCGGCACCAGTTTCCGAGCTGGAAAGAAAAATCTTTCCGCACGGCTTTTGTCACGGTATCCATATAATCATAGCGGACTCTCGCCAAAAGCCTCCCGTCAACAGGCTGCTCCCAGATCAGCGGCAGGAATTTGTGGTAATTCTCTCCCCAGCGCTCTTTCAGTTCCGCCTCCACTTCCCGGCTCCAGGGCTGATCCTCGATCTCATAGATCTTCTTTCCCATCTCATAAAGATGACCGTTTCCAATCTCCGGTTCGTCAGAGAAAAAGCCGGCGATCGTTGTTCCAAAATCTGCTGCGTAATGCTGATAATGCGGTTCATAGACCGTATCGATAAGAACACGGCAGCTCTCCTCATCCATCATATTGATGTAATCCCTGTGAGGACCGCGATTTCTCGTAAGGATACAGAATTTAAGCTGCCATTTTCCTTCCGGAACCGGAAATACGATTTTCCCGGAAGGGATCTGTCCGGAAAGATCCAGAATATCCGCTTCCGTTTTTCCGCCTTCCCGGACCGCAGTCACACTGATCAGCTGATCATCATCAAAAAGCTTCCATTCCTGTCCCTGAAGCATATGCTGTTCCATCTGATTCAGCTCCCAGGGAGCGGCTTTCTGATAGCTTTCCAGCGAAAGCTCCATTTCCGTACCGCTCTCCGGGCATTTCAGCGTCTGAACCGTGAGACTCTGGCGTCTCAGTTTTCCATCGGCATTGGCAAGGGCGCCGTTGGCATAACCTGTTGGAAAATGGCTGTCATCCAGGATCCAGACCTTCATATTCCGTTTTCTGGCCTCATCCAGGATCACATCCATATCCTGCCACCATTTTTCCCCGACAAAATCCGGATGTGGCCGGCTCTCCACACAGACAGCCCCGATGTTGCTCTCTGCAATGACTTTCATATATTCCCGAAGGACTTCTTCTGTTTCTCCATGCTGCCAGAAAAAGGGGAAAATATAATTTCCGCCCTCTCCCGCCAGCAGTTTTCTGATCTTCTGATCCATAATGGATATCCTCCCTTTTTCTACAGTTTACTCCTTTACAGCTCCCATGGTAATACCCTTTACGAAATATTTCTGAAGGAACGGATAGATCACCAGCACAGGAAGAATACCAACCACTGCGATCGCCATACGGACAGTAGTCGTCGGCAAAGTTCCGATACCGGTAATTCCCATCTGAGAAGCATTTTTTGCCAGGTACTGCACATTCTCATTGATCTGATTCAACAGGATCTGAATCGTATAATAATCACTTCCACCTCTCTGGCTCAGATAATAAAGACCGTTATTCCAGTCGTTCCAGTAGATGAGACCGGTCATCAGACCGATGGTTGCAAGAATCGGGGTGGACAGGGGCAGAACGATCCGGAAAAAGATCTTGATCTCCCCAGCTCCATCGATGCGGGCTGCCTCAATCAGGGAAGCGGGAACGCTGAATTTGAAATAGTTTTTCACCAGAATGACATTGAAGGCGTTCATCATCAGTCCGGGGAAAATCAGGGCCCACAGCGTATTCCGAATATGGAAAATCTGGCTCCAGGTATAGTAGCTTGCCACGATACCGCCGGAAAACAGCATCGTGAAAACGCACAGGAAGTTCAGAAGTCTGTGGCCCGGCAGGGTCGGATCGGAAAGGGCGTAGGCGAAGCCGGTGGTCACACAGAGACTTAAAAAGGTACCCAGGATCGTCACCACAATCGTCATGAGATAGGCATGGCCGATGGATTTCCAGGAGGAAGCAATGTAGTTGTAGGCTTCCATGCTCCATTTCGCCGGCCAGAAGCTGAAACCGTTGACCGTCGCCCACTGATTATCCGTAAAAGAAGCAATGATCAACAGAATAAAGGGGAGCAAAGCCAAAGCAGCAAAAAGGATCATGACTGCATTTGCCAGCAGATTCCATTTGGATGATTCTTTCATTCTTCTTTCCCTCCTTAGAACAAAGCATTTTCTTCACTGTATTTCCGTACCAGTGCATTGGCCACAACGACAAACAGGAAGCCAACGATGGACTGGAAGACACTGGCTGCGGATGACATGCCATAATCGGCATTTTTCATCAGGGCGTTGTATACATAGACGTCGATGGTCTGAGTCACGTTATAGAGAGCGCCGGAGTTTTTCGGGATCTGGTAAAAAAGACCGAAATCAGAAGCAAAAATACGACCTACAGACAGGATCAGCATCGTGATGACCGTCGGTTTTAAAAGAGGAAGCGTGATATCTGTGATCTGTTTCCACTTTGTCGCACCGTCGATACGGGCTGCTTCATAATAATCCTGGCTGATCCCCACAATGCTGGAAAGATAGATGATCATGGAATAACCGGTTCCCTTCCAGATGTTGCAAAAAGTCAGGATAAAAGGCCAGTATTTCTGTTCCTGATACCAGTTGATTGGTTTCATGCCAAGTGTTTTCAGCACGGAATTGATCAGGCCGGTATCTGCTGCCAGAAGCGTGTATACCAGATAGCTCACCACAACCCAGCTCATCAGATAGGGAAGCAGGATCACACTCTGATAAAAACGGGTGGCCGCATAATTTTTTACCTCATTTAGAAGGATAGCCGCCGCAATGGAGATCACCGTTCCCAGAATGATAAAGGTCACATTGTAAAGGATCGTATTCCGGATGATCGTCCATGTGGTACTGGATTTAAAAAGAAATTTAAAATTGTCCAGTCCGCACCAGTCACTTCCCCAAAAGCCTTTGCTGACATTCAGTTTCTTGAAGGCAATGGTGATGCCGAACATGGGAATGTAATTGTTGCAGATCATGTAGATGATACCCGGAAGGGCCAGAAGATACATGGGCAATACCCGTTTCCAGCGGATTTTAATCTTTTTCTTTCCTACCGTGCGTGTGCCTGCTGCCATAATAAAGTCCTCCTGTATAAAAAATGGTAGCTTGTCTGCAAACTTGAATGCACAGAAGCGATTAGAAAAAGGATGTGAGTGAAGAACCGTCCAACCCACATCCTTTCTGTTTCATTCATTCTTTATCTCATGCAAGTCTGCTGACATGCTGGAGCGTTAAGTGCTTATTCTCGATTCGTACTCTTTATCAGCCTGCCTGCTCTGCCAGCCATGCATCCAGCTGGCTCTGTTTCTCAGCGATGACTTTATCAATACCTGCCGCATTCAGATTCTCCAGGAATTTTGGAAGGACATCTGCCGGATCCTGCGCACCTGCTGCGATGATACCGCTGTACTGGGCAACCACTGCATCAATGGCTGTCACTTCTGTAGCAACAGACTCACTGTTGAATACGAAGCCCAGAGTCTTAGAAATCCTCTCTTCCGGAAGATTTTCATTAAACTCCTCAGCCATGGTGTAGTAATCCAGGGTCATCGGAGAATAAACAGCTACATTTAATTTGTCTCCATATACATGAAGCGGCATCGTATACGGACTGTTGGCTGCATCCACACCATCTGCGTAACGGATCACTGCCTGACCCGGTCTCTCGCCCTGCTCTTCAACCACATAGCTGACGCCCTCCAGTCCATTGGTCAGCATATTGGCAAGACCGTTGTCTGCATAGAGGTAATTGAGGAACTGGAAGGTCTTCTCCGGATTCTCACAAGTGGAAGGAATGGACCACATCGTACTCTGGTACATACTGGTCTCTGCGTAAGCTGGTACCAGTTCAATCTTTGCCATCTCATAGCCACAGTCTCTGGAAAGGTTTGCTGTCATATCTGTTTCTGTGCTGTTAAAAGTTCCCAGATAATAGCCCGACTGGATCTGAACGGTGTTTGCATCCGTATTGGTCGCTGCATCCGGTGAATAATAACCGGCCTGAGCCCAGGCATACATCGTATCCGCATATTCTTTATAAGAATCCAGAGCGTACATATTCTGCACGGTCAGATCATCATCCAGACCGCCTCCTGCCAGGATTCCGGTAGAATTAGAGGAACCAAGATTATCTACTTCATGAACATAGCCATAAAAGTCTGAATTGGAAGCTGTTCCGGCTACACAATAATAACCATCTCCATATTTCTCTTTATAAGCAGCGAAAAGCTTTTCAAGATCATCCAGAGTATAAGTTTTATCCTCATCAAAATTGATACCCAACTCATCTACCATATCTTTTCTTGCGTAAAAGCCATAGGAACGAGCCTGTTTTTCTTCAGAAGGAATGGCATAAAGCTTGCCATTATAATAACCACCAGCCATAGCTCTTCCTTCCGCTTTCTCAATATCCGCTCCATACTGAACGTAAAGCTCATCCAATTCCATGAAAGCTCCTTTATCTACCCAGCTTCCAAGGCTACTGAATATCGTACTTGCCAGATCCAGCTTGTCACCGGAAGTGATCATGAGGTTCTGCTGAGATGTCAGATCAAAAATAGAAATCGGATACAGAGTTACCTTTACTCCCAATTCCGGCTCCACGATCTCATTTACTGCATTTTCCACATCCAGAAGACCGGAGGGTTCGGCTCCCAAAGTCGGGATTGCCATCACGATCTCATACGGTTCCTCATCTGCTTTTGCCCCCAGAGACACTCCTGCTGCTGCGGACAATACAGTTGTCAGTGCCAGGACAGATGCCAATACTTTTTTCTTCATCATACGTTCCTCCCTTGAACTTGATTCCGTGTTTTTGATGGCCTAATTATATGAAATCCGACGTTTTTCCGCTTGCAAAATCCCGACTTTTTTCAGCACTTTTTCTCTGTCTGCTGACAAAATCCCAACATAGGCTGGCACTATTTCAACTTTTTGCCAGTTCTTTCTTGTATTCAGTCGGCGTTTTGCCCGTATATTTCTTGAAAACCTTCGTAAAATAGGAATAATTGCTATATCCGAGTTTAGAAGCGATATAACTCACCGTCAGATTTTCCTGCTTCATGAGTTCTTCTGCCAGTGCCATCTTTTTCTCTGTAACAAAATCCACTACCCCCATCTGATAGCGCTTCTTGAACAGCCGGGTGAGATGCGTAGGGCTTACGCAGGCCTCCGCTGCCACTTCTTCCAGACTCAGGTTCTCTGTGAGATGCTGTATGATGTAAAACTCAGCCAGTTCCACGGCATCCTTCGTCTTTGGACTATCGCCAATGATCTTTTCTGCAGTCCGGCTCACGGAAGGTTCTGTTTTTTCACGTTTTACACTTGCCGGCTCTCTGGTTTTCCGAATCTTTTTCACAGCCTTTCTCAGGCATTCTTCCACTTCTTCCGTTTCTGCCGGCTTCAGGATATAATCCATGCAGCCCATCTGAATCGCCTGTTTTGCAAAGGAAAATTCTGCATGACAGGTGAGAAAAATACATTCCAGTTCCGGTTTTCGCTCCTTGGCCCAGCGGACCAGTTCCACACCGCTCCGAAGAGGCATCTCAATATCACAAAGCAGGACATCGATCTCCTGTTTATTCATGATATTCACTGCCTGGGCATAACTGTTGGCTGTAAATACCTCATCAAAATCCAGTTTTTTCCAATCCATATCATCCACAAGGCCCTGAATCGCCAGAACCTCATCGTCAACGATCAAAAGATTCATCCTGCACCTCCATTGGAATTTCTATAAAAATCTGGGTTCCCTCGCCGGGCTGGCTCGTGATGTGGAAGGTACAGTCCTCCCCGTACATCAGATCAAGGCGTCTCCGGCAGTTCCAGAGCCCGATATGCTTTCCTGTCTCATTTTCCACGATCTCGCCCTTCTGAAGCTGCTCCAGAAGCTCCGGCTCCATGCCGTTTCCCGTGTCGCAGACTGTAATCCGAAGTCTCTCTTCCACCACACAGGCAACAACAATGATCTCCACCTCTTCCTCCAGAGTCAGCGCATGCTTCACGACATTTTCCACGAAATTGATGATCAGAAGGGAGGGAATCCGGGCATTTTCCGCTTCCTCAAAAATATAATTCAGATAGGTAAAGGCATTTGGATAGCGGATCTTCTGGATTTCCAGATAATCCTCCACACCCTTCATCTCATCCATAAGATTCACCATCCCACTGGTATGCCAGAGGGTAAAACGAAGATAGTTCGCCAGATATTTCGTAAAGCGCCTGGTATTTTCCAGATTTCCGGTTTTGGTCAGACTGAAAATCGTATTCAGACAGTTCAGGATAAAATGAGGGTTGACCTGAAGCCGGAGGTTTATGGCCTCAATCTCCTGTTTTTCCAGCTCCTGCTCGTAGACTTGGATTTTCAGATGATCCAGCTGATCCGCCATGGCGTTAAACCTGTGAATCATCTGGGTCGCCTCCTGATTCTCTCCCTCCTCCTGAATCCGGAAATCCCGGTCGTTCTCCTCAAGCCGCCGCATGGCCTCGTTGATGCGCCGGGTGGGCAGAAGCATCTTGATATAGACCACATAGAGAAGGATGGGAACCGCCAGAACATATACCAGAAGCAGGAAGCTTAAGAGCCTGGACTGAGCCGGAGTCTGGCTCAAGAACACCTTCCGGCTGATTTCGGCCGTGAGATAACAGCCGCTCTTTTTCGAAGCGCCCGACACCTGATTTTTCCCTGATTCTGCATTTTCCTGAAAACGCACCTCGCCCGCCAGCTCCTCACTTAACTGTTCCTGGATCTGCTTCTCAATATCACTGAGATTGATCAGAGAACCACAGATAAAATCTTTTGTCGTCGGAAGAATATGAACCAGCCATTTTTCTCCCACCAGCTCGCAAATTTGCCATTTATAAGTCTTATCCTCCCGAACCACCTCCTGCACTTCATCCAGCAGCGTGGCCCGGAGCGCAGACCAGTTCTTTTTTGATGCCAGCTGGCTGCTGTCGATTCTGGTCTGCCAGAAAAAATAGGCGTCCGCTTCTACGCTGTTTCGCACACGGGCATAAAGATCCTGCCAAAAAAAATAAGGCGAAAGCCCCGCATCCTTCTCCGTCGCAGCATTTTTGAGCTGCACCGCATAGAGATTATCATCCGCTTCCCTGATCAGATATTCGTCTGCGGACACGATCCGGTCATCCAGTACCTGCATGTAGAGCTCCAGGATATGCTCCACATTTTCCGTTCCCTGGCGCACATAGGATTCCCGGGTCCGAT
This sequence comes from Lachnospiraceae bacterium Marseille-Q4251, assembly GCA_018223435.1. GTDB lineage: Bacteria > Bacillota > Clostridia > Lachnospirales > Lachnospiraceae > Limivivens > Limivivens faecihominis. The sequence goes on along the minus strand of JAGTTO010000001.1, from coordinate 2,546,241 downwards.
AAGAATAGCCCGCAATCACCGCATAGATGGGCAAAATAATCAGCGAAATGATGATCGTCATCTGGAACAGGATCGTTCGCCGGTTCATCCATTTTCTCGCTCGATTTCTCACAACAGTTCCCCCTCAAAGCTTTTTCTTCTATTTTAAATCTGATTTTCCGGAGGCGCAATCCCTCTGTTCTTTTTCTCAAGTCTGTGATACACTTTTCTATAATATTTTTTACGCCGGAGGCGATCATGAGCGAAAACAACGAAAAAATCCAATATTTCCGTACCATCCTTCTGAAAGTGAATCAGGTGTTTTCCTGGGTTTATGGGGAGGATTTTTCTCTGATCGAGAGCAACTGCACCTGGGAGATGGTGCTGAAAAATTTCTTCCTGCTGGACAGCCGGGAGCGGCTTCTGGAGATTCAGGAAAAAGTGGGGACTCTGCCTTTTCATTTCACCGACGGGCTTTCTTTTACCTGGATCGTGGTTCCCTTTGAGAAAAATTTCTTCGTGCTGGGGCCCACCTTTTCCACGGATGTATCGGAACAATATTTTCGCAAGCAGATGGAAATCCGGGAGATGAGCGTTTCCTCCCGGATCAAGTTCCTGAAGCTGATGAAAAATATTCCTGTGGTGCCACTCACGACGTTTGGCCAGCTGGCCCGAATGTTCTACTATGCCTGCTATGACAAAAACATCTATTTTTCCAGTTTTCAACAGCTTCGGCCACCACTTCCCCAGGCTTCCGAGCCTTTTCAGGCCAGAGATATTCCCAGCAGCCACGGCACCTATGTGCTGGAGCAGCGTTTCCTCTCCCATGTGGAAAACGGAAACATCCACTATACCGATGAGAATGACCATTTTTATGTTCAGAACAGCGATAACCATGTGACCGGAACTCTCTGTCCCGGTGATCCCCTGCGTCAGGCCAAGGATGAGGCGATCGTTGCAACCACGCTCGTTACTCGTGCGGCCATCCGCGGCGGCATGATCCCGGAGTCAGCCTACTCCCTCAGTGATTACTACATCCAGGCCGTAGAAAACGGCACAGATATTCATGAGGTCCAGGATATCCACCAAAACATGTTCCGGGATTTCATCGCCAGAGTTCATAAAATCCGGGAGGCCCCAAAACTTTCTCTTCCGATTCAGAGCTGTCAGGCTTATATCCAACAGCATTTGGGCGAAAAACTTTCCATGGAAGTACTTTCCCGAGTCAGCGGTTACACCCCCAACTATCTGGCGGCCCGCTTCAAGGAGGAAACCGGCCAGTCCGTTAAAGATTACATCACGGAGCAGAAAATCGAGGCCGCCCGGCTTCTTTTAAGAAACAGCACCCTCGACATCTCGGAGATCAGTGAGCGCCTGAATTTCACCAATCCAAGCTATTTTTCCGCCATTTTCAAAAAAAGAATGGGACATACTCCCACAGAATACAGAGAGGCAGAAGACCGTCACTGATCTTCTGCCTCTCTTTTATCCACTTTTCTGATTTTTTCCCGGAAAGTTATCCACACTCGCCGTCTTTATTCCACACTCTTCAGTGATTCTACCATGTCGATCTTTTTCAGCTTGAAATGCATCAGAAGATTGACCAGAAAAGAAAAACCGAAGGTGAGTGCTATGGCGAGCAGATAGCTTGGAATCTTGATGATCCGGCCAAACATATACGACTCGATCTCCACTGTCGTAATGACATAACGGTGCAGGGCAGAACCGAGCACTACACCCAGAATGCAGCCAAAAACGGTAAGGAGGACATTTTCCCGGAATACATAAGAGGAAACCTCTCCGTCAAAGAAGCCCAGCACTTTAAGGGTCGCAAGCTCCCTTTTCCGCTCATTGATGTTGATGTTGTTCAGGTTATAGAGGACCACAAAGGCCAGCATGCCTGCGGAAATGATCAGGACCACAATGACCACATCCAGGCTTCCCAGCATACTGTTCAGCCGCTCTGCCAGCGTACCGATATAAGTAACGCTCAAAGCCGCCTTATTTTTCAGAAGTTCCTGACCGGTCTTTTCAATGGCTGCCTCATCAGAAGAATCCGTTCCCTTGAAGAGAATGTTGTTTGCTTCCGGAACAGAACCAAAGAGTTTTTCATAAAGGCCGGGGGAAATGTAGGCGAAATTCTGCATATAGTTCTCACAGATCTCTGCCACCGGAACTTCCACCTCTTTTCCTTCTGTACTCTCCACGGTAATACTGCCGCCATTTTTTACACCCAACATTTTCGCTGTTTTTTCCGCCAGGATGATCCCCTCATCACCAAGGGTATACGCTTCCTTTGTGATCCGGTTTCTGGTGTGTATAAAGTCTGAAAAATTTTCCAGTTTCTTCGGCATCATAAGGTAAACCTCACAGGTACCGTTCTCTCCCTTTGCCGCGTGCTTTTTCATATAGACATCCATACTCTCTTCCACATCGGAACGGGAAGAGAGGTCTTTCTTCAGCGCTTCCACCTCTGCATCCGAAGCATCTTCATTCAGAACAAGCATACCGTCATAAAGCTGGATCTCGCCGTACTGGAGCAACACGACATCCATGATGGAATCCCGGAGTCCAAAGCCCACCAGGAGAAGAGCCATACAGCCGCCGATCCCGAAAACCGTCATAAAAAGACGCTTTTTATAGCGGAAAAGGTTCCGTACCGTGGATTTCCAGCTGAAGCTTAAGTGTTTCCAGATAAAACCGATCCTTTCCAGAAAGACTCTTTTACCTTCTTTGGGCGCTGGCGGACGCATAAGAACCGCCGGTGTACTTGCCAGTTCCTTTCCACAGGCAGAAAGCGTTCCTGCCATGGTACAGAAAAGAGCTACCAGTGAAGCAACAAGCGCATGATCCAGCTGATAATCCAGAACCATCCCGTCCATATGCTGATACATGATCCGGTAAGCATCGATGATCACATAAGGGAAGATTTTTTCTCCCGCCAGAACACCAAGGACACTGCCTCCGACCGTAGCGAGAAGGGCATAGAAAACATATTTTCCGGCAATGGAGCTCTTGCTGTAGCCCAGTGCTTTCAACGTACCGATCTGTGTCCGTTCTTCTTCTACCATTCTGGTCATCGTCGTGAGGCTGATCAAAGCCGCTACCAGGAAAAACAGTACCGGGAAAACGGCACCCAGACTCTTCATCTGATTGGCATTATCCGCATAACCGGAGTAGTCTGTCATATCGTTCCGGTCAGAGACCGTCCACGCGGGAAATTCCAGCGCTGCCAGATCTGCTTCCGCCTCAGCGATCTTGTCTTCGCCCTCAGCAATCTTATCTTCTGCTTCCTTCTTGGCCTCTTCATAATCTTTCCGGCCGTCTGCAAGCTTTGTCTCATTTTCTTTTATAGTTTCTTCCGCTTTTGCAAGTTCGGATTCTTTTGTCTCCAGCTCCTTTTCTCCTTCGGAAAGCTGCTCTCTTGCTTCTGCGATCTTTGTTTTGCCCGCCTCGATCTCCGGCGTGCTTCCTCCAAACTGTGCCTCTGCCGTCTTCAGCTGTTCTTCCTGCTCATCCAGGGCCGTTTTCTGCTCATCCAGCTGTGTCCGTGCTTCTGAGAGCTGTTTTTTACCGTCCTCCAGATCTTTTTTTCCCTGCTCCAGTTCCTCTTCGCCATCCGTCAGTGTTTTCTCCGCATCGGCCAGTTTTTCATCCGATTCTTTTCTGCCGTCCGCAAGCTCCTGTTTCGCATCATCGATCTTCTCCTGTGCCTCACCGGTGACCTCATCATACCGGACCTGACAGCGTTTTTCGGAGAGCTCTTCTACTTTTTCTTTTGCCGTCGCCACCAGGGAATCATAGGCGTCCGTAAAAGCAACCTCCTCTTCTGCTCCTTCCACCGAAAGAAAAACCTGTGTGTAAACATCCATGTCAAAATTTTCCGGAAGAATATAGCAGAAGCCTAAAACCTCACCGGAACCGAGCGTCGTATTTCCGCGGCCGAAAGCGATATATGCCGGACTTCCGCCGATACCTGCCACCGTAAAGGTCTTTCTTTTCAGAACAGAATCACTTTCCTCTCCGTCCTCCTGTACGGTGATGGTATCTCCCACATGGACATCGAAGGCCTGTGCCGCCTGGGCATCCAGAAAACATTCATCGGCTTTTGACGGAAGCGTCCCCTCATCCGGCTGAAGCTTCTGAAACTCCTCTGTAACGGACTCCAGATGCAGAACCTTCTGGTTATCCCCTTCTCCACAGAGGACATCTGTCATATAAGCACCTTCTGCCGTTTCTATGCCTTCCGTTTTCTCAAGTTCCAGAAGATCCTCTTCTGTAAGCCCCAGTGTACTGACCACCTTCAGATCCATGAGTTTTTCCCGGTCAAAATAGACATCCCCGGAACGTTTCATATCCGGTGCAGCCGACTGGATACCGGAATAAAAAGACACACCAAGAGCCACAATAAAAAGGATCGAAAGAAAACGGTTCCGGCTTTTTCGTACTTCCACAAAAAAATCTTTTCTCAGTGCTTTCTTCTTCATACCTTCACCTACCATTCAATGGTTTCCACGGATACGGGATGTTCGTTTCTGTGCATTTCCGATACTTTTCCGTTTTTAATCCGGATAACACGGTCTGCCATAGGTGTCAGGGCCGAGTTATGGGTAATGACGATAACGGTCATTCCCCGCTCCCGGCACATGTCCTGAAGAAGTTTTAAAATGGCTTTTCCTGTCTGATAATCCAGCGCACCCGTCGGTTCATCGCAGAGCAGAAGTTTGGGATTTTTTGCCAGTGCCCTTGCAATGGAAACCCTCTGCTGCTCACCGCCGGAAAGCTGGGCCGGGAAGTTGTTCAGACGGTCACCCAGACCCACCTCTTGCATAACCGTCTTTGCATCCAGGGGATTTCGAGAGATCTGAAGAGCCAGTTCTACATTTTCCAGTGCTGTCAGGTTCGGAACCAGGTTATAGAACTGGAAAACGAAACCAATGTCGTTTCTCCGGTAGCCCGTCAGCTGCTTCTGGGAATAACCGGCGATGTCCTTTCCGTCCACCAGGACTTCTCCGCCGGAGGCCTTGTCCATGCCGCCGAGGATATTTAAAACCGTGGTTTTTCCGGCTCCGCTGGGACCTACCACAACTACAAATTCGCCTTTATCAATGGAAAAATCAATGCCGTCTACCGCACGGATCTGCACTTCACCCATTTGGTATATTTTCGTCACATTTTTCAGTTTTACAAAATCTTTTTCCGCCATAATGCCTCCTTCTTGCCTTTTTACTCTGTCAGTTTAATTATAACATTATTTTCAGGAATCTGTGATGCTATTTATTCTGAAAATTTTGTAAACGCAAAAAACGACTCAATCCGGTGACAACCATATTTTTTACGATGCATGGATTGACGGATTTTTTTCTCCATGCTATACTCCAACGCAGTTAGTTAGCCTTAACTTACCATTAGAAATTATCTTTAGGAGGTCTTTATGAAATTCAAAAAATTATCCATTCTTTTTTGTTCCCTGCTGGCACTGACATCTGTTATGGCTGTTTCCGCTGCCGAGACAGAAACTGTTTCTGAAACCGAGGCAGCCTCTGCTGAGGAAAGCACTGTCTCCGGAGCAGACGAGGAAACCGAATATCCCATCACAATCCAGCATGCCTACGGCGAAACCGTCATCGAGAGCAAACCGGAGCGCATTGCCACCGTCGGCTGGGAAAACCAGGACGCGCCTCTGGCACTCGGCATTGCTCCCGTGGGCGTTTCCGCCGCCAACTATGGTATGGTGACAGAAAACAATCTGCATCCCTGGACAGATGAAGCCTTCCAGGAACTGGGTGTTGACGCTCCCAATGTTTTTGATGATGTGGACGGTCTGGATTTTGAAGCCATCAGCGACTGTGATCCTGATGTGATCCTGGCTTCTTACTCCGGTCTGACTCAAGAGGATTATGACACCTTAAGCCAGATTGCCCCTGTCATTCCTTATAAGGAAAATGCCTGGCAGACTACCTGGAGAGACCAGACGATTGAAAATGCCGAGGGTATGGGTATGAAAGCCGAAGGAGAAGCTAAGGTAGCTGAAGTCGAGCAGCTGATCCAGGATAAACTGGCCGACTATCCGGACCTTAAAGGCACCAAAACTGCGTTCTGCTGGATCAATGCTGACGATCTGAGTTCTTTCTATATCTATCTGCCTTCCGCAGACCCGAGAGCTACTTATCTTCTGGATCTCGGTCTGGAACTTCCGGAAAGTGTCACCAAACTTGCCGGAGACAGCACAGATTTCAGCATCACCGTCAGCCGTGAAAATGCCGATCAGTTCAGTGATGTGGATATGATTGTTGCTTATGGCGATGAGACGCTTCTGGATGCCCTTCAGCAGGATGAACTCATGAGTCAGATCCCCGCAGTGAAAAATGGAGCCGTTGCTCTCATTGACAGCACCACTGCCCTGGCAGGTGCCGCAACTCCCTCCATCCTCTCCATTCCCGCTGAGATTGATGACTATTTAAGCCTCCTCTCTGCTGCTCAGGAAAAAATCAAATGAAAAAGCACCGGTTCTTTCTCACCGGTATCATCAGTCTGAGTTGCCTGGCCTTCTGTGTTCTGGCCTCTGTAGCCTGCGGAGCAAAATCCGTAGGCTTTCAGACTGTGATCCGGAGTCTTTTTCATCTGGGCGAGAGCAGTTTTGATGCCAATGTGGTCCAGGCAAGGATCCCACGTACGGTTTTCGCTATCCTCGCAGGAGCCGCTTTGAGTATCTCCGGTTCTCTCATGCAGGCTATCACCCGGAATCCCATTGCGGATCCCAGCATTCTGGGCGTCAATACGGGAGCTTCCCTTTTTGTCGTGTTCGGAATCGCATTTCTTCATATAAACAGGGGAATCCAGTATATCGGTCTCGCCTTCGCAGGAGCCGCACTCACGGCTGTTCTGGTCTACGGGCTTGCCTCCATCGGGCACGGCGGCGCCACTCCCATCAAGCTGGCTCTGGCCGGTGCTGCTGCAAGCACCGCCCTCCAGTCTCTGGTCAATACCATTATGCTCCCCAGCACCCAGGTCATGGACCAGTTCCGTTTCTGGCAGACAGGCAGCATCAGCGGCGCAGACTGGGCGGATATCCGCCTGCTCCTGCCCTGCTTTCTCATTGGTTTTGCCTTAAGTATTTTTCTTGCGCCTTCCCTGAACACTCTGGCACTCGGCGATGATGCCGCCACAGGGCTTGGGCTTAACGTCCCGCTGATCCGTGCCTTAAGCGCCCTCGCGGGAGTCCTTCTCTGTGCATCCACCACGGCTCTGGCAGGCCCCATCGGCTTTGTGGGACTGATGATCCCTCATCTCATGCGGCTGCTCCTCGGCCCGGATATGCGAAAAATCCTGCCGCTCTCTGCCGTTGGCGGAGCCTGTCTTCTTCTGTTTGCCGATGTACTTGGCCGTATATTGGGCCGCCCAGGCGAACTGGAATCCGGTATTGTCACGGCCTTGATCGGTGCCCCGGTATTTATCTTTATCATTCGGAAAGCGAAGGTGAATTCTCTGTGAAAAAACAAACAAAAAATCAGCTTTCCACGATAACGGACGGTTATCGGAAGCGCCAGCGCCGGTACGTCTTTACGGCTCTTACGCTTCTTTTCCTCACTTTTGCCCTTGCCTGCATCATGATGATCTATGGAAACACCATTTACTCCCCGAAGACCGTACTGAAGGTGCTTTCCGGCGAGGACGTGGAAGGTGCTGTTTTTACGATCAGAACCCTCCGCCTTCCCCGGATGCTCACTGCCATCCTCTGTGGTCTGGCCTTTGGCATGGCCGGAAATACCTTTCAGCAGCTTCTTGGAAATCCCCTGGCCAGTCCTGACATTATTGGTGTCACCTCCGGTGCCAGCGTGGCTGCCGTTTTCGGCATTCTGGTGTTAAAGCTTAACGGAGGCACGGTCTCCCTGATGGCTGTTTTCTCCGGTCTTCTGGTTTCTGCCCTGATCTACTTTCTCTCCCAGGGCGGCGGGTTTTCCAACGCCCGACTGATCCTCACAGGTATTGGCATGCAGGCTTTTCTGAGCGCAGTCATTTCGTGGATGCTTCTAAAAGCCTCCGAGTACGATGTAGCCAATGCGCTCCGCTGGCTCAGCGGAAGCTTAAACGGCGTAAAGCTGGAAAATGTCCCCCGCTTAGCGCTTGTCGTCTTCGGAGCAGGAGGTGCGATCCTTCTCCTGAACCGACAGCTCTCCATGCTTCAGCTGGGAGAAGCCCATGCCGTGACTCTGGGCGTTAACGTCAGAAGGATCCGGCTGGCACTGATCCTTCTGGCGCTCCTTCTGGTGGCTTTTGCCACTTCTGTGACCGGTCCTGTGGCTTCCGTGGCCTTTCTTTCCGGTCCCATCGCCACAAGACTTTCCGGAAACGGAAAAAACGGCATGCTCACCTCGGCTCTCACCGGAAGCACACTGGTACTGGCCTCTGATCTCATCGGCCAGTTCGCCCTCCCCTCCCGCTATCCCGTAGGTGTGGTCACAGGCATCCTCGGAGCACCTTACCTGTTATTTTTACTGCTTCAAATGAATGACAAAGGAGAACATGTCTGATGAACAATCCCATACTTTCTGCTGAAACAATTTCCGCCGGTTATGACGGTCGGAAAATCCTCTCTGATGTCTCACTGACGCTTCCTGAAAAGAAGATCAGTGTCATTCTGGGAGCCAACGGCTGCGGAAAATCCACGCTTCTCAAAACCTTTGCCCGGCTTTTAAAACCAGAGTCCGGTATGATTACACTGGATGGAAAAAGTATTTCTTCTCTTCCTTCCAGAGAAGTAGCCAAAACTCTGGGACTGCTTCCCCAGTCTCCGGTTGTTCCGGAAGGGATCAAGGTAACGGATCTGGTCGCCCGTGGGCGTTTTCCCTACCGGCGAGCCTTTGGCGGTATGCGTCCGGAGGATTTTGCCGCAGTGGAAGAAGCGCTGGAACTCATGGGTATCACAGAACTGGCAGACCGGAGTGTGGATGAGCTTTCCGGCGGTCAGAGACAACGGGTCTGGATCGCTCTGGCTCTCGCACAGCAGACCGATATTCTCCTGCTGGATGAACCCACCACCTATCTGGATATTGCTTATCAGGTGGAAATCCTGGATCTTCTCACGGATCTGAATAAAAAAAGAAACACCACGATCCTTATGGTGCTTCATGATATCAATCTTTCTGCCAGGTATGCAGACTATATTTTTGCCATGTATCAGGGACGGCTGGAGGCTCAGGGTGCTCCTCTTAAGATCATCACACCCGGTCTGATCAAAAAAATCTACGGACTGGACTGTCAGATCATTCCCGATCCGGTCTCCTGTACACCTCTTGTCATTCCCGAGGGACGTCATCACAAAACCATACAGACTTAAAAAAACCGGAGGCCGGAGCCCATTGTAAAAAGCAATGAGTTCCGGCCTCCTGAAGTATCAGTTTTCTTCTCTGATAAAGGCCCGGAATTTTCCCGGAGTCGTCCCGCTCCATTTCTTGAACATTTTCCGAAAAGCCGCCTGGCTCTGGTAACCGGTGAGTGCCGATATCTCCGCAATGCTTTTTCCCGGATCCTTCAGAAGGACTGCCGCACGGTTCATTCGTACCTGATTGGCATAATCCCAGATCGTCTGCTGATACAGCTTTTGAAAACCTGCTTTCAGCTTCTGTTCTCCGATACTGAATTCCTGACTCAGCGCATAAATCGTCACAAAGTTTTCCGCATGATCCCGTATCCGGTCATGAACCTGTATGATTTTCTGAAAATCCTCTTTCTTCATACGGATCTCTTTTTTCCCTACTTTGATCTTTCCGGTGAGCATCGCCTCTCCATTCGCAAAAACGGAACGGATTTCCGGACGCACCAGCTGGGATACAAACTCTGCTGCAAGAGATTTTAAAAGGCTCTCCGTCATTTCTTGTTTCCGAAGAAGCTGCTCTACCCGAAAGATCAGATCCTGCAGTTCCTCCGGTAAATGAAGATAACGAACGTTTTTTTCCAAAAAATCCAAAGCCTCTGTGGAAAGACCCAGGAAAGGAAGAAGTGTTTCCCGGAGATATCCCAGTTCCACAGAGATCTCCACGCCTTTGAAATGCTGGCCTTTTTTCCAGCAGTTGATGCCTCCCGCCGCCTGTTCCATCGCCAGGAACGCAGAAGGTGTGGCGAATTCCTTCATATGGTTATCCACCAGTGAATAGGTAACCCCTTCATAGATGATCCCTGCATGAAGATATTCCGTATCGTATTGAAATTCCGAAAGGAAATCCACCGGAACCGTATACTCTCCGATTCCCATCTGGATCGTATCCATCGTTCCAAAGGTATAGATATATCCCCCTTCATCGTCTCTCCAGCTGTTTCCCGTCTCCTCTTCCTGTTTCTTCAAACCGATCTGGCGGTAGAAAATCGTCTGGTAAGCGGTCGGATCCTTCGCCTGATGGTAGATCATTCCTGTCCTCCCTTCAGAATCAAAGCCACGCTGAAAGCAGCAGAACGTCCGGTTTTCCTGTTATTCTGCTTTCCGGATAATATCATCAAACTTCGCCCGGGCAACTTTGGCTAGCGCCTGGGGCTCTACCTTGATGGAAGTACCGATCCGGCCCCCGCTGACATAGATTTCCGGATAAGCTTCTGCACTTTCATGGATCACGGTCGGGAACTGTTTCTTCATGCCCAGAGGGCTGCAGCCGCCCCGGACATAACCGGTGATGGCGGTGATATCCTTCACATGGATCATCTCCACGGATTTTTCACCTACCGATCTTGCTGCGGCTTTTAAGTCCACTTCCTCCGCAATGGGGATCACAAAAACATAATAACCGCCGCTCTTCCCTTTCGCCACCAGCGTTTTAAAAGACTGCTCTACCGGCGCCCCTGTGGCCTGTGCAGTATGAAGACCATCGATAAATTCATCACATTCGTAATTGAGGATCTCATAGGGAACTTTATTCCGGTCGAGGATCCGCATGACGTTTGTTTTTACTTCTTTTCCCATTCTTATTTCATCTCTCCGTAAAGACGTACCAGCTCTGTCAGGGTATCTACCACGATATCCATGCCCTCAGCAGTTGCGTGCTCGTAAGGACCATGGCAGGCATAGGAGCCGGTGCCGAGGTTCGGGCAGGGCAGACCCATAAAGCTTAAGCGCGCGCCGTCGGTGCCGCCCCGGACCGGAACCACCTGAGGCTCCACGCCGGATTTCTTGACAGCTTTTTTCGCATTCTCGATCAGGTGGAAGTTCTCTCTGATCTTCTCAGCCATGTTGCGGTACTCCTCTTTGAGGGTCAGGTTCACGGTACCTGCTCCGTATTTCTCATTGAGCTTTTTCGCGATCTCCTTCATGATCTCCTGTCTTCTGGCGATGTTGTCCGCGTCATGGTCTCTTAAAATATAGTTGAGGTTTGCTTTTTCCACATTTCCGCTCATGCGGGTCAGATGATAGAAACCTTCGTAACCGTCGGTGTCCCTCGGAGTCTCCCCGGCCGGAAGCATATTGTTGAATTCCATTGCTACCAGAGCGGCATTAATCATCGTGTTCTTGGCTGAACCCGGATGGATGTTGAAGCCTTTGAAATCCACATCGGCTCTCACCGCATTGAAGTTTTCGTACTCGATCTCGCTCTCGGCTCCGCCGTCCACGGTGTAGGCGAAATCTGCGCCGAAGCCTTTCACATCAAAATGATCGGCTCCGCCTCCCACTTCCTCGTCCGGGGTAAAGCCGATGCAGATTTTTCCGTGAGGCATATCGCTGTTTAAAACGCGCTCTGCCATGCACATGATGGCTGCCACGCCGGCCTTATCGTCTGCTCCCAGGATCGTAGTTCCGTCGCTGGTGATCAGCGTGCGGCCTTTCAGGGACGGCAGATGCGGGAAAAGGCTCACTTCAAGCGTACGTCCGCTCTCACCCAGCGGCAGATCCTTACCGTCATAGTTTTCATGGACGATCGGCTGTACCATATGATCTGCAAAATCGGACACGGTATCCATATGGGAAATGAAGCCCAGGACTTTGCTGTCCTCGTAGCCCGGTGTAGCGGGAATGCTGGCATAAACATAGCATTTGTCATCGACTCTGGCATTTTTTACACCCATCTCCTGCAGCTCGTTTACCAGGATATGAGCCAGGTTGAACTGGCACTCGGTGGTGGGAACTGCTGCGGAATTTTCATTACTGGCCGTGGGAACCATGGCATATTTAATCAGACGTTCGTAAGCTCTCATTTTTATATTCTCCTTTACTTCAAGGCGTTTCCGCCCTTGCTGATAACCACTATACGCCCCTTTTTCTTTTCTGGCAACGAGTTTTCTTTTCAATAGCAGAAAACCGGAGCAGCTTCACGCCGCCCCGGTCTTTTTACTCTTTATTATTTGCTGATTTTGCTGTTGTAGATATCCATTGCTGCCTGGATATCGCCCATCTTGTTGATCTCTTCGATGTAGGAATCCCACTCGTCAAAGGAACGGTCGCCCTTGATGAATTTTACCTTCTGCTCTTTTGCATAGGTCTCTACCGGAGTCATGATATTCGCATATTCACTGGACTCATCTGCGGAGATAGAGGGATTCGGCTGGCCGTCTCTCGGGGTGGTGTTGCTCTCGTTCATCACGCTGCTGGAGAAAGCAACCAGTTTATCTGTTACGATCTCGCCATTCCAGTAGATCGGAGCCGGCTCAGAGATCTCGATTCTCCAGAGATCCATATCCTGCGGCTGCGGGAAGATGCCGGAACGCATGGAACCGGATACGGGCATACCATACTCTGCATACTGATCTTTGGTAACGATCAGGCTCTTCTTGCCATCTTTCATTTCATAGGTCTCGCCTTCGATTCCCCAGTTCAGAAGATTGATAACATCCTCGTCATACTGAGCGTCTACAAATTTCACGAGCTCGTCAGCGATCGGAGACTGAGCGGAGATTACCATGCTGTATCTCGGGTTGAATTCGTACTCGCTGGTGAACTCTCTCTCAAACTGCCATGCCTCATCCGGATAAGCATCGGAGGTCGGAAGCGGTACTGCTACCCATTCGTCTTCCGGACGCTCATCAGCCCAGGCTCCGGGATAACCTTCCCATGCAGAGGGCAGGATGCAGGCGGTGCCGGATTCCAGATCGGCATTACCCATATCAGTGGTGTAAGTAAAGTAATCCGGGGAGATCAGTCCTTCGGTGTAAATCTTGTTCAGATACTGCAGAGCCTGTTTGTAATCATCGGAAAGCGGGCCATATTTGAACTCGGTTCCGTCATAGTAACGGTTGGAAGCGGTGTGATAAGCGTTGAATACCACATCCTCGGGGTTCTGCCACTCTTCCAGCTGAACAATGGGATATTTGGAAACGCCGGCATCCTTGATTGCCTTGGCTACATCATAAACCTCATCCAGAGTGGTCGGGATCTCAAGGTCCAGATCTTTCAGCACGCTGTTTTTCACAGCCATCATCGTGGAGAAAGCGCCGTGAGCGGAACCAGTCGGAACGATGCTTAAGTTGTATGCACCGTAGAGGTTTCCTTCCGGAGTGTACAGAGTGCTCTGGCTCTGCGGATCCTTGTCCAGATAGCTCTTGTAGTTCGGCATATCATCCAGACGCTCGGCGAGATCGAGGAAAAGTCCCTTGGAACCGTACTCATCTACCATGAGTTTTGCGTTGCTGTTGGTGCTGTAGCAGGTCAGAATGTCAGGCAGATCGCCGCCTGCGTTGATTACCTGCAGTTTCTCTGTGTAATCGCCGGTGTGAATGTACTCGAAGGTAATGTCAAGCTTTCTTCCCAGTTTTTCCTCGCAGAGTTTGATCCATTCCTCCTGAATCTTGGTGTTCTCCGGAGACTGATCACCGAAATATACGGTAGTCACTTTGAAAGAAAGGGGCTCTTCTTCAGAAGCGTGAGCGGTAAGGCCTGCGGCGCCACTCAGCAGCATGGTTCCGCACAGTCCCAGCGCGGTGATTCTGGATACATTTTTTCTCTTCATATTGGGTTCCTCCTTTTATGGGTTCAGGCGCACCTGAACATTCTTTATTCATCAGCCCTTTACGCCTCCGACCATAACGCCTGCGGCGAAATATTTCTGGATAAAGGGGTAGATACACATGATGGGCAGCATGATGACAACGATGGTCGCCATCTGAATGTTTGCCGGGGTGATCGTGCTGTTACGGAACATCTGCATGACGGAAGGGTCCATCTGGGCAAAAACCGTAGAGTTGAACAGGATCTTTCTGAGGATCATCTGCACCGGATAATAGGCCTCAGAGTTTAAGTAGATCAGAGCGGAATACCAGTCGTTCCATTTTCCAACGATCGTGAAAAGGGAAACTGCCGCGATGATCGCTTTGGAAAGCGGCATAATGATCTGGATCAAGATGCGGAACTCTCCTGCTCCGTCGATCCGGGCGGACTCTCTCATGCAGGGGTCGATGCCCTCGAAGAAGGTCCTGAAAAGAATCAGGTTATAAGCTGTTACCACGAAGGGAACTACCATAACCAGCGGGTTGTTGATAAGATGCAGCTCCTTCATCAGAAGGTAAGTCGGGATCGCACCGCCGCTGAAGAACATTGTGATGGTGATGAAAATGGTGATTCCTTTTCTCAAGGGGAAATCCTTGATGGTCAGCGGGTAGGCCGTCAGAGCCGTGAGGATGATTACCAGAGCCGTATGGGAAAAAGCGTAAATCACAGTGTTAATGTAGGAACGGACAATCATATGGTCCTGCAGCACTTTCTTGTAGCCTTCCAGCGTAAAGCCGTGGGGCCAGAGGAAAAGGCCGCCCTTCTGGATCTCAGATCCCAGTGAAAAGGATACGCAGACCACATGGATAATGGGAGCCAGCATGACCGCCATGATGACCAGCATGATAAAGATGTTCACCGCATTGAAGATCCGGTCGCTTAAACTTAATTTGATCTTGGTTTTCTTATTCATCGCTCTTCCTCCTTACCACAGACTGTTGTCGCTGATCTTTTTGCTCAGGAAGTTTGCAGTTATCAGAAGGATGAAGGAAAAGAGTGAGGTCAGAAGGCCGATGGCCGTCGTGTACTCGAATTTTCCGCCCAGAATACCTTCTCTGTAGACGTAGGTTCCGATGATATCTGCCGTCTCATAGGTAGATTCATTATAAAGAAGCAGAACCTTCGTAAAGTCAGAGGAGATGATTTTTCCGCTCTCCAGAATCAGCATGATGGTTGTGGTCGGAACGATGGCCGGCCAGGAGACGTAACGGATACGCTGCCAGCGGTTGGCTCCGTCCAGAGTCGCTGCCTCATGAAGCTGGGGATCCACACCGGAGAGGGCTGCCAGATAAACGATGGCTCCCCATCCAAGTCCCTGCCAGATGTTGCTGGCGATGAAGATCGTCCGGAAATATTTCGGGTCCGTCATAAAGGAAACCGCATTAAGTCCGAAGAACTCGCGGATTCCATTAATCACGCCGTCCACGCTGCAGAAATCTTTTACCAGACCTACGATTACCACCGTTGAAATGAAGTAGGGCAGGTAGGAAATGGACTGCACGGTTTTTTTGAACTTCGCGTTGGTCAGCTGATCCATCAGAAGGGCAAAAATGATCGGGGCCGGGAAGCTCCAGAGCAATGTATAAATACCCAATAATAATGTATTTCGGATTAGTCGGAACAGATAGGGATTCTGTAAAAACTGCTTGAAATATTTGAATCCTACCCAGTTGTTGTGTCCAAACATTCCTTCTACGGGGTTGTAATCCTGAAAGGCAATCAGGATACCGTACATGGGAATGTAGGAGAAAATGAATACTGCGATCAGTCCCGGCAGAGACATGAGGATCAGGGAACGGTACTTCACGCAACGTTTCCAGAAGCTCCTCTGCTTCGGCACTGGCTTTTTGTTCTGTCTTGCCATTTGCTTTTTCTCTCCCTCCGTTTTTTTCGTTTTCGGCGAAACCGCTGTCCGCCCGTCTGACCTCACTATAGCGGATCATGGGAGATTACGCAATTTTCGTTTTTCTATCTCTTCTCTTATTTTAATTTTTATCTGAAGTTTTGATAAAGATGTTAAAAAATAGCAACGATTTATCCTGTTTTAATGCTTTTCGCCCAAAAGTTTTCGTGTTAAGATAAAAGCAGCTTGATTATTGACTATATTTTTTGTGTTTTGGGAAGGAGTTTTTGACATGTCATCAAAGCGAAGTATTTTAAACCGGGTCCTGTACCTGAATCTGACGATGGCCGTTGTGCTGACTTTAGTTTTTCTCTGCACCAGCGGACTCTATACCAGACAGCTCACCCGAGAGCGATACAACCTGGCCAGCACAACGCTCACCAAAGTCAATACCGATTTTCAGCTCGAAATGAACCGCCTGGATTCCCTGTTGACTCTGTGCCTTCAGGATTCCTCTCTGGTATTCAGCATCTCTGACCGGCTGAACACCAGCTTCTTCCTCGACAATGCCGAGGACGCCGCTTCCCGTCTGTCTCTGATCCGCCAATCTCTTCCTTATGCAAAACTTGTATATTTATACACTCATAATTCAGACAAGGTAGTCCGGGACAACGGCTCCCTTTATAAAGGAAAGGATTTTTCACGGATCGTTCTGGACAAGACGGTGGAGGATATCAGCCAGCTTCCCGACGGCCTTTCCTTTTTCCAGGATTCCACGGCCCTCTATGTAAAGAATCTCTACAGCCATGGATATGTAGCAGTCGAACTGGACCTTTCCAAATTTGCCAACATCAACAAGACGATCGGAGATCAGTTTCTAGGCTATGTGATCCAGCAGAAAGACGGCCGCTGCATCCTCGAAAACAGCAGCGTTCCTCTCTCAGAGGAGCAACTTTCCGCCGCCCTTGACGGAGGACTGATCGGTGTGAATGGAACCAAATATTACTGTGTTTCCGCTCCCATGAACATTCTTCCCTACACCGGCCTGGTACTCATCAACAACGACGCCCTGATGCTTCCCCTTCATTATATGTATCTTGTGATGGTGATCGCTTTCGGCGTGCTGCTGGCAAGCTCTCTCCTTCTGGTAGTGCTGAATTATAAGATTTACCTGCCTTTGCGGAAGTTCACCTCTCAGTTTTCTGATTCCAGGGAAAATGAGATTTCGATCATCGAAAACGAGATTCACGACCTTCTCTCAGAGATCAACACCTTAAGCCAGCACTCCAAAGAGCAGATTCCGGAGAAAATCGCCCTCCACTATCTTCTCTGCGGCGGTTCCCAGCTGGACGAGGGGAGTCTGAAGCTTCTAGAAGAGAAATATCCTTATTATATGATAATGGCTCTGGCTATTCAGAAGGACAGCGGCATCGAGGACCTGCTCTTCACTTCCTCTCTGGAGAAAACACTGACCTCCCAGTTTGCCCTGAAATTCATCAGTCTGGACAAATTCAGCTTCGCGGTCCTGGCCCGGCCCGAGGACAAGGAGGAAATCCTGGCCGGCCTCCAGGAAGCCGCCGAAGAAGCCTCGAAAACCACCCGGCTTTTCGCTGGCATCCGCGAATACTGTACGGATATCCGGGAACTTCAGACCGAATACAGGCTGGCTGAAAACTGTCTTCTCTCCGCCCAGGTCCTCCCCATGGAAAATTTCGCCTTCCAGGAAAATGCAGCGGTTCTTCCGAGAAAACGGCTGGGCCAGGAGGTGCAGAACCGTCTCTTTGAATATGCCCGAAACGGCGCTCTGGACCAGCTTCTGCCGGAGTTAAAGGAGATTTTTTATCCGGCAGGCGGCTGCAGCCTTTCCGACTGCCGTTTCCATTATCAGGAGGTCTGGGCTGTCTTTGAGAAGGCCTGCCTCGCCAGAAAGAAGGCCATACCGCACATGGCGGAAGAGATTCCCCTCTACAATCCGGAGTATCTCTGCCAGCAGCTCACGCGCATTGCCACGGAGTCTTTCCCCTCCCGCCGGGAGCAGCCCCAGAATATGCAGCAATGCATGGAAAAATATATCGCCGACCATCTCAGTGAGCCGCTAACCCTCGATACAGTGGCGGAAGCATTCTCCATCACGCCGGTTTATCTTTCCAGCTGGTTTAAGAAGAATCTCGGGGTAAATTTCCTGAATTACATCTCCGCCGCCCGTATGGAGCGAGCCAGCGAGCTCCTCTGCCAGCCCAATCCGCCTAAGATCTATGAGGTGGCTCTGGCGGTGGGTATTGATAACACGGCGACATTCATTCGTCAGTTCAAGAAACACACGGGGCTCACACCGTCCCAGTATCAGAAGGAGCGGCTGCTTCAGAAACAGCAGGGGGCTCTGCTGGTGGGGAAGACCTTGTCGTAAAAAACAGAATCCGGCCCGAAGGGCTGAAAAAGGTGCTGGCAGGCAGATGAAGGGCCTGGCAGCACCTTTTATTTAAGACAAATCAGATCAGTCTGTAACTGTTCAGTACCTCCACAGTACAGGCAAAAATCCAATGAAACTCGCCTTTGGCGATGGGATTTTGGCATATTCATGCCAAAACATCTCGCGAAACAGTGGCTGCTGAATAGAATAGTTAAATCAATCTACATAGTGGACCCGCTCCACCTCATAGCGATCCTCCTGAGTTCGCTCCTGGGCCGGGTAGCCGCAGGGAACGAGAGCGAAGGGCTCCAGCTCCCCAGGAATATCCAGGACCTTCCGCACGTCAACCATACGGTCCTTCTGAGGTGCAATGCCCATCCAGACAGCGCCCAGCCCCAGAGAATCGGCCTCCAGCAGAAGATTTTCCACTGCGGCGCTGAGATCGATCTCGGCATACATCGGCACCTGGCAGTTCTTTCTGTAGCAGGGAACAAAGACCACCGGCGCTCCCTTGGCACAGCCTGCATAAGGACTTGCCTCGGACAGCTCCTTGATCTTCTCTTTATTGCGGACCACATAAAACTCCCAGGGTTGCTGATTGCAGGCGGAGGGCGCTGCCATCGCCGCCCGGAGCAGAGTCTCGATCTTCTCCGCCTCTACCGGCGTTTCCTGATATTTTCTGATACTTGTTCTGTGAAAAATTGCATCCATAATTTTTATCTCCTTTTCCTGTTTCCCTCAAACCCGCCATTTTGCAGAAAAAGCGCGAAATCATTGGGTCTGAGCATACCCGGATTTCACGCTTTATAAGTCGGCCTGGAAAACAATATTTTTTGTAAAGCTGTCAATCCCAGTATAATCAAAGTTTTTGTAAAAAACAATGATTTTCTTCTTTCTTTTTAATCCACTTGCCTTTTCCCCAAAAATGCGCTATATTATAAAACTGCCAACGGCAAACCGAGAAGTTCGGGCTCTAAATCCTTCTCGTAAAATAAGAAAACCAAGGAGAACAAAAAATGAATCAAGGAAAGAACCAGGGACTCCTGGCAGAGCTGAAGCTTCTGCTCCGCAGCGTGCCCTCACTCACTGTAACTGTATTTATTGTTGCCACAATTTCCATGAACCTGCTGGCGAATAAGAGTATCAATCTACCCTTTTCGTGGCTCGCTCTGGATTGTGGCATTATTGTTTCATGGATCATCTTCCTGTGCATGGACATGATCACCCGGCGTTTCGGGCCCAAAGCGGCCACGATGCTCAGCGTGGTCTCCATCGCTGTCAATCTCGGGATGTGTCTGGTCTTCTATCTCGGCAGCCTGATCCCGGGAATCTGGGGCGAATCCTATGTAGACGGGTCCGAAACAGTCATAAACACCGCCCTGAACCACACCTTCGGCGGAACCTGGTATGTGCTTCTCGGAAGCACGATCGCCTTCTTCGTTTCCGCTGTCGTAAATAACTTCGTAAACTGGTACATCGGCAGAACCATCAGGAAAGACCAGGGCTTCGCCGTCTATGCCTGCAGAACCTACATTTCCACAGGAATCGGCCAGTTTGTGGACAATCTGATTTTCGCCCTCATTGTCAGCCATAACTTCTTCGGCTGGACTCTGACACAGTGCATCATGTGTGCCTTCACCGGCGCTATTGTCGAGCTGCTCTGCGAGATCGTTTTCTCTCCCATCGGCTATCGGATTTCCAATCGCTGGAAAGAAGAGGGTGTCGGAAACGAATATCTCGCCAAGTACCCTGTAAAAGAATAATTATTGGAGGATCTGAGCATGAGAATACTGATCACGGGAACAAGTTCCGGAATTGGAAAAGGAATCGCAGAGAAGTTTTTGAGTGAAGGCCACTGTGTCACCGGCTTCGACCGCAAAGAAGCGACCATTCAGCATACGGCTTATACCCATATCCGCATGGATATCCGTGACAAAGCACACTTTCCGGCATTAGAGCCATTTGATATTGTCATCAACAACGCCGGCGTGCAAAACGAAGAAGATATCGATGTAAACTTAAAAGGAACCATCGCGATCACAGAAACCTACGCTATCCATCCCGGCATCCGCGCAGTTCTCATGATCGGCTCTGCCAGCGGCCACAACGGCTCCGAATTTCCGGAATATGTAGCCAGCAAGGGCGGCGTCCTCTCCTACGCCAAAAACGTCGCCCTTCGCATCGCCAGATACGGCGCTACCTGCAACAGCCTGGATTTCGGCGGTGTCCTGACCGAACTGAACAAACCGGTCATGGAAGACAAAGCTCTCTGGAACCAGATTATGGATGTAACCCCTTTAAAGCGCTGGATGACTGTCGAAGAAACGGCTGACTGGGCCTATTTCATGACCGTGACCAACCGCTTCTGCACCGGCCAGAATATCCTCATAGACGGCCTCGAAGCCGGGAACGCACATTTCGTGTGGCCGGAGTAATATTTTAAGGGACGGAGTTTTTAGCCAAAACTTCGCCCCTCATTTTTTATTTTCAATGCGTCAGGTCCTTCACCCATTTATATTTCCGGAAATGGTGGAGTACCCAGGGCAGTTTTCCTACTTCATCCACGCAGGTGCATGCATACACGACGACCACCGGCCAGTGGAAATAGTAGGTTCCGGCGGCGGCCAGCGGGATGGCGATGCACCACATGCAGACGGCAAGACTGTACATGTCAAACAGAGTATCGCCGCCAGCGCCGAAAATTCCATTGATTGTCACATCATTGATTGCACGGCCGATCATGTAGAAAGCAATCACGCCAAACATCCCTTTGAGATAACCGGAGGCCTCGGGCGTCAGCTTTACAAAATGCAGAATGACCGGCGCTGCCAGACACATGAGAAGCGCTACCGCAATTCCGCACACACAGGAAATTTTCATCAGGCGGATGCCATATTTTTTCCCCTGCTCCAGATTGCCTGCTCCGAGCTCATTTCCCACCATAATACCGGTCGCGCCGGAAATTCCTCCGCTCAGACAGCAAACCACATCTCTTACGACCGCTGCAACGGAATTGGCCGCTGCAGCATCCGCTCCCAAATGGCCCATAAAAGAAGAATAGGAAGTGAAACCGATTCCCCAGAACAGGCTGGCGCCCAGAAGCGGCATTCCGCATTTGTAAAAATCTCTGGAAAGCTGTTTATTTCTGTAAAACAGGAACTTCATCTGAGGATGAATATAGCCCTTCCGATAAGAAATGATCACGGAAACCGCCAGCTCTATGCACCGCGAAATGAGCGTTGCCAGAGCCGCACCGCGTACCCCCATCGAAGGAATCCCGAAAGCCCCATAAATAAATACCGCATTCAGCACAATATTGATGCAGACAGTCGCGGAACTGACCGCTGCCGTTGTCTTCGCGTGCTCGCTGACCTTCATAATGATCAGATAGCACTGAGAAATTCCGGTCAGCAGATAAGAAAAGCCCGCGATCCGAAGATAGCTGACTCCATGCTCGATCAGCACACTTTCATTGGTAAAAATCAGCATCAGATATTTTCCGGCGAACACGCAGGCCGCAAAAAATACCACTGATACCAGCCCGCACAGGCGCAGAGCCATGCAGAAAATTTCATCCAGCGTTTTGATATCGCCTTTTCCCCAATACTGCGCTCCCAGAATCCCGAGACTCGCGGTTGCTGCCGCCAGAAACATATTCTGGATGAACTGGATCTGGGTTGCCAGCGAAACGGCAGACATATAGTTCTGATTCATTCCCCCAAGCATAAACGCATCTGCTACCGCCACCAGTGCCAGCATCAGATTCTGCAGGACGATGGGAATCATCAGACCCCAGAGTTTCTGATAGAATGCTTTGTCATACGTTCTTTTCTTCATTTTTTTCTCTGTTCCTCCTTATTTCTCAGCAATGAGATACGCTGCGATTTCTTTACACTCAGAATAGACTGCAAATGATAAGATGTCAACCGGTTAATTTCCATTGAAAGAAATGCTGCTGGCGCTCTTTTCCATGAAAAAACCAGATAAGACAACACGGTCTTATCTGGTTCATGATCTGAATCGGAAAATTCCTTTTATGCTTCTTTTCTTTTACGGAAAAGATACTCATCCAGCTGCTTCTTAACATCCCGAAGACCATAATTGCGCTCTTTGTCTTTCATGTACTCCATGATCCCAAGCAGTCCTGCACAGCCGCTCATATTATCATAAGCACCATGTGAAAGAGAAGTTGTATCATAGTGTGCGGTCAACACGATCCATTCCTCTTTTGTTCCACTTGCATGGACAAAATCCGTGTTGTCAAAAATCTGCTGTAAATCCATTTTCCCAATACTCCTTTTCTTATTATTTTTTGCGTTTTTATTATCCCGTTTGGCTGAATTATACCAAAAGCATGCAAAATGTCAATGTCAGATCGGTATCGACAGATGTATGGATCAAAAGGATTGTTTTTATAGAATGAAAATGTTATGATAGGTTATACATGAGCATAAAAATAAAAGATTTGAGGTTAAACATCTTGGAAAGTAATTTAACAAAAGGGCCGATTCTTAAGTCCCTGATAAAGCTGGCGATCCCGATCATGGCATCGTCATTCCTTGCAACATTGTATAATATCACAGATATGGCATGGATCGGACTGCTGGGATCAAAGGCCGTGGCCGGTGTCGGTGTCGGCGGCATGTTTACCTGGCTTTCTCAGGGGCTGTCTTCCATTGCCAGAATGGGCGGACAGGTGCAGGTAGCCCAGTGTATCGGACGGGGTGACAAAGAAAGCGCCCATAAATATGCCCAGACAGCTATGCAGTTATCCTTATATATGGGACTGCTTTTTGCCGTTTTCTCTCTGGTCTTTGTACACCAGATGGTAGGCTTTTTCAATCTGACCGATGTGGAAGCTTATGATGCTGCCATTTCCTACACACGGATTGCCTGTGGTCTGATCGTCTTTTCCTTTATGACCATGACGCTGACCGGTGTCTATACGGCACAGGGGGATTCCAAAACGCCCTTTCTGGCTAATCTGGTAGGACTGGTAACAAATATGATCCTGGATCCTCTGCTGATCCTTGGACCCGGTCCGTTACCAAAGCTTGGTGTCAGCGGTGCAGCGATCGCAACCGTTACCGCCCAGTTCATTGTTATGAGTATTATGGTGCTTGACATCATCTGGCAGAAAAAAGAAAATGTGCTGAAAGGTATCCATCTGATCGGCAGAATGTCCGGAAAATATCTGAGCGGGATCTGCAAGATCGGTATTCCGACCGGGATCCAGGGAATGGTATACTGTATGATCTCCATGCTTATCACCAGGATGGTATCTGCATTCGGTGCGGAAGCAGTCGCTACCCTGCGTGTCGGAGGGCAGATCGAATCCGTATCCTGGAATACTGCCGATGGTTTTGCCACTGCACTCAATGCTTTTACTGCACAGAACTACGGAGCCGGAAAGATTGACCGAGTCAAGAAAGGATACCGGGCTTCCCTCTGGACGATCGGTATCTGGGGATTACTGATCACTCTGATCTTTATCTTTACACCAATCCCGATCGCCACGATCTTCTTCCACGAACCTTCTGCCATTGCAACTGCTGTCAGCTATCTGGTTATCATCGGATTCAGCGAAGCCTTTCTGTGCATCGAGCTTACTACCATCGGTGCCATATCCGGACTTGGCAAAACAAATCTGTGCAGCATCATCAGCATCCTCTTTACAAGTGCAAGAATCCCGCTGGCTATGATCCTTGGAAATACTTCTATGGGTCTGAACGGTATCTGGTGGGCATTTTCTTCCACTACTATTATAAAAGGAATTATTTTCACCGGAACCTTCTTCTGGATCATAAAAAAATGTCCCAAAAACATGAATCCCCCTTCCTCTCAGGCCTGAGAGGTGTGGGGTGTTTTTTTTGCAGATACTTTTCTGACAGCTGCTTCATCATAAAGCGGACATTCGTGCTCCGCGCACTTGACGCGGCGAAATTCTTATTCTGCTTTCAATAAGTCAAAATACCGTAAGTTTCTGTCATATTAGCAGTAGATTTTTTCCTCTGCCACAGTTATAGTAGGAGATAACAAAGCAAAATGATTCCGTCAGTTTTTTGCGAAATCAACCGAAAAAAATACATTTCAGAGTCAGAATAGTGTTACCTGTGGTCACTTTTCCGGCTCAAATGACAACAACCATACAGGAGGAAAAAACGATGGCAGAAGAAAAAAAAGCATGGTGGAAAGAAGCCGTTATTTATCAGATTTATCCGCGCAGCTTCGCGGACAGCAACGGTGACGGCATTGGTGATCTGAATGGTATCACCGCACATCTTGATTACCTGGAGACGCTCGGGATCGATGTGATCTGGCTTTCTCCAGTTTACAAATCACCGAACGATGACAACGGCTACGATATTTCCGATTACCGTGATATCATGGATGATTTCGGTACTATGGAAGATTTCGACCGTCTGCTTGCAGAGGCACACCGTCATCATATCAAAATTGTCATGGATCTTGTCGTTAACCATACCTCTGATGAGCATGCATGGTTTATCGAAAGCCGCAGTTCCAAAGACAACCCTTATCGTGATTACTACATCTGGAAAGACCCGAAGAATGGAAAAGAGCCGAACAACTGGGGTGCCTGCTTCGGCGGTTCCGCATGGGAATTTGACGAACGTACCGGCATGTACTATCTGCACTGCTTTTCCAAAAAACAGCCTGATCTGAACTGGGAAAACCCGAAAGTCCGTGATGAAGTCTTTGATATGATGAACTGGTGGTGCGAGAAGGGAATTGACGGCTTCCGCATGGATGTCATCAGCATGATCTCCAAGGATCAGTCCTTCCCGGACGGAACGGTCGAAGACGGATTATATGGCAATTTTTCCCCATATGTATGCAACGGTCCGCGTGTCCACGAATTTCTCCAGGAAATGAACAGTCGCGTACTCTCCCATTACGATCTGCTCACCGTCGGTGAGGCCGCCGGCGTTACCATCGAAGAAGCCCAGAAATATGCGAACAATGAAGGAACCGAGCTTGGAATGGTATTCCAGTTTGAGCATGTGGATCTCGTAAGAGGCCCGATTGGGAAATGGACGGATCAGAAACCGAAGCTGGCTGACTTCCGCCATATTATGAACAAATGGCAGTATGAGCTGGAAGGCAAGGCATGGAACAGCCTTTTCCTCGATAACCACGATCAGCCGCGTGCTGTCTCTCGTTTTGCAAACGACTCTGAAAAATACCGCGTTGTTTCTGCAAAAATGCTCGCCACCTGCCTGCACATGCTCAAGGGTACACCTTATATTTACCAGGGCGAAGAGCTCGGTATGACAAACGTTTACTTTGACAAGCTGGAGGACTACCGTGACATTGAGAGTATCAATGCTTTCCATCAGTATGTGGACAACGGACTGGTAAAAGCAGAGGATATGATGCGTTATCTCAAAGAGATCAGCCGTGACAATGCCCGTACTCCGATGCAGTGGGACGATTCCAAAAATGCAGGCTTTACAGACGGTACCCCGTGGATCAACGTAAACCCGAACTATAAAGAGATCAATGCCAAGGCCGCCCTCGCCGATCCGGATTCTGTTTTCCATTATTATCAGGAGCTGATCCGTCTACGCCACACGCTTCCGATCATCGTTTACGGAAAATTCCAGGGACTTCTCGAGGACAGCGAAACCATCTATGCTTACAAGCGTATTCTTGACGGACAGGTACTGACCGTTGCCTGCAACTTTACCGATCAGGAACAGGACTGTGTTCTTTGCGAAGATCCGACTGCCGAAGAGCTGATCTCCAATTACAAAGGACATAAAGCTGGAAAACTGCAGCCGTACGAGGCACGCGTCATTCTTCATAAATGAAGACAGAGACGCCATATAACCGGCTTCCTTCTTTCTTAAAAGAAGCAAGGCAGCATGGAAGCTTCCGTTTTCCATGTGCATTTTATCAGGCGGTGCGTGAGACTAATCCGCCTGTTTTTCCATTTACGGTCAAACATCACTGGCATGAACCCATCGAGATCATCTATCTTGAGCAAGACTCTTATCAGGTTGATATCAATATGACACTGACTCATCTCAAAAGCCCATGCTTTTGTTTTATCAACAGCGGAGAACTGCATGCACTTACCTCTGATTCTGATCAGTATCGGGAACAGGCAGTCGTCTTCTCTCCCGATCTGCTCACATTCGCCGCTCCAGACCCGGCACAGGAACAGTTTCTGCTTCCGTTATCAGAACACAAGCTTTCCTTTCCGTCTTTTCTCGGACCTGAGCACCCGGCTTTTTCGGAAATACAACAGGAATTTTTTCGGATCCGCTCGATCTTCTTTCGGGAAAACCGGATCTGTCTGGACCAGTTTACAACCGAAAATCCTGTTTCACAATTGCGGATCAAGGCTGCGCTTTTGAATATTCTCGGAATTCTTGCAGAACATGCTCAGCTTGCCTCAAATGAACCGGTACGCAATCCGCGCGTGGAACTTCTTAAGACTGTGATCAGTCACATCCGCCAAAACTACCAGCATCCGCTTTCTCTTGGAGAACTGGCTGCACTTGCCGGAATGAATGAGCAGTACTTTTGTCGTTTTTTCAAAAAATCACTCGGCAAAACACCCGTTTCCTATATCAACGACTTCCGTATCCGCCATGCGGCAACATTACTGCATACGACCGAACTACAGGTCACGGAGGTCTGTCTGGAAAGCGGGTTCAATAATCTCGGGCATTTTATGAAGGAATTCAAAAAGGCGACCGGATTTACCCCTCTTCAGTTCCGCAGGCAAAATATAGAGGAAACTTTTTCCGAAAATAAACACTCATTAAATAATGAAAGGTATTTTACTATGCAAAAAAAATGGTGGCACACAAAAACAGCCTATCAGATCTACCCGAAAAGCTTCTGTGATTCTAACGGAGACGGCATCGGTGATCTTCCGGGCATTATCAGCAAACTCGATTACCTCAAAGACCTCGGCATCGACATTATCTGGCTCTCTCCAATCTACTGCTCACCGCTCGCAGATCAGGGCTATGATATTTCTGATTATTACAACATCGACCCGCGCTTCGGCACAATGGATGACATGGACCGTCTGATCGCCGAAGCAAAAAAACGCGATATGTATATCCTAATGGATCTCGTCGTCAATCACTGCTCCGATGAGCACGAATGGTTCAAAAAAGCCTGCGAGGATCCGGATGGCGAGTACGGAAAATATTTTTACATTGAAGACTGTCCGGACGGAAAACTGCCATGCAACTGGCGTTCTTACTTCGGCGGCAGTGTCTGGGAACCGCTCCCGGGTCATCCGGACAAATACTATCTGCACATGTTCCACAAAAAGCAACCGGATCTGAACTGGGAAAATCCGAAGCTGCGCGAGGAAATCTATAAAATGATCAACTGGTGGCTGGATAAGGGACTTGCCGGCTTCCGTATCGATGCGATCATCAACATCAAAAAGGCGCTTCCGTGGCGGGATTATCCGGCGAACCGTGCAGACGGCATGTGCAGCCCGGGTGAAATGCTCAAGCACGCAGTCGGTGTCGGCGAATTTCTGGGAGAAATGCGTGACCGTACTTTCCTTCCACACAGTGCATTTACTGCCGGCGAGGTCTTTAATGAAAAACCGGAGGAGCTTCCGGATTTCATCGGTGACAACGGATATTTCTCAACGATGTTCGATTTCAATGAGGCCATCTTCGGCGGCAGTGAGAAGGGCTGGTATGACCAGACTCCAATCACCCCGAATGACTACCGCAGCTGTTGCTTCGCCAGCCAGAAAAAGATCGGCGATATCGGCATGCTCTCCAATATCATCGAAAATCATGATGAGCCGCGCGGCGTTTCCCGCTATATCCCGGAGGGTGAATGTACTCTCACCGCCCAAAAACTGCTTGCCACAATGAATGTCATGCTCCGCGGCCTTCCGTTTATCTATCAGGGCCAGGAGATCGGTATGGAAAATGTAGAATTCCAGTCGATCAGCGAAGTGGACGATATTTCAACACTCGACGAGTACCAGGTAGCTTTAGATGCCGGTCTGACACCAGACGCTGCCCTGAAGGCGGTAAACCGTGTCAGCCGTGATAATGCCCGGACTCCGTTCCAGTGGGATGCTTCCGCGAATGCAGGTTTTACAACCGGCACTCCATGGCTGAAGGTAAACCGCAATTACACAAAGATCAATCTGGAAAGTCAGAAAAATGATCCGGATTCCGTTTATCAGTACTACCGCCGCCTGCTTGCGCTGCGTAAGGATCCGGCTTATAGCAAAACTGTCGTATACGGCGATCTGCTTCCTGTCTTTGAGGATCAGGACCGTGTCATGGCATACTACCGGAAATCCGCAGACCAGACGCTGCTCGTGATCGGCAACTACAAAACACAGCCGCAGACCCTGACGCTTCCGTCAAAGATCAAAAATATCGTGCTGAACAATCTTCCGCAGCTTAAGACAGATGAAAATGAGATTACACTGGAAGGATATCAGGCAGTCGTTCTGGAGGTATGATCTGAAACAACTACGATTCTTATCTCGTGTGTCACAAACTTGTTGTTTTCTATCTGATGATGTCAGGATTCCTTGAAATGATGTTGGGGTCAAAAGGTCTTTTTCCCCCAACCGATGCCTACGAGCTGCTCCGCTGCAAAGCAGCTCACGCAATTCTACATCATGGAATCCTGGCTATTACACAAACAACGGGCTGAACAGCAAGAAATAATGCCATTCAGCCCGTCACATGATCTATTTGTTTTCTATAAATCTGCGATTCTATCATCCATCTGAAAGATTTACACAGAATCATTTACACCACCAATTTCTCGGCCGATCCATTGATCAATGGTATAAGTACAATTGTATCCTCAACCTGCTTATAGTTCTTTGCCATAAATCTGTATATGGTTCTGTAACAATGTAAAGCGGACGTTCGCAATCCGCTTCGCTACTTGCTCATGAACGCAGTCGCTTCGCGATCTATCAGTGGGAGCTTTCAACTCCCACTGACATAAGCATCTCCCCTCACCCGCCGCTTAGTGCTCCGCGCACTTGAAGCGGGGGAATGCTTATCTGCGTTCAATATGCACTTGCCCAGATAGAAACTATCACTGCTGACAATACCCAAAGTGGCTTGCAACGGTTAGAAGATTTGCCGGAGCACCGCCGGGATTCTGTTCGAACAATTTCCTCCCATCCTGACTGTGTCCTGCTTCCGTAAAATCAATCAACAATTCACTCAATGCCACGATATCAACTTTTTCTTCCATTTTTCAGTTCCTCCACAATCTCGTTATAACGTTTTTTATTTAACCGATAGAAAAATAATACAACCGCAGTCACAATCCACAGTACACCTGGAATCGTCGTAAATGCATGTTTCATAATTGAAAGTACAATTGCATTTTGTGTCTGATTTGCAATATAACCATATTTTCCAAGTAATCCTGCTAAAAGTGCTGTTCCAACTGCCATTCCGATTTTATTTCCAAGTGAAATAAATGCATACTGAAAACCGTCATTTCTAAGTCCGGTTTTCCACTCTCCATATTCCACACAGTCTGGAATAATTGCATAGATTGCGGTATTAAATCCAGAGAAAAAAAACTGTGTGAGACCAGATAATGCATAAAAAATAGCCGGTGATTCTTTGGCATTGAAGAAAAACATAGACAACATGGAAATTCCTGTAAATAAAGCAAAGAGAGATGCTGTTCTTCCTTTGTTATTCAGCTTGCGGAATAATGGTTGAAAACAAGCTGCCCCGATGATAGAAGGAATAATGATGCACATCGAATAAGTTGTGTAGTAGGAGACATTCCCTTCCACATATGTAAAGTAATACAGAATATCTGCGTTTCTACCATACAATGTAAATCCAAATAATATCTGTCCTGCCAATGCAAGAAGATATGGCCTGTTCTGCATGACTGCTTTCAACTGTATCTTTACAGAAATTTTTTCTTTTTCCGGAGTAATCACTGCCTCTTTCGTCTTCGCAAAGCAGAAGAAATGACAGGCTGTAAAAATACATCCATATATGACCGCAACCGTCAGATATCCTGTCTTTGCACTATGACTGCCAAATTTGCTGAGCAGTGGAACTGTGATAATATTTAACACACCAATCGCAATCATCGCTGCAACCGAACGGGATGTATTTATTTTTGCACGTTCATCAATATCCTGTGTCATAGCACCACACAAGGTTCCATATGGAATATTCACACAGGTATACCCCAAAACCAGCAGACAATATGTAATTACCATATAAATGATCTTTCCATTCTGCGGCCAGTCGGGTCTTGCCCAGAATGTCATAACAAGAAGAATCGCTGTAATTGGTGCCGCTACTAACAGCCATGGACGGTACCGTCCCCATCTCGATTTTGTTTTATCCGTAAGTCCCCCGACGATTGGATCATTGATTGCATCCCAGAATCTTGAAAAAAGCATAAGTGCTGACACAGCCGCCATACTGATTCCGAACACGTCTGTATAAAATATCATCAGAAAATTACTGACGAACATCCAGCTGAAATTACATCCAACATCACCAAACCCATATGCAATCTTACTGATCAGCGGTACTTTTCCATTTTTGTTTTCGCTTCCCATATGTCCCTTCCTATTTTTATCAGAGTTTCTGACAGAACTCTATTCTTTCCTCATTTGGTCCCTTAATCATAAAAAACTTCACACCATTTTCCCAAAATGGTAGTTCTTCGATTCCGTCTGTAATAATTGTGTATTTTTCATTGCAGATTTTCTGATACATACTTTCAATGTCTTCCACATCAAGTGCAACATGTTGGTATGCGCCGTCTGACATTGCCGCCTGTCCATTTTCAAAAGTCTCTATACAGTAATTTTTTATCTGTAAAAATGCCACTTTTTCCCCTGCTTTTTCATTATAAGACTGCATAATCACTTCAAATCCAAGACCCTTATAAAACTCAACTGTTTTCTGTAAATCGTTTGTCGGAAGCCCGACATGGGCAACTCCGACAATTCCATATTTATTTTCCATACGAACTCCTTACTTTTCACTGACGTTGATAATTACTTTCATCGTTGTCTCGCGGTTATCATCAATATACTGGTATGCCTTCAGATAATCTTTAAAAGCAAATGTCTTTGAGATGAGCGGTTTCAAATGAACTTTGCCCTCATTTACCAATCTGATTCCATCTATGTAATCATCATGGCGGTACATCATCGTGCTCTTAATGTCAAGTTCGTGGTCATTTGCCACCGCAAGATCTACTTCTGCCATTCCTGCAAAAACAGCCACCAGTACAATCGTGCTTCCTTTTCTTGCATATTTAATTGCCTGTCCCATTGTGATATTGTTTCCGGCACAGTCGTAGATCACATCCGCTTTGTCCGGTCCAAATGCTTCGAGCATTGCCGCACTGAAGTCTTTATTTTTGGTATTCACACACACATCAATTCCACATTCTTTTGCCTTTGCCAGTCTAAGATCACTGATATCTGTGATCATCACTTTCGCTGCCCCCATTCCTTTTGCTGCCTGTGCCACGAGATTTCCAATCGGTCCTGCTCCAAGGACTGCAATATTCATGCCAGCCACATCACCCATCTGTTTTACACCATGAACTGCCACAGCAAGAGGTTCGATCATAGCTCCTTCTTCATAGGACATATCTTCTGGAATAGGTGTTACTTTAGATGCATCCACTGCAAAATACTCAGATGCTGTTCCTGTCGTCTGAAATCCCATTACTTTTAATTCCTCACAGAGATTATACTTTCCATGACGACATGGATAGCAATGCCCACAATATACCTGAGGCTCTATCGTCACCTTCTGTCCCACATGAAACTCTGTGACATTTTTTCCAAGTTCTGTAATCTCACCGGAAACCTCATGTCCCTGTGTTACCGGATATTTTGTAAACGGATGTTTTCCATGATAAACATGAATATCTGATCCACAAACACCAATATTCATAATCTTTACCAACACCTGATTTTCCTTTACCTCCGGAACTGGAACCTCTCTGAAAATAATTTCTCCTGGATTTGTCATTACCTGCTGTAACATAATTGTTTCCTCCTTTTCTATGTTGTTTTATTTTATGTTTTATAAAATGTTTTATTAAAGCAATTATATTATTACCATACAAACACAATTTGTCAATATGTTTTTTCATATTTTTATATATTTCATAATTTCAAAACATATTTTTTGTATATTTTTCACAATTAACACGCAAAAAAAACGGAAAGAAAACCGTAGTTACAGTTTTCTTTCCGTTTTTTACTATAATATCTTTTTTTAATTTTACACAACTTCTCGTTTTTCACACATATCAAGCCGAACGTCCGCATTCGCTTTGCAATCTGTCAGTGGGAGCTGTACCGTACGGAATTTTCAGTTCAGAAAATTCCTACCTGTGAACAGTTACTACAATTCTACTATATGTTTTGTAAAAAAGTATTTCGCGGCTCCAACAGCTGACGCTTCTTTCTTATACGAACAATTTTTCAAGTATGAAACATCGTGCTCAAAGCCATTATATGCCATCACTTTTTCTCCCAGTGATATCATATAATCTGACAATACACCTCCCACATCACCTCCTAGTATGATATCCATATCATATGCCATCCGCAGATTTGATATCAAAACAGCAAGATGATCCAGATACTCATTCCATGTCTGCAAAATTTTTTCATTACCACTTTCAATTTTTTCCATAAATGCATCCAGTGACTG
The DNA here is from genome assembly GCA_018223435.1 of Lachnospiraceae bacterium Marseille-Q4251. Taxonomy (GTDB): domain Bacteria; phylum Bacillota; class Clostridia; order Lachnospirales; family Lachnospiraceae; genus Limivivens; species Limivivens faecihominis. The sequence goes on along the minus strand of JAGTTO010000001.1, from coordinate 2,513,329 downwards.
CCTGTTATCTTGTGTCAGTACACTTGCAGCACAATATGCATCTGCACATCCTGATTTACCACAATAACACTTTCTTCCACCGGGAACGAGTATCATGTGACCAAACTCCCCTGCTTTCTGGTTTTGCCCTCGAAACAGCTTTCCATCTATGCAGAATGCACCTCCTAAGGTGTGGTTCAAAGACAGATATATCGCATTTGGATACTTTTGCTTTTTTTCTGCAAGCATTGCAGCATTAGCATCGTTTTCAAAATATACTGGAATTTCCAGCGCCTGCTCTAAAAAGCGCAGACTATAATTCTCTATACCTAAAGCATGGGATTTTAAAACAATCCGTTCTTTCTGATCAATAATTCCTGGAATCGCCACTCCAATCCCAAGCAGCGTGTCCTTCGCTACTTCGCCTTCAAGAAAAGTTTTGACCTTTTGTGCCACCTCTGTACAATAAGATAATTCAGCCGTAAATTTTAAACGGATGCGATCTTTTTTTATAATCTCATCTCCAAAATTTACTAATACCATTTCTATATGATTCGCTGTAATCAAAATTCCCATTGCATGACAGTATGACTTATTAATCCCTATACTTTTTGCCTTCCTTCCACCGGTTGAAGCATATTCCCCAGTTTCTTTCAACACCCTTTTTTCTAACAAGTCATTCACATTTGCTAACACAGTCGGCATACTCAAGTTTAACTCTTTTGCGATTCCCGCCTTGGATGTAACATGATTGTTTAGCACATAATTAATTATTTTTTTTCTTGTTATATTTTTTTTATCTTTATTTTCCGTTTTCTTACCCTCTTTTATTAAATATATTATAAAAGAATTATATGCTTTTTTATTCTTCTTGTAAAGTAACGTTTTATAATAAATCTCCGACAGAATTTATCTTATAAACAGCAAAAAACTCCCGAAGGAGCTTTCCACGCTTTAGATATACACCAATTCTTTTAACACAATCTCTTCTGCAATATTACGAATACCATTTACCAATCAGCCAGCTTTTATCCTGGTTTGGACAATAAAACACAAGTCTCAACGGTACTTTCGTTGTCCCAACAAAGTTCCTGTGTTTCCCTGTCTCCAAAATACACCGGAAAACGGAACTTTATGTGCTTCAGGAATCTGCCATCCGGCTGCTCCTGCTCATAAATATCCACCTGTTCTACAAAGCTGTTAAGAAATTCTTTCTTCTCCAGGTCGGTGAACTTATCATATAGTTTATCAAAATATAAAAGGAATTGATAGACGTTTTCTTCTGATATTTTCTGTTGCCGGATATTCAGCAGGCGGTTCTTGACTTCTTCTATACTGTTCTCCACGCCTTCAATCTCATCATACAAACGGTATAACCTTGTCTCCATATCCTGATATTTCTTCTCATAAAATTTATCCATGATATCCAGATTGTCCATCTGCTGTCCAAGTCTTGCTTTTGCTCCGGTCAGCTGCCTGTGCTGCTTTTCCAATCCTTCAATCTCTTTTTCTATTTCTTCTGTATCAATTCTTGAACCGATTTTATTCAGAATTGCTTCTTCAAATTTAGGATTCTTCACCAGCTTCCGAATAACTTCTTCCACTGCATTGTTAATCTTCTCCTCACTCCATTGTTTACGATATCCACATTTATGACCATCTACCAGGCGACGATGTTTGCAGGCATAATAGAAATAATCCTTATATAAAGTTCCGTCTTTCTTTTTCTTTCGGTTCACGTTTCCATACATACCACTTCCACATAACGGGCATCTCAATATTCCAGATAAAATATGCTCATGATCGAGACTATGTGTCTTTTCATATTTCACACCTGTTTTTTCCCGTTTTTGATGTGCCAGCTCCCAGTCTGTTTCTGAAACAATCCCTTCATGGATACCATCGTGCAGCATATAATTTTCCTGCTTTACAATGCGGTATTCATTTCTTGTACCAGAAACTTTCTCGTTTTTCCTTCGTCCATAAGCCAGCTTTCCACAGTATACCGGATTATCCAGAACGCCTTTTATAAATGATGCGGCAAATGCGTCCAGTGTATTATTCTGTCGTTTTTTCTTTTTATATCCATGCTGGTTCAGCCATGCGGCAATCGCAGAGATTCCCATATTGGTATGAATAAATTTGTCATAGATCAGACGAATAATCTCTGCTTCGTCCTCTGCAATCTGCAATTCTCCATTTACTAATTCATAACCATACGGAGCAAATCCACCATTCCATTTTCCTTCCCTGGCTTTCTGCTTACGTCCTTCCATTGTCTGAACAAGGATATTCTCTCGTTCGATCTCTGCCACCGCAGACAGAACAGAAATCATCAGCTTTCCACTATCTTTTGAGCTGTCAATTCCATCTTCTACACAGATCAGATTCACTCCAAAATCCTGCATCCTCTGCAGAGAGTTTAATACATCTGCTGCATTACGACCGAATCTGGAAAGCTTGAACACCAGTACAAACTGTACCTCATCTGTTCCATTCTCAATATTATCCAACATTCTCTGAAATTCCGGTCTGCCCTCTACGCTCTTTCCAGACTTACCTTCATCTGAATACTCATTTACGATTTCCATATTCTGAAATTCCGCATATCTCTTGAGTTTTTCTTTCTGAGCATCCAGACTGTAGCCATCTACCTGCATGGTTGTGGATACTCTGGTATATATATCGCATTTAATCTTTTTATTCTTCATAATCTTCCTCGCAGTATAACTCTGTTTTATTGTCCCAACCTTATTTTAGTACTTGTTCCAACTATTTTCAATACTTATTTTCCGTATTGACGCATTTCTTCGCCAATCGTATAATTAAGTTAGATACAGAGCATTTCTGTTATCAAAATATTGCCCGCCCACCATTGGCGACTTATAAATGATTGGCTCGAAAATATTGTTCGCTTACCGGAAGCGTCTAATAAATGTCCGGCTTGAAAATTATTTAGAAATAATTTCTGTTTTTGATATTGTGTTTTTATCACACATTGCATATACTATAAATACACAAAAAAGCCAAAAAAGAGGAGGTGTTAGTATGGCTACTTCAAGTATTACTCATAATTTTGTCGTATCCAATCCAAATAGCGTAAAGCGTTTTGTCGCAGCAATTGACGAAGCCGACCGTGACCGCACACCAAAGCAGACACTTCCCGGACGTCAGTTAACGAACCCACAGGAAATCTTAGCTTTAATGTCAAAAAGGAAGAAAAAACATGTCTGATAAATATTTTACCGTTAATATTCGGGCATATTTGGATAAAGACGAACCGACATATATCGGAGAGGAAAGTCTTTACGACTTACTCTCCGATTTTTCTTGTCCCAAAAATCCCGATGTGGAATACTTTTTATTACATAATGCGATTGAGTTTACCAAAAAAGATCAATCTATCACTTATCTGGTATTTGATGCTGAAGATGCTTCACTGGTTGGTTATTTTTCACTTACAATAAAACCAATCTCTGTCCGTGCTTCAAATATCAGCAAGACAATGGCAAAAAAACTGTCCCGTGTCAGTATTTTGGATGAAGAAACACAATCCTATACTACCGCAGCTTACTTGATCGCCCAGTTGGGAAAGAACTATTCTCTTCCAAAGGAAAAACGAATTCCTGGAAATATTCTACTGGGATTTGCACTGGAAACCATATCCAGTCTCAAATATTCCGTAGGTGGCGTTATGGAGTTTCTTGAATGCGAAGATAATGAATTTCTTCTGAGCTTTTATACGCAGAATCATTTCAAGCCATTTGATACGCGTATTACCGCTTCTCAGAATAATGAGCCACACACTCTGCATCAGCTTTTAAAATTTATTTGATTTAAAAATGCATGAAAAAAGCGACAGTCTGATTTACATTTTGTATTTCAGGAAACTGCCGCTTCTTTTTCTTCCTTATTCTGTTTTTCTTCCTCCAACTCCCGGAGGACTTCAGCGCCGTACTTATCAATCATCCGTACCAGAAAATCAATGCACCGCTCAAATTCAATATTCTGTTGCATAAGCTCCTCCCGTTATTGTTTTGATCTGAGCTTATTTTACAGAACCTGCCGGAAAACCACATTGAATAGAATTTGATTGTAAATTGACACAATCAATTTAAAAATATCCGCATTTTCTTGAATCGAATATACGTTCGTGTTATGATAGATATACTTAATCTTAACTACGAAAGGGGAATTTCTATTGAATCGATGCGATTTTTCTTCTATTAGCACTTGCTTAAAAAATCATATCAGCGAAAGTAATCAAATGAGTCAGCCTGATTTTTTATACGAATTATTTGAAGATTTTATGGATGATCCGGCAAATCAGGATTTTTCAATGGATAACGGTCTGGTTTGCCGCTGGATGACTGGTCAGGCTAAAATCAGTCCTAAAATATCCGCTTACTATTCCAAGCCATCCAATCAGGAAAAGTTAGCCCATACCATCCACCAGAATCTTCTTCCACTGATGTCTGACTGTAATATGGCTATACAAGATATTTACACTTTATTCATTCAGGATGACAGCATCTCAGATGCAAAAAAGAAAAATCTGACTCCCTTATATAAACCAGCCAGTTCAAGACTGCTGTTTCTTGCAAAACTGATTTCTTTTGGCATGGAACGCCAATTCATCAAACGTAATACCAAAAATCAGAAGCTACTCGCCGGAGGAGCTTTATCCCCCATTGTGCTGGATTATATTATGGACAGTGAGGTTCCGAAACCATGCCGTCATTTTATCGGAAGAGATAAAGAACTGGAAGAATTATATACCATGCTTAAGGAAAACCGTCATGTTTTTCTTTGCGGAATTGCCGGAATCGGAAAAAGTGAACTTGCCAAAGCCTACGCAAAGCGATACATAAAACAATACACCAATATCCTTTATGTAGAATATACCGGCAATCTTCATCAGGATATTACTGACATGGATTTTATTGACGATCTGCCGGAAAGCACTGAACAGGAACGGTTTCAAAGACATAACCGTTTTCTGCGTTCTCTGAAATCTGATACTCTGCTTATCATAGATAATTTTAATGTCACTGCCACACAGGACAGCTTTCTGTCAGTAGTATTAAAATATCGCTGCCAGATTTTGTTTACAACCAGAAGCAAACTGGATGAATACTGTACTCTGCCATTAAAAGAAATAGAGGATATGAACGCTCTCTTCCAGCTGGCATCAGTATTTTATTCAGAGGCAGACACGTACCGGGCAACAGTTGAAAAGATCATCGAAACTGTTCATTCTCATACTTTTGCCGTGGAACTGGCAGCAAAACTTCTGGAAAATGGAATCTCAACTCCAGACCAGTTATTAACAAGACTTCAGGTGGAAAAAGCATCTTTCCATAACGAAGATAAAATTAAAATAATCAAAGATGGACAAAGCAGCAAAGCCACCTATTACAGTCATATCGAGAGCGTTTCAAGTTTTGTGTAAACAGAAAAAACTGATGTAAGATATGTCATTAGTTATCGAGGACAGAACCTGTTTTTCAGGGTTCTGTCCTTGTTTGTATTATAATGCAGTTTTAAGGCATGTCAAGCAGGACTGGCTGTGCCAGCCCTGCCTAGCATGCATTCTGCTTATAACCTTTCCAATCTTTCTTCGAAGAAAATTTCCAGCTGAGAATGGATTTGTCCCCAATCCTGACGGTGTCCCGTCCATTTTTTGGTGATATCTATCATGGCCAGATACAGCATTTTCAGGAGACTGTCATCGGATGGAAATACCGTCTTGGATTTGGTGACTTTCCGGAGCTGACGGTTAAATCCTTCAATCGTGTTCGTGGTATAGATCAGACGTCTGACAGCTTCCGGATACTTAAAATACGTTGAAAGATTTGCCCAGTTATCTTTCCATGACTTTGCAATCTTAGGGTATTTCCCGCTCCATTTTTCGTCAAAGCTGTCCAGTTCTGCCAATGCAACTTCTTCTGTAGGAGCTGCATATACACGCTTCAGATCTGCCATAAGTGGTTTGATCTCTTTGTAAGAAACAAATTTCGTGGTATTCCTGATCTGATGGATTATGCACTGCTGGATCTCGGTCTGGGGAAATACTGCTTCAATTGCTTGTGGAAAACCGGTCAGTCCATCCACACACGCAATCAATATATCTTCTACACCCCGGTTTTTCAGGCCATTCAGGATGGAGAGCCAGAACTTGGCACTTTCATTTTGACCAACATACATTCCGAGGACATCCTTACGTCCTTCCATATCGATCCCAATCGCAATGTAAACAGCACGTTTTACAATCCGCCCCTCATTACGGGCATGGAAATGGATCGCATCCATAAATACAACAGCATACACACTTTCTAATGGCCTTTCCTGCCATTCTTTTACTATTGGCAGGATCTTATCAGTAATCCGGCTGACAGTACTGTCGGAGATCTCAAGATCGTATAATTCACGCATGTGGCTTTCTATATCGGCAGTAGTCATTCCTTTTGCGTACATGGAAATGATCTTTTCTTCCATGTCTTGCGTAATCGAATTCTGATACTTCTTTACAACCTGTGGTTCGAAGTCACCTTTTCGATCCCTTGGAATATCAATCTCCATATCTCCGTAACTGGTATGTAACGTTTTCTGGGAATGTCCATTCCTGGAATTATCGGTTTCTTTATTTCGATAATCATACTTGGAATATCCCAGTTCTTCATCCAGTTCCTGATCAAGGGCACCTTCCAAAATGATAGACATCATATCCCGCATAATGGAATTAACATCTGTTCCATCTTTTACTTTTACATTGTTTTCTTTCAGGTAGTTTCCCATGAGTTCTCTAAGCGCTGCTTTTTGTGGTGAATCCTTTTTTCTTGCCATAAAATAAACCTCCAAACTGAGTAATTCTATCTTACATCAGTTTGGAGGTTTACACAAACTTTGGGATACTCCCGTCATATCCATACGCTGTTTTCTTTATACACTTTATCTCTTGAACAGCAGGATATCATGTGTAATATGTGCTTTCTTCCTTCCACCGGTATTTCTGCCCGTATATTTGCCAAATGGCTGGAACTGCCCACACTAAATGAAATCAACGATTTAATTGAGACTGGTTTCGTTCAGACAACAACACGTCGCACTATCTCTCTGCATCCGATGATTCAGGAAATCACCCTTTCAGAGACAAAACCATCTGTAACTCGCTGCCACATATTACTGGATTCTTTACAGCACATATGTTTAATGCATGGAATGGAAGTTGATTATTACAAGAAACTGTTTCAAACAATCGGAAATATCATAGAATTGATTGAAAAGGATGATATACCAAAGTATCTGCTTTTTCTGGAAAATGCATTTCCATACATGGATAACTATAACTACCACAAAGGTATGAATGGAATCATTCAGGAATTGAAATGTCTATTAAAAACAAAAAGTATTGGCACCGACTCCGACCGGGCATTATTACTGGATTTTCACGCAACTCTTGAAACCAAACCTGAAAAAGCAATAAAACTGGAAAAAGATGCACTTGCCCAGATAGAAACTATCACTGTTGACAATGCTCGCCTTGTTTCCAACCTTCATGCCAATCTCGGTGGACTTTACCGCATGAACGGTCATCCCGATCTTGCAAGAGAACACATGGAAAAAAGTATCTCACTGCTTGACCAATTTAACCTGCTTCATATAAATGACAGCATACCTCAGATTGCCAATTATGCAATGTTCCTGACAGAACAGCAGGAACCCGAAAGAGGAATCTCCGAATTGCAAAAATTATCCGGCATCATCAAGGAATACCATTCCGATCACTGTCTGGATTATGCCAAAGTACAGGAAACCCTTGCAACCATTTATCTGATGACCGCCAATCTTTCACACGCCAAAACACATTTTAAAAAAGCTTTCAAAATATATGAAAAGATCTGGGCTGATGAGCCTGAAATGATTGAAGCAAAATATCTGGAGATTCAGGAGTTATATCCACAGATTGGATTTTCCATTGGAAAAACTCTATCCGGTCTTTTAACAAAATAAGTACAATTTACGGCGGGCAACTTGCCCGCCGTTATATTCAACTATTCGTCAAATAAATATATGCATCTTCCAAAGTGATATCATTATCCAGGACACAATTCTCATTTGGCTTTCCTTTGCTTAATATTTTCATATGAATTCCATTTTCTACATACTGCTTAGATGAAATAGAATAATTGGCTTCTAACAAACGGGCCTCTTCTGCATTTTGTACCGTACAATTCCAAACACAGCCCTTTGCATTTTCCAGCAATCCACTCACGCTTCCGGAATATAAAAAACTTCCTTTTTTCATAATGGCAAGCTGTGTACAGGTTGCTGCTAAATCTTCTACTACATGAGTGGAAAACAGCACCGTTCTATCCTTTGAAAAATCAACCAGAAGATTGCGGATCCTGATTCTTTCTTCCGGATCTAACCCAGTTGTTGGTTCGTCAATAATCAAAAAATCCGGATTATTAAGAAGTGCCTGTATGAGTCCGACACGTCTCTTCATACCACCAGATAATTGTCGCATTTTTTTATTCTGATGCTCTGTAAGAGAAGTCTTTTCCAGATAATAGGTAATTCTTTGTTCGAGGTCATTTCTGGATACTCCTGACAGTCCCCCCATATATACAAGACATTCTTTCACCGTAAGATTCGGATATAAGTCGATTTCCTGTGGAAGATAACCAATCTTTTTCTGTATTTTCTCATAATTTCCCTCGTTATATAGAATTCCATCAAGGGAAACCATTCCTTCCGTTTGTTTTAAAACGGTTGTAAGAACCCTCATCAAAGTGGTTTTTCCAGCACCATTCTCACCCAAAAGTCCGTAAATTCCCTTGGGTATTTCAAGAGATGCCTTATTTACTGCAACTACACCATTTTTAAATCTAACTGTTAAATCATTTATTCTAATACTCATAATCTATCCTCTTTCCTTTAAAGCCATTGGTAATACTGCAAATAAAAACAGCCCCGTTATAAAAGACACAAGCGTTCCATAAATCCAACTCTCGGACATTAATTGAGTAGGTTCACAAAAGCTGAAAGAAAACAATCCCAGATTTCCGAAAAATGAACTTCCCGCTTTTGATATAAGTCCAATGACAATTCCAAATAAACATCCAATACCTGCCCACATATTTCGAAGCAATGTACACAAAATCACAGAGCATATACTCCAAAGCCAGATAGTTCCAAACATTGCAATGAAATATAAAAGAAATATCTGAATACCCGAAATGCCTTCGTTTACACTGCCCGGTTTTTGCCAGTAAAACAAAACATATCCAACACAAGAAAGTATTAATAAATATAATATTTGAACGCCCACTCTCTGCGATATTACTTTTAACTGCTTTTTTTGATCGTACAAATGAAATACATCGGCACGCTTACTTTTTACTTCCATCAAATATGTGTCACTACAAAAAATAATTGTTAAAAATGCTATTGGAGACTGAATTGCTGAACCGATTTCTTCATAGTATATAATCGGATGAATAACACACAATATCAGTATAAATGCACATGAATAAAAAATCTTATATAACGACAGGCAGTTTTTTAGTTCCGTTTTCAATGAACCCTCCTCCTTTTCCAGATTGTAACAGAAATACATACTAATATAACTGATGAAATTACAAGAATAATCTGATTTATGTTTGACATTTTAGCTACATGTGTTTCAAAAAACCTGCCAGGGAATCGCACCATAATAGAGAACGGTCTCATATAATAAATATCATTCTTCATGGTCAGCATATTTGAATATATAATGTGTAAAAACAAGATTGGTGCTGCCGGAAGCGGATTTTTAAATATTAATGCTGTAATTGTATAGACACAACATATCATCAAAAGATTCGGAACAATATAGATCAGAGAATTCACGCAAAAATCAATTGGTGTTACTGGAAAGCCCGATTCTAAAGACGTTTTCAAACACAGCATAAAGAATATAACATTCAAAATCACTAATACTCCCAGCATACTAATGAATCCGCTTATTACTTTCCCACATATATATTGGATTGCCGTAACAGGCTTTGTATGTAATAATTCATAGGTACTTTTTCGTGTATCCTGAATAAATAAAAATGATAGCAAGACTGTTGCAAAAAAGGCCATATGCAATCCTGCAAAATCCGTAAATTTTTTGGCAAAGTACCAGGAAAAAGAATGTTCGGATAATTTCCGCTTGATATAATGATTGATTTCTTCTGCTGTCCCCTTATGAATTTCAAGGTCCTCATAAGCATATATTGCATTATAATAGCCATATTGGGATTCCAAAAACTCAGAAGCAGTCTTTACATCCATATTCTGAATTTCTTTCATTACATGATCTGCTTCCTGCCTGCTAAATCCAAAACCATTTTTGGAGGTGTCCATTAACGTCTCTTTGATCGTATCTTCCCACTCCCTTCTTCTTTCTTTATCATCAGATGTGGGAATGTACCCATCCATGACATCAGCATCTTCCAATGCTACGTCATTTTGTGTGATCTGTTCATTCTGTTTGATATAATGAATTTGCAAATACGATGACAGACATTGATACATACTGGCAACTATAATAATCAAGCCAATCCACAAAACAGGGTTCTTTAAATAATCAAGTATACTTCTTTTTATGATTGTTTTCATTGTATCTCTTCCTTTCTTTATTTCTTTAACAACATCATACAAATCAATTCTCAATAAATTCACAACAAAAAAGACTAAAACCACTTTATTTGTGATTTCAGCCTTATAAAGTATTTTTATTCAGCTTTGAAAAGAGCTTCTACATGAGCACCGCCTTGTCTGGCATTATATATTTTCAAATTTCCTCCATGCTTTTCACAGAAAATACGAGAAATATACATACCAAGGCCAAAATGCTTTAAATCATCTTGTGGATTCTTATGATAAAATGGTTCTGTTACTTTTTCCTCAGTATCCACAAATCCTATTCCATCATCTTCAACAGAAATTATAAGAAAACCATCCTTTTTCTTTATCTGCAAAGCAATACTTTTTTGTGCATATCGAACCGCATTTTCCAGTAAGTTGTCTGTCACTTCCATGACAAGTTCCTCATCCACTTTTACAATGTTTTGTTCCTGCACTCTTTCTACCTTACATAATTTACTTTCCTTCTTGGACAGCATGGCAGCTTCTGCCTCAATCTTTTTTGCCAGTTCCGATAATTCTATCTCTGAGCATTGCAGTTCCCTCTGTTCTAAATGGGACATTTTTCTCATGTTTTCCGTGAAATGCTCTATACGGTCAATCTGATACATGCCTGTTTGTAAGATATCAATAACATCCTCTGTTTTTATACTCTCAGCAGAAACAAACTCTAAGAGCATTTCCTGATACCCACGCAATATGGAAAGTGGAGAACGTATATCATGTGCAATTGCATTCCGCAAAACCTTCTCGTCATCAATCATTCGCCACATCTTTCTGTTGTTATCTGCTAAATCACTTCGCATCATTTCAAATTCTTTACACAAAGTTCCCATCTCATCTTTATTTTCATAGGACACATGAAAATCCAGTTCATTATCTGCAATCATTTGTGAGGCATCTTTTAGTTCCTGTAGAGGTGTCTTTAACTTATTTTTATAAAAAAAGAATACCGCAGCAACACTCCCAACAATCGAAAAAATCAGTACCGAATATGTTTCCATAAAGTCACACATTTCCGAAAGATGATGGTCCAAACGATTCATCTGCGATTGATTAGGTCTTGATATCTCAATCTCGTATTTCTTTCCATATTGCTGAAACACGTCCGTATAATCTGCATAATCAATATATTTTTCCCATATTTTATTCTGCATATTTCCTGCAAAATGAACTGTAAATCCAGATAACAGAAATGCTGCCGTTAAGCTGATCACAAAATAAAGCAGAATTGTTTTTTTCAGTGACAAGTTTCTTATTTTTTCCATCGGTATCCAATCCCCCATACAGTTTCTATGTATTCTTTTTCTGAATAATCCGCTATTTTTTTCCTTATACGCCGTACTAATTCCGTTATCGTTCTACTGTCCCCTTCCGCATCATATCCACAGACTTGTGCATATATACGTTCTTTATCAAACACCTGCCCTCGATGCATGGATAAGAATTCAATAATCTGATATTCAATTTTTGTGAACTCCATCCTGTGTCCAGCTATAGCTACTATTTTTTCAGAATAATTGATCAGCATTTCATCCATGAAACGGTATTCCGTTTTTTGTTGATGCCTTTCTTCTCTCTTTATGTTTGTGACAATCCTTGCTTCCAACTCCCGAAGACTAAATGGTTTCGTAATATAATCATCCCCACCCGAAAGCAACCCATTAATTTTATCATCTTCATCAACTCTTGCTGTTAGAAACAAAATCGGACATAACACTTTACTGCGTATCAGACGACATACTTCAATCCCATCCATACATGGCATGTTGATATCCAATAAAATAACATCCGGTTTCATTTTTATTTTATTTAATGCTTCCATTCCATCTGTAGCCGTAATGGTTTCATATTGTTTCATATTAAAATAACTACAAAGCATTTTCACCAATTCTTTATCATCATCAACAACTAAAATCTTGTATTTCATCCAAGCCACCTCCAGTATCCATATTATACGATAAAAAACAATGAAATCACAACAAGAGTACATGAAGAACGTACGCACAATATATCTTTTTTCTCAATTCCAGCTCAATTTCCACTCAATGTCTTTTACCTCCGATTTTCGTATGCTTATCTCACAGCAAAGCAGTACCACACCGGTATGACTTGCTGAATCAATCAATACGAAAACGGAGGTATTTTTTATGCGAGAACTCAGAAACACAAAAATCATCGCTGTAGATCATGGCTATGGCAATATGAAAACAGCAAACACCGTCACACTAACCGGAATCAAAGCCTATGAAACCGAACCAATCTTCACCGGGAATATTCTGGAATATAACGGCATTTACTACCGGATTGGCGAAGGACACAAAGAATTTATCCCGGATAAAGCTATGGACGAAGAATATTATCTTCTGACGCTAATGGCTATTGCAAGGGAACTAAATGTCTTTTCCATCCGTGAAGCAGATGTTCATCTGGCTGCCGGACTTCCTCTGACATGGATCAGAACTCAAAGAGAAGCTTTTCGTTCCTATCTGCTCCAGAATCCAGAAGTCCGTTACCTTTTTAACGGCAAAGAGTATCATCTCCACTTTGTGGGATGCAGCCTTTACCCACAGGGGTATCCGGCTATTGTAAACCAACTTGGAGATTTCAAGGGAACCAATCTCCTTGCAGATATCGGAAACGGAACCATGAACATTCTGTATATCAACAATAAGAAAGCTCAGGAGAGCCGATGCTGGACAGAAAAACTTGGTGTAAACCAATGCATGATTGCTGCAAAGAACGCTGTTCTGGACAAATTTGGAGTGAAGATTGAAGAATCCACAGTAGAACAGATTCTGCGGTTTGGAACAGCTGACATTTCAGCACCATATTTGGATTGTATCAGTTCTATTGCCAGACAGTATGTGGCAAAACTTTTTTCCACACTCCGCAAATATGAATACAATTCTGACCTAATGCGCCTGTATGTAGTTGGCGGTGGTGGATGTCTGATCCGTAACTTCGGAACTTATGACAAATCACGAGTCACCATCATTGATGACATCTGTGCCACCGCCAAAGGTTATGAATCTCTGGCTTATATAAGCCTGAAAAGGAGGGGATAAACCATGCAGAACAATATCCGTAACACAAACCTGCGTTTTAATCTGGACAAAGAACAGCAACGGAGAGCCTGGGAATATTTACAGACGATGGACAGGCAGAATTTTAAATCTTACAGTCAGGTAATCTCTCTTGCGCTGGTAGATTATTTTGATCGCTACTACCGCACACAGACTGATCCTTATCTGGAAACAAGAGAGCGGGAAGAACTTTTTGTGAAACAAATTGTAGATGCAGTGGAAAACAGTCTGAAACAGGCATTGCCACTTTTTCTTTCCGGACTGACTGCAGGAATGGCGCAAAGGGAGCCCCAAATCAGGGCGTCCTTTCCAGCACCTGAAAATTCACAGCCAGATAGTGATGTAGACTGGGATTTTCTTGGAGAATAAACCCTTTTGATTGGAGGTGAACACATGACTGACTTTCTGACAGCAGACACCAACCTGCCATCTTATATGATGTTTCCCCGTTTCCTTCTGGACATGGAAATAAACGAAACTGCCAAAATGCTTTATATTATCCTGCTCGACCGGGCAAGGCTTTCCCAGAAAAATGAGGGCTGGTCAGATACAGATGGTCATGTGTTCATTTACTTTACGATTGAAGCACTGGCAGAAGTTCTCCACAAAAGCCAGATGACGGTCAAAACTGCTCTGGCAGTACTGGAAAAACAGGAGCTTATCTTCCGAAAACGGCAGGGTCCCGGACAGCCCAATCGGATTTATGTAAAACTCCCAAAAGAAACCATCCACTATACAGACAGATTTCTTTCCCTAAGACAGACAAAAAACTGTCCTATTGACAGACAGGATTCTTTCCCTGATACAGACAGAAAACTGTCTGGTAATAAGAAAGAGATAAAAAAGAACAATTTAGCAATAAGAGGGAGTAAGGAGCCACTCTCACCCTATGGAAAATTTCAAAATGTTTTTCTGTCAGAAAAAGAGCTTGAAGATATCCGGCAGACAATCCCTGACTGGAAGGATTATATTGAACGCTTATCCGGTTATATGGCTTCTACCGGAAAGCAATATCAGAACCACGCAGCTACCATCATCAGTTGGGCAAGACAGGATCATCCTGCTTCCCGACAACGAAATTACGAAAGTGAGGAATACGAAACATTATGACAAAATTTATAGAAAAACCAACAGCTATAACCCCAAACAGAGAGCTTCAGTCTGATGAATATTTTAACGAAACAGACCACCTGATCTACTGTTCCAAATGCAATACGCCAAGGCAATGCAGGCATGAATTACAGGGAAAGGTTCTTATTCCTTCCATCCGCTGTAAATGCCAGCAGGAAATCTTTGAGCAGGAAGAAGCCCAGAGAAAACTTCATGAAAAACAAATGGAAATAGAGCATCTTAAAACCAGCGGCTTACAGGACAAAGCACTCTATGACTACACTTTTGCCAGGGATAACGGCATCAATCCGGAAATAAAACTGGCACACAATTATGTAAGCAACTGGGAAGAGATGAGAGCAAATGCTTCCGGACTTCTCATCTGGGGTGATGTCGGTACTGGAAAATCTTTTTTTGCAGGCTGCATTGCCAATGCCCTTCTGGAAAAAGGCGTTCCTGTACTGATGACCAACTTTTCCCGAATTCTAAATACCCTTACCGGAATGCATTTTGAAGACAGAAACCAGTTCATCAACAGCTTAAACCGCTACAGTCTTCTGATTATTGATGATCTCGGAATTGAGCGGAACTCTGACTTTGCACTGGAACAGGTATTCAATGTGATCGACAGTCGTTACCGCAGTAAAAAGCCCCTGATCATAACGACCAATCTCACTTTATCAGAGCTGAATAACGCCGCTGATATCGCACACAAACGAATTTATGACCGTATTCTGGAGAGATGTATTCCTGTCCGTATCAATAACCGGAATATTCGTCAGGACAATGCAACAGCTAATTTAAAACAGGCAAAAAGAATTCTGTTAAACAATCATGCTCCGAACCAGAACTGAAGCAAAGAAGCATAACACGATAATTATTCTTCACTGACAGTGGTACTACTTTCTTTCCTTATTTATCACCAGAAACATGCCACTGTCAGTTATCCGAAACTATAGTACCAAACCATAAGATTTTAAAACCAATACTGCCCGGATACGGGCATAAAAAGGAGGTGCCAGATATGGCAGATAAAAAAATCATGACACCGGAAGAAAAAGCACTTTTACAGGCAAGACACCGCCAAGAAGAAGCCGAAGCAAGAAATCGCAAAAAAGAACGTGATGCCAGAACACACCGATTAGTCCAGGAAGGAGCCATTTTGGAAAGTATTGTTCCCCATATTAAAGAAATGGATTTGGATTCCCTGAAACGGGAGCTGATAATCCGGCTACGAGGAATGTAAACGCACAAGTTCTACTCCCGAAGGGCGCACTTACTCACCACCCGATAAATCGGGCGGTGGTATCCCCTACGGGGCTCGTGCGCTCTGCCGAGGGTTTTTCCGCTGTTGCAGGCAACATCGAAAGGAGGTGCCAGATATGGCAATTTATCATATGCAAGCCAAAGTTGTCAGCCGTGGTTCCGGACGTTCCGCTGTCGCAGCTTCTGCTTATATGAGCTGCAGCCGGATGTACAATGATTACGATGGCATCCAGCATGATTACACCAGAAAGCATGGACTCATTTATCAGGAAGTATTGCTTCCACCGATGGCTTCACCAGAATGGAAAGACCGTGAACAACTCTGGAATGCTGTGGAAGCTGCAGAAAAAACAAAAGACAGCCGACTGGCAAGGGAATTTGTTGTCGCACTTCCCGTTGAATTAGATAAGGACAGTAATATTTCTCTTCTAAAAGATTTTATTCAAAAGAACTTTGTAGATATGGGCATGTGCGCTGACTTTGCTATTCACGATACGGATGGACACAATCCTCATGCACACATTCTGCTTACCGTCCGTCCACTGAACGAAAACGGAACATGGCAGTATAAAACAGAAAAAGAATATCTCTGCATAAAAAATGGAGAAGAAAAAGGATTTACAGCTACTGAATTCAAAGCTGCTCAAAAAGATGGCTGGGAAAAGCAATACAGATATAAAGTTGGGAAAAAGAAAGTTTATATGACCGCATCTGTCGCACAGGAAAAAGGCTATGACCGCATCGACAAGCATCCAAAAAGCAGCCGCTATGGCAGACAGAATCCCATTTCTGAACAATGGAACAGTGATGAGCAACTCTGTATCTGGAGAGCAAACTGGGCAGATACTGTAAATGAAATGCTTGCCCACAATCAGATAAATGCATCCATTGATCACCGCAGCTTTGCAGATCAGGGAATCACCGAACAGCCGACCATCCACGAAGGCTATATTGCTCAAAACATGGAAAAGAAAGGAATGATAGCTGACCGCTGTGAAATCAACCGCCAGATTCGTGCAGATAACCAAATGCTCCGGGAATTAAAAGCTCAGGTAGAGAAACTGGCTCAAGCTGTCAAAAATTCTATTCCTGTAATTGCAGAAACAATGGAAACTATCCGAAATCATATGATCTTTACACAATATCATTTACTTCATAATGAGATGCAAAAAGAAGTAATTCATGATTGGATGAATCATTTTAATCCAATACTGAATAAATACAACACCGTTAAAAAGAAACTCAAAGCTAAAGTTACAGAACGGAAAGAGCTGAATGTAGAAAAAGAGAAAACCAGTATTTTGAATCCCATCCAGCATATAAAATTGAATCAGCAGCTTACAACTGTTACCGAAGAAATTGAAGAACTGAAATCAAGGAAAGAGCAGCTAATCTTCCAGGCACAATGCTCTACTGATAAAGATATGATGAATCTATCCAAGAAATATGACCAGATGAATAACAATCTTGATATTCTTGATTCTCAGGACATCTCCCTTAAAAAACAGCTTGAAAAAGACGCCGTTGCTTTCCGGGAAGAAAAATTTCGTCCTGATCCAGAACAATACACAGAATTGCTGGACACCAGAATCCAGATACGTCCTGATTTTCGGGATAAGCTGATCGAACAGCTTAAAGGTACTTTCGGTAAATATTATGACTATCACCGTCGTGATATTGCAGCCAATGAGGTGGATTATCTCAATGTGGAAGATCCTGATGTCTTCTCCCATCGTGCATGGGAACTGAAATATCAGAGGAAACGGGAAATACGGCGAAATCAGCCTGCTCAATCTAAGAAAAAATCACATGATATGGAATTGTAACCGTCTTTGAATAGATAATATGTTCTTACAAATCTCTTGTTCAAAAATGAGTTTTTTTCAAAAAAGCGTATGGATTTAAAACTTCCATACGCCTTTTTATATTCCGTTCTTCAAATTGTCTAAAAGTTGACTAAAAATATATCACCGTTCATATGATGCAATAATTTCTTTGCTATCTGCTGTTTTATAATCAATTGTTCCCAAATTACCAATCAAGTCAAATGTCATATCTGCATTAACCTGCAATTGATCTTCAAGTTTGACTGCCGACGGCTCATCTTTTAGAAAAACTGTTAATCCATAAGGCTCTGTTTCAGACTGTATCTCTATACTGTCATATGAGTATCCCTCTGGATACTCTTGACCGCTTACAATATTTATAACATTTGAAGAATCTCCTACATAATCTGTCTTATACTGCGATAAATCAGGAATTTCGTACAATTTTTCTTTTTTTCCGCACGCTGAAATCAACATGATTGACATGGCGACTAACATAATTGCAAGTACTTTTTTCTTCATAGAAACACCTCCCGAAAGCTTTATTCAACACTTTTCGATTTGAGTAAAAGGCCAAGGGACTTTAATGTCCCTTATGCTTTTCTCTTTTCTTTCGCTGTTTCAGTTCAAACATTCGCTGCTCTTCTGCCTCTTTTTTCTTGCGTCTTTTCTCTTTGCGTTCCTGCTTGTTCTGTTCCTGCTGTAATTTCAACGCCTGTTGCGATTTTGTACCAATGCCTATTTCCAGCATCTGCTTCTTTACTTCCCGCTGCATCCGTTTCGGATTTCTTTTGATATCCTTTACAACAGTTTCAACAACCGAACTGAATTTCAAACTGAAATAGCACTTTTGAATATATTCCTGTACTTCATAATCTTTTGGCTCTGCACCAAATGTTACCTTTGCCACAGATAGTTTACCATCTTCGATGCGTTCAAAGATTCCC
Organism: Lachnospiraceae bacterium Marseille-Q4251; assembly: GCA_018223435.1. Lineage (GTDB taxonomy): Bacteria > Bacillota > Clostridia > Lachnospirales > Lachnospiraceae > Limivivens > Limivivens faecihominis. The sequence continues at coordinate 2,494,438 of JAGTTO010000001.1, read as the reverse complement.
ACCCAAAACGGCTCTTCAAAAAATACTGTCAGCTTTCCATTTACTTTGTCCATAAGAATCCCTCCTAAAATTGATTGAACAAAGAATGGACAACCCGGAGGGGCAGGTTACTTACCCTATTTATATAGGACGGCCGGGCTACCTACCGGCTCTGGCACATCAAAGATGTACGTTGCGTTTTTATCTTTGCGTTTATAATCAAGCCATATGGCACGATTAACTTAATTCTATAACTTCTAAGTTACATTCCTCAAAAATCTTCTTGCTTCCTAAGATTCTATCTTCTGTTCAAATCATACCATATGATTAATGCATTTTCTATATACTTTCTTGATACCCAGCAAAAACCAGAAAAAAGCTCCCGAAGGAGCTTTCCACGTTCTAAATGTATGCTAATTCGCTTAACACAATCTCTTCTGCATCATTTCTTATTTCCCATGAAGAATGTTGTAAATTAGTAATATCCACAACGATAACAGGTAATTTAATTATTCGTATTTTTTCCCGATAATGTAAATCGAAACTACCATACCACCTAATATCATAATTAAGAAAATTTTACTTAAAATATCCCATAAAGCTATATTGAGACAATTGATTATTATAATACCTGCAAGAGGATATAGAACAACCGTTGCAAGTGTCCAAATTTTTAAAGTTGTACAGATGTACATCCAATTTCCGTTGTTAAAGGATAAACCAACTAGATGTATTCTAAAAATTCCTTGTGAAACATAATTTATCTTGTTTGCATCATAATATGTTGGTAATATGTCTTTGGCAAAGAAACAAAACCATGCACCAAATAAAAGCATTAACCCTGTAACCAGCAATATATCATCTTTCATCTCAGCTATTGAATTCCCAGATACGACTAACATAATAATTTCTGTAATAGATATTAAAAAGCATAGCAAATATGCTAATATCCAGTTTTTTCTATGTTGATGAATAGAATTCCTAACAGCCATATCGAGAGAGCCTACTACCAATTCCTCGACTTCTTTTGTATCAATATTTTTCTGTGTATCTATTTTTTCTCCACGTAACAATTCTGTAACGGTAACATCTAATATATCAGCTATTGGTATGAGTAATACGACATTAGGCATACTAAGACCACGTTCCCATTTGCTGACCGTTTTATCTGATACATATAATTTTTCAGCCAAATCCTTTTGAGTTAAATTCTTTTTCTTTCTTAATTCGGTTACAAATAAACCGAATTTTTCATTACTAATTTGATACATACATCCACCTCCTGCACACATATTATAATGGGAGTACGCATAAATCAATCGACTAGCAGTAGAATTGCAGAATATTAGCACAAATATATCAAATAATCTCCCCATTATAATTATTTCTGTGAAGTTATATTCGGATATTTTTTAAGCCATACTATGAAGTAATTAAATCTGTGTAACTTATAACCATGGCAGAAAAAAACAACCTTCCGGAACTTAGAAATGGTCACCTAATATGGAATTGTAATTTGATTCTTCTTTGAACCCTTACAAATGCAGAAGCTGAACAAATAGGAGTTTTCTTCCTACCTGTTCAGCTCTTTATTTACCTGTAAATCAATTCTTTTAACACAATCTCTTCTGCCATATTACGAATACCATTTACCGCCCTAACCCATTCCATCTGGTCACGAGCTTTCATTTCTTCCGTAATGCCCTGCCTCTCCATCATCTGATGCACCAGAACTTCCATTCTCTCCTGCGCTTCATCATCCACAAGATTCAGATGTTCCACCAGTCTGTCTTCCAACATATACAGTGAATACATTGCCGGACAATGCTCTTTCAGATACGTTTTCCGCATTATTCCATATTTTCCATAATACGGTTCTTCATCTGTACTGACAAGATTCGGATAGTAAATTCCGTCTGCTCCCAGTGTGTAGGTTCCACCCATTTTTTCAAATGTGCTTTTCATGTGTTATTCCTCCTTGAAATCAGCGATATCCTTAAATCATCGCAAAATATTTCAGGGCAGCCTTGATAGCATCTTCTTTCTCTTTCGGACACTGTGGCACTTTTGGATTTTCTGTCTTTGGCAGATTATAGTTCTCTCCTACTTCAATTCCACATTTCCTTTTGATTTGAGAAATATATAAATTTGAAACCTTCAAGCCAAATTCTTTCAGCACATAATCTTTGATTTCCTGATAGGTCGCTTTCGTCTCTGCACTGGTTGCATCCAGCTCATCTAAGTCTAAGTCGATCTCTATCGTGTCATCTGGTTTTTGTTGGGACAAAAGAACAACCGTCTCCACATGCACCGTCTGCGGAAACATATCCGCTGGGCAGACTCTCTTGAGTTCATACCCGTTATCGCACAAATACCTCAGATCCCTCGCCAGCGTCGCGCTGTCGCAGCTGACGTAAACGATCCTCTCAGGCTGCATTTTGACCATGGTAGAAAGGAGGGTTTCGTCGCAGCCTTTGCGGGGTGGGTCGACGACGATGACATCGGCGTGGACGCCTTCTTTTTCGTATTTTTCAGGGAGGACTTCTTCGGCTTTGCCGACGTAGAACTCGGTGTTGGTAAAGCCGTTTAAGGAGGCATTTCGACGGGCGTCTTCGATGGCGTCGGGGATGATCTCCACGCCGTAGACTTTTCTGGCTTTCCGGGCCAAGAAGAGGGAGATCGTGCCGATACCGCAGTAGAGGTCCCAGACCGTCTCCTCGCCGGTAAGGCCGGCGTATTCCAGGGCTTTTCCGTAAAGACGCTCGGTCTGGACCGGGTTCACCTGGAAAAAGGATAACGGGGAGATCTGGTATTTGACCTCTCCGATATAGTCCTCGATGTAGGGGCGGCCCCAGAGATTGATGACTTCTCTTCCGAGGATCACGTTTGTCTTTTCCTTATTTACATTGAGGGAAATGCTGGTCATGCCCGGAATGATTTTCAGAGAATCCACAAGAGCCTCCTCTCCCGGGATTTTCCGGCCGTTGATGACGAGACAGACCATGATCTCCCCGGTACGGAAACCGCAGCGGATCAGGCTGTGGCGCATGAGGCCTTTTCCGGTGGCTTCATTGTAGGGTTCCACATGGAAAGCGTTCATCCAGGCGAGGATTTTTTCCAGAATCTCCTCGTTGACTTCTTTTCCCAGATGGCAGCTCGTATTCTCGATGATGCTGTGGGTCCGACCGGCGTAAAAGCCGGTGATGATTTTCCCGTCCCGGTTTTTTCCAAAGGGGAACTGGGCCTTGTTCCGATAATGAAAAGGATCCTCCATGCCGATGATGGACTCCATGGGGATCTCCTCAAATTTGCCGATCCGTTTGAGGTTGTTCTCGACTTTTCTGGTCTTGAAGGCCAGCTGGGCCTCGTAGCTCATGGCCTGGATCTGGCAGCCACCGCACTGGCGGGCCACCGGGCAGAGGGGCTCCACCCGGTCAGGGGAGGGGGTCAACACCTCCATGAGACGGGCGAAACCGTAGGTCTTTTTCAGTTTCATGATCTTGGCCCGAACCCGGTCGCCGATGACCGCGTCCTTGATAAAGAAGGTCATTCCTTCAAATTTTCCGATGCCGGTGCCTTCTTCGCTGAGATCTTCTATGGTAACTTCGATCAGATCATCTTTTTTCAAAATTCTGTGGTCCTCCTCACGTTGGAGTCTACAAAGCGGTTATAGCCCAGCCACTCGTCGGTAGTAGCGGAGCCCGTCAGAATCTCGCGGAAGGTCTCCATCCGCGCGTCCGTGTTGTCCGCAAAGTTCAGGGCTGCTGCCTCTGCGAGAGCCGGTTTCTTCGGAGAACCGTATTCCAGCTCGCCGTGATGAGCCACGATGCAGTGCTTGAGCTCGCTGGCCAGACGTTTCGGGAAATCCGGAATCCGACGAATCCCCAGGCCCACAAGCTCCACACCGATCACGATATGGCCCAGAAGCTGGCCGTCGTCGGTGTAATCGTTGGCCGGAAAGGCGGAAAGTTCCTTGGTTTTTCCAATATCATGAAACATGGCCGCCGTGATGAGGAGGTCTCTGTTCAGGAAATCATATTGGTCCGCATAGAAATCGCAGAGTTTTACCACGCTTAAGGTGTGCTCCAGAAGGCCGCCTACAAAGCCGTGGTGAACGCTTTTTGCCGCGGAATGTTTTTTGAAAAGACGGATGAAGGCCTCATTTTCCACGAAAAAGCTCTCCGCCAGCTTCAGAAGGTACGGATTTTTGACTTTTCTCATATATTTCAGGAGCTCTTCGTACATCTCGTCGATGTCCTTGCGGCTCATGGGAAGATAATCCGCCGGATCGTACTCTCCCTCCTCCGCCCGGGTGGCGCGTTTGATGGAAAGCTGCAGGGAACCCTGGAAGCTCGTCACATCGCCCACCACATAGACATAGTCCAGAGCGTCAAAATCGCCGATTCCCGGTGAACCCGGATCCCAGATCTTGGCGTCCAGCGTGCCCGTCTTATCCTGCAGGATCACGTTTTCGTAGGATTTTCCGCTCTTGGTCAGGGCTGACTGTCTGGATTTGCAGAGATAAATATCTCCCAGCTTCTCGCCTTCCCTCAATGTTTCAATATACTTCATTCTTTTTCCTCGTCTTTCTATATTCAACGTTTTGCCAGTGTAATATTTACCTTTGTCTCTTTGTACTCGCTCTTCCCTTTCCGCCAAAGGCTCACGGAAATGGTGTCTCCCGGCTTCCTGTCCCGTAGGATGGCCATATAGTCCTGCATGGATTCCACCTCGCTGCCGTCAAGGGACGTAATTACATCGGTGGCCTGAATGCCGTTTTCCATGGCAGGGGAACCTTCCTCCACCTGCATGACGATGACGCCCTTCGGCATATTTAGCTCCTTCGAGAGCGCATCCGTCACGTCTTTCCCGAGGATGCCAAAATAAGGCAGGCTCGTCCGGCTCGCCAGCGCATTGACCAGACCGCCGATCTCGGAGATTCCCACGCCGTTTAAGGTGGAAGAATCGGCATTTTTTGTATCCGGTCCCAGAATGCCCACGACCTGTCCGTCAAGGTTCATGAGGATACCGCCGTTCTCGTTTTTTCCGATGATATCCGTATTGATCCGCTGATAGCTGCCGTCGCAGAGATAGAGATAGGGCTGGGCCGTCACCATGCCAAAGGAGACATAGCCCGCGCTCAGGGCAATGATGGGATCGCCGATCTTCGTCTCGCCGGAATCCGCAAACTCCGCCGCCTCCACATAGGCCGCCGTCATCTCGCCAAGCTCTCTCGAAAAAACCTTTACCACAGCCAGATCCGAGATCTCATCTGAAGCCTGGAGCCAGCCGTCCGCAATAGAGCCGTCCTCAAAAGTCACTTTGATGCTGTCCGCGTCGGAAATGGTATTTTTCTCCGTGAGAATCAGAAGCGTCCCTTCCGTCTTGCTAATAATAACACCCGCCGTGCTGCTGTGGCTCTCGCTGACATCGTTAAAAAGATCCAGCTCGCTGGTGACGCCGGTGACAGTGACGATGGAGCGCTTCGTCTCGTCGGCGATCTCCGCCATCTCCGTATAAAATTGCTCATAATCATTCAGATCCGGTTTCTGGGCCGCCGCCTCCTCAAGAGGCGCTGCCGTTTCCCGCTCCGTCGCGGCGGTTTCGCTCTCTGTCTCGCCGCCCACAACGACCATTTTATCCTTTTCCTTCATATAATGCAATGCAAAAGGCTGAACAAACGCAAAAGTTCCGCCGGCGGAAACGCCGAAAATCACGGTGACCGCCACGCCGCGCACCGTCCGCCGGAAACTTTTTCTCCGGTAAAAAGGCTTTTTTCTGATCTGTTCCTGAATAAAAGAATCTTTTTTCTTTTCGTCTTCTGACATCCTTACAACTCCTTCGTCAAAAGTTAGCGCAGTTTTGGAAAATAGTTTATCAGAAAGATATGAACATTTTATGAATTTCTTCTTTGCAATCCGTGGAATATAGGATAGAATGGAGGGGCAAAGAATAACGCACCCCGCCCACTGTTCCGGGCGTGCCTGCAGCGAATCCTGGATCGCTGTATCTTTAAGAACGGAGATTTATCATGAACGAAAAAGCATTACGCACACTGGAATATACAAAAATCATCGAACGGCTCACGGAGCTGGCAGGTTCTTCCATCGGAAAAGAGCTCTGCCGGAACTTAAAGCCCTCTTCCAACCTTGCCGAGATCGAGGCTGCCCAGAAGCAGACCTCTGATGCCTTAAGCCGGATTTATCAGAGAGGAAGCATCTCCTTTTCCGGCGTTCAGGACGTCCGCGGTTCCCTGAAACGCCTGGAGATCGGCGGTTCCCTAAGCGCCCTGGAACTCCTTCGGATCGCCAAGCTTCTCGAGACTACCTCCCGGGTAAAATCCTTTGGCCGGCTGGAAAATTCCGACCGGGAAAAAGACTCCCTGGACGATATGTTTGACGGCCTCCAGCCCCTTGCGAACCTCTACAACGAGATCTACCGCTGTATCCTTTCCGAGGATGAGATCGCCGACGACGCAAGCCCGGCTCTCGCCAAGATCCGCCGCTCCATCCGCCAGACCAACGACCGGGTTCACACCCAGCTGGCTTCCCTGGTGAACGGCTCTTCCAGAACTTACCTTCAAGACGCCGTAATCACGATGAGAAACGGCCGCTACTGCGTTCCTGTCAAATCGGAGTACAAGGGACAGGTTCCCGGCATGATCCACGACCAGTCTTCCACAGGTTCCACCCTTTTCATCGAGCCCATGGCCATCGTAAAACTCAATAATGAGCTTCGCGAACTGGAGCTTCAGGAGCAGAAAGCCATCGAGGCGGTTCTTGCCGAACTCAGCAATATGGCCGCTGCGGAAAATGAAAACATCGCCGATAACTTCCGGATCCTGACCCAGCTGGATTTCATTTTTGCCCGGGCCATGCTCAGCAAATCCTACAACGGAACCGAGCCGATCTTCAATGAAAAAGGCCACATCAACATCAAAAAAGGCCGCCATCCCCTGCTGGACAAGAAAAGCGTGGTTCCCATCGATATCTGGCTCGGAAAGGATTTCCGCCTTCTGGTCATCACCGGACCGAACACCGGAGGTAAGACCGTTTCCCTGAAAACTGTCGGCCTTTTCACCCTGATGGGCCAGGCAGGTCTTCACATTCCGGCCTTCGACCACTCGGAGCTTTCCGTTTTCGACGAGGTTTTCGCCGATATCGGAGACGAGCAGAGCATCGAGCAGTCCTTGAGTACCTTCTCTTCCCATATGACCCATACGGTTTCTATTTTAAAAGAGGCAACCGACCGTTCCCTCGTGCTCTTCGATGAGCTGGGTGCAGGTACGGACCCGACAGAGGGAGCAGCCCTCGCCATCGCCATCTTGAACGAGCTTCACAGCCGCGGCACCTGCACGATGGCCACGACCCATTACAGCGAGCTGAAGGTCTTCGCCCTCACGACTCCCGGTGTAGAAAACGGCTGCTGCGAGTTCAGCGTGGAGACCCTTCGTCCCACCTACCGCCTCCTGATCGGCGTTCCCGGAAAAAGTAACGCCTTCGCGATTTCCGGCAAGCTCGGCCTTCCGGAACACATCATCGAGGACGCCAGGAGCCGTATCAGCGAGCAGGATGAGAGCTTCGAGGATCTCTTAAGCGACCTGGAGCACAGCCGCATCACCATCGAAAAAGAGCAGGAAGAGCTGGCCCGCTACAAGGCAGAGGCCGCTTCACTCAAGGCTCAGCTGGAGAAGAAACAGGAGCGCCTCGATTCCGCCAAAGAGCGGATTCTGGCCGAGGCCAACGAGAAGGCCCACACCATCCTCCGGGAAGCCAAGGAATACGCAGACGAGACGATCAAGAATTTCAACAAATACGGCAAGGCCGCCGGCGTCTCCATCAGCGATATGGAACGCGAGCGTACCCGTCTCCGTGAAAAAATGAACGCCGCCGAGAAAAATATGGCGAAAAAGACCCCGGCCAAAGTCAAAAAGGCCGTCGATCCCAAAGCGCTCCGCGTGGGTGACAGTGTGAAGGTCTTAAGCCTGAATCTCAAAGGAACCGTCAGCACCCTGCCGGATGCCAAAGGAAACCTTTTCGTACAGATGGGTATCCTCCGCTCCCAGGTCAACCTGCGGGATATCGAGCCCATCGACGAGCCTGTGATCACCGCTCCCAACTTCAACCGCACAGGAAGCGGAAAAATCAAGATGGCAAAGTCTTCTTCCGTCGGCATCGAGCTGAACCTTCTGGGAAAAACCTCCGACGAGGCGATTTCCGAGCTGGATAAGTATCTGGACGACGCCTACATTGCCCACCTTCCCTCCGTGCGGATCGTTCACGGAAAAGGCACCGGTGCCCTCCGGAAAGCCGTACACAACTATCTCCGCCGCTGCAAGATCGTGGATGAGTACCATCTGGGCGAGTTTGGCGAGGGAGACGCAGGCGTTACCATCGTAACCTTCAAGAAGTAAAGCGAGGTGCAGGAAAATGGCAGCAAAACAGAAAATCATGATTGTGGACGATGACAGCAATATCGCAGAGCTCATCTCCCTCTATCTCACCAAAGAATGTTTCGACACCCGGATCGTTGGCGACGGCGAGGCGGCTCTTCGGAGCTTCGACTCCTTCGCCCCGAACCTGATCCTTCTCGACCTGATGCTTCCCGGCATGGACGGCTACCAGGTCTGTCGGGAAATCCGCCAGCGCTCCAACGTCCCCATCATCATGCTTTCCGCCAAGGGCGAGATTTTCGACAAGGTCCTGGGACTGGAGCTGGGTGCGGACGATTATATGATCAAACCCTTTGATTCCAAGGAGCTGGTAGCCCGGGTCAAGGCGGTGCTCCGCCGTTTCCAGCCGGACAAAAACGGCGCGGACAAACCGAAAGGAAAGATCGTGGAGTACCCGGATCTCATCGTCAACCAGACCAACTATTCCGTGATCTACCGCGGCAAGACCGTGGATATGCCTCCAAAGGAGCTGGAGCTTCTCTATTTCCTCGCAGCCTCTCCCAATCAGGTTTTCACCCGGGAGCAGCTGCTGGATCACATCTGGGGCTATGAGTACATGGGCGATACCCGGACGGTGGACGTTCACATCAAGCGCCTCCGTGAAAAAATCAAAGACCACGAGGACTGGGCCATCTCCACTGTCTGGGGCATCGGCTACAAATTTGAGGTGAAACATCCATGAAAAAACGCCTCCGCGTGAAATTTGCAGTCCTTTACGGCCTGTTTGCCCTCTTAAGCTTCATCGCTGTCTCCACCTTTACGATGTCTCTCACGAGAAAATATGAGACAAAAAAGGTGGCGGACAGCCTTTATCAGGATGCCAGCCGCATCGCCTCCGCCTCCCTGATCCAGTCCTACACGAAATCCTCAAGCTCCCGGAAGGATCTCTACAACTTCCTTTCCGCCGCGGCAGCTTATCAGAATTCCACCATCTGGCTCATGGACACCAGCGGAAATATCCTCATCAACACCTCTCTTCCTTTTGAGGAGAGCGAGGACTCGGAGAAACTTCCGGAGATGGATCCCGGAGAATTTACGGGGAGCTACTATCAGATTGGGACCTTTTTCGACTATTATTCCAAAGACGTTTTGAGTGTGGTCAGCCCTGTCACCTCCGGCGATGCCGTGAAAGGCTACATCGTCATTCACTGCTATCTCTCGAAGATCGAGCGGGAGTGCAATTCCGTCCTGAATATTTCCTATTTCACGCTTCTGGTGATTTTAGGCCTCTCCCTGATTCTGGTCTTCGGCTTCTGGCGTCTCATCAGCCGCCCCTTAGACCGGCTCGTCTACGCTGCCGGAAAATATGCCGCCGGAAACCTCGATTATACCTTCATCAAAGAGCCCACTGACGAGCTCGAATACATCGGAGCCAGCCTCCAGTATCTGGCCGGCCGGGCCGGAAAGGGTGGAGAATCCCAGAGAAAATTTATCTCCAACATTTCCCACGATTTCCGCTCGCCCCTGACCTCCATCAAAGGCTATGTGGAGGCGATTCTCGACGGAACGATTCCTGTGGAAATCCAGGATCGGTACCTCCATATCGTCCTCTCGGAGACGGAACGCCTGGAAAAACTCACGAAAGGTCTTCTGACTCTGAACACCTTCGACGATAACGGCTATCTCATGGAGATGAGCGATTTTGACATCAACGAAGTCATCCGCAGGACGCTGGAAACTTTCGAGGGCCGCTGCAATGAACGCGGCATCCGTTTTTCCCTGCTTTTCGACGAGGCGAGCCTTCCGGTCCACGCGGATATGGAAAAAATCCAGCAAGTGCTCTATAACCTCATCGACAACGCGGTGAAATTCAGCAGAGACGATTCCGTGATCTACATTGAGACCCTGCAGAAACGAGAAAAAATCTTCGTCTCTGTCAAGGACACCGGCCTTGGAATCCCCCAGGACTCCCTCCCGAAGATCTGGGAACGTTTCTATAAGACGGACCTCTCCCGCGGAAAAGACAAGAAAGGCACAGGCCTCGGCCTTGCCATCGTAAAAGAGATCATCCAGGCCCACGGCGAAAATATCAACGTTGTGAGCACCGAAGGAGTAGGCACCGAGTTTACCTTCACACTGCAGAGCGCAGGAAAATAAAAAACGGCAGAAAACAGATTTTTAACCGTCTGTTTTCTGCCGTTTTTTTATTTCCAGTCGTATTTCGTCAAATGCCCGTCCAGGCGCATGTGGTCGAAATTATTCTGCCTGAGGGCCTCGTAGAGGACGATGGCCACGGAGTTGGCCAGGTTCAGGGAGCGGATGTCGCCGATCATGGGGATCCGCACGGCCCGCTCCTGATTTTCCAGGAGGATTTCCTCCGGGATGCCGGCGCTCTCTTTTCCGAACATGATATAGCAGTCCGGCTCGTAGGAGACGTCGGTGTAGACCTGGGGGCCTTTCGTGGTGGCCATATAGATCTTGGCTCCGGGGTTTTTCTCCAGGAAATCCTCATAGTTGATGTAGGTGGTCACATCGAGGTCCTTCCAGTAGTCCATGCCGGCCCGCCGGAGGTCCTTCTCAGTGAGGCGAAAGCCCAGGGGTTCGATGAGGTGAAGTCTCGTGCCCGTGGCCACGCAGGTACGGCCGATATTTCCCGTATTGGAGGGAATTTCCGGCTCCAGAAGTACAATATTTAAGTTTGCCATTTTATTTTTCCGCCTCCAGTTTCCTGATGAAGTGTTTCAGGCGCTCCAGAGCCTTCTTGAGGTCCTCCAGAGAATAGGCGTAGGAAATTCTTAAAAATCCTTCTCCACACTCTCCAAAAGCCGTTCCGGGCACCACAGCCAGCCGTTCTTCCCTAAGAAGCCGCTCGGCAAACTCATCTGAGGAGAGGCCGAATTTCTGGATAGAGGGGAACACATAGAACGCGCCCTTCGGCTCAAAGCAGGGCAGACCCATCTCCTCAAAGGCATGAAGGAGATAGCGGCGGCGGCCATTGTAAGCCTGACGCATCTCTTCCACATCGGCATCGCCGTTCCGGAGAGCCTCCACAGCCGCATACTGGCTGTTGGTGGGAGCGCACATGATCGCAAACTGATGAACTTTTGTCATCTGCTTGATGATGGGTGCCGGTCCGCAGGCATAGCCCAGACGCCAGCCTGTCATAGCATGGGACTTGGAAAAACCGTTGATCATAATGGTACGCTCCTTCATGCCCGGCAGGGAAGCGAAGGAAACATGGTTTCCGCCGTAGGTGAGCTCTGCGTAAATCTCATCAGAGAGCACAAAGAGGTCTTTTTCCTCCACCACTTCCGCGATAGCCTTAAGATCCTCCCGGCTCATGATGGCGCCAGTGGGGTTGTTCGGGAAAGGAAGGACGAGAATCTTCGTCTTTTCCGTGATATGTTCCAGGAGCTCTTCTTTCGTCAGACGGAACTCATTTTTCGCCTGAAGCTCAATGACATGGGGCTTTCCGCCAGCCAGAATACAGCAGGGAACATAGGAAACATAACAGGGCTCCGGGATCAGCACCTCATCGCCGGGATCCAGCATGACGCGCATCGCAAGGTCGATGGCCTCACTGCCGCCCACCGTAATCAGTGTCTCGGTAATCGGGTCATAATCCAGCGCAAAACGCCGTTTGAGGTATTTGCAGATCTCCTCCCGGAGCTCCTTTAAGCCCGCATTGGAGGTGTAGAAGGTCCGGCCTTTTTCCAGGCTGTAGATACCCTCGTCACGGATGTGCCAGGGCGTGTCAAAGTCCGGTTCGCCCACACCGAGGGAGATCACGTTATCCATCTCGCTTACAATATCAAAAAATTTCCGGATTCCGGAGGGTGCGATATCCACCACTTTTTTTGTCAGAGGGTCTCTCATAAGGTCACAGGCATCCTTTCATCTCTTGTTTTTCTCTCAAAGATCGTTCCGTGGTCTTTGTATTTTTTCAGAATAAAGTGGGTCGCTGTGCTTAAGACAGAATCCAGCGTGGAAAGCTTGTCTGACACGAAGCCGGAAACCTCTTTCAGGGTTTTTCCTTCGAGGATCACCATCAGGTCGTAAGCGCCGGAGATCAGATAGACGGAACGGACTTCCGGATAATTGTAGATCCGCTCCGCGATGGAATCAAAGCCCTGGCCTCTCTGGGGAGTCACCCGCACCTCGATAAGAGCCGTCACCTTGTCTGCTGAGGTTTTGTCCCAGTCGATCAGGGTATGATAGCCGCAGATGATGTGCTCCTGCTCCATTTTTGCGATCTCATTGGCCACAGTGGCCTCGTCGGTGCCCAGGATCACTGCCAATTCCTGAAGATCGATCCGGCTGTTTTTTTCCAGAAATGTTAAAATTGCTTCTCTCATGCTTCTTTCTCCTTTTTTACTGATTTTTCGATGTATCGCTTGATTTCCTGATTGTAGAGGATCCGCTCCGGCCCTTTGCTGACTCTTCCGATCACTGCCGCCGGGATTCCGGCCCGGTTCAGTCTTTCCGTGAGCTCCATGCCGTGGAAGGTGCCGATGAGTACGGCTCCTTTCGAGTCCATCCGGTAGGGATCAATGTCAAAAAGTTCCGTGATCTCTATGGTTTCCTGGCGGATCGGAAGTTTGCGAAGCTCCGCGCTTAAGCCCAGGCCTGCGCGGTCCGCGATCTCCCAGAGGGCTTTTAAGATGCCGCCCTCCCCCAGGGGGTAATATTCATTCTCATCCTCGCCGGTCTTCGGATCTGTTCCCACCTCTTTGGCAAGCTTCAGCGTCTCTTCCGTGTTTTCCAGCTCGGAAAAATGCCGGGCTTCCCGCACCAAAGTCTCCGGAAAGCGTTTCAGAAGCTCCGCTTCCTTCTCTTCGGCCAGCTTCGCCGTTCCCGAAAGGGCAATCCATCTGGTCAGCACCAGTTCCATGCCCGGTTTGAGACGGGAACTGCCGTCTGTCACCATGGTATGCAAATCTTCATCCTCCTTTATATACAGAAAGGGCACCGTACGCTTTCGCTGTCATACGGCGCCCTTATGTTTACCCGATAACCGTTACTTCGCCTGAATCCGCAGGTATATTATCATCCATGTCTCCTGACGGATCCTGGACAGGTGCGTCCGTTGTCGGTGCGTCCGTTGTCGGTGCGTCCGTTTCGGGAGCATTCGTCTCAGGCGCGCTGGTTTCCGGCGTATCGGTTGTCGGTGCATTCGTTTCGGGAGCGCTGGTCTCAGGCGCTTCTGTCTGAGCTGTGCTCGTGGAACCGTAGCTTCCGTTGATGATTGCCTGAACCGTCGCCAGATCGTTGTTGGCGATGGCAGTCTGGATCGCCGCTGAAGCCTGGGTATTGGGTGAAACAATACCTACCTCGTAGATGGCCGGTGACGCCTGATAGCTGCTGGAATTGACCTGAACCGTATCGGTGGTGCCGTCCGCATTGACGATATCCTTCCAGAGTACCGCTTCCAGTCCCTGATGCGCGCTCTGGGTCTGATTAAGATAACCGATGTTCTGGTCAGACTTTGCCACCAGCTTGACGTTTGTGCTGGCATCGGTCTGGCTTAAAGTCTCACTTCTGAAAGAAATGGAACGGTTCGGATCTCTCGTTTCATGACCGTAAATCGTGAAGTTCAGCGTTCCCTGATACCCCACGCCGTAAATATAGATCGGCGCATCGGTATTATTGGTAAAAATGAAATCCATCAGACCTTCCGCAATGGCTGCGTCCTTGGAAGGATCCACATAGGAAACCAGCATCGTATGGTTGTGACGCTCATCCACCTGGAGTTCCGCTTTCAGCACCGCGTTATAGAGGGTCGTGGAAACCTGACAGATACCGCCGCCGTAGGTGTCCACCACCTGGCCGCTCTCGTAGGAGGGCGCCGGATAATAACCGTTGTCCGCATTGAAAGGCGTTACCGCCGCCGTCACGGAGAAAGTCTCTCCCGGCATAATGAGAGTGCCGTTGATCTTGGATGCTCCCACTTCCACGTTTGTATTTCTCTCATAGGAAGAACCATAGTAGGTGGTGGCCGTTCCCAGCACATCTTTTACCTGGCTCAGTTCTTCTTTTGTCACCGAAGGCTTCTGAACCTCCGCCACGACTGTGAGCTCCGTACCGTCGCCCTCCAGCGCTTTCATGATGGAGGAAACCGACTGGTCCACGTTGACGGCGATGCCGGTCTCTCCGCCGGTCACTTCCGGATAACCGTTGGCAAAGGTGATATCGCCTTCCTCTGCATCTCTGTTATATTCTTCCGCAAGCTTCTCCACATAGGTTTTCACAGCCTGCTCGTTGGGAGCGTAGGCCACTTCAAAGTTTTTCGGTTCCACCTGCAGATCTTTTTTGTCTTTGTACTGTTTGATGAGGTTGCCGCCCTTGGCTACTTCCATGGCCTCATGAACCACCTCGCGGTTGGTCCACTCCATACCGAAATTCTCCGCCGTGGCAGTGGTGGTCTCATCTCCGATTTTTACGGTATAATTTCCGCCGGTTCCTTTTCCCAGCTTCTCTTCTACTGCTTTTGTCGCCTGCTCCTCCGTCATCCCGGAAACGTTCACGCCTCCGATGTAGACATTCTTGCTGATGGTGTCTGTCTCATCCGCCAGGGCCGGGGCTCCTGCTGCCAGAAAAAGAGCCGCGCCGACGGTCAGGATCAGGCCTGCTTTCTTACTTTTTTTCATTCAGTCACTCCTCTTGCCGACTTACTCCAGATAACTCAAAACCATGGGCAGAATCATAGCGATCACCAGAAGAACGCAGATCACTGCTGCAATGGTTTTCTGTGTTTTTTTATTGTTAAAATTCATCATAGTTTTCACCTCTTGATTTTTCCGTACCGGGAAATAATGTTATCGATCATCCGGGACGCCTCGCTTTTGGTCAGTTTCTCAGGGACAGCGTCCGTCTCTATTCTATGATATTTTATCAAATCATTCAAGTACCGTTTTTGTGAAATCGTGATGGGGCTTTCCTTCTTTACCTGATAAAACAGGGGCTTCGGGTCAAAGGCTGCGGGGCTCACACTCTGGAATTCCCGGCCCAGACACTCGTACAGGCGGTAGGCCGAAACCGCATCCTCATAGGCCCGGTGTTTCTTCTCCTGACCGATGCCATAGTGAAGGCAGAGGGCCTCCAGGGAGCGGCTCGGAAGCTCCGGCAGGAACTTTTTCGCGATGGCCAGAGTATCTATGCCCTCCCGGTCAAAATTCTGGCCGAGGTTTGCAAAATTCTGCTTCAGGAAACTGTAATCAAAGGTAATGTTGTGGCCCAGAACCGGCGTCTCCCTGGCAAAATCAAGGAAGCCTTCCAGGGCCTCCGGAAGGGAAAGGCCCCCCGCCGCCATCTCGTCCGTGATGCCGGTGAGCCCTACGATAAATTCCGGGATCTTTTTTCCGATATTGATAAAAGCCGCATAGGTGTCCTGCACCCGGCCATTTTTGATCCGGACCGCGCCAATCTCCAGAATGGAGTCGGTACGGGGATTCAGGCCTGTGGTCTCAAGGTCCAGGGCTATGATTTCATCTGTCATTTTCGTCTCCTTATCTCTTTAGATGTTCTGTATTTGAATGATTCTGGCGTCCCCGGTCAGCGGGTCCCGCTTCTGATAATCGAAAAGATACCATTTTTCCGTCTCCTCGGAAAGGATCTCCAGGTGGGTCTGGTTCAGAAGCTGCCGGGCGTTCATGGCTTCGTAGGTATCGCCGGTGAGATACTGATGCTCCCCGGCTTCTTTTTTGTAAAATTCGTAGATCTCGTTCTTCCGGCCGGAAAGATCCGGAGCGAAAGCCGGCCGGCTCTTGCTCTTCTCCCGGGCGTAAAGGTCCATGAGAAGGGCCTGGTCGAAGGCGGACTGCCGGGCCGGATTAAGCGAAAGGGCAAATTCCCGGAGGATCAGAAGCCGCTCCATCCTCGAATGGCTCCGTCCATTGTAGCCCTGCTCCTCATAAAAGTCCGCCAGCGCCTCATAGAGCCCGAAATAGTCCTCGAACTCCTCCGTCAGAAGCTCCACAGTCCGAGCAAACTGCCAGCTGTTGTAATAGACCTCCACCATCTCCTCGATGCCTTTGATCTTCAGCACCTCGCCGTAGCTCAGCCAGTCGGTAGAAAGGACCTCGTAGGGAGGCCGGTCCGTCCTCACCACGCCAAACTCCTCGGCTCTTCTGCCCATCTCCGAGCCCTTTAAGACCTTCAGAAAGCCCAGCTGGAACTGCTGGGGCCGTAAGCTGTAGACATCGTTAAAGGAGCTCCGGAACTCTTTCAGCGTGCCATAGGGAAGGCCGGCGATGAGATCCAGATGCTGATGCACGTTTCTGCCCTTCTGGATCCGTCTCACCTTATCGACGATCACATCAAAATCCACCGCCCGGTGAATGGCCGTCAGCACCTGCCCGTCGGTGGACTGGACGCCGATCTCCAGCTGCACGAGACCCGGCCTGAGGCTGTTCAGAAGCCCGATCTCCTCATCATCCAGAAGATCCGCCGAGATCTCGAAATGGAAGTTCGTGATACCGTTGTCGTTCTCCTTTATGAAACGGAGAAGCTCCTTGGTCCGGGCATGGTTCACATTGAAGGTCCGGTCCACAAATTTCACCTGGGGAACCTTCTGCTCCAGGAAAAAGGCCAGCTCTTTTTTCACCAGAGGCAGGCTCCGGAAGCGCACCCGTTTGTCAATCGAGGAAAGACAGTAGCTGCAGGAAAAAGGGCAGCCTCTACTGCTTTCATAATATATGATCCGGTTCTGAAATTTTGTCATGTCTCCGTAGACAAAAGGCAGTTCATCAAGCTTTTCATACTCCCGCACGCCGGTGCGGCAGAACTTTCCCGCCTCATCCCGGTAGACCAGTCCCTTAATCTCAGCAAGACTGCCCTCCCCGTGATACCAGCCCAGAAGTTCCCGGAAGGTGGTCTCCCCTTCTCCGGCCATGATTCCCCGCACGCTGGGTTCCCGGACAAGGACCTCCTCGCAGTCGTAAGAAACCTCCGGGCCTCCCAGCCAGATATCGACCTCCGGCAGGACCTTTTTTAAGTCCTTCAAAAGAGACTGGACGTATTCCATGTTCCAGATGTAGCAGGAAATGGCCGCCACATCCGGTTTCCTCCTGTAAATATCCGCCAGAATATCTTCTCGCAAATGATTGATCGTATATTCTGCAATCTCCACCTCATCCTTCCACTGGCCGGCGCTGGCCTTAAGGCTATAAACCGCCAGATTGGAATGAATGTATTTCGCATTGATCGCAATCAGTAATGTTTTCATAAATCGTTAAATGAATCCTTTCTCGCTTTTGCCCCCGTTTTCACGGGGCTTTCCACATCGTCGAGGCCCATTATATCTCACTTTAAAAATTTTTTCAATTTTTTTCATTTTACCTGTTGACAAAACGGAAATTATATTGTAATATATGACCTGTGCTTGAGACAACAACTTAAAGAAAGCGAAAACGTCTCAAAAACAAATGCGCGAGTGGCTCAGTTGGTGGAGCGCGACCTTGCCAAGGTCGAGGCCGCGGGTTCGAGTCCCGTCTCGCGCTTTTCTTATGCCCTGGAATTGGTTCCAGGGCTTTTTTGTTGTCTTTTTATCACACGAAAAAACGCTGCTTTCGCAGCGTCTTTTTCACAACTTTTCATTTTTTGTTCCATAAACCTTCATGGCTTCCCGGGCATTTTCCCGGATCCGGGTGTGGATGCGGCAGAAATTCTCCAGCTCGGCTTCGGAAATGCCCTGGCAGAGAAAGCAGAGCATTTCCTGCTGGGCCTGAACTCCCAGCTCGATGACCGGGGAAGCCTTTTCCTCCAGGACCAGGTGGGTGATCCGCCGGTCAGAATCATCCTCCCGGGTGTGGATATAGCCCTGGCGCACCAGGGAATCCACAGCCCGGGAAACCGATGATTTTGTCATAAGCCGGCTCTCCACGATATCTTTTGCCGTATTCAGATCCGGATTTCCGGCGAGGAAAAGAAGGATACTCAGCTCCGTGGCGTTGATCCCGTGATCCCTCGACACCTCGCCGATCACTTTTTCATTCAGTCGGACAAGCTGCTGTCCGCCCACAAAAAACTCCGCTGCTTTCAGCATCTTATCTCCTTTTTACTGTTCCTGTTCCGGAAGTTCTGCCGGAGCGCTGTTGAGAATCTTCATAAACTCTTCTCCGGTGATGGTCTCATGATCGTACAGATATTTGGCCAGCTCGTGAAGCTTGCCGATGTTGTCCTCCAGAATCTTGTAGGCTTTCTGATGCTCCCGGCGCACCAGATCCACAACCTTCTTGTCGATGAGGGTCTGGGTCTCAAAGGAACAGGTCAGGGAGCTGTCGCCGCCCAGATACTGGTTGCTCATCTGCTCCATGGCTACCATATCAAAGTCATCGCTCATACCGTAGCGGGTGATCATGCCTCTGGCAAGCTTCGTGGCCTGCTCGATATCGTTGGAGGCTCCTGTCGTGATGCTGTGGAAAATCAGCTCCTCAGCTGCACGGCCGCCGGTAAGAGTAGCGATCTTGTTCTCCAGCTCTTCCTTCGTCATCAGATAATGCTCACCGTCTTCCACCTGCATGGTGTAGCCCAGAGCTCCGGAAGTACGGGGAATAATCGTGATCTTGTGAACCGGTGCAGATTCGGTCTGTTTGGCTGCCACGAGGGCATGTCCGATCTCATGATAGGAAACGATGAGTTTCTCTTTCTCGGAAAGGACGCGGTCTTTTTTCTGATAGCCGGCGATGACAACCTCGATACTCTCCTCAAGGTCTGCCTGAGTGGCAAAACGTCTGCCGTCACGGACTGCACGAAGCGCTGCCTCGTTGACGATGTTTGCAAGCTCTGCTCCGGAGGCTCCGGAGGCAGCTTTTGCAATGTTGTAGAAGTTTACGTTATCTGCGATCTTGATCTTTTTCGCATGAACCTTCAGAATCTCCTCACGGCCCTTGAGGTCCGGAAGCTCTACTGGAATCCGGCGGTCGAAACGGCCCGGACGAAGAAGAGCCGGGTCAAGGGAATCCGGACGGTTGGTGGCTGCCAGAATAACAACGCCCTTGGAACCGTCGAAACCATCCATCTCGGTCAGCAGCTGGTTCAGGGTCTGCTCACGCTCGTCGTTTCCGCCGATCTGGCCGTCACGCTTTTTACCGATGGTATCGATCTCATCGATGAATACGATACAGGGCGCTTTTTCCTGGGCCTGTTTAAAAAGATCACGAACCTTGGCGGCGCCCATACCAACGAACATCTCTACGAATTCAGAACCGGAAATGGAGAAGAAGGGAACCTCCGCCTCACCGGCTACAGCTTTTGCAAGAAGGGTTTTACCTGTTCCCGGAGGGCCTACAAGAAGGGCTCCTTTAGGCATCTCGGCACCGATCTCACGGTATTTCTCGGGATTGTGAAGGAAATCTACGATCTCCTGCAGAAGCTCCTTCGCCTCATCCTCACCTGCTACATCTGAATATTTGATACCTGTGGAAGATTTTACATAGATCTTTGCATTGCTCTTTCCGAAAGACATGGCTCCCGGTCCGCCCATGCTCTTCATCATCCGTTTGCTGAGCCACTGACCCAGGACAACGAAGATCGCGATGGGGAGGATCCAGCCTACCAGGAACGTAATCAGCGGCGACTGAGTGGTGGGAATCACATTTCCGAATTTTGTGCCTGCTGC
Organism: Lachnospiraceae bacterium Marseille-Q4251; assembly: GCA_018223435.1. Lineage (GTDB taxonomy): Bacteria > Bacillota > Clostridia > Lachnospirales > Lachnospiraceae > Limivivens > Limivivens faecihominis. Next base: position 2,474,450 of record JAGTTO010000001.1, on the reverse strand, counting down.
CTGCAGACGATTGACCAGATCCGGGTCGTTCATAAGACCGGTCTTGCAGATCCGGGTCATGCCGTCCTTAGAGGCCTCATAATAGATAACCTCAGAACTGTTATCAATTTCTACCTGCTTGACATACTTGGCATCCAGAAGAGCCAGGAACTCATCGTAGGTAGTTTCTGTGACGCTTCTCTCTGAAATTTTAGGAATGACTAGGGCATTGAGAAGAATCAGAATGATCATCACTACAAAAGCATAGAAAAGCAATGATTTGTTTGGTTTTTTCACTTCCATAGATTTTTCCTCCTGTAAGGTTCAGTTTCATCTGAAACTGTTTCTTTTTCAACTATTATAGCCCCAACGCCAGAAAATACAATAAAGAGAGTCTGTAAAGGCCATAAAATTTATATAAAAAGAAACCTCCCGGTTGCGGAAAACTCCGTCCGGGAGGTCAGAAAAAACACTTATCTTTTTTTACCAGTTCAACAGGAGAATGAAAAGTCCCCCCTGAACGGTACGGTTCTGGAAGCCTTCTGCTTTTGGCGTTTCCGTGTGATACCAGTCCGGGAACGGAGCTCTGCGGTCCAGGCTGCAGAGAGCCTTCCACATGGTATGGATGATCTGCTTTCTGTATTCCTCGTTATCATCCAGCACGACCGTCCACATCTCCCAGTCACTCTTCGTATAATCACAGCGGGAATCCAGCGGAATACCATAGGGATTCATCCGGGTCAGATAGTAAGCCACCTCCGTCTTCGCGATCTTCGGATCAAAAATGCGAAGATCCAGCAGTTTGTCCCAGATCAGGTTGTATTTGAGACTCCAGCTGCCCTCCCCGTCAAAGGTCAGGCGGTAATGGTCGCCGTCAAAAGCTTTTTCTTTCCAGGTTTCTGCCAGAGAAAGAGCTGTTTTCCGATAAGAATCCGCTTTTTCCGTTTCTCCCAGTCCTCTTAAGAGCTCTGCCCAGGCAGCAATTCCTAAAATTCCTTTGACCGCCAGATTGCAGTTATGTGCCAGATGACCGGCAAAGTCGTCTGTACAAAGCTGATTTTCCGGATCCCAGCCCACGCTTACCAGATAATCGGCCCAGCCGGTGAGGATTTCCTGATGCTTTTTCGCATATTCCAGAGAATTTTCTGCCTTGCACAGGGCTGCCACACAGAGGATCATATTTCCGCACTCTTCCACAGGCATCTGATAATAGTCCTGCATCACCCGTGTCTTCCGGTCATAACCATAAACCTGTCCGTTTGCCAGCGGATACTGCCCTACATCATGAGGTGCATAGGGGAATTTCCAGTCATCTCCTGCTGCATAATGGAAGATGGGATCGATCATCCCCTCCACCAGCTTCGGCTGATATTTCAGATAAAGAGGAATGGACGGATAGGTCACATCCACCGTACCGATGCAGCCGTTGCTGTAACATTCCTTGGAGAAAAATCTGATCTCGCCGTCCACCTCAATAAGCTTATGGGCGGCAATGGACTCCCGGTAGGCAACACAGAGAATGTCATAGTACTCTTCTCCGTAAACGAGCGCTTCCTTTTTCAGTTCTTCGTCAAAAGCCTGCGTTCTGGCTGAAACAGCTTCGTACTCATCAATGGCTTTTTTGAATACTTCATCAAAGCTCCTGCCATCTCTTTTCCAGTAAGCATCTGCCTGTTTTCCAAAATATTCGATGGAATGAATGTCGTCATATCCGAGGATCACAAGCCCGGTCATTGTTTCTTTTCCATCTACTCCGGAAGTTTTCAGACAGCCAAGACACGGGATGCCCTCACGGACTTCCTGCTCCAGATGAACACGGTCGGATAAACACCCGTCCAGCTTTGTAAATTTCGGCAGGTGAAGATAAGGACTGCCGCTCAGTGCATTCTTTTTATCTTTTGTATTTACGATCACATACTGATGATCCGGTGCTGCCAGGTGGAGCCAGCCCCAGTCGATGCGCAGATCATCACCGGATCTGGTCAGCATGCCCTCCTCGCCGCGGCCGCAGTAAATACCGTTTTCGTCCTTTCCGAAGAGTACGGTCTGACTGCTTTCGTTGACTGCCGCCTGAGAAGAAATATCCAGATAGACCGTTACCTCATGCGCTTTTCCATCCAAAGACCGCACTTCATAAAAAACATAGGAAGCCGGGCGGCTCATAAGGTCCAGATCATCCAGAAGAAGGGAACCGGTGAAGGTCACCCTCAGTTCAACTGCTTCATTTCCAAACGTATAGACTGTCCGGGTGGGAGTGAGCTTTACGGAAAGCTGCCTAAGCGGCTCCGGCTCCAGATAATACATCTCCCGCTCCGTTTCCACAAGTCCCATAAAACGGTAATTTTTTCCATCCACGCGGATGATTCCCGTCATGGAATTCTGATGTCCGGTCCAGTGGCGCGGTGTGTCATCATAAAGATGGTCTGAAAACGACCAGATATTAAAATAAGGGTCTACCGTTACCAGAGGGATCGCTCTGGGAAGAAAATCTTTCGCTGTCATTGCATTATGCTCCTTTCGAATGTTGTGGTACCGGACATCAGGCACACGCCGCTAACCCCCCGGCTTGCTCCGCTGCCTCGCAGCTCTCACAAACCTTCAGCCATTCAGAATCCGCAGATTTACTTTGTAAATCGCTTCTTCCTCATGTCCGGGCGGGTCCCAAGCCGAAATGTCTTATCTGCTTGCAGAATAAGGCATTCCTGGCTTTTGACCCTGGTATCACATGTATGATCTCCAATAACCAACTTTCCGCTCATTGATCTCTTTGATCACTTTCGGGTCAACCTTGAAATTCCTTTCCATATCCATCAGGCCATTGATCTCCTGCTGTACATCAGACACCTGCGTATAACAGAATCCGCAGCAATAAGGAAGCTCTTTGACAGCTGTGGTGATCTCATCGAAACGACGGATGAAATCTTCCTTGGTGTTTACTTTATTTCCGTAGCCCCATCCGGAATCATCGTTATTGAAGGCGATTCCGCCGTACTCACTGATGATAATCGGCTGTCCTTTGTAGGCAAAGCCGTTTGCTAAGGCAGATTTACTGCTGCTGTGGTAAACCTCAGTGGTCAGGATCTGCTCCTTGAACTCCATGTAACGTTTATAGAAGGTCTCGCCAACCTCTTCATAATCATGAAGGGTGATGATGTCAGAGATCGTATGCTCCCAGCCGTCGTTGACAATCACCGGACGGTAACGATCCATGCTCTTGGTCAGATGATAGATCATCTCGGTGAAATGCTGCTGCATGGGATCCGTTTCAACCTGGCTCACGCCCCAGGATTCATTCACCGGAGTCCAGGTGATGATACAGGGATGGTTATAATTCTGGCGGACGATCTCTGTCCACTCTCTGGTAAACTCTTCCACAGCTTTATCGGAATACTCATAGGCTGCAGCCATCTCGCTCCATACCAGCATACCCTTCACATCACACCAGTACAGGAAACGCTCATCCTCTGTCTTCTGATGTTTCCGGAGGCCATTGTATCCAAGCTCATGGATCTTGTCGATATCCTCGATCAGTGCCTCCTCGCTGGGCGGTGTCAGATGAGAATCCTTCCAGTAACCCTGATCCAGGATCAGCCTCTGATACAGCGGATGACCGTTCAAGAGGATATTGGAACCATCGATACGGATCTCTCTCATGGCAAAATAGGAACCAACCGTATCCAGAACCTTACCGTCAGCCACTACCTCAAATGTGATGTCGTAAAGATCCGGGCTCTCCGGACTCCAGGTTCTTACGCCCCACTCCATACTACAGTTGGCTTGGCTGTTTGTTTTGTGGAAAACATCCACTTTTGTCTTCATATGATCGGAGGTCATGACCGTCATGGTCTTGCTGATCAGCATATCTCCAAAGGTAATTGTAGCAACCACCATAAGATTTTCATTGAGTTCACTTTCCGGAACATCCAGCTGATACTCAAGCTCCAGTGCCATATCATGAAGATTCGGAGTCATTTTCACATGGTCCAGACGGATCTTGGGTACATACTCTGTCCAGACAGTCTTCCAGATACCGGTGGTCTGTACATACCAACAACCGAAATTCTCATCGATCCAGCGCTGTTTTCCACGGGGCTGCTGAGTATCGAAGGAATCTTCCACTTTAACGACCAGTTCGTTTTCGCCATCCTTCACAAGCTCTGTGATATCAAAGGAAAAACGTGCATAGCCACCCTTGTGGTCTCCGGCATAAGCGCCGTTCACCCATAGTTTGGTGTGGAAATCGCTGCCCTCGAAATGGATCAGCAGGCGGTTGTCGGTCAGTTTGGAAGCGTCTACGGTGATGGTCTTGTGATACCAGATATTGTCGTGACGTCTCTCATCCTGGATTCCGCTGAGTTTCGTCTCATAGGTGAAGGGCACCTCAATTTTCAGCTCGCCCGGGAATTTCTCATACCATTTTTCTTTCTCGCCCTGGTTTGCATCGTCAAAGCCAAAATCCCAGGTTCCATTGAGGTTTACCCAGTTGTCGCGGACAAACTGCGGTCTCGGATAATCTTTCTTATAACATTTCATATCTCTGTCCTCCATGTTATGTAGTGTGTTTTTTTATTTATTTTCTGATCTGCCGCTCCAGATAGGTAAGGATTACCAGAAGCACGATGTAGAAACCATAGGCATATCCGTTTGCCCGGTAGCTGAATTTGCTTCCTGCCACAGCGAAGATCAGAATGTTGCTCATGAGAAGATAGTATAACGAGTTTCTTCCTATAAAAGAGAGGACCTCCACCGGCTTTCCGATGATCGTGACGCTTTTGATTTTTCCAAGCGCCCCGGCCAGCAGGTGATAGATCCACACTCCAAGGGCTCCACCTCCGATGAAAAGAGCCGTCGGAGGAAAACGGCCAGGAAGACCGTTATATTTCCAGCAATACCAGATACAAGGGGTGCTTAAGATCGCTGCTCCGAAAAACAGCTTCCAGTCCGGCCATTTTTTTCGTTTGGCCGCCCAGACGCCCGCCACAAAGTAGACACCGTACTGCAATACCGGAAAAGTCGTATAGCTTCCGGAACCGATGAAAAGAGCCAGCCAGGGGTTGGTGATTTTTTCATAAGGGATAAAGCAGCTCGCAAGGCTGACCACTGCTGCCCCTATCACCACCCAGCCGTTCGTTTTCCGGAGAGCCGGGAGCAGGAGCGCTCCCACCAGGAGCACCGCCGCAAAGGAAGCCAGAAATTCCGACCAGCCAGGATAACGGCGGAGAGTCAGGACCTCCCGAATAAAATCCTTCCTGAAGATCTTCTGCTCCTTAAATGCCATATAAGCGAGACCGGAAATATAGAACGCCAGCAGAAGCCTGATCATATTCCGAAGCATATGGACGATTCCACGCCTTGTGTCCCCCTGAAAATAAGCCAGACAGCACACAAAGCCAAAACAGAACAGGAAACCGGAAAAAGTCGTGAGGTTGATCACATTTACCAGAATCTTCTCTATACCTGCGTCCTCTTTTCCGAAGAACTGAAGACAATGGCAGAGGATCATAGCCAGGGTCAGAAGCCCCTTCATAATATCGATTTCCTGATTTCTTTCCTTTTTTACCATAGGAAACTCAGCCTTTCACAGCGCCCTGGGTGATACCTGCCACGATCTGGCGCTCAAAGATAATATAGAGAATGATCATGGGCAGGGAAGCCACCATACTTGCCGTCATGGGCTTTACATAGTCCACGGTATAAGTGCTGGTGAAGGTCGGGATACCTACCGGAAGTGTGAACATCTCGTTACTCATAGCGCAGAGCAGCGGCCACAGGTAGTTGTTCCAGCTTCCGACGAAGGAAAAGATACAGATCGTTGCAATGATGGATTTTGATAACGGCATAACGATCTTGAAAAATACCGTCAGTTTTCCGCCGCCATCGATCTCGGTTGCTTCGATCAGTTCCCTCGGAAGCCCCTTAAAGAACGTTGTCATGATAATCAGATTCATAGAGCCCGCAATGCTTGGCAGGATCATACCGGCATAGCTGTCGATGAGCTTCAGATCCTTTACGGTGATGAACAGAGGAACGATTGTTGCCTCGCCGGGAACCATCATACCGATCAGTACATAGATCATAAACAGCTGACTTCCCTTAAAGGGGATCAGTGCCAGCGCATAAGCTGCCATTCCAGTCACAAGAACCGTTGCAACCGTCACGATCACAGCGATAAAAAGGCTGTTTATGAACCAGAGCGGAACGGATGAGTTTTTGATAATGTCAGAGTAGTTGCTGATGGTGTAAGGGGGCGTAAACCAGCTTACGATACTGGAGATCTGTTTTCCTTCGTGCTGCAGTGATACAAACAGTGCCCAGATCGCAGGGGCAAGAAAGACCACAGCAAAAAAGATGGAAAGAATATCAAGAGCAATACGCCCTGCGGTTTTCTTTGTTTTCATCACTTGTCACCTCCCCGTTTCTGCATGATCAGCTGTGCCAGTGAAAGTACCAGCAGGATTCCAAAGAGCACATAGGACATGGCTGCCGCATAACCCAGGTTATTCTTGCTGAATGCAGTCTCATAAATATACTGGATCAAGGGTTTTGTGCTTCCTGCTGGGCCGCCGCCGGTGATCAGCTGGATCTGTCCGAATACCTTAAAGCAGGCGATCAGCTGAAGAAGAACGACCAGCTCTGTGGTAGGACGAAGCAACGGAAGCGTGATACGGAAAAGCTGCTGTGTGGAGGTTGCTCCGTCGATGGAGGCTGCCTCATAGATCCCCATATCAATATCCTGTAAGGCCGATATGTAAAGCATCATGGTAAAACCAATGGTCCACCAGACGGTCATAACAGAGATCGTCACCCAGACCAGTTTCGGATCCAGGAGAAACTGCAGTTCCGTATTTGCCGGCAGGATATGAAGCTGATGGAGTACGCCGTTTAAGAGTCCATTGTACGGACTGAAGGTGTTCTTCGCAATGAAGGATGCCACGGAAACGGAAAGGATACTGGGCAGATAATAGGAAATCCGCAGCCCTTTTTTCATGACTGTCTGCCGGTTGGCCAGAAGCGCCAGGATCAGGGCGATGATCACCAGCATGGGAGCTGTGATCACTACAAATTTACAGGTGTTTCCAAGAGCCGACCAGAATTTCTTGTCTCCTGCGAATTTGATATAGTTGTCAAAGCCGATGTACTTCTGCTTTCCCATCAGTCCCCATTTGTGCATGCTCACATAAAATCCCTGGATAACAGGCCAAATGGTAAAAACTGTATAGAGAATCAAGAAGGGAAGCATGAAAGCCAGGGCAGTAAAAAACAGTTTTCTTTTTCTCTGTTTGCTCATCGTTTTACCTCCTTTTTCTGCCTGAGACCAGACAGCTTTCTATGAGCCTTTTTAAAAAGAAAAGGGAAGCTTTGAAAAGCTCCCCCTTTCTTGACTATGCTTTATTCCAGGTTAGAAGACAGCTCGTCAACAAGTGCATCAATACCGGTTGCTGCATCATTAGTGCCGGTCCAGATGGTATCCAGGCTCTGGATCATGCCATCTTTCATAGCGTAGAAGTGCGGGTTCTTAGCCGGCAGAACAGCCTTTTCAACTTCATCCTGATAGTTGCTTCTGTACGGAAGTGCTGCGTACTCTTCATTGCCGGTAACTTCGGTATTTGCCGGGATCTGGCCGGAACCTGCCCAGGTCAGACCGCCGTCTTTGCAGGCTGCAACCATGAACTCAACAGCTGCTTTGGTCTCATCCTCGTCTCTGTCGCCGTTTACCGGAAGGATGAAGGTGTGGGAATCTGCCCAGCAGTGATCCTCATCAAAGAGCTGCGGGAAGCTCTGAACGTTGAAGTTCAGTCCATCGGTGGACTCCATAACGCCTACCGCCCAGGTTCCGCCGAACAGGAAGCCTGCTTTTCCAGACTGGAAGAGTTTCTGATGGTCATCGATACCGGTTGCTACATAGCCGTCATCATAGAGAGATTTTACAAACTCAGCTGCTTCAACAGCTTTGTCTTTATCCAGAGTAACTTCTGTTCCGTCATCGTTAACGATCGGAGTTCCGCCCAGCTGGTAATAAGTTGCCCACCATACACGGTAAGGATCATCACCGGTATTCGGCAGAGAAAGGGGAGACTCGCCATCGCCCATAACAGCTTTTACCTTATCCAGCATTGCTTTGAAATCATCCAGGCTGCTGATATCCAGTTTGCCGTCTGCATTGAGCTCAACGCCGGCTTTCTCAAGGATATCTTTGTTGTAGTACATAACCTCAGCGTGGGTATCCAGCGGAATTGCGTAGATCTCACCGTCAAAGGTTACAGAATCAAGAGAGTTCTGCGTGTACATGGAAGAAAGGTCTACGCCCAGCTCATCCAGGTAATCATTCAGTGGCTCTACAACGCCCTGATCAACGAGCTCCGGAAGTTTGGATACATGAGAAAGTCCTACGTCCGGTCCTTTGTCAGCTGCTACTGCGGTCTGCAGTTTGGTGTAGTAGTCTGCCCATACAAGGGTGATGGACTGAACCTGTTTGCTCGGGCTGGTTGCATTATAATCATCGATGATCTTGGTCATGTACTCTCCGTCACCGCCGGTGAACAGAGACCACATAACCAATTTGTTTTCGTCTACTTCTACTTTACTCGGGTCGTTTACGGAACCATCTTTGTTTACATTGGAAGTTTCGCTCTCTGTTTCATCTGCCATAACAGCGCTTCCAGCGGAAAGTACCATAGCACCAGTCAGTAACGCACACAATAATTTTCTTTTCATCCTTGAAATCCTCCTTGTCAAAATCTGCTCTTTCAATCTTGCTGCCTGATACGGTCGCCCGCATCTTCTGTGAAAACAGACCCTTTTATGTATGCCGCGCCCTTCATTCTGGTTTCTTCTGACGGTCTGTACACGTTCTGTTTTCCGGGGTAGTTGGATTCACTTTTGTTTGTTTCTGCTTTCGTTTCTGATCTATCCGGCCGAGATAGTTTCTAACAGTTTTTCTGTTATAATCTCTTCATTCTTTCAAATGAACTTGTTATTTATAACATAATCCCTGTTGCTGATACCTATACTCTATCACACTTTGACTATTTGTCAATGGTTTTTTTGTATTTTATAGGCAAATTTACCATTATTTTTCTTTATTATAACAGTTTTACTGTTCGTTTTACATCCTTCGCCATTTATATTCCAACAATCTTGTCTGTTTTGTGCATTCCGACAAGAAACACGGCTTCAAAATTTCTGTGCTTTTTGTCTTAAACGTTTTCGTAATCACACAAAAAAGCGCCGCGGACGTTTTTATCCACAGCGCTTCGCTTTCAGTATTCCATTGTCAGGACGATATCCTGATTGTAATCTCCGTAATGCTTTCCGAAGAGGTTGAACCCTCCTTCGTATTTCGCTCCCGGTTTATTTCCGATTTTCACAGACACAAAGGCCCGATCCATGATACTGAGCCGGTTCACCATCACTTCACTGATCTTTTCCCCGTTCAGATAACTGCCGTCTGACCGGATCTCCCAGACCACCTGCATCCCATACTGTGTGCTTCCATTTGGCCAAGCCGGGGGATTCAATCGTCCTCTTCTGCCCCCGAAATCTCCCGGGCAGGTCCAGGTTCCCACCTCCACATCATTGACCCAGAGCGTCAGATCGGATTTCCAGTCTTCCTTATAACCGGGCGCCTCCGAGCAGATCTCCATGGAAATGCTCGCTCTTTTGATCTTTCTTTTTCTTGGGACGCCATTGGAAAATTTGTATTCCACATAGCCGGAGGAGGTCCACAGAATGCCGGCCTTCATCCGTTCCGGATAATAAAAACAGTACTCCGTGTCTTCATTTCCAATATAGCCGTCCGGCCCGAACATACCGCAGGTAGGCGTCACCTGGCAGCTGCTGAAGGCTCCCACAGGCATCTCTGCATTGAAAATCTCCGAAACGTCCGTATTTTTCTTGATCAGACTGACTGTAATATAGTCCACTTTCCGGATACAGAATTTTACAGTTCCTCTGGTTCCCGGCTGCTTTTCCATGCGGATCAGTCCCGCTTCCTCCAGAATTTTCAGATGAAACGCCGTGCTGGAGGCAGGAAGATCCAGTTTTTTTGCAATATCGCCGATGATCATTCCCTCTTCATACAGAAGCTGCATGATTTCTATTCGTATAGGTGAAGACAAAGCTTTCCCCAGACTGCAGAGGGCATCGATCTCCTCCACATCATATTCTTTAAATTTTGACATCTTTCATTTCTCTCCCTGCTGCTGTTTTTCCCCGTCCATCAGCAGCTGCCGGTTCTGCCGGCCTGTGATCCAACTCTTATACTAATAATAACATTCCGGCCCGGCGATTGCAACTTGAAATCTCTGTTTGACACGATCCCGGCGGGGTAATACAATAAGAACATGTGCGCTCATAAAAAGGAAAAATGCGGCAAAATTTTTCTTGACTTTGAGTCTGCTTCAAGGTGTATGCTGACAAACGATATGCATTCCAACAAATGAAATGGGGGTTTTTACAACATGAGTTCTGCCAAACAGGGGCAAACCAGGGATATGACGCAGGGAAGTGCCCTGTCCAACATCCTGATCTTCGCCATCCCACTTTTTATCAGTAACTTTTTCCAGCAATGTTACAACATCGGCGATACCATGATCGCCAGCCACAATCTCGGGCAGTCGGCTCTCGCCGCCATCGGTCTTACGGGCTCCATCACCGGTCTGGTCATCGGTTTTGCCAACGGCATCAACAGCGGTTACGGCATTCTTCTTGCCAGGGCCTTCGGGTCGAAAAATGAGGAGCAGATGAAATCCGTTGTTGCCTGGACTCTGATCCTGAATGTGGCCATCTCGGTGCTCATCACCGTAGCGACGCTGCTCTTTGCCAAGCCCGTACTCCGGCTCATCCAGACGCCGGAGGATGTTTTCAGCGAATCCCGTACTTATCTCACCGTCGTCATGGCGGGTATGGCCACGGCCCTCTTCTATAACATGGGCTCCGGCCTTTTAAGAGCCGTGGGAAACAGCAAGATCCCGCTGTATTTCCTGATCTTCTCCTGCAGCCTTAACCTTCTTCTGGATCTTCTTGCCGTGACCGTCTTCAGTTTCGGTGTGGCCGGAATCGCAGGAGCGACCGTTCTGGCCCAGCTGATCTCCAGTGTGCTCTGCTTTTTGTATCTCTACCGGAATTTCCGTTTTCTGATTCCTTCCAGAAGACATTTTTCCTATAATAAGAAACTCGTGAGCGAGCTTGTCACCACCGGTTTTTCCATGGGCCTGATGAACTCCATTTTCTCCATCGGCTCCGTCATCCTGCAGGGCTCCATCAATACGCTGGGAACCTCCATCATCGCCGCCCACACGGCAGCCCGTAGAATCGTCATGATTGGAAACATGCCTCTTGCCAGCATCGCCAGTGCCAACGCTACTTTCGTCAGCCAGAACTTCGGCGCAGGCCGTATGGACCGGATCCGGGACGGTATCAGGAAATCTTCCATCCTCTGCCTCATCTGGTCTGCCATGTTCCTGATTATGATCCTGACTCTCGCTGAACCGCTGGTAAAGGCCCTCGCCGGAACCGACGATCCCGTGATTATGAGCAACGCCCTGATGAACCTTCATATTAATATGATCTTTTTCTTCCCTTTAGGTGTCCTGCTGACGCTCCGCATGACCCTCCAGGGAATCAACTACAAGACCATTCCGCTGATCTCCAGCTCCATGGAGCTTGTCATCAAGATCCTTGCTTCTTTCGTCTTTGTCCCCCTCTGGGGCTACGCGGGAGCCTCCGTCGCCGAGCCGTTTTCCTGGCTGCTGTGCATGCTGTTTTTGCTGTTTTCCTACATACGGATTATGAAAAAAGAGAAGATTTATTCCTGAAAAATACAGGGGCCAGGTTCGTTTTGAACCTGCCCCCTGCTATTTTTTATCTTACCATTGAAATGTATACTGCACGCAGCGATAACGTGTGAAATCTTACTTTTCCTGCTGATACTCTGCTGCTGCCTTTTTGTCCATCATATCTGCATCTTCCGACTTTCTGTAACCGCCATAGGGAAACGTATTTGAAATCATTGTAGCCCAGGCTTTTCAGATTTGCAAGCACTTAAAGAATCCTGCCCGGAGGGCTTTTTGTGTAATAGGTAATTCCAAAAGAATTTCCTATTACACAAAAAAAGCACCATCCCCGGAGCTCCTATGGCTTCAAAAATGGTACCTTTAAGTGCGCCTTCAGGGGCTCGAACCCTGGACACCCTGATTAAGAGTCAGGTGCTCTACCAGCTGAGCTAAAAGCGCATATTCAGTTTGTCTCTCTCAAGACAAAAAGTATTATAATACAGCTCCTCCCAAAATGCAAGAGGTTTTTTCGATTTTTTTCAAATTTTTTTAACAACCACGACATTTGACCCAATGAGTGTTTATATTTTTTTCAGAACTTTCCGACTCTTATTTCCTTGATTCCTTTCCTGCCACACATTATAATAAAAAACAGCGTAACTTTTTTATCTATTTTTTTGAAAAGGAGTATCAGAAAATTGTCACCCAGCCGCAGCAATGTAAGTGTCCGGAAGCAGAAGAACCGGAAAAAAGAAGAACAACGTGAAAATCAACAGCTCGCTTCCCAATGGAAGAGCCTCCAGCAGAATGAAGAAGAAGCTTCCGGCGAGGCAGAAGCGGGCTCTCAGACGCAGGAAAGTACCCAGGAGCAGGCGAAAGCCGTCGAGAGTGCGAATACTTTCAGGACCAACCGTCAGGCAACCACCCGTTTTCTGGCCAACAGCCAGTATTTTACCATCGCTATCTATGTGATCGCCGTCGTCGCCATCGCCGCTGTGATCTTTAAGGCTATTATTTCTCTGGATCAGACCATTACCTGGATCAAAAATGTGCTGAACGTCCTGATGCCTTTTATCATCGGCTTTCTGATTGCTTTTATCCTGAATCCCGCAGTGAAAATGTTCTGTCGGCTTCTGCAAAAGCACACGAAAATCAAGAAAAAAGGCGTCATCAAGGGCATTGCCATTGCAATCACCTATATCATTTTACTGGGTCTGGTACTGGTTTCCGTTTTCGGCGTGGTTCCGCAGATCGTAAACAGTTTAACAGACCTCATCAACTCCGCTCTCACGGTCATTCCGCAGTCCGCGTCGGAATTTAACCAGTTCCTGACTCAGCTGCACGAGCGGTTCCCCAGCCTGGATATCAGTGCCATTCAGGATGCCATGGACAACATGCTGCCCTCGATCCTCAATTATATCAGGGATTTTGCATCAAACATCGTCCCGACCCTGTATTCTCTGTCCATGTCCATCATGCAGCTTCTTTTGAATCTGGTCATTGCGCTGATCGTTTCCATTTATATTCTGATGGACAAAAAGATTCTGCTGGGCACGGTGAAAGCAAGCATCTACGCTTTCCTTCCCCAGAAAAGGATTCCGTATATTATGGATACTCTGAAGGAATGTAATGACATTTTCGGTGGTTTCGTCATCGGAAAAGCCATCGATTCCCTGATTATCGGCGTGCTGTGCTTCATTGTCATGACGATTCTCCGGCTTCCTTATACGCTACTGATCAGCCTGATTGTTGGTATCACGAATATGATTCCCTATTTCGGTCCCTTCATCGGAGCCGTTCCGGGAGCGATTGTTATGCTGATGGTCAGTCCGCTGAAAGCGGTGATCTTCATTATTATGATCTTCGCGCTTCAGCAGTTTGATGGACTGTATCTTGGACCCAAGATTCTGGGACAGTCCGTGGGATTGCGGCCGCTCTGGATTATCGTGGCGATCACGATCGGCGGAAGCATTGCCGGAGTGCTCGGCATGTTTCTTGGGGTGCCGATTATGGCCGTTTTGCGATATCTCGTGATGAGGACACTCAAGCAGAGACTTGAGGAACGGGAAGTCAAAGATATTGAACGGTTTCATTTAGATTAACGCTTTGGGAAAGCGGGACGAGGCAAACTTGAGGGGGCCCGCTCCGAGTCAGCGAGCCCGCAGGCCCCCTCAAACTCCCCCATCTGGGCCCGCTTTAGAAAATAAGGGGCTTACGTCAGACTGATAGTGCGCGATGATATGGTAGTCGGTGTCTCATGTTGAGACGTGATAAATTACCATAGCATCGCGCATTTTTTTTGTATAACGTAAGTCCCACTATAAAATCATACAAAGAACTTTGACGTGACAGACTGTGACCCGCTTATCGTCACATAAGTCCCACTATATACCCATATGAAGCCCCGTATCCTTGGCCGCTTCTAGTGTAACAACACATTTATATTTATCTAATTTTTTCTTTATTACCGCCTCGTTTCATGATATACTAAAAGAAACGGCGGTGATTACCTATGGCAAGACCAAAAAAATATATTATCAAGCTCAGTGATGACGAAATAACAACTCTTCAGAGGACAATCAGGAATAAGGCAACTTGTAAAACTGTCTTAAAACGGTGCCAGATTCTGCTTGAATTGGATGAGAATCATGGAACCGGACTAACGCATGCACAGATTGCCAACAGTTATGCAGTCTGTCCGGCTACCATTACCAATACCATTCAATCTTATGTTAAAAATGGTATTACTGATATCATCAAATACAATATCAGCCCGAATTCCAGTGCCGCATTGCGTAAGGCTGACGGACGGGTTGAAGCGCATCTGATTCAGATTGCCTGCAGCCCTGTGCCTCAAGGGCATTCCAGATGGACACTCCGACTTTTGGAGGAGAGGTGCCGGGTTGAAATTGAAACACCGGTCAGCAGAGAAACCATCCGGAGAGTCTTAAAAAAAACGAACTTCGACCTCACCACAACGATTACTGGTGTATCCCACCAAAAGAAGATGCAGAATTTATAGCCTGCATGGAAGATATCTTGGACATCTATGAAATGCCTTATGACCCGGAACGTCCGGTTGTATGCATGGATGAAAAACCATACCAGCTGCTTGGGGAAGCAACGGAACCGTTGCCAATGCGTCCAGGCAATGACCAAAAAGTGGATTCTGAATATACCCGTAATGGCACATGCAGTATCTTTGCGTTTGTAGAACCCCTTGGTGGAAAACACCATGTCAGTGTCCGGGGGCATAGAACAGCGACAGACTGGGCAGAGGAGATAAAATATCTTGTGGATGTCATGTATCCGGAAGCTGAAAAAATCATCCTTGTCATGGATAACCTCAATACGCATAAACCAGCATCTTTATATAAGAAGTACCCGGCGGTGGAAGCACGGCGCATCATAAAACGTCTGGAGATTCACTATACGCCCAAGCATGGGAGCTGGCTTGATATAGCGGAAATAGAGCTCAATGTAATGACACGCCAAAGCTTATCCCACAGGATTGGCGATATCAATACGCTCCGCAATGAGTTATCAGCATGGGAGGCAGAACGCAATAAAGCCGCTGCAAAGGTAAACTGGCAGTTCAAAACCACTGATGCCCGGATAAAACTGAAATCCCTTTATCCTAAGTTTACTACTGCCTCAGAATAAGTCAGTGGTAAAACTAAGTATAAACGTGTCACTACACTAGCTTCATTTCCCATACCATACACACGCACGTTCATCCCACAATGAGACACGAAGTATCCGTCATTTCACGCATCCTCTGTATGACGTAAGCACCTTATTTTCTAGCGTGCCCTGGAAAGGGGGTGCAGGGGGAAAACCAGGACTGCAAGACTCTGATGGTTTTCCCCCTGCTATTCCCTACGCCTTCCTCAAAGCGTACCTATGAGCGCATTGCTCCGTCCATGGACAGCACCTCGCCCGTGACATAAGATGCCATCTCACTGGCAGCCGCCACCCTGCTCTTTCATGATCTCCACAACGGGAATAATCCCATTCATCATCGCGTTGACATTAAGATCCATCACATCTGAGAAATGCTCTGCCGTATATTTTCCAATCGGTGTGCTGTCAGAAACACCTGCATTATTCACGAGAATATCAATTCTTCCATACTTTTCCTTGATTTTTGCCATCTCATTTCTGCTATAAATCCTAACCTGAGGTTAATTCTTTCGGGCCCGATTTTCTGCTAATCTTTTCTCAGGAGAACTTTCACCTTCTAAGAAAGGAGTCATTTATGAAGAAGAGAATCGTACCAAAAACCACACTTATTCTTTTATTATTCACTCTGCTGCTGGCCTGGAGCGCCGTGCTTCCGGGCCGGGCAGACAGTCTGATCAAATCAAAGGAATTTACCACCCGCACTTTTTATGCCGACGGGGACGACGACGAAGTCGAGTTCACCGAAAATTTCGGCTTCGCCGGTGATTCCTACCTGAACTCCGGCCGTTTCCGCATGGACATTACTCTCACGCCTGTTTACAACAGCATCTGGATCTCTTCCGATGGCGAGCGGGCGAATCTGGCTACGGAACCGGCAATCGTAAACCTGATCAACGGCAGGCTCAACGCAAGGATCGATACTGCCACCGGAGGCGAATTTCAGCCGGACTACGGAAGTGACGGCATGATCCGTTCCTTCCGCTATTCCAGGTCTGATCTTCTTTCCGATGATCTCACTTATGCCAATTTTACGGTCACTCTCCCTGATGAGTACGCCATCGAATCCCTGTTTTACCAGTACGGAGAGGATCTCGAGATTGACGATGTCCAGTACTCTGTGAAATTCAATGTCAAAGTCTCCATCTATGGAAATGCCCCCGGGATCAAGCTGAAAAAGAAAGTTCTCTACGGTTATATCAATGATATCTGGTATTTTATCGATGTGGCTGAATTAAAAGGTGGCAATGAAAAAATTGTAAAAGCCACTTCCAGCAATCCTTCGGTTGCTGCGGTTTCCGCCTCCACTCAGCGGATCCGCCTGAAAAAGGTCGGAACCAGCAAGATCACCCTGACAAACGGGTACGGGCGCTCTGCCACCTTCACCGTCAAAGTCCAGCATTCTACCATCAAGAGACGGGTTTCCTCCGTCAGCTGCATCCTGGGTACGGAAATGGATCTGGACAATAACGGCATCGTCGGGATCCTCGGCACGCCCCGGTATACGGTAAAATCGTCAGACAGCAGCATCGTCAGCGTACGGAAAAGCCTGAACCATCCGATCATCCGCGGCAAAAAAGCCGGTTCTGCCAGAATCTCCTTTACCTGTGGCAAGAAGAAGTTTTCTGTTCTGGTACGGGTGAAAAAGGCTTCCGTGGTCTTCAGCAATTCCATCACACTCACGGAAGGCTCCAGCCGCTCCCTTTCTGCCGCAGGCAGCTCCAGCGGTATCTACATCAGAAAAGCGGTAAGCCTCAACGGTCTTCTCTCCCTGAAGCTCTCCGCAAATTCCAAAACCCTGACCCTCACCGCCAACAAGAGTTTTTCCGGCAGCACCGCCACAGAAAAAGTCCTCGTGACCTTCAATAACGGTACGAAAAAGACCGTCACCGTGAAAATCACCCGAAAACCGACTCCTACGAAGCCTTTTTCCCTGAAGGACATCAAGATCAAGCTGATCCGCTCCTACTGGAATGGCTCCAAAGCCTGCATCGAGTATTCCGTCACCAACAACTCCTCCAAAAACCTAAATAAGGTGCGCATTTTCTACAGCGGCACCATCAGTGAGACAGTCAGCGGCTATGCCACCATCAACAGTTCCATTCCAAAAGGAACCACCAAGACCTTCATCACCCGGGTCAGCGCCTACGACTATCTGGAGGGAGTCACCCTGAAAGTCACCTCCGCCTCCTGAAACCGCGGTTGAAAAAATGCCCTGTTCGGGGTATCATTAAGAAAAAACACCGAACAAGGAAGAACCGCCATGAAAACACGACCTCACCTGAATATCACCTATCTTTCAGAGCGCCTTCAAGAGGCGCTCTGTGACATTTTCCAGTATTCCGTCACGACTGTGACCGCCCCTATGGGCTACGGAAAAACCACCGCCGTCTCCGCTTTTCTCAAACAGGCAGAAAACGACGGTGTTTCCGTACGCCGCCAGAGCATCTATGGGGACAGCTCCGCCTCCTTCTGGAAAGGTTTCTGCCGGCTTTTTTCAGGAACCGCCGTTTATAAGGAGCTGGCAGCTCTTCCTTTTCCCACAGATGAGAACTCCAGAGCCTTCTTTCTCGAGCTTCTGGAGCAGGCCTTTGAAAAAAATGACCGGCCCTTTTGCTGCTTCATCGACGATCTGCATCTATTGACGGACCCGTCGGTTTTCGCCCTTCTTTTTGCTCTGGGCAGACTCGCTCTGCCGGAATTTCATCTGATTCTGGCCAGCCGGAACCCCATTTTCTCCCCCAGTGAAAAGCTCCGCCTTGGAAAAAATCTTCTGGAAATCGATGCCGTAACCTTAAGTCTTCAGCCCGGAGAGCTGAAAAATTACTGCTCGCTCTGCGGCTTGAAGCTGGATGCCGCCTCCCTCTCAAGCCTCCATCAGCTCACGGAAGGCTGGTTTTCCTGCGTCTATCTGAACCTGACAGCTTACCTCGCGGAAGGGCATTTTATCGAGGACAACGCCAGCATTTACGATATGATTTTCCACATCCTGCTCGACCCGCTCCCCTCGGACTACCGGAAGCTTCTGACGTTTCTCGGCCTCGCGGATGAGTTTACCGGCAGCCAGGCCGTCTACCTCTGGAAAAATGACAGCGCCCGGGAAATGCTGAAAAACCTCACGGAAAACAACGCCTTTATCAGCCGTCTGCCGGAGCCGGACACCTTCCGCTGCCATCACATGCTGAAAAGCTGCACCCGGAAAATGTTTGATGAGCTTCCTATTGAAGAACAGAACCGCTGCAAAGCCCGTATGGGAACCTGGTATCAGAGTCAGGGGCGTTACGAGGAGGCCATCCACTGGCTCTCCCTCTCCGACAACTACGAGGCGCTCCTGAACGCCGTCGAGGAAAACCGCGGCTATGCCCTGAATATTCAGCACCAGGAAGAGGTCCTCCGGTGGCTGGACGAGTGCCCGAAGGCAACTCTGGCCCGCCATTCCTACGCCCTTCTCATTTTCATGCGCCGCCTTTACACCTTCCGGCGAATCCCGGAAATGCTGCGGCTCAAGGACTTTTTCCTCCAGAGCGTGTCTGAAAATCCGGAACTTTCCGAGACGGAGCGCGGCAACCTGCTGGGCGAATGTGAGGTAATCTTAAGCTTTTTAAGCTACAACGATATTCAAGGCATGAGCCTCCATCACCGGAAAGCCCTGACTCTTATGACCGAAAAGACCACCTCTGTGGGCGGCTCCGGCTCTTGGACCTTCGGTTCCCCCAGCGTCCTCGCAATGTACTACCGCACCCCCGGAAGCCTTGACCGGGTCGTAGCGGATATGAAGGAATGCATGCCCTGCTATTACCGGCTCACCGGCGGCCACGGAAGCGGTGCTGAAGATCTGACCGAGGCGGAAAGCCTTTTTCTCCAGGGAAATTTTGCCGCTGTTCCGCTTCCCCTCAAGCGGGCAGAGCTGGCCGCTCTCGATAAAAAGCAGTGGGGCATGCTGCTCTGTAAGGATTTTCTCGAAATGCGACTGGCCCTTTTTGCCGGAGACCGGGAACGGATTCAGGAACTGATGGATGAGCAGAAAAAAACTCTGAAACGGGAGCTTCAGAGTATGTTTTTAAATACGCTGGACGTATGCAGTGCCTTTCTCTATGCAATTCTTGGATGCAAAAATGAGATTCCGGAATGGATTGCTTCCGGGCGGCTCGCCAGCGCGCTGGTACTCCATCCTGCCATGCCCATACTTTTTATGGCCTACGGGGAGGTTCTGCTGGCAAAGGGCGATTACTCACGGCTCATCGCCATGGAGGCCGACCTTCGCAGGCGTTTTTCCATTTATCCCAACCTGCTCTGCACGCTCTATCTGGAAATCCAGCTCTCCGGAGCTTTTTATCAGCTGGGTGACAATGAAAAGGCCCTGTCCCACCTGCAGGCCGCTTTCACCATCGGTGAGGAAGACCGCATAGCCGTTCCTTTTGCAGAAAATGCAGCCTGGATCCGGCCGCTTTTCGGCCAGCTTCTCTCTCCGGCCAGCCAGCCTTTCATTGAGGAGATTCTCCGACTGGCCGATCTCTTAGATGAAGCCAGAAGCGATGAGCTCCGCCGCCCGGCCTGCCTCACCGACAATGAGTGGAAGGCCGTAAAACTTGCTGCCTCCCGCCTCAGCAACCGGGAAATCGCCTTGGAAATGGGCTTTTCCGAAGGCACCGTGAAGCAATACCTGAACCGGATCTACGGAAAACTTCACCTGGAGGGCGACGCCCGGAACAAGCGCCGCCGGCTGGAGGAGCTTTTTAAGTGAGATACACAACGTTCTGAAGCGGAGACAGGATACTTTCCAGCACCGTTATATAAAGTTCTCCTTCCCCGAGAATATCAAAAGCCAGACAAAGCACGCTGTCCCCGGCATCCTGATCGTAAAGGTCATTGATCGCCTGGGCCAGGGTGTTTCCGGTGTAGCCTTTGGTATCCACGTCTGCCGTCTCAAGAACATTCAAAATCTGATCCGCCAGGGCGATCCGCTCATCGTCGGTCCGGTCGCCATACCAGCCATCCTTATACATAAGAGTCATTTCCGGATAGTCGTTAGCTGCCAGAAGAAGGGCGTCCTCGTCCTCACTTTCCAGGGCCTGCTCTCGAAAAACCGTCAGGATCGCATCCCGGTAAGAATCATAGTCATCATCAAAAAGGAGGGCCGCGATTTCCAGCGTACTGGCAGAAACGCCGCTCTCATAGGCCGTGTCGAGGAGATCCCTCAGAGTTTCTCCATCCAGCTCATTTTCCTGATAATAATCAGCCAGAACCCGGGGCAGATCTTCCCGCATCTCCTCAAAATTTTCCTCGTCATACCAGAAACTTTTTCCGATAAAAGCGGTATCCAGAATATCTCCATCATACAGCTTTTCGATGATTTGCTCCTCTTCAGTCAGTTCCCTTTCTGTCTCCTGGCTGGCTTCCTCTGTGACTTCTTCCATACTTTCAGCCTGCGCCTGGATCGTCGGCTGGCTTCCGATAAAAAGCGCCAGGAAAAGGATAAACATTCTTTTTTTCATAAAAAATCCCCCTTCCTTTCTGTTATTTCTATTCAAACAGAAAAGAAAAGGGATTTCTATTAACCTCTGGTTATTTTTTCAGGCTTTTGTGTACCAGTAGCGGACACAACCGTAAATATAGGCCTGATCATAATTGGAAATTTTGATGCCGCCCTGCGGATAGGGTGCGCGGTTGGAAGCGTGGACGATCTTTCCATCTCCAATATAAATCCCCACATGACTATTACCCGCATAGTAAAAGATCAAGTCACCGGGCTTCAGATCTTCAACCGCAATCTTGACCGGTTTCTTATAACCAGAAGCACCGTCATACTGGGTCCAGGTGGTACGGGGAATATTGATGTTAAAATGTCTCATCACCAGCATGGTAAAGCCGGAGCAGTCCACGCCTTGCGTCAGAT
Source organism: Lachnospiraceae bacterium Marseille-Q4251 (assembly GCA_018223435.1). Taxonomy (GTDB): domain Bacteria; phylum Bacillota; class Clostridia; order Lachnospirales; family Lachnospiraceae; genus Limivivens; species Limivivens faecihominis. Next base: position 2,453,120 of record JAGTTO010000001.1, on the reverse strand, counting down.
CCGTAGCTCCTCCAAAGACATAGGGATAGCCGATAAACTGCTGGGCATAAGCCGCGATCTGTTTTCCCAGTGCGTCATTTTCTGTCAGCGGTGTCTTCGTCGTCATCTGTCCGTTGGCATTGAAGATATAGTAAACGCCATCGATCTGCAGATCGGTGTTCACTGCCATGGCTCCGCCTTTGGACGGATTGAAATAGTAGGTAATGCCATCAATCACCTTAAAGCCTGTCTGCATGGCACCGTTGGTCGTACTGAAATAATATTTGTTTTCATTGTATTCTGCCAGACCACGGGCCTTCGTACCATCTGCCAGGAAGAGGTATGTATCGCTTCCTACCTTCAGAAGAGCACCGGCTGCCCGCTGTCCTTTATCTGTCAGATAATAACCGTCCACCCAGGTCTCTTTTGCCATCACACCGGTAGTCGTATCAAAGTAATACCAGATGTCATCCAGCTCCTGCCAGCCGGTCACAGGCTGATAGGAAGAATCCAGGAGATAGGTTTTTCCGTCTTTATCGGTGAAAAGGCCCGGACTTCTGGTCTCGCCGGTCTTCACACCGTCGCTTCCCACATATTCGGAACCGATCCAGGTACTCTTCGCCATGGTTCCGTCGGAAGTAAGGTAGCACTTATCTATCCAGGTATCTTTTGCCATCACACCGAACATATCAAAATAGTATTTCTCTCCGTCGATGGTTTTCCAGCCCTTGCTGCGGGCTCCCGTACTGGGATTCAGATAATACTTCTGCTCCCCTATCGTAATCCAGCCATACTGTCTCTGGCCTTTTTCATTGACATAATAGGTGTTGCTCACGAAACGGCTCTTTACGAGCTGTCCATAAGTGTTCAGGTAATATTTTTCTCCGTCAATAGTCTGCCAGCCTGTCAGCATCCGTCCGGTCTTCGGACTGAAATAGTAGTCATTGACTCCGTAATGAATCCAGCCCGTGGTCATCTCGCCCGTCGTCGGATCGAAATAATAGCTGAGCCCGTCAGAGGTCTTTCTGATACCGGAAAGCCGCCGCAGAACGCCGTCTGTTCCGAAATACCAGACTTTGTCGTCAACCCGTTTCCAGCCCGTCAGCTTCTTATAATTGACCTTGCTGAAATAATACTTCTTTCCGTCGATCTCCATCCAGCCTGAGGCGTAGGAACCGTTTTCGTCCAGATACTGGTTGTCATTGATCCAGGTCCCTTTGGCAAGGCTGCCATCCGCATTAAAATAATATTTTTTTCCGTCGATGGTCTGCCAGCCTTTTTTCATGATCACACCGGTCCTGGAATTCAGATAGTAGGTCTTGTCGCCGTTGGTGTACCAGCCGTAGACCTTCTCTCCCTTATCATTCACATAATAGGTGTTGCCCACCAGACGGTTCTTGGCCAGCTGTCCGTATCTGTTGAAAAAATATTCCTTACCGTTTATGGTCTGCCAGCCCGTCAGGGCGCGACCGGTCTTGGGACTGAAATAGTAATCGTTTACGCCGGAGTGAACCCAGCCGGTGGTCATCTCACCCGTCGTCGGATCATAGTAATAGCGGTTTCCGGAATTTTTCACCACGCCGGAGAGCTTTTTCAGCGTGCCGTCCGCATTAAAGTAATAAACCTTTCCGCCGATCCGGCGCCAGCCTGTCACTGCCGCATAGTTCGTATAGCTGAAATAATATTTGTTGTCACCGATCGTCACCCAGCCTCTGGCCAAACGGCCTCTCTGATCCGCATAATATTTTCCGCGAACCAGGGTATTTTTCTGGAGCTCTCCCAGGCCATTGAACGAATAGCGGTAGGAACCAATTTTATAAATGCCTTTCAGAGCATAGCCCTTCTGTCCGAAATAATAGATCTGTCCATTAATTCCTGCCCAGCCCAGCACCTGCGCGCCTGTCTTGGGGCTGAAATAATATTTCTTTCCTCCATAGACCACAAAACCGGTCTGCTGCGCTCCGGTCTTAGCATTAAAAAAGTACGTTTTCCCGGAGATCTTCGTGAAACCGGTGGCTTTCTTTCCATCTGTATAATAATATCTGGCATTTCCCTCTGTCACCCAGCCATCCCCGGAAACGGTTTCATCAACAAGATTATCTGCTCTGGCCGGAACCATATTTTCCGCCGGAGCCCATACCAGAATCCCTGTGAAAAATAATGCCATGAGAAATTTCTTTTTCATATAAATCCCCTTTTATGTATGTCTCTTCCAAAACTTCCGAACGCAGGCTGAACCCCCCCACGTCTCGAACTATTACAGAATTATTACATCATTATGAAAAGTTTAGCGGATTTTCATGGAAAAGTCAAGAGAAGATGGAATTCTTAAGAAAAAATATAGATTATCCTGTTCATAAACCATATTCCTGATACATCTCTTTTCTTGTTTTCGAGTCTGTCACCACAGCCTGGATCTTTTCGCTTTTGCCAGAAGTCTCTCTTTTTCGTATGGTTCCAGTCTCAAGTTCATTTTTTTCTTCTTGTTTCTCTGTAAAATTTCATCCAGCCGGGCAGGATTTTCTCCGCACCGGCTTTCCTTTCTCAGAAGGCATACAAAGGATTGGCCAGGAGATCGCCGCCCGTCAGGATGCTGCCGCCAAACAGGACCAGGGCATCGGCTTTTGGGATGTTAAAAACTGACATTAAATCTGTTTGGGTAAGAGATTTGAGGTCTCGCTTGCTGCAGAAATGGGCGAGAGTGTTGATATAAAATGACGTTTTATGATCCATATAATTTCCTTTATTACATCTCATCTTTTATGAAAAGATTATAGCTTAGAAAAATGGTTTTAGCTAGACGCTTTTGGGAAAGCGTGGGGGGAAATGCGAGGGGAAACCATCAGAGTTGCGCCAGTCCTGGTTTCCCCTCGCGCTCCCCTTCCAGGGCACGCTAGAAAATAGGGAGCTTACGTCATACTACTATTGCGTGAAATGACGGGTGTTACTGGATATAAAAACATAAAAAATAAGAGGCATACGTCACGCTGCTACACAGCGATTATATGATGTTCCGTGTCTCATATTGAAATCCAACAATTCAAATCTTCCATATGAATAACAAAACACCATATCATCTCCACGCACCAGTCTGACGTAAGCCCCGTATTTTTTGACCTTCTTATCCACTCTCACCTGTCATTTCATGCAGTTTTTGTATGACGTATGCACCCTATTTTCTAGCGTGCCCTGGAAAGGGGGTGCAGGGGGAAAACCAGGACTGCGCAACTCCGATGGTTTTCCCCCTGCTATTCCCTGCGGCTTCCCAAAGCCCCCATAAAGAAAAAAAGCCCCATGCAATCATCTATCAATGATCGCATGGAACTTTTTTATTTACTGGTCTGCATCCTCTTGATCACTTTCAGCCTCGTGAACTCTTCTCTCTCTTTCTCTTCCAGTGCATTCTGGATATTTTTCGTAAGAGCTTCGTACATCGGAATCGTGATGTTTTTCAGCGCATTCGCACGTTTCTGGGTCTTTTTGATGTTGGCGGCCAGACGGTAGGCGGAGTTTTCGATCATGGAAAGACGGATGGTAAGGTCTTTCACTTTCTCGAAAGCGATCCTCGCCTGGTCCAGGGCCTGGGTGGTGCTGTAATAAGCGTAGGTCGGTTCATCGGCCTTCGGCTTATACTCCACCAGCGGGATCTCCGTACCCATGACGCTGCGGGTCTTGATCCTTATGGAATCCTCCACGGGGACGGAGAAGGAGATCTCCTCCACCTCATGGATACCCATCTCGATGTTGGCCCGCTGCAGGAGGCCGTAAGCCTCCCGGAACGTGCTGTCGATCTCGGTCTGGATCTCCGAGGCCTGGCTGATCAGGTTCATGATCTCACGCATAAGAATGTTTCGTTTCTTATCCATCAGATCGAAGCCCTGTTTCGCAAGTGCCAGAGAATTCTTGGCCAGAATCAGATTTCCCTTGGTGGGAAATGTGTTTGGATTCATACGCTCACCTCGGATTTATGCTTCTGCCGTCTTCGGCGCTTCATAGAATTTATCAAGGATCTTGGTATCGATACGGTCAAGTTCTTCTCTGGGCAGCATCCGTAAGAGCTCCCAGCCCTTGTCCAGCGTCTCCTCGATAGTACGGTTCTCTTCCTCGCCCTGTCCGACAAATTCGTGCTCAAAAGCTTCTCCGAATTTCAGGTAGGTTTTGTCCAGGGGAGAAAGCTCGTCCTCACCGATAACGGAAGCCAGGGCTCTGGCGTCTCCTACTTTTGCATAACAGGAGAAGAGCTGGTTTGCCACATCCTGATGATCCTCTCTGGTGTAACCCTTACCGATACCATCCTTCATCAGTCGGGACAGAGACGGCAGAACATTGATCGGCGGATAAATTGCCTGGCCGTGAAGCTGACGGTCCAGAACGATCTGACCCTCGGTGATGTATCCGGTCAGGTCAGGGATCGGGTGGGTGATATCGTCGTTGGGCATGGTCAGAATCGGGATCTGGGTTACAGAACCGTCCACACCCTGCACGATACCGGCGCGCTCATAAAGAGTAGCCAGTTCACTGTACAGATAACCCGGATAACCTTTTCGGGAAGGAATCTCTCCTTTGGAGGAGGAAACCTCACGCATGGCCTCGGCGAAAGAAGTCATATCGGTAAGAATTACCAGGATATGCATGCCTTTCTCAAAAGCAAGGTACTCAGCGGCAGTCAGCGCTACCTTCGGAGTGATCAGTCGCTCAACTACCGGATCGTTTGCCAGGTTCAGATACATGACAACGTGGTCGGAAACGCCGCTCTCCTCGAAGGTCTTGCGGAAGAAGTTTGCCACATCGTATTTAACGCCCATAGCCGCGAAAACAATAGCGAATTTCTCATCGGAAGCAGAGTCTCCCAGGGAAGCCTGTTTTACGATCTGAGCTGCCAGACGGTCATGGGGAAGTCCGTTTCCGGAGAAGATCGGCAGCTTCTGACCTCTGATCAGAGTAGTCAGTCCGTCGATGGCAGAAATACCGGTACGGATATAGTTTCTCGGGTACTCACGGGTTACAGGGTTCAGAGGCAGACCGTTGACATTCAGACGGCACTCTGCCTTGATCTCTCCCAGTCCGTCGATGGGCTCTCCGATACCGTTGAAGGTACGTCCCAGGATATCCGGGGAAAGAGCCACCTCCATGGGGTGTCCGGTGAGTTTTGTATGGGTATTTTTCAGGGACATTCCGTCATTTCCTTCAAACACCTGGATAACAGCCTTGTCCTCGTAAAGCTCGATGATACGGCCAAGCTTTTTCTCATTGCCGTTTACCGTGATCTCTACGATCTCCTCAAAGGAGGCGTTCTGAACGCCTTCGAGAACTACCAGGGGGCCGTTGATCTGACTGAGTCCTAAATATTCAATTGCCATTTCATCCTACCTCCTTTTATGCGTTCTTGGCAATGACTTCGTCATAGAAGGCATCGATGGCTTTGTAATAGTCGTCAAACATTTCCGGCTTGTCGTTCGGCACATCGTATTTGATGGAAACGATACGGTCGAAAATGTTGCTTTCCTTCAGAATAGACATCGGCATTCCCATGGTAACCAGGGCCTTTGCTTTTTTGTAAAGGTAAAGGATCACATCCATCATCAGGAACTGTTTCTTCATGGGCACGCAGGTATCGTCCGGATGGAACGCATTCTGCTGCAGGAAGCCCAGACGAACCACACGGGCAATCTCAAGAGTCAGCTTCTGATCATCCGGAAGCACATCGCTGCCGATCAGTTTTACGATCTCCATAAGGCTGCTCTCCTGGTTCAGGATCGCCATGATCTGGTTTCTGTGGTCCACGAAACGCTTGTCCACGTTGGTCTGGTACCAGGGTGCCAGATCGTTCAGGTACTCACTGTAACTGGTCAGCCACTGGATAGCCGGGAAATGACGGGCATAAGCCAGGGATTTATCCAGTCCCCAGAAACAGCGGACGAAACGTTTGGTATTCTGTGTAACGGGCTCGGAGAAATCGCCTCCCTGCGGGGATACGGCTCCGATGATGGAAACGCTTCCTTCTGCTCCGTTTAAGGTCTGTACATAACCGGCTCTCTCATAGAAAGCAGACAAACGGGATGCCAGGTAAGCCGGGAAACCTTCCTCGGCGGGCATCTCCTCCAGTCGTCCGGACAGCTCTCGAAGAGCCTCAGCCCAACGGGAAGTGGAGTCTGCCATGATAGCCACGTCATAACCCATATCGCGGTAATACTCAGCCAGAGCCACGCCGGTGTAAATGGAAGCCTCACGGGCTGCCACAGGCATGTTGGAAGTATTGGCAATCAGAGTGGTACGGTCCATCAGAGGATTTCCGGACTTCGGGTCGATCAGTTCGGAGAACTCCTCCAGAACCTGGGTCATCTCGTTTCCACGCTCTCCGCAGCCGATGTAAATGATGATGTCGGCGTTGGCCCATTTTGCGATCTGATGCTGGGTCATGGTTTTACCGGTTCCGAATCCTCCCGGGATGGCTGCGGTACCGCCCTTGGCGATGGGGAACATCGTATCAAGAATACGCTGACCGGTTACCAGGGGTTCGCTGGATGCGTAGCGGGCTGCGCTGGGACGCGGCACACGGATGGGCCATTTCTGAGCCAGAGTCAGGGGAACTTCTTTTCCGTCACTCAGCTGCAGAACAGCGATCTCATCAAAGATCTTATATTTTCCGTCCGGAGCAGCTTTCAGGATCGTACCGGAAAGGTTCGGAGGTACCATGGATTTATGAAGGATCGCCGGTGTCTCCTGGGTTTCTGCGATGACAGTTCCGCCGCTGACTTTATCGCCGGCTTTTATGGTGATGTGTACATCCCAGAGCCGCTCGGTGTCCAGAGAATCTACGGAAAGACCGCGGCTGATATATTTGCCGGATTTGGCAGCGATCTCACTTAAGGGACGCTCGATACCATCAAAAATGTTGTTCAGGATACCCGGTGCCAGGAGAACGGAAATAGCGTCTCCGCTGGCTTCTACGATTTCGCCGGGTTTCAGGCCTGTTGTCTCCTCGAAGACCTGTACAGTGGTGGTGTCCTGAGTCAGGGCGATAACCTCGCCTACCAGGCGTTCCTTGCCGACGTAAACCATCTCTGACATCTCAAAACCGGTATTGCCCTTCAAATAAATGACGGGACCGTTGATGCCGTAAATAACACCTGTCTTATTCATGAAGGACACCTCCGTCAAAGGTAAAGTTTTTCTTCGCTGCGTCAAATTTGGCAGCAAAGGAATTGTCGATCAGGATATGACGTCCGGGAATAACTGCCCGGGTGCCGCCGCTGAAGGAATACTCGGAAACCGTCAGCGGATGGTTGACAGCAGCGGTGAGGCTGCTTAAGCAGGACTGATCTGCCGGATCAATGTAAATGGTAACTTCCTCATTTCCAGCGAATTTCATGATCTCACGGATCTGTGAAATCAGAAGCTGCTGGTATTCCTGTGTTGCCATGTAGTCGGCCAGTTTTTCCTGTACTTCTACAAAAAGTGTTTCTTTCAGCTCTTCCTGTTTTCTGGAAATATCACGTTTGATCTCCAGACGTTCCTTGGAAAGAGTGATGTTGTTTTCCCGTTTCAGCCGATCGGTCTCAGTTTTTACTTCGAGGGCAGCCTGACGGTCTTTATCTACAGTGTGTTCCTGAAAAAGTTTTTCCAGAGCGCGGCGGTGCTCTTCAATGGCCGCGGTGCTTTCCTGACGTGCCTCCTCAAGAGCGGCAGCTTTAAAGTGTTTCAGCTTTTCTTCTGTTGTCAAAATAGATCACCTTCTTTTTACAGCTTTACGCCGATTGCTTCGTTTACATAGGAAGTAATAAAATCAGCCTTCCGGCCGGTACCGTGGCGGTCCGGAATTTCTACGATGAGGGGCAGACGGCGGTTCAGTTTTACATCGTCAACGATGTCGGGAAACTCCCGGCCGAATTTCTCAGTCAGGAGGATAATCCCGTTCTCTTTGTCAGCAATGGCACGCTCCAGGGCTTCCCGGAGCTCTCCGCGCTCATGAACCACGCAGCCTTCCACACCGGCCAGTCTCATTCCGGTATAAGTATCCACGTTATCACTGATGAGATACATTTTCATGGATTATAATGCACCCAGGATCATGAAGGAGATGATCAGACCGTACAGGCAGCAACCTTCGGCCAGACCTACGAAGATAAGAGATTTACCAAGAATGCTCTGATCCTCGCTGATTGCTCCAAGGGCAGCGCTGGCAGCACTGGCAACTGCGATACCACCGCCGATACAGGAAAGACCGGTTACAAGAGCTGCAGCCAGGTAGCCAAGGCCGGTAGCAAGACCAGCAGAAGACTCGGAAGCAGCCTCAGCAGCCAGAGCAGAAGCACCGTTTCCAAGAGATACGATACCGGCTACTGCAAAAATTCCGAAGAACAGAAAAGCGTTGATGGCCAGAGAAGTTTTTAAACGTCCTTTGTTTCTTTCACCGATAAGAAAAGCGCTGAAGGGGACGAAAATGCTGAGTACAAGTGCGGCAACGATTAAGATCTGAGTGATAGTAGACATTGATAAAATCCTCCTTAATTGTATATATTGTTATTCTTTTTCTATTTTCCGAAAGGGAATGAATTCCCGGCCGGTACCTTTGTAGAAACGGCTGAACATCTCATAGTATTCCAGACGGAGTACCTGAATTCCGACGATCAGACCTTCCATACCGCAGACGAACAGGTTTCCGAGGATCACAACGATCCAGTTCGGTGAGCCTGCCTCAGCGCCTGCCAGCATCAGTACAACCTCCATCATAGCTGCGTGGCTGACTGCGAAAGCACCCACACGGACGAAGGAAATGGTGTTGGAGAAGTAGCTTAAGAGTACTTCGAAAAGTTCGAAAATCGTCTGTACGACAAACATGCCTTTTTCTTTCGGCATCACGTCTGCCTTATGCTCCACCAGTTTTGCCAGCGGCTCTTTAAAAGCGATGACAAGAAGGGGAACTACAAACATAATCACAAGCACGATGGCTGCCGGCATTTTTTTACCGGTCATGATGAGAGCGATCACTGCCACAACGGCTCCGTAGAATACCAGACCGGCCAGGCCGTTGGTATCAAACCAGGCATTCTCAGGATCGTGGGCCTTGATGCCGTTGATGATATGCATGATCATGGCCACCAGGATCAGGAACATACCGAAACCGACTGCTACGATGAAGACGGTGTTCAGTTTTCCGATGAAGGGAACAGTCATCATGTTATTCATGGGCTTCAGCCACAGGGCAGGAAGCACATCCTCGAAACCGAAGAAGCTTCCGTAGAGGAATCCGAAGATCGTGGAGAAGAAACCGGCGCAGCTGATGATGGCTGCCAGATCTATCTTTTTGAATTTATAAAGCAGGAAGCCGCCGATCAGAAGGCAGAGTCCCTGGCCCGCATCACCGAACATGGCTCCGAAAATCAGAGAATAGGTGATGGCCACAAAGATGGTCGGATCAATCTCATTGTAAGCAGGCAGTCCGTACATCCGGATGTACATTTCGAAGGGTTTGAACAGCTTCGGGTTTTTCAGCTTGGTAGGCGGCTGATTCAGGATGTTGTTCTCGTCGTCCTCCAGGATGCAGTAGAGATTGACGTCATCCTCGATATCCTTCTGGAAACGCTCTGCGTCTCTCTCGGTCATCCATCCGCAGAGGATGTAGAAGACCTGTTTGTCATTTTTCGCTTTGGTGCAGGCTGCAAGCTTTCTCACGTCAAAGTTGGTGGAAAGGCTGTCCAGCGTATTTCTGGCTTTCAGAAGATCACTCCGTCTGCTCTCCAGCTTCTTTCCGACCTCTGCCTGACAGTTTTTGAGCTGCTCATCGATGGAGGCCAGGTCTTTTTTCAGCTTGGAAACGGCCTCCTCCGGGGTTCCCTCATATTCATCGGGAATACGCATTCTCTCAAAATGCAGGGAGCTGTATACTGCGTCCACCTTGACTGCCTGTGTGGCAGGAACAAAGTAAACTCCCCAGACGTACTGTTCATCAGAAGCACATTTGAAAAATACGGTGTCCAGATTGTCATAGACATATTTTTCAAATTTTTCGTAGTATTCGTGAGCGATCTTTCCAAAACGGTATTTGACAAATTTGAAGCCAAACACCTCATGGATGTTGAAGTCGAAATTCAAGAACGGCTCGATCCACTGCAGAGAGGAAAGGAGTTCCTCGTGCTTTTTGGAAAGTTCCGTACGTTTCTCCTGGAAGTTTGCGGCATATCCACTCAGTTCCTGAATGGTTTTCACCGCTGTGTCCACATCCATGCTTCCTGTTTCCTCAGAAACCGGCTGGGAAAGCTGGCTGACAAACTCATTTGCCTTGTTCAGAAGCTCCTTATAAGGATTGATCTCCATGAACGGCCGGAGCTCTTCCACCGTTTTCAGCTCGGAAAGGGCATTTTCCAGATGAATCTCATACTTCGATAAGTACTGGTTTACCACACGGTCGATATCGGCCTTTGGTCCCGTGATACTTAAGAATTTCATCTTCTCAATCACGAACCCACCCCCTTTCTTAGTTATTTATATATTTTGCTATTTCCTCCTGGGGCAGTCCGTAACGGACGCACTCCAGAATGGTAGTAAGTCTGTCAACCTCATGCTCTTTCTCATAGAGATAAGAAACCATCGTTGCGACAGAATACGGATTGTTTCTGGCTTCCTTACTCTGGATCTTGTGACGGATTTCCGTATAATACTGATCCAGATTGTGAGGGGTAAGCTCCGGATAACGTTTTCCGTAATAGGTCTTTCTGACTGCGGCAGTCAGCTCATCCTGATTTCCCGCCTCCACCAGGTCCTTGATGCTCTGGGCCGTGAGATGGTAGGTCACCGGAATAATGTGTGCGTAGATGCTGCTGTTTTCCATATGATAATATCTCTTGGAACGGTAGATCCACTGCATGTTCAGAAGATCAATTTTCACGCCATAGGCTTCCATGAAAATTTTCCGGTCTTCCTTGTCCTTGAAAATCTTCTGGCCATTTTTCCAGAACCAGCCGAAATAGAAAAGGTCCAGTGCCATTTCGTAATCCCAGAGTGTCGGCGATTCAATGTCCGAAAGACGTTTCATAGGCTCATAGTAAATACTTCCCTTCAGATTCTCGACAAATTCATCGATGGTCTGGCTGGCGGAAAGTTTGTTCAGATCCAAATCTGAATGGTGGTTGAAAAAGTCTGTAAAGATCGTCAGGTCCGTGGAAACATTCCGGTGATCGAAAAGCATCCGAAGGGAACGCTTCATGATGGCGATCTCGTACCGGCCAAAATAGAGATCCATAAAGGCTCTCTGCTGTACGGTGGAAAAACGGTAGATCTTCTGGAAATCCGCATAAACAGAATAGGTGAGAATCTGCTCCACCTGGCTCCGGTGCAGAGTGCTCTCATCCAGTCCGGAGAAGAGCTCTTCATAGGAGGGCTTCTGTTTCAGATAAGCCAGCGCGCCTGTGACCGTCGGCATGGCGGCCAGCGTCTCGTAATCCTTCCGGGTAAGGAGACGGCTCTTGATGGCACGGATCTTTGTGGTCGTTCCACTGTAAGATAACAGTTTTCCCATAGCTTATCCCTCGATCATCTGTTTTAATATGCCTGCAGCCAGTGTCTCATGATTTTCCGAATATTCCTTCTCCAGAGTCATGATCGTCCTAGCAGCGGCTTCTTTCAGGGAAGAAAGCTCTGCTTTTTTCTGGTTTTCCAGGCTGGCACGGATATCGGCAAGCTTTGCTTCTGTCTTCTTATCCACGTCAGCATCGTATGCATCCATTCGCTGTTTGGATTCTTCATCCAGTTCTTTCTTTTGAAGGGCGGATTCGTTCATGATCTTGACAGCTGCGGTCTCAATTTCCGAGATCTTGTTAACGATTGTATCCATTCTGTACCTCCTTCTCTTTTCTTTCCTGTGTCTGCTTTCAAAAGCTTTTACACAGTTCTCTATTATCATACCTTTTCTTTTTAAAAATGCAAGGATAATAATAGCTAAAAATCTAAAAATGAATAGTGGTCATTCCTATGCAAACAGCCAAAACCGGGACAGCTCTTCTGCTCTGACGTGGGAAAACAGGAGCCTTGGATGACCCCTGCCCGGTTTTCTGCGCTATTTGCGGTTGCCGTTTTGAACACATTGGATTATACTGAAATCGGCTGATTTTGAAAAATGATATTATTTTATACCCATAATAAAAAAACTTTATAAAAGGAAAATCTATGGCAGCAAATTTTGAATATTATAAAATCTTTTATTATGTAGCGAAATACCAGAATTTCACCCTGGCCGCCAAGGCTCTGCTCTCCAGCCAGCCCTCGGTTTCCCGCTGTATGCAGGCTCTGGAAACGGAGCTTGGCTGCCGGCTTTTCGTCCGGACCAAGCGGGGCGTCTCCCTGACTGCCGAGGGAGAACAGCTCTATAAATATGTAGCTCCCGCCTGCGAGCAGATCTTTAAAGGTGAGGAAAATATCGGCGGAACCCTCGGTTATCAGAATGGTTCCGTCTACATCGGCGTCACGGAGACCGCCCTCCACTGCTTTCTTCTCAAAAAGCTCTCCTCTTTTCACCGGCAGTACCCCGGCGTCCGCCTGAAGCTCACCAGCGGCACCACGCCCAATACGCTGGCAGATCTGAAAGCCGGTAAGACCGACCTGGCCGTGGTGACTACCCCCATCCGGGAGGATCCCCATTTCCGGGTCACTCTGGTAAAGGAATGTCAGGATATTCTGGCCGGAGGCAGCAATTATTCCTATCTCAAAGGGAAAAAAGTTCCCCTCTCCGAGGTCCAGCAGTACCCCTTTGTCTCCCTCGCAGAAAACACAATGACTTATGCCCTCTATAAGGAATTTTACGCCTCCCACGGCCTGATCCTGAAACCGGATATCGAGCTTGCCACGGCGGATCTCATGGTTCCCGTCATCCGGCAGGGCCTGGGCGTAGGCTTCATCCCCCGGGAGCTCGTGAAAAAGGAGCTGGAGGAAGGCAGTATCGTGGAGATCGAGATCGAAGAAAAGATCGAAGGCCGCCACATCTGTATGGTGGAGGACCGGCAGAAACCCCTGAGCGTGGCCGCCCGCCATCTGATCCGCCTTTTAAAAGGAAAGGAACCGGCGTAAATGAGGAAGTTTTGGTAGAAAAAAGTAAGGAAGTATGCTATGATGCAGAATTGCGTGAACTGCAAAGCAGCGGAGCAATTCATCGGCATCAATTACTAAATAATCAACAATAAGGAGATTTTACCATGCGTTTAAGAAATATACCGGGTGCGGACGAAGCCGTATCCAACAGCCCCTGGGTCATCCAGGATGCAGAGACAAAAAAAGGAAAATGGAGTGAGGTTTTCGGAAAAGACCAGCCCCTCTACATCGAAGTGGGTATGGGAAAAGGCCAGTTCATCACCGAGCTTTCCCGGAGGAATCCCGAGATCAACTACATCGGCATCGAGCGCTACACCAGCGTTCTCTACCGGGCGCTCCAGAAGCGCGAACTTCTCACCGAGGAATGTGGCGAGGAATTCCCCAACCTCCGTTATCTCTGCGTGGATGCCAAGGACCTTCCCAACTTCTTTGGAAAAGGCGAGGTGGACCGGATCTATCTTAATTTCTCCGATCCCTGGCCGAAAGAACGCCATGCGAGACGGAGACTCACCTCCCGCGAATTTCTGGCCCGTTATGAGGAGATCCTGGCTGACGGCGGCCTCGTGGAGTTCAAGACCGACAACCGCAGCCTTTTCGATTTCTCCCTGGAGGAAGTGAAGGAGAGCGGCTGGGAGCTTCTGGTCTGCACCTATGACCTCCACCATGACAAAGAGCTCATGGAAGGCAACGTCATGACCGAGTATGAGCGAAAATTCAGCAATCTCCGCAACCCCATCCACAAACTTGTAATCCGCAAGCCGAACCGTAACGCAGAATAAAGCATATATAATATGGAAGAAATTCTTTCGGTGATCCCTTTGAAAAGAATCCGTTTTCCGGAGCGCCTGGGCCTTCGGATCTACTGCATTCCCAAAGCCGACCGGCAATTTCTGAAGATACGAAGATCCTTCGACCAGGTCAATCAGCTGGTGAAGGATCTTCCCTGTTGCAGGAGGCGGTGATGACGTTTTACTCCTCTTAATACCTAGAATTGCGTGAGCTGCCTTGCAGCGGAGCAATTCTACAATTCCTCTGCGAAGAACGCTTCTATTTCCTCCCAGACTTCCTTCTGGAAGAAATGAAGGTCCGCATGGTCTGCGCCCTCGATGGCAAGAAGCGTCACATCGCAGCCTGCCTCCTCCAGTTTGTCATGGAGCAGTTCGCCCTGAGTAAAGGGCACCGTATGGTCGTTCTCCCCGTGGATGATCAGGAAGGGCGGCGCATCCTTGGTGACAAAGCTCACCGGGCAGTTTTTCAGGGCTTCCTCCGGATGGCACAGCACATTTTTCCCCAGGAGAAGGGATTCCGGCGAAGCGGCGCACTGCTCCGGATTATCGTAGGGGAAACCGCGAAAATCTGTAGGCGGGTACCAGGGGCAGGCTGCCTGCACGCTGCTGGAAAATTCGAGATTTTCTCCCACGTCAAAGGCCGGATCCGTGGCAAGGGCCACCATACAGGTGAGATAGCCGCCTGCAGACTCTCCCATGACGCCAAACTTCTCCGGATTGATATGGAACCGCTCTGCGTGTGCTCTTAAGTAGCGGATTCCGGCCTTCACATCCTGGATCTGGCCCGGCAGGGGCGTCTCATTGCTGGTGCGGTACTGAACCGAAGCTACCACAAAGCCTTTTCTGGAAAGTTCGGAAAGATAAGCCAGATGAGCGGATTTATCCAGCTGGAGCCAGGCTCCGCCGCAGATCCAGACGATGCAGGGATAGGTTCTGCTGCTGTCCTCAGGATAGATGAGATCCATCTTGAGATCCTGCATGGTGTGGCCGAACCAGCTGTCATGCTGGGCATAGGTAAGGTTGGTGATCACCGTGAACTGCGGTTTCTCTGTTTTTACCTGAATTCTTTTCTTCATGAAGGTTCCTCCTTGTCTGATATATCGCAGAATTTTACATCTTTCTTCCACTATAACACACTCTTTTTAGCGATTCCATTGGATTTTTCTCTTACTTTCCATCTATGCCTGCTCCCCTGTCTCTTCCACAATGTTCTTTCATACAGTCCACGGAAACGATATGATTATTTTGGGCATGAGTCTGCCCTCTGAATCATAAAATAGTACCAAAAGTTCTCTGGAGCTTCTATGCGAGATCGAAAACTCCCTTCATTTCTTACCTTTCTGTTTCTCCCCGCGCTCTTTTTTCTGGTCTTTTCCGCCTGCGTCTTTTTCAACAACCGGTCTTTCCGGCAGTTTACCGGTCAGATCTTCCGCAATGAACTGGCCGGAAATACCCTGAACCTTCACTATACCCTGAAACATCCGGAAAACTACGGGATTTCCGAGGCTCCCGTCACTCTCGGAAGCGCGGAGCCCGAAGTCCTGGAGGCTTCCGGCCTGGTTCTGGAAAATTACCAGGAGGCGCTGCGCCGTTTTCCCTACCAGACACTCTCCAAAACCAACCGACTGACCTACGATATCCTGCAACTTTATCTTCAAAATCAGCTCTCCGGTCAGAAATTTGCCCTCTACGCCGAACCCCTTGGTCCCACCATCGGTACTCAGGCTCAGCTTCCTGTGCTTCTCGCGGAGTACGCTTTCCGAAACAAGGCCGATATCGAGACCTATCTGACCCTTCTCACAGAGATGGACGAATACTGCTCGACTCTGGTTCACTTCGAGGAAGCCAAGTCCAGGGAAGGTCTTTTCATGAGCGCCTCCGCAGCCCAGGCCGTCATCGACCAGTGTAATGCTTTTATCCGGGAACCCTCGAAAAACTTCCTCATCACTGTCTTCGCCGAGAAGATCGAGGAAGCGGATTTTCTCACCCAGGTGGAGAAAAAGCATTTTCTGGAACAGAACGAAAAAGCCGTCCTGGAGCATGTAATTCCCGCCTACCAGCTTCTGATCCGAGGACTCACGGCCCTTAAAAACACGGGCAAAAACCAGCAAGGCCTCTCTGGTCTTCCCAACGGGAAGGCTTACTATGAATATCTCCTGCGGGATTCTACCGGCTCCTGGGCCTCCGTCGATGCCATCCAGAAACGCATCGAACAACAGCTGAAAACAGATTTTCAGAAGCTCACGAGTCTGGCCTCCGCCCATCCGGAGCTTCTTTCCCGGGAGACGCTGGGAAGCGCCATCGCCTTCTCTCTCGACAATTCTCCCTCAACGATTCTGAACGCCGATGGCTGGTATGCCACAGACCCCGCCGGCCGGGAACTGGAAGAGAAAGCCCTCGCCCAGTGGACACCCAACGAGATTCTCTCCGATCTCCGTCAGAAAATCGCCGCCGATTTCCCCACTCCGCCGGAAGTCTCCTTCTCCGTCAAGTACGTTCATTCCTCGCTGGAGGATTACTTAAGCCCGGCCTTCTATCTCACGCCGCCTCTTGATGACCTCACTGACAACGTGATCTATATCAACCGGGCTTCTACCTACACGGCTCTCGATCTCTACACCACCCTGGCCCATGAGGGCTATCCCGGCCATCTCTACCAGACGATCTTAAGCGGCAGCACCACCTCGGATCCGGTGCGGAATCTCCTGAATTTCGGCGGCTACATAGAGGGCTGGGCCACCTATGTGGAAATGTACGCCTACGGTCTCTCCGATACGGACCCGAATCTGGCTGAACTCTACCGGCTGAACCGCTCCCTCACCCTGGGCCTCTCCTCTCTCATGGATATCGCCGTCCATTACCATGGCTTCACCGAGGGCGATGTGGCAGAAGCCTTAAGTAAATTCGGCTTTGAGGAGGCCTCCGCCCAGGCCCTCTACGAGGCCCTTCTCGAAGCCCCGGCCAACTATCTCCGTTACTATGTGGGCTATCTTACCTTCGAAGATCTCCGGGACGCCTATAAAGAGAAAAAGGGCAGCGCCTTCTCTCTGAAAGCCTTCCATCAGAAGGTCCTTGAGATCGGCCCCGCCCCCTTTCCTGTGGTGAGTAAATATCTTCTCGGAAAGTAGATTTACTGCTCCCGGATCTTTTTCAATGCCTGCGTAAATTTGATAGGATTTCCATACATCAGTGTTCCGAAACGGAAGATCTTCGCTGCCAGCCAGCCCAAAACCACCACAGTGGCAGCCAGAATCGCTGCGGAAATCACAACCTCCACGCTGGAAACGCTGCCCAGCGCGATCCGGGCAAACATGGCATTGCTGGAAGTGAAGGGAATGAAGGAGGCCACCTTCATGAGAAGGCTGCTGCTGTCGTTCATTCCGGTCATGGTCAGGATAAAGGATACCACAAAGATCATCGTCACCGGAGTAGCAGATTTGCTGATATCCTCGGTCTTGGAAACCAGAGCTCCCAGCATGCCGAACAGGAAGGCATACATGAGATAACCCAGAAGACCAAATACCACGAAGGCTCCCCAGACCTCTGCCGGAATATGGAAGAGAAAATCCAGCCGGTAATCCCAGCCTGCTCCTGTGAAATGATAGGTCAGAAGACCGCTTCCCAGGATCACGCCTGCCTGGAAGATACCGCTGATCGCCCCGGCGATGACCTTTCCGAAGATCAGACTGGTGCTGTCCACCGTGGTCACAAGAACCTCAATGGCCCGGTTGCTCTTCTCGCTGGTGATGGAAGTCGCAATCATCTGGCCGTAGAACAGCACCAGGAAGTAGAGCACAAAGATCAGAATATAAGTGTACCAGTAGTTGTTGGCCCCGTCTTTTCCCAGAACCTTCATATCAGAAATACTGCTGTGACCCAGAATTTCCTCCACGGCAGCCGCGTCGATGCCCTCGGCCTTCAGCTCCTGCTCCTGCCAGTAGTCTGTGTAAATTTCTGAAAACTCAGAATCCAGACTGTCCAGAATGGAAAGATCGTTCACCACATAGGTGTAGGTATATCTGCCGGTCAGGATAAAGCCTCCCTTTGCCCCTGCTGACACGATATCTTCCACTTCATCGGTATCATCGAAAACCTTCCAGTTATAACCCGGCATCCGGTCTGTCAGTTCCGTAATATCGCTTACAAAGCCATCCGGATCTGCAATAGCCAGTACATCTGCATCCGAATCGTAATTGCCATCAGCAGAGCTGCCTTCTGCCGCCTCTTCTCCGGTGGCTTCCGTACTTCCCTTGCTTCCGCCGAAGACTTCTGAGAAGCTGCCCTTCATAAATACCGGCGGAAGAGCCACTGCTGCTGCCACTGCCAGGGCCAGAAGGATTGTTGTTACCATAAAGCTTTTACTCTTAAAATAGTTTCCAAGCTCAAATTTTAAAACATTCAGAAACTGCTTCATGCCTCGTCACCTGCTCTTTCCACGAAAATATCATTGAGCGACGGCCGGTAATCTCCGAAGCTCTCCACATCCAGGCCGCTCTCTGCCAGCGCCCGGAATACCTGCGTTTTCGTCGTCTCTCCTGTCATTTTCAGCACCACGAAATCCTTATGGATGCCGTCAGGCTGCACCAGACCGGAGAAGCGCTCCTTTACGATAGTCTCTGTCTCTTCCCCGTCTTTTCCGTTGAGGGAAAGCACCAGGCGGCCATGGCCGAAGAGCGTCTTAATCTCCCTTAAGTCGCCCGATAGGACGGTCTCTCCGTGATTCATGATGACGATATCGTTACAGAATTCCTCTACATAGCTCATCTGATGACTGGAAAAGATCACAAGCTTGTTCTCCGCGATCTGTTCCTGGATCACATCCTTTAATACCTGGGAATTTACCGGGTCCAGACCGGAAAACGGCTCATCCAGAATGATCACCGGCGGATTGTGAACCAGCGTGGCCGCCAGCTGGACCTTCTGCTGATTTCCTTTGGAAAGCGTTTCCAGCTTTCGGGAAGCGTACTGTTCCACGCCCATGCGCTCCAGCCAGTGCTTCACAGCTTTCGCGGCCTCAGCCTTTTTCATGCCCCGAAGCTGCGCCAGGTACATAAGCTGCTCGGTGACGGTTTTTTTCGGGTAGAGGCCTCGCTCCTCGGGAAGATAGCCGATGCCGATCTTTTTTGTAGAAAAGGGTACGCCGTCCAGTGTCACCGTTCCCTTATTTGCGGCGAATACCTGCATCAGAATCCGGATCGTCGTGGTCTTTCCAGCTCCGTTCCGGCCAAGCAGGCCTAAAGCCCGGCCGCTCTCCACAGAAAAAGAAATTCCGTGAAGTACCTCTGTTCCTCCAAAACTTTTGTAAAGATCTTTTACCTCCAGTTTCATATCTTCTCCTCCTTAATCAGCTGCTTCTCTTCGCAGCATCAGATACATGATAAAATAGCCTGCCAGGCCAATGAGTACCAGGATCGCCATGCGGATTTCTGTTGAATAACTCGTAAACCAGATCCGGATCTGATAGCCCAGAAAGGTAAACCGGCTCATGATCGAACCATCCATTCCATCGTAATTTCCCCAGAAGCCTCCGGAAGTCCAGCAGAAAAGAACCCATGTGATAAGGAAAAAGATCGTTCCCATTTTCCGGTCCTTTTTCATAAGGCTTCCGTACAGGCAGATGAGTCCCGTCTCAAAAACGGTGTAGCAGAGAATCCAGGCCGGAGTCAGAAAGGGCCCCATATTCCCCGTCAGCTTTCTGCCATGATAAAGCAGCCCGTAAAGCCCCTTCTCTATAAGGAAACCAATGCCTCCCATCACATAGACCATAAGCACGATGACAAAAATCAGAAAGGCCACAGAGGGAAGATAACTCTTTCTTGTTCTTCCCATGGAAATCGCCAGATTAAACTTGTGGGCAAAGGAGTTTGCCAGAAGAAAAAGCAGAAAAATACTTCCAATACCCACAAGCAGCACCGTCGCTATCGGAAAAAGCGCTTTGTCATTCTTTATAAAGGCCTGAAAGATCAGCATTCCCAGGATGCCCACGAGCCAGGAACCGCCCGCGATGGCCGCAAAAATACCGATGGTCTTTTTCTCAAGGACAAATTCCTGCCATATACTGTTTTTCATAATTCTCCTCCTATCTTAGCAGCGGACTTCTGTCCGTCTCAATACCAGCCAGGAAACAATGAGATCCGCTGCGATGAAAACCGGCGCTGCCACAAAGGCAGCTGTCAGAAAGGCGGTATTTCCCAGCAGATCTCCAAAGGTATTGATGTCGGGAGTCGAAGAAAGTTCCGTGACCACTCCCACCATACCGCCTGTAAGACCGTTTAAAATGACATAAAGGATCATGACCCATCTTCCGATCAGATTATAAAGAACACCGATCAGATTTCCGACGGAGCCTCCTGAGAGGAGAAGCAGAGCGCTCATCAGAAACATATCCTTCATACGCTGGATTTCCACCTGATTTCCTTTCATCCGAGACTGCAGAAGAAGGAAAATTGCTGTGACCGCCAGAATCCCTAAGATATTTAAAAACTTCAGGATCTGGGAACTTAAGATAACTTCCTTTCTTCGGCAGCCGGAGGCCAACATCAACGGAACCGTGGACATATAGGTGGAAAAAGGAAGAATCTGAAGACAGAAATATCCGGTCATCATACAGTCCACTGCCAGCATATACCAGATCATCCCCCGGACATCTCCTCCTCTGTTGAGCCAGGTAATCAGAGCAAGGATCAGACCGGCGACAAGAGCTCCTCCCACCGTGATCCCCCAGATCCGTCCGTAAAACAAAAACTTTTTCCTGTTCATCCTAAGCCTCCTCACCGCAGAGCGCCACAAACACCTTCTCAAGGTTCATGGGCTGGACAGTCACCTCTGCATCCGGAAGCTCCTGTCCCGGTTTCAGGCGGACCATCACGCTCTTGCTCCGGCCCAACCGCTCCTCATAGTGCTTTTCCAGTCCTTCTGTGGCCCGGTCTACCTCCTCCGCCTTTCCGGAGATATGGAGGCAGGACTCCAGAAGCTCCTCGGTATTTTCCTTCAGAAGAAGCTTTCCTTCCTTTAAGATAATGACCTCCTCAAAGAGATCTGCCGCCTCTTCCATGATATGCGTAGAGACCACGAAAGTCCTGCCTGTTTCTGTAAATTCTTCGAGAAGAATCCGATAAAACTGCTCTCTCGCCACCACATCCAGGCCGGAAACCGGCTCGTCCAGGAAGGTGAAATCCGCCTTGCTGGCCAGAGCCACGATGATCGTCACCATGGAGACCATACCTTTGCTCAGTTTTCCGATCTTCTGCTTCACATCCAGATGAAATTTCCGGATCAGCTCGTCTGCCAGTTCCTGGTCCCAGTGTGGCAGATAGACAGAAGCGGTCCGAAGATAATCTTTCACCTTCGTAGCTGAGAGCGCCGTATTTTTCCCCACGTTCAGTTCCCTGGAAAAACAGATATGACTCAGAGCCTTTTCATTTTCCCAGACGGAAAGCCTGCCCTCCTCCGTTTCCAGAACGACGCTGCCCTCACTCGGCGGATTCTGGGCGCTTAAGATGGACAGAAGCGTCGTTTTTCCAGCTCCGTTCCGGCCGATGAGACCGTAGATCTTGCCTTTTGCCAGAGTCAGGTTCACACTGTCAAGCGCATCCTTTGATTTATAATTTTTCGTGATATTTTCACAGATCAGCTGTTCCATACGTTCCTCCATTTTCCTCCGGTTCTCAGCCCTTCTCCGGTGTCTTCTTTTCCGTTTCTCCCGCGTCGGCGATCATCTCGATGAGTTCTTTTCTTGAAATCCCCAGAGATGCCGCCTCCGATAGAAGCCCCTTGATATAATCGTCAAAAAAATGTTCTTTTCTCTTTTTCATGATCGCTGCCTTTGCCCCCTCTGCGACAAACATTCCGATTCCTCTTTTTTTATACAAAATCCCTTCCTCCACCAGAAGATTGATTCCCTTGGCTGCTGTGGCCGGATTGATGGCATACAGCTTCGCCAGCTCATTGGTGCTCGGTACCCGCTCTTCTTCCAGAAGGATATCTCTCAGAATATCCCGCTCGATCATCTCTTTGATCTGCAGATAGATCGATTTCTCCTGGTTTAAGATTTCCTGCAAGGATTTCACTTCCTTTCCCTTGGTTGTGTGGTTCATTACTTATGTAACTAACCATATCACCTGTTTTTCACCCTGTCAAGAGTTTTTTTAATGTCGTTTTCTGTTGATTTTGTCCATATTTCTGTGGTAAGATTTAACTATCTATGACACAAAGGGTGAGATTATGAAAAAACTGCTTCAGGAACTGTCTGTTTTTCAACATTTTTCAGATATTGGTCTTTTTGTTCTGTCGGACCAGGATTTTCACATTTTATACTGCAACGAATATATGGAAAAAAACGCAGGGTTTCACGTCGGAGAACGCCCCTGCTATTTCTGCTGCAGCCAGACAACTCCCTGCGGAGCCTGTCCTGTGCGGAAGCTTCAGGAAGATCCCTCTCTTTCCGAATGTTCTTCTGTCCAGTTTCACTCCCAGCTTCACTGTGCCTTTGACCTGACGGCCCATCGGACGGCGCTTTCCGACGGAACCCCGGTCTATCTGGGCCTGGCCAAGCCCCATATGTATCTCAATGAAGAAAAAGAAGCCCTCAAAGAACGAATCGAGCATGACGAGCTCACCGGCGCCCTGACCCGCCCTGCCTTCTGCTGTCATACCTCAAAGCTGCTTAAAAGTCATCCGGAGACGGAGTACACCATCGTCCGGACCGATATTTACGGACTTCGTATGATCAACGATCTGTTTCAGAGCCAGGCCGGCGATGCCCTTCTGCATGATTTCTATGAATCTGTTTTGAAACATTTAAAACCGGGGGACACCTGCGGCCGGTTTTATGCGGATTCCTTCTGCATCTGCACTTCCATGAACCGTGAGGAAATCCTGGACTTTATGGAACAGCTCCAGCATGATATGGACCATTATCCACTGGCCTTTCATATTTCCCTTTATTTCGGGATCTGTCCTGTCTATGACCGGAACATGCCGCCCTATCAACTGGCAGATTTCGCCAAAATGGCTCTTCAGAAGGCCCGCACTTCCTACAGCCAGCCTTACTCGATCTTCAACGAGGAGTTCCGTCAGCAGATCACCCGGGAGCAGACCCTGATCCAGTCCATGGAGCCTTCCCTGAAAAACGGCGACTTTGTCCCCTATTTTCAGCCTTTCTTCGATATCCGGACCAAGAGTATCGTCGGAGCCGAGGTGCTGGTTCGCTGGAATCACCCCATCTACGGAATGATCTCCCCTGCCAGCTTTATCCCGGTTTTTGAGAAAAACGGCTTCATCATCCAGCTGGACCAGTATATCTGGGAGAACGCCGCCAAACTGCTCTGGCGCCGAAAAAAAGAGGGCAGAAAAAGGATTCCCTTCTCCGTAAATGTATCCAGAGCCCATATTTTTGATGAAGATTTTGAACCTTTTCTTTTAGGTCTCATGGAAAAATATGAGCTGGATCCCGGCGCTTTCGGCCTGGAGCTCACGGAGAGCGTCTATGTGGAGAGCCAGGACACGATGGCAGAGGCTGTCGCCCGGCTTCAGAAAAAGGGCTTCCGCTTCCTGATGGATGATTTCGGTTCCGGCTATTCTTCCTTAAGCGTTCTCAAGGACTGCCCGATGGATGTGCTGAAAATCGACATGACTTTCGTCAGGGACATTCTGGAAAGCCCCCGCTCGCAGATCATCCTCTCCGAGATCATCCACATGATGCACCGCCTGAACCTTCCGATGATCGCCGAGGGTGTGGAAAATCCCGAGCAGACGAAACTTCTTAAGAACTGGGACTGCAACACGGTCCAGGGTTACTATTTTGCCCGGCCCATGCCCGCGGAAGCTTTCGAAAAACTCATCGATGAGACACAGAGATAAAAAAATACGGCATAGTCGCTTTTTCTGACTATGCCGCATTTTTTATCTCTTTTTATCGGATCTCGTAAATTCCGTTGGCCTTCATCTGGACGGAGGAGCTGAAAAATTTCTTCGCTACCTCGCAGAAATAGCCGGTGTCCTTGGTGCCTGCGGTCTCATAGGGAGAATGCATGGCCAGCTGCGGAAGGCCGATATCCACGGTGTTTAAGGAAACCTTCGTGTTGGCGATATTTCCCAGCGTGGAACCGCCTGCCATATCGGAGCGGTTGGTAAAGGTCTGGCAGGGTACGTTTACTTTCTCACAGAACAGTTTGAACACTGCTGCGGAAACCGCATCTGTGGTGTATTTCTGGTTGGCGTTGTATTTGATGACAATACCGCCGTTCATGGCCGGACGGTTGGTGGGATCTGCCAGGTCTGTGTGATTCGGATGGACCGCATGGGCATTGTCCGCGGAGATCATAAAGCTTCCTGCCACAGCGGAAAGGTAATCCTCCTCGGTTCTTCCCAGAGCCCCGTTTAAGCGGCGCAGAGTGCTCTCCAGGAAGGTCGAAGCAGCGCCCTGTTTTGTACTGCTGCCCACTTCCTCATTGTCGAAAACGGCGCAGACCGGAACACTCTCGCCCGGAACTGCCCCGAGGAAGCCTTTCATGGAGGCAAAAGCGCACTGAAGATCGTCCAGGCGGCCGGCAGACAGGAACTCTTTTTCCAGGCCCCAGACGGTGCCTTTTACGCGGTTATAAAGGAAGAGATCTGTACTCAGGATATCCTCCTCCTTCACGCCGGCGTTCTCAGCCACCAGCTTCATGAGTTTTCCTTTGGAGGAGGCCTCGCCTACGATCGGAAGCATATCCTTCTGAATGTTGTATTTGTAGCCGCTGTTGGCTTCGCGATTCATGTGAATGGCCAGATTCGGGATCATGGCAAGATCCTGATCCAGGTTTACCAGACGGGTCTCAATGCCATTCTCTGTGCGGACTGCGATTCTTCCTGCAACAGAGAGGGGACGGTCAAACCAGGGGGCGCAAAGCATGCCGCCGTAACCCTCCACGTTCAATTTTGTATATTTGCCGTCGGCGTCCATCTCGGCATTTTCCTTGATCTTGAAGCTCGGGGAATCCGTATGGCTGCAGATCAGCTGGAAACCGGTGAAATCCTTCTTCGGCACAGAAAAAGCGATGATGGAGGAATCATTTCTCGTGACAAAATATTTTCCGCCCGGAACGATCTCCCACTTCTCACACTCCAGAAGTTCGCTGTAACCGGCGTCCTTAAGCATTTTTCTGAAATTTTCCACCGCCTGAAAACAGGTGGGGCTGTTATCCAGGAACTCGATGAGCTCCTGATTTACTGACTGACTCATGATATCCATCTTTCCTTCCTTAACATTTTTCGCAGTTATCAAAAACGTCTTTCTGCTTCTATAGTGTCAGGCAGATCTTCTCAAATCTCCCTGTTCATTCCCCTCATTTTCCCACGTTTCCACCGAACTGTCAACCGACAGATAAGGGCGGAAAAGGTCGCATCAGCGTCTTGACAAACGCTCCTGAATAGGATAGATATATTAGTAGAGAACATGTCGCTGGACGGGCTGTCCGGCGGCGTATTTTTGTCCGCAAAATGTCATTTTTAGGGGGATCTTACATCATGAAACAAACAGAAAAAACCGTGAACCAGATCACGGAGGGTATCATCTGGAAGCAGCTTCTCTATTTCTTCTTTCCCATTCTTCTGGGAACCTTTTTCCAGCAGCTTTACAACACGGCGGATGCCATGGTGGTGGGCCGGTTTGTCGGAAAAGAGGCTCTGGCCTGCGTGGGCGGCTCTTCCAGCCAGATCATTAACCTGATCGTCGGCTTCTTCGTTGGCCTTTCTTCCGGTGCGACGGTTATCATCGCCCAGTATTACGGGGCGCGCGATGAAAAAAATCTTCAGGATACTCTTCACACGGCCATTGCCTTTTCCATCGTGGGAAGCTTCGTGATCTCGATTCTGGGAATTGTGCTCTCCCCGATCATTCTACGTCTCATGAACACACCGGAATATCTGATGGCAGATTCCCTGCTTTATCTTCGATTTTATTTCGGCGGAATTATTTTCATCTTTATCTATAACATTGGTTCCGGCATCCTGCGGGCGGTAGGCGATTCCAAAAATCCGCTGTATTTCCTGATCTTCTGCTGCTTCTGCAACATTTTCCTGGACCTTCTCCTGGTGATGGTCTTCCATATGGGAGTCCTCGGCGTGGCTCTTGGAACCCTGATCTCCCAGGCTTTAAGCTCCGTTCTGATCCTCCGGAATCTGATGCGGACCAAAGATATTTACCGGCTGGAGCTCCGCAAGATCCGCCTTCACGCAGCGCCCCTCTCCATGCTGCTGAAGATCGGCCTTCCTTCCGGCCTTCAGTCCACCATGTACAACATCGCCAACATGGTAATCCAGACCGCCCTGAACTCCTTCGGAACGGACACAATGGCCGCCTGGACCGCTTTCGGAAAGGTCGATTCCTTCTACTGGATGATCAGCAGCGCCTTCGGTGTCGCCATCACCACTTTCGTGGGCCAGAACTACGGTGCCGGAAAGATCGACCGTATGAAAAAGAGCGTCCGGGTCTGCTTTTGTATGGATCTTGCCACAGCGCTCACCCTGTCAGCGCTCATGTATCTTTTCCTTGGAAAATTCCTGCTGTCGCTCTTTACCACCGATGCAGAGGTTCTTTCGATCGGTGTACGGATCATGCAGATCATTGTCCCTGCCTATGCGCCCTTCGTCTTCATCGAGATCTTCTCCGGAGCACTTCGCGGAGCCGGCAATGTGCTGATCCCCATGCTCCTGACCTGCGGCGGTATCTGCGTCACCCGAATACTCTGGATCTTCTTCTTCGTTCCGAGTCACCGGGCTGTGGAGACTATTATCTTCTCCTACCCCGGATCCTGGGTACTGACAGCGACGTTGTTTATTTTGTATTTTGCGTTTTATACCAGAAGGCATTGGGGGCGCGGCGCGACTAGGGATTTAAAATAAAATGTAGGCTTTTGGAAAGCGTAGAGGAAATCGAGGGGGCGGCTCCAAAGCCGCTCGCCCCCTTCGAACCCCCATTGGCATTTTTAGAAAATAAGGGGCTTACGTCAGGCTGATACATAGCGATAATATGGTATTTGATGTCTCATATTGAAATCCAACAATTCAAATCTTCAATATGAATAACAAAACACCATATCATCACTGCGTAACAGTATGACGTAAGCCCCTTATTTTCTAAAGCAGGCCCCCTCAAGTATGTTTTCCTCAGCTTTCCATCAAAGCTGCTCCCGGATATATCCGAGCAGCTCCCCTGAGGGATCACACTTATATTCCCAGAACATAATTCCCCCCATCCCCATTTCCTTGAGGTACTCAATCTTCCCTCTCAGGGACTCTTCATCTTCGTAGCTCACGAAGGTCTTTCCATCAAAAAGATACGGCACTTTTGCCACCTCGTCCCAGTATCTCACAAAACCATTCTTTCCGATCCAGTCGGCTTTGAGCTCCGCGTAGTCTCCGCCGTAGCCGCCAACGCTGTCGGCCTCCATTCCGAGTCCATGGCGGCAGCCTTCTCCTTTGACACCGTTCCACTGTCTGGAATAAAAAGGAACGCCCAGGATCAGTTTCTCCATGGGAACGCCGGCCTCATGGAAGGCTTTGACAGCCTTGTCCACGCAGACATCCAGAAGATTTCCCTCAGAGTGATAGAGGGCTGCATGGTGACCGGTGACTTTCTGGAAGCCGCCCTGGAGGTCATAGGTCATGAGCTGTACATAGTCCAGATATTTGCTGGCTGCCTTCATATCAGTCTGAAGAGCAAAGTACACGTCGCCGCCCACAGCCACGGAAAGAGACTTCTCGCCCTCCATATGATTCAGAGACTCCCGGAGAGCCTTCAGAAGCAGCGTGTAATTTTCCTTATCATTGACATGGGAACCGATGCCGGCCAAAGAGGTTCCCGGGTACTCCCAGTCGATGTCAATGCCGTCCAGGCCGTAGGTTTCCACCAGAGAAACGGCGCTGACTGCAAAAAGGGCTCTTCCCTCCTCGGTTCTTGCCGCCTGGGAGAAACCGTCGGCTCCCCAGCCGCCCACAGACAGTACGATCTTAATGTCCGGGTTGATCTCCCGGATCTTCGGCAAATATTCTTCATTTCCGCAAGAATCCCAAACAACCCGGTGACGCTCAATGAGTCCGAAAGCAATATTGATGACATCCAGATTTTTAATATCCTGTTCTTTCAGTGTTCCAAGATCTTTTGTGCTTACATAGCCGATTACTTTTTTCATGTTCTATCCCTTCTGTTGTTATTCCTGCTCTTTCATTCTGGCAGGAGAGCCTGTACGCTCCGCTCTCCTGCCTCCCCCCAAAATACTTAGTCGTTACAGGTTACTACCTCGCCGTGACCCAGGTTGTAGGTGATCTCGCCTTCCAGTTCCACCTTCAGAACCGTTGCAAAGGGATGCTCTTTCATACCCTCAGCCCAGATCCATAAGGTTCCCGGGATACCGCTCCAGGGAAGGGCTCCTGTATAGGAGAAACGAAGCTCCTCGCCTGTGTGGAGAACCGTTACCTTTTTCACCGGAGTCTTCACGCCCTTGACGCAGAGAGCCTCCCTCGGTGTGTCATAAACGAAGAGATAGATCGTCTTCTTGTCTGCGGAGAGCGTGCTTCCACCCAGGAACTGTGCGTAGTTCAGACCTTTTCCTGTGCCGTGTACGGCCTCATCGTGATCGGAAATCCAGGTTCCAAGATCCTCGAGAACCTTCTCCTGTCTCTCATCCAGCGTACCATCCTCCTTCGGTCCCACGTCGAGAAGCATCCTTCCCCCCAGAGTGATGCAGTCGCAGAACATCCGGATGATCTGGCCGCTGGTCTTGTAATCGTTGTCAGACGGGCGGTAGCCCCAGGAATCGTTGATCGTGGTACAGAACTCCCACTCGCCTTCCGGTCCGTAGAGAGGAATTCCCTGCTCCGGAGTCTCGTAGTCGCCATAGCCCTGCATACGGGAGTTCAGAATTACGTCCGGATTCAGGGAATGGAGATACTCCCGGAACTCCTTCATATGCCACTGGTTGGCGCTGCGCTCCCAGTCGCCGTCGAACCACAGAAGATCCACGGTACCGTAGTTGGTCATGAGCTCGCCCAGCTGATTATTGTTGAATTTCAGAAACTCCTCCCACTTTGCGGGATCTTCCTCGCCGCCTGCCGGTGAACCGTAAATATCGTTCAGGCAGTCTTCTCTCTTGGCTCCCTCCGGGTAAACGCTCCGGTATCTGGGATCAGACCAGTCGATCAGGGAATAGTAGATTCCGACTTTCATTCCTGCCTCACGGACAGCTTCCACATATTCTTTTACAAGGTCACGGCCTGCCGGTGTCTTTTTCAGCACGTTCAGGTCGCTGTATTTTGTGTCAAAAAGGGCCACGCCGTCGTGGTGTTTGGATGTCATTACCACATAGTCGGCTCCGGCTTTCTTAAAGAGAGCCGCCCACTTTTTCGGATCATATTTGGAAGCGGTGAAACCCTCGCACTGCTTCATATAATCCTCATAAGAAATGTTTCCGTTGTGGAAGGACCAGGATTCTGACACATCCCCCACTGCATAAATACCATAATGAATAAAAATTCCAAGTCGTGCTTTTCTGAACCAGTCCTGCATCATAATGCGCTGCTCTCCTTTCATGGAAAAAGGCATATTACTATAACTGTAATATGCCTTTTTAACTCGAACCTCATTGTTCATTCTATAAATCCCGGATCCGTTCCCAGTTCACCGGGATAGACCGGCTGCCCCCGCGATGGGCAAACCGGTCACAGGCTTACGCCCGGTTGTTTCAATTACTCAGCGATGGTGCTGATACCCTGAATGGACAGCCAGTCCTCAAGACCCAGAGCATACATACCATCTACATATGCCTGCCAGGTAGCGTCATCGTTGATATCCTGCTCGCCTGCTACGAACATAGCCTGCTGCTGCTCGAAGTAATCTTTGATAGCGGTACTGATATCTGCATAAGTATCGATGCTGCCCATATCAATCCAGTTTTCCTCGATCACACCCTCAGTCATGTTCGGCTCATAAATCTTCTCTACGGCAGCTTTCTCATCGTAGTCCGGATTTGCCTCTACCAGACGGAAGCCAGCCGGCATATATTTGGAAACTGCCTGCGGCCACAGGTTTGCCCAGGAATATTTCTCCTGATCCTCTTCAGACAGAGTGGATTTATCGATTACATGATAGCCGTCATCCTCTTTGGTAACAATGGTGCCAACCGGGCCGGTGGAAATTCCGATACCGTTCTCAAGAGAGAATGCATTGTCGAACCAGCGGCAGATCAGTTCCGGATCCTCTGCATTGTCGGTTACAACAACCTGGGTTCTGTATACGCTGAATCCACTGGTATCACGCAGCCAGATACCGCCATTCTCGGTGTTCAGTACCGGCAGAACATCCCATACACTCTTTTCCGGTCCCTTTGCAATACCGGAGAACTCGTTGCTTCCGTAAGCGATGGATACGCCGTACAGATCTCTGCTTCCTTTTCCTTCCCAGGTAGAGCTGTCCTGTGTATAAAGCTCGGTATCGATCAGGCCTTTCTGATACATGCCGCTGAACCAGGAAAGGAACTCACGGTATTTGGAGCTGACACCGCCGTATACGGTCTCACCGTCAACAATTGCCAGACCTTTTTTGTTCATCGGCATTCCGAAGTAACCAGCCATTGCCTCGATGTGTTTGTTGTTCGGGTCTGTGGAGAACGGGATCTCATCGGTAGTGTCTCCGTTTCCATTGGCATCCTGATCTTTGAAGGCCTGAAGAACTGCCTCAAACTCATCGGTGGTAGTAGGCATCTCAAGACCCAGGTTCTCCAGCCACTGACCGTTGATGTACGGTGTATAGCCAACAAGATCATCCTCTACTACATAAGGAATGCTGTAGATATGTCCGTCCGGAGCAGTCATTTTCTCTCTGACACCCTTAAGGTTCAGGATCTCGGTGATCTTCGGGCAGGACTTCTCGAAGTATTCTTCCAGCGGAACAAATACACCCTGGTTTACGCCGTAGTTCAGGATCAGGTTATCGCTTAAGGTCCAGCCGGCGATGACGTCTGCATAGTCACCGGAGTTCAGATCCAGGTTCAGTCTCTCGGTAGCGGTCTCGTACGGGAACAGACGAAGTTCAACGTCTACATTGGTCTGTTTCTTCAGCTCATCCATCATTACGAACTCACCGGTAGCACTGGAATCATCTACGAACATAGAGAAGCTTGCATCTCCCTCATTCGCTACCAGCGGAAGCTCCTGGGTGGTCTCAGCAGTAGTTGCTGCGATAGTCGGATCCAGGTCTTCTGCCTTGGTGATCGGCTGACTCGCATCTGCCTCAGCTGCTGCTTCCGTAGCTGCTTCTGTAGCTGCTTCTGTAGTTGCTTCTGTAGTAACTTCTGTGGTTTCCTCGGTGGAATCACTTGCTGCTGCGGGCATTGCCATGCTTAAGATCATGGAAGCTGCCAGTAAAGCGACAACGGTTTTTCTTTTCATTGTTTTGTCCTCCTCATAATAAAATGTTCCATTTATCATACCGCCCGACGTCTTTATGGGATGACCGGGGTTGTACTGCCAGACGCCGGCGGAAAATAAATCGTTAAAAGTTTCCGGTGTATCAGCCCTTTACGGAACCGATCATAACACCTTTTACAAAATGCTTCTGTACCAGCGGATACATGATCAGGACCGGCACACTACTGATGATGATCAGAGAATATTTCATAACATCAATGAGCTGCTGCTGTTCCTGCAGGGCTGCACGGGCTGCAGCAGTGGTAGCCGTCTGTGAAAGAGCCGTCTGGTTAGTGATCAGGATGTTTCTCAGTACCAGCTGTAAGGGGTACTTATCCTGATCGGAAATATAAAGCAGAGCTGAGAAATAGCTGTTCCAGTGGCCAACTCCATAATAGAGGACCATGATCGCGATGATCGCTTTGGACAGCGGCAGTGCGA
Organism: Lachnospiraceae bacterium Marseille-Q4251; assembly: GCA_018223435.1. Lineage (GTDB taxonomy): Bacteria > Bacillota > Clostridia > Lachnospirales > Lachnospiraceae > Limivivens > Limivivens faecihominis. The sequence goes on along the minus strand of JAGTTO010000001.1, from coordinate 2,421,384 downwards.
TCTGGAAGAAGAATCTGGACTGCGTACAGCCATCGATCTCACCCGCCTCATAAAGCTCCTCGGAAATATTAGATTTGAAGAAAGTTCTTGCCACGATCATGTTGTAAACACTTAAGCAGCCCGGAAGCACCAGCGCCCAGATCGTATTCAGCAGCTGCATGTTTTTAACAACCAGGTAGGTCGGGATCATTCCGCCGCCGAAGAACATCGTGATCATGTAAAATATGGTGATCGGTTTCTTTCCGGAGAAATTGTCACGGGAAAGCGCATAAGCGGTGGGAAGGGTAACTGCCAGGTTTACACAGACACCAACGAAGGTGATCACGATGGAGTTGAAGAAGCCCCGCATGACCTGACTGTTTTTGAATACCTCTGCATATCCCTTCAAGGTAAAACCAATGGGACGGAGCAGAACCTTACCGGCAGATACAGCTGTCGGATCGCTGAAGGAAGAAATAATAACCCAGTAAAGCGGATAGGCCACAACAAACAGGATCAGCGTCAGGATGATGAAGATGACCGTATCGAAGATCACATCTTCCCTGCATCGCTTTACAGGTTTTGTTTTCATATTGTAATTTTCTTTTTTCATGTTCAGTTTCCTCCTACCACAGACTGTTTCCTGACATCTTATCGGATGCCTTATTCACAATGATCAGCAGCACCAGGTTTACAACGGTGTTGAAAAGACCAATGGCTGTGGAGTATGACATATCGTTATTTACCAGACCAACCTTATATACATAAGTGGAAATGATCTCGGATACGCTTCCGTTCAGGCTGTTCTGCAGAAGGTAAGCTTTCTCAAATCCGATGGAAAGGATGCTTCCGCAGTTCATGATCAGAAGAATCGTTGCTGTCGGAAGGATAGACGGAAGATCGATATAACGGATCAGCTGGAACTTGGTCGCTCCGTCAACCTTTGCCGCCTCATGAAGCTCCGGACTGATGCCCGCCAGAGCCGCAAAGTAGATAACGGAACTCCATCCGGTACTCTGCCATACGCCGGTCCATACATAAATATGTCTCCAGTACTCTTTCTTCGCCATGAAGTTCACGGCATCAATGCCCATGGATTTCATGATCTGGTTGATGACACCGATCGACGGTGAAAGGAACAGGGTGATCATACCACACATAACTACAGTAGAAATGAAGTTCGGCGCGTAGGTTACGGTCTGAATGACTTTACGGTATTTTTTGAACCGGAGAGAGTTCAGCATCAGAGCCAGGATGATCGGAAGTGGGAAAGATACGAGCAGTCCATACAGACTCAGGATCAACGTGTTCTTGATCGTCGTTCCGAAATACGGGGATGAGAAGAACCTCTGGAAGTAGTAAAGACCTACCCACGGGCTTCCCAGGATACCGGCTTTCGCATTGTACCTCCGGAAGGCCAGCTGAATACCGTACATGGGAATGTAGCTGAAAATAAAGGTCAGCACCACACCCGGCACACAGAACAGCCAGAGCGACAGATCTCTCTTGAAAGCTCTGACCGTACGGCCTTTCTTTTTCACTTTGGTTTGATTTGCTTTCATGTGTTTCTCCTCCTTTATGGATTTGTGTTGCTTTTGTAACTGCCCTTCGGCACCGTACTCCGTTAAGTGAACATTATGAACATTCTTGTTTTGTATTCTCTTTAGCAAATATATTGTTTTGTATAATGTTACCAATCCAGTTTACATTTTTTGTGGATTACTAGGGCTTTTGTTGTTTTTATTTTAAGTTTTAGTTCACTTTTTGTCAACTACATTTTATCACTTCTTTATATTTTTTGATATTTTTCACAAATTCAATTATCGTTTTTTCACTATATTGCCCAAAGAAATTTTTAAAAATAAGGCGCAAAGAAGTTTTTACGCTTCTTTGCGCCCGTTTTTCTTGATATTTTAACAGTTTCAACTGTTTTGTTCACTTGTTTTTTTTATATTATCGTTTATATTATCGCATTCTTTTGAACATGTCAACTGGAAATTTAAGCAAATGCCATGGTATCTGCACACGTTAAAGTATCACTTCTTCCTTCCAGCACTCATCTTTTCCTTCCGTGAGCATCAGAAGCACCCGGTCCGCCCGGTCTGTTCTCCGCCCCGGCACCTTCACCGGATCAAGCGCACTTCTTTTTACCGTCAGGGAAACTTCTTTTTCTTCTCCTGCCTTCAGTTCTACTCTCGTGAAAGCCTTCAGCTCCTTCACTCTTGGAACGGGACTTCCCTGCAGCCGGCGGCTGAAAAGCAGGGGAACTGCCGTCCCTTCCTGGTCTCCGGTATTTTTTATCCGGAAGCTTACCCGGATCCCGCTATCCACATCCAAATGCTTTTCCTCTGTTTCCACAAAAGCAGTCCTGACATCAGAAATGGAAAATCCCGTATAACTCAAGCCCTCGCCAAAGGTGTGGAGAGGCAGGCTTTCCATATCCCGATAGGCCGCAGTGGAAGAAGACCTGGAATTGTAATAGACAGGAAGCTGTCCGACATGACGCGGAAGAGAGGCCGGCAGTCTGCCGGAAGGACAGCAGTTTCCATAAACCAGGTCTGCCAGGGCTTTTCCTCCCATGGGTCCCGGATAGAAAGAATAAAGCACCGCATCGGAAGCTTTTTCGATCTCTTCGATACAGTAAGGTCTTCCAGCGATCAGAAGCACCACCAGAGGTTTTCCCAGTTTGGAAAGCTCCAGGATCAGTTCCTCCTGGGCAGCCGGAATATGGCACATGGCGCTGTCCATACCCTCGCCGCAGTCCATAGAAAGGCTTCCGCTCTCTTTGGAGACGGCTCCGTTTCCATCAAAAACTGCTCCGCCGAAACGGGAGGAGGAACCGCCTGCTGCCACCACGATGACATCGCTCTCTTTCGCAAGTTTCAGCGCCTTCTCAAGCTCCGCCCCGTCGGCCTGATTGAAGCCGGAACCCATCGCATATTCCACAGAAACACCTTCCGGAGCCTCGTTTTTCATTCCGGATAGAACGGTCACGCAGGAACTCTCCGGCATAGGCGGGGTATAATCTCCCAGCATCGCATAACGGTCAGCCGCATGGTAGCCGATGAGGGCAATCTTCTTATAATGATCCTTCAGCGGAAGAACCTGCTTTTCATTTTTCAGAAGGACGGCGGACTCTCTGGCCAGTTTTAAGGATGCCGCGTTGATGCCTGCCTCCTCAGCTTCGAGCATGTTTTCTTCCATATAAGGATGTTCGAAAAGACCGCGCTTGAATTTCAGCTCCAGCACACGGAGAACAGCCTCGTCCAGAAGTTTCTCATCCACAAGCCCTTTCTCCACAGCCTCGCCGAGTCTGGAGAAGGATTCGTCCCAGAGTCCCACGTCCACGCCGGCTTTGAGGGCGGTGGCTCCCGCATGAAGAGTATCTCCCTCGGTATTTTTAAGAAAGTCCACAGCCAGACCGTCTGCCATGACAATGCCCTGAAAGCCCATCTCTTCCCGGAGTACATCTCTTAAAAGCCAGGGGTTGCCGTGACAGTAAACGCCGTCGATCTCATTATAGGCAGCCATAACGCCGTCCACACCGGCATCACAGCAAGCCTGCATGGCGGGAAAATGGATCTCCCGGAGTTCCTGCTCGCCGATTCTCGCTGCGCTGGCATTAACTCCGCCGGTGGTCTCGCCCTGGCCGCAGAAATGCTTGGCCACGCAACTCACGCCCTCGGACTGCATGCCGGTGACGGCCGCCGCTGCCATCCGGGAGGAAAGATAGGGATCCTCGGAATAGCACTCCTCGCTTCTTCCCCATCTCGGGTCCCGGAGCACGTCGAGAGCAGACATGAGCGCCAGCTCCACATGACCGGATTTCAGCTGACGGCCGCAGGCCTCGTAGCCTTCCTTTAAAGCCTCCGGATCAAAGGTGGCTCCCGCTGCAAGGTTGACCGGGAGCAGACCGCCGCCCAGAGCCTGATGGCCGTGAGGGCACTCGCTGCTCATCATCACCGGGATTCCCAGCCTGGAATGGTCCAGCACATATTTCTGCAGGGCATTGTAGGCTTTCCTGGAAAGACCGGTCGTGATGCCCGTGTTCTCATCTTTATCCGCCCAGGGATCTGCCCGGTAAAAACCGTACAGAACACCCAGGCCCCCCATTTTTTCCACTTCCTCGCGGAACTCCTCGGTAAAGGTAACGTTCTCGCCGTCTCTTTCATAAATACGGAAACCGTAGAGCCGCTGGTTCAGCTGGCCTACCTTTTCCTTCAGTGTCATTTTTTCCAGAAGATCCTCTGCTCTTTCTCTGGGCGAGAGGGCCGCGTCCTGATATTTTTCCATGCTTCTCCTCTTTCTGCGCTCCAGGCGCTTCATATGATGGTGTCATCATACCCTTTTTTTGAAAATATGTCCACAAAAAATTTTTTTTCGTTCATTTTGTTGTTTTTCTGACAACAAAATGTTATGATATTCTCATGTATTGGCTGTTTCCTAACGTTCAGTTTTTGCAGCCCTGAACATTTCCAAAAATGAAGAAGAGAGGTATTTCACTATGAGTCAGATTCGTATTCCTATCCCGGCCGTAGACTTCCAGCCGCCCGTCTACATCTGCCGCAGAGCAACGAAACCCTTCCACCTGGACGGAAACATCAACAAACCCTTCTGGGAGGACGCTCCCTTCACCGCCGCTTTCCTCGATATCGAGGGCAGCCACATGCCTACCCCCCGCTTCCTCACCCGGGCAAAGATGCTCTGGGATGACAAAAATTTCTACTTTGGCGCACAGCTCGACGGAAATGAGATCTGGGGCCATGTGACCAAACGGGACGATATCATTTTCCAGGACAACGATTTCGAGATCTTCATCGACCCGGATTCCGATACCGCCCAGTACTATGAGTTCGAGATGAACGTGCTGAACACCGTCTGGGATCTCTTCCTGCCGGTGGCTTACCGCGACAACGGTGACGCTCTGAACGGCTACGATATCCACGGCCTTCAGACGGCTGTCCATGTGGAGGGCTCCATCAACGATCCCGATGCAGAAAACAAGACCTGGAGCGTCGAGGTAGTGATCCCCTTCGCAGCCATCACCGAATGTCTGAAGGACCGCCGCGCTCCGAAAGACGGCGAGTATTACCGTATAAACTTCTCCCGCGTGCAGTGGAAGACCGATATCATCGACCACTCCTATCAGAAACGCACCGATGAGAATGGAAAAATCCTTCCCGAGGACAACTGGGTATGGGCACCGACCGGCGTCATCAACATCCACTATCCGGAGCAGTGGGGCTTCGTCTTCTTCTCTGAGGACGCTGCCCGCAGCGATTACGCGATTCCCGAGGACGAGTACCGGAAATGGGAGCTCCGCAAATGCTACTATGCCGAGCAGATCCTTCTGGATACAAAAGGAAACTTCAGCAATGACCTGAACGAGCTCAAAGAAACGCTGAAAGCTTACGCTCCCAACGAGGCAAACGTTTCCCTCCGCGGGGATCTTCCGATCACCGTGGAAACCACCAGCCGCACCTTCCTGCTCTCCTGCCCCTCCGCTGACGACGCTTATGTGCTCCTTCTCCATTCCAACGGAAAAGTGGAGCGCGTGCTGAAAGGACCCGCTGCCGTATGAAAAAAGTAACCCTCCAGGAGATCGCCGCTTCCCTCGGCATCTCCAGAACCACCGTGTGGAAGGTTTTCAGCGGCCACGAGGGAGTTTCCGACTCCCTCAAGAGCCGGATCATCGCCAAAGCCCAGGAGCTCGGTTATGAATTTCCTGAGAACTTTCAGTTCGCCCCGCTGGCGGACGAACAGCCCCCGGTAAACATCGCCGTGGCTGTCTGCCGCCCCGAGACTTCTCTTTTCTGGATGAACATCATCCACCAGATCGCGAAGGAATTCACTTCCCGGAACATCAATCTGGTCTATGTGTACCTTCCCACCTCCATCGATGAAACTTACGTCCTTCCGGCTGCCCTCACCGGCGGCACCGCCAACGGAATGATCGTACTTAATGTATACAATCAGCGGCTTCTCCATCTGCTGGCCGAGGCCCGGATCCCCAAGGTCTTTCTGGATACGGCAGATTCCGTACCGCCGGAGGAGCTGAACGGCGATATGATCCTCATGGAGAACAAGAACAGTGTATACAAGATCACCAGTCATATGATCGAGCAGGGCCGCCAGTCCTTCGGCTTCATTGGTGATATCTCCTATGCAAAATCCAACCACCAGCGTTATGACGGATTTCTGAAAGCCCTGGATGATCATGGCCTCTCTCTGGATCCTTCCATGACCCTGACCACTCCCATCGGTATCGATACTTATAAAGAAGAAATCGAGAGCTTCCTCGACAGCCTTCCGAAAATGCCCGATGCCTTCGTCTGTGCCAACGACCATGTGGGCTGTATCCTGCTCCAGCTTCTGGAAAAGCGCGGACTTCGGATCCCGCAGGATATCGCAGTCTCCGGTTTTGACAAGAATATCGAAAATCCGCTCTCGGAAAGCCTCACCACTGCAGAGGTTCCCACTATGGGATTGGGACTTCGTCTGGCTACCCAGATCCTTTTCCGGATCCAGCATCCTGATGACCCCTTTGAAGTTATTTATCTGGCCACCAAGGTACTCTTCTGTTCTTCTACAGAATCATAATGCCAGCGGATTTTTTCCTGTTATCAGAAACAGCTGCTTCCCGATGCCAAGTAAGCATCGGGAAGCAGCTGTTTCTTTATTTCTGAGACCCTTTCATCTGCAGACGCAGAGTCAGTATCTCGTAAGGTTTGATGGTGAAGGAAACGGTATGATCCGTCACCTCCAGTTTTCTTTCTTCTACCGGATTTTCCAGAAGGTCTGTCTCCAGGGCTTCGCAAAGCTTTCCAGCAGCTGCCAGAGTCACTGGTGTTCTGGAATTGTTGACCTCGTAGAGGCGGACGATGATGCCGTCGCCGTCCTCGGCCTTCTTCACAGTCTCAAGAACCACATTTGCCTTATCCACACTTAAGAAGGACCAGTTTTCCTTTGCGGCAGCGCCTTTGACAGCTCTTGCCTTCACGTTCAGGTTCAGTGCCTTCTGAACGGTGCCGCCCTCTTTCCAGGTTCCTGCATGAGGATAAAGGGAATAGGTGAAGAAATGCTCTTCCTGGTCGGTGTGCGGGTTAGGCTCGGTACCGGACTTGATGAGGGTCTGGGTCATGACACGATGTTTCATGGAGAAACCGTATTTGCAGTCGTTCATCAGGCTGACACCGTAATTTCCCTCGGAAAGGTCTGCCCATTTGTGACCGCATACCTCGAATTTTGCCATATCCCAGCTGGTATTCTCGTGGATCTTTCTCGTGAGGTTACCAAACTGGATATCGTAGGTGGCCTCGTCTGTATGCACGTCTACCGGGAAGTGTACTTTCAGCAGATGCTCGCTGAGCTTCCAGTCCACATAGGTCTCGAAATCGATTCTTCTGTCCTCGCCGTAGAAATGAATCTTCTGACGGATCACGGTGCCCATGAGCTCTCTCTCTACCTGAAGCGTTGCCCGTACCGGGCCCTTCTCCAGCCACTCCATGGAGCGCACATTTTCCACGCGCCAGGATTTTTCCTGATGGAAAATATCTGTGTTCCAGTTGCTGTAGCAGAGCGGTTTGTCCTCGTAAATCCGAAGCTCGTTTCCAACCTTACCCTCCTGAAGCACCTGGCGGTCGTTTTCCTTATCGAAAAGGGAGGTGAACTCGCCCTGATCGTTGATGACGATGCTGTAGAAGGGAGTCTCCAGGGAGAAGCCGCCCTCCGGACGCTCTGAAATCTCAAAAGTCTCTTTTTTCGGAGCTGCCTCTGCGCTTCGAAGAACCACATAGCCCTTGGAAGGAATGCCTTTTACATAGGTAACGGCGCCCTCTGCCGTCTTCTGAACCGGGTAAACAGCCACGCCGTCGGTGAGAGCGCTGCCATCGAAAGCGGGAAGCTCCACCAGGTCGTTTCTCTCATAACCCAGGGTGTTCCAGATCGTAACAGCCTCTTCCTTCTCATCGGTGAGGTAGGACAGGCGCTCGTCGATCAGCTCTTTGGAGGTCTTCTCGATATCAGCGTACTCTTTTTTCGTCTGGTCGTATACTTCTTTAATAGAAGAACCCGGCAGAATATCGTGGAACTGGTTCGTGAGGATCATCTCCCACATGCGGTCCAGTTCGCTCTTCGGGTAAGCGGGAGCCTCTTTTCCGGCCAGCTCTGCCAGAACGGAGAGGAGTTCCAGCTCCATCATCGCATACTCGCTCTTACGGTTGGAGCGTTTGTTTCTTGCCATGGAGGTGTAGGTTCCGCGATGGTACTCAAAGTAGAGCTCGCCTACCCACTCAGGCAGTCTCTTGTTGTCCTTCACGCGCTCCCAGAGCTCGTCGAAATACTGACCGGCAAAGGCCTGACGGACTTTCGGAATGCCCTTGATGCCTTTGTCCATACGACCGGACATTTCCATCATATCTCTGGTCGGACCGCCGCCGCCGTCGCCGTAACCGAAGCACACGAGAATATCGTTGTTGATATCCTTATTCTGATAGCGGTGCCAGCCGCCCATGATAGCATCCGGATGAAGCATGCCGTTATAAGTGGTGAAGAAGCTAGTCTCGGGCTGACCGACTCCCAGGGTCGTGATCAGATGGGTAAAGATCCGGCTTCCGTCGATTCCCTCCCACATGAAGCTGTCATAAGGGTGTTTGTCGAACTCGTTCCAGGCAAGCTTCGTGGTCATAAAATACTCGATGCCACATTTTTTCATAATCTGGGGAAGAGCTGCGCTGTAGCCGAATACGTCCGGCAGCCAGAGGATCTTGTTCTCCACGTCAAACTCTTCTTTGAAAAATCTCTTTCCGAACTGGAACTGGCGAACCAGTGACTCTCCGGAGGTCAGGTTGCAGTCAGCTTCCACCCACATGCCGCCTTCCGGCTCCCAGCGTCCCTCTTTAACGCGGTCTTTGATCCGCTGGTACATCTCGGGATGGCGCTCTTTTACAAAAGAATAGAGCTTGGGCTGGCTGGACATGAAATGATAGTCCGGGTACTCCTCCATGAGTTTCAGCACAGTGGCAAAGCTGCGACAGGATTTCTGGCGCACCTGATCGATGGTCCAGAGCCAGGCCACATCAATGTGGGTATGGCCGATGCAGGTCGCGATAACCTCGTCGTAACCGCCCATTTTCTCATAGATGGCTTCCTGCACATGAGCCTCTGCAGCTTCCACGGAAGCGTAAAACTCTTTGCTGTAAGGCATCCGAAGGTCCAGAAGGTTGATGGTGTCGGTGAGGGCTGTCTCAAGATCCAGACGGATCTTATCATCCTCTTTCATACGGTTCAGGCCGTACATGGGAACTGCAATGTCATAGTAAGCTTTCCGAAGCTTGCGGTCATGCTCCTCCAGATCCACAATGAGATGGAACTCGTCGTGGAGGGTTCCGGTATAGGACTGAAGATCCATGCGGAAGGTCTCGCCTGCTTTCGCGTTGGCTTTTACAAAAACCTCACGATGATTGATGTCGAGTCCCTGGATTACCTGGCCGTTGATGAAAAGGAGGAACTGGGGGTTCCGTCCGTCATCCCAGTCGTTCAGGCCGGTGTGAATCCGAAGCCAGAGCTCTTTTCCGTCAAAGCTTTCCGGAACCGTCACTTCTGTCCGGAACCAGTAATGACGGTCCGGGCCGTACCAGTGATCTTTTCCCATGTCAAAATTTTTCCACTCGCCCGGGGCAGCGTCAGCCTCCGTCGGAGTGATAAAGCATCCTTCTTTGACCCGCATGCTGTCCAGATGCACTTTCTGCACGATGGACCAGCCCTTCAGCTGATTGCAAATCAGATTTACCCGCTCTTTGGCAAATTTAATCATTTCAATATCTCCTGAGGACGTTCAGCGCAGCAGGCCACAGACCCGCGCATTTCATGCGCTATCGCTGCTTTCGCAGCTTCTGTCTGAGGCTAATGGGTCTACATTCCATTTCGGTCCGCGCTAAACGAGTCCCACTGGGACTCAGCGCCGTTCCGCCCATTACAAAAAGGAAATTCAGCCTACTGCAAACAAGTTTGCATAGTCTGATTTTCCTTTTTGCTAATGCTCTGAACTGTTATGCTAGATTATAAGCTGTTCTCTTTCATATAGCTGATGAGTTCGTCTACGGTGGTGAAAGCCAGACCGGTTACGCTGTCAGCGCAGCCATAGTAGATGGCGATTCTTCCGGTATCAGCGTCAGCCAGGGTAGCACAGGGGAATACCACGTTCGGAACGTCGCCCATGCACTCATAGGGCATGATCGGAGCCATGATGTAATCTTTGGAACGATATTTCACTTTCCAGGGCTCGTCGATGTCCAGAAGAGCGCAGCCCATGCGGTATACATAGCCGTTGCAGGTGGTCAGTACGCCGTGATAGATCAGCAGCCATCCCTCGTCGGTCTCGATGGGAACGGGGCCTGCACCGATCTTGGTGCTCTGCCATGCGGAAGCGTCTCCCTTGTAAGCGCCCATCATGTAACGATGATGTCCCCAGAACTCCATATCCTTACTCTGGCTTACGAAGATATCGCCGAAGGGAGTATGGCCGGTATCGCTGGGACGGCTCATCATCATGTAGTAGCCGTTGATTTTTCTCGGGAAGAGAACGCCGTTACGGTTGAAGGGGATGAAAGCATTCTCCAGCTGGATGAATTTCTTGAAGTCGTAGGTGTAAGCCACACCGATAGTCGGGCCATGGTAACCGTTGCACCAGGTCACATAGTATCTGTCGTCGATCTTGCAGACTCTGGGGTCATAACGGTACTCACGTTTCAGGATCTCCGGATCTGCTCCCTCGAATTTTACCGGTTCGTCCTCGATGGTCCAGTTGATTCCGTCTTTACTTCTTCCAACAAAGATGTCCATGCTGATGGAACGGCTGTCGCAACGGAATACGCCGATGTAGCCATCCTCAAAGGGAACAACTGCGCTGTTGAAAATGCTGTTGGAGCGTTTCTGCTCGTAGCGGCCGATGATCGGGTTTGCGTCATAACGCCATACCGGCATCTTCTCTCCGGCGGGCTTGTCCTGCCAGGGCATGTTCGGCAGGCTGGTGCCAATAATCTTAGTCATAGGTATTTTCCTCCGTTTGGTTGTTATAAGGTAATATTTATACTTTTTTTTGAAAAAGTCAAGTACTTTTGTTCAATTTTGTAAACTTTTTTTCTTTCTGTGTTCACATAGCTTTTCATACAGGAGCAATATACGCTTTCCATTGTTCTAAAAAAGCTTGATAAATCCTGGGATTTTCCGGTTTTCAGAAATGTTGACTTTTTTGTTCATAAAAAGAGAATGCCGCTTTTCAAGATATATTTTCCAAATCAGGGCTGTAGGTCCGATTTGACCGCATATTGGAAAATGTCAAATGCGGTTATGGAAAATCGAGTGATCTATTGACTGCAAAGTTCAAAAATGTCAAATGCAATCATGCAAAACCAGGGGATTCGTTGACCGCATTTTCCTGAACAAAATCAAAGCCCTGCTCCGACCTCTAAAATGGTTATTTTTCAAAAAGAGAACTGCCGCACAATCATCAAAATAGATAACTGAGCGGCAGTCCTCTCCCATTTCCTATTTTATTCTGCTCTCATGAGCACTTTCAGCACGCGCTCCACACAAACTTCCAGATCTTTTCTCGTGATGAGTCCTTTCTCCAGGGCTTCCATCAGGCGCTCCGGGTAGCCGGTTCCCATCTTGATATCGTTTCCGGCCAGGGTCTCTTTGTAGTGCTCGCCCTTGGTCCACCAGTCGGTGGTCACAAGGCCGTTGAAGCCCCACTCGTCACGGAGGATTCCGGTGAGAAGGTCTTTGTTCTCGGAAGCACGATGACCGTTGATAAGGTTGTAAGAGGACATGATTGCCCAGGGATCTGCTTTTTTCACGATGATCTCGAAGGCTTTCAGGTAGATCTCACGGATCGCACGCTCGGAAACGCGGGAGTCGCTGTTTTTCCGGTTGGTCTCCTTGTTGTTGCAGGCAAAATGTTTCACAGTGGCGCCGATCTTCTGAGACTGGATGCCTAAGACCATGGCGGAAGCCATCTCTCCGGCCAGATACGGATCCTCGGAGTAATACTCGAAGTTACGGCCGCAAAGCGGGCTTCTGTGAATATTTACAGCCGGGGTCAGCCAGAAGGAAATGTTGTTCTCCTTGACCTCTTTGGCTGCTGCCGCTCCCACCTCTTCCACAAGGCTGCGGTTCCAGGTGCAGGCCAGCATCGTGGAGCAGGGCCATGCGGTCGTGCAGACGCCGCACTGAGGAGCGATACGAAGGCCGGCAGGACCGTCGGCTGTCATGAAGTTCGGCACGCCGTACTCCGGCAGATTTCCGAAGCCGAAGGTATTTGCCACGCCGGTGTTCGGCTGGCCGCCCAGAAGTTCTGCAAGCTCCAGATCTGTAAGCTGCGCCATAAATTCATCCAGGGAAGCTCTGCCTTCTGCCACATCGATGAGCATGATCTTTTTCTCTGGTGTTTCGCTCCAGAGCTTATAGCGGGTTCTTGCCCGTACTGCCGGTGCATCGCCCTCTGGATTGTGATCGGGCCAGCCAAGGCCGTTCTCCATGAAATCGTTGGGTGTTCTCTGGGGCAGTTCCTCGAAGCTTCCGTCAGCCAGCAGTCTCTTCGGCAGCTGAGAAGGAGCCATTTTCTCCATGAGCTGGAGCGTCACCTGATTCTCGTCAAGATTCCAGACGAAATCCAGCAGACCTGCGTCGCGGACAGAATTTCCGAGATAGAAATGGTAATCTCCTTTTTCCAGGACGTAGGCAGATTTCTGCACCTTACCCAGATCATCGTAGGAAGCCATGGACGCCGTCGGAATCGTGAGAACGAGGGTCTCAGTCTCGCCGGGTTTCAGCTCCTTCGTTTTTTCAAAGGCTCCCAGCACACGGGCCGGTTTGCCTAAAAGCCCCTGGGGTGCGCCATAGTAGAGCTGAACCACCTCTTTGCCCTGGAAAGAGCCGGTGTTTGTGACCTCAGCCGTCACATAGATTGTGCCGTCTTTTTCGCCGCTCCAGATCGGCTCGATGGAAAACTCGGTATAGGAAAGGCCATAGCCGAAGGGATAGTTGACCTTCTCCTTCGCCTGGGCAATAGTTTCAAAATACCGGTAGCCCACATAGATATCGTCGGTGTACTCCACATAGTTCGGAGACTCGTGGAAGTTTGCTGTGGATGGATAATCGTCCAGACTTCCTGCAAAGGTGTCGGAAAGCTTTCCAGATGGGCTCACTTTTCCCATAAGGACGTCCGCCATCGCAAGGCCGCCTTCCATGCCGCCCTGCCATGCCATGAGCACAGCCGGAAGCTTCTCATCATCGATGAACCAGGAAGTATCGACCATACCGCCCACATTCAGAACCACGACGATGCGGTCAAATTTCTCTTTCACCTTGGCCACAAGGGCGGCTTCCTCGTTCGTCAGGCAGAAATCGCTGTTCTGGAAAATCTTCTCACTGAGTTCGGACTGATGCCCCTCATCAGAAACCTGCCCCTCATAGCGGACGCTCTTCCGGTCCCAGCCCTCGCCGGAGAAACGGCTGATGACAATCAGGGCCGTGTCCGTAAACTCTGCCGCCCCGGCAAAAAGCTCTGCCGGAACCTCCGGCTCCACAGTCATGCCCGGAACCGCACCGCCTGCGTACTGCTCTTTCACGTTCTCCCGGTAGAAATCTGCCAGCGGCTCATAGATCTCGGCCAGGCCTTTTTCTTCCTTGAGGCCGTCGTAGAGATTTCTCACATGGGAAACGGTCACGTCGCCGCTTCCGCCGCCGCCTTTCACATAGTCAAAAACGCCTTTGCCGAAAAGGGCCAGCCTGGAGCCCTTTGCCAGCGGAAGGATTTTTCCGGCATTCTTAAGAAGCACCATACCTTCCGTACCGGCCTTTCTGGCCAGAGCCAGATGCTCCGCGCAGGCTGTTATCCTTCTGCCGTCCTCGCCTAAGGGAAGGTTCGGCTGATAGTTTGCTCTCACCCATTTTTCCATAGTTGTAAACCTCCTTGTGAGTCAATTCGTTTGGTTCCAGAGTAGCATAATTGAGTTCGAAAAAACAGTGTCTTTTTTTCAAATTATATGACTTTTTTTGCACTCTTCAAAGCCGGGCGGATTTTCTGCTAAAAGTGTGAGTCATGCTTGCACGAACGAACACTTTTGATTGAAAATCTATGTAGCGACAAGCCACAGCGAGATGACGCGAAGCGGAATCGAGCCGGTTCTGAAACTCATGTCGTGTGGGTCACTTTCGCCAGCATCTCCTTGGAGAGAATCTTCCGGATGTTCAGCAGGAAGAGGGTGCTGGCGGTGAGAACGGAGAGGATATCCGCCACGGGCTCCGCATAGTAAACGCCCATAACGCCGAAAAACCGCGGCAGAATCAGGGCGAGGGGGATCAGAAGGATCACCTTACGAAGAAGGGCGATGCAGAGGGAGATCTTTGCCTGGCCAAGTCCCAGGAAAGAACTCTGGACACCGCTCTGGACGCCAAAAACGGACATGCCTGCGATGTAGACGGGCAGGACTTTTTTCACCAGGGCGATGAGATCCTCATCCGTCGTAAAAAGTCTGGCAAAAAGACCGGGCCGCAACATGGCGAAGACCACATAGACGAAGGCCGCCAGGAAGGTGATGGAGATCATTCTCTTGATGGTCATTTTCACCCGGTCAAATTTTCCCGCGCCGAAGTTGTAGCTGATGATGGGCTGCACGCCGTTGGTAAAACCGCTGATCGGCACGAAAACCAGCTGCAGAACGCTCTGGAGAATCGTCATGGAACCGACATAGAGGTCGCCCCCGTAGACCTGCAGGCCATGGTTCATCACGATCGTGATAGCGCTCTCCGTGGCAGACATGACAAAGGGCGACACGCCAAGGGCCATGATCTGGCCGATCAGGGAGAAATCCGGCTTCATGCCTGCCTTTTTCAGACGGATTCCGGATTTTTCCGAGCAGAGAAAGCGTAAAACCCAGGCGGCGCTTAAGGCCTGAGAAATGATCGTGGCCACGGCCGCGCCTGCCACGCCCATGTGGAAAACGAAGATGAAAATCGGATCCAGCACGATATTGACCACGGCTCCGATCAGTACGGAGAACATGGCGGTCCGGGCCTGGCCCTGGGCGCTGATAAAAGTATTGAGGCCTACAGCCAGCTCCACAAAAACTGTGCCGAGAAGATAAATGCTGATGTAGGTCGAGGAATAGCCGATCGTATTGTCACTGGCCCCGAATACATAGAGCAGCGGCTTCTGGAACACGAAGAAAAACGCCATCAAAATCACGGTAAAGAACAGAAGCATAGAAACACAGTTTCCCAGGATCCTTTCTGCCCGTTTCCGATCTCCCTGTCCCAGTGCAATGGCCGCCAATGGAGCACCCCCGCCGCTTGCGAAGCCGGAAAAGGCGGAAATGATCGTGATGATCGGGAAGGTGACACCCACGCCGGTGAGGGCCACAGCCCCCACCCCCGGAATCCGCCCGATGTAGATCCGGTCCACAATGTTATAAAGTACGTTTACGATCTGTGCCAGCACCGAAGGGATGGCCAGCGAGATCATCAGCCGGGTGATGTTTTCTGTACCCAGGCGGTTGTCTTTTGTTGCCTGCATAAAATATGCCTCCTGATTTTAGTTTTCTTTTATTTCCTCCACCACAACTTTCCTGCTCGTTCCGCTCTTTTTCCAGCGCATCACATAGACTTTGCCTTCGATGGAATCCCTGGCGGTGGTGAAGGGCTCTTCCCGGATGATATCGGCGTGGATTCCCTGGGCTTCCAGAAACTGGCGGCGTTTTTCGGCCAGAGCGAGACGGCCTTCCATCTCGGGGAAGGATCGCCTGGGGTAAAGCGCCGCCGCTGCTTTCAGGCGCTCTGCGAGAAGATCCACGAGCGGTGCGTGAGCGTTTTTGTGAAGCCGGTTCGCGAGAAAACGGGCCAGAAAGCAAAGAGAAAACCGCCGATAAATGCCGAGCCAGAAAAGAAAGCTCCTATCTCCCACTTTTTCCGCCATTCCTTCCATCACAGCCAGAGCTTCCTTGTTGGGCGTCCAGGGTTCTTCCCGGGGAACGATATATTCCTGGGAAACAGAAGGATAACAGCAGTAATTCAGAGGCGGGAAAGCCGTCAGCTCCGAGAGCGCGACCTCCTCCCTGCTGCAAAAGCTCTCCCCCAGGTAGTCCCGCTTATCCCGGAGAATGGCAAGCCGGTACTCCAGAAGCCGGAGATATTCCCAGCCCTTCATCCAGAAATGACCTACCTCTCCGTAATCGTAGCAGTTTACCTCCAGAGAGAGCGCCTCGAAAAACACCGTCACCACAGTCTCTCCCTGATGAACCACGAGAACATAACGGGGCCCCGGAATCTCGTCCTTTTCTTTTTCACTCAGGGAAGAGACCAGCTCCCCCTCGTACTCCTTCCGGTACTCTCCCGTAAGCCTGGCCTCATGAAAGACCAGAAAACTCTCCACTGCGTCGTTCATGAGATAGACCAGACGAATCTTCTGCTTTTCTTCTTTTTTCTCTTCATCCAGAAGCAGCTCGAACTGATCCTGGGTCAACAGTTCTTTCAATTTATCAAAAGTATCCGGCAGTGCCATTTTTCTCTCCTTAACGTCTCCAGCGCCGATATTTTCACTGGATGGCCGTGAAGATCCCGCGCATGAACTACGGTTATTATAGTCCACAATCCGTCAGAAAGCTACGCTTATACAGAAAAAAGCCATTCTTCTTTTTACGGAAGAACAGCTTTTATTCTCAGATTACCTGGAAATATCGCTCTGCCTGGGGAATGTCTTTGCTCCCATGCACTGGCCGATAACCGTGCTAAAAGGCGGACCTATGGCCGCGCTGATGAGGGCCGGTGAAAAGCTCTGCACTCTCCGTTTTATTTTTCAAGACTTTCGTACTGTTCATCGCTCACCGGTTCACACCACTCATTGCTACACTCTTCGCCGGGAACTTCCACAGCCAGATGGCTGAACCAGCTATCCTTCTTTGCCCCGTGCCAGTGCTTCACTTCTGCGGGAATCGTCACTACATCAGCTTCTTCCCAGTTTTGCAAAAAGATCCGTAAACAGTGAATCCCGTTTCACATGATACACATAACGGATAAAATGCCGCTGAGGATCCAACACATAATGATTGTCATATCCCGGAATCGGACTATGTACCAGGTAATCTTCCTCGAAATCACCATCCAGAAGCCATGCTACCGCTGTCACATCCCAGATAATTCTTGTCCAGGCTTTGCCTTTTGCGTATTTTTCAGCTTCGCTTTTCGTCAGGTCCACAAGATAATCACAAAGTTTGTTTTTTCCTCTAAGGTGATATTCCAGTTCCGGGCCGCTTGTCGCAAATTCGGAGACGACACCTGCGCAAGGCAGCTGTACCAGGGCCACGCCGCAGCCGAAAATAATTCTTGCCGCCGCAACATCATGTTCCATATTAAATTCTCTGGTATCCGGCCAGTGCAAAGAGTGGCCTCCCAGCCAGACAACAACCATCCGTTCCCGGATTTCCGGCTTTAAAAGAAGAGCGGAAGCTATATTTGTAATCGCTCCAATAGATACTACATACAATGGTTTCTCTTTTGTATACTTCATTGCTCTTTCAGCAAGGTCCTTTGCCGCTTCTGAAAGAACCGGTTCTGTTTCTGACGAAAGGAAAGACGTTGATCCTCTGTAAACCGCAGGCTTCAGATCATCTCTCTCCATTAATGTCAGAATATGCAGGATTTCCTGGTAGCTTTTTTCCATTCCTTCTGCCGGATCTTTGGCTTTCTCATTTGAGAACGGAGCCGCATAGACAGCCTGAAGATTCAATTTTTCCTTTGAGCAGATCAGATAAGCCAATGCAAACTGGTCATCGATCTCATTAAACGTATCCGTATCCAGCACAATATCTACCCGGCCGGAGGGATGTTCCAGGCGTTTTAAAAGTTCTGCTGTGTTGATTTCATTTCCTGATTCTGCAAGATTTTTCTTTTTTCCTTCCATCTTTTTATCATTCCTTTCTTATTTAAGCTTGCAATTGCAGACAAATTTTGATCGTTCCACAATCACCTGTTTTATTTTTATCCATTCCTAATGGCCATTCTTTCGCCCTTGTTTTTCGCAAAGACATATGTGAACTGCTCGGTAACTGAGTTACCAGAGCATCTGAATAGAGGCGGGATACTGCCTTTTTCAGGGTGCGTCCATGACACCACTACTGTTTACTCTTTCGAGCTATACAGCTACTTTTATGATTTCCGGTGTTTTCAGTCCGGTCACGGACAGTTCTTTTTTTACTCCGGATACGGAGAGATATTTTCTCAGGATATTATATGCACCGACAGCATCCGCATTATAATTCTGCTTTCCATCTCTGTATAGCCCCCTCTGTTTTCGCTTGCACGGCTCTGCATATTTTCTTCCCACCTCCGGTGACAGCGGACTACACTGACTGGTATAACTTTCTTCCTGCCTTACAAAGCGGATCCCATACAGCTTCAGCTTATATTCCAGCATGAGATAGATCCTGTTATAAGGCAGACTGTGGAACTTCTGGTTTGTTCTGTGTCCCAGGTCTTTTTCTTTCCGGATATTCCGGATATCCCCTGCAACGACACAGGTGACTCCCTGTTCCCGGCAATATTCCGCAAGATATCTTGTCACCTTATGCAGATAGTCTGTTACGGAGTTTTGTTTTCTCTTATATAATTTCCTGATATGTTTTGATGTTACCGGATGCTTTACTCCCTTTTGGGACTGTTGCCCATACCACTGGGCCTGCACCCTTGCGATCTCTTTCTGGAAATATCTTTCTATTTCAAGGTATTTTCTGCCCAGGATAAATGTCTTCCCATTTCCGGAATCATAACACGTCATAAGGTTATGAAGCCCCAGATCAATCGCCAGCTCATGTCCATTCTGTGGAAGTTCTTCCGGATCAGGAACCTCATAAACAACGATCAGGTTACAGATCCCTTTCTCCGGCGGGTAGATCCGCAGCTGTTTGATCTGATCCATGTCCCTGAAAATCTTATTTTCAAGAAAAAGAAAGTTTTCATGGATCTGATACGTTCCTTCCATATATTTTTTTAATGCCTTTGGAAGGGACAGGCGGACTTTCTCCGTATCCCGCTCATGCACGATCCCCATCTGCATATAGGTAATGGGAATTCCATCCTGCTTAAACCGCGGCAGTCTGGGCGACTCAATTCCACCGGACCTTTTCAAGGCATAAAAAGACTTCCATGCCTTATCCAGCAGCCTGCAGACTTCCTGGGCAGTCTGGGACGGGAGCTGTTTATACCACAGATCTTCTTTATGGGCTTTTTTCTGATAATACCAGTCCGGATATTGCCCCAGCCCTGTTTCTTTGTAATGCTGGCGCTCATAATTACAGACATTCCAGAGCTTGGATGCTGCGTAGCACATATGTCCGATGAGATTCGCATATTCACAGCTGATCTTTATGGATGTTTTCTTTGACAGCAGCATTTCCTCTCCTCCATAGTATCAGTAAGCTTTGCTCTGATGTTCGATATACCTGCGGATATTTTCTTCCGATACCGATCCGACCGTTTCCACATAATAGGAATGATTCCACAGCTCTCCTTTCCACAGCTGGTTTCTTATTTCCGGAAAACGTTCGAACAGCTTCCTGCCGGTGATTCCCTTCAGATATTTCACGATCGCAGTTATGGATAATTTCGGAGGGGCTGATACAAAACAGTGGACATGATCTCCCTCACCACATTCAAACAAATGAACGGTAAATCCCTTATCCTCCGCAATCTCCTGTACCAGTTTCTGAAGATATGCTTCAATCTCTGCATTTAATATCTTCCGCCGGTATTTTACTGACCATACCATATGGTAATTAATATTGCACACACAAGTGCGGTAATATTTAAGATTTTCTTTCATACATATAGTATATCATAACGCGAATAATATTGCAATAGGATATCGAACATATTTTCTCTTTATAAAGTTGGATACAACTGTTTTAGAACCTTTTAGAACATATATTTCTTATTTACCATGTGCAGATATGCACAGTTTTCGCTTTCATCTCGGCAATTAAATTACCGAGGATTCCCGCTTATTTTCCTAAAATGATGATACACTGGGCCAAAATCCTCTTGTAAGCAAGCTTACATCGGATTTTGTGTCTATTTAACCCCGATATCAAATCATGCGTTGCCCGACAAATGATTTGATCAATTTTTCCGTGCCTTCGATATTCTCAAAATTGATAAAGTCATTATAAACCAAAATTCTTCGAAACGCTATGTTTACTTTGGATTATTTCTTTATAGCAAAAGCCCGCATATCATCGATATACGGGCTGATCGTATTATTTTCCAAAAAAAGTTTCTTCTGTTTTCGCGCACAAATAATGATAAATCGGTAAATGATATTCCTGGATCCGATAGGTTTCCTTTGCCGGTGCTTTGATACACACCGTCGAAAATCCTTCTGCAAGTCCTCCATTTTCCCCCGTCAGACTCAGCGTTTTTATTCCCATTTCTTTCGCGATTTTAAGTGCATTCACCACATTTTTGGAATTCCCGGAGGTAGAAATTCCAATCACCAGATCTTCTTTTTTTCCATAAGCATAGACTTGTTGGGCAAATACCAGATCCGGATCAGAATCATTGGAAAATGCCGTCAGGAAACCCTCCTGGCTGCACAGAGAAATTGCAGGCAAAGCTCCCTGTATTTTTTCTCTCAGCTCCATGGAAATCCGTTCATCTGTCACCTGCCGCGGAAGCAGAAAGCCTTTCATCAGCTCCCCTACGATATGTTCGCTGTCGGCTGCGCTTCCCCCATTTCCGCAGACAAGTACCTTTCCATGATTCTGATAAACAGCAAGCAAAAGTTCCAGCGCCTCCGCGATAGAGCCCTTGCATTTCTCCAGTTCCGGATATCGTGACAATAAGTCATTCATAGATTTATCCCCTGTTTTTTCTCTCGATCCATTCCATATGCTGCAACTGTGAGCGCTGCAACATCTCCCAATTTTTCGCCCAGTCCGGAAGGAAGGATCTGGCAACATTCCAACGACTTCGGTAAACATTCTCTTTGTAGTACTTCCCACATTGTATCCAGCAACAGTTCTTTACTTCTCACATAAACACTTCCTAATATAATTCTTTCCGGATTTAGAAGATCAATTAAAACTGCCAGTCCCTGTCCAAGCATTTTTCCGCACTGCTGATAAACTTCCATGGCATCTTTGTTTCCTTTATTGGCGTGTTCTGCAATTTCTTTTGCTGTGATCGAAGATAATTCATTTATATTTTTACAAAAAGATACTTTCTTTCCCTGTTGAAAAAGCTCTCTTGCTTTCATCATCCCCAGCTGCGCGATTCCGCCTCCTGAGCAGAAGCCTTCAAAAGACCCTTCTTTTCCGTACCCTACCGGGCCATAGTTCGCCATTCTCACATGCCCGATTTCCCCTGCCATATCACAGGCTCCTGTATACAATTCCCCATTCAAAATCAGCCCAGCGCCCATTCCTGTTCCAAAGGTAAAAAAAGCCATGTTTTTCGCACCTTTCCCTGCCCCCAGCTTCCATTCTGCCAGTGCGCAGGCATCTGCATCATTCTTCAGAAAAACAGGAATTCCAAATTCTTCTCTCAATAGATCCGCAATCGGAATCTGGTCCCACCCAGGCAGATTTGGCGGAGACAAAATCTGGCCTTTTTGTGAATCCAGCGGCCCTCCACAGCTCACTCCAATCGCCTGAGCCGTTCCAAATCCATGAATGCTTTCTTTCACTTCCTGCAGATTTTCCTTCACATTTGTAGTCGCAAATATCTTCTTTTGAAAAATTTCTCCCTCACTGTTTCCATAAACGACGGAGCATTTTGTTCCGCCGATATCCACGCCGATATAGCATGCTTTTTTATCCTGTTCCATCATCATTTTTGTACCTTCCCCATCCTTTTCTTTCAATACTGTAGAATCATCATTTCTTATGCCTCTGATACCCTGGAATTCCACATTCCCTATCACGCCAGAGAAAACATCGAACCCTTCTATTTGCTGGGAGATTTCACAGTTGCTCTTTCCGGAAGACATCTGACGCTTCTCCCGCCAAAGAAAGAACTTGCTTTTTCTGACATTACCAGACAGGGGTATCCCTTCTACGGAGGAACATTCACCTACCGGATTCCTTTTGTGAGTACCGGCGGAGAAGTCTTTTTGTCTGCTTCTCTGTTTCGTTCTCCCGTCCTTCGTGCCTCCGTTGACGGAATTTCCAAAGGGCTTCTTGCTTTTTCGCCTTACGAAATTTCTTTGGGCGAACTTACATCAGGAGAGCATTTGCTGGAACTGACAGTATTTGGCAACCGAATCAATACCTTTGGCACACTTCATAACTGTAACTTCAGCGACAACTGGTGCGGACCGGACAACTGGCGGACCACCGGCGAGGAATGGTCTTATGAATACCAGATTAACCCCTTTGGTCTCTTAAAAGCCCCGATACTCCGGATAAAAGACAGATAAAAAAACCCCGCACATTTTTCGTATGTGCGGGGTTTTTTATGGAATGTTTTCTTTTCAATGTCCTGCTTACTCAGCTGCTGTTTCTGTTTCGGTCTCTGCTGCGGTCTCGGTCTCTGCCTCAGAACCGGTCTCAGTCTCGCTCTCAGCCTCAGCGTCGCTGTCATCGTAGGGGATAACAGCTCCGTCGTAGGTCTCGTTGATGTAATTTCTGATCTCATCGGATTTCAGAACGTCTACCAGAGCCTGAACGCCCGGATTCTCTTCATTGCCTTCTTTTACGGCGATGATGTTTACATAGGTCTTGGCTGCCTCAGAATCAGATTTCTCATAAGCCAGAGCATCTTTTGCTACGGAGAAGCCTGCTGCCAGAGCGTAGTTTCCGTTCAGTACCACATAAGCGGTCTCATCAACCACACGGGCTACCTGTGCTGCCTCCAGCTCTACGATGTCCAGGTTGTACGGATTCTCTTCAATATCGGTTACGGTAGCGGTAAGACCTGCACCGTCTTTCAGTTTGATGAGACCGTTATCCTGAAGAAGCAGAAGGGCTCTTGCCTCATTGGTGGTATCATTCGGAACTGCAACGGAATCGCCGTCAGCGATATCGTCCAGGCTGGATTTTGTTCCCGGGTAGATTCCAAAGGGCTCATAGTGGATGCCGCCTACACTTACCAGATGGCTGCCTTTCTCCTCGTTGTACTGCTCCAGATAAGGAAGATGCTGGAAGTAGTTGGCGTCCATATCACCGCTCTCTACTACCTCATTGGGCATGATATAATCATCAAATACGGTTACCTGAAGATCATAACCTTCCTCTGCCAGGATCGGTTTTGCCTGCTCCAGGATCTCTGCATGCGGGGTTGCAGATGCTGCTACTTTGATCGGAGTGAGTTCACCTGTGGTCTCTGTCTCAGTCTCTGCTGCCTTTGTGGAAAGATCGGTACCGCCAAGGATAATGCCTGCGGTCAGAACACCGCTTAATGCTGCTGCAAGTAATTTTTTCATAATAGTTTCCTCCTCTATATTATCTTTTTTATAACTATCTTCTCTTGTCCAGTCGGTTGGCCAGAGTGGTTCCGACCATCTGGAAAATCTGTACCAGAATGACCAGAAGTACAACGGTAACGATCATGATATCTGCCTGATACCTGTGATAGCCATATCGGATCGCGATATCTCCCAGTCCGCCTCCGCCGATGGTTCCTGCCATGGCTGAGTAGCCCAGGATGGTTCCTACTGCAATCGTTGCTCCGTTGATCAGGGAAGTTCTCGCTTCCACAAGAAGCACCTTCACAATGATTCTTAAGTTGCTGGCTCCCATGGAACGGGCTGCCTCGATGACACCCTCATCGACTTCCTTTAAGGAAGATTCCACCATTCTGGCGATGAAGGGGCCGGCGGCGATAACCAGCGGCACTACCGTAGCTGTAGAACCGTAGCTTTTTCCCACAATCATACGGGTGAAGGGGATCAGTAAGATCAGTAAAATTAAAAACGGAATGCTTCGTACGATGTTGGCGATGACGTCCAGAATGCGGTAGAGCACCCGGTTCGGTTTCAGGCCATCCTTATCGGATACGGCCAGAAGCACGCCCATGGGAAGTCCGATGACGTAACCCATTAACGTGGACAAAAGCGTCATGTACAACGTTTCCTGGATTCCTTTCAGAATCATATCGACTACTTCTTTAGTCCACACTGTCCGTCACCTCCCCGATGGCAAGTCCCCGTTCCTTCAGGTACTGCTTCATGGCTTTCGCCTTTTCGCTGTCCCCCGGGAATTCAAGGATCATTTCGCCCTTTGCAACGCCGCCCACGTTTTTCGTGTCAGCTTTTAAAATATTTACCGGTTCATGGAATTTCAGGATCATGTTTGCGATCACCGGCTCAAATGCTGAGTTCTCTGAAAATACGATCCGGACTCTGTCTCCGCTCTGGATCACAGGTTTCAGGTCTGTCTGCTGACTTCCGTCTGTGAGGATCAGCTCTTTGGCTACCTGAGACTTCGGATTGTTGAAGATCTCTTCCACGGAGCCCTTTTCCACCACTTCGCCGTCTTTCAAGATGGCAACCTTCGTGCAGATCTCCCGGACCACTGCCATCTGATGTGTGATGATGACAATCGTGATATGAAGGTTCCGGTTGATCTCCTCCAGAAGCTTCAGAATAGAAGAAGTTGTCTGGGGGTCCAGAGCGCTGGTGGCCTCGTCACAGAGCAGAATCTTCGGATCAGATGCCAGGGCTCTCGCGATGGCTACCCTCTGTTTCTGTCCTCCGGAAAGCTGGGCCGGATAGGCTTTTGCCTTATCCTCAAGACCTACGATTTTCAAAAGCTCCAGGGCTCGTTTCCTGGCCTCGCCTTTTCGTTTGCCCTGAATATATAAAGGAAAACAAACGTTTTCCAGAACGGATTTCTGCATCAGCAGATTGAAATGCTGAAAGATCATTCCGATCTTTTCCCGTTCTTTACGGAGTTCCTTTTCCGACAGGTCACTTAACGCTTTTCCCCGGATGGAAACCGTACCCTCCGTGGGCACCTCCAGGAAGTTCATACAACGGACCAGGGTACTTTTTCCTGCTCCGGACATTCCGATGATTCCGAAAATATCTCCCGACTCGATGGCCAGATTTACATTTTTCAGAGCCTGTACCGAGCCGTCTTTTGAAACATAGGATTTTGAAACGTTCTCGATTAAAATCTCTGCCATTTCTTTTCTTTCCTTTCTTCGATGGAATTTACTATAACACTTTTTAAAAAAAGGTGTTAATCCGAAAAAATTACAGCCAGCTATAGTTTATCACTATATCTGGCTGTCTGTAAACTGGAAAAATATATATTTATTTCATAACTTTGGCAACAACGCGAAGGAGGTTGGTGACGCAGAACTGTACGTCGCCCAGAGTCAGACGGTAGCCGTCCAGCTCTTTGCCGGTCTTCACAGCTTCGACGATATCGTCCACGTTCTTCTGGCAGCCCGGCATCTGCAGGTCGTTTCCTGCATAAACGCAGCCGGTGGAAGCAGAAATCGGATAGATATGGCCGGTTCCGGAGATGACGGGCATATCCTGGGAGGTAAACCAGTCGGTCATCACAACACCCTCAAAGCCCCACTCGTCACGGGCTGCCGCCTGGATGAGGTCATGGCTGTTTGCGGTGTGCAGGCCATTGATCAGGTTGTAGGAGGTCATGATGGAAAGCGGCTGGGCCTCTTTGACAGCAATCTCAAAGCCTTTCAGGTAGATCTCACGGAGCGCTCTCTCACTCATATGGTTGTTGGAGAACATCCGGTTGTCTTCCAGGTTATTGGCTGCGAAATGCTTGATCGTGGTGCCGCCCTTGCCGTCTTTCTGTACGCCGAGGGTCATGGCAGCGGCGCATTTTCCGGCAACCAGCGGATCTTCGGAATAATACTCAAAGTTTCTTCCGCAGAGCGGATTCCGGTGAATGTTCAGAGCCGGCGCCAGCCAGAGATCCACATGGAACTCCTGCATTTCTTTTCCTACCATGTACCCGATCTCCTCGATGAGCTCCGGATTCCAGGTCTGAGCCAGCTCGGTTCCGATGGGGATGGCGGTACAATACTGATAATGGTCCACAGCATCTGCCGGGATCTTGCTCTCGTCGAAAGCGGCAACGATATCTCCCATTCCTTCTCCGCCAGGAAGGAGTTCTCCCTCTTTGGTGGTCTTGAAATGGGGCTGGAGACGAAGGCCTGCGGGGCCGTCTGCCAGGATCAGGTTTTTCACGCCGCGGCTCTCCCAGATGATGGATGAGGTGTCGCCTGCTGCTCCCGGAACGGTGGCAGATGCATTTCCGACTACATTGTCTTTTCCGTCAGCATCACCGCCCATACCGGCACGAAGGGTTCCGACACAGAGATCTGCCAGCTCTTCCACGGTAAGCTGTGCAGCCAGCTCTTCCACAGTTGCTTTTCCGTCAATGACATCCTGGATCGTCAGCTTTTCTGTCTTATCTGTAGTCAGGATGGGGCGTGCTTCCTGATAAACCACGGTGCGGGTCTCAACAGCGTCAGCAGGAACAAGGATACGCTCTGCGTTCTTTATTTCCTCCGCTTCTGTTTCATAGGTATAGGCTTTCCGGCCTTTTCCGGAGATCTCGTTCAGCTCTTTGTCCCCGTTAAAGAGATTCTTCAGCTGCTCGGTCCGCTTCTCTTCCTCCACCGTCAGAACTGCTGCAACATGCGTATTTCTGGAGCTGTTGCCCACACGGATGAGATACTCGCCGGGCTCCAGGATCCAGGCGGCTTTCTCTTCGGAATAAGAGGCCATATCTTTCAGTGCGAAGGTAAGCTCTGCTGTCTCGCTTTCACCCGGAGCAAGAAGAGCAGTCTTTTTGTATGCCTTCAGCTCCTGATACGGTTTCTCCAGAGCCCCCTCCGGAGCGGAAACATATACCTGGACAACTTCTTTTCCGGCATACGCTTTTCCGGTGTTGGTGACCCTGGCAGTTACTTTTACGCCGGAACCTTCGACAACAGCTTTCACGTTTTCGATGGCAAAATCCGTGTAGCCTTTTCCGTAACCGAAGCAGTAATGCGGCTCGATGCCAAAGGTGTCAAAATAACGATAACCCACATAGATGCCGTCGGTATAGTATTCATCATCAATATTTCCGTTGTTGTGGCTGAAGCCCTCGGAGGACGGATAGTCGGCATATGCTTTGGCCCAGGTATCCGTCAGTTTTCCGGATGGAACCTGTTTGCCCGTAAGCACATCTGCCACACTTAAGCCCCCGGAATTGCCCAGCTGACCGGTGAGCAGAACCGCATTGATACCTGCTGTTTCTTTGAGGACCGTGGCATCAATGATTCCGCCGATGTTCAGAAGTACGATGGTTTTCTCATAATGAGCGCCCAGAAATTCCAGAGCTTTTACTTCTCCGTCATTGAGCAGATAATCCCCTTTTTTATTCCAGCGGTCCGCGCCTTCTCCGGAGTTTCTGGCGATCACCAGAACAGCCGTATCGGTGTCGGAGGCTTTCACATCCTCCTCCGTGATGGCCTGAAGATCCGGTTCTTTGAAGGGAAGCTCAAACTCGATGATGAACGGCGGCTGCTGTCTTTCCTCTGCCAGGCGGTTTACTTCTGCCTGATGGGCTGCTTTTGTCTCTTTGAGGAGCTCATCATAGGCCGTCAGCCAGCGGTCTGTCGTAATGGTAAAACCGGCATCCTTCAGTCCCTGCTCAATGTTGATGACTTCACGGGAGTTGACATCACCGGAACCGGTGCCGCCCTTGATGGTATGTCTTGCTCCTGCTCCGTAAAGAGCGATCTTTCCGATCTTTTTTAAAGGCAGAACACCGTCATTTTCCAGAAGTACCATGCATTCGCCGGCTCCTTTTCTCACCAGCTGCATGTTTTTTTCTTCACGCTCCGTTTTTTCCGGAGTCAGTGTTCCATAAAACTGTGTCATTTAAAAAAATCCTCCTGTTTATTTTTCTCAGTGCTGGATATTTTCTGAATCCATCCACATCATTTTTCCATATTTTTCTACCAGCGGAACCAGCTCATGATCCACGTTATGACGGATCTCACAATCGACATCCAGGATCATTACCGGTTCGTCTCCTTCTGTGCAGGCCGGCCAGTCAACTCCTTCGATCACCGGCTTTCCTGTCTTTGCAAAGCTTATCCAGGCTCCGAAGATCGCTTCTTCCAGTTTATCGGTCTCTCCTTCTTTGTTAAAGAGAGGCGCCAGCTCCGTATTATGGAAAACGAACGGAATCTCCGAACAATGCCATGCAATCTTACCGTCCAGAAGCGGAAACTCATACGTCAGCTGATAGGAATAAGTGACGCTTTCCGGTGTTCTGCAACGCTCTTTGATAAATTCTATGGTAGGCAGGCGGAAAATGGTATCCACAGACAGGAGATCAACCGGAGATTTACCCGGATACGCTTTTTCGTAAAGAGCCAGCAGTTCTTCCGTGTGTTCTCCATACTTTTTCTCCAGCATCTGAATGGCCCCTTCTCTTGGAATGCTGTGTTTTCCCGGAATAGCCGGATCGAAATCAAACTCGCCCAGTGCTGTTCCGATCAGAAGCGGGATTGTCTTCGCATGCTCCGTAAAGCCATGCTGCACCGGATCGCCCAGATATTCTTTTCCGACATGAGGCATATTTCCTATATAACCACCTGCTGCCGCAACATCCGGAGAGGTCTTAAGATAGGCTTCGGCAAGCTTTGCATAGGGAATCGTCTCCAGTTCTTCCACCTGGTCTTCCGAAAGACCAAGTTCTTTCAGCATAGCTGTCACAATCTCTCTGCCATCCTGTTCTTCCGCATCCCGCTGGAGCCAGTATACGCCGCTCTCAATGATTCCTTTATGGAAAAGACCGTCTGCCTCAGGCATCTGCATGAGCGTCCAGACCTTTGCCCCGCCGCCGGACTGACCGAAAATAGTCACATTGTCCGGATCTCCGCCAAAGCCGCGGATGTTGTCACGCACCCACTGAAGGGCTGCAATGATATCCAGATTTCCTGCATTGGCAGAGGCTTTATACTTTTCTCCAAAGGGAGAGAGATCCAGATAGCCCAGCACATTCAGCCGGTGGTTTAAAGACACCACGACCACATCTCCGTATTTTGCCATATTGGCACCTTCATATGTGATATGCTCAATAGAGGAACCGGCAGAAAAACCGCCTCCGTGGAGCCAGACCATGACCGGACGTTTTGCCTCCGGGTCGATAGAAGGCGTCCAGATATTCAGTGACTGGCAGTTTTCATCCATAGGCCAGTACATATGGGGAACAAGGAGTTCGCTGTTGGGCCGGTCCTGCGTCATCAGCGGGCAGACCATTCCATAGGAATTGGCGTCCTTGATTCCCTCCCAGGGCTGTACCTTTTCCGGACGCATAAAACGCTTCGCATCCGCGTATTTGACTCCTTTAAAAATGACACTTCCATCCCATTCGTATCCACGAAGCTTGCCTGCTTCCGTCTGAACAACAGGATAGTCCTCTCTGCAAACAAATTTTTTCATGATGTCAAACCTCCTGATTAAGCTTTTCTTTGATCATGCTGCTTAGAAAATAACGTTTCTGTTACAGAATCCACCTGTAAAAAACTGCCGCCTCGATGATCTGATTATATCGCGGCGGCAGAAAAATGCCTATCACAAATATGTGGTTTTCTGTTACTTTTATTACTTTTTTAGAAGAGCAGAAATTATTTTTCTTCCGGATGTGCCTCCAGATATTTTTCCGGAAGTTCGTATACTGTACGAAGCACTCCTCCTTTTTCTCTCTTCCAGCTAACTCTCACCGTTCCCCATTTTGTGATCACACTGCCTTCCGCATGTTCCAGATAACCCGGAACCGGCGTAATTTTAATTTTTTCAAAACCAGGTGCTCCGGGCCTTACTCCCAGAATAACAGCAGGCAGCTCATAGAGTGCCAGCGCCCCCCAGGCATGACAGTCACTCCGCTCATTTACACCATCCTCCACGCAGGTTGTCAGATGATTGCGGAGCATATTTCTCCAGAGATCCCACTGACGCTCTGTTTTCTCATAAATACCGGCTTTTTCCAGAGCACGGAACAGATAATACCCCATGGCTACGGAACACTGGGCGTAGGTTTCGCTGTCTGAAAGCGTTCTTTCCAGATAGATACGGCCATTCTCCACAGTCACGGTATCTGTCAGAAGTGCAAATACCTGGCAATGCTGGCTGTATTCCTTTACACCCGGTCCGTCCAGATACATCCCTTCTTCATCCGTACAGAAGGTATTGACCGCTTTTTTCAGACTTTCCGCTCTTTCCCTGTATTCCTCTGCAACCTGCTTCCGACCCAGATATTCCATGACATCCGCTGCACGGAGAAGTCCCAGACGGTATAACAGGCTTTCCATGGTAATCGGCCCATACAGACCTGCATGCGGCATCCCGCTGGTCTGATCCCACTGTTTCGTCCAGTCAATAAAAGACCAGTAACGATCCCTTCCGTTCAGGCCTCCGACCTTTCCGACCAGTCCCCGCTCATCCAGGTTTCTCCGGAAATATTCCAATATTCCATCTACCGTTCCCATATGTATCCGGAGAAACTCTCTATCCCCGAAATACATCATGTGATCATGAAGCATCAGAATGTAATAAACAGCAAAGCCGGGAATTACATTCGGTCCATAGCAGGGATAAGAACAGTTCAGCATTCCGTCATATCGAGCCGACCGTCTAAAATCATCCATGCATTTCCTTGCCAGCCGGTCATCTCCGGAAACCATATAAGTATAAAGAATCTGACTTCTGGAATCCATGGCATACTGAAGCTGTTCATAGAATGGACAGTCTTCATAGGTTTCATGCATGCAGCGTTTCAGAGTTCTCAGGCTGATATCCCAGATTGGAGCCAGGCTTTCATCGGAAGTTGTCACCTCTGTCTTTACCTCCAGCGGATAACCGGTTTCCAGATAATCAAAGCCTGTTATTTTCAACGGCTCTTTTCCTGTCTGGATTTCCAGCCCGATAAAACGGTACGTACGGAACCAGAACGGTTCATAAGTTTCCTCCTGCCATTCCCGTCCGTATCCTGCCACATGATAGGTATCTGTAAAACCATGAAGGTAACCGTTTTTCCAGTCGCACCGGTCTCCTTTTTTCGGCAGGTGAGCAAAACTTCCGCCAGTATTTTCCTTCTGGACATAGCCTTCTGCGGTCAGGATTTTAACAAGGGCTTCTGCTCCATCTTCCATCCGGAGTGACAGATAACCGGTCATCAGTTCTCCGGCATCGATCTCCACAGTCACATGGCTGTCTGCCGGGATTTCCATGGTTCCTTTTCCCGCCAAAAGCGCATCCCAGTTTTTCTGCTCCGGAGAATCCGCATATTTCCCCGTAAGTCCAAGAAATCTTCTCGGTTCTTTTCTCATATAAGGAATTGTACGGTCAGTCAGGTTTCCCGGGCTTACGGCCTGACTAATTTGAAAAATATTGTACAAAACCGGTCTCTCCCAGTCAGAAGCATCAAAATCGGAGTTTTTCCATCCGCAGGCCTTTTTCTGTCCTTTTCGTTCCTCCAGGATGTGAAGAGGGGCAAAGAAGGGTGACTCCGAAACAATCTGGAAATCCTCTTCCTCATAGCAGCTCCAGTCCTCTCCGGCACTGAGTCCGTAAACCTCCTCCTTTTCCTTTACATAAAGCCCTGGTGTCTCCGTCCGGAAAATGCTGTGGCTTCCATTATGATAAGCCAGCGGATAACGCAGAACCTCCACTGCCAGAACATTTTCCCCAACCTGAAGATACGGAGCAAGCTCCACTTCATCCAGGTACCAGATCTGCCGGTCTCCTTTGCTTGGACCCAGTTCTGCCAATTTTCCATTGACATAAAGTTTATAACGGGAATCTGCAGAAATCTGGAGCTTCAGACTCTCGGGAATTTTTTCAAGCAAAATTTTTTTTCTGAAGTAAACCAGATAGCAGACCGAATGATCCGCTTTTTCCCAGTCTGGTATCCACATCCAACTTGTGTTTGGTAAGTCTATCATCCTTTTTCTCCTCTTCTTATCCCTTTACCGCTCCTACAGCAATTCCTTTGACAAAGTATTTCTGAAAGAACGGATAGAGAACCATAATTGGCAGAATTCCTACTACGGAAATTGCCATACGAATACTTACAGAAGGCATCTGCGTCGTAGCTGCAACGCCTGCATTTGTCATGGTACTGGAATTTAAGAACTGTACATCCTGCAGGATCCGGTTCAGCAGGTTCTGCAGACTGTAAAGCTTCGCATCTGTCACATAATAAAGCCCGTTGGTCCAGTCATTCCAGTAACCGATTCCCACAAAAAGCCCGACTGTCGCCATAATCGGCAGGGACAGCGGAAGGATCATCTTGAAAAAAATCTTAAACTCCCCTGCTCCATCCATTTTTGCCGCCTCAATAAGCTCTGCAGGAATATTCTGGGCGAAATAGTTTTTCATCAGGATCACATTAAAACCATTCATCAGAAGTCCCGGAAGAATCAGCGCAGTGATCGTATTTTTCAGATGGAAAATACGGGTCCACATAATGTACGACGGAACGATACCTCCATTAAACAGCATTGTAAAAAATACAAGAAAGGAAAAGATATTTCTTGCTTTAAAGTCTTTTCTTGAGAGCGGATAAGCCAGAAGCGGTGTAATAAAAAGGCTGGCTGCCGTACCGACTACTGTGATAAATACGGTGATCCCGTAAGCCCGGAAGATCTCTGAAGCTTTATAAAAAAGATATTTGTAAGCATCAAGACTGAAGGTCTTTGGCATGAGAGAATAGCCCTCCAGGATCAGCTCCTGCTCCCCGGTGACAGAACCGGCCACAAGCACCCAGAGCGGCAGGATCGCTGCCAGCGCCATAAATATCAAAATGATATGAATAATCACCTGAAATCTTTTTTCACTTTTTCCCAGTATGTTTGTCATGATCCTACCTCCTAGAACATTGCGTCATCCGGACTTACTTTCCGCACGATCATATTGGCGGTAAGCACCAGGATAAAGCCGACGATGGACTGATAGAAGCCTGCAGCAGAAGCCATACCCACATCGTTCTGCTGCATCAGGGCCCGGTATACATAGGTATCGATCGTCTGCGTGGTGGAATAAAGTGCTCCGGAATTCATGGGAATCTGATAAAACAGGCCAAAATCGGAATAAAACATCCTTCCCACACTCATAATGATCAACATGATCATCGTAGATTTTAAAAGCGGCAGGGTAATGAAACGGATCTGCTGCCATTTGGTCGCCCCGTCTACCATGGCTGCTTCATAAAGAGAGCGGTCAATACCGATGATGCTGGACATATAAATGATGGAGGAATAGCCGATCCCCTTCCAGACATTCACAAAAAGCAGGATATACGGCCATTTTCCCGCATCATTATACCAGTCGATCTTGGCAAAGCCCAGGCTGGAAAGTATACCGTTAAGAAGACCGGTTTCTCTGCTCAGAAAAGCATAACCGATATAGGCACAAATAACCCAGGAAAGCAGATAGGGGAGCAGAAGAACTGTCTGGAAAAATTTTGTTTCCGCCCTGTGCCGAAGCTCACTGAGCATAATGCCTGTTGCAACTCCCGTAACCGTACCGACAATAATAAATATTAAATTGTAAAGAATGGTATTTCTCGTGATCTGGAAAGCCGCATTTGTCTTGAAAAGATAGGTAAAATTTTTAAAACCTACCCAGGGGCTTCCAAAAATTCCCTTCGTATAATCGATCTGTTTAAATGCAATGAAAAGACCGGAGATAGGGCCATAGTTATTCACCAGAAGATACAGAAGCCCAGGAGCCATCATCACATAAAAAGGCCACTGTTTTCTCAGACCATGTTTTTTCTTTTTCGCCGTCATGCTTTTCCGCCTTTCTCAAAAAAGAGTCAAAAAGAGCCGCCGCAGTTATTTACGACGGCTCTTCTTCATTTTTTATTTACTGCTGATTTTCTGCTTTCCAGGCATCCAGCTGTTTCTGCTTCTCTTCGATGACCGTCTGCATGCCTGCATCATCCAGTGCTTCCAGGAATGCATCCATCTCTGTATCCGGATTCAGAGAACCACAGCTTAAGCCGGGCAGATACTGATTGATCACATTAGTGATGGCTGCAACCTCAGAAGAGACTGCCGTACTGTCAAAGGAAAATCCCATAACCGGTGAAAACTCGGAATTCTTGTTGTTTTCCTCCAGACGACTGTAGATAGTCGTATCTCTTCCTTTTCCCCAGATATAGGAGAGGAACTGATTACCAAAGAACCAGTCCATGTTCAGACCGTAGGTCGTAGTGTTGGCATCCACACCCTCCGGGAAATCGATGGTACCGTCATCCTGTTTTTCATAATGAACGCCCTCAATACCCCAGTCCAGAAGATTTACCACATCCGGGTTCGTATACATTTCATTCAGGAACTTCATGGCTGCTTCCGGATGTTCACTGGTGGGAGAAATGGCAAAACCAATAGAGTTTACATCCGTTGTCTTGATATATGGTTTCAAAATCTTGATACATTCAACTTCCACACCAGTACCGGTTGTGATCTGCTCTGCCTGTCCCTCTTCTCCTTTGATAAAGAAACCTGCTGTCCGGTTGTTCTGCATATAAGTCAGATGAGTCTCCTGAGTTGTGGTGGCATCCTCCAGGACATAACCGGCCTGATTCCACTCATACGCATATTCACAGAGCTTTTTAAACTCATCTGTAGCATACATATTAACTACGGCACTATCATCTTCTGGCATCAGAACACCATTATTATCATCCAGATTATCAGAGAACGGAATAGCATTTGTATATAAAATCAGATTCGGATTTGTTGTAAACGGAACCAGGCAGGCATAATCTGGATGAGTTTCCTTGATCTTTTCAAACATCTCTGTCAAAAGATCCAGATTTGCACAATATTCGTCAAAATTCTCTGCCTGTTTCAACTGATCCACCGGAAGATCCAGCTCATCGATAAAGTCTTTCCGGAGAACAATGGAAATTGCAGAAGCTTTTCCATTATTGTTAGGAAGCGCATAGACAGAACCCTGATTGGTGCAGGCCTTCAGAAATTCCTCACCAAGAACCTCTTTGATTCCTGAGCCATATTCATCCAGATAATCATCCAGCTTCAGAAACTGGTTTTTGGCAAGCATACCGCTGTAGCTTCCCAAATATCCGAAAGCATCCAGCTGCTCTCCACCGGACATCATCAGACCGATCTGATTCGTATAATTGGCAAGGTTAATGCCTTCGATCTTTACATGAACCCCAATTTTCTCCTCTGTGATCTTGTTCAGTTCTGTCTCAATCTGGGTCATATCCACAGTTTTTGTCAGTGGTGTGGCAAACACGATTTCTTCCAGGTCATCTGCAGAAGCGGTGATACCGGTTACTGGCAGTGAAGTCAGTGCCATTGCAGCTGCTCCGGTCAGTGCCAGAATTTTTTTCATTTTCATACTGTTTTTCTCCCTTCGTTTTGTATGCGGTTATGTTTGATGACTCCATTATAGATTGCCTTAGCCGTTTTTTCTCACAAAAATCTGTTTTTCTTTTGCCGGAAAAACGAAAAAGCAGCGGTTCTGTCTTCCACTGCTTTTTCATTTTTGTCCATTTTGCCGTTTTTCTTATCACTTTTCTGTCCTTTTACCGGAATTCTGTTCTCCCTTCCTTTTCCGGTAATCGCTGGGAAGATATCCGGTAACTCTGCGAAAAATTTCAGAAAAATAGGAAAAGTTATTATAGCCAAGCTTCACTGCAATGTCTCCGATATTATCTTTTCCTTCTGCCACCAGCTCTCTGGCCCGTTCAATCTTCCTCAGCATGATATATTCGCTTAAGGACTGCCCTGTCTCTTTCTTGAAAATCCTGGAAATATAATCAGTAGAAAAATAAAGCTGTTCTGCGATCATTTCCCGGCTGATCCGGTTTTCCAGGTTCTCTTCCACAAATTTCCGTATCCTGGTTACCGTATCATTTTCCTCTCCCCGGGTTCTGCTCTCTTCCTTCATCCGATCAGCAGCGGCAGAAATCCATTTCCGGCAATGCTCTACTGACTGATAAGCCTTTCTGGCTTCTTCCATCAGTTCATCGTTCCAGAAAACCTCCGGATCCAGATTTTTTCCCTTCAACAGCTGATACAGCTCATACCGCACTTCTTCCAGTTCCAGAAAAAATACTTTTTTTCTGATTCTGCTTCCATCCGGCCAAACTTTTTCAGAAAGCACTTCTGCCTCTTCCCATTTTTCTCTTCGAAATACACTCAGGAATTCCTGAAAAACCTTTTTCTGAGCCTGTTCTTCCTGAATCTCTCCCCCGTTTTCCACAATTCCCTGAAGAACTGCCACATTATCTTTGTCCTGTCTCAGCAATTCTCTATAAGTATCCTGAAGTTCCTCCGCAAAGCAGGGAACGCCAATGTATGCAGCCATACCGGTTCCTGCAAGATTTTTACAGATGTGGATAAAATTTTCCAGATTTTCCTGAGATTCTTCCTCTCCCGGCAGGATCACCCACATAATCCTGTCTGACCAGCCAAGTTTTAATGACTCCGTCGGAAACAGTTCTCTGAAGATATTGGAGATCACAAACTTCATAAGCCCTTCCGCTTCTGTCCAGTCCCTTTCCCGATCCGTAATCTTTCGGACAGATAAAAGTATCAGCTGATACTGTTCATTTTCATCGAATTCCGCTCTGGCCCGCTCTGCCGCTTTCCGGATGGAATCCAGATTTTCCCCGGCATTCCCTGTAAGTACATCTTTCCAGAATGCGGTTTCTATCTGCTGCTTATTGGACTCCCAGAGACATCCCTGGCTTTCCTGTTGTTTCTTCTTTCTGTTTTCCTCCTGCAGAAGCACCGCCCGATGAATAATCTCTGAAAGCTTCTGAAAATCGATGGGTTTCACCACATATTCCATCACTCCATAATGAAGTGCTTCCTGAGCATACTGAAATTCTGCATGACAGGTCAGGCAGATCATCTGACAGTCCTTTTCCTGTTCCCTGACCCAATGGATCAGCTGCATGCCGGATTCTCTTGGCATTTCAATATCCGTAAGCAGAATATCGATTTTTTCCTGAAGAAAAATCTCCTTCGCTCTTTCCACATTAAAGGCTGTAAATACCCGATCTACTCCTTGTCTTTCCCAATCAATCTTTTTCTGCAGGGTACGCACCACATACACTTCATCATCCACAAGAAGTAAATTCATTTTTTCCCACTCCTTTTATCCATATTTCTGTCCGGGCTCCGGACGGTTCTCTGTTGGAAATCCGGAATGTTACCTGCCCCGGATACATCTGTTCCAGTCTTTTTTTGATATTCCAGAGTCCGATATGGCCGTCCTGTGGCGGAATTTCATCAGCAAAATCCTTCTGGATCTTTTCCGGATACCCTTTTCCATTATCTTCCGCAAGGATATGCAGATCCGGACCTTCCATAAAAATTTTCAGTCTGATTTCTGTTTCCCCATAAATATCAAAAGCATATTTCATAGAATTTTCAATCAGCATCTGAACAGCCAGCGGCGGAATCACAATCTGTTCTGCTCTTTCATCAATCTCCTGAATGTATCGGAAACTTTCTCCGAAACGGATCTCCATAATCTTCAGGTAATGAGCGATATGCCTGCTTTCTTCCAGAACCGTCGTTTTTCCATTCCGACTGCTGACAATATAACGGAGATACAGAGAAAGGTTCTCTGTCAGTTCCCCGATCAGTTCTACATCCTCTGCCTGAGCCATCGTATTGATCAGATTCAGAGCATTCAGGTAAAAATGCGGCTCGATCTGCAGCTGCATATAATCCAGTTCCAGCTTCTGCTTTTCCAGTGCATCTTCATATGCCTGGATCTTCAGTGTTCTGATCTGAGAAGCCATGGAGTTAAAGGCTTCGATCAGATGGTGCAGCTCCTCACTGGTATCTGTATTCGGGATCTGCACTTCCAGATTACCTTTTTCAATTTCTCTGATACCTTTTTCCAGGGAGTCCACCGGCTGAAAAATACACTTTTGCAGAAAACGCAAAAGAAAAGGTGTCAGAATCATACCAAAAAAGAGAATCACCAAAATCCCCATGATTTGGATAATATAAAAAATACCAAGCAGTTTCCTTCTGCTTACCACACTCATCATCCGGAAATCTCCGTTTTCTGAATCTACCCCTGTAATCAGATAGGCATCTCCTGCTCCGGAAAAATAATAACCACCCATTTTTCCACTGAAATTCAGATTCTGAAGTTTTTCCGGAAGTTCGGTAAGAAGCGTCCCATCTTTGGCCGAGAAACAGAAATCACTGTTTCCTATCATCTGTTCCTGTGAAAACGGAGCCATCAGCGTTTCGTAATCTGTCCAGGTAAAGAAAAGCATTTCTTCATTTCCCACGCAATACAACATCACAGGAATCTCATTCATAAAGTATGTCTGAAAATGCAGACTGTTCTGATAACATTCCTCCCAGTGTTCTTTCACATAATCGAGTACCTGCATCCTCTGCTGAAAGCTTTTGCTTTGATCTGTGAAATTATAAACCAGCTTTCCGTTTTTGGGTGAATAGCAGGCAATCCCTCCAATATAATTGAACATATGGATATCTTCATAAAATTTTCTTGTATACAAAATTGCACCATCATAACTTTTCACCGGATCTGACGATGAAAAAAGATTCATTTGCTGGTCATTCGTACTTTCATTCAGGAGATATTCCGAAATTTTATTAAGTTCTGCATCCAGCTGATTTACATTTGACCTCAGAAGATTCTGATTATTTTCATAAATCTGATTCTGAATTTTCCGGATTGAAAAAAAACTCATCCCGAAAAAAAGGATCAGCACGGGAATACATACGGCTGCAATAACCAGTAATACTTTTGTTTTTAACGTCTGTGTTTGGAGTTTTCTGTTTTTCATAAGCTCTTCCTTTGCTTCTGCAATCAGTTTTTTTCATCCCACAATCCCAGAAAATCCTGTATTTCTCCGGGCAGCCGGCCTTTGCGCCAGGCCAGAAGAATCTCGGTGGAAAGATCCGCGTCAGAGACCGGGCAGGCCTTGAGGCAGGAAGAAAGCTTCAGCATGGAAGAGGGAAGAATCGCGATTCCCATGCCCTTTTCTGCTATCGTCATAGCGGTCCGCGCGTCCTCACAGGCAAAATAGATATCACACACCAGGCCAGCCCTCTCAAAGGCGGAAAGCATATATTTCCGATAGCGATGGGAAAGAATCAGCCGCTGTTCTGAGAGCTCTTCCAGGCGAATAGACGTGCGGCCTTCGAAAAGCGGATGATCCGGGGAAGCCATGACCAGCAGGCTTTCTTTTGCCAGAGAACGGGTCTCGCAGCCGTTCAGCACAATGGGGGTCCGGAGTGTAGTCAGGTCTATGATCCGGTTTTCCAGCTGATCCTTCAAAGTAAAGGTGGAACCCTCGTGTACATCAAAATGTACCTGAGGGTATTTTTCCGCAAAACGAAGCAGATAGTCCGACATCATGGAAACTGTGGAAGGTGTCATACCGATGTGAAGTGTGGCTGCCTGACTGGATTTTATGACTTCCCGTTTGGTCAGATCTGAAAGCATCAGAAGATTTCCGCCCTGTTCATAGAGTGTCTTCCCGGCTTCTGTCAGGGTGATCTTTTTGGTTCCCCGTAAGAAAAGCGGAACCTGGAGTTCTTCCTCCAGCATTTTCATCTGATAGCTTAAGGGTGGCTGGGTCATGTGAAGGTCACGGGCTGCACCGCTGATTGTTCCGGCATCCACAATGGCTCGGAAATATTCTAACTGTTTGAGTTCCATAGGGTATCTCTCCATATATAAATTATTATTTTTTGATATAAAAACCATAATTTACATATAGGATAGCCCATGCTATACTGAAAAGCAAGAAAAAAGAAAAAGGAATGAGTAGAAAATGAAGCGAATTGATTTTGAAAACGGAACAGTGACGCGGAATATCTTCGGAGCAGCGCTTCCCATGCTGGTGGCCCAGATTTTAAATCTCCTCTATAACATTGTGGACCGCATCTACATTGCCCGGATTCCGGATGTGGGAACGGCAGCACTTGGAGCCGTAGGTCTCTGCTTTCCGCTGATTGTTGTGATCACTGCCTTTGCCAACCTGTTCGGAAGCGGCGGTGCCCCGCTCTTTTCTATCTACAGAGGAAAAAAGAAAAACAAAGAAGCGGAACAGATCATGGATACCTCTTTTTCCATGGTTTGCGTCAGCGGTCTCATTCTCATGGCCATCGGTCTTCTCT
Source organism: Lachnospiraceae bacterium Marseille-Q4251 (assembly GCA_018223435.1). Taxonomy (GTDB): domain Bacteria; phylum Bacillota; class Clostridia; order Lachnospirales; family Lachnospiraceae; genus Limivivens; species Limivivens faecihominis. The sequence continues at coordinate 2,381,214 of JAGTTO010000001.1, read as the reverse complement.
TCGCCCGGCCCCTGCTGGTGCTTTTCGGAGCTTCCAGGGAGGCTCTGGTTTATGCCTGTCCGTATCTGATGATCTATCTCATCGGCACACTGCCCTCAATGATCGCCGTTGGTATGAATCCTTTCATCAACGCACAGGGCTATTCTACGGTAGGAATGCTCTCCGTAGCCATCGGAGCCGTGGCAAACCTTCTGCTGGATCCGCTGTTTATCTTTGTACTGGGCTTTGGCGTTCAGGGAGCAGCCATCGCGACGGTGCTCTCCCAGTGTCTTTCCGCCGTGTTTGTCCTGTTTTTCCTTACGAGAAAGTCAGAGCTGAAAGTCCATTTTCTCCGGAAAAATGAACTTTCCTCCTGTGTGCCCTACGCAAAGAATATTGTCAGCCTGGGAACCTCCAGTTTTATCATGCAGCTGACCAACAGCCTGGTGACCATCTGCTGCAACCATGTACTCTCCAGCACCGGAGGCGACATCTACATCTCTGTCATGACGATCGTTTCCAGCGTACGCCAGCTGGTGGAAACGCCGATTTATGCCATGAATGAGGGAACCTCTCCGATCCTGAGCTACAATTACGGTGCCCGCCGCCCGGCCCGGGTACGAAAAGCCATGCTGGTCATGAGTGCCCTGGTTCTCGGCTACACAGCCATCATGTGGAGCGTCATCCTTCTGGAGCCGGGCGCGCTGATCCGGATCTTCAGTTCTGATGAGACACTGATCCGTGATGCCGTTCCTGCCCTGAAACAGTATTTTGCGGCTTTCATTTTCATGGATTGTCAATATATCGGCCAGACTGTCTTTAAATCCCTGAACAAAAAGAAACAGGCGATCTTTTTCTCTCTGCTCCGCAAGGTAGTCATCGTCGTTCCTCTGACCTACTTTATGCCCTACACTCTCCACATGGGAACCGCCGGTGTTTTCCTCGCCGAGCCGGTATCCAATGTCATTGGCGGAGGCCTTTGCTTTGTGACGATGCTGTGCACGATCCTGCCGGAGTTAAAACGTTTGGAACTAGTGTAGTGACAGACAGAGGCTCTCTATCTGACATTACCCAGACTTTTCCGGAAGAAATCTCCGATTTCCTCCCAGATCTTCTCCTGAAAGAAATGAAGATCGGCATGATCTGCCCCTTCAATCGCAAGAAGAGTCACATCGCAGCCTGCTTTCTCCAGCTTCTCATAAAGCAGCTCACTCTGAGTAAACGGTACGGTATGATCATCTTTTCCGTGAATGATCAGGAAAGGCGGCGCTTCCGGAGTCACAAAGCTCACCGGACAGCATTTCAACGCTTCCCCGGCATGACGCATAACATTCTTTCCCAGGAGAAGTGATTCCGGCGCTGCCGCACACTGTTCCGCTGAATCATAAGGAAAGCCTCTGAAGTCTGTGGGCGGATACCAGGGGCAGGCTGCCTGCACACTGCTGGAATATTCCAGATTCTCTCCCACATCAAAAGACGGATCCGTTGCAAGAGCTGCCATACAAGTCAGATATCCGCCAGCCGATTCTCCCATAACGCCGATTTTTTCCGGATCTATATGGAAACGTCCGGCATGCGCACGAAGATAGCGGATTCCGGCTTTCACATCTTCAAGAGGCCCTGGAAACGGGGTTTCATTGCTGGTCCGGTACTGAAGGGAAGCCACTGTAAACCCTTTTCTTGCAAGTTCTGAAAGATATGCCAGATGAGCAGAACGATCCATCTGGAGCCAGGCTCCCCCGCAGATCCAGACGATACAAGGATACTTTCTTTCCTTATCCTCCGGATAGATCAGATCCATTTTAAGATCCTGCATCGTGTGTCCGAACCAGCTGTCCCGTTGGGCATACGTAAGTCCTGTGATCACGGTAAATTGTGGGACTTTTACTTTTACCTGAATATTTTTTCTCATGTTGTTCTCCTTTCTCAGTCGGTGCAAAATAAACATCCTCTGGATAATCTTTTTCCCTTCCATCATATCATAATGCAGACAATTCATACAATCCTTCTTCTTTTCTCTTGACATTTTTTTCTCTCCGCACTATACTTCATTTTTGAACAATTCAAATTTGAAATACACAAGAAAGGAGAAATCTATATGAATCCGGAACTGGAATTCGCCCGTAAGACCGCCCTTGCCTACAACGCTCTCTGCCGACCGCTCTGTCAGGAACTGAACCTGCCGCAGACAGCTTTCGATATCCTGATGTTTCTTGGCAACAATCCGTCTTATAAAACAGCAAGCGATATCGTAGAGATCCGGCATATCAAAGCCAATCTTGTTTCGGTAAATGTGGACCGGCTGGTCCGGGAAGGTTATCTTATGCGGCAGGAGGTCAAAGGAGACCGGCGCAAAACGGAACTGATCTGCACAGAAAAAGCACAGCCTGTCATCCGTCGAGGACAGAAGCTTCAGCGTACTTTCTTTGATCGCCTTCTTGAGAATACGGACGAACAGACGCGAAACGCTTTTTTTGCCGCCATGAAAATCATGGAGAAAAATATAGATATGATATTGGAGGAAACAAAGTAAAATGAGTTTGTTATTAACGGTTTTCGTCACATTTTTTGCAGGCATGGGTGCCGGTCTTGGAACCGGTTTTGCCGGTTTAAGTGCCGCTGCGGTCATAAGTCCCATGCTGATCACATTCCTGCATATGGATCCTTACATGGCGGTAGGTATCGCCCTGTCCTCTGACGTACTGGCAAGTGCCATTTCCGCTTACACCTATCACAAAAATAAGAATCTGGATGTCAAAAACGGCCTGATCATGATGGTAAGTGTTCTGATCTTTACCGCCGTTGGAAGCTATGTTGCCAGCCTGGTTCCTTCCCAGACTATGGGAAGCTTTTCCGTATTCATGACCTTCCTTCTGGGCATTAAATTCATTGTCCGCCCGGTCATGACAACCAAAGAGGCTATGGAAAGCATTTCTCCGAAAAAGCGGGCTGTCCAGTCCGTGATCTGCGGCGTGATGATCGGCTTCATCTGTGGCTTTATCGGTGCAGGCGGCGGCATGATGATGCTCCTGATCCTGACCAGCATCCTTGGCTACGAGCTGAAGACAGCCGTGGGTACCAGTGTGTTCATTATGAGTTTCACTGCCCTGACCGGAGCTGCTTCCCACTTTATGATCGGCGGTATGCCTGACTGGCCTGTATTTTTCCTGTGTGTCATCTTTACCCTGCTCTGGGCGCGTATCGCAGCTGTTTTTGCCAACAAGGCAAAACCGGCAACATTGAACCGTGCTACCGGCGTAGTGCTGGTTATCCTGGGTATCATCGTCATGGGATTCCAGATGCTGGCATGATCCCATAAAAATCCGGCGTATATCTGCAAAGATAGATTCTTTGCGGATATACGTCTTTTTCTTTTCTGCGAAAATCCCATCAGGAGTGTCCCTCTCCCTTTGCTTCCGTACTCTGTTTCATATTTTCCCCAAGTCGGATCACCTTTCCCAGTTCCAGACCGGTAATCTCCGCAATTGATCGTGGTGCCTTCGCTTTTGTCTGCCAGTACTTTCTTTATTTTACGATATGTGGCCGTATGAGAACTGATTGCCTTCTCATCCAGTGTAAATTCCGGTGTGTTCTGACACTCCGCTTTCTCCAGCTCTTTCCGGCAAACCTGCTTCCCTTCCCTTTTCAGGCTCTCAAAGTTTTCATCCAGTGCAAACTGATTTTCCAGCTGTTCCGTCAGGACCTCCTCTTTCAGCAGCAGACGGGCTGCGACCTGTGTATTTTCAGAACTGTTGCCGACCCGTAAGAGGTATTCTCCTGGTTCCAGCAGCCAGGCCGCTTTTTCTTCACTGTAGGATGCCATATCACGGACATTCAGGGAAAGCTTTAGCAGTTCTTCTTCTCCTGGCAGAAGTTCTTTCGTTTTTCCATAAGCTGCAAGCTCCTGATAGGGCTTCTCCAGCCCTCCTTCCGGTGCGGAATAATAAAGCTGTACCACTTCCTTACCCGCGTAGGAACCGATATTCTGCACCCGTACGGCTGCATAAATTTCGTCTTTTTCCACATGAACGGATTCTGTTTTCAGAGAAAACTCCGTATAAGAAAGCCCGTATCCAAAACAGAATGCCGGTTTGATACCGAAAGTATCAAAATAGCGGTAGCCCACATAGATACCTTCCCGGTAGTAAGAATCATTCAGATCTCCATTATTGGAGCTGAACTCGCCACTGTACGGATAATCCTCATAAGCCTTTGCCCAGGTAGTGGTCAGTTTTCCGGAGGGGTATGCTTTTCCAAGAATCACATCCGCCACGACATCTCCGGTGATGTTTCCGGCCTGGCTGATCAGAAGGATTGCATGGACACCCGGAATGCTGCACAGTACACTGGTATCAATCACGCCGCCTACATTCAGCAGCACTGCAAAATGCGGGCTTCTGCGATATCCTGCGGTGTAACCGGCTGTTCTTCCGGTTTTTCCGGCTCAATCTCAAAGAGCAGGTCAAAGCCCTCTGCCCTCAGAGACAGCAGCTTCTGTGCATATTCATCCATCACATGGTCGTATCTCTCCTGGAAAACGTCTAACCAGTGCCGGGAAGAGATCTCAACACCCGCATTGGCAAAACCCTGTTCAATATTTACAACTGTACTGCTTTTTGTGTTTTTGGCATTTACGGTCAAATATTTCTCGGATTTTTTGACCGTTTTTGAGGTTTTTGTGATTTTCGGTCAACGGAATACTTTATTTTTCATGACCGTATTTGGAGTTTTGGGATTTTCAGTCAATTGATTGCTCTATTTTGGTTGACTTATTGGACGTTTTACGATATACGGTCAATTCAGGCCTGTACTGGACGGTAAATGGCAATTTAGCGGAATACAAAAGGCAAGGATGAAATCAGCAGATACGCAGACGCACAACAAAGATTTCTGACGCAGCATTTCACATTCTGATGAATTGGATTGGCTGTGTTATTTCGAAGAATTGCTGTAGCTACGATGAGGCTTTTTCAACTGTAGAGTCGGATTTGCAGACAAGTCCCCCCCCCTGCTTTCTGCAATTAACGCAGCTGGCGGGACCTGCCTGATTCCCTCAGATCAGAAAAAATACCCCCAGAAACATAATCGCGCTCACCAGATTTCCGGTGCTAACGAGGTGGAATGGTGTGAAGATGAGGAACAAAGGCAGGATATTGAAAATGCAAGCCCAGGCCGGCAGGATGGTGGTTCCGGTCAGAACCGCAGCGAAGGAAGCCGCCAGCATAGAAAAACGCCTTCCATGATGGACGCCATGGGATTCTTCAACGGCGCTCCTTCAAACAACAGAGAAGGTGTTCGTTCATGCGAACATGATTCATTCTTCTGGCAGAAAATCTGCCTGTCTCTGAACAGTTCTATTTTATCACCAAAAACAGGAAAACGCAGGACTTTTCAGGGTCCTGCGCTCTCTTTTTTCAGGTTTTATTTTTCTTCACTTTTTCTCCAGAGTGCTGTGCCCAGAGCTGCCATGCCGGAAAGTGCCAGCAGGAACAGCAGAATCGCTGTATCTGTGGGATCGCCGGTCTTCGGTGCATTGGTCTGTGCGTTGTTTCCGGAGCTGCTGTCATTTCCATTGGTGGTCTTCGTAGTTTCAGACTCCGTCTCCTTTGTCGTCTCGGTCTCAGAAGAAGTTTCGGTTTCGGTCTCTGTGGGAGCCTCAGTTTCAGCAGGAACTTCCGTCTCCGCAGGTGTTTCACTCTCTACGGGCTTCTCGCTCTCCGCGGGTGCTTCACTCTCTACGGGCTTCTCGCTCTCCGCGGGTGCTTCACTCTCTGCCGGCTTCTCGCTCTCCGCAGGTGCTTCACTTTCCGCAGGCTTCTCACTCTCTGCCGGGGCCTCGCTCTCGCCAGGCTTCTCGCTCTCGCCAGGCTTCTCGCTCTCGCCAGGTTTCTCGCTCTCGCCAGGTTTCTCACTCTCGCCAGGCTTCTCGCTCTCGCCAGGTTTCTCACTCTCTGCCACAGTCGTCTTCACTGCCATGACAGCCGTATCACTCCGGCCCACCAGGCTTTCTGCGTATACTTTTACGGTATAGTCGGTTTCGCTGTTCAGTCCGTCAAAAACAGTATGTAACCCGGTGTTGTCAAGCGTCCTGGAAGCCAGCTGTTTTCCATCCTTATAAAGGACTACCGTGTAGGAAAGAGGAGCCGGGCAGTTGTCTTTGCCCTGCTGCGGGGCAATACTGATCTCGAGCTGATTCTTTCCGGCTGTTACTTTAATTTCCGGTTTTGCCGCTACCTGAAGCTGGGCCTTCTTGGAACCGTACTGATTCTCGCCAGTGATGGTAACGGTCTTTGTGATGAGCTCCTCCGCTTTTACATGTTCCAGAACCGCGCCGGTCTCTCCGCTGCCCCACCGATAATTCAGCACAGAACCTTCTGCAGCTCCTTTTAAAGAAGCTTCCATATTGTAGGTTCCGTCCTCCTGAGGAATCAATGTAATCACAGCCTCTCCGGCAAGCTCAGTCATTCCGGTCAGTGTAAGATACGGTGCCCGTAAGGCGGCATCTGCCTTCTGAAGGTCCTCGAGAGACGGCTCCACAGAAGTCAGAACATCATTTGCTGCTTTCAGAGCTGCCTTAAATTCTGCCCAGCGCTCCGCATTTCCATACTGCTCTTCTGTCAGTTTTTCTGCATCCTTCACCAGCTGATTCAGCGTAATCAGCGCCTGGAAGGTTTCATGCTCTTCCTTGATATCGTCGATAAGACGATGAAATTCATAATCTACGTTGTAAGCTGTTGCAACTGCTTTGTGGTCGATACGGATTCCGTTTGCGGTCATGGCATCCAGGAAACGGTCCAACTGAGCCTCGGCAAAGTTTGCCATTACCATAAATTCGGTGCTGGACCCCTTTCCGCTGTAAGGCTCGGAATTTGCTTCATAGCCCTCCATGCCGGCCAGATAGCCCAGGCTTTCATTGAGCTGGCTGTCTGCCACATCCACAGCTTCGATTCCCTGCTCTTCCAGAATTTTTCTCAGGCGCAGGCCCATAGAAGTATCTGCACTCAGGTTGTAGAGAAGAACCCTCGGAGCCGTGATGGTCTCATTTTCACCCACAATGGGAATGGAAGTGGAAAGATAATCGACCTCTTCTCCCTCCCACTCGGTATGGGGAAGACGAAGCTTGATGATCAGACGGTCGCCCGGATTCAGGGTCACACCTGCTTTAATCGGAATGGTCAGTTTTCCTCTGGTTACATCACCGAGTCTGGAATTGACCTGGGCAACTCTCTGAACTTTGGAAGAATTCTCCCACAGTTCATTGTCTTCAAATTCCTGGTCACTGTAAGCACCGGAAAATTCATAGACGGTTACATCACAGTAGAAATCATCCCCCAGGGTAAGGTACTCATCGGAATAATCGACGGTCACTTCCACGCTCTCGGCATTGCTCTTCACTGCGGAAACCTCAAAGGCCGCATAGGGAGTTCCCCAGTCAGGAGAAGGCTGTACCTCCACCACATTGGAGCGGACTTCCTCGTCTCCGACGGTCATAACCAGCTGAAGCTTCGCGCCGGCTGTCAGTTTCCCGCCGCAGTAAAAACTTACATTTCCTCTGTTTGAATAGTAAACACTTCCCGAAGAAATCACCTTATCATTTTCCGTATCCAGAGTCTCTCCGGCGAACTGGTACAGTTTAAAGGATGCCTGTGAAAAAGAGGAATCAAAGTTTGATGCCGCTTTGATATGAGTCATTCCTGCTGTTACCTTTGATGAAGTGATGGAAACTGTGGGTTTTACCTTTTCCGGCTCCGGCTGAATCTCTTTGCTGTTGGAAAGTACGCTGGTCTCATCGGAAAGAATCAGCTCTGCAATGATTTTTTTACCCACAGTCAGTTTTCCTTTTCCTAAAGTAACTCTCTGGCTGTTTTCTGCCGGAGAAACAGATCCTGAATAGATTTCTTCCGCCTGCGCGCGGTCGAAGGTGTCGCCCTCGTAAGTATAAAGCTTCAGGATTCCGGTAAAGCTTTCGTCAAAATCAACGGCTGCCCAGAGGTCGGTTCGGTCTGCACGGATCGTGTCCGTAACGATCTCCACTTTTGCTTCTTTTAGAACAGGGTTATTTTCCGTGATGGAAACGGAATCGCTGTATTTATAAAAGACGCGGTCATTATCTACATCATATTTGTAAAGATAAGCCTGAACGGTATTTCCTGCTTTCAAACCGGTGTTTACTGCAAACGTATAGGTTCCTGCCCCGGTAAAAGTCTTACTTCCCAGCCTGGTACGGCTGTCTCCGTCTCCATCCGTAACCGCATTTCCTGTGGACAGGATCAAAAGGCCGCCATTATACGTTTCGCAGCCGGTCACAACTACGGAGACTTCTTTGGTCTCTGTGTTGATTTCGGTATTCAGGATCGTCACGCTCTCTGCTGCCAGCGGAGCCAGAACTGTGATATCCTCGCCGTAAAAACTGGAATCACCGTTGTTGTATACAAGCATCAGACGTAGTTTCTCTCCTGCTTTCAGATCACTGATCCCAGTAAAATGAAGAGTTCCCGGTTTCTGTCCGAAAAGCTTATTTCCAACATAAGAACTGGCATTCACATTGCCGTTTTCATCTACCCGGCAAAGCGCCGCGATATTGATGTTTTTGATGGAATCGTCCTTCGCTTTCACTGTGAAGGTAAGCTCCGTCGTCTCCTCCGTTACCGGTCCATCGTCCAGAGTAACCGTAAAATCGGGAATCGCTGTGACAACGGCAGGCTCCGTCTGCGCGATCACCGTTCCGTTATGAAGAAGGAAAGCAACAACTTTTTCTCCTCCCGCAAACGAAACCTTAGAGTCAAGAACCATATTTCCCTTAGAAACACCAAAGCTGGAGTTTACCAGAACACCTTCCTGAGTGATCAGGGAAGTCGCAGCTGCGTCATACTTCTTAACCAGAAGCACGCAGTTTCCGGGGATTCTTCCGCTTATCGTCAATGCCACACTGGAGTCTGTATCCCTGATCTCTCTGTCAAAGGAAATCTTCGGCGCTCCGATAACCGGCACGGAATCATCCGGCTTGTTGAAGCTGGCCTCATAATCATTTCCTTTCGGAAGATAAATATCCGGATTCTGGTCCCAGTAAGCCACGGCGCGCACGCGATAGCCTGCCTTCAGCGGTGTATCCGGGAAAGAAACCTCCAGACCGGAAACAGCCTTCGTAATGGACTGGATCCGAAGAAGAGAAATCTGGCTGCTGCTCTCGAAATCAAAGGTATCGCCCTCGGGGTACTGGGCTACACTGACATTAATCTCTGTCTTTCCCTCTCTGGCCGCCTGGAAAAGGCGCTCGTCGCCAGTCAGAGAAATGTGAAGAGAGGTCGCGCCCTCCTCCAGCTCTTCTTCATCGATGGAAGCATCCGGATAAACGTAATCCTGGAAACCCTCGCCGTTTTTATCCACAACCTCCAGAGACTGGGAAAGGGAAGAACGGTAGTAATCCTCGCCCACAGGCACATTCAGGCAGGCGATGATATCGTAGCCTACCGGAAGGGGCAGCTGGGATTCCGCAAAGGAAAGGGTTCCTTCAAAGCCATTTGTTACCCAGCCGGACCAGAGAACTTTATTAAAATTGGAATCCGGATCAAAGCCTGTATTTCCTGCATAGCCGCAGATTTTCAGCCAGCATTTATCCACGGAATCGTCCAGTTTTACGCGGACGTCCACAGAAGTTTCCTGCTGTGTGAACTTCTCTGTACGCGTTTCTCCGTTTTTCATCAGGGTCACGCTGGTATTTTTCAGAATCTCCTCCGGCGTTTTCTCCTGACCGGGATCGGGCTCTGTCTGCTCTTCTGCAACAAGGATAGGGGATGATACATAATCCACAATACTGCCTCCTGCATCTCTCACAACCACCAGTAGCTGTTTTCCCGGCGTGGGAGCTCCAGTAAGAGAGAGCACATTTTCTCCTGTATGAAGCCAGTTGAGAACGGAAAAATGCAGGCTTGTATAGTCGTTGAGTTTGCCTGCATCATAAGTATCTCCCGCATCCAGCTGAACGACACGAAGAATTCCGGAGGACGGTACTCCGGAAAGATTTACCGTAAGAGAGGTAGTCTTGGAAGTCACCTCGCCATTCTGAACGGTGATCTCCACGGGATCGCCTGCCTGAACAGCAGAAGCATTTTCCCGGGCAGAAAATACATCCGCCTGGGCTTCAATTTCCTGAGTGGACTCTGTCTCTTTCTCAATTTCCTGTGAAGCAGTCTCAGTCTGAACTTCCGTCTCTGTCACGGTCTCAGAATCTGTCTCTGTCATAGCCTGTGTCTCAGTTTCCATTTCATTCACTGTCTCAGCCTGAGACTCTGTTTCTTCCCGAGTTTCTGTCTCAGTCTCTTTAACCGAGACTGTTGTTTTAGTTTCCCTCTGCATTTCTGTCGATAATTCCGTTTCCAGACTGCTCAGATCTGCGGAAAATACCGGCATTGCCAGTGAAGAAAATATGAGGTTGGCTGCAACTGTCATACTCAATAATCTCGCTGTGTACCTTCTCTTTTTCATAGTGTCCTTTCCTGTGCTGTTTGCCTGCTTACGTCTACGGGTTCCTTTATGCCTGTTGGTAATTAGTATCAACTAACCCTCGTCTCAGAAAATCCGCAGGCCTTCTCCCGTATTCCCCTTTGGAAGCTTCCTGCGGTTTTCCTTGCCTAATATTTTCTGATTTTTCCTGTCATTACCAAGAAACGGACATGTCGCCTACCGGCGACATCGCCATATATAAGAGCTGCCGACCTCATTCGTAATCCGGGCTATCGCCCGTCCGATATCCATGAATTCGCTCATGCGAGCATGGCTCATTCATGGCTGCCGTCCGGGACTTTCATAGTAAATATTATTGGTTAGTTTACACTAATTTGCATACAGTCAGACTTTAGCATACCTTTTTTGCTCTGTCAACTATGTCAGTGAACATTTTATCGCAGATGCCTTTTCATGCAGTGATCAGAGACAGCAGATAAAATCCGCTTCCACTCTTTTCACGGAGTTCCGCAGATGGAGCTTCGATAATCTCGATTTCTACGGTATGAAATCCCGGAACGCTGTGATGGAGCACGGGGACCAGATAGAGGCAGTCGCCCCAGTTTTCCTCGAAATTGGTATCCAAGACTGTGGCATGAATCAGGTCGCCGTCCACGATAGCCCGGGCTACCGGCGCCGGGCGGCGGATCCAGAAGCCTTGCCCCTTCGGAAAGTTCCAGTGCTTCCAGCGTCAGCTAAACACGGGGCTTTCCGGGTCCTGGTCATCGATCCGGCCGCAGTAATTCAGTTTTTTATCAGTGACCCTCACATGACTAAAGTCATGTGCTTCCAGACGCTTTAGGCGTCAGACTAAATATCGGCGGATACGCCTGTAACTTAGGTCTGCGCGGTTATGCGCTTTTTCCATACCGGATACGGCAGGTTCCCACATTGCAGGTAGTCCACTGTATATCTGCCTGCATTTATACTGCCTTTAAGATCTCCATCTGTAGATGAAGTTCTCTCAGATCTGCATAAACACATGAGGTTCTACGCTTTACGGAAGGAACTTTTGCCTCCAGTAAAGACCTTTCCGTTGCCGGAAGGGGTTTTAAAAGTTCACGGATAAAATATCTCGCTCCGATATTATAAGAAGCTGAGAGATCACAGTGATATCTTTTTCCTGTCGAAAAGGTACACAAGCTATGGTTCTTCCCATCACGCAGGACTGCCCCGGACCCGTCATATGCCAGCCGGCTGGTATTCCACGCACAGATCCTGGATACACGCATCCCTTTCCTGTGTGCCTGATGCTCACAGCGTTTCTGGATATCCCGCTTTCTCCACAGATGCAGCTTCTGTTTCTTATTTCCCGCTATCTTTCCCTGCATCTCCAGATACTCGAATACGATAACGTCCGAATGGTGTTCTCCTGCATAAGCGCTGACTGCCCCGGCGATCTTCCTCGCTAATTCTGCGTTCAGGCGGCTGGCATACTCCCATCTCCCTCCTGCCTGTACAGAACTATGCTCCCTCTGGAATCTCCTGATCCGTCCCAGCACACGGTACATCCGGTCTTTTTCACTGGGAAAGTTGATAAACTTCCTCCCCAGGACAGTTCCGTCTGAACGCATGATCGTACAGACCGCATCGGTATTGATCCCCAGATCCACACTGCAGATGATCTGTTCTTCTACTGGTGTTTTCGTAAGTGTTACTTCTTCTGTATAGAAAAAACGCAGAAAATACCGGCGCTGTCTCTTTTCCAGGGTCGGGGCTGACGCTTTCTTCCCCTTCCAGTTTCTCCGAAGATATTCCATATCGGTATGTTTTAAACATACCCGGAACCATTTCCAGTCGTGTCCGTCGTACAGCTTCAGATATGCCTCATCCTTTCCTTCTCCGCCTTCCCGGTACATCACATCCCGGTAAAAGACCGGCATGGCATGGTTTTCGCAGCTGAATCTCGGCTTTCCGGTCAGCTTTCCGGTTTTCGTCCACTGTTCCAGCCGGGTCTCATACGAAGATATACTTCCAAGTGCATGCTGGATCGCCGCCCTGCGGAGATAAGACGGCATCTTCGGAAAACAAAGGTCAAAATCAAACCGGGCAGTATTTTTCTTCGTCGTGTGTACCATATGCTCTGCAGCATTAAAACGCTTTTTTGTCTCCGGGATCTCCCGCAGTTCTTCCCATACCTGCACATAGATCTCTGTCAGGTAACTGACTGCCTGACGATAGGTTTTCATTGTCAGACGGAGCGGGATATTCGGTTTTCGTATCTCCGCACCATAACTGGATACTGTCCGCATCTTCTTCCCCCTTTCCCACAAAAACAAACGTTTCTGAACCGGCCCTTGTACTCAGAGTTTTCTCTTTTCTTTTTCCTTCTGGCCTTCGATATAGGCAGATACCTGCTCACGGCTCCGGTCACTGACGGTCACGGCACAATAAGACGGGTTCCACAAGTGTCCTTCCCACAGTTCTTTTTTCAGCTCCGGATGTACAAGGAACATCTGACGTGCAAGATTCCCTTTCATGATCTTGATCATATCTGAAATATAAAACTGCGGCCGGCAATCCACAAGCATATGGATATGATCCGGCATGACTTCCATTGCCAGGATCTGAAATTGATACTCCTCTGCCAGATCCTGCAGCATCTTTTTGCATTCCAGGTCAATCCCGTCTTTTAATACTTTCTTCCTGTATTTCGTACACCAGACCAGATGATACTGCAGAGAATATACATATCCTCTACCATATGAAAGTTGATTTTTATTTATATTAAATATCTCTTTTTCCATGTCTATATTATACCATATGTGCTTCTTTAAGTAAACATTTGTTCTGGATATTTTGTAACTATTCAGAGCCAGGCAGATTTTCAGCAAAAAGTGTGAGTCATGCTTGCATGAACGAACACTTTTGACTGGAAATCTATTTGACGAGAAGCCACAACAAGAGGAAGCACAGAGGAATCGAGGTGGCTCTGAATAGTTACGATATTTTTATAAAAAATTGCGCGTCTAACTCATCACTGAAGTAACGAGAATGCGACGCGCAGTTATTCAATAAAACTTTCATAACACTTCTCCTTCTTAAAAACAAAGACGGCACACGGCCGTCTCTGTTTTTAAGTATGGATTTTGTCTATCTTGCGAAGATGACCTCATCCAGCTGAACCGTTCCTTCTTTTGTCTCCAGAGAGATGGTCCACTCTGCGCCTTCACTGAGACTTGCAAGGTCATATTCCTTTGTCTCCGTTCCGGTCACAGTAATCTCGGAAACCTCTCTTTTACCCTCCTCGCTTGTGCAGGTCACGATAACAGAAGCCTTTTCGCCCAGGGCTCTGACTGTCGCGGACACCAGGCAGGTTTCTTTCACATCGCGGATTGTGTAAGCTGCGGCCTCACCCTCCCGAAGCTCCAGACAAAGATCCTTTAAGGGACTGGATTCCCGAAGGGGTTCGCCGGTGGGCACCACCACATGCTGGGGCGGCATAGCGTCCGGGCGAAGCGGCATCTTCATGCCCTCCTCTGTACGATAACCAAAGGCATTTCCATAAATCCAGCCGTTGCTCTTCGTGCTTCCCTGATTGAAACCGACGGCCGGGATGCGGATGCCGGGCTGACGGAGGTTGTAATAATTGTAGGTCCGGTCAACAGTGTAATATTCCGGTTTCATTTTTTCCAGCATCTCGTCCAGAATCTCCTGGGATTCTTTATAGGAAGGTCTGGGACCGCCATTTCGGATGTAATCGCGCATCACATCCCATTTTTCCGGGATCGGATAGGTCACAGCGGAGCTTCCGTCGCCTTTCGGATCGTCGGCCCGTTTCCAGGACCAGACGGCGTAACCGATGTCATAAGCGCCTGCGATCTCATAGAAAACGGAGTTGGAAACCGGGTCGCTGCCGCCCTCGCCGATCCAGATGGGCACGTTGTTTTTCAGGCTCGCATCCAGGAAGCGGTACAGGGTCCGGACTTCCGGTGAAAAGCCATAATAATGGATGTGGATGCACCAGTTATGGCACTCCGGATCATACTCGTGGTCAAAAATATCCATATCCATGGAGAAAACGCTTCCCTCCAGGGTCAGCATATGGTTCTTGTCGTATTTTCGGATTCTGGGAATTACATCGTCGTAGAATTTCGCCAGCTCCGGCAGCAGTTTCCGGCAGTCCGGTCCGGACAGCGGCTCATTCAGAAGATCATATCCGCCGATGATCCAGCGGTCATGGTATCGTTTTGCAAACTCCTCCCAGACCAGAAGGGCACGCTCCCGGCTCTCCGGCTCCGTAAACATGTGGGGGCGGTTGTCGATACCGTCGTCGCAGGCCAGGGCAGACTGGCCGCCCGGCGCTCCGTGAAGATCGAGAATCGCATATACATGATATTTTTCACACCAGTCCAGTACCTGCTCCAGCACGGCAAAGCCTTCCTCGATCCACTGGATCTCAGGCTCCTCGGCCAAGAAAAGACGGGCGCTCACCGGCAGACGGACGGAGTTGTAACCCATATCCGCCATGAGTCTGATGTCCTCCTCAGAGAGATAGCTGCGGTACCATTTTTTCGCAAATTCCTTCGCGTAAGCGGTTCCGGCCAGCTCTCGGACCGTGGTCTCCATCGTGCGGCCCCGCTCAAATCTTCTGGGCAGCGCGAAATCGTTAAAGCCTCCCACCTCGGCAAACAGGGGCACGCCTCCGATCATAAAACCTTCCGGATTCATCCAGCTTCCCACGCCCCAGCCTCGAAGGACTACAGTTTCGCCGTTTTCGTTTACCATTTTTCGGCCGTCAGTGTGAAGGAAGCCCTTCACGCGGTCTCTTGAAAATTTACTCATTTTGAAACCCTCCCATAGTCTGAAAAGACCCATTTTTTATCAGTATACACTTTTTTTTGAGGAAAATGGTAGTCGGTTTTTCTCACAAAAAAGTAACAGATTTTGGCTTAGAGCTGAACCTCGGTTTCTTTTAATCCTTCTCCTTTGAACCGGAGCTTCAGCGCCCCTTTTCCCTTCCTGACGATGGCCAGAAGGTCCTGAAACACATGTGGTCTTCTGTTGTTTTTATTACTTTTCTGAAAAATTATAACTGCTTCCGATCACCGCCGCCCGTGAATCCGTCCCGTGGCCGATGAAAGTGGTCCGGGCCACGGGAAGCTCTGTCGGAACAAAGCTTTGCAGAAACTCCCAGACTCGCTCCGGGCCTTTTTCCCGGTCAAGCTTCGTGAAAGTACCGAGAAGGATGCCGCTGACCTTCCGGAAGGCGCCGAGCTGCTCCAAGTGGCTTAAATAGGTCAGAAGCTGGGGCTCGCCTCCGCCGCAGGCCTCCAGAAGGAGGAGCTTTCCGGTGAGATCGGGGAAATATTCGGTTCCGGCCAGTTTGAGAAAGCAGCGGATGTTTCCGCCGATGAGAGGGCCGGACATGTGGGTGCCCTGGAGGAAATGGTATGGGAAATGGAAGAGAGTGTCTAAACCTGACATTTTCTGTATGTAGCCGCTTTCCTCCGGCTCCAGGCTCTCTGGCAGGGATTGACTCTGTAAACTTCTATTTTTCTGAGTCTGATTTTGCGTACTTCCAATTCCCTGCCTCTGATTTTGTTCGAGCAGGCAGCTCCGGAACCTGCATTTCTGCTCCTCTCCGTCCTGATAAATAAGATTCCGGATCTGGTAGAGAACGGAAGGTTTTCCTGTCTTCGCCGTGATCGCATTTACCACCGTGGTGAGGTCGCTGTAGCCCCAAAACATTTTCCCGCTCTTCGCAATCGTCTCGTAATCCAGCCAGGGCAGCACCCCATTGGCCAGATCCCCGCCTGAAACGTCAAAAATCCCTTTGATCTCCTCGTCCCGGTAAAATTTCATCAGCGCCTCCGCCCGCTGCTGCCGCGTTCCGCTCTCTGCGCCGTCCTTCGCATACAGATATTCCGAAAAAACCGGCGTGAGGCCTAAGTTCTCCAATGTGATTTTCAGCTGCTCCATCTCCGGGCGGCTGCTCTCCTTAAGGCCATTGGAGCAGGCCACGATCCCGATCTTGTCTCCTTTTTTCATGATACGTTCCCCCATAATTGTGTTTGTTTGGAGATAAGTATAACAGATTTTGGGGGCGGGCGCAAAAAAACAGGCTATGATCCTGTTCCCAGAGGACCATAGCCTGAAAAAAATTTATAAGATCACTGCCTGGTATGGCTGTAAACTCGTTCCTGAATAGGTTTCCAGGTTATTCAGGATCGCCTTACCGCCTTGAAGTTTTTCCGGAAGCTCCAGGGGCTGGCTGCACAGATTGACCATCACGCGCAGAGTCCGGTCTCTCAGAACACGGTCGTAGCAGAAAAAGGTATCTTCTGCTGTCTCCACCGCCCGGAAATCACCGAAGGTAAGAATCTCACTGTATTCGCTCTTCGTGCGGAGTCGGATCATCTCTTTATAGAATTTAAGAACGCTGGGCTCCTGTTCCAGCTCTGCTTCTACGTTGATCTGGTCATGATCCGGATGCACGTTGATCCAGGGCTCCACCTCTGAAAAGCCGGCGTAAACGGAAGCGTCCCACTGCATGGGAATCCGGGAATTGTCACGGCCTCTCTGGCGGAAATAATCCATATCTGCTTCCACATCATTTCCCTGCTCCAGCTCCTGCTCGTACCGCTTTATCGCAAAAGGATCACGGATTTCCGTAATATCAGCGAAGGGATAATTTTCCATGCCCAGTTCCTGGCCCTGATAGATGAAAGGCGTTCCCCGAAGGAAGAAATACAGGGCTCCGAGAGCGGTCTTGCTCTCATATCCCAGATCCTCTGCCGGAATGTATTTGTTTCCGGATCTGCACTGGTCGTGATTTTCCAGGTAAGGACTTCCCCAGCTGTGTTTCTGTAAAATTTCCTGGGAAGTCATGATCCTGTTTTTCAGCTCGGCATAAGTCCAGGGGCGTTTCCACTCCAGACCATTGATCCGATGGACGTCCAGATCAGTATAGGTAAAATCAAAGACCATGGAAAACAGCCCGTTTTCGCCTGTGTACTGCTCCACCTTGTCCTCCGGAACGCTGACCTCTGCCACGGTCATCATATCGTATTTGTCAAAGACTTCCCGTTTCAGCTCTCCGAGGAAATCTTCGATCCCATCCTGCAGCAGTACATAAGGGTCTATGGCAGCCATGCCGTCGGTTCCATCTGTCGGAAGCGGCTGATGCTCAAAGACTTTCGGAGATTTCTTGAGGTTTCCGATGGCGTCCACGCGGAAACCGGCCACTCCCATCTTCTGCCAGTAAAGCATCATATCGATGATTTCACGCCGAAGCTCCTCACATTCCCAGTTGAGATCCGGCTGCTCCTTGGAAAAACAATGGAAGTAAAAACGATTGCTGTCGCCGATGCGCTCCCAGGCGCTGTAGCCATTGTAGCAGCGCAGGTTGTTGGGCACCTCTCCGTCTGTCTCTTCAATGATAAAATAGTCTGCATACTTGCTGTTCGGGTCTGCCACAGCCTGTTTAAACCATTCATGCTGATCGGAACAGTGATTGACAACGAGATCCATCAGCACGCGGATCCCTGCCTTTTTCGCACACTCGATCAGTTCTTTGAAATCTTCATTTGTGCCGAAAGATGGATCAATTTTCATATAATCGGAGATATCATATCCGCCGTCTTTCATCGGTGAAGCGTTGATCGGGCAGAGCCAGATCGTATTAACTCCCAGCTCCTTCAGATAATCCATCCGCTTCATAATTCCTCTCAGATCACCGATTCCGTCGCCATTTGAATCCTGAAAACTCTTCGGATAAATCTGATAAACAACTGCTTCCTGCCACCATTTCCTATTCATGTAACATAATCTCACTTTCTTCATAGATTCCATTCCACAATGCTCTTCATTGTAGCTTTCCAGATATCGCGGTTATCTTTAAAATCTCTTGTAATTCCCTCCCGGAAACGGTCTGCCGCCCTTCCTCCATGGCCAACCACTCCGTTTTTGATTCCAAAAGTGCCGCTCTCGACGGCAGGCAGGGCGCATCGCTACAGTAATAATTGTCAAAACAGACACCCTCTCTTGCAATGGCATCAATGTTCGGAGTCGTGTTTCTGCCGTAGCCGTAGCACCCCATATGATCCGGCCTCAGCGTATCAATATCAATAAATAAGACGTTCGTTTACCTTCCCCCTTATTCACTTTTTGAGATAAGAAAAATACCTCGCTTTTTCGAAAAAATCCGCGTCTCCTTTTATTTTAACTGCCATTTTCTGAACTGTCAAATTGTAATCATCCCAGGAACCGGAGGAAATAAGGTACATGATGATTTCCCTCACAAAAATCTACTTTTTATTCATTTTCCAAAAGGAACTTTTCAACCCTTTTGATAAACTCTTCTGCATTCGCTATCTGCTTTTCCGCGTCTTCTTTTGACGCTATAAAGAAATCTGAGTAATCACATTTTTCCCGGATGCGGTATGCGCTGTCTATCAGCTTGTAGGTATCACGATCAAATTTTCCTTCATGTACATAAAATTGATTAAATGTGCTATTACCGAG
Source organism: Lachnospiraceae bacterium Marseille-Q4251 (assembly GCA_018223435.1). Classification (GTDB taxonomy): domain Bacteria; phylum Bacillota; class Clostridia; order Lachnospirales; family Lachnospiraceae; genus Limivivens; species Limivivens faecihominis. Next base: position 2,362,266 of record JAGTTO010000001.1, on the reverse strand, counting down.
CTATGTTTTGAAGCATCAAAACCATCCCAGATGTTCACTGCTCTGATTGCATGAAAGATAGCGTAATAAGATCTGTTGATTGCTACTTTATAAAATCCCAACTGGTGATTTCCCCGAGCCGCCTCCAGATCTTCTTTCGCCCTATCCAAACGATATGCAGAAAGTGTTTTTATATCAAGCTGCATATAAAACTACTCCTTCCTGTGAAACATTTCTGTAAAACGGCAACGTATTCATCCATCGCATATATTCCTGATAACTGATATCCATAATAGAAAAAACTTTAAAATATTTGATAGAGATATCGGCAGAAACATCACTCAGCTGATCTTCAAACGTTCGCAATTCCTGAGCTGTTCCATCTATCAGAACCATAATGTCAATATCTGATTCTTCCGTAGCGGTTCCCCGTGCAACAGATCCATATAAAATAACAGCTTTTAATTTATTTCCGTATACACGCTGCAGCTTTTCTTCCAATTCCAGCAACATCTTTCTTAAATCCATATCCTGTATTTTCTCCATAATCTGTTCCACCTTTCTTACTTTTATTTCTACGCTTATTATATTTATTGCGCTAATAAAAGACAATCAAGTATGGTGTCGCTTTCAGTGGAAAAAACGTCGAGGTTGTCACTGCATAAACGACACCAGCGCCACACTCACCGCAATCCCCGCCAGGGTTGCCAGGAGTGCGCCGGGCAGGGTATAGCGGGTCTTTTTTATTTTGACGCTCATAAAATAGATGCTCATGGTGTAGAAGACGGTCTCCGTACTGCTTAAGAAAAGGGAGGCCAGAAGACCCTGGTGGGAGTCCGGGCCGTGAGCTTTGAAGAGATCCAGGGCAAGGCCGGTGGCGGCGCTGTTGGAGAAGAGACGGACGATGACCAGAGGAAGAATCTCCGCTGGGAAACCGGTGCCTTTCAGAAGATTTTTAAGAAGCCCGGAGACCAGATCCAGAAAGCCGGAGGCCCGGAGGACTCCCACCGCCGCCAGAAGGCCCACCAGCGTGGGCAGGATCCCGAGTGCCGTGTGAAAACCGCCTTTCGCTCCCTCCACGAAAGCCTGATAGACGTTCCGGCCTTTCAAGAGACCGTAGGCGACCACATAGAAAATAAAAAACGGAAGAATATATGTCGATAAAAATACCAGAAAGTTCAAAACCACTTCTCCGGAGATTTTCTCTTTATATATATAGCTTCCGTTTTTTAATTGATGCCTGCAAGTTTTCCGATAAACGTTTCGTTCCTTTTTCAGAATTTTTGTTATAATAGGGGAAAGATTTTTTAATGAGGAGTGAATTCTATGAAAGTTGTTATCGCCATTGATTCTTTTAAGGGAAGCCTGACCTCCCTGGAGGCCGGGAACAGCGCCGCGGCCGGAGTCCGGCGGGTTTTTCCTGACGCGGAGTGTATCGTCCGGCCTCTGGCCGACGGCGGAGAGGGAACCGTGGATGCCCTGGTTGCCGCCTGCGAGGGAAAAAAGATAGAAATTTCCGTCACCGGCCCTTTAGGTGAGCCGGTGCTCTGCCAGTACGGCCTGATTGAAAAAACAAAGACTGCCATCATCGAAATGTCCGGTGCCGCCGGAATCACGCTGGTACCGGCTTCCAAACGCAATCCTCTCTTTACCACAACCTATGGCGTGGGCGAAGTCATCCGGGACGCCATCGAAAAAGGCTGCAGCCACTTCATCATCGGCATTGGCGGAAGCGCCACCAATGACGGCGGCGCCGGTATGCTCCAGGCTCTCGGTTTTTCCCTGCTCGACAAAAACGGAACGCCTATCCGATCCGGTGCCCTGGGCTTAAAAGACCTGGCCTCCATTAACGACAAAAACGCCCTCCCGAAGCTCAAGGACTGCACCTTCCGCATCGCCTGCGACGTGACCAACCCTCTCTGCGGCGAAAAAGGCTGCAGCGCCGTTTTCGGCCCCCAGAAAGGAGCCAACAAACCCATGATTCAGGAGATGGATCAGTGGCTCGCCCGCTACGCTGCCCTGGCAGCCGAAAAATACCCCGCGGCAGATCCCTCTTACCCCGGAGCCGGAGCTGCCGGAGGCCTGGGCTTTGCTTTTCTAACCTTCCTCCATGGGAAACTGGAATCCGGCATCCAGATCGTCCTCGATGAAACCCGCCTTGCCGACTATGTGAAAGACGCCGATCTTGTCATCACCGGCGAGGGCCGTCTGGATGGCCAGACCGTCTTCGGAAAAGCCCCCATCGGCGTGGCCAAGACCGCCAAACAGTACTGCAAGCCGGTGCTGGCTTTTTCCGGCTGTGTCACCTCCGACGCCTCCGCCTGCAATGCAGCCGGAATCGACGCCTTTTTCCCAATTCTTCGCACAGTGACGAGTCTTGAAGAAGCCATGGCCCCCCACCAGGCCATGAAAAATATGGAAGATAGCGTGGAACAGGTTTTCCGGGTGATTCAGACCTTTCCTTGCCATTTTCCCCTCTGAGCCTTATGCCCTGACTCCGGAGCAGTACGGTTCCTTTCTGATCCGGCTTTTCCGCCTCTGGTACAAGGACCTTCGGAAAGGACGGCAGCCCTTTATCATACGATCCGGAAATTGCCGCTCAGCTGCCGTAGCGATAAACGCTCCTCTCCTTTCAGGGAAAATTTCTTCTTTTCTTTACTGCCTGTATCGTATATAATGAGACTTTGGAACATTGTGTGGATATTCCTTAAGAAAGGTGGTTTGTATTGGAAAGAGAAAGAAACTATTTAATTGACGCGATCAAGTGTCTGGCCTGCTTCGGAGTTGTCATGGCTCATATGGCGACAAAAAGCCTCGGAGACGAATTTTATTATATAGAAGCGATCCTGGGGCGCTGTGGTGTTCCCATATTTTTTATGATTTCCGGCTATTTCGCCGCAAGGCATGTAAAAAAAGACCCGGAAAACAGCGGCAGGTGGTTTTTGAAAAATGCCCTGAGAATGATATGGCAATTTCTCCTTTTCAGCGTGATTATTTTTGCATTTTATCGGTTGGGTAATCTTCTGTTTCATACGGATGATCTGACTCTTACGATTAACAAAGACCGTATTTTTCGGCTGCTTGTACTTAACGAGCCTTTGTTCAGCGGAGTTTTGTGGTATCTGCTTGCCTATGCCTACTGTCTGCTGATCTACGCCGCAGCATCTCATTTTAAAATGGGCTACCAGCTTCTTGCCCTTGTCTCCCCTCTGCTGCTGCTTTTATATTACATACTAGGAAGATACAGCGTCCTCTTTTTTGGGGAGTCACTGCCGTATTACTGGAGCCGAAATTTCCTGATTACCGCGATTCCCATGTTTACCCTGGGCTTTGTGATGCCTGAGTTAAACATAAAATGGCTGACAAATCAGAATATCCTGATTTTATCCATTATCTCCGTTCTGCTGCTTTTCGCAGAATGTATGGCCTTTTATACCAGCCTGCCGATCGGACGGAATAATTTTATCTTCAATATGCCGCTTTCTTTCCTTATTGTATATTACGCGACGCATCAACCTAAAATTACGGTTCCGAAAGACAATCTTCTCGCTGTCATCGGAAAGAAATATTCTCTGTATATTTATGGCTTCCAGGGACTTGCAGTCACCCTCTGCTCCAGGCTGGTCATGTCCATCGTGCATCTCGATAAGGAAACCGGAGCTTTTGTGATGGCATTTTACCATATTTCAAAGCCCATCTGCGTATTTCTGATGGCCCTTCTGATGGCTTTTATTTATGTCAAAATCGTAAACATTCTGAAAAAACAGATTTCCGCGGCCCGCTCCTGACGCAGAAAACCCCCGCTTCTTGCAAATCGAAGCAGGGGTTTTTCTTTGCTTATTTATTCTGTGCTGCCTTTTTCTCGGCGATTTCTTCCTGGCGCTCTTTCCAGAGTTTCTCGGCTCTGGGAGCCCAGGCTTCCGCATAGGCTTTGGTCTTCCCGCAGAGATGCTCTGCGCTCTCCGGAGACTGAGGATCAGTGGATTTTGCACCGGAAGCTTTGACAAGCTCGGTGATCCTGCCGGAGTTCTCAAGCATCGGACAGGGCTGGAACATGTTGTCGTTGAAAGGCTGTGCTCTGTGGTAAGCCATGAAGAGCGGGCTCTTTAAAGCTTCCAGCAGGGTGTGCTCGTGGATGTTACAGTTGGAGTAATGGATGAATACGCAGGGGTCTACGTCACCGGCTGCATTGATGTGCAGGTAGTAACGGCCTCCGGCTACGCAGCCATGTACGAACTCGGCATCGTTCTGAAAATCCATGGTGAAGATGGATTTTGTTTTACGATACTCTCTGATCCGGCGGTAAACGGTCTCACGCTGATCCGGGTTCGGCATCAACTCGGGAACAGCATCGTTTCCAACGGGCATATAGTGGAAGAACCATGCGAACAGAGCGCCGTCCTCGATCATCATATCGAAGAACTCCTCGCTGGTGATATCCTGATAGTTTGCGCTGGTGTAGCAGGTGGAAATACCAAAGGGCAGCTTGTGATCTTTCAGAAGCTTCATGGCATGTTTTACTTTGCCATATACACCCTCACCGCGGCGGCCGTCGTTGGCGGTCTCAAAGCCTTCCAGGCTGATAGCCGGAACGAAGTTCTTCACGCGAAGCAGCTCCTCACAGAACGCTTCGTCGATCAGAGTACCATTGGTGAAGGAAAGGAACTCACAGTCCGGATGACGCTCACAGAGAGTAATCAAATCTTTTTTGCGAACCAGGGGTTCTCCGCCAGTGTAGATGTACATGTAGATACCGAGCTTTTTACCCTGTTTTACTATGTTATCGATGGTGTCCAGATCCAGGTTCAGTTTGTGACCGTACTCAGCAGCCCAGCAGCCGGTACAGTGCAGATTACAGGCAGAAGTCGGGTCGAGAAGGATAGCCCAGGGAACGTTGCAGTCCTCTTTTGCCATGATATCCTGATGGATGGCGGAACCCTTTAAGGATGCGTTTACGATAAAGTTCTGGAAGAAGTTTTTTCTCACGCCGGGATCCAGCTGATAGATCTTCATGATCAGATCGTACCAGTTTCCTTTTTCTTCGATGGCATTACGGATCATATTTCTGGCACCTTCGTACCAGCCCTCCGGAGCAGCCTTGTCTACCAGACTCATCAGTTTCGGTATATTGACCTCCGGATCTTTTTCCAGATACTTCAACCCTGAATTGATCGCAGCAGTAAAAGCAGTATTCTTTACAGCATCAATGACTTTCATTCTCTTTTCAACCTCCTGAAAACTGCGGAAAAAGCTCCGCGATTATTTTTTTCAATATATTTTATCATATAAAAAAGCTCTCATATGTCAAATATCGTTTTTTGATGGAAAACATAATATATCTTTAAAACTCCCTGTTTGCATTTCAACAAAAACATGCTAAACTGGTAACTACTGACTTCTGTTATCTCTATTTCTGTAAGGGAGGTCTTATGTTATCCAACAATGAAACCACTGCCCGCCTGATCTGTGAGGGATTGAAAAATCTCCTGAAGACGAAGAACCTAGACAGGATCCGCATTAAGGAAATCACCGACGAAGTGGGACTGATGCGCCCTACTTTTTATAATTATTTTCAGGATAAGTACGAAGTTGTCGAATATATTTTTACTCATGAAGTTCTGGAGCCCATGCGGCCGTTTCTTCAGAGCGGCCTGGTAAAGGAGGCTTTTCATTTTATGATCGTCACCATCCAGAAAGACTCTGAATTTTACCGGCGGGAGATCATGCGCTCTTCCCAGAACTCCTTCCGGGATATCCTGGCAGGAAGCATGCACGATTTTCTTCTTCCCATTATCGAAGAAAAGGTTCCAAAACCGAAGCATCCGTTTCTGACTGCGGAAAATATCACCGAATATTATATTAATATTTTTCTTTTTGTACTTACCAAATGGCTGATCGAATCACCGGAAATTCCCGTGGATCAGATCATGGAAATTTACGAACTGCTCGTTTCCAATTCTCTGGGCGATCTTCTCTCCAGGTAAAAACCATTTGTTTCCTCATGCAGTTTTATTTTACAAAAGATTGAAAAAAAGAAAAGTTTCACTTTTTAGGCTTTGTCATCTGTCCCTATGACATTTTCTTCATTTTGTCATAGCCTCACGACATTTTCCCTGTTTTAATGCTGTCCCTGTTTTTCTTTATCGTTCATAATAAAGAAAAATAACACAAATCATTAGGAGGTGCTGTTTTTGTCAGTTATTATATGGAGCGTTCTCGTGGGTGTGGGAATCGCTCTTCATATTTTCGTCGTCATGATGGAAACCGGGGCCACTCAGGGCAGTCTCAGAAAGAAAAAAATCTTCGCCCTGGGAGCAATTTTTCTGGGCGTCCAGATCTGTATGCAGACCTGCGGAATCCTCCTGACCTGGTGGATCAAGCAGTATCTTCACATTGCCGCCCTGGAGCGCATCTACAAAACGGTTTATGTGATTCTCCTGATCTGGATCGGTTACAAGCTTTTCGCACGGCTGCGGAAAACAGACTTTCCGGATGAGCGGAAATCCTCTCCCTTAAGTCTGAAGCAGTGTGCTGCGCTCTCCTTCCGGACCAGCGCGGAAGCCCTGCTCCTCGGCATGACCATGTATTACTACAGTTCCATCCTGTCTTTCTTCTGGGTGGTGTCCTTAGGTTTCCTCGCTGCTGTGGGTGGTTTCTCCTTCGGCTACTGGAACGGGGTCCGTAGCGAAAAAGTCCTCTGCTCCATCGACGGAGTTCTCCTGCTCTGTCTGGTGTGCCGGGCGGTTTTCCTTTAAGAAAAAAATACCGGGAAAGTGATCTGAGATGTCACTTTCCCGGTATTTTTTTATGCTTCTTCCGGTTTTCTTGTCGGTACAAATTTCGCGCGGTTCATCAGCGGGTGAACCAGCTCGATAGCGTCTTTCGGGCAGACCATGACGCAGGCTCCGCAGTAATAGCACTCGCCGGGATACATGACTACCGGATGTTTTCCTTTCTCCGGGGAGGGATAAAGGACGTCGCACTGGCAGACGGAGGCACAGCGGTTGCAGCCGATGCATTTGTCCGGATAGTAAACGATGGGACGGACGCTGCAGGGCGTCTCCTCCAGCTCGAAGGCTGCGGGAGCGGTTCCCTCTGCCGGGGCAGTAGTGTCTTCCGCCAGAGCTTTGGCTTTCTCATAACCGGCGCCTTCCCAGCCTTTGGCACTCAGCTTCCTGAGGCCGTTCTCCAGCACTTTTTCCGCGTCTTTTTCCAGAACCTCGTTACGGTTCTTCAATTCTTCGATATAATCCTGGTTTCGTTTCTCATACTCGGTCTTCAGCTCGCCGAAGAAATTCAGCGGCACATTTCTCACCTTGACCTCACCGTTTTCCTGATGGATCGCGATGTGGTGGCGATCTTTCTCCGGATCCATCTCAGGATAATCACTTCTGGTAAAGCAGAGGGGCGCGGAGCTTGATTTCCGGGCCAGGCTCGCGTAGAGCACCATCTTCGCCACGGTGAGGATATCCAGTACCTCGTGGGCGCGCATAAGCTCGTGGGGGTTCTGGCAGGAGAGCTTCGGCACCATCTCTTTTTCAAAGGTGGTCAGAAGATCCAGGCCTTCCCTGAGAAGAGCGTCACATTTCACGCCGCCGCAGTAGTTCTGCATGGCTTTGGCGATGGCCATGTTCAGTTCCTTCCAGGTCATACCCTCGTCCGGATCCACAGAAAGCGGGGCGTAGAGACGTTGCTGCTCTTTTTTCACATCCTCGGGATCGTAGGCGGTCCAGTCAGTAGCAAGAGCGGCTTTCGCTGCCTTACGGCCTGCGTAATAGCCGGTCGCACAGGCAAAGCCCGCGCAGTCGGAAGCGTAAAGCTGATCGCCTGCGGCGTAAACGTTCTCGATGTTTGTCATCAGATCCCAGTTGTGCAGGATTCCTCCGGGAGCTCCGAAGAACTGGCGCTCCTGATCCAGGAAGTTGGCGGACTGCCAGCCGGTTCCGTAGCTCTGGAGCATATGTTTGGCCGGGTCGAAACCGCGGTCGTTGTAGTTTTTGTAAATCGGCACGTTGGTCTTGGCCTCCTGGCCCACCATCATGCCCCAGATTACCCGGCGCTCATTGTCCGGCATCCGGCTTAAGTCCGCATAAAAGGGAAGCTCATAGCCCCGCTTCATAAGCTCGCCGAAATCCAGCGTTTCCGGTCCGCGGTACTCATATTTCGGGTTGTCGATAACGCCGCCCTTGAGGAAGAACTTCTGTCCCTCCGCCGGGTAATAACGCTCGGAGACGGTCTTGAGCTCCTTTCCGTCGCGGTCCACATAAGGAATCTCCACGCCTCTCGCGTCCACCATCGTGGCCGCATACCAGGTGTTGTGGTTGTTTCCGGCTCCGTAAGGAGGGAAACTCCTTCCAGCTGCGGAAAACTCCGCCCGAACCGTTTTCTCCATCATCGTAAACTCCATGCCGGCTCTCCAGCCCATGGCATGGCCGCTTCCGATGCTTTGCATGGGACGGAACTCACAAAGCCCCGTAAGATCCGGGTCAAACAGCCAGACTCGTGCCGGACGGGACATGGCAAGCACCGTAGTCTTCGCCTGGAAAATCATAAATTTTCCGGTCCGGGTATTCATACCCATAGCTCCGATACCCTTTTTCCCGGTCTTGTCAAGAAGCAGGGTCGTCGCCTCGGTCCGATCACAGACACGGATACCAAGCCGCTTCATCTCCTTTACCAGAGCCGGCTTAAACGTGGTTCCCCAGACACGGAGCGTAAATTTATTCTTGTAATCATAAGCAAACATGAGGCCGGTCTTCTCATCCCGGAACTCCGCGCCCTCAAACTCGCCCTCCGTATCGCGGATCTTTCCACCGAAAGACTCCAGATCCAGGAGACGGTCGTAACCCTCCCGGCACTCAATATAATGGGCGATACCGTTGCTGTACCAGTCCTGCTCCCGGACGTAAGCGTTAGCGATCTCCTCCGGTGTCACCTCGGAGCAGGGGTTCGTACAGGCAGATTCCCAGTGGTCAAAACCAGTTCCCGCCGCGCCACTCTTCTCCGCCGCGCCCTTCTCCACAACGACAACCGAAAGCCCCTTCCTGGCCGCCGCAATCGCTGCAAAACACCCCGAAAGGCCGCCGCCCAGCACCAGCACATCACTCCTGATGATCTCCTCCTGGCCCACCTCATTCCCATAAGGCCAGCTGTATTCTCTATGCTTCATATCGCATTTTTCTCCTTATTTCATTCAAACATTTTCCACAGGCAACCGCTTTTTAAGGAAAGTTATCCACACCTTCCACAGAATTACCACTTTCCACAACCCAAACTTCCCGGCTTCGCAATACAGCCCCGCGTCCCGGTCTCCAATCAGGTTTTCATGTGGAGGCGAGGCAGAAATTCTTGGTTTGCCGAAATCTGCGTTATTCACAGAAATCCATTGTCTGAGCGAAGCGAGTTATGGATTTCTGTGAATGCTTTTAGCAGATTCCGGCAAACCTTAGTATTTCGCCCCGCCGCAACTGAAACCAGATTGGAAACCGGCGCGCGGGGCGTCCTCGAAGCCACTTTATTTATATTTCCTCCGCCCGACAACAAGCCGCAAAATGCCCCGGTGCAACCTCCCGGAGAGGAATATCCCCCTTCCGGCACTCATCCGTCGCAAACGGACACCTCACCGCAAACCGGCATCCCGGCTTCGGATTCACAGGGCTCGTAACCTCACCCTGCAAAAGTTCCCTCTTCTTGTGACATGACTCGATACTCGGAATCGGAATTGCCGCCAGAAGCGCCTTCGTGTACGGATGGACCGGATTCCGGAAAATCTCCTTCGCCTCCGCCCGCTCCACACACTTTCCAAGATACATAACCATAATCTCATTGGAAATATGACGCACCACAGAAAGGTCATGGGTGATAAACATATAAGTAAGATTCATGCTCTCCTGAAGATCCATCAGAAGATTCAGGATCTGCGCCTGAATCGAAACATCCAGCGCAGAAACCGGCTCGTCACAGACCACAAACTCCGGATTCAGGATCAGAGCCCGGGCGATGCCGATTCTCTGGCGGCGGCCGCCGTCCAGCTCGTGGGGATAAGCCATATCGAGACGCCTGGCAAGGCCCACGGTCTCCATCATCTCATCGACCTTCTTATCAACCTCGGCTCGATTTTTGCAGATCTTATTGACCAGCAGAGGCTCCGCAATCAGCTGCCGGACCGTCATACGGCCGTTCAGGCTCGAATAGGGGTCCTGGAAGACCATCTGGATCTTTGGCCGAACCTTCTTCATTTCCCGCTTGGAAAGAGCCGCAATATTTTTTCCCTCAAAAAGGATCTCCCCGGCTGTGGGAGGTTCCAGGCAGAGAAGAGACCGTCCCAACGTGGATTTTCCGCAGCCGGACTCTCCCACCACGCCCATCGTCTTTCCCTTCGGGATACTGAAATCCACATCGTCCACCGCATGGAGAAGTCCCGCAGGTGTGTGGAAATATTTTTTCAGGTGTCTGACCTCAAGAAGCTTCTCTTCCATCACCGCACCTTCCTTTCTTCCCCGCCAAACAGATGGCAGCGGATCTGATGACCGTTTTTCTCATAGACAGGCGGCACCTGCTTCTTGCATTTCTCCGTACAGTGACGGCATCTCGGAGCGAACCAGCAGCCCGCGGGCTTTTCTGTAGGATCCGGCATCAGGCCCTCGATGGGGTGCAGCCGCTTGCTCTCCTCGGTAAGACTCGGAATCGAGCCGAAAAGGCCGACCGTGTAGGGGTGATGATTTTCCCCGGTGAAAATGTCCGCCAGTGTTCCGTACTCCACGGCCTCACCGGCATACATGATCGCCACTTTATCGCAAGTCTCCGCCACAACGCCCAGGTCGTGGGTGATCATGATAACGGAGGTTCCATATTTTCTTTGAAGGTTGCAGATCATCGTGAGGATCTGTGCCTGAATCGTCACATCCAGAGCCGTCGTGGGCTCGTCGGCGATCAGAAGAGCGGGGTTACAGACCAGGGCGATGGCGATAACCACGCGCTGTCTCATACCGCCGGAAAACTGATAGGGGTACTCCACCTTTCTCGCTTTTGGGATTCCCACGAGTTCCAGCGTCTCCTCAACTTTTTTCTCGATCTCGTCCTTGCTCAAATTTTCCTCATTGTGAAGGAAAAGCGCCTCGCCGATCTGTTTTCCCACGGGCAGCACCGGGTTTAAGGCCGTCATCGGGTCCTGAAAAATCATGGAGATCTGGCTTCCACGGACCTTCTGCATCTCCTGCTCGGAGAGCTTTAAAAGGTCGGTGCCCTCAAATTCAATGCTTCCCTCCGGAATCACAGCGGTACGCTCGGGCAGAAGACCCATGATACCGAGGGCTGTCGTCGTTTTCCCCGCGCCGGTCTCTCCCACCAGCCCCAGGGTTTCCCCTTTTTCCAGGGAAAAACTGATCCCGTTCACCGCATGGACCGTCTCCAGGTCCGTCCGGTACTGTATGGTCAGATTTTTAACATCCAAAACTTTTTTTCCCATAATGTCCTCCCCGTCAATCCTTCAGCTTCGGATCCAGAGCGTCCGTCAGTCCGTCTCCCACCAGGTTAAAGGAAAGGGAACTCAAGATGATGAACACGCCCGGAAAGGCCAGAAGGTAAGGTGATGTAAAAATGTACGTCTGCGCTGCGGAAAGAAGCGCACCCCACTCCGGTGAAGGCGGCTGGATTCCCATGCCGATGAAGCTTAAGCCTGCCGCAGACAGGATCATGTCAGAGATTGCCATGGTCGTATTTACGATGATCGGGCCCATGGCGTTGGGAAGCACATACCGGAAAATGATCCGCGCGTTGGAAGCGCCGTAAGACCGGGCCACCTCCACATAGTCCTGATCCGCTACGGTGAGCACCACGGAACGGATCAGCCGGACGTTTCCGGGAATACAGGAGATCGTGATTGCGATGATCAGATTTCTCATGCTGGTTCCGAGGGCTGCCACAACAGCCAGGGAAAGCAGGATTGGCGGTACGCACATGAAAACGTCGATGATTCGGCAGATCACGTTGTCCACCATGCCGCCGAAATAGCCGGCGCTGGCTCCCAGGATCGCTCCTGCCACCAGAGCCATGAGACTCGTCGCCACGCCAATGAAGAGGGAATATCTCGCTCCGTGTACCACACGGGCAAAAACGTCACGGCCGAACTCGTCGGTTCCGAACCAGTGCGCGACACTCGGCCACTGCAGACGGTCGGCTCCCACCTGCTCGACACATTTTGCGTAGGGGACGATGAGATCGGCAAAAACAGCCATTCCCACGATGATGCAGAGGAGCACAAGTCCGACAACCGCCGCTTTATTCTTTTTGTAACGCCGCCAGAATTCTTTTAACTGGGCGTGCTTTTTCGCTCTTTTTCTATTCACGGACTTTTCCTCCATTCTGGTATTTTGCCTTGATTCTGGGATCGATGAAGGCGTAGAGCACATCCACGACGAGGATGATCAGGCTGAAAAGGGTCGCGAGGAACAACGTTGCGCCCATAACCACCGGAATATCCTTCTGACGGATCGCTGTGGTGATCAGGGTTCCCATACCGGGCATGGCAAAAACGGTCTCCGCGATAATGGCGCCGCCAAGGGAAGCGCCGAAGCTGGTTCCGAGGGTCGTCACCACGGGAAGAAGGGCGTTACGAAGGGCATGCTTCCAGATGATGCGCTTCGGTGAAGCTCCCTTTGCCTTTGCGGTGCGGATGTACTCCTGACGGACCGTCTCCAGCATGGCCGACCGGGTCAGCCTTAAAAGGCCCGCGGCCGAACCCATACAGACCGTGAGCGTCGGCAGAATAAAGTGTTTCAGGCTTCCTGCGCCGTAGGAGGGCAGCCAGTGAAGCTTCAGGGAGAATAACAGCATCAGCATAAGTCCGAGCCAGAAACCGGGGATGGAGGCAAAAATCAGAGCCACCACCACCAGCGTGTGGTCCAGAACGGAATACTGTTTGACAGCGGAAAGGATTCCTAAAGAAATACCCAGGATGGAGGCGATGGACATGGAGAAGACCGTCAGAAGAAGGGTATTCGGGAAACGCGCCATGATATCCTCAATCACCGGCTGGCGGGTCTGATAGGAGGTTCCCAGACTGAAATGGAAAATGATATCGCCGATGTAGTTAAAAAAACGGACCAGGAACGGCTGGTCATAGCCGAACTCTGCGTTCAGCGCCGCAATGTCTTCCGGTTTTGCCGTGATTCCGAGGATGATGGAACCCGGATCACCCGGCGTCAGGGAAAGGATCGTGAACACGAGAAAAGCCACGCCCAGAAGCACCGGAATCATGTAGAGAAGACGTTTGATAACATATTTGTGCATAAAAGTGCTCTCCTTTTTAAACGAAGAAAGGCGCTGTTCATTTTGACAGCGCCTGCCTTGCTATGTAATTACTCAGCCCAGGTAAAATCGTAGATGGAGTAGATTCCTTCGTATGGGAACTCCGGGCAGTTCAGATCGGTGTTGTAAGCGAACAGGGTCAGCGGGTTGTCGATCACGGCGTAGATCGCTTCATCCTGCGCTTTGGTAAGGATCTCGTCGAAGAGCTCTTTTCTTGCGTCGGTGTCGGTCTCGGTTCTGGTCTTCTCAAAGAGCTCGTCCATGGTTGCATCACTGTAACGGGCGTTATTTGCTGTTCCGATGTAATCGCTGGTAAATGCCATCTCAAGCATCTGGGTATCGCCGTCCAGTGTCATCTCAAGAGCGGTGATGCCGTAGTTTCCGCTGGTCAGGTCGCCGATGTAGGAGTTGAACTCTTTGACTGCGATGGTCACGTTCAGTCCGACAGCTGCCAGATCGCTCTGAAGAACGGTAGCGATATTGGAATATTTCTCAGCTACCAGCATCTCGCCCAGGTCGTAAGGAGTCTCGATGCCGGCCTCAGCTAGAAGCTCTTTTGCTTTTTCCGGATCGTAGGTGTACTGGAACTGATCGTCAGAGTAGCCGAAACGGTCTTTGGAGCAGATGTTGGAGTTTACCTCTGCCTCGCCGTCGTAGCAGACCTGAACCAGGTTCTCACGGTTGATGGCGTAGTTGATAGCCTGACGGACCTTCACATTATTGAAAGGCTCTTTCTCGGTATTCATGGACACATAGGTGAAACCGGAGTTTGCTACCTCTGCGATCTCGATATTCGGGTTAGCGGAAAGCTGTGCGATGGTGGAGGACTCGATGGTTGCGAAGTTTACCTCGCCGGTCTGCAGGGCAATGGCGGTGGTGGACTGATCCGGAATCACCTCGAATTTAACTTCCTTGATCGGAGCCTCGCCTCTGTAGTAACCGTCGTAAGCTTCCAGAGTGATGTTGCTTCCTTTGCTTCTGCCGGTGTATTTGTACGGGCCGCTTCCTACGGGATTGGTGGCAAACTCATCTGCGGAGCTGTCATAATAATCTTTGGAAGCGATGTTTACCTGACACACGCCCAGCATAAACGGGGAATACGGATTGCTCAAATGGCAGACAACGGTGTAATCATCCGGTGTTTCCACGCTGTCAAGGCCTGTCACCATGGAACCCTGATACTCGGAGTCTTTGCAGAGCTCCAGGGAGAATTTTACGTCTTTGGCAGTCAGCGGTGTACCGTTGTGGAAGGTCACATCGTTTCTCAGATGGAAGGTGTAATCCAGTCCGTCGTCGCTGATCTCGTAGGATTCTGCGATTCTCGGCTCCGGATCATGGCTTCCGTCGGGGTTCATATACATCAGAGTGTCGTAGATCTGGCTTAAAATGTCATGCTCCACGGTGGTGCTGTAATCGGTGGAATGTAAGGTATCCACGTCCGCGTCTACAGCGATGGTAAGGTCAGTCTTGGCTGCTGCCTGAACGGAGAGTGCTCCGCCGGCCAGGGATGCCATCATTGCGGCTGCTGCCAGGAATGCTGTTGCTTTTTTCATAATAACTTCCTCCTTTTTTCTCAATCCTTAAATTCATAAGCAGAAATGGCCTTCATAAGGTCCACGCCTGCCTCGATATCTTTTTTCGATGCCACGGAACACTGGGCATGGGGATAACGGACCACGGTGACGATGCCGCTGACCTTTACGCCCCAGTTGGAAAGGTTCATGCTGGAAGCGTCGGTGCCGCCCTTGTCGATGACCTCTCTCTGGTATTTGATGCCGTCTCTCTCGCAGCACTCCTCCATGGCAGCCACGAGATCCGGATCGCAGACAACGGAAGGATCACAGATCTTGATGCCGATGCCGCCGTCCACGGTGTTGCTTCCCTGAAGGTCGCAGGGGTAATCGTGAGCCGGTGTGATATCCACAGCGAAACCGAAATCCGGCTGAATCCGGGCTGCAGTCACTTTGGAACCGCGGCAGCCGACTTCCTCCTGAACGGTGAATACATAGTAGACATCATTGGGATAAGTGCCGTCGTTCTCTTTCAGGGCTTCCAGAAGCTGATAGCAGCCGATACGGTCGTCCAGGGAGCGGGAGCTTACCCGGTCGTTCTGAAGGTCGATCCAGGGACCGAAATAACCGCACACATCGCCGAGTTTTACATATTTTGCCGCATCCTCCGCAGAGGTGGCTCCGATATCGATGAAGAGCTTACCCACATCGTTTTTTGCATCCTCTATCCAGCCCTCGCAGCCAACCACGCCGTTGACGCCGTTCTGGAACTCGACTCTCTCATTATAAGCGGAACCTGCCCAGTTCCAGCCCATGTTGCAGACCTTCAGGCGTCCGTCCGCCTCGATCTTTTTCACCATGAAGCCGATCTCGTCCATATGGGCCGCAAACATCAGCTTCTTTTTATTTTCCCCGTCCGTTCCTTTTTTCAGGACGATGAGGTTTCCGATGGCATCCACTGTCATTTCATCCGCATAAGGAGCAGCTTCCTCCTCAATGATTTTCCGGACATTTTTCTCGAAACCGGAAACGCCATGAGCGGCGACCAGTTTTTTCAGTAAGCCTTCTTCTCTCATGATTACTTCCTCTTTTCATTCTTCCGGGCTGCTCTTTATCGCAAGAAAGTGTAAAACTTTAAATTGTGAAAGTGCGAGCCAAAAATTTATAAAATTTTACCATTTTTTCATATAATTTGCAAGACTCAGTTTGTAAATATACCCAGCAGATTTTCAGGAAAAAGTGTGAGTCATGCTTGCATGAACGAACACTTTCGACTGGAAATCTATTTGGCGAAAAGCCACAACGAGATGAAGCGCAGCGGAATCGAGGTGCGGCTCTGAATATTTTAATAGGAAGATTCTCGTATATTGACTTTTTCCATCCTATTTCATATGGATTTCCCGCTATTTATTACGTTTTTTTCACTTCTTTGTGATTTTTTTAATAAAATATTTATTATGCAGTGGATTGTATTTTCAAATATGCTATGATAGACTCTAGTTATTGGTGTTTATTATCGTAGAAACGGGGGAAATATAATGAAAAACTGGGCGGATATCCTGAAAAACCTGACCATACTGACGCAGTTCGGCCTTTCTTTTATTACCCCCCTTCTTCTGTGTCTGGCCCTTTCCTGGTGGCTGACGGAAAAATTCAATCTCGGCTCCTGGGTTTACATCCCCGGCTTTTTCTTCGGGCTCGGCGGTTCGGCCATGGTAGCCTACAAACTTTATCTCTCCGTCACCAGCCATCAGAAGAAGGAACGGAAAAAGACCAAACAGCATATTTCTTTTAACAATCATCATTAAAAGAAGGGAGTGAGTTTATGAACCTGTTCAAAGACCTTGCGCCTGCCATCAAAAAAGAGACAAAGCATGTGGGGATCTTCACTTTTTCAGGTGTCGTCATCATGTGGATCGTTTTTTTGATCCTTCACGCATGCATGCCGGAAAAAGTCCCCTTTGACTACACGGTAATCCTGGGTGGATTCCTAGGCGGCCTCATCGCTGTCCTGAATTTCTTCCTCATGGGCGTCACCGTACAGAAGGTTGCCTCCGAGGCAAATGAAGACAACGCAAGGCTCCGCATGAAGGCCAGCTATTCCCGCCGGACCCTTCTCCAGATGGCCTGGGTTGTCGTCGCCATTGCAGCTCCCTGTTTTCAGTTTGCTGCCGGAATTCTTCCCCTGTTGTTCCCGAGTTTCGGGATCAAGCTCATGGGATTGATTCATAAAGAATGAGGAACGGAGGTGAAAACAAATGGAACTGGATATTACGGGGGCCCGGATCCTCTGGGAAACACCCATCAATGTGCCGATTTTAGGGCAGCTTAAGATCAGCGAAACCATGGTGGTCAGCTGGCTTGTCATGCTTCTCATCACTGGCGCGTGCATCTGGCTCACCCGTGATCTGAAGGAAGAGAACATATCCAAGAGACAGGCTCTGGCCGAGCTCATCGTAGAGAAGGCCAACCAGTTTGTCGTCGGAAATATGGGCGAGAGATTCCGCTATTTCGTACCTTTTGTGGCCGCGCTTTTTGCCACCAGCGTACTCTCCAACCTGATCAGCCTCATCGGCCTTCGAAGCCCCACCGCTGATCTTTCCACAGAAGCCGCCTGGGCTGTGGTGGTATTTATCATGATCACCGCTCAGAAAATCAAGACCAACGGCTTCGGCGGATATCTGAAGGGCTTTACCACCCCCATCGCGGTGATGACTCCTTTCAATATCCTTTCCGAACTGGCAACGCCGGTCAGCATGGCCTGCCGTCATTTTGGAAATATTCTTTCCGGCGTGGTAATCAACGCGCTGATCTACGGCGCTCTGGCTGTGGCAAGCTCCGCGCTCTTCGGACTGATCCCCGGCGTCGTGGGGGACGTTCTCTCAAAGATTCCCTTCCTCGATGTGGGAATCCCTGCCATCCTGTCCGTCTACTTTGACTGGTTCTCAGGATGCATGCAGGCATTTATCTTCTGTATGCTGACCGTCATGTACATCGCGAACGCTGCGGAAGAAGGTTAAGATTAAAAAAACACTTTACTCAAGGAGGACTTTATTATGGATTTTCAGATGCTCGCAAAAGGTATCGCATTAGCTGGTTGTGCAATCGGTGCAGGCTGCTCCCTGATCGCAGGTATCGGACCTGGTATCGGTGAAGGTAACGCCGTAGCAAAAGCTCTTGAGGCCATCGGCCGTCAGCCGGAGTGCAAAGGTGACGTGACTTCCACCATGCTCCTGGGCTGTGCCATCGCTGAGACCACCGGTATTTACGGTTTCGTAACCGGCCTTCTTCTGATCTTCGTAGCTCCGGGAATGTTCATGAACTTCCTGAGTTAAGCATACCAGGGGACAAAGTTCAAAAAGCTGTTCGTGCTTGCACGATAAAGCGTTTGAACTTGGGACCCGCCAAACAGCTACACAGACAGAACAAGGTTTGGAGGCCATAAATATGCAGGTACAGGATTTAGTAGGCATTGTGCCATGGACCTTCGTAGCCACGATCTTAAACCTCTTTATTCAGGTTTATCTCATCAAGCGTTTCCTTTTCAAGCCCATCAATGAGATCTTGGAAAAACGCAAGGCCCACGCCGACGCGGAGATCCAGGATGCCACAAAGGCCAAAGAAGAAGCGCAGGCCATGAAGGCGGAATACGAAGAAAACATGCAGAATGCCAAAAACAAGGCCAGTGAGATCCTTACTACCGCCCAGAAAACGGCTGCCATCCAGAGTGAGGAAATGCTCCGGGAGGCATCCAGACAGGCCGCTGCCCTGAAAGAAAAAGCCGAAGCTGACATCGTTCAGGAGAAACGCAAGGCCGTCAACGAACTGAAAGACGAGATCGGCGGCATAGCCATGGAGATCGCCGGCAAAGTCATCGAACGGGAAGTAAACGAAAAGGATCATGCGAAACTCATCGATGATTTCATCTCACAGGTAGATGAAACCGCAGACAGAAATGCAGGTGATATTTCATGACACAGGCAGCCAGAGTCTATGGAGAAAGCATGTACGCCCTCGCCCTTGAGGAAGGGCTTACCGGCGAGATCCTGGAGGAAATGAAAGTCATCCGTACTCTTTTCCAGGAAAATCCGGATTATGTTCATCTTCTTTCAGAGCCGTCCATTCCGGGAAACGAGCGCATCGATCTCATCGAGGCCGCTTTCGGAAATCAGGCAGAAAGATATCTGGTCAATTTTTTAAAGCTTCTCTGTGAACGAAATCTTCTTCGGGAATTCGGCGGCTGCTGCGACGAATATGCCCGGCGCTACAACCGTGACAACGGTATCGCCGAGGCAACGGCGACTAGTGCGGTTCCCATGACAGAGGCACAGGCAGAAGCACTGAAACAGAAATTAGAAAAACTCAGCGGGAAAAAGATTTCCCTGAGTCTTAAAACAGATCCTTCTCTCCTCGGCGGAGTGCGCGTGGAGCTGGAGGGCAAAGAGCTGGACGGAACCGTAAAAGGCCGCCTCGACGGACTTTCCCGGAAACTGGACAGCCTGACACTGTAATCGAACGTTCAGTTCAACAGGCCACAGGTCTACGCGCTGCTTCGGTCGGTGCTAAACGAGTCCCACTGGGACTCAGCACCCCGCGCATTACATGCGTTCTCGCTGCGTTGCAGCTTTTGTCTGAGGTTAATGGGCGTTCCGCCCATTCCAAAATGAAAATCTATCCTATTGCAAACAAGTTTGCATAGTCTGTTTTTTCATTTTGCTGATGCTCTGAACTGTTAAACTATATAAAAGGATGGAAATGGAACCATGCAATTAAAACCTGAAGAAATATCCAAGGTCATCCGCAGCCAGATCAAATATTATGATAACGCCATCCACCAGAATGAGACCGGAACCATCCTGATGGTGGGCGATGGTATCGCCCGGGCCAGCGGTCTTATCAACTGTATGGCTGGCGAGCTTCTGGAATTTGAAGACGGAAGCTACGGCATGGCGCAGAACCTGGAAGAAAACAGCGTCTCCATCGTACTGTTCGGAGACGGTGAGAAGATCGGCGAAGGCCAGAGCGTCAAGAGAACCGGAAAAGTCGTTTCCGTTCCCGTCGGCGACGCCCTCATTGGCCGTGTCGTCAACGCACTGGGACAGCCCATCGACGGCGCAGGCCCCATCGTGGCAGACGAGTACCGCGCCATTGAAAGCCCGGCCCCGGGTATCTGTGAACGGCGTTCCGTTCATGAACCCCTCCAGACCGGTATCAAGGCCATCGACTCCATGATCCCCATCGGCCGCGGCCAGCGTGAGCTCATCATCGGCGACCGTCAGACCGGTAAAACCGCCATCGCTGCGGACACCATCATCAACCAGAAGGGCAAAGATGTGATCTGCATCTACGTCGCCATCGGCCAGAAACGTTCCACCGTGGCCGCCCTTGTGGAAAATCTCGCCAAAAACGGCGCCATGGACTACACCACCGTTGTAGCGGCTACTGCTTCCGAGGCCAGCCCTCTGCAGTACATTTCTCCCTACTCCGGCTGTGCCATGGGCGAATATTTCATGTATAAAGGAAAGAACGTGCTCATCATCTACGATGATCTGAGTAAGCATGCGGTGGCTTACCGTGCTCTTTCTCTTCTGATCCGCCGTCCGCCCGGCCGTGAGGCTTATCCGGGTGACGTTTTCTACCTTCATTCCAGACTGCTGGAGAGAGCTGCAAAACTGGATGACGCCCACGGCGGCGGCTCCATGACCGCTCTTCCCATCATCGAGACCCAGGCGGGAGACGTTTCCGCGTACATTCCCACCAACGTGATCTCCATCACCGACGGTCAGATCTTCCTGGAGACCGAGCTTTTCCACTCCGGCGTTATGCCTGCGGTAAACCCGGGTATCTCCGTTTCCCGAGTAGGCGGAAACGCCCAGATCAAGGCCATGAAGAAGGTAGCCGGAACCCTGAAGCTGATCTACTCCCAGTACCGCGAGCTCCAGAGCTTCGCCCAGTTCGGTTCCGATCTGGACGCCGACACCAAGGCCCGTCTGGAACAGGGCGCCCGTATCGTGGAAGTCCTGAAGCAGAACCAGAACTCCCCGGTTCCCGTAGAAAAACAGGTAGCCATCTTCTATGCCGTCACGAAAGGAATCCTCTCCGCTGTGAAGGTTTCCGACGTTCACGACTATGAGATGGGCCTTTACACCTACCTCGACACTGACGCGGAGGGCGCTGCCGTGATGCAGACCATCCGTTCCACCGGAAAACTCGAGGAAGAGACGGAAAATCAGCTGAAAACGGTACTTGATACCTATACGAAGCAGTTCCTGGATTCGAAACCTGTATAACAGGGTCGAAAACTCAAAAAGCCGTTCGTACTTGCACGGTAAGGCTTTTGAGCTTGAGACCCGCCAACGCGGAGCAGAGACCTTGCATGAGCTGCTTCGCAGCGAAGCAATTCGTAGCTATACATCAACCACTATACAGGAGGAATCACTTATGGCTGCAAATATGAAATCCGTAAAACTTCGGATCAAGAGTGTGGAAAGTACCATGCAGATCACCAAGGCCATGGAACTGGTGGCCTCCTCCAAACTCCGGAAGGCCAAGGACCGGGCAGACACCTGCCGCCCTTACTTCCGTGAACTCCATCAGACTCTGGTGGACATCGCAGAGGGCAACCTGGATTTTTCCTCCATTTACGCCCGGAAATCCTCCAGCGAAAAATACTGCTACATCGTCATCGCCGGAGACCGCGGCCTGGCTGGCGGCTATAACGTCAACCTTTTCAAATGCCTGGAGGAAGCCAGTGCCGGACAGGATTTCGTCGTCCTGCCCATCGGAAAAAAGGCTGTGGAATACGCCCACAGAAGAAAGCTTCCGATCCTCACCGAGGAATTTGCCGAGATCGCGGAGATTTCCGTGGCAGACTGCTTTGAAATGGCGAGCCTTCTCTGCTCTGCCTTCAAAAAAGGAGAATTCGGACACATCGAGCTCTGCTTTACGAGCTTTGTCTCCATGCTCTCTCAGGTGCCGGAAGTCTTTTCCATGCTTCCCCTGACAGATCTCACCGATCATGAGAAATCTGCAGAGGGTAAAAAAATCCGGAATCTGATCTGGTATGAGCCCAACGAGGTGGAAGTCTTTAACGCCATCGTTCCGGAGTATCTGGCAGGCCTCATTTACGGCGGTGTCTGCGAAAGCGTTGCCAGCGAGCTGGCCGCCCGCCGTACCGCCATGGAAGCCGCCACCAGCAATGCGGAGGATATGATCGATAAACTGAATCTTTACTACAACAGAGCCCGTCAGGCCAGCATCACCCAGGAGATCACCGAGATCGTCGGCGGTGCGGAAGGACTCTAAAAAAGGAGATCAACAATGACTGAAAAACATGTTGGCGAGGTAGTACAGGTCATCGGCCCGGTTCTGGATATCCGGTTCGCCCACGATGAACTGCCTGCCCTTCTCAACGCCATTGAGATTGACAATAATGGCTCCCGGCTGGTAGCGGAGGTGGCCCAGCAGACCGGTGACAACACCGTACGCTGCATCGCCATGAACTCCACCGACGGACTGGTCCGCGGAGCAAAAGCCCTGGATACCGGCGGCCCCATCAAGGTACCCGTGGGTGAGGAATGCCTGGGAAGAGTTTTCAACCTTCTGGGCGATCCCGTGGACAACATGCCCGCTCCCGAAGCAAAAGAGCACTGGGCGATCCATCGTCCGGCTCCCGCTTACGAGGAGCAGATGCCCGCGACCGAAATCCTGGAGACCGGTATCAAGGTCGTAGACCTGATCTGCCCCTACGCAAAGGGCGGTAAAATTGGTCTTTTCGGAGGAGCCGGCGTAGGAAAAACCGTCCTTATCATGGAGCTGATCCACAACGTAGCCACCGCTCACGGCGGACTGTCCGTATTTACCGGCGTTGGCGAGCGTACCCGTGAAGGAAACGACCTTTACAATGAGATGAAAGAAAGCGGCGTTATCGACAAGACCGCCCTGGTTTACGGTCAGATGAACGAACCCCCCGGAGCCCGTATGCGTGTGGGCCTTTCCGGACTTACCATGGCGGAGTATTTCCGTGATGTGAAAAATCAGGATGTGCTTCTCTTCATCGACAACATTTTCCGTTTTACCCAGGCAGGTTCCGAGGTGTCCGCTCTTCTGGGCCGTATGCCTTCTGCCGTTGGTTATCAGCCCACCCTGGCAACGGAGATGGGCGCTCTTCAGGAGCGTATCACTTCTACCAGAAAAGGCTCCATCACTTCCGTTCAGGCCGTCTATGTACCCGCCGATGACCTGACCGACCCGGCTCCGGCTACCACCTTCACCCATCTGGATGCCACCACGGTACTTTCCCGTGAGATTTCCAGCCAGGGTATTTACCCGGCCGTGGATCCTCTGGATTCCACCAGCCGTATCCTTTCCCCGGATATTGTCGGAACCGAGCATTACGAGACCGCCCGTGCGGTTCAGCGAGTGCTTCAGCGTTACAAAGAGCTTCAGGATATCATCGCCATCATGGGTATGGACGAGCTTTCCGAAGAGGACAAGCTCACCGTAAGCCGCGCCAGAAAGGTACAGCGTTTCCTGTCCCAGAGCTTCTCTGTGGCAGAGCAGTTTACCGGTATGGCCGGCCAGTACGTTCCCTTAAAGGAGACCCTCCGCGGCTTCCAGATGATCCTGAACGGCGAGTGCGACGACATCCCCGAAAGCTGCTTCCTCTTTGCAGGAACCATCGACGATGTTTTTGAAAAGGCCAAGAAGCTGTAAAGGAGGCCCGCTATGAAGACATTTCCATTGCATATCGGAACCCCCGACGGCCTTCTCTTTGAAGGAAACGTGGAAAAGGTCATCTGCCGCACCATCACCGGAGACCTGGCCATCCTGGCTGGCCACAGCAACTTCTGTACGGCCCTGGGAATGGGTGAATCCACCGTTGTCATGGAAGACGGAACCCGCAGGGAAGCAGCCTGCATCGGCGGCATGCTTTCCGTCATGAACGGCACCTGCCGCCTTCTGGCCACCACCTGGGAATGGAAAGAGGACATCGACCAGCCCCGTGCGGAGAAAGCGAAAAAACACGCCGAAGAAATGCTGGCCAAAGGAGGCCTTACCGATAAAGAATACAAGATCGCCCAGGCGAAACTCCAGCGTGCGCTGGTGCGCCTGAGTGTGAAGGAATAACAGAATTTGGGCTGTCACATCAGCAAATATTTTTTGCCGGGTGACAGCCCTTTTCTTTTGATTTGTGCTGCAGGTCCAGCTATTCTCGTACTTCTCACTACTGCCGTGATGCTGCCTGCAGCTATCTCTTACTGAAGTTTCTCATTCTGCGCCTGATAATTCTCTCCCCAGGTCCACATGGCATCCATGATGGGCTTCAGGCTGTAGCCAAGCTCCGTCAGGGTGTATTCCACCCGGGGCGGCACCTCCGCATCCAACAGCACCAAAGATGTGTACAAAGACATGCAGAAAAATCCGGAGATCGAGATTTCTGTGTCCAGCCCTTCTTACGCATGGATCCGTCTTCACGGCAAAGCTGTTTTCGAGAACAACATGGCTGTCAAAGAAATGTGCATCGCCAACCCCATCGTAAAAGGCCAGTACCAGACCGCCGACAACCCCATTTTCGAGGTCTTCTATCTGGAAAATGCCCACGGCCTCATCGCTGACTTCTCTGGAAACCCGCCCTACGAGTTTTAATGCAACATCTCGGAGTGAAAGTGTTATCATAACAGGAGGTACTTTTCTATGGACCAGAGTCATCGACATGATGCTCTGGGACAAACCACCTCTCCGGTTATTTCATCCATGAGGGCTGCATCGGCTGTAAGCTCTGTTTTTCCGTCTGTCCCCAGAAATGTATTGATACTTCAAAAATTCCGGCCGTTATCGACCAGAACCGCTGCCTGCACTGCGGCCGCTGCATGGAAACCTGCCCAAAACAGGTCATCAAAAAGAGGTATTCCCATGAATCAAAGTGAAAAAAGACAATTTCTCATCCATGAACTCTTAAAAGAAGCTCCTGAATTTCAGGGGCTTTCTGTGCCCTCAGATTCGGAGGGGCAAAAACAGCTCCTCCGGGGACTTATGAATATCCGACCGCCCAGAAAATGCTCCCGGGAATTTCTGGAGATCCAGGATTCCTATCTAACCGCGGAGACCGCCGCCAAAGGAATCACCGATTTCTCTGAACTGACTCCCCTAAAAGAAGCTCTCTATCTCTGGCAGGGCGACATCACGACCCTTCGCTGCGATGCCATCGTCAACGCAGCCAACAGCGGCATGACCGGCTGCTATGTGCCCAACCACCGGTGTATCGACAACTGTATCCATAGCTTCGCCGGGGTGGAACTCCGCCTTGCCTGCAACGAGCTGATGAAACGCCAGGGCCACGAAGAACTCACAGGCCAGGCCAAAATCACACCGGCTTTCAACCTGCCCTGCAAATATGTGATCCACACGGTGGGCCCGATTGTCCACGGCCCCTTAACCAGCCGGGATTGCGAGCTTCTGGCCTCCTGCTACCGCTCCTGCCTCGATCTTGCCGCAAAACAGGGCCTTACAAGCATCGCCTTCTGCTGCATCTCCACCGGCGAATTTCACTTCCCAATGAAACGGCCGCCGAGATCGCTGTGGAAACCGTGGAAAACTACCTGAAAGAAAACGGTTATCCGATCAAAGTAATCTTCAACGTATTCAAAGATGAAGATCTTATCATCTACAAAAACATTTTAACTCCCTAAATCAAATACCGCTCTGCAATCATAGGAATCCATTTCATCACCACATCCAGCCCCACAAGCTGATTCCAGCCGGGCTTTCAGTTGCGGGGCGTCCGGCTTACAAAATCACACATTTTTATAAAGGAATCACTCATATGAAACTCCCATTTAAAATCCAACCACCCGAAGACCTCTCCACCCAGATCAAGCTTTTATCGGCTGCCCTTGATGAAGCAGACTGCATCATCGCCGGAGCCGGAGCAGGCCTTTCCACCTCCGCGGGCTTCCTCTATTCCGGTGAACGCTTCCGGAAATATTTCAGCGATTTCGAAGAAAAATATAACTTCCATGATATGTACTCCAGCGGCTTTTATCCCTACGACACCCTGGAAGAATACTGGGCCTTCTGGAGCCGCTATATCTGGATCAACCGCTACATGAACCCGCCGAAACCGGTCTACGAAAAACTACATACCATTTTAAAAGGGAAAGACTATTTCGTCCTCACCACCAACGTCGATCACTGCTTCCAGAAAGCCGGCTTCGATAAACACCGCCTCTTTTATACGCAGGGTGACTATGGCCTCTTCCAGTGCAGCCGCCCCTGCCAGCCTGTCACCTATGACAATGAGAAAATCATCCGCCAAATGGTGCTTTCCCAGGGCTTTAAGATTCTGGAAGACAATACCCTGCTGCCTCCCGCTTCTCCCAAAATGGCGATCCCCTCAAACCTGGTCCCCCGCTGTCCTCACTGCGGTAAGCCCCTGACCATGAATCTCCGGGCGGACAGCACCTTCGTGGAGGATGAGGGCTGGCACCAGGCCGCCGAACGCTACTCGGAATTTCTCCGACGCCACCAGCCCACCAAAGTCCTCTTTCTGGAACTTGGCACCGGCTACAACACCCCGGGCATCATCAAATATCCCTTCTGGAACATGACCGACCGCTGGCCCGACGCCCGTTACGCCTGCATCAACCTGAACGAAGCCCTCGCCCCTGAAGAGATTGCGAAAAAATCCATCTGTATCGAAGGCGATATCGGAGAAGTTCTGGCACAGCTCTGAAAAATCATGTCAGAATCGATTCAAAATCGTGTCAAATTTTACTTGACAAATCTGAATCGATTCATCAAAATAGAATTAAACAGAGGCAAAGGAGCTGATTGCATGATTTTCCAGGAAAGTGAAACGGTAGAATTGAAAGAAGTGATTCTCGATGATATCAAGAAAGAAATCATTGCTTTTGCAAATTGTAACGGTGGAAAATTGTATGTTGGTGTCCGGGATGACGGGACAGTGGCAGGTCTTGAAGATCCGGACAATGCTGCCTTACAGATCAGCAATATGGTGCGTGACACGATCAAACCAGATATAACGATGTTTTTACACTATGAAACGATTTATGAAAATGAGAAAAAAATTGTTGTCGTAGACATTCAACGTGGAACCGACCGTCCTTATTATATTGCTAAGAAAGGAATGCGACCAGAAGGCGTGTATGTCCGGCAGGGAGATTCTTCTGTTCCCGCTACCGATGCAGCAATCCGTCGCATGATTAAAGAAACAGATGGCGACCACTTTGAAGCCATGCGAAGTTTAAACCAGAATCTCACTTTTTATGCCACAACAGAAGAATTTCAGCTTCGGAATGTCGAGTTTGATCCCCAGCAGATGCGCTCTCTGAAGCTGATTGATTCTGACGGCCTTTACACCAATCTGGCTCTGCTTTTATCTGACCAGTGCGTCCACAGTATCAAAGCAGCCGTTTTTCAGGGAAAAGATCAGACCATTTTTAAGGACCGCCGGGAATTTTCCGGATCGCTGATGAAACAGATGCATGAAGTATATGATTTTATTGATTTCCGCAATCAGACCCGTGCAACCGTAGAAAAGCTGCTCCGGGTCGATGTGCGGGACTATCCTGAAATTGCCATCCGGGAGGCCCTGCTGAACCTCCTGGTACATCGGGACTATTCCTTCAGCGCCAGTGCGCTCATCAGCCTTTACAAAGACCGTATCGAGTTTGTATCTATTGGAGGCCTGATGCCTGAAATTGAGCTGGAGGATATCCTAGCCGGTATTTCAATCTGCCGGAATCCGGATCTTGCAAATATCTTTTACCGCCTTCAGCTGATCGAAGCTTACGGCACCGGAATCAGTAAAATCATGAAAGCTTACGAAGGTACAAACACAAGACCCAGAATTGAAACAACCAAAAACACCTTCAAAATCATACTTCCAAATGTCAATATCAATTCTGGCTCCACAATTACTTCCATTCCTGCAAAAGAAGAGGCCCCTGTCTTTATCCTGAACGACAATCCAGCTCTGAGCAGTCAGGAAAAACGTATTCTTGAATATGCCAGAAATTATAACCAGATCACCAAAAACAATGCAGCCTCTCTTCTTGAAGTAAGCGCCTCAACTGCTACAAGACTGATCAATGGATTGCTAAAACAGAATCTGCTTGTACGACATGGAAAAGCAAGGAACACTTATTATACAGCAAAGCAGTAAGCCGCATTTCCACTTCAATTTTTCCAAAAACAGCTCCGGAACACTTCCGGAGCCGTCTGAACTTACATATTTTCCGCAATCTTCCGATTGACTCTCTCCCGGACTGCCGTGAGATACTCCCGGTTTCTGGGGTACTCCTCGATGGTGAGAATTTCCTCTCCATCGGGTTCCAGGCAGGCGAGAACTGCTTCCCGGCCGCAGAGACCTTCGAGGAGGTTCATGGCGCAGAGGTCGGACATGGCCTCATCCATGAGCATGAGACGCTGACTCTCCTCCGGAGCGCCGTCTTTTCCCGGGTAGACGATGAAGGGATCGCCTGACGGGAAAGCTCCGTCCGCGTCTGTACAGCGGTAGGGATCAATGGGGTGCAGAGAAAAGGCTGAGTTGTAGAAGTTATAGCCCCACTGCAGGAAACCGGCCAGCTCATATTTGTACATCTGAGCCCCAAGAACTCTGGTACGGTAGCCCGGCTGCACAATGAAACGGTTTGTCACTTTTTCCGGCTGACCCACGCAGTAATAGCCCCAGAGCTTTTCCGGTCCTTTACCCTCCGCTCTGGCCTTCAGGAAAGGCGCGATGTGGTTCAGGCCGCAGACCGGCTGCTGAACCAGCCCCTGCTCATAGAAACCATAATCGGACAGGGCGTCAAACATTCCGTAGCCTTCGAGATCCTTCTCCACCGCTTTTTTCGCATCCCGATAGGAATCGATCTGCTCCATGG
This sequence comes from Lachnospiraceae bacterium Marseille-Q4251, assembly GCA_018223435.1. GTDB lineage: Bacteria > Bacillota > Clostridia > Lachnospirales > Lachnospiraceae > Limivivens > Limivivens faecihominis. The sequence goes on along the minus strand of JAGTTO010000001.1, from coordinate 2,333,561 downwards.
AAGGCTCGTCAGAAACATGAAAATAAGTTTCTTTCTCGATACCAAGTTTTGCAAGCTCCAGTTTCAGAGCAGTCAGGAAAGCATGCAGAAATGTCCGGTATTCTTCCCCGGAAGCATCAGTATCCCAGCCAAAAATCTGCTGACAGGTTCCGTCTTTTTCCGCCATAATCTTCGGCGCAGCGGTCGCTCCCCACTGGGTAAAGAGATGAGACAGCTCAAAGAAACGGATGCCGCAGCGTTTTCCCATTTCCACCCAGCGATCCAGTTTTTCAAAGCCAAACGCATAGCTTCCATCTGCCTGAACGGTCACATCCACCAGCTGGACGGTCCGCCGCTCTCCGCCCACAGCCGTATCAAGAGGCGGCGTAAAGATCGGGGTCAGAAGCATGTTGTAACGATGCTTCACTGCTGTCTTTACGAAATTTTCCACGATTCTCCAGTATTCCTCAGAGAAAACCTCCTCGCCATAATAATTAGCGAGACAGTCGCTGTGGAACCACTCCGTATGCGGAACCTTCATGGCCGGAAGCACAGCTCCGATGACCTCCAGAGAGACGTTTTTTTCCGTCAGAACCTCCCCTTTATGAATGAGGCGGATTGTCACCGGATACTCGCCTGCTTCCATATCCTCCGGAATCTCCACATCGATCCAGAGGCTTCTCCACTGGCCATGAATCAGAGGAACGTCTTTATAAACATCTTTTTCTTCGTCAGAGACTTTTTCCAGCACTTCCAGCCGGTCCGGATAAAGCCCCGGCGCAGTTGTGAGATAGTCCTCATCCACAATAGGGCCGCAGGGATATTCACAGGGAACCAGCGCTACCTTCCGAAGCTTTACATTTGCCCGAATCGGTGAAACCACTTCCGCTTCTGCTCTCGCAAAGCCCTGGGATTCCGCATAGTAGGCGAGCTGAAAAGAGACGATCTCCCCTCTTAAGCCGCTGAGTTTCTCTCTTGCTCCCTCCTCGGACGGGGCCGCCGTTGGAAATACTTTTTCCATAGGTGATACGTTTACCGCTTTAAAATTCATTTTCATCCTCCATTTCCGCACAATTACTGCCGTAGTTGATACCTGCATCATACCATCCCGCTGCCATGCTTGTCTATAAAACATCCATCACTTTTTGTGTCTGATTGGCGCTCGTCACAACCAAAAACGGACGGCAGAAGTTCTCACTTCCACCGCCCGAAATTCAGTTTATTTTTCCAAAATCCCTAAACTCTCGGCTTCGTTTTTCAGCTCCTCGTTTCGCCGGTTCATCGTGCCGAAACCGGAAACCGCCAGAATCACTTTTTTGCAGCTTCGCATCAGCTCTCTGGCCTCCTGATAGCGCTCCTCCGAGATCTCCTCAAAGGGCTTTTCCGTCACGACCTTCGCTGCCAGCGCCTTCGCTACCTGATAGTCCACGTCATTTTCCTGAAGGACACCCGCAGCAAAAGGAACGCCCTGACGCTGGAGCTTTCGAAATACCGGGATTCCGCTGCCGCCACCGGCGATCACAAAGACCTCCGGCTTTCCTTTGGCAGGCTCCATTTCCAGGCAGCCAAAGGATGCGTTATAGCTTCCCGCCGTCACCCCGTAAAGGTGACGGATATACTCATCGGTAAAGATCTCCTCTGGAACGCCGCAGCGCTCAATTCGGTCTCCGTGAACGCAGATCACCAGATCTGACACCTTCTGAGCCAGATCCAGCTCATGCAAAGACATGAGCACCGCCATATGTTTTTCCCGGACCATCTCCTTTAAAATAGAGAGAAGTTCCAGCTTGTGGCGGATATCCAGGAAAGAAGTCGGCTCGTCCAGAACGATGACCTCCGGCTCCTGACAGATGGCCCGGGCCAGAAGGATTCGCTGGCGCTGGCCATCGCTGACCGCCGAAAAATCCCGGTCCTTCAGATCCCAGGCATGAACCAGCTCCATGGCTGCGCGCACTTTTTCGTGATCTTCCGCAGAAAGAATGCCAAGAACACCCGTATAAGGGTAACGTCCCGTTCCCACAATATCCTCGCAGGTCATGAGTTCCGGCTGCATCCGGCCCGTCATAACTACCGCAAGCTTCCTGGAAATCTCCTTATCCGTCATTTTTTCCATGGATTTCTGATCTAGAAAAACGGCTCCATCCACCAGCTTCAGCTGACGGATAATACTCTTCAAAATCGTGGATTTTCCCGCGCCGTTGGGGCCGATGAGCGTTAGGATCTGGCCTTTCTCCAGCGAAAGCCGGATATCCCGGATGAGCGCTTTTCCATCGTAACCTACGGTCATATTTTCCGTATAAATAAAACTTTTCTCCATGGCTTACCCCCGCTTCCGGTTTATCATGACATAGATCACCACCGGTGCTCCGAAGACTGCCGTCACCGAACTGATACTGAGCTCCGTGGGCGCAAAAACGGTTCTGGCAATGAGGTCACAGAAGAGGCAGAACACTGCTCCGCCCAGGAAACAGGCCGGAATCACCAGAATCGGTTTCGCCGTTTTCAGAAGACTCTTCATCAGCTGCGGCACTGCAATTCCCACAAAGGAGATCGGACCTGCAAAAGCCGTCACGCAGGCGGAAAGCACGCTGGAAAGCAGGATCAGTTCCACCCGGAACCGACTGATATTCACGCCCATATTTCTCGCGTAAGCCTCCCCCAGCTGGTAAGCACTCATGGGTTTGGAAAGGAAAAATGCCAGCCCCAGCGCCACAAAAACCACCACAGCCATGAGAGCCACATTGTCCCAGTTCATACCGGAAAAGCTTCCCTGAGACCAGTTATGCAGGTTGATGATGTTGGAATCGTCAGCGAACGTTACGACAAAATCCGTCACAGCGGAGCAGATATAACCGATCATAACGCCGCAGATGACCAGCATCGACATATTCCGGACCTTTCTGGAGACCAGAAGCACAAATCCCATAGAAATCAGCGAACCCACGAAAGCCGCCATAATCATCACCGCGGAACCCGCGGTCAGGCCTTTTCCCAGAAGAAAGATCATCGTCAGGGCGACCGTCAGCTTGGCTCCCGACGAGATTCCCAGGACAAACGGCCCCGCAATAGGGTTGTTGAAGAAGGTCTGGAGCAGGAAACCTGATACGGACAGAGCTCCACCCAGGATCAGCGCCGCCAGGATTCTCGGAAGACGGATGGACCAGATGATATTTCTGGCCGTCTCATCTCCTCCCTTCTGAAAAAGGATAGAGAAGACCTCACCCAGACTCACGGAGACGCTGCCGGCGTTGATATTCCAGAAAATCAGTGCTCCTAAAAGCACTGTCAGGGTAACAAATGAAAAAATATAACGGATTTTTCCTCTTTTTTCCATATTACTCCAATCGATACAAGTAGGTGAGCCCTTCGGGATCGTCCTCCGTCAGCATCCGGTGGATATCCATGATGACATCACCGAGACAGGTCGTTTCCTGGAACATACTCTTGGTCAGGCACCAGACGTTTCCCTCTTTGACCGCCTTGAAATCCTTGAGAAGCGTACTCTTTTTCAGCAGCTCGTCCAGAGAACCCAGCTCGCCGTCAATGGTACTGTTATAAATGATATAATCCGCATCCTTGGCTCCCGCATAGAAATCTTCCATTCCCATGTTCATCGTGGAAAGGCCTTCCTCATCGGTGCCCAGATCGTTGAAAATATACTTTCCACCGGCCAGCTCGATCATTTTCGACACATAATCATTGGATTTCCGCACGTTGGCAGAGCCCATGGAATTGATATAGAAAAAGGCCACGGTTTTTCCCGTGTTCTCGCTGTCTTTGATAGAGTTGAGCTTCTCTGCCTGCTCCTCAAAAACCGCCTCTGCTTCCTCTTCTTTATCCAGCAGGACGCCGTAAAGTTTCACCCACTCGGTCCGGCCTAAGGGGTGACTCTCATAACTGGAATGTTCCACCAGAACCGGAATGCCAAACTCTTCGAGTTTTTCTTTTACTTCGGGATTATGGTAGATCATCGTGGATTCCAAAGCCAGATCACAGTTTTTTGACAGGATCAGCTCATAATCCGGCGCACTGTATTTTCCGGCGAAAACAATGGAACCATCCTCCAGAGCCTGCTTCGCCTCGTCGATATACCAGCCATCCGCTTTCGTTCCGGAAAGACTGATGCTGCCAAGTCCGTCCAGAGCTCGGAAAAAGTCCATCGTGGAAGTTGCCACCAGGTAGATATTTTCCAGAGGCTGATGGATCACGGTGATATCCGCATCCAGACCGTCCGGCGCTTCTTTTCCCTCCGGCACCAGAAGAAACTGGTCGCCGCCTTCAATCGTAATCAGGGCATAATCGCCCTCATAATAATCCACGGCAAACTGATCCGCATACTGAAGCTCCAGACTGTGGTCATATTTGAGTCCTGCCAGATCCTCCTTCGCAGTGTCAGCTCCGGCCGTCTCACTGGTTTCTTCGGCTGCGAAGCTCCGGATGGGAACCAGCGCTGCCGAAGAAGAAAAGATCACAGAAAACCCCAGGACTGCGTTCAGAAGCCATCCTGTTCTTTTTTTCATTTTTATTCTGCCTTTTCCATAGTAGAAGAATCAAACTGCAGGGTGTACTCGATCTCGTGAGGCTCGCTCATAGCTACGGTATCTCCAACGACTTCCATCGGATAATCGAAGCCATCTACCGGGATCTCAAAAGTAGAATTTCCCTCGGTGTTTACCGGCTCGTATTTCTCACCGTCTACCAGCATATAATCATAGTTCGGGCTGCTCCATACGATGGTTGCAGTTGCTTCGCCGTCTTTGATCGTAATGGCTGCCGGAGAATCTACGGTTGCTCTGCCGCTTCCGCCCTCCAGAGTTACCTCTGTCGTGTAATCGCCATCCTCCAGATTCAGATCAGCAACGGTCTTTTTCTCTGCGCCGTCCTCTTTCACCGGATTCTTGACGCTGACTTTGTGATCGTACCATTTGCCTTTTTTGCCGATGGCTGCCACGGTAAACTCTTCATCAATAGCCGGCACCGGGATATCGAAACCATAAACCTCCTCAGAAGTTCCGTCTTTATAGGTTACGGTATCTGTGGTCGGCTCAAGAAGCTCTGCTCCGTCTTTTTTTGCATCCTCAGCGCTTCCCATGAAAAGATTCAGAAAGCCCTTTCCGCTTAAAGATACATGAATGGTCATCTCACCGTCTTTTACCGTCAGAACGCCTTTCCCTTCATTTGCCTCGTTGACATGGAACATGGAGCTGTCCGTATCAAACTCTGCGGTGTAGGTGCCATCCTCCAGAACGCCCTCTGCCTCGGTTTCGGTCTCGCTGCCGGTCTCCGTCTCAGCCTCAGATACCATCTCGGTAACAGCTGTCTCGGTTTCGGTCTCTGCTGCCATTGCCACAGGAGCTGCCATCATGGCAGTAGCACAGATCAGTGATAAAAAGAATGTCATGGAACGTTTCATAATCAATTTCCTCCTCTTTTACAACAACTGCCCGGATGTCTTTGAAAACATTCCGGGCAGCCGAGATTTATCCTTTTGTTTGAACGCAGTCGCAAAAGCGGATTGCGAATGTCCGCTTTATTGATTATTTTGCGATAGAATCGATAGCTTCTTTTGTATGCTCTACATAAATCTGCTCAACAGCATCGATTCTTCCCAGTCCTTCGATCTGGCAGTCAACGCTGTCAAATGCTCCGGAAGCCTCGAACTGGCTCTTCCAGGAATCCTCATCGTCGCCTGCCATATCGTTGTTAGCGTGGTCACCAGCTACAACCATCAGCGGACGAAGAACAACTTTCTTGAAGCCTGCATCCTGAGCCTTCTTGATAACCTCTTCACAAGCGGTATCTTCCGGCTTACCCTCTACCGTACCGATGAAAGCATTGGTGAATCCAAGCTCTTCCATCTGGGTCTGCATCTGATCATAGGTTACATTTGCAGTATGGGAAGTACCATGACCCATAAATACAAATGCAGTTCCATCCTCAGCTGCTGCTTCCATGCTGTCATAACCGGCTGCTTTTACAGCTTCATCAGTGATCGCCTGGGCAACTGCCTTCTTGTCGTCATTGATAACGGTAGCGTCGTCGCCTACCTCGCCCAGCATCGGCTCTGCGATGGCTACGGACTCAAATTTATCTTTATAACCGTCGATCGCTTCTACCATCTCATCGTACTCAGCGCCGTGCATCAGATGAGTCGGCTGTACCACCAGGTTTTTAACGCCATTGTCAACGGCACGCTGAAGAGCCTGATCCATATTATCGATCTTCTCGTCATCTCTTGCCTGTACATGGTTGATGATGATCTGAGCGGTAAATGCTCTTCTTACAGACCAGTCCGGATATGCTTCCTGCAGAGCATCCTCGATGCCCTTGATATCCTCTGCGCGGCTGTCGTTGAAGGAAGTACCAAAGCTTACTACCAAAAGCTCGTTGTCACCGATCTCATCGCCGTTGCGGGGATCGTCTTTGGAAGCGTCGCCGGTGTCACGTCCGAAATACTCCGGGCTTGCCTCTTCACCTTCAACCAGCTCTTTCTGAGCGTCGGTCAGCTGATCCCATGCTTCTTTGGCTGCGGTACAGTCTGCATCGGTGGTATCGGTTCTCTCCTGAACATAGATCTTATCGATCAGAGCTGCTACATTATCAGCTGCTGCCTGATCGTCGCTCTCAGAGCCTGCCTCAGTGGCATCCTCAGATGCTGCTTCGGTTGCTGCCTCTGTTACAGCCTCGGTTGCTGTCTCTGTTACAGCCTCGCTTGCTGCTTCTGTTACAGCCTCAGTGGCTGTCTCAGTCTCCGTCTCGGAAGCATATACGCTTGCGGAACCCATCATTGTGATGGTGGATACACTCATCATGATTGCCAGAGCTTTTACCATTTTGTTTTTCATGTTACTTCTCCTCCTTGATCCAGACACAGATCTTTATGGTCTGACGTCCTGATGTATGTTAATTTTTGCATCAGCGAAAATCATAAGGTACGGTGACATGAAAAAATCCTCTTACACACAGGCAAAAGGATCGCGGGAAAAAGATAAACGGTACAATCAATTACTCGTGATCCGGGATAACTATCCCCGTACCAACATCAGGCAGGTTTCCTGGCTCACAGATCCTTGCCGCAGCCGCCTTCCCGGTTTCCCAGTGACATTCTGGCCTTGACTCCCTGTTTACAGTGACGAGATCGCGCAGGACTTTCACCTGCTTCTCTTTTACCCGTTTGCTGAAAGTTTTCTCTTTTTAAAACGGCACCTGATATTTTCTTATTTAGTTTTCAGCTGTTGGGAGCTGCAGACTGCTATCTGCCACCCTCATGCGTATCATAGCACACTCTTTTTTAAAGTACAAGTGGTAAAAAAATTTATTTCCGCGAGGATCAAATACCCCGTTGCCTGTAGAGGGGTATTTGACTTTCCAACTTAGAAGCCGAGATTATCGTTTACAAGGATCACATGAATCCGGCCTTCGTGACGGGAATATCTCGTGATCAGGAACTGACAGCAGATCGTATCCGGGGATTTGCAGTCGAAGCATTTTCCGGTCTCCTTGCAGGGTGTCTTGACGTCAAATCTCTGGGCATTGGCCGGAGCCGCCACATTTCTGGCCCGCTTCATAGCATCATCGAGGTCCGGACAGACTTTATTCATTCCCACGATAAAGACCACTTTTCTCGGTCCCTGGGCGATACAGGACACGCGATTGGAATTTCCGTCGATATTCACCATGATACCGTCGCTTGTGATGGCATTGGCACTGGAAAGGAAAATATCAGAATCGTAGGCAGCCATAAGACTTTCCCTCGGTGAAAGCTTTGCCCGGTCGATATAATTATAATTGCCCTCTTTCAGCGCTTTGATCAGTCCCACTTCCTGGGCGCTTGCACAGCCGCCCATGCTGATCGTGCTCCCCTCAGGAATCAGTTCCAGAGCCAGCTTCACCGCTTCCTCCTTATCCGCTGCATAATAGCCGGACATGTTGCGGGATTTCAGACCCTTAATGACGGTTTTCGCGAGGGTTTCGTTTCTTTTTCTTAAGTTCTCATCCATAGGTAGGTTCCTCCTTTTTTCTATTGATATCCTTATCTTACCATAGGAAAAGAGCCTTAGCAAATAGCTAAGGCCCTTAAGTATCTTTTGTTGATGGGTTCGACAGGTTGTTTCTTATTCCCAGCCCTCGAAAGAACGGTTCATAAACGGTCACTGAAGTTCATCAGCACCTCACAACCACAATCCCATTGATTTATATTATACTTTCTTTAGTTAGAAAGTCAATCATTTTTATGACAAAATTTTAAAACCAAATTTATACTTTTCTTTTGCATCTCCATCATAAAGCTTGGCTCTTACATTTTTAGCAAAATCCTTATTTTTAGGCTTCATGGAAGCTGCATATCTCCCCAATGTATTCGGGACAAAGTCTGCCAACTGCAATCCCGCTAAATTATCTGTTTTTGGTACAAAATTTATTTGTTTTATATGATCCTGAATGGTTTTTGACGAATAATATAAAGTTCCCAATGCTTTCAGCTCATAGATTCTCTGCTGTATTTTAGCATTTTGCTCTGGCTGCATTGCTTCATAACATATATTCCCCACTGCCTTATTTTTTATTAAGAACTGACAATAGTGTTCTATCAACAATTGAATGGCTATTGTAAATTGATTGTTTAATTTACTCTCCCCATAGCAAGAATATAACACCCTTTTAGCTAAGCACACTCCCAGTACTGATATATCCATATTTTTAAATATCTTTGATAATTCATTATACAGCTGAACTACTTTATGCTTGTCCTGAAAAATATGGTAACACGTTGGTATCATACTCAGTTTTCGTGAATTTAGGCGATTGCTTGCAAAGCTGATATCTTTTTCATGTAATATGTACCTCTCACACCCCGGAATATTTTCCCATACGATTTGTTTTGCTTTATTTAAAACATTTTCTATGTCTGAATAATTGCTGTCTTTTATAATAACTCCGCTCATAACAAAATATTTATCACCAGCGTTGTTAAATGTCTCACTTTCATCTATATACAATGTATACTCTGCCATAAATTCGCCCTCTCTTCAGTGAGTATAAAACTGCTTTATATTTTACCGTATCCCATAGTATCTTTCAATAGTAAAAATTTGCAAACATTATTTTTTATTATATATAAAGTAAAGAATCCTGTGCATTATTCGTGCAAAGGATTCTTCAACTTTTTAAAGCATTATCGACGTTTTCGGTTCATCACCCCGCAAAAAATCACCGCCGCACCGGTGCTTGCCGCGGTAGCCAGAATCGCCGGGCCGGTGATGGCGGCGGGGTTCACGCTGCCGTACTGGCTGCGGTAGGCAATCATCGTGACGGGGATCAGCTGGAGGGAGGAGATATTCATAATAAGGAAGGTACACATTTCCCGGCTGGCGGTTCCGGGAGGCACCGGGGTTCTGCCGAGAAGCCTGCCTCCCCGCCGCTTTTCTTCGAGATTTTCCAGATCTTTCATGGCTTTTAGGCCTGCCGGGGTGGCCGCCATGCCAAGACCAAGGAAATTCGCGATAAAATTCATGGAAATTGACTCATACGCCGGATGATCCGCCGGAATCTCTGGAAAAAGAAAACGGATCAGCGGCCGGATCTTTCCGCAAAGCACATCCGTGAGCCCCGCGTCCTTCGCAATCTCCATCAGTCCCTGCCAGAAAGCCAGAATCCCCGTCATCGTCACGCAGAGCGTCACCGCCTCCCGGGATGCGCTCAAAACCGCGTCCGTGATCTCCTGCATCCGCCCGTTAAATGCCCCATATAAAATTCCAATGAGCAGCATACCGCCCCAGAGCATATTCATAGAAAAAACCTCCGCACGGGATTTTTATATCCTATGCGGAGGTAAGGTAAAATATGGTTTTCACTCATTAACATTCAGCCGGATCTTCAGCACCCCGTCTTCATACCCCGCCACAATCTTTCCCCCCATCTGCTCCATCAGCGTCCTGGCGATGGAGAGGCCGAGGCCGGTGGAGCCCCGGGCGGTTTCCACGGTGAAAAATCGGTCGAAGAGCTTTCCCACCTGAACCTCGTCCAGGTCTCTGGCGTGATTGGAAAAGGTAAGCTCGCCGTTCTCTTTTAACTCCACCTTCAGGTCGCCGTCGCTGTACTTGAGGACATTGCTCAGAATATTTCCAAACACCCGGGACATGGCCTCGCGATTTCCTTTTCGCAAAACCGGCTCCTCGGGAAGATGGATTTCCGGCGTGATCTTTCGTTCAGTGAGGGCTCCGTAAAAGCTCAAAAGACTGGCCTCCAGCACTTCCCGAAGGTCGATCTCACTGAGCTCGGGCGGCCCGGCAGAAAGCACCACGGTGTAGCGAAACAATTCTTCCGTCAGCTGCTTCATGGCCTCAGTCCTGCCGGAAATGAAGGAGAGATACTGCTCCACCGTCTCGCTTTTTTCTTCCTCCTCCAGAAGCTCCAGGTAGCCGTTGATCGCGGTAAGGGGCGTGCGAAGGTCGTGGGAAATATTCGTCACGGCCTCCTTCAGCTCCCGGTCGCCGTTCTGATAGTTCCGGCGCTGCTCCTTTAGGGTTTTAAGTTCCTCATTGAGTTCCCGAGCCAGCTTTCGGATCTCCGGATTCCGCGTGTCAACGGTGATGAGCCCATTGGTCTCCTCCGTAAGAAGCCTCGCAAACTCGCTACTGACCTGATCCATATTCTTTTTTAAGGAAAAAATCTTAAGTCCCAGCAGAAAAATCACCACAACGCTGAGGGCAAAAAGGCACCAGGTCAGCATCCGATCACCTCTATTTCAGTTCTTTTTTTCGGAAAATCAGGATTCCGGCCGCGCCGAAAAGCACGATCTCCAGAAGGTCAAAAACAACCGCCCGGGCCGGTTTCGCAAACTCCCAGCCGCTGAGCTCCGCTCTCTGACCCACCGGATTTAAGTCCAGCAGATTCTCATAGACCAGCCGTAACTTTCCTGAAAGATAACGCGGATTGGGAAGCTTTACCCATTCCGTGTCGTCGTTGAGATAAAAATCCACACTTTCCTCTGTGTTTTCCCCAACTAAATTCTGCATCGCCTCGTAAACGCTCTTCGGCTCGTAGGTAAATTCGTCTTCGGAAAGACGGCTGTAAACAGCCACACCCAGGGTCAGAAGCGTGATTCCTGCCACAAGCCCGGTCACAGCCCCGGCAGTTTTATTCCCCAGCACCATGACAAAGAAGGTGAAAAAAGCCGCGTCCACCAGGCAGACCAGCGCTCCAATGAGGGCCTGAGAAAAAATTTTCCCCACAGAAGGCGTTTCGGCAGCATGGAGCAGCAAACTGCCAAGACCCGCTGAAATTCCCAGAGAAACCGCATAAATGATAAGTCCTCCCACACTGCTTACAAGAAACGCAGCCAGATAAATGGTACTTCTCGAATGGCCACTGATGATTTTATTCCGGATGGTCCGGTCGCTGTACTCCGTTCCTAGAAACAGCGTGACAAAAACCGCCATCACCAGGTTCATGACGGCCTGATTGGAAAACATACCGTCCGCGAAAGTAATATTCGGGTCTGTAACCGCGTTTCGCGCCATTTCCACGCACAAAATCACGCTGATCACTGCCATAAAAATAAGAGCCAGCCAGAAAACTTTACTTTTTCTCAGGCGGTAAAGGCCTGCGGAGAAAAGATTACTCATGCTGTCCACCTCCGATCAGATTCATATAGTAGGTTTCCAGACTTTCCTCGTGCTCCTGCATGGAAAAAATCTCACATTTTTCCTGGGCGAGGGCCATAGTAAGCGTCGTCACGCCCACCTCCCCGTAAATTTCCGCCTTTCTCTCGGAATCGATGCGATACTCCAGTTTCATCCGGTCGAGGACCCGGCAGAGGACCCGGATGTCGGAAACCGTCAGGCGGATACTTTTCCGGCAGGCCGCCTCCAGGTCCCTGGCGCTGATCTCCTTGATGAGGGTCCCGCCCTCAATGAAGCCGTAATGCGTCGCCAGCTTAGCCAGCTCGTCCAAAATATGGCTGGAAATCAGCACTGTGATCTGATATTCCTGGTTCAGTTTCAAAATCAGTTCCCGGATCTCCACAATACCCTGGGGGTCCAAGCCGTTGATGGGCTCATCCAGCACAAGAAAATCCGGATTCCCGCAGAGGGCAATGGCGATTCCCAGTCTCTGACGCATACCCAGAGAAAAATCTTTCGCCTTCTTTTTCCCGACCTTCTCAAGGCCCACCAGCTCCAGAAGCTCCGGGATCCCTTCAAAAGAAGGAAGGCCCAGAAGCTGATACTGCATTTTCAGATTCTCAGCGGCCGTCATATCCTGATAAATGGCCGGCGTTTCCACTACAGCTCCCATCCGTTTCCGCACTTTCCGGATCGCAGGGTCCGTATTTTTTACTCCGTAAAGGCTGTAGCTCCCGGAAGTGGGATTCTGCAGGCCACAGATTTGCCGGATCAGCGTCGTCTTCCCCGCTCCGTTTTTTCCCACAAAACCATAGATGGCCCCCTTCGGAATGTGCATGTTCAGCCGATGCAGTGCCTTGAAATTTCTGTAGCTCTTGCAAAGTTCATTTGTTACCAGACAGTCAGTCATGTCAATCGCTCCTTTCGTTCTGCCATACTCTACCGCAAAACCGTAAAGAAAGCGGTCAGGAAAAGAGTAAAGATTTCGTAAAGGTCAAAGGAGCCGGAACCCAATCCCCCAGACCGACTCGATGTGGTCTTTGCCGTCGATCTCCCGGAGCTTTTTCCGCAGGTTACTGATGTGCATTTTCAGGGAAGCTTCCGTGCAGTCCAGCGTGTCTTCGCTGATCCGATCGAGGAGCACCGACTTTGCGATGGCCTGACCGGGATTCTGGAGCAAAATTTTTAAGACTGCGTACTCGGTTTTCGTCAGGTGAACCGGATGGCCAGCAAGCGTCACCTCCCTGGAGGTCAGTTTCATGGTAAGCTTTCCCGCCGTCAGGTTTTCCTTTTCCCTGCGGCTTTCCTTTTTCCGAAGCTGGACCTCGATCCGGGCCAGAAGCTCCTTCAGCTCAAAAGGCTTCGTGAGGTAATCCACTGCCCCGCCCAGAAGCATGTTTACCTTGTCGTCAATGCCCACCTTCGCACTGACCACGATCACGGGAATTTCGCGAATCTTCGGAAGCAGTTCTTCCCCGGAAAGCCCCGGCAGCATCAGGTCCAGAAGGATAAGCTCCGGCTGCTCCTTTTCCAGCAAAAGCAGGGCCTCCGTCCCGGAATAAGCCCGCCACGCCTCATGCCCCGCCTTCAGAAGAGCGGTTTCTATCATATTTCCAATCGAAACGTCGTCATCGATGATCAGGATTTTCGCCATTTTCTTTTACCTCTCTGTTATTGATTGATTTTATCATCTAAGGGCTTTTTCATTCCCTTTTGTAAACGGTATAATGTCAGTAAGAATTTAACACAGAGGAGGAGAGTTTTGATGAAAAAGATTCATTTTGATACGGAAAAAGATGGCTTTTACGGCGCATACTGGAAATGCGCGGCCGGTTCGGACTGCGCGATGATCACCATGCTGGGGGATGACCCCGAGGACTACATGGCCCGCTCGGCGGTCAAATATCTCCTGAGTCTCGGCATCAACGTCCTGACCATGTCCCCTGCGAAAAAAGACTACGGCCATCACAATTATCCTCTCGAGCGGATTGAACGGGCCATCAAATGGCTGAAAAAAATCGGAAACCGCCGGTTTGCCATCGCAGGAGCCTCCACCACCGGAACGCTGGCTCTGACCGCGGCTTCTTATTTTCCCGAGCTGACCCTCACCATCGCCATGACGCCCAGCGATTTCATCTGGCAGGGCTTCATGCAGGGCAAAAAAGACGGCTGCAAGGAATGGCCCATCGAGGGGGAATCGCTGTTTTCCTACCACGGCAAGCCGCTCCCCTACATGCCCTTCTGCTATCAGCATCCCCAATACTGGCAGGTAGTCGCCGCGGAATCCAAACGCACCAGCGATATGCTCAACTCCAGAAAGCTTTTCGATGATTCCGAGGCCGCCCATCCAATTACGGAAGCCGAGACGATCAAGGTGGAAAATATCCACGGAAAACTGCTTCTCATCGGCGCTGAGGACGACGTTCTCTGGGACACCGCCAAATATATCCGCCGCATGGAAAAACGCCTCTCCAAACGCCCCCACGCCTGCGAGGTGGAAGCCGTCGTCTACAAGCACGGCACCCATTTCGTCTTCCCGGAAGGAATGCTGAAAACCATGTTGCCCATCGGCTCCGGCCTTTTCGTGAAATTCGCCTTCAAAGCGGCAAAAAAATACCCGGAAGAATGCAGAAAGACCCGCATGGATATTGAAGTCCTCATGACGAGAGCCATCGCAGAGTGGAAAGGAGTCCGAAAATGAAGTATATGGGAATGCCCATGGCCCTGTGGGCGGTTTTCACAAGATCTTTCCGCAAAAACCTTGAAACCTGCTTCGGTTTGAATGCCACTGAGGCAAAGGAAGTCACGCGAAAAGCGAAAGTACGGTACAAGAAGATCATCCACGAACTGCCGGAGTTTGAAAAAGAAGATCACTTTAAGATGAATATCGTCAGCTGTGCCATGATCGGCGCTTTCGTCCTCTCCATGCCAAAACGGCCGGATGTGAAAACCCTGACAGACTACTATCGGGATTCCAGCATGACTCCCCTCGTGAGCTGGTTCTTCCGCCAGAGCGGAAAGTTGAAATTTTCCGAAAAAGACAGACAGCAGATGCAGAAAACGGCCCGGCTCAAAGCCGCCGACCGCAATCCTTTTTCCTGGAATATGGACTACTTCGAATATCCTGACGGCAGCGGCTACGAGGCCCGTTTTTACAAGTGCGGCATCTGCGCCCTCATGAAAAAACTCGGCCTCTACGACCTGACTCCCGCCCTCTGCCACCTGGACTACGATATGAGCGAAGCCACCGGAGCCTCCGTCTTTGTGCGGGAATACACCCTGGCTTCCGGGGGACCCTATTGCGATTGCGGGTATAAGAAAAAATAGAGTAGAGCCACCGGAGCTTTAAGGCCGGTGGCTCTCTTATTACTGTCAGGATTCTTTTCCAATCCTTACTTCTTTTCCTTCAAAATATCATTTCTCCGGGTCAATCGTAATCCAGAATCTCTTGATTTCTTCTCCGTTTCCATCAACGATCTTGTCAAAGACACCGCCATTTGCAAGAATCGTCTTCTCACTGGCGAGATTTCCGACTTTGCAGGTGATAAGAAATTTCTGGATTCCCAGGGCTCCGGCCTTGGGAAGAAGCTGGCGGAGCATCTCTTTTGCATAGCCATGGCCGCGCTCGGAGGGTCGCACAGAGTAACCGCTGTGACCGCCCCAGGTTCCGAGGATCGGGTGATTGATGTGGTGTCTCAGGTCAATCAGGCCAACGATCCGGTTATCCGCTTTCCGAACTGCCAGATACATATGGGACGGCACCTTGCCATCCTTGCAGTTTTCCTCACTCTCACCAAGCTTCATACGCTCGATCCATTCCTCCGCTGAGGTACAGTTTTCAAGTCCCCCGCAGCCTGCGAACTGATCCTTGTTTCCAGCATCCTTCTCCAGTATTTCCTGCCGGAACTGCCAGATGTCGGCGGCGTATTCAGGGGACGGGGCTTTTAATTCTATGATGTCCATTTGATTATTTTTCTCCTTTCATTTTTTGCAACCAAGAAATTTATTTTTATAAAATATAAATATGTTTTTTCGTTGGATTTTGTCATTTAAGCTGTTATAATCAATACGGGTACTGCCATAACGGTAGGCGGTTAGTCCTGTTATTATGCGGAGGATTGCAGAGTGTTTTTACACTCAGTTTTCGAAAAAACCAATGCAAAATACGGACTGTGATCCTCCGAATACATAGACACCCTTCCGGGAAACTAATGGAAAGGAGGACTGAGCCAATGAGTATTTTAGATTTTATCGCAATAGTCAGCTTTGGTTTGACCTGCTTCAGTATCGGATACACATTCGGTAAAGATAATCATAAAACACAAAAATAGCCGCCCCAGCCCGAAAAACTAGACGACTATTTTGCAAAATAATATATCAGGCTAACCGTCTATCGGCAGTACCTTCTTTTTGTATTTACTCTACCACACTTTTTCTTAAATGTCAAAAATTTTCTTTCACTAATACTTACATGTTTTGCACATGACTACTTTTCAGCCATGTATATTTGTAAATGGCTGGATGGAAAGAGGTAGGTAGTTAGTGATCAGCCAGGGGATTACGCCACCCCACCCCAACGGCATAGAAAAGCAAAATTGAGGGGGCGCGCTCCGAGTCGCGGGCCCCCTCAAATATATTTCCTCCAGCTTTCCTCAAAGCTGCATCACAATCTCAGTTACAAGTCGCTCAAACGTCGTCTTCACGCGGTCAGCGACCTCCTGCACCTCCTTATGGTTCAGCGGCTGATCCAAGATCCCCGCTGCCATATTCGTAATGCACGAGATCCCGCACACTTTCATCCCCATATGATTCGCGGCCATGGCCTCGCATACGGTACTCATGCCGACAGCATCCACTCCCATTCCACGGAAAGCGCGGATTTCCGCCGGCGTCTCATAATTCGGCCCCGAGCACTGAACATAAATTCCCTCTTTCAAAGGTACATTCAGCTTCTTCGCCGCCTTCCGGATCACCTCGCAGAGCTCCGGGTTATACACATGACTCATATCCGGGAAACGGGTCCCAAGTTCATCCAGATTCTCCCCCCGAAGCGGACTCGGCACGAAAGTCGAAATATGATCCGTAATCATCATCAGATCCCCCGGCTGGAAATCCTGATTCACACCGCCGGCCGCATTCGTCAGAATCACTTTTTTCGCCCCCAGCATTCCCATGATCCGGATCGGCATCACCACATCCGTCATATCGTACCCTTCGTAGTAATGAACTCTTCCCTTCATAATGACCATCGGAACCTTCTCCACATAGCCGAAAAGGAAGCGGCCGTCATGGCCTGCCACGGTGGAGACCGGAAAGCCCTCGATCTCAGAATAGGGAACCTCCGCCTTTACATCCATGCTCCGGGCATATTCCCCCAGACCGGAACCGAGGATCAGGGCCACCTCCGGGACAAAATCGGTTTTCTCACGGATGATGGAAACACATTTCTGAAGTTTTTCATACATTTTACTCATAGTCAATCCCCCTGCTTTCAAAGAATTTTTTGAGCAGGCCGGAGAACGCCTGGATGCAGGGTCCCGCGGTGATGGCCGTCAGGATCGTGATCACACCCAGTTTTCCTCCCAGCACAAAGCCCAGTACCATCATGCACAGGTCGAAGATTACCTTGATTTTCCGGTACTCCATGTGGAGCCTGTCCCGAAGGACGAGCACCACGCCGGTGAAGGGATCCACACCCATGTCCATGGTGATAAACATTGCCACACCCACATATAAGAGAAGACAGCCGATGAAAGCGCCCAGGATCTGGAACGGCAGCGTCTGGGCCTGAATCAGGGCCTGATAGAGCTTTCCGCCCAGGTCCACGGCAAATCCGTAGGGAATCAGATAGATAAAAGTTCCCAGATTCACATAATGCCGGTCTGCCAGAAATACCAGTACCAGAAGAACGATGTTTACGATATTGGATGTCATACCAAGCTGCTCTGCCGTAAGGTTCGCCGCGTTCCGGACGCCGTCATAGATAATGCCGATGGGATCGTTTCCCAGGGCCGCCCTGGCGTTGAAAGCCACGCCGGTTCCCACCAGAAGGATACCCACTGCCGCAAAAATCACCTTCCAAAGTTTTATCTGTCGCAGCTGTTCTCTCATTTGTTTTATCCTCCCTTATCCGAATGCCCGGATTTCTTTCAGAATCCGATCCTTCACGCTGTCCCCTGCAAAGGACACCCGCACGGCGTTTTCCATCATGAGCTTCAGCTCGTCGTCCCGGATACCGTAGGTTTCCTGGATGAAGCCCAGCTCCCTGGAAATGCTGGTGTTACTCACGGTACGGTTGTCCGTGTTCACCGTCACGAGAAGGCCGTTATCCAGAAATTCCCGCATGGGATAGTCCTCCGGCCCTTCCACAGCCTTGGTCTGCAGGTTGCTGATAGGGCACATCTCCACGCCGGTTCTGGTATCCTTCACCAGCTTGATAATGTCCGGATGGCCTTTCATCGCGATGCCGTGGCCGATCCTTCTGGCCCCGCACTCCACGGCCTCCCGGATGTTTTCCGCACTGCCGCACTCCCCTGCATGGATCACAAAAGGCAGGCCCAGTTGTTTCGCCTCCTCGAAGAGATAGACAAAATTCTTCATCGGCCAGGCCGCCTCGTCTCCTGCCAGATCTCCGCAGCAGACGCCCTCGCCCAGGAAATTTCTGGCCGCCCTGAACATGGCCAGGTTGTCCTCCTCGGACTGATGACGCATCGCGCAGACGATGATGTTGGACTCGGTGCCAAAATCTTTCCGCCCGTCTTCCAGGCCGTTGAGCAGGGCTTCGATGACCTGCTCTGTGGAAAATCCTTCATGGGCGGAAAAGAGCGGTGCAAAACGCACTTCCACATATTTCATATTTTCCGCCGCCACGCTCCGGATAAAATCATATCCGGCTTTTCTCATGCTTTTCTCCGACTGAAGGCACTGCACCGGAAGATCAAATTTTTCCAGGTATTCCTTCAGGCTGCGGCATCCATAAGCCACCTGGAGCTCGGTAAGATCCACCTCTCTACCGAGCTCCCGACTGATGAATGTCTGAGAAAGGGAACCGTCCAGGTGGCAGTGAAGCTCCACCTTCGGCATGGATCTCAATTTCTCATATTCCATTTTTTTACCTCTTTTTTTATTTTGCTTTCAGATACGGTTTTCCGTTAGCAGCCGGAACCCTGGATTTTCCTACAAAGAATATCAGGGCCAGGATCGTCACTACGTAAGGGATCATGGAGATCAGATACGGAGAAACTATGTTGTTGGCTCCGAGAAGGGATTTCAGACCGTTGCAGAAACCGAACAGCAGACAGGCCTTAAGGGTTCCCTGCGGAGTAAACTTACCAAAGATCACAGCAGAGATCGCGATAAAGCCCTGTCCTACGATAACGTTGGGGCGGAACTGGCTTACCGTGGCCAGAGTCACATAGGCTCCGCCCAGACCTGCCAGAAAGCCGGAAAGGATCACGCAGATGTAACGGATCCGGAATACGTTGATTCCAAGAGTCTCACAGGCCTTCGGATGCTCACCGACAGCACGCAGCCTCATGCCGAAGCGGGTCTTGTAGAAGACAAACCAGATCACCAGGACAAGTAGAAAGCTTAAGTAGGCTGCAGAATAGGTGGAAAGAACATTGTAGCCAAAAGAACCTGCCGGGAAAATGCCGTTGAACATTTTCGGCAGTTTGCTCGCCGTTTCAAGAGCCGGTGAGTCAGAGGAGTTATCAAACATCGCCTTACACAGGAAGATTGCAAGACCCGGTGCGATGAAGTTCACCGCTGTGCCGGAAATCGTCTGGTCTGCCCCGAAGCTGACACAGGCCACCGCGTGAAGTACGCCAAAGGCAGCTCCCGCAAGCCCTCCACAGAAAAAGCCGAACCAGCCGTTTCCCGTGTAATAAGCGACAACAGAGCCGACAAAAGCCCCTATCGTCATCATCCCCTCAATTCCGATGTTTACCACACCGCTCCGTTCTGAAAAGCAGGAACCAAGTGCTGCCAGAAGAAGAGGAGGCGTAGCGATCAGCATTGCATTAATCAGAAGACCAAGATCCTTAATGATGATACCCATTTTTATTTCCCTCCTTTTTTCCGGTTGAAGATCACTTTGAACATATGAGCAATGGCAATAAAGAAGATGATGATACCCATAATGATATCAACCACCTCTGCCGGTGCTTTTACCAGACTTAATTTACCGCCGCCGTATTTCATGGCTCCATAGAAAAGACCTGCGAAGATACAGCCCACCGGATTGGAAGATCCGATCAGAGCAACCGTGATCCCCTGGAAACCGTACTGCTCCTGGCTGGCGAACTGGCTCACACGGCCTGCCATGCCGAGAGTCTGGACAGCGCCGCCAAGTCCTGCCAATGCCCCGGAGATCGCCATGGCGGTCAGGAACATTTTGTTGGTGTTGATCCCGCCATACTCCGCTGCCGTTTTGCTGAAGCCTACGGCACGAAGCTGATAACCGAGCGTTGTCTTACTGATGACAAACCATACCAGAACGGCCGCCGCAACGGCAATGACGATCCCCCAGTTGGCTGCGGTACAACGGGTAAGCTTCGTGATAAATTCCGGTGCAAGGATGCGGGCACTGTCTGCCACATCTTTACTTGCCTCTCCGCCGCCAGTTCTGCGGATGGCTGACAGGTTTACAATATAGTTGGACAGGTAAAAGGCGATCCAGTTAAACATGATATAGGAAAGCACTTCATTGATCCCCCGTTTTACCTTCAGGAAACCGACAATGATGCCCCAGACTGCCCCCGCTGCCACTGCTGCTGCAATACAGAGAAGGATATGAATGGGCGCCGGAAGATCAAAAAGGATACCAACGGTACAGGCTGCAATGGAGCCCACTACAAACTGCCCCTCTGCCCCGATATTGAAGACGCCGGTCCGGAAGGAAAAGGCCACGCTCAGTCCTGTGAGGATCAGCGGCGCTGCGTACACAATGCTCCAGGTAATGTATTTCACCTGGCCGAAAACACCGTTTAAAAGTTTTCCGTAAGCAAGTCCCGGGTTGATCCCGGCAACTGCCAGGAGCACGGCTCCTGCAACAAAGCCGATGATTATGGCAATGAATGTATAGAGTGCATTCCCGTTTAAAATCTTATCTTTCCTGCTCATGTTTTGTACCTCCTGCCATCATGAAGCCCAGCTGGTTTTCATCTGCATCCCTGCCCGCTACACTTCCGACGATCTGTCCGTCGAAAATGACCTCGATCCGGTCGGAAAGGCTCATGATCTCATCCAGTTCAAAGGACACCAGCAGCACTGCCTTGTTTTTATTCCGCTGTTCTACAATGTATTTATGCACAAATTCGATCGCTCCCACATCCAGTCCGCGGGTCGGATTCATGGCGATAAGAAGCTCTCCGTCATTCGTTACCTCACGGGCAATGATGACCTTCTGCTGGTTTCCGCCGGAAAGCTCACCTGCCAGACGGTTTTCGCAGCCGCTGGGACGGATATCGAATTTTTCGATCAGCTTTGTGGCATGTTTACGGATCAGATCTTTTTTCAGGATCCCTTTTTGGGAATAAGGTTCCTTACCGAAATTCTGGAGGATCAGGTTCTCTGCCACCGTAAAATCAAGAACCAGTCCGTGTTTCTGGCGGTCCTCCGGGATACTGGTCACGCCCTTTTCAAAAAATTTCCGCGGCGTACTCCCGAAAAGATCCTCTCCCAGAATCTCCACCTGCCCGGAGATTCCTTTTCTCAGTCCTGTAAGGATCTCCACCAGCTCACTCTGCCCGTTTCCATCCACGCCGGCCAGACCGACGATCTCTCCACGGCGTACCTTCAGGTTCAGACCCTTGAGGATTTCCACGTCACGGTAATCCTTCGCATGCAGGTCTTTTACCTCCAGGACGGTCTCTCCCGGCTTCATTTCCTTTTTGGCCACCTGGAATTCCACATCACGGCCTACCATCATGGAAGCCAGCTGGTTTTCATTGACCTCATCCACATCCACCGTATTGATGTATTTACCCTGGCGGATAATGGTACAGTAGTCGGCGGCAGCTTTGATCTCCTTCAGCTTGTGGGTGATAAGGATCACGCTCTTGCCATCGGCAGTCAGGTTATGGATGATCTCGATCAGCTCTGTGATCTCCTGCGGTGTCAGGGACGCCGTCGGCTCATCCAGGATCAGATGCCTGGCTCCGCGATACAGAACCTTCAGGATTTCCACACGCTGCTGCATCCCCACGGAGATATCCTCGATCTTCGCATCCGGGTCCACCTTCAGGTTGTAACGCCCGGAAAGATCCAGGATCCGGTTTCTCGCAGACTTGATATCCACCGCAATTCCTTTTTTTGGCTCCATGCCAAGGACAATATTTTCCGTTACGGTAAATGGCTGGATCAGCATGAAATGCTGATGTACCATACCGATCCCCAGGTCGATCGCCTTCTGCGGGCTGTCGATAACCACCTCTTCCCCATTGACAGCGATGGTTCCTTCCGTGGGCTGGTACAGACCATACAGAATATTCATCAACGTACTTTTTCCGGCACCGTTTTCGCCTAAGATCGCATGGACTTCTCCCTTGTGGACAGTCAGATTGATGTGGTCATTTGCGGTGAAATCGCCAAATTTCTTGACGATCCCTGTCATCTGAATGGCCACCGTATGTTTATCAACGTTGCTCACCAATATTCCTCCTTCTCTTCCGTCTGACCGGATACCTTCCGTGGTCAGCAGTTTTTCTTTGATTCCGGTGCTGCCGCATCGGGCGCCTTACCGGTCAGACCATGTTCCTTTTCCGTATCAGACAACGAGTACATCCGTCATTCCCTCCCGGCGGGCCAGCTCTGCCAGGTGATCCAGAAATGCCTGATCAGGCACATGGTAATGCGAATAAGCTTCCCGGACCCCCATGGGGCGGTAAGCAATGATCTTATAACGGATATTTCCCCTGCCAAGATAAGATGCCGCCAGACGTGCGGTCTCACGGACGGTCTTTTCACAGTCGAAAAGCTCCGGTACCACTACGGTGCGCACTTCGAAAAGCCTGCCCGAAGCTGCCAGATACTCTAAATTTTTAAGCACCCTCTCATTGGCTGCCCCCGTGACGCGCAGATGATCCTCCAGATCCCAGCTCTTGATATCCAGCATAACGCCGTCCGTCACGGCAAGAAGCTGCGGATACTTCTCAAAATCCAGGGTTCCGTTGCTGTCGATAAGGGTTCCAAGACCGGCTCCCCTTGCCAGGACAAAAAGCTTTTCAAGAAAATCCGGATAAAGGGTACATTCCCCGCCTGACACCGTAATGCCCCGGATATAAGGCTGCTGCTTCTTTACCTCGGCAAAGACCTCTTCCGCACACATCATGCGGATCCTGGGACTGCAGCCAAAGGGACAGACATGGATACAGGTATCGCAGCCACAGCATTTTTCCGGACAGAACCGTACTTTGCCGTCTTCATCCGTAAACAGGGCTCCTTTCGGGCATTTTCCCACACAGCTCCCGCAATTCCGGCAGAGGTTCCTGGTCTCCGGATTGTGACAGTAACGGCAGTCAAAGTTGCAGCCCTGCAGAAAAACTGCAGTCCGGTTTCCGGGACCATCCACTGCGCTGAA
Organism: Lachnospiraceae bacterium Marseille-Q4251; assembly: GCA_018223435.1. GTDB lineage: Bacteria > Bacillota > Clostridia > Lachnospirales > Lachnospiraceae > Limivivens > Limivivens faecihominis. The sequence goes on along the minus strand of JAGTTO010000001.1, from coordinate 2,310,380 downwards.
AGGAATGATCTTATTTACCGGTACCCGGCCGCAGCCCGGATCTGCTGCCGCCAGGACCTTTTCCTTCTTTTCCATGGTTTTACCGTACTTTTCTCTGGAAGACCCGGCTGTTGTGCTTGGCTCCCATGCCAAGTGCCGTGGTATCCTGAAGGACATTTTCTCCTCGTTCCAGCTTCTCGATCTCGGATCTTTTCACCAGATAACCCGTGATGCGGACTACATCACTGTCTGCCGCATAGAAGGAAAGATAACGGATTCCCTCGCGGAAAGAGCCTTTGATGACGTCCAGAAGGAAGTCATGGTTTTTATGCACCGTCGTATCGATAGGAAAAATATCTCCGGTCCCGGACGGGAAGTATCTGTGAAACTTCTCGCAGTGACGCAGATGATCGATAAGCTCCTCCGGCTCCTCCCCGATGGGGATACGGGTTCCCGGAGAAATTCCCATGTCACTGTCGATGCCTACCTGCGCATGAAGGAGGAAATGGCCGTCTGTCGCCTCACAGTAAGGATTGACATGGGCTTTGTTGAACGCATCGATCTCATCCATGATCTCTACTCCCAGAGCGTCTGCCTCTTCATCATGGCCATAACGGCCGGTCTTTCCCTGAAGCTCCATCAGATGGTTGACGCACTCAGCCAAGCCGACCATACCAAACATGGCAGTAAAGCGGTCTCTTCTGATAAAGCCCTCTTTTGCCAGAAAGTTATTTTCAAAGAAACCACTCTCTTCCACCTCAAAACGGATCCGCGCGTCCATATAGTCAGCCATCACCCGGCAGACATAGGGAAGCTGGTTCTTCTTGAAATCTTCCACACTGGAAGCGCGTTTTGCGATGTTGCCAAGGAGCAGACGGCAGAGCGTATAGGAACCGCCGCCGAGCTTCAACCCGTTGTAACAGCTGGCAATGACATAGTCCTCACCCAGCTCGCTTTTGAACATCTTATGATTTGCAAAGCTTGGTTTCGCACTGTGAAGTGTGGTATTGATCCCCATAAGGGCAAATTCATCCGATGTGATATCCTCGTCATATTTCATCGTGATGTTCGGTACAGCCTGTTCCAATTCTGCTTCCACCTCCAGGATGATCCTTCCTGCCTTGGTATCTCTCGGTCCCACATTGGCATGGGAAAAAGAATCCAGAACCGTGCGGTCTACATGGATCAGAAACAGGCGGATCATCTTTTTCGCCAGTTCTTCATCCATATCCTGTACAAATGGATCCAGAAGCTCATCCAGCGCACCCAGATATACGGGGAAATTCGTCACGCTGGGAACATGCTTGTAAAAGATCAGAAGGGAATTCAACGCCTCAAAAAGATCCTTTGGCGGATCCAGCTGGAGAAATTTACTTCCTTCTCTCATAAATTTCTTATAATCCGGGATGATATACCTGGGGCGAAGCGGTGCATGACCCTCTGCCAGGTCGCAAATGCATTTGGAGTCGATTGGCTGATCCATCAGGTCATGAAGCCCTTCCGGAAGATCCACTACCTCCAGCAGGGAATCTGCCAGGTTTGCCATTGCGGCTACCTTCTGTTCATGCGTCAGCACAGGACTTTTTACCGTTTCCAGCATTTTCTCTCTCGTCCCGTTTACCCGTTCCATATCAATATCTCTCATCAAAAATCCTCTCCTGTCACGGAAAAGGGGCAGAGTATGGCACAAAAGCCTCTCTGCCCGGATCCGTTTCTTCTATTTAAAAAACATCAGTCATCCAGCTGGTAAACATCACCATATTTTGCATCGAAGGACTCTTTATCTGTCGGTACTTCGATCTCGCCGGAAATGATCTTTTCTTTTACTTCGTCTACCTTCTTCAGGACTTCCGGATCAATGTTGTCGGTGGTCGGAGCGATATCCACGCCGCCGTCAGCCAGTGTGAAGGTCTGGATACCCTGGGTAAAGCCGCCCTCCAGGATCTCTTTTGCTTCATCGTAGCAGGCATTGTCCACACGCTTCATGGCAGAAGTCAGAATGGTATCCGGAGCTACCACGCTCTGGTCAGAGTCAACACCGATTGCCCAGATACCGGCTTCCTTGCAGGCATCGATCGCACCAAGGCCGGTTGCGCCTGCTGCATGGAAAATAACATCTGCGCCATCAGCGATCATGTTGTTTGCAGCGGTCTTTCCTGCTGCGGTATCGCCAAAGCTGTTGGCATTGTTCTGAAGAATCTTGACATCCGGATTTGCATCCAGTGCACCTGCACAGTATCCATAGCCGAACTGGTTCATGACACCGGTAGACATACCCAGAACGAAACCGATGGTATTGCTCTTGGTCGTCAGACCTGCCACATAACCTACCAGATAGGAAGCCTGTGCCTGCTCAAACATCAGGCAGGTAACGTTGTCCAAATCTGCACAGGTTGCATCATCAACAATGGCGAATTTCTGATCCGGATTTGCCTCTGCCTCTTCACGCATCGCATCAGCCAGCTGGTATCCGATACAGATGATCAGATCATACTCTTCATCGATGAAGGTCTCCAGGTTCGGAATATAATCGGAATCGGTATGGGATTCCAGATAGTTGGTGGTGATGCCCAGTTCCTCATTCGCTCTTGTAAGACCTTCCCATGCAGACTGGTTGAAGGAGCCGTCATTTACGCCGCCGACGTCAGTGATAACTCCAACCTTTACTTCTGACGGATCCTTTGTCTCGTCAGCCATAGCGACTACTCCTGTGGAAAGGATCATGGACAGAGATAAAACTGCTGCTAATACCTTTTTTTTCATTTTTTAAATTCCTCCTTTTTGTTTATAAACAATCCGGCATCTCGCCGGCCGTTACCATTATAAGTCTGCCGTCCGTTTCAGATGGCTGTTGATATGGTTCTGGAGCATCTCCATGGCAGTCTTATTATAACCACCTTCCGGAATAATAATATTCGCGTTTTTCTTGCTGGGCTCCACAAACTGCTCATGCATCGGTTTCACCGTATTCATATACTGGTTGATGACGGATTCCAGGCTTCTGGCCCGCTCGAGAACGTCTCTCTGGAGACGGCGGATCAGACGGATATCGGAATCGGTGTCCACGAAGACACGCACATCCATCATATCACAGAGCTCTTTATTTTCAAAGATCAGGATTCCTTCCACGATGATCACTTTGCTGGGCGCTACGGTGATCGTGTCCTTGCTCCTGTTGTGGACTTTGTAATCATAGACCGGACACTGAACCGGACGTCCTGCCCTCAGTTCCTTCAGATGCTCAATCATCAGCTCGGTATCAAAAGCGTTCGGATGATCGTAGTTCAGATTTTTCCGCTCCTCAAAGGTCATATCGTCATGAGCCTTGTAGTAGTTGTCATGTTTCAAAACCGTCACATGTTCCTGGAACAGTGACGCGATCTGATTCGTCAGAGTTGTCTTGCCGCTTCCTGAGCCGCCGGCAATTCCGATAATCAGTACATCGTTCATAGCTTTCCCCTTTCCCGGCCGTAACCGGACATTGATCTCACTATAGCTTATTGTAACATCCTTTTGGGGATTAGAAAATATGTTTTTTTCAAAAAAGTCAAGCGCACCTCCAAAATGCCTCGCATTTTGTCGGTGTGGCGTATCCGCCAAATAGATTTTCAGTCAAAAGTGTTCGTTCATGCAAGCATGACTCACACTTTTGACTGAAAATCTGCCTGACTCTGAACGAAAACAAAAAAACTACCGCAAAATCGACTTTCGTCAACTTTGCGGCAGTTTTGCCTCGGAAACCGATCAGGCTTCCACACAGGCCGGCATATTTGCGGTAATGCTCCGGACCTTCTGGCCGTCTGCGGTGATGCCGCAGGCTGCCAGTCCTGTGCGGATGATCTGATTCCATTTTTCTTCATTCAGTTCAATGACTGTGTTGTCCTCCAGTTCAATGGTGCAGGCGTTTTCCTTTCTGCATTCCGGACTGCAGTCAACTCTGTACATGTTCTTTCTGCTGATCGCTCCGATCTCCTCCAGGGTATTGATCATTCGATACACGGTGGCAGAGCCGATCTTGTCGTCCTTCTGAGAGGCCTTATAATAGATCTCCTTACAGCAGGAGCAGTCCTCCTCCAGAATGATATCCAGAAGGATAAGCCTCTGCTTGGTGATGCGAAGTCCCTGTTCCTTCAGCTTCTGGATGATCAGATCCTTCTGCATCTGTGTTCTCTTGTAATCTCCCTGATCTTTCAGTTTCCTTGTTCCGGAATTCTTTGGCAATTTCTCACACCTCCAAAGGCTGCGTTTTTTATTTTCCGCAGTGGCCTCCGCAGTTCTTGCATTCTCCACCGCATTGCAGGGACTTACCGCTCTTCTTGTCGCGGACCATATTCCGGATAATCAGAGCTACAATGCCTACTAATATTACACCAACAACTACTGTTCCCATTTTACAGGACACCTCACTTTCGGACCCTGATAATTTTTATTTTGTTGCTTTTACGCCAACGTTAAGAGTTGTGCTCTCTTTGTACGGTCTAACCAGCAGATAGATGAAGCCGATCACAAGAAGGATGGCTACAACCGTGCCGATGCCGAATCCGCCGCCGGTGAACAGAGTACCGAGCTGGTAGATGCAAAGGGAAACCACATAAGCCAGACCACACTGATAACCGATTGCTGTCCAGAACCATCTGGTATTGTTCATCTCACGTTTGATAGCACCCATAGCTGCGAAGCAGGGAGCACACAGCAGGTTGAATACCAGGAAGGAATAAGCTGCAATCTGAGTCATGCTGCCTGCCAGCTGGCCCCATACTTCGTTACCGTCTTCAGCAACCTCTGCGAAGCCAAAGAGAACACCAAAGGTACCTACTACGTTTTCTTTTGCGATCAGACCGGTAACTGCTGCAACTGCCATCTTCCAGTCGCCCCATCCAAGCGGGGTGAAGATCGGTGCGATGAAGCTACCAATTTTGGAAAGGATACTGTCATTCAGCTGCTCAGCCTCCAGCATTCCGAAGGAACCGTCAACCCAACCGAAGTTCATCAGGAACCACAGAACGATGGTGGAAAGAAGGATGATGGTGCCGGCCTTTTTGATGAAGGACCATGCACGCTCCCACATGCTTCTCAGCACGTTGCTGACTGTGGGCATATGGTATGCCGGAAGCTCCATAACGAAGGGAGCCGGATCTCCAGCGAAGAGTTTTGTTTTCTTTAAGATGATACCGGAGCAGATGATTGCTGCGATACCTACAAAATATGCACTCGGAGCCACCCAGGAGGCGCCGTTAAACAGAGCGCCTGCAATCAGTGCGATGATCGGCAGTTTTGCGCCACAGGGGATAAAGGTGGTGGTCATGATCGTCATCTTACGGTCTCTGTCGTTCTCGATCGTACGGGAAGCCATGACACCCGGGACTCCACAACCGGTACCGATCAGCATCGGGATGAAGGATTTACCGGAAAGACCAAATTTACGGAAGATACGGTCCATGATAAATGCGACACGGGCCATGTAACCGCAGGCCTCAAGGAAGGCCAGGAAAATAAACAGTACCAGCATCTGCGGAACGAAACCTAAAACAGCTCCGACACCGGCTACGATACCGTCAAGGATCAGCCCCTTCAGCCAGCCAGCACAGCCGATGGCATCCAGTCCGCTCTCAATGATAACCGGAACACCCGGTACCCATACGCCGTACTCAGCGGGATCCGGCTCTCCAGCCTCAACGACCTTTTCTGCGTCTGCTACAACGCTGTCGCTGATCTTTACAGTCTCGATGACTTTATCTTCGTCATCAACAATATCTACAGATGTTACATTGCCGTCTTCATCAACAGCTGCTACGATCTGGTCTGCACGGCTGTAATCAGCTGCTGCATCTTCGTAGGAGGAAGTTCCGATTCCGAAGAGGTGCCAGCCATCACCGAACACTCCATCGTTTGCCCAGTCAGTTGCCCAGCCGCCGACGGTAGTTACAGATACATAGTAAACCAGCCACATAACTACTGCGAAGATCGGAAGTGCCAGCCAACGGTTGGTAACCACGCGGTCGATCTTATCGGAAGTGGTCAGCTTCTTGGTTTTATTCTTGGTGCAGCAAACGCCGATGATGGAGGAAATATAAACATAACGCTCATTGGTGATAATACTCTCGGTATCATCATCAAATTTGTCCTCCAGTGCTTTGATCTCTCTGGAAACATCCGGAACGTTGGTCATCTGCTCGATGATCTTGTCGTCCTTCTCCAGAAGTTTGATTGCGAAGAAACGTTTCTGGGATTCCGGAACGGAAGAACCAAGGCGCTCCTCTACTGCGTGGATAGCGGCTTCCACATCTTCCTGGAACTCATGAACCGGAGTTACATTCTTTTTGGACTCAGCCAGGGTAACTGCTTTCTCAGCTGCTTTCTGAATGCCGGTTCCTTTCAGTGCGGAGATCTCTACAACCTCGCAGCCCAGTTTCTTTTTCAGTTTGTCGATATGTATCTTATCGCCGGATTTCTCAACCAGGTCCATCATGTTGATGGCCATGATTATGGGGATACCAAGCTCCATAATCTGTGTGGACAGATACAGGTTACGCTCAATGTTGGTACCATCAACGATGTTGATGATAGCATCCGGTCTCTCGTTAATCAGATAGTTTCTGGCTACAACTTCCTCAAGGGTGTAGGGAGAGAGGGAATAGATTCCCGGAAGGTCCATGATGATGACATCTTTATGACCTTTCAGTTTACCTTCTTTCTTCTCTACGGTTACGCCGGGCCAGTTACCAACAAACTGGTTGGATCCTGTCAGCGCATTAAATAATGTGGTTTTACCGCAGTTCGGGTTACCTGCCAATGCAATCTTTACTGACATTTTTTCGCTCCTTTTCTTTTTATTCGCCTTTGCTAACTTTTGTTAGAATCATCTAACACGCAGGCAAAAAAATTTACTCTACCTCAATCATTTCAGCATCTGCTTTTCTTAAGGACAGCTCGTATCCTCTTACAGTTACTTCAACCGGGTCTCCAAGGGGCGCCACTTTTCTGACGTAAATCTCCACACCTTTGGTAATTCCCATGTCCATGATCCGTCTCTTCACAGGACCTTCACCAGTCAGCTTTTTCACGGTGACTGTCTGCCCTACGGCAACATTTTTCAGGGTTTTCATAGTTTTTCTCCTCTTTTCTATTTGATTTTTTATAGCGGCTCCACGGGATTGTGCAGTATCTCACGGATTTGCTATGAATCAAACCATAATTTTGTTGGCCATATCTTTGCCGATCGCTACGCGGGACTCCTTTACATTGACGATAAGGTTTCCATTGATCTCAGATACGACGGTAACTGTGCCGCCTGCCACAAAGCCGAGATTTTCCAGAAACTGTCTCGTCTCATCTTTTCCGCCTACCTTTTTGATAACGACGGGTTCGCCTTCTTTTGCCATGGATAACGGCATCATTTTTACCTCTTTTCTTTGTTTTTTTGCGTTGTTGATAAGGATTATCTTTTACAAAGGTTAGTATATTCTAACCTTTGTTAGTTGTCAAGAACTATTTTTGAGAAATTTTATCATTTCCATTTGGGGCCATTGGGGACGGTGTTTTTTGATCTTTTGGGTGTCCCCATTGGCTTTGGGAAAGCGTGACGGGGTAAACTTGAGGGGGCCCGCTCCGAGTCAGCGAGCCCGCAGGCCCCCTCAAACTCCCCCATCTGGGCCCGCTTTAGAAAATAAGGGGCTTACGTCATACAAGGACTGCGTGAAATGACGGGAGATTCGTGACTCATGGTGATATGGATGTGCGTCACATTCTTTGGCAGATTGTGACGGATACTATAGTTTTCTGCATGTATAGCTGCTCATCTTCCACTATGGGACACCATTTATCCGTTATTTCGCGCAATAGTAGTATGACGTAAGCCCTTTTCTTCCACTATGAGACACCAGTCATCCGGCATTTCACGCAGTTCCTGTATAACGTAAGCACCCTTCTTCCACTATAAGACACCATTCATCTGTCATTTCACACAATAGTAGTCTGACGTAAGCCCCTTCTTCCACCATGAGACATCAACCATCCGTCATTTCACACACATCTTGTATGACGTAAGCCCCCTATTTTCTAGCGTGTCCTGGAAAGGGGGTACAGGGGGAAAACCAGGACTAGCGCAACTCCGATGGTTTTCCCCCTGCAATTCCCATGGTGGCTTCCAAAGCCCCCATATTATCAAAGATTACTTTCTTTCTGATTAAGTTCCTTCTGAAGAAACTGCCCCACCTCCGTCATAGCCATAAGTGTCACAACCAGGAACCCTCCTGGAACAATTATCATCCACCAGGATCCGGTCAGCAGTGCCTTCTCCGCCAGCGACAGCATGCTGCCCCAGGACACCGTCTCCAGGGGCAGCCCCATGCCCATGAAACTCAGTGTGGACTCCGCCACGATCGCGCTCCTCACATTCATAACCACCATAAACTGGATCGCCGGCAGAAAATTCGGCGTGAGATGCCGCCCGAGCACATGAAAAAAGCTTCCTCCCATGCACCGTGACGCCGTCACATAATCGCTGCTCCGGATCTGGCGCACCTCGGTCCGGACTACTTTTGCAATGCTGGCCCAGCTGGTAACACCGATGACCAGCGAAACGGAAAGTACATTTGGCTTTCCAAGGATCGCCTGGAGAAGGATCACCAGCAAAAGATTCGGAATGCTTAAGAAAATTTCCGTAAACCGCATGAGCAGCGTATCTGCCCACTGAGGTGCGATACCGCTTAAGCCCCCGAAGAGAATTGCAATCACCGTGGAGATCAGCGTGGAAACACAGCCAATAAACAGTGAAATCCGTCCTCCGGACCAGATCATCGTGAAAATATCCCGACCCATCGTGTCCGTTCCAAACAAAAACTGCCGGCTCGGCGCCTGGTTCGCGTTCATGAGATCCATATAAGAAGGATCTTTTCCTATTACAAAAGGCAGAATAAGACAGCCCGCCACAATCAGCCCTAAAATCACGAGGGAAATCACCGGCATTTTTGCTCCCTTTTTCCTGGCGGAGACGGGACTCTCTTCCATTTTTCTCATGCCAACAATCTCAAAAGCATCTGCCTCACGCATTCTCTTCATCCTCCTTTGTATCCTTCATCGCCTCTTCCGCCCGGATCCGGGGATCGATGCGCTCGTTGATGGTCTGGGCGATCATATTGCAGAAGATCACCAGGATTCCGGAGAAAATGCACAGCACCATGAGAAGATTATAATCCCCGTACCGCGCACTTTCGTAGGAAAGAGTTCCGATGCCCGGATAGGAAAACACCGACTCGATAATGTAAGTTCCGCCCAGCACATGGGGCACAGAGATTGCCATAAGGCTCAGATAAGTGGGAATCACATTCCGAAGACAATGCCCGAAAAGAATCTTTTTCCGGTTCAGGCCCTTGGATTTGGCCAGGAGCACATAATCCGTCCGCACTTCCTCCAGGATTTTATTTCTTATCATATAGGCGTAATACCAGAGATGATCCAGCACCACAATGCTCATGGGAAGGATGAGATGCAGGATCCGATCCCCGATATCGTTCTTTTTTCCAATGGTGTAAGCGCCGCTGCTGGGCAGCCAGTGAAGCTCCACAGCGAAAATCAGGATCAGCATGAGGGAAAGCCAGAACTCCGGAATACAGCTCGTGAGCGTTCCCACCCGGCAGATCAGCCGGTCACAGAGGCTCCCCTCCTTCCAGGCGCAGAAAATCCCCAGAAGCAGCGCCAGCACAAAGGTCAGTACAAAACCGATGCCGCCAAGAAGCAGCGTATTTCCCAGGCGGCCCTTGATGACTTCGAGAACGTCCGTCTTATATTTCCAGGAAATGCCGAAATCCCCGTGGGCCGCCCGCTTCAGCCACTTCACATACTGGACGGAAATCGGCTCCTTGAGGCCTAATTTCTCCTCTGCCTGATCCCTTTCCTCCGGGCTCATTTTTTCAACCCGGTCCCCGTAGTAGGAAACCAGCGGATCTCCCGGAGCCAGCCGGGCAATGTAAAAAGTAATCAGGGAAAGCAGAAAAATACTGAGTAGAAAAATAACCAGTTTTCTTCCTATATAAATGCATGTCTTTTTCATGCCCCCACCTCTTTTCTGCACCGCACAAAATGCTCCGGCAGCACTTCGATCCACTCTGTCTTTTCATCCGCCTGACAAAGCATGCTCTCCCCGCCTGCTTTCATCCCGCTCTCTTTCGTTTTCAGCCCGTATTTTCCCGGGTCCGGCACTGCGGAAAGAAGCCGTTTCGTATAGGGATGCAGCGGATTGTCGTAGAGTTCCCGGCGGGGCGCCAGCTCCACCAGCTGTCCCTGATACATGACGCCCACGCGGTCGCATAAGAATTCCACCATCGAAAGGTCGTGGGCGATAAATAAGAAGGAAAAGCCGTGCTCCCTCTGCAGATGACGGAATAGATTGACGATCTGAGCCTGAATGGAAACGTCCAGAGAGGCAATGGGCTCATCCGCTACCACCAGCTCCGGATCCATGATCAGCGCCCGCGCAATGGCCACCCGCTGTCTCTGTCCTCCGGAGAGCTCCGATGGGTATCGGTCCAGGAAACTGCTGTCCAGACCCACATATTTCAGCTGGAACTCCGCCTCTTTCCGGTAAGTTCCCCGTTTGGGCTTCCTTCGGCTGAGTTTCAAGGGCTCCAGAACGATCTCCTCCACCCGCATCCGCTGATTCAGGCTGGAAGCGGAATCCTGAAAGATCATCTGGCGCTCGGCCTGGAGGGCTTTCCGGTTTTTCCGGAACTGCTTTTTATCCAGAATGTCGATTCCCCTGTAAAAAATCTGCCCTTCCGGCGACTGGCTGATATTCATGATACAGCGGGCCGTCGTGGATTTTCCGGAACCGGACTCGCCCACCAGCCCCAGGATCTCGCCTTTCCGAAGCTCAAAGGAGACGTCGTCCACCGCCCGGAGCACTCTTTTTCCGGTCATGGAAAAGAGTTGGGTCAGGTGTTTTACCTCCATAAGCACTTCTTTTCCCGGCGCTTTCCGGTCAAATTCCGGGTGATATTTGATCTCCTCCAGCGTTCCATCCAGCTCTTTTCCCTGGGTCATTTCGGCTTCGATCTGTTCCCTGGCCTTCGCCGCCCGCTCGTCCAGAAGCCAGGTTGCCGCATAGTGCGTGTCCGTCACGCGGAACATAGGCGGCTGTTTCTCATAATCGATGGCCAGGGCATAAGGATTTCGACAGGCGAAGGCATCCCCAACCGGGGGATGGATCAGTTTCGGCGGCATGCCCGGGAGACAGTAGAGCTCCTTTTTTCCCCGGGAAAGGGCCGGCAGAGAGCGGAGAAGGCCTCTGGTATAAGGATGTTTTGCGTCCTCGAAAATTTCCCCCACAGTCCCGGTCTCGCAGATTTTTCCCGCATACATGACAGCGACCCGGTCTGCAGCCGCAGCTACCACGCCGAGATCATGGGAAACCAGCACGATCGCCATCCCCAGTTTTCTCTGGATCTCCCGAAACAAAGCCAAAATCTGGGCCTGGATTGTCACATCAAGGGCCGTAGTCGGCTCATCCGCCAGAAGCACCGCCGGCTCCGAGGCCAGGGCAATGGCAAGCACGCTCCTCTGCCTCATTCCCCCTGAAAAATTCCAGGGATACTGGGCGGCCCGCTCCTTCGGATGGTCGATACCCACCAGCTCCATGAGCTCCCAGACCCGGCGGCGCACTTCTTCGCGGGAGAACTCCGGCCGATGGATGATGACAGCCTCCGCGATCTGCGCCCCCACCGTCATAGCCGGATTCAGCGTCGTCATGGGGTCCTGAAACACCATGGAAAAAGAGTTTCCCCGAAGCTTCTGCATCTCCTTTTCCGTCAGGCCGGTGATCTCTTTTCCATCAAGCAGAACGCTCCCGCTCTTGATCCGCGCCGTTTTCGGGAGCAGCTTCATAATAGACCGGCACAGAACGCTTTTTCCGCAGCCGGACTCGCCCACGATCGCCAACGTTTCCCCTTTTTTTACAAAAAAACTCACGTCCCGCACGGCTTCCGCTTCGCCGTCGGGCGTATCAAAACTGACAGACAGATTTTTTACCTCCAGTAATTCCGCCATCTTGCTTCCTTTCTTTAACGCAAACAGCTCCCTCCGGTCTGTCGGAGGGAGCATTTAACCTCATTCTTTACTCTTCGATCGTCCACTCGGTAATGTTCCAGAAAATTCCCACGCCATGGTGGCCCATGATCGTCTCCTCATCGATTCCCTGAATGGCGGATTTTGCCACATAGTTCGCGTCAATATAGCAGATGAAGGCATACGCCGGATCCTTTGCCAGCTCTTCCTGGAATTTCGCATAGGCTTCTTTCCGCACCTCCGGGTCGTCGGACTGACGGGCCTCGGTGAGGTACTGATCCACAAGCGCGTTGGAATAACCGGAATAGTTGGCGCCTTTATCTGTTCCAAATACTTTGTAGGTGTGGTCGTCCGCATCAAAGGGGCTTCCCCAGCCGATGAGGTAAGCCATCTGTCCGCCCCAGTCCACCTGAGCCGGGACCTCGACTGTCACATCGATGCCGATCTCTTTGAGCTGCTGGGCTGCCGCCTGAGCGATATCCACACGAACCTGGTCTCCCGCGCCGACGCTGATGACAAAGCCCAGTTTTTCGCCGTTTCTGTAGTAGAAACCGTCGTCTCCCATCGTACACCCTACGCTCTCAAGGATTTCTTTGGCTTTCTCCGGATTGTAATCGTAGTGCTCCACATTTTCATCGTTGTAAATGTTCCGCTGCAGGGGGCCGTAAGCCGGCATTCCCTCGCCTAAGAGCACCGCCTGAACGATAGCCTCACGGTCGATGCCGTAGCAGATCGCCGGAATGATGTCTTTGTTCTCGGTCCAGTAGTCGTTGTTGAAATTGAAGAGGATTCCTCGGTAATCGGAGGTCTTCATATCATAACAGGTATAACCCTCTTTATCGGTAAAATTCTGGGCATCCTTCGGTGTGAGGAGCGCCAGATCCAGCTCGCCGGAATCCATCTGAAGAGCTTTCGCGTTATCATCAGTGACAATCTTGAAAATAACTTCGTCAATGTTCGGCTCGCCCTTGAAGTAATCTTCGTTTTTATCCAGGATAATGGCCTGTCCCTCGTCCCACTCAGTCAGCTTGTAAGGGCCGGTTCCGATCGGATGACGGAAGAAATCGGATTCCTGCATGTCTTCCCCTTCCAGGAGATGTTCCGGAAGAACTGCCATGGTCATGTAGTCCAGGAAGGCCACGTTCGGGGCATCCAGCTTGAAGGAAATCGTGTAATCGTCGATGACATTGATCTCTTCCACATCCTCGTAGTTCGGAGCGTTCTCGGAACCGTTGTCCGGATCCATGATGGCCTCGATCGTGAATTTCACGTCATTGGCTGTGAAATCCTCGCCGTCGTGCCATTTGACCCCTTCTTCCAGATGAAACGTATAAGTACAGGTATCCTCGTCAAACTCCCAGCTCTTCGCCAGGCCCGGAACTACCTGATTGTCTCCGTCATGAGCAGTCAGTCCGTTAAAGATCAGAATGTTGATTTCCCCATGCTCATCCATGGCCGGATTGATCCTTGTATAATCATTGCTTCCATATACCAGAGTGGAAGCGTCCGCATTCACAGAAGCACCCCCCAGCACGCAGGCCAGAGCCGCCCCTAAAAGTAAACCTTTTTTCAAAGTTCCGTTCTCCTTTTTTGTTTTCATAATATGTCTGTGTCACAGTGACGTTATTATAACAGGCAAGCAAAGAAATTATAAGCCACGGTGGGGGATGTTTTTTTAAAAAGATCTGAAAAGTTCACTCTTTCTGTAACAGAGCAGAAAAGAGAACATTGCTAGCAGCCAGGTCATCGGATATACCATTGCTACCATGGACAGGAAGATCTTTTTTAAGCCTCTTACCACACTCCCTGTCAATTCCATAATGGAATAAATAAAGTAAAAAAGAAATGTGATATGAATAATCTGGTAGGCAACAGAAATGACATCTGGATCCTTACAAAAAATGCCCGTGAATTTCCGGTCAATACAAAGGAGCAGAGCCGCCAGCCCTCCGGCGCCGTTAGCAGCTCTTTTCTGAGTTTGTCTATGATTTTTTCCAGATATTTTTGCTCTTCCACGAGCATGTGATATAAACCTTGCAATTTTTCATTCCTCTCTAGAATTGGCTTATTTGGATTTTTTCAGATATGCAGTCATGCATTTTACAGGTTTTTATTGACCGCATTTCGTGTTTTTAGCGTTTGCAGTCAACTCAACCCTTCATTTTCCTTGACCTATTTTGATATTTTGCGATATGCAGTCAATTTACTTCTCAATATGGGTGACTTAGATAAAAATAGATTTGCAGTCATTACCTGCCAGATATGAAAACAAGAAAACTCAGAAATCAAGCAACTTCTGTCAAAATAAAGGCTCGAAAGATATATTTGTAAGAGAAATCTATCATTTTTGCTGCTTCTATTATAACTGTACTTTATATAAATGCCAAGTTTAATTTTACTTTATCCTGTTTTTCAGGATGAATCGCTCTTCCAGATTCCTTTTTCAGCACTGTTTTACTGGTGCAGAAGCAGCTCTCACAATTCTAATCAGAAAAGCGCGGGCCACAGCTCTAAAAAGCCACGGCCCACGCCTTCTCGATTCAGTGTGTTCCATCGACCACTTCAATGCCTTCTTCTTCCAGCATCTCCATGATCCTTGCCACGTTCTTGCAGCGCACACCTTCTTTGTTTTTCGTGCAGAGTCCCACATGGACGGTCTCCACGCCTTCCTGTTTCATGCGTTCTACTTTTTCTTTCATGCCGTCGTCTTCGTCTGGATCATTTCCGCAGCCGTTGCAGCGCATAAAGGCTGCTACTTCCACATCCATTCCTTTGTATCTTTCAAAACTTCTGATCCGCTTATTGAACGCGGTAAAACAGGCTGCCCCCGCACAGACTTTATTGGAATTGAGGCAATTTAACATAGCAATTTTTTTCATTATGTATCCCTAACCTTTCTTTTTTGCAGACAAGTCAATATTGCGGTTACTTAATATTCACTGTACAAGGCGCCTTTTCCCAAAAAAGCGCCCTCCTAATATCACCTATGAATTGCTCCGCTGCTACGCAGCTCCCGCAATCCGCCAAACATTCGAAATCCGCTGATTTACTGCGTAAATCGCTACTATCTACACTCCGTTTCGGTCGGTGCAAAACGAACATTCACTGGATGTTCTGCATCTCATATTTGGCGAGGCCCAAGCTCAAAAGTCTTATCGTGCAAGCACGAACGACTTTTCGAGCTTTTGCCCCTGGTATCAATAGAATAAAATATGCATATTTCCCTTACTGTCCTCCACGATATCGCTCTCCACCTCGTAGATCTCCCGGATCAGTTCCCGGGTCAGGATCTCCCGTGGGGTACCCTGAGCGACGATCTCACCATTTTTCAGCACATAGATCCGGTCGCAGAACATGGCCGCAATATTGAGGTCATGGATAGCGGAAATTACCGTGGCATCCAGTTTTTTCACGATCTTCAAAAGCTGAAGCTGATGGGTAATGTCCAGATGGTTCGTGGGCTCGTCCAGAATGAGGCAGGGGGTCTGCTGGGCCAGGGCCCGGGCAAGAATCACCCTCTGCTGCTCACCGCCGGAGAGCGTCGAAAAGCTCCGGTCCGCAAACTCAGCCATTCCAACGGTCTTTAAAGCTTCCGCCACAATCGCGTAATCCTCGGCATTATCCCGCTCCAGCGCTTTCTTGTGCGGGGAACGGCCCATGAGGACCACTTCCCGCACAGAAAAATCAAAATTGTAATAGTTGTGCTGGGCTACCACGCCCAGGCTTCTGGCGGAAGTCTTGTAATTCATATCCTTCAAAGGCTTTCCATCCAGAAAAACGGCTCCCTTGTCCGGGGAGAGCACGCGGTAAACGCACTTCAAAAGCGTGGATTTTCCGCTTCCGTTGGGGCCGATCAGGCCCACAAATTCCCGGTTTCCAGCCTCCATCGAAACACCTTTCAGGATTGCTTCCGCTCCGTAGGACAGTTTGATGTCTTCTGCTTTTACATTCATCCTCTGCCACCTCCGAATCCGTAAGACCGACGTACCATCAGATAGATAAAGCAGGGCGCACCGATGATGGAAACCAGGATACCGATGGGCATCTCAGAATTTTTCAGGATGACACGACAGCCTACATCCGCCCAGATGAGGAAAATGGCTCCCACCAGAGCGCAGAGGGGCACCAGTCTTCTGTGGTCCGTTCCGAAAATCATCCGCACCGCATGGGGCACGATCAGGCCCACGAAACCGATGGTTCCCGCCGCATAAACGGCAAAACCAACCATCAGGGAGGACAGGATCATATAGAGGTTTCTCGCCCGGTGAAGGTCCGTTCCCAGTGTGATGGAGGCCTCATCTCCCAGAAGCATCAGGTTCAGATTCCGGAACTGGGACCAGAAAATCAGCGTTCCGATGAACACCACCGGAAGAAGCACGCCCACCCGCTGCCATTTGGCTCCGGCCAGGCTTCCCATCGTCCAGAACATGATTTCTGAAGTGGCGTTTTTATTATTTACAATATAAATGGCAAAATTTCCGATCGCAGAGCAGACGGAGCTCACAGCCATTCCGGCCAGGATCAGCTTGCCCGCATTGGATCTTCCGCCGATATTTGCGATAAAAAGAACCAGAAAAGACGTTCCCATCGCTCCCAGGAACGCCATTACACCCACGGAATTGGCTCCAAAAAGGGCTCCGAAGCCAAAAAGAACGCCGATCGTGGCTCCCAGAGAAGCGCCGGAAGAGATTCCCAAAACATAAGGATCTGCCAGCGGGTTTTTCACCACGGCCTGCATGACCACGCCGCAGACTGCCAGTCCCATACCCACACAAAGGGCAAGAATCACCCGGGGAAACCGGATGATCCATACCACGTCATGGACAGCTCCTTCTGCAAAATCTGAAAATTTCCTGATATGCAAAAGTTCATAAGCAACGACACTGTAGACTTCCTTTACCGAAAGATCGGCATTTCCAAAGGTAATGGATGCCAGAATGGAAAATACCAGCAGCGCCAGCAGTACGATCAGGACGGTAGTAAAACCGAGAGAGGAAAGCCCTACCCGGTTTCCCCGTCCGCTGTCACGTTTCTTCACTTTTTATCTCCTTACTCGATACCCAGATCGATATCCGGATACAGACCATTTGCAAAGGTCACGATTCCGTCTTTGGTACGGGTTGCGCTGGCATACATCTCACTGAGCATGATCGGAACCACACGGCCGTTCTTTACGGCATCCAGGCTCTGATAAGCTTCATCCTTGAGGAGCACATCCAGTTTCTCCTGCTTTACGGTCTCCGGATCATCTCCGGAATAAGGCATATAAACGACGAAGATCACATCCGGATTTGCTGCGATCACATCTTCTTTTCCTACGCTGGAAGCATCCGGGTTTGCCAGCTCGCCGCCCAGCTGAGTCAGCATATCGCCGCCCAGAGTTGCACTTCCGTAATTGGTAAAGGTATCATCCCAGGATTCCAGGATCAGGGCAGTCGGCTTCTCTTCGATGGATGCAGTTGCCTCTGTTACCTTTGCAATGGTATCTTTCATATCATTTACGATTGCTTCTGCCTTGTCCTGTACATCAAAGATCGTTCCGATGTTCAGGATATCTGTATACTCATTTTCGAGTGTGCGGGCATACTTTACATCACCGGTACCGGGACGGGTATTCGTATTGATGTAGGTATTGGTTCCTTTTTCCACCCAGCCTGCTGCATCACCCAGCGTCTTGTCTCCGAAAAGAGAGCCCCAGGAGAAGATCATATCCGGCTCAAGCATGGTCACGGTCTCAAGAGACGGTGTGAACTCATCCAGATAATCTGTTTTGGAAAATGCTGCTTTCTGATCTTCGGGAACCTCATTGTCCAGTCCTGCGGTTGCCACGATATGATCCTCCAGGCCCAATGCCAGAAGGGTTTCGATACAGCCCTGGTAGACTGCCAGCACCTTCTCCGGTGCTTTTTCATAAGTGGTCTCAAGTTCCAGTCCGTCACTTCCATAGGTCGTAATGGTAACCGGATACTCTGTCTTTTTCTGTGAGTCTGAAGCCTCTGCTGCTTCGGTCTCACCCTCGCTCACTGCTTCCGTTGCCTGATTCTCCTCTTTGATGGCCTCTGCATCTTTTCTCTCAGCTGCGAAAGATACACTTCCGAAGGTCATTCCTGCTGCCAGGATCAGGGCTGTCATTTTTGCTGCGACTACTTTTCTTTTCATGTTGCTGCTCCTTTTCTTTTGTTGCAGATGACACAGAAAATGTTTACCGGCAGCTGCCGTCTCTTTTCCGTTCATCTGTTTTTTGATCGTGCGGACCGGAACGCCCCATCCGCCATGTTTTTTCGAGAACGGCAATCGAAAAGTATCCTTCTTATAGACAGAAGACCACTGTTACGGGAGTTCGCTTCTGTCGGATCTGAGCAGGTTTCCTGACTCTGAGTATCTTCACCTGGATCCCGTCTTCTCACGGTAAGACCGCAATGACATCCGTAGGATCCGGCTCCTCTCTTACAGTGACCAGTTCGTTCAGGATTTCCACCTGATTCCCTCTCCCTGCCGGAATGTTCTCGATATCCGGCAGTCACTCAAATCCCCTGTTCCATTGTCCTAATAAACTTAACATAAACAAGGAAGGTTTGCAATGAGTTTTTCATATGGAAATCCGCTTTGATCTGCCGCTTGCTTTCTCTTTTCGACTCATGTAAACTATGATCGTGGAGATCCGCTATTCCTCCATAAACCCATATGCATCAACAGAAAAGAGAGGTATTTTCCATGACAGATACATCCGCTCCCCATACCGATCCCGGTCTTGAAGGAAATGAAAAAATCGAGGCAGCCATTCTGGCCCTCCAGCAGGAAGCCAGCCAGGAGCTTCTGGCCCATGCACTGACCGTACTTCGCCGCCGCATGCGGGAGAACGGTCAGCTGATCCTGGCTGTAGAGCCGTCTGCGGGAAAAGAGCAGCTCGCTCTGAAAACCATTCAGACACCGGATGGCAATCTCTGGTGGGTGGCTTTTACCAGTTTTGAAGAACAGAACCGGGGCGGCGGCAGCGTCATGTCCGGTTTTCTCGCAGATATGGATCAGCTCTTCCCCTCCGCCATCCCCACCGATGGCATCCATGGCATCATCCTCAATCCCTGGAACCGTACCCTGATGTTGGACAAAACACTGCTCCAGATCATTCTGGGAAGTAATTAAAAAAGGAGGTTTTTCTCATGAGTATTTCCTTAGATCCTGAAAAAACACTGAAACTTGTCCGTTATGATTATCTGAACAGAACCGTGGTTCCCGGTCAGATCCTTTTTGCCGGATCCAGCCTGATGGAGCAGTTTCCCGTCCACGAATTTCAGCTGGGCGCCGGTCTTTCTTCTCTGATCTATAATCGCGGCATCGGCGGTTTCACCACAGCAGAAATGTTGGAACATATGGAAACCTGCGTCTATGCACTCCGACCCGCCCGGATTTTCCTTAATATCGGCACCAATGACATGAATCCCGACGATTATCGGAAGGAAGAACTGATGGAGCGCTATGAAAAAATGGTGAAAGAAATCCTCGCTCATCTTCCCGGCGTTCAGCTCACCCTTCTGGCATATTATCCCGTCAATCATGAAGCTGCCTGCGATGACAGCTGGTTCTTTTACCGGACCAACGAACGGATCTGCGAAGCCAACGAAGCGGTAAAAGCTCTGTCTCAAAAATATAGCCTGAGTTTTCTCGACCTCAATGCTCCTCTCATGGATGAAAAAGGCAGGCTGAAAGCAGAATTTACCATCGATGGTGTCCATATGTATCCCAATGGCTACCGGGAGGTATGGAAACAGCTGGCTGGTATTTTACAGTAAAAGTCAAAATTGTGTAACTTTTCATCAAAATATCGGTAGAATTTTCCAAAAGAAAGCATTATACTGCAGAAAAAGGAGGTTTATACATTATGATTTCACGATTTTCCTATGGCCATGTCATCGAGACGGAGGCCATTCTTCAGAAACCTGCCGCAGATAACGGGGTACTCCCTCTCCTGTCGGTGGATGAAGCTTCTCTTTCCTTCACTTATTCCATGGCTGATGACGACAAGGTCTACGGTCTGGGTGAAAATGTCCGCGGGATCAACAAACGCGGCTGGATCTACCAGAGTAAATGTTCAGATGAGCCGGAGCATCTGGAAGACCGCCGCTCCCTTTACGGTGCCCACAATTTCTTTGTGGTAAGCGGCAAAGAGACTTTCGGTATCTTCATCGATTATCCTGGAATCCTCACCTTCGACATCGGATATACCCGTTACAGCGAACTGAAAATCACCGCTTCCGACTGGAACCTCGACGTCTATGTCATTACCGGCACCGATGTAAAGGATATCGTTCACCAGTTCCGCCAGCTCATCGGCAGAAGCTTCGTGGTTCCCAAATGGGCCTTCGGTTACGGCCAGAGCCGCTGGAGCTATATGTCCGAGGACGAGATCCGGGACGTGGTAAAAAAACACCGCAAACTTCAGATCCCGCTGGACAGCGTTTACCTCGATATCGACTATATGGAGCGCTACAAGGATTTCACTCTGAATAACGAAACTTTCCCGGATTTTGCTGATTTTAATAAGGAAATGAAAGATGAGCACATCCATCTGGTGCCCATCATCGACGCCGGTGTGAAGCAGGAAGAAGGCTATCCCGTCTATGAAGAAGGCCTGAAAAAAGGCTATTTCTGCACCAAAGAGGACGGCTCTCCTTTTGTGGCCGCCGTCTGGCCCGGCAAGGCGCTTTTCCCGGATATGCTCAATAAAGAGGCGAGAGACTGGTTCGGCGAACAGTACAAATTCCTGCTGGATCAGGGCGTGGAAGGCTTCTGGAACGATATGAACGAGCCTGCCATTTTTTACACGGAAGATCGTCTGAAAGAAGTTCTGGACAAAATAGATGACTATAAAGACCGAAACCTAGATATGAATGAATTCGGGGAAATGACTGCTCTGGTGGGAAGTCTCAGCAACAACACAGAGGATTATACCCGTTTCTATCACAACATCCAGGGAGAAAAGGTATCACACGACCGGGTACACAACCTGTTCGGCTACAATATGACCCGGGCCGCCGGAGAAGCCTTCGAGCGTTTAGAGCCGGATAAAAGGATCCTGATGTTCTCCCGTTCTTCCTATATCGGCATGCACCGTTACGGCGGTATCTGGATGGGTGACAACAAATCCTGGTGGTCTCATATCCTTCTGAACCTTCATATGCTTCCATCCCTGAACATGTGCGGTTTCCTGTATACCGGTGCTGATCTTGGCGGCTTCGGCGCAGATACCACAGAGGATCTCATGCTCCGCTGGCTGGCTCTCGGCATTTTCACACCGCTTATGAGAAACCATTCCGCTCTCGGCACCCGCCGTCAGGAGGCTTATCAGTTTGAAAACATGGATGGTTTCCGTCACATCATCGGGCTCCGTTACCGACTGCTGCCCTACCTTTACAGTGAGTATATGAAAGCGGTCTTAAACGATGAAATGATGTTCCGTCCTCTCGCTTTTGATTATCCGGACGACAGACACGCCAAAGCGGTAGAAGACCAGCTTCTTCTTGGAGACGGCATGATGATCGCCCCTGTTTACGAGCAGAATGCTGACGGCCGTTATGTTTATCTGCCGGAATCAATGAAACAGGTGCGTTTCTCTGCAGACGGCACAGTAGAAGAGACCATTCTTCCGGCAGGCCACCATTTTGTGGAGATCCCGCTTACCGATGTAGTCCTCTTCATCCGTCTGAACCATCTGATCCCCCTTTCCAAAGGCGGTCAGTGTGTTGATGAGGTTGATTTCGAAGCGCTCACTTTCCTTTCCTATGTTACAGAGGGAAACGAAGCTGTTTACACCTATTATCACGATGACGGTTACGAAAAAGATTACGAGAATCCGGCCCATCTGAGTGAGATCCGTATTTCCTCCGACGGTACCGTAACCAAATAAGAAACACGCTCAAAAAAATATCCTGCACAGGTTTTCTCACAGCCTGTACAGGATATTTTTTTAACCGTAACTGTTCAGTACCTTCACAGGAATAGTGGCTGCTGAATAGTTACTTTTAACCTTCCTTTCCGAAAAAAGCCACCGCCACAGCGTTTGGCCCTACATGGGTTCCGATTGTAGCCCCGATCGTACAGATCGGAAGCTCCTCCGTGTAATCCTTCCAGAGCACCTCGCTGTCCTGGATGTATTTCTGGAGAAGGGCATCGTTGATTCCTGTATAACCAAGCCAGAAGGGCAGGGAAAAATCGATGCCGCCGGCATTCTGAATCTCTTTTACCAGAAGATTGTTTCCGTTTTTGGAGCCCCGGGCTTTTCCGAGGACTGCCACCACGCCGTCTTCCACGGTGACAACGGGCTTGATGGAAAGCATGCCGCCGATCATGGCCACAGATTTGGAAATCCTGCCGCCTTTTTTCAGATATTCCAGTGTGTCCAGAAGGGCGATCACATGAACCTTTTTCTTCGCAGTCTCCAGTTCTTCCGCGATCTCCGCCGCTGTTTTTCCCTGATCCTTCAGCCGCAGGGCGTAATCCACGAGGATTC
The DNA here is from genome assembly GCA_018223435.1 of Lachnospiraceae bacterium Marseille-Q4251. Classification (GTDB taxonomy): domain Bacteria; phylum Bacillota; class Clostridia; order Lachnospirales; family Lachnospiraceae; genus Limivivens; species Limivivens faecihominis. Next base: position 2,287,834 of record JAGTTO010000001.1, on the reverse strand, counting down.
GCTCACCCACAGCCACGCTCTCGGAATCCACCACAGTCACATTGTCGTAGTCTGCAGCCGCCACCATGGCGCTCTGGTAAGTGCCCGAAAGCTTCGCGGAAAGGACAATAACCACCACCTGCTCCCCGGCCTTCTCCGCCTTTTCAAACTCATCTGCAAAAGTGCCCGGCGAGATCAGGCTGGTCTTCGGCAGCTCGTCACTCTCAATAAGCATGTTGTAAAATTCCTGGTGGCTTAAGTTCACCCCGTCCAAATATTCTTTTTCCCCGAAGGTAATATGCATCGGGAGCACCGTCACATCCTCCCGCTCTGGTGTTCCCATATCAGAAGCCGACTCTGTAATAATCCTGATTTTTTCCATTCTAAAATGATTCCTTTCCAACTCTATTCTGTAAACCATTGATTTTTTCTATCTGCAAAACAACGTATACTTTAATCCAATTTTGTTGATTTGTCAACGTTTTTATTATCAAACTTTTTGTGTCACCATGCGATTCTGCCTGAAAAGCTTTTTGTGTGACAGGTACTTCCACCGAATTTTCCTGTTATACAAAAAAATCAGAGACCCTTTCGAGTCTCCGAAATCATTTACATCTTTATAACACCGTATAATACCACAGATTCACGATCTGATTTTTTAATCGCTCAAAACTCCAGGTCTCACCGCTCCGGACAAGACTGTTGGGATCGTTCACCGTGAATGAACCATTCGCATAACCCGTCAGCACGATAAAATGCCCGCTGGAAGTGAAATCCCCCGCCCCCATACTGGCAATAATAGGATGACCTGCCGCCAGCTGATTGGCCATAGCCGCCTCGTCAAGCCCAAGCTCCGTTCCGGTGATCCCGTATTCTTCAGCCCCGTAGGTCATGAGATCCCAGGAGGTATCCCGGCTCTCCGTAAGAAAACCGTTGTTTGCACTGTAGGAAGCCACCTTCGCCGGAGTAATGTCATTTCTTCCGGTCAGACCACAGGCCACCATGGCAATGCAGGTGGGGCCGCAGCCACTCACCGCCACAATTGTGCTGCTTCCGTAAAGCGCATAGCCCCAACGCCTGTCCCACTGGATCAGAAGTGGAACCACGCCTTTTGTCACATCTCCCACCGTGGAAGCCGGTTCCGAATCCTTTTTCTCCGGGTAATCCACTGCAAAATTCAGCGTCTCCTCATTCTGGCAGACCATCCGGAGCACATTGTCCGGATATTCCTCCGCCCGGTCCAGAATCGTCTGGTACCGCTCATCAGAAGAAGCCAACGCCTGCAGCTTATTCAGATACTCCGCCCGCACTTCCGGATCTGAAGCCGTCTGTCCGTCTGCCGCCTGGTTATCCCCGCTCAAATCATTTCCCGCCTCGTAATCCTGCCAGGCCTCCTCCGCCCGCCGGTTCTGCTGCCAGCGAAACAGCCCTATCCCTAAGATCAGCACCAGAAAACCGCCAAAAACCCCCCGTCTCAGCCGCTGTTTCGCCCGTTCCACCTGGCGCACCCGCTCCAGCTGCTTTCTCTTTCTCCGTTCTCTTGCCATTTTTTCTTTATCCGATGTCAGATCGCCTGTCATATTTTGTCCCCTTTTCCGTAGAAAGTCTGCTCTGACACCATTATAAAGAATCTCTCCCGCCAAAATCCTCGCTGAAATGTAATCCTTTTGTAAACAAAAACAGGGACCCTTTCGAGTCCCTGTCAATCATTCCTCCTCCAGCAGCGCCTGGTAAATCTCTCTTTTTCCCACGCCCCGGTCTTTTGCCACCTGTTTCATGGCTGTTTTTTTGTCCATGCCCTGGCTGAGATAATGCTCCATATGCTCCGGGATCGTCAGGCTCTCCCAGGATTCCTGCTGCTCCTTCCGGATCGCATCAAAGCTTTTTCCCTCGATGACCAGCACACATTCTCCTTTGGGTTCCTGCTCCTGATAGAAAGCCAGCGCCCTGGAAAAAGTCGTCGCAAAAGCGGTCTCATGCTTTTTCGTCAGCTCCCGGCAGATCGTCAGCCGCCGGTCTCCCAGCGTTTCCTGAAGCTCCGCAAGAGTCCGCACGAGCCGGTGCGGCGCCTCGTAAACAATCATGGTCCGGGTTTCTTCCTTCAGCTCCGCCAGCACCAGCTGTCGGTCCTTTTTCTCCGTCGGAAGAAAAGCCTCGAAGCAGAAACGGCGGGTCGAAAGTCCGGAGAGCGTCAGCGCTGTAACGCAGGCACAGGCCCCGGGAAGGGAAGTCACCGGCACGCCCTCCTCCTGGCAGATCCGCACCAGATCCTCCCCCGGATCGGAAATTCCCGGCGTCCCTGCGTCGGTGATCAGGGCGATATTCTGCCCTTCTTTCAGCTTTTCCACAAGCACATGGGCTTTTTCGATCCGGTTGTATTCGTGATAGCTGGTCATCGGCGTATGAATATCGAAATGGTTCAAAAGCTTGATGCTGTTTCTCGTATCCTCCGCCGCGATCAGGTCCACCTCTTTTAAGGTCCGCACCACCCGGAAAGTCATATCCTCCAGATTCCCGATGGGCGTGGCACAAAGATATAAGGTTCCTGTCATCCTTTTCCTCCTGATTATAAAAACTGCCCCTCGATTCCTTCAAGCGACAGTTCTCAGTTTAATATCCGTAAATGTCATAAATTTCCTTATTATAAACGCCCGGCTCGTCATAGACAATCAGCGGTTTTTCCACAGTCATCCTGGGGTTGCCGCCGCGCACGGCCTCGATGAGCACCATGTTCGGCTCCCGGTCCACATAAGGGTAGACCAGCTGCATCCGTTTGGGCTCCAGATGATGCTGGGAAAGTTTCACCAGAATCTCCGCCAGCCGGAAGGGCCGATGCACCATGAAAAATTTTCCGCCGGACTTCAGAAGCTTCTCCGCCGTGCCGATAACATCCTCCAGTGTGCAGAGAATCTCGTGGCGGGCGATGGCCTTCGGAAGCTCCGGATTGGTCAGACCGTGATTTCCCGTCATATAGGGCGGATTGGAGGTGATGACATCAAAGGAAGCCAGATCAAACAGCTGTCCCGCCTCTTTAATATCGCCTTCCACGATGGAAACCCGGTCCTCCAGGTGGTTATAGAGCACGCTTCGCCTTGCCATATCCGCGCTCTCCTCCTGGATCTCCAGGCCCGTGAGATGACCAGCCTTCGTTTTTCCGGCCAGAAGAATCGGAATGATGCCGGTTCCCGTCCCCAGATCCAGTACCTTTTCTCCCTGCTTCACCTTTGCAAAACCAGAGAGCAACACCGCATCCATCCCGAAACAGAACTTGCCGGGATTCTGAATGATTTTAAAGCCGTTTCTCTGGAGATCATCCAGCCGTTCCTCCGGTTTCAGCTCAATTGTCATCTAGCTTTGATTTCCCTTCATCTTTTTCCAGAGCCTTCAGTTCCTTCAGCTCCTTGTCGTTCAGGTTCAGCTTCTCCTTTTTCCGGCGGGGCTTGAATTTCAGCTGCTCCACCTTGTACTCGCGGAGCTCTTTTTCGTCCTGCACGTCCACAAGAACCTTCACGAGCTGACGCAGAACGTTGACGCTCTGCACCTCGCCCTTGAGACCATCATCCGCAATCACCCGGTCGCCGATACCCGGCAGACGGCTGTTCAGATACTCGTAAGTGTCCTCCTCGTTTTTCAGGCAGCACATGAGACGGCCGCAGACACCGGAGATCTTGGTCGGATTCAGAGACAGATTCTGCTCTTTCGCCATTTTAATGGAAACCGGTGCAAACTCGGACAGGAACGTATGGCAGCAAAGCTCTCTTCCGCAGATTCCCACGCCGCCGACGACCTTTGTTTCGTCGCGGACACCGATCTGGCGAAGCTCGATTCTGGTCTTGAAAACGGAGGCCAGGTCTTTTACCAGCTCACGGAAATCGATTCGTCTGTCAGCCGTGAAATAAAAGAGCACCTTGTTGTTGTCAAAGGTGTATTCCGTGTCGATGAGCTTCATCTCCAGCTTGTGCTTGCGAATTTTTTCCAGGCAGATACGGAAGGCTTCTTTTTCCTTCTCCTTGTTTCTCTGGGCTCTCGCGTTATCATCAGCGTTGGCGATACGGATGACGGGCTTTAAGGGCTGTACCACCTGATCGTCCGTCACCTCTCTGGCATCCGCCACCACGCTTCCGTACTCAATTCCCCGGGCCGTCTCCACGATGACGTGGTCGCCCTTTTTGATGGGGAGCTTTTTCGGATCGAAATAATAGATTTTTCCGGCATTGCGAAACCGGACTCCAATAATTTTAATCATTCTGTGATGTTCTCCTTTATGGTCAGGAACAACAGCTCCATCGTGAGGTCAAAATTCACGTTGGCGTTGAGCCGCTCCTTTGCTTTTCTTAAAGCTTTCAGAATGTCCTCCACTCCCTCGTAGCTGCAGTTGTTGGTCTGCTCCTGAATGGAAGCGAGCTGATCCCGGAAAATGATACCGTCCGCATCCCGGGTCGCCTTGAAATACAGCACATCCCGGTACCAGACCGCGAAGATATCCAGATAGTCCTGAATATCCACTTTATATTCAGAAACGCCCTTCACCGCCGCGCTGATCTCGCTGATATCCATCCGCGGGGCATTTTTCAAAATATGAAGGGCCGCATTCTTGATCTCGTTAAAATACTCGGAAGTAGCCAATTTGACGGCTTTTCCGATGTTTCCCTGGGCAAAAGCCACAGCGATATCCGCCTGGTAATCCGGCACTTCCACATGCTCCATCAGATATTTCCGCACTTCCTGATCCGGCACGGGCTTCATATTCAGCACCACGCACCTTGACAGAATCGTCGGCAGGAAAGAAGACGCATTCGTCGTCAGAAAAAGGATCACCGCATAGGACGGAGGCTCCTCGATCGTTTTCAACAGTGCATTCTGTGCCTGCACGTTCATCTTCTCCGCATCCGGAACGATGTAAATTTTATATTTGCTCTGATAGGGTTTGATCTGGACGTCGCCTACCAGCTGCTCCCGGATATCGTCCACGCTGATGGTGTTCGGTTTTTCGTGGGTGATCCGGATAATATCCGGGTGGTTTCCGCTCTCCGCCTGCCGGCAGGAACGGCATTTTCCGCAGGGCTTTTCTCCCTCACCCTCGCACTGCAGAAGCTCTGCAAAACGACTGGCCAGAAGTTTTTTCCCCGAGCCTTTTTCTCCGCTGAATATATAAGCATGAGAAACCTTATTCAATTTTTCCGCATTTTTCAAATGCTCTATGATCTGTTTATGTCCGACAATGTCTTGGAATCCTGACATTTGCGACACCCCCTTTTCTCTCTCGTTGCTAACGCTCATCCTTAAACTCTTCTCGCTAACGCTCATTCCATTATACCATAACTCCTTCAGAATACCTATGAAAAATTAGTGAAGCCTTTCTTCTCTTTTATAAACTGACGGATTTCAGTCAGGCATTCCTCCAGTGTCCCCGCATTGGAAAATCTCCTGGAAATACCTGCTTTTTCCAGATTCTCCTCAGAAAAATCCTCGCTGTCCGCCAAAAAACGGCGGCACATCTCCTCATAGGCCGGTTTTTCCTGCTTTTTCTCCCGGTCGATGGCCCGGATGAGGCGGATATCATCGGGAACCTCCACATAGATCGGCAGCACCCGCTCTTCCCCGTAATAAGCCCTCATTTTCTCATAGGAAACCAGGGTTCCGATGGCCAGATAGTCCTTCCGCTTAAGATCCATGTGCTCGTCGTCCACGGTAAAATACTTCCAGACGCCCATCACGGTATTGTAGCAGCGAAGCTCGATGACCTTTTCCTCCTTCTGGAAGCGGCGCAGCACCTCGTCATCGACGAAATGATAGTCCACGCCATCCTTCTCCCCCGCCCGGATCGGCCGGGTCGTATAAAGAACGATCTCCTGAAGCCCCAGCGTTTCATCTTTCATCAGTTCCCGGAAAATCGTATCCTTTCCCGAAGAACTTTTTCCCATCACATAAAAAATCTTTCCCATTTATCTGCCCTTTTTCAACACATCTATAAATTCCGCCCTGTAGTCCCGAAGCCCCTGGATTGAAAGCCCTTCCCCCTGGAAAAAAGCCACCCTCTCCAGCACGTCCCGGCTGATCCGCTCTCCCGGCATCAGAAGCGGGATTCCGGGCGGATAGAGGTAGAGAAATTCGCCGGAAATCCGTCCCTCACTCTCTTTCAGAGGCACAGTCTCTTTTTCCCCATCATAGGCCTCCCGAAGCGAGACCACAATCTCGTTATGGACGACTCCGTCATAACCGACACTTCTGCTCCGCCGATCCAGGGCACTTTCTACGCCTGCCCCAACCCTGCCGACACAAGCCGCTTCTTCGTCAGCAAGTTCTCCATCGATCCGGTTCAGCGCCTTCCTCAGCCGTTCAAAGCCTTCCTCCGTGTCCATAACGGAAGTCAAGGCCAGCCCATAGCCTCCTGCTGCCATCTCAAGCTCCAGATGGTCTTTTTTCCGGAGTTCCTCAGCGAGCCATTCCCCGCCGTGCGCGTCCGGAACCAGCAGGATTTTTGAGCGATCGAAATCAAATATACCATAATCTCCCCGGATTTCATAGCCCGGAATCCGGATTCTCTCAAGTCCCCGGATAAAGGCATAGAAGTCCTCCAGCCTGGCTGCAAAAGCCTCAAACCGCTCTTTTCCCTCGTTTTTCAGAAACTCCACACACCGGTCCATGGCCGCCATGAAAATATAAGACGGGCTGCTGCTCTGATAGATCCCCAAAAATCGCCGAATCCGGTCCTCATCCACCCGGGCACTCTTGCTCACATGAAGCACTGCCGTCTGTGTAAAAGAAGGCAGTGTCTTATGAAAGCTCTGAATCACCACATCCGCCCCGAGTTTCAGGGCGCTTTCCGGAAAATATGGGCAGAAGCCTAAATGCGCCCCGTGGGCCTCGTCCACAATCAACGGTATCCCGTGGGCATGGCAGATTTCTGCGATCCGTTTCACATCCGATGCGGCCCCGTCATAGGTAGGTGAAGTGATGAGCACCGCCTGAGTTTTCGGATAGTCCTTCAGAAGCTTTTCCACGTCTTCGGGCAGGATTCCCCCGTTTATCCCAAACTTCGGCTCCCACTGTGGGTAGAGACTGTGGATAACCAGGTCTCCCAGATAGCAGGCGTGGTACGAAGCCTTGTGGCAGTTTCGCGCAAGACCGATCTCTCCGCCCGGCCGCACCAGCGCCGACACTGCGCTTAAAATCCCGCAGGTGCTTCCGTTTACCAGAAAATAGGTACTTCTCGAGCCATAAACTTCCGCTGCCCGCTCCTGGGCCTCCTTTAAAATTCCCTCTGGATGATGAAGGTTATCAAACCCATCGATCTCCGTAATATCGATCAGAAACGGATTTTCAAAATCCTCCACCTGACGCTTGTGCCCCGGCATATGAAACGGATAGACGTCGCTTTTTCCATAGGCGAGAAGTGCATCGTATAAGGTCGTCATAGCTCATCCTTTCCAATCAGAATCAGCGGAATCACCATCTCATCCTCCAGAAGTCCCGCATGGACGCCGATGAAAAAGTCCTCCTCTTTTTTGTGGCTGTATATGCTCAGATCATCCACCGCCACAGCCAGATAATCTCCCATCATTCTCTCAAAATCCGAACGTTCCTTTCCCGGTCCGAAAAGCTTTTTCTCCCGGACTTCTTCTTTGGTGAGAAGCAGAAAAGTATCGCTGAAATTTTTCCGAAATTCTTCTTCAAACTGCTGCTTTTTCTCTTCCTTCACGAAGAAATTCACAGCCCTCGGCTCCAGACTCAGGCCCCGTTTCAGGCACTCCGTTATTTTCGGGTAATTCTCGATGGCCACGCCGCGGGAGTTCATATGGCCATGGTCGGCCGTCACGATCACCAGCGTATCTGAAAGCTTCTCCGTCAGCTCCTGAACCTGTTTTTCCAGCTGTCTTAAGGTCGCCTTCGCCTCCGGACTGTAGCAGCCTTTTTCATGCATGCAGCCATCCGGTTCCGACCAGTAAGCGTAAATATATTTTTTTCCCGGCCGACTGGTCAGCTCCTCGATCCAGCCCGAAATCGCCTCAAAGTTTTTGGGATAAGGCTCCTCAAAAGGAATCAGGCTGTAGGCCTGCCCACCATTTTCCCTGATCTGTTTCACCAGGTTCTTATAGGGGCAAAATGTCTCCGCCACAGGATATTCTGCTGCCGGCCGCGTGGTCCCCGCTTCCCGGTTCAGAAAAACCGTCACCGTCTTATCGATCTTCGGATAGTAGCAATCCCAGCCCAGCCAGCAATGCTCCACCGGATAAAGCCCGCTGCAGATCGAAGTCGTGGCCGCCACCGTAGTCGGCGGAAACACCGCCGAGTAAGTCCCCGCCAGATGGGAAGCAAAAAATCCATCCGGCTCCAGATTGCCGTCCACAATACATTTTCCCATGCCATCCAGCAAAATCACCACCACATTTTCATACTCCCGCTCCGCAAATTTCCGGTCCAGAAGCCCCAGCGTCTCATGATGCACCGGCGCCCCGAAATATTTCAAAATAGAATTGGCCAGACTCACCGTGCTGTTCGCGTAATCCGGGTATTTTATCTTTTTCATCGTATTCTGCCTCCTCCTGTCTCACATCATTTCTTATGAGTATAACCCGATTTTCCTCCCCGCGCAACTTCTCATCTATCGGAAGTATTTTATTTGCCCCTCTTTCTTCCCTGTGCTATAATCACCTCAGTATTACATTTTCTGCGGCACCCGGCTTTGTTCAGAGACCAGTCCTGCCCGCTCCCGCAGAAATATCTCACCTGGAGGTTTACAAATATGAAAGAACAGCTTTACACGATTCCTCTCATGGATGCCTTCCGTGAAAAGGACGAGTGCCCTTTCTGCTTCATCCATCGCTCCCTCGAGCAGCACGCCATCGATTTCACCCTGGGTTCCGGCGCTTCCTATATGGAGGACGATATCCGGTTCCAGACCGATAAAGCAGGTTTCTGCAAAGATCATTATCAGAAAATGTTTCTCTACGGTAACCGCCTGGGCAGCGCCCTGATCCTGGAAACCCACTTGAAAAAGCTCACAAAGGATCTCAAGGAGCAGATGGAGCACTACAGCACCGGCGACAAGCCCTCCCTTCTGGGCCGCTTGAAAAAATCTGTTCCCGACCCGGAGGCCAAGACAAATAACGTCAGCACCTGGATCCGGATGCAGAACAAGAGCTGCTATATCTGTGAGCAGATCGAGACCACCTACGAGCGGTACCTAGCCACCTTTTTCGAGCTCTTCAAACGAAATGAGGACGAGTTCATGGACCTTCTGAAAAATGGAAAAGGCTTCTGCCTGCCCCATTTCGGCGACCTGCTCTCCGGTGCAGAGCGCTATCTGAACGAAAAAGACCAGGCCCGCCTCCGCGAAATCCTCTTCCCCCAGATGATCCAGAACCTCGAACGGATCACCGGCGACGTGGAATGGTTCCAGAAAAAATTCGACTACCAGTTCAAAGACGCCGACTGGAAAGACGCCAAAGACGCCGTCCAGCGCGCCATGCAGAAAGCCGGCAGCGGCTACCCCGCCGACCCGCCCTATATCCAGAAATAACTAAAAACGGCACCCGCAAAGTTTTCATACTTTGCGGATGCCGTTTTTAACATTATCACTGAAACTGATTTTACTGGATCTGGTAAATTTCCACTTTTGCTTTTCCTTCTGCCTGGACAGTAATCTCACCTTTTCTTACATCCAGCACTGTCTCATAAGCTTCACTCAAAAGACCGTCATTTACCGTTACTTCCAGAATCTCTCCATCTGAAAGCAGAGAAAGTTTCTCCGGTTTTCCAATTGTATTCATCTTCAGTTCCCGGTAAGTCTGACCTTCTTTGATTTCTTCTTTGTCTGTAAATTCTCTTGCCGCTCCGGCAACACCTTCTGTCCTCTGTGCGATTCCCTCAATCTTCAAAACACCCTCATGATACAGGCATTTTGTTCCATAGAGATCCACAACCATGTCCTTGTCTTCTTCCAGTTTTACAACAATTTCCACTGCCGCAGGTTCTTTCTGTGTATAAACAACACACTTGTCTGACTTCGAATCCAAAACTGCTTCCAGTTTTTTTACTTTCTGTTCTTCCAGCTCCTGAACGAGTTTCTGTCTGAGCAGATAACCTTCTTCCGTTTTTACCAGAGTCAGCTCTCTGGGAATTCCCATCATTCCCCTGAAATTTTTACCCTGGTTGTTGGTACGCATCCAGGGAATCATGATCACCCGGTCTGTCCCGGCAAAGGTCTGTCCGGCATAAGGCAGCATACAATGGTAAGCTTCCTGTCTGACGCCATCCGTTACAAAATGGGAACCATCAAAATCACCCAGGAAATAGTAGCCGTCTGCGGACCAGAAGATCCATTTCTTTCCACCGCCTTCTACCGGAATCTCTCGGAAATCCGGGCATTCCCAGGCTCCTGGAATGGTAAGTTTCTGTGTCATGACCCAATTTTTCAGATCGCTGGAATTAAAGATCGCATAATCATTTTTATCCAGATACAGCACCATATAGTAAAGTTGCTTTTCCTCATGCCAGTAAACTTTGGGATCCCGGTTATCTGCTTCTATGTGTTCCAACACATTCTCTTCTATCTTCGTCAGTGTTTCTCCCTGATCCGTACTGTAAGCAATCCGCTGTACAAATTTTTTCCCTTTGCTCCATTCAGAAGCACTTCCTGCTACGGTATAAAAGAATACCGGTGTATCTTTGGGAAGTCCCAGAAGACCTCTCTCATTCAGGATCGCACAACCGGAAAACATCGTTCCGTTTTCATCCGGAAACATCACATCCTCTTTCTGCACCCAATGAAGGAGATCTGTACTCTCCGCATGCCCCCAGCTCATATTTCCCCAGTTTACATCAACCGGATTGTGCTGAAAATACAGGTGATATTTTCCTTCACTATAAATCAGTCCATTTGGATCATTGATCCAGCCTGTTTCCGGCACGAAATGGATATATCCGCTGTTTTCCCGCACAGCAGACTCCTTTTCCCGCACAGCAGACAGAAGACTTTCACAAACATCACCTTCGATCCGGATCTTTTGACCCTTCCATTTTTTCACCGGCAAAACTGCACAGAAATCTTCCGGATAAGTTTCCTCCGTATCTACACAGGAAATCTCAAATTCATAAATTTTTTCTGTTCCGCACCAGAAAGTCAGCAACCTTTTTTCTGCTTCCTTCTTTACCGGTACAAGAAGATAATCTTTTGATATCGTAAGTACTTTTTCCATTCTATTAACCTTTCATTCTTTTGAGGGTCTGCCATCTGCCAAGCCATGGATTCCAGATCCTGTCTTTTCCTTATTTCACCGCGGCCATCTGTCTTTCCTATCCATCAGTTTTCCATATGGCTGATGAGGTTCTTCCTGATACCAGTAAGCAACAGAAGCCACATCGTCTTCCCGCTCAAAAAGCCCGCCATAATACACACCGATCTGCTGAATCGTTACCCGGATATCTTTTTCGAACAGGATCGGATCCATAATGTGCCACCGGTAAAAGCTTCTCTGAGGCAGCTGATCGTCATTATGAAAATCATGGTGCAGGAACGTATCATGATGTGAATAATACGGATAGCCTAAAAAAGGCGTACAGAACGTATTTTCCACGGTTTTTCCGTCCTTCTGAGTGGCAAAACTCCAGGCTCCGCCAAAATAGTCTTCTGTTCCGGTTCCGCAGATGGTTGGATACTCTTCATCCCCATCCAGATAGAACTTCACTTCCCCTTCTCCGTACCAGTAGCGTTCCAGCGCAGTCAGTGCCATATATGTCCCAACATACTGTCCCCTGCCTTTTACGTGATCCAGTATTATGTAATCCTGACCTTTTTCTGTTATTCTCTGCCTTCTCCACTGAGCATGAAAATATCCGGTGTTTTCCGGAAGTTCATCCGTCAGACAATAATCAATCTGGTAAAAGAATGCCGGAATCGTCTCATCGCACTGATTTTCAATGGTGATTTTAGCTTTTTTTCGGAAAGGCATTGGAAAATAGGAATTAAAACCTCTCGTGGGATTAACAGCTACAGGAAGAGAATTCACGCAATACGACACACCAAAACCGCAGCAGAAAAAATCTCCCAACGGACTTTCCACTGAAGGCTCTTCCTCTCCATCCCAGTACATCCGCAAAACCAGATCTCTTAAAACATATCTGTTGCGCTCACTCGTCCGGTCTGTCACTGTGATCCAGATATGATTGATGGTTCCCGGACCGTCCATTTCTGCCAGTGTTACCGTCTCTCCCGGTTTGATTTCCGGAATACAGGGAGAACCTTTTCTGGAAGCTCCCAGATCACTGGCCGCTCTGCCTCCCATTCCTTTTTCTCCCTTACGGTTTTCCCAGTTGATGCTTCTGCTTTGTCCTTTTTTTAATACGGATAGACTGCTTAAATCAAACATTGGATTTTCTCTCCTTATCTGCAAAGAGGCTGTTGCATTTTGCGACAGCCTCTTGTCTTTTTTATTCAGTTAAAACAGCAGCATCTTTTATTTCCACCGTTCCATCGGAAACGAAAAATCCCAGACGGCGGTTCTTCCAGTTATACATCCGGAAACCAAAGGCCACATCATTATTTATATAAAGCACACCTATGGTATCCTGAATATATAAGGCAATTTCATATTCTTTTCCAGGCTCCAGTTTTAACGGTCTTTCCATCTCCACTGCATAGGGGAACATCTGCCCACCCTGTTCGTACATCCGCAGTCCGGAGCGGTACTGGATCCTGTTAAATTGCGGTTCAAACATCAGATAATAGCCAAAATCAAAGGCTTCATCTACCTGGAGGGCCAGTCCGAACCTTGTAGGTGTTCCCTCATAACGAAGTTTTGCTTTGATACAGCACTGCGCCGGAATCACGCTTCCAAGTGCGGCAGCAAATCCATCTTCAGAGCTGCAGAGAGTTCCGTCTGCCCGGTGTTCCCAATTGCCGCTCAGACCTCTGATCTCTGTTTTCTCACTGTGATGGAATGCATTCGCCACACTTTCCACGGGGCATACGCCCAGCGTTCCGTCCTCATGCTGCACCAGCTGATGAACGACAATAGAGCCTCCCCAGTTCCAAGAGCAGTAATCTTTTCCGAAATCTTTCCCGGGATCAAAGTTCCAACTGTTTTCACCTCTGCTAGGGTTCCAGCCGTATACATAACGGTGAGTTCCATCAGATCCCGTTTTTGCTGCATAAAAAGCTCTTCCGTCAAACGTATCCCGCTCCGGGCGTATCCATGGGCCCTTCGGAGACCTGCTCATCCGGTAATAGGTACAGAAACCATCCGTATAATTGGAAAACACCAGATAATACCAGTCACCCATTTTGAAAAAGTCCGGGCACTCATTGGCTGCCTGATTGGTTCTGGATGCGTAAAGGGGCTTTCTGTACTCCCAGTGGGAGAGATCGTCCGATACGCACAGTGCCACACAACCATTCCGTTCTGTTGCCGCATTTTCCCTGGCTGCCAGGATCATCCACCATTTCTTTTCCTCCTCATTCCAGAATACATGAGGATCTCTCCAGTCAGACATCCGGTAAATTTCTCCGTCCGGTCCAAATTTATCTTCCGGGATGTCCTCCCAGTGTACAAGGTCTTTGCTCGTCGCATGTCTTGCCCACTGGGCCGGCGGGTTCTGATCGAAGGTACAGTAGAACATATGGTAAACACCGTCCACTTCGATCACAGACCCGGTTCCACCCTGAATGTTTGTCGGGGTTTCTTTGTAAATCCGGTTGTCTTCCGTTATGATCTGATGCCAGCCATAGACGATCTTGTCTTTCGGTGCATCCGGATTCCAGTTTTTCAGATAATAGTTTTCGAATCTTTTCGTCTTCTGATTGTAAAACGGAATTACATCTCCGGTTTTCGCATACTCAGGTGTATAAAATAAGTTCATTCGGCCCTCCCTGCTGTCACATGCTGTCAGTTATTGTTTATTGGTGAGTTCATAGAACATATCGAAACCTTTCTGTTTCAGTTCCAGAAGTTCAGAAAGTCCCATGGAATCCATTTTTTCAAGATAAGCGTTCCAGTCTTCATCTGTGATACCGTCTTTCACGATACCTGCTTTCGTCTGCTCTGCATAGTTTTTGAGGTCTGTCTCGATCTCTGCGATTCTTGTGATGTCCTCCTGGTCCATAAAGGCTGCCGGATAGTTGTAATCACTGGTGATTGCCGGAGAGTAGATGTTTTTTACCATCTCGAGACGCGCAGCATCAGAATCTACCATCTTGTCAACATAAACGCCATAGTAGTCAGCAAGAATTGCAAATACATCATAGAGGTTCTGGTCATTTCTGACTTTGCTGTCCTGTCCTTCCTCGGTCCATTTCAGCATGCCGTCTTCCATAGTAAATACGTTGGTATAATTTTCATCATCGTAAGTACCAAAGCAGTTCTGGATAGACATGGACGGTTCATAATACTGATCCAGATATGCCAGTGCGATTTCCGGTTTTTCGCAGGCTGCAGTTACAGCTGTTACACCCATATCAAAACTGTAGTAGTTCTGTCTCGGAACATTCACCGTTCCATCCGGTCCTGCCAGAGGCGGAAGCGGCTCATAATCGTCCGTATAATCTCCTGCCATTCCGATTGCCCAGTCATAGAAAAGACCAACTCTTCCGGAAGCAACCTTTGCAGAATAGCTTGCTCCATCCTGAGAGAAGATTTCCGGATCTACCAGTCCTTCGCTGTACAGCTCATGGAGCCATTCCAGTCCTTCTCTCACATCATCCTGTACCAGAGTGTAATAAACCTCTTTGTCATTGCTTACCATATAATGATCCATATCATCGCCGCAGCCAAAAGAGCCTAAGGTAATGCCCGGATCCTGGTTTACCTGGTTGATACGGAAGGACATGGGAACCACTTCTCCGCTTTCTACGGTAATGTTCTCCTTGAAAGCCTCAAGAACTGTTTTCAGTTCATCGGTAGTGGTCGGCATTTCCAGTCCCAGTTCGTCCAGCCAGCTCTTGTTGATGTAGGGGATTGCTCCGACTACGTTGATGTTCTCCTTCGGGTTCGTGGACCATTCATTGATGAACGGAAGAGTATAAATATGTCCGTCCGCAGAAGTAATAGCGGCTTTTACCTCCGGTCTCTTCTCCAGAACTGCTTTCAGGTTCGGCATATCCTCTTCAATGTAGTCCTCGATGGGAATAAAGACTCCTTTGCTTGCATAACTGAGAATGTCGTAAGGTTTGATATACATTTTTGTAATGACATCCGGCATGCCTTTCTTGGACAGGGCCAGTTTGGATTTCTCATCAAACTGATCAGCCGGGATGGTCTGATAATCTACCTGCACATTGGTAGCTGCTTCCATTCTCTGAACCAGTGCTTTCTTGCTGAAATCCTGCTCGGAATCATTCTCGGCTCTTGTCATGATAGAAAAGCTGTAACTTTCTTCCAGCGGGAAGGTAATGCCGGATTCACTTGCGGATGCAACGGATCCCAGGCTGGCTGCCAGCATTGCTGCCATACACAGAGCGGTCATTTTTTTGTTTGCCATAACTTTTTCCTCCTTTTATATGAGATAAGTGCACTATGCACAGATCTTTCAACCTTTTACTGAACCGATCATAACACCTTTTTCAAAAGATTTTGCAAAGAACGGATACAGTACGATCAGCGGAACGCTGGATATTACGATAGTGGAATATTTCAGAAGATCTGCAAGTTTCGCCGTTTCTGCCAGTTTTTCCATATTGGCCACCAGGTTCGGATTGATCTGGTTCTGGACCAGGATAGAACGGAGAACCAACTGCAAGGGCTGCAGGTTCTGATCATCCAGATAAATCATTGCATCAAAGTAAGAATTCCACATAGCCACGAACTGATACAGGCACAAAACTGCAATGATCGGTTTACATACCGGAATCAGGATCTTAAAGAAATACTGCACTTCTGTAGAACCGTCCATGGAAGCTGCCTCGTAAAGTTCAATGGGCACCGTCTTATAATAAGAACGGGCAAGGATCATATTCCAGACATTCAGTGCTCCTGGCAGAAGAATTGCCCATACCGTATTAACCAATCCCAGCTGATCCATCAGCAGGTACGTTGGCATCAGACCACCGCCGAAAAACATGGTAAATACGAAGATCGCATTGAAAAACTTCTTTCCCATGAAGTCATTCCGTGACATGGGATATGCCGCCAGCAGAGTCACCGTCACCGAAATAACCGTAAAAACGATGGAATAGAAAAAGGAATTCCGGAAGCCTCTCCATATATTCGGATCCTGAAAAACTCTTCGATAGCCTTCCAGCGTCCAGTTCTTCAAATTCAAGGAAACGCCAACGCTGTTCCGCACAGACGGATCCATGATCGAACAGAGCAGAATATAAGCAACCGGTACAACAATCAGAACCGTCAGCAGGATCAGGAGCAGATTTCCGCCCCATGTAACAACTTTATCTTGTGTAATCGTACTTTTCTTTTTGTTATTCATTACGGCTCCTCCTATAATCCTTCACCCTCATTCAGTTTGGAAACAACATAGTTTACTGCCACCAAAAGAATCAGGTTGACAATGGAGTTGAACAGACCTACCGCAGTGGAATATCCGTAATCTCCCATCTCAAGACCAAGACGGTATACATAGGTAGGAATGATATCACTCGTGATCTTGTTCAGATCTGTCTGCATTGCATATACTTTTTCAAAACCGATACTCATGATATTTCCTGCGGATAAAATAAACTGGATCACAATAACAGGCTTCAATGCCGGCAGTTCTACATTTCTGATCTGCTGAATGATCGTCGCTCCGTCGATCTTTGCTGCTTCGATCAGATCCTGACTGACCCCGGCAAGCGTTGAAGTATAAATAATGGAAGACCAGCCGATCGTCTGCCAGATTCCACTTCCTATATACAGGCTTCTGAACCATTTGGATTCAGACATGAAATCAATACTTGTTCCAAAGATTGCATTGATCGGTCCCACCGGAGAAAAGAACAGGCGGATCATACCGGCAAGTACGATGGTTGAAATAAAATACGGAAGATAAAAAATCAATTGTGCATTTCTCTTGATCTTTGCACTTCTCACCCGGTTCAGAAGCAGAGCAAGAATGATCGGCGGGAAAAAGCTCCACAGAAGATTGTAGCCGCTCAGTTTCAGCGTATTGACCAGAAGCCTTAAAAACTCCGTAGATGAAAACAACCTTTTAAAGTTGTAAGCCCCGATCCATTTACTGTCAAAATAGCCCAGAAACGGACTGTATTCCTCAAAAGCAATGATGATTCCAAGCATTGGAAGGTATTTAAAAATCAGTGTCAGTAAAAGTCCCGGCAATAAGAAAATGATATACAGCTGCCAGTTTTTTCGGAAATACTTACCAAACTGGTTCATATAAGCAGATACTGAACCCGTTTTCTCTTTTTTCCTCATATCCCTCTTCCTTTCTCTTTTCACTTGCCTGTAACTGTCCAGTAACCTCACAACGGCCTCTGGATAGCTACATTTGTTCATTCATAAGTTGTTGTTTGTTAAATTCATAATACCATTTTTCTTCGTCTTGTCAATATACTTTTGTGCATTTTGTTTGTTTATATAATTTTTGTTTGTTATTTTTAGCATTTTTTCTCTTCTTCAGCTTTATTATATTTACATTCGTAAACTTTTATATTCTTGTTTTTTTACATTTTCCATGCTACAATATTTACAAAAACCCAAATGGTAACTGTTCATTCTCTTCACAGTTATCTCAAATTTACTTTTCAAAAGGATAATCGTTATGGCAAAAACAAAAATATTGGTTCAGGACATTGCCGATGCTTTGAATCTTTCCCGTACAACCGTTTCAAAAGTTCTGAATAACAGCGGATCTGTCTCTCCCCAGACTCGGGAACGGGTCCTCCATAAAGCTGCGGAATTAAATTATAAATGTTATTCCCTGATCCAACCGGTTCTGACAGAAAACCTGGATCTGGAAGAAGCCTTCACTGCCCAGTCCACAGATGCTCCGGAGGAAGAATCAGCTCCTTCCCAACAGTCACAGATTGCTGTCTTTTTCTCCAAGGGAATTGACAAGCAACATATCGGCTTCAATCTTCTCTCGGTTCTTGGACAGGAACTGAGCAGGAAAAATTACTCCATATCCATGTATTTCATCCAGGAAGCAGAATTTCAGTCTCTTCTGCTTCCTCCTACCTTCCATCTGGAACAGACAGCTTCCATCTTCTGCATTGAACTTCTGGATAAATCCTATTCCCGAATGCTCTGCTCCCTTGGAAAGCCCATTCTGTTTTTTGACGCCTACGCCGGTATTTTGGAAGACAACCTCCCTGCTGATGTCCTGTCTACCGAAAGCCAGTTTTGCCTGACCGGTCTTATCAAAAACCTGATCCAAAAATATCATCTGCAGAAAATAGGTTTTTTCGGCTCCTCCCTTCACTGTCTGAGTTTTTTCGAACGCTGGCTTGGTTTCCGCGCCGCCATTCTTTCCTGTGGTCTGGAGTATGATGAAACCTGCAGTATCATTGCAAATGATGACCTCTACTGGGATGACCGCTGGCTTCTGACACAGCTGAAACGGATGGATTCTCTTCCGGAGCTTTTCGTCTGTGCCAATGATTCCCTGGCGTGTCAGCTGATGCGGATCCTTGCATCTCTGAATATCCACTGCCCGAGAGATATCCTGATCACCGGTTTTGACAATTGCCCCATCGCATCCACAAATCAGCCCGGCATTACCACCATTGACCCGCACAGTTCAGATCTTGCCTGGGAGGCAACTTCTCTGATCCTGTCCCGTCTGGAAGAACCGGAACAGCCCTATCGGAATATCCGTTTACAGTCTTCAGCGATCGAGCGTGATTCTACGCTCCGCCGCTGAGTGATGTAAAGCGGACATTCGCAATCCGCTTCGCTCCTTTTTATTTATCCCCATACACAGCAAGACAGGCTTCCATACTGCTTACTGCACCATCATTTCCAGAAATTTAATACAGTTTTCCAGGTTCTTGCTGCTGGACATCACCACTGCATAGACCGGGCTGTAATAAACCATATTGTATTTCTCCCAGTTTGGACATTTCTCCAGATCCAGTCTGCCATCATCGGTCATATATTCCTCATATTTGGAATAATCGTCCCCCAGGACTTCCTTCCAGCTCAAAAAAGCTTCCTGCTGCTTATATTTTTTATAAGTTTCTTCTCCGCAGAACATCATATCTGCTGTTCCGGCTCCCATGACTACCGTCATCTTGACTACTGCATTATAATCATCTCCGGAAAGAAGAGAGGTGTCCACATCCACCACTTCATGCTTGTCCCCGGTTCCTGCATAAGCCAGAAAATCATTCTGTAAAGCTTCCACCTGCTCGTCATGATTATAGTTGGAATCCACCACTGCAATAGAGAGCAGAGATTTCAACTGTGAATTCTGAAACATCTGCACACCAATGGAAATGATCACACAGGCAATGATGATCCCCGCAAACACACCCTTATAATATTCCCAGATATATGCGGCTTTCTGTTTGAAAGTCATGCTCTTCAGCTTTTTCAGCTCATTCTGTCTTTTTTCCTTCCGGGTCATATCTGATTCGTACCGCTTTTCCATGCTATCCTCCTCGAAAACATATATGGTTACTATCTTACGTTTTTTAGTTAAACAGAATTTAAACTTCACAGGCCCGAATCTAAAAAAAGTGTGAATTTCTGTGATATTTTTGACCAGACTTCCTCTCTGTGGTAAGATACTGTTATTGTAACTATTCAGCCGCAGTGTTCCGTAATTCTCTTTTCAAGGAGGTCCCATGTTCCAGATTCTGATCGTTGACGATGATAAAAATTTAAAGCGGGCGCTCTCGCTCCTCCTCACGGATTCCGGCTACCGGACCTTTTCCGCCGGTTCCGCCAGGGAGGCGCTCCATACCCTGGAAAAATGCCGCATCGACCTCATGGTGCTGGAGGCAGCCCTTCCCGGCATGGATGGTCTCGCTCTCACCAAACTCCTTCGGGACTGTAAAAATGACCTCCCCATCCTCATGCTTTCCTCCAGAAAGCAGCCCGCCGACATTAAGAAGGGCTTCCTCGCCGGCGTGGATGATTATGTCACGAAACCCTTCGATTCCGAGGAACTTACCCTTCGGATCAAAGCCCTTCTCCGCCGTGCAAAGATCGTCTCCGAGCACCAGCTGGTCATCGGAAAAACCACCCTGGACTACGACACCTTCTCCGTCACCACCGACGGCCGGGAGCAGATCCTGCCCCAGAAGGAATTTTGCCTGCTCTACAAGCTCCTATCCTACCCCAACCAGGTATTTACCCGCCTGCAGCTCATGGATGACATCTGGGGCCCCTCCTCCGAGTCCACCCCCGCCACTGTCAGCGTCCACATCAACCGCCTCCGAAACCGCTTCCGCAATGCAGAAGACTTCTCCATCGTCACCATCCGCGGCCTCGGCTATAAGGCACAGATAAAGAAATCCCCCGCCATTTAGCGGGGAAAATTTTTTTACTTAATAAACCTTAATCTCTTTAATAAATGCCTCATCTCTCGCCGCAGTCACCTGTACTTTCAGCCTGGAGATGGTCTCGTCGGAATCGTTGATCAGCGGATTCTGGAGAGCGAAGGGGTCCTGAAGCTGGCAGATCTTTTTGTGCCCGATGCAGGTACCCTGGTAGAGAGGATACTGGCTGCCGCTCTGGAACTCTGCCACGATACGGAAGCTCTCGATTCTCTGTCCTTTTTCGATATCCTCTTTGAGGACTACATATTTCAGTTCTTTGGCCGGGCAGTCCAGTGTGATGGTGTATACCGGCTGAGTCTTGGGCTCGTCTGCCTTTTTCTCGATCGTTGCCGGAAGCTCTTTTCCAAACTCTTTCTGGATCAGCTCGCCCAGCTCTTTCAGTCTTGCCACATCGCGCTCATCAATCAGGCCTTCTATTGTCGGCGGCAGATTCAGATGCATGCAGGAGTTTGCTCCTACACTGGTCAGATATGTATGGTAAAGACGCTCCAGAGAATGGGGCTCCTCATTTTTGTGCCAGAACCAGCCCGGGCGGATGGACATGTTGATCTCGGCCGGTGTGAAGGTCAGTCCTTTGGAATAAAGGATGTTCGGCATGGTTCCCAGCTCCTGCTCGGTGTTGTAAAGGTAGGAAAGGCTTCCCTCCTCTGCCATCGGGCCCGGGCCGGTCTGAACATCGCTGTAGAAACAAAGCTCAGAGGGGATAACGGACCATTCAGCGTGGCGGGCAACACCTGCCTCGTTTCCGCACCAGCGGATATCCGGTCCAAAGTCATTGAAAATTACAGCGTTCGGCTGATATTTGTGGATCAGCTCGATATAACGTGGGAAATCATATACCTGTTTCTTTCCGTTGGGGCCTTCGCCGCAGGCATTATCAAACCATACATAGAAGATATCGCCGTACCCGGTCAGAAGCTCGGTCAGCTGATTGCAGAAATAATCATTGTACTCCGGAGTTCCATAATATTTTGAGTTTCTGTCCCAGGGAGAAAGGTAGAAACCAAATTTGATACCGCCGCGGCGGCAGGCTTCTGCTGCCTCTTTTACGACGTCACCCTTGAAGGGGCTGTTTTTTACGGAATGCTCTGTGTATTTGGAGGGCCACAGGCAGAAACCGTCATGATGCTTTGCGGTCAGTACCATTCCCTTCATACCTGCTGCTTTGATGGCCTCCACCCACTGATCACAGTTCAGTTTGGTGGGGTTGAAAATGGATTCCGGCTCGTTGCCCTGACCCCATTCTCTGTCTGTAAATGTGTTCGGTCCAAAATGGATGAATGCATAAGATTCCAGTTCAAACCAGTCCAGCTGCTTCTTGGAAGGCTTTACCTGAGCTGCCTCTTTTAAAAACTTCACCATTGTTGTTGCTCCTCCTTAAATTATACGTTTTCGTTTGCGGGAATCAACCCTTTACAGCGCCTACCATAATACCCTTTACAAAATATTTCTGCATGAAGGGGTAAACCATGAAGATCGGCAGAGAGGCCAGAACCGTGATGGTCATCCGGATTCCCTTCGGAGAGATGGAATTGGATACCAGCTGATTCATACCTGCTGCATTTGTGGTGTTCTTGATCTGGTTTGCCAGTCTCTGCACTTCATTGAGGTAATTATAAAGCAAATACTGTAAGGTCGTCAACGAATCATTTCCTCTGGTGTAAATATGGTTGTCGAACCAGGAGTTCCACTGGCCAACTGCCACGAAAACGGCTACGGTCGCAATGATCGGTTTGGGCAGAGGCAGGATCAGATAGGATAGGACCCTTCGGCCCGCCTTATTTGTGATGAATCTATTTTACCGGAAAAATGACGGATTCTGAATGATATTTCTTGCCAGTTACTTGTTATATTTTATGTTTTTTTAATGGTTTGATTATTTTTTAGACTTATTTTTAGATTTTTATTATAGGAATCGCAAAATAAGTCAAGTATTTTCCGTGATTTTGTATAATAAAATAGCAGAAGCACCTTTTTTTCAGGATACTTCTGCCACTTCTTAATCTTTATATTTTTCACGGTTTACCAGCATTTCCCGGTACGCCGCCTGCATAAGCCAGGACGCAGGCTTTAAATACGGCCTGAAATGTCCCGGCAGTACTGCTTTGCTTTCGACCTTCATCATCTTTCTTACTGCGGAGAGATATTCTTTATAGGAATATCCCGGGTCCACCCGGATTCCCAGCCGCGCACTGCCGTCCTCTTCCCCTGCCTGCATAAAATCCCCGGTAAAAAGAACTTTTTCCCCTTTGCCGACAAGTTCATAACACATGCTTCCCGCCGTATGCCCTGGTGTATGAAAACAGATCAGTTCACAGGAATCACTCAGCGAAATTTTTTCCCCATCCTTAAGCCGCTCCACTTTCTGACAGACCGGAAATTTTTTCCCGTATGCAAAAGCTATGGTATGTTCATCTCCATTTTCTATACTGGCAGCATCCGCTTCTCCGGCCCAGATACGCGCCCCATTTTTTTCAAACCAAAAGGCATTCCCCGCATGGTCAAAATGAGCATGTGTCAGAAACACATCTGAGATTCGTCTCTTCTCCAGCCCCCAGATTTTCATAGTTTCCTGTATCTGTCTTCGATCCGCTTCATCCAGCCCCGTATCTATCAGAACCATCCGCTTTTCTTCCGGGAAATCAATCCCGTAAATATTCTGATGAAGCTGGAAAGGAAAGCCCGAAAGCAGGTAGATATCTGGAAAAATCATCATAATCTCACCCCTTTACAGCCCCTGAAGCCAGACCTTCCGTGATCTGTTTTGAAAATATCATGAAAATAATCATAATTGGAAGGATTCCGACGACTACTGCCAGGATTCTCGCTCCATAATCTGCCACAAACATATTTCCTATGGAAGCAATGACCAGCGGAATGGTAAACATTTTCGGATCATTAATCATAATCATTGGAAGCAGATAGCTGTTCCAGGATTGAAGGAAAGCAATAATCGACAGCGTAAACAGCGCCGGCTTCACAATTGGAAGAACCATTTTCAAAAAAATCCCCATATCTGTACAGCCATCCAGCCAGCTGCTCTCCATCAGCTCATAAGGAAAGGCATCGCCGATATACTGCGTCATCCAGAACACTCCAAATGCATTTGCAATATTTGGCAGGATCAATGGAAGAAAGGTTTTTGATAAATGCAGCACTCTCATTTCCCATACATAGGCTACCAGACCCACCTCCATCGGCACCATCATGGTCAGGATTACCAGCTGAAGCAGCATTTTTTTATGCTTAAATTCATATTTTGCAAATCCAAAACCCGCCATAGCTCCGAAAAATACCGTTAAAAACGTGCTGGACAGAGCAACAACCAGACTGTTTAACAGGGAACGGAAATAGTCTGCATCCAGAATTGTCTGAAAATTGTTTCTTAAAGCTTTTCCTATCCGGAAAATATCTCCTGCAAAAATCATCTGGTTGTCCTGGGTTGCCATAAAAAACATCAGAACAAAGGGAATCATACTGATCGTTGCTGCTGCGATCACAAACAGATTGATCAAAATACGAACTGCTTTTCCTCTCTGCATCTTCAGGTCTCCTCTCTGTTGACAATTCGGAAATAAACCATCGTAAATATGAGAATGATCACAAACATCAAATATCCGGTAGCAGCTCCATAACCGCTCTGGCCCGCCTTAAAGGCCGTATCCAGAAACTTCATATTCATTGTCTGGGCCGCACTGTTTACGCCGCCCTTATAATCGCCAAACAGCATCAGAGGTTCTTCAAAAATCTTGAGACAGCCAATCATTCCGTTGGTGATCTGAAAAATCAAAATCGGTTTTAACATAGGAAGGATCACATAAATGATCGCTTTGGGCGTTGAAGCGCCATCCACCTTTGCCGCCTCATAGATATCCTTTGAAATACTCTGCAAACCCGCCAGATAAATGACCGCCGTATATCCCACATAGCGCCAGATCGTGACCATGGCCACCAGCGGCTTTGAAAAAGCCGCTGTATGAAGCCAGTTCACATTCTTATCAATGAGACCTATTCCTTTCAGGAAAAAATTTACCGCACCGAAATTCTGATCAAACAGGGTTGCAAAAATCAGTCCAATCGCGATCGGAGCTGTAATATAAGGCAGAAACATCGTATTCCGGATATAACCTTTTCCAATTTTTACAATTCCATAATTCATAAGAAGTGCAAGGATCAGGCCAAGGCTCTGAATCGGGATCATAGCCTCCAGCACAATCATAAAGCTGTTAAAGACAGACCGATAAAACGCTTTATCCTGCAGAAGAGCCACATAATTATCGAATCCTATAAACTCCATCGGGCCAAAACCCTTCCACTTAGTCAGACTGATGTAAAAGCTGAATAAAATCGGAAAAAGATTAAAAATTCCATAGATTATGAAAAAAGGCGCAATGAACAAAAACGGCCAGTTGATACGTTTTTTCATTCTCTATTTCCTCCGCTCTTATTTTTCATACTCAGGATTGGAGGAAATAATATCCTCTTCCACTTTTTCTGCGATTTCATCTGCCGTTCCTTCCAGTGACTGTGCAAAAAACGTCATACTGTTGTAAAACAGCGCATCATCCGCGATCGGACGCAGTACGGTCATCTCGTCCATCTCTTTCAGATACAGTTCCGTTACATTCTCACCGCCAAAAAACTCATTCGGCTTATTCAGATAATCGTCCTCATATGCGGATTTAACTCCCGGATAAAAATGAATCAGATCATATTTATTCTGAGCTCCTTCTTTAGAAAGCTCATATTTCATCCAGGCTGCCACTGCATCCTTATTTTCACTCTGGTTATACATTCCCCACCAGATGCCGCCCCAGTTGTATGCGCCTCCGGGAACTTCTGCTACGCCCCAGTTGCCGCTGCCTTCCGGATCATTCGGCTCAATCACATAGCTTTGGAACCAACAGGAGCCCGGATAGCAAAATACATTTCCCTGACCAAAAGACGCATTCCATGCAGGAGTCCAGACATCCAAACCAGCATCGATCTCTGCTTCTTTTAATTTCAGCATCAGCTCAATGGTATCTGTAAAATTCTCCTGTACCATCAGCTTGTTCTCGTCACGCCAGCGCAAACCGGTCTGGTTGACAAGCGGCTGTACCAAAGTGTCAATTCCAGGAATCATATTTACTGCACCGTCA
Organism: Lachnospiraceae bacterium Marseille-Q4251; assembly: GCA_018223435.1. Taxonomy (GTDB): domain Bacteria; phylum Bacillota; class Clostridia; order Lachnospirales; family Lachnospiraceae; genus Limivivens; species Limivivens faecihominis. Next base: position 2,262,262 of record JAGTTO010000001.1, on the reverse strand, counting down.
GATGCTTCCTTTATCTTTTTTCCGGTCGCTATAAAGGAATCCCAGTCGCTGACCATCGCACTGATCTCATCCGGATCGTCTGTTCCGAGATATTCTTTTGCCAGATCTCTGCGATAATAGAGACCTCCCGGCGCAGCGGTATTGGGAATGCCGATAAAGGTTCCATTGTCATCTGTTCCGATATCTGCCAAGTAGGGAATCAGAAGATCTTTGTCGATTTCGTGCTGTTCCAGATCCTCGGAAATTCCCATATCATAGAACTTTCCGACATTATTAATCTCCATAGCAAGAATATCCGGCACATCACTTCCGCTCGTGAGAGCAGCCTGCAGCTTCTGCATATAATCATCAGCGGAAGCCACCGTAACAAAATCAAAGGTCACATTCGGATAAATATCATTCATCTTCTGCACCATGTCAAAAAAGTTTGGGTCCCAGCTCCAGAAAAGAATATTTCCCGTAACCTCTTCCGGCGCCTTTCCATTGACGTAATAATACTCGCTGTCGTTGGTTTCCTCCGCTCCTGCTGCACAGGGCACTGCCAGAGACAGTACCATCATTCCGGCCAGTAACATCGCTGCTCTTTTTTTCATACTTAAAGCCCTCCTTTAATTTTTCTGATGAGCCAAGTATAACATTCTGCCAAAATCTTTCTATCGTCCGTTGTTATGATTTATTGCAATTTATTATCTTTCAGCTGATAAGGGCTGATTCCGTTCATTTTCTTGAATATCTTGTTAAAATACTGCGCGCTTCCAAAGCCACACAATTCAGCAATCGTATAAATCTTCAGATTACTGTTGAGAAGAAGCTCCTTCGCTTTTCCCAGCCGATATTCCACCAGATAATCGCTGATATTTTTCCCGGTCTCTTTCTTAAAAATCTGGCTTAAATAAACACGGCTGACCCCTGCATATTCTGCAATATCCTCCAGGCAGATTTGCCTTGCATAATTATTTCTGATAAATTCTATTGCTGAAATTACCTTCGCACTGCAGGCAAGGTATTCTTCCCCTCCTTGTGTCAGATCTTTTGCTTCTTTTACTGCCTCTCTGAGATCTTCCCATCTGCAAAACATCCGGCAGGTCACACCTGTCAGCCATCCGATTTCTTTTTCTTGTTTTCTCCTGTAAAAATCAGTCATGATTTTTTTAATAGCTGTTTTCATTTCGGAAACACTGGTTTTATCCGGAGAGGTTAACAGTAAATATAGTTCTCTGTTTTTCATGGATGACAAATACCAATGCCATTCTTCCATTTTATTTACATTTTTATCCAGATCTGTTTGAAAATTTTCGATAAATTTTTCTTTCTCCGTATCCGTAGGCTGCTTTTGCATACGGATACATACCACCATATAGTGTGAATGCAATGCCGGCAGGATTCCTGTCTCTACATATCCTCTGATTTTTTCTCTGCTTAGTGTATCGGAAATCAGTTTTTCAAAAACATTTTCTTTCAGAAGATTCAGGCTTTCCATGCGATTTTCTTCTTTTTGGATTCGTTTTTCTATGCGCCTGAGCAGTTCTTTTAGATCTTCATCCTCAAACGTGTGTTTTAACAGATAATCTGCTGCCCCACAGCGCATAGCCTCCCGCACATAATCAAAATCTTCGTAACAGGTCAGCATCACGATTTCACAGCCCAGTTCCAGAGCCTGAATCTCCCGCACCATCGTAAGACCGCTCATCACCGGCATTTTGATATCCACAAAAATCAAATCCGGCCGCAGCTGAACTGCCTTTTCCAGTCCATCCTTTCCATTTGCAGCTTCTCCACAGATGCTATAACCATATTCCTCCCACACAATACTTTCTTTCAGCATTCTCCTTGCCAAAAGTTCATCGTCTACAATCAATACTTTCCGCATGTTCTCATTCTTCCCTTCTCATCGGAATGTAAAATTCCACCCGCGTTCCCGGATTTTCCTCTTCCAGTCGAACTCCCGCCTCCGTTTCACCATAATAGATCCGAATACGGTAATTAATATTTTCAAGGCCTATATTTTTCAGTCTGCTGATTTCCTGATTCCCCTCTTCTGAAAAAACAGCCATTTTTAACCTTTCATTTATTTCTTCCATCTGTTCTTTTTCTATTCCAACTCCATCATCTCTGATCTGAATTTCAATCCCGGCTCCGCTTCTATGCACCTTTACTTCAATTTTTCCATTTCCTTTTGGCAAAATTCCATGAAATAAAGCATTTTCCACGGCCGGCTGAATGGAAAAGCGCGGAATCAGACAGTCGCCCAGTTCTTCTTCCATTTCCATCGTTACCTCTGCAATATCTCCGTAACGCATTTTTTGAATGGCAAGATACTGTTCCGTCAGCTCCAGCTCCTGGCGAATGCAAATAAATTTTTCAGAACTTAAACTTGCCTTTGAAAGCTGAATCAACGCCGCCGTTATTTCCCGGATCTCCGGCGCTTTGTAAATTTTCGCAAAATATCGGATAGAATTTAAGGTATTATACAGAAAATGCGGGTTGATCTGGGCCTGCAATGCATAAAGCTCCGCATTTCTCTGGGTCTGCTCCTTTTCTACAATTTCCTGAAGCAAGGCTTTTATTTTTACAACCATCAGATTATAACCATGAATAACCCTTGAAAATTCATCCTTCTGGTTATACTCAATTTTCGTATCAAAATTTCCCTGTTCCACGGTTTTCATCGATTCCGTCAAAAGGTTCAAGGGCTGATAGACCGAGTGAATAATCTTCCGGCTGACCAGAACAATCACCGCAAGACAGAAGATAAGGACGGCAAAGGAAAGCCACATCTGGCTGATAATAGATCTTATAAATTCTCCTCGCGGAATCTGGGCTGACAGAGTCCAGCCTGTCACCTGAGACTGTTCCGAAATAGTGACATACTCACTGCTGCTCTTTCTGCTGCCGTTTTCCCACTGTACGTCTTTTCCGGACTTGTTTAAAAGCACCTCACCATTTTCATTTAACAGAATCATTCTGCCATCCAGTGGAAGTGCATAATCCCCCAACGCCTCTTCCAAAACCTTGCAGTCTATATCTGCTACAATCGTCCCCAACGGTTCCGTTCGGTCATTGTACGCATAAATCAATTTCGCCACAGAAAAAACTTTTGCAGTTCCAGAAACATAGCCCGCCTTATGAAGCGGCGAAATATTTAAAATTTTTCCATTTTTGGTAATATTCAAAAATTTATCTACCTGTTCTCCTCTGAGTTCCGGGGTAATGATCTTCCGTTTTTTATCCATAAGGTAGACTTTCGTGATATAAGGTCGAGTTGAAGCATACTGTGCGACCACTTTATTCAGTTCCCGTCCAAGGATTTTTCCGTCCAGATCATCCTTGATCTCCTGTTGAAGAATATTTTGCGTCCGCTCATCCGCCATAATGGATGAGCACACATTTGAGGTATCCTGAAAATAGTAATCCATGTTTTTAACACTGAGATTCAGCAGTTCCTTGACTGACGCTGTCATATTTTTCTCCAGCTGTCGGTAAGCCTGCCATCCATTGATCAATTCTGTCAAAGTAAAAATCACAACCATGACACAGGAAAAATATAGAATCATCTGTTTACGAATGGACATTTTTTCTCCTCCTTTTTCCTTAGATTACCACAGTTGCCCGTTTTTTCAATAGAAAAAGAACAGTGGCCCATCTTCCGACACACCTCTGTTCTTCTCTTAAAGCTAAAAACAAATATACACCAATACCCCTCGCTCCGGGCTGCTTTCCAGCCAGATATCGCCCTTTTCTCCATACAGGAGGTTCAGACGCTTCCGGATATTGCAAAGACCGATGCTCTCATTATCCGGCGTTCCTTCAGCAATCTTCCGGTTGACCACTGCCACTTTCTCCGCTTCCAGAAAGGAGCCGGTATTCTGCACCTCAATGGCAAAACGCTCCGTCTTCCGGATCCGAAGGTAAATATGCCTGATCTCCGCGGAGCTGCTTCCATGAACGAAACAATTCTCCATCACCGGCTGAATGATAAACCGCGGAAAATCCTCGTCCTGGATTCCGTCATCACACTGTAAATGGTATTCCATCTCGTTTCCATACCGAATCCGCATCATCTTGATATAATTCTCCAGGAAATCCAGCTCGTCGCTGAGCTTCCAGGTAAAGCTCGGATTCCTCAAGATCGGCATAATGACCTTACAGAGAATGACCAGCGAATCCGCCACCTTCGTATTATTCGTCATCATCACCATCCAGCAGATGGAATTTAAAGAATTATAGAGAAAGTGCGGGTTGATCTGATACTGGAGCGCCAGAAGTTCTTCTCTGGCCTTCTCCTGCTCCGGCCAGCCCACCTTCTCGGGATTTTCGATATCCAGCTGCTCCTTTCCCACCATCTCCATCTGATCCATCAGAATCTGGATCGGCCTTGTATACTTCTGGTTCCAGATCAGACAGAAAAAGAGCACGGCAAGAGAGGCAATTCCACCCAGAAGAAAACCTGTTTTCTTAATTCCTCTGGCTTCCCGAAGATATTCATCCTTGGGAATCATATTTACCAGTTTCCAGTTATGATAAGAGAGATCATATTCGATGTTCTGTTCCTCTTCTTTGGGCTGATAAATAGTTTCCAGATACTCGGAATCCATCGAGGAAATGATCTTGCCGTTTTCGTCCACCAGCGCCGCCCGGCTGCCATTATAGGAAACCATGCCATAACTCTGGCTGACCTTTTTTTCATCCAGGGCCATACAGAGATAGCTGTCCTCCTCCGTTTTTTCCGCCTCTCCCAGAGCCACAATCCCCAGAAGAACCGGTCGGTTGACCATACAGTAAAAGGCCTCTGTCATTCCCACATCCAGACTCTCTCCGGATACCCATTTTACAAAAGGATAGCTTTCCTTACATTCTTCCAGAATGTCTCTCGTCTTTTCGTCTATTTTCATGACACCGGTACGGCTCTTTTTTTCCACCGTAGAAACCACATTACGGCCGTCGCCGCTCAAAATAGCAAAACCATAAATATTCGTATCCGCATACATCATCTGATCCAATTTCTGGACAATGGCCTGCACTGCCACCGACCTTTGAACGGTAGTCTTATAGGTGTTTGCCGAATATTCCCAGGCCAGTTCACTATTTCCAAACTGGGACAGATTAAGGAAAGAAAGTTTTCGTTCTTTTGACGGATATCCCCTCATAAAATAAAGCAAAACGCCCTATGGAGCTTCTATGATACATACCCCAAAATTTTTTCATCCCCGTTCTGCCAAATCTTCTTTCCAGGCAGCTTTTCATCGCCCTCACCTTCCGAACTCTGAGAAAATTTCCGCCCTTTTCTATTCTTTCTCCCTGAAAAAAATCCTCCGCACAACAGGAATCCTGGCGGTGGCCTTTGTCTTCGGATCCCTGGCCTCACGGGTCACAAGTCATTTTCTGCCGGCTTCCTCTGATGCTGTCTCGGAGCAGGAACTCTACTTTGGCAGCGCCACTCCCCGCTCTGAGCCAGGGGCTTCTGCCGGGCTTTCCGCAGACCTTACTTCTCAGGAAAATGTTTCCCTCAGCTTTTCCGTCGCTGACACCGATCCTGCCACCCTGGACGGTCTTCTTCTGCCCAGTTCGAACTGGGGCTTAAGTTTTCCCAATGAAGGGCAGCGTCCCACCGGAAATGCCTCCATCGAGGAGTTGAACGCCTACAACGCCCACTATGCCTCCAACACCGATGAAAAAGTCATCTTTCTCACCTTCGATGCCGGTTACGAAAACGGCAACACGCCAGCCATCCTGGAGGCCCTGAAGAAACATCAGGTTCCGGCCACCTTTTTTGTGGTAGGAAATTTTCTTTCTACCAGTCCCGACCTCGTAAAGCAGATGCTCGCCGACGGCCATACCGTGGGCAATCACACCTGGTCCCATCCGGATATGTCCAAAATCTCCACTCAGGAGGCCTTCTCGAAGGAATTAAGCCAGGTAGAGGATCTCTACAGGGAAATTACCGGCCAGGAGATGACTCGCTATTACAGGCCCCCTCAGGGCATATACAGCCAGCCCAATCTCCAGATGGCAAAGGATCTCGGCTACGAAACTTTCTTCTGGAGCCTCGCCTATGTAGACTGGTACCAGGATAACCAGCCCACCAAAGATCAGGCCTTCGACAAGCTCCTGACACGAATCCATCCCGGAGCCATCGTTCTCCTTCACAGCACCTCCTCCACCAACGCCCAGATTCTCGATGAACTTCTGACGCGCTGGGAAGAGATGGGCTATACCTTCAAACCGCTGTCTGAGGTTGTCTCCTGATTAACAGTCATCAAATGCACCAGCACAGGTGTGTATATTTTCCTCGTCTCCATAATAAAAAAACAGAGATCTGTATTTCTACAGGTCTCTGTCATAAAAGTGAGGCATCGGGGATTCGAACCCCGGACAACTTGATTAAAAGTCAAGTGCTCTACCGACTGAGCTAATACCCCAAGGAAAAATGCCCAGAACCGGAATCGAACCAGTGACACGAGGATTTTCAGTCCTCTGCTCTACCAACTGAGCTATCTGGGCATTGAGTTGCGGGAGTAGGATTTGAACCTACAACCTTCGGGTTATGAGCCCGACGAGCTTCCGGGTTGCTCCATCCCGCGATATGCAATTGTTTCAACAGGTTTTGTTGAAAATGGATGGAGGTGGATTCGAACCACCGAAGCAATTTGCAGCAGATTTACAGTCTGTCCCCTTTGGCCACTCGGGAATCCATCCATAAGAACTATTTAATTATAACACATTTCTTTTGGAAATGCAAGCCGATGATCGGACTCGAACCGATAACCTGCTGATTACAAATCAGCTGCTCTGCCAATTGAGCCACATCGGCATAAGTGAAATCATTAGGCTTTATATGGGGCCTATAGGGCTCGAACCTATGACCCTCTGCTTGTAAGGCAGATGCTCTCCCAGCTGAGCTAAGACCCCATATTCATTTCATTCTTTCGAATGAAACGACCCAGACGGGACTCGAACCCGTGACCTCCGCCGTGACAGGGCGGCGCTCTAACCAACTGAGCCACTGGGCCATCCAACCTTTCGGTTGAAGGCTTATGTACCTTCAAAACCACACACAGAAATTTATTTCTTCCATCCGATTTTCTTCTACCCAGACTGCCTTGAGGAAGTTCTGCTCGCTTCGCTTACAGAACAACCTCGGCTTTGGTTAAGCCTTCGACCTATTAGTATCAGTCAGCTCCATGCATTACTGCACTTCCACCTCTGACCTATCTACCTCGTCGTCTTCAAGGGGTCTTATCGCTTTCGCATGGGATATCTCATCTTGAGGGGGGCTTCACGCTTAGATGCCTTCAGCGTTTATCCCTTCCCGACTTGGCTACCCGGCTATGCTCCTGGCGGAACAACCGGTGCACCAGAGGTCAGTCCATCCCGGTCCTCTCGTACTAAGGACAGCTCCTCTCAAATATCCTGCGCCCACGCCGGATAGGGACCGAACTGTCTCACGACGTTCTGAACCCAGCTCGCGTACCGCTTTAATGGGCGAACAGCCCAACCCTTGGGACCTACTACAGCCCCAGGATGCGATGAGCCGACATCGAGGTGCCAAACCACTCCGTCGATGTGAACTCTTGGGAGTGATAAGCCTGTTATCCCCAGGGTAGCTTTTATCCGTTGAGCGATGGCATTCCCACTTAATACCACCGGATCACTAAGCCCTACTTTCGTACCTGCTCCACCCGTCGGTGTCACAGTCAAGCTCCCTTCTGCCTTTGCACTCTTCGAATGGTTTCCAACCATTCTGAGGGAACCTTTGGGCGCCTCCGATACCCTTTCGGAGGCGACCGCCCCAGTCAAACTCCCCGCCTGACATTGTCCCACCGCCGGTTTCACGGCGGCTGGTTAGAAATCCAATACCGCAAGGGTGGTATCCCAACAGCGGCTCCACATAGACTGGCGTCCATGCTTCTTAGCCTCCCACCTATCCTGTACATGCAATACCGAATCCCAGTATCAAGCTGGAGTAAAGCTCCATGGGGTCTTTCCGTCCTGGCGCGGGTAACCAGCATCTTCACTGGTACTTCAATTTCACCGGATGTATGGTCGAGACAGCGCCCAAATCATTACGCCTTTCGTGCGGGTCGGAACTTACCCGACAAGGAATTTCGCTACCTTAGGACCGTTATAGTTACGGCCGCCGTTTACTGGGGCTTAAGTTCGATGCTTCGATTGCTCTAACATCTCCCCTTAACCTTCCAGCACCGGGCAGGCGTCAGCCCATATACCTCACCTTTCGGTTTCGCATAGACCTGTGTTTTTGCTAAACAGTTGCTTGGGCCAATTCTCTGCGGCCTCTTTCGAGGCACCCTTTCTCCCGAAGTTACAGGGTCATTTTGCCGAGTTCCTTGACAATACTTCTTCCGCCGGCCTTAGGATTCTCTCCTCATCCACCTGTGTCGGTTTACGGTACGGGTACTGTATACACAATAGCGGCTTTTCTTGACAGCTGGCTCACACACTTCCCTACTAAATTTCGGTCCGCATCACGTCTTCCCGTTGGCTGGCGGTTTTTCCTACCAGTCCGGTACCTCGCTTGCACGCGGCTTTCCGTTCCGCGCCTGTGCTTTCCCTCTGTGTCCCCACAGTTCTGATATACAGCAGTACAGGAATCTCAACCTGTTGTCCATCGGCTACGCCTCTCGGCCTCGCCTTAGGTCCCGACTTACCCAGAGCAGATCAGCTTTACTCTGGAAACCTTGGATATTCGGCCTGGAGGATTCCCACCTCCATCTCGCTACTCATTCCGGCATTCTCTCTTCCATACACTCCACAGCTCCTTACGGTACTGCTTCCTCGCGTATGCAATGCTCCTCTACCAATTCAACAGACGTTAAATTCCTCAGCTTCGGTGTCGTGTTTCAGCCCCGGACATTTTCGGCGCAGGACCTCTCGACCAGTGAGCTATTACGCACTCTTTGAATGTATGGCTGCTTCTGAGCCAACATCCTGGTTGTCTTTGAAATCCCACATCCTTTTCCACTTAACACGCACTTTGGGACCTTAGCTGGAGGTCTGGGCTCTTTCCCTTTTGACTACCCAACTTATCTCGTGCAGTCTGACTCCCGACAAGCATCTTGATGGCATTCGGAGTTTGATATTCTTCGGTAGACTTTGACGCCCCCTAGGAAATTCAGTGCTCTACCTCCATCAGACTCTGTCGAGGCTAGCCCTAAAGCTATTTCGAGGAGAACCAGCTATCTCCGGGTTCGATTGGAATTTCTCCCCTACCCACACCTCATCGCCACCCTTTTCAACGGATGTGCGTTCGGCCCTCCATTGCCTTTTACGGCAACTTCAGCCTGGACATGGGTAGATCACCCGGTTTCGGGTCTACTCTGGCTGACTATTTCGCCCTATTAAGACTTGGTTTCCCTCCGGCTCCGGACCTTAGGTCCTTAACCTTGCCAGCCAGCGTAACTCGCCGGACCGTTCTACAAAAAGTACGCGGTCCATCGTATATAGATGTTCCACAGCTTGTAAACACAGGGTTTCAGGTTCTCTTTCACTCCCCTCCCGGGGTCCTTTTCACCTTTCCTTCACAGTACTATGCGCTATCGGTCACTAAGTAGTATTTAGCCTTGGGGGGTGGTCCCCCCGACTTCCCACAAGGTTTCTCGTGTCTCGTGGTACTCTGGATCCTGCCGCCTGTGTCTGGTTTTCAGGTACGGGGCTTTCACCCTCTCTGGCCGGCTTTCCCAAAACCGTTCCCTTAACCTTCCACAATGACTTGTGCAGTCCGTAACCCCAGCATGCACGCACGCTGGTTTAGGCTCTTTCCATTTCGCTCGCCGCTACTCTGGAAATCGAGTTTTCTTTCTTTTCCTCCGGCTACTTAGATGTTTCAGTTCACCGGGTTCCCTTCCATACGTTATGGATTGGCGTATGGATGACTGAGGTTTGCTCAGCCGGGTTTCCCCATTCAGATATCTCCGGATCAATGGATATTTGCTCCTCCCCGAAGCTTTTCGCAGCTTATCACGTCTTTCATCGGCTCTTAGTGCCAAGGCATCCACCCTGCGCTCTTCTTCGCTTAACCAACTTTCTCTGCCATGTAGCGTCACGGCAGTTGGTCTGGGTTTTTATCAAGTTCATGGTTTCCGATGTTTCTAACATTCAAATGAAAGTTAAAAACCAGATTCCACTACGTCTTGCGATTACCTCTCGGTAATCTCCTCGGATGTCTTTCTCTTAAATATTTAAGAAAAAACTTTCTTTTCTGTATGCGGTTTTCAAGGTACATGTTCATTTGGCTGTTTTATCAGCCATCTAAGACTAAAAGTTTTTTAATCTTAGATCACTGGTAAAACCAGTTATATACAACAGCGCTTCCCCGCTGAAACAGGTTAACACGTTCATCCTTGTCCGCTGAGTATTCATCCTCTTACGGGCTAGAACATGTCTGTTCTATATAAAAAGCTTAATGCTTTCTTTTTTAATTCCGGCAGCCACCTGCTCTCCCGTGCCGTCTCCAGCAAAGTACCATCGGCCGCCTGGGTCTTAACCATCGTGTTCGGGATGGGAACGGGTGTGACCCCCAGGCGCATCGCCACCGGAAATATTTAGTTATCGGAAGTTCTGTCTCCTTTTGTCGACAGAACTACGTTCCACACTAAATTCAGCCTCCGGCTTCATTAAGTGTTCACGCATTGATAACTCAACAGTGACTATCCTCTACTAGCTCTTTTCCTTAGAAAGGAGGTGATCCAGCCGCACCTTCCGATACGGCTACCTTGTTACGACTTCACCCCAGTTACCAGTCCCGCCTTCGGCAGCTCCCTCCTTGCGGTTGGGTCACTGACTTCGGGCGTTACCGACTCCCATGGTGTGACGGGCGGTGTGTACAAGACCCGGGAACGTATTCACCGCGACATGCTGATTCGCGATTACTAGCGATTCCAGCTTCATGTAGTCGAGTTGCAGACTACAATCCGAACTGAGACGTTATTTTTGGGATTTGCCCACCCTCACAGGTTCGCTTCCCTTTGTTTACGCCATTGTAGCACGTGTGTAGCCCAAGTCATAAGGGGCATGATGATTTGACGTCATCCCCACCTTCCTCCAGGTTGTCCCTGGCAGTCTCTCCAGAGTGCCCGACCTTACTCGCTGGCTACTGAAGATAAGGGTTGCGCTCGTTGCGGGACTTAACCCAACATCTCACGACACGAGCTGACGACAACCATGCACCACCTGTCTTCTTCGTCCCCGAAGGGAAAGGAGTCATTACACTCCCGTCGAATCGATGTCAAGACTTGGTAAGGTTCTTCGCGTTGCTTCGAATTAAACCACATGCTCCACCGCTTGTGCGGGTCCCCGTCAATTCCTTTGAGTTTCATTCTTGCGAACGTACTCCCCAGGTGGAATACTTAATGCGTTTGCGGCGGCACCGAAGGACTTTGTCCCCCAACACCTAGTATTCATCGTTTACCGCGTGGACTACCAGGGTATCTAATCCTGTTTGCTCCCCACGCTTTCGAGCCTCAACGTCAGTTGCCGTCCAGTAAGCCGCCTTCGCCACTGGTGTTCCTCCTAATATCTACGCATTTCACCGCTACACTAGGAATTCCGCTTACCTCTCCGGCACTCAAGCCTTACAGTTTCCAACGCAGTTCCGGAGTTGAGCCCCGGAGTTTCACGTCAGACTTGCAAAGCCGTCTACGCTCCCTTTACACCCAGTAAATCCGGATAACGCTTGCCCCCTACGTATTACCGCGGCTGCTGGCACGTAGTTAGCCGGGGCTTCTTAGTCAGGTACCGTCATTTTCTTCCCTGCTGATAGAGCTTTACATACCGAAATACTTCTTCACTCACGCGGCGTCGCTGCATCAGGGTTTCCCCCATTGTGCAATATTCCCCACTGCTGCCTCCCGTAGGAGTTTGGGCCGTGTCTCAGTCCCAATGTGGCCGTTCACCCTCTCAGGCCGGCTACTGATCGTCGCCTTGGTAGGCCGTTACCCTGCCAACTAGCTAATCAGACGCGAGTCCATCTCATACCACCGGAGTTTTTCACACCGGGCCATGCGGCCCTGTGCGCTTATGCGGCATTAGCAGTCATTTCTAACTGTTATTCCCCTGTATGAGGCAGGTTACTCACGCGTTACTCACCCGTCCGCCGCTCAGTCACAAATGATTCATCCGAAGAATCATCATAAGTGCTTCGCTCGACTTGCATGTGTTAAGCACGCCGCCAGCGTTCATCCTGAGCCAGGATCAAACTCTCTAAAAAAGTTTGTCCAGGATCAAAACTTAGCTTGGCTAATTTTTTATCCCGTTTTATTTACTTTGGTTTTGTTCTTTAAGAACTATATTCTTTTGAACTTTCAAGGATATGTCACTGTTCAGTTATCAAGGTTCTTTCTTTGTTGCTGTCTCAGCAGCAACTTCTTTATTATATCAGGCTTTGTTTTGTTTGTCAAGAACTTTTTTAACTTTTTTCAAAAGTTTTTTGAAGTTCTTTTGCAACTCACTCAGCGAGTATTGATTTTATCACTGTTTTTCGCTGTTGTCAACAACTTTTTTCAACTTTTTGAATTTTTTATTTTTTTCTGTTTATTCAGAAAAAATACGGAGAAGGAGGGATTTGAACCCTCGCACCGCGTGAACGGTCTACACCCTTAGCAGGGGCGCCTCTTCAGCCACTTGAGTACTTCTCCAAATTCAAATGCATTCAGTTTTGAACAGCGTTCATCAGTGACGCATTTGAAATTATACTTTATGAATTTACTTTTGTCAATGCTTTTTTTAATTTTTTTCAATTATTTATTTTGTATCACCGGAATGCTTTATTTTCCCGCTCTTTTTTCAATAGAATGGTAAAAGCAATAACACAGATAATCACGGAAAGCAGTGAGCCTGCTGCTGTAGCCAGTCCCATGGGATAGAGCGTATCTGAAAAAAGCTTTGACATCAGATAGACTCCGGGTACCCGGACGAGAACGATGGCCGTGATATTATGTAGAAAGGAAAGCCCCGACTTCTGGCAGGCACAGAAGTAGCCGCTGAAGCTGAAATGGATTCCCGCAAAGACGCAGTCCCAGATATAGCCCCTCAGATACTGGCCCCCGGAATGGATCACGGTTCCATTATCTGTGAAAAGGCTCACCACCGGATCTGCCGCAAACTGGATCACCACAGCCACCGTAAGGCCAAAGCCCACGGCAATCATGATTGCATATTTTAAAGTCTCCACGGCCCTCTCCGGTTTTCCGGCGCCAAAATTCTGCGCGCCAAGGGCAGAGACGGAGGAAAGCATGGAGGAAGGCACCAGGAAAAGGAAGCTGATGACTTTTTCTACAATGCCCACTGCCGCCGCATCGTTTAAACCTCTGCGGTTCGCAATGATCGTTATGATAATGAAAGCAATCTGAATCAGCCCATCCTGAAAAGCGATGGGAATCCCGATCTGAAAAAGCTGGAGCATGACTGCCTTCTTCGGAAGAAAGTTCTCCTTATGAAGAGAAATGCCAGTTTTTCTTTTTTTCATCATAAGAAAGGACACGCCCACACTGACTGCCTGGGAGAGGGTAGTTCCAAGTGCAGCGCCCACAGGTCCCAGGTGAAACGCTCCCATAAAAAGGTAGTCCAGCACAATATTTACTCCGCAGGCCACGGCGATAAAGTACATGGGACTTTTGGAATCTCCCAGGCCGCGGAAAATAGAGCTGATGATATTGTAGGCAGTGATAAAAGGAATGCCGAGAAAGCAGACTATCAGATAACGAACCGTTCCCTCCACAGCTTCCTCCGGGGTTGACATGACTGAAACGATACCTCGCACGGAAAGAAGCAACACCGCCGTCAGAATCACAGAGAGCACCAGAAAGACCGTAACTGTATTTCCCGTGCAGTCTGCCGCTTTTTTCCTGTCCTTGGCCCCTACGGCCTGGCCAATGCTCACGGTAGCGCCCATGGCAAGGCCCACAATCATCACAGTCAGCATATGCATGACCTGGCTTCCGACAGAGACCGCCGTGGTTCCTGCCACGCCCTCAAACTGACCAATGATAAAAAGATCCGCCATTCCGTAAAGAGTCTGCAAAAAATAAGATAAGAGATAAGGCAGAGAGAAATATACAAGATTTTTCAGCACACTTCCACTGGTCAGATTTTTTTCCATGGATTTATATTCTCCTTTACGTTTTTCTCGATCTTAAACCCTACAGCTGTTGTAGAGTCAAATCTGTGGATAAGAAAAACCGGAAAAAAATCCCTGCCGACAGTTTCTTCCCGGTCTTACTGCTCTTTATTCTGCTTTTTTTACAAAACGGTTATAAATATAGTCGTTTGCCCCTTTTTCCTCGCTGTCATCCAGCGCCTTCAGTTCCATGGGACGGTTGTATTTTCTCTCCAGGGCTTTCCGGATGAGATAGTCTGCCACCTGGGGATTTTTCGGCAGGAGCGGCCCATGAAGGTAGGTTCCGATGACGTTTTTGTAGACCACGCCCTCATAACCGGATTCCCCGTCGTTACCGTTGCCGTAAAGTACCTTCCCGAAGGGCTTATTTGCCCCGATAAAGGTCCTTCCTCCATGGTTCTCGAATCCCACTACCGGTAAGTCAAAAAGATCGCTCTTTAAGACGATATTTGAGATCAGACGGCCTTCCTTCTGCTCGGTATAGAGATCCACCAGCTCCAGGCCCTCGATGAGCCCGTCGTCGGTCTGGTAATATTTTCCAAGAAGCTGATAGCCGCCGCAGACAGCGATGACGACGCCGTCCGACTCCACATACTCCTTGAAATCCTCGCGGATCTCCTTGAGCTTGTTGCAGACGATCATCTGCTCCCGGTCGGAACCGCCGCCCAAGAGTACAATGTCAAGATCCTGAAAATCTACTTTATCCCCCGAGCGAAACTCTTTTACTTCCGCCCGGATCCCTCTCCACTCACAGCGTTTCTTCAGGCACTGGATATTTCCCCGGTCTCCGTAAAGATTCAGAAGATCCGGATAAAGATGGCCAATGGTAATGTTCATTTCTGCTCTCCCTCCAGTTTCTTCAGAATGTTGTGGGTCTTATAAAGACCGGTATAGTTTACCAGCACATAGAGGTTCTTCACACCGTCTTTGATGCGGTCCTGGATAGCCTTCTCAATATCCGGCTCGAGAATCGAGGGAATGTCCACATATTTCAGCCGAAGCTGCATATCCCGGCAGCGGATGCCGCTCACCGTGATGGAATGAATCCCCGCATTCTTAAACCGGTCGAAATCCACGTCCCAGAGCCAGGAGACGTCGATGCCGTCCTGACTGTTGTCGTTGATCAGGATAATCAGGTCTTTTTCCTTCGTATCTTCCATAACTGCGGAGATATTCTGGTTGAAGCCCGCCGGATTTTTCGCCAGGTTAAGGATGATGTCCGTTCCGTCGATGTGGAAGGCCTCGTTCCGGCCGTTTTCCGGGCTGTATTTTCTTAAGACACGGTTGTAGGCCGTGAGCTTTAAGCCCGCCTCTTTTCCTGCTGCATAAGCCGCCAGAATGTTGTAGATGTTGTAAAAGCCTCTGTAATTGGCCTCAATGGCCGTTCCGTTCACCTCAAAGGACAGATTATCCCCGGCGTGAACTTTAAGGGCATTGTAGGTAAGCTTCGGCCGTTTGAAGCCGCAGTTGGGGCAGTAATAATCTCCCAGCTGGCTGTAATGATAAAAATGATACTCCATCCTGGAGCCGCATTTTTTGCAGAAGGTGCCCTCCCGGATCTCACCGGAATCCTTCTGATCCTTGAAATACTGCTCTCCGATACCGAAGGTCACATAAGGATTTCCGCTTTCCATGGCAAGATAGGTGGAAAGGGAATCGTCTCCGTTTACGATGACTTCCATTTCCGGCGCCATCTCCATGGCTTTTTTCAGAAGATTCATGGTAATGTCGATCTCACCGTACCGGTCCAGCTGGTCCCGGAAGAGATTGGTCAGCACCATGTAATCCGGCTTGAAATGTGGAAAAATCCGGACTGTAGAAGCCTCGTCCACCTCGATGCAGGCATAGTCTGCCTTCAGATTGCCGCTTAAGGAAGCGTTCTGGGCGAAGGCTGCTGCCACACCGTTGAGCATATTGGAGCCCGTATGGTTGCAGACCACCTTTTTCCCCTCCGCCTCGATGGCGGAGCAGAGAAGGTTGTTGGTGGTGGTTTTTCCGTTGGTTCCGCAGGTGACAAAGATCTTCTCCTTTACCTGGCCGGAGAGCTCTTTTAAAATATCCGGATCGATCTTCAGAGCGATCTGTCCGGCCAGAGTCACTCCCTGTTTACCGGTGATCCGGCAGGCAAAGCCCGTGGCCTTTGCCGCCCACACCGCGATGATTCTTCTTAATCTGCTCATTTATTTTGATTCTTCTTCCAGTTCAGTTTCCATGGTTTTCAGCATATCCTCGTCGGATTTGTTGGACTCCTCCTTGACTCTGGCGATGCTGGCTACCTTGATATCCTCTCCCACATCCATGAGTTTCACTCCGGAGGTCACTCGTCCCAGAATGGAAATGTCCTCGCAGGCGATGCGGATCACGATTCCCTCGGTATTGATGAGCAGGATCTCATTTTCTTTGTTAAGGATCTTTACGCCCACCACATTTCCGGTCTTCTCCATGATCTTGTAGCACTTCACGCCCTTACCGCCGCGGATCTGCGCGGTAAACTCGTTGAGGTCGGTCAGTTTGCCCATACCTTTTTCCGATACGGTCAGGAGATATTTACCCTGGGTGTCAAGCTGCATGCCCACAACTTCGTCTCCGTCGGAAAGGGTCATACCGATGACGCCCATGGAGACACGTCCGGTGCTTCTCACATCGGTCTCGTGGAAACGGATACACATGCCATACTTGGTCACGAGGAAAATATCTTTCTCATCGTTCGTGCGTTTTACCTCGATGAGCTCGTCGTCCTCGCGAAGGGTCATGGCTGCCAGGCCGCCTTTTCTCACATTGACATAATCCGTCACCGGAGTCTTTTTCACGATACCCTTCCTGGTCGCCATGAAGAGATACTGACCCTCGGTAAATTCCTTGATGGAAATCGTGGCCGTGATCTTCTCATCTGCGGCGAGCTGCAAGAGGTTCACAATAGCGGTACCCCTTGCCGTACGGCTGGCCTCCGGGATCTCATAGCCCTTGAGACGGTATACCCGGCCGGTGTTCGTAAAGAACATGATATAACTGTGGGTATTCATCATGAGAAGCTCAGTGATATAGTCATCCTCCAAAGTCTGCATGCCCTTGATGCCTTTTCCGCCGCGGTTCTGGCTCTTGAAGTTGTCCACGGTCATACGCTTGATGTAGCCAAGTTTGGTCATGGCGATCACCACGTTCTCATCAGGGATCAGATCCTCGGTGGAAATATCAAACTCGTCAAAACCGATAGAGGTTCTTCTCTCGTCGCCGTACTTGTCAGCAATCTCGGAGATCTCCTTGCGGATTACGCCGAGCAGCAGGTTCTCGTCTGCCAGGATCGCTTTCAACTCGCCGATGCGCTTCATGAGCTCGGCGTATTCGTTTTCCAGCTTCTCCCGTTCCAGACCGGTCAGCGTACGGAGACGCATATCCACGATAGCCTGGGCCTGGGCATCAGAGAGAGCAAAGCGCTCCATCAAAGCCGCTTTCGCCGCCTGAGTATTGGCGGAACCGCGGATGATCTTAATAACCTCATCGATATTGTCAAGGGCAATGAGCAGTCCCTGTAAAATGTGGGCTCTCTCCTCTGCCTTGTTCAGATCATATTTCGTCCGTCTGGTGACTACATCCTCCTGATGACGGATGTAATGCTGCAGAATCTCCAGAATATTCATAACCTTTGGCTGCATCCGGGTGGGCTCGGTGCCTACCAGGGCCAGCATGATCACGCCGTAAGTATCCTGAAGCTGGGTATGTTTAAAGAGCTGGTTTAACACCACGTTCGCGTTGGCGTCGCGGCGGAGCTCGATATTGATCCGCATACCTTCACGGCTGGATTCATCGGTGATACCGGTGATGCCGTCGATTTTCTTGTCGCGGACCAGCTCGGCGATCTTCTCAATGAGCCGGGCCTTATTTACCATGTAGGGAAGCTCATGCACCAGAATCCGGCTCTTGCCGTTGGGCATGGACTCGATCTCAGTCACCGCCCGCACACGGATCTTTCCGCGGCCCGTACGGTAGGCTTCCTCGATGCCTTTGGTTCCGAGAATTATGGCTCCTGTGGGGAAATCCGGTCCTTTGATGATCTTTAAGATCTCCTCGATCTCCGTCTCCCGGTTCTCCAGAATCCGGTTGTCGATGATCTTCACGACAGCGGAAACCACCTCGCGAAGGTTGTGGGGCGGGATATTGGTCGCCATGCCGACAGCGATACCGGTGGTTCCGTTTACCAGAAGGTTCGGAATCCGGCTCGGCAGTACTGTGGGCTCTTTCTCAGTCTCATCGAAGTTCGGCTGGAAATCAACGGTGTCTTTGTTGATATCAGCCAGCATCTCCATGGAGATCCTGCTCAGTCTCGCCTCAGTGTATCGCATGGCTGCTGCGCCGTCGCCGTCCACGGAACCGAAGTTTCCATGGCCGTCTACCAGCGGATAACGGGTGGACCATTCCTGGGCCATATTTACCAGGGCTCCATAAATGGAACTGTCACCATGGGGGTGATATTTACCCATGGTATCGCCGACGATACGCGCACACTTACGATGGGGCTTATCGGGTCCGTTGTTCAGCTCGATCATGGAGTACAGTACTCGTCTCTGTACGGGCTTTAAGCCGTCCCGCACATCCGGAAGAGCCCTGGAAGCGATTACACTCATGGCGTAATCGATATAGAACTTCTCCATGGTCTTTTTCAGGTCTCTTTCATGGACCTTGTCAAAAATATTGTCTTCCACGGTTTCTCCTCCTAAATGTCAAGATTTTCTACAAATTTCGCGTTTTCCTCGATGAACTCTCTTCTGGGCTCTACCTGATCTCCCATCAGGGTGGTGAAAGTCACATCCAGCTCGGAGGAGGCCTCGTCATCCATGTTCACACGAAGGAGGATCCTGCGCTCGGGGTCCATGGTAGTCTCCCAGAGCTGCTCAGGGTCCATCTCTCCCAGTCCTTTGTAACGCTGGATCTTGTTGTTCTGGTCACGGCCCACCTCGTTCAGGATCTTCGCGAGCTCCTCATCGCTGTAGGCATACCAGACTTTTTTGTTTTTCTCAAGCTTATAAAGGGGCGGCTGTGCCAGATACACATGGCCCTGGCGGATCAGCTCCGGCATGAACCGGTAAAGGAAGGTCAGCAGCAGGGTGCTGATATGGGCGCCGTCCACGTCGGCATCGGTCATGATGATGATGCGGTCATAACGAAGCTTGCTGATATCGAAATCCTCATGAATACCAGTTCCGAAGGCAGTGATCATCGCTTTGATTTCCGCATTTCCGTAAATCCGGTCGAGTCTTGCCTTCTCCACGTTCAGGATCTTTCCGCGAAGAGGAAGTATCGCCTGGGTCGCACGGCTTCTCGCAGTCTTCGCAGAGCCACCTGCAGAGTCTCCCTCTACGATGTAGATCTCACAGTTTTTCGGATCTTTGTCCGTACAGTCAGCCAGTTTTCCTGGAAGCGCCATGCCGTCCAGGGCAGATTTTCTCCGGGTGAGCTCTCTGGCCTTCCGCGCTGCCTCCCGGGCACGCTGGGCCATGATAGATTTCTCCAGGACGATCTTTGCCACCTGCGGATGCTGCTCCAGATAAATCGTGAGCTGCTCTGTCACCAGGTTGTCAACGGCTCCGCGCGCTTCGCTGTTTCCAAGCTTCTGCTTGGTCTGACCCTCAAACTGGGGCTCCTCGAGCTTGACGCTGACGATAGCAGTCAGACCCTCACGGATATCCTCGCCGGAAAGGCTGTCAGACTCTTTGATGAGCTTATTGGCCTTGGCATAGGCGTTAAAAGTCTTTGTCAGGGCGTTACGGAAACCGGTAAGATGTGTTCCGCCCTCCGGGGTGGTGATGTTGTTTACAAAGCTGTAAACACCCTCGTTGTAACCGTCGTTGTGCTGAAGGGCAACCTCCACAGAAACGCCGTCCCTGTTTCCCTCACAGTAGACGATCTCCGGATAAAGGGGGGTCTTTCCGCGGTTTAAGTAGCTCACAAACTCCTTGATACCGCCCTCATAGTGGAACACCTTCTGTACGGGCTCATCTTCCCTGTCGTCCCTCAGGATGATACGGATTCCCTTGGTGAGGAAAGCCATCTCCCGGAGACGGTGCTTCAGGGTGTCAAAATCATATTCTGTCTCTTCAAAAATCTCCGGATCCGGCTGGAAATCCACCCGCGTTCCGGTCTTCTCCACCGGGCAGTCGCCCACGACCTTTAAGGGATAGCAGACTTTGCCCCGCTCATAGCGCTGCTGGTAAATCTTTCCTTCATGGCAGATCCGAACCTCCAGCCAGGTGGAAAGCGCATTTACGACAGAGGCTCCTACGCCGTGAAGTCCGCCGGACACCTTGTATCCGCCACCGCCGAATTTTCCGCCGGCATGAAGGATCGTAAAGACGACCTCGACAGCCGGAAGGCCGGATTTATGGTTGATGCCTACGGGGATACCGCGGCCGTTATCGATGACCGTGATGCTGTTTCCCTTGTTGATGATGACCTGTATTTCCGTACAGAAACCGGCCAGAGCCTCATCCACCGCATTGTCCACGATCTCATATACCAGATGATGGAGTCCCCGTACGGAAGTGCTTCCGATGTACATTCCCGGTCGTTTGCGGACTGCCTCCAGACCCTCCAGGATCTGGATCTGGTCTGCGCCATATTCTGCATTTTGTTGTTCTGTACCCATTTTCTAACCTCCTTAAGTTACTACTCCATCGCTTACCCGAAATACTTTATTTATCTCAAAACGGTTCTCGACAAACTCATCGAGTCCCGTACAGGTGATCAGTGTCTGTATATCATGAATGCCGTCCAGAAGATATTTCTGCCTGCTGCTGTCAAGCTCCGAGAGCACGTCGTCCAGAAGAAGCACCGGCGTATCCTTGATTTCCTGCTTCACCAGCTCGATCTCGGAAAGCTTCAGAGAAAGCGCTGCCGTACGCTGCTGCCCCTGGGAACCGAATTTCCGGATATCCATACCGCCGATATCGAAGCAGAGATCATCCCTGTGGGGTCCCACCTGGGTCGTACGGAGCTTCAGATCCCGGTCCCGGTTGGCCGTAAGCCTTGCTTCAAACTCTTCCGGCTCCACATTTTTCTCATAATGGATCACCAGAGTCTCCCGTCCTCCGGAAAGGCGCTGATGGATTCCGCCTATGATCTCGTTTAAACGGCCGACAAATTTTTCCCTCTCCCGGATGACCCGTTCCCCGTACTGAACGAGCTGGCGGTCCCAGACGTCCAGCGTATCCAGGTATTCCGGGCGGAACGTGATCTCCTTGAGCAGCTTGTTCCGCTGATTCAGGATCTTGTTGTAATTGGACAGCTGGAAAAGATAGACCTTCGAGAGCTGGCAGAGCTCCAGATCCATGAAACGCCGCCGCTCTCCCGGTCCGCTTTTGATGATATTCAGATCTTCCGGAGAAAAAAATACAAAGTTTCCCAGACCCAGAAGTTCTCCCGCCTTCCGTATGGGCACGCCGTTGATGGCAATTCCCTTGGGCCTGTTTTTCTTGAGATGCATGTCGATGCTGTAGGAGCTTCCGTCCCGGTCAAGCTTCATGCGGATGTGCGCTTCCTCCTGGTCAAAACGGATCATCTCCCGGTCCTTGCTTCCTTTGTGGGACTTGGTGGTCCCGCAGAGATAGACCGACTCCAGGATATTTGTCTTTCCCTGGGCATTTTCCCCGTAAAAAATATTGGTGCCGGGATCCAGCGTAAGCTCCAGCGTCTCATAATTTCTAAAATTTTCCAGTTTGATCGATTCGATTACCATTCGGCACCAGCCTTACTTTTTTTCCAGAACCGTTACCGTCTTTCCTTCGTAGGTAAAGGTGTCTCCCGGATGGAGTTTCTTTCCTCGCTGGGTCTCCGTCACGCCGTTGACCAGAACGTGGCCTTCCTGTACGGCGAACTTGGCGTCCACGCCGGATTCGCAGAGACCGGCCAGCTTCAGGGCCTGTCCCAGTTTGATAAATTCATCTTTGATTGTAATTGTTTCCATAAGTTTCCTTCCTTAAGCCGTAAAGTTCACCGGCAGAATGAGATAGGTGTAAGTTTCCTTGTCGTCCCGGATAAAGCAGGGAGCCTTCGGATTTACCAGATAAATATCCACGGTCTCGTCGTCGATGACTCTCAAGGCATCCATCAGGAACCGGGGGTTGAAACCGATGAGAATATCCTTACCCTCTTTCTCAATATCGATATCCTCTTTCATGGAACCGATCTGAGAATTGATCTTAAGTTCCATTGAACCATCGGTGATATGAATGATGATGGGTTTTTTGTCTCCTTCTTTCACCAGCAGCGTCGCACGGTCGATACAGCTTAGAAGCTCTCTCTTATTTACCGTGATCTTCGTCTCATAATCGCTGGAAAGCATCTGATCGATACGGAAATATTCTCCCTCGATCAGGCGGGAAACCACGATGGTCTCCTCAAATTCAAATACGATATGGTTGGTTGTAAAGAAAATACGGACATCGTCGTCGGTTTCGCCGGATAAAATTTTGCTCACTTCGGTGAGTGTCTTTCCAGGAACGACAACTTTGATGTTTCCAAAATTCTCTTTTAATTCGACTTTTCTAATAGAAATACGGTGTCCGTCCAGGGAAACCACTTTTAGTAAACTTCCGTTTACTTCAAAAAGTTCACCAGTCATCATTTTATTATTCTCATTGGCTGCAATGGAAAAGATGGTCTGACGGATCACTTCCTTCAGTGTGAACTGGGTGAGAGTGATGCTTTCATTTTTTTCAACAGCGGGAAGACCGGTGAAATCATCGCCGGACTGGCCCGGAATATTAAATTTTGCTTTTTCACAGGTGATCGTGGTGTTCAGTTTGGCATCGGTCTCGATGGTAACTTCATTTTCAGGAAGTTTTCGTACGATTTCAGAAAAGATCTTCGCATCCAGAGCTACGATACCTTTTTCCTGAATGGAACCGTCAACGGTGGTTTCGATTCCAAGTTCCATATCATTGGCTGTGAATTTAATTTTTCCGAGAGTCGCATCGATGAGGATGCATTCCAGGATCGGCATGGTCGTTTTGGAGGGTACCGCTTTCAGTACGGTGTTTACACCCTTTAACAGACTCGTTTTGGAACAGATAATTTTCATAGGTGTGTACTCCTTTTGGCCGAAAAAGGCTTTGAATATATTTTTTATAGAAAATCCGTAGTCATATTCTTAGGGGCTGTGAATTTGTGAATAACCGTACGAAAGCCAGTAAAATCAAGGGTTCCGGCTGTGGAATACTTTTGTGGAACTTTCGTACGAAGCCTGTGGATGACTGTCAGTTCGGTGTGATTTTCTTCTTGATAATCTCTACGGTATTGCGTGTGGATTCGGATTTTTCCATGTCGGCGACGATGGTGTTGCAGGCGTGGATAACTGTGGTGTGGTCTTTTTTCCCCATTATGGTTCCGATGGACTTTAAGGGGATACCGATGATCTCCCTGCAGAGATACATGGCAATCTGTCTGGGAAAGACAATCTCGGAATTTCGTTTCTTTCCTTTGATGTCTTCCGGACGGATTCCGAAGTGCTCCGCCACCGTATTGATGATGAGCTCCGGAGTGACCTCCCGTTTTTCGTCCGGAGAGATGATATCGCGGAGTTCCTGTTCCGCCATTTCAATTGTGATTTCCTTTTTTTCCAGGCGGCTGCAGGCCATCAGTTTATTGAGGGCTCCCTCCAGCTCACGGATATTTGATTTGATATTGGTGGCGATGTATTTGATGACTTCGTCATTTACCTGATAGCCGTCAAGTTCTTCTTTTTTCCGGAGAATTGCCATACGGGTTTCGTAGTCGGGAGAGGAGATGTCCGCGATCAGGCCCCATTCGAAGCGGGAGCGGAGACGTCCTTCCAGAGTCTGCATTTCTTTGGGGGGTTTATCCGAAGAAATAATGATCTGCTTTTTATTGCTGTGCAGATCATTAAAAGTATGGAAAAATTCTTCCTGGGTGGATTCTTTTCCTATAATGAACTGGATATCATCAATAAGAAGTACGTCAATATTGCGGTATTTCTCGCGAAAACGGGCAGTTGCAGTGTTGTTGTTGTTACGGATGGCCTCGATCAGCTCATTCGTAAAAGATTCACTGGTCACATAAAGCACCTTGGTTTCCGGATTTCTTTCTAATATAAAATGCGCGATGGAATGCATGAGGTGGGTTTTTCCCAGACCAACGCCTCCGTAAATAAAGAGAGGATTGTACATTTCTCCCGGAGATTCGGCCACCGCGAGGGATGCGGCGTGGGCAAAATTGTTGTTGCTGCCGACCACGAAGGTATCGAAAGTATACTTCGGATTTAAGTTGGCCTTTTCAATGCATTCGTTCAGATTAGAAGTAACAGTTGCCTTTTTTGCCTCCAGTTTCTGGGCTTCTTCGGGGAGGATAAACTCCAGCGAACAGTCCAGACCGGTGATTTCCGCGATGGCAACCCGAAGCGGAAGGGCGTATTTCTTCTTAATATAACCGAAAGCAGGCTGCTGTTCAGCCGGGATCAGAATATACAACGTATTGGCTGATCCGTTTTTCTCGAAGCTATGTACTTTCAGCGGTTTGAGCCAGGTATCGAAAGATACGTCCGTAAGTTCATGCTCCAGCTTTACGGTATATAGAATTTCCTCCCATTTTTCTTTGATGATGTCCATTCAGATAACTCCTTACATTGGTTATAAGCATACGAAAAAAAGACTATGGAGTCCTCCACAATCATAAAAAAGACCGTATGGTGTATGTCCGTACGGGACGAGCATAAAAAAATCATCCCACTATACTCAACAATTTTAAACTAAAACGGTAAAATTATCAATGCTTAATTCTTGTGAAAAAGAGAAAAATATTTGTTCACAGTGAAAAATGGCGTAAAAATCAGACATTTTTGGCGACTATGTGGATGATGGAGACGCTTTCCACAGGTTATTCATGAGTTATGCACAAGTTATCCCCAATATGTGGATAACTTGTGGATTGGCCGTGGATGAGCTGGGGATGACATGTGAATTATGGTAAAAAAAGAAAATTTTCCACATATGCACAAAAATAAGAAAATCTGGCGGAAAAAGCAGAGTTTCTTCTTATTATATTGCAGGAGAACGCGGGAAAAGGCCCGCCAAAAAACTCCTTGACTTTCTTGTTTTTTATGAATATAATGGGAAATGATGTTTTAGATTGGCTGCTATTTTTTGTCTTTCCGGGAGAGGGAAAGCGATTTCGGAGTTTCGGACAAGGATGGTGGGATAGAAGAAGGAGGTGCCAAAACTTATGAAAATGACATTTCAGCCGAAAAAAAGATCCAGAGCGAAAGTTCACGGATTCAGAGCAAGAATGAGCACAGCAAACGGCAGAAAAGTTCTTGCTGCCAGAAGAGCAAAAGGAAGAAAAGTATTGTCAGCATAGGCCGCATATTTGTGGCCTTTTCTTCTCTTTAATAGAAACGTATGGAGTTTTTATGATATTTTCAGAGTCATTGAAGAAAAATCAGGATTTTCAGAGAGTTTACCGGGCAGCAGATTCCAGGGCCAACCGCTATCTGGTGTTGTACCGGCTGGAAAATGGCTTGTCAAAAAACCGCATCGGGATTTCTGTCAGTAAAAAGGTGGGGAACAGTGTCGTTCGCCATCATATGTGTCGTTTAATTAGAGAGAGTTATCGTCTGAATGAAAAATCACTAAAACCTGGATATGATCTGGTGGTTGTGGTAAGACCACTGGCAAAGGGCAGAAGCTATCGGGAAATCGAGAGTGCGCTTCTGCATCTAATGAAGCTTCAGAACCTGGTTCAGGAGCTTTCGTCGGAGAATAAAGATGAAAAAAATCTTAATCGGAATGATTAAATTATATAGAAAATACCTTTCCCCGTTAAAGAGTACCAAATGTCCGTATTATCCCACCTGTTCCCAGTATGGGCTGGAAGCGATCGAGAAATACGGCGCTCTGAAGGGTTCCCTTCTGGCCGTGTGGCGTATCTTAAGGTGTAATCCCTTTTCTCACGGAGGGTATGATCCTGTTCCCTGAGCGGTTTTTTATCCGCTTTACCAGGAAGACGAAAATCAAGAGTAGCGCAGCTGCGGGGCGAGGGGAGCCGGGACAGCTGTAACATCCAGGAGGAAAAGCATGTTAATAACCAAGACCAATACGTTCATTATTGGACCGGTAGCCACCCTGCTCGGCTTCATCATGAATGCCATCTTTATCTTTCTGAGCAGCGTTTTCCATGTGGAAAATATCGGTTTATGTATCATTCTGTTCACGATCATTATCTATGGAGTCATGACTCCGCTGACATACAAGCAGCAGAAGTTCTCCAAGCTTTCCGCGAAAATGAATCCGGAACTGCAGAAGATCCAGAAGAAATACAAGGGCAAGCAGGACCAGGCTTCCATGATGAAGATGAACGAGGAAACCAAGGAAGTATACGCAAAATACGGCGTATCCCCCACAGGAAGCTGTGTTCAGATGTTGATACAGCTGCCGATTCTGTTCGCTTTGTACCGTGTTATCTGGAATGTGCCCGCGTATGTAGGCAGCGTAAAGAACGCTTTTATGCCGCTGGTTGAGAAGATCCTCGCAACAAGCGGAAGCCAGGAAGTCCTTTCAGAGATCGCAAAAGTAAACAACATTAACTTTGAGAAATTAGGCTATGCAGCCAATTCTATTGTAGATACGCTTTACAAATGCAAACCTGCAGACTGGGAAACCCTCGCAGAGAAGTTTCCGGATTTCTCTGATCTGATAACAAAGACACAGGGCGAGATGGACCGCATGAACTATTTCCTGGGCCTGAATATTGCGGATTCTCCGTTAAATATCATCAGAAGCGGCCTGGAGAGCGGAGCCATTCTTCTCGTGATCGGAGCTCTTCTGATCCCGATCCTTTCCGGTCTGACCCAGTGGTTCAGCGTGAAGCTTTCCACCGCAGCAACAACGCCTTCTAACAACTCCGAGGGTGGAACCATGGAAGCTTCCATGAAGATGATGAACAATGTTATGCCGCTGATGTCCGTTGTATTCTGTTTCACCCTGCCCACCGGTCTTGGTATCTACTGGGTAGCCAGCGCCGTTGTGCGTATGATTCAGCAGATCATCGTAAACAAACAGATCGACAAGATCGACCTGGATGAGATGATCCAGAAGAACGTGGAGAAAAACAACGAGAAGCGTAAAAAGATGGGACTTCCGCCTCAGACGATCTCCAAGCAGGCCATGATGGCAGCTTCCAAACAGGCAGATCCGGAAGAGGATGAGAAGGTTCAGAAGCAGAAAGAGGAAGCCCGGCAGAAACAGATGGAGAAATCCACGGAATACTACAAAAACCACGCGGCAAAACCGGGAAGCATCGCGGCAAAAGCCCGTATGGTAGAGCAGTATAACGAGAAAACCGGAAAGAAGAAATAAGAGGTAAGCAAAAACAGGAGGGGTACTATGGAATACATCAGAATCTCAGCCAAAACGGTGGATGATGCGATCACAGAAGCTTCCATTCAGTTAGGCACAAGCAGTGATAATATCGAGTATGAAGTAGTCGAAAAAGGAAGCACCGGCTTCTTAGGCTTCGGAAGCAGACCCGCAGTCATTATGGCCCGCAAGAAAGAAGAAGCTCCCGAAGAAAACTTTGAGGAAGTGGTGGAGACACCGGTGAAAAAAGCAGAGAAACCGGCTCCGAAGCCCGCACCGAAAGCTCCTGTGAAGGAGCCCGTACGGGAAGAAGTCAAAGCAGTAAAAGAGCCTGTCCGCAGGGAAGCAGCACCGGCAAAAGAGCCGGCAGCAGAGAGACCGGCGAAGGCTCCGCTGGATAAAGAGGCAGCCATCAAGAGAGCGGAGGATTTCCTGAAGGGAACCTTAAACGCCATGAATATGCAGGTAGAGATCAAGGCCTCCTTTGATGAGGAAGGCACCTTGAACATTGATCTCAACGGTGACGAGATGGGTGTGCTGATCGGAAAAAGAGGACAGACCCTGGATTCCGTTCAGTATCTGACCAGCCTTGTGGTAAACAAAGGAAACGGTCCCTATGTCCGCGTAAAAGTAGACACTGAGGACTACCGCAGACGGAGAAAAGAAACTCTGGAGAACCTTGCAAGGAACATTGCTTCCAAGGTGAGACGCACCAGAAAGCCGGTATTCCTGGAGCCCATGAATCCGTATGAGAGAAGGATCATTCATTCTGCACTGCAGAACAATCCTTATGTGGCCACTCACAGCGAGGGTGAAGAACCCTACCGTAAGGTGGTAGTCACACTGAAAAATAATAACAATAACGGCAGAGAGAGATAAGAGCTGCCGCCAGATGAGAAGGGGATGTGAATCGCATCTCCTTCTTTTTTTAAGGAGGTTCATATGAACAGTGATACGATAGCTGCGGTCTCCACGGCCATGAGCCCGGCGGGGATCGGCATTGTGAGAATCAGCGGAGCCGAGGCTTTTGACATAGCGGATCAGATCTACGATTCCGGTACAAAGAAGAAAAAGAAGCTTTCCGAACAGCCTTCCCACACGATCCATTACGGCTTTATCGTGGATGGAGAGGAGGTCATCGATGAGGTGCTGGTAATGCTTCTTAGAGGGCCCAGAAGCTACACGGCGGAGGATACCGTGGAGATCAACTGCCACGGCGGCGTCTTTGCCGTGAGAAGGGTTTTGGAGACTGTATTGAAGCATGGAGTCAGGGCAGCAGAGCCCGGAGAATTTACCAAGCGGGCTTTTCTGAATGGCCGGATTGATCTATCCCAGGCTGAGGCCGTTATGGACGTTATAGAGGCCCAGAATGAGTATGCCTTAAGGAGTTCCGTCAAACAGCTGAAAGGGGCGGTACAGGAGCGTATAAAGGCTCTGAGAGCCGGTATCCTTTATGAGATCGCCCACATCGAGTCTGCCCTGGATGACCCGGAGCATATTTCTCTTGAGGGCTATCCGGAAGAGCTGGGTGAAAAGAACGAGGGCTGGAAAAAAGAGGTGGAGACGCTTCTTAGAAATTCCGAGGACGGAAAGATTATGACCGAGGGCATCCGGACCGTAATCCTTGGAAAACCCAACGCGGGAAAATCCTCCCTCTTAAACGTGCTCACGGGAGAGGAGCGGGCCATCGTGACGGATATCGCGGGAACCACCCGGGATACGCTGGAGGAGAAGGTAAACTTAGGAGGCGTGACGCTGGTGCTGGTGGATACGGCCGGCATCCGTCAGACCGAGGACGTGGTGGAAAAGATCGGCGTGAAACGAAGCCGGGAATCGGTGCGGGACGCAGACCTAATCCTTTATGTGGCGGATTCCTCCACCAGGCTGGATGAGAATGATCAGGAGATCATGGAGCTTTTGAAGGAGAAGAAGGCCGTGGTGCTCTTAAATAAGACGGACCTTGAGGCTGTGACCACAGAGGAGAGCCTTGTGGAAAAGCTTCGTGAGGCCGGTGTGGACAAGACGGAGATCATCCCGATTTCCGCCCTGGAAAACAAAGGGCTTGAACGGCTCTCAGAGAAGGTGAAGGAGATGTTCTTCGGCGGAGAGCTCTCCTTCAATGATCAGGTCTATATCACCAACGCGAGACAGAAACAGGCCCTCCTGGAAGCCCACAGAAGCCTCATACAGGTAGGAGAAAGCATTGAGGCGGGTATGCCTGAGGATTTCTTCTCTATCGACCTTATGAGCGCCTACGAGGCCCTGGGAAGGATCCTTGGCGAGAGCCTCGGGGAAGACCTGGTAAACGAGATCTTCAGCAAGTTCTGTACGGGAAAATAAAACCTGCAGAAACCTCTTGAAAAATCGCATAAATAATAGTAAAAAAGAAGGGAAGATCCTGGTTCCGTACGGAGTGGAAACGGGATCTTCTTTCTGGCAAAAAATGACAAAATTGAGAGATATTGCACATTGTATACAAAATGAAAGGAAAATTGTATTATGAATACAATCACGGAAAATGTAGATGTAGTAGTAGTGGGAGCAGGCC
The DNA here is from genome assembly GCA_018223435.1 of Lachnospiraceae bacterium Marseille-Q4251. Classification (GTDB taxonomy): domain Bacteria; phylum Bacillota; class Clostridia; order Lachnospirales; family Lachnospiraceae; genus Limivivens; species Limivivens faecihominis. The sequence continues at coordinate 2,232,222 of JAGTTO010000001.1, read as the reverse complement.
ATGCAGGCTGTGAGGCGGCGCTGGCTTGTGCAAGGCTGGGGCTTAAAACGCAGCTTTTCACAGTGAGCGTGGAGAGCATTGCGATGATGCCCTGCAACCCGAATATCGGCGGAACCTCCAAAGGCCATCTGGTGAGAGAGCTGGATGCGCTGGGCGGAGAAATGGGCAAGAACATTGATAAAACCTTTATTCAGTCGAAGATGCTGAATCAGTCGAAAGGACCGGCTGTTCACTCTTTAAGAGCCCAGGCGGATAAGGCCGAGTACAGCAAAGAGATGAGGAAGGTTCTGGAGAACACGGAAAATCTGACAATCCGGCAGCAGGAAGTGACGGAGATTTTGACAGATGAGGATGGAAAATTAACAGGGGTAAAGACCTATTCCGGCGCAGTATACAATTGTAAAACTTGTATACTGTGTACAGGAACCTACCTGAGAGCCAGATGCATCTATGGAGATGTGAGCACCTACACGGGACCCAACGGCCTGCAGGCAGCGAACTATCTCACGGATTCCCTGAAGGCTCACGGCATCGAGATGCGACGGTTTAAGACCGGAACTCCGGCCAGAATCGACAAACGTTCCATTGATTTTTCCAAGATGGAAGAGCAGTTCGGCGATGAGAGAGTAGTGCCCTTTTCATTTACCACAGACCCGGAGAGCGTGCAGATCGATCAGGCCTCCTGCTGGCTGACCTATACCAATGAGAAAACCCATGAAATTATCAGGGAAAATCTCGATCGTTCTCCGCTGTATTCCGGCATGATCGAGGGAACAGGCCCCAGATACTGTCCGTCGATCGAGGATAAAGTGGTACGCTTTGCGGATAAAAACAGGCATCAGGTCTTCATCGAGCCCGAGGGACTGAACACCAATGAGATGTATGTGGGTGGTATGTCGAGCTCTCTTCCGGAGGATGTGCAGTACGCCATGTACCGTACGGTGGCAGGGTTGGAGCATGCGGTCATCGTACGGAACGCTTATGCGATTGAATATGACTGTATCAATCCCAAAGAGCTGGATTCCTCTCTGGAGTTCAAGAAGCTCCCGGGACTCTTCAGCGGCGGCCAGTTCAATGGAAGCTCCGGGTACGAGGAGGCAGCAGCCCAGGGACTGGTGGCAGGCATCAATGCGGCCATGAAGGTGCTGGGAAGAGAGCCGTTGATTCTGGATCGTTCCGAGTGCTATATCGGTGTTCTGATCGATGATCTGGTGACGAAGGAGAACCGGGAGCCCTACCGTATGATGACCTCGCGAGCAGAATACCGGCTGCTGTTACGGCAGGATAATGCGGATCTCCGGCTGACGAAGAAGGGCTATGAGGTAGGACTGATCTCCGAGGAACGGTACCAGGCCCTTCTCAGAAAAGAGAAGGAGATCGAAGAGGAGATCAAGCGGGTCGAGCACACGAATATCGGCGCCAACGAGAAGGTGCAGGCTTTTCTGGAGAAACACGGAAGCACGCCTTTAAAATCAGGAACGACTCTGGGAGAGCTGATCCGGCGGCCGGAATTGAGCTATGAGGAGCTCGCGGAGATCGACGAGAACCGGCCAGAGCTTCGGGCGGATGTTCAGGAGCAAGTGAATATTGAGATCAAGTATGAGGGCTATATTCAGCGGCAGAAACGGCAGGTAGAGCAGTTTAAGAAGCTGGAGACGAAGAAGATTCCGAAGGATATTGATTATGATGATGTCTATAGTTTGAGACTGGAGGCCAAGCAGAAGTTAAAAGAGTATGAGCCGACTTCCATCGGACAGGCATCCAGAATTTCCGGCGTTTCACCGGCGGATATCTCGGTTCTGCTGGTATATCTGGAAAGTCACAGAGGGTAAGGAGCAAGAAGGGCTGTATGGGGCTGAAAACACTTCAGTCAGCAGAGAATAGAAAGGAAACAGGTGAAGAATGGCGGATACAAAGATTTTGACAGAAGGCTGTAAGGATTTTGGGATCTTTCTTACAGAGAAGCAGACGGAGCAGTTTTTGGAGTATTATAAGCTCCTCATCGAGTGGAACGAGGTCATGAACCTGACGGCTATCACGGAGTTTGAGGAGGTTTTGAGTAAGCATTTTGTGGACAGCTGCGCCCTTGGAAAGGCAGTTTCTATGGAAGGAGAGAAGCGGCTTCTGGATGTTGGAACGGGAGCCGGTTTTCCGGGAATCCCCTTAAAGATCGTTTATCCGGAGCTTGAGGTAGTGCTCCTGGACTCTCTGAATAAAAGAGTGAAATTTCTCAATGCGGTCATTGAAAATCTGGGGCTTACGGGGATCACGGCGATTCACGGAAGAGCCGAGGATATTGCGAAACAGAAGGAATACAGGGAAGGCTTTGACCTCGTGGTGTCCCGGGCCGTGGCCAATCTGTCGTCTCTCAGCGAGTATTGCATGCCCTTTGTGAAGACAGGCGGTATGTTTGTCCCCTACAAGTCCGGAAGCGTCGATACGGAGCTTTCAGAGGCTTCCAGGGCCATCAAAGTGCTGGGAGGAGAGTACAGGGATACCGTACGGTTTGAGCTTCCAGGTACAGATATTGACCGTACGCTGGTGGTGATTGAAAAAGTGAAAGAGACGCCGAAGAAATATCCGCGGAAGGCAGGGACGCCTTCCAAGGAGCCAATTAAATAAGCTCCGCACGGAGAAAAAAAAGAGGCTGTCGCCCAGGCAAGAGTTTGCGGGCGGCAGCCTTTTTTACAAAGAAAATCAGAAGAAGACTTTCATGGTCTGGTAGAATGCTTCCGGGCATTCCAGCTGAGGAAGGTAAGCAGCTTTTTCCACGAGGGCGCTCTCGATGGCAGGATTCAGAGTTTCATAGCCATGAATAATGCTGTTGATGCCGGGAATGGAAGCTCCGCCGATAATGTAGATGCTGTTGTCCAGATTTTTCAGGGCGTGGGAAATATCAATATTTACAAAGTTACCCTTGATGCTGGACAGCAGATATTTTCCGCCGTTTCCTTTCCGGTGGGCACATTCATGGTAGATGTCCACGGTCCGTCGGGAGAGCTGGAAAGGATTGTGGAAATAGGTTTCGGTGAAATTGTATTCCACGTTCGTACGGTTCATCAGAATGTAGTAAAGCGTGGTTCCCAGTACGGGACAGTTGATCAGAAGCTTCGCGATCCGGGACTTCGGATTGGGGATCTGATTCAGGGCGTTGATGCTCTTCGGGTTGATGAGGAAGATCTTGTCAAAGAGATTTTCGTTGTTGTTGGCAGCCATGATCACAAAGGAACCGGAGAGACCGGTGGCAGCCACGCTGGTTTTTCTCTTGATGACTTTTTCCGTGAAGTCATTGAGAAGCTGCACATAGAAGTAGTTGGTGTAGATCATGTTCGGCTTGTCAGATCTTCCGCAGCCGGGGAGATCGATGGAATAGACTGTGAAGTTCTTGGCCAGCTGCTGCTCCAGCTGATTCCATTCATAGGCGGAAGAGGAGGGATCCAGGTCGTGAATCAGAAGAAGCGGTTTTCCGGAACCAAATTTCCGATAATAAACCCTTCCATGTCTCCAGTCGAAAAATTTTCCGGGACGGACTGGGAGCAGGTTCTTCACCGTAGCAGCGGTGGAAATAAGCTGGTTGATTATATGAAGAGATCCAACACAGACGGAGGTCAAAATTATTGCGTTTCTAAATTTATGCTTCATAACAGCGACTCCTTTTAAAAGTATGAAAAAAATGAATAGTTACTGGTATTTGGGCATGCGTAAATCTGCCTTTATTATAATCCAAAACCATCTTTGATACAATGTTTTTCTCACCTGGATTGCGTAGGATAAAAAAATCTGCTACAATAGGTTTAAAAAGTCGGATGCCTTTTCTGCTTGCAGGAGAAGGCATCTGACCTTTTGAACTGTATTGTAGCAGTTTGGAGAGGAGACCATGATGGTTCGGGAATATTTGAAGAGCGTTCTTCATGAGATAGAAGAGCAGAGAAAAGCCAATACAGCGGAGATAGAAGAGCAGCGTCTTGAAAAAGAAACGATAGATAAAAAGATTGCGAGAATCCAGTCGAAAAAAGAATTCGATATGGAATATTTTTCACCGAGAAGGAGCGAAGGTTCCTTAAGAGAACAGCTGGCAGATCTTCAGAAAAACAATATGATTCTGAAAGAAGAACTTCGAAAGCTGGAAGAAGAGGAGCAGCAGCTGGAAAAAAAACAGGAAAATTTCCGGAAAATGCTGGAAGAAGTGGAAGAGCTGGAGAAAAAGGCAAAAAAGTAAAATGTTTCACATGAAACATTGCAGGAGTGAAAACAAGAATGATGTTTTACAAAAAGATGTTTCACGTGAAACATAAAGGAAGATTTCCAGTAGACAATTGAATGGCAAGTGTTATAATAAGAAACACGAGTCATAGGAGAAAGGGGAATATACATAGATATGGGAAGAACAATCGTAATCGCGAATCAGAAGGGTGGAGTCGGCAAGACGACCACGGCGATCAATTTGTCCGCATCTCTTGCAGATCTCGGCAAGAAAATTCTGGTTATTGATACAGATCCCCAGGGAAATACCAGCAGCGGTCTGGGCGTAGAAAAAAATGAGGTGGAAAACACTGTTTATGAATTACTGATCGGAGAGACTACGATCGAAGAGTGCATCCAGAAAGAAGTTTTTGAAAATTTGGACATCATTTCTTCCAATATCAATCTGGCAGCAGCAGAGATCGAGCTCACCGGTTTTGAGGAGAAAGAGTTCATTTTGAAGAAGGCTGTGGACCAGGTGAGAGCGGATTACGATTTCATCATCATCGACTGTCCGCCGTCTTTAAACACACTGACCATCAACGCGATGTGCGCGGCAGATACGGTGCTGGTGCCAATCCAGTGTGAGTATTATGCGCTGGAAGGACTTTCTCAGCTGATGAACACCGTGGAGCTGGTGAGAGACCGGCTGAATCCGAATCTTGAGATTGAGGGCGTGGTTTTCACGATGTACGATGCGAGAACGAATCTTTCTCTTCAGGTAGTGGAAAATGTGAAGGCAAATCTTGATCAGAAAATCTACAAGACCATCATTCCGAGAAACGTGCGTCTGGCTGAGGCACCCAGCTATGGAATGCCCATCACCAAATACGATGCAAGATCGACAGGAGCGGAGAGTTATCGTCTGCTGGCGGAAGAAGTGATCAACAGGGGGAATGAGGAAGAATGGTAAGAAAGAACGGACTGGGAAAAGGACTGGACAGCCTGATCCCTTCAACAGGTCATAAAAAAGCAGCGCCTGCCAAACCGGAAGTAAAAAAAGAAGTGGTTGTGGAGAAGGTCATCAAAAAAGAAGAAGTGATGGTCAAGATTACCGAGGTGGAGCCCAACCGGGAACAGCCGCGTAAAAATTTCAACGAGGATGCTCTTCTGGAGTTGGCTGATTCCATCAAACAGTTTGGTATCATTCAGCCGCTGGTTGTCCAGAAACAGGATGATTACTATGAGATCATCGCCGGAGAGCGGAGATGGAGAGCCGCAAAGCTGGCCGGCTTAAAGGAAGTTCCTGTCATCATCAAAAATTATACGGAGCAGGAGAGAGTGGAGATCGCGCTGATCGAGAACATTCAGCGGGAAGACTTGAACCCCATCGAGGAAGCGATGGCCTTCAAACGTCTTCTGACCGAGTTTGATCTGAAGCAGGACGAGCTGGCAGAGCGGGTTTCCAAGAGCCGTACCGCAGTTACCAATTCCATGCGTCTTCTCAAACTGGATGAGCGGGTGCAGCAGATGGTGGTGGATGAAAAAATTTCCACCGGCCATGCGAGAGCCCTTCTGGCCGTGGGGGACAAGGAGCAGCAGTACAATCTGGCAAACAAGATCTTTGATGAAAAACTCAGCGTCCGGGAGACTGAGAGGCTGATGAAGAATCTCCAGAAAGAGAAAAAAGACAAAAAAGATCAAAAGGCAGAGAATGAGTTCATTTACAAGGGAATCGAAGAGAAAATCAAGATGATCCTGGGAACCAAGGTCACAGTAAATCATAAGAAGAATAATAAAGGAAGAATAGAGATCGAATATTATTCCAATGAGGAACTGGAACGAATCATGGATCTTCTGGAGTCGATTCATCAGGAAGCCTGACAACTAACCGAAGAAAAAGGGGATAATAAATGGAAAGCAGTATTTTCGACGCGATCGGTATTGACCCGGGGATCATTATTATTTTTGTGCTGGGCGTCCTTCTGATCGTCCTGATCTATATGATAAAAATCTCCATGAAAATGAGTCGATTTATGAAAAAGTATAAGATGTTCATGAGAGGCATGGATGGCGCTTCCCTGGAACGCGCTTTTGCGGCCCGGTTTAATCAGATGGATATTCTGGAGGAGAACAGCCGGAATCATATGGAAGAGATCCGGAAGATCAAAGAGGTACAGAATATTACACTGAACAAGGTGGCTATCGTGAAGTACGATGCCTTCAAGGAAATGGGTGGAAAGCTCAGTTTTGCCCTGGCCATGCTGGACAAGGAAAACAATGGTTTCGTCATGAACGCCATCCACAGCAGCGACGGCTGTTATACTTATGTGAAGGAGATTGTGAAGGGAGAATCCTATGTGGTTCTCGGCGAGGAGGAGAAGGAAGCTCTCCGCCAGGCCGTGAACTCCCACAACGAACTGGAGCGGTAAAACCTTGAAAAGACCGGAAAATAAGCAAAAAAGGTGCTTTACGCGAACTGAAAAATAGGGTATGATAGAACTCGGCGGATGATTTGTTCGCCGAGTTTTTATTTACAGCGGAGATTTTTCTCTGACTGGATCGAAGAAAGGAATAGAAGAAATGCTGGATATTAAATTTGTCCGGGAAAATCCGGAAATCGTAAAACAGAATATTCGTAATAAATTTCAGGATAAAAAGCTCCATCTCGTAGATGAAGTGATCGAGCTGGATAAAAAGAACCGTGAGATCAAACAGGAAGTAGAGGCTCTTCGTGCTTCCAGAAACAAACTTTCCAAAGAGATCGGCGCTCTGATGGCTCAGAAGAAAAAAGAAGAGGCAGAAGAGGTCAAAAAGCAGGTTGCCAGCCAGGCTGACCGCATGAACGAGCTCTCCGAGGAAGAGAAGAAGGTGGAGGAAGAGATCCGCACCAGAATGATGGTCATTCCGAACATCATCGATCCTTCCGTACCGATCGGTAAAGATGACAGCGAGAACGTGGAGATCCAGAAATACGGCGAGCCCGTTGTTCCGGATTTCGAGATTCCCTATCACACCGAGATCATGGAGAAATTCGACGGTATCGATCTGGACAGCGCCAGAAAAGTAGCAGGAAACGGTTTCTACTATCTGATGGGTGACATTGCCCGTCTTCATTCCGCTGTTATCGCTTACGCAAGAGATTTCATGATCAACAGAGGTTTCACCTACTGCGTACCGCCTTTCATGATCCGCAGCAACGTTGTTACCGGCGTTATGAGCTTTGAGGAGATGGACGCTATGATGTACAAGATCGAGGGAGAGGATCTCTACCTCATCGGTACCAGCGAACATTCCATGATCGGTAAATTCATCGACACCATCATTCCGGAGGAGGAGCTTCCGAAGACTCTGACCAGTTATTCTCCCTGCTTCCGTAAGGAGAAAGGTGCTCACGGCATCGAGGAGAGAGGTGTTTACCGTATCCATCAGTTCGAGAAACAGGAGATGATCGTTGTCTGCAAGCCGGAGGAGAGCAAGATGTGGTTCGACAAACTGTGGCAGAACACCGTTGATCTGTTCCGCAGCCTGGATATTCCGGTTCGTACTCTGGAGTGCTGCTCCGGTGACCTGGCAGATCTGAAAGTGAAATCTCTGGACGTGGAAGCATGGTCTCCGAGACAGAAGAAATACTTCGAGGTAGGAAGCTGCTCCAACCTGGGAGACGCTCAGGCAAGAAGACTGAAAATCCGTGTAAATGGTCCGGATGGAAAGAAATATCTGGCTCATACACTGAATAATACGGTAGTAGCACCGCCGCGTATGCTGATCGCATTCCTGGAGAACAACCTGAATGCAGACGGAAGCGTCAATATTCCGGAGGCTTTAAGACCGTATATGGGTGGCATGGAAAAAATTGAGGTTAAAAAGAAATAAGATTGATCAGAACAGGTAAGAAATACCGGATGATCTGGAATGGGAGGTGAATGTAGTGCATACTTATCTTAAATCCATTGGCTTTGGCAGCCTGAAGACAGAGCAGGAGCTGGAAGATGTTCTCAATCTGGTTTTCCGTAAATATACGGACCGCCAGGCGGTGAGGGAAGACAACGGAACTGCGTTTGTGGAGTATTCTAGGGCCTTTGGCCCGGATTTTGGCATCACGCTCTGCGGGGAGATGGATAAAAACGGCTTCCATCAGGAGTATTATTTCCCGTATTTCCGGGGAACCGGAGTGACCTCAAGAGAGGATCTGATGGTGGAAAAGCATGGCAGCCAGGAGTCTTTTGCGGGCGTCATGGAAGATGCCAGAGTGGGTGTTTCTCTGATCTTTTATGTGCAGAATGCAGTGGCTTATAAGAAGGCCTGCGTCGATCAGATGCTTCTGAATCAGCCGGTCAGCACTACATTTTCCGGACTTTCCGACAAGGGAGAGATTCTTCTCCCGATCTGCAAGAGCGAAGAGCAGCTGCAGAGCGACCGGGAAGCTGTTTCCAAGAGGAATAAACTCATTGCAGCCGCCAGAAAAGGCGACGAGGAGGCCATCGAGAGCCTGACGCTGGAGGATATGGACACATACACCATGATCTCCCAGCGGATCCAGGAGGAGGATCTTTTCACGGTGATTGATACCTTTATGATGCCCTACGGAACGGAGTGCGACCTGTACCAGATCATGGGTGAAATCAAAAATGTGGAGTCTGCAGTCAATGAATATACCGACGAGAAACTGTACTTTATGACACTTTCCTGCAACGATATGATTTTTGACATCTGTATCAACCAGAAGGATCTTCTGGGCGAGCCGGAGGAAGGCAGACGGTTCAAAGGAAGCATCTGGATGCAGGGCCACATAAATTTTGAAAAAGAGCTGGATTAACAGCTTTTGATATGCTATAATAAATATCTATGGAGTGGTTTCCGATGAAAGTCGGCGGACCATTCCAGTTAAGTTTCTGTAGCTCAGCAGGATAGAGCGTCCGCCTCCTAAGCGGTGACCAGAGTTATCGCCTCGGGGTATAACAGAAAAATGAATTTGAGTTCGATTCTGTTATGTGATGTCACAATTAAGAGGACATGCGTTTTTGGAAAAGGCGATAGCTTCATACCAAAAAATTTCATCATATAAGATTGATTCAGCTGACGTAAGTCAGTTTTAAATCATAAAATCCAATGCCGTTGAAATGGCTGAAAACCTTGATTTTAAGCCAAAAATCCGGTATTTGTCCTGTTAGTTTAATGGATAGAACAAGTGCCTCCTAAGCACTAGATGTGGGTTCGATTCCCGCACGGGACGTCCTATCAAAAGCGGAATGTATTAGAAAAATTTCTAATATAATTTCCGCTTTTTGTTTTTCTCAGGGGGAAAATGGAATAGAATAGCAGCTAATACGGAAAGAATCCTATTAGCTGCTGTCTAATAAAACGCACTGCTGGTATAATAGCTGGAAATAAATCGAAATTCTAATAAAAGAGAAAAGCCAGCTGTTTATTTGAGAAAGTGGATGTAAATTCAAGCTCAGATAAGAAAAAAGAGGAAAGGAAATATCCGGCGGTAAGTTATTAGGTGCGAATACAATAAAATCTTTGCTTAGTGAAAACTAAGGTCAACAGTAAGCCTGTTTGGATCAGATTTCAAAAAGAAATCTATCTGGACAGGCTTTTTCTGTTGCAGATAAGAAATGGAGGAAAGATATGGATACAGTGGATACACGAAGTGCATCAGTTCCAGAAGATGGAGAAAAAATCATAGAGATTCAGCTGGAACGTCTGCGGACCTTTAAGAACCATCCGTTTAAGATTCGGATGGATCAGGAAATGATGCGGCTCAGTGCGAGTGTTGAGAAATACGGAATCATAAATCCGCTGATTGTACGACCGATTCCAGATGGTGTTTATGAGATTATCTCCGGACACAGAAGAAAGGCAGCTGCTGAAAAGTTTGGTTACAGGAAGGTACCGGTCATTATCAGAGTCATGTCAGATGATGAAGCAGTAATAAATATGGTGGATTCCAATTTACAAAGAGAGCAGATAACGTTCAGTGAAAAAGCTTTTGCTTATAAAATGAAGAATGAAGCCATGAAGAGAACCGGAGGTAGAAGAAAAAGTAGCCAGTCTGACTACCCGTTAAAAGGAAAAAAGACAGTAGAAATCATTGGTGAAGAATTTGGTGACAGTGCAAAACAGGTACAGCGGTATCTAAAGTTGACGGATCTGATTCCTGAGTTACTGGAAAAGCTGGATAACGGAGAACTTTCATTTAACCCGGCTGTGGAACTTTCGTATTTAACGATAGAGGAACAAAAGAAATTTATAGATGCTATGGAGTATACACAGGCAGTCCCATCCATTTCCCAGGCACAGAGAATGAAGAAATTAAGCCGGGAGAAAAAGCTGACAGGAACAAAAATGAGAGAGATCATGGGTGAGATCAAAAAAGGGGAAATTACCAGAGTGATGTTTAACAACGAACAGCTGTATCAGTATTTTCCGAAATCATATACCCCGGCAGAAATGAAAGAAGAGATACTGAGCATGTTAAATCAATGGAAACCGCAGAAAACGGCAGCAAAATAGGAGGGAAATTATGTGTAGAGTAATCGCAATATCAAATCAGAAGGGTGGAGTCGGAAAAACCACCACAACCGTAAATCTTGGAATTGGACTTGCCAGACAGGGAAAGAAAGTGTTGTTGATTGATGCAGATCCGCAGGGGAGCCTTACAGCAAGTCTTGGCTATGTAGAACCGGACGAAATAGGAACTACACTTGCCACAATTATGATGGCTATTATCAATGAAAAAGAATTTGAGATAACAGATGGCATTCTGCATCATAAAGAAAATGTAGATCTGCTTCCGGCAAATATCGAATTATCTGCATTGGAAGTAACAATGGGGAATGTGATGAGCAGAGAGCTGATTATGAAGGAATATATTGAGGCTGTGAGAACGAAGTATGACTATATCTTGATTGACTGTATGCCAAGCCTGGGACTAATGACAATCAATGCGCTGGTAGCTGCGGATTCCGTGTTGATTCCAGTACAGGCGGCTTACCTTCCGGTGAAAGGTCTTCAGCAGCTGATACATACGATTGCAATGGTGAAGAAACGTCTGAACAGGCAGCTCGTATTTGAAGGAATACTTCTCACAATGGTAGATTTCCGCACAAACTATGCAAAAGATGTGGCTGGTAAAGTGCGTGAAGCTTATGGAGAAAAGATAGAGATTTTTGATACGGTGATTCCTATGTCAGTGAAAGCAGCTGAAACAAGTGCAGAAGGCGTCAGTATCTTTTCCCATTGCCTGAATGGAAAAGTAGCGAAAGCATATGAGACGATTGCAGAGGAGGTATTGAGAAATGAAGAGTAAAAGTGCAGACAAAATAAAGATGCCCAGTATAGATGAACTGCTGGGAGTGTCCGGTGAGGAAAGTGCAACAGATATTGAGGTTAGCAGAATACACAGCTTTGCAAATCATCCATTTAAAGTTTTGGATGACGATAAGATGGATGACCTGGTAGAGAGTATTAAACAGAATGGTGTGCTTACACCTGTTTTAGTAAGGCCAGATAAGAATAACAGCTATGAGATGATATCCGGGCATCGGAGAATGCACGCTGCAATAAAAGCTGGATTGGAAACAATACCAGCCATTGTGCGGGATATGGACGATGATGATGCAGTAGTAGTAATGGTAGATGCTAATATTCAACGAGAAGAATTACTTCCAAGTGAAAAAGCATTTGCATATAAAATGAAAATGGATGCTATGAAAAGACAGGCAGGCAGACCATCAAAAAATAATTCCACCCAAGTTGGGCGGAATTTTGAAACGGCAGAATTGATAGGAAAAGAAACCGGGGAAAGTAAAAATACAATCAGAAGATTTATTCGTTTGACTGAACTAATTCCTGAATTACTTGATTATGTAGACAAGAAGCGGCTGCCCTTTACCGTTGCGGTTGATATTTCCTATATTGACAAAGAGATTCAAACATGGTTATTTGAATACATCAAGGAAAATGGTACGTTTAAAGCAGTTCAGGTAGCGGCACTCCGCACAGCACTTGAAGTAGGAACGATGACGCAGGCGAAAATGATCTCCATACTGGTAAACAGTCAGCCTGGCAGGAAGCAGGAACAAAAAATCACGTTATCAGAGAAAAAACTGAGAAATTTCTTCTCTGATAAATATACGGCGGAGGATATGGAAAGTGTAATTCTGGAACTTCTGGATCAATGGAAGAGAGGTGAGATAACAGTATGAATTTTGAATACTATTATGGCACTCAGGCTGATCAGTTCAGTTTTATCCGGATTCCAAGAATATTATTATTAGATGAAGCATTTTCCGCACTGTCTTTATCAGCTAAAGTCCTTTACTCGGTACTTCTGGATAGAATGGGACTGTCAATGAAAAATAAATGGCTTGACGAAGAAAACAAGGTGTACATTATCTATCAGATCACGGAGATACAAAGTGATTTGGGATTCTCTAAGAAAAAAGCAATGGATTATCTCACAGAATTGGAAAAAATCGGACTGATTGAAAAGAAAAAGAGAGGCTTTGGATTGCCGAATATTATATATGTTAAGAGCTTTATGGCACATCAGAGTAGTCAAAGAAGTAATGAAATGGGAACTTCACAGGAAAAAGATGTGGTACATAGAAGTATCGAAAGGGGAACTTCTGAGGTGATGAATAAGCACCTCAGAGGTGCCGAAATAGATACCTCAGAAGTGCCAAATAGCGGACTTCAAGAGATTCCCAAAACGGTACCTCTATATAATAAGACTTATATGAATTATAATAACCAGAGTAATATAAAATCGAATCATATCAAATCAGATGGCGATAGGATTCGATGTGATCAAAAAGAACAGACAATCAATGCTTATGCTGAACTGGTAAAGAAAAATATTGATTTTGATGTTTTACTGCATACATACAGCAGAGAGCAGGATCTGGTAGAAGAAATATATCAGCTGATTCTGGAGACCGTTCAAACTGAAAAGGAGATGATACGGATCGCCGGCGAATATTATCCGGCAGGCTTTGTGAAGGGAAAATTACTGAAACTGAATTATTCGCATATCGAGTATGTGCTGGAGTGCATGGATAAAAATACTACGAAAGTCAGAAACATAAAACAATATTTGCTGGCTGCTTTATTTAATGCACCATCAACGATTGGAAGTTATTATAAAGCAGCGGTAAATCACGACATGCCACAGTACGCAAACTGAAGGAGGTACTTATGATTGTTTTAAGAATGGCAGGAAAAATTTTATTGTTACCGGTGTGGTTATTATTAGCCACTGCCCATTTACTGGTAAAGATCGCAGTTGAAATCTACTGCATCGGAAAAGGCATTATCAATCTGATTCTGGGTTTTATGCTGATTGGAACATTGCTCTGGTACAGACAATGGGAGCGGTTTGCTTTACTTGCAGTTGCCGGTGGCATCTTGCTGTTCTTTCTGTGGCTTGGAGTGTTTATGGAAGTTATGCTGGAATCAGCACAACACAAAATTGGAAAATGGATTATACAGATATAAAGAAAGTATCTGCCAGAACATAAACGGAAATCCCGATCATTCCGGCAACACTCTGGGTTACATATTTAGTGAATCTTTTCAGCATAATTCTTGTCTCCTTCCGTAAAGACTTGCCTTCTATTATATATCTGTATTTTAAAAAATAGCAATCAAAAACTCCTCTCAGGCGCTATGCATAATAATTTCAACAACATGCTGCTTATAGCAGGTATTGATAAATTTATATCATTCTGATGAAATATTATATTTCATTTTTCACGTTAATGATGTAAAATTATCAATGTAAATATCAGGGCATATTCGAATAATCATTTCTAAACTTTTTCAAATATGCTCCGGAAAGGAACTTTTATACTAATGAAAACCAAGATTCAGGATATGACCTCCGGTTCACCGGGACGGTTGATCATTCTTTTTGCAATTCCCCTGATGCTGGGAAATCTCTGTCAGCAGCTTTATACAATGGTGGATACCATGGTTGTTGGCCAGGTTGTAGGTGTGGAGGCTCTTGCCGCACTGGGTGCTGTTGACTTTCTGATGTGGGTTGTCACAGGAATATCCACAGGACTCACTCAGGGATTTTCTATTCAACTCTCCCAGTATTATGGGGCAAAGGATTTCGAAAATCTGCGTAAATCTCTGGCTCACAGTTACCGGCTGACCGCATTCATCGCAGCCGGAGTATTGATTCTCAGCCAGTCATTTGCTTCGCTGGTATTAACAGGGCTGCATACACCTTCCAATATTATCGGAATGTCTCTGTTATATCTGCGCATCATTTTCTGTGGAATCCCCGCCACAGCAGCCTATAATATGTTTGCCTCTGCTCTAAGGGCTATGGGAAACAGTAAAACACCGCTGACCGCAATGGTCATCGCATCTGTGCTGAATGTCTCACTGGACATCCTTTTTGTGGCAGGCTTCGGATGGGGTGTGGCAGGAGCAGCAATCGCAACTGTGATTGCACAGAGCTTCTCCGCTGTTTACTGTTTCCTGATTTTACGCAGAATTGATATCGTTCATCTGACCAGAGCAGATTTTATGCCTGCCTCCGGCATGAATGCCCGCCTGATGAAGCTTGGTATTCCTGTTGTATTTCAGAATATCATCATCGGTGTGGGCGGTCTGGTAGTCCAGTATGTGATTAATGGCTACGGTTTCCTTTTTGTAGCAGGATTTACAGCTACAAACAAGCTTTATGGTCTGCTGGAAATGGCTGCTATTTCCTATGGATATGCCATCGTTACCTATGTGGGTCAGAATCTGGGAGCCGGAAAGATTGACAGGATCAGAAAAGGCGTCCGCAGCAGTATGCTGCTTTCCCTGCTTACCTCACTGATCATTTCTGCTGCCATGTTTTTATTTGGAAAAAATATTCTCTCACTTTTCATCTCAGGTGAACCGCAGCAGACACAGCAGGTATTGGCAATTGCTTTTAAATACCTTTCTATTATGGCTGCCATGCTCTGGGTTTTGTACTTCCTGTACGTGTACAGATCTGTACTTCAGGGGCTGGGAGATACCTTAATGCCTATGGTAAGTGGTATGGCTGAATTTGTCATGCGTATCAGTGCTGCACTGATCCTTCCCCATTTTATCGGACAGGACGGTATTTTCTTTGCAGAGATTGCAGCATGGAGCGGAGCCACTGTGATCTTATGCATCAGCTATTATGTACGGATGCATAAATATCATTAAAACAAAACAGGGAGCTGTCGGTAAATAACGTTTTTTAGAGCTGACAGCACCAAACAAAAATATCCTGACAGTTACAGAGCTTTCTGGCTCTGCAACTTGTTCAGGATATTTTTATTTTGATAAATACTTTCTGTTTTTGGCCGCAAAAAATCCTTGTTTGGATTTTTTCAGCCGCATTTTTTTCTAGGCAGTTTTTCCTTCAAATTTTCTCAGTTTTTCGTATAAAAAACGATGATATTTATTTATATTTCTTCCAATAGCATACAGCATGAATTCTTTATATACCTTATCTGCCGAACGGTAATTAAAACGCCGGAAGTTCTCATTTTCCTTTATATCTCCAAAATGTCCTTCCGTCTGAATGGAACGTGTCTGGCGTTTCAGGATCCCGCGTTCACTCTGGATATTGGCATGCGATCTTTCTTTCAGTTCCTCCCATTGTTCATTGATCTTCATGACTTTGTTCTTTTCGGCATCTTTCTCCGCATCATACTTATACAGACAGCGCGCTTTATGTTCACATCCGCTGCAGTCTGCACAACCATATACCTCAAAGGTCTGTGTATATCCATCCTGCTCTTTGCTCTCTGTCCTGAGATGCCGCAGTTCACGTCCGTCATGGCAGATATAGAACTGTTCATCTTCAAAGATCCCTGTCCTCATGTTGTAATATTTACTGATATCTTCTGAATAAGCGCGTGTTTTTCGCTTTTCATGATCCTGCAGTTTTATATAACTGGATATTTCATTCCGTTTTAAATAAAGCAGATTTTTTTCACTACAGTACCCGCTGTCCGCAGTTACTTCTTCCAGAATACTCCCGAAAGCATTCTTATGTTTTTCAAGGACCGGGATCAGGGTATTATAATCGGTGCGGTCGCTGCTTACATATCCATGTACGATATAATAATTCTCTACCGCGATCTGAACATTATATGCTGGCTTTAACTGTCCGTTCAGCATGTGATCTTCTTTCATACGCATAAAAGTCGCTTCCAGATCTGTTTTGGAATAACTGTTTCTGTTTTTTCCCATGATCTCAAAGCATTCTTTATATTCCATCAGTCGTTTTCCGCATTGTTCCAGTTCCTCATGCAGCTGTTGAAGTGCAGGTTTTCTTTTTCCTTTTCCGTAAACGAATTCGATTCCCTCGTTGTCTGCGATCATCGTGAGATTGTTCTGGAGTTTCCGTATTTCAAGCGGTGAACAGTTATCGATCTCTATAATACGGTTATTTGAAAGCTTTTTATGTTTTACAAGCTTTCGTTTTCTGTTCTTTTCGATCACTTCCCGGACTTTATCCATCCCTTCGATCACAAACATCTGTGCATTTCCCAGCTCGTACTTTGTTCCATAATCATTCTCCTGCAAAAAAGAATTATATTTTTCAAAAAGCTGGTCGATAGAGTCCAGAAGTCCTGCCAGATGATAATTGATGCTTCCACGCCATACAAAAGTATAACGGTTCGCATTTGCCTCTATCTTTGTACCGTCAATAAAAAGTTTTTTTAATGTGACCAGCCCTTCTTTCTGCAGCCGCCGCATAAACTGGTAATTCAGGTCATCCAGGACATCAGATGTCAGCTTCCTGTTTTTAAAGTCATAAAAAGCATCACGTTTCGGTTTTTGTCCGCGCGTCAGCCAGATAAAAGCATGGTCTCTTTCACACAGATCAACAATACAGTCAACAGAACGTATTCCCCGCATATTTGCATAGGTAACTACAGCATACATCATAATTGGGTTGTACCCGGTTCTTCCCTTATCTGAACAATTGGCTAACAAGCCAGAAAAATCTAATTCCTCCATCACTTTTTTCAGGGTATAGACTGGATCGTCGTCAGGTAAACTCAATTCGAAGAAACTAAAGTTAATTTTCTGTTGCCCAAACTCAAAAAATCGTTATAATAATCCTGTTTTTGACAGTTATTAGAAGAAAAAATCGCTGTATCCCTTGGCTTAACAGTGATAAGGAAGTAATTCTTATTTTTACTGTTGGCTGACAGATTCGGGTGTGCAGGGCAACCGTAAGGCTGCAAAAGCTGTCTGTTTCCAACAGAAACAGACAGCTTTTAATTTGCGCGTTGAAAGCATCTCGCTGTTTTCTCTCGAGCGGGGCGGTCTTCCCACGGACCGCCCCGCGAAGCCGTTACGGCTCGATGATGTTGAAGGGGTTGGCTCCGGTGATCGGGAACTGGTTCATATTCTCCATCATCAGCGTCAGCAGCTCTGCGCTGCCCTCGACCTTGACGGCCTGTGTAACCGTTTCCTGATTGTTGGTCAGGATCGCAAACAGCGCATTCTTCGGGCAGGTAATAGACACGTCCGCATCATCAGACAATGTATCCGCATAAACCAGCAGCATACCATTCTTCACGCGGAGCATGTGCTGTTCGCCCACGTCAGGCAGGATCACGTTCATGGTGAAGTCGCGGTCAGCCAGCGCCTGCTTGTCCATGACAATGGCCATATAGTCAAACAGCATGGGCGCGGAGAGGGCCTTGACCATGTCGCCGGTAGATTTGGTGGAAGCGGTGAAATTGGCGTTTCCATGGCGCAGCTCCTGCGCGGCGGTCAGATATTCGTTGCGCCACGGACCGGACTCCGCCT
This sequence comes from Lachnospiraceae bacterium Marseille-Q4251, assembly GCA_018223435.1. Taxonomy (GTDB): domain Bacteria; phylum Bacillota; class Clostridia; order Lachnospirales; family Lachnospiraceae; genus Limivivens; species Limivivens faecihominis. The sequence continues at coordinate 2,214,228 of JAGTTO010000001.1, read as the reverse complement.
GATACCCCAGCTGCTCCAGTGCATCGGCGCACAGAAGCCGTGCATCGGTGTTCGTCGGGTCGGCAAAGACGATGGTGTTTGTGACCTCGGCGACCCACTGATATTCACCCTTGTCAAAATCCGCCTTTGCCATTTGCAGGACCTTGTCAACATCCCCCAGGTACTCCACCCATTTTTTTGCGCTGTCGCTTGGCATGAGGGGGTTCAGGTTGACAGGGTTGCTGTCATACCATCCCATGAACTTCTGGTAGACCGCCTTGGCGTTGTGGGCGACCGTCCCGTAGTACTGGCGGGTGTACCAGATTTTATTGAGCGCCTCCGGCAGCTCGATCATGTTGGAGATCTCGTCGCTGGTGTAGCCCTGATTGATATAGGTCAGAGTCTGGTCGTTGATGAACTTATACACGGCAGCCGTGTTGACCATGTAGTCGTTCACCACGTTGTTTCCCCAGTGCGGCCAGTTGTGGGACTGGAAGGTTACCTCCGCGTCCTTGCCGTAAAGGGAAATGGCCTCGGTGATATAGCTTGCCCATGCCGCGCCGTCGCGCACCTCCGCGCCGCGCAGCGTGTAGAGATTGTGGAGCGTGCCGGTGCAGTTTTCCGCCATCCAAAGCGCCTTGTACTGGGGCAGCCACGTGTTCATTTCGGCGGGCGCTTCCGTACCCGGCGTGAGCTGGAACTCCAGCTCCACACCGTCGATCGTCAGCTTTTCGCCGGACTGCATGATTTCATAGCTGGGCGTCATGAACGAGACCGTTCCGGTGGACTGTCCCATGCCGATGCCCTGCGCCAGCTTGCCGGTCACGCCGGGGGTCAGAAGGATGCCATACTGATAATTGCTGCGGCGGCCCATACCCTTACCGGCGTAGACATTTTCCTTCACGGAGTGCTCCGTGAAGCCCACAGGCGTGATCACGGGGATCTTGCCGCTGGCGAGCTGATCTTCAATAGAAAGTGTCTCGTCTGCCTTATCCTCTTTCGCCATCACGCCAGCGATGCCGCCAAAATGGTCGGCGTGGGAATGAGAGATGATGACGGCCTTGACCGGGAATTTACCAAGATTCTTTTCGATCAGCTGCATGGCAGCCTGGCTGCACTCCACACTCATCAGCGTGTCAAAGACGATCCAGCCCGTATCGCCCTTGATAACGGTGAGGTTTGCCATGTCATAGCCGCGGACCTGATAGATGCCATCCGTCACTTCAAAAAGACCATAGGCATGGTTGTTCTTCGTGTTCTCCCAGAGGCTGGGATTTACGCTGTCAGGCGCTTTTTCATAATCGTCCAGGAACGCATAGGCTTCCTGACTCCAGAGAATCGTCCCATCCTCGTCCTTTAGTTCCAGTGTTTCCGGCGCGTCGATCAGTCCACGGGTGGCGAATTCATATTCCTGCTTATCATCGAAGTCAAGTTCATCGTAGATGGCGGCATTTGCCTTTGCCGTAAAGTCTGTGGCGGGCTTGACATCGGCGGTCAGACCCAGGTCTGCCTTTTCCGCGCCCAGCTCTTTGCGCCCATCCTGCGCACAGCCGACGCAGGACAGCAATAGTACCGATGTAAGAAGCATTGCTGCAATACGTTTCATAGCCTCTTCTTATTGTTCGCGGATAACAGGTGGCTGCCAGCTATCCAGTGCTGTCATATCCGGTACATAGATCCGCATGAACAGATGAAATTCCCCGTCGGAAACAGGCAGCCAGTTAGAGGTGTCTTCCGGTGCATCCTTGGACAGGATAATATCCAATGTGCCGTCCGCATTCAGCTTGAAGTCGGAGCGGTCGTTGATGCAGTAGCGGTCGATGGAATTGTCAATGAGGAAATCATCCTCTCCGTAGGCGGTCACGGACCAGAAGCCGCCCTCCAGCGTGGGAGGAAGGGTTTCAAAGTGGAGCGTATACTTCTTTTCTCCGGTCAGCGCTGCGCCGGTCTCATCCACCGCTGTCTTGGGATAGATTGCCACGTCCACGGTGTTGGCGCCAAGCCCCACCAGCGCTACCATCGCGCGGTAGGTATACTCCGTGCCGAAGTCGCCGATGGGCTTGCCGTAATAGATCCACTGACCGAGTTTTTGCGCATACTTCGCGCCGTCGGCGGCAAGCGTGGCGCGAAGCCCCTGAAGCATCTGCGTCCAGCACTCGGCAGCTCCTTCGCCCAGAAGAGCGGCGTCGAAGGTCTTACCCGCGCCCACGTTGATGGCGGAGAGTTTCTTCAGCAGTTCCTTATCCGCATCGGCGGGCGGGTTGACCTGCATCAGAGCGTTAGCCGTATTGAAAAACTCTGCTGGCGTCATGGAAAGCACCTTGTTCACGGGAACAAAGTCATTTTCCTCTTTATAAGCTCCCTGCGGTGCGGCATACTCGCCTCCCTGTACATAAGCCGAAAGCGGCAGGAGCTGCATCTGCTCCTGAATAGCATAGACATTGGGCAGATCCTCGTTCCCAGACAGCACCGTGCGGGTGATCGACCACATCGTTGCGGTGGGCACGTCCACGCGCGTCACACCGTCGGGCAGCTCGCCCTCCCAGCCGGGAAGCGCAATGGCATAAGCACCCGCCTTGTCCAGCACGGCGGCGGTGTTCGTCCACGCATCCAGAAGCTGCACATTGCAGAAGCGATCCGTTTCCGGCAGGACGTAGACCATAGGCTCTGTGCTGATGTCAAGCCATGCCTGCGAATAGACGGTATCGACGTTCGGCGTCACGACGGTGCGGAAAGAGGCGTCCGCCAGCTTTTTTGCATGGTTGAACTGATTGATGGGCGCACGGCCAGTCATGGTCCCGTCCGTATTGGTCGATAATGTTTTGGTTGCGTCGGTCAGCACCAGCGGGAACGCATAGATGTATGCCTCACTGACCGTTTCCCACACGGTTTCAGTATCCGGTGTATCCGGCTGCGTTTTTTCGGCAGAGCAGGCGGAAAGAAACCCGCAGGAAAGCAGCGTAAGCAGCGATAGTAGAATTGCAAGTATCTTTTTCATGTTGTCCTCCTATGATTCTCTTCTGTTTTTGGTCATCTCCTCGGAAGGGTTTGTGCGTATGGATTGACTATAAAGTCGTTTGTGATTTTCTCTTTATGGTAAACTATCGATTATTCCGCCCCTTTCTTTCCGCAAGCCTTGAAAGCTCCTTTTTGACCGCTTCGATTTGTGGGTCAAACAGCGCTCGCTCGGCAAAGATCATATAATTGTTGATGGCGAGGATCGACAGATGAACGAACGGCGCAACCTCTTCGTCGGTGCAGCCGAGGATCTCCGCAATCTTGCCCGTGTAATAAGGGTATCTTGCCGCAAGCCGCACAAGGGAAGGCTTTACATTTTCTCCGTATTCGCGCGACACACATACGCTGACCAGAAAGCGCATGGTAGGCGACATTTTATCCGCCAGCTCACCGAGATGATCCATCATGCTTTTGATGTCACTAATATCTTCAAGCACGATGGCAAACGCGGCTTTTTCAATTCGACTGATCGCTTCCTCGGCGCAGGCAAGAACGATTTCCTCTTTGGCGGAGAAGTAATAGTAGATGCCGCCGTTTTGCAACTTTGCCGCCTTACAGAGGTCCTTTGTCGTGGCAACGGTCAGCCCCTTTTCGACAAAGCAGTCAAGGCAGACGCCTACAAGCTCCTGTCTCTTTTCGGCTTTCTTTTCTTCCCTCAAAACACAATCCCCCCATTTCTGTGCATTATCCAGTGTTTCTTATAATAGTATATCAGACTCCACAGAATAAATCAAGTGATTGCTTGAATAAGAGTTATAGATTTTTAGGATCACAATGCCTGATCAAACATCACAATAGCCTTTTTCAGCAGCCGCACCTCCGGCAAGCTCTGGATGTACCGAATCGCCGTCCTTGCAAAGATATTGGACTTTATCGTGTCCCACTCCGCCAGCCAGACGATCTCCGCTGTGCCGGTTGCAAAGTCAAATCTGATCTCTCCCCATTCGCCGTCGTTGTCTGCCTGATATAGGTAGACAGCGGCGGCTATTTTTTGTTCCTTTTGCGGCATTCGGTCTGCTTCAGCGTCACGGTATGGACAAGCCTGCTTTCAAGCAGCTTCATGCGCAGCTTGTCAAGCGTCCGCCGGTAGAATCGCTCCGCGCCACTGGCGGTTGTACCCTCGAAATCCACCGCCAAGTCCTCAAAGGTAGACTGCGTGGACAAAGGGCTGACGCGTCCACATGTCATGCAGAGGCTTTCGCCGCCGACAGTTGCTCTGATCTGCTGGTTTTCCTTCTTGACATGAACAATGCTCCCTTCGTGATTGACAGTGTTTTTATTTCACTGTCTCTCATAAAGGGAGCATATCATTCTTTCTCTGCTTTTAAAATTTTAACTTCAGCACGCAGCTTTTCTAATTCACTCATCTCATCGGGACGTTTTCGTTTGCCACGGTTATCTCTTAAAGCTTCCACTCCACTAGCTTCATATTTGACTATATAATTGCGAGCCTGTTGATAGGACACCTGGTATTGTTCTGCTGTTTGGGCATAATTACGATCATGTGCGATACAATACTGTACTATTTCAACCCGTTCTTCAAAAGTGGTTTTTCGTCCTTTGGTCATGACAATGCTTCCTCCTGTTCCAGAAGATTTTAATTCTTCATGACCATTATACTTCTTTATCCAAGTTTGTAACTTACCTTTCGAACGGATCCCGTATTTTTTGCAAATATCATTTTGAGAACCATAGCCTGCTAAATAATCTAAGACTGCTTGTTGTTTCAATTCTTTGGAATATTTTTTATTCCCTTTCAATGTGAATGCATTTGCTCCCATAGATTCATAGTTTCGAATCCATTGTTGGACAGATGCGAGACTTACAGCAAACATATCGGCAATTCGCCGTTGGCTTTCTTTTCCATCCAGATATAGATTTACAGCACATATCTTATCCTCAACAGATACTTTTCTTTTAGACATAAAATATGCTCCTTCCTAAGTGACAAGTTTTTATTATTTCACTTGTCTACCTAGAAGGGAGCATATCAGAGTTGAGTTCCAGAACGAATCTGATACTTTTTTAATATTTCTGGGAATGTAAACTCATGAGACAAGTAATCTCTAACAGCTGCCTCTTTAGTTTCTTTTGAATAACGAGTAGTTTTAGAACCGGTTTTCAAACCGCTCCATCCAAAGGTTTCATAAAGTCGTTTCCAATCTTTTAAAGAACCTTGATTAATATCATAACGTTTACATATTTCTCTGAACCCATATGTTCCATCAATGTATTCAGAAACTATTTTGACTTTTTCTTCATAAGTAAATTTATGTTTGAATGCCATAAAGAAAGCTCCCTTCTAAATAAACAAGATTTTATTATTTCTCTTGTCTACTTAGAAGGGAGCATATCAATCATTGATGCGACAGCCCCGACTATAAGGAGATTTCCTTAACCTTCAATGGCAATATAACCATCTTTTTCTATTTTCTCAGGTGCTTTCTTTGGCACGGACAGTTTCAGAATACCATTTTCATATTTTGCATGAATGTCTTCTTCGCTTACTGCATCGCCTACATAAAAGCTTCGGCACATGCTGCCCGCATAGCGTTCACGCCTGATATAATTACCTTCTTTATCTTTTTCATCTTTATCCAGTCCCTTTGCAGCAGAAAGTACCAGATAACCATCTTTCAGCTGTACCTGAATCTCGTCTTTCTTAAATCCCGGAAGATCGACATCCAGTTCATAGCTACCGTCTGTTTCACGGATATCCGTTTTCATCATGTTCTGCGCATGTTTACCATAAAGCGGATTCTTCTTGCCCCAAAACTCATCGTTAAACGGGAAATTCATCCAATCATCATCAAATAAGTTTTCTCCAAAAATACTAGGCATTAACATAAGTCATCTCTCCTTTTCATGACAAACAAATCTATATTCAAGTCTTTCGACTGTTACTTACACTTATATTTAAAGGGTACTGCCCGAAATCTTCGGGCAACACCACGAGCTTTTTATCAATCAGATGTTATCATTATCATTCAATGGTTATATATTTCGGATCATTGGAAACTGGTTTTGCTTCTTTCTTCGGAACAAACAGTTTCAGGATACCATGTTTGTATTCACCTTTAATGTCTTCCTGAGTCACTTCTTCGCCTACATAAAAGCTTCGCTCGCAGGCTCCTGCGTAACGTTCACGTCTGATGTAGTGTCCCTTCTTATCTTCATCGTCTTCATCCAGACCTTTTGCTGCACTGACAGTTAAGTAACCATCTTTCAATGCAACTTTGACTTCATCTTTCTTGAAGCCAGGAACATCAACAATCAGTTCATAACCTTCCGGTTTTTCCTTAATATCTGTCTTCAGGAGATTCTGTGCTCTTCTTCCGTACAGCTTCTTTTCCGCTTTCTTCTCATCTTTGTCATCATAATAGAATGGTGTAAAGAAATCATCAAATAAGTTTTCTCCAAAAATACTAGGCATTAACATAAGTCATATCTCCTTTCAAAAGCTCCCTAGATCTTCACGATCCAGTCTGCTGTATTATCATTTCTAGTTCTTCGAACATCTGGAATACCTTTTCTTTTATCTCTCTTCCTTTGTTCTATCTGTAATATAACACGCATTATTAGCACTGTCAAGAGGTGAGTGCTAATTATTTTGTGAAGATTTTGTGAAGCCTTGATTTTACGGGCTTCACAGGGATTTTTCACTTGCTTTCGCACTCGATTTTCTTGATTTGACCACATTTTTACGACAAATTCTTGGAAAAATATATTCGTCTGATTTTCTTACCACATTTTACGACAACGACTTATGGTTTATACCACAGCAGGTACGGTTTCTGGCAGGTTCATTTTGGACATCTCGTTCTCCACATGAGACTTTTCTGCAATATGATTATAGACATTCATTGTAATCTGTGCATCTGAATGGCCCATCACATACTGCATAACTTTGGGATTGACGTTATTCTCACCCAGTCTGGTACATCCCGTATGACGAAGGGTATGCGATGAAATAGGAGGCATCAGCTCCGGCTCTCTCTTCTCTTCTTCTGCCAGTTTGCTTTCTTTCTTATTATAGGCATTGACAATATTTTTCAGAAAGCTGTTCACTCCCGCCGGCATGATCGGACGCCCATGCTTTGTATTGAAGATGAATCCACTACGTCCACCGATCTCCACATTACTCTGCAAACCAAGCATCAGATTCAGTTCTCTCTGCTTACGGAACGCATCATATACCATCTGTGTCATAGGAATGTCTCTGATTCCTGCATCCGTTTTGGTTTCTGAATCATGGAAACAATATCCTTCATCACCTTCATAATACACAAGCTGTCCACCTACATGAATCTCCCTGTTCTTCATATCCACATCTGACCAGGTTAAGCCGATAGTCTCACTCACTCTCAGGCAAGCTCCAAACATAACCTGCATCATTGGAAGATGAGGCTTATACACATTACTCTGTTCAACAAACTTCAGGAGTTTTTCCTGCTGTTCCAGTGTCAGTGCTTCTTTCTCCTTTGCCGGAGCCCCATAATCTCCAAGTGTTCCAGTTACCGGATTCTTACGGATAATCCCGTCTTCCACTGCCAGTTCAAAACTGGGATTCAATAAACCATAAAGACCTTTGATCGTACTGTGTGCCAGTCCTTCATCTGACAATGAGGAAAAGAACGTCCTTACGTGAGATGTCTTAAAATCTACAACACGAATATTTCCTAAAGTATTTCGTATCCGGTAGTCCCACATACGGATATAATTCTTTTTCGTTCTTTCCTTGATATTCTTTGTTGCCATGTATCGCTCAAACAACGTATTTACAGTCAGCTTCTTGACTGATGCGTCTGTAATAAGCAGATCATCCATATCCTTATTGATCTTCTTTTCCATTTCTCGCAGACTCACCAGATCAGCTGCATAAACCGAATTACGCTTTCCGGTAATTTCATCCTTGTAACGATACTCATAACGTCCATCCGGGCGCTGGTATTCACCTGTTTTTAAATTTCTGCCTTTATTATCTTTTCTTGCCATATCAATCATTCCTTTCACTTCATTTTTCGTTATTCGGAATGATTTTTGTCCTGTCGGTATCAGTCATTTACTGCCTGATATCTGCTCACAGATTAACATAATATTTTATGATTTCCAAGGGTAAATTCCTGCAAAATGCTAATTTTTATTTGCCTTTTTTATAGGAATATTTTTCACTTTTCATTCCGAAGGAAAGTTGTTGTATTTTATCCTCTCATCTTTCATTACACTGCCATTGCATCAATATATTTTTTTATCTTATCCACGTTATAAAGAACACGTCTTCCAACAATCACTCTTGCTTCTGCATAGTCTGCAATTTTCTTTGCAGTTACTTCTCCGCAGGATAACATTGCCATTAATCCTTCAATATCTACCGTCAGACGGTTTTCAGCCTTATACTCTGTTGTTTTTCTCATGATGCACATACCTCCTTTCCTCCGTATTCTTCTGCATCACCTCCCAGACAGCGGTTATGCCCGTTGTCAGTACACTCTACTTTTTGTTTAAACTTCTTACAATGATTTTCCATTCCGTTCGACGTGTTGGCTTCCATTTGTATATGGCGGTGTCAACGTTACAATTGACCTCTATCAGAAATCTTTCTGAATACTGGCAGCTTCTTCTCAAGCATACCAGCCGTTGCCGGAGTATCTTCGGTTTCCACATACTACTCTCTGATACAGCGATGGAATCCTGTGTTACCTTTAAGCCCCGAAAGGCACCCATACAGCTCATTCAATTTTCAATGTTCAACAATCAAAAGTTTTGTAGGTATACATTTTTGTACCTATTTCGATTTAATGCCATTATATCCCCAGTTACTGCTAATGTCAATAGCACTTCATGTGTTTTAGGTTCTTTTTTGTACTCTTTTTCATTGATTTTCTGCCAGCTTGTGTTATAATATGGACAAATAGTTATTCATTTCTTGATTTCACTATCTTTAACGGATGTTTATCAGGACTAATGCAGAGGTGACTTTATGAATTTTAATCTGAAACTAAAAAAAATCCGGACATTCCGGAAAATGACACAAAAAGAACTGTCAGAGAAGATCGGACTGACCGATCAGCATAGAATTGTACAATATGAAAAAGGTGTTCGTGTTCCAAAAAAAGATCTGGTTGATAAAATGGCTAAGGCTCTTGATGTTAATCCTTATACCCTCTATGATACCGCTGGACGTGACGCTTCCGAAATGATGGAACTGCTTTTCTGGCTGGATGAATTTAACCCATCTGCCCTGCATCTGTTTCTACCTCGGAAATTTCCTGGTGAAAAATGCAATGAAGTAGCTGACACTTCCGTTTACTACCATGACAACGATAGTTGGCCTGCTCATGCACCTGTCTGTATGTGGTTTGACTATGGAGTTCTGAATGATTTTCTGAAAGAATGGGTGGTTCGAATGGATGAACTGAAATCCGGTGTGATTACCAGAGATGAATATTTTGAATGGAAAATCAACTGGCCGTATACCTGTGATGATTGTGGAAAACGGAAACCCTCAAAACAGTGGCGGAAATCAAACGAATAGAATTTAGTGAAACTTAGCAAAACTTAAATTCACTGTATTTTTTCTCTTTGCTCAAAAAAGGCACTGCAAACCAATAATTCTATGGTTTTCAGTGCCTTTTGTTCTATACACTAAGTTTCCAATTTGCTGCTTCCGTCTGCAGATCAACCAGCTTACGATATAGACCATTTTTCTTCATAAGCGTATCATGGTTTCCTTTTTCTGCCACAACACCTTTATCCAGAACAACGATCTGATCCGCTGCTTCAATCGTTCTCATCCTATGAGCGATTACCAGAACTGTCTTTCCACTGACTAGTTCAGATATCGCTTCCTGTATCTGTGTTTCACTGTCCACATCTAAAGAAGCAGTTGCTTCATCCAGTAAAATAACAGGTGCATCTTTTAAAAGTGCACGGGCAATGGAAAGACGTTGGCACTCCCCGCCAGAAAGCGTAGAACCATTTTCTCCGATTACCGTCTGATAACCCTGCGGCAATTTTTCGATAAAATCATGACATTTTGCAGCCTTTGCTGCAGCAATAACATCCTCATCACTTGCACCTTTTCGTCCGACACGGATATTTTCCATAATTGTATTATTGAAAAGAACAACATCCTGAAAAACAATCGAAAAATCTTTCATCAATGCGACCGGATCAATTTTTGCGATATCTGCACCACCAAGTGTAATTTTCCCACCATCCACGTCATAGAATTTAGCTGCCAGTTTTGCTATGGTGCTCTTACCACCGCCGGATGGTCCTACTAATGCAGTCACCTGTCCCTGTTTTGCAGTAAAAGATACATCTTTTAAAACTGTTTTTCCTGTTTCATAAGAAAACTTCACATGGTCAAAAATCACATCATATCCTTTGGTGTGATACTCTGTCTGCCCGTTTTCTAACGGATATTCCTGGATTTCTTTCAAGCGTTTTACCTGTAAATTCACACCAAAAAGTTCTGCCATATTCGCCATAGCTCCAGAAAGTGGATCATACAGACGGGAGGCTGCGATCAAATATAGAATATAAGTAAACAGATCAATTTTTTCCTTTAAAATCAGCGAACTTCCCACAACAATAACCGTTGCCAGTCCAAGCCGTAAGACCATCTGACCGGTTGTAAGAAGACTCGCACTGACCATTTCACTGGAAATCTGCGCTTTTTCTGCTGCATCCAATTTCGCATCCAGTTTCTCCAGATAAGTTTTCTCCTGATTACATGCCTTAATATCCTGTACCGTTTCCAGACATTCCTGTATTCCTTCTGACAAATCAATTCTTGTTGTCATATATTTCTTTGCAAGCAGTTCCTGCCACTTGCGTGAAAGAAGAACAATTGCAAATGCCACCGGTGCAACCCACAAAAGAGCAATTCCCATTTTCCAGTTCATAACAAGAAGTACCAGACACACAATACTTGTAGAAATAAGTGCTCCAAAAAATTGCGGAACTGTATGGGAAAACGCATGCTCAAAACTGGCACAGTCGCCCATAATTGTACTTGTCAGATCAGCAAGGTCACGTTCATGGAAAAATCCAAGCGGTAACGTCCTGAGCTTTTCTGCAAGTGTAATGCGTCTACGTTCACTTTCCTCATAGGTACCAATATAGGCTTTTGTATACTGCAGATAATGAAGGACAAAAATAATCACTAAAATGATAATTCCAACAACTGTATATCCTGCAAATCCTGCCACTTTTTCTTCCATTCCAAGAGCCATAGGAAGCATCGTATTTAATACTATTGCAAGTAGGGCAACCGGGAGCATCAGACTGATATTTGCCAGTACAGAATAAACAATTGCTTTAAAAAGATCCTTTGCACCCTGGACACTCAGAGCGTATTTTTTCTGTAATCTGTTAATCATGATTTTCCTCCTTTCTCACAGTCGTTCCAACCTTCCAGATAATCTGTGTCTGATATTCTTTCCACATGGATGCGTAGACACCATTCTGTTTCAGCAATTCATCATGATTGCCTCGTTCTATTATTTTTCCATCACCAAAGACCAGAATCATATCTGCATCCTGAATCGTGGACAGACGATGTGCAATCATAAGTACTGTTTTTCCGCTGGTCAGTCCTTCAAAGGCAAGCTGGATCTGATGCTCATTTTCCGCATCTGCAAAAGCTGTCGCTTCATCAAGTATAATAATTGGTGCATCTTTCAGAATTGCACGTGCTAATGCAATCCGCTGATTTTCACCACCCGACAGATAGGTTCCTCCACTTCCAACTATAGTATCCAAACCATTTGGAAGTCTCTCTATGATATCCTGACATTGTGCTGCTTCTGCCGCTCTCATCACTTCTTCACGTGTGGCATCTGGCCTGGAAGCTCTAATATTTTCAAGTAAGGTATCATTGAAAAGACGGGTGTTCTGGAACACAAATGCAATCTGATCCATGAGGTCATTTTTAGCAATCTCACGAACATCCACACCACCCACTAAGACGTCTCCTTCCTGCACATCATAAAAACGTGGAATCAGACTGGCCGCTGTAGATTTGCCACTACCGGAAGCTCCGACTAATGCAATTTTCTTACCATCAGGGACTTCGAAGCTTACATGATACAATGCTTTTTTCTTAGCACCTGGATAAGTAAAAGAAACATCCTCGAATACAACAGAAGCATCCTTTGGCTGTTTTTGTGTATTTGATTCTTTAAGCGGTTTTTCCTGCAAAATTGCTTCTATTCTGCTTACTGCACTTTTTGCCGCCATTAACTGTTCGCTTGCAAACATGATTCGATTCATCATTGTTGTACAAACTGGCGTAAACAGACTGTAAAACAGGAAATCTAAAAACAGTTTCTGACGATCCGCCTGTCCACTTGCTGCCGAAAAAAGCATCAGTGCAGTCGGGATCAACAAAATAAAAGTTCCATTTAAAGTAATGTTAAATCCCGTCAATGGGATACGACAGCAGATTGCATATCCACTGGCATATTTTTTGTATTCTTCAATCGCTGCATGAAAGTTTTTGAATGAGTAAATGGTTTGCTGGAATACCTTTACAACCGGGATTCCACGAACGAATTCTACCGCTTCTTTATTCATATTTTCCAGTGCGGTCATGTATCCCGACATAAAATCGGCATTATCTCCACCCATCATTTTCTTTAAGAAAAATACACTGATTGCCAGTGGAATCAAACAACAGATTCCAAGTCTCCAGTCAAAGACAAACAACAAACTGATGACTGCAACCGGCATAACAACTGCACCGGTCAGATCCGGCAACTGATGTGCCAGAAACCCTTCGGTCAGTCCAGCATTGTCATCAATAATTTTCCGAAGTCTGCCACTGGCATTCTGACTGAAATATCCAAGCGGTAACGTGACAATATGGTGCATTGCCTCTTTTTTCATATTGGTAGCTGTACGAAATGCTGCCAGATGCGAACAACATAATGCTACAAAATATAATAAAATACTAAGTAACGAAAATGCTACTGCAAGCCACGCATAATGCCCACTGGAAGCTGCCAGTGACAAATCTCCCTTTTTCATCGCATACAAGATATCCCGAATCACAAACCAGATACAGACAAATGGAATAATAGAAAGCACCGTGGATATTCCTGCCAGAATGCAGCTGGCAATAGTCAACCAATGACGTTTCCCTGCAAATCCCCACATCCGGGATAACTCGGCATTTTTCTTTTTGCTCATGACCTTATATCCTCCTCAAAAAGCCGGTGGCATCAGAATCTCTCCGATTTCCACCGACTCAAATTTATTTTCACTATTCAGACAGATTCTCTTTACAGAATAACTGTATACAGTTCTCAACATCGGCTTTCGTATAGTCAACAGAAATTCCTGCTGCCAGCCAATAAGCATATTCACCTGCATCATATTTTTCCAATGCATCCAGGTCACTTCCATATCTGAACTCAATGTGCCATGTAGTTTTCATCGTATCCGGAGCGATACAGAAATAGGTAAACTCGCCGGAATCAGCATCATCACTTTCGTAGATGTACAGACCACGCGTTTCTTCCATACCTACGTAATGATAAGAATGACTGAATACATCATTCCCCTCTTCATCCACACCAGATATTGTTGTTCCGTCAAACGTGAACTGATCTATATTCTGTAAAAATTCACAGTCGTATGCCATATTTCCATCCTTGTAGGTTTCCACTGCTTCTTCACCGGTGACTGTTCCAGTTACCATAGAAGACATTTTTTCAACAGCCGCCTGAGCATTATCCTCTCCTACAATTGCAGCACTGTCATCGAGCCACAGCTGATCGTATTCATCTGCCAGAATAACCGGCCACAGTTCCTGATAAGTACCTTTCAGATCGCATAAAAGCTGATCTGCTGCATCCTGATTCTCATCAGTTTCACTTTCCTTCTGTACGCTTGTAGTCTGTTCTTCTGTAGCACTGTTTTCTGTTTGCTTTGTTTCAGATGTGCTACTGCTTGTATTTCCACATCCCGTCAATAAAGAAATAGACAAAGTTGCTGCTAAAAACAAACTTGTTAATAATTTTCTCTGTTTCATTATAATCCTCCTAAATAAAAAATATGCATTAGTTAGTATTATCTAACCAATACATATTTTATCTGGTACTAATATGAAACTCAATGACCTGGCAGACTAGTTTCTATCCAATCAGACATTCTTTTTATACTCCGTTGGTGTCATTCCATATTCACCTCGAAATGCCGAAGTAAATTTATTGGGATTTGTATATCCGATTTCTGTTGCGATTTCACCTACAGATAAATTCCCCTCCCGTAATAATTTTTCAGCAATTTGTAAACGATAAGTCCGGAGATACGCATAAACAGGTGCACCATACATTCCCTTAAAACAACGTTTCATTGCCGTAGGTGATATTTCAAAACGCTCTGCCAACTCCTCAATTGTATAATGTTCTTTGATATGTCCTACAATAAAATCATGAATCTGTCTGGTACAGTTCCTTTGCGATTTTGAGAAATAAACATAGTCGTTCTTAATCCTGTCAAAATCCATTTCTGTTAGTATCAATAAAAGCTCCAGAAGCTTTATTCTGATATAACTAGGCTTTATATGTTCCTGAACAGTATATAATTCCGAAAATATATGTTGGACAGTTTCATTTGCACGAACCATATAAAAATCCTGTTTTCCTGCAAACTCTGAAATTCGAGTAAGATTAATAGAAAGAAGTTTCAAGATTCTTCTCATCTCATCTGTAATTTCTTCCAACTCAATCGTTATCGTTATCCCATGATAATGGGAAGTAGGAAATGTTGATGTATGTGATTTCTTATGCAAGGTACAAATGGATAAATTTCCCGCTGCCATATAGCAATAACTACGCTCTCCAAACGCACACTCACACCGCCCCTCCCGACAATAATTAATTTCAATAAATCCAGGACGTGGACTCTGCATCTTATTACAATATTCCATATGCATATCATTATAGACCAGCTCCATTCCTGGAAATGTCTGATATACGGCGATATCTCCTGTACCACTTTCATTCTCAAGATGAAATCTTGAACATATAGCATCTTCTTTTTTTCTCCGGACAGAAGATCCATATAAATCAACACTTCTGAAATCCGATTCCACTTCCGAAGACGCAAAAAGTATATCTCCAGCAACCTTATATGGATTGTCCTCTGTTGTTACTGTTCTCATATTACACCTGTCCACTTTCTTCCGCTGCTTTTTTTACTTTTGTCTCCTCTTTCATAAAACATCATAGCTTATCTCCTTCAGCAATTAGTTTTATCTAACTTTCTCATATAAAAAAATGTTACCTTATAAAGCTCCAGTCCCTACAATAGGTAACATCGTTTGAGTTTCTATACTCTTTCAGTGTAACACCGTTAGGACTGACTGACAAGAAAATATAGAAATTCATTATAGCAAATAAATTCGATTTATTGTTCAATAGCCAACATTCTTATTATTCAAATATATTCTAATCAGAACAGCCCCTACATTTATGACAAAAATCACAAACAGCAGATTAAATGGCAAATATTCCCGTATCAAGTTTCCTAATACCGCAATAAAGGAAAAGCTGGCTATCAAAACCATTTTATAAATATCATCCCATATCTTTCGATACCGTTCAATTCCGCCCCATACAAGAAATACACCCCCGACAATTCCCGCCATAATCACAGCACTTGAAAATATTCGTTCAAAAACTACCTCTCCCGTAGAATATCCCATATAATCCAGCTGTTCAAACCATATCGCATACTTTCTGCACCAATTAACTGGCAACATAATCAGTTGCATTAAATCCCTTTGAAATGCTCCATTCTGAATAAGTGAAAAGAATATGACACAAAGATATCCCCAAGCCCAGAAAAACTGTATTTCTTTCATATCCTCCATTTCCGATTTTGCTTTTCTCCTGGCTTTTTGTATCTCCATATCTGCCCGTTTCTTTTCCCTTTCAGCCTGATACTCTGCCTGTCTTGCCTGTTTTTCTGCTTCTTCCTGTTTTTGCTGTGCCTGTTCAACCGCTTTCACCGACGATTGGTTCACCTGTGTCTGTAATTTAGAGTTCTGGTCCCGAACGTCTTTTATTTCTTCTTCGAGCTGCTCTTGCTCGTTCCTGCTCATTAAGCCATTTCTGTTTCTCAGATCGTCGTTGCTCTGCTGAAGCGACTGATTCAGCTTCTGCGTTTCGGACAGTTCGGTTGTCAGACGCTGAATTTCTACGGTTGATTTCCGAATTTCTTCTCGCAATCTCTGCCTGTCGGATAAGATTGTCTGTTTCTCTTCTTCCAGTGTCTGTATCTGCTTTTTCTGTGTTCGCATGAACTCTTTCGCTTTTTCGAAACTTTGTACGAGAATATCCCTCTCCACTTTGAGCTTGATCGGTGATTCCTCTGGTGTCTGTGATGGCTGCGTCAAGCTCTCTGTAATAGTTGCTGAGTTCTTCGTTTGCTCTGCTGTCTCTGTCGGCTGCAACTCTGGATTTTTCCCTATTTCCATTAAATTCATTCTCCAAGCCCTCCTTGCTGATGTCCAGATGGAATGTTTTGGATAGATTGCTGTCACGCACTTTCTTTCCATCCTGATTCTGGAATGTGATGTGCTTCCGTTTCTCTGTCCAATTTACGTTCCACCCGAACTGCTTCATTTTTTCTATAAACTTTTCTTTGCTGATACAATTTTCCAGTGCCTTTAACACTGCCATTGCACAATCCGCTACAAAGCTGTCCCTTACCTGTTGCCGGAACAGGTTATATTTATCCTTGTTCCATGCAATAACTTCGCCTTTTTCGATTTCACTGCCGTCAAAGTGTTTTCCTTTTTCTGCAATGGTCAATCCACGTTCCCGGCACATTTGATTGGTAAGCTGTTTCATACATTCCAGATCCTTTTTGGTGTTATGCAGCTTTCTCCCATCTTCATAACTTACTGAATTGGTAACCAGATGGCAGTGGATATGGTTTTTATCCTTATGCACAGCCACTAAGGTCTGGAATCCACTGAACCATTTTTCTGCAAACTCTTTTCCAAATTCAAACGCCTGCTCCGGGGTGATCTGCTCATCTTTATGCCAGGAAATAATGTTGTGGGCATACATTCTCCCGGTATCTTTATTCCACATCTTCTTTTCTTCCAGAAAGGTTCTGTACACCAGATCATAGTCAATCTCATCATGGCGATACGGGCCTGTTACATAGGTAAGCAGTTCGCTGGTCTTGTCCTGTCGCAATACATATTCGATGCAGTTTCTCATTGCTCCATGTGTATTTGTCCGCTTATTAATCGTCTTATTAACTGCCATATCCTCTCACTCTCCTTCCGATACTTGAGAATATTTTTGTTGAGGAAATACAACATACTGTCATTTGGAACTTCTCCATCTGTATGCAGCTTTCTTGCAATCTGATTGATATTTGTAGTAGCTCCCCGAAGCTGACTGAGAATATCTGCAAACATCTGGTTCAATCTTTTTAATTCTTCCACTTCCTCTGTAGAAGCTATCTTCAAATCTGCGATTGCTTTTATTACAACTTCCTGCTGTGTTCTTCCTGATTCTTTAACCTTGCTCTGAAACAGATCGTATTCCTCTTTATTCATCCGTATGGTTACTGTATAATTTCGTTTTCTCATAGGCATTCGTCTCCTTTCTTTGCTTGATTTTTATTCTTTATTAACAGACAAATCATTCTGACCGATAAATTAACAACGGGATTCCATAAGGGGCAACGCCCCTTTGGTGGGTGCAGGGTGAAACCCTAGTCAATCAGTAAGTGTTCTGTAGAAATGTCCGGTGGACATTTCGCAGGAATACTTACGCCATTGACGTGCCGGGGTTCCAAGGGGCAGAGCCCTCTGGCAAGTTTAGGAACAGCCCAAAGGCTGGCTCCGGTGCAGAGTGGCTTGCCACTTTGCGAAACTTGCCTGTCATCTCCCCACTACTGAAGCAACACTAGCCAAGCAACATTTTCCCCACTGCATTATCAAATCTAAATGGAGATGACAGTGGTTTTGTGGTGCAGGGACAGACTGTGGAAGAAATAGAAAAGCTCCCATTTCGATAGATTTTCTCTTTCTGAAACAGACTGTTCATGCATCACTCCGATGCGAAGTATCGGACAATCATGTGCCGTATCCGGCACTCTATTCTTTTCTTCGCCTTGCTTGTTCAATCCACCCATCTGCCAACGCTTTTCTGTTATATTTTCCTGTTATTTCTGTCTTTCTTTTTCTGGATCTCTTTCCATTTCTGCTAAAAGACATAAAAATAGCAGTCATAAACATTTCTCCAATTTATAATGTCTGAAATGTCACCACTGCCATTATCTTTTTCTGCTATTCTGTTTTTGTAAAGCTAGTCCTTACTGTCAGTCTGTTTTCCTGTTACTGCTATTCCATAACCATCTAAAAACTGTCCGCAAAATCCAATGCTGCATCCATATCAGCTTCTTTTTCCCAATCCAGATTATCCTCCATAATCTCTCCATCCGTTTTCTCCATTGTCAGTGTTCTGTCCGGCAGATCACTTTCTCCTACCAATTCTTTTACAAACGGTACAAGCATTTCCATCAGATTCTTCGCTATAGCCATCGGGACGGATTCTTTCACTCCATCCCTGACAGCTGTTTCCACTCTTTCCAGAAAAGCATCTTCCTTTTCTCTGGTTTCCAGATACGGATCTGCTTCATTCCTGTACTCTCTGGAAAAATAATCATTCAACGCCACTACAACTGCTCTGGTGTACGATTTATATTTCTCCCTGTCCATTGTCTGCAAATATTCCCATGCCTTTCTGTCTTGTTCATCACAAAGATTCAAACGGATATTTGTATTGATGATTTTCCGTTCTTTTCTCATACAAGCATCCCTCCGTTTCTCTGGATTTTCCTTACGGTCATTGCTTCATAACCTTTCGCTGTGGCACAGATGTCCCGTACAATCGTTACCCGGCTCTTGTCATATTCTCCAAAATTCTGAATCATACAGCCGCCACCGCCGACCACATACAGACGCATCAGTTCTGGATTATATTCCCGTTCCCTCAGCTTATGGAAGATTTCTTTCGTATAATCCCCGGCTGCTTTGCGAATGACTGAAAGATATTTTTCACCAATGTCTGCTGTCCCGGTACGGATCACCTGCTCAATCACCAACTCGTCCACCACCGTTCCCAGTTCTTTCAGCAGGGATTCCCTGACAGCAAGCACACACTGGTGTGTTCCATATTTCTCTGTAAAACATTTCTTCTCTAATGGACGTGAATTATTGATATACATGATATTCATAGTTCCATTTCCAATATCTGCCAGCATATTGATGCCTTTAAAATCCTGTAAGCGGTAAAAGGCTGCTGCAAATCCCTGTGGGTAAATGTCTGCTCCTGCAAACTCCACATGATATTCTTTATTGCGGAATGTAAAATCTACACATTCATTCTGGAGAAGATATTTCTGGAAATCTTCTTTCTGTGTAGCTACCCAGGTAAGGGGAAGTCCGGCTGCAATGTGTACCTTTGCCCGGTTCATTCCTTTCCCATCCAGTTCCCTTGCGATAGCCGCCAACGTCAGCACATAATAATCCTCGTCCTGTGTTTTCTCTGCACAGAACTCCTTGTGTTCCTCTCCGATCTGGTAATACATGCCATTGTAAACAAGAAGATTATTCTGAAAGATTGGCTCCTTATCATATCTGGCTACACCGGATGGAAAGCATCTGGTGGCTGTTTTCATGTTTCCATACCCATGATCAATCCCGATCACCATAACTATCTCATTATTGTTGTTTTTCATCATTCTCATAATCATACCTCATACTTTCTTAACTTTTATTTTTGGCTTTCTCCCAAATTCGGGAAAAACTTATATTTGTATCAGCTAAAATGTTGATACATAAAAGGGCAGTCAGTGTAAAAAAAGCAAAATTTTATGTACTCTGGCAGCTATCTTTATTATTTCTCCTGCTCCGGTAACATTTCTTTTTGCTTATTTTGCCCTAAATGCCCTTAATTCCCTGATTCATATTTAATTGTAACTGTTTATAATCTGTATCTGTTTCTTCAAAAGGTATTCTTTCTTCTGGATCTACAGGACAAAAATCTTCTTCCTTAACTGCAATATCCTGATAATAGAACTCACCATTGTACTGCTTCAGAAGGAAACCTTTATCCGTCATATTCCTGAAAAAATTGGATTTACCATGCCCCTGTCTGCCATTCTCTTTGCAGTATTCCTCATACATATGGAACACTTCACTTCGTTTCAGACGTTTTCCTTTGGCACGCACCAATGACTCATCAATAAAAGCACAGATACTGTCAGACGACCGTTGTACCTCTCTTACACATTCTTTGCTGTGCTCGCTCTCCGTAAACTTTCCCTGTTCATACAGTTTTTTCAGTGCAATCATCGCCATATGAATTGCATAATCGGATTCTGCCTGTACCTTTTCCTTTAAGTGCAGATCTTTTTCACCGCTTTTTACTACCCGGTTCATATCAAGGATCAATAATCTACGGTAAAAAGCATCTGACTTATCCTCAAGATTCTGGGGCATTTCATTGGTAGAAAAAAGTAGCTTTGCATAAGAGTGGAAATGAATCGCATCCTGTCCCTTTTTTTCGTAGATCAGTGTATCTTCACCAACAGCTTTCTTTAATACATCTGTGTTTTCCATTGCCTTACATGGAATATCCGCACAGGCATTTAACAGCTTTCCGTACATTCCAGTCGCATAGAATCGTTTGTTCAGATCTTGTAGAGAAATACTGGACATATTGGTGATTCCAACTACATGCTGGATCAGTGATACTGCCACTGACTTTCCGGTTCCACCATTTCCTTTCAGTGTAAGGAATTTCTGAAACTGCGTGTCCTGTGTCATGCAATAGCCAAAATACTCCCAGAATGTCTGCTGTTCTTCTTTGTTAGGAAGAGACGATGCCAGATACTTTTTAATATTTTCTCCACCTTGTAACACCTGCTCACAATCCTCTGGATAATAGGGAAATGGAATCTGATTGATTGTCAGATAATCCGGATTGTGTTCCAGCATTTCACCCGTAACCGGATCATAATATCCATTTTTGAAATTAATCCACCGCACAGGCTGTTTATTTAGTTCATATGCCTCTCGGTGAACTTTTGGCTGTGTGATCAGTAGATTATAGATTCTTTTGATCACTCCACTCTGTACCTGATCTCGATAGATCAGCTTCTGGATACGGTATTTCATTCTTACCCCATCATGGTCTTCCAGGAAAACGCCGTGTTCATAATAATAAGGTGTGATTCCCACCACAAAAAACTGAACATTTTCCACCAGGTAATCTACAATCTCCATGTCCCGAACACCTTTCACATTTCCTTTTGCATCAAATAAGTGAAACCGGCTCAGTTCCGGTTCTTCTTTTGGATCTCGCTCAAACCGAAGAATATACTGTTCCAGTAATATCTCAACTTCTTTCTGATTATCCAGTTTGCCAAGATACTCTTTCTCTTTGAACAACTGCCAGCCTGCTTTTCCATCAAGACCAACGTCTTTGAAAAATGTCTGTAACTTATCATTCATCCACTTCACCGTACAGGCAGTCACATAATGATAGGCACTCTGACAGCTTCCAGTAAACTGAATAGATCTCATTTCCTCTATAAATGAATCTGCACTGAAATAATATCCGTCATCTTCCTGCACCAGACAGATTGCCTGATATCCTGACATTACAATATTCAACGCTATATCCTGATTGTCCACCAGAAAGATATAGGTCTGTGCTGTCCCTTCTGGATTGGTTTCCATATAATGCTTCAAAAACTTCTTGTTCAAACTTATCACTTCCTTTCAGGCAAAGAAAAAGACGCAAGCCATATCTTATGACTCACGCCTTACTTCGCTCACAATATTCTATTTTTATCAGTTACCCGCCAGATTGATTACTGGCATTCCTCATACATAAATCAATTCTTTAAGGATAATCTCTTCCGCAATTGCTCTGTGCTGATTAGCAGCTCTTACCCATGCCATTTGATCTACTTCTTTGTCTGGCAATGGTTCTTTTTCTTCCAACTGCTTCAGGATCACTTCTTCCCGTTCTCTGGCTGCCTTATCTACTTCCAGAAGATGCTCTCCAATGGTGTCCTGCAGAAGCATCACCTGATAGGTTGAATTTCGATGATTCTTCAGATAATCTCTGCGAAGAAAACCATACTTGCCAAGTTGCTCCATCTGCTCACCGGATTTATAGGTGAGATTCGGGATCAGATATCCATTTACATTTGTATACGTTAATTTCATTTTATTAGCACTCTCCATTTCTCATCATTTTTTGACCACAAATTTACGACATTTACGACAAATCTGACACTGCTTTACAATACCAGACAAAATGACTGATGCCCCAGAAAGCCTGTAAAACAGCCACTTTCGGGATACACAAGGCAGGACAAAAATCGACTTCCATTATCAAGAGGTGAGTGCTAATTTTTTGTGAAGATTTTGTGAATGTGTTTTGTGAACGCTATAAGCCATGCAAAATGGTGAAAAAAGACGCCCTGCAAGTTTACTGTTAATGCATCAGCCTTTTAAAATTAGCCAACTACTTTTCCAAAAGTTTTTAAGGTGGAGCCGGAAGTGACTTGGATAGGAGCATATTTTTTATTTAGAGAAATAAGTTGGATACCGGAATCAGATTGATGATATTTCTTTACATAAGCATCACCATCGAGGAAAAAGACACCGATTTCTCCTTCTTCAAGAGTTTCTTGTTTATGAATCCAGATGATCTGTCCATCCAGATAGAGAGGCTCCATACTGTCACCACATATGATGTTGTTCCGAAAGAAGAAATTGCTGAATTTGAAGAGCTTATGCGCAAAACCATAGCTGACATTGTATCAGAAGCCAGTAGCCTTGCCTGTTGGGTGTATGTGCAGAAATATGTGAAGCACAAAACCCTAAACGAAATGCTGCAAGAATTGCCAGACGTAGGTCAATTCATCCTAGCTATGGATACTTGGTTTGAAAAACTGATGGAGAAATAATCCAGGAAAATAGTTTAAAGTTTACATGTTATGATCATGTATGAAGTTGGAACAAAATAAAAGATTGTGCTATACTATTGTTCAAGAAAAAAACTCATTGACATATTTCAATCTATTTAGGAGGATAAACGATCATGTGTACAGCAGCAACTTATAAGACAAAAGATTTTTACTTTGGACGAACCCTCGATTATGAATTCTCTTATGGTGATCAGATAGTAATTACACCACGTAATTATGCGTTTAATTTTCGCCATGTTGGCGATATGAAAAATCATTATGCAATTATTGGAATGGCTCATGTTGCAGAGGATTATCCTTTGTATTATGATGCTATGAATGAAAAAGGAGTGGCAATGGCAGGACTGAATTTTGTCGGAAATGCTGTTTATGCCGCGATTAAGCCAGATGTGGAAAATATTGCACAGTTTGAATTTATTCCGTGGATTTTAAGTCAGTGTTCTTCTTTAGTTGAAGTTCGCGAGCTTCTTGAACGAATTAATATTGTTAATACTCCTTTCAGCGAGCAATTGCCATTAGCACAATTACACTGGATCATTTCTGATGAGAATGAGTCAATTACGGTAGAATCTATGTCAGATGGTTTGCATATTTATGATAATCCAGTAGGAGTGCTTACGAATAATCCGCCATTTCCACAGCAGATGTTTCAACTAAATAATTATATGCATTTATCTCCTAAACAGCCCAGAAATACTTTCTGCGAAAATTTGGCTCTTGATGCATATAGTAGAGGTATGGGAGGATTAGGTCTTCCGGGAGATCTCTCATCTTCCTCACGCTTTGTACGTGTAGCTTTTACAAAGGTAAATGCAATTTCAGGTGAATCAGAGGAAGAAAGCGTTAGCCAATTCTTCCACATTCTCGGATCTGTGGATCAGCAACGAGGATGTTGCGAAGTAGCGGATGGAAAATATGAAATCACATTGTATACGTCGTGTTGTAATGTTACAAAAGGTATTTATTATTACAATACTTATGAAAACCATCAGATCAGTGCAGTAGATATGCATGTAGAAAATCTGGATAGTGATAAAATGATTTGTTATCCAGTAATTCAAGGAGAACGAATCAACTATCAAAATAAATAATGTTTTGAAATCAGGGATGAGGTAGAAAGGAAAGTTCCATGACAAAAGATGAAGTAAAAAAACTCAGGATGAACAGTCCGGAATCACTACAGTTTTTAAATAATGCTACAAAATTTTATAATTTAATGATGATGTATCGTTGTGCTATTCGGGAGATACAAACTAAACTTGAGGTTTTGGATGATGAATTTTCAGTTGAGAACAATCGAAATCCTATTTCTTTTATAAAAACAAGAATTAAGAAGCCCAATAGTATTTACAATAAACTGCAGAAGATGGGATATGAATTTACAACAGAAAATATACAGACATATCTCAATGATGTTGCAGGCGTTCGAATAGTTTGTGCGTTTATTGACGATATTTATATGATATCAGATTTGATTACCCAACAGGATGATATTAAAGTTATTGAAATAAAAGATTATATAAAAAATCCAAAATCGAATGGTTATCGAAGCTATCATATGATTGTTGAAATACCAGTATTTTTTGCTAAGGGTAAAACACCTATGCGTGTAGAATTACAGATTCGAACCAATGGTATGGATTTCTGGGCAACATTGGAACATCAACTTCGCTATAAAAAAGGAATTGAAGAAATGCCTGGCTATGATGAGATAAGTGAAGAATTACTTCATTCTGCAAGAGCTATCATTGAAGCAGATAATGAAATGCAGAGAATAAAAGACAAAATTGGTATGTTCCACGAAATTTAGGGAGAAAACTGAGCAAGTAGAAAGGTGGAATATATATGAAACAAGATACTTTAGAGGGCAAAGCAAAAACAAAAAATGGGGTAAAACGGCTGTGTTTTTCCATAATCTGCATTCTTCTGGAAGTGATTTTTATTATTACTATCGTAACACGCTTGAATGAATATGCAGAAATCATAAATTTATTTACAAGGATTTTGAGTGGGATCTTGGTTTTGGGATTGTACGCATCAAATAAGACATCCTCTATGAAAATGCCTTGGGTCATCTTAATTCTAATTTTCCCAATTATGGGTGTAGGCCTGTATTTGTTGATTGGTTTGAATGGTGGCACACATAAAATGCGTGAGCGATATGCAGAAATTGATAGCAAATTGTTACCAATGCTTCCAGACAGTCAGGAGTGTTTGAGCAAAATAAAAGAAACAATTCCGAAAGCAGGAAATATAGCAAGTTACATACAAAGAAATTCGCAGTATCCAATCTATCAGAATACGGATATTGTGTATTTTGATGAAGCAGTGAAAGGATTAGAGGCACAGCTTAAGGATTTGGAGAAAGCACAGAAGTTTATCTTTATGGAATATCATGCGATAGAAGACGCTGAAGCATGGCATAAGATTCAAGATGTTCTGGAAGAGCGAGTAAAAGCAGGTGTGGAAGTTAGAGTATTCTACGATGATATGGGTTCTATAGGCTTTATTAACACAGATTTTGTGAAAAAGATGGAGGCAATAGGAATTCATTGCCGTGTATTCAATCCGTTTATGCCAGGTTTAAATCTGTTTTTGAACAATCGTGATCATAGAAAAATAACAGTTATTGATGGAAAAGTCGGATTTACAGGTGGATATAATCTAGCAAACGAATATTTTAATTACACACACCCGTATGGACAGTGGAAAGATACAGGTATTCGTTTAGAAGGAGATGCTGTTCAGTCGCTTACGGTGACATTTTTGGAAATGTGGAATGCAGTAAGTGATAAGGCTGCTAATGATTCTGATTTTAGTAAATACCTTTTCCACTATGATTATGCGGCACAGCAAACTGGGTTTGTTCAACCTTATGCAGACAGCCCTATGGATAATGAACAAGTAGGAGAAGAAGTTTATATCAGTATGATAAATAAAGCTGAAAAATATTGTTGGTTTATGACTCCATATCTAATCATAACAGATGAAATGACGCATGCGTTATGTCTGGCTGCTAAGCGAGGGGTAGACGTAAGAATTATCACGCCTGGTATCCCTGATAAAAAATTCATTTATAATATAACTCGTTCTTTTTATCATGGATTAGTTAAACATGGTGTTCGTGTTTATGAGTGGACTCCTGGTTTCTGTCATGCAAAAATGAGTGTGGCAGATGACTGTATGGCAACTTGTGGAACAATTAATCTGGATTATCGAAGTTTATATCACCATTTTGAAAACGGCTGTTTTATGGCAGATTGTCAGGCAGTTGTGGAAATAAAAAATGATCTGATAAGAACGATGGGAGAATGTCGTGATGTGACAGACCAATATCAAACCGGACGAAGTGCATATTTGCGACTGGGACAATTATTTATGAGATTATTTGCTGGATTGCTATAAGAATCTGATGAAACGACCTTTCAAAAAACAGTTGATTTAGAAGTTAACTGTTTTTGAAAGGCCGTTTTTGCTATATCTAACAGTCTGTTGTACAAAGAAGATTTTGCATGGATAGTGATTAATACAACGGAGTAAGAAAAGCTCCTTCATATATTAGAATAAAAATATGACTGTTTCTTTAAAAAGAAGCCGGTCATATTTTTTTATGAAAAATAAATTTTGTTGAGGTTAAATTGAGATTGACTTTGTATTGTATAAGTATGAAATAAAAAGGAATCAGGTGATGTACAATGAAAAAGTATAAAATATGTAAAATCCTTCTTGTTATACTGGCAATTTTTTTATGTGTGGCTTTTTATGAATTGCTCGGAATCTGCGTTGCATATAAAAAGCAGCCGGAAGTGTCCAATACAACCAAAAAAGAAACAAAAAATGGGTCATGGAACGAATGCAGTGAAAATACAGAACGGGCAGTAATCATAGAAAAGAATCCAGAAGCGCTTTTACAAAGAGTGCGTTTGATCAAGAATGCCAAAAAGGAAATTATTCTTTCTACTTTTGCATTTCAATCCGATGAAAGTGGAAAATTGATTTTAGGAGCACTGCATGATGCGGCAGACAGAGGTGTACATATTCGTCTGTTAGTAGATGGAATGGAGAGCTGGATTGATATGGAAGGAAATCCGTATTTCTATGGATTATCTTCCCATGAGAATGTTGAAATTAAACTGTATAATAAGGCCAATCCGTTGAAACCATGGAAGATGATGGGTAGAATGCATGATAAATATTTGATTGCAGATGGAAAGAGATATATTCTTGGGGGAAGAAATACATACAATTATTTCCTGGGTGATTTTCCGGGACATAAGAACTATGACAGAGACGTGTTAGTGGTTTGCGATGAACCTGAGAAAGAAAATTCAGTTAACCAGTTGTTAGAGTATTTTGAAACGATATGGGAACAAGAAGACAGTGGTTATTTTCATGACAATAAAAAACTGGCAAATAGAAAATCTGTAAAGAACGCAGTTTTAGAGCTGCAGAACGGCTATCAGAAATATTTTGAAGAGAATAAGGAAAGAATCTGCGATACCGATTACACGGACGAAACTTTTGAGACAGAAAAGATTGCATTAGTGTCAAATCCTATTCACACAGGTTCCAAAGAACCAGTAGTGTGGTATCAGTTGGGAGAATTGATGAAAAATGCAAAAAATCGTGTGAAGATCCACACGCCATATATTATCTGTAATGATATGATGTATAATACATGGGAGGAGATTGCAGAGAACGTTTCAGATTTTTCTATCATGACAAATTCAGTTGCGAATAATGGGAATCCATTTGGGGCTGCCGATTATGCGAAAAACAGAAATAGAATCTTAAGTACAGGAATTAATATCTGGGAATATGAAGGCGGTTATTCATACCACGGAAAAAGTATTCTGATTGACGATGATCTGTCTGTAATCGGTTCCTTTAATATGGACATGAGAAGTGCATATCTGGATACGGAACTGATGCTTGTAATTCGCAGTAAAGATATTAATAAACAGTTGGAAGAGGGCATGATGGAATATGAAAGAGTGTCCCGCCAGGTATTGGAAGATGGAACCTATCGTGATCCATATCATGTAGAGCCAATCGAATTAACAAAGAAACGTCAGAGAAAAATATTTTTGGTACAGCATCTGCTGGGATGGGCAAGGTATCTGTTTTAATAAGGAGGAAGGAAAACGTGTTTCAAATATTGATTGTAGAAGATGATAAAGAATTAAGCCAGCTATTCCAAAAAGTGCTTGAGAAGAATGGATATCAAGTCAAAAGTGCATCGGATGGAGCACAGGCATTAGAAGTATTGGATAAGGAATATATTGATCTGATCATTTCTGATATTATGATGCCGGTTATGGATGGTTATGAACTGGTGTCGGAACTCCGTTCAGCAGGATATCAGATACCGGTACTTATGATCACTGCGAAAGGTTCCTTTGATGATATGCGCCAGGGATTTCTTTCGGGAAGTGACGATTATATGGTAAAACCGGTAAATGTGAATGAAATGGTTTTAAGAGTCGGAGCACTGCTTCGCCGTGCACAGATACTGAATGAACACAAAATTGTGATCGGTTCAACAGAGTTTGATTATGATGCAATGACGGTTACAACTGATAAGGAAAGTCTTGTTTTGCCTAAAAAAGAATTCCTGCTTTTATATAAGCTTGCAGCTTCGCCAGGCAGAACATTTACAAAACAACAGTTGATGGATGAAGTATGGGGATACGAGACGGAGGCAGATCCACATACGATAGAGGTACATATAGGAAGAATCAGAGAGCGTTTTAAAGATAACCCGGATTTTGAAATCGTAACAATGCGTGGAATTGGATACAAGGTGGTGAAAAAATAATGGAACAAAAGAAAAAAAAAGGATTGCGGATCCGATCCTGTCTGACTGGTGCAATCTGGCTGGCACTTGTATTTTCAACAGTCATATCTGCTTTATTATTTGCTTTTTTGAATCATTTTTTTAATCTGCCGGGCGGCATACCTGTGCTTGGCTGGCTTTTGATTTTCAATACATTGATTGCAGGGCTGATCACTTCCTTTATCAATGCAAAGTTACTGGAACCAATTACCAGACTTAGTAAAGCAATGAAGGAAGTTTCTCAGGGAGATTTTGAACAGCATTTGGAAACGAACAGCCGTATAGCAGAAGTTGGAGAATCTTATCAAAGTTTTAACGTTATGACAAAAGAACTTCGTGCAACAGAGGTGCTGCAGATGGATTTTGTATCTAATGTTTCTCATGAGTTTAAGACCCCGATTAATGCCATTGAAGGATATACAATGCTGCTTCAGGGAGAAGAACTGTCTCCGGATCAAGAGGAATATGTAGAAAAAATCTTATTTAACACCCAAAGACTTTCCGGATTGGTTGGTAATATTTTGCTGTTATCCAAGTTAGAGAATCAGAATATACCAATGAAAAAAACAGAATATCGTCTGGATGAACAGATCCGCCAGGCATTTCTTTCATTGGAAACAAAATGGACAGAAAAAGAAATTGGTTTTCAGGTAGAATTGGAGGAAGTTAAATATACTGGGAATGAAGGACTTTTTATGCATATCTGGATAAATCTTTTGGATAATGCGATTAAGTTCAGCCCTTCAAAGGGGACAATTACGATGTTTCTGAAACAAGAACAGGATTCTGTTAAGTTCATTCTGGAAGATGAAGGACCAGGAATAGAGGATGATGTAAAATCCAGAATATTTGACAAGTTCTATCAGGTAGATGGATCTCATAAAGCAGAAGGAAATGGCCTAGGTCTTGCACTTGTAAAACGGATTGTAGATAGTGCCGGAGGAACAATCAAAGCAGAAAACCGTGAATATGGTGGATGCAGATTTGTTGTAGAGCTTCCAATACAGAAAGATGAGGCCATATAAGTTTAAGAAAAACAGATAGAGGAGGAATTACATGACATTTTATCAGGAATTGCAGTTAAATCAGGCAGGTTCTAAAAATCTGTTGAAAAAGAGTGAAACACTAAAAGAAAAATTATATCATATGTGGGTATATCTGGTGAAGATAGCTGTTACAATGGCATTTTGTTTTTTATTTGTTACTATTTTCAGTATCTTATTTGGAAATGAGAATAGTATTGTGGGTGTAGTAGTTTTATTATGTCTTATGGTATTTCGGAATGCGGATCTGGGAATCCACACCGGACAATCTACGATGCTTTTGGCTTTGTTCTTTGTAATTATGACTGTATGTCCGCATTTAGCAAATCAGTTTTCACCGGTATTGGGAATGCTGTTAAATATTGCGGCACTGGCTGTGTTGATTCTGTTCGGATGCCATAATCCATTCATGTTTAATCAATCTACATTGGTTCTTGGGTATCTGCTGCTATATGGTTATGATGTTACGGGAAAAAGCTATCAGATGCGATTAGTCGGAATGGCTTTAGGTGCAGCACTTACCTGCTTTGTATTTTATCGAAATCATAAAAACAGAACTTATAAAAGAAATCTGAAAGATCTGATACAAGAATTTGATATCACTTCTTCCAGAACAAAATGGCAGATATGTCAGATTTTATGCGTACCGATTGTCCTTTGCATTGCAGAACTTTGTAATATGCCACGTGCAATGTGGGCTGGTATTGCGGCCATGTCCGCGATTTTGCCGTTTATGGAAGATATGCGCTACAGAGTCCGTAAAAGGATTGTCGGAAATATTGCAGGTGTTATATGTTTTACAGTATTATATTTTCTGCTTCCTTCGTCAATCTATGCATATATAGGAATTCTTGGTGGAATCGGTGTAGGATTTTCAGCACAATATGGCTGGCAGGCAGTATTTAACACATTTGGTGCTTTAGCCATTGCTGCAGAGACTTATGGACTACAAGGAGCGGTTAGTCTTAGAGTGATTCAAAATGTTTTTGGTGTTGTGTTTGCTTTAGCATTTTGTGTTATATTTTATTGGTTTATGTCTAAAAAAAAGGAAAGTGAGGTGACCGTACATGCAGAGGGAAGTGAATCAGGAAGAAAATTTGAATAGAATTATTACGGTTCCTAATCTTCTTTCTTTTTTTCGGCTTTGTCTGATTCCGGTAATTATATGGAGTTATTGTGTAAAGAAAAATCCTCTGTTAGCTGGTGAAATCTTATTGCTGTCTGGTCTTACGGATCTTGCTGATGGATATATCGCAAGAAGATTCCATAGGATTAGTAATTTAGGAAAAATATTTAATTAAATATTGCAATGAAAAGATCATTTACCGTAAACAAGCAGTAGATGGTCTTTTTTATATCCTTTTGTGAGCGAGTAGAGATTTATAGCCGGAAATCTATGTTTTATCATAATCTGTGAAATAAGATGGGTTAATTCTTCAATTTACATATTTTTTAAGGTGTTCCGGCATGGTATTATGGTGCTTATAAAGAACCAATTATATCTGTTGGAGAGAGTGGTGAAAAGTTATGAAGCTATTATTTAAACAAAGGTTGTTTTCATGGTTTGACAGCTATGATATCTATGATGAAGCAGGCAACACTGTTTATGTAGTAAAAGGTCAGTTGTCCTGGGGACATAAACTTGTAATTTATGATGCCTATGGAAATGAAGTAGGAATGGTTGTTCAGAAAGTACTTACTTTTCTTCCTAAATTCGAAATTTATAAAAACGGCAGTTATATCGGATGCCTGAGCAAAGAATTCTCATTCCTGACGCCACATTATAATATTGATTACAATGGATGGCATATTGATGGAACCATTATGGAATGGGACTATAGCATTCTTGATCGAAGCGGTTATTCAATCGCACGGGTCAATAAAGAACTGTTTCATATGACAGATACTTATGTTATTGATGTGCAGGATTCCGGAAATGCGTTGGATGCGCTGATGTTTGTACTGGCAATCGATGCAGAAAAATGTTCCAGAAATTAAAAAGCTGATCTTGTTACTGTAATTATTCGGAGGATGAAGCATGGGATTATTCAAAAAGAAAATCGTGAAAAAAACATATGACCGAGAACATATGAAACCAGTTATTCGTGCAAGCATTTGTACTGGGGAAGAAGTAGCAGGATTCAAAGACATACGGACCGGAAAAATCGAAGAGATCATGCTGATCAGATCGCCGGAGGACCTAGAAAGATTCAAAGAGATATATGAGATAACAGAGGAAATTGCAAAAGAATATTAGACATCTTCTGTGTCGTGGATGAACGCCAGGTATTCGTCTGTAAGCTTATAAGGAAAAAGGAGTTATTTTACACCAGTTTACAACTTTATAAATGATAGACTTGTTGATGAATCAGCTGTTTTAAGGCCTTTGTCATGGCATTTGATTTTATATGTGTTTCGATATTTTTCACGAAAGTGGCAAAAAATATCTGACTGCGAATGCCCTGACTTAATTCAAAACGAAACTCCTGTACGCTTTTTGTACGGTACTCAGAAAAATGTTCGTTCTGATAGGGCAGAATCTTCATGGCACAGTAACTGATGTTAATCAGATTGACCAGCATTTCAATCCCTTTGCAGCTTCGCACCATATAGTTACAAAAAGACCAGAACGTTTTCTGTTCATAGTAGCTTGTTTCAATATTCCAGCGTAACGAATATAGCAACAGTGGAATGTATTTTATACGGTCACTTCCGGTCTGGTTCAATGGTGCTTTTTCCTGCCATGCACAGAAAATCTGCAGATCTTCCGGGAAAATGGTACTGAAAAACAGTTGTTTTGTACCATGTTCTTTTTCTATGGCAGTGACATAGGCAAGGACTTCCCTATTGCCAAAGATCTTAGCGAGGACCCGGCGGACACCGGTATAATAATCACCAATCTTTTCATTGGAAAACGTAAAATCTGTTTCAACAGAAAGATGTTTTCCATGTTTGGCAGGACGTCCCCGACGACCGGTCTGTGCAGGTGCAAGATCATAAATGATAGAATCAATCCTTGCATTGCCAATCAGATCCAGATTCGGATATTCATCAACGATGGATACCAGATTCTGTTTTGTGTACCAGCTGTCACAAAGGATGATGATATGATCTTTGCTGTGAAATTCAGGCATAACCTGCCGGATCATGGAGGCTGCCAGTTCCAGTTTAGATTCTTTTTTTCTGGATGTTTCTGTGATATACTTATACGCGGTCGTATCAGACCGGAAGGGAAATATTATGTTACAAAAATTATATGTTTTTTTCAGGAAAGAAACCGTTTTGTCAATTGCAGTGATCCTGGCGCTTCTTTCTATGTTCTGGGTCAGACCGGATAAGACTTATTTTACTTATATCGATTTCAGGACTCTCGGGCTCCTCTTCTGTTTGATGGCAATTGTAGCTGGTTTGAAGGCTGTTGGTGTTTTTGATATACTTGCCAAAAAATTGCTGATGGGAACATCGGGAACTGTGGGTGTGATCAGGCTGTTGGTACTCTTATGTTTCTTCCTGTCAATGGTGATCACCAATGATGTGGCATTGATTACTTTTGTTCCTCTTGCACTGATCATTGTGCATAAACTGCCAAAGGAACTGGGCAATTACTGGCTTCTTAAAATAGTAGCCATGCAGACAATCGCTGCTAATCTCGGAAGCATGCTCACACCAATCGGAAATCCGCAGAACCTTTATCTATATGCCAGAGCAGGGATGTCCGCGGCAGAATTAATAACCCTGATGCTTCCCTATTCCGCCACAGCACTTATCCTTCTTCTGATATGGATACAGGTAGCCGCTGCCAAAGCACCTCACGTATGCGGTTCCGAAAAAGATAAAACTCTTTTGGGATTCTCTGACAGAAAAGAACTTAACATGGAATACCTGGCCGCTTACCTGATCTTATTTACAATCTGCCTGCTCACTGTTGCACATATCATTCCATACCAGATTCCTCTTGTATTGCTTCTTATATATATGCTGCTAAGAAACAGGGAAAATATAAGCAGGGTGGATTACTCCCTGCTTGCCACCTTTATCGCATTATTTATTTTTATCGGCAACCTTGGAAGGATTCCGCAATTCAGCAGTTTTCTGGAAAGAATCATGGCAGGAAGGGAAACACTTACTGCTGTTCTTGCCAGTCAGATTATGAGCAATGTTCCCGCTGCGCTTCTTTTATCCGGCTTTACAGATAATTACCGGGCTTTAATTGTCGGAACCAATATTGGAGGTCTCGGCACTCTGATTGCATCCATGGCAAGCCTGATAAGTTTCAAATATATTGCAAAAGAAAACAGGAATCTGAAAGGGAAGTATTTGGGAATATTCACAGCCTCCAATATTATATTCATGATATTCATGTTAATATTGTATTTTTTTCTTAGATAAAGGTTTTCCCGGAATTACAAAAGCTATAGCAATTCTTTCTTCGCAAAAAATTCTCCGCGGCACTCTCCCATCCTGGAAGAAAAGCCGCGGAGAAATAAATATATTTTCGGTGCCAATACAAAGATTATTAATCTTTACACCACTTTACAACTTTTTCATAAAAAAATATCGTACAGGGCTTTCTGATGTATAATGAGTTTGCTCCAAAACATTACAAAGGAAAGTGACCCTGTACGACAAAGACATTATACAACGAAAAGACTCTGACTGGTAGACTTCACAAATATTTTTTGATTTATTTTGAAACTTTTTCTGCTCCAACAGCAGATACTTTGTTTTTACTCGTTTTATCAATACTAACATTGGAATCTGTACATTCCATTCGATTTTTATATCAGCACTTTTTGTCTGGGATTACCACAAAATCCCTCAATACCTTTTTCCACGCATGTTCCTATGCAAAAGTTGATTATTCCCACTTTATGAATATCACAGCTAAAGTTGCTTTGAGAATGATACCGGATTCACTGGCAACACAGCCGATATTTCTTTGTGTGGATGATACCATGGTAGCAAAGGCCGGAACTCGGTTTGAGAATGTTTCAAAACTCTTTGACCATGCCGCACATAATAGTTCCAATTATCTGAATGGACACTGCTTTGTAAGTATTATGCTTTGCATACCTGTATGGAAGAATGACAGGGTATCTTATCTTTCACTTCCTCTTGGATATCGCATGTGGCAGAAAAAAGCACCATTGAACCAGACCGGAAGTGACAGGATGAAATATATTCCGCTGTTTTTGTACTCGTTCCGGTGGAATATTGAAACAAGCTACTATGAGCAGAAAATCTTCTGGTCACTTTGCAGTTATACGGTACGAAGCTGCAAGGGTATTGAAATGCTGGTAAATCTGATCAATATCTGTTATTGTGCAATGAAGATCTTACCCTATCAGGATGAGCAGTTTTCCGAATACCGTACAAAAAGTGTACAGGAGTTTCGTTTTGAATTAAGTCAGGGCATTCGCAGCCAGATATTTTTGACCAATTTCGTTAGAAACATCGAAACACATATAAAATCAAATGTTATCATAAAGGCTTTAAAACAGCTGATTCGTCAGCAAGTCTATTAATTATAAAGTTGTAAACTGGTGTAAACAGAAAGAACATCATACATATATCGGCTTGATGGGGTATGGCGTATTTTCACGCCAATTCTAAAAGTACCAGTGCTAAAGAACTTCAAAAAAAGCCGGGAATCATTTATAATATAGAACATAAACATGGAACGAAATCATGTCATAGGAAGAAATGTATTTTGAGAGGAGGCTCTTATAAATGCTGAGTATTATTTATGGAGATGTGAAAAACAGTATTTATAATACAAATGTTTATTTTAACAAATGTAGCAAGAATTCTCCCACCTCTTCAGGTGGTGAGATGAATTGCACATCTGAGCATATCTGCTCAAAAAAGTCCTTATAGTACAAAAGAAACACTTGTTCTCTATCCCCTGATATAGTATACTGAAAAGGAACATTAGTTCGCAAATACATATCAGTCGATATAAGAAAAATAGTGATAAACACAATGGAATTGGATCATAATTCCCATTCAGTATTTCTACTATATTATCACCTAGTGATGGTTATAAAATACAGAAGAAAAGTACGGAATGGCAAAATATCCGAAAGAGCAAAAGAGATCTTTGAGTATATCGCACCCGGATACGGGATCTTACTGGAAGAATGGAATCACGATACAGACCATGTTCATGTGCTGTTCCGCGCACAGCCAAAGACGGAACTCCGTAAATTCATCAATGCCTGTAAAAGTGCCAGCAGCAGACTGCTGAAGCTTCTGTCTGCTCCGTGCAGGCGGGGCGCCGATTGAAACAATACGGCAGTATATAGAAAGCCAGGGTGAGCAAAATGAACCGTGCCGTAAAAATAAGGATCTATCCAGATAAAGGGCAGAGCGTTCAGATAGAGAAAACAATCGGCTGCAGCCGCTTTATCTATAACCAGATGCTTGCGGACAAGATCAGCTATTACCAGAAAGAAAAAAAGATGCTCAGGAACACACCGGCCGGATATAAGAAGGAATATCCCTGGCTGAAAGAGGTGGACTCCCTTGCCCTGGCGAATGCGCAGCTGCATCTGGAAAGTGCGTTCCGGAAGTTTTTCCGGGAACCATCCTGCGGATTTCCCCACTATAAATCAAGAAAACATTCAAGAAATTCTTATACAACCAATGCAGTAAACGGGAATATCCTTTTGCAGGATACCCATTTGAAGCTTCCAAAGATGTCCGCCATAAAAATAAAACTTCACCGCCAGATCCCGTCAGAGTGGAAACTGAAATCGGTAACGATAAGCCGTGAGCCATCCGGGAAATATTTTGCAAGTCTTTTGTTCTGCTGTGAGAACCAAACAGCGGAAAAAAGACGGGCAGAGAGATTTCTTGGGATCGATTTTGCCATGCAGGGAATGTGTGTATTTTCTACAGGAGAAAGAGCCGGGTACCCTATGTTTTACAGAAAAGCAGAGAAAAAACTTGCAAGGGAACAGAGAAAGTTTTCCCACTGTGAGAAAGGAAGCCGGAACTATCAGAAACAGAAGAAAAAGGTAGCCTTATGTCATGAAAAGATAAAGAACCAGAGAAAAGATTTCCAGCATAAGCTAAGCAGGGAGCTTGCTGAAAGATATGATGCAGTATGCGTGGAAGATCTGAACCTGCAGGGAATGTCCGGAAGGCTGCATCTTGGGAAAGGCGTGCAGGATAATGGGTATGGGCAGTTTCTGTCCATGCTGGGATACAAACTGGAAGAGCGCGGGAAACATCTTATAAAGGTAGACCGTTATTTTGCATCGAGCAAGATTTGCAGTGTATGTGGACATAAGAAAAAGGAACTGGCATTGTCGGATAGAATATATGTCTGTGAATGTGGAAACCGGATGGATCGGGATGTGAATGCAGCAGTCAATATCCGCGAAGAAGGAAAAAGGATCTATAAAGAATGTGCCTAACGGCACAAGAAAAAAATCCGTAACCGGATGAAGATAAAAAACAAAACCGCGGGACACGCGGGGATAGCCTGTTTTAGCTTTGCCTTAAAAGGCAATCGAGCAGGAAGCCCCCACTTCAAAATCGTAAGATTTAAGTGGTGGGAGCATGTCACAAACAGCTATGAACCAGAATGGCTTGAGGCAGAACTGGCGAAAAAGATGATTAAAGATATTGATGATTCAGAAGTATTAAGCGGTGAATGCATTAACAGTCCGGTGTTGGGACAGATTCCTCCTGAAAGACTGTCAGGAGGAGTGAAAACATTGTTGTTGATTTTAAATGAACCAGATCGGATTTTCAATGCCTCGACCTGTGGCGATAACTGTGCAAAATGGATATTAGAAATAGGCAGAATTAAAGATGTCACCATTAATCTCAGACATATGATGAGTTTTGGAAAAGACACAAAATTTGAAATCAAAGTTCAAAATGGAGGAGAAACAGCTCATTCAATGAAGGAACTTATTCCTATAGCAAATAAGTATTTAAATGAAATGAAACAGGAGTAGTGCTTATGAAAGGTTCACATAGAATCATTGTAGAATCCAGAAAAGTGAAATATGATTTTGTGATTCATAGGAATATTACAGTTATTACTGGTGACAGTGGATCTGGTAAGACCGTTTTAATTGATCTTATGCACCAGAATCTTTTGAGTGGCTGTTACTTTCAACAAAGGAAATACCGGAAGTAAATGTAGAAACAGTACTTCAGAATCCGGAAGAATACATTGACAGTAAAGAGTATGTCAGTTGGGAACGATATTTTACAGATTTATTGATAGAAAGTACGAGTAAGAATTTTATATGGGCATATTCGAAGAAAAGGCTTACAAAGGCGTACTTTGCTCCAAGGATAGTGAATGCGGTAAAAGCAATTATGAAATTAGTAGACTGGGAAAATGACAAGTAAAGTTTATCATAGAAACTATTTTGCAAAGTCTCAAATAATGATACTCCAAGAAACGTAATTGATACTTTATAGCCTGTATTTGGGATACCTCTGATACTTCCGACTGATACAATGATTATGTTGGAAGTAGAAGATCAGCAGGACAACTAAAAATTATATATTTGCTTTTCAGACATATTATATATGCTGGAAAAGTACGCAAAGCTCTATTGGGTTAAATACCCAATGGGGCTTTTTTTGATGCCTGAAAATCAATGATTTCCAGCCAAAGCCACGGGTCTGTCTATGACCGCGTGATTGGGAAGGGAATCAGGCATGATCATATGCATCAGCGGATCATGTGCACCTCCGCCCCTGGATTTGAAACAGAAAACAAGAAAAGTTCCTATTCACCACGAGATATTGCAGAGATGCTTCAGATATCTGAGAACCTGGTTTATGAAAAAATGAAAAAGGCCGGTGTGGAAATTACCTTAGTGGACTATTAGAGGAGATATCCGAAAAAAGCATTTGATAAATGGTATCGAAGTCAGAAACGGTACCGAAATGCCGAGGATCGGGAGAAAGTTCGTGACATTGTAGAAAGCTCCATGGCCATGCCGGAGATGGCCGGCTTATTAGGCGTTCCCAGATCTACCGTATATGGTCTTCTGAATCAGTCAGAGATTCTGAAAACCATTGAGTTTGATGGTCGAAGACGAGTGACAAAGAAGAGTTTTTATGAATGGTATGCCAGCCAGGACGATTATCATATCGTATCAGACGAAATGTCAGAGACAGTGAAGGGTGAAGATAATCGCAGGATTGAAGCTTATAGAAGAGCGGTTCTGGAGCGAGATGGTCATAGCAGATATATCGGAAACGACGCTTATCTGACAGTAAATGAAGCAGCAGTTCTGGCAGGAGTAAATCCGGCAACCGTGCACAAATGGATTAAAAAAGGAAAAGTAGAAGCAGTACAAAGCAGCAAAACGATTCGAATTCCAAGGCAGGAGTTTGAGGGTTGGCTGCAAGGCAGAGAGAAAGTGGAGGTTTAACATGGCATCATTAGTAGAAAGAAATGGAAGATATTGTGTTGTTTACAGCTATAAGGATAAAACAGGAAAGCGCAGGCAGAAATGATAGATAGGATGAAATAGACAGATTCCAGTTTGGAGAATTGAAAAAAATGGAATTTACCTATTAAGACATATAAACTCTTGACAATAAAGCTCCTATATAGTATGTTTTTAATAAACTACTATATAGGAGCTTTTGTATGGAAATGAATGGAGGATTTCTTGTCACAAAAATAAAACAGCTTGGAGACCGGATTTTTGAGAAGATTCTCAGTGAAAAGAATATTGATGCGTTTAATGGAGCCCAGGGGCGTATTCTTTATGTGCTGTGGCAGGAGGATGGTATCTCAATCAGGTCACTCTCGACTAAATGCGGATTAGCGATAACATCTCTTACTACGATGCTGGAAAGAATGGAAAATCAAGGGCTGATAAGCCGTGTTCAGTCTAAAACGGACAAAAGGAAAACACTCCTGTTTCTGACTGAGAAAGCACATGCCTTAAAGGGCGAGTACGATTCTGTATCTGATGAGATGGGCAGTATTTACTACAAAGGTTTTTCAGAGGAAGAAATTACCCGGTTTGAGGAATGCCTCGACCGCATCAGAAAGAATCTTGAGGAGTGGCAGAAGTCATGAGTATTTGTATCAAAGATCAGATTCAGAACATGAATATCGTCATTGGCTGCACAGTGGGGTGTGCATATTGCTATGCCCGCAACAACGTGAAACGCTGGCATATGATTGATGATTTCGCTGCCCCTGAATTCTTTCCGGGTAAGCTCAAGATGATGGAAAAGAAACGTCCGCAGAACTTTCTTCTTACCGGCATGAGCGATCTCTCCGGATGGAAGCCGGAATGGAGAGGCGAGGTATTTGCAAAGATCCGTGAAAATCCACAGCATCAGTTCCTGTTCCTTACCAAGCGACCTGATTTGCTGGATTTTGATACCGATCTGGAAAACGCATGGTTTGGCGTTACGGTGACGAGGAAAGCAGAACTGTGGCGTATCGACGCCCTTCGGAAAAACGTCAGAGTAAAACATTACCATGTTACCTTTGAGCCGTTATTCGACGATCCCGGCACAGCTGACCTTTCCGGAATCAATTGGATCGTTGTCGGCACCATGACCGGAGCTCAGAGCAGGAAGATTCATACGGAGCCGGAATGGGCATGGTCTCTGACGGACCAGGCACATAAGCTCGGCATTCCGGTGTTTATGAAGGAAGACCTTGTCCCTATCATAGGGGATGAAAATATGATTCAGGAAATGCCGGAAGAATTTAATAAAGTGTTAGAGGTACAGAAATCATGGAAGAAGTAATAAACGGAATCCTCATTCGTGAGGTGGAAACAAAGAACATAATGACTAAGTCTAGTCTGCCGGTAGGCGGTTACTCGGTCAATCCCTATGTGGGCTGTACACATGCCTGCAAGTATTGCTATGCTTCTTTTATGAAGCGCTTTACCGGGCACAAGGAGGAATGGGGCACTTTTCTTGATGTGAAGCATTGGCCGGAAATTAAAAATCCGAAGAAATATGCCGGACAGCGGTTGGTCATCGGTTCTGTGACAGATGGCTACAATCCACAGGAGGAGCAATTCGGGAATACCAGAAAACTTCTGGAGCAGCTGATCGGCAGTGACGCAGATATTCTGATTTGCACAAAGTCGGATCTTGTGGTACGGGATATTGATCTGCTGAAGAAGCTTGGACGTGTAACCGTTTCATGGTCGATCAACACACTAGATGAAAATTTCAAGAACGATATGGACTCTGCTTCGAGCATTGAGCGCCGTATCTCTGCTATGAAGCAGGTATATGAAGCAGGTATCCGTACAGTCTGTTTCGTATCCCCGGTATTCCCCGGTATCACGGATTTTGAAGCAATCTTTGAGCGGGTAAAGGATCAGTGCGATCTGTTCTGGCTCGAAAATCTCAATCTTCGAGGCGGTTTCAAAAAGACAATTATGGATTATATCGCCAGAAAATATCCTGATCTTGTACCACTTTACGACGAGATCTATAACAAGCATAACCGCAGCTACTTTGAAGCACTTGAAGTAAAAGCTGAGAAAATGGCTAAGAAGTATGATTGTGCCTTTGTGGATAATGAAATGCCTTATGGCAGAGTCCCGCAGGGACATCCGGTGATCGTAGATTATTTCTATCATGAGGAAATCCGTGGGACAGAGAATACCGGAAAAAGAAATCGCTAACTTCCAGTTGTGCGCCCAGCTAAGGGTGTGTAGTCAAGCCGGTGGGATTCCGGTTTATCCAAGGTTTAGCCAACCAGATAATAGCGAGTCTTGGGATGATGCCGGTAACGGCATCTGACAAGCGTAGACAGCAAGAAAGCAGGGTTGAATAGTGATAGAGCTTCGAAACGTTAACTTCAGTCGGTCGACGTCTTAACTGGTGCGGAAGACAATATCATGTGCTGACGTTGTGGTTTAAGCTGGTGGTGCAAAGGGAAATGCAGGGAGAGTGTTTTCTCGTCAACTTTGCGGATGATTTTGTTGCAGGATTTCAATATAAGTCAGAAGCTGAAAGATACTATAAAGAGTTAAAGGAACGAATGAAAAGTTTGGACTGGAGCTGGAAAGTAGTAAAAGCAGACTGATTGAATTTGGGAGATTTGCAGAGCAGAATCGTAGAGCAAGAGGAGAATGTAAGCCTGAAACATTTGATTTTCTGGGATTTACCTTCTACTGTAGCAAAACTCGAAAGGGAGGTTTCGTGCCAAAGGTACAGACTTCAAGGAAGAAGTTTGAGCAAAAGGTTAGAGCATACAAGAACTGGATTTACGATAATCGAAATCGACCAATGCGAGAAATAATTAAAGAGTTGAACGTAAAACTAATTGGACACTATCGGTATTATGGTGTTACATGGAATTTTCGGAAGATAACAACATTCCGGCATAGAGTACAACAGTTTCTATTCAAAGCCATGAATCGGAGAGGTTATAGACGGGCATACACATGGAATGGATTTGTGGAAATGCTCAAGTATTACCCGTTAGCAAAACCTAAAACGTACTATTGTTTATATTAAAGCGAATGTTACTATGAGGAGCCGTATGCGGGAAAGCCGCATGTACGGATCTGTGAGGGGCTAAGATTGAGAGGTCTTAGTCTACTCGACTGTAACGAAGATATTTGCGATGAAAGGAATTAAGATTGAGTTATTGGGGATTGCAATAATACTTTTAGGAATTGCTGTGACAACAAATAATTTTTGGGGATATGTCCTAGGTGTTCTTGGATTTGGCTGTTTTCTAAAAGATAATCACTGATAACTTCTTGTTTGAAAAATTGAGAAAACGTAATATTGAACAAAAAATGCACAGTTCTTAGCCTATCGTGAACTGTGCATTTTTGTAAATAAATACTTTTAATTAGCCGATTACGGCATCCTCTGCTGTAAAATGTTCCAGAGAATTTTCTTTTACCTGAATGCAGATATAAGTAATTCCAGAAATATCGGATGCAAAAAACTGACGCTTTGCAGTAGGTGCGATTTTTAGCCAGTCTCCAGTTGAAAGGCTAATTTCTTCTCCATCAATT
The DNA here is from genome assembly GCA_018223435.1 of Lachnospiraceae bacterium Marseille-Q4251. Classification (GTDB taxonomy): domain Bacteria; phylum Bacillota; class Clostridia; order Lachnospirales; family Lachnospiraceae; genus Limivivens; species Limivivens faecihominis. The sequence continues at coordinate 2,171,305 of JAGTTO010000001.1, read as the reverse complement.
ATGGCTTTGCCGTTACCTGAAAGAATTCCATAGATTTCTTCATTTTCTTTATGAGAATGAACAAATGGGACATTTGCTCCTGCAGGTAGTTCGTTTAAACTGATTTCTGCACCTGTTAAAGACAACTTTTCATGCAGCTCAATTCGGTTTTCCTTTCCAATAGTTGTTTTTGTGTAATTTGCCATAATAACCTCCATAGTTAATTTGTAGTTTCTGGTTGCTTGGTATTAGTATAGTGTGAGACACATACAAAAACAAGTACGCACCTTTTTGTAACTGTACATTCAAAAATGAATGTGTTACAATAGACTCGGAGGTGTGCGCCAGTTCGGTGCCGAATATATAGTTGGTGGGAATCCAGTCTGGTAAGACCTAGCAAGTCGCCAGTACCGAGTCCTTGGAGCATCGAAGGCTAACAATGATGTTTAAGCGTAGGACAGGGAACAGGAACGCCGTAATGCGAAAGCGTGAAGTGATTGAGCTTCGTTAGAATTATCGATTGTGTGGGGTGGTCTGCTACCTCCTTGGGTCACCAATAAGGAATAATCGCTAAGCGAGATTATGAAAACACACCGGAGTCCCAGAGCACGGCATACCTGATATAGTTATATTCGACATACCTGGGAGACCTGGACAGTTCTGGACATGAGCCAGTAGGGAGTATCGGCCAATGCAATGGTGAGTACGAACGAAGACTGTTGAGGAGTCGGATTCATCCATAGTACCGATGAAGGAAGTAATGACTCTGGAGGGAAGGGATGGACAATAAGTCGCTTTTGCAATCAAAACATAGAAAGCACAGGAGGCAGACATTCTATGGAAAAAGAGAAAGCAGAAATAGCCAGTCTCGTAGAAAAATATGGAAGAGTCCAGTCGTTAATGAAATACGTCAACAAGGATACGCTCAAAGAATCTTACAGCAAACAGCCAAAAGGTAAAGCGGTGGGAGCAGACGGAGTTACAAAGGAAGAATACGGGAAGCGGTTGGAAGAAAATATTGAAAATCTGATAGTAAGAATGAAGAAATTTTCCTACAAACCATACCCGGTACGCAGAGCCTATATTCCAAAAGGAAATGGGAAAATGCGAGGACTGGGAATCCCGTCATTTGAAGACAAAGTGGTTCAGGGTGTTTTCAAGGAAATACTTGAGGCGATATATGAGCCGAAGTTCAAAGAGTTTTCCTACGGTTTTCGTCCAAATAAGAGCTGTCACGACGCAATCCAGAGGGTAAATAAACATATCATGGCAGATAAGGTAAATTATATAGTGGACGCTGATATTAAAGGCTTCTTCGATAACATAGACCATGAGTGGATGATTAAATTTCTGGAACACGATATAGCTGATAAGAACTTTATACGATATATCAAAAGATTTCTGATAGGCGGAGTCATGGAAGACGGAAAGCGGCTGGAAACAGAATCAGGAACGGTGCAAGGCGGGCTGATTTCGCCAGTGTTTGCAAATGTGTACCTGCACTATACGTTAGACACATGGTTTGATTATGTGAAGAAGCACGAGTTTAAAGGAGAAATGTATATGGTACGCTACGCAGATGATTTTGTTTGCCTGTTCCAATACGAGAATGAAGCACGAAAGTTCTATCAGCTTCTGATTGAAAGACTGAAGAAATTCGGACTGGAAATCGCAGAGGACAAAAGCAGGATACTACCCTTTGGCAGATACAAGGGAACAAAAGAAAGCTTTGATTTTCTGGGTTTTACGCATTACAATGCGAAAAGCCATTGGGGGAAATACTGTGTACTGCACAGAACAAGTAAAAAGAAGCTGAAAATAAAACGAGAGGAAGCCAAGAAATGGATATGGGAGCACATGCATGAAAGCATAGCCGACACGGTAGAGACACTGAATATAAAGTTAGCAGGGCACTATCGCTACTATGGAATCTATGGGAACTATATAGGACTCATAAAATATTATGTGTATGTGAGGCAGGAACTCTGGAAGAGTAAACGTCGCAGAGACCAGTCTTATTGGCTGACATGGAAAAAGTATCGGGAGATTTTAAAGATACATCCATTGGAAACTCCGAAGATATATGTAACAAGTGCTTATTAGGCGAAAGGCTTATTGAAGAGCGTATGCCTTAATAGGGCATGTGCGGTTCTGTGAGGGGCTTTTGAGACTTGAACCTCTCATCGCAAAAGAATATAGATGAAAGGAAGTGAAAAAGTCGAGACAAAGTCTACTCGACGAGAATTATGCGAGCAAAAGAAGAATTACCGGAATGCCCAGTTGCAACAGCAGTATCTCTTATCGGCGGAAAATGGAAACTGCTGATTTTGCGTAACTTGAAAGAGCGTCCATGGAGATTCAATGAGCTACAACGAAGTATAGATGGTATTTCACAAAAGGTTTTGACAGATAGTTTAAGACAAATGATGAGTGATGGGCTGGCATATCGCCACGATTACCATGAGCAGCCACCGAGAGTTGAATACGGCTTAACGGAACTCGGAACAAAAATGCTTCCAATTGTTAATTCACTTGCTGACTTTGGTAACTACTATAAATCAATTATTGAACAGAATTAAGGACGTTAGTATTTGAAAAGCTTGAACAATTCCAGTTTGTATATATCTTTTAAAAGGTATATGATTAAGAAAAACGGCAGGAGGTATCTGAATGAAATCACATAAATATTGGTCTATCGGTGCACTGATTACAATGCTTGGAACTTTTTATACAGGTTATAAGGGATCAAAAGAAGTCCATAAGTACTTTGCAGCAAGTTCTTTGCTTTGCATGATTATGGCTATTTATACAGGACACAAGATGATTTCTGGTAAAAGTAGGAAGAAAAAAGAAGTTTCAGTAGAGAGTGTTGAAGATTAAAAAACAAAATATTTTAATAAATAACGCCGGTGCGGGATTTTTGATATCCAGTACTGGCGTTATTTATTCTACAGGGGCTTGGGGGTGTAGCCACCAAATATATTATTAACGTTAATCCTCAATAATCAGTACCTGTTCATCTTATCACATTTCTGAGATAATCGCTCCAACAACATTTCTAAACATGAATTCGTACGATTCCTTCATAGCTATATTGGGGATGTTTGGTTCTAGCAATAATCATTTTCGGATAAGCATCTCGAATCTGAAGCCGAGGAAAGCATTCTCTCTCAAATGTTTACTGCCCGGAAATGTTGTCGCTGATCTGAATATAAAACTTCTCGTTGCTTCTCTGAGCAACAAAGTCGATTTCCTTTTGATAGAGCTTGCCGACATAAACATTATATGAAAATAGATCATACGCCCTGTTTTTGCAATATTTTATCTTGCGAATTTATCATTGTAACGAATATGCATATCTTCCCAATCCATGAACAATACATAAAATACTTTCCCGTATTGCGGGCTCTCTGTAATTCTTCCATGATCAAGAACAGAAAAATAAGTTCCGTCAGCTTTTCGAAGATGAAAGTGAATATAGTCATTTTCATTGCCATTGTCAATCTGTTCCCAGATACTTGATTCTATCTGTTGCTGTTCATCTTCACGAATCAAGTTGCGAAAACTTTTCTCAGTAAGTTTGAACAGTTCATCTATATCTTTATATCCGGACATATGAAGAAATTCATCATTTGCAAAAAATAGTTCATCATCTTCTTTGTCAGCTCTGTATATGATGAATGCACCTGGAAGATGTTCCGCGATATCCTTGAATGCAAATCCAAGTTGTTTGCGGGCACCTGACCGAAGTCCTTCTCTGTAGACCATACATCCATTTTTTCCATGAAGCTTTATTTCATAAAGAGCGGCATCTGCGCAGCGCATGAGTTGTGAACGATTGGATGCAAATGTTGGATATTCTGCATATCCTAGAGAAATATAAAATGCATGTTCCTTACCATGGTATGAGAATGATTTAGGAAGTTTGGTGAATTTCTGCAGCTGTATATCTGCTTCTGCAAAGGTACAATTTGGTAAAAGAATGCAGAATTCGTCACCACCATTTCTTCCAAGTAATGCATCGGATGGGAAAAAAGTCTTCATGCTGTCTGCAAGACTCTTTAGTGCTCTGTCTCCGTAATTATGTCCATAGATATCATTAATAAACTTGAAATCATCGATATCAAGGAGCGCAGCCACAAAATGTGCTTTTGGATTTTTTTGAATCATTTTTTCTGCAAATTCATCAAATCCATAGCGGTTATAAATATTTGTAAGAGAATCTGTATGCGCCAGTATCTGAAAGTTTTTCTTATGTTCTTTTGCTACTAACCATACTCTGGTAAGAACTGACAGGAGAAGGCTTATTGTAAGAAAAATTCCGATGATGATTATCAGTAATGTGTTATTTCTCCATCCACTTTTAGGAGTTACTTCAAATTTCCAGTTTTCATCTCCTATTGTAAATGTATAAGAAACAGGACGATTTATTTGCCCATCTGATTGATAAACCACTTTATAAGTATCACTCCATGGAGCGTCTGTTTTTGAAATTTTGTATTCGTATCCAAAATTTGAAAGTGCACTGATTGCATCTGAAAAAATATCCGGAACACGCAGGATAACAATAGTAAATCCCCAGAAATACTCATGTCCGTTTTTATCTTTCAGGTATACGGGATTGCGGACTGCAATTCCATATCCTCCCTGTTTTAATTTGAAGGGGCCCTGCGTAATGATTGTATGGTTGTCTCTTGCGTAACAGGAAATTTTTCCGCGGTCTTTATCATGGATCAAATCAATCTTACCTGCCTCATTTTCATTAGCCGGATAAATATCTGTAACAACACCATTAGGAGCGAGCTGTACACTTTCAATAGAATCAGACATAAGATTTCCTGCAATTGTTTCAAACTGATGGATGTCGCCATCTTCACTTATTAAGATTTGCTTCAAGGTATCTGTGATCTCAATTCCATTTGTAATTTCATTCTTTATTCGTTCGCCATAGGTGGCTACGTTTAATTGTGCTGTTATGTGTCTCTGCTCTTTTTCGTGGGTGTCTGTTTTGTATACAATCAAACTAATAAGGCATATGCCCAGTAAAAAAGTGATAAGAGGCACAAGTGTTTTCTTTTTCACTTGGTTCACCTCATTTTGTCCATGGGAATTATTATAATAAAGCATTATATCACAGAAGTTGAAAACAGAATAAGTTTTTTGAAAAAAACGAACTGTGCAAAATCTTTATACATCTATGACAGAAGAATGTATATCGATAGGAATTTGTGAAATCTATATATTTTAAGAAGGAGCCTTCGCTTATTCGAAAGCTCCTTTTCTGCATACCTTACTTTTTCAGCCTTAAGCCATCTCGAAATACTTCGCCCACACACTGTCGCTGACCTGAATATAAATCTCCTCGCTGCATCTCTAAGCAACAAAGTCGATTTCCCTTTGATAGAGCTTGCCGACATAAACATCATATCCACGGCGAAGAAGCTCGATGCAAACGATGTTTTCATATACTCTGCCATAATCCATATACTGTCTGCTAATAGTATATGCAAGATGTCGATTTCAAAAATACAAAATTTTTTATTTTTTGAAAGTGGTGACTATGTAAAGACAACCCGATTCTTTACTTAATTTCATGAAAAATGTAAAAATCTAATGTTACGAGTTTCTTACGAGTTGCATTAAAAAAACTCGCAAGAAAACTCGTCAGAAAAAAGTAAAAAAATTTGCTTTTGACCACTGTAAAACATGCTCTGAGCGTTTCGTTATATGAAGGAATAATTTTTCTTTCATGTTTCAAGGAAAAGAGGATAGAGAAATGTCAGAGAAGAGATGTTATACAGTTCAAGAGTTACAGGAAATCTTAGGAGTCAGCAGACCTACTATTTATAACCTTTTAAAGAAAAAGGAATTCCGGTGGATCCAGTTGGATGGCGGAAAGTATCGTATCTCAAAGAAGAGTTTCGATGACTGGCTCGATAACAATGAGCATGATAAGGAGTATTATTTCGGAGACAGACGATTTGATGAGCAGCCGGAGAGAGAGTAAACGGGCTGATAAAGAAAACAGGTAACTATTTAGAACAAAAATGGCAGTAATGGAACAAAAACCATTGCTGTTTTTTTAATTCCGGGAAATTGTTTCTGTAAACCAGACAAATATGAACAAATCCGTCAAAAATGAGTAAAACACTTTCTGAAGCTTATTAAATTTTGAAAACAAACCTTATTTGTGGTGGAAAAATATTGTGCTATATAGATAAATGCAAGAAACAAATAAGCATACTAATTGTTGAAAAACACTATAAAACATGATATTATGGAAAAGAGTATGAATAATGTAGAATATTTATAAGAAATCAGATATTAAAAGGAACTGCCATTTGAGGAGTAAGGGATGGAATACAGAGTTGGTGAAATGGTATTTAATGACTGGGAGATTGTCCGGGAGATTGGAAGTGGAGCCAGCGGCCAGGTATGGGAGATTGTAAAAAAAGATCATGATATTTCCATATCGTCGGCCCTGAAGGTGATTCATGTCCCTAAGGACCCGTCATTGAAGAGAACCCTTTACGGGGATGGGATGGATGAGCGGTCCATCACGACTTTTTTTCAGGATATGGTCGATGATCTGACAGATGAGATCAAGATCATGACGGATATGAAGGGCTTCCCTCATATCGTAAACTGCGAAGATTATAAGGTAATCCGGTATGAGAATGAGATTCAGTGGGATATTCTGATCCGGATGGAGCTTCTGATGCCGATTCAGGCTTATATACAGGAGCATGCGATTTCTGAGGCGGATGTCCTGAGGATGAGCAGGGAGCTGGTGCAGACGCTGGAGCTCTTTGAGAGCAAAGGCATCATTCACCGGGATATCAAGCCGGACAATATTTTTGTCGATAATTACGGCAATTTTAAGATCGGCGATTTTGGTATCGCGCGGATCTGCGACAAGGCGTCGGCGGATCTCTCCAAAAAAGGAACGGAAAACTATATGGCGCCGGAGGTTTTTCACGGAAAAGATTACGACCATACGGTGGATATTTACTCTCTGGGACTGGTTCTGTATAAGCTGCTGAACAACAACCGGCTGCCTTTTTACCCGGAGACCGGTTCTTATTCGGAGTGGGATATGCAGCAGGCCCTCATCGACCGGCTGAGCGGAAAGAAAGAGCTGCCGCCGCCCTGTGCGGCTTCGGAGGAGTTTGGAAAAATTGTCCTTCGGATGTGTGCCCACGATCCCGCAGAGCGGTATCAGAACGCGAAGGAGATTCTGGAGGATCTGGAGCAGATCACAGGTTCAAAAGAGAACATTGCGGGTATGGCTGTGGCTCCGGAGACAGCTTCCGGCAGCAGCTCCAGCAAAAGCCTGGATGAGACCAGAGCCATGTTTCAAAAGGATGTGTTTATTTACGATGCAGAGACCGTGAAGAAGACTTCGAAGACAAACATCACGGGAAACAGCATCGGAAAATCCACCACCACCGGCACGACGCCGCCTCCGGAGAAAAAAGAAAAGAAACCGGAGACCCCGCCCAAAAAGCCGGAAGCAAAGAAAGAGCCGAAAAAAGAACCCGTCAAAGAGAAAAAATCAGATAAGAAAAAGGTAATTCTGCAGGGCCTGGCAGGCTCCGCGGTGGCCGTTGCGGTGCTGGCTTATTTCCTGACAAACCAGACCTACACGCTGGCTGTGGAGGACGGTTCCGGTTCCGGAAAATACAAAGGCGGCCAGAAGGTCACAGTCACAGCGAAGGACGTGGACGGTTCCACCTTTGTAAAATGGGAGATCGACGGAAAGCTTTCCCTGACAGATGAGGAGCTCTCTTCCCAGACGATCAGCTTCAAGATGCCGCGGCATGAGATTCAGCTGGCTGCTCTTTACGATGTGAACAGCCATCAGGTCATTATTAACAACGGCTCCGGCTCCGGCGAATATAACGTGGGAGAGGAGATCACGATCGTGGCTGATGACCCGGCAGCAGGCAGTGAATTTGCCGGCTGGGACGTGGAAGACGGCACGGTCTATCTGGAGCATGCGGACAAGCAGAAGACAAGCTTTGAGATGCCCGATGACGAGCTGGAGATCATGGCCACCTATAAGACTCTTTCCTATGAGCTTCAGGTGGAAAACGGCCAGGGCGGCGGCACTTATGATTTCGGAAAAACCGTGAGAATTACCGCCCAGGAAAAAGCAGGAGCGACCTTCAAGGGCTGGGTGGTAAAAGAAGGAGAGCTGGAACTCTCTGAGGAGGAAGCCGCGAGCCCGGAGCTTACGATCTCCATGCCGGCAGCGGATGTGGTCCTTGCTGCCGAGTATGACCAGAATCAGCATCAGGTAACAATTAATGGCGGAAGCGGTTCCGGCAGCTACTTGGTGGGTGAAACGGTAACTCTCGTTGCCGATGAGGCCGGAACAGGAAAAGAATTTACCGGCTGGGAAGTGGAAGAAGGAGCAGTCTCCATCCAGAATGCGAATAAACAGAAAGCAAGCTTTGAGATGCCAGACGGAGAATTGGTCATCAATGCGATTTTCAAGGATATCGATTATAAGGTTTCCGTCAATGACGGGGATGGTTCCGGAACCTACCATTACGGGGATCAGGTGCAGGTGACGGCGAAGGATTCCAACAACGGCGTGCCTTTTTCCCATTGGACCATCGATAAGGGAACGCTGGAGATCAGCGACCTGACCGTGCAGAACCTGACCTTTGCGATGCCGGCGGAAGAGGTGGCCATGACCGCTCATTACGCCCAGGAAAAATTCACCCTGAAGGTGGACGGCGGAAAAGGCAGCGGCATGTACGATGCCGGAAGCACCGCCACGATCACTGCCGACGAGACGGATGCCTCAGGCGTTCCTTTTGCCAGATGGGAAGTGACGGAAGGTTCCGTGACTCTGGAAAATGCAGAGAGCAGAGAAACTTCCTTTACGATGCCTTCGGAAAAAGTTTCCGTCAAAGCCGTGTATGAGGCCGGAGACCGCTACAGCGTGATGGTCTTTGGCGGAACCGGCGCCGGAATCTATGAGGAAGGCGAGATCGTGACCGTCACGGCGACAGAGGAGCCCGGCAAAAAGTTCAACTGCTGGTATATCTCCGCAGACGGCAGCGAAACAGTAGAAAATGACAACGCCAGCTTCTCCTTTGAGATGCCGGCAACGGACCTGATTATCACAGCAATGTACGACCTGGAATAGTATGAATAGATATGATATGACACTGGATGGAACAGAAAATAATTTGGTTCAGGGACTGACCGTGGAAAATCCCACGGGGTTAAAGGCGACGCTGCTGTCCCAGACAGGAAAGATGCAGAATCTCTTCCTGCCTTATCCGGCCAAGGGCACGCTTTCCTTTCCCAATGGACGGCTGGAAGATGTTCCGATCCACTTTGAGGCGGAAAACGGAAAATGGTTTTCCGTACGGGAAAACACGGCGCGGTATGCTGCCGTGGAAAATCCCTTTGAAAAAAGACTTCCTCTCCACAGTCAGGAACTGCTCCTCATACGGAACGGAAACGCCATGTTTATGCTGTATACAGAAGAAGTGAACGAAGCCAGCTTTATCCGCCACAATTATGTGGCCCTTCCCGGGGATCTTTTGATTGGGCGGAACGAAGACAACGATATCGTTTACTCCGCTCCGATGATTTCCGGCAGGCACGCAATGCTTCATTATAATGGAACAAAATGGACCATTTACGATCTGGATTCCACGAATGGCATCTATGTAAACGGCTTCCGGGTGAAGAGCATGAAGCTGGATCTTGGGGACGTGATCGATATTTTCGGCCTCCGGATCATTGTGGGCAGCCGTTTTCTCTCCATCAACGACGGAAACCATCGAGTCACTATTTCTCCGAAAAAAGCGAGATTTGTGGATGACACCAACAGCGTGATGAGCAATGTTCTTCCGGAAAAAGGGGGAAAAGCAGAGAATCTGTTCAGTCGTTACCCGCGAAGGCGGCTTGCTTTCGGAGATACAGCTATTGACATTGACAGTCCGCCGATGCCCCTCGGCAAAGACGGCATTCCGCTGATCATGCGGATGGGAAGCTCGATGATTATGGGAAGCACGGCGGCCCTCACGGGAAATGTGACGATGCTGGCCAGCTCGATCCTGCTGCCCCTTTTGTCCCAGGGATATACGAAGGAGCAGAAGGAAGAGTACGAGAAGCGGCGGCTGGAAAAATACCGGGAATATCTCGCCCTGAAAAAAGAAGAGATTCAGGAGGAAAAAGAGCGGGAGGAATACGTTCTCCGGCACAATTATCCGGAATTGTCGGAGGTTCTGGGCTATGTTTATGAGAAGAAAAAGCTCTGGGCCAGAACCAACAGCGACGACGATTTCCTGGATATCCGTATAGGAAGTGGAAACATTCCGTTAAAGGCGAAGCTGAATGCTCCCCGGGAGCATTTCGATATGGAGGAGGACGTTCTCAAGGATGAACTGGCGGAGCTGACGGACGAACAGGTGATGCTGGAAAATGTGCCTATCATGATCCGGCTTCTCGAAAATACCGTGCTGGGGGCCCAGGGAGCTCCGGAAGACGTTATTGGTTTTATCAACACCGTGGTTCTGCAGCTTGCGATCCTCTTCAGCTACGATGAGGTGAAGCTGGTCTTTCTCATGGAGGAAAAGCAGCTGGCGGATATGGGCTACATCAAATATCTGCCCCACGTCTGGGATGACCAGCGCTCCATCCGCTTTATCGCTACCAACGCTTCGGAGGCCTATCAGGTGGGCGAGTATCTTCAGAAAGAGCTGGAGAAGGACCTTGAAACGCCGAGAAAATGGGACAAAATCAGGAGCGAAAGACCCTATTATATCGTCATCACCCTGAGCAAAAAGCTGCTGGACGGAGTGGAAATCATCAAGAGGGCCATTGAGAAAGAGGAGACCATCGGTTTAAGCCTGATCACCGGTTTTCCGGATGTGCCCAAGGAGTGTTCCATCATCCTCGAACTGAACAAAGAGGAGGAAGAGGGCTTCGTCAATAACATGATCTACGTCCGGGAGCTGGACAAGGAGGATGAGACCTTTGTTCTCGATGATTTTGACGAAAAAGAAGCCCTTTCCAGCATGCGGGTACTGGCAAACACGAAGCTTCGGCTGGTTTCCCAGGCCTATTCCCTTCCGAAAACCTTCACTTTTCTGGAAATGTTCGGCGTGGGACGCATCGAGGATCTGAATATTGCGGAGCGCTGGCGTTCCAACGATCCGGTGACGAGCCTCGCGGTGCCCATCGGAATCGGAACCGACGGGGCGGAATTTATGCTGGATCTTCATCAGAAGTACCAGGGTCCCCATGGACTGGTGGCGGGAACCACCGGTTCCGGAAAAAGTGAATTTCTGCTGACCTATGTGCTTTCCCTGGCGGTAAATTTTCACCCGGATGAAGTGGCTTTTCTGCTCATCGACTATAAGGGAGGCGGCCTGGCGGGAGCCTTTGACGATCTCCAGAACCAGATTCACCTGCCCCATCTCATCGGAACCATCACAAACCTGGACGGAGCGGCCATCAACAGGTCGCTGATCTCGATACAGAGCGAGGTTTTACGCCGGCAGAAGATTTTTAACGATGCAAAAAGCCTGGCCGGGGAAGGCACGATGGATATTTACAGCTATCAGCGGTTCTACCGGTCAGGCGTTGTGAAAGAGCCGATGCCTCATCTTTTTATCATCTCGGATGAGTTTGCGGAGCTGAAACAGCAGCAGCCAGATTTCCTGGACCAGCTGGTGAGCATCGCCCGCATCGGCCGAAGCCTGGGCGTCCATCTGATTCTGGCAACCCAGAAACCGGCAGGCGTGGTGACAGATCAGATCCTGAGCAACACAAAATTCCGGGTCTGCCTCAAAGTGCAGGACCGGGCGGACAGTATGGATATGCTGAAACGGCCGGAGGCAGCAGAACTCCGGGAAACCGGCCGCTTCTATCTGCAGGTGGGAAATAATGAATATTTCGCCATGGGCCAGTCGGCCTGGAGCGGCGCAGAATACGAGCCCCAGGATGAGGTCGTGAAGCAGAAGGACGAGAGCGTTCAGGTCATCGACTATGTGGGTTCGCCGATTCTGACGGTGAAGCCGGAAGTGACCAGAAATTCCACCGGAAGATCTCAGCTCGTTTCTCTCGTGAAAAGCATTATGGAGACGGCAAAGGAGCAGGGAGTAAGCCCGAAGGCCTTGTGGCTTCCGATGCTGCCGGATGAGATTCCTGCGGAGGAGAAACAGAAGCTTTCGGAGAGTCCTTTGACCACCTATATCGGAGAACTGGACGATCCGGCGAAGCAGGAGCAGTACCCGCTCTTTCTGGATCTGGAAACCTGCGGCCACATTCTCGTGTGCGGGGAGCCGGGAAGCGGAAAAACCTCTTTCGTGGAGGCACTTCTTTATTCCCTGGTGAAAAAAACGACGCCGGAGCAGTTTCAGTTCTATGCGCTGGATTATTCGAGCCGGCTGCTCAAGGTTTTCCGGAATCTGCCCCACTGCGGGGCTGTTCTCGAGGAGGACGACGCGGAGCAGAGCCCGGAGCTTTTCCGGCTGATTAACGAGATCATTCAGGAGAGGAAAAAGCTGTTTTCCAGACTGGAAGTGAGCAGCTTTTCCGATGCCATCAAGCGGGAGCCTCTTCCTTTTATTCTGGTCATCATCGACAACGTGGCAGGCTTCCTTCAGACGAAGGCGGGACAGAAGCAGTACGATCTTCTCCAGTATTACCTGAAAAACAGCGCGAATTACGGTGTGGCCTATCTTTTTACCATCAGTCACGTCAACGAGATCAATATGAGAACCCGGCAGGAGCTGAAACAGAGAATTGCGATTCAGCTGAAGGATAAATACGATTACACGGACATCCTGGGCGTCAAATGCAGCTGTCAGCCGCCGGAAAAACCGGGGCGTGGCCTTTTTAACTATAACGGCGAAGCACTGGAAATGCAGCTTATGAGATTTGCCCCGGGGCTTGAGCAGGAAGAACGCATCCAGCGCCTGAAAGCGGAGGTGGAAGCGCTGACCCGTAAAAATCAGGGTTATCGGGGAGCGAGAAAGCTGGCAAAAATCCGGACGGATCAGGAATATGAAGAGTTCCTGGCGGGCTTTGCGGCAAACCGGCTCCCGCTGGGATATGAGGTGAAGACCTCGAAGCCCGTCGCTCTGCCTCTGAAACAGTTTAACCAGCTGAGCCTTTATTTCAGCGAAAAAGCTTCGGCGGCGCTGATTTTTAAGAATCTCATCACCTATGCGAAGAAAGAAAACATGGTGGTGGCTTTTCTGAAGGCGGCGAAGGAAAGCTGTCTGGAGGAGCTGAAGCTTCCGGAGGATGCAAGGATTTTTGAATCGAAGGCGGAAGGCATCGGGCAGCTGGCGGCTTTTCTCTGTGCCAACGCCCAGCATCGCTACAATCTCTACACTCAATACTGCGAGGAGAAACAGTGGGACCCGGAGACGGCCATTGCAAAGCAGGAGACTTTCTCCCATATGAGGGGAATGTTCCGGCCAATTCTCGTCATTTTCGAGCGGTATTCCGATCTCGTTTCCGTGACGACGGAGGTGGCAGGCTATCTGAAGCAGTTCAGTTCCGTCTATGTTCTTTCCCGGTACGCTCAGATTTACCTGATGGCTGGGCTCTACAGCGACGAACCGCCCTTCCTCTGGGGAAATGAGCTTTATAAGTGTTTTAATACAGAAAAACTGGCCCTGCTTTTCGGAGAAAAACTGAACCGGCAGAGCCTGGTCAAGCTTCCCTACGATATGGAGAGGCTTCTGGTCAAAAAGCCGGCCAATCATTTTCTCATGAGTTACCGCGGGGAACTGCATCACCTTCTGATGCCCTGCGGAGAGCTTCGGCAGGAGAAGGTGAAAACCGACGACGATTCAATTTTTGAGGACAGCTGATGGGATATATAGAACAGGAAAACTGTGTTCGTCTCTGCAACGATCTTGCCAGGATGCTGGAGGAGGAAAAAACAGTCCTGTCCGGCTTTTTATCCGGGGATATCGCGGAGGAATATAAGAAACTGCTGGATTCGGAGATAGAAGAATGGGTCCGGCTGAAAAAAATCATAGGTACCATTTAATATTTTATATACAAGGAGGAAATAGGAATGGATAGTGCAGCAGAATTAAGCTTCAAAATGGAAAGCGCAAAACAGTGGCAGAAAAATGTGGAGGAAGAGTTTAAAAGGGTGGATGAGCTTTTAAAGCTCGTTGCCGAGGAGCTGAAAACCCAGCCCTACGAGGATGACACCATTATGATGGGACTGAAAAAGACAGGCGAGGCCCTGGCAGAGGCTTTTCAGACCCTGAGCCAGAACTTTATGAACGCGGTTGCAGGCTTAAGTGATATCATGGCAGAGTGGTCCAGAACCCTTACAAAGATTCTCGAAGCCATCGCAGAAGCAGCCAGAAAAATCGGACACTAATTGAAAGAAAGGATGAATTGACATGGCAGGATATATTTTAAAATACAGCGCAGGAACTTATCAGAGAAAAATCTCCGCACTGGAGGGTTATTATTCCCAGCTGGTGACACATCTGGAGCAGCTGAACACGTTACAGGGACAGATGAAGGACTTCTGGGACGGCTCCGCTTCCTCCACCGAGTACATGAACCTCATCAGTGATAAAATCAACGAGGTAAAAGACCGCATGGACGACTGCAAAAATACGAATCTTCAGTATCAGCAGGTGGTTGACGATCTGACAAATGCCGGTTCCACCGTTGACAATATCGTATCCGATGTAAAAGACGCCTCCAAAGCAGCAACCGACGCAGCAGGAGCGGCAGCAAGCATCGCAGGACTGATTGTATAAGGCTTCATGGAGATAAAGGTCATACCTGCAAAGCTGCAGAATCATACCTTTTATCTCGAAGAGGAAATCCGGATATCGCGCCGCATTGAGGAGATGGCAGAGGCCGCTTTTGCAGGAGATCCGAGAGGGCCGGAAATTTTGGAGGCCATCCGGAAGCTAAGAAAAAGCATGAAGCTTCGGCGTGATATACTGGAGGACCTGGATGGAGCTCTTCGGGATCAGGAGGTAGTTTTAGAAGAGTATGTGAGGGAGCTATGGAGACAAAATTACTGATAACCCTGGACGTGGCGTCCATCTCTCAGAGCTTTGAAGTGCTTGTGCCGGATTTTCTCAAAATCAAAGAACTGATCCCCTTGTTTGTAAAAATCGCGGAAGAACTCTCAGGAAATATGTATCAGTCGTCGGGAACAGAATTTTTGTGTTCCTGCGCGGAAAATACGCTGCTGGATTCCAACAGCACGCTGGGAGAGTACCAGATCAAAAACGGAGATCGTTTCATTCTGTTGTGAGAGGGGGGACAGCATGAAGGAAAAGAAAGGAATAGCAGGGCTTTTTCTTGCGGGCGTTTTGCTGGCAAACGGAACGGCAGTCAGTGCCGCAGAGGTGAAAAATCTCGAAGTGAACCGGATGCCGTCGGGAGATATGGCGGAATATACGCCGTCGAAGCCCATGGAACTTCTGTCAGGCCAGGATGCAGCGGAACTGGATGCGATCATGCAGGCCTACAATGCGGGCGGCAGCAGCCTCAATAAGAACGCTTCAGGAAGCTATTATTACTACGAAAATCTGGACCCCGTGGCAAAGGAGATCTACGACGTCATGCTGGGGGTGGCTCAGGACCCGGTGAGCGAAGGGAACATCGGTCTTATGATGACGGACATCGATCCGACGGGGCAGGATTACTATTATGAATTTAATGTGGCCTACCGGGCCCTCTGCTTCGATCATCCGGAGCTTTTCTGGCTCTATGCGGGGCAGGAGGCGGAGATGGTCTATCTCTCGGAAGCGGTCAACTACGGCGGTTTCTATTTTGTCTATATCAAGATGGCAGAGCCTTTTACGAACTATGAGACACAGATGAACGCCTTTAATGCAGCAGCGGCCTCTTTCCTCGCGGACATCAATCAGGATGCTTCGGACTATGAGATCGTCCGTCAGATCCACGATAAGCTCATCGATCTGGTAAATTATAACGATCCGGTGGGCGACGGCGAGGTGGAATGGGAGCGGGGCCAGGACCTGGCGCACACGGCCTACGGCTGCCTCGTGGCAGATTCCAGCGGAAATCCCAATTATGCGGTCTGCGACGGCTACACGCTGGCCATGGAATATCTCCTGCAGCAGTGCGGGATCGAGGCGGCGTTTATCGGCGGAATGGCAGGCTCCTCCCAGGCAGATGCCGGAGGCCATGCCTGGAACATCGTAAAAATCGAGAACATCTGGTATGAGGTGGATGCGACCTGGGATGATGCAGGAAGCCAGGAGGATGACCTGACGCCGGGAACCGAGGAATACCAGTATTTCATGGAGGCCCTGAACGATCCCGAATACAGAGAGAAACTGGATCATTTCCTTTTTCTGGTATCCACGGACACGATCACCCATTTTGTGCCGGGGGACGAGTACAAGTATATCACCAGTGACGGGATGTACGAGATCCAGATGGTGCAGGAGAGCGTCCATATCCGCCTGAACAACAGCGAATGGGGTTCTGACTGTGACTCGGCGATCATTGCTCTGGCGCCAAACGCCATGCAGAGCTACCGGTGAGGAAGAAGCCTATGAAAAAACATGTAAAAAAGACCGCCGTTTTTCTGGCGGCGGCGCTCCTCTGTGAGGCGGTCATGCCCGTTTCTGCACTTGAGGAGAACGTAAAGAAGCAGCTGGAGGCGGTGAAAAGCCTGGCGGACCTGGATCTGGATTCCAATGCGGCAGCCATTCAGATTCTGCTGCAGCAGTGCATGGATCTTCTGCCGGATGGCGATCCGGTGAAGGCCACTTTGCGGAGCATCCAGGTGCTGACGGACGGCGGAAGCCAGAATACGGCAGCTGTGGATCTCCTGCTTGACGGGCTCCTTCAGGAAAGCATGGGGAGTGAGACAGAGACGGCTGAGACAGCCGTCGTGGCAGCAGAAGGGGCCCAAGGGACCTTTGCGGGCATGGTATTTCCGGATCAGTCTTCCCTTCAGGGGACTGCCGGAACAACCTTTAACGCGAATCTCCCGGCCTTTGAGGTGCCGGAATTTCTCCAGACCCAGATCCCGGTCAGCGTCTTCGTGGATGTACCCGGGGACTGGGGAAACAATGCAGCCAGCGGCCGGAGCCTGATCTCCTATTCGCCGGTGAACGGTTCCGGAGCTATCAGCCCGAGGGCAGGCACGCTGACTATCAGCTACTTTGATATGGGAGCGGACGAGCCGGATAGCGCTTTTTCCAATTATGAGAAAAGTATTTCAGATATGAGCGTCACCTCGGATATGCAGTCGGAGGATATTTCCTCCGCGAATCTGCCCGCCAGAAAGCTGAATTTCCAGATGAATGTGGGAGCCAACCAGTTTGCCTGCGAGACCGTGTGCTTTATCTATGAAGATACGGTCTATGCCTTTGAGCTGATGCAGGGGCAGCTGTCGGCTTATAACTATTTCCCGGTGTTTAACCAGGTGGTGCAGAGCGCAGAGATTGCAGGCGGCGAGGCGGTGATTGAAACCGAGGCGCCGATGGTAGAGCCGGAAGTGCCTGTGGAAACTGAGGCACCGGTGGTAGAATCAGAAGTGCCCGTTGAAACGGAAGCACCGGTGGTAGAATCGGAAGTGCCCGTTGAAACGGAAGCACCGATGGTAGAGCCGGAAGTGCCTGTGGAAACTGAGGCACCGGCAGTAGAGCCGGAAGTACCCGCGGAGACCGAAGCGCCGGCAGCTGAACCGGGGACGCCCCAGGCACCGGAGGGCGGGGATATCAGCTCCTTCCAGTATGAGCTGAACGGTCATACCTACCAGTTTCCGACGCCCATGAGCGAGATTGCTCCGGAGGATATTCAGCTGGACCGGCAGATCCGGCTGCCTTATGATATCTCTTCCGACGCGGACATGGAGTCCGGCAGTTGGACAGAGATCATCAACACCCAGTATTTTTACTTTGAAAATTCACTCTATAAAGAGATGACGGGAATCACAAATATGACGGGCTACGACACGGTGCTGTCAGAGGGTATCCTTACGGCCCTCATCGACACCAACGGTACCTATCTGAATGTGGTTCTGCCCGGAAACGTCCATGTGGGCAGTTCCGAGGCGGATATCCTGAAAGGTTTCCCGGCTTTTGCAGGAAAGCAGCTGGACGGCGTGGCGACCTTTGTGGGCAACGATTATCTCTATGCATGCAACGTGCGGGATGACGGCTGCAACGGTTATGCGATTGTCCGGAATGACGATCCGTTTTACAGTGCGGTCACGATCATCTGTGAAAATTCCGTCATAAAAGAAATCAGTTTTGAATGCATCGGAGCCGAAAGGGCGAAAGGTGTGTTTCAATAAAAAAATAAAATAAGGAGAGAGAGTCATGAGAGGAAAGTATATGAGAAAGCTCATCTGCTGTATGCTTGTTGCAATGATGGGCGTGACGCAGCTGTGCTCCGTCGTTTCACAGGCGGCAGATATTTCCGGCCTGGCTTCCGAGTCCCGGCTTCCCATTGTTTTGACTTTGGGAGCGGACCTGTCGGAGGACCAGAAGAGCCAGATTCTTCAGTTCTTTGGAATCGACCAGTCAGAAGTAACAACGATTACGATCACAAATGCGGATGAGAAGGAGAAGCTTGGAAACCTGATTTCCGCAGAGAAGATCGGTTCCTACACCTACAGCTGTGCGCTTGTAAATCCCACAAACGCAGGCGGTATTCAGGTAAAAACGGCAAACTTAAACTATGTGACCAGCAACATGATCGCCAGCCAGCTGTCCACTTCCGGCGTTTATAACTGTGAGGTTCTGACAGCAGCGCCCTTCGAGGTTTCCGGTACCGGAGCCCTCACAGGCGTTATGATGGCCTACGAGGAGGCCAGCGGAGCCCAGCTTGACGAGGGCAAGAAAGAGCTGGCAAACGTAGAGCTCATCACCACAGGAAACATCGCTGACACTGTAGGACAGGATCAGGCGACCCTGGTGGTAAACGATATCAAGATTCATATTGTCAGAGACCAGATCACCGAGGAACAGGCCGTTCACGACGTTGTGGACAATGTCATCGGCGTAACGGAGACGGCGGCAGCAGAGGCAGCGGCAAATCAGGGCAAGGAAGCTCCGGCAAAGCTTGGCGAAGTCGAGAAGACCCAGCTCTATGATTTCAGCTACAAATTCAGCCAGATGGATTACGATTACGCCCAGATGCAGCCGACCCTGGAGCGCGTTACCTACAACGTAGCCACCAGCAGCGGTATCGACGACCCGATCACCGACACCTTCACAACGATCACCGAGGAGCAGGTTCTGCCGAGCAACAGTATTCTTCTGCGTACCAACGATGAAATCTGGGGCGAAGATGCGATCATCAACGCTACCAGCAGCGTTGCCGTATCTGACAGACCCGCAGAGCCGATCAATGTTTTCACAGGCGAAGCAAGTGTAACCGCAGCAGGCGGCGTGAAGGCAGATATGTTTATCTCCGGCACCAACATTATTGAATACAAGGATCTGAACGGCTCCTACGCTCTGATGGATCTGAACGGAAATCTTCTCACGGAATCCATTTATGGCGAGGATATGATGGGCAGAGGCGGCTATATCATAGCCGAACTCAATGACGGCTCCGGAAAATCGGGCATCCTTGCACCGGACGGTTCTGTCGTTGTGGACTTCCAGTATGACGCGGTAAAAGTCGTAGGAAACATGTGGGCCGCAGGTGTGGTTCTCACAGAGGGCGGCACGGAAGATGACTACGATTATACGGACTATACCAATTATTATCTCATCGACCATGTGGATATTTACTACATCGGCACCCAGGGAGCCCAGTGTGTCGGTACCCTTGGAAGAGATGATTTTTACGATACGGACAGCTGTGCGGATTATATCAACATCGAGGCGAGAAGTGGTGTGATCACTACTTATGATTCCTCTTTCAATGCCGTACAGACGACGGATTCCCTCTATAATTTCGGGGAGTATGACTATGACAATTCCCTGGAAGAGGCCATTCAGCAGAAGACCGGTTATTATGTCAGAAGCTTCTATGGCAAATATGCGATGGCTTCCGGCGATAACGGTTATGGAATCATTGACCGGTATGGAAACCTGATCGTTCCCACAAATTTCAGCAGCTTTGATACTTCCTTTGACACCTATGAAAACGGCGGATATTTCCTCTCCATAGGAAATGAACAGACGACCTTTGTGACTGCAGGAGGAAACGTGACTGCTTCCTTCAATTACGGATACGACAATACAGAGTCTCTTCTGGGCTATGGGATGACCGTCCAGGTGAAAAAGAGCGACGGCGGATATATTCTCCTGTCCGCAGACGGAAGAGAATCCGATCTGGGAACAACCTATGACTACATGGATGTGCTCAAGGAATCTAAGGGTCTGCTCTGGGTTGGTCATGCAGGCGGAGGATATGATCTCATTGACTGGCACGGAAATGTGCTTCTTTCCGGAAGCAGCGGCTATTCCATGTCAGCAAACGGAAGCTATCTGATTTCCCAGGAGGGTTACACTTCCTCCACCCTTTACATGGTCAACGATGCGGAGCCGGTGGATCTTGCCAACAGCGCAGGCGGAGCCACAGAGATGCAGATTGAGACAAAAGAAGGCGCATCTCTGGAGGCCTATACCGGTGACGTGACCGTTGAGAATGTCGGAACCGTTCTCTCTGAGCTTTTTATTGACGGAACGGATCTGATGCTGGCTACCAATGACGACGAGAAATATGCGGTCATGGATGTGACAGACACCCAGTATTCCGAACCGAAATATTCCAGCTACACGAGCTATAACAACGGTTTTGTTCTCGTGCAGGATGCAGATACGGAGAAGACAGGAGTTATGACGGAGAAAGCACAGCTGGTCGTACCCTGTGAGTTTGACAATGTCTCTGTGCTGAATGAAAAATGGATCGTCGCCTATGTGTTAAAGGAAACCACAGAGGATGAGTATGATTTCGAGAGTTATTCGGATGATACCCATTACCAGATCGACACGGCAAGCATCTATCATGTAAGTGAATCGGAGGTTTCTTCCGTGAAACTGACCCGGGATCAGCTGGCAGATATCGAGGCGGACGGCGATTACCTCAATGTTCAGGACCGGACCAGCGGAAATGTAACAACCTATGATTCTTCCTTCAATGCCGTGGCATCGGCAGACAGCGTATGGAATTTTGGAGATTACTCCTATGAAAACGTTGTGCTGAAACAGATCAGCGACAAATCCGGCCATGGAGCAATAAGCGTCTTTGATGACGGTTATGTGATGGGATCTGACTGGAACAGCGATGCAGGAAAGAGCATCTACGGCGTTACCGATATGAACGGAGAGGTGATTATTCCCTTCGAGTACGACCGGATCAATTATAATTACGGCGGCAGCGGAAGATATCTGAGCACGAAAGGTTACTTCTGTGTGGAAAAAGACGACAAAGCCGGTTTTGTGACAAAAGGCGGAGAAGTCAGCTGCGAACTGAAATATGAAAGTGAGAACTTTGAGTGCAACGGTCTGGCCGGTATCTACAAGAACGGCGATGGCACCTACACCATCGTTGCAGCGGACGGAACCGAATCCGGCCCTTATGCCAACCGGCCCTACGGCAAGGCAAACGGCCTGCTCTTCGTAGTCAGCAGCGTTGACGGAGCCACCACCTTGGTTGACTGGCATGGAAATGAAATCCTGAGCGGTTATTACAATTACAGCTTTTCCGACAGCGGAAATTACTTCATAGCCAAAAAGGATTACAGCAATCCGAGTGAGCTTTTCACAGTTAATGGAGCACAGGTAATCGGCATCAACGGCAATACGGAAGCGGCAGAAGCCATTCCCATGACGGAGGCAGCCGAGCCGGAGAACCAGGCAGCAGAAGCTCCTGAGACAGAAGGCACACCGGAGCCCCAGCCCGAGACCGAAGCAGCAGTTAGCCAGCCTGCGACAGATGGGGAACCCGTAGTCACAGATACTCCGGCAGCAGAGGACGGCTCCAGGGATGAGATTCTTCCCCTCCTTCAGAGCGCTTCCTCTCTCGTTACAGCGGATGTGGCGGCAAACAAGACAGCCATCACCACTCTCCTTACCCAGGCAAAGGAAAAAGCAGACAGCGATTACCCGGCAGCCGGTTCCCTCATCGGCACCGCCATCACCCTGCTTGACACCGACAGCCCGGACGGCAGTTCTGTTGCAACACTGATTCAGTCGGCGATGGATGCGATTGGATAAAACAACAGCAAGGATATAAAATTTTATAAAAACCATGGAGAAATGAAAACTTCTGACAGAAGGTAAATTTTTCCATGGTTTTTGTTTGTCTGTTTCAAAATTTGTCCATGTCAGAAAAAGAGGGGAAACTGCTAAAATAAAGAAAAAAACGAGGGAGAGACGACATGAAAGGCAGAAAAAAACAGGCAGTACAGGTGGATGCAGTGAAGAAAAAAAGTATATGGACGAACTGGCGGTTGTATGTAATGTGCCTTCCGGCGGTTGTCTATTTACTCCTTTTCAACTACAAGCCGATGTATGGAATCATCATCGCGTTCAAAAATTACAGTATGAGAAAAGGAATTATGGGAAGCCCGTGGATCGGTTTTGCGAACTTTCAGCGTCTTTTTTCTTCCTACTGGTTTCCGATCATTCTGAAAAATACGCTGACACTGAGCCTTCTTTCACTGGTTCTTGGATTTCCGATCCCGATCATTCTGGCACTGGCCCTGAATGAAGTACAGCACAGCCGGTTCCGGAAAGGCTTTCAGACCATTTCCTATGCGCCGCACTTTATCTCGACGGTTGTCATGTGCGGAATGCTGACCCTGTATCTGAGTCCGTCCTCAGGTATCATCAACAAATTTATTGAAATTCTGGGTGGAGACAGCAAAAATTTCCTGCAGGACCCGGCCATGTTCAAGTGGGTTTATGTACTGAGCGGCATCTGGCAGGAGATGGGCTGGGGAAGTATTATTTACTTCGCTACGTTATCCGGTGTGGACCGGTCCCTGCTGGAAGCGGCAGAGATCGACGGAGCCTCCAGGTTGCAGAAAATCTGGTATGTGAATCTGCCGGTATTGATGCCGACGATTCTGATCCTGCTGGTATTAAACTGTGGTTCCCTTCTGAGCGTCGGCTATGAAAAAGTATTTCTTCTGCAGAATCCGACGAACTTAAGCGCTTCGGAGGTAATTTCCACCTTTGTGTATAAATCCGGCCTGGATGACTGGACACAGCTGGCAGATATTGAAGAGTATGCAAAACGCCTTGGAATCCGTCTGGATTGCAATTTCTATGAAACTGACTGGGAAACACAGCTGACTCTGATGGTAGCAGGCGACGAGCTTCCGGATCTTCTGACCGGCTGCTACATGAATATCGGTGACGTAAACGAATGAGGCGGAGAAGGTTATTTCCTGGACCTCAGCCAGTATCTGGACGAGATGCCGAACCTGCAGGCATATTTTGAAAAATATCCGGAAATGAAAGCATTCTGCAGTACATCTGATGGACATATTTACGGACTTCCTAGACTGCGTGTAGATATGACAGATCGTCTGATCAGAAGCTTTGTCAACAAAGTATGGCTGGAAAATCTGGGACTGGAAGTTCCGACTACGATTGATGAGTATTATGATGTTCTCACAGCTTTCAAAAATCAAGATGCCAACGGAAACGGAGATACGGATGATGAGATTCCGCTTCTGTATACCGCAGCATCCGGTGGCTATTCTGCGATTGACACAACCTTCCTGGATGCTTTTGGCATTTTCACAAGAGATGCGGACTGTGCTTTCCAGGCAGATGAAAATGGCAAAGTAGAACTTGCAAATACCGGCGATAAGTACAAAGAATTTTTGAAATTCATGCATAAACTCTATGCAGAAGGTCTGATGGAACAGGAAGCCTTTACCATCACCGGAGAAGAAGTTACGACGAAAGAGCAGGGAGATGTATATGGTTCCTTAGGCTGTGGTTCTGCACCGTTTGTTATGGCAGGCAAGGACATCAGCTATGACGCCAACTGGCTGGGACTGTCCGGTCTTACCTCCGATGTTCATTCCGAGCGGGAAACCAGTATTGCAAGCCCGGTTCAGAACGGTATTATGGTTGCGGTCAATGCCAATACCCAGTATCCGGAAGCAATGGCCCGTTTCCTGGATTATTTCTACACTGATGAGGGAATGTTCTCTGCAACAAAGGGTTATGAGGGAATCACCTTTGATATGGTACAGGATGAGCTTCTTGGAATCGAGGTTCCGGAAATGAAAGTGCCGGATGGTTATACTTCCGGAGAAGAATACTGTTACAAAGGTTCCGTCCTGAACGAAGCACTGAATCTGGTAGAGAGAAACCTCGACAGAGAAGCACTGTTTAACGCCGACCAGGAGCTTCTGGAAAAACCGGAAATTGTTGAAAAATATGCTTGGGCAGCCAGAGTTCTGGACGCTTATAAAGCAGATGGAGTGACCGGTGTGGATTGTTATCCGGTTGTATCCTATACAACAGAAGAAATCGAAGAGAGAAGCCCGATTTATAAAGACCTTTCCACCTATCTGCAGCAGGCAAAGGCTCAGTTTATCACGGGCGAGCTCGATGTGGATCAGGACTGGGATACCTATGTAAACACCGTAGAACAGATGAACGCCGGCCGTTTGCTGGAAATTGAGCAGGCAGCTTACGACAGATTTGCAGCATTAAAGGGCTGATGAATTTGACTATGTTATATCGTAAAAAAGAAGCAGCAGCTCTGGGAGAAGCCATGCGTTCTTATCGAAGCTTCCACATTCCCGGAATTGATATGTTATGTGACTGGCGGGAGCTGACAACAGCGAGCAACCGGAGAAAACTGGGCGTATGAGTATCAGCTGACAAAGACCGGCATTTTGGTATCTCCTCATATTGCATGGATTTCTGCCCCGTCTGATCTATAACTTGAAAAACAATCCGAATTACATTATACTTGCTATAGTGATGAACTTCACAGAATGAGTTGTCAGCCTTCAAAGGAAGTCACTCATCTGTGAAGTTTTTTGTAACCAGGAAAATTTGTTTGACAGGTGCATTTGACGGAATGGCAGGAGAGCGGGGAGAGATATGAGGAGTATTGTATTGATGAAAATAAGGTCACACTTGCTTTGGAATATATGACGCCGATCAAGGGGATTGACACTTCTAGCATATGCAGAAGGATCGGAAGCGGAAGAATCACGGCACCGGAAGCGGCAGCGGATTATGACGAAGAATGCAGAAAAATGGCGCTGAAGATTGGACTTTGGGAATAAATAAAGACAGGGGGATGGCTTTGAAATTTCAATCAAAGATGAGACTGGTTTATATTGTTCTTGGAATTATGTCATCTTTTATTCTGGGATATCTTTATTATTCAACCAGTATGGATAAAATTTACAGGCATGAAATGAGCAGTCTTACGGTCAGTGTGGAGCAGCTGAAAAATCAATATGATGAAATGATCGAGACGATGAAGGATGTCAGCTATTACCTGTTGAGTGATCCGGATATTATGCACAATTTTTGGAATTTCCCAGACGTATCTCAGCAAGCTGTTTCGAAAATACAGCACAGAAAGCTTTAACCGGCATCTGGCGACCTTGAGAATTGAGAAGGCAAAAGAAATCATGGAAGATAATCCGGATTTGTTCATCAAAGATATTGCAGCGATGGTGGGCTTTTCCGATCAGTTCTATTTCAGCCGGATTTTCCATTCCATAACAGGGATGAGCCCGGCAGAATATATGAAAAATCATAAAGGAATATCGTGTGATGCAAAGTCTTGATAGATGAAGCGGAACATGCTATAAAGAAACTATACCAAAAGCAACTATACCAAAAGCAAAGAAAATGGAGGGACTTACATGGGAATCATGAGTTCAGAATGGAGTGGAAGACTGCAGCACTGGATGCGCACACTCAAAGATGATTTTTACAGACCACTGGGAACCATTTCTTGGGAGGCATTTCGTACCATGGAGCATCTGTCACCGGAAGAGGCGATGAAAGGACAGTTTGAGCCGGTGGAACCCGGCTTTACCTGGGGAAAAACCTGGGAATACTGCTGGTTCCGCGGAAAAGTGGTTCTCCCTGCTGAGGCAGAAGGAAAACGGATCGTTATGGATTTAAGACCGGACGGAGAGTCCACCTTGTTTGTCAACGGCCAGGAATTTGGTACCTATCGTGCCTCCTGGGTAACGCAGAAGCATCATTTTATCGAGGATAATGTTCTGAGCACAGCGGCGGCAGCAGGAACGGAATACGAAATCCTGATGGAAACCTATGCGGGCCATTATTATCCGGAGTCTCCGAATGGCGGCTGTGCAACAGGACCGGTACTTCCGGGCGCCTACCAGGATCCGCTGGAAGAGGGCAAAGGACGGACCCTGGGCGTGTGTACCTTTGGTATCTGGAATGAGGATGCCTACCAGCTGTGGATGGATGCAGATACGTTAAAACAGGTATTGGATAAACTGGATCCCAATTCCCTGCGGGCAGCCAA
Source organism: Lachnospiraceae bacterium Marseille-Q4251 (assembly GCA_018223435.1). GTDB lineage: Bacteria > Bacillota > Clostridia > Lachnospirales > Lachnospiraceae > Limivivens > Limivivens faecihominis. The sequence goes on along the minus strand of JAGTTO010000001.1, from coordinate 2,144,863 downwards.
AATCGCAGAGGCGCTGGAAACCTTCACGCTTGCCGTTGATTTTGAGCAGGACGAAGCAGGAAGAATCGCTTCTTACCGGGCAGGCAGAGAAGCGCTTAAGCCTGCACTGGAGGCGAAAAACGGTTCTACCACACCGGTCTTTTATGCGGTCGGCAACGCCCATATCGACCTGGCCTGGCTGTGGCCAATGGCGGAGACCCACAGAAAGACCGAGAGAACCTTTGCGGCGCAGCTGCGTCTCCTGGAGGAATATCCGGAATATAAATACATTCAGAGCCAGCCGGCTGCCTATGAGATGTGCCGGAAATATTATCCGGAACTGTTTCAGAGAATCAAAGAGGCGGTCAAGGACGGAAAATGGATCGCAGAAGGCGCCATGTGGGTGGAACCGGACACTAATATGGCTTCCGGAGAAGCGCTGATCCGTCAGCTGCTCTACGGCAAAAAGTATTACAAAGAAGAATTTGGTGTGGACAGCCAGATGCTGTGGTTGCCGGACACCTTCGGTTATACCGCAGCACTTCCGCAGATCTTAAAAAGCTGTGGCGTGAAGTATCTGGTGACCCAGAAGATTTTCTGGTCCTATAATGAGGGAGAGCAGTTCCCCTACCATTATTTCTACTGGGAGGGCATGGATGGCTCAAAGATCACGTCCTTCCTGCCTACCAGCTATACCTACCGCACTGACCCGAGAGAGCTCATTGGGGTCTGGGAGAACAGAAGCCAGAAGAGAGATCTGGATGCCTTCCTCCTGCCCTTCGGCTACGGCGACGGAGGCGGCGGTCCGGCAAGAGATTATCTGGAGTATGCGAAGAGGGAAAAAGACCTGGAAGGCTGCCCGAAGGTAAAACAGGAGAATCCGATTACGTTTTTCAAAGATATGGAAGCAGAGGGCGGACCGAAGCATACTTATACGGGTGAGCTGTATTTCAGCGCCCACCGCGGAACCTACACCTCACAGGCCATGGTGAAACAGAATAACCGGAGATGCGAGCTTTCCATGCGGGAGCTGGAGCTCTGGAGTACACTGGCTGCATTAAAAGGAAAGGCATATCCGGCGGAGGCTGTGGAGCGTCTGTGGAAAGAGGTTCTGCTTCATCAGTTCCACGATATTCTGCCCGGTTCCTCGATTGCAAGAGTTTATCAGGAGGCAGAAAAGGCCTTCCATGCCATTCTCGATGAAAGCCATGAACTGACGGAGAAAGCCCTTCAGAGCCTCACAGAGGGAGAAAACGGCATCACGGTGGGCAATTCCCTCGGTTTTGCCTATGAGACGGTTCTTGAGCTTCCTGAGAGCTTTGCAGCGGGTGCGAAGACGAAAGAAGGAAAAGAAATTCCGACAGAAAAGATCGGCGATAAAGTATATGGACTGGCAGAGCTTCCTGCCTACGGTATGGTTTCTCTGGTTCCGGCAGAGGAGCAGACGAAAGCGGAGGATGAGGTGGTACTGACTCAGGTGGGCGAGACCTATGTTCTGGAAAACCGTCAGGTGAAGGCTGTCGTGGACGGCAAGGGAGAGGTTATCTCCTTTGTACTGAAGACAAGCGGCAGAGAGTTTGCAGCAGAGCCGTTGAACCGTTTCCATCTCTACAAAGATGTACCGCGTCTCTTTGATGCCTGGGATATCGATTCCAACTATAAGGAACAGGAGATCACGGCGGCAGAGGATGTGAAGGTAAGCGTTCTTCAGGCAGGCAGCCTGCGCGGCGTTCTGAAAGTGACCGGACGCATCAGCAATTCTTCCTTTGTCCAGTATATCCGTCTGGATGCTGAAAGTACACGGCTTGAGTTTGAGACTATGATTGACTGGAAAGAACTGCACCGGCTTCTGAAGGTTGCCTTCCCGGTTCGTGTATTCGCAGAGAACGGCATCAACGAGATGCAGTTTGGCTATGTGGAACGGCCGACCAGACGGTCCAGAACCTATGATAAAGACCGTTTTGAAGTCTGCAACCATCGCTACAGCGCCCTGTGTGACGGGGCACATGGTGCGGCTGTGCTGAATGACTGCAAGTACGGCATCAGCATGAATGAAAATGCGCTGGAACTGACCCTGCTCCGTGCAGCGGCAGCCCCGGAGATGCATGCAGACAACAGAGAGCATCATTTTACCTATGCATTTACCGCATGGGAGGGTAGCTTTGCAGACAGTGACGTTGTCCGCCAGGGATATGAACTGAATGTAAAACCGGTTGTGACAGACGGTACGGCTGATGCCTTCTCCCTATTTGATGTGGAGAAAAACAATGTCATTCTTGAGTCTGTGAAGCTTGCAGAAGACGGAAGCGGCGATCTGATCCTGCGTCTCTACGAGTCCAGGAAAGCGGCGGTTCAGACAGTTTTGTCCACATCCCTGCCGGTAGCGAAAGCTTGGAGCTGCACGATGCTGGAGGAAAAAGAAGAGGAGCTTATGGTAGAAAATCACAGCATTTCCCTTGATTTCCGGGCATTTGAGATCAAAACCCTGCGCCTGAAATTAGCATAGCGTAAAGAAAAAACCATGGAAAAACAAGAACTTCTGACAGAAGGCAAATTTTTCCATGGTTTTTTTATCCGAAAAATCTCACTGATTGTTGTTGCTGGAAAAGATATCCGCGACTTCACTGATCGTAATATAAGCGAGCGGATCAATGTTGTGTACGATGTCTTTCATCCGGATGATCTGTGATAATAATGGTGCATTTGGATCGGTCGATTGTGATCCCAAAGGCATTTACGATTCCTGCAACGGTAAGCATCAGTAGATTTACAACACGAAAATTCTTGGGGTGTTTCATTTTTTTGCACTCCTTTATTCAGGTGAGGGTAGCGTGCCGGTATGACGGCTGCTGCAAGGTAGAGTTGGTTACGGGCAGGTAGCGAAGCGGATTGAGAAGATCCGTTTGTAGCAAAGTATAACATATGGACAGAGGGAAGAATCCCCCCTATGTAAAGTTTCTATATCAAAAACAGGCAGAAATCTTATATAGATTTAACTTTGGACAAATGGAGATTTTACAGAGCCCCTCTATAATAGGCATCGTCAAGAAAAGAAGTGAAAGAGATTCATTTTGCAGTTACAACGAGTTGTGTAAAGGAGATTATTATGAAAGCAAAAAAAGTCGGTGCATTATTATTGGCAGCAGCAATGGCAGTCTGTACAGTACCTGTTCATGGAATGGCAGCAGAAGAAGGAACAAAGACTCCGAAATATATTTTCCTGTTCATCGGTGATGGAATGAGTTATCCGCAGGTGCAGACAACCAACTATTATCTGAATGCGATCGCAGATGACGGAGATGAGATCCTCAACAGCGAAAGCAAGCTGAACATGATGAAATTCCCGGTAGCCGGATCTGCACAGACCTATGACAGCACATCCTTCTGTCCGGATTCTGCTTCCACAGCAACTTCCATTTCCACAGGTCATAAGACCTACAGCGGAACCATCAATATGGATGAGAAGATGGAGACTTCCTATGAGACCATCGCAGAAAAACTGAAAAAACAGCTTGGTTACAAAGTGGGAATCCTTTCCTCTGTAAACTTAAACCATGCAACACCGGCAGCTTTCTATGCACATCAGGCATCCAGAAATAATTATTATGAAATCGGTCAGGAGCTGATCGCAAGTGATTTCGATTACTTTGCAGGCGGCGGTCTGAAGAAGACTACCGGACCTGACAAGGATAAAACCGATCTGTACCAGCTGGCTGAGGAAGCAGGATATAAAGTGATCAAAACCCAGGCAGAGGCAGAGAGCCTGACCGCAGAAGATGGAAAAGCAATCGTTATCGATGAAACGCTTGCAGACGACGATGCAATGAGCTATGACATGGACCGCGAGGAAGGCGAATGGGGACTTTCCGACTATGTTGAAAAAGGAATTGAGGTACTGGACAATGATACCGGCTTCTTCATGATGGTTGAGGGCGGAAAGATCGACTGGGCCTGCCATGCAAATGATGCCGCAGCAACGATCACAGATACCGTGGCCATGGATGATGCAGTTGGAAAAGCAGTGGAGTTTTACAAGGAACATCCGGATGAGACCCTGATCCTTGTAACGGGAGACCATGAGACCGGTGGTCTTACCATTGGCTTCGCAGGAACGGATTATGACACCTTCCTTACCAACATCAGCAACCAGAAAATCTCCTATGCGAAATTTGATTCCGATTATGTGGCAGCATACAAGGAGAACAAGACAGATTTTGACACCGTAATGGCTGATATTACAGAGCTGTTCGGACTTCAGGCGCCGGATGGAGCCACAGAAAGCTCCAACCAGGCAGACAGCAAGGATGTGCATCCGGAAGGAACGGACGATAAAGGAAGCCTTGTGATGACCGATTATGAGTATCAGAAGCTTCAGGCTGCGTATGAAGAAACCATGAGCAGAACCGGCGAAGAAGAGGAATTTGGCCAGGAAGAATATCTGCTGTATGGAAGCTACGAACCGCTGACTGTGACGATCACACATATCCTGAACAATAAGTCCGGTATCAACTTCTCCTCCTATGCACATACAGGACTTCCGGTAGAAGTATTTGCCATGGGAGTAGGTCAGGATGAGTTTGTCGGTTACTACGATAACACAGATATTTATAACAAGATGGCGGCACTTACAGGAGTAGAATAAATGACAAGAGACAGGATTAGAAAAGGTTCTGTTTCCCTCATAGCGATTTTATTGATTGTTATCCTCATGGCCCTCCCTACGGGCTATGAGGATGCTGCTATTTATAAGGGAACAGACAGAGTGAGAGCAAAGGTTCTTTCCACAGATGAGAGTTCTGTGATCAATAATGGTCTGATCCAGTCCGGAGAGCAGTACTGCAAGGTGAAAATCCTCGGAGGAAAGTTTAAAGGAGAGGAAACAAAAGCCGTAAATATGCTGAGCGGTTCACTGGAAGCGGATAAAATTTTCCAGGAAGGAGACATTGCACAGGTAGTGATCAGTTATAGCAACGGAGAAATTCTTTCCGTTATGATGAGTGATCACTATCGCCTGGACAAAGAACTTCTGCTTGCAGGAATTTTTGTTTTACTTCTGATCGGCTTTGCCGGAAGAACCGGTTTGCGGGCAGTGTATTCTTTTATGATTACCATTCTGGCAATCTGGAAGATCCTGACACCTGCCTATCTGAAAGGTGCAAATCCGATCTGGTGGGGAATCGTGCTGACCGCATTTCTGACATTTCTGATCATTTTTCTGGTCTATGGATTTGACAGAAAAACACTTGCAGCATCATCCGGTGCACTTCTTGGAGTACTGGTAAGCTGTGTTATGGGCTGCATTTTCACGGATGCGTTTAAAATCCATGGCGCCGTTATGGCATACTCGGAAAGCCTTCTCTATGCCGGGTATCAGAGTCTGAATCTTTCGCAGATTTATATGAGCGGAATCTTCATTGGAGCCTCAGGCGCCATGATGGATCTCTCGGTAGACATTACTTCTGCAGTAAATGAAGTGATCGGAAAGAAACCGGATATTGGCTGGAAGGAAGCGGCCCAATCCGGAATGAATGTCGGAAGAGCCGCAATGGGAACGATGACAACAACGCTTCTGCTGGCTTATTCCGGAGGTTATATAGCACTTCTGATGACATTCATGGCACAGGGAACACCGATAGACAATATCCTGAACTACAAATATGTAGCAGCAGAATTATTGGACACGATCGTTGGAAGTTTCGGTCTTGTGACGGTTGCACCGTTTACTGCACTCACCAGTGCGTTGCTGCTCACAAAAAAGAAAAAACGTAACAATACCGCATCTTTGCAGTCCTGATGACTGATGTTTCACGTGAAACATCAGCAAGGCGAACGGGATGCCGGAAATACTACAAAAGAAAGAAGGAACAAAAGCAGAGTCCGGCAGAAGGAAATGGCAGCGTTTGATATCCATGACCGGGTCAATTATGCAGTTACCGAATCAAAACTGAAAATAGAAAAAGACCGTTCCATGATTGCATTGAATCTTCAGATCGATGAAAGTATCTGCTCCATGTATGACTATTTTGAGATTTTCCTTGGCCGTATGATGCTTTGCAGAAAATCAGCAGAGATTCTGGGGACGACAGTAAAGCGGACATTCGCAATCCGCTTCGCTACTTACTCATGAACGCAGTCGCTTCGCGATCTGCGTTCATGCTGACAGTAAATGGAAGAAAAGTTCTGTAAAAAGCGGACAGAGCGCAGACAACAATGGTTTATGCGGTAAAAAATGAAAAAGGAAGATTGCACTGCCTTAAAAAATCTGTTATTCTTTTCCTATAAAATAAGATGATTGTCCGGAAACATTTTTCAAAATGTATAACCCGGAACATACAAGATAAGGAGAAAACAGAATATGGAAAAATCAATGGTTTACTTTACCGATTTCCGTTGTCCGGTGGGTACGAGCCAGCTGGAGAAACTGAAAAAACTTTGTGTTGCAGCAGGCATTAAGGATATCGATATGGATGGGAAATTCGTTGCGATAAAGATGCATTTTGGTGAGCTTGGCAACCTGGCATTTCTTCGCCCGAACTATGCAAAAGCAGTGGCAGATCTTTGTAAAGAGCAGGGCGGAATGCCGTTCCTGACGGACTGCAACACGCTGTATCCGGGAAGCAGAAAGAATGCACTGGAGCATCTGGACTGTGCAAATATCAATGGTTTCAACACTATTTCCACAGGCTGTCAGATCATCATTGGCGATGGCTTAAGAGGGACCGATGAAGTAGAAGTTCCGGTCGTAAACGGAGAGTACTGCAAGACAGCATATATCGGTCATGCCATTATGGATGCGGATATTTTTATCAGTCTGACCCATTTTAAAGGCCATGAGACCACCGGATTCGGCGGTGCCCTTAAGAACATTGGTATGGGATGCGGAAGCCGTGCAGGAAAGATGCAGCAGCATGCCAGCGGAAAACCGACCATCCATACAGAACTCTGCCGTGGCTGCCGTCGTTGTGCAAAAGAATGCGGAAGCGATGCGATCACTTATGTGGATAAAAAAGCAGTCATTGATTATGATAAATGTAAAGGCTGCGGCCGCTGTATCGGAGCCTGCAGCTTTGATGCCGTATATAACCCCAACAGCAGCGCAAATGAGCTTCTGGACCGGAAGATGGCAGAATATGCCCAGGCAGTCTGTCATGGCCGTCCCTGTTTCCATATTTCTCTTGTGCAGGACATCAGCCCCAACTGTGACTGCCATGGGGAAAATGACGCACCGATCCTTCCGGATATCGGAATGTTTGCAAGCTTTGATCCGGTTGCTCTGGATCAGGCCTGTGCGGATGCCTGTCTGAAGGCGACACCGATCGCAGACAGTCAGCTGGGTGAGCATCTGGCGGAGCCGGATTGGCACTGTCATCACGACCATTTCAAGGATTCCAATCCAAACATCGAATGGAAGGCGACCCTGGATCAGGCAGAAAAGATTGGTCTGGGAACCAGACAGTATGAACTGAAAAGGATCAAATAAGAGGTAGAAGTGTGTGAATTGCTTTGTAAGGAAGCAGTTCACAGGTATCAATAGGGAGCCCAAATTTTTTGTTGTAAGAGGATCAAAAAGAGAAAGTCCGTGAGAGTTTATATATCATGCGGGCTTTCTCTTTTTATTACAGAAAAAATAATCCCCTGCTTCCGCCCAAAAATGCAGTAAGCAGGGGATTGTGAAGAGCTGTATCACTGGAAGAGTAAGGGGTTCTTCATCATCCGGTAGTAGACCGGGATCAGAAGGGCACAGGCACCGAACCAGGCCAGAGGACTGGCAATGCAGACCGAAGTATAACCGATAAGGCCGGAAAGACCGATGGTGGCAAAGATACGCATGACAAGCTCGATCATACAGGCTGCGAAGGGAGCCCGGCCGTTCTGCATGCTCTGGATGGAGGTACGGTAGACAGCCAGAAGACCCAGCAGGAAATAGAAGGGTGCAACAATGGTCAGGTAGGCGTCGGAATAATGATAGATCTCTGCTGTCGGATCAGAAAGAAACATTTGCACGATCGGATGGCGCAGCAGAAGGATTCCGATACACATGACGAGATTAAAGGCTTCTGTCTGGATGAGACAGGCGCGCACGCCCTGCTGAATCCGGTCCTTCTTTCCGGCTCCGAAGTTCTGGGCCACATAGTTGGAAATGGCCGTCATCATGGCGTTATTTACCAGTACGGAGAGCTGGTCCGCTTTGGAGGCAGCCGTATAACCGGCCACAGCGGCAGTTCCGAGACCATTTACCACGGCCTGCATGGCCAGCTGACCGATGCACATGACGGACATCTGAAAGCCCATGGGAAAGCCGGTCTTCAGGTGAAGGACAGCACTTGCTTTCAGATCATGGAAATCCTCCCGGTGAAGATGAAGGACCGGAAAGTTTTTCAGTCCTACCACAAGGCTTAAAATGGCAGAGAGAAGCTGGGAAAGGATGGTAGCCCAGGCAGCTCCGCCGACACCCATACGAAAGGGGACAATAAAAAGCAGATCCAGAAAAATATTCAGGATGGAAGAGAAGACCAGAAAATATAAAGGCGTTTTACTGTCTCCCAGAGCCCGGAGCATGTTGGAGATCAGGTTGTAAAAGACCGTTGCACCCGTGCCGAGAAGGACGATGAACATGTAGTCATAAGCTTCTCCTGAGATATCGGAGGGGATCTGCATCCAGATCAGGATCTGATGAGCCAGAAGGCAACAGATCAGAGTGAGGAAGACTGTAAATGCAATGCTTAAGAGCGTGGAGACGGCTACGCTTTTTCTCATGCCGGCTTCATCTTTGGCACCGCAGCGTTGGCCCAGACAGATGCCGAAGCCACCGGTAAAACCGTTGATAAAACAGAACACAAAATAGATGATGATACTGGTGGAGCCTACGGCTGCCAGGGACTGAGCTCCGAGTGTTTTTCCTACGATCATGGTATCGGCCAGGGTGTAGAAAAGCTGAAACAGATTTCCAAGGATCACAGGGATCGCAAATTTCAGCAGGGAGCGGAACGGATCTCCGACTGTCAGATCCATTTCTTTTTTTGAGCGGGACATAAGAACCTCCTTCTTGTATATTCCGTACATGGAAGTTATAATAAAGTAAGCTGTTTTGCAGCGGATTTCGGTGGGCAGAAGCCATATCGTGCAGGTACGAACGGCTTTTTTTCACCAAAGCGGATGGCTGCAAAGTGATCCGCGGCAGGACAGTTCGGCAATTCTACAAACGATGGGAGAACTGCAGATGATAAAGAAAAAAATACTGGTAGATGATACAAAGCGGGAACTCTGTGCACATGGCTCAGAGACCTTTCCCATGACAGTAAATCACGATGATCTCTGGATGTTTGAGGGAAAAAATGTCCCGATCCACTGGCATAATGAGCTTGAGATCAGTCTGCCCCGTCTGGGAAAGGACAGATACCAGGTCTATCAGAAAAATTATGAGGTGCATCCGGGAGAAGGTCTCCTTCTGAACAGAAATGTCCCTCATAGCTGTGATTCCACAGATGACAGCCGTACTTTGTATACAACGATCCTTGTGCGACCGGATTTTCTTTATGGAGATCTGGGAAGTGATGTGGAACGCAACTGTTTCCGGCCTTTTTTGCAAAATTCTGCCCTTCCCTGTATCCTGCTTACAGGAAAAGAGGAGTGGAGCCGGGAAGCCTTGAAAAAGCTGAACCAAGTGGATACACTTTTTGAAGAGAAACCCTTCTGTTATGAACTGAGGATCAAGGGACTGCTCTGCGAAGCCTTTGGCCTGATTTTTTCCGCACATGGCACGGAGTTTCGAAATGTGGTTCCGGCCAGCCAGAGAGAACTGGAGAGGCTGGAACAGATGCTGGATTATCTTCATGTACATTCCGAATCTGTGGTATCGTTGAAAGAGCTGGCAGATCAGGTTCATCTTTCCAGAGAGGTTTGCTGCCGTCTGTTTCGGAAAATGACAGGGAAAACCATCACGAAATATCTGGAAGAATATCGCGTGAATCAGAGCTTTTCCCTGGTTCAGAGCGGTCGGTATCCGATGACCCAGATCGCAGATATGGTAGGCTTCAGCAATGCCAGCCGTTTTGCCGGCGCTTTTCGGAAACAGTTCGGGTGCAATCCCGGAGAATACAATTCTTTGAAGCAGCAGAAACAGAAAAAGGACTTTGCCGAGTGTTTATTATAGAGCGCGTTTTGAAAAATTGCGATTCGGCTCTTGTGGTTATTGATACAGATATTGACATTTATGGGATTGTGTGAGCTGCTTTGCAGCAGAGCGATCTGCAGATATCCGTTGGAGAAAAAGATCTGATGCCGCCTGTGCCTGCCGGGCGGGAGTTGTCAGGAAAGAGAGGTAAGACAGATGGAAGAGAAAAGAACACTTAGAATTTTATTTATTGGAAACAGCCATACCTATTTTAATGATATGCCGGCTATGGTGGCAGAAAAAGCCAGAAAAGCAGGTTTTGACTGTGAAGTGACGATGATTGCTCATGGCGGCTGGTATCTGGAACAGCATGTACAGGAACCGGATGTCCGTTTTAACATTCTGTACGGACATTATGATTATGTCGTGCTTCAGGAATTTTCCCATCCCTTCGGTCCGGAAGAAAAGTTTTTCGGAGCGGTCCGTACGTTAAATCAATGGATCCGGGAAGCCAAAAGTAAACCGGTGATCTACATGACCTGGGCGAGGAAAGAGGAACAAGAAGTTCAGCCCCGTATGACGGCGGCCAACAAACAGATTGCGGAAGAGATCGGCGCTCTTCTGGCACCTGTGGGTGAAAACTGGTGGGCTTACCGTGAGGCCCATCCAGAGACAGAGATGTATTATGAAGATGGAGCGCATGCATCAGCGGAAGGTTCTGCCTTTGCTGCAGATTATATCTGGAAGAGCATCGAAGAAGATCTGAAGTAGAATGGCAGGATAAAAGGACATGATTTCGTACGGGAAGGTTAGGGAAAACAGCTTCCCGTACGAAAATATGTTTTTCAGGAAGGGAGAAGAGAATTGGCAGACTGGATCACGACATACGGAGGAATACATTTCTTTCCACTGGACCCGGAAGCAGATAAAATTGAGATCACAGACGTGGCACATGCTCTTTCGCTGATCTGTCGTGGAAATGGTCATGTAAAGACATTTTTTTCGGTAGGACAGCATTGTATACATTGTGCATTAGAAGCGGAAGCAAGAGGATATGGAAGCAGGATCGCACTTGCCTGTCTGCTCCATGATGCCAGTGAGGCCTATATGTCAGACGTGCCAAGGCCTTTTAAACAGCATCTTTCCGACTATATTTCCCATGAAAAGACTTTATTGGATATTGTATACACAAAATATCTGGGAAGCAGACTGGACGAAGAAGAGGAGAAAAAAGTCAAAGAAATCGATGACGATATGCTCTATTATGATCTGAAAATCCTTCTGAGAGGAGTCTCTGAAGAAGCACCTCCAATCATGAAAACGCACTTTTCTTATGAAGTACTTCCCTTTGAGGTGGTAGAAAAAAGATATCTGGAGCTGTTTGAAAGGTATTCCAGGGAACTTTGATACATTAGAGAGGAAAAAAACATGAACGAACTGGATAGATTAAAAAGTAAGATCCGTCAGTGTGATGCTACAATTCTGGAGGCACTTCTTGAGAGAAACAAGGGGATAGAAGAGATCACTTTATATAAGAAAGAGCATGGCCTTCCGTTTTTTCAGAGAGAGCAGGAGATGGGAATTCAGAAATGGCTGAAAAGTGAGACAGTGGGAAAGCCGCATAAACAGGAAGTGGAAGATGTGTTTTTCAGCATTTATAAAGGGGCAAAGAAGATTCAGGCGGAAAAGCTGCTGGATCAGAATATTTTTCTTATTGGTTTCATGGGCTGTGGAAAATCCACAGTGGCAGATTTTTTGAATCGGGAATTATCCATGGAAGTAATAGAGATGGATCAGATCATTGCAAAGCGGGAAGGCATGAGTATTTCAGATATCTTTGAGGTTCATGGCGAGGCTTATTTCCGGGAGCTGGAAACAAAACTTCTCAAGGAGGTGGGATCCTGTTCCAGAGTCGTGGTTTCCTGTGGCGGTGGAGTAGCTATGAGGGATTGCAATGTGGCAGAGATGAAGAAAAGCGGCTGTACCGTCCTGCTGACAGCTTGTCCGGAAACCATTCTTCAAAGAACGAAGGACGATCATGACAGGCCTTTGTTGGAGAAAAATAAGAGCATAGAATTTATCGCAGAACTTATGGAGAAACGCCGTGAAAAATATGAAGCGGCGGCAGACATCATCATTGAGACAGATGGAAAGAATAAAAAAGAAATCTGTGAAGAACTGGTGAGAAAGGTGATCGCCTGGTCCGAAAGAAGATAGAGGTTTCAGAGAAAACGGTTTGACAACGTGGTAAGCATGTTTCATGTGAAATATTGTGCGGCGTTTCACAAAAAGAGAGTCCTATGTTTCACGTGAAACATAGGACTTTTTCAGGGTCCGAGTTGCTCAGCAGCTCTTATGGATCACAGAGAGAACAGTTTCCAGTTCAGATACAGGGATCTGACCGGGAGCAGAGGCTTTTGTAGCGGCTCCGAAGGTCAGAGCAGAACCGAAAAATTCTCCGGTAAGGCGGCTGATCACACCGGTTCCGGACATGGACATAGTAATGATCGGGCGGTCTGCGTAGGTTTCTGCCATTTCCAGAGTAGCACTCAGGAGCGTGAGAACATCCTGGCGGCAGGTTGGCATGACGGCAATTTTCGGGAGGTCGGCATCAAAATCCTGCATCAGACGCAGACGATGGATGAGTTCTTCTTTAGAGGGCGTTTTGTGGAAGTCATGATTGGAAGCAATGACTTTCACTCCATGGCTGTGTGCCTCCCGGATGAGTTCTTTTACCAACTCATTTCCGGAGAAAAGCTCCACATCGATGAGGTCCACGAGACCGCTGGCTGCCAGTGTAAGATTCAGTTTTCTGTAAGCTTCAGCGGAAATTTCTTTTTCGCCGCCTTCCTTTGCGGTGCGGAAGGTAAAAAGAAGAGGAAGCTCACCGAGAGCAGAACGCAGAGCTTTTGCCGTATGCAGGACTTTTTCAATATCGAAAACATCCTGAAACCAGTCAGCCCGCCACTCCACAACATCGACAGGAAGAGAAACAAGTCCGGCAGCCTCCCGGAGAATGTCTTCTTCCGTCTGTCCCACGACAGGAACGCAGATCTTTGGACGGCCCTCGCCGATGGTGATGTTTCTTATTTGAATTGTTTTCATAGAGGAAAACCTCACTTTCTGAAATATCAAAGTTTTGAGTAAAGCATATCACATTTGAAAAAGAGAGGCAATTATGTTTCTTTTTCCGAGGCTTGCTGCATTTTTGCCCAGGCTTTTGGTGTCTGCCCAGTAGATGCTTTAAAAAGCTGAACAAAATACTGAGGGTTATTGGAAAAGCCTACTTGCTCTGCAACTACATAAATTTTTTCGTAGGAAGCATTTTTCAGAAGGGCTTTTGCTTTTGTGATACGCAGTTTGGTGAGGTAGTCTGTAAATTTTTGCCCAGTCTGTCGTAAAAATTCACGGCTTAAGTAATCCACATTCATAAACAGAACATCAGAGGCAATTTTTTTCAAAGACAATTCCGGATCAGAAAAATGTGTATCAATGTAATCTAAAGTCTGATTGATATAATCTTTGTATTGGTAACGGGGAACATCCGTAAGAGCTGTATCCGGTATAAGTTCTTTTATCTTTTTTCTCTTTCGTATCTCCGCAGAAGCTTTTTTTACAGCTTCTATGATCTGGTTCTCATTGCAGGGCTTTAGAAGATAGTTTGAAACTCTGTAGGTGATAGCTTGTTTAGCATATTCAAAATCAGCATATCCGGAAAGTAGAATAAATTCAGTCATCAGATCTTTACGATTATAAACTTCTGCAATCAGGTCAAGACCCGACATTCCGGGCATCTTAATATCCGTCATAACAATATCGGGATGGAGTGTGAGAATTTCCTGCAAAGTTTCCGGACCATTTTTACAGGAAGCAACAACTTCCACACCTATAGAATTCCAATCAATTAATGCACGAATAGATTCTCGAATCATTTCTTCATCATCAGCCAAAATTAATTTCAACATTTCAGATTCCTCCAATACTAAAATGTAATGCTTAAGAGGGCAATGGAAACTGAATACAGGCAGTTGCCATGTCATTTTTATTATATAGTGTAAAACTGTAATTTTCACCAAACATAAGACGAAAACGTTTATCAATATTAAGAAGTCCAATGCCAAACCCTTTTGGAGTAATGGTACCGTCTTGAAGTTTATCCAACAGATGGTCTTCAAAAACAGATCCAGTGTTTTGGACAAGGATTTGGAGATAAGTTCCTTCCTTCTGGACTAAAATATTAATGACACATTCTTCACAAATACTTTCCATTGCATGCGAAATCGCATTCTCAACCAGAGGTTGGATACTAAGCTTGGGAACACAGATTCCGGAAAGCGCTGAGTCCGCATTTATAGAACAGATAAGTCGTGAACCAAAACGGCATTTTTGAATGGTCAAATAGTCATTTACTAGTGCAAGTTCCTCTTCTATGGTGAAATTCTGACCGGTATGACTCAGGATAGCCCGGAAAAGATTACCCAGGGATTCAACCATCTGTGAGATAACAGTTGCTTTGATAACTTTGGCCCGCCAGTTGATAGATTCCAGTGTGTTATAAAGAAAGTGAGGATTGATCTGCATTTCCAGAGCTTTTAGCTGTGCTTCTTTTACCAGAAGTTCCTTCGTGTAGTTTTCTTTTACCAAAGAAGAAATCTGCACAGCCATTTTATCAAACTGTCGGTGCAGCATTCCAATTTCATCCTTTCTCTCTGAGTAATCATGTTTTGAATCAGGTGTAAAATTAGAAACCGTTTCAGGGGAGCTTGCAAAACGCTGCATCTTATCAATTAAAATATTAAAATGTCGGGTCAGTGACTGAATGATATAGCGAGAGGCGAAGCCAATTATCATACAGCTGCTCAATAAAAGTAATGCAGTCAAAAAACGCCATTTACTGATGGTGTTTTGTATACTGTCATAGGAGACAAGACAGTTATAATTCCAGCCTTCAGAAAAAAGTTCTCCGGAGCTAGAGAGATACCAGTGACCGTTTTGTTTTATCAGCTGATAGTTTCCGTCTTTATCTATTTCGAGTATCTTTACATTGACATTCTCTTTCATGGGCGTATTGAGAGAGTCATAAATCATTTGACCTGTGTGATCCATAATTTGATAAGCAAACGATTCATATTGAGAAAACATGGGGCAGCCGTTGATCATTTCATTGAGATCGATACAAATAATCATGGTTCCAAGAGGCTTCAAGGAGAGATTTGTGTACTGACGGATTTCGCGAGCCAGGATTAAGCTATGAGAAGTGGTAGCGTCAGTGATCCACACAGCTTTTCCTTTAGAAAGATGGGCAGCCTCCAGAATCTCAGCTATTTTTTCCTGGGAAACAAGACGGGCTTTGGAAGCACTGGTGTGGCATTCATACTGGGAAGTATAAAGACTGATATAAGAAATATAGTCTTTTTCATGTTCCAGATAATAGGAATGCAGGCGGCTTTTGACTTGGGTGTAGAGTTGAGCTGTTTCTGTAGAACCAGTAGCCAGGTCAGTTTTGATAAGCTGTTGTTGCAGAGTGGGATCAGCCAGAATGGTATAAGACAGTTCCTGCAGAGCCTCTAGCTGTTTGGTAAAATCATCATTAATATAAGAAAGAGGAGCCGATAGTGAATTCAGAATCAGCTTGTTATATTTTTCGGTAATGGTGTTAGTGATCAAGATGGAAGTGCCTGTGAGCAGAAGCAGGCAGGAGAAAGAAATCAACTGGATTTTGTAATGTAGTGACAGATTGGAAAACCACTTGCGAAATCTTAAATAGAAAAGGCTCATACGCTTCACTCCCTTAAAAAGAATAAGTTTATGGTACTATTAAAAGTGCTTTAAATCAAGAGGAAAATGAAGAATAAATTGTGAGTTATCACAAAACACGGAAAATATACATAAAAACGCAGGAAATTATATATTATTCATCGTTTGTTTTCACTATACTGATGATAGAAAAACAAAGGAGGAGAAAAGGGTATGACAAAGAAAAAGAACCGAAAAAAGCTTTTATATAAAAACAGATACTTATATGCAATGATGTTTTTCCCAGTTGTGTATTTTGTACTGTTTAAATACAAGCCCATGTATGGTATTTTGATTGCCTTTAAAAATTTTAAAGTGCGAGAAGGCATTTTGGGAAGTCAGTGGGCAGGGCTGAAATATTTCAAACAGTTCTGGTCAGACCCGGATTTTTGGACAGCGTTTAAAAATACGATTATGCTGAGTTTTTGGCAGATACTTATTTGTTTTCCTGTGCCAATTTTGTTTGCACTGTTGGTGAATGAAATCCGTTGGGGTAAACTGAAAGGTCTGGTTCAAAGAGTCTGCTGTTTTCCTCATTTTGTGTCTGTTGTAGTGGCAGTTTCCCTGATGATGACATTAGTCTCAAAAGATGGTTTAGTGAACCAGATTGTTGTGAATCTGGGTGGAACTGCAAAATCTTATATGTTGGATTCTGCCTGGTTTCGTCCACTATATGTGATTTCTGATATTTGGCAGGAGATGGGTTGGAGTGCAATTATTTATTTGGCGGCAATCTCAGGCGTGGATATGCAGTTATATGAAGCTTGTGAGATCGATGGTGGAGGAAGGCTTATGAAGCTTTTACATATCACACTGCCCTGCATCGCAGGAACGATCACAATCATGTTTATTTTAAGAATGGGAAGTATCATGACGGTTTCCTTTGACAAAGTGCTCCTGATGCAGAATTCTAAT
This sequence comes from Lachnospiraceae bacterium Marseille-Q4251, assembly GCA_018223435.1. Lineage (GTDB taxonomy): Bacteria > Bacillota > Clostridia > Lachnospirales > Lachnospiraceae > Limivivens > Limivivens faecihominis. The sequence continues at coordinate 2,128,059 of JAGTTO010000001.1, read as the reverse complement.
ACTTATAATACTTCAGATGTAATCTCAACTTTTGTGTATCGAAGAGGACTTCAGGGAATGCAGTACAGCTATGCGACAGCAGTTGGTTTAGTGGAATCAGTCATCAGTCTGTTTTTCCTGGGTATTACCAATAAGGTATCCTCTAAATTAAGTGATACAAGCCTGTTTTAACTGTGAGGGGGATTGGAATGAGAAAGAAAGTAAAGATTTTTGACATTGTTTTGGGAATTATCATGCTGGTCATTACCTTCATAGCAGTTTATCCGCTATATTATATTTATATTAATTCTGTCAGCGGAGGAGCTTATGTGGGAGCAAATGAAGTAATCTGGTATCCCAAAGGATTTACAACCTATGCATATTCTTTGGTATTTCAGAATTCAACCATTGTCAGAGCATTTTTCAATAGTGTTTTCTACACTGTGGCAGGTACGCTGCTATCTGTAACCTTGACTGCTTTGTGTGCATATCCGTTATCCAGAAAGGATTTCTACGGAAAAAAAGTATTTACAGCTTTTATCTTATTTACAATGTTTTTCAGCGGAGGAATCATTCCATTATTCCTGACGATTACAGATCTGCATATTTATAATACGATTTGGGCAATTCTGCTTCCGTCAAGTATCAGCGTTTATAATGTAATTGTTATGAGAACGTTTTTCACTTCCATATCATGGGAACTTACAGAATCCGCGTATATTGACGGAGCAAATGATTGGGTAATTTTCCGAAAAATTATCATTCCGCTCTCTAAACCGATCATTGCGACAATGCTTTTATTTTATGGGGTAGCGAACTGGAACAGTTTCTACAATGGCTTAATGTTCCTGAATGATAAAATGCTTTATCCGCTACAGTTGGTACTGCGAACTATTGTAATTGATGGTTCTACAACAGAAATGGCTTATATGGCATCGTCAGAGGGAAGTCTTGCGGTACCGATTGATACGAAGTCTATTAAATATGCAGTAACTGCAGTGACTACTTTGCCGCTGATTATCTGTTATCCATTTGTATTTAAGTATTTTGAAAAAGGGGTTATGGTTGGCTCTGTGAAAGGATGAGCCTTCAAATATAACGAAAATAAAAGGAGGATTTACAATGAAGAGAAAAGAAATGATGAAACAGACTATGGCATTTACACTGGCATTATCTATGCTTGGAGGTTTAGCCTGCACAGTATCAGCTTCTGAACCGGAGAAAAAAGATACCTGGTTATCAGATGAAATGGTAACGATCACTTATGCCAGACCAGAGAGCAGTATGCAGCCTTATAATCCGGATTGTGCAACCGTTCAGTGGATAAGGGAGAATCTGGGAATTGATCTTCAGGTGTCTACCTATTCTGATTACGATACGAAAATGAATACCTTACTGGCTGCAAATCAGCTGCCGGATCTGTTTTCCATCTGGGGAAATGTCAATGACGTAATCGGAACAGGGAGTCTTCTGGAATTAACAGATTTGATTGATCAGTATGCACCGCATATTCAGGAAGATTATAAAAATATTCCGGAACTTTCCAGATATAAAGTAGACGGTGGAATTTACACTTTGGCACAGATCAGAAGAGATGAAAACTGGGAACAGGGTTCTGTGCCGTGTATTCGTACAGATCTCCTGGAAGAGCAAGGACTGGAAGTACCTACAACCTGGGATGAACTCTATAGTGTACTGAGTGCTCTTTCCAAAGCATATCCGGATTCTATTGCATATGGAGCCCGAGGCGATGACCGTGTATTGTTCAATTATATGAGCCCGATTAAAGGTCTGGGTGGAGATTACGGACTGTATCAGGATACAGACGGCGTATGGCATATGGGCTGTCTGGAAGATTCTTATAAAGAAGCACTGGAATATATCCACAAATTATATGAGGAAGGTATTCTGGATAACGAGTATCTGATTGTCTCTGCAGATGACTGGAAATCTGGACTGGGAACAGGAAAATATCTTTTCTACTATGATAACCCGGTATTTCTGGATACTCTGAACAAGACTCTGCGCGAGACAGATCCGGATGCAAAACTGGAGCCGATTATGTTCCTTGCAAATGACGAAGGTGAGACTGTAAATTATGGTCATCCCAATAACTACTACAATGTGTGGGGAATCAATACGGACACAGAAAACAAAGAAATGGTTATGAAATTTGTAGACTGGCTGTACAGTGAAGAAGGCGGATATCTGATGAACTATGGTGTAGAAGGTGTTCATTGGGAAATGGTAGATGGAAAACCGCAGTTCTTAGACAGCATTATAGAAGAATACAAATCCAGAACCGGCGATCCTACCTATGAGGCAGGTTCTGAAATTGGTATCGGTGACCTGTTCCTGGATATGTCCTGGTATTCCAATTATGATGCAGCTTTCAAGACCACTAGCGAAGAGTCTTGGACAAGAGAAAATATCCATAAAGTTTATGCTGATCATATGGATGATGTAATCCAGCAGCCCATTGAGCCGCCGTATACTGCCGATGAGTCTGCAAGAATCACAGAGATCAACCAGAGTTATCTGGATTACAGCAAGACAGAAATCAATAAATTTGTCAGCGGCGAGCGATCCTTTGATGACTGGGATGCTTTTGTACAGGAGCTCATTGATAAGGGTGCACAGGAAAGAGTTGACATTGCAAATCAGGCCGAGCAGCGTTTTGCGGAGGAAAACAAATAATGAAATCATATCAGGATAAAGCCGGAAGAACAATACAGATTTTGGAGGAAACGGACGTCCTGGTGATTGGAGCAGGATTGGGTGGCATTTGTGCTGCCCTTTCTGCAGCCAGTGCAGGATACCATGTTGTATTAGCAGAAAAAAATGCTGTTCTTGGGGGACAGGCAGCAGAAATCGATACCTGGGGTCTGGATGGTTTTGTAAATCGGAACGGAAAACTGGTTGTAAAAGGTTATCCCTGGAAAATTTTGCAGGAAACAGTAAAAGAGGGTGGTTCAGATCCACTTTTTGAAAATATTGATTTGGATGTTATGGAAAAACAGGGAATTGATCAAGCGCTCCATGCTATTAATCTGGATGAATACATTCCATATATCAACACAGGAACCTTTATGAATCCCTTTAATGATCAGTTTGTAAATCCCAATGCCTATCGCTATACAGCTTCAAGGATGCTGGAGGAAGCAGGAGTTGCTGTCTATCTTGGAATGCCGGCCATAGATGTAATTATGGAAGGGAATACCGTGAAGGGCGTAATCCTGCAGGGAGAATTTGATAAATTTGCCGTATTTGCAAAACGGATTGTGGATACTACTCAGGGGGCTTCTGTCTGTGCTCTGGCAGGAAAAAAATTCAGTTGGCCAAAGGCGTATGTGGGAACATTGCCAAGAGTCGGAGAAATTGATATTGAAAAAGTCATCGATTATATCCGTAAAAACCCGGACGATAAATGGTTTTTGCGACCCATGGTAGGAAAAAAACCGGATCCGGAGGAAATGGAACAGCTGGTAAAAGCAGGAGCTCCGCTTGCTATCCATGGATTTACAAAGGCTTTGCAGCAGGCAGTAAAAGATGATCCCCGTTATGAGCTGATTGAGAGAATGTGTGATGTACTGATGTTCTTTTATGAAAAAGACGGTGTGGGAGCCTACTGGGTTATTGATGATACTTTGCATAATACTAATGTGGCTGACCCAAAGGAATATGCGAAAGCGATTAATACGGTAAGACAGCAGCAATGGCTGGTACATAAATTTTTTACCCGTTATATTCCTGGATTTGAAAAAGCACAGCTTCTAGATACTTATGCAAATGTATCAAAAGCATATCATCAGACCTGGGAACCTTCCGGATTTACGGAGTATGATATTACACCTGAGGAAATCAAAGAAGGAAAGACGGAACGAGAGGACTGGATCGTAAAAATTCTGGGTCATCCCATGAGTGGTCAGAATGCGGATGGCTGGTATGTGCCACTGGCAGCGATGATTCCCAAAGGGTTGGAGCATATTCTTGTTACTGGAAAGCCTGCCTGCAGAAAAATTCATTACATTGCGTCCTGCGGTCTGGTAGGACAGGCGGCAGGGGCAGCGGCAGCAGAATCCATCCGTGAGAAAAAAGATTTCAGAGCGACGGATGCTAAAGCAGTGAGAAGTCTTTTAAAAGAACAGGATGTTTTATTACCAGAGTAAAAGAGGAGCAGAATATGAAAAAACTTTACGGTGTAACAGTGGCGATGATTACTCCGTTTACGGAGGAAGGAAATGTAGATGTCAAAGCTTTGGAGAAGCTGACAGAGATGTTGATCAGCAGAGGAGTTAATTGCCTGTATCCCTGCGGAACAACCGGAGAGATGGTGCATCTTTCAGAGGAAGAGCGAAAAACGGTTGCCGAAACAGTGATTCGTGCAGCATCAGGAAGAGCTAATGTATTTATCCATTGTGGTGCAATGACACAGAAAGAGACAGAAAATCTGGTTAAACATGCATATGAAGCAGGGGCAGACGGTGTTGGCGTGGTAACGCCAATGTTCCTTGGAGTAACAGATAAAGAGATGACAGCTTATTATGAGAAAATTTCTTCTCTGGTTCCTGCAGAATTTCCAATTTATCTATACAATATCCCACAGTGTTCCGGTAATGATCTGAAAAAAACAACAGCAGAGCAGATTACAGAAAATTGCGAAAATGTTATTGGAATTAAATATAGTTATCCGGACATGATGAGAACCTTGGAATATCTTGAAATTCCGAACTTTTCAGTGCTTCACGGGTGTGATAAAATGTTTGCAGAACTGTTGTTGATGGGCTGTGACGGTACGGTGTCCGGTGTGGCAGGTGTTTTTCCAGAGCCTTTTGTTGCTGTATATGAGGCCTGGAAGCATAAGGATATTCCTGCCATGCAGAAATGGCAGAAGGTATGTATTAAGCTTTGCAATCTGCTGCGCTGTGGGGCAAATATGTCCTGGTTTAAGCAGGCTCTTGCACTCAGAGGTTTGCCGGTAGGAGGAATGAGAGCTCCTCAACAGGATCTGCTGGAGAAAGAGACAGCAGATACAATGAAAGAAATTGAGGAAATCTGTAAGGAAGCAGAAATCGAGCTGAAAGTTTAAAGGAGTGTTAGGTATGGCGTTTCTGGTAATGGGTTCTTTGAATTATGATGATAACTATTTTCTTGATCATATTGTGATGCCTGGAGAGACCATTGCATCGCAGACTATGGAATCCGCCTGTGGAGGGAAGGGCTTCAATCAGGCTGTGGCTCTTGCGAAGGCCGGAGCAGAGGTTTATCTTGCCGGGCTGGTGGGAGAGGCAGACGGAGAACGTATCTGTCAGGAAGCAAGAGAGAATGGAATCAAGGATACTTTTCTCAGAAAAAAAGAGGGTTATACCGGAAAGGCCATCATCCAGATCGACCAGGCAGGCCAGAACAGTATCGTACTTTTTGGTGGGGTCAATCGGCAGTGGACGCTGGAATATGTGGACGAGGTGTTGGAGCATTTTCAGGCAGAAGATATTCTGATACTTCAAAATGAGATCAATGTAACTGCAGAGATTATCACGAAGGCGTGGGAAAAAGGAATGAAGATTGTTCTGAATCCGTCTCCTTTTGAAGAAAAAATCCTGAACTGGCCCCTTGAGAAAGTTTCTCTTTTTCTTCTAAATGAAGTGGAAGGCGGGCAGATGACCGGAGAAAAAGAACCGGAGAAGATTTTAAAGCGTTTGCAGGCAAAGTATCCGAATGCAGATTTTGTTCTGACTTACGGAGAGAAAGGCGCCTGGTATGTAGGAAATGGAGAAACTGTGTATTGTCCGGCGAAGAAAGTGAAGGTGATAGACACTACAGCCGCTGGAGATACGTTTACCGGCTATTTTCTTTCTGCCAGAGGAAGAGGCTATGGAGTGGAAGAGAGTCTGAAAAAAGCTACAGCTGCGGCAGGAGAGGCAGTTACGAGAAAAGGAGCCGCTGTATCTATTCCCTGTTGGAAAGAACTGGAAGAAAAATAAGAGTCTGAGTATACCCCGGAAAGAGAGTATTCTTTTTCCGGGGCGTTTTTGTGTAGAATTATACATAAGTGCAGCTATATTGAGATGGAAGTGGTAGTTTTGAAAATGTTTCTGTAGGCATAAAAATAAAAACGTGATAGAATGTTATGGTTGATAAAAATAACCTGGAGGTTGTTAAAATGAAGAAAGTACTGGTGATCGGCTCGGCGGTGGTGGATGTGGTGATCCATCTGCCTCATTTACCGGAGAAGAGCGAGGATGTGCATGTAACATCACAGAAAATGTCACTGGGAGGCTGTGCCTATAATGCGTCGGATACGATCCGGCATTTTAAAGTTCCGTATATTCCTTTTTTTCCAGTGGGGACCGGAGCGTATGGAGATTTTGTAAGAAATGCACTGGCAGAGAGAGGAATCGTTTCTCCGGTGCCGAAGCCGGAGACAGAAAACGGCTGCTGTTACTGTTTTGTGGAAGATGACGGAGAGAGAACCTTTGCCTGTTATCATGGGGCTGAGTATCGATTTCAAAAGGAATGGTTTGATGCTCTGGATGCTTCTGAAATCGACAGCGTATACATTTGCGGTCTGGAGATTGAAGAAGAGACCGGAACGAATATCCTTTCTTATCTGGAGGAGCATCCGGAGTTTACCGTATTTTTTGCTTCGGGTCCGCGGATCACACTGTTGGATCCAAAGCTGTTGGAGCGGGTTTTTGCCCTGCATCCCATTCTTCATCTGAATCAGCAGGAGATCACTTCTTATACCGGAAAAGAGGAGCTGAAGGCGGCAGCAGAGGAAATCCATCGGTTTACGCAAAATACGGTGATCGTTACTCTGGGAGCAGACGGCTGTTATTATTATGATGGAGAAAAAGAAGAAACCATTCCAGGGGTACCGGCAGAACAGCTGGATACCATTGGGGCCGGGGATTCGCATATCGGTGCGGTGATTGCCGGACTTCAGTGTGGCAAGACTATAGCAGAGGCCATTGCCACAGCAAACAGGGTATCTGCGAAGGTGGTAGAGACGGAAGGAGCACTCCTTTCGGATGAAGCTTTTGCTTCCCTGGATTTACTGTAAACGGGTATATGTCCGGAAGCCGCTGTGTAGGGATAACGGATGGGTGAATGGATGGAATGGAGATTTTTATGGCAATTATTGAAAAAGGAGGATACGGAAGTATCAAGGATTCCGGCGGGAGAGCGTCCGGAAACTGGAAAGGAATGAGCGGGATCAAGGGTTCCGGTGGTATGAAGGGGATGGAAGAAAACAGAAAGCCCCATCGTCATATCAGATCCTTCCAGGTGATCATTTTAGGTTTTGCACTTCTGATCCTGGCAGGAAGTCTGATCCTTATGCTTCCCTGGGCAACCAGGGACGGAAGGGGAGCGAGCTTTGCAGATGCACTTTTTACGGCAACTTCAGCAGCCTGCGTGACAGGTCTGGTTGTGCAGGACACGGCCACTTACTGGTCCGGTTTCGGTCAGGCAGTAATCCTTTTGCTGATCCAGATCGGCGGTATGGGAGTGGTTACGGTAGCGGTTTTTATCACATCACTGTCCGGAAGAAAGATCGGGCTGATGCAGAGAAGTACGATGCAGGATTCGATCTCTGCCCCGCAGATGGGAGGAATCGTGCGGATGACCGGATTTATTCTCCGGGCAACTCTGGTAATGGAACTTACGGGGGCCGTTTTTCTGGCCTTTGTCTTCTGTGGGGAAATGGGAGTTGGAAAAGGACTCTGGTATGCACTTTTCCATTCGGTTTCGGCGTTTTGCAATGCAGGTTTTGATCTGATGGGATTCAGGGAAAAATTTTCTTCTCTGACCGCCTATCAGGGGCAGCCGGTGGTGAATCTTGTGATCATGGCACTGATCATTACCGGCGGAATCGGTTTCTTTGTGTGGAAAGATATACAGGAAAAAGGTCTCCAGTTTAAGAAATACCGGCTGCAGACAAAGGTGGTCCTGGTAACATCAGCAGCTCTGATCCTGGTGCCTGCAGTGTTTTATTTCTTTATGGAATATGCAGATCTTCCGGTAAAAGAACGGTTCCTGTCTTCACTTTTCCAGGCGGTAACGCCGAGAACGGCCGGATTTAATACAACGGATCTTTCCAAAATGGGAGAGGGTGGACAGGTTCTGATGGTGTTTCTCATGCTGATCGGTGGTTCTCCGGGATCAACGGCAGGTGGTATGAAGACGACAACACTGGCAGTCCTTTACGGATCGGCACTTTCTGTGTTTGTACATGAAGAACATGTTCATTTCTTTGGAAGAAGGATCACTGACGAAACAGTAAAAAATGCCGCCACGATTCTTCTTATGTATCTGACACTTTTCCTTACCGGAGGAATCGCAATCAGTACGATCGAAGGGATTTCTATGAAGACCGCTCTTTTTGAGACGGCTTCTGCAGTGGGAACGGTAGGGCTTTCCCTCGGTGCGACACCGACGCTTGGCGGTGTATCAAGAGCCATTCTTATCGGACTGATGTTTTTGGGAAGAGTCGGCGGTCTGACGCTGATCTTTGCGGCAGTCTCTGAGAAACGAAGAGATGCGGCGAGATTCCCGGAGGAGAAGATCACGGTCGGTTAACAGGTGAAAAAGAAGTGTGGAAAGGCGGCTGGCCTTCGGGTCAGACGGAGCCATGGCATCGGATCACGGAGAACGTGAGAAGGATGAAAACAGGAATGGAGGATTTATAAGCGGTTATGACAAAGTCAATTTTACTGATCGGGTTAGGAAGATTCGGAAGACATGTGGCCATGAAACTGGATGAGCTTCATCATGAGATCATGGCGGTAGATAAAGAAGAAAGACGGGTGGAGGCGGCACTTCCATATGTGACCAATGCCCAGATCGGAGATGCCACCAACGAGGCTTTCTTGAGTTCTCTTGGAGTAAGTAATTTCGATGTATGTATTGTGGCGATCGGAGATAATTTTCAGAGTTCCCTGGAAGCGACTTCCCTTCTGAAGGAGCTGGGGGCGAAAATGGTGGTATCCAGAGCAGCCAGAGATGTGCATGCAAAGTTCCTTTTAAGAAATGGTGCTGATGAAGTGGTTTATCCGGAGAAGCAGCTGGCAGCCTGGACCGCTATCCGGTATAGCGCAGACCATATCCTGGATTACATTGAGCTGGATGACGAGCATGCGATCTTTGAAGTGACGATCCCGGAGGAGTGGGTAGGAAAAACCGTAGGTCAGCTGGATATCCGGAAAAAGTACAAGATCAATATCATGGCCTTGAAAGAGGATGGCCAGATGGATCTTGGCATCACACCCGGTACCCTTCTCAGCGATGATGCGACCATGCTGGTGCTCGGAAATATCAGGGATATTGAGCGGTGTTTTAAATTATAAAAAAAGAAGTCTATTCACATCGGAAAGCCTTGTTTGACGGTTTCTGTAAGAGAAGCTGGCAGACGGGGCTTTTTTTATACACGAAAAAATAATTCGCTCATGGAATTGTAGTTATTGGAAAAAATTCGCTCATAAAATCGTAAAATCAAGGGAAAATACACTCATGTTTTTGTTGAAAGAAAAAATGCTTTATTGTATGATAAGAATAACCATAACGATACTATTTCGGAGGTGAAAGCATGATTTATCTGGAACGAAAAGTAGATCATTTTCTTCGAAGCTGGAAAGAAGATGAGGACAGAAAACCTTTAATCATTAAAGGTCCGCGGCAGGTGGGAAAGACGGAATCCATTCTTCGTTTTGGAAAAGAGAACTATAAGAATATTATTTACATTAATTTTGTAGAAGAACCAAAGTATAAAATGATTTTGGTTGATGGATATAAGACAGATGAGCTGATAAAGAATATTTCGCTTATTGATCCTGCAAAAAAATTTATTCCGGGTGAAACGTTGATTTTTCTGGATGAGCTGCAGGAATTCCCGGAGATATCTACTGCATTGAAGTTCTTTAAGATTGATGGGAGATTTGATGTGATCTGCAGTGGTTCCATGCTGGGAATCAACTATCGAAAAATAGAAAGCAACAGTGTAGGATACAAAAAAGATTATGAAATGTATTCTCTGGATTTTGAAGAATTTTTATGGGCTAAGGGATATTCAAAAGAAACAAGAAATGATTTTCTGGAACATATGCGGAGCCTGAAGCCGTTTAATGAGCTGGAAATGTCAGTCTATCTGTCACTTTTTATGGAGTTTTGCATATTGGGTGGTATGCCTGCTGTCATTCGGGAATATATCGAGAAGGGAACCTTTGAGGGATCACTGGACACACAGCGTCAGCTTCTTGCTGATTATCGGGAAGATATCCGAAAATATGCAGAAGGAATGGATCAGGCAAGAATTTTAAATGTATTTCAGCATATACCGGTGCAGCTGGCAAAAGATAATAAGAAATTTCAGATTTCAAAGGTTGCTTCAGGAGCTCGATTTAAAGATTATCGAGGCTGTATTGAATGGCTGAATGACGCAGGTATTATCAATGTTTGTTACTGTCTATCGTTTCCGGAGCTTCCGTTAAAGGGAAATTATGACGAAGAAAAATATAAGATTTATCTTGCAGATACAGGGCTTCTTGTGGCAATGCTTGATGAAGAGGTACAGGAAGATCTTCGTGTAAACCGGAACCTGGGTGTCTATAAAGGAGCACTTTATGAAAATGTGGTTGGAGAGGCATTGGTGAAAGCCGGATATGATTTATATTATTTTAAAAAGGAAAATTCGACCCTAGAGGAAGATTTTTTTGTACGGACTGCGGAAGCACTGGTGCCTGTGGAAGTCAAGGCATCTAATAACCGGTCAAAATCTTTACGTACACTGATTGACAGTGAGCATTATCCGGATATTCATTTTGGAATAAAGCTGGCAGGTACAAACATTGGCTATGGAAATGGAGTTTATACATTTCCATATTTCTGCAGTTTCCTCTTAAAAGAGTATTTGCGTGGATTTCAGCACCTGGAAAACAAAAGCTGAAAAATGGCAGGCAGTTATTTCATACTCCATGCAAACCCCTGCGCGGTCCGTTCTTCCGGGTGCTGGAAATGTCCGCCGGGATTCCATTCCAGGGTGCAGGAGAGAAGAAAATGTCGAGTGGAAGGCTGTTCCTCCGGCTGTGGATGGTGAAGCTCTTCTGTGCAGGATAAGACAGAGTCCGGAGCAGAATAATGCTGATAAAGCTTACGGATATTGTCTCCGACGGTCTTCATGGTCTGATTCTTTGTACGTTCTTCTTTATCACCGAGGCTGAGATAGATGCGTCCGGTTTGGATGGGTTGGGAAAGGGCATACTCCATCCAGCCCGGAAACCAGACAGAGGGAGAGACAGCGGCAATGCCGGAGAAAACATCTGCCTGGTAAGCGGCCCAGAGGGAAAAAAGTCCCGCCAGGGAATAACCGCCCAGAATCACCGGAAGCTTTGAGGAAAGAGAGAAGCGGCGTTTCAGCTCCGGCAGGAGATTTCTGAGGATAAAATCCAGAGTCTCTGCGGCACCGTTTCCAAAAGCTTCCGTCCCCCAGACAGGCGGGGCTTCCCAGGGAGAAAGCTCCTGATTCCAGTTTCTGATCTCGAAGGCCGCAAGAAGAAAATCTTCTCCGGCCATTTTTTTCAGGCAGGCAACCTCTTTTTCCAGCCCTCCGGAAAGATCCTGAGCCCCGACGGGCTGGATCAGAAGGTGGGATGACTGGGGATTTCCATAGAGAAAACAGGTTTTATCGGTAAGAGGAAAAGATTCCTGGAACATGGGCAGACCTCCGGTAGTTTTTCTTAATATGATACGCTTTCAGGGTGCGTTTCACAAGGAGAATTTTTATAGAAAAGAAAATTATCTATTTGCTTGTAAAAGCCCGGTCTTCATGGTATGATAAACTTAAGATTGCCTGTGGAAGGGGGAAATGAGATGTCTGAACTGAAAATTCCTGCAGGTATTTCGGAGATCCGGAAGGATGGATATTATTATATTGATAAATCGGGTCTGATCCGGGAACTCCTGGGTACAGGCGCGGCTAAGGTGACATTGATTACCCGGCCGGGACGTTTTGGAAAAACACTGGGAATGAGCATGCTGGCAGCACTTTTTGATATTTGAAAAGACAGCCAGGCTCTGTCTGTTATGGGATCGCATCGATGCCTGATAAAAAGAATGATATCTGATTGACAACAGATAAGCCCGATGATAAGATACAGATATAGAAATATCGGAAAGCTTATAAAATGAAAGTGAATTGTGAAAAAACAGAGAGGAGATCAGGTATGAAGAAATTATTATGTACGATACAGGACACGCCGCAGATGATCCAGATCAAAAAAAGACTGGACCAGAATCACATTAACTATTCTGTAGAACCCATCAAATCTAACTTTCTCTCCGATCTGGTGCATATGATTTTTTACCGGACTGTGGTGTCGGGGATTGAGCATAAGAGTGAGAGCGGAGTTTATGTGGAAAAGGATTCTTATGAAACGGCGAAAAAGATAGTACAGGATATCGCGTAAATACTGCATAGTTCTCAAGAGTGATATAGGGAGAAGAAATTTATGAAAAAGTGTATTGTATGTAAAAAATGTGGCTTTGAGAATCTTCCAGGAACACAGTTCTGCCAGCGTTGCGGCTCCAAGATTTTATTGAAATTTACTGATAAAATCGCTTCTTCTCTGGCAGGTACCGGGCAGAAGGGCAGTTCACTGGCTCCGCTTGGTGCGATGGCGATCGAAGCTCAGGCAGAAGAACTGGGAAAAACAGCTGCTCCGCCGAAACTGGTTTCTGTAATTCCTCTGGAAAATGGAGACTGGTATTGCCCGGACTGTGGGGAATACAATCCAAAATATTCTCTCTTCTGCAAAAACTGTGGCCGGGATTATGTGGAATCCCGTTTATAAAGTGATATAGAAAAACGGCTCCCGAATCTTAAATACATTTCAGAAATCATTTTGGAAAAAATTCTGAGAGCAAATCGTGCGGAGGTGATTGCCGTGAGTATCTTTGAATACAACAAAGAAGAGGAGGAGCAGAAACTTCGTAAGGCAGAGTATGAAGCCGGTGTTGAAGCTGGTATTGAAGCTGGTGTAGCTGAAGGCAAATTAAAGAAAGCCAGAGAAACGGCGCTTTCTCTGGCTGAGATGGGGTTTCCTGTCGATAAGATTGCAGAAGCGGTGAAAATCAGCAGGGATAAAGTAGAAGAATGGATGAAAGAAAGTATGAGTATTGTATAGTAACTTTTTTGCTTGATTTTATCGAACAGAAAAAAGTAGTTATCGGATAGATAATTAGAGTTCCATTTGAATAGTGCCAGATAGGATATCAGCAAAATCTGGGTGAAATCCATAAAAACGATTTCACCCAGATTTTTTTGGAGAAAAATAAAAAGTTACGATAAAGATCCGTATATATCACAGGAAAGAGAAACAGATCGGGATAAAGATTCGACTAAAGCACCATTGGTATAGTGATACCCAGTTGCTGATGCAGTTGCTGTATTCCCATTTTTTTTAGAAGAAGCACTGGAAACTTTCCAAGCAACAGAACTGGAAGCAGAACTTCCAGTAACAGAGGTACAGGTGCTGGATTTTCCATAAGTATAAGAAAAACTTGCTTTTACAGTTACAGACCATAAAGTTACTCCCGATGAAGATTTATAGTATGTAGTTTTCTGACCGCTTTTTGTAGAAGACGTTGCTCTTGAAGTTGAATCCTGAATCAGAATAGTTTCTAAGTAATCCCCGTTTGCTAAGGAATAAATTTCGGATGTTGTAACAGTAGAAGCGGCAGATGCAGAACAAGAAAATAGAAGAAAAATACCTATTATTGTAAACAAAAAAGTTTTTACGTTCTTCATAATAAAATTCCTCCATGTGTGTTAATCATCCAGATAATAAATGACAGATTGTTCTGTTGTTACTTTAGTGGCAGCCCATTCTTTATACATAGTAAAATAAAGATAACTTTCTGCAACAGCGCTAAATAAAAGGAAAACGATAACAGCACCAGTAATAATTCTTAAATAGCGGGCCCTTTTCATATAGAGAAGATAAGAAGAGGAGTTCATATTATAAAAATAATCCATAATGATATCCTTTGGGCGTCCAAACTCTCCTTCTAAATCAGAAAGTGTACTCATAGGATGGATAGCCTGATATTCCCGCACGTTAGCGGAAAAATCCTGAAAAAACCGACGCTCCGCTTTATGAAACACGGGAAAAGAAATCCGAACATTTTTTAAATACTGATCAAAATCATTGCGTTTTTTGAACATGAGTAAGTTCGTCTCCTTCCTTTGTCTTGTTGAGGATTGATTGAATACCAGAGTGAAGAGAATTGTATTCTTCAATCAATTGATTCAGATAATCTTTTCCTTCCGGTTCCATATGATAATAAACACGGGTAAGTCGCTTGCCGACCTGTCTTTTTTCATCGGATATCAGACCGTTATCTACTAATTTGTATAAAGCCGGGTAAAGCGATCCCTCGGGAAGAGATATTTTTCCCTGAGAGTAATCTTTGATTAAAAGGGAAAGCTGATATCCATAGCAATCTTCGGTTGACAAAATGGATAAAATCAACATTTCTATATTATTTCCCCTTCGTAAGCTGTCGTTTCTGGCCAAAAACGATTCCCTCCTTTCGGATAAATATAATATAGCACAAATATAAATATAATAAAATACCTAGATGAAATAAATAATTGTTGACAAAAAAATACAAATAATGATAAGATGTAGACAAAAGAAGTTGTAAAAAAATGAGAATACATAAAAATTAACTGACTATATAGAAAGGAAGTGATAATAATGTGGTGGCAAATTTTAAATTAACTAAAAATGTGATTTTATTTTTAAATGGAGGAATTGATATGAGGAAAAAGAGCTTTATTAAAATTATGATCTCTTTATGTATGATTATAATGTTAGTAGTACCGTTTAAAACATCAGCTAAATCAAATAGAAGTGGTTTTGGGGACGATTCTATTTCTCTTATAGGGATGTGTCCGTATTGCCCTGTAAGTAGCTTTACTGTTTTAGAATGTAATAATGAAAAAAAGAGTGATGGCTCAGGAAAATGTTATAATAAGAGCAGTTGTACAATTAAATACTATATTTCAACATATAGAGGATATATTTGTCCACAATGTAAAGTGCGTCAGTATGATCCGATAATTAGTGGGGGATGGCATGAATGTTATGAAGTACATTCAATATGCAATAATGTAAAGCCGTGTAAAGGTGGACAGTGGTATTAAAAAATGAAAATATTTTTTAGGTGAAATTTAGTCAGGGAGGTCTGTGTTAATGAAGAAAGAAAAATTGATTGCGTTTACAGCTATATTGCTTTTTATATTAGTAATAAATATTTCTGCGGAAGAAAATAATACAGATCCTTTTGAACTTTGTTTTAGCGATTGGGTACAGACCGATGGCACTTATCAGTACGGAACACTTGCCTGGGGAAGTTCTGAAGAAGAGGTGGAAAAATATCTTGATGTAACTTTGGAGCAGCCTGAAGATTTACCACAGATCGAAGGAAGTGAGATTTACAAAGCTGATAAAGCTTATTCCTGGAAGGATTATCAGGCACAGCTGGAATGTGATTTCTATGAGGAAGACGGTCTCTATAATATGCAATTTAATTTTGAAACGCTGCCGCTGGAAGAAGGGACTGCACTTTGGAAACAGCTGAATGAGAGTTTTGAAGAGCTTTTAGGTGAACCGACCTATGTTACAGAAGATGTGCAGATTACAGATGACAGTATGATGAATCAGAGAACCTGGTTTCAGGAGCGGGATGACTGGAGAAATATGATTATGTTGGGACATATTATAAATGGTAATACCAGTCAGTTGGCAGCGGCCGTAGTGCGGATGAAACCGGTTGAAAATCGAGAGAAAGAAATAGACGTTTCCAGTTTTGTGCAGACAGAGGATTTTACTTATCAAGGCTTGCCTTGGAATCTGTCAAAGGAAGAAGCGGAAGAGTTCCTTGGTGAAACTCTTGATTTTGAGTCAGAGGATAAGGAACTGGGCAGAGTTATTTATAGGGCAGCAGAAAAAGTGACATATGGAACAGAGGAAGGAACGGTATTTCTGGAGTTTGCAGACGATGCGTCCGGTCTTAGCGGACTGGACACGGTGCGAATTGAATTTACAGGAGAGAATTTGAATGATTTTAAAGATGTAGTTCTTGACCAGTTTAGGGAGAATTTGGGAATCGAATATCGTCTTCTTTCTTATCCTTCTGCAACATTGGATGGTGGTCTTTATACATGGTTCTGGACACGGGAAAATGAAGAAAGTCAGACAGAAAGTTTGCTTCAGATCTGGGCGAATGTGAAGAAGACGGAAGTATGTGATAAAGTCTCAATGGTAGTCAATACTCAACCTTGCGAAAAATATATAACAAGTGTAATTTATTAAGGTAGGTGTCTTATGAAACACCACTTTATAAATGATATCCCTGTCGGTGAACCAGCCGATGTTCATCATCCATGTAGATTTTATTCCTGATACGGCAACAGTTTCATTGCACAGTAGCTGATATTGATCAGATTGACCAGCATCTCAATCCCTTTGTGAATCCGCACCATGTAGCTGCAAAAAGACCAGAATGTTTTCTGCTCATAATAACTGGTTTCTATATTCCGCCGGAAAGAGTACAGGAACAACGGGATATATTTCATCCAGTTACTTCCGGTATGGTTTAATGGTTCTTTTTCCTGCCATGCGCAGAAAATCTGCAGTTATAGGAACATGTACAATTCCTGAAAGGGTAAGTAAAGTTCGCATAAAAACAACCGGATTACAAGCATATTTTTATAATGAAAATTTTTGGATAAGAATAGGAGAAATTAATGGGACAACAAGTGTTTAAAAATGAAAATTTCTATATTGATGAAACTAAATCAAATTATATAGAACAATTACAAACGATGTACCAGAAAGATATAGTTGTTCCGGAAATGAAATACAAAGAATTTTTAGAAAAATTATATGAAAAGTTTTCATTAAAAGAGACTACGCTTTCAGGTATAGATAAAGTCACATATGCGACACTTAACTCTAATTTACTAACTAAGACTTCCCATACCTAAAATGGGATTCGTACCTTAAAAATTCAATATTTCAGCTAACAAAATAGTGATTTATGCCGTTGCAATCTCTGGATGAAGTGCATTACGCAGATATTCTGGTAATCTTGCCTCAAAATCAGCAGTAAAAGCAGTCAGTTGTTCGTCACTGAGCTTTAAGATTTCCTGAAGGCTTGCCATTAAGACAGCCATCAGAATAGCAAGCGATCTGCTGAAAGTAATGTCTGCCATTTCATCGACAAGAAAGAAGAACAACTCACCAAGAGTTCTCTGATCTTCATTTTGGCGCTGTTCCATCGCAAGTAACATATATCTGGTAAACACAATGGCCACATGGGCTGTCAGTGCGTCATAAGATAGGCTGTGGCATTCTCCAATCAGGTTCAGCGAGAGCGTTTCAAGTTTTGTGTAAACAGAAAAAACTGATGTAAGATATGTCATTAGTTATCGAGGACAGAACCTGTTTTTCAGGGTTCTGTCCTTGTTTGTATTATAATGCAGTTTTAAGGCATGTCAAGCAGGACTGGCTGTGCCAGCCCTGCCTAGCATGCATTCTGCTTATAACCTTTCCAATCTTTCTTCGAAGAAAATTTCCAGCTGAGAATGGATTTGTCCCCAATCCTGACGGTGTCCCGTCCATTTTTTGGTGATATCTATCATGGCCAGATACAGCATTTTCAGGAGACTGTCATCGGATGGAAATACCGTCTTGGATTTGGTGACTTTCCGGAGCTGACGGTTAAATCCTTCAATCGTGTTCGTGGTATAGATCAGACGTCTGACAGCTTCCGGATACTTAAAATACGTTGAAAGATTTGCCCAGTTATCTTTCCATGACTTTGCAATCTTAGGGTATTTCCCGCTCCATTTTTCGTCAAAGCTGTCCAGTTCTGCCAATGCAACTTCTTCTGTAGGAGCTGCATATACACGCTTCAGATCTGCCATAAGTGGTTTGATCTCTTTGTAAGAAACAAATTTCGTGGTATTCCTGATCTGATGGATTATGCACTGCTGGATCTCGGTCTGGGGAAATACTGCTTCAATTGCTTGTGGAAAACCGGTCAGTCCATCCACACACGCAATCAATATATCTTCTACACCCCGGTTTTTCAGGCCATTCAGGATGGAGAGCCAGAACTTGGCACTTTCATTTTGACCAACATACATTCCGAGGACATCCTTACGTCCTTCCATATCGATCCCAATCGCAATGTAAACAGCACGTTTTACAATCCGCCCCTCATTACGGGCATGGAAATGGATCGCATCCATAAATACAACAGCATACACACTTTCTAATGGCCTTTCCTGCCATTCTTTTACTATTGGCAGGATCTTATCAGTAATCCGGCTGACAGTACTGTCGGAGATCTCAAGATCGTATAATTCACGCATGTGGCTTTCTATATCGGCAGTAGTCATTCCTTTTGCGTACATGGAAATGATCTTTTCTTCCATGTCTTGCGTAATCGAATTCTGATACTTCTTTACAACCTGTGGTTCGAAGTCACCTTTTCGATCCCTTGGAATATCAATCTCCATATCTCCGTAACTGGTATGTAACGTTTTCTGGGAATGTCCATTCCTGGAATTATCGGTTTCTTTATTTCGATAATCATACTTGGAATATCCCAGTTCTTCATCCAGTTCCTGATCAAGGGCACCTTCCAAAATGATAGACATCATATCCCGCATAATGGAATTAACATCTGTTCCATCTTTTACTTTTACATTGTTTTCTTTCAGGTAGTTTCCCATGAGTTCTCTAAGCGCTGCTTTTTGTGGTGAATCCTTTTTTCTTGCCATAAAATAAACCTCCAAACTGAGTAATTCTATCTTACATCAGTTTGGAGGTTTACACAAACTTTGGGATACTCCCGGTTCAGCATAGATTTGCAGGTCTTGAAGAAAACTTCAATCTGCCAGCGTTTTCCATAAATACGAATGATCTCTTCTTCGGAAAGAGTCGTATCTGTGCAGATAAAAGCAAGCCACTCCTTGCGATTCGCTTTGTTCCTTACACAAACAATCTTTGCTGGAATCGGATTCTCTTTTCCGACCATAACGTCAACGGAAAGCAGATATTTTGATCTGCCACGACGCTTCTTATTCCGGGAATAAATCTCTTTGATGTTCAGCTGTTCACCACAGTATGAATATTTGATCCGGCTGCTTTTCTTGATCATGGCGATCACATTCATACCTTTTGAGTGAATGTCTGTGACTTGTGCCGGGTTGGAAAACCAGGAATCAAACAGGACATAATCCGCTTTCATTCCTGCAGTGAGGGCAGTGTCCAACAGGGTCATCATTGCTTCCGGCGCTTTTGTCTGAGCAAGCTTGCGTCTTTTTCCTGCAACGGTTCTGTTATCAAAGGTCTTTACCGGACCAATGATATTTGTATCTTTTGCAGATGCCAGCAGACAGCTGTTTACCGGGATCAATGTATTTCCATCGCTCCAGCTTAAAGTAAGCATTCGGAATCCTTTTTTAAAATGCATATCCGTGTGATCAAAAACTTTTGATCCCAGTTCTGTTTTCTTGCAGCTGGTGCGGTTAAAAAGACTGTCATCAATGATGAAGACATTTTTCCTGCTATCATTCGTCAGACCTTTGATGTCATTGTTTACGATATCTGCGGCAAGAAGAGAAGTAAAACGGAGCCAGTTTGTTTTTGCGGAATTAAGGAAACGGTAAAACGTGTTCTTGGAAAACTCTTCCTTAAAAGAGCCAGTCCGTCGCTGCATATACATACTTCTTCCGACAAAAATGTTGCTGAGTTTGTACCGAAGCAGAGAAACGGGAGAAATACCTTTTTCTTTCATCCCATTGCATTTGGCAAGAAGTTTGCCAACATGGTGTTTAGAAAAAAATCTCTGAACACAATCAACTAAGTCTTTCTCATCGGAATGGTTTTGTGGTATACTGGACATGGCATAAATCTCCTTTGTTAAAATGGTTTTTCGACAACTCCATTATACCAAGAGGAACAGATTTATGCCTTTTTTATTGGCTGAAATATTGAATTTTCAAGGTTCAACACACCGATACGGTGTGGGAAGTTTTAGTAATTTAATTAATTTAGATAGATCAAAGATATGGATTGTTATCAATGATGAAAGTGTAAAAAATTTTTATAAGTATTATTACCAAAGATTTTTTAATAAAAGTTATGTATGCTTAGTATATGATCCGAATTTAGATACATTTTATTCTAATTGTTCTTTATTTGAAGCATATATTAAGATTATACGAGGTATTAATGAAGAAGAAATTGTAAAAAACACTTTTAAATATCGAGATTATTTAAATACGATGTATCAATACCAAAAATTGATAACAGAGTTAAAAAATAGTTGAAGTAAAGAAAGCTGCAATTGAAATCAGGTATATTAATTTTCAGATTTACATATGCTATAATGCCTATAGGCAAGAAAGAATAATTATCTCACCAGAAAAACGGCTCCCGATCCACGGAAGCCGTTTTTCCTGCAAGTAGTAAAAGAAAAATGTGATATGTGTAATCGGAAAACGGAGAACCGTTTCCGCAATTACTGAATGTTCATGGGATAGTTGCCGTCGAAGCAGGCACAGCAGAGAGGGAGGTCTCCGACCATGGAAGGT
Source organism: Lachnospiraceae bacterium Marseille-Q4251 (assembly GCA_018223435.1). Classification (GTDB taxonomy): domain Bacteria; phylum Bacillota; class Clostridia; order Lachnospirales; family Lachnospiraceae; genus Limivivens; species Limivivens faecihominis. The sequence goes on along the minus strand of JAGTTO010000001.1, from coordinate 2,107,412 downwards.
AAATCTTCGATTTTCATGTATCCCAGGGAGTCTGCACCGATGGAGTCGCGGATCTCTTCCAGGTTGTGCGAACAGGCGATGAGCTGATCATTGGAGGGGACATCCGTGCCGAAGTAGCAGGGGTGCAGGAAGGGCGGGGAGGCCACGCGTACATGGACGCTTAAGGCTCCGGCCTTTTTCAGCATGTGGATGAGGTTGGCGATGGTCGTGCCGCGGACGATGGAATCATCCACAAGGACGATGCGTTTGCCGCGAACCACGGGCTCAATGACATTTAATTTCACCCGGACGGCGGATTCCCGCTCTTTCTGGGTGGGTTTGATGAAGGTCCGGCCCACATAGCTGTTTTTGTGGAAGGCAAGGGCAAAGGGAATCCCGGATGCCTCCGAATAGCCCTTGGCTGCGGCAAGACCGGAATCCGGAACGCCGACTACGATATCTGCCTCTACGGGATAAGCGGCTGCCAGTGCAGCGCCGCCCCGGATGCGGGCTTCGTAGGTGGAAATGCCGTCCAGATGGCTGTCCAGCCGGGCAAAGTAAATATATTCGAAAATACAGTGGGCATGTTTTTCCTGGCACAGGCTTGTGTCGGATTTGATGCCCTCGTTGGTTATTGTCACGATCTCACCGGGAAGGACGTCCCGGATAAATTCTGCATCGACGGCAGAAAGCGCACAGCTTTCCGAGGCGATGACGTAGGCATCCTCTCTTTTTCCGATACAGAGAGGTTTTAATCCCAGGGGATCACGCACACCCACCAGTTTTCTGGGGCTGGCGATGACCAGACCATAGGCTCCGCGGATCTTTGCCGCGGTTTTTTTGATGGCTTCCTCCACGCTTGTACTGTGGACCCGTTCTCTTGCCACACAGTAGGCGATAACCTCAGAATCTGTGGTAGTGTGGAAGATGGCGCCGTTCTCTTCAAATTCCCGGCGGAGTTCTTCTGTGTTGACCAGATTTCCGTTGTGGGCCAGAGCCAGAGTACCTTTGACGTAATTGAGCACCAGAGGCTGGGCGTTGCTGGCGGAATTTCCGCCTGTGGTGGAGTAACGGACGTGGCCGATTCCCAGGTTTCCATGAAGGGAATGAAGGGTTTCTTCTTTAAAAACTTCGTTGACGAGTCCCAGATCTTTATGGGAGCTCATGTTGCCTTTCGGCCCCGTGGTATCGCTGACGGCAATACCACAGGATTCCTGGCCGCGGTGCTGCAGGGCACACAGGCCATAGTAAATAGAAGGAGCGGCTTCGGTACCTTCTTTTGCAAAGATACCGAAAATGCCGCATTCCTCTTTGATTTCACAGGAAGGATCCAGTTCCATGTGTCGATTCCTCGCTTTCCAGTCAGTTTACTTTTGTAAAAGAGGGGGATGAGCGTACCTGAAGAAAAAGGAAAGCGTTCAGACGGAGAAGAGCAGCTGATCGTATGTCGGATAAGGCAGTTCTTTTTCCGGAATTCTGGTCTCTGCCTCGTCTGCTACGACACGGAGTTCATCCATGAGAGCCAGAACCTTGTCATGGCAGAAGGTGGCGGCTTCCTGCATGGATTCCATGGAAGAAACCTCCTCTGTGAGAGCTTTCAGCTTGTCATTGCCTTCGGACAGGGTCTCATAGGCAGTGGTAAGAGACTCCACGAGAGCCAGTTCTTTCTCTGCTTTGATGGAGGGCAGGAGCGCTTTCTTGTCCAGAACACTCCTGGAAACCTCTCCTGCGAAGCGGGATACAGCAGGCAGAAAGTCTTTGCTGAGCATTTCCTGCATGGTCTTGGACTCCAGCTGGATGGTCTTTACATAGTTTTCCAGAAGAATCTCATAACGGGAATGGATTTCTTCTTTGGTGAAAATATGATGTTTCAGGAAAAGATCCACGTTCTTTTCTGCGATAAACTGCGGAAGAGCCTCCGGTGTGGATTTCAGGTTGAAAAGACCACGTTTTTCTGCTTCTTCTACCCATTCATCGGTATAACCGTTTCCGTTGAAGATGATCCGTTTGTGTGCTTTGACGGTCTTTTTGATCCATTCATGGACTGCGGATTCCATCTGATCTGCCGGTGTATCCTTCAGTTCATCATAGAACTGGGAGAGAACCTCTGCAACCGCAGTGTTCAGAACGGTGTTTGGACCTGCCACAGACTGACCGGAACCAAGCATACGGAATTCGAATTTGTTGCCGGTGAAGGCAAAGGGGGAGGTACGGTTCCGGTCGGTGTTGTCCTTGAAGAAATGAGGAAGGACATGAGCTCCGATATCCAGCTGGACTCTGTGCTGACCGCTGAAATAGGTGTCATTTTCAATAGACTTCAAAATAGCAGTGAGCTCATCACCGAGGAACATGGAAACGATGGCTGGCGGTGCCTCATTGGCCCCCAGACGGTGATCGTTACCCGGGGTGGCGGCGGAGATTCTCATAAGATCTGCGTAATCATCCACAGCTTTGATGACAGCGGTGAGAAATACCAGGAACTGTGTGTTTTCTGCCGGTGTTTTGCCCGGATCCAGAAGGTTGCTGCCGGTATTGGTGATGATGGACCAGTTGTTGTGTTTTCCGCTTCCGTTGATGCCCTCGAAGGGTTTCTCATGGAGCAGGCAGGCCAGATCGTGTTTGTCGGCTACCTTTTTCATCATTTCCATGGTCAGCTGGTTGTGGTCAACTGCCACGTTTGCGGTATCAAAAACGGGTGCCAGCTCGTGCTGAGCGGGAGCAACCTCGTTATGTTTTGTTTTGGCGGGAACGCCCAGTTTCCAGAGCTCCTCATCCAGATCATGCATGTAAGCGGCTACGCGGGGTTTCAGGACACCAAAGTAATGATCTTCCATTTCCTGTCCTTTTGGAGCCGGTGCACCGAGAAGGGTTCTTCCGCAGAAGAGCAGGTCGCGGCGGGCTCTGTAGGCTGCCTTGTCAACAAGGAAGTATTCCTGCTCCGGTCCTACGGTGGTGCTGACGCCGGTCACTGCGGTGTTGCCCAGCAGATGAAGGACTTTGACAGCCTCGGTGCTCAAAGCTTCCATGGCGCGTAAGAGCGGGGTCTTTTTATCCAGCGCTTCTCCGTTGTAGGAGCAGAAAGCGGTGGGGATGTAAAGAGTCTGATCTTTGATAAAAGCAGGAGAGGTAGGATCCCATGCAGTATAACCTCTGGCCTCAAAGGTGGCTCTCAGTCCGCCGGAGGGGAAGCTTGATGCATCGGGTTCACCCTTTACCAGTTCTTTTCCGGAGAAATCCATGATCACTTCGCCGTCTCCTGTGGGAGAGATGAAGCTATCGTGTTTCTCGGCGGTATAGCCGGTCATGGGCTGGAACCAGTGTGTAAAATGGGTAGCTCCGTTTTCAACAGCCCATTCTTTCATGGCAACAGCCACGGAGTTTGCGACGTCCAGCTCCAGGTGAGTTCCGTTTTCGATGGTTTTCTTCAGAGCTTTGTACATATCCTTAGGAAGCTTGTCACGCATCACTTTATCGGTGAAAACAAGGCTTCCATATAAACTGGGAATATCTTTTGACATAAGAAATGGCACTCCTTTCAATACTTGCTGATGTTCTATGGCACTTTCGTTACTCCGCAGCGATGACACTTAAAACAGGTCAGCCGGACCGGCTTTTCATAGCCTGCAACGAAAAAAGGCGCTCAGGAGAGAATGGATCACTCCTAAGCGCCGTTGCTTATGACTCGTAGTATACTCAAAAATCCGGTCTTGTCAACACCTTTTTTTAAATTTTTTGTAACAGTTCAGAACATCAGCAAAATGAAAAATCAGACTATGCAAACTCGTTTGCAATAGGATGAATTTTCATTTTGGAATGGGCGGAACGGCGCTGAGTCCCAGTGGGACTCGTTTAGCGTGGACCGAAATGGAATGTAGACCCATTAGCCTCAGACAGAAGCTGCGAATGCAGCGATAGCACATGCAATGCGCGTGTCTGTGGCCTGTTGGGCTGAACGTCCTGAACTGTCACAAAAAAATTTAAAAAAACAGGGATTTACAAACGGGGCAAAATGAGATATAGTAAGTCCCATGAAATTTGATGACAAAGGTGTCAGAAAGTTCCCAAACCGGGCTTTCTGACACCTTTTTTTCATTGTAAGCAGGCAAGAGCAAGGAGGAAAATGTGATGGCAGTAAAATATGTATTTGTGACAGGCGGTGTGGTTTCCGGTCTGGGCAAGGGAATTACGGCAGCTTCGCTGGGCCGTCTTCTGAAAGCCAGAGGTTATCAGGTGACGATGCAGAAGTTTGATCCCTATATCAATGTAGACCCGGGTACGATGAACCCCATTCAGCACGGCGAGGTTTTTGTTACCGACGACGGTACGGAGACAGACCTGGATCTCGGTCATTATGAGAGATTTATTGATGAAAGCCTGGATAAAAATTCCAACGTGACCACTGGTAAAATTTACTGGTCTGTTCTGCAGAAAGAGCGTCACGGAGATTACGGCGGGGGCACCGTACAGGTGATTCCGCACATCACAAATGAGATCAAGAGCCGGTTCTATCGGGCCAAAGAGGAGAACGAGGACCGGATCGCTATTATAGAGGTAGGCGGAACCGTCGGCGATATTGAGAGTCAGCCTTTCCTGGAGGCCATCCGTCAGTTCCAGCACGACGTAGGCCATGAAAATGCCGTTCTGGTCCATGTGACCCTGATTCCTTATCTGAAAGCATCCGAGGAGCTGAAAACAAAACCGACCCAGGCCAGCGTCAAAGAGCTGCAGGGCATGGGCCTTCAGCCGGATGTTCTGGTCTGCCGGAGCGAATATCCGATTCCCGACGAGGTGAAAGCGAAGATCGCCTTGTTCTGCAACGTGCCGGTCTACCATGTGCTCCAGAACCTGGATGTGGAATATTTATATGAAGCGCCCCTTGCCATGGAAAAAGAAAATCTGGCTCAGGTGGTTCTGGAAAGTCTTCATCTTCCCTGCAGAGAGCCGGATCTGACGGAATGGAAGGAAATGGTGGAAAATTTACGCCATCCGGAACAGGAAGCAGAGATCGCCATGGTCGGGAAATATACCCAGCTGCATGATGCTTATTTAAGTGTGGTAGAGGCACTGAAGCATGGCGGTATCGCAAGCCGTGTCAATGTCCGCATCCGCTGGGTGGATTCTGAGGAGATCACCGATGAGAATGTAGCGGAAAAGCTTGCCGGTGTGGATGGTATCCTGGTTCCCGGCGGTTTCGGCCCCAGAGGTACGGAAGGAATGATCACTGCCATTCGTCACGCAAGAGAGAAAAAGATTCCTTTCCTTGGAATCTGCCTCGGAATGCAGATGGCTATCGTGGAATATGCAAGAGATGTCCTTGGTTATACGGATGCGAACAGCATTGAGCTGGATCCGGAGACCACACATCCGGTCATTGCCCTGATGCCGGATCAGGAGGACGTTGAGGATCTGGGAGGAACGCTTCGTCTGGGCGCTTATCCCTGTATATTAAAAGAAGGAACCCGGTCCAGAGAGCTCTTTGGAAAAGAAGAGATCAGTGAGCGTCATCGTCATCGTTATGAGGTGAACAATAAATATCGTGCAGAGTTTGAAGCAAAAGGGATGACGGTTGCCGGCTGTTCCCCGGATAAACGGATCGTGGAGATGATCGAAGTGGTGGATCATCCGTATTTTGTAGGAACACAGGGGCATCCGGAGTTCAAGTCCAGACCGAACCATGCGCACCCGCTTTTCAGAGGACTGGTAACAGCCGCAGCTGCGTATGCGAAGGAAAAATAACACCCAGGAAAGGATGGAAACAGATGAGTGAGATGAAAGGTTTATATAGAGAACAGTTCGAGCATGACAACTGTGGTATCGGCGCAGTTGTGAACAGCAACGGCGTCAGGAGCCACAAGACCGTGGAAAATGCTCTTCATATAGTAGAAAACCTGGAACACCGCGCCGGCAAGGATGCAGAGGGAAAGACCGGCGACGGCGTGGGTATCCTCCTGCAGGTATCCCACAAATTTTTCAGCAAAGTGGCAAAAGAAGAAGGCTTTGATATCGGCGGAGAGAGAGATTACGGTGTCGCTCAGCTGTTTCTTCCCCAGGATGAGATGAAACGGAACCAGGCGAAAAAGATGTTTGAGATCATCGCCGGAAAAGAGGGCCTGACCCTTTTAGGCTTCCGTAAAGTGCCGGTGGCTGAGGAAGTTCTCGGTGAAAAAGCGAGAAGCTGCATGCCTTATATCATGCAGGCCTTCCTGAAACGGCCCGAGGGCGTGGAAAAAGGTCTGGATTTTGACCGGAAGCTCTACATCGCAAGAAGAGTTTTCGAGCAGAGCAACGACAACACCTATGTGGTTTCCATGTCCAGCCGGACGATTGTATACAAAGGTATGTTTCTGGTGGGACAGCTTCGGACCTTCTTTGCAGACCTGCAGGATCCGGATTATGAGTCTGCCATCGCCATGGTCCATTCCCGTTTCAGTACCAACACCAATCCGAGCTGGGAGAGAGCCCATCCGAACCGCTTTATCGTTCACAACGGTGAGATCAACACGATCCGCGGAAATGCCGACAAAATGCTGGCCCGTGAGGAGACTATGTCTTCCGACCATCTGAAAGGACAGCTCTACAAGGTGCTTCCGGTGGTAGATACCAGAGGTTCTGACTCCGCCATGCTGGACAACACGCTGGAATTCCTCGTTATGAGCGGCATGGAGCTTCCGCTGGCCGTCATGGTGACGATTCCGGAGCCCTGGTCCAACAACCACACGATTTCCCAGGAAAAACGTGATTTTTATCAGTATTATGCGACCATGATGGAGCCCTGGGACGGCCCGGCTTCCATTCTGTTTTCCGATGGCGATGTGATGGGTGCGGTTCTTGACCGGAACGGCCTCCGTCCTTCCCGTTACTACATTATGAAAAATGGTGACGTGATCCTCTCCTCCGAGGTGGGCGTTCTGCCGGTTCCCGAGGAGGAGATCGTCCTCAAGGAGCGCCTGCATCCCGGAAAAATGCTGCTGGTCGATACCGTGAAGCATAAGATTTTCGAGGATGAGGAGCTGAAAGAATACTATGCGAAAAAACAGCCTTACGGCGAGTGGCTGGACAGCAACCTGGTAGAACTCCATGACCTGAAAATCCCCAATATCAAAGTGGAGGAGTTCACCGACGAGGAGAGAGCAAGACTTCAGAAAGCCTTCGGTTACACCTACGAGGAATACCGGAAATCCATTCTGGAGATGGCATTAAACGGCGGCGAGGGAACCGCTGCCATGGGTGTTGATACGCCGCTGGCAGTGCTTTCCAAACAGCATCGTCCCCTTTTCGACTATTTCAAACAGCTTTTTGCCCAGGTAACAAACCCGCCCATCGATGCGATCCGTGAAGAGATTGTCACCAGCACGACCGTTTACGTCGGAAAAGACGGCAACCTCTTAAAAGAGCAGCCTGAGAACTGTCAGGTTCTGAAGGTCAACAATCCGATCCTGACTAACACCGATATGCTGAAAATCAAGCATATGAAGGTGGAGGGCTTCCAGGTAGCAGAGGTTCCGATTACCTATTATAAGAGCACCAAGCTGGAGCGCGCCATCGAGCGGCTTTTCGTGGAGGTGGATAAGGCTTACCGTGACGGAGCTAACATCCTGGTTCTGACAGACCGCGGCGTGGACGAGAACCGTGTGCCCATGCCCTCCCTGCTGGCTGTTTCTGCGGTGCATCAGCATCTCGTAAAAACGAAAAAGCGTACCTCTCTGGCTGTGATTCTGGAATCCGGCGAACCCAGAGAAGTGCATCATTTCGCTACCCTTCTGGGCTACGGTGCAAGTGCCGTCAACCCCTATCTCGCCCAGGACACGATCAAAGAGCTGATCGATCAGGGACTGCTGGAAAAAGATTACTATGCGGCTGTGGATGATTACAATCACGCAATCTTGAGCGGCATCGTAAAAATCGCTTCCAAGATGGGTATTTCCACGATCCAGTCCTATCAGGGTTCCCAGATCTTCGAGGCCATCGGTATTTCCGAGGATGTTATCGAGAAATATTTCACCGGAACTGTGAGCCGCGTGGGCGGAATTACCCTGGAGGATATCGCAAAGGATGTGGACGAGCGCCACAGCAAGGCTTTTGATCCCCTGGGACTAAACACCGATCTGACGCTGGACAGCGTAGGCAAGCACAAGATGAGAAGTGGCGGCGAGACCCACCGTTACAATCCGAAGACGATTCACCTTCTGCAGCAGGCGGCCTGGAACGGAGATTATAAGACCTTTAAGGAATACACCGGCATGGTGGACGAGGAGACCAGCGGAAACTTAAGAAGCCTTCTGGACTTCAATTATGCGGCCCATCCCATCCCCATCGAGGAAGTGGAGAGCGTGGACAGCATTGTCCGTCACTTCAAGACCGGCGCCATGTCATACGGCTCCATTTCTCAGGAAGCCCATGAGACCCTGGCCCTGGCCATGAACATGCTTCATGGAAAATCAAACACCGGTGAGGGCGGCGAGAGCGATGACCGTCTGGATTCCAAGGGAACCGAGCACGACCGCTGTTCCGCCATCAAACAGGTGGCTTCCGGCCGTTTCGGCGTGACCAGCCGTTATCTCGTCTGTGCGGACGAGATCCAGATCAAGATGGCCCAGGGCGCGAAGCCTGGTGAGGGCGGCCATCTGCCTGCGAAAAAAGTTTATCCCTGGGTGGCAAAGACCAGACACTCCACGCCCGGCGTGAGCCTGATTTCCCCGCCGCCTCATCACGATATTTACTCCATCGAGGACCTGGCAGAGTTGATCTATGACCTGAAAAATGCCAACCAGTACGCGAGAATTTCTGTAAAACTGGTATCGGAGGCCGGCGTTGGAACCGTCGCTGCCGGCGTGGCAAAGGCAGGCGCCCAGGTTATCCTGATTTCTGGTTATGACGGAGGTACCGGAGCTGCTCCGGAGAGCTCCATCCACAATGCGGGTCTTCCCTGGGAGCTCGGTCTTTCCGAGACTCATCAGACCCTGCTCCAGAACGGCCTCAGAAGCCGTGTCATCATCGAGACCGACGGTAAGCTTATGAGCGGTCGTGACGTAGCCATCGCAGCCCTTCTCGGCGCAGAGGAGTTTGGTTTCGCAACGGCTCCCCTGGTGACGATGGGCTGTGTTATGATGCGTGTCTGTAACCTGGATACCTGCCCGGTGGGCGTGGCTACCCAGAACCCGGAGCTCCGTAAGAGATTCAAAGGAAAACCGGAGTATGTGGTAAACTTCATGCGTTTTATTGCGGAAGAGCTCCGTGAATATATGGCAAAACTCGGCGTCCGTACCCTGGAAGAGATGGTGGGAAGAACCGATCTTCTGAAGGTAAAAGAGTATGCGGAGAATCCCATGGCTTCCAAGATGAACCTGGATGGCATCCTATACAATCCGTATCTGGGCCAGAACCAGCACTTTAAGAAAGAGGACGTTTATGACTTCAAACTGGAGCAGACCAAGGACAAAAAGGTCCTCTGGAAGAAGCTGAAAGGAGCCGTAGAAAAAGGCGAGAAAGCTTCTCTGAAAGTGGAAGTTTCCAATACGGACCGTGCTTTCGGTTCCATCCTCGGTTCCGAGATCACCAGCCGCTACAAGAACGGCCTGCCGGAGGATACGATCACTCTGAACTGTACGGGAGCCGGCGGCCAGAGCTTCGGCGCTTTCATTCCGAAGGGCCTGAGCATCTGTCTCACCGGAGACTGCAACGACTATATGGGTAAAGGCCTTTCCGGCGGTAAGATCACTGTGACAGCGCCTGCCAAGAGAACTTATAAGGCAGAAGACAACATCATCATCGGAAACGTAGCCCTCTACGGAGCCACCAGCGGCGAAGCCTACATCAACGGTGTGGCCGGCGAGCGTTTTGCAGTCCGGAACTCCGGCGCGACGGCCGTTGTGGAAGGCGTTGGCGAGCATGGCTGTGAGTACATGACCGGAGGCCGTGTGGCAGTCCTCGGAAAGACCGGCAAAAACTTTGCTGCAGGTATGAGCGGCGGTATCGCTTACGTTCTGGATGAGGAAAACGAGCTCTACAAGAACCTGAACAAAGCCATGATCCACATTGAAAAAGTGGAGGAAAAATACGATATTCAGGAGCTTCGCGAGATGATCGAGAAGCATGTACAGGAGACCGGTTCCGAGAAGGGCCAGCGGATCCTGGATCATTTTGAGGATTATCTTCCCAAGTTTAAGAAGATCATTCCCATCGATTACAAGAAGATGGTTACTCTGAGTACAAAACTGGAGGAAAAAGGAATGTCCAGAGAACAGGCACAGATGGAAGCTTTCTATGAGAGTTTTCAGGTGAAATAAGCGGGAGGTAGAAGAAAAATGGGAAAACCGACAGGATTTTTAGAGTATGAGCGGGAGACTTCCACGGCGGAAGCCCCCCTTGAGAGGATCAAACATTTCCATGAGTTTAAAACTCCCCTGAAGCTTGAGGAGCAGCAGAAGCAGGGGGCACGCTGTATGGAGTGCGGCGTTCCCTTCTGCCAGTATGGTGATATGCTTGCGGGCATGGCTTCCGGCTGTCCCCTGCACAATCTGGTACCGGAGACCAACGATCTGGTTTACCGCGGAAATTTCAAACAGGCTTATCTCCGTCTTTCCAAGACCCACTGTTTTCCGGAATTTACCAGTCGTGTTTGTCCGGCTCTCTGTGAGGCGGCCTGCACCTGCAACGTGAACGGCGAGCCTGTTTCCACCAAGGAAAATGAGAGAGCCATCATCGAGACTGCCTATGCGGAAGGCTGGGTACAGCCGGAGCCGCCCAAGGTACGCACAGGAAAAAGAGTTGCCATTGTGGGAAGCGGTCCTTCGGGACTGGCTGCTGCCATGCAGCTGAACCGCCGCGGCCATGAGGTGACGGTCTACGAGCGGCACGACCGGATCGGCGGCCTGCTCCGCTACGGCATCCCGAACATGAAGCTGGAAAAGAGCGTGCTGGACCGTCGGATTCATCTGATGGAAGAGGAAGGTGTGAAGTTTGTCACCGGCGTGGATGTAGGAAAAGACATCAAGGCGGAAGAGCTGACGAAGAATTTTGACCGGGTAATCCTGGCCTGCGGGGCTTCCAATCCGAGAGATATCAAGGTGCCGGGAAGAGACGCGAAAAATATTTTCTTTGCTGTGGATTTTCTCTCCAAAGTGACGAAGAGCCTTCTGGATTCCGGCGAAAAAGAGCAGGTTTCCAAAGAGGTACGAAGCCTTGCGGAAGGCAAGCATGTGCTTGTCATCGGAGGAGGCGACACCGGAAATGACTGTGTGGGAACCAGTATCCGTCTGGGAGCAAAATCCGTGACCCAGCTGGAGATGATGCCCAAACCCAGCGAGACCAGAACTCCCTCCAACCCCTGGCCCCAGTGGCCCAGAGTCCTGAAAACCGATTACGGCCAGGAAGAAGCCATCGCCGTCTTCGGCCATGATCCCCGGATTTATCAGACTACGGTGACGGAGTTTATCAAGGATGAGAAGGGTGCAGTCAAACAGGCGAAGATCGTGAGCCTGAAACCTGTCAAGGATGAGAAGACTGGGAGGATGAATATGGTTCCGGTGGAAGGAACCGAGAAAGTCATTGAAGTGGGACTGGTGCTTATTGCGGCAGGATTCCTGGGAAGCCAGGCGTATGTGACGGAGGCCTTCAAGGTGAAAGTCAATGGAAGGACCAATGTGGAGACCGCTCCCGAGAGTTATGAGAGCAGCGTATCCGGCGTGTTTGCGGCGGGGGATGTGCATAGGGGGCAGTCGCTGGTGGTCTGGGCCATTCGCGAAGGGCGGATGGCCGCAGAAGCAGTCGACAGATCTCTGATGGGATACACCAACTTGTAATGCGAGGGGACGCTCGGAGTCGCGAGGCCGTCGTCCCCTCGCGCTCCCCTGGTGGCCCCGCTTTAGAAAATAGGGTGCATACGTCATACAAAAACTGCGTGAAATGAATACTGCAAAGGGGCGGCTCGGAGTCGCGAGCCCGCCGCCCCTCTGCACACCCTACTGGGCCCGCTTTAGAAAATAAGAGGCTTACGTCATACTGCTACACAGTGATGATAGGGTGTTTTGTTATTCATATTGGAGATTTGAATTGTTGGATTTCAATATGAGACACTAAATACTATATTATCGCTGCGTAGCAGCCTGACGTAAGCCCCTTATTTTTTTATGTTTTGTATCCAGTAACACCCGTCATTTCACGCACTTCCAGTATGACGTAAGCACCACTATTTTCTAAGCGGGCCCGCTGGGAGGAGTGCAGAGGAGGGCGGCGGGCTCGCGACTCCGAGCCGCCCTCCTTTGCAATATCTTTAAATTGAAAAAAATCCCATCCCATGTTAAAATTGTCTTAATATTGGGAGCTAGTGTACTGTATCATTGACATTTCGCTAAATAACTTGCCTGTTTTCCCATCGAACTGCGTTGACTTCGCTCAACGATGCCACCGCATCGCCTCGTTCAGTCGCCTTGTCGATGAAAAAACATTCTGCGTTATTTAACTGAAAGTCAATGAGACAGCACACTAGGACGTTTTTTGATCGTTTTCTGATATAGAAAACAACGAAGGAGATTTTACCAGATGAGTACGCTAAAGGATGTTGCAAAGGAGTGCGGGCTGTCGGTGACGACGGTTTCCAGAGCATTGAATAACCGCGGGTATATCAGCAGTGAAGCACATGAAAAGATTCAGGCTGCCATGAAGAAGCTGAACTATCAGCCGAATGAGATCGCGAGATCTCTGTCAAAGCAGTCATCAAAGAGTATCGGGGTAATCATGCCCTATATCGATCAGCCGTTTTTTTCGAGACTTCTGAATTATCTGGAACTGGAAGCGGATAAAAAGGGCTATATTCTTTATGTATTCTGTTCCAAAGCGTATGCTGCCAAGGAGGAGGAATATCTGGAAATATGCAAGCGCCACAGGGTTGCGGGGATTATCCTCTGTACAGATGCGGTAAACATTGATAAATTCGCAAGTGTCAGCGTACCGATTATTTCTCTGGAGCGGGAAATCTCCTATGCTGCGGAAAGCATTGTCTGTGACAATGAAGCAGGCGGAAAAATGGTAGCGGAACATCTCTACAGGCAGGGCTGCCGGAAGCTTCTGTATTTAAACCCGGGTCACTGGACCGGGATGCAGAGTGACAGCCGTGGAATCAGCTTCAGAAGACAGGGCGAGCAGATGGGAATGCAGGTAAAAGAATACTGTGCGACCTGGGAAGAGCATAAACGTCTGGACTACCATAAAACGATCCTGGAGGTTCTGGAAAAGAATCCGGATGCGGACGGAATTTTCTGCAATGGAGATGCGATGGCTCTTCAGACGATTCAGATCTGCCACAGAAAGGGAATTGATATACCGGGACAAGTCCGGATCGTGGGTTATGACGACGCGCAGCTGGCGGAGCTTTCCTGGCCTCTGCTTACCACCGTCCACCAGCCGATCCGGGAAATGGCGGAAAAGGCCATTGAATCTGTGGACCGCCTCTGCAATGGCAGAAAGATCGCGGCTAAGGTTTTGCTGCCGGTGACTCTGGTCATCAGAGAGACAGCATAAGCAAAAAAAGATATCTGGCTGAGGTTTTCAACCCTGAAAAGTTGAAAACTTCAGCTTTTTTTACCCCAAAACCGGATTTTCAAAGAGAGTGTAAGGCTCAGACAGTAATTTTATGTGCAATATGCCAGAAAAATGGTGTTTAAAATTATTAAAGTGTACGAAAAATATGTCAACGGGTTGACATACAGCGAATCATATATTATACTCTGTTTCGTAAACAAGGTGTGAGGCGCCCACACCGAAATCGTGAAAATATTCGATCAACCGTGATACGAATGGAACAGGATCTGACCGAATCCCAAGAGATCCGTCAGTCAGGAAAACAGGAGGCAATTATGAAAATGAAGAAATTTGCAGCAATGATGCTGGCAGGAGTTCTGGCTACCACAACCATGGGTATGGGAGTTAGTGCTTCCGATGACGATTATGATTTTTACTTTTTCAATATCAAAGGTGAAGATGCAGATGCCATGCAGGCAGCAGTAGATGCCTACAAAGAGGAAACCGGAGTAACCATAAAACTGTTTACTCTTGGTTCCGGTACTGACAGTTCCGAGGCTTTAAGAGCAGATCTTCAGTCCGATCATATGCCGGCAATCTTCGGTGTACAGGATGCACAGAAGCTCGTTGAGTATCAGGAGGGCGGATATGCAATGCCTCTCAGCGATGCTACCAACGAGGAGTTCAAAGCTCTTGCAGATGCTATCCCGGAGAACTTCTATCTGACCAGAGACGGTGAGACAAACTACGGCGTACCCCTTAACATCGAGGGATATGGCTACATTGTAGATACCAGAGTAATCGGCGCTATGTTCGGTGAGGACAATACCGATGCATTTATCGAAGCTTACAAGACTGCTTCTTATGCAGAGTTTGAGGCAATGATTAATGCAATGCAGCAGTACATCACCGATGGAACCGCAGATGACATCACCTTAAGCGGAAGCACCTTCTCCTTTGCAGAGAAAAACGATATCACCTCCAAACTGAAAGGTGTCATTGCAGTAGCTGGTTCTGAGAAATGGACCTACGGCGACCACCTGGTAAACGTAGCAGTAGACGGCGTTTTCTCTGACTCCGTTGCAGCAGCAGAAGCAACCACCGAGCAGCTGGAAGCTGGAAAACCGGTTTGGGAAGCATATGCAAAACTTCTTGACCTCCTGACCTCTCATGCACAGACCGAAAGAGGACCGGAGCTCATCAACCAGACAACCAACGGTTATGATCAGGCAGTAGCAAGCTTCGCAAATGGCGAGACCGTATTTATCAAACAGGGTAACTGGTGCTACACCAATATTACCAACGCAAACGCAGATATCGCTGATTACATGACCTTCCTGCCGATCAAACTGGATGTTACCGATGAGGATCTTACCTCTGGTATCACTGCAGAGCAGATGAACACCTCCATCCCGGTATTCGTACCTCAGTACTACTGCATCAACGCAAAATGCAGCGATGAAGAAAAAGAAGCAGCAGAGAAATTCCTGGTATGGCTGAACACCTCTGAGACCGGTATGAAATATGTCATCGAAGAGTGCTCCTTCATCCCGTACAATGCAGATCCGGATGTTATCAGCGCTGGATACAGCCTGGGCGACAGCATTCTTTCCTATGTAAAAGAGGGCAAGACCATCACCAATGCATACGCAGGTATGCCGGCTAGCTACGCTACATTTACTTTAGGTGCTCATCTCCTTGAGAACTATGTAAACACCGCTGAGTGGCCGGAAACCGCTTACTCCGATATCGCTGATTTCATCGTAAGCAGCTGGAGCGAAGCAGCAGGTTTATAAAAAGAAAAGAAAAAAGATTGATCCATAGAGGGTGTGTGGAATACCGCACACCCTCTATATGAATCCGAAGAAACGCTGCCAGTGCAGCAGAATGGTGGTAAGTATGGATAAATATTATCGTAAGCGGCTGGTACCGCTTTTACTTCCGGCTATGATCCTGTTTATCATGGTAATTCTGATCCCCTTTGGAATTGGCGTAATCTATTCTTTCTGCGGGTGGAGAGGAACTTACTTTGCCGGAGGAGATCATTTCTATGATGCTTTTGTAGGATTTCAGAACTATATCAAAGTGTTTAAATCTTCCAAATTCAGAGATTCCTTTGTATATACACTGGAGTTTACCGTAGTTGCTGTGATTGCATTGAATATTGTTTCTCTGATCATGGCACTGCTGGCAACATCCGTTCATAAGGGAGCCGGTGCTTATCGTACTATTTACTTTATGCCGAACCTTCTTGGCGGCTTGGCTCTTGGTTATATCTGGCAGTTCATTTTTGAGATCGTTTTCTCTCAGCTGATTTTCAACAAAGATGGAATCATCAACATTCCGTTTTTCTGCAACATGCTCCAGGATCGTTACAAAGCAATGATTGCACTGGCAATCCTTGTTACCTGGCAGATGGCCGGATACATGATGCTGATTTATACGACAGGTCTGAACAACATTCCGACCGATCTCTCCGAGGCGGCTGCTATCGACGGTGCAAACGTATTCCAGAGATTCCGTTATATCACGATCCCGATGCTGATGCCGTCCTTCACTATCGTATTTTTCCTGACTCTGTCCAAATGCTTCATGTTGCTGGACCCCAACGTAGCCCTGACAGATGGTAACTTCAATACCCGTCTTCTGGCTATGCAAATCTTAAGAACCACGAAAGATACC
Organism: Lachnospiraceae bacterium Marseille-Q4251; assembly: GCA_018223435.1. GTDB lineage: Bacteria > Bacillota > Clostridia > Lachnospirales > Lachnospiraceae > Limivivens > Limivivens faecihominis. The sequence goes on along the minus strand of JAGTTO010000001.1, from coordinate 2,091,233 downwards.
AACCCGCCGGATTACGGTCTGGCTCAGGCCCAGGCAGTTATTTTCTTCCTGCTGATCGCGGCTGTTACCCTGACTCAGGTAGTAGTTACCAAAAAGAAGGAGGTTGAGATGTAATGTCAATGAAAAACAGACATGTACTGGGAGAAGCAGTACGTCACCTTATTCTGATCATTCTGGCTCTTTACACACTGGCTCCTTTGTTGTTCCTGTTTGTAAATGCGTTTAAGTCAAACAATGAAATCATTGCTTCGCCGGTAGCGCTTCCGGAACACTGGACTCTCCAGTATATCAAGACAGCAATGGAAGCAATCAACTTTGGAAAAGCTCTGGGACTGACCTTTATTATTACTTTTTTCTCCATCCTGCTTCTGGTAATCGTTTCCTCGTTTGCTGCATGGGCAATGGTGAGAAGTAAAACCATCCTTTCCAACATCGTGTTTCTCTGCTTTACCGCAGCTATGCTGGTACCGTTCCAGTCTCTGATGTACCCGCTCCTGAGCGTGTTTGAAAAAATGGGACTGAAAAACGTACAGGGACTGATTCTCATGTACGGCGGTTTCGGACTGAGCATGTCCGTCTTCCTGTATCATGGCTTTATCAAGAGCGTACCTGCCTCTCTGGAAGAAGCGGCAGTGCTGGATGGAGCGAACCTGTTTCAGATGTTCTTCAAGGTCGTATTCCCGCTGTTAAAGGGAACCACCGTTACCGTGATCGTATTAAATGGTATGTGGATCTGGAATGACTACCTTCTTCCTTTCCTTGTAATCGGAAACAAGACAGGATCCAAGACACTGACGCTGGAGCTTTATTTCGCAAAGCTGACTTCCGGACAGTACGGAAACCCGTGGGAGTTAATTTTCCCGGCTGTATTTGTTACAATCATACCGATTATTATCTTGTACATTTTCCTTCAGAAATACATTGTTGCTGGTGTATCTGAGGGTGCTGTGAAGATGTAAACCTGAGGTGGTGATCAGATTTTTCTGATCACCACTACATGTATAAGGTCATAAAAAGGAAAGGAACGTAAAAATGAAGCAAGACTTAAAGTGGTGGCAGAAATCGATCGCCTATCAGGTGTATCCAAAAAGTTTTTATGATTCCAATGGAGATGGAATAGGAGATTTAAGAGGGATTATCCAGAAGCTGGACTACATTCAGGAACTGGGAACGGATCTTCTGTATCTGAATCCGATATGCAAATCTCCGATGAAAGATAATGGATATGATGTATCCGATTATTATGAGATTGATCCGATGTTTGGAACGACGGAGGATATGAAGGAGCTCATTCATGAGGCGGACAAACGGGGCATCCATGTGATTATGGATATGGTTTTAAATCACTGTTCGGATCAGCATGAGTGGTTTCAGCAGGTTTTGAAGGATCCCGAGGGCGAATACGCGGATTATTTTTTCCTGAGAAAAGGAGAAGGCGAAAATCCGCCGAATAACTGGCGCTCCATCTTCGGGGGAAGTGCCTGGGAAAAGATTCCGGGAAGCGAATACTATTATCTTCATCTTTTTACAAAAGAACAGGTGGATCTGAACTGGGACAATCCCCGGCTCAGAGAAAAAATGTACCGCATGATGAACTACTGGCTGGATCTGGGAGTCAGCGGTTTCCGGCTGGATGCGGTTACATATATGAAGAAAAAAGAAGGGCTGCCCTCTTTTCCGGCAGACGGACCGGACGGTCTGGTTTCTGTGAAACACGGAACCCTGAATCAGCCGGGACTGGAAGCTTTTCTGAAAGAGATGAAAGAAATGACTTATGGAAAAGGTGATTATTTTGTCATCGGCGAGATGGAAGATGCGGACGTTCACTCCATGCAGAATTTTATATCTCTGAAAAATGGGTACTTTTCCTGCATTTTTGAAGTATCCCATTTAAGCCTCGGAAGAAAAGCGCCGAACTACTTCTGGTTCGAGGAAGAAGAGTGGGACCCGGATGAACTGCGGGACCAGCTTTTAAATTCCCAGACGGTGCTCTGCCCGGATATGTGGATCGCTACGTTTCTGGAATGCCATGATATACCCAGAGCGGCGGACCGGCTTCTGAGAGAGGAAGGGAAAAATTTCTACGGTTTTTCCATGCTGGGAATGATGTATCTCTATCTCTGGGGAACTCCGTTTATTTATCAGGGTCAGGAGCTGGGAATGCGAAATTTTGCCTTTCCTGAGCTGAAAGATTACGATGACTGCTCCACGCATAATCAGTATGAACTTGCAAGAGAGTATGGCTTCACGGAAGCGGAGGCCTTAAAGATCGCGCAGAAGGGAAGCCGGGACAATGCGAGATACCCGATGCCCTGGAACAGCGGAAAAAATGGCGGTTTCACCGAGGGAACGCCCTGGCTTCCGGTCAATCCGGACCATAAAGAAATCAATGTGGAAAAAGAAAGAGAAGACAAAAATTCTCTCCTTTCTTTCTATAAAAAAATGGTTGCGCTGAAACGAAGCGAAGAATACAGTGAGGTGCTGGCGACAGGAAAAATCACCCCTTTTCAGAGAGAGCAAAAGGGCATTTTTGCCTATACGCGAAGCAATGACTCTCAGAGTCTTCGTGTCATCTGTAATAATCAGAACGAGAGCTGCCGGATCGAGCTTCCGAAGGCTTTCAGGGTTTTGCTGAATAATCACAGCTGCCTGGAAAAGAAGGAAAAAACGATAGAACTTCTGCCCTATCAGGCAGTATTGCTGGAGGATTTGTAATATGGGACAAAGTGTAGATGAATTATTAAAAGAACTGACTCTGGAGGAAAAATGCTCTCTGCTGTCCGGCGAGACCTTCAACGACTCTCAGAGCGTTCCAAGACTTGGAATTGAAAAAATGCTGATGACTGACGGCCCTCACGGACTGAGAAAACAGAGTGATAAACCGGATCATCTGGGAATGAATGTGAGCGTACCTGCCACCTGCTTCCCGCCGGCCTGCGCTCTGGGTTCTTCCTGGAACCGGGAAATCGTCTATAAAATGGGAGAGGCCCTGGCTTCCGAGTGCCGGGCAGAGAATGTTGCAGTAATTCTCGGACCGGGCAATAATATCAAGCGTTCTCCCCTCTGCGGAAGAAACTTTGAGTATTTTTCAGAGGATCCCTATCTGGCCTCCAACCTGGCAGCACAGCATATCAAAGGCGTGCAGAGTAAGGGCGTGGGAGCATCCCTGAAACATTTTGCCGTAAACAACCAGGAGACCAAGCGACTGACTCTGAACGCGACCGTTGACGAGAGAACGCTGCGGGAGATTTACCTCACCAGCTTCGAGACCGCGGTGAAAGAAGGAAAACCCTGGACTGTTATGTGCGCTTATAACCGCCTGAACGGAGAGTTTGGTTCCGAGAACAAATATCTGCTGAACGATATTCTCCGGGAGGAATGGGGCTATGACGGCCTGGTTGTCACAGACTGGGGCGCAGCAAATGACAGAGTAAAAGGACTGATTGCCGGACAGGATCTGGAGATGCCCTCCTCAGGTACGGTCAATGACAGCAAGGTGGAAGCTGCCGTGAAAGACGGAAGCCTTCCAGTGGAATATGTAGACAGAGCAGTAAGACGCCTTCTGGAGCTGCGGGAAAAACTCCATGCAGCAGGAGAGGCAGAGCCGGTTTTCTATGAGAAAAATCATCGGATTGCCGAGGAGATTGCCGAGGAATGCATCGTTCTATTGAAAAATGAAGATAAGGTTCTTCCTTTAAAAGCGGAGGACAAGGTAGTCGTCATCGGTGAATTTGCGGAGAAACCGCGGTTTCAGGGAGGCGGAAGCTCTCATATCAACACCACCTTCCTCGATAAGCCGCTGGAAGAGCTGAAAAAGCTGGGAAATGTGGAGTATGTCAAAGGCTTTGCCTGCGCGGCGGAGGAGTGCGATGCGAACCTGCTCGCTGAAGCTGTTGAGGCAGCTTCCAGAGCGGACAAGGTCGTTATCTGTGCCGGCCTTCCGGAAGTCTATGAGACGGAAGGAATGGACCGTGAGCATCTGAACATTCCGGGAGCCCAGATCCGGCTGATCGAAGAAGTGGCGAAACATAACAAAAATATCATCGTGGTTCTGAGCAACGGAGCCCCTGTGGTAATGCCCTTTGAACCCCAGGCAAAAGCCATTGTCGAGGGTTATCTTCTGGGACAGGCAGGAGCCGAGGCACTTGCAAAGGTGCTCTATGGAAAGACCAATCCCAGCGGTAAACTGGCAGAGACCTTCCCGCAGCGACTGGAAGATACTCCCTGCTTTTTAAATTTCCCGGGTGAGGGCTATCATGTGGAATACCGGGAAGGAATCTTCGTCGGTTACCGCTACTATGATACCTGCAAGGTGAAACCGCTGTTCTGCTTTGGCCATGGTCTCAGCTATACGGATTTCTCCTACGAGGAGATTACTGTAGACCGGGAGAGCATGACAGATCAGGAAAAAGCAACGGTGAGAGTGAAAGTGAAAAATACGGGAGCAGTTGCCGGAAAAGAGGTTGTCGAGCTCTATATCCATGACTGCCAGACCGATATCGTCCGCCCCTATAAGGAGCTGAAAGGTTTCCAGAAGCTTTCTCTGGAGCCGGGCGAGGAGAAGGAAGCTGTTTTTGAACTGGATAAGAGAAGCTTCGCTTATTACGATGTGGAAGCGAAGGATTTCCTGGTTCAGAGCGGACGCTTTGAGATCCTGGTGGGAGCTTCCAGCGAGGATATCCGCCTGAAAGCTGCCATCGAGGTGACTTCCACAGCGATTGTCAAAAAGCATTTTTACAGAAATTCCACCTTCGGGGAGATCTATTACTATGAACCGACTAGAGAGATTGCCCGCGAGATGATGGATTATTTTGAGAGAGAGTCCGGAATTGATTTCAGCCTGGGAGACCGGCCGGTGGATTTCGCTTTCCGCGTGATCTGCGATTTCCCGCTGAAAACACTGGTGACTTTCACAAAAGGAAGATTTTCCGAGCAGCAGCTGACTGAGCTTCTGGAAAAACTGAACGGGGTGAGCCATGAATAAGTACTTTGAAATCTGTGAGAAAAAAGTAAGGCTGCGGGATGGAAGTGTCCATTCCGTAACCGGTAAACCAGAAGCATATGCGGTTTCTCCGAAGATTTCCGAGCAGGACGAGCTGACGGCAGTCTGCATCGATGCGGAAATTCAGACCCAGGCGCCGGCCTTTGGCTACCAGAAGGCCTTTGCAGACAGAAACGGAGTGGAGATCGATCTTAGGCTTTCTGAAGGTTATTCCTTTGTTTCCATTTATCAGCATAAGGAATGGTGGATTCGTCCAGCTTTCGGCACTGTTTTTTCGGAAATTCCGGAGCAGAGCCAGCTGGTCATTTTCAAAAGACCGGAGGATTATCTGGTATTTTTAGCTGTCAGCGGGAAGGAGAACCGGGCGGATCTCGTTGGCTGGGAAAAAGGTCTTCGGCTGACACTCTCTTCCAACTGTGCCGGAAAGCGGAAAATGCAGGATGTGGCCCTGATCTGCGGAGCGGGCAAGGACCCTTATGCAGTGACGGAAGAGGCTGTAAAATGGGCCCTGAAGCTTTCCGGAAAGAACTTAAAGCTTCGCAGAGAGAAGGAATTTCCGGAAATCCTCAGAAAACTGGGCTGGTGTTCCTGGGATTCTCTCGGTCAGAGCGTAAATATGGATGCCGTCGTTGATAAGGTGAAAGAGCTGAAAGAAAAGGAAGTGCCCGTTCAGTGGGTGCTGATCGATGACGGCTGGTCCGATTCCGAAGGTCAGATGCTGAAAAGCTTTGAGGCGGACCCGGTAAAGTTTCCGGGAGGCATTAAAGAGACGGTCAGCATGCTGAAAGAAGCCTACAAGATGAAATATGTCGGCGTATGGCAGGCCATAAAGGGATACTGGAATGGAATCCTTCCAGGATCTCAGGCAGAGAAAGAGAATGCGGCTTTTCTTACAACCTATCCCAATGGAGAGATCACGGTAAAGCCGCAGGCAGACGCGGTCTTCGGTTTCTGGAACCAGTGGCATGCTTTTCTCAAAAATGCGGGCGTGGACTTTATCAAGGTGGACAGCCAGAGTTCTTTTTCCATTATGACCCAGGGTACGGTCTCTTACGGAGAGGCGGCAAAAGCGGTTCATACGGGACTGGAAGCTTCTGCAGATCTGCATTTTAACGGAAATCTTATCAACTGTATGGGAATGGCGCCGGAGGATATCTGGAACCGGCAGAGCGCGGCGCTCTCAAGAAACAGCGATGACTATACGCCGATGGTGCCAGGAAGCTTTATGGAGCATGCGCTGCAGAACGCCTATGATTCCGTTTATCACGGCTGTTTCTACTGGGGAGACTGGGATATGGTCTGGTCGGAGCATGAGGATGTGGAGCAGAGCATCCTTCTCCGCGTGATCAGCGGCGGCCCGCTGTATATCAGCGACGGCCTCGGAAAAACAGATCCGGAAAAGCTCTGGCCTGTGATTTTTAACGATGGTACGATCATTCGCTGCCAGGATGTGGGAAGACCGACCCTGGACTGCCTGACTGCCGGAAATGTCATGAAAGAGAAGCCTTTGAAAATTTACAATAAATATGGAGATCATATTTATGTTGCGGCCTTCCTTGACCGCTCTTCCCTAAAAGCCGTCAAGGATGAGATTCTCTTAAAAGACCTTCCGGGAACGGAGAACGGAAAAGAATGGTATGTTTACGACCATAAGAAAAAGGCAGTCGATAAATATGACGGTTTTACCTATGAGATCAAGCCGGGTGAGGCAAATCTTTATCAGCTGATTCCTGCCACCGGAAAATTCACGATGGTAGGCCTGATCAACAAATACATTTCCAACGGAGCCGCAGAGGAAAAACGGGTCGGAGACGACATCTGCATCTGGGAAATGAAGGCCGATGGAGATTTCCGGTTTATCGCAGAAGAAGACGGAGTGAAGGTGACGAGCAGCACAGGCAAAGTGAACCTTATACGGGAAGGAAAACTCTGCACGGTGAAAAACGTGAAAGCCGGAGAGGTTCTTGTGTGTAGAAAATAAAGTGTTGATTTTTGCAAACAAAGGCTATCCTCTATATCAGTAGGGAATAGCCTTTTTGCATGGAAAATTTCCAACTGGACAAAACCAAAAACAAAGAATATACTGAACGTATCTACAGTTAAAACACCTATTTTTTCGAGAGGGATAATAAATGAAAAGTGCAGTATTTTACGGGAAGCATGATCTGAGAGTGGAAGAGCATGAGATGCCGAAAGTCGGACCGAAAGATGTTCTGATCCAGGTGAAGGCCTGCGGTGTGTGTGGAACAGATGTCCATATTTATGAAGGGGACAAGGGAGCAGCGGAGGTGACGCCGCCGACGATTCTGGGACATGAGTTTTCAGGTGTAATCGCAGAGGTTGGTTCTGAGGTGACAAATTATAAGGCAGGAGATCGTGTCTGCATCGATCCGAACTGCTACTGCGGAGCCTGTGAGCCCTGTAGAAACGGCGTGGTGCATTACTGTGAGCATATGATCGGTTATGGCACAACGGTAAACGGCGGTTTTGCGGAGTATTGCGCGGTGAATGAGCGTCAGGTTTACAAGCTGGGTGACAACACTTCCTTTGAGCAGGGAGCTATGACGGAGCCTGTTGCCTGCTGTCTTCATGGTATGGATATGTGTGAAATCCGCCCGGGCCATCAGGTGGTGGTGATCGGCGGAGGCATGATCGGCCTTTTGATGCTCCAGCTGTCGAGGCTGGCAGGAGCCGCAAAGGTAGCCCTTCTGGAGCCGGTGGAGAGCAAACGCGAGGTCGGAAAGAAGCTCGGTGCTGATATCTGCATCGATCCGATACACGAGGATGTGAAAGCCCGTCTGAAAGAGGAAGGCATGACCTGGGTCAACACGGTTATCGAGTGCGTCGGCCGCCCGTCTACCATTGAGCAGGCCATCGACATTGCGGGAAATAAGGCGGTTGTCATGATGTTTGGCCTTACCAAACCGGACGAGACCATTTCCGTGAAACCTTTTGAAATCTTCAGGAAAGAGCTGGTGCTGAAGGCTTCCTATATTAACCCCTATACCCAGAAGAGAGCGCTGGATCTGATCGATTCCGGCCGCCTGGACGTGAGCAGCATGGTATACGAGGTGGCAGACCTTGACGAGCTGGCAGATATCTTAAGCAATCCGGAACTTCGCGCCAAAGGCAAATATATCATTTCACCGGAAAAATAAAACGAAGTTGCTTCTCATCGGGGCGTGCATTCTGGGGCCGACAGAGTCAACGATTCTGGGAGCTGTTTTTCCGGTGCGCTTCCTTCTATTGATAACCTGACCTGCAGCATCGGCGGCTGCCGCTTTGCGTACGGGCTTTTCGTTTAGTTACACTCGGGTTTGCAGTGAAGTTCCTCGCGGATTTTCTGAAATTCTTCCGGGATCTCTTCTGCTTCCATGCACTGGGGAACGAGAGTGGTCCCGGCTTTTTTTGCGGTCTCATAGAACCAGCATTTGAAATTCAGAACGTCCATGGTGTGCTGAAGCTCCGCCATCTGGGCTTCCAGATTTTTTCTCTGCTTCTCGAAAAGGGCCAGGCGTTCGTCGATGGTGTCGTCGCCCTGCATGGCCAGGTTGATGTATTCCCGGATATCCTTTAAGGACATGCCGGCCTTTTTCAGGCAGCTGATGACCTTCAGCCATTCGTAATCCTTCTCCTGAAACATGCGGATGCCGCCGGAAGAACGCTCCACGAAGGGAAGAAGCCCTTCCTTGTCATAATATCGGAGCGTAGACCCGGGGATGTTCAGAAGCTTTGCCATTTCACCTACGGTGTACATCATTGAAATATCTCCTCCTAAAATGTGAAACTCCCCTCCTGGAGTGGAAGCCAGGTTTAAGATGTTATAGTATGTAAAATAGTATAACTTTATTTAAAGATTATGTCAAATTTTTGCAGGGGGCTTTGAAAAGCTACAGAGAAATAGCAGGGGGAAAACCATCGGAGTTGCGCTAGTCCTGGTTTTCCCCCTGCACCCCCTTTCCAGGGCACGCTGGAAAATAGGGTGCTTACGTCATACTGCTACTGCGTGAAATGAATATTGCAAAGGGGCGGCTCGGAGTCGCGAGCCCGCCGCCCCTCTGCACACCCCACTGGGCCCGCTTTAGAAAATAAGAGGCTTACGTCATACTGCTACGCAGTGATGATATAGTGTTTAGTGTCTCATATTGAGAGCTTGAATTGTAAGATTTCAATATGAACCATCGAATACCATATTATCGCTGCGTAGCAGTATGACGTAAGCCCCATATTTTTTATGTTTTTATATCCAGTAACACCCGTCATTTCACGCAGTTTTTGTCTGACGTAAGCCCCCTATTTCCTAAGCGGGCCCGCAGGGAGGAGTGCAGAGGAGGGCGGCGGGCTCGCGACTCCGAGCCGCCCTCCTTTGCATAACATTCCCCTTGACAAAAAAAATCCCCATTGCTATAATACAAAACTATAGAACAAGGGCGTTCTTACCTCACTAAAATGAGTGGGTAAGTTCGCCCTTTTGTCGTATTACCAGACAGTTGGTTTTAGGAAAAGGAGATTTGATATGGAACAATACAGCAGGGAGGAGATTCTGAATATTGTGGAGGAAGAGGATGTGGAATTTATCCGACTCCAGTTTACCGATATGTTCGGCACGATGAAGAATATCGCCATTCCGGCGGGAAAGCTTCCGAAGGCCATGGATGACCGGTGTATCATTGACGCTTCTTCGATAGAGGGCTTTATCCGGACGGAAGAATCAGAGATGTATCTCCGCCCTGATTTGGCCACATTCAGTATTCTGCCCTGGCGGCCTCAGCAGGGAAAGGTTGCGAGACTGATCTGCGATCTGATACGCACGGACGGAACTCCCTACGAGGGAAGCCCCAGATACCTCCTCAAAGAGGTTCTGAAAAAGGCGGAAAGCCTGGGTTATACGCTGAAAGTGAATACCGAATGTGAATTTTTCCTGTTTCACACAGACGATAACGGCATCCCCACCACCATCACCCACGAGCGGGCAGGCTATCTTGATCTAAGTCCGGTGGATCTGGGGGAAAATGCCCGGCGGGATATAGTGCTGACGCTGGAAGAGATGGGCTACGAGGTGGAGTCCTCGAGACATCAGATCGCTCCCGGCCAGCATGAAGTAGAATTTTGTATGGATGACGCGCTGGAAACCGCGGACAAGATCATGACGGTGAAAACAGCGATCCGGACCATCGCGAAACGCCACGGACTTCACGCGACCTTCATGCCGAAGCCCAAGGCAGGCGTGGACGGTTCCGGCATGCACATCCACCTGTCCCTTTTCAAGGATGGAAAAAATGTATTTTACGATCCGGATTCTGAGGACGGCTTAAGCAGTGATGCCTATGCGTTCCTCGCCGGTATTCTGAAACATATCAAAGGAATGACAGCTTTCTGCAATCCCCTGGTAAATTCCTACAAGCGGCTGACCACCGGATTTGAGGCGCCGTCTCAGATCTACTGGTCCAAATCCGAACGGGCTTCTCTTGTAAAAATTCCCTTCCAGAGAGGTCAGGAAACCAGAATCGAGCTCAGAAGTCCTGACGGAGCAGCAAATCCCTATGTGGTCTTTGCCCTGTGCCTGGCAGCGGGACTGGAAGGCATCAAGGAGCAGATGAAACCGCAGAAAGAAGGCAGGACAGAAGAGACAGAGCTGCTTCCCACGAATCTAAGCGAGGCCCTGAAGGCCATGAAAGAGGATCCTCTGATGGAGGAGATCCTGGGCCGGAGATTTTTAAAGATCTACAATCAGGCCAAGGAAAAAGAATGGATGAGTTACATGGAGCAGATCTCCATGTGGGAGCTGGAGCAGTACCTGTATAAAATTTAGTAACAGTTCAGAGTATCAGCAAAATAAAAAATCAGCCTCAGACAGAAGCTGCGAAAGCAGCGAGAGCGCGTGTAATGCGCGGGGTGCTGAGTCCCGGTGGGACTCGTTTAGCACCGACCGAAGCAGAGCGTAGACCTGTGGCCTGTTAATCTGAACGTTCGGGAGAGAAAAGAGAAAGGGCGAAAAGGTCATGAGCATCATCATTGTAGTTATGCCGAAAGTTGAAGATGCCAAGAAGATCCGCAGAATCCTGGTAAACCACGGATTTACGGATACCATTTTCTGCCCCACTGGCGCGGGAGCGCTCATGGAAATCAACAAATACACATCGGGGCTGGTGGTCAGCGGCTACCGCCTTTCAGATATGTACTACAGAGAGCTTTCCGAGAATCTTCCGAAATATTTTGATATCCTGCTGATCGGTTCCGCATCGGCAGTGAGTGATAATCCCTCGGGGCTTATGTCCCTGACCACACCGCTGAAAGTTTTTGACCTGGTCAACACCGTGGAAATGATGATCCGCCAGATTGACCGCCGATTGAAACAGGATAAAAGAAAACCGAAAAAAAGGAGCGAGCGGGAGGAAAATTATATCCACAACGCGAAACGCCTTTTGATGGACCGAAACAATTTAAGTGAGGAAGAGGCCCATCGCTATATACAAAAATGTAGCATGGACAATGCCACCAACATGGTGGAGACAGCACAGATGATATTGATGCTGATTTATGACGAGTGCTAGGAGAAGAAAAATGTTTACGATCAATGACAATTATCTGAAATTACAGGGAAGCTATCTGTTTTCCAATATCGCTAAAAAAGTAGCCGCTTTTCAGGAGCGAAACCCGGGCGCCGAGATCATCCGTCTCGGCATCGGAGATGTAACCCAGCCGCTGGCCCCGGCCATCATTGAAGCCCTGCACAAAGCAGTGGATGAGATGGGCAATGCAGCGACCTTCCACGGTTATGCCCCTGATAAAGGATATGAGTTCCTCCGCCATGCGATCGTTGAGAATGATTACAAGGCGAGAGGCTGTGAAGTTTATGAGGATGAGATCTTCGTTTCCGACGGAGCAAAATGTGACTGCGGAAATATCCAGGAGATCTTCGGACTGAATAATAAAGTCGCTGTCTGCGACCCGGTTTACCCGGTTTATGTGGACAGTAACGTGATGGCAGGCCGTACAGGACTCTATAATCCGACCAATGAGAATTACGATGGAGTAATCTATATGCCCTGCCTTTCCCAGAACAATTTCGTTCCGGAGCTTCCGAAGGAAGAGCCGGATCTGATCTATCTCTGCTTCCCCAATAACCCCACGGGAGCAGGAATCAGCAAGGAAAATCTTCAGAGATTTGTGGACTACGCGAGAAAGATCGGTGCGGTGATCCTTTATGATGCCGCTTATGAAGCTTATATTTCCGATCCGGATATGCCTCATAGCATTTATGAATGCGAAGGGGCAAGAGAGTGTGCCATTGAGCTTCGGAGCTTTTCCAAAAACGCAGGTTTCACCGGTGTTCGCTTAGGTTACACGGTGGTTCCAAAAGATTTAAAAAGCAGCGAAGGCGTAAAGCTCAACGATCTGTGGGCAAGACGCCATGGCACCAAATACAACGGAGCTCCTTACATCGTTCAGAGAGCCGGCGAAGCCGTTTATTCCACGGAAGGAAAGGCGCAGCTGAAGACTCAGATCGATTATTATATGAAGAATGCGAAGACCATTCTTCAGGGCTTGAAAGACGCGGGATATACGGTTTACGGCGGCGAGAACGCCCCCTATATCTGGCTGAAAACTCCGGATTCCATGAACTCCTGGGAGTTTTTCGATCACCTGCTTTCCACGGTAAATATCGTGGGAACGCCGGGAAGCGGTTTTGGTGCGCATGGTGAAGGCTACTTCCGACTGACTGCATTTGGAACCTATGAAAATACGCTGAAGGCCATTGAGAGAATCACAAAGATGTGATGAAGGCAGGCAGAAAAGGCCGGCGTATGAAGTAACTGTATAAAAAAACACCGGCTGGATGCTTGCAGACCCAGCCGGTGTTTCTCTTTTAAAAAGATAAATTTTTGGAGGAAATGTGATATGGAATTTGTAACAGGAGTCAGAAAAAAAGAAACTCTGGAGCTTTCCAAAGTGCTTGCTCCGCAATCGCTGGACCAGGAGGTCCTGACAGACGGAAGTATCTACAGCATTCGAAACATGGGTGAGATCGCTTTCGTGATCCTGAGAAAAAGAGACGGTCTTCTGCAGACGGTCTGGGAAGAGGGAAAAACAAATCTTTCCATTTCTGAGCTGAAAGAGGGAGACTGCATCCGGGTAAAAGGAACTGTCCGGGCAGAAGAGAGAGCGCCCCACGGAAAAGAAATCCGTGCGGAGGAGATCACGATTCTCTCCTCTCCAGCAGAACCCCTTCCCCTTGCCATTGATAAATGGAAGCTTAACACTTCTCTGGAGGCCAAGCTGAACATCCGCTCCGTTTCCCTTCGGAACGTCCGGGAGCGGGCCAGATTCCGCATCCAGGAAGGCATCGTGAGAGGCTTCCGTGAATTTCTTCATGAGAACGGTTTTACAGAGATCCATACGCCGAAGATCGGAGCCAAAGGAGCTGAGGGAGGAGCCAACGTGTTCAAGCTCAGCTATTTCCACAAACCGGCCGTTCTGGCCCAGAGCCCGCAGTTTTACAAACAGATGATGGTGGGCGTTTTCGATCGCGTCTTTGAGACCGGTCCGGTTTTCCGTGCGGAGAAGCACAACACCAGAAGACATCTGAACGAGTACACCAGCTTGGATTTTGAGATGGGCTACATCGAGGATTTCATGGAAATCTGCCAGATGGAGACCGGTTTTCTCCAGTACACGATGGAGCTTCTGAAAAAAGACTATGCCCCAGAGCTTGAGATCCTGAATGTCACCCTTCCGAAAACAGATAAGATCCCCTTTGTAAAATTCAGTGAGGCCAAAGAGCTGGTGGCAGAGAAATACAACCGCAAAATCCGTAACCCCTTCGATCTGGAGCCGGAGGAGGAAGAACTCATCGGCCGGTATTTCAAAGAGGAATGCGACGCAGATTTCGTTTTTGTCACTCATTATCCCTCCAAGAAGCGCCCGTTCTACGCGATGGATGACCCGGCAGATTCCCGTTATACCTTAAGCTTCGACCTCCTGTTCCGCGGCCTTGAGATCACGACAGGTGGTCAGCGTATTCACGATTATCATATGCTGGAGGACAAGATCGCAGCCAGAGGAATGACCGACGAGGGCATGGAGCAGTACATGGATGCGTTCAAATACGGCATGCCGCCTCACGGTGGTCTCGGAATCGGTATGGAGCGTCTGACCATGCAGCTTCTGGGCGAGGAAAACGTCAGAGAAGCCTGCCTGTTCCCACGCGATCTGAACAGACTGGAGCCGTAAAAAAGGAGGAAGAAAAATGGCAGAGCATAAGATTTCCGATGAGGTTATGGCTAACACCGAGCTTCTGGCCAAGCTGGCCCTCACCGATGAAGAAAGAGAAAAATCCCGCCAGGAAATGGAAAAAATCCTGGGTTATGTAGATAAACTGAACGAACTCGACACCGAAGGCGTGGAGCCGCTGATCTCTCTTTTCCCCGTGGAAAATGTGTTCCGCGAGGACAAAGTGGTAAACGGCGACATGAGAGATGAACTGGTGGATCTGGCGCCCCGCAAGAAGGACGGCCAGTATCTGGTACCGAAGACAGTCGAGTAGGGAGGACCGATATGGATATTTTGGAAAACACAGCCCTTTCACTGGGGAAAAAGATCCGGCAGAAGGAGATCAGCGTGAGAGAAGCCGTAAAAGCCTCCCTTGACCAGATCGACAGACAGGAGCCGAAGATCCACGCTTTTCTGGATGTGGATGAGAAAAAAGTATACGCGCGGGTAAAAGAAGTTGAGGAAGGCATCAAGGCCGGCCGCTACAGAGGCCCGCTGGCAGGCGTGCCCATTGCAGTCAAAGACAACATCTGCACGAAGGGTCAGAAAACCACCTGCGCTTCAAAGATTCTTGGAAACTTCGTTCCGCCCTACAATGCCTCTGCTGTAGAAAAGCTCAACGAGGCAGGCATGATCGTCATTGGAAAAACAAACATGGATGAGTTCGCCATGGGAAGCACCACAGAGACTTCCGCCTTTGGCATCACCCATAACCCCTGGAATACCAACCATGTACCCGGCGGTTCTTCAGGTGGTTCCTGTGCGGCTGTAGCGGCAGGAGAAGCCTTTGCGGCCCTGGGTTCCGACACCGGCGGTTCCATCCGTCAGCCCTCCGCTTACTGCGGCGTTACGGGCATAAAACCCACCTACGGAACCGTTTCCCGTTATGGCCTGATTGCCTATGCCTCCTCTCTGGATCAGATCGGACCGGTGGCAAGAGATACGGCGGACTGTGCGGCTCTTCTGGATGTGCTCATGGGCTACGATCCAAAAGATTCTACCTCCATGGAAAGGAAGCCGGAACAGTTTCTGGATTCCCTGAGAGGCGACCTTCACGGTGTCCGCATCGGTGTGCCAAAGGAATATCTGGATCTCGCAGAAAACCTCGATCCGGATGTGAAAAAAGCCATGGTGGACACGATTCACCTCCTGAGCAGAAACGGCGCGATTGTCGAATTTTTCCAGCTGGGTATGGTGGACTATGTGATCCCTGCCTACTATATCATCGCCTCTGCGGAGGCCAGCTCCAACCTGGCCCGGTTTGACGGCGTCAAATACGGCTACCGCACCCCGGAGGCCGACGGCCTTCACGACATGTACAAAAAGACCCGTGCGGAAGGCTTCGGCGAGGAGGTAAAACGCCGTATTCTTCTGGGCTCTTTTGTTTTAAGCTCCGGTTATTACGACGCTTATTATCTGAAAGCTCTCCGTGCAAAGGCCCTGATCAAGAAATCCTTTGACGAGGCTTTTTACAAATATGATATGATCCTGGCTCCAGCTTCCCCGACCACGGCTCCTGAGATCGGAAAGAGCCTTCAGGACCCCCTGAAAATGTATCTCAGCGATATTTATACCACGGCGGTAAACCTGGCCGGCCTTCCGGGCATCAGCGTTCCTGTGGCGATGGATTCCAAAGGCCTGCCCGTAGGTCTGCAGCTCGTAGGAAACTGCTTCAGCGAGAAAAAACTTCTGAATGCGGCTTATGGTCTTGAGAAGCTTCGCGGAAGTTTCCCCATGGCCTTTCAGGCAAAAGCGGAGAAAAAGCATGGAAAGGAGGGAGCATGATGGAGAAACAGTATGAGACAGTCATCGGTCTTGAGGTCCATGTAGAGCTGGCCTCAGCCACAAAGATTTTCTGCGGATGCTCCACAAAATTCGGAGGTGCGCCCAACACCCACACCTGCCCGGTCTGCACGGGAATGCCCGGAAGTCTTCCGGTTCTCAACAAACAGGTGGTGGAATATGCACTGGCTCTTGGCCTTGCGGCAAACTGCGGTATCAACCAGCACTGCCGTTTTGACCGGAAAAACTATTTCTATCCGGATAACCCTCAGAACTACCAGATTTCTCAGCTTTATGTGCCCATTTGCCACGACGGCTGGCTGATGGTGGACACTTCCGTGGGCCAGAAAAAGATCCGCATTCACGAGATGCACATGGAGGAGGATGCCGGTAAACTGATCCATGACGAGTGGGAGGACTGCTCCCTGGTGGACTACAACCGAAGCGGCGTTCCGCTGGTGGAGATCGTTTCCGAGCCGGATATGCGTTCTGCCGAGGAGGTTATCGCTTACCTGGAGAAGCTCCGGATGATCTGCCAGTATCTTGGCGTATCAGACTGTAAGCTTCAGGAAGGTTCCATGCGTGCCGACGTAAACCTCTCCGTGAGGGAAGTGGGCAGCGATAAGCTTGGCACCCGTACCGAGATGAAAAACCTGAACTCTTTCAAAGCCATCGCCCGTGCCATCGACGGCGAGCGCGCCCGTCAGATCGAGCTTCTGGAGGAAGGAAAGAGCGTGGTTCAGGAGACCCGCCGCTGGGACGACAACAAAGAGTATTCATACGCAATGCGTTCCAAAGAGGATGCCAAGGATTATCGTTATTTCCCGGATCCGGATCTGCCCTCCGTCTACATCGACGACGAGTGGATCAGCCGGGTGAAAAAAGCCCAGCCCGAGATGCAGCCGGAAAAAGCGGCCCGCTACCAGAAGGATTATGGCCTTTCCGAGTACGATGCCAGCCAGCTGACCCAGTCCCGCCATCTGGCAGAGCTTTTTGAGAAGACGGCGGACCTTTGCGGCAATCCCAAGAAAGCGGCAAACTGGTTCTTGGGTGAGACGCTTCGTCTGCTGAAAGAGAGAGGACTGGAGGAAGAAGAGGTTGAGTTTTCACCGGAGCATCTGGCAGCCCTTATCGCTTCTGTGGAAAAAGGCGAAGTGAACAACCAGGGCGCGAAGGAGGTCTTTGAGAAGATCTTTGATGAAGATGTGGAGCCGATGGCTTATATCGAGGCCCACGGTCTGAAAATTTCCCAGTCTGCCGGGGAGGCGGAGGCTGTAGTGGATAAGATCCTGGCAGCTAATGCGGATGCTGTAGAAAAATATAAGAACGGCGAGGAGAAAGTACTTGGCTTTCTGGTCGGTCAGATCATGAAAGAGATGAAAGGAAAGTGCAATCCGGGCCAGATGAAAGAATTGATCATTTCCAAGGTAAAATAAAAGAATAGCTGAGGGGGAAACACTCAGAGTTGCGTAGCCCGTGTTTCCCCCTCAGGCTCCCCCTTCCAGGGCACGCCAGAAAATAAGGGGCGTACGTCAGACTGGGACGCAGCGGTGGGGAGATAGAGAGTGAGTGAGAGATGCTTCTTTGAGAGAGGTATCTCTTTTTTTGTTGGAAAAATATAGTTAAAAATAGATTGAAATACATAAATAATAGGATGATTTTAAAAAGATGACTAATAAAATCTGAACGTATTGACAATGTAAAACTTAAGATGATAAAATAACGATAACGGAAAAATAAACAAAAAATAAGGTTTAAAAAAGAAAATATATGTGAAAAATATGCATAAATTTTGCCTTTTTAGGAGATTTGATTAAATGGGAGAAGAGAATGGCCTTACGGTATCAGGAAGTTAAGTTGGAAATAAAAAAGTTGATCTTGAGCAGCAAAGAGGGGAGCAGGATACCTTCCAGAAATTTTTTGAGCAGGAAGTATCAGGTGGCCAGGAACACGATTGACAAGGCAATCACGGAACTGGAGCAGGAGGGGTATCTAAATTCGGTGAAGGGAAGCGGCACTTATGTGACAGGCCGGTTCAGCAGGAATGTCAACATCGGCGTGATCCTGCCTTCTCTGATGGGCGATGTTTATCCACAGTTTATTTCCGGAATTGAGGATTACGCCACAGCGAATCACATCAATGTGGTGCTTTTAAGCAGTGAGAGCATTCCGGAGAAACAGAAGAGGAACGTTTACCAGATGATCGAGATGGGAGCCGACGGCTGTATCATCATTCCAATTATTAACTCGGAGATGAGCTTTGAAACCCTGGATCTTCTGAAAAAGAAAAAGATTCCTTTTGTGCTCTGTAACCGCAGTATCGACGGACTGAACGCTCCTTTTGTGGGGACCAACAATCATTACGGAGCCTATATGGCGACAAAGCATCTCATCGAAGGGGGCTGCAGGCGGCTTTCTTATCTTTCACAGAGAAAATATTCTACCTCCATCAGCCGTTACAACGGCTTCAAGACAGCACTGCTGGACTGTCAGGAAGAAGTGGAGGAGGGGCCGGTTCTTCTGGGAAATTACGAGGGCGACGCACTGAAAGAAAAGTTGCAGGTGATTTTTTCTGGGGAAAAGATTCCGGATGGGGTTCACTGCTTTGACGATATGATGGCGACGGTCCTGTACAGCGTTTTGCAGGAAAAAGGGCTGGTACCCGGAAAAGATGTAAAGGTTGTGGGATATAACGACAGCAGCATCTGCAATATTCTGCCGGTTCCGCTTTCGTCCGTTTCTTCCCGTTCCAAGGAGATGGGAAAAGAGGCGATCCGGATGATGATGGAAGCCCTGGAAGGCGGAGTGAAAGAGGAAGCTGCCAAATGGATCATCCCGGAACTGAAGATAAGAGAGAGCAGCCGTACAGAAAAAATTTGATAAGCCGTAAGAGGCTGGAAAGGAAAAAGGAGATGAAACTAGGTGGTATCGTCCCGGCATTGGTAACGCCATATGACGGGGAAGGAAAAGTCAACTATGAAATGCTGAAAAAGCTGGTGGAAGTGCTTCTGGAGGATGGAGCCGACGGTTTCTATGTGACAGGAAGTACCGGTGAGTGCTTTCTTCTGAGCGAGGAGGAGAGAATCAAAATCACAGCGACGGTGGCAGAGACCGTGAACGGACGGGTTCCCATTGTGACCCATGTGGGAATGATCGGTGCCGCTCAGGCTGCAAAGCTTGCAAAAGAAGCAGAAAGGGCAGGAGCCACCGCAGTCTCCAGCGTTCCGCCTTTCTATTACAATTTCAAGCTGGAAGAGCTGGTTCGTTACTATACGGCGATCTCCGATGCGACAACCCTTCCGGTGATGGTTTACAACATTCCCAGGTATTCCGGCGTGATCATCAATGCCGACAACCTGGGCGAGATTAAAAAGAGCTGCCGGGTGGAGGGCATCAAATATACCGATTCCAATCTCTACGAGCTCGAACGCATCCACACCCGCTATCCGGAAATGACCGTAATGTTCGGTCAGGATGAATCTTTCCTGTATTCCCTTCCGGTAGGAGTGAACGGAGCCATCGGAAGCACTTACAACTTCATGCTGAAAAAATTCAAACGAATCTGGAATGCCTATCACGAAGGCCGCCAGGAAGAGGCGGAAAAAATCCAGCATGAAGCCTGCAGAATTATCGACGCTCTGCTTCAGGTGAGAGATATCACGGCGGTGAAATATCTGCTGGGCCGCAAAGGAATTGTCTGTGGCGACTGCCGTTCCCCCTTCTCACCCATAACAGAAGCGCAGAAACAGTTATTAGACGGGATTGGTGATCTGGATTGATGACAGAGACGACAACGATTTTGGAAAAAGCCGGTATCGGCGGCTATGAGGAATACCGGATTCCGGCCATTGCGGTGACGGACAGAGGAACCGTCCTGACGGCCTGGGAATCCCGGAAAGAGACGGGAAATGACTGGGCGGAGTGCCATATCACCGTCCGGAGAAGTACGGATGATGGAAAAAGTTTCGGCGAACCTCAGTATATAAAAGGAACGGTTCCTCCGGAGGAGCGGATCACATGGAACAATCCGGTGCTGATTTCCGACGGAAACCTGGTGCATCTCATTTTCTGCCAGGATTATGAAAAAACCTGGTATACCGTCAGCGAGGATGAAGGCGAGACCTTCCGGGAGCCGGTAGAGATCACAGAAACTTTACGAAATATTCCATGGGAATGGAACGTATGCGCGACAGGCCCGGGCCACGGTATCCTGACGAAAGCAGGACTTCTGGTAGTACCGATCTGGCTGGCCATGGGGAAAGTTCATGAGAGAAAAGGCAAATTGGTACGGGACCATTTCCCGTCAGTAGCCGGCTGTATCTATAGCGAGGACCACGGAAAAACCTGGCTTCCCGGCTTTTTCACAAGAGGTGTGGAAAATGCCAACGAGACGACGGTGGCGGAAATGGCGAGCGGAAAGCTTTTATTCAATTTCCGGAATGAACGGTTTGAGCGCTGTCGGGTCATGGGAATCACCCAGGCAGTTCCGACGAAACTCGAGACTGTCTGGAGCGAGACACAGCTTCCGGATCCGACCTGCTGTGGAAGTATGGAAAGTGAAGATGGCACGCTTTATTTTGTAAACTGTGCGAACCATGATATGAATATTTTTTACGCACCGCGAATTCATCTGACTTTATATAGAAGCAACGACGATGCCCGCACCTGGGAGGCTCTGGAGGAGATCGATCCCTGCGGCGGTTATGCGGATCTGGCGATCCACGAAAATGCGGCGTATATCCTTTATGAGCGAACAGTGAACGGAACGATACAGGAGCTTTTGCTGAAAAAAGTGCTTCTGTAAAAATAAAAAAAGGAGGAACAACAAATGAAGAGAAGAAGAGAATGGTCAGCTTTGCTGGCAGGAGTTATGGCCCTTGGCGTACTTGGCGGAGGAATCAGCGTATCTGCGGATGAGGACGTTCCCACCATCGTCATTTACAATAACTCAGGCGCTTTCTCCGTAGCCGGAGCAGAGGCAGGAAGTGACAGCTCCATTTACCAGAAAATGCAGGATTACATTCTGGAGCAGACCGGAGTGAAAGTTGAAATCATCATGCCTCCCTCCGATGCAGGCGCACAGACCGAAAAACTCAACCTTCTGCTGGCAGGCGGCGATCAGATCGATGCCTGGTGGGGAGACTGGAGAGATTATGCGAAAGACGGCATCATCCTTCCGCTGACTGACTACATTCAGGCGCCGGAAGCAAAAGAGCTGTACGATCTCTGGGAGCCCTGGGGATCCTGGGACAGAGTAACAGACACTGACGGAACCATTTGGGCAATCCCCCGTGGAACCAACACCACCCCGTATCAGGTATTTGTACGCAATGACTGGCTGGAGCTCACCGGAATGGAAATGCCCACGACCATGGCAGAGCTGAATGAGTATCTCTATAAGATCAAAGAGCTGGATCCCTATGGAAACGGCGAGACAATCCCTCTGATCCTGGAAAAAGGCGGTTCCACAGAGGTCCTCAATACTGCGGAATCCGTTCTGCTGGGCGGTTTCGTGAAGAGTGGAAACGGCAAGTGGCTGGATGAAACAGATAATAAGGTGAAACCGGAATGGATCGCTGACGGCTATGTGGATTTCCTGAAACAGCTGAATCAGTGGTACACCGACGGCATCATCCACAAAGAGTGCTTTACCATGGATGCTGACACCATCCGTTCCTATATTTCCAAAGGAGCCGTAGGAGCTACCTGCGCCTGGTATTCCAGAATCACCCTGACAGAGCCGACTTTAAGAGAGAATCTTGGAAACTATGAGCGTACAGAAGAGAAACCTTATGTATGGAGCATCAACGAAGCAGGTATCACCGGCGATAACGGAAGCCTGATTCAGACGAAGGCCCTGGGCGGAACCAGCGGTCTGGTGATCAGCAGCAAGTGCAAGAATCCGGAAGCAGTTATGAAATTTGTGGAATGGTCCTTCCAGTGGGAGAATTACACAACAGAAGCTTACGGTCCGGAAGGCGAATACTGGAAATATAATCCGGATGTAGAAAACGCTGAAGAGAACAAAAATATCATCCCCATCGAGGGCGGTCCCACCTACGCAAGAGATTTCCTGGTATCTTTAGGCCTGCCGCTTGAAGTACAGACCTCTGAATATGATGAGGAAGGATATCAGCTCATGCACAACTTCTGGCTTCAGGAGCATCTGGACGATTTCGATGCAACTCTGGATCCGGGAATCGAAGGGGATATCAACTGGGATACCGACGCTCTGGCAGAGAATATCCCCATGCTGAATGACCTGAATACCTACAAAGACGAAGAGCTGATCAAATTTGTAAACGGCACAAGATCTTTCGATACCTGGGATCAGTTCCTGGAAGAGTGCGATGGAATAGGATTACAGGATTACATCAATGAGTATACCAGACAGTATCAGGAGCAGAAAGAAAGCTAAGCGTAATGTTATGAGTGAGCGGGCGGCCGGGCAACCAGCCGCCTGTATAACTAAAGGAGACCTGATATGAAAAAAAAGAAAAACTTGTTTTATTACCTGAAGAAAGACCGTTTTATTTATCTGTTAATGCTGCCAGGCCTGATCTGGTATCTGGTATTCCGCTATTTTCCCATGCTGGGAATTGTTATTGCTTTTGAAGACTATAAACCGTTCTGGGGAATCGAAGGAATCTTTACTTCAAACTGGGTAGGATTCAAACATTTCATTAAATTTTTCCAGTCCCCTTATTTCTTCCGACTGATGAAAAATACTCTCCTGCTGAGTATTTACACTCTGGTATGGAGCTTTCCGATAGCCATTATTCTGGCACTTTTTATCAATGAACTGAAATGTAAAATTTTCCAGAAAACGGTTCAGACTGTATCTTATCTGCCGCATTTCCTTTCCACCGTTATCGTCTGCGGAATGATCCGAACCCTGGTGTCTGTGGACGGTGGGCTGGTCAATGCGATTGTGAAATTTTTCGGCGGAGAGGCGATGCCGTTTCTCGGAATGCCGGAATATTTCCGGACAATTTACACAGTTTCAGAAGTCTGGCAGAGCGTCGGCTGGGACAGCATCGTATTTATCGCAGCGATGGCCGCCATCGACCAGGAGCTCTATGAGGCTGCCATGGTGGACGGTGCAGGCGTTCTCAAGAGAATGTGGCATATAACGATTCCGGGAATCATGCCGGTTATCACAATCATGCTGATCCTCAAAGTGGGAAATATCCTGAATCTGGGCTATGAAAAAGTCCTGCTTCTCTATTCTCCGCAGGTTTACTCCACAGCGGACGTTATCAGCACTTATGTATACCGGGAAGGCGTGGTAAATCAGAATTACTCCTTTGCGACAGCGGTAAATCTGTTTACCTCCGTGATTTCTCTGATTCTTGTTCTCGGAACAAATAAGATCACGAAAAAATTAGGACAGGAGGGCATCTGGTGAAAAAGAAAAAATTATCAGGGGAAACAATTTTTCAGATCGTAGATGTGATCGTGATGTGCCTGTTCATGGTACTGGTCATCGTTCCGGTATTTACCGTAGTTATGACTTCTTTTGTGAGTGAGGCGGAGATCGCCAGAAGAGGAACGTTTATCATCATTCCTGAAAAATTTGATTTTTCCGCTTACAAAATGCTCCTCGCCAGTGGAAAAAATATCGCGAGAGCTTATGGAAACACCCTGTTCCGCGTGGTGATCGGAACTGCGCTGAACCTGGTCTTTACGATCACACTGTCCTATGGACTTTCCAGAGAAGGTTTAAAAGGAAGGACTTTTCTGACAGGCTTTGTATTTTTTACCATGTTGTTTTCCGGTGGAATGATTCCGACATTCATCCTGGTCAAAGGTGTAGGCCTTATTGATTCCCGCTGGGCTATGGTTCTTCCCTGCTTGATCAATACCTGGAACCTTCTGATCATGAGAAATTTCTTCTACGGGATTCCCAAGAGCCTGGAGGAGGCGGCTGTTATCGATGGAGCAAATGATGCACAGGTCCTGGTAAAGATTGTGCTTCCGCTTTCCAAAGCTTCCATCGCAACGATCGGCCTTTTCTATGCAGTAAGCCACTGGAACGCCTGGTTTGATGCCATGCTCTACATCAACACCACGGCTCTGCTCCCCATGCAGAACATCCTCCGGAATATCATCACGGCGGCTTCCAGTATCGGAGACCTGGGCGCAGAAGCATACAACTCCCTGGATGTGGTACCACCATCCCAGGCCATCCGTGCCGCAACCATCGTAATCACAACGCTGCCCATCCTGGTGGCATACCCGTTTGTACAGAAATATTTTGTAAAAGGTGTAATGGTAGGTTCTGTAAAAGGCTGACTGATTTGTGGTCAGCCTTTTGATTTAATGATTTTGCAAGTATATAATAGAAATAAACATAATTTAAATATGTTTACGGAGTATTCCATGACAAATACCGGAGATTTATCGGAATATTTTGGCTTTACAGAGCAGGAAGTAAAATCACTTTGCGATGAATATCATATGAGTTTTCAGGAAGCGAAAGCATGGTATGAATGATATGACGACTTTTGCGACAAGGGATGATGTTCTGACGCTGCTGATTCATTTAGGTTATCTGACGTATAACAGTGAAAGACATACGGCATCGATTCCTAACCGTGAAGTTTCTCAGGAATACATGAATGCAATCAGCACAATGAACTGGCATGATGTAATTTCATCTGTAAATGCTTCCAGAAAACTTTTGGAAGCAATGTGGAATATCGAAAAAATAACAAAGTAAAACTTCCCGGACGAATAAGGTTTGATATCTTATTCGTCCGGGAAGTTTTTATAGGGTGGTTAATCGGATTTTCGATCTTTCACCGGATTTCGTGAAATCCGCTTCACATCACCATGCCGGGTTGGAAATTTTCAGCCCGGATTTTTTAAGGGCCGGAAGAAGGGCATTATAAAGGATAACGACCAGGATGGTGGAAGCAACGGCATTTACAAAAGTAGTAGCGGTGCTCCATTTGGCAAGAACGGAAGCCATCTCCTGGGGCTGGCCTAAGATGTACTGTTTGTAGAAGTAACCAACCAGCGGATCGAAGATGACATTGAAGCCAAGACCTGCGATGGTGGAGATCAGGCTCCATTTGAAGATGTATTTTTTGTCCGTGCTCTCACTAATGTGAGCAATCTTGTGGGCAACCAGACCGGTGATCAGACCGATGCAGAACTTCAGGACAAACGTCTTGGGAGCTCCGGTGATATAAACCGGATCCATCAGGTCAGCGATCGTCATGCCGACAGCTCCGGCCAGTCCGCCATAACCGCCTCCGAGAAGCAGTGCGGCCAGAACGCAGAAGGCATTTCCAAGATGCAGGGAAGTGGCATCTCCGCCGGGCATGGGGATCTTGATCTGCAGGAAGGTAAAGATAACATAGCACAGAGCGGCGAAAAGTGCCGTCAGGGCTAATTTCTGGATTTGATCGTGTGATTTACTGTTCATAAGCTTCTCCTCTTTTCTTTGTTTTCCATCTACTGGAATGTTATCGCTATCTTATACTGTAAGTGGATGGATTTAAATAGCCAATTCTGAAAAAAATGACCATACCAGTATGAACGCTTTCGTCCTTTTAGAAAAAAATGCCAAATTTAAAAAAAGATGATAGAATGGTGTCAGATCAAGAGGAGGTAAATGATATGTATCGGATCATGCTTGTGGAAGACGATGCCACCATTGTGGATATCTTGTCCCGTCAGCTGGAAAAATGGGGATATCTTGTCCGGGCTGTGCAGGATTTTGACCGGGTGATGGAAGAATTTCGGGAATTTCAGCCCCAGCTGGTGCTGATGGATCTGTCGCTCCCTTTTTTCAATGGTTATTACTGGTGTACGGAGATCCGGAAGATCAGCCGGGTACCGGTGCTTTTTCTTTCTTCGGCATCGGACGATATGAATCTTATCATGGCCATCAATATGGGAGCAGATGATTTTATTGCCAAACCCTTTAAGTTTGAAGTGGTGCTGGCAAAGATCCAGGCTATTATCAGGAGAACGTACGATTTCGGAAGAGATCTGAATACGTTGAACTGTCGGGGAGTCACCCTGAACCTTGGGGATGGAGTGGTTTCCTTTGGGGAAGAAAAACTGGAGCTTTCCAGAAACGAATATAAAATCCTGGAAATTCTCATGAAGAAAAAAGGAAATGTGGTGCCGAGAGAAGACCTGATCCAGGCACTCTGGGATACGGAGGAATTTATTGATGAAAACACTCTGACGGTAAATGTTGCCAGGCTTCGGCAGAGACTGAAACAGATCGGAGTGGAAGAACTGATCTCTACCAGAAAAGGTGTGGGGTATCTGATCATGGAACCGTAAAGGTACGGTCTGTCTTAG
This sequence comes from Lachnospiraceae bacterium Marseille-Q4251, assembly GCA_018223435.1. GTDB lineage: Bacteria > Bacillota > Clostridia > Lachnospirales > Lachnospiraceae > Limivivens > Limivivens faecihominis. The sequence continues at coordinate 2,064,853 of JAGTTO010000001.1, read as the reverse complement.
AAAGGATTTTTTATATTTATGAAAGAACTGTGTGATTTTTTAAGAGAGAAACGCCAGCTTCTCTTTTTTCTACTGTTTTTTGAAGGGTCTCTCTGCCTGATCTATGGTCTTTACGGGCTGCCCTGGGGACCGGCTGGTTATACCTGCCTGGTGACAGCAGTTGTGACACTGGGATTTCTGATGGCAGGATTTTTCAGATGGGAAAGGAAAAGACGGCAGCTGCTGATCCTGAAAAGGCAGGCAGAACAGTCTCTTGAAACCGCAGATCTTCCGAAAGCGGAGACACCATTGGAGAAAATCTATCAGGAAATCATCCAGGATCAGGAAAAACGTTGTCAGAGAGAGCAGAGAGAAAGCAGGGAGAAGCTTGTACGGTCCAGGGAATACTATACGCGCTGGAGCCATCAGATCAAAACGCCCATTGCAGCGATGGAACTTTTGCTTCAGGAGGAACCGGCAGATGTCCGGGCACTGAAGAGGGAGCTTCTGAAAACCAGTCAGTATGTGGAGATGGCACTTTCTTATCAGCGGATGGAAGGAGAGGGCAATGATCTGGTGATCCAGAGGTATGAACTCCGGCCGGTAGTGATGCAGGCAGTGAAAAAGGTCAGCCCGCTTCTGATACACAAGCATATCTCGTTTTCAGCAGGTGATCTGTCGGGTGAGGTGCTGACTGATGAAAAATGGCTGGTCTTTGTGCTGGAACAGCTTCTGACCAATGCTTCCAAATATACAAAGGAGGGCGGCAGTGTCTGGATTGGGAAAGAGAATGGGCTGCTCGTGCTCCGCGATACGGGGATCGGAATCCGCCCGGAGGATCTTCCGAGGATTTTTGAATGGGGCTATACGGGCTACAACGGCCGCCTGGACAAGCGTTCCACTGGGGTTGGTCTGGCACTGGTGAAGCAGGTGATGGAGATGCTGGGAAACAAAATGGAGATCCGCTCCGTTCTGGGAGAGGGAACGGAGGTGTTTCTGGATCTTCGGAGGACAGAACTGGAGGCAGAGTGAAAAGAGGCTGGATGCCGGACATTGGCAAAGGCTTTTCTTACGCAGATGTAAGAAATGGAAGAAGAAATGTAAGCAAAAACCATGGCAGAGCATTTCTTCTTTTTTTATACTATATTTGTAACAGTTCAGAACATCAGCGAAATGAAAATTCAGACTATGCAAACTTGTTTGCAATAGGATGAATTTTCTATTTCGGAATGGGCGGAACGCCCATTAGCCTCAGACAAAAGCTGCGAATGCAGCGAGAGCGCATGCAATGCGCGGGTCTGTGGCCTGTTGTTCTGAATGTCTTGAACAGTTACCTATATTTGCAGTGAGCAATCCGCAGGCAGCAGCTGCGGGCAAAAAACAAGATCATCATATTAGGAGGCATTTCAATGGCAGTTCTGGAAGTACATCATCTGAAAAAAATATATACGACCCGTCTGGGAGGCGCCAGGGTACAGGCGCTTACCGATGTGAATTTTTCCGTGGAAAAGGGAGAGTATGTGGCGATCATGGGAGAATCCGGTTCCGGAAAAACCACACTCCTTAACATTCTGGCATCGCTGGATAGACCAAGCAGCGGAGAGGTTCTTTTGAACGGGACCAGGCTTTCGGCAATCCCGGAATCCAGGCTTGCTGCCTGGAGGCGGGAAAAGCTTGGCTTTGTTTTCCAGGATTTTAACCTTCTGGATACCTTTTCCATAAAAGACAATATTTTTCTTCCGCTGGTGCTTGCAAAAACGCCGGTGGCGGAGATGAAAAAGAGATTGACGCCTCTGGCAGAGATGCTTGGGATCTCCGGGATCCTGGAAAAATATCCCTATGAGGTTTCCGGTGGCCAGAAACAGAGGGCAGCGGTGGCCAGAGCTCTTATCACGAAGCCGGATCTGATCCTCGCAGATGAACCGACAGGGGCGCTGGATTCCCGTTCAACCGACAGTCTTCTGGCTGTTTTTGAAGAGATCAACCGGAAGGGGCAGACGATTCTTATGGTGACGCACAGCATCAAGGCGGCCAGTCATGCAGGCCGGGTACTTTTTATCAAAGACGGCACTGTGTTTCATCAGATCTATCGTGGTGAACTTCAAAGAGAGGCGATGTATCAGAAGATCTCAGATACACTGACACTGCTCACAACAGGAGGAAACAGTCATGAATAAGGGTTTTTATCTGAAAATGGCCTGGGGAAATATCCGGAAAAACAGGAATATCTATCTTCCGTATCTTCTGGCGGCCTCTGTCATGACGGCACTTTTTTACATTCAGGGTTCTCTCTGTGATATGGTGGATATTTCCGGTATGAAAGGGAAAAGAATGATGAGTTCTCTTTTGGGGATCAGTACACCGATAACGGGTATATTTTCTCTGGTCATTCTTTTCTATGTGAACAGTTTCGTTATGAAACAGAGAAAAAAGGAATTTGGCCTCTACAATGTTCTTGGAATGGAAAAACGTCATCTGGTCAGACTGATGAGCGTTGAGATCCTTCTGGTAGCTGTTTTCAGCCTGGTTTTTGGGATTTCCGGAGGAGCTTTGTTTTCTCAGCTGTTTTTCCTGATCTTTTATAAAATGATCCGGATGGAGGCAGATCTTACGATGGTGATCCCGCGCGGAGCCGTAATAGAGACTCTGACCCTGTTTGGCATTTTGTTTTGTCTGGTGCTTTTGTATGATATCGTCGCTGTCATCCGGACCAGACCGGTCGAGCTTCTCAAAAGTGAGAGTCAGGGAGAGAGGGAACCGAAGGTTCATGGTCTGGCAGCCCTGATCGGTGTGGCTGCTCTGACCGGCGGGTATGTGATCGCACAGAAAGTAGAAAGTCCCATGGAAGCCATGCTGTGGTTTTTTGCAGCGGCTCTTCTGGTCATCATTGGTACCTATGGACTTTTTATGGCAGGAAGCATTGCATTGCTGAAATGGATGAAAAAGAGGGAGTGTTTTTATTACCGTCCGTCCAGTTTTATTTCTGTTTCCGGCATGCTTTACCGGATGAAGCAGAATGCGGCAGGACTGGCCGGGATCTGTATCCTTTCCACAATGGTCATGGTCACCATCGGGGCGAGCCTTTGTATTTTCAGCGGTGTGGGTGAAGGGGTCCGGGAAGAATATCCGAGAGAATATTTTCTGCAGATGCATTATTCGGAAGACCTGAAGCCGGAAACATATCAGGATACAACCTCAGATGTGAAGAAGCTTGTGGAGGCACAGATGGAGGAGAATGGCTCCAGAGTGGAAAATATGCTGTCTTATACCAGATGCAATATGGTATACCGAAAGGGAAAAGATGGTTATGAGGCAGAAATGGGCGACCTGGCAGATACGAACGATTACGAAAACCTGGTGTACGTCCAGTACCTGCTCCGGGAGGATTATGAAGCGAATACCGGGAAGAAAACAGAGCTTCCGGATGACGTGGCAGCCTTCTATGAGTCGGAAGAGGGACTGATACCGGGAGAAACACTGCTTTTCGGGGACTATTCCATAAAGGGAAAACGGCTGGAGGAGCCTGTGGAAACTGCCGTTGCCAGCCGGTACAGCGGAATAAAAAAACGGGTGCAGGTGCTCCTTCCGGGAATAGAGGAAATGGAAAAGCTGACGGAAAGTCTCGGGAAGAATTTTGAAACATATTATGGTCTTGAGGAGGGAGAAGGTCCGGGTGCAATGTACTTCCTGGGCTGGAACTGGTACTTTGATATTTCCGGTAAGCAGGAACCGGCAGAAGAGTTTCTGGAGAAGTTCCGCAGTTCCTGGGAAACAGAGAAAGCGTCGGAGTGGGCCTATATTTCCACGTTCCAGAACCGGACGGAGGAAGAAGAATATCTCTTTCAGGAGTATGGAACGATTCTCTTTATCGGCTTTTTCCTTGGTATGATCTTTCTTCTGGCAACCGTACTCATCATTTATTATAAACAGGTAACGGAAGGCTACGATGACCGGAAACGTTTTGTCATTATGCAGGACATTGGCCTTAGCCAGGCTGAGGTGAAAAAAACCATCCGGACGCAGGTGCTGCTGGTGTTTTTCCTGCCTCTTGGGGCAGCAGGCCTTCATATGGCAATGGCCTTCAAAGTTCTGGTGAAGATGATGGCACTGTTTTCAGCCTACAATATAAAACTTTTCAGCCTGTGCATCGGTCTTACGGTAGCCGTTTTTGCTCTGGTCTATTTCCTTGTCTATACCGTCACTGCAAGGATTTATTATAAAATCGTAAGTAACGCCAGGTGATCATAAGACAGTTTCAGGGTTTTCAGAAAATTTTCTCATGGAGAAAAGCTTCTGGAATCGTTGAGGCTGTCTTTTTTATGTGAGCCTGACGGCAGAGAATCAGTCCTTGAAAAAAAAGAACCTCTATAATATAATGATGCGAGAGAAACAGAAACTGGCGATGCGGTTTTCCGGATGTCTTTTGACAGGCAGGAGCCGCAGAACATGGAGAAAGAAGAATGAGGAAGAAAAAACTATGGCTGATCCGCACGCTGGCGGCAGCCCTGATTCTTTCCGCGGCTGTGCCGGTGTGCCCGTCCCTTGCAGCGGAAGATTCAGAATATACGGAAACTTATGACGATACGGGGGAGGATACAGCAGAGGACAGTGGAGAAGAGACCGAGTACATCCCGGAATCCTATTACTGGACTGTGGAATCCAATGAGATCTCCGGCTGGCCGCAGGGTCCGCAGATCGAAGCGGAAGCCGCAGTCGTCATGGATGCGGATACAGGGGCTTTTCTGTACAGCAAAAATATGGACAAAAAGGAATACCCTGCCAGCATAACCAAGATCATGACGGCACTGGTAGCGATCGAAAGCGGGAAGCTGGACAGTAAGATCCAATTTTCAGAAAACGCAGTTTATAATCTGGAGGAAGGCAGCAGCCATGTAGGCATCCAGGTAGGTGAAGTCTTAAGCATGCGCCGGGCGCTCTACGGACTGATGCTGGAATCTGCAAACGATGTTGCAAACGGTATTGCGGAAACAGTCGGCGGCAGTATCAGTGGCTTTGCGGATCTGATGAATGCGAAAGCAGCGGAGCTTGGCTGTGTCAACACGCATTTTACGAATCCGCATGGACTTCAGAACGAAGAGCATTATACCTGTGCGAGAGATATGGCACTGATCACGCAGGCGGCCCTGAAGCATCCGACCTTCCAGAAGATTGCCGGAACAACCAATTATACCTGTCCGAAGACCAACAAGGTGGATGAGGAGCGCTACTGGTATAATCACAACCAGATGATCCAGAAGGATGCCGAGTATTATTACGAAGGCTGTTTTGGAGGAAAGACCGGTTTTACGAGCGATGCCCTGAATACGCTTGTAAGCTATGCAAAGAAGGATGGCCGCACGCTGATCTGTGTGGAGCTTCATGTAAATGGAAAAGACAAGGCTTACAGTGAGAGCCACGCCATGCTGGATTATGCCTTTGAAAACTTCCAGAATGTGACCGTACCTGCCAACGAGAGCACCGTGACCCGGTCCCAACTCATCGGAATGGACAACTTAGGCGAGCTTTCAGCTCTTCGTACGGAGGCGATGGATGAAACTCTGGTGAGCGGTCCGAGCGAAGTGACGGTGACAATTCCGAAGACGGCGGAGGCTTCCGCTGTGGAGCGAAAGGGCGACGGTTCCGGCGGATTGATTTACAGCTATAATGGCTGGCAGGTGGGAAACACCTCCCTTTCCTACAATTCCTTTTCCTTCGATGTGCCCACCCCCAGTACGGTTCCCGTGAATTACACGGAGATCATCGAGGAGACCGAGCCCGGTGTCAAAGGCATGGTCCAGATGGCTGTGAGAAAGACAACGGCCTTTGGAAAAACTGCCGGAAAAGCCATCGGAGAATTTTTCAGGACTCTTCCGGAGAAGTTTACCTGGCTGAAAGATAAGATCCTCTGGCTCATCGACTGGATCAACGAGCATGACATCATGGCGGCAGTTGTGGGACTGATCCTCCTGCTTATCCTTATTCCGATCCTGGGAATCGCCTGGGCCAGAAATTCCAAAGCCCAGAAGATCCGAAAGCAGCGGAAAAAAGAGCGGGAAGAACGAATTCGTATTGAGAAGAGCATCGACAGCAAGCCCGTGAGCGAGATCGAGGCAGAGCTCCGGGCAGAGATCGAAAAAGACCGTCTGGAACGGCAGCAGGCCGTGGAAGAGGCCAGAGAAATGCATGTGGAAGAAGAACCGGTGTCCCAGGAGGAAGACCAGAAGTAGGAGGAAATGAGTTATGAGCTGGGTGTCACCGATCAAGGACAAAGAGACTCTGCAGAAATTTGAGAATGGCCTGAAAGCGGCCGGTGAAAAGTATTACGTTTTGTTTGAGATCGGTCTTGGCACCGGGTTGAAGATGCCGGATATTCTGGGACTTCGGAACGAAGATGTCTGGGAAAAGGAAGTCCTGGAGCTGAACATCGGAAAGAAAACTATCCGCCGGATTTTCAAGATCCCTGAGAATCTTCAGCGGGAAATCCTCGTTTATACGGAGGGAAAAGACCCGAAGGCCTGGCTTTTTCCGGGGAGGAACGGATCGAAGGGGCCTCTTTCCAAGGAACACGCCTGCCGGGTGATGAAGCGGGTGGGAGAGGAGCTGGGGCTGCCGCCTGTGGGAAGCAGCACGATGCGAAAGACCTTCGCCTGGAATTACTATAAAGCGACGGGGGATATTTTTTATCTCCAGAATCTTTTCAATCATGCGTCGCCCTCCATCACCTACCGCTATATCGGCGAGAAGCCGAAACGGACGGTAAAGGACGATCAGCGGAGCCGTTTCCTTCTGGGAAAGGACGACAATGGGAAGAAGCGGATCCTGCTTTTGGAGAACACGCTGGAGGAGATCAGAGAGTCCTTGGGAGACTCGGGAAAAAACGATGCCTTTTTCGGCAGGGTGGATTGTCTTCTGACGGAAATGGAAGAATTGACGGAAAATTTCAAACGAATGTAAAAAAACGCTGCGGACAGAGGCTCATTCCTCTTTTCTGCAGCGTTTCTGTTTTTGTTTCAGGGCTTCTTTTTTCTGTATGATGGTCTCGGCCTCCGCATCGGAGACGAGCTTTAAGGTCTTTACGCAGAAAAAATCTCCGTTTTCCGTTTTTTTCATGCGGTTTTTTCCCTTGAGCCAGCCGTGTTCCTCGCAGCGGGCCAGGCAGTAATAATTTTTGGAATTTCCGGTGAACCAGCGGATCTTTTTCCGGGCGGGCTTCCCGCAGATATAGCAGCGGGTGGCGGCCACCTTCCGGTCCCGCATGGCATCGGTCTTGGTGCGGAAAGGTTTGGAGACGAATTTCTGATAGGTCTCATAGCGGATTTGAAACTCTTCCTTCCGGCTCTGGGGCGTGCGGTAGTAGTCCACGGAAAAGTATTTGAGAGCCTGTTCTTTATCCAGAGTCTGAAGGATTCCGGCGGTATATGAGGCGTCTCCCAGCGCTTCATGGAAGGGCTGATCCTTGGGAAGCTCCAGGGCATCGACGACGGACTGGAGATTTTTCCGGGAACGGCCGTCCTCCCTCTGGAGACTGAAAATCTTCTGGATATCCAGGTAATAGAGGGGAAACGGGAAGGGATTTTTTATATGGTAAAAGCGCATGTTCCGCTGAAGCTCGAGAAGATCCTGAGGACCCCAGGAACAGAAAACGGCGTCCTCCATGGGGCCGCACCATTCCAGAAAGGAAGGAATCACCTCATAAAAAGGCCGGGCCTTGCGGAAAGCCTTCATATCCATATGCAGGACTTCCTGGGTATGGCGGTGGAAGCTGTGGTAGACCCTGGGCCGGATCTTTTCCTGAAACTGTCCGCATTCTTCCCACTGGTCGTCCAGTTTGACGGCTCCGATCTGAATGATCTCAAAGGGAAGCTTCTTATTCTCTTTTTCTTTTCCTCCGGGGCACTGGTTCCATTCCAGGTCAAAAACGATGTAATTCATAATCAAGTCCTTCTGGTGCTGCGGTGTCTGTTACCGTCTCTCAATATTTGCGGTATTAGTATACAGGATGGAACTGAAAAATACAAGGGGCGTATCTAAAGCGTCTCCGTACGGAAGACAGTGTAAATGAGCGCTTTTGTTTGTTGCAGTATTAAAATTTATACTTGCTGGTTAAATTGTATATAAAAACAAAAAATCTTCGGCACATTGCCCAGAAACTTAAAAATTCCTTAATGAGACTGGCAGAACTCACAAGGTCGCCGGACAAACTTTGGTGGTTTCGGGTATGGAAGAAACGGACATAATTTAGTATACTATTTTCAGTCAGTAAACGTTGTAGTTACTAACAGAGAGGAACTGCAAGTTACTTTTATGAATTAGGAGGATGAAGAAATGGCTAGCTTATCACTGCAGCACATCAACAAAACTTACCCGAATGGTTTTGAAGCAGTAAAAGACTTTAACCTGGAAATTGAAGATAAAGAGTTTATCATCTTTGTAGGACCTTCCGGATGTGGTAAATCCACCACTCTTCGTATGATCGCAGGTCTTGAGGAGATCACCAGCGGTACCCTTAAGATCGGTGACAGAGTTGTAAACGATGTAGAGCCGAAAGACAGAGATATCGCAATGGTATTCCAGAACTACGCTCTGTATCCGCATATGACCGTATATGATAACATGGCATTTGGTCTGAAACTGAGAAAAGTTCCGAAGGACCAGATCGACAAAATGGTAAAAGAGGCAGCTAAGATCCTTGACCTGGAGAAACTGCTTGATCGTAAACCGAAGGCTCTGTCCGGTGGTCAGAGACAGCGAGTTGCTATGGGACGTGCTATCGTTCGTGATCCTAAGGTATTCCTGATGGATGAGCCGCTGTCAAACCTGGATGCAAAACTTCGTGTACAGATGCGTATTGAGATTTCCAAACTGCATCAGAGACTGGGCGCAACCATCATCTACGTTACTCATGACCAGACAGAGGCTATGACCCTTGGTACCAGAATCGTAGTTATGAAAGATGGTGTTGTTCAGCAGGTAGATTCCCCGCAGAACCTTTACAACAATCCGTGCAACCTGTTCGTAGCTGGATTCATCGGTTCTCCGCAGATGAACTTCCTGGATGCTACCGTTAAAGTAAGCGGCAACGATGTTGCTCTGCAGGTAGGCAACCATTCCATCAAACTTGCTCCGGCAAAAGCTAAGAAACTCATCGACGGTGGCTACAACGGAAAGACCGTTATTCTTGGTATCCGTCCTGAGGATGTACATGATTCTGACGAGTGGCTGAAGAAGTCTCCTGAGACTGTTATCGAGTCCACCATCCGTGTATACGAGCTGCTTGGTGCAGAAGTATTCCTGTACTTCGATGTAGAGGGTGCTAACGTAACTGCCCGTGTAGATCCGCGTACAACTGCTAGAACCGGTGATACTGTTAAATTTGCTCTGGATGCTGAGAAGATTCATGTCTTCGACAAAGAGACCGAGCTTGTTATCACCAACTAATATTCATAAAAGTACTTTCAGTGCCATCCGGATTTTTCCGGGTGGCACTTTTTCTTTATCGGATGGGTGTACGGCATCATGATATGGAAAGCAAAGGATACCGCACACTGGCATTTTGGTATCATAAAAAATGAAAAACAGAGGATAAAGTAGCTTTACAGAGATGCATCCGGGAGGATTGAATTGAAGAAAATTTTAGAATATATAAAACCCTTATATCTGCGGATGCTGATCGGGTTTCTCATTAAATTGGCGGGAACGGTGATGGATCTGGCGATTCCGTGGATTTTGGCACACATGATTGATGAAGTGGTTCCCACAGGAGACCGGGGAGCTATCTTTTTATGGGGAATCGCTATGGCTGCCTGCGCGGTGATTGCCCTTCTGGGAAATGTAATTGCCAACCGGAGAGCTTCTGCGGTATCCAGGGATGCCACACGGCGGATCCGTCATGATTTATATGAAAAGATCGAACATCTTTCTGCAAGGCAGCTGGACGAAGTGACCATTCCCAGTCTGATCTCCCGACTGACCACAGACACCTATCATGTGAATCAGACGCTAGGGCGCATCCAGCGTTTGGGGGTGCGGGCGCCGATTTTGCTTGTGGGAGGAATCTTTGTGACCATGCTTCTGGATATACGGCTAAGCCTGGTATTGCTTGCTACCATTCCTTTCCTGGCCGCAGGAGTCATTTTGATTTCCGGAAAAGGAATTACGTTGTATGCGAGTGTACAGCAAAATGTGGATGGCATGATACGGACCGTGCGGGATAGTGTCACAGGTATTCGTGTCATCCGTGCGTTGTCTAAGGGGGATTATGAGTGCGCCAGATTCCAAAAGGACAGTGAACGTCTCTCAAACAGTCAGATTCATGCAGATACGGTTATGGCAGCTACAGATCCTATGATGCAGCTGGTATTAAATTTAGGCTTAACTGCGGTGGTGGTCTGTGGTGCTTACTGGGTTAACCAGGGAGTGACAAAACCGGGAAGCATCATTGCTTTTCTTACTTACTTTACCATCATCCTGAATGCCATGATGTCAGTGAACAAAATGTTTGTCATGCTTTCCCAGGCCACAGCTTCGGCAAACCGTATTGCTGAGGTGATGAATTTGCCGGAGGAAAGGCCGGCAGGAGCATCGATAGAATCTCCTATAAAAGAAGGCGTGGTATTTGATGATGTATGTTTTTCCTATGCACAGCCTGCCAATGGCTATACGTTGGAACATATTTCTTTTCATCTGAAGAAGGGTCAGGTATTGGGAGTTATCGGAGCTACCGGCAGCGGCAAAACCACACTGATCCAGCTTTTGCAGAGGTTTTATCCGGTGGATTCTGGGGCTATTTATATAGAAGGAAAAAATATTAACGCCATGGAGGAGGAGAAGCTTCACTCCCTGTTTGGAGTGGCGTTTCAATCCGATTCCTTTTTCATCGGGACGATTTATGATAACATTGATATTGGGCGGGGACTTTCTGAGGAAGACATTCTGCGTGCTGCACGCTGCGCCCAGGCAGAGCCCTTTATTCTGGATACGGAGGAGGGATATCGTCATCCAGTTCATGCAAAGGCAGCAAATTTATCCGGCGGACAAAAGCAGCGGTTATTGATTGCAAGAGCTCTGGCTGGAAAGCCGAATATCCTGATTTTGGATGATTCCTCCAGTGCGTTGGATTATCAGACGGATGCGGCCTTGAGAAATGCCATCCGAAGGGAATACCCGGATATTACAGTGATTCTGGTAGCACAGAGGGTAAGTTCTGTGCGAAATGCAGATCAGATTTTAGTGCTGGATGAGGGCAGAGTGGCAGGACTGGGCTTCCATGAAGAATTGATGGAAACCTGTTCCCTGTATCAACAGATTGCGAAAATCCAGACAGGAGGTGAGGAATAATGGCAGGAGCGTTACAACCTCGAAATGGAAGTCTACAAAAGCCCCGGAATACTTCCCGAACCCTGTCTATGTTAGGCCAATATATGCTTCACAGTGCACCGCTGCTGATTCTTGCACTTGTCTTAAGCATTGTGGGAAATGTGTTCCAACTGATAGGACCTGCCTTGTGCGGGCGCGCCATCGATGCAGCTTCAGGGGGAAAAGGGCAGGTAGATTTTCAGACAGTTTATTATTATGCCCTGCAGATGATTGTTTTTTATGTGGCATCTGCCGCATTGGCATACCTGGTACCACAGATCGTGCTGCGGATCAGCCAGCGTACGGTACGGTTGATGCGTGGGGATCTTTTTTACAAACTGATGCACTTGCCTGTGAAGTACTTTGATACCCACCAGATAGGAGAGCTTTTAAGCCGAATCAGTTATGATATTGACACGGTGAATACCTCTCTTTCCAATGACCTGGTGCAGATTTTGACGAGTATTATTACTATAGTGGGAGCTTTGGTCATGATGATCAAGATCTCTCCTCTTCTGGTGCTGGTTTTTGTAGTTACGGTTCCGCTGTCGGTGCTGTTTACTCGTTTTATGACCAGCCGGGTACGCCCCCTGTATCACAATCGTTCCAAGTGCCTGGGAGCACTGAACGGTTTTGCGGAAGAGTATATTTCCGGACAAAAGACGATTCGCGCTTACCATCGGGAGGAGGATGCGCTGACACGTTTTGATGAGAAAAACGAGGATGCAGTGAATAGCTATTACAAGGCAGAGTACTATGCCAGCAGTACCGGCCCCTCTGTGAACTTTATTAACAATCTTTCCCTGACGCTGATCAGTATTTTTGGGGCATTGATGTATTTAAATGGAGCAATTACCCTTGGCAATATCTCCTCCTTCGTACTCTATTCCCGGAAATTTTCCGGCCCCATCAATGAGGCGGCCAATATTTTCAGTGAGTTACAGTCTGCTCTTGCGGCAGCTGAGCGGGTATTTGAGCTGTTAAATGAAGAGGAGGAGACGGCGGATGTACAGGGAGCATTTCCTCTTCAGGTAGAAAAGGGAGAGGTAGACTTAAAACATGTGGATTTCGGCTATGATTCTGAGAAAATGATTCTAAAGAACATCAATCTGACGGCAGAACCGGGAAATATGATCGCCATTGTGGGACCTACCGGTGCGGGAAAGACGACCATTGTAAATCTTCTCATGCGGTTTTATGATCCTCAAAGTGGGGAGATCCTGATTGATGGCCAATCCATCTATCAGGTGACACGAAAAAGCCTGAGAGGCTCTTTCTCCATGGTGCTTCAGGATACCTGGCTCTTCAATGGAACCATACATGACAATATTGCCTATGGTAATCCCGATGCCACCAGAGAGGCAGTGATTGCCGCGGCAAAGGCGGCGCACATTCACGGAATGATCATGCGTCTGCCCCATGGCTATGATACCGTCATCACAGAGGATGGTGTCAATATCTCCAAGGGACAGAAACAGCTGATGACCATTGCCCGTGCCATGCTGCAGCCGGCTCATCTGTTGATTCTGGATGAGGCAACCTCCAATGTGGATCTTCAGACAGAAATGCTGATCCAGGAAGCCATGCGCACCCTGATGCGTGATAAGACCTGCTTTGTTATTGCCCATAGACTTTCCACTATCCGCAATGCGAATTTGATTTTGGTGGTGAATGAAGGCAGGATTGTTGAACAGGGGACTCATAAAACCCTGATGGAAAAAAATGGATTTTATGCATCCCTATACCGGGCACAATTTGAATAAAAAAGACGACCTCCAGGAAATTTCTCCGGATTTTCTATCAGATAAAAAACTCCGACGGAAGGAAGCCTGCGCATGGATTCGGGTAAAAAAGAGCCGCTTGCGGCTCTTTTTTATGAACATAAACCTGTAAGTATGATTCTTTTCCTTGCAAGAGATTACAAAGTGTGTTTTAATAATAGTAGATATATTATTTCGTTAGCCAAAAATTGACTTTAAAAGTTGAATTTACGAAAGAGTTATAGAGTTGAGGCGGTATGAAAGAGATGCGGGATAATGTTTTTCTGGAAAATAAAAAGGAGCTGGAGCTGGCGGATTTTATGAATTATGCGGACGGTTCCAGAGGAAACCTGGGAAAGGACATTCCGGTGACAATATACCGACTGCTGGAGTATTCCATCCGGGAACAGCTGATCCGCCAGTTTGGAAAGGAAACACAGATTCAGGTCTTTCAGGATGCCGGTTTCCGGGCAGAAATAAAGGAATAAAGGTGCAGCTTATGGAAGATAAGAACTGTGAACTTTTATTTGAGTATTTACGGAGTATCCTTTATGACAAGGAGATTCAGACGCTGGATATCACAAAGCTGGACGAACCATACCAGAAACTGGGACGGGGACTTCAGGTATTGGAACGGACTGTTGAGGAGATGCTGGAATATTCCAAAGACCTTTCTGTGGGAAATTGGAAAAAATACAGAAAAGTCTGAAGGAAGCTTCAAAAGAGGATTTTACCATGAGCTTCAGCTATGGTGTGGTGGAATATGACAGCCGGGAGGAAGGAATTAATCGAAAAGTGCGGATGAAAACATGTATCGGGTGAAGCGGGCAAAAAAAGTGGGAAGAAGCTGACAAAATTTTCACTTGCACCGCCCGGAGGGTTTTAGTATACTGTAAGTAGTTATTTTTCGTGAATGAAAGAGAGGAAGTGGGACAATGATTTCCAGCCAGGTACTACAGAATGCGATTGATGAACTTCGCTCCATAACCAGAATTGATCTGTGTGTGTTTGATCCGGAAGGAAGAACCGTGGTTTCTACCTTTAACGGAGATGATATTTCTACGGATATGGTTCGTCTCTTTAATGATTCAGCAGCAGACAGCCAGGTGATCCAGGGCTATCATTTTTTCAAGATTTTTGATGATCAGGTTGTGGAATACATACTTGTGGCAAGAGGTTCCAGCGAAGATGCCTATATGATCGGAAAAGTAGCAGTCAGTGAGATTCAGAATCTGATCGTTGCATACAAAGAACGTTTTGACAAAAATAACTTTATTCAGAATCTGCTTCTGGACAATCTTCTTCTGGTGGATATTTACAACCGGGCGAAAAAGCTTCACATTGAGGTGGAAGCACGCCGGGTTGTTTACATGATCGAGACCAAACAAGAGAAAGATCTGAATGCCAGAGAGCTTTTGAAAACACTGTTTGCCACCCGCACCAAAGATTTTATCACCGCTGTGGATGAACGCAGCATCATCCTGATCCACGAGCTTCGCGAGGACGAGGACTATGAGGAAGTGGAGCAGGTTGCCAATATGATGAAGGATATGCTGAACTCCGAGGCCATGGCCACGGTACGGATCTCCTATGGTACCATTGTAAGCGAGATCAAACAGGTCTCCAAATCTTATAAAGAAGCCAAAATGGCTCTGGATGTAGGCAAGATTTTTTACGCAGAGAAACGGATCATTGCATACAATACTCTTGGAATCGGCCGTCTGATCTATCAGCTGCCCATTTCTCTCTGTGAGATGTTCATGCATGAGGTTTTCGGCGACAACATTCCGGACTCTCTGGATGAAGAGACACTGACTACGATCAACAAGTTCTTTGAGAATAATCTGAACGTTTCCGAGACATCCAGACAGCTCTATGTGCACCGAAACACTCTGGTGTACCGTCTGGAGAAGCTTCAGAAGAGCACCGGTCTCGATATCCGCAAATTTGATGACGCCCTGACTTTCAAGATTGCTCTGATGGTAGTGAATTATATGAAGTATATGGAGAATCAGGAATACTGAGGACTGTGTGAGCCGCCTGGAGAAGAGCAGGCTTTAAAACCCTGCCGCAGGCAGAAAATCGTAGAAAATTATATATTTACAAAAGAATACTGCATGTATGAAAAAAACCTCCTGTGTTATGTTTTGACACAGGAGGTTTTTTACTGCAGATAAGTGCGGAGGTAGATCGTTCGATAGGCTGATGGTGTCATTCCGGTCTGCTTTTTGAAAAAGCTGGAAAAATAAAAGGGATTACTGAATCCCAGAGAGTCTGCGATCTCAGCGACCGGCAGATCCGTGGATGTGAGAAGCTGGGCAGCCGTATCGGATTTTTTCTTCTGAATGAACTGCCCGGGGGAAATGCCCATCTGCTTCTGGAAGAGCTGAGTGAAGTGGCTGACATGATAACTGACGGCCTGAGCCATTTCCGAGACGGTGATCTGTTCGGAGAGATGATTCTGCACATAGAGAATGGCATTGGACAGAGGAGATTCAAAAGCGCCTGTTTGGCTTTCAGGGCAGAAAAAATGTCATTTCCGTTGAGAGCATCGATCATTTCGCAGAACAAGACCTCTGATTTCTCCGGGTCAGGGCTGTCAACACAGAGCGGAAGATGGATCAGTTCGAAGAGATCTGTTTCATGACAGCTGATCTCAAAATGGCAGAAATATTTGTGATAAGGATCGGATGCAGATGTTGAAAAGGTCTGCAGTGTATTGGAAGGAAGCAAGTATAGCTGGCCGGCTGTCGGGTGAATGGGTTTTTTGTCAATACAGATAACGCCCTCTCCCTGCAGGATCAGACCGATACTAGAAAAAGGCGGAACGGAATAATCACACTTCCAGTTCTCGTCACAATAGATCAGATGCGCACGTTCCAGACTGACGGTTGCTTCATGTAGTCTGTTCTGGATGATCAGGCTGGTTTTATCCATGGGAAGCTCCTAACTGTTTTACTCGAAATCTGCTGATTTACCTGCGTAAATCGCTATTGTTTGTAACTGTTCAGGACGTTCAGAATCTGATTTTTCATTTCGCTGATGTTCTGAACGGCTATGCCAGATTATATCACAAAAGGAGAAAAAAGAAGATGGGACAGAAAATCAAGGATGTTTACATCGTACACCATTCCCACACGGACGTAGGTTATACAGATCTTCAGGAGCAGGTGATCTTTAATCAGGTCCACAATATCCGCAGGGCTGCCGCCCTGATCAAGGAGGGACTGGAAAAGCAGACCATGCAGAAGGATCTGAAATGGAACTGCGAAACCTGGTATTGTGTGGAACAGTTCCTGAAAAGGGCCTCAGAGGAAGAAAAGAAGGATTTCTGGGCGGAAGTGCGTTCCGGAAATATCGGCCTGTCAGCAAACTATCTGAACTTCACAGATCTGACAGACTGTCGGTATCTGGACCGGAAGCTTGCGGAAATGATGGACAGAAAGGTGATTCAGACCGTTACTTATGCACCGAACTTTATTTCGACCGTTGTTATGTGCGGTATGCTGATCCTGTTTCTTTCCCCATCGGTTGGTATCATCAATCATGTGATCAAGGCGCTGGGCGGCAATGCGGTGAATTTTATGGCGGAAGAGAAGCTATGGCGTCACATTTATGTATGGTCCGGCGTATGGCAGGGCATGGGCTGGTCTTCCGTAATTTATTTTGCGGCTCTGGCAGGAATCAGTTCGGAACTTCACGAAGCGGCGATCTGCGACGGAGCAAGCAAGTTTCAGCTGATCCGCTATATCGACCTGCCGGGTATCATGCCGACGGCGACCGTTCTGTTGATCATGAGCTGTGGAAGTATTCTTTCCGTAGGTTTTGAGAAGGTATTCCTTCTGCAGAATGATCTGAATAAGGGAGTATCCCAGGTGATCTCCACTTATGTATATCAGGTGGGTCTGGTAGACAACAACCTGTCGTATTCCACGGCGATCGGTCTTTTCAACTCCCTGGTCAATGCGGTTCTTTTGGTTATAGTAAACAAGATAGCAGACAAGCTCTCAGGAAACAGTCTGTGGTAAGAGGAGGAAGATCGTATGCACACGAAAAAAATCAGAAGATCAAGAGAAGATGTCATCTTTGATGCAGTGCTTTTTATCATCCTGACTCTTATCTTTATCATTGTAGCCTATCCATTATATTTTATCATTATTTCGTCCGTTTCCGATCCGAAAGCGGTGGCGGGAGGTAAGGTGATCTTTTATCCCATCGGTCTGAACTTTAAAGGATACGCGGAGGTTTTCAAGGACAGCAGGATTATAAGAAGCTTTCTGAATTCTCTTTTCTATACCTTTTGCGGAACAATGCTCAATCTGGCGGTAACGCTTCCGACGGCATATGCGCTCTCCAGAAAGAAATTTTTCCTGAAGAAACCGGTGACGATCTTTTACATGATCACAATGTTCCTCAGCGGCGGAATGATCCCCATGTACCTGGTGGTACAGAAAACAGGACTTCTGGACACCATGTGGTCTCTGATCATCCCGGGAGCGTTGAGTGTTTATAACATGATTGTAGCACGGACATTCTTCCAGCAGAATATTTCGGAGGAACTGTATGAGGCGGCAGAACTGGATGGCTGCGGGCATGGAAAATTCTTTTTCAGTGTTGCACTGCCGCTGTCCGGTTCTCCGGACAACCTGCATCTCGGGTATCTGGCAGGATATTTTGGCTGCTCTATCGATGAAAACGGTTTTACCATGAATGGCGATCAGCTTGTCTTCGGAGCAACTTCCGAGGCATACAAAAAGGGAATGGAATATCTGGCAAGCCTGTATGCAGAGGGTCTGATCGATCCGGAACTCTTTACACAGGACGCCGCTACCTGGAAGAGCAAAGGCGGACAGGATCTGTACGGTGTGTGCATCATGTATGGGCGATATTGTGCAGCAGGATGTAACGGTAATGCCGGACTGGACTCCGCTTCCTGTATTAAAGAGCGAAGGTGTTGAGAACCCGGTATGGCAGAGAGATACTTACGGTACTGAAGAATCAGGTGGTTATCACGGATAATGCAGAGCATCCGGAAATGATCTGCCGCTGGTGGGACAACTTCTTTGAGCTGGACAACTCTGTGATGTTCCAGAATGGCGTGCTGGATGAGGTACTGTTCAAACAGGAAGACGGTTCCTACACCAAGATCGATATAACGAAAGAATCTCAGGAGGTGCAGGAAAGAAATGACTGGGGTAACCTGTGGCCGCAGTCACTGCCGAAATACATTCCGGAAGGCTTTAAGGTCAAAGAAGAATTAGAACCTGTTTATAACGAGACAGAGTACAGAGATTCCATGTATGAGCCGTATCTGACTGAAAAATGTGTACCGGATCAGTGGCCGGATCTGGAGCATTCGGAAGAGATCGCAGAACTGGAAGCTTCCATCAAGGCATTACCCAGTGCCAGGCAAAATGGGTTGCAGGTCAGTCTGATATCAATGCAGACTGGGATGGCTATCTGGAACAGCTTGACAAATTAGGTCTGGATCAGTATCTTGAATATAAAGGTGCAGTGAAAGCCGAATAATAAAAAAAATAAAAGACGGCGTGGATTCTGTCACGCCGTCTTTTTAAAAGGAAAGAAATTTCTAAAATCCGGAATCTGACTGAATAAAAGGTGGAAAAAGATGAAGATAAGAATTGGAGAAGGCGAACTGAAACTTTTAGGAAACGGACAGATTGAAGAGCTGTCTTTCAGAGACGGATCAATTTTTCCGAAAGGACAGTTTTCCTGGCTGATACGGGCTTTCCGGGATGGAAAGGAAGTCGGGATTCGTCTGGTGGACCGGGAAAAGGAGCGGATTCTTTATCACTGGGAAAAAACGGAAGAACCTCTGGTCATGCAGGTGACAGAAAAAGAAACATATACGGTTTTTACCGTTCTGGAGTGCCCGGATTCTTTTGATTTTCTGGAAATAGGACCTATCGTGACAAGCCTGAATGAAGTGGTCGGAGATGTTATCGGTGTCGTTCAGGGGGGAATGGCAGCGATAGGAATCCAGGCTTTGAATGTGAAAACTCTTGCAGGTTTTCCTTATGAACTGAAAGATCAGGTGATTTACAGAAAAGAAACACCGACGTCGGAACTGACCGTTTCTGCCTTGGATTTTTCCATGGCAGCAGCTTACGATATGCCTTTTGGAAGCGTTCTGCAGTTATATTGTGAGAACAGGCGCCGGGACAGAATAAAGACCGTATGCTATGCGGAAAACTGTATTCCGGCTCCGAAGCTTGAAAGAGACGATGCGGATATCAAAGGCTGCAGCTTTGCTCTTTTTGCCTGTGAAAAGGAAGCGGCTCTTGCGGTGATCGGAGAAATAGAAATGGGCGAGGGGCTTCCGCATCCGATGCTTGATGGTGAATGGCTGAAGACCTCCAGAAAAGCGGTCTGCTCCTACATGATCAGCGAGTTTGGCGTGGATAATATCGATAAAATGCTCGCTTATGCAAAAAAAGGAGGCTTTTCTTATCTCTATCATCCGGAACCCTTTGATACCTGGGGGCATTTTGAACTCCGGAAGGACCAGTTTCCTCAGGGAGATACGTCTTTGAAGGAGTGTGTGGAAAAAGCAGAAGCTCAGAGAGTGAAAACAGGACTCCACACGCTGACAAACTTCACCAAAACCAATGATTCTTATGTGACTCCGATTCCGGACAAACGGTTGAAAACCATGGTGCCGGTGAAACTTCTGGAAGAGATCAGTGCAGAAGAAACAGAGCTCCGGATCGATGAATTAAAAGGCTTTGCCTATGCAGCCACGCTGAACAGCTTCCGGATTGGGGATGAACTGCTTCAGTATCAGGAATGTAAACCAGATCAGGAGAAAGGCATACTTTTGACAGGCTGCACCAGAGGAGCTTTTGGTACGACGGCGGCAGGGCATCCAAAGGGGGCAGAAGTATATAAACTGACAGATTATCCTTATCAGACGCTGTTTCCGGATATCGATCTTCAGGACGAGTTTTCAGACCGGATCGCAGAACTCTTCAATAAAACAGGTCTGAATCAGATTTCTTTTGATGGTCAGGAAGGCTGCGAATGGACGGGAGAGGGTGAATATGCCGTAAACCGTTTTGCCATGCGCTGTTATGAACAGTTTGATCATCTGGTCCTGAACGATGCGTCGAGGCTGCATCACTTCCTCTGGCATATGAATACGCGCATGAACTGGGGCGAACCCTGGGGAAAAAGCATGCGGACAGGTCAGGTGGAAGGCAGGATCAAAAATCAGAAGTTTTTTGAAAAAAATCTGTTCCCGAAAATGCTGGGCTGGTTTCTGATCCGAAAGGCGAACCGCCGGTTTGAGGCAAGCACATTGATGGATATCGAATGGGCCCTGTCGGAAGCGGCAGGCTTTGACGCCGGTTTTTCCATGTCCATTTCTGAAAATGTATTGGATTCCCTTGGAAATATTGATATACTTCTGGAAGCTATCAAAAACTGGGAACTGCTCCGGTTTGAGAACCGTTTTCCTGACGAGCTGAAAGAAGAACTTCGGAAACCAGAGACGGAATGGCATCTGAAGAAGGTGGACGATCATCATTTTGAACTTTATCCCATGGCGGTCAGCCAGCCCTTTGTCTGCGATCTTCTGGAGATGCAGCCGGGACAGCTAGGGGGAGCCGACTGGTATTTTGAGAACTGTTTTGAGGAGCAGCCTCTGAAATTCCAGATGAGAGTGGAAGGCTACGGCTTTATCGAAAAGGTACAGTTTTACACAAAGAAAGGCCTCATAAAATTTGATGCGACCGTTAAAGGAGGCCAGTATCTGCTCTTTGACGGCGAGGAAGCCTGGGTGACGGACCGGAATTTTAACCGCCAGGGAAAAGCGGAATATACAGGAAGCTGTCCGCTGGTAAAAGGGAAAGACAGTTTCAGCTTTGGCTGTACCTTTGGAGGCGAAGAAGGTCCGGAAGTAAGCGTGCAGGTGATTACTCAGGGAGAAGCATACCATATAATGAGATAGCATAAAGAAGAAAAGATCATGATGAAAGTAATGACAGATTTGAATGGAGGATTTAGAATGATGCAGAAAGTTTTAGGTTATGTAATTGAAGATTCAATTGTAAAGGAAGAAGAAGCAAAGATTCTGACACACATCAATGTGGCTTTCGGCCATCTGACGATGAACGGCGAACTGGTTTTTGACTATCATCCGTTTTTGAAGCAGATGAAACAGGTCAGGGAATGGAATCCGGACATTAAGATCGTTTTATCCATTGTACCGGAAGAGCCCGATGCCTTCACTGTAGTGAGCGCATCGGAAGAGCTTCGTGGGAATCTGACGGAAGCCTGCCGCAAACTGGTGGCAGAGAGCGGCTTTGATGGCGTGGATTTTGACTGGGAATACCCCTGCGTGCCTTCCAACGGAATGAATTGTTCACCGGCAGACCGTGAGAATTTTACGCTGCTGTGTGAGGCTGCAAGGAAAGGGATGGATGCCGCAGGCGGCGGAATCGTTTCGATTGCTGCAGGCGCTGATCTCTATTATATTGAAAGCATTGAGGTGGACAAGCTTGCAAAAATACTTGATTATGTATGCCTGATGACCTATGACCTGAAATGCGGTTTTCATGCGTTGTCCGGTCATCATACGGCTCTCTATTCTTCCACCGGAGATATCTTCCGCAATAGCTGCGATCAGGCGCTGAGACTGTTCCATCAGGCTGGTTTTCCGAAAGAGATGTTGCTGATGGGAGCTGCTTTCTACTCCAGAAAATGGGAGAATGTCAAAGACCGTTATCACGGTTTTCTGCAGTATACAGAAAAAGGCGGCGGCTATGGTCCGAATTATGACGAACTTGCAGAAAAATACATCGATAAAAATGGTTATGTCTCTTACTGGGATGACGAAGCGAAAGCGCCCTTCCTGTTTAACGGTTCCACCTTTATCAGTTACGACGATGAGCGCTCTCTGGCCTGCAAGTGCAGATATGTGAAAGAGGAAGGAATCGGAGGAATCTTTTACTGGTGCCATAGCGGCGATACCAGCGGCGTTCTACTGAGGAAAATTGGGGAAGAAATAAGATGATGTGACAAAGGTAAGATATAAGAAAACCAGGCCGGGTTCTCTCTGAGTGGAGGGGATCCGGTTTTTTCTATATTATTTTCAGCACATATCTCCCCCAGAATTATAGGGAAGATATAGGGCAAATCACACAAAATGTTTTATTGAAAATCATGAAAATCAATTATTTTGTCCAATCCTCTTGAAAAATCCTGTCGTTAGTATATTATAAAGTTACAATAATTAACTTCGTGATGCGGGGGTCGAAATCAGAAAGAAGCATCACAATTTTATTTCTCTGGAGGAGGATTTAGTAATGAAAAGTATGAAAAAACTTGTAAGCTTGGCACTTTGTACCGCTATGCTGGGCAGTACAATCCCTGGAATGAACATTGCAGCAGCAGAAACTACAGGGAAGACGGAGTTCTGGAACGATAAAATGGCTAATACTGATCAGAGCAAACTGGATCAGATGCAGGAGAGTATCAAAGACTTAAGTGGAATCGATGTAGAACTTATTGCATATCCGGACACGGCTTCTTATCAGACCGCAATGCAGCAGTCCATCCGCACCGAGGATGCTCCGGGATTATTTACCTGGTGGAGCGGCTCTCAGCTGGAGACTCTGGTAAAAGAAGGCCTTGTAGAAGATATGACTGATTTCTGGGATGAGTATGTAATTCCCAATGGCGTATCCGCAGATGTAGCCGATTCTTTGACCTTTGATGGAAAGATTTATGGTGTTCCTTACAGTATCATTTACAACACCATTATTTATAACAAAGATATTTTCAATCAGTATGGTCTTGAAGAACCCCAGACCTTTGATGAGTTCCTGACCGTATGCCAGACTCTTCTTGATAACGGTGTTACCCCTATCGCATTAAAGAGCGATTCCTGGGCAGGCTTCATCTGGTTCCAGGCTATGCTGGCCGCTTATGATCCGGCTCTCTATGAAGGCGTTTGCGATGGTTCTATCGCTTATACCGATGAGAAGGTAGTAGAAGTTATGAATCAGTGGAAAGATATGCTGGACAAAGGATATTTCTCCGCACCGATGACCAACGTTGATATGGCTAAGAGTGTTGCAACCGGCAGCGTAGCTATGGAGCTTGAGCCGAACTATGAGGCAACTACCATTGTAAATGATTATGGACTGGATTCCAAAGAAGATCTGGGAACCTTCGTACTTCCTTCTGTAGATGGCGCAAAGAAGATTGTATTCTATGAAATTGCTCCGCTTTGTGTATCAAGCACCAGCAAGGACAAAGACGCAGCTATCGAAGCTTTGAAGAGCTGGTTCACCAAAGAAAATCAGACTGTCTTCACAGATATCACCGGTTTCTTATGCAGCAGTCAGGTAACAGTTGATAACGAGTGTGTAAACCAGATGGTTGCTTACACAACAGATTCTGACAACTACTCCATGATGCTCCGCTACTATGAGAATACTCCGTCAGATGTAAGAGACGTTGCTCTGGACGAGCTGATGAAATTTGAGCTGGGCGATGCTGGCGTGGATGAAGTATTAAGCACTATTCAGACAAAGGCAGATGAAATTTTTGCAAAATAAATAAAAAAACAGCAGGCCACGGGTTTTCATGGCCTGCTGTATTGAAACAGCTGAACTGGCCAGAGTACGGACCATGTGTTTAACAAAGAGGACGCTGAGAATGAATATGACTAAAAAAAGAAAAAAGAATTATTTAACAGATTATTTATACATCTTGCCAGCAGCAGCGTTTGTTGGGATCTTTTTTGTATCATCTATTTTATATACCTTTTATTTGAGCTTTTTTGAATGGGATGGTTTTTCAGAAAAAATTTTTGTTGGCTTGAATAACTATAAAAATCTTTTCTGTGATGCCAATTTTTTGATTTCTGTACGAAATACGATTATCTGGGTTGTATGTTCCCTGGTAACACAGGTTGTCTTACCCTTATTATTTGCAATTTTGATCACAAGGAGTTCCTTCCTTAAATTTTATAAAAATGTTTTTTATTTCCCGACAGCTTTATCAGCAACGGTAGGCGGAATGATTATGACGACTCTGCTTTCTACCTATGGTCTCCCCTATCTGGCTGGAAAATGGATATCGCCTTCTTTAATGAGAGACTGGCTGTCCATTCCCAATGTCAATACGTTTATTATGATCATGACAGGAATTTGGCAGGGAATCGGCTTAAATATGCTGTTGTTTATATCTGGTTTAAGAAACATGGACTATACACCGGTGGAGGCATCTATGATTGATGGCGCTGGCGGGCTTACATTATACACCAAAGTTATTTTACCGTTGCTGCGACCGACCATTATCGTTGTACTGTTGATGTCCCTGGTAAATAGCTTTAAGGTATTTGATTCCATCTGGGTTATGACAAAGGGTGGTCCTTATCGGACATCTGAGACCCTGGCACTTACCATGTATCAGGAGTCATTTATCTATAACCGGTTGGGAAGCGGTGCTGCGATCGCGATTATTCTGACCATAGTTATTTTGATCATTTCCTATTTCAATATCAAAGGAACATTTAAGGAGGATTGAGTATACGATGCTAAAAATAAGTAAACGTCAGCAAATGATATGCAATGTAGTTCTGTCAATCCTCGGACTTGTATGGCTTGCACCCATCATTTTTGTGGTATTGAATATTTTTAAAACAAAGCAGGAATACAATATGGGAAATTTTTGGCAGCTTCCGCATAGTTTTGCAGTCGTAGATAACTTTAAAAACGTGGTGGCAAATAAACTGTTTGTTTATATGGGATCCAGTTTGTTATATGCGGTAGGCGGAGCTGTTCTGGCAGTATTCTTTTCTCTGCTGGCTGCATATGGTTTGACTCATCTGAGAATCAAACATAAGATGTTCTGGTTTCTGTTTATTTACAGTGGAACAATCTTTCCGTTTCAGGTTTATTTGATCCCAATCTATAGAGGCTATTATAAGACTGGCCTTTATAATACCAAGTTCGGAATGATCCTGTTTTACTGTGCCATCAGTATTCCCTTTGCCATGTTTGTGCTGAGAAACTTCCTGATGGGAATTTCTTCTGAAATCTGCGAATCGGCAAAGATGGATGGAGCGACAAACTGGCAGGTACTGGTACATATTTTGACGCCTATGGCAAAAGCACCGATTTCTATTGTATTTTTATCCCAGTTTACCTGGTGTTGGAATGACCTGATGTTTGGTCTTACATTTACAAAATCTACAAATGTGCGTCCGGTTATGGCAAGTATTTCCATGATGAGCATAGGAGATGTTCCATCTCTGTTTACCGCTTGTCTGCTGGCATCCATACCGACGATTGTTTTGTTCTTTGTTTTACAGGATAACTTTGAAGCAGGTTTTGCTTACACAGGAAAATAATCATACGAGAAGGAGAGAAAACCATGGAAAAAATGTGGAATGTTTATTTGATCCACCATTCACATACGGATATCGGCTATACAGAGCGCCAGGAGAAAATCATGCGTTATCATTATGATTTTATCCGTCAGGCGATTGAGATTCTGGATGATATCCACAGTGGAAAAACGACTGGCTGCGATGGCTTTGTATGGCAGTGTGAGAACCACTGGCAGATCGAAAATTTCTACCAGATGGCAGATGAGGAGCTGAAAAAGAAATTTGAGGCTTATGTAAGAAGCGGAGAGATTGGTCTGAGCGGAAATTACCTGAACATGACAGAGCTGGTAAGCGCTCCGGTGTTAAACGATTCTCTGGATAAAATGCAGGCATATGGTAAGAAGACAGGTCATCCCATCGTAGCGGGAATGAGCGCAGATATCAATGGTCTTGCCTGGGGCTATGCAGATGCTCTGTATAATCACGGAGTCCGCTATTTTTACACCGCTCTGCATCCCCATCACGGAATGTTCCCGAACTATCATAAGACGCTTCCTTACTACTGGGAAGGTCCTTCCGGAAACCGTGTCCTGATGTGGAATGGGGATCATTATCATCTTGGAAATGAAATGTTCTTTTCACCTCATAGCGGCAGTGCTTATACGATTCGCGACGAACTTTATGACCATATCAACAGCAAACTTTTCTATGATGTGGAGGATGAAGAGGCGGCAGAGGAAGCAGCGCTTCATACCAGAATTGAACGGTATCTGCATAATCTTGAGGATGAGAAATATCCTTACAGCATGGTTCCCTTCATGGTATCCGGAGCCATCACAGACAATGCGCCGCCAAGCAAAGAGATCGCCCGCCGTGTCAATAAACTGAATGAATATTATAAAGGAAAGATCCATTTCCAGATGGTGACTCTAGAGCAGTTTTTCCAGGAAGTAGAAAAACAGGCAAAAGATATTCCTGTATACAGAGGAGATTTCACGGACTGGTGGGCAGATGGTATCGGTTCTACCCCGCATCCGGTAAAACTCTATCTGGATGCCGAAAGAAAATACAGTCTCTGTGAGAAAATGGATCCCGAGGGAACAAGAGGTTCCGCAGAACTCAAAGAAAAGGCAAGAGAAGAACTGATGATGTACGCAGAGCATACCTGGGGCTATTCCTCCAGCGTTTCTGAGCCCTGGGACAGTATGGTAGGTTCTCTGGAGCTTAAGAAAGACGCATATGCCATCAATGCAAATACGGATATTTCCAGAAATCTGGATATTCTTATGGCACAGGAAGGTGAAGTCAGCATTCGTCAGGACAAACCGCAGCGCTATGTGATCATCAATCCGCATGACGAGGTGCTGCATACCAATGCCTATATTTACATTGAGTTCTGGGAGTACATAGATGGTAAACCCTTTGATGCTTCCAGAATGGATTTAGTAGTTCGGAATACGGAGACCGGGGAAATTATTCCCAGCCAGTTAAAGCAGATTGCAAGAGCTCTTCAGGTGGAGCTTGAAGTTTCCATGAAGCCTCATGAGAAATTTATTGCGGAGATCACCAGAAAGGAGAAACCGTATTTTACGATTCAGAACTATGCACATGTTGGAGCTGAAGGTGTGGAAGATATCCTTCAAGATTCGAATAACCGGTTAGATGAGGACGTTATCGATACGGATGATTTCCATATTGAGACAGATGGGAACGGCATCAAGAAGATCATCTGGAAAAAGGATGGATCTGATTTGATAAAAGAAAAAGGCACAGCCGCTTTTTCTGGCGTATATGAAATCACACCGATGGACGGAGTGTCTGCCTGTGAGGTAAGAAGACGCATGGGACGTAACAGAAAGAGCAAAGGAACGATTCGCTCTTTCAGTCAGTTGAAAAACAGAAAGATTGTGGAAAACGGAGCTGTTTATTGTGCGTTGGAACTGAGCTACGAGCTGAAAGGCACAAGACTTTATGATATCTTCCTCAAGGTTTATAAACATATGCCCAAGATTGAGGCAACAGTGAGAATCCATAAGACCAGCCGCTGGGAGCCGGAAAATCTTTACATAAGTCTTCCGTTCACAGCAGGCGATGGCAGCGAGTTTTACATTGATAAGACAGGTTGTGTGATCCGTCCTGGTATCGATCAGCTGCCTGGAACCTGCCAGGATTTCTATCTCATTCAGAACGGAGTGGCATGGACATCCAAAGAGAAAACGGTCAGCATCATCACGAAGGATGCTCCTCTCATCAGTCTTGGCGGATTGGAAGCAAAAAGAATCAACCTTTGCAATGGAAAAGATACCAAGCGGAACCAGTCAGAAGTTTACTCCTGGCCCATGAACAACTTCTGGGAAACAAACTTTAAAGTTGATCTGGGCGGTTTCTATGAGTTCCGTTATATCCTGGATGTGGAAGAAGGAGAAGAGATTCACGATACCTTCCGCCGCTGCCAGGCAGAAAATGAAGGAATTTTGACTGGATATACAGAATAGAGGTGAAAAACCATGTCGATCTTTATCATGCTGGACGTCGGCGGAACAGAAATTAAGGGAGGCGTTTTCGATGTCTCTGGGGCTTTGTTGGGTGGCATCAGAAACTTTCAGGCGAAAGCCGGGGAAAATCCGGATACGATCTTTGAAAATTTCTGCCACATCATTTCTGATCTTGGCGGGGGCTTCCCAAAAGAAAAACTGGAAGGAATCGGCATGGCTTTCCCTGGGCCTTTTGATTATGAACAGGGCATCAGCCTGATGAGGGGGCTGAACAAATACGATCAGATCTACGGAATGAGAATTCCGGAAGAATTACGAAAAAGAAGCCGGAAACTGGAGAGAGTAAAAATCCTTTTCCGGCATGATGTGGAAGCCTTTGCCAGAGGCGTTTACCGCTTCGGAATGAAGAAACAGCAGGAAAAGGTTCTCTGTCTTTGCATCGGAACAGGAGCCGGCTCCGCCTTTCTTGAAAATGGTGAGGCTCTTAAGAAAAAAACGGAGGCAGTACCGGAAAACGGCTGGATTTATAATTCCGCTTTCCGGGATTCCATCCTGGATGATTATCTCTCAGTAAGAGGTCTGAAAAGACTCAGCAGAGAGATCATGGGGGAAGAAATGGATGGAAAAAGACTTTCAGAGCTTTGCAGTGAAAAGAATCCAGGAGCCCTGAAGGTATACCGGGAATTTGGTAAAATCCTGTATGAAGGGATTTTGCCGTTCCTGGACAGTTTTAAACCGCAGGCATTGATCCTTGGCGGTCAGATCACAAAAAGTTTTCCATACTTTGGAGAAAAGCTTGAAAAGGCTTGTAAAGAGCGCAGCATAACACTTATAATGGAAGAAAATACTTCATTAAGAGCGATGCAAGGCCTGCTTTTTTAAGAAAAACCGGAGGGATGGATATGATTCTGAACAGAGAAAAAGGAGCTCCGCCGCTGTATTCACAGGTGGAAACAATCCTGAGAACAGATATTGAGCATGGAAAATATAATAAGGGAGACAGTTTTCCTACAGAAAATATGCTGATGGAAGAGTATCAGGTGTCCAGAGTGACGATTCGTCAGGCAATGACAGCCCTGTCCCAGGCTGGCTATATCATGAGCAGAAGGGGAATCGGGACGGAAGTTACCTATGAGAAGATTGATGAGCATATGAAGAGTGTGATCAGCTTTACTGATGAGATGAAGCAGCATAATATCACGATGAATACTTCTTACTGCAAGATGGAAAAAATCACTCCGTCCACCCGGGTAGCTATGGCTCTGGAAATACCGAAAACAGATTTCTGTTACCGGCTTACTCGGGTGAGGAATGTTCAGGGAAGTCCGCTGGTCTATACCATCACTTATCTGAAATGTGTGGTGGAACTGCCGCTGGATGAAAAATATTATATGAAATCTCTGTATAAATTTCTGAAGGATACCTACCAGATTGTCATTGAAAAAGGAAAAGATACGCTGGAGGCGGCGCTTCCATCAGAAGAAGTACAGGCATTTCTTGAAATCGGTCCGGCGATGCCGGTATTTAAGCGGGTAAGAAAAACCTATCTTCCGGAAAATGAAGTTTTTGAATATTCGATTTGCTATTATCCGGGAAATCGCTATAAATATACGGTAGATCTTTAGGAAAGATAAAAATGCAGTCCCCCGGCAATTTATTTTTCGGAAAGATATTCGTGTACCTATGAGAAAGCAGAAAAGGGGATAAGCATGAGAAATAAGTATCACAATTACAATCCGCATCCGGTCAAGAAGATCGGGGGACATGATTCAGAGATCTGGGAAAACTATGATTCGGCTGCGGAGGAACTCCGAAAAGAAGCAGAAAAGAGAAAAAAACAGGGCCGCGTTCTCGTGGTCTTTGATCTATACCCGGGCGTGAGAAAGGAAGAGGTCCTAAAACTGGCCGCTTCCCTGGGAGCCGACCATATCCTGGATATGGAAACCTGCCGGAAATCAGAAGAAGAACGGCTGAAAGAGTTTGGAGACTATATCACGGATGACCGTGTTTTCGGCGTTATCTGCCACAAAAAACTGAAAGATTTCTATGACAGCGAAAAGCTGGAAGCTATGAAAAAAGAGGTGGAAGCTTCCGACGGTATGACCGTTCTTGTGGGTATGGGAGCCGGTCTGATCGCTCGGGGAGACCTATATGTCTACTGCGATATCACGAGATGGGAAATTCAGCTCCGTTACCGTGCAGGTATGGGAAACTGGAATTTATCCAATGCAGATGCGCCGACTCTGACAAAGTATAAGATCGGATTTTTCATTGAATGGAGACTGGCAGACCGCTATAAAAAAGAGCGATACGATACCTTTGATTATGTGCTGGAGACGGAAGAAAAGGATCATCCGAAGCTGGTGACAGGCGAGGCTTTCCGGGATGGACTCAGGCAGTTTGCAAAGGCGCCGTTCCGTCTGGAGCCGTATTTTGATCCCGGCGTCTGGGGCGGGCACTGGATGCAGGAGAATTTTGGCGTTGGTCAGGAGAAGGAAAATCTGGCCTGGAGCTTTGATGGAGTACCGGAGGAAAACTGTGTCAACATGCAGTTTGGAGATATCACGGTGAAGACTCCGGCCATGAATGTGACACTCTACTGCCCAAAGGAACTTCTGGGCGAAAGGGTATACGGCAGATACGGAGCGGAATTCCCGATCCGTTTTGATTTTCTGGATACCATGGGCGGCGGTAACCTGTCCTTGCAGGTACATCCTCTGACAGAATATATCCAGGATACCTTCGGCATGCATTATACCCAGGATGAAAGCTATTATTTTCTGGATGCGGATGAGGACACTTATGTTTATCTGGGGCTGAAGGAAAATGTGGATCGTGAAAAGATGGCGGATGATCTGAGAAAAGCGGAAAAAGGTGAGATTGCATTTCCGGCGGAAGAATATGTGAATAAGATTCCGGTGAAAAAGCATGATCATGTGCTGATCCCGGCAGGGACGATCCATTGCTCCGGTAAGAATACCATGGTGCTGGAGATCAGTGCCACTCCCTATATCTTTACTTTTAAGCTGTGGGACTGGGGGCGTGTTGGTCTGGATGGCATCCCGCGGCCGGTTCATATTGAACATGGGCTGAAAAACATCCAGTGGGAGCGTACTACTCCCTGGATAGAGGAAAATCTGATCCATCAGGATGAGATCGTATCTGTAGAAAAGGGCTGCCTTGTCGAGAGAACCGGCCTTCAGGTCCGCGAACCCATCGATACCTTCCGTTATTCTCTGGAAAGTCCCTGCATCGTTTCCTGTGGGGATTCCGTGAACGTGGGAAACCTTGTGGAAGGAAAAAATGCCTACATTGAAAGCACGGACGGAAGCTTTGCTCCTTTTGAAGTGCATTATGCAGAAACTTTTATTATTCCTGCAGATGTGAAAGAGTATCGGATCGTTCCGGGCGAGGGGCCAGTGAAAGTGATGTTGGCAAAAGTAAGAGCATAAGAGAATCAGACCGGATTTCCTTTGCGTGGAGGAGATCCGGTCTTTTTATAGCTGGATAAATAATTAGAAAATTTTATTTAAATAATACGATAAATAGAAAGAAAAAATATTTTTAAAATAATGCTTGACAAAATAGAGACAGAAGGCTATAATTAAGACAACAAAACAAACAGGAAATCAAACGAAAGGCGATTCCAGTAAGGAGGAGATTCCAGTGAAACAGTAGTCATTCATTTATCTTTCCAACATTCAGATAAGAAGATAAGTGACAGGACCCCAAATTTCAAAGAAAGGACGGTACGGACCACCGAAATACTAAGTTTTCAATTATTTTAAAAAGCAGATTGTAAAAAGCATCACAAATAAAAGAAAAGAGGTATCTTCCAATGGAGAATCATCATTGAAAGAGGATATGATTAAAGCTCAAGATCATATCCTCTTTTCTTTGTGCTCATTTCCCACCTCCCGTATTTTTCCTTGCAATCTCATCACTGCACCGTTATAATGTGAATTATCAGAAAAAATATAGAACCTGAAAGCCCAGTGAACGCCAGGAAAAGCGTTCAGAAATGGAGGATAGATGCATGATTAAATTATATGACACAGGTGCCTATCTGGTAAACGGCACGGAGTTGGTGGAAGATTCCGGGGATGCAAAACTGATTCTTCGCAACATGCTTGGAAAAGACACGTTGAGCCGGGAAGAGGCAGCGGAAAATACCATTGCCTATCGTATTCTGAAAAATCACAATACATCCGGAAATATGGAAAAACTGAAGATCAAGTTTGATAAACTGACTTCTCATGATATTACTTATGTAGGAATCATCCAGACGGCCAGAGCGTCAGGGCTGGAGAAATTCCCGATCCCCTATGTGCTGACCAACTGTCATAACAGCCTTTGTGCCGTGGGCGGAACCATCAACGAGGATGACCACATGTTTGGTCTGACCTGTGCGAAAAAGTACGGTGGAATTTATGTGCCCCCTCATCAGGCAGTTATCCACCAGTTTGCCCGTGAGATGTTGGCAGAGAGCGGAAAGATGATTCTGGGCTCCGATTCCCATACCCGTTACGGCGCGCTGGGAACCATGGCCATGGGCGAGGGCGGACCGGAGCTGGTAAAGCAGCTGCTCTGTCAGACCTACGATATCAATATGCCCGGCGTGGTTGCCATCTATCTGACCGGCGAGCCGGCAAAGGGTGTCGGTCCTCAGGATGTGGCTCTGGCCATTATCGGCGCAGTCTTTGCCAAAGGCTATGTGAAAAATAAAGTTATGGAGTTTGTGGGCCCGGGCGTGTCCAAGCTGAGTGCTGATTTCCGTATCGGCGTGGACGTTATGACCACTGAGACCACCTGCCTGTCCTCCATCTGGCAGACAGATGAAGAGATCAAGGAATTTTACCGGATCCATGGAAGAACCTCTGCATACAAAGAGCTGAAACCGGGCAAGATCGCTTACTATGATGGCGTGGTTGAGGTGAACTTAAGTGAGATCCGTCCGATGATCGCCATGCCCTTCCATCCCAGCAACACCTATACCATCGATGAGCTGAACCGGAACCTGGACGATATCCTTGCAGATGTAGAAAAACGTGCGAAAGTGTCCTTGGGCGGAGCCGTAGACTTCACACTGAAAGACAAAGT
The DNA here is from genome assembly GCA_018223435.1 of Lachnospiraceae bacterium Marseille-Q4251. Lineage (GTDB taxonomy): Bacteria > Bacillota > Clostridia > Lachnospirales > Lachnospiraceae > Limivivens > Limivivens faecihominis. Next base: position 2,031,803 of record JAGTTO010000001.1, on the reverse strand, counting down.
CCGGGACGGAAAACTCTATGTGGATCAGGGAATCATCGCAGGCTGTGCAGGCGGCGGTTTTGAAAATATCTGCGCGGCAGCAGATATCCTGAAAGGCCGCAGCATCGGCTGTGACGAGTTTACTTTGAGTGTTTATCCGGCCAGCACCCCGATTTACATGGAGCTTGCCAGAAACGGCAGACTGGCAGAGCTTATGGAGACCGGCGCTATCGTGAAGACGGCCTTCTGCGGTCCCTGCTTCGGCGCAGGCGACACACCGGCCAACAATGCCTTCAGCATTCGTCACTCTACCAGAAACTTCCCGAACCGTGAGGGAAGTAAGCTTCAGAATGGTCAGATTGCTTCCGTGGCTCTTATGGATGCCCGTTCCATCGCGGCAACAGCAGCAAACAAAGGTTATCTGACAGCAGCCACCGATCTGGATGTGGAATACACCGGACCGACCTATCATTTCGACAGCAATATCTATGCGAACCGCGTCTTCGACAGCCACGGCGTAGCAGACCCGAATGAGGAGATCCATTTTGGCCCGAACATCAAGGACTGGCCGAAAATGTCCGCTCTTCCGGAAAATATGATCCTGAAAGTGGTATCTGAGATCCACGATCCGGTAACGACCACCGATGAGCTGATCCCCTCCGGAGAGACTTCTTCCTATCGTTCCAACCCGCTGGGCCTGGCAGAGTTCACCCTCTCCAGAAAAGATCCGGCTTATGTTGGCCGGGCAAAAGAGGTACAGGCCGCACAGAAGGCCATCGAGGCAGGAAACTGTCCGGGCGAAGCTCTTCCGGAGCTCAAACCGGTATTCAAGGCCATCCATGAGAAATATCCGGATGTAGATAAGACAAACGTGGGCGTTGGTTCCACCATTTTCGCTGTAAAACCCGGCGACGGTTCCGCCAGAGAGCAGGCGGCTTCCTGCCAGAAGGTTTTGGGTGGCTGGGCAAACATCGCCAACGAGTACGCTACCAAACGTTACCGCTCCAACCTGATCAACTGGGGTATGCTTCCCTTCCTCATCGACGAGGGCGAGCTTCCTTTCAAGAACGGCGATTACCTCTTCCTTCCGGGCATCCGCGAAGCCATCGAGAACAAAGCCGGCGAGTTCACCTGCTACGTTGCAGGCGACGGCCTGAAAGAGATCACCCTGAAAATGGACGAGCTCACCGATGACGAGCGCGAGATCATCCTCAAAGGCTGCCTGATCAATTACAACAGAAAATAAGAGAAAATGAGAAATTGTCCCCCGGCATGAGAGAGGTTCATGGCCGGGGGCTTTTTTGTGTCCCGCGTTCACACAATTTTCAAAAAGTTATCAAAAAAAAATCACAATCTTTCCCCCAAATGAACACAAAGTTTTCTTATTTTAGAATATATTTGTGCTGGAGTCCGGCGCACGAGCACTGGACAGGCAAAAAAAGGAGGAAGAACCGTGATAGAAGTTAAGAATCTGACGAAAAGGTATGGAGATCATACAGCGGTAGACCATCTGAGCTTTCAGGTGGAAGAAGGTCAGATCTATGGTTTCCTGGGCCCCAACGGAGCAGGAAAATCTACAACCATGAATATGATCACCGGCTACATTGCATCCACAGAAGGAACGGTAGTGATCAACGGCCATGACATTCTGGAGGAGCCGGAGGAGGCAAAGAAAGACATCGGTTATCTGCCGGAGCAGCCGCCTCTTTACATGGATATGACAGTCATCGAGTACCTGAGACTGGCAGCTGAGCTGAAAAAGGTACCGAAAAAAGACAGGGAGAACATGATCGCCGACATCATGGATACCGTTCAGCTGACCCATATGAAAGACCGTCTGATCAAGAACCTGTCAAAAGGTTATAAACAGAGAACCGGTCTGGCCCAGGCATTGATGGGATATCCGGAGGTTATCATTCTGGATGAGCCGACGGTGGGCCTGGACCCGAAACAGATCATAGAGATCCGTGACCTGATCAAGAGCCTGAGCAAAAAACATACGGTTATTTTAAGTTCCCATATTCTTTCTGAGGTAAGTGCTGTCTGCGATTACGTCATGATCATTTCCCATGGTCATCTGGTAGCCAGCGATACCCCGGAGAACCTGGCAAAACTGATGGAGGGTGAAAATACTCTGGAGCTTACCATCAAGGGCAGCCGGACTGAAGTCGAGGGAATGCTGAACGCCATTCCGGAGATTGCCGAGAAGAACTTCACCTCCAACGAAAACGGCCTGGTTCAGGTCAATGTGAAAACCGAAGGAAACGAGGACATCCGGGAAAAGATTTTCTACGCCTGCGCGGAGAACCAGTGCCCGATCCTTCGTATGGAGAACACCCATGTTTCTCTGGAGGATATCTTCCTTGAGCTGACTTCCCAGGATAACGCGTCAGCGAATAATACCGGAGCTTCCAGCGACGCAGAGGCCATTCAGAGCCTGATGGACGACGATGCTTCCGAAGAACCGGAAACACAGGAAGAAGATAACAGGGAGGGTGGTCAAGAATGAGTACCATTTGTAAAAAAGAGATCCGGGCATATCTGACTTCCATGTCCGGCTATGTATTTATCGCATTTATGCTTCTGGTGACAGGCATTTATTTCACCGCGTATCATATGAATATGGCTTATCCCATTTTCGGTTATACGCTTTCCGCAGTAAACTTTATTTTCCTGATCGTGACACCGATCCTGACCATGAGAGCTCTGGCAGAAGAGCAGCGTCAGAAAACAGACCAGCTGCTTCTGACTTCTCCACTGTCTGTGACGGAGATTGTGGTTGGAAAATTCCTCGGAATGGTTGCCATTTTCGCTATTCCGGTATTGATTATCTGCCTGTATCCGCTGATCATGAGAGCTTACGGTGAGGTTTCCATGCCGATGTCCTACACGGCAATCCTGGGATTTTTCCTCCTGGGCTGCTCTAACATCGCCATCGGTCTTTTCCTGTCTTCCCTGACAGAGAGCCCGGTCATTGCAGCAGTTATCACCTTCGGCGCTCTGTTTATCTGCTACATGATGAACAGCCTGACCAGCATTTTAAGCCAGACCGCAGCTACCTCTTTCATGATTATCGCGGTACTGATCCTTGGTGTGGCAGTTGTCATTTATTCTGTTGTAAAAAATACCTTCCTGGCTGTGATTATCGGCATCGTTGGTGAGGGAGTTCTGGCAGCGATTTATTTCCTGAAATCCACACTTCTGGAAGGTGCGATACAGAAAATTTTAAGTGTTTTTGACCTGAGCAGCCATTTTGATGATTTTACAAACGGAATTCTGGATGTTTCCAACGTGGTTTATTATCTCACGGTCATTGGCCTGTTCCTGTTTTTCACGGTGCAGTCCATCCAGAAGAGAAGATGGAGCTAAAGGGAGGAGACAGATCATGAAAAAGCCAAGTATCAAAAAGCCCAATATAAAAAATATCCTGCCGAAATGGAGCAGCAAAAACATCCGCAAAGGTTCCTACAGCCTGGGAATCAGCGTGGTTGTACTGGCCATCGCAGTGGTATTTAACCTGGTAGTCGGAAAACTTCCGGTCCAGTACAGAAACGTAGATTTAAGCCAGACAAAGCTTTCCACCATCGGCGACACCACAAAAGAGCTGGTGAGCAACCTGGATCAGGATGTGACGATTTATCAGATCGCTGAGAGCGGAAGTGAAAACGAGACGATTCAGAAACTTCTGGAGCGTTACGAGGGTCTTTCCTCCCATGTAAAGGTGGAGACTATGGACCCGGTACTTCACCCGAACTTTGTATCTGAATATACCGATGACGATCTGGCAAGCAATTCCCTGATCGTTGTAGGCGAGAACCGCAGCAAGGTCATTCCCTATGCGGATATGTTTGAGTCCACGATCAATTATCAGACTTATCAGTATGAGACCACAGGCTTCGACGGCGAGGGTCAGGTTACAAGCGCCATTTCCTATGTAACAACAGACTCACTGCCGGTTATGTATACAATCACCGGTCACGAAGAGGCAACAATGACCGATGATATGAAATCTGCCATTGAGAAAGAAAACATCGAGATGAAGGATCTGAACCTCCTCACCGAGGAGAGCGTTCCCGACGATGCAGACAGCGTCATGCTTTTCTCCCCGCAGAATGACCTCAGTGAAGAGGAAGCAGACAAACTGATCACCTACATGGAAAATGGCGGCAAAGCCATTATTATCACCAGCTACAGCGACAAAGAGATGCCGAATCTTCAGAAGGTTCTGAATAACTACGGCATCGGCACCATGGCAGGCGTTGTCCTGGAGGCAGACGGCCAGCATTACATTTCCGGAAACCCGACCTATCTGGTTCCGAATATCGGAAGCGCCGACGCTTTGGGAGAGCTGGCAAAATCAAACTCCTACGTTCTGATGCCGGTGGCTCAGGCCGTGGAGAAGCTTGAGGACAGGAGAGATACCGTCACCATCGAGAGTCTTCTTACCACCTCTGATTCTGCTTATGTAAAGACCAATATAAACGGCACTCTGGAAAAAGAGGACGGCGACGCAGAGGGACCTTTCGATGTGGGCGTTGCAGTTACCGAGTCCGTGGATAACGGAGAGACCAAGCTTGTTTATCTGACCAGCGCAAACCTGTTCAGCCAGCAGGTAGATGCTATGGTTTCCGGAAACAACGTGAAACTTCTGACCAATTCCGTAAGCTGGATGTGCGATCAGGAACAGAGCGTTTCTATCCCGAGCAAGAGCACACAGATTTCTTATCTGACTGTGACAGCAGCATCTGCCCGGATGTGGGGTATGGTAACAATCGGACTTCTGCCGGTTCTCTGCCTGGTTATCGGAGGCGGCATCTGGTTTAAGAGGAGAAAGAGATAATGACAGCGAAAAAAAAGAAAAAAGGAAAGGGACTGCTTTTTGCAGTCCTGATCCTGATCGTTCTTCTGGTTCTTTATTTTGTGATCGATCTTCAGCAGAAGAAATCAGATCAGGAAGCAGAGACGGAGGAGACCGAGGAAAGTTCTCTGCCGGCATCTGTTACGGAGGATGAGATCTCCAAGGTTACTGTAAAAAACGGCGACGTAACCATGACCTATGTGAAAAACGACGACACCTGGACTTACGAGGAGGACCCGGATTTCCCGCTGGATGAGAGTGCGGTCAATACGAAAATGAATTGTCTGACTACCCTTACCGTTGACCGGGTACTGGAAAGCCCGGAGGATCTTTCTGAGTATGGTCTGGATAAGCCGCAGCAGGAAGTGACGGTTCTGAAAACAGACGGAACCACATTTACTCTTTACATCGGTAATCAGAACAGCAGTAACAATGATTTCTATGTAAAAGTAGACGACGGCGCAGATGTTTACACCATGCCGAGCAGCAGCGTCAACGCTTTTAACATGCAGCCCTATGATGTGGCAAAAGCAGATTCCTTCCCGACCCTTGAGTCCACCAATATCCGTGACATTAAGGTGGAAAAAGAGGACGGCACCGTAGAGTTCAGCTCCGATGAGAGCGGAACCAGCTGGACCGTGAAAGATCAGGACGGCAATGAAGAGACCGCCGGAGCTACAGCAGCCAGTGACCTTACCAGTGCGGTATCCAGTCTGACTTACAAAAAATTCATCGACTACAAAGGTGACGATCTGGCCCAGTATGGCTTGGATAAACCGACGGAGACCGTTACGATCGTGACTGAGGAGACAGAGGCAGAGACCGAAGAGGAACCTGAGGCTGAGACCGAGGAAGTGACAGAGGCTGCTACCGAGACGAAAATGGTATCTGAGAGCGGGAGCGCATCTGAGACAGAGACCGGTTCTGAGGAGACCACGACGGAGGCTGTATCTGAGACAGCTACTGAGGAAGCAACGACGGAGGCCGTATCAGAGAAAGAGACTACTGAGGCAGCCACCGAGACTGAATCCGAAACTGAAACCGAGACCGAGGAGCCGAAGACCATCGAAGTGACCACCACTCTTCTCATCGGAAACACCAACGACGACGGCGACTACTATGTGAAACTGGCAGACAACAACGGCGTTTACACGATGTCCGAATCCACCCTGGATAAACTCCTGAATGTGGACGTTCTGGATTATGTGAGCATGTATCTGAACGATGTGCCCATGACCAACATGAAAAGCCTGGAAGTCACCTACCAGGGCGAGACCAAGACTCTCACTGTGGAAAGTGAAGAGGCTCCGGTAGAGACAGAAGCCTCCACAGAGGAAGAAACCGAAGCTGACACCATCAAGATCAGCGCAGGTGCTCTGGATGATGCAGAGACCGAGACGGAGAGCGAAAGCGAGGCGGAAACCGAAACTGAGACGGAGAGCGAGCAGCAGATGCGGACCGTTTACCATTATCTGGTAGACGGCGAGGAAGTGGATTCCACCCCGTTCCGCCTGTTCTACAATAACCTCATCGGCCTGCAGGCCCAGAAACGTACCAGCGAGGCACCGGAAGTCAGCGGTGATCCGGACTTCAAACTGGTATTCACCAAAGTTGACGGCACCAAACTGACCACCGAGTTCTATCTGGCAGACGACGGACTCTACGACGTCCTCTCCGACCAGAATCTCCCGGCCCGGATCAGCAAAATGGATGTCCAGAAGATCATCAGCTACTACGAAGACATGATCAACCCGGAAACCGAGACAGAAAGTGAAACGGAGACAGCTTCCGAAGAATAAAGAAAACAAAGAAGACCCGATAAGCGAGCAAATTCCTTATTGGGTCTTTTTTAATGAAAATTTTTTGTTCGCGGGAAGGCCTTACAATTTCCTCTCCACCTTACAAACCTTCCGGTCATATGTATACAAACCATTCGTCTCTTCCTCCACGTCGGACAATTGTGTATACACGGCTCCTGCGAGGCCTTTATCCTGGAGTTCCTGGATCTTTTTCTGGAGGGCCTGCCAGGCGGCGGTAAATTCCGCGGTGTCCTTGTAGGTGTGATAGCCGAAGAATTTTGTGGAGTAGAGATGGCCGTCCACGGGGCAGGAGTAGCCGCCGTATTCCGAGAGGATGAAGGGGCGCTGCTCTGTCCGCACCCGCAGGGGCCGGAAATAGTTATGTACGCTTTTCACATCGCCGCCACCCTGGTCGAACCAGCCGCTGGCATGATCCACGAGGCGGCCGGGGTCTGCGAGGTGGATTTTTTCCGTCAGGCGCAGGGAATCGAACTGGCCCCAACCCTCGTTGAAAAGCACCCAGAGACCGATGCAGGGAACGTTGTAGAGGTGATCGATGAGATTCATGGCCTCCTGCTCCCATTTCCGGCGGGTCTTCTTGGAAGTCCGGGAAAAGAACCAGTAAAGGTTATCACGAATCCGGGTAGTCACAGGCGGAAAAAGATTCGGCAGGTAGCAGACCAGAGGAAGGAACGGTTTTCCGCCGCCGTTGACCATGTCCTGCCAGACCACCATTCCCAGGCGATCGCAGTGATAGTACCAGCGCAGGGGCTCCACCTTCACATGTTTCCGGATCATATTGAAACCCAGGTCCTTCATGGAGCGGATATCGAAGATCATGGCCTCATCGCTGGGAGCTGTATAGAGGCTCTCAGGCCAGTAGCCCTGGTCCAGAACCCCGTTGAAAAAGTAGGGCTGATTGTTGAGAAAAAGCTTCGGCTGCTGTTTCTCGTCCAGTCCCAGGGAAAATTTCCGCATGGCGAAATAGCTGTGGACCGTGTCGGTTTCGGTGATGATCTGCACTTCATAAAGGAAGGGATCCTCCGGACTCCAGGGGCGGAAATCCGGCAGAGGAATATCCCGGACAAATTTGCTCTGACCAGTGGGAAAGTCCTCTTTTTCCACATAATGGCAGTAGGAGTCCCGGTTCCAGAGCATGCGGATCTCCATGTTCTGGGGCTGGGTCAGCGTGATCTCCAGCCGGACCGAACTCTCATCGTAAAGGGGCGTGATCTTTAAGCTCTCGATACGGTTTTCCGGCACCCATTCCATCCAGACTGTCTGCCAGATTCCGCTCTGGGCAGTGTAAAACATGCCGTGAGGCTTGAAGCTCTGCTTGCCCCGACTCTGGCTGCCGCTGTCCGAGTCATCCTGAACCCGCACCCAGAGCGTGTTGTTTCCCTCCTGAAGATAATCCGTCACATCGAAGGAAAAGGAGAGATAGCCGTTTTCATTTTTTCCGAGAAGGTGGCCGTTCCACCAGACACTGCATCGCTGATCCACAGCTCCGAAATGGAGCAGAAGCCTCTGGTTTTCCGGGACAGCGTTCAGATAGACGAAACGGAAATACCAGAGGTATTCCCCCGGCCGAAGCTGGCGGCTCACGCCGGAACGGAGACATTCCGGAGAAAAAGGCACAAGGATCTGTCCGTCCGGGCGCTCGGGCCGTTTGCTCTTCTTTGTAAACGTATAATCCCAGGGGCCATTAAGGCAGATCCAGTTTTCCCGGCGAAACTGCGGCCTGGGGTATTCCGGCAGGACACTGCCCGGGTCGATCTGCTGGCTCCAGATTGTCGTCATTCTGGAAACTGTGGTTTTTTCATGTTTCTGTGGTTTCAGTGCAGAAACGGCATCAAATAAACGCATGTCATCACCTTCCGTTGCCGGATTTCCCGGCTTATGCTGAAGCTAGTGTGCTGTCTCATTGACTTTCAGTTAAATAACGCAGAATGTTTTTTCATCGACAAGGCGACTGAACGAGGCGATGCGGTGGCATCGTTGAGCGAAGTCAACGCAGTTCGATGGGAAAACAGGCAAGTTATTTAGCGAAATGTCAATGATACAGTACACTAGTACAGTGAATATTAAGTAACCGCCATATTGACTTGTCTGATTTTTATATAGCAGATACTTAATTTTCACTGTACTAGTATAGCACAGGAAAGCGGAGAATGGGAAGGGAAAACTTACTCTTCCGTGAGAGCGAGCTCCAGGGAAAAATGAAAAGGCTCCTCTTTTTTCAGAAAACAGAGGCTTCCGCTTTCGGCGGCTTTCGGGATGCTGTCGTAGTAGCCATTGGCGGGCTCCAGAGCGCAATTGTAGTCTCCGCGGAAACCGCCGGCAGTGATCCAGAGGCCGAGATAGGGTAGTTTTTCCGGATCATAGCGGAAGGTACAACGAAGGCCCTGAGAAGGGTAGCGGTAGCCGCAGAAGCCGTTTTTCACCTTCTGATCCACATAATATTTCACCATGGTCCGGGAACTCTTCGGCGGAACACGGGTGAAATCATAACGGGAATCCCCCAGGAAAAAATGCTCTCCTGCCGGCCCTAATTCCAGGGAGTCCAGCACATTTTCAAAGGACTGGACGTCGCTGCTGTAGAAAAATTCCATATCTTCCTCATAGCGAACCAGCCCGTGAAAGGCCCAGAGGCAGGGAAAAGGCGTTTCGCCGGTATTTCGGATCTCATATTCCAGCAGAAGTTTTTCGCCCGAGAGGGAGATGGTCTTCTGATAAAAATAAGGAAAGCGGGGACTCGTAAATGAGAGAATCACCCGGTTCGGCAAAGTCCTGCTTTTCATGGAACTGCTCCAGATTTCTCCGTGGTCCGGATAGGCGCTGTGAGGAACCTGCTCCGGCGGCAGAATAGCGGCCAGAGTTTCCGGCTCGCAGGGATCGATACTCGGAAAGGCATCATCCAGGCCGGAAGCATCATACCTGGAAAAATCGTCCCCCACATGGGGCAGGCGGTAAAAAGCTTCCTGATTCTGAGCAGCCAGCTCAAAATTTTTCTTTTTATGAAAAACGGAGGCCAGCTTTCCGCCAAGAGCCGGGAGAATAATCACCCGCAGCACGTCATTTTCCAGGGAGAGGGCGTCGAGGTTTTTCCAGAGGGTCTTGATAATCATTTCAGGCCTCCTTTTCTGTGAAAATGATGAGGCGGCTGTCGTAGTCTCCCTTCATATGAAGCGCCAGGCCGAACTGCATGAGATAAGCGCCGGTTTTTCGTAAAATTTTGCCCTCCAGCTCATATTCATAAACAGCGTTTTCTTTCAGGCCGCGAAGCTTCACGGTGTGCCAGGTCTCGCCGAAGCGCTCGTGATCCAAAAATAAGAAGAGAGCGGACTGCTTGTCGCGAACGTACTGAACAGCCTGAAGGGACGCAGTTTTCAGGGAGGAGAGGCGGTAGAGCCTGCCAAACTGAACCGTATTCCGAACCTTCTTGTAGTCTGCGATGTACCCGGCGATTTCCGTAAGTTTTTCATCGGAAGCCCGGTTCAGGTCGATGCCGATCCCCAGGGCGCCGCACATGGAACTGTGCATGCTGAAAGCGAGAGGCAGTTTCCGCTGGTTCATGCCGAAATCATCGGTGAGCCAGGCCCGCATGTATTTGACGGGATAAAAATAACTGTAAGCTTCCTGGATGAAAAGCCGGTCGAGCGGATCTGTGTTGTCGCTGGGCCAGTACTCGTCGAAACGCTCCAGCGCGCCGTAATCCACCCGGCCTCCGCCAGAAGCGCAGGCCTCCAGTTCCACCTCCGGATGGCGTTTTTTCAATTCCTCAGCGAGTCGGTAGACACCTTCAGTGCTGCGGAAATGAAGTTCTTTCCACTGACGCGGCTCCCGGGTGGGAGAACCGGCCTCTGAGAGATAACGGTTCATATCCCATTTGATATAGTCGATGGCGTTCTCAGAGAGGAGTTCATCCAGCACCTGAATGAGATAATCCACTACCTCCGGGTTTGCCATATCGAGTTCATACTGATTTCGGCCCATGAGGATCTCCCGGTTGGGATAGGAGAGCACCCATTCCGGATGTTTTGAAAAAAGACGGCTTTTCGGATTGACCATCTCCGGCTCAATCCAGAGGCCGAATTTCATGCCCAGCCGGTGCACCTCGTCGATGAGCTCATTCATGCCGTTGGGGAATTTTTCCGGGTCCACATACCAGTCACCAAGGCCTGCAGTGTCGTCATTTCTTCCGATGAACCAGCCGTCGTCCACGACGAAAAGCTCCACGCCCATGGCGGCGGCCCGGCGTGCCAGCTCGATCTGCTCGCTGCAGCGAACAGAAAAAGTGGTGGAATACCAGGAATTATAGAGAACCGGAAGGGGTTTATCTGCCAGCTCCCGGGGCATCAGCTGCTCCAGGGCAAAAGAATGAAGGGTATGGGTCATTTTTTCAAAACCGCCGTCCGAGTAGCCCGCATAGACCGCCGGGGTGGTGAAAGTTTCGCCTGCATTCAGCCTCCAGGAAAAATCCGTGTCGTTCATGCCGATGAGAATGTTGGTGAAACCGGCGTTGACGGCCTCCACGGTGACTTTGAAATTGCCGGAGTAGGAGAGGGCTCCATAATAAACGTCGCCGGTGGTTTCCGTGGCGTTTTTATGCACCAGAAAAACGGGATTGGCTGTGTGGGCCGTGAGGCCGTAAAGGCTTTCATAGACCTTTTTTCCGACGGTCACGGGATCGGACTGCTCAAGAAATTCCGCGCCCCAGCGGCCATTGTAGTTGAGAGAGGTGTAACCGGTGCCGGGAAGGCCGAACTGGGCGGAGCAGAAGCGCTCGATGACAATGGGCTCACTTCCGGTATTTTCCGCGGAGCTCCAGCGCCGGATGAGGTCCGCCTCCGGGAAGACCTCATAGAAAAGATGAATGCGGAAGGGATAGAATTCGTCCTGAAGAATCAGCTCCAGCCGCTCGTCCTCGACCTGGCACTCGCTTAACCTGTAGCGAAAATCCCGAACCTGATCAGAAAAGGTCACTTTCAGGGCCGTTTCCTTGAAATGCATGGTCCCGAAAGCAGAAAATTCTTCCTTCAGAATCTGCGGCTCACTGAGGTTGACCACAGAAAAAGGACAGGGATTTTCGAGAAAATCTTCCACATGGGGGATTTTTTTACCCCAGTAGATGTTTGCGAGGAAGCCCTTTTCGGAGAGGCCGAAAATATAGCTGATGTGAGTGGTCTCCAGGGCGAAAAGTCGGTTTTCAAAATTTAAAATAGGCATGAGAGTACCTCCTGATTTATATATTTTCACGGAATGCTTGCTTCCATTATTGCGGAAAGAAAAGGAAAAAGATATAAACAAGGCGTGTATTGATTTATATAAATCTTGTATTTTCCAAGGGGCTGGCTTATGATGGAGGAAACCCGGAAAAGGGAGACCTTTCCGTCAGAAAGGAGCAAAATCATGCTTGTACACGATCAGTATATTTATCCGGAGAAACCGGACTGCGACGACGATATCGTTGTCTTTCATTCCGGTTTTTCTTCGACGATGGCGAACTACAGCCACGGGAAAGACACCAGGGATTATTATCTGATCCACTGGGTTACCCGGGGCCGCGGGACCTACCAGACGGAGACGGCGAAGTATAGTCTCAGAGAGGGCGACGGCTTTCTGATCCTGCCGGGTCAGACCATCGTTCACACGGCGGACAAAGAGGAGCCCTGGGATCTCTGCTGGGTCGCTTTTTTCGGGCGGAAAGCAGAGGAGATTCTGAAGGAAGCCGGTCTGGATAGGGAGCACCTGATCTTTCATTATGATAAGGACACGTTTCTGGAGGACTGCATCCAGAACATCTATAAAGAAAGCCAGACCGGAAAAAATGTGCTCTACATCATGGGGCAGTTTTATCTTTTCATGGCGCGGCTGGCGGAGGAAAATCAAAAGGAACGCTTCCTCAGTACCGAGAGCAGCCAGTTCTCGCGTTTCGAGGAGGCCATGAATTACATCCGGCGAAATATCCGCAGCCAGATCTCCGTGGCCCAGCTGGCCAACAGCATGCGCCTGGACCCCTCTCAGGTTTATCGGATTTTCCGGAAGCACACAGGCCGGTCGCCCCAGCAGGTGATCGCCGAGCTTCGAATGGAAAAAGCCTGTGAATTTCTGGAAAAAACGGATCTCTCCATCCGGGACATCGCGGAGTGGCTGGGCTATGAGTACCAGTCTCATTTTACCAAATAGTTCAAAGCGCACCGGAAAATGAGCCCGTCCGCTTATCGGAAGCTCTGTGAAAATAACTGAATTTTCATAATATTTCTATAAGTTGTAAAAATTAAAAAGAATAGAACAACTAAAATTATAATTTTAAAAGAAAAATGAAAAATAGTGTTGACAAATAAAAGAAGACATGCTATTATAATGTCAACAACAAACAAGAACTTCTAAAAACACTTACCATTCTCCAGTGACGAGAAAGCTGAAGGAACCGGAGTGAAAGAGAAGCTCAAGTTGTTAGAGGTACTCGTAGAAATAAATAAAGGGAGGTCAGTTCCAATGGGAAGTCCGATCGATCATTCTATTCAATATGGATGTGGTATGGCAAAGGTTTCCTGCATGAATGACCTTTATCTCAATAACAAATAGTCCGGAAAGATCGAATATAGTCCAGATAATCGGAGAGTAAATAAACCGGAGCCGAGATAAAGCGAAAAGATTTGTCACCATATTGAAGTAATACCACAAAGACATTCAAAGGTTTTTATTCCAAGCGGATAAAAAATACGTTAACTTATATAACAATTGAAGGTATATGAAAGTAAAGATTTATATATCGAGAGAACTTATATAAATTATCGTATCGAAGAGAATATCAGGAAAATATGATCGAAAACTTTGAGTTTTATCAAAAGGATGAAGGCTTTAACAGATTCCTTCTTAAATATAAGAAAGCAGGAAACTACAAAATATAAGAATATTTCCTCCGATTAATAAAAATATAGAGAAAGAAAACTGAATATGACAGAAGAACATTAAACAGCCGTTATCGAAGCAAAGCGATAGCGGCTGTTTTTCGCAGTTTTATGGGAAAAACAGGGCCGTTTCTTTTGACAAGGAGTTTGAGGTATGGTACACTGTATCTATCTATGTAACCCAAAAGGTAACTGTCAAGAGGTGAAAACATTGGATAAATACGAATATAGTCTCAAATTGGATGAGATTAAAAAATTAGTCACCAGCGGAAACTATGAGGAAGCGGTCAAGGTGGCGGATACCGTGGAATGGAAGCGTGTTCGCAATACCCGGACTCTCTGCATGGTCAGTGAAATATATGAAGCAAATGATAGATTAGAGGACAGCAAGGAAATTCTTCTTCGTGCATACCGGAGATCTCAGACGACGAGAACGATTCTGTTCCGCCTGACGGAAGTCGCCATCAAGATGAAGGAATTTGATGAGGCTGTGGAGTATTACAGCGAGTTTGTAAACGCCGCACCCAACGATACTTCCCGTTATATTCTTAAATATGAGATCTATAAGGGAAGAGGTTCTTCTCTGGAAGATCAGATTTCCATTCTGGAAGAATATAAGGAAGCAGAGTATACGGAGCAGTGGGGATATGAGCTTGCCAAACTTTACTATCAGGCAGGGGAAAAACAGAAATGTATCGAGAGCTGTGATGACCTGGTTCTCTGGTTCCGTCAGGGCAAGTATGTGATCAAAGCTCTGGAGCTGAAACGTTCCCTGACTGACCTAACACCGGTGCAGCAGGCGATTTACGACCACAGAGATGAAATGATGCCCATTAAGGAGCGGGTGGAGGCAGCCGTTCCGGAGCTGGAAAAGATCATTGTAGATAAAATGCCTTCCAATGAGACGGATGCGATCACGGAAAATATCATTTCTGAGACCCAGAAGGAGCTCGCCCAGGCGGTAAGCCAGCATACGGCAGCCGCAGAGCAGGAGGTTTTGGAACCGGTACAGGATCAGTCCTGGAGATACGCCACCGGCGGAACGACGAGAGTGATGCCCACAGATGCAGTGAAAGAAACTCTTCAGCAGGAGAACACTACAGCAGCTCCGGATACAGCTTTTGATGCACAGCAGCTGCAGAAAGAGCTGGCAGAGAGCATGCGGGAGATTATTTCCGGCATCCATCCGGCAGAGACTGAAGCGGAGATTGTGGAGCCGAAAAATGATATGTCTTTCTTTGAAGACAGAGCGGCAGACGTATCGGTGGAACAGCCGAAGGAATCTATCGATGATATTCTGGTATCTATGAGCGGCGCCGATGAGGCGGCTTCCACAGCAGAGCAGGAAGAGCCAGAGAAAGAAATTCCGGAAATGCCTGTGATGCCGGAGCAGCCGGTGGAACCGGTAAAAACGGTCGCAGAGAATCCGAATCTGAGACCTCAGATGCAGAATAGCGGAACAGCAGCTTCCGGCTTTGCCGCACTGGAGGCTCAGGCCGCAAAGATGCGGGCAGAGGCCCAGCAGGCAGCCGGGCTGAATGAACAGCTGGCGGCCCGGGCAGGCGTGGATCGTGATAAAGAAGAGAAGGTTAAAGTGGCAGCTCAGCAGCAGCCGAGGACAGAGAAGCCTGTCAGCCGGCCGAAGGCGGAGATGCCGGTGCAGCAGCCGGTCATGAAGGCTCAGACACAGGCTCCGGTCAATGGCGCAGGCCAGCCAACCGAGAGACAGACACAGCCGCAGCTGAATGTAGGCCAGCCCATGCAGGGACAGGCACCGCAGCAGATGAATGCTGGTCAACCCATGCAGGGACAGGCACCGCAGCAGATGGACGCAGGCCAGCCCATGCAGGGAATGGCACCGCAGCAGCCGAACGGCAGTCAACCCATGCAGGGAATGGCTCCACAGCAGCCGAACGTTGGCCAGCCCATGCAGGGAATGGCGCCGCAGCCAGCCGCAATGAATGGCCAGCCGCCTCGCCAGAACAATGTAAATCAGGCCCAGGGTGTGATCCGTATGGAGCGCGCAGGCAGAAATGCCGAGCAGGCAGCGGCCCGGCAGAATCCTTACCAGCAGGCAGCATACCGGCCTCATCAGAGCCTGACCTTAAGCCAGCAGCAGATGTTCTCTTATTTCTCCACAATTCAGGGACTTCAGGAGCAAATCGCTTTCGCACTGAATGAATCTTTGATTAAGGTTCAGAAGGATAAAACGTCAAGGAGCGGCAATCTGGTGATCACAGGTGATCCCGGAAGTGGAAGAACGACGCTGGGTATTCGTTTTGCCAAGGCTCTGTGCCAGGGACGGGGAAGCAGCGCTGCCAGAGTCGCAAAGATCTATGCAGAGGATTTTAATAAGAAAGATATCCCATCCACGGTGGCAAAGATTGCCGGAGGTACTCTCATCATTGAGGAAGCCGGAGATCTGGCAGAGGAATCCATCGCACAGCTTTCCAAGGCCATGGAGTTCCGCACAGACGGTCTTCTGGTAATTCTGGAGGATGAGAAGAGTTATCTGAAAGAGCTTTTCGACAAGAATCCGACCTTTGCAGAGAAATTTACCTCTGAAATCTCCATTCCGATTATGACGAATGACGAGCTGGTGACCTTTGGTAAGATCTATGCATATGATGAGGATTATCGTATCGATGATTCTGCTACGGTGGCCCTTTATAACCGGATCAGTGAGATGCAGACACCGGAGCATCCGGTATGCATTGCTGACGTAAGAGATATTGTAGATGACGCCATCCAGCGCTCTGAGCGCACCGGTATCCGTAAGCTTGGAAGAATCCTTTCTCACAAGCGCTACGACGAAGACGATAGAGTCATTCTGTACGAGAAAGATTTTAAATAATAAGAAGAAACAAAGCGGACGCGCAGGCCGGTCAAAGGCAGCCGTCCGCTTTTTCTATAGGGAAAATTACCTCCGTGGGACGGTGAATAACTTGACTTAAACCAGACTTTAAGATGTGGGATGAAAGTAAATGAAAATTCTTGCGAAGGCTGGAGACGAGCTGGCAAAAGACCATTACCGGAAGCTGGAGCTTCACGCAGGAGAGTGCGTAAGCTGCGGCCATTGCAACAAACGCTGTCTTTCCATGTGGATCAGATGGCCAGAATGAAAGAGATCAAAGAATATTTTGGCATGTAATCGGAGTTTCCAAGCTTAAAAAACTGCCTGTCGGACGAAAATCGGACAGGCAGTTTTTTATTCTTTTATATACCAAGAGGTATATAAAGGAATAGTGGAGAAAAAGAGAGTTTTCGGGCGAAAGAAGGAAAAATCTGCGGTGAAATACAGAGTCTTCCTGGTTGACATTTTATATACCGGGCGGTATAATTGAGACAGCAGGAGGGAACTATGGACAACAGAGAAAAAATCCTGAACTGCGCGCTGGAGCTTTTCCATGCCAGAGGATATGACGCTGTTGGCGTGCAGGAGATCGCAGAGACGGCCGGCGTGACCAAGCCGACCCTCTATTATTATTTTAGAAACAAACGAGGCCTTCTGGAGGCGCTCCTTTCCCGGGAATATGCACAGTTTCGCAGCGAGGTTTTTGACGGCCGGGATGAGAAGGAGCAGATCTGGCTGACCCTGCCGAAGATCGCCTCCGCCTATGTGGATTACGGCATGAACCACCGGAAATCCTACATGCTGATGATGTCGCTTTTTTATTCGGCGAGAGAGAATGAAGCCTACCAGTCGGTAAAGCCTTTTGTGGAAGATCTCTATCAGAACATGGTGAGACTTTTCATGGGAGCCTCCGGCCAGCTGGGAAATATGAACGGCAGGCAGGAACAGTTCGCCCTGGGTTTTACCGGAATGCTGGACCATTACATTCTTCTGATGGCGGCCCGGGAGCCGGAAGGCTATCAGGTGCCACAGGCGACGAAGGAAGCGCTGGCGAAACAGTTTATGCACGGAATTTTCAGCTGATGGGACATCAGTAAAATACAATCTGGAGGTAAGAAACACAATGGGACATTGGTATAACGAGGCAGTTTTTTATCATATTTATCCGCTGGGCCTTCTGGGCGCACCGAAGAAAAATGAGGGAACAGAGATCGAGCACCGGATGAAGAAGCTTCTTCCCTGGATCGACCATATGAAGGACCTGGGCGTGACGGCCGTCTATATCGGCCCGCTCTTTGAATCCACCACCCACGGCTATGACACGAAGGATTATAAGAAAGTGGACCGCCGTCTGGGTGACAACGAGGATTTCAAAGATTTTGTTAAAAAATGCCACGAAGCCGGTATCCGTGTGGTGGTGGACGGTGTGTTCAACCATACCGGCCGCGAATTTTTCGCCTTCCAGGATATCCAGAAAAACAGGGAACATTCTCCCTATGTGAACTGGTACAAGGGTGTGAACTTCGGCTGGAACAGCCCCTACAACGACGGGTTCGGCTACGAGGCCTGGAGAAACTGCTTCGAGTTGGTGAACCTCAATCTTTACGAGCAGGCCGTGAGGGATTATCTCTTTGATGTGATCCATTTCTGGATCCAGGAGTTTGACATCGACGGAATCCGCCTGGACTGCGCGGACTGCCTGACCTTCGATTTCATGAAGGAGATGCGCTGGAGAACTTCTCAGGAAAAAGAGGATTTCTGGCTCATGGGTGAAGTGATTCACGGCGATTACGCCCGCTGGGCAAACGATGATGTGCTCCATTCCGTGACGAATTACGAACTGCACAAAGGTCTCTATTCCGGCCACAACGATCACAACTATTTTGAGATCGCTCACACGATCCGCCGGGAATTTGACGAGAACGGCGGTATTTACAAAGGAAGAACACTGTATTCCTTCGCGGATAACCACGATGTGGACCGTCTGGCCAGCAAGCTGAATAACAAAGCCCACATGTTCCCGGAGTACACACTTCTTTACACGCTGCCGGGTATTCCCTCCATTTATTATGGTTCCGAGTGGGGCATTGAGGGAAGAAAAGAAGGCGGCAACGATGATCCGCTCCGTCCGGCTCTGAACCTGGCCGAGATGGAGGAAAAGTATAAGGACTGCCAGCTGACAGAGCATATCCGGATGCTTGGCAGACTGAAAAAAGAGCTTTCACCGCTCTCCGAAGGAAAATACAGAGAATTACTTCTGACCAACCGGCAGTACGCTTTTGCGAGAATCCAGGATGACAAGGCCGTGATCGTAGCCGTCAATAACGACGAAAATCCGGCGCACGTTTCCATTCCGGTGCCGGCAGGAGGAAATGCGGTAAACGCCGTTACCGGAGAGCCGGTCAATGTGGAAAATGGCCGCATCAACGCAGAACTTTCACCGGCCGGAAGCCTGATTGTATCTGTAAATATCTAAAATTATAAAGACTGCGGGGCAGAAAAAAGGCCCGGCAGTCTTTGGCGACTGAAAATATAAAAAACCTGACTACATAGATGGACCGAAAAAATATCATTCTAAGTATGAGGAGAAGGGGATTATGGAAGAAACAAAGAAAAGAACACGAAAAACAGCAGCGGTAAAAGAAGAAAAGATGGCAAAAAAAGCCCCTGCAGCGGCAAAAACAGCAGCAGAGAAAAAGCCTGCGGCCAAGCGGACAACTGCCAAAAAACAGGAAGTTCTTCAGATCGGCGAGCTGGATCAGTATCTCTTCGGTCAGGGAACCCATTATGACATTTACAAAAAGCTGGGCGCACATCTGACCAAAAGAAAGGGCAAAGAGGGCGTTTATTTTGCCGTCTGGGCGCCCCATGCGAAAGACGTCCATGTAGTCGGAGATTTTAACGGCTGGAACACGGGAGTGACTCCCATGAAGCGGCTGGAGCCTCTGGGAATCTGGGAAGCTTTTGTGCCCGGAGTTCAGGAAGGCTGTCTCTACAAATATTATATTCTGACGGAAAAAGGCCAGGAGCTTTATAAGGCAGATCCTTTTGCCAGCGCCTCCGAGCTTCGCCCCGGAAATGCCTCCAAGGTGGCGGATATCAGCAAATTCCGCTGGACAGACAATACCTGGATGACGAAGCGGACCGAGAAAAATCCGGACGAAGAGCCTATGAGCATTTATGAGGTGCATCCGGGTTCCTGGAAAAAGCACCCTCACAATCCGGACACCGAGGACGGTTTCTACAGCTATCAGGAGTTTGCCCATTCTCTCGTAGAATATGTAAAAGATATGGGCTATACCCATGTGGAACTGATGGGAATCGCAGAGCATCCTTTTGACGGTTCCTGGGGCTATCAGGTGACCGGTTATTACGCACCGACCGCCCGTTATGGTTCACCCGCTGATTTCAAATATCTGGTGAACTATCTCCACAAAAACAAGATCGGCGTCATTCTTGACTGGGTTCCGGCGCATTTCCCGAAAGATGCCCACGGACTGGCGGAGTTTGACGGAACCTGCTGTTATGAGTATGCAGATCCCAGAAAAGGCGAGCATCCGGACTGGGGTACCAAGGTCTTTGATTTCGGCAAAAATGAAGTGAAAAACTTCCTGATTGCCAATGCCCTCTACTGGATCGAGGAGTTCCATGTGGACGGTCTCCGTGTGGACGCGGTGGCCTCCATTCTCTATCTGGATTACGGCAGAAAAGACGGTCAGTGGTGCCCGAATATCTACGGAGGCAACAAGAATCTTGAGGCCATCGAGTTCTTCAAGCATCTGAACAGCGTTGTGCGGGGAAGAAACCACGGCACGGTGATGATTGCCGAGGAGTCGACTGCCTGGCCGAAGGTGACTGGAAAACCGGAGGATGACGGTCTGGGCTTCTCCATGAAATGGAACATGGGCTGGATGCATGACTTCCTTGAATATATGAAGCTGGATCCCTATTTCCGCCAGTTCAACCATAACCTGATGACCTTCTCCCTGACTTATGCTTATTCTGAAAAATACATCCTGGTGCTTTCTCATGATGAGGTCGTGCATCTGAAATGCTCTATGATCAACAAGATGCCGGGACTTTATGACGATAAGTTCTCCAATCTGAAAGCCGGTTATTCCTTCATGCTGGGCCATCCCGGTAAGAAACTGCTCTTCATGGGTCAGGATTTCGGACAGCTTCGGGAGTGGAGCGAGGAGAGAGAGCTTGACTGGTATCTGCTGGCTGAGGAGAAGCACAGTGAGCTTCAGAATTATGTGCGGGCCCTGCTTCATCTTTACCAGAAAAATAAAGCCCTCTACGATTCCGACCAGAGGTACGAGGGTTTCGAGTGGATCAATGCCAATGATAATACCAGAAGTATTTTCAGCTTTGTGCGTCATTCTCAGGATGGCAAGAACAATCTGCTCTTTGTCATCAACTTTACGCCCATGGCTCGTCCGGATTACCGGGTAGGCGTGCCGAAGAAAAAACAGTATCGTCTGGTTCTCAACAGCGACGCCGCGGAGTTCGGCGGAAGCGGAAAAGAGCAGCCGGAAGTATACCGGGCGGTACAGTCGGAGTGCGACGGAAGACCGTATTCCTTCGCTTACGATCTGCCGGCTTATGGTGTTGCAGTATTTAAGTTCTAAATATTTTTCCCTCTTGCATAGAAATGTGCAGGGGGGATTTTTTATGAGATTTTCGATAAGACGACTGGTCTGGAACTTCTTTTTCCGGATGGCGGTAGGCCTGGTGCTGATCGTTGCGGTGAATTTTGTCTGTACGCTGGCGAATATCCCGCTGTGGGTGGGCATTAACCCGGTGACGGCGGCTGCCACTGGATTCTTTGGGGTTCCAGGAGTTTTACTGCTCTATGGAGTCGTTGGTTATGGACTGTAAATTTTTGTGCAAAAGAGAGAAAAAGAAGAGCGGGGTGGAGAATCCTGACGTTTTCCAACCCGCTTTTTCTGTGCATTTCTGCGTATAGACAAACGTGGGCATTGCGTGTATAATGAAGCCATCTCAAAAACAAATCTTGCCAGTTCGGCAAACAAATCCACAGATTTAAAAATCAATAAAGAGGTGATTTTCTGGAAACAATCCAAAAAATTTCAGTCAGTCTTCTGGTGACGGCGGCAGTTTTTCAGGATCTGAGAAAAGGAATCATATCCAATGTTCTGATCCTTTTTGGCTTTCTGGGAGGGGCGGTTTTTCAGCTGATTCGTCTGGGAGGCTCTGGACTGATCCTGTTTTTCGGAAGCGCAGTCTTTCCAGTGCTGCTTTTTTCGATTCTTTATTATTTCCGTATGATCGGCGCGGGGGATATCAAGCTTCTGGCGGCTCTCGGCGGCTTCCTGGGAATCAGTGATCTTTTTCGTTGTCTGGTCTGTGCCCTGATTTTCGGGGGCATTCTGTCTTTATTTCTTATGATTTATCGAAAAAATCTGATCCGGAGATTTCAGTATCTGGCCGGTTATGTGTCTTCTTATATCCAGGGAAAAGAATGGCAGCCCTACCGCCGAAAAGGAGAAAAAGACGGGGAATTTCCGCTCTCTGTACCAATCGCTCTGAGCGTCTGGTTCTTTGCGGCGGGCTGGCTTTAAAAAGGAGGAGTTTATGAAGAAAAGTATTTTTGCAGTCTGTGATCTTGAGGCTTCCTATGCCTACAATCTTATGGAGGCCATCGACGAGAGGCAGGGGATGTCTTTTGAGGTTCAAGCCTTTACCAACGTGGAAAGTCTGATTTCCTATGCCAGGGAAAGGCATATCGAGCTGCTTCTGATCTCGGCCGCCGCCATGTGCGGGGAGCTTCTGAAGCTTTCCATCGGGAAAATCATGATTTTGTCAGAAGGAGAAAAGAAAAAGGAGCTCTCGGACTACCCCTGCATTTATAAATATCAGGCCTCGGACCAGCTGATCGCGGAGGTCATGAATTACTATGCGGTGGAGGCAGTTCCGGCCCCGGCTGCCATGCTGAAAAAGAAGGTGGAGATCATCGGGATCTATTCGCCGGTGGGCCGCTCGTTGAAGACTTCTCTGGCCCTTACTTACGGGCAGATCCGGGCCCGGGAGCATAAGGTGCTCTATCTGAATCTGGAGGAGTATGCGGGTTTTGAGACCCTGTTGGAGGAAAAATATGAGGCAGATCTAGCCGATCTTCTCTATTTTGCCCGGCTGGGGAGCGGTAATCTGGTCTACCGGATGGGAAGCCTGATCCGCCATCTGGGAGGGCTGGACTATATTCCGCCGGCTTTCTGTCCCGAGGACCTTCGGAACATTTCGCCGGGGGAGTGGACTTCTCTGATCCGGGATCTGGCGGAATACAGTGCTTATGATGTGCTTTTGCTGGATATCGGGTCGGCGGTGAACGGAATCACGGAGCTCTTGAAGCTCTGCACGAAGGTCTTTATGCCGGTGTCCGGGGATGAGATTGCGGCGGCAAAGCTGGAGCAGTACGAGAGGGTGTTAAAGCAGCAGAACGCTTTGAATGTACTGGAGAAAACGCAAAAATTTTCCCTTCCCTTCGTGAGCGGAAGCGGAAAAGGGAAAGCATATATGGAACAGCTGGTCTGGGGAGAGCTGGGAGATTTTACCAGACAGCTCATCAGGGAGGAACAGGATGGACGAATGGGAACAGGAAGGACTGAACCTGCGAAAAAAACTCAGGGAACGGCTGGATCAGACACGGGAGGTGGAAGACCAGGAGATTTACCGGCAGATTGACGATCTGATTCTGGAAGAGACACGGAACCGCTATGTAAGTCTCAGGAGAAAAGAGGCGCTCCGGACCGAACTTTTCAACAGCATCCGGAAACTGGATATTCTTCAGGAACTCATCGATGATGATTCGGTCACGGAGATCATGGTCAACGGGACAGAAGGCATCTTTCTGGAACGGAATGGCCGCCTGCTCTGCTGGGAAAAGAAGATCACCTCGAAGGAAAAACTGGAGGATATGGTCCAGCAGATCGCCGGCCGCTGCAACCGGATCGTCAATGAGTCTGTGCCCGTGGCGGATGCCAGGCTCTCGGACGGTTCCAGAGTCAGTCTCGTGCTTCCGCCGGTGGCTTTAAACGGGCCGGTCATCACGATTCGGCGTTTCCCGAAAAATCCGATCCATATGGATCGGCTGGTGGAGCTTGGCGCTGTCACAACAGAGGCTGCGGCTTTTCTCAGAGCGCTGGTCAGAAGCGGCTACAATATTTTCATCAGCGGGGGAACCGGCTCTGGAAAGACCACATTTCTCAATGCGCTTTCCGATTTTATTCCGAAGGAGGAGCGGATCATCACCATCGAGGACAATGCGGAGCTTCAGATCCAGGGGGCAGAAAATCTGGTCCGGCTGGAGGCTAGACAGGCCAATACGGAAGGGAAAAATTCCGTGACGATCCGGGATCTCATCAAGGCAAGTTTACGAATGAGGCCGGACCGGATCGTGGTGGGAGAAGTCCGAGGCGAGGAGGCCCTGGATATGATTCAGAGCATTATATGTACTATATAATAATTATATATATAACGTATATAAGGATGGAAAATATAGATTAGAGGGAGGGCATAGGAACGATATGAACATTAAGTATAGGTTATTGTGTAAAAGGTTAATAGAGGAAAGGAAGAGAGTAGGTGTCATTCAATATTATAATGTACTGTTCATAATGGAGTTATTGTCAGATAAAGACATATGGTCTTTAGAACAGTGGGTGAACGGTATAAATAACATATATATGAAGGATATACATAACTGGTGTAGAATGCATTTTGTTAAATATCACACTGTATTTGTTTACAGGAAAGAGTATCCGGTAAAAGCAAATATTTGGAATGGGTATTCATATATAAGGTGGCGGATGGAGCAGATGATGAATTTGGAATAAGATAAAATAGTGCTTGCATGAAAGGGAGTCTTAAAGTAGGGTATTCTTTTGAAAGTATGGATAGAACGAAGGCTGAAGGCTCTGCGCTATTCGTTTGGCAGAGCCTGAGTATTGTCCTGATCCGTAGAAAATAAATCTAACTGACCTTCTGGAGTGGAACTTTGACCGGATTCATCTTCAGTTGATTGTTCTCTTTTTTTGGGTGTTTTATGAGTGTATAATTTCTCAAAAGGAAGTGAATACTTGGATTTTTTATTGTATTCTAGTAAAAGAGCTTCTGCAAACCCTAATGAACCGGCACGACGTTCTCTGGCAGTACGACTGATTTCTCTGACAGAGACACGTCCTAATTTTTCTTTAAATGTGTCATCTTTCATTGTTTCTCCATAAGCATTATCCAGATGGGCAATAGCATTAAGCATATTGGAGCTAAAGGACATAGGCGCGCCTTCCCATGTGGCAACGCAAAGGCGTAAAACACGATCAAGAGTGTGAAAACCATATTTTTCATAGATATTAATTAAAGTGGATACAGCACATATACCTCCGGGGCGAGAGGAAGAAGTAATAGAGAGATTGTACTTTTCGTTTGAGAGAATGCTTTTTACAGCTGATTGATTCCAGTTTGTCTTTCCGCCCGGTGTCAGAATGCCGTCATCGGTGAGCTGTTTTGCTATCCCGTGATAGGTCATTCACTGAAGGAACATACTGTAAATTCGTTTGATGGTAACGGCCTGTTCTGGATTTACTACAAGGTTTCCGTCAAGACCACAGTCGTAGCCAAGAAATCTCTTGAATGGAACAGTGACCTTACCGTTAGCAAATCGCTTTCTCTGGCCCCATGTACAGTTCTCTGAAATGGAGCGGCTTTCTTCCTGTGCTAGTGAGGACATGATGGTAAGCTGCAGCTCGCCTTTGCTGTCGAAGGTCCAGATGTTCTTCTTCTCGGAATGTATATAGTACAAAATATCTTTTTTATAACACTATATATCGTGGTTTTCTTTGGATATCTCGCATAGATATTGTATTATCTTCAAGTATCATCAAGCGACTTTTGCCTATTTAAGCGACAAAAATATATCTTCGAATTGTCAGACTATAATTGAGAAACAGCCGTAAATATAGTATAATGCCAATTGAATTATTATACCTGAAAGGCGGTTGTACATATGAATGATGTAGAACAGCGTGTGGCGGCGAAAGCCTTTGCCGCATACTGGAAAGATAAAGGATATGAGAAAGGGGAAAGTCAATCTTTTTGGCTGTCATTACTGCGTGACGTTTTCGGGAAAGAGCACCCGGAACAGTTCATACTATTTGAAGAACAGGTGCACTTAGATCATACAAGTTTTATTGATGGCAATATCCCAGAAACAAAAGTTCTGATTGAACAAAAAGGACTGGGCAAAGATTTAAGAAAGCCTATCAAGCAATCAGACGGCACGTATTTAACCCCATTTCAACAGGCAAAACGCTATATAACAGAATTACCGCTGTCACAACACCCGCGTTGGGTCGTTACCTGTAATTTTGAAAAGTTCCTTGTATATGATATGGAACGCCCCGGCGGAGAGCCGGAAGAAATCCTGCTTGAAAATCTCGAAAAAGAATATTATCGGCTTCAATTTTTAGTGGATAGCGGCAACGAACACTTAAAGCGTGAAATGGAAGTTTCCATTGCTGCGGGTGAAATTGTCGGCTTGCTCTATGATGCATTTGCAAAACAGTATGCAGACCCTACAAGTGAACGTGCTATGAAAAGCCTTAATGTGCTTTGTGTCCGGCTTGTATTCTGTCTGTACGCAGAGGATGCAGGCATATTTGGCGGGCGCGGTATGTTCCATGATTATTTAGCGGAATTTGACGCACGCAAAATGCGGCGTGCTATCACAGACCTTTTCAAGATACTTGATACAAAACTCGAAGATCGTGACCCGTATTTAAAAGATGATTTCCCGGAATTAGCAGCTTTCCCATATGTCAACGGCGGATTGTTTGCAAATGAGGATATAGAAATTCCACCCTTTACCGATGAAATCCGCGATTTGTTACTAACAAAAGCAAGTTCTGATTTTGATTGGTCGGAAATCAGCCCTACTATTTTCGGTGCGGTATTTGAAAGCACCTTGAACCCGGAAACAAGACGTTCCGGCGGAATGCATTATACTTCTATCGAAAATATTCACAAGGTTATTGACCCGCTGTTTTTGGATGAATTAAAGGCGGAATTTGAGGAAATCAGAAATATTGCTGTAAAGCGTACACGGGAAAGAAAACTGCAAGATTTTCAAAAGAAGTTGTCAACGCTTACGTTCTTAGACCCCGCCTGCGGCAGCGGAAATTTTTTAACGGAAACTTACCTGTCGTTGCGTCGTTTGGAAAATGAAATCTTACAGGAATTACAAGGCGGTCAGATGGTTTTAGGCTATGACAATATGAACCCGATACAGGTTTCTATCAGTCAGTTCTACGGTATCGAAATCAATGATTTTGCCGTAACCGTTGCAAAGACTGCATTATGGATTGCTGAAAGTCAGATGATGAAAGAAACAGAAAGTATTGTTTTGATGCATCTTGACTTCCTGCCGCTGAAAACGAATGCATTTATACATGAGGGCAACGCACTTCAAGTTGATTGGGAAAGCGTTATTCCGAAATATCAGCTTTCATATATTATGGGAAATCCGCCTTTTGTAGCCCGCGCCGGAAGAACAAAAGCTAAAGATTCATCTTCAAAAGGAATGTTAGATGATACACAGAAAACAGATAGGCTTAATGTATTCGGTGAAGATTTAGGAAATGTTGACTATGTTGCTTGTTGGTTTAAGAAAGCGGCTGTTTTCACCAAAAATACAGCAATCAGATGTGCCTTTGTTGCAACCGATTCAATATGTCAAGGGCAACAGATTTACCCTATTTGGAAAAACATTTTACAAGACGATATTTATATCAACTTTGCATATAAGTTTTTCAAATGGAATTCTGAAGCGGGTAAGACAGCAACTGTTTATGTTATTATTGTTGGTTTTTCACATATTGAAGATAGAGAAGCCCTTTTGTTTTCAGGTGATAGAGTTATAAAAGTACCACATATCAGTCCATATTTGACGGCAGCTGAGGATATTCTTGTTTCATCAAGAAATAAGCCTTTGTGTCAAGTGCCTGTATTTAAGATGGGTAATCAGCCTATTGATAATGGAAATTATCTTTTCACTAAATCTGAAATGGATAATTTTGTTGAAAAGGAGCCAAACAGCCAAAAATATTTTAGACAATGGCTAGATGGGGCAGGTTTTCTAAATAATACATTTAAGTATTGTTTATGGTTGGGTGGATGTAGCCCAGCAGAATTAAAAGCAATGCCTGAATGTTTGAAACTTGTGAAAGCAGTTAAAGAATACAGAGAAAAAAGTAACCGTAAATCAACAAAAAAACTAGCAGATACACCGACAAGATTTCAGACAGAAAATATGCCGTCTGGTAATTATATTGCAGCCCCTGAGGTTTCATCGGGAAATAGGCGATATATTCCAATGGGATTTTTGGATGAAAATACATTTTGTAGCAACAAATTACGTCTCATGAGTGGCGCAACACTATTTCATTTTGGCGTTTTGCAATCAAATGTGCACATGGCCTGGACTAGAACCGTATGTGGATACTATGGTCCTAGTTACCAATATTCAATAAATATTGTATACAATAATTTCCCATGGCCTACCCCTACAGATGCACAAAAGGCAAAAATAGAACAGACAGCACAGGCTATTCTTGATGCGCGAGCACTTTACCCCGATAGCAGTCTTGCAGAACTTTATGATGAAGTTTTAATGCCGCCGGAACTTATCAGGGCACATCAAGCAAATGATCGTGCGGTTATGGCTGCGTACGGCTTCACAAAAGGAACGCCGGAATTTTCAAGTGAATCTGCCTGCGTTGCGTCCCTTATGCGAATGTATCAAGAATTGACAAAGTAATCATCTTACCCGGCGGCTGCAATATAGCTTTAAATCTGCTTTGTAGCCCTCGAATACATCAACCCGCGTTATATAGTACAAAGGGACAAAATAAACCAGGTTTACTTTTGTGTGCGAGCGGACTTTATACATTATATGATGTACTTCAAAAAAATGATTGGAACGAACATGAAATAGAAAATCGTGCAGAATGGCTCTTAGCTAATGCACAGAATATTTGGAAAATATAGAGTATTCCAAATCCATAAAAGCTGAATGAAAACCAATATGGGAATTTTACAGGTGATACAAAATTTGTAAAATTTTCATATTGGTTTTTTGTGATTTGTAAAAAATCATAAATTTGGATACTGAGTAAGGTTATGGATTTTGGATTTTTATGTATTTTTCAATTTTGGATAAGGCTCCGAAATTGGTAATTTTGCGGAAGTGTATCCACACTTCCTGTCCTTGCTGTTTTTATAATCACATGGTGATTTCACAGGGATATAGGGCTGTTTAGCCTATTTTTTCTCCCTGTGCTGTGACCGAAGAAATTCGAGAAACCAATTATATATTTATGCTGAATGTGAGGAACTGGGGAGCACAATCCTCAGCAAGAATCCTACATCCGGAAAATATCATATTGCTAAAATAGCGATATGGTATTACCGGGGTGGATCTTGCTCTAATGTGTACAGTAACCTCGGCATAAATAGAAAGAATGGGTTTGGGGAATCCCCAGCAAGATAAAAACCTGATGAAAGAACATTTGTCGGAAAGACAATATTGTTAAACACAGGTGGATCTTGCTCTGGGGTAAGAAAGAAGTATCTTTATATTATCAAAATGATATTTGGAGTTTATGTTGTTGGAAAGTCGTAAGCAGGAAGATAACTTCAAGTTGTTGGTGCAAATATAATGAATAGAAGTGTCCAGTACATTTTTGGTGATGGGTATTTTGGTGGAATCCATTTTTATTTATTTTGAATAATAAAATTTTGAATCTGCAGCCGATTCTGCCTGCCGGACAATGTTTTTAGATATCTGTAAACGTCACGGACTGGAACTTGATGAAGAACCATCGTATGATGGAAGAAAGTATTTGGAAACACGATAAAAGCAAACGCTGTACTTATCGTCTTGTCTGGCAGGGAAGATTATTAGGCATTAACCAGAGAGATATCGGCAGAGAAAACAGAAGTGATAGACAATGATATTTGTTAGATATGCTTCTTGTCGTTGGCTGTATCATATTAAAACGCTTTTTACGTTAAAAAAGTGCTGTGATCACAAGGCTTTTTGCAAGCAAAAATGAAAAGGCTATATATAGGTAGCCTGTGAAACTGGAAGTGCCCATTTTGGGCCTGATTTAAAGAATAATGTTCTGACAGAGACCAATGGAATGACTCTCTGCTGGGGCTCCAAAAGAAAGGAAAAATGATTATGGAAAAAATGATGAATACAAAAACAGAGGGTAACACATTTACAAAGAAAATCGGGCAGACAGTCTATGTTGTCCGTTATCATTTCAATGAAAATGCAAAGGAAACAATGCAGGAGAAGATTAACCGGATGCTGGTTACAGAAGCAAGTCGACAGGCAGTATATTAAAATTAGGTGGATGTAATTGAAGAAAAAATATGATATCATGTGAGTAACAAATCGGTATTTATAAAGGAGAATATTGATGAAACTATTTTTATGTTCGCACTTTTCAAGTGTAGGAAGTCTGATAAAAGAAGAAATTGAAAATAAGAAAGTCGCATTTATTCCAACAGCTTCGTTGCGTGAAGGCTACACTGGTTATGTCGGCTCGGCTCGAAAATTATTCAAAAAGTTGGGAGCAATCGTAACTGAAATTGATATTTCAACGGAGGCCTATTCAAGGATACAGTCTGTTTTTGAAGATGCAGATGTGATATATTTTACCGGCGGAAATTCTTTCTTTCTTATGGACCAACTCCGTAAAACAAGAACTGATGGGTTGCTGAAAAAGGAATTGGTAAATGGAAAATTGATGATCGGCGAGTCGGCAGGCGCAATTATATGCGCTCCAAGCATCCAATATATCGAGCAAATGGATGAAAAGCCGGAGGACTACTCACAAGAAGATGATGCAGGGCTTGATTTGATTGATTTCTATGTTCTTCCGCATTATCTTACAGCACCATTTAAGAAAGTTACCGAGAAAATAATGACTGAGTTTTCGGATTTGAATCTATGCCCTATTAACAACCATCAGGGAATTGTAATTGATGGTGAAGGTTCAAAGGTTATTTGCAAAGACTAATTTGAAAAATCCTTTTTTTGAAACTGGAAAATCGGAAGCTGAGGAGATAGACTATTGAGAACATATGAGAATAAAGACGAGCTTAAAAACGAGATAAATAAAAGCTTTGCAAAGTATATTTCAGAATTTAATGATATTCCGGAGCATTTAAAAGATAAGAGAATTGATGAGGTCGATCGAACTCCGGCAGAAAATCTTGCTTATCAGGTTGGCTGGACAACTCTTGTTATTAAATGGGAATCAGACGAAAGAAAGGGTATTCCTGTCAAAACTCCTTCGGATAATTTTAAGTGGAATCAGCTTGGCGAATTATATCAATGGTTCACAGATACATATGCTCAGCTGTCACTGCAAGAATTGAAAGACAGATTGAATGAGAATATCAACTCTATTTATGCAATGATTGATTCTCTGAGTGATGAAGAATTATTTAAACCACATATGAGAAAATGGGCTGACGAAGCAACTAAAACAGCTGTCTGGGAAGTATACAAATTCATACATGTTAATACAGTTGCTCCGTTCGGAACCTTTAGAACCAAGATTAGAAAATGGAAAAAGATTGCACTATAACTTCCAGTTTGTAGAATTCAAAAATTTAATATGAAATGTGAGATAGAGCGTATGGAAATAATCTATACGTTCTATTTTTTTGCCTTTTTTGAAAAAGTGATTAAAAAACTATTGACATTTTGTTACTGGTAGAAGCAGATGGTTATAAAAAGCTTTTGGTAACTATGAGTGCAAAAACAGATAGCTGCGAAAATTTATTATGAGCTAATAGCAAAATTTGATATTTTGTGATATTGAGGGTATGGGGAATCGTAATCTCCATTAAGTTCGTCAGAGAATCATAATCCAGAAATGGGATTTTGAGTTACTCTAGGCGATACTTGCTTTAGAAAATGATTTGCCATAATGAGTTAGAATATGGGAGGAGGAAGCGTTAAAAAAAGAGAGAGCCATAAGCAACTCTCTCTGTGATAAAATCAAAAAGTTATAGTATCAGTGATTCGGTAAGATTACAAAAATCCTTAACAGGAATATTTTCTTTAAGTGGTAAAGCTGTCTCTAAAAAGGTTTCGTCTGCAAATCTTTCGAGTTCAGAATCAAAATATATAATTGAAGCATTTGTATTTAATTGGTATGGTGGAATTGTAACAAAATAATCATAATCTTCGTAAGAAGGAGTGGCGCAAGAAACTTTGATTTTTCCGCCCAATTTCAATTTTGCAAATTCTCCATAAATGGCAGTTAAGGCTTTTTTTCTTTCTTCATCAGAAGTAATTCTATCTACATATCTAATATACCAATAATCTATATTTCCCTCTTTTAATTCAATTAAATAATCGTATGATCTGGGTGTTCCGGATTTTATTGTCCATTCAACTTTATGCAGACTTGTCATCATGGAAAGTCCACGCATTAAGGTAGAAAAAAATTTTTCATGCACCTGAACAGTAGAGAGATCCAGAGAAAATCCATTGTCTGCAATTATCTTTTTCCGTTCCCGTATTTTCTTAGAAGAATATCCCGTTGCATCATATAATTCTTGGATAAGTTCTGGATCATCAATGGCTTTTGCAATTTTATCAATAGTGCTTTTATATGGTCTTCCAGATCGGGCACCGTTGAGCATTCGTGAAATGGTTGCATTATTTAAGCCTGTTTGTTCAGATAATTCTTTTTGTGTTTTTTTCTGTAAAATGATTTGAAGTATATTGATGAATCTTTCCTGATCGTAAACGCTGTCAGGATTTATTAGTGTGCCTGAATTTGATATAAATTCGTTCATGCAAATCTCCTCTTGACTTCTTTGACTTTATATAAATTGACTTCTTGTATTTTATCTTATCAATTATATCCCTAAAAATCAATTTAAAACATAAAGAAATCAAAAAATGCTTTATTGATATTCTTACAAAAGTCAAAGAAATCAAAAACGTAATTGACATTTTGACTTCTTTGTGTATAATGTAGAATTAAGAAGTCAAAGAAGTCAAATAAATCAAAACGAAAGGAAGGAGGGCTGTGGATTGAAATATAGGGTTGTTTCGGTTTTGAAAGATAATAGACCACGTTTTTTGATTATTTCTGATATTGAAGAAATTGAAATCCTTCCATCAAAGTATTTGAAGCATCTGGATCAGATTAATGCTTCTCCGAATACTGTAAAATCCGCAGCCTTCGCACTTTCATATTATTACAATTATCTGCAGGAGCAAACGATAGGATTGGATGAGATTACATTGCTATCCTATTCAGAGCAGAATAAACATTTTATTGATTTCTTGTATTGGGTTAAGAGTGGAAAGCATACTGAGCATAATACACAGACGAGCAATAAGACCTGCAATATGTATCTTGGTGCAGTCTTCAGATACTACCAGTTTTTGGCACTGGAAGATGTTTTGCCAATGCTTAAAGTCTTACGAGTAAAAAAAGTATCATATTTTGACAGTATGGGAGTAAATCATCAAAATGCAGTGAATTCGTTTAAAGGTTTCTTCAAAGAAGAAGAACCTAATCTGGAAGAAATAACATCCGAAGAAATACAGGAGCTGATAAATGCCTGTACGAATGATAGAGATCGATTGCTGATAGCAATGATGGCAGAAACCGGTCTTAGATTAGGGGAAATTCTAGGAATCCATTATACCGAAGATATTGATTTTGAAAGAAGGACGGTTCGGGTAAGGTATCGTGAATCCAATACCAACTTGGCAAGAGCAAAAAATGCAGAATATAGAATGACTTTGTTAAGTAATACAACTTTTGAGTTCTTGGTTAAGTACATTTCTGATAACCGAAAAAGTCTGATGAACTCGGAGTATCTATTTACAAAATTAACTGGAAAAAACAAAGGAGAGCCATTAGATGCGGATTCTGTGTATAGCATGTTGAAAAGGCTATCCAAAAAAACGGATATCAATTCCCATCCGCATCAGCTCCGACACTATTTTGCGGAGGAAAGAAGAAAAGAAGGATGGGATTTGAATGACATTCGTTTTGCCCTGGGGCATAAGAAAGTTGAAACTACCATTAAATACTTGGGTGAAAATAATGAACGATTGGTAGAAGCGACAGATCAATACTACTCAAATAATGAAAATTTATACCAAATTGCAGATTTTCTGTAAAAGGAAGGAGGGATTACCTTGGCAGTATTAAAAATTGTTCCGAAGTTATATCAGGAAAAAATACCTGAGAAATTAAAGGAAGAAATATCTTTAGTTACGACTGGAGAAGCAAAATACTATAACCGGTTATACAAATTTTTTCAGTATACAGATATACAGTGTACTGCAGATATTAACTATGAAACGAGAAAAATGTATATGGATTCTCTTGAAAAAGAGGATATTTCAGAAAAATATAAAGCGGAATTACTGAGCTTATTTGATCGTTTAAAAATAGAAAATATGCCGGATGTCTATTCACAAGGAAAGCCCTTCTCTGTAGAACAGGAGTTTTTTAAGCAAGACAAATTGTTTTTGCTGTATGTCCCCAATAAGAAGAAAGCACAATCTTTCCGTCAGGTGGTTGATAAGAATGATTTGTTATGGGACTTAACGAGGATACATTCATCACAGTTGGTGCGACAGACAAAAATATTGCTGTGTGAAATTCTGAATATGGATAAGGTTCAAAGACATCGAAGATATTTTTTAGAACCATTAAAAGCACTTATACGGTTTTGCGATAAGTACGGAATAGATGATATTGAAGAAATGGAACAGGCAGACGAAAACAGATTTTATCTGTATTTAAACAAGGAGTCGGAAATTATAAAAAAACAGGCTTCTAAGATTGTTGAGTTTGCGAGAAGAACGTTATTTCTGACAGATTCAGAGACAAATTGGCGAGCGTGTATCTGGTATATGGATAGGTTTCAGTTTGATAAATCGAGAATCAATGCTAGTTCACCTGTTAAAAGCCTTTCATTTATTAATATTTACGAAAAAGAAAATCGTTGGTATTTACAATTATACGCAAAATATTTGGTCGGGATATCGGATCTGTCTTTATCAAATATCCGAAATACAATAAGTTTTATTTCACAATTTTTAAAATATCTGGATGGACAGAGTAAGAAGGTAACTGAACTGGAGATACAAGATATAGAGGGTTATGTGTCTGTTTTGGATAAGTCCGATATTAAGTATTCTACTTTTAACCGATATATCACACATATGCATACATTTCTACAGTTTTTGAAAATGAAAAATATTGAAGTGTTGAAGTTTTATCCGGAACGATTTTTAAAAAAAGGTTTTTCAGAACACAATGAAAGAAGTGTTCCAGAAAAAACAATTGCTCATCTGATTAAGGAGCTGCCGGCATTCCCAGAGCATTTACAGTTGATGTATTTGATTTTGTTTTGCACAGGAATTAGGAAAAGCGAGGTTTGTACAATAAAATCGGGAGCCTTTTATTCACAAGGCAATGAGAATTGGATGCGCATATATCAAAGCAAAATGCGGAGAGAAAAAGTCATACCTGTTCCCAGTTTATTGGTTGGACTGGTGAATGATTATGAAAAAAAGTACGGAATAAAAAATGGGGAGTATTTATTCAAAAATAAAAAGGGTGGTGCATTTAATGGACAGACATTTTCAAATCAGATGATTCGGGAGTGTAAGGTTCGTGGGATTGCCTGCGGAGATTATATCTTTAGAGCACACGATTACAGACATAACCTTGCAACTTCAATGTACGGAAATGGGGTTTCTATACAAGGGGTACGAGATTATCTAGGACATTCAAGTGAGAATATGACAAAACAGTACATTGATTTCATGCCGGAACGTATTGTATCGGCTGAAGATAAATATTTCTCTAAAAATCAGTCATTTAAATTGAAAGGAGCAGAAGATGATGAAAGGTAATATTAATTTGATTTCGTATGACTGTTATCAACAAGCTACAGAAAAACAGTTGGCAGGACTGAAATGGAAGGAAAACAGGGTGTACTACATATCAGAGATTCATAATGAAAAGATGCAGGATGAGATTTATGGGTATATCGATGATAGATGTAGACGTTTGTCATTATCAACAGTAGTAAATGATATTTACAGATTTGATCTGTTGAAAGAATTTCTGAATGAGAAGTGTACAAGTTGTAGCAGCATCACTGATAAAAAATGGGAAGAACTGGAGAGAAGTTATAAAGCATTTTTATATAAAAAAGGATTGGCGCTGTATGTTAGAAGAAATAGACCGGATAGGCGGAATGTTGAGCAACAAAGTAGCGCTCAGATTTCTTTTCTGAAAATGTATTATGAGTATGTTGTGAAGTGTAAAACAGCAGATATTCCAGAAAATGAAAAAGATGTATGGGATATGAGAAAGTTGGATATTGTGCCAAGGAGTAATCCGATTCGTGGAAGATATAGATTAGATTTTCGTGAGATCAGGCAGAAAGAATTTAAAGAGATAATAAAGAAAATATTGTATAGCCACTGCCAGACAAAAGCAATGGGTAGTATAAAAGGTGAATTGCGTGGATTCCGTCGGTTTGCTAGTTTCATGTATGATCGATTCCCAGAAGTAAAGCACTTTACAGAAATTAGCAGGGATATGATAGAAGATTATCTGGTTTATATAAAAACGGATACCGGTCTTACATCAGTCAGTTACACGACAGAGCTGTCGGTTTTGGATAATCTGTTGGATGAAATAGGACGTGAACTGGAAATAGAAAATATATGCAACCTTTTTCTGTCCAGTGATTGCAGAGCATATGACAACGCTTTACCAGAAGCGTATTCAGATGCAGAAATCAGAAGATTTAATTGTGCATTAACAAAATTAAAGCCCCAGTTAGGCAGATGTTTAATAATACATCAGATGCTCGGTACAAGAATAGAGGATACGTTGACTTTGCGAAGGGATTGCTTATCTGAGAAATCTGGACATTATTTTATAACTATTATCCAGCAGAAAACAAGGAAATACAAAAGACCAGTTAGCGATCAGCTGGCAGAATTGATTAGAAAAGCAATAGAAGTTTCAGAAAAGGAGCATCCAGATTCAGAATATATTTTTCTGCAAGATAATGGAAAATTGTATACAGATTCAATGCTGAAATATCATGTAAATATCATGATTTATGAAAATGATATCAGGGATGATAATGGAAATTATTTTGAGTTTCGTACACATCGTTTTAGACATACTTTTGGAGTAAAACTTACAGAGATGAAATTAGATGATGATAGCATTGCAAGGCTGTTGGGGCATAAGGATACTCGAACAATACCACATTATCGGCGGTTAAGAAACGAAGCATTAGCGGAGGATACAAAGGCTGTACGAGATGAAATGAATGAATTATTAGCACAATACAGGAGGGAAAAGGAAAATGCAGAAATACGATAAAATGGTAGCACTGGCAAAAGAAAAAAGTGCGGAAATGACGGAAACAGCAATAACAGCTATTGAAACAATGTATAGAAAAAATATAAAAATTTCAGTTGCTGAACTTACAAAATTAACAGGACTTTCCAGAGGTTTTTTCTATAATAATCCGAATGTGAAACAGGTCATGATGGAATTGAAGGAAAAACAACAGGGAATGATATTGCGAAATCCTAAAAGCGATGCTATTGCAAAAGCACAGGAAGCACGGATTAAGAGTTTAGAACAGAAATTATCCGATAGTGTTTCGAAAAACGAATATGAGAATCTACAGAAAAAATATGAAGAATTACAAGTGAAATATAGTCAAATGAAAAAGGGAACACTGTTGAAGATGTACGACCAATTATAGGAAGAAAAGGAGAATATTTTATGCAGAACGAAATTTACGATGAGAAAAATGGACTTACTTATATGTTATGTGGTGATTATTATTTGCCGGAATTGGCACTTACAGATATTGAACCAACATATGGGAAATATGGAATGCTTCGTAAAAGCTATTTACAGGAACACAGAAAGGCAAAATATCAAATATTGTTGTTACAAGGAAAACTTGTTGAGCATTTGAATCAGATTGATGCAGAAGCAAGGGATAGGGAAGAACAATTAGTAAAACAGATGATGGAGAAACAAGGAATTACAGAGAAATTAAAAAGACAGGACAACATGGAATGGACTAGGAGGATGAATACCATTTGTCATGATGCAGAAGAGATGATTTTGACGGAAATGATATACACGAAAGGATAATGAACTGTATTGGATAGCAAGAATTTTGCAGTCCGGATAGCAAAAAAATGGAAGTCCGGATGGCAGGATTCTTGCTGTCCGGAAAGATAAAAAAGTGAGGGATTAAAAATGTTGGTTAAGTACATAATAAAAGTGTTTTTGTGTTTGATTCTTGTAGTAATGACATTGTTTTGACAGGTGTTTTGAGCTATGGATTTGCATTGGAATCTGCAAGAGAATGTGGTCGAATGATAATAATTGGGATGGCATTTGGTGCAATACCAGACTTTGTCCCATTTTTGGGAAAAAGTTTAGAGACATTGGTTGACAAACTGTTGAGTATGACAAATGAATGAGAAAGTCGATATGAAAGAGGGCTGTGAAAGGTTCTCTTTTCTTTTTGCAACTGTGAAATGGCAAGATAATAACGTTATATACATTGTGTATTAAGTACAGATATTGTATTTCTGCATGATGGGAACATAAGGAGTCCATATAAAGGCACTGAATACGGGCCATGACGGTTCTTTGAGTACCGGCCATGCCAACAGCCCGAGAGATATGCTTTCGAGACTTGAGACCATGATTCTCATGGCGATGGAGCTTCCTCTTTCTGCCATCCGGCGGCAGATTGCCTCGGCGGTGGATATTCTGATTCATCTTGGGAGAATGAGGGACCGGAGCCGGAAGGTGATGGAGATCGTTGAAATCACCGGCTATGACAGGGCTTCCGGAGAAATCACGGAGCGGACCCTGTTTCAGCTGGAGGAGACGAAAGAACAACCGATGGGGGTTCTTGTCAGAAAACAGGAGCTTCTCCATGTGGAGAAGCTGAACCGGGCGGGAATTGTACTGGAAAAGATGTGAGGGTGAGGCTATGGAGAGAGATTATGGAGTCTGGAAGTTTTCCGGGAAAGAGAAGGCGAAACTGATTTTGAGTTATTTGGGGCTCTGTGGGCTGGTGAGCTGGCTTTTTTATCATTCCTTCTGGGCGGTGCTTCCTTTTCTTGCCGGACTTCCGGTGTTCTTGAAGAAAAGCCGGGAAAAGCGTATTAAAGAGCGGAGAGAGGAGCTTCTGACGGAGTTCCTCACAGGGATCCGGGCGATAGCCAGCGCTCTGGACGCAGGTTATTCCATGGAAAATGCGCTGGGGGAAGCCCTGAAAGAGACGGAAAAGGTCTATGGGATGGATGGCGTTTTTACGGAGGAGCTGCGGGAGATGGAGCGGAAACGGAACTTAAACCAGAGTATGGAGACGCTTTGGGCAGATCTTGGCAAACGAAGCGGTCTGGAGGATATCGAAAATTTCGGGGAGATCTTTCAGGTGGCCCGTCGTTCCGGAGGAAATCTAAAGGAGATTATCCAGAGTACGGCGGATAATATCACCCGGAAGACAGAGACACGAAGGGAGATAGAGATCAGCCTGGCGGCGAAAAAAATGGAGCAGAAGGTTATGAGTGCGGTTCCGTTTTTCATTCTGGCTTATGTGGACCTGGGATCGCCGGAATTTCTGGAAGGTCTTTATCATAACAAGCTGGGGATTTTCATTATGACGGCTTGTCTGGGTCTTTACCTGGCAGCTTTTTTCTGGGGAAGGAGGATTGTGGAAATTGAAGTATGAACGGTGGAAAGAGCCCTTTGACCGGGCTGGGGAGTGGCTTGTCAGGCGTTTTCCGGGGCTTCTTGTGGGGAAGCAGGGACAGCAGAACGCGGCGAGCTTAAAGATGCTTAGAACAACGAAAAATACGATAACGCTGCAAGCTTATTATGAGAGAAAGTTTTCAAGGATGCTGATGTTTCTTTTCGGCGGCCTGATTTTTCTCGGGTTTCTGGCTCTGGGTTTTCAGGGGGAAGTGCATTGGTTGGAGCGGCCGTCGATTGAAAGGCCGGGGTATGGGGAAGGAAATCTGGAGGCAAAGCTGACCGTGGGATTTTCTGATGAAGAGACCGTGGATCTTTCCCTCATTGTGGGGGAACGGAAATATTCTTCGGAGGAGGTTCAGAAGATTTTCCAGGGGATTCTTGAGCATCTGGAAGAGCAGATTCTCGGGGAAAATGAGTCGCTGGAAGCGGTGCGGAAGAATCTGGTTTTTCCTGGTTCTTTCTGTGACGGGATCGTCACGGCAGTCTGGTCCGTGGACCCGCCGGATTATATAGACGATACCGGCCGTTTCCTAAGCGAACCACCAAAAGAAGGGATTCTGGCTACGGTAAAGGTGACGCTGACCTGTGAAAAAGAAGAGCTGATCCGGGAATTTCCGGTGAAGCTTCTGCCGCCGGAGCGGACTGAACTGGAAGAAAAAGCAGTGGAGCTGAAGGCGGAAGCGGAGGAAAACGGAGAGAAAACCCGGGAAGCGGAAGAGATGGTTCTTCCGGATAGCTGGAAAGGAACCCCCATCCGCTGGGGAACGAAGGAGGATTCACCACTTGGAGTGGGCTTTCTTCTGCTGGCGGTGGGACTCTGGTACCTCTACGGAAAGGACGACCGGGAACTGAAAAAAGAGGAGAAACATCGGAAACAGCAGATGATTCTCGATTATCCGGTGATTCTTTACAAGATGAGTATGCTTCTGGAGGCAGGAATGACCATCCGGGGAGCTTTCAGCAAGGTTGCCTTTCATTACAGGGACCAGAACGGGAAAGAAGTCCATTACGCCTACGAGGAGATGCTTCTCGCCTGCTACGAGATGGAGCAGGGAGTGGGCGAGGCTGCGGCTTACGAGGAGTTTGGGCAGAAATGCGGAAATCTTCATTATCTGAAATTCGGTTCGCTGCTCTCCCAAAACCTGAAAAAAGGCTCCCGCGGCCTGGTGGAGCTTCTGGAACAGGAGGCGGAAAATGGAATGGAAGAGAGGAAGAGCCTGGCGAGGAAGCTGGGAGAAGAGGCCGGTACGAAGCTTTTGCTTCCGATGCTGCTCATGCTTATTCTGGTGATTGTGATACTGATGGTTCCGGCGATTTTGTCTTTTTAAAGGCTGGCCGGATAAGAAAAAGGAGGTTTGTCATATGGATCATGTAAAAATGTTTTTGCAGGAAGAAGACGGAGTCGGTGTGGTGGAGATCATTCTGATTCTTGTGGTACTGATCGGTCTCGTAGTGATTTTCAAAAATCAGCTGACCAAACTGGTAAACAATATTTTCAAGAAGATCACAAATCAGAGCAACGGCATCTGATGGGAAAGGAGGAAGCCATGGCGGAAAAAAGAGCGTACAGAGGGTCGATGACCGTATTTTTCAGTGTTCTTACCGTGCTTTTTCTGGCTCTGATTTCGGCCATGGCAGAGTCCGTACGGGTGCAGGGAGCCAGAGCAAAGGCTGCTTCCGTGCTGGATCTGGGGATTTTCTCTGTATTTGGAGAATATGAGAGAGATCTTCTGGAGGAGTACGAGGTCTTCGGAGTGGACGCATCTTATGGGGGCGAAGATTTTCAGAAGGAAAAGCTTTCGGAGAGGCTGGATTTTTTCATGAAGTATAACATCGAGCCCACCCGTGGAACCATGCTGACCGGAAATACGCTGTTTCCGGTACGGACGGAGGGGAGCAGCATCTTACGGACACTGCTTCTCACTGACGAGGACGGCTGGGTCTTCCGGGACCAGATTGTGCAGAATTTAAAGAGCGCCGCCGGGACAGAGCTGGCAGCAGAGTTTCTGGAAGCCCGGAAAAAGTCCCAGGAGATGGAGAAAAACCAGAAGGATTACGAAAAGCAGGAGCAGGAAGCAGAGAAAGCGCTTATTGAAGCCGAAGCGGCGCAGAGAGAGGAAGAAAAAGCTGCCAGGGGAAACTCCGGGGCAGATGATGGGAGTGTTGTGCCAATGGATCCGGATGGAAGCGCTCTTCCCGCTGTGCAGGAAAAGCCGGATAATCCGTTGGATCTGATCAAAAAGGTAAAGAAGATGGGGATTCTGGGGCTGGTTCTCGAAGATCCATCTTCTGTTTCCATGAAGGAACTGGTGAAAAAGGAGCTTGCCGGGGAGCGAAAGCGGGAAAAAGGCGATCTCAGCTGGGAACGGGAAAGCAGTGGTCTCATCGGCGACGGGATTTTTCAGGAGTATCTTTTCAGTCATTTTTCCAGCGCTATGGATACGGAGGAGAAAGAGACGGCTCTTTCCTATGAATTGGAGTATCTTCTCTGCGGGAAGGAAAGTGATGAGAAGAATCTGAAAGCGACTGTGAATAAACTGCTTCTTTTGCGGGAAGGTGTCAACTTTGTCTATATATTGGCGGACGGGGAGATGCGCCACAGTGCAGAACTTTTGGCAGCAGCTATTGCGGGAGGGACTCCCGGTGTGACGACCGCTCTGACGGCAGCCCTTCTGGCAGCCTGGGCTTATGGGGAGAGTCTTCTGGACGTACGGATTCTTCTGGCAGGAGGAAAGGTCCCGGCGGTAAAGACAAAGGAGAGC
Source organism: Lachnospiraceae bacterium Marseille-Q4251 (assembly GCA_018223435.1). GTDB lineage: Bacteria > Bacillota > Clostridia > Lachnospirales > Lachnospiraceae > Limivivens > Limivivens faecihominis. Next base: position 1,989,730 of record JAGTTO010000001.1, on the reverse strand, counting down.
TTTCAGCTGACGCTGGAAAACCTGGGGAAACTACCGGAAGTCCTCGCTTCCTGTAAGGAAAAAGCGGGGGAGGGACTGGACTACGAGGCCTATCTTCAGATGCTTTTTCTCACAGGAAAGAAAAAGAGCTATCCCATGCGGGCGCTGAATCTCATCGAGTGTAATCTGCGGAAAAAAGAGGGAATGGGTCATTTTCAGATTGATCACTGTATTGCGGGACTGGAGGCGGAAGCGGAGTGGGAACTGAGTCCGGTGTTTGCTGCGCTGCCAGAGGCGTTCTTAAAAACAGGGCTTGGTGCAGTGAATTATCATACCCGGGGGAAGTTTATTTATGAGATTTAGCAGAAATCAGCTGATGTGCTGCGCGGAAGGAAGATTTCTGACACAGTATGTTGCAGAATTACCATAGACAGGGAGGGAAGGAAGAATGTTCTTACAAGGAAAAGAAAATGTCTCACAGGCTGCAGACGACAGAAAGGAGAAAAAGGCTCTCCCGGCAGCCTTATCCCCGCAGAATGTTTTTGGCTCCGGCAGAAGAACATTCTTCCTTCCCCCTCTGAGAGCAGGACTTACGGTGGAGGCTGCCTGCATCCTGCCGTTGTTTCTCTGGGCTGTCCTAGCTGCACTGTATCTCATTGAGGTGTCGGTGGTTCAGGTGCGGCTGGTGGGCGGAATCCACGAGGCAGGCCGAAAGATGGCGCTGCTTTCCTACGGAATCTACGGAGGCACTTCTGAGGAGGAGAAGGGAACCGGTGTGGGCGAGGTCGTAGGTGGGGCGCTGACCGCGGTCTATGCGAAGAATTTAATTCTGAAAAAAGCAGAACTAGGTGAGACCTTGTTAAAAGAAAATGTGAAAGTCAGCCTGGTGACTTCGGATTTTTCGGATAAAGATATCATAGATTTAAGAGTGATGAGCAGGATTCAGCTTCCGATTCCTGTATACAGGCTTCGAGGGCTGAAATTTCTGGAGAGAGGTCGGGTACGGGCCTGGACGGGAAGATCGCCCTCAAATGGAAGTGGAGACGGGGATGAGAACGAAGGAGAGATGGTCTATGTGGCCTTAAACGGCAGCGTCTATCACCGGGATCCGGACTGCAGCTATATCAAGGTGAAGGTCCTCTCTGCCTCTGTGGCGGAGATGGACCGCAAGAGAAGCTCGGACGGTTCCAAATATTATGCCTGCAGCTGCTACGGAGCCCATCCCTCGCCGACAGTCTATTATACGCACTACGGCAATCGCTATCATGGCTCCTTAAGCTGCAGCGCTTTGAAGCGGACGGCCCAGAAGGTTCCGTTATCCTCAGTCAGTGGGTGGAAAGCCTGCTCAAAATGTGGATAACTTTCCGGAAAAAGAGAGAGGAAGGTGGAAAATGAGACTTTCATATCTGGTTTGGTTTCTGTTTCTGGCGGTGGTCAGCTGGCAGGACTTTCAAAAGCAGGAGATTTCCTCCTGGCTTCTCATCCTGATGGGAGCTTTGGGAACTGTGATTCAGCTCTTTGAAGGAAGCGTTTCTCTGGGCGGCTGGTTTGGAGGAATTTTTCTTGGGCTGGCGCTGCTTTTTCTGGCCTTTGTCACCCGGGAGGAGATCGGGTACGGAGACGGCTGGCTGGTGGTGGTCATGGGAATGTCTCTGGGTTTACGGTTTTCCTTCCTGGCCTTTCTATTGGCCCTCGGAATCTCAGCGCTGGTGAGCGGAAGTCTTCTGATTTCCCGGAAGGTAAAGAGAAATTACCGCCTGCCCTTTGCGCCATTTCTGCTGGCCGGTTCAGCTTTGAGTTTCTTTCTGTACGGAGGATAAGGATGAAAAAAGGCAGTTATACCGTGGAGGCGGCCCTTCTCATGGGCGTTTTGATTCCGCTTCTTGTGGGCGTGATCTATCTTGGATTTTTTATGATGATTCGGGGAAATGTGCAGGGGGAAGCAATAGAAAAAGCCCTTACGGCTCTCCTTATCGGTGAGGAGACAGAAGGAGTTTCCCTTGGGGAAAAAGAAGTTTCCGTGGAAGCGGAGGCGGCGGTGCCGGCCTTTCCCTTTGGAAAGCGTGTTTTTTCTCTGGCGGATTCGGTTCAGGGGCGTTTTGTGCTGGAACGGCAGAAATCGTCGGAAACCATTTTCCGTATGCACAGTCTGAAAAAAGCGATAAGGCAGGTGAAGAAGGAATGAAACCTTCCTACAGAAAAGAAAAAGACAACGATTATATGATCCTGGAAGCGCCGGGGAAACCGGAGGGAGGAGAGTATCAGATCCGTATGCTCTTGGTGAATCCCATCTATGGGCTTCTTCCGTGTAAGATGCGGATGGTGGATGGAAGCCGGGCGTTTTATTACGATATCACGGAAAAACAGCCCATGACCAGCGTGTTTGAGCGCCGCCTGATGGGAAAGGAAGATATCGAAAAGCTTCTCGGCGGCCTGGAAAAGGCCATGGATGAGGCGGGGCGTTATCTTCTGGTTATGGAACAGTTTATCTTAAAGCCGGAATATATTTTTCAGGATACGGAGACAGGAGAATTCTTTTTCTGCTATCTGCCTTTTTATGACGGAAGTCTGGAAACGGATTTCCGGGAGCTGGCGGAATACATCTTAAAAAGACTGGATCACAGCCAGGAGGAGGCGGTGCTCTGGGGGTATGATATCTACAGCCGGTCGGCGGAGGAACATTTCAGCATTGGGAAAATTCTGGAGAGCGTTCACGAGCGGGCGGCGAAAGAAGCAGTCAGGAAGTCACGGGAAAAATCCCCGGAAAAGATGCGCCAGACAGCTCCGCGGGAGGAAAGACAAAAGCCTGTGGAAGAGCTGGAATATATCGAAGTGGAAGAGGGAGCTTCGGAAGAAACAGCGCGTCCGGCTGCCGGGCGTGCGGAGAGCAGGCCTGTGGAAAAAACAATTCTCCGTGAGGGAAAAGCAGAGAATACAGAAAAAACTGTCGAGAGAGAGAAGCCGGAGAAACGGAACACCGAAGCAAGAAGAGAGGCCTGGGCGGCAGAGAAAAAGAAGAAGCGTCTTTTTGGAAAAAAGCAGGATAAAAATATCGAAAACAGACCGAAAAAAAGCAAGGGCAGAAAAAGTGTAGAATTTCGCGCAGAGTTTCGGGGGCGGCGCAAGCAGTTCCTTCAGGTTTTCATCGGAATGACGGCCTCTGTTGCGGCGGCAGTCTGGGCTGTGGTTTGTCAGGGGTTGAATTTCATCCAGGCAGGTGGTATTCTGTTCCTGTGTATGGGACTTCTGGTGTATTTTACGACTGTTTTCCAGAAAAAGCCGGCAAAGAAAGCCACCTCCCCGGAGGAGGAAGTGCTTTTGTGGGAACAGGAGCTAAAGGAAGATGGAGACAAGACGGTCTTCCTTGGCAGTCCGGTGCCGGAAAAATATCCGGTTCTTGTGAGTATGGATCCCGGAAAGCAGGAAAATATCGTTCTTGACCGGGAACGGATGACCGTGGGAAAACAGAAAGAGCAGGTAGACATTTTTCTTCAGGATCCTTCGGTGAGCAGAATCCATGCTTCTCTGGAAAAAAGCGGAGAAGACTGGTATCTCAGGGACAGAGGTTCCACAAACGGGACTTTTCTGGACGGCCTGCGGCTGGAAGAAGGAGAAAAGAAAAAGCTCTTGGACGGAGCGGAGATCAGTTTTTCCGGGCGGCGTTTCTATTTTCATTCAGACAGCACAGGAAGTACCGTTCAAAACTGAAATGTTTGGAGATGAAAGAATGGATGAACTGCGGGATTTTCTAAGATCGAGGGGAAAGATCACATTGACGCTGGTGGTGGTCAACATTCTGATCTTTTTTGTGATGGATTTCCGAGGCAATACGGAAAATGGAGCTTACATGCTGGCGCACGGAGCGGCTTATGGGCCGCTGATCCTGGAAAATGGGGAGTATTACCGGCTGTTTACGTCCATGTTTCTGCACTTTGGCATCGAGCATCTCTTTGGAAATATGCTGACGCTGATTTTCTTAGGGGATCTGCTGGAAAAAATGATCGGAAAATTCCGTTTTATCCTGATCTATTTTCTCGGAGGACTGGCAGGAAACCTCCTTTCCCTCGCAAAGGAAATGATTACCGGAAACTATGCGATATCGGCAGGAGCTTCCGGAGCGATCTTCGCTGTGGTGGGCGCATTGGTGTTCCTGGTGGTGCGCCATCGGGGAAAACTCCCGGGGACCAGCGGCCAGCGCCTGGCAGTTATGGCGCTTCTGACGCTGGCAGATGGTTTCGTGTCAACCGGTGTGGACTATATGGCGCACTTGGGCGGTATGGCAGCAGGCTTTGTGCTGGCGGCGATACTGGTCGGAAGACGGAAACTGAAGGTCGTTCCCTCTTTCCCGGAAGAATAAGTGATGTCACCGCCGTGAGCTCTGGCGACCCGCTGAACCAGCGGGAGACCAAGGCCGGTACCGTTCTTCTTGTGGGTGACAAAGGGCGTAAAGATCTCATCCTGAATCTCCGGGGAAATACCGATGCCGTTATCCGTCACCTGGATCACAAGCCCGTCTTTATCGCAAAGGCAGGAAAAGAGAACCTCCGTTGCCCCGGATTCAAAAGCGTTCCGGAGAAGATTCGTGATGGCCTGGCGAAGCTTTACCGGATCGCCGTTTATTGTGGGGAGTTCTTCGGGAAAACGGGTTGAAAAACGGATATTCGGGTCGGGTGAGAGCAGTCTGGCATTGGAAGCGATCTCTCTTAGAAAGGAAGAAAGCTCCAGTGCCTCCGGGTGGATCTTTTCGCCGTTATTGTAGCCGGAGAGCTCGTCGAGGAGTCTCCGGAGAAAAAGCATATCTTTTTTCATATCGTCCCAGAGGTCAAAACTTAAGACTTCCGGATGTTCTGCTTCGATCAGCTGCATGGAACTGTTGATCAGTGTGACCGGATTTCGGATCTCATGAGAGATCCGGGAAAGGGCCAGGTGATGTTCCTCTTTCAATTTCTGAATTTCTCTTTCTTTTTCTTTCATAAAATCACAACCTCCATGAAAAAAGTCTAGCATTCAAAACGGAAAATAGCAAACATATTTCATTGACATAATTTTACAAAAGACTTACCATAAAAAGGTAAGGGAAAATTTTCATAACAGCTGAAAAAGCGGAAAAGAGGTAGAACAATGAAAGATGAGAACTGCATTTTCTGTAAAATCGCAAATGGAGGGATTCCGTCTGCAACTCTGTATGAGGATGAGGATTTTCGAGTAATCCTGGATCTGGGTCCCGCAACCAGGGGACATGCGCTGATTCTTCCCAAGGAGCATTATGCAAATGTGATTGCGCTCCCGGAAGAGGTAACAGCGAAAGCCTTTATCCTTGCCAAGAAAATGGCAGCCAAGATGATGGAAGTGCTGCACTGTGACGGTGTCAATGTGGTTCAGAATAACGGAGAAGCCGCCGGACAGACCGTATTCCATTTCCATATCCATCTGATCCCGCGTTATGAGGGAGATGGCGCAGGCGTTACATGGGCACCGGGAACACTGACTGATGAAACAAGGGAAGAGATCTTAAAAGCATTTGCGGATTGATTGATAAATCCGGGAGGCAGAAATAAACAGGGAGTGAGAGCAACTGATGAAAAAGAATGAAAGATTTACGGATACCTATAACAGGTATGGAGATCTTATCTTCTGGTACGCAAAGAGACGGCTTTCCAATGAGGAGCTGTCAAAAGAATGTACACAGCAGGTATTTTTGAAATATTATGAGCATATGGATGTGATTTCAGAGGAAATGGTAAAGGCCTGGCTGCTTACCTGCTGTAAAAATGAGATCATCGATTATTTCAGAAAGATTGAGAGAAGAAAAGGTTTTGAAAACATTGATGCGCCCGAGGTAGAGGTGCATATCTGTTCGCAGGATAATGCGGAATATGTTGTGGAGCGGCTGAATCGGGAGGCTTTTTATACGGAAGTCCTGACGGCTCTGCGTAAAAAGAACGAAAGCTGGTATCAGATTGTCTGGGCTGTCTGTGTCGAAGAACTGTCACAGGAAGAAGCAGCAGAACGGCTTGGAATTTCACCGGAGATTCTTCGTGCGAAGCTTTATCGCGCAAGAAAATACATCCGCAGGAAGTTCAAGGACAAATATGATCTGCTCTGATGCAGACAGAAGATGAAAAAGGATGCCTCATAAAGAGGCATCCTCGATCAGCTGAATGATGGTGGAAATGGCATCGCCCTGCTGGCTCTTCTCCATGGCGGCGATATAGTCACTGCGGTGGTCATACAGTTTCTGGATGGCCGGGAGCAGGATGGACGGTGCCAGTTCTTCCTCGCTTAATACCATGCTGAAGCCCTGGCGCTCGAAAGATTCTGCATTCAGAATCTGGTCGCCCCGGCTGGCATTGGCAGAGAGAGGAATCAGAAGATTTGGTTTTCTTAAAGCAAGGAGCTCGCAGATGGCGTTGGCTCCTGCACGGGATACGCAGATGTCAGCCAGAGCAAAAAGGTCGGCCAGTTCATCTTTGATATACTCGTACTGAACATATCCATCCATATAATTCAGGGTGGGGTCCAGTTTTCCCTTACCGCAGAGGTGAATGACCTGGAAGGTTTTCAGAAGCTCCGGCAGGATTCCGCGGATGGAATCGTTGACGATGACAGAACCCTGGCTGCCGCCGATGACCAGAAGTACCGGTTTGTCAGCGGTGAAACCACAGAAGTCAAGAGCTTTCAGCCTGTTTCCTTTGAGAAGCTCCTGACGGATCGGTGAGCCGGTCAGAACTGCTTTACCATCCGGAATGTGGCTGATGGTCTCAGGAAAGTTGCAGCAGACTTTGGTGGCTGAGGGAATGGAAAGCTTGTTTGCCAGACCCGGAGTCAGATCGGATTCATGGATCACGACCGGAATATGACAATGCTTCGCTGCCATGACAACGGGAACTGCCACGAAGCCTCCTTTGGAAAAGACAACGCTGGGCTTCAGTTTTTTCATCAGCCGGACGGCCTGTCCGTATCCTTTGATTACACGGAAGGGATCGCTGAAATTCTTAATATCAAAATAACGGCGGAGTTTTCCGGATGCAATTCCATAATAGGGAATCTTCAGATCTTCAATGAGCTTTCGCTCGATACCATCATAAGAACCAATATACTGAATATCATAACCTTTTTCCTTCAGTTTCGGAACAAGGGCAATGTTCGGGGTTACATGTCCGGCAGTGCCTCCGCCGGTAAGGATAATTCGTTTCATGCTATTCCTCCAAAAATTATTCGTAACTGCTGAGTATTTTCACAGTTACAGAGATTCTACATTACATCTTATACTGTTATGGGAAAAAGTCAAGAAGGGAAACAGGAAAGAAACCGGAGAAAACAGCGCGGAAACGCAGAAGAGGACAGGAATTTGAAAAGGGATAGAGATTTGGAAAAAGAGAAAGTAGAGAGTCTGTACGTCACTCGGGAAATGGCGGAAGACAAGGAAATGGATGAGAAAATCCGTCAGGATCTGATCCATGTGGCCGACCAGGCTGAGAAAGAGTTTCAGGAGGAGGAAGCCCTCGGCGCTCCCCGCATGAAACCGGAAGAAAAACAGCAGTTATTTGACGATATCGTAGGCGAGCTGAAAAAGAAAGGCATCTGGGAAGAAAGCCCGGAAGATCAGCTGTCCGCCGAAGACCGGGAAGCTCTGCGCCTTGGCCGCGAACTCCTCAACAACCCCAAGAAGAAACGGTCTGCCGTTATTCATAAGATATTTAAAGGTGTGGCTGGAGCTGCTGTTGTGGCGGTGGGGGTGTTTGTGCTGAGTATGAGTAGTGAGGCGAATAGGGTTAGAATTTTAAGTGCGTGGAATAGTATTGTAAATGATGAATTAAGCATGAATATAGATACCAATGAGAAGATGAAGGAGTTTGAAAATCAGATTAGCGAAAATAAAGTTTATGATTTGATTGAAGAAAAATTAGGGATAAAGGCGTTAAAAGTTGTATATATTCCAACAGGAATGCAATATAGTGATTATTCTATAAATGCGGAAGATGGAGTTGCAATTACTTATTATAAGTACAAAGATACAATAGTATCTGTTTGTATGTATAGAAAAGATTTAATGTCTAATCGTGCTCAAAAGTTTGATGGTGAAATTGTCGATTCGGTAGAGTTATATGCTGAAAATATAAGTACAAAAATATGGAATATAAAGGATTCTGATGAAGAATCATATATATCCGAATTTGAATATGAAAATGGATATTATACAATTTGCGGTGATATGCCGCAAAGTGAGTTTGAAAAACTTGTATCAGCAATAATTTTTTGAAAAAAATTAAAAAAACGCGTTATAAAATTATGAAAAGTACGTTTTAGTTTATGTAATGTAAAATTTCAAAAAGGAGGAAAAATGAAAAGAATTAAAAACGTCCTTTTTATAATTTTAGGAATGGTCCTTTTTTCAGGATATTTGTCTATGGATGGCAAAGCAGCAGGACCGTTAGATGGACAAGTAATAGATGGCTCTTTACTAACAAGTGATGAAAGCGCTTTTGATGAACAACCACTTGTTATACAGAATCCTTTAGGAGGAGGAATAGCACCTTTTGGAACGTATCTTTCCAATGGTATATCAGGAATTACAGATAAAGGTGGCGGTATAGTTTATGTGTCAGGATATACCAATTGCTATCGAACGAGTGATAAAGTGCAAGTATATCTTTACTTAGAAAGACTTACAAATGGCGGTTGGAGTACAATAAGAACACATTCTAATGTTTCTTATAATACATATAAAGTAAGTGCAGATATTAGCTATATGGTTACGAAAGGATACTATTATCGTGTAAAGGGAACACATATTGCCAAGAAAGGCAGTACCGTAGAATCCTGCACCACCTGCACCAGCGCCATCTACATCGGCTAATTACATATTTATTTAGGTGTAACGGAAATAAAAAAGTTTATCCTCCACAACTGAAAAAATAACCGCATGAAATTTTACATTACCTTTTGTGGTGGAAAGAGAAAAAAGAATAAGCAATAATCAATAACCAGTAACCAGAAAACAATGAAAAGGGAAAAACGCCTTCCATTTCTGGGGGGCGTTGCAAAAAAAGGGAAGAGAAAGAGTATGAACGCATTATATTTTCGCCATTTATTTCAGAACACGGCAAGGGGAGTCGTGCATACAGTAAGTGCCAGCGGAGAAAAAGGGGAATTTTGTCTCTGTAGCTTATGTTCCGATGGAAGACCGCTTGAGGAAGAGGCTCATGCGGGAGAACTTTTCAGACTGGAAAAAGCAGTCATCACGATGCTGCTCCTGGAAAACCTGCATCCGGAAGATCTGAAGAAGGTTGGGAAACTTCTGAAGACCAATAAAGTGGAGCGGGTGCTCATTCCTTACGGAGACACGGCGGAAAATCTGCCGGAGCTTTCCAAAGCAGAAAAGGTACAGATACTGAAAGCCGGGGAAACAGTTGTGCTTCAGGAGAAGGGCTGGAACGTCTGGGTGAAATGCCTGGATCACGGTCCAAAAGGAAATCTGGTTTTGTATCATGGACCTTGTGAGACCTCCAAGAAAGGAATGGACTGTCTGATGGCGGTAAAACCCGCGGGGGCGGAGCTGCCATGTAGCGCTTGTGTCTGTCAGGAAGACCACACCTGCGGAATGAGATGCTGCCTGTATAATGATTTTATCCTGTGCAAAGGGCATAATGGAAAATATGACGGCAGTTATGTATTAGGAACACTGCTGCTGGGAAATGCGGATATCAAAACAAAAGAGAAAGAACTGAGAGAAGATTTGAAGCCCTATCTTGCGGACCTTCGGGTTATTTCGATGAACGAGAGCGGTTGCAGTGAGAAGGTTTCCGATTCTTTCATTACAGATCTCGGGGAGAAAAACAGACGGTTTGACCAGTTTTACATCTTGCCCGGGAATATAGAAGGAAACGACGGGATGCTGAAAACGATTTTAAGAGGAGGACCCCGCCGGATTCCATTTCTGACGAGTCAGGAAGCTGGCGTATGTATCTCCGGTTTTTTGAAAAACAAATCAGAATTATAAGAGAAGTCTCTGAGAGGGTGCCGCTGGAGGTCTGGCGGCGCTCTTTTTTACACTTTTTTCGCACAAAAAGTCCTTCTAAAACCTGAATTTAATGAACAAAACTCATAAAAAACAGGTATAATAGAAGTATAAAAAGTATATTCTGTGAACTTGATGATATTTCGGGACCTTGCAGAAATCAGAAACTGGTCCCGGATCAGATAGACGGGAGGTGCATTCTATGAGACTTACTTTTCTGGGAGCAACACATGAGGTGACAGGCAGCTGTTTTTATCTGGAAGTGGGGGAGCACAAGCTTCTGATTGACTGCGGTATGGAGCAGGGACCGGATGAATTTGAAAATCAGGAGATTCCGGTGGCGGCCAGCGAGATCGAGGCAGTGCTTCTGACTCACGCGCACATTGATCACTCAGGCAATCTGCCGCTTCTTTATCAGAGAGGGTTCCGGGGACAGATTTTTACCACAGAGGCCACAAGGGATCTCTGTCAGATCATGCTTCGTGACAGCGCCCACATTCAGATGTTTGAGGCGGAGTGGCGGAACCGGAAAGGCCGGAGAGCCGGAAAAGCGGAAGTTCTTCCCTTATATGACATGAATGATGCCGAAGGGGCTATCCAGTGTCTGGTGGGTCTGCCTTATGGAAAAGAGTATCATGTAAACGAAAATGTGCGGATTCGTTTTGTGGACGCGGGCCATCTTCTGGGCTCGGCCTCCATTGAGGTCTGGGTGACGGAGGAAGGCGTCGAGAAAAAGATCGTTTTTTCCGGCGATATCGGAAATAAACATCAGCCTTTAATCCGGGATCCGGAATATCTGAAAGAAGCGGACTATGTGGTGATGGAATCCACCTATGGCGACCGGAGCCATGGCCCGAAGCCGGATTATGTGAAAGAGCTGGCAGCTATCATGCAGCGGACCTTTGACCGGGGCGGCAATCTGGTGATTCCTTCCTTTGCCGTGGGCCGGACCCAGGAGATGTTGTATTTCATCCGAAAGATCAAGGAGGACCATCTGGTGAAAAATCATGACGGCTTCCAGGTCTTTGTGGACAGTCCGTTGGCGCTGGAGGCGACGACGATCTTCCAGAAGCATATGTGGGACGATTACGATGAAGAGGCCATGGAGCTGGTGAAAAAAGGCATCAACCCCATTGGTTTTGACGGCCTTCGGACCTCTGTCACCAGCGATGATTCCAAAAATATCAACTTTGATCCGAATCCGAAAGTGATTCTTTCCGCCAGCGGCATGTGCGAGGCAGGCAGAATCAAGCACCATCTGAAACACAACCTCTGGAGGCCCGAGAGTACGGTTCTCTTCGTGGGTTATCAGGCAGTGGGAACGCTGGGAAGGTCCATCATCGAAGGCGCGGATAAGGTGAAGCTTTTTGGTGAGGAGATCGAGGTGAGAGCGGAGATCTGTAAACTGAACGGCATCAGCGGCCATGCGGACAGGGAAGGCCTTCTGGAATGGCTGGGCGCTTTTGAGAAAAAGCCGGAAAAAGTGTTTGTGGTCCATGGAGACGATTCGGTTATCGACGGCTTTGCAAAGCTGATTCATGAAACCTTTGGACTGGATGCCCAGGCGCCCTACAGCGGTTCGGTTTTTGATCTGAAAAACGGCTGCTGGGAAAAAGAAGAAGCTCCGGTTCGGATTAAGAAACCCGAAACCAGAGCTCAGGATGCAATTCAGGGCCTTAAAGCCAATACGCCCTTTGCCAGACTTCTGGCGGCCGGCCAGCGTCTGCTGACGGTGATCCGCCACAACGAGGGCGGCGCAAACAAAGATCTGGCCAGATTTACCAGCCAGATCAATTCCCTTTGCGATAAATGGGACAGATAATTATAATTTTTTCCTCGCCATCTCAGGGTTCGTGCAATACTGAATGACGGTTTCCTGGGTGATGATGCCCTTCCGGTAAAGATTCAGAAGGCTGTTGTCCATGGAGATCATGTCCTCCTTGGCGGAGGTGTAGATGATGCCATCGATCTGATGCACCTTGTTGTCACGGATCATATTGCTGATGGCCGGGGTCATGACCATAATCTCAAAAGCCGGAACCAGCGTGCCGTTTTTGGCGGGAACCAGCTGCTGGGAGACGACGGCCTTCAGTACCATGGACAGCTGCACCGCGATCTGGCGCTGCTGGGAGGCATCAAAAACGTCAATGATACGGCTGATAGTGTTTGCCGCGCCGATGGTATGCAGACTCGACAGCACCAGATGGCCGGTTTCCGCCGCAGTCATGGCGGTCTGGATTGTCTCGAAATCACGCATTTCTCCGAGGAGAATCACATCTGGACTCTGACGAAGGGCAGCTCTTAAAGCCACCAGATAATTTTCCGTATCGGTGGAAATCTCACGCTGACTCACGATGCTTTCCTTATGGCGGTGCAGGTATTCGAGGGGGTCCTCCAGAGTGATGATGTGGTCCTGCTTGGTGGTGTTGATCCGTTCTACCAGGCAGGCCAGCGTCGTGGATTTTCCGCTCCCGGCCGGGCCGGTGACGAGAACCATGCCTTTGGTGTATTCGGAAAGGGCCATGACGGCATTGGGAATCCCAAGCTGGGTGGGATTTGGAAGCTCAAAGGTGATGACGCGGATGACGGCGGCCAGAGAGCCACGCTGCTTATAGGTACTCACCCGGAAACGGGAAAGACCGGGAATGGAAAAAGAAAAATCATCGTCGCCGTTTTTCAGGAAGGTGTCGATGGTGTGGGAGCGGGTGAGGTCGTAGATCTGCCGGATGAAAGCCTCCGTGCTGTCGGGCATCAGCCGTTCCCCCTTATGAAAAAGAACGCCGTTGACCCGGTAAGAAAGGGGAAGACCGGCGACAATAAAGATGTCGGAAGCCCCGACGGCGGTGGCATCATGAAGAATCTCCGCGGCATTTATGGTTGTTTCACTCATAGGTTTTATCAGTTCCTTTCTCTGCGGTTTCTGTCTGTACATAGACGTTCTGGCGGGTGTCCGGCGTCCAGTCTGCGGTGTTCACGGTTTTCCAGGTGGTGACGGTGTAAAAAGTGCCGCCTGCCTCGGGATAGCGGAGGGTAAGACTGACAGCCAGTACCTGGGTATCTGTCAGCGGTACGGAAAACGAAAGTGTGCGGGAAGCAGAATCCCAGGAATATATCGAATTACCGGTTTCACTCTCAGAATTTTCTGCATCTTCAAAATGTATCTCAATTTCCTGAAAATACATTTCTTCTCCCTCTGTATTTTTCCATATTTTTTCTAAAATTCCATCAATTTCCCCAATTCGATTCTCTGCCTGGTTGCAGGCCTCATAATAAGCCGTGGTCCGGTCGGCAGTCTTCCGGCTTAAGTTTCGGTCTGCCCGGGCGCTGAGAAGAGAAAGCACCGCAAAGGTGAGAAGACAGAGGGAGAGGAAAATCAGAAGCAGGGTGGAAGTTCCGGCAGTCAGAAGAGGCCGGGAAGTCTTTTTTTTCATGAATTTCCCTCCTTTTCGGCTGTCAGCGGGATATGGCGGCAGACCGTGAGAGAGTAGATCTCTGCATCTTCCGTTGAACTGTCCGCTCCGGATAAAAAGCGGATAGTCGCGCTCCGATTGTCCGTTCCGGAATCCGTGGGAGTGCTCTTATGGGCGGCCGCATCTTCTTTCCACTCTATCATCATACGATATCTGGCCTCATTTTCTCCGCAGCTTTGAAAATCTCCATCATAAAACAGTTCCAATCCCCATTCCGTCGTGATTCCCTCCGGAAATTTCTCAAGAAAGGCTTCTGCACTTCCATCCGTGCCGGAAAAAACTTCCGCGGCGCTGGCACAGAGACTCTGGGCGTGGCTGAGTTCCAGGGAAGAGCGGCTGATGGAATGAGCTCGGGCAAAGACCTGGATGCAGATCGCCGCAGTCAGAAGGAAGAAAAACAGTACAATGATAAGCTCCATCAGAAACAGACTGGAGCTGCTTTTTCTCTCATGCATTGCTATTGGCCACCTCCGTTCTGGGTCGGATATAGGCAGAAAGCACCTCGCCATTCGCATCCTCTGCCCGGACAGAATAAAAACCGTCCTCCGTTTTTTCTATGGAAAAACCAGCGAGAGACACGATGGCCGTTCCCTGCTCCGGGGTGACTTCTCTGGAAGCTTCCGTCAGAAGTTCTTTTAAAGCTCCATCCTGAAAATAGAGATAGGTCCGGTAGGAAGTCCCCTCAATTTCCTGGGAAAGGATGAGGGCGGGAAGCCCGTCCAGTTCGCCGGGAGAAATGGCGCCGCTCTCATCGGCATGCCGGATTTTTTCCGTCACATAGGCAAGGGCCGTCCGGACCGTATAATTGCTTTCCATCCGGGAAGCGGTATTCTGATAGACTTTCGCGCCAAGCAGAATGACGGCCAGGGCGGAAGAGGTAAATACTAGGAAAAGCAGCAGGACAAAAAGTATGTCTGTGGAATGCTTCCGGGCATTTTTCAGATCCATGACAAGTCTCCTTTCTATTTCCGGGCAAAAACTTTTACATCGGGCATCAGATTGGAGCCGATGATTTCGTAGTCCACAATATATTTTTCCGGGTCGTAGGTGATCCCGTAATGTTCTTTGAGATAATCCAGACTTTCCGGATAACTTCCCTCCACCGCATAACAGTGGACGGTGCTTCGCCGGATCGCCTGCTGAAGATTTTCCATCTGCTGTTCGGAAGCCGTCTGAGAAACTGAACCCACGCCCTTATAAAACAGAAGAAAAATCAGCAGGAAAATTAAGATGGAAGCAGGCAGGGTCAGCTGGCTTAGAGAAAATCCCCGTTTTTTCTGAAATCGATTCATAGCAGTATCCTTCCTTCCCAGACAGGCCTTATCCGATGTTTGACATTACATTTACCAGCGGAAGCATGACGGAGAGCAGGATCAGTCCCACCAAGACAGAAAGGACAGCCACCAGCGTGGGTTCCAGAAGTCCGGCCAGACTCTGGAGCTTTTCGTCCGTCTCAGTCTGTAACCGGGAAGCAATATCGGAAAGAGCGCTGTCTGCCGCTCCGGCCCGGAAACCGACAGATACCATCCGGGCATCTATGCCAGAGAAAATGCCCGCTTTGTTCAGAGCGTCGGAAAAATCCTCTCCATTCTGAATGGCTTCCCGGGCAGAAGCAATCTTCTGGCAAAAATCGGGATCATCCACGAGCTGGGTCACGAGGTCAAAGCCTTCCTCCGTGTCCAGGCCGCTTTTCAACGCTACGGACATTCCGGAAGCAAAGCGGGCACAGGAGGTATCATACATCAGGCGGCGGGAAAGCGGAAATTTCCGGGCGATCGTCCGAAGCTGTATGCGTCCTTTTGTGGTGCGGGTCAGATAGAGAAGACCGACAGCCAGAAGAAGGAAGAGAATCAGAAAGACAAGGGCATACCGCCGAAGTCCGTTTCCAAGGTGAAGAACGCCCGCTGCGGCTCCGCTCATTTCCACTCCGAGCTCCTGAAAGACCTGGTCAAAAACCGGCATGACTTTTACGATCAGCACAAGGAGGACCGCAGAGAGCATGCCCAGCATGATCAGAGGATAAGTCAGAGCGTCCCGGATGCTGCCGGTCAGGGCCTCTTCCCGCTCATAATGGGCGGCCAGGGAAGCGAAGGTGTCATCCAGATTTCCGGAGAGCTCGCCCATTTTTACCATGTGAACAAAATAGGAAGGAAAAACTTCGGTTTTTTCCAGTGCAGATTGAATATCTCCGGTTTCCAGCAGTTCGTCGTAAATGACGGACAGAATTTTTTGCCCGTCTTTCGTGTCGGCATCATCCCGCAGGATAGAAATGCCTTCCAGAAGGGAGATTCCTGCCTTTAAAAGCATGGAGAGCTGACGGCAAAGATAGATCAGCTCCGGGTTGGTCATTTTCTTTTCTTTCATATTATAATACCTCACAACAATATGCGTGTTTATCGAATATACTCTGTGATGTAGTTGTCTCCGTCTCCGATATATTCCTGAATACTTTCATCGGTACCAGTGGCTGCAAAAGTGGGGTCCATCAGTTTCCATTCATCCCCGTTGAACTCCACGGCCCGTTCCACCCAGCCGACGGACTGGATGTAAACGTCGATCCAGGCATGGCGGACAGAGGCGCTGTAGCCGATGGCCAGTTTTGCCGGGATGCCGATGGAACGCAGCATGGCGGCCGTCAGAGAGGCATAGTCAAAGCAGATTCCTTTTTTTGTGGAAAGGGTCTCGTCGATATCGGGCAGATAATTTCCGGAAACGGTGGCTGCCTTCTCATTGTCATAGGTGATATTGGCTGTGACATATTCGTAGATAGCAGTGAGGGCCTCCACATCGGAAGTAAGACCGGAAGTCAGCTGAGCGGCCAGAGAAACGGCCTTGCTGTCCTGACTGAAATTTACATACTGATTGGGATAAAGAAAAGGAAGAAAATCATTTGTCAGTTCCACGTCGATCACCTGGCTGAAAAGGGAGGCATACTGATCTTCTGAAATATTCTGGAAGGCCATAAGGGTGTAGCTTCCGCTGCCAGCGGTGAAAGGAAAGACTGTGGGGCTGTCTGCCTCTTCGATGAAATACTTATAGGTCACGTTGTCCGGCCCAATGAGCTGGATATTGATTTTTCCGCCGTCTCCTGACATGGTTCCAATGAAATATCCCTGATCCGTGTGAGAAAGATCCAGAAGCAGGGGGTCGCCGCCGATGGTATTGCTGCCGTCGGCCTGGGGAACCAGAACGTGGGTTTCACCCGGCGTAAAGGAGGAAGAAGCTTCGCTGCTTCCTTTTTTGGAACAGCCGGAGAGGGTCAGAACGAGTATAAGAAAAAGGAAAGGAACCGGAGAACGGAAAAATTGCCGGTGGTTCATAAAAATGCTCCTTCTCATGTTTGGCGGGGCCCAAGCACAAAGACTTTTTGAACTTTTGCCCTTTGGCACCAGTATAGCAGATTCCAGGGAAAAGAAAAAGGAAAAATGTCAGGAAATGGGATTGACAAACCTGGGGGAAGATGTATATACTTAATATGAATTATAAAAAACAAGGGCAAACCTGTTGAAAAGCAGGGACGCAAAGCCAAGGGTCTAAGGTCGTGAGACTATGACAGCCGGTTGCCACATTTAATGCAAAGTTTAGGAAAGACGAAGCTAGATTTGCAGAATGCGTATTAGTTTGGGCAGCCGCTCTCTGTTCTTTTATAAGTCCGAGAAGCGGTATTTTTATTGCAATTCAAAATTCGTCCCGTTCCGATCAAAAGGAGGGCGCAAGAGATGAAAGGAAAGAATTTAAAACAGTTACTAAATAATCAGAAAGCAAAAAGAGTCGGATGTATTCTTCTGGCAGCAGCAGTGCTCGGTACCGGCGCCTGGGCTGTGGATAACGGACAGAAATCAGATGTTCCGGAGCTTACAAGTTTTGTAGATCTGGACGATCAGATCTCCATCGATGAGGATGAAGTGCCCCTTACTTCCGCACCGAAGACTTCTGTGAAGACACAGACTTCCACCACCAAGAAAGTGGTAAATCTGAAAAAGAAATCCACCAAGACCTACACACAGAAGAGCAAACCCAAGTCTGTGAAGAGTCCTACAATCACAAAGACTTCCAGAGCAGCAACGACTACTACCAATAGAGTGACTACCACTTATGTCACAAAGAGATACAAGAAAAACTCCAAAAAGATGACCATGATCACCACCAAGAAGATCAAGACCACCATCACTACTGTAACAAAGACCGCCGCAAACTCCGGTGGAACCACGACAGCATCAGTTCAGAAAGCAGCAACGACAACCGCTTCTGCAAAGAAGAACACCACCCCGTACAACGTTCCCGTTGCTACCCTGGCTCCTCTTCTTGACTCCAGAGTCATGAAGGCTTATCAGGAGCTTCACTTCGATATCACGATCGACGGAACCGTTTCCTACGCAGGTTACTTCGATGCGAGAAAACAGAACATCACACTGAGAGAGGAAAGCGATACAATTTATCATGAGATCGGTCACTTTGTAGCTTTCCTTGCAGGAAACGTAGATACCAAGGCAAACTTCCAGTCCATCTACCAGCAGGAGAAAAATTCCTTCACCGGAAGCAGACGTGTTTACGCAGTACAGAACGCGTCTGAGTATTTCGCAGAGTGTTTCAGAGAGTACACACTGAACCCTGCTACCTTAAAGAGTACCTGCCCGCAGACCTTTGAAGCCATCACCAATGCGCTGAATAAGATCACGGATTCCCAGATCGCTCAGGCAAAAGCTTTCTACGGTTCCATCTGGACAAAATAGTACATAAAAAACGTGGCGGCTGTGCAAAAACACAGCCGCCGTTATTATTTTCATGAGTTCAATTATTTCGTTTCCTCTGCAAGGATGAGCTTTAAGGCCTGAGCCAGCTGATCCGGGCAGGAGGTGGGACGCATGCCGCAGCGAATGCCTTCCAGACGTTTGATTGCCTCTTTTGCATCCATGCCTTCGATCAGTCTGGAAACGCCCTGGGTGTTTCCGTTGCAGCCGCCGGTGAACTGAACGTGTTTTACGATGCCGTTCTCCACTTCCACATCGATGGACTGGGAACAGACACCTTTTGTCTTATATACCATGAAAAAATCCTCCTTTTTATAAAGTATCTCTGTAAGAAGGAATTATAGCAGTTTTTCCGCCAAAAAGCAAAGATGTTTTCGGGAATGGGCTTGACTTTTTGCAAAATCCTGTTCTATAATAAAGCGACATGAGGAAAAACGTGGATGAAGAGAGTATGTTTTCTGCCGGGAGACCGGCGCAGCGTAAGGCTGTCAAACGTTTCAGCGAGCCGGGGAGGGTGTAAGCCCGGTATTAGTAGGGAAGACAGAAGATCACTTCGGAGTTTCAGGGTTGAAGACCAGTAGATCCTGACGGGATTCCCCCGTTACAGGGAACACATATGATAGTATGTGAAAAATGTGTAACAGGTGGTTTTGTGATTGCGAGTATGCTCTCATCCTTTTACGGATGGGAGCTTTTTAATTTTCACCAACAGTTCAGAGTATTAGCAAAATGAAAAAACAGACTATGCAAACTTGTTTGCAATAGGATGGATTTTCATTTTGCTAATACTCTGAACGTCCTCAAGAGAAAGGAGAACTCACACATGTATGACAAAGTCCCCACAAGTATGAATTTTGTGGAACGCGAGAAAAAAGTGGAAAAATTCTGGGAAGAGAACCATATCTTTGAGAAGAGTATCGACAACCGTAAAAAAGGTGAGACCTACACCTTCTACGACGGACCGCCTACGGCCAACGGAAAACCACACATCGGCCATGTAGAGACCCGTGTTATCAAAGATATGATCCCGCGTTACCAGGCCATGAAGGGAAAAATGGTTCCCCGTAAAGCAGGCTGGGATACCCACGGTCTTCCGGTTGAGCTGGAAGTAGAGAAAATGCTGGGTCTGGACGGAAAAGAGCAGATCGAGCAGTACGGAGTGGAGCCCTTCATCAAACACTGTAAAGAGAGCGTATGGAAATACAAAGGTATGTGGGAGGATTTCTCCAACACCGTTGGTTTCTGGGCTGATATGGAGCATCCCTACGTTACCTACGAGAACAACTTCATCGAGTCCGAGTGGTGGGCACTGAAACAGATCTGGGAAAAAGGTCTCCTCTATGAAGGTTATAAGATTGTTCCCTACTGCCCGCGCTGCGGTACCCCGCTTTCCAGCCATGAGGTGGCTCAGGGCTATAAAGATGTCAAAGAACGTTCTGCCATTGCAAAATTCAAAGTGGTGGGCGAGGACGCTTATATCCTGGCCTGGACCACGACACCGTGGACCCTTCCCTCCAACGTGGCTCTCTGCGTAAACCCGGATGAGACCTATGTGAAGGTAAAAGTGGAAGACGGAACCGTTTACTACCTGGCACAGGCTCTGGCTGACAAGGTTCTGGGCGAATGTTCCTACGAGGTTCTGGAGACCTACAAAGGAAAAGATCTGGAATACAAAGAATATGAGCCGCTCTATAACTTCAAAGAGCTGAAGAAAAAAGCGTACTACGTTGTCTGCGATACCTATGTAACCATGAGCGATGGTACTGGCGTCGTTCATATTGCACCGGCTTTCGGTGAGGACGACTCCAAGGTTGGTAAGAAATATGACCTGCCGCTTCTGCAGCTGGTAGACGCCAAAGGTGAGATGACTCCGGAAACTCCCTGGGCCGGCGTTTTCTGCAAGAAAGCAGATCCGATGGTTCTGGAAGATCTGGACAAGAGAGGCCTTCTCTTCGCCGCTCCGAAATTTGAGCACAGCTACCCGCACTGCTGGAGATGCGACACTCCGCTGATCTACTATGCGCGCGAGTCCTGGTTCATCAAGATGACCGCTGTGAAGGACGACCTGATCCGCAACAACAACACCGTAAACTGGATTCCTGAGAGCATCGGTAAAGGCCGTTTCGGCGACTGGCTGGAGAACGTACAGGACTGGGGCATCAGCCGTAACCGTTACTGGGGAACTCCGCTGAACATCTGGCAGTGTGAGTGCGGCCATCAGCATTCCATCGGAAGCATCGCCGAGCTGAAATCCATGTCCGATAATTGCCCGGATGATATTGAGCTTCACCGCCCGTATATTGATGCCGTTACCATCAAATGCCCGAAATGCGGCAAACAGATGCACCGTGTTCCGGAGGTGATCGACTGCTGGTTCGATTCCGGTTCTATGCCCTTCGCACAGCATCATTATCCCTTTGAAAATCAGGAACTTTTCAAACAGCAGTTCCCGGCAAAATTCATCTCCGAGGCTGTAGACCAGACCAGAGGATGGTTCTACTCCCTGATGGCAATTTCCACCCTGCTCTTTAACAAGGCTCCCTTCGAGAACGTTATCGTTATGGGCCATGTACAGGATGAGAACGGCCAGAAGATGAGTAAGTCCAAAGGAAATGCCGTAGATCCCTTCGATGCATTGAACACCTACGGTGCAGACAGCATCCGCTGGTATTTCTACACCGCCGGCGCTCCCTGGATTCCGAAGCGTTTCCACGGAAAAGCCGTAATGGAAGGCCAGAGAAAGTTCCTGGGAACCCTGTGGAATACCTATGCTTTCTATGTTCTGTATGCAAATATCGACAATTTCGATCCGACCAGATATACAATGGATTATGAGAAACTGTCCGTTATGGATAAATGGCTCCTTTCCAAGATGAACAGCATGGTGAAAGATGTGGATAAGAATCTGGGAGCTTACAAGATCCCCGAGGCAGCCAATGTTCTCCAGGATTTCGTGGACGATATGAGTAACTGGTATGTACGCCGCAGCCGTGAGCGTTTCTGGGCAAAAGGCATGGAGCAGGATAAGATCAACGCTTATCTGACTCTCTACACCGCCCTTGTGACCGTTTCCAAGGCAGCTGCTCCGATGATTCCCTTCATGACCGAGGATATTTACCAGAACCTGGTACGCAAGGTTGACGCTTCCGCTCCGGAGAGCATTCACCTCTGCGATTTCCCGACTGTGGATGAGAGCCAGATCGACAAAGAGCTGGAAAAAGATATGGATGAGGTTCTGGAGATCGTCGTTATGGGACGTGCCTGCAGAAATACCGCCAATATCAAGAACCGTCAGCCCATCGTAAACATGTTTGTCAAGGCTCCGGTGGCTCTGCCGGATTACTTCCAGGATATCATCCGCGACGAGCTGAACTCCAAAAAAGTTACCTTTACCGATGACGTACGCGCCTTCACGTCCTACAGCTTCAAACCGCAGCTGAAGACCGTTGGACCGAAATACGGCAAACTGCTGGGCGGCATCAGGAAAGCTCTCTCCGAGCTGGACGGAAATGCAGCCATGGACGAGCTCAAGGCAGACGGACAGCTCACCCTTGACATTAACGGAGAGAAGGTCGTATTATTAGAAAGCGATCTTCTGATTGAGACCGCACAGACCGAGGGCTATGTATCCGCTCAGGAGGGCGAAGTTACCGTAGCTTTGGACACCAATCTGACACCGGAACTGATCGAGGAAGGTTTTGTGCGTGAGATCATCAGTAAAGTACAGACCATGCGTAAAGAGGCAGGCTTCGAGGTTATGGACCGCATCGTGGTTTACGCTGCGGAGAACGAGAAGATTCTGGGACTCTTAAAAAAACATGCCGACGAACTGAAAAAAGAAGTTCTGGCAGACGATATTGTTCTGGGTTCCGTTGACGGCTACACCAAAGAGTGGAACATCAACGGCGAAAATGTAACGCTTGGTGTGAAAAAACAGTGATGTTAAGTACCAAGGATAAAAAGGAGGCAGTCATGCAGAAATTTGACAAGCAGGCTTTTATTGCAGAAGTAAAGGATAATGTAAAAAAACTTTACCGCAAGAACATTGAGGAGGCTGACAAACAGCAGATCTTCCAGGCAGTGTCCTATGCGGTGAAGGATACCATCATTGATAACTGGATGATGACCCAGAAAGAGTACGAGAAACAGGATCCGAAATACGTTTACTATATGTCCATGGAGTTCCTGATGGGCCGTGCCATGGGTAACAACCTGATCAACCTGACAGAATATGACGAGGTAAAAGAAGCTCTGGATGAGCTAGGCTTTGACCTGAACGTCATCGAGGACCAGGAGCCGGATGCGGCTCTTGGTAACGGTGGCCTGGGCCGTCTGGCTGCCTGCTTCCTGGATTCTCTGGCAACTTTAAACTATGCAGCTTATGGCTGTGGCATCCGTTACCGTTACGGAATGTTCAAACAGAAAATTGAAGACGGTTATCAGATAGAGGTGCCGGATAACTGGCTGAAAAACGGCAACCCCTTCGAGCTTCGCCGTCCGGAGTACGCCAAAGAGGTAAAATTCGGCGGTTATGTGCGTGTGGAGTACGATGAGAAAAATCACCGCAACAACTTCATTCAGGAGGGCTATCAGTCCGTTCGTGCTGTTCCCTTTGATATTCCCATCGTTGGTTACAACAACGGTGTGGTAAATACCCTCCGTGTATGGGATGCAGAGGCTATCGTGGACTTCCAGCTGGATTCCTTCAACAAGGGCGATTATATGAACGCCGTTGAGCAGGAGAACCTGGCAAAGAACATCGTCGAGGTTCTTTATCCGGCAGACGAGCATTACGCAGGTAAAGAGCTTCGTCTGAAACAGCAGTATTTCTTCATTTCTGCCAGTGTGCAGGCTGCTATTACAAAGTATAAAAAGAAACACAGCGACATCCGCAAATTCTATGAGAAGGCAACTTTCCAGCTGAACGATACCCACCCGACCGTAGCGGTTGCCGAGCTCATGCGTATCCTCATGGATGAGGAAGGCTTAGGCTGGGACGAGGCCTGGGAAGTTACCACCAAGACCTGTGCTTACACCAACCATACGATCATGGCTGAGGCACTGGAGAAATGGCCCATCGAGCTTTTCAGCCGCCTGCTTCCGCGTATCTATCAGATCATCGAGGAGATCAACCGTCGTTTCATTGAGGAGATCAAGGCAAAATATCCGGGCAACCAGGACAAGATCCGCAAAATGGCAATCATCTACGACGGACAGGTAAAAATGGCTCATCTGGCCATCGCTGCCGGTTATTCCGTAAACGGTGTTGCCGTTCTTCATACCGAGATCCTGAAAAAACAGGAGCTGAAAGATTTCTATGAGATGATGCCGGAGAAATTCAATAACAAGACCAACGGTATCACCCAGAGAAGATTCCTTCTTCACGGAAACCCGCTGCTGGCAAAATGGGTAACTGCCCACATTGGCGACGGCTGGATCACCAACCTTCCGGAGATCCACAAGATGGCTGTTTATGTGGACGATCCCAAGGCGCAGCAGGAATTTATGAACATCAAGTATCAGAATAAGGTTCGCCTGGCAAAATATATCAGAGAGCACAATGGCATCGAAGTAGATCCGAGATCCATCTTCGATGTACAGGTAAAACGTCTCCATGAGTACAAACGTCAGCTGATGAACATTCTGCATGTAATGTACCTTTACAACCAGATCAAGGATCATCCGGAGATGGATTTCTATCCGAGAACCTTTATCTTTGGTGCAAAGGCAGCAGCTGGCTACCGTCGTGCAAAACTGACTATCAAGCTCATCAACTCCGTGGCTGACGTTGTCAACAACGACGCTTCCATCAACGGAAAACTGAAGGTTGTCTTCATCGAGGACTACCGCGTATCCAACGCAGAGCTGATCTTCGCAGCAGCCGATGTATCTGAGCAGATATCTACCGCAAGTAAAGAGGCTTCCGGTACCGGTAACATGAAGTTTATGCTGAACGGCGCTCCGACTCTGGGAACCATGGACGGTGCAAACGTGGAGATCGTTCAGGAAGTTGGAAAAGAGAACGCCTTTATTTTCGGTCTGACCGCACAGCAGGTTATCGACTATGAGAATCATGGCGGCTACAATCCGATGGATTACTTCAACAACGACCAGGATATCCGCCGTGTCCTGATGCAGCTCATCAATGGTGAGTATGCGCCGGATGACACTGAGAGATTCCGCGATTTGTACAATTCTCTTCTGAATACGAAGAGCAGCGACAGAGCAGATACCTACTTTATCCTGGCTGACTTCAAGTCCTACGCAGCAGCTCAGCGCGAGGTTGAGAAGGCTTACCGTGACGAGAAAGGCTGGGCACGGATGGCTATGCTGAACATGGCATGCAGCGGTAAATTTACTTCTGACCGTACGATTCAGGAGTATGTAGACGAGCTGTGGCACCTTGACAAGGTAATCATGCCTGAGAAATAAATAAAAAAGTTTTCAGACTCCGGGTGGAAAATTTCGCCCGGAGTTTTTTCTGTATATTTGCCGAAGATCTGGTCAATCCTATTGGTGAACAGATCGAATAAGATGAGGTGAAGAGTATGCAGAACATGAACACAAGACTTTTTATGAAAAAACACGGCACCGCTCTGGTTTTCAGCCTTTGTCTGATGGGCGCCGCCGCATTTACCACAGTTTACACCCTGAATCAGGCGGAAAACACGAAAGAGCAGGTCGAACAGACCACGGATCTGGAGGAGGAGGCCAGGATTCAGGACGCTAACGCGGCGAAAAATGCCAAGCCTGCGGATGACACGGTTGTGGACGGTCAGGACGCGAAGGTGAGCGGTTCGGATCTCGTGGGAGAAGTAGTGGAAAATCCGGAGGATCTGGTGAAAAATGTGACGGGGCCGACTGTGGATGAGACAGTCGGCGAGACGGCCAGCGCGGCTTCCACTGGCGTTCAGGCCGCTGTCGGAACCCAGGCAACGGTGAATTTTTCCGAGGATTCGTCTCTAGACTGGCCGGTAGCAGGAAATGTCCTTCTGGATTACAGCATGGACGGCTCGATTTTTTTCCCGACCCTGAAGGTCTATAAGTACAATCCGGCGCTGATCATCGGCGCAGACGTGGGCAGCCCTGTGGCCGCGGCGGCAAAGGGTATTGTAGATTCTGTCAAAGTAGATGAAGAGACCGGAACCACGGTATCTATGAATATCGGAAACGGCTATGAACTGACCTATGGCCAGCTGAAGGAAGTTTCCGTAAAAGAAGGGGATGTAGTGGAAGACGGCGGACTCGTCGGCTATGTGAGCGAGCCCTCGAAGTATTACTGCGAGGAAGGCAGCAACCTCTATTTCAAACTGACAAAAGATGGAACCCCGGTGGATCCCTTTTTGTTTCTTGGGGAATGAGAGAGGAAGATAAATATTGCTACAACAGGATTCTGGTGAATACGCCGCATTGACAGACAGGCGGTATTTTGAAGATGATGTTAAGCAGTTACGGGGATTTACGCTAGCAGGGAAAATACAGAAGAAACGGACTTGCACCGGGAGGTGCTTTCCGCGTATACTATTATCAGAAAAAGAACTGCCGTAACGATTCAGGAGCCAAGGTACTGAACAGTTACGAACTGCCTTACAATCCGCAGCCGCAGCACTTCACAGGCAGTATCGGGCATTCGGCCCGCCAGAAAAAATACCAGACAGGGCGGCTGCTTCATAGATAGATGTGATGCCCGGAGAATGTGGGCATCCTTACATATAGAAATATTTAACAAACAAAAATCTGTTATTTGTTTCCTATAATAAAATAATTAACAGAAATAGTCGAGCAAAAATTTGCATAAAAATCTGGAGACATTATGGACAAAATAAACTATACATACATCGTCCGCTGCAGCGATGGCACCCTCTACACCGGCTGGACCACAGACGTCGAGCGCCGCGTCAGAACCCACAACAGCGGCAAAGGCGCCAAATATACCCGCTCCCGCCTTCCCGTCACACTGGTCTACTACGAGACCTACCCCACCAAACAGGAGGCCATGCGCCGCGAATGGGAGATCAAACAGCTGACAAGGGAAGAGAAAAAGAAGCTGATTGTAAAGATACAATGACAGCCACAAAAACAGCTGCAGCACTTTTTCTAAACAAATGCTGCGGCTCATTTTTACGCGGCTACGAAGGAGTACATCACGATATAGTGGCAGAGGCTTCCGGCCATGACGAAGAGATGGAAGATCTCGTGGGAACCGAAGTTCTTGTGGCGGGAGTTGAAGATCGGAAGCTTCAGGGCGTAGATAATGCCGCCTACGGTATAGATGATGCCTCCGGCGAGGAGCCAGCCAAAGGCTGCCGGGCTTAAAGCATTCAAAATCTCGGGGAAGCCCATGAGGCAGACCCAGCCCATGCCGATATATATAATAGAAGAAAACCATTTCGGACAGGTGATCCAGCAGGCTTTGATGAGGATGCCGACAGCGGCGATTGACCAGACAATGAGACACATCAGCGGACCTACGCTGTCACGGAGCGTCACCATGCAGAGCGGCGTGTAGGATCCGGCGATCAGGATAAAAATCATGAAATGGTCCATTTTCTTCAGAACCCGGTTGACCCGGGCGGAAATATCAAGGGAATGATAGAGTGTGCTGGCAGTGTAGAGCAGGATCATGCTGGTGATGAAGACTGCCATGGAGGCTGTGCAGACCGGATTTCCTGTCCGATGAGCCCGAACCAGCAGAGGAGCGGCCCCGGAAGCTGCGGCAACAACGCCGATAAAATGAGTGATCGCACTTCCCGGATCTTTCAAAAAAGGTTTCTGCGTTTCTGTGGCGCGTGTATAAACAGTATCCATATCGATTCCTCACTTTCATTTACGAACAAAGTTTTTAATAATTCTACATGTAGTATTTAAAACTACATTGCATCATGTAAGTATCATATACCCATCTTTCAGAAAATGCAACCCCCTTTTTCACAAAAAAATCCCACAAAGAAAAAGGGCCGTGTTATAATAAGGCCAATGACAGGCATTTTGCCTGATAAAAAAGGAAGATCAAATTATGACAGACAAAAACTGGTCACAGATCGGCGATGAGATCGAGGATATGGTGCGGAAAGCGCTGGAATCCAGGGATTTTGGAAAACTGAGCCAGGATCTTTCCCGGACCGTGGGCGAGGCCATGGAAAATGTGGGAAAAAGTGTTCAGGACGCCGTAAATAAAGCCAATGATAAAACCCGGGAAGCTACGGAAAGATATTCCGACCGGGCAGACAGAACTGCGGATGCCCATAGCAGAACGGAAAAGTCCACGGACCGTCCCGTCTACAGCGGTACCGTAGAAGGAAAAGGAACGTCTTCCAGCGGGCAGACTTCTTATGAATACAGCCGTTCCACGATGCGCTCGACCCGCTTTCAGCCGGGTTACGAGCAGGCACGGGAGAAGAAAGGAAAAAATTTCCTTCGGGAGCGCTTTAAAAATCCGGGCGGACTGACAGGAACCGGCATGGCGCTGGCCATCTGCGGGTACACGTTTCTGGGTATTCTGGTGATAGCTCTGGGAATCACGCTTCCGATCGTGCTCCCGCGGAATCTGCAGGCAGCCATGATAACGACCGGCGTTCTGGCCCCCTTTGTGGCGGGAAGCGCTTTCATGGCTTACAAAGGAACCTCCCTTCTGGGGCAGAGCCGCCGCTTCCGCAGATATGTGGAAGAGCTTAGAGAGCGGGAGTTCTGCCAGATTCAGGAGCTGGCGGATGCCCTTGGAAAATCCGAAGAATATGTAAAAAAAGACCTTGGAAAAATGATCCGCAAGCGGCTTTTCCTTCATGGTCATCTCGACAAAAATCAAACCTGCCTTATGGTGACAGACTCCGCCTATGAGCAGTATCAGACAGCTGAAAAACAGCTGGAGGAGCGCCAGCAGGAGGAAAAACGAAAAGCTGAGGAGGCAGAAAAATTCGGCCGCCGCAAAGACCTTCCGGAGGAGGCGAAAAAGACCATCGCCGCCGGAAGAGCTTACCTCGAGGAGATCAAAACCTGCAACGACCGGATTCCCGGCGTGGAGATCTCCGAGAAAATTTCCCGGCTGGAGCTGGTGATCTCCAAGATTTTCAACCGCGTGGAGCAGCATCCGGAGCTGGTGGATGATCTGGGAAGATTTATGGATTACTATCTTCCGACGACGGTGAAGCTTCTGAAAGCTTATGAGGAGCTGGACGGACAGCCCTCCCAGGGAGAAAATATTGTCAATTCCAAGAAAGAGATCGAGGACACACTGGACACGATCGATCAGGCTTTTGAAAAACTGCTAGACAGCTTCTTTGAGGAGGCGGCCTGGGATATTTCTTCCGATATTTCCGTCCTTCACAACATGTTTGCTCAGGAAGGACTGACGGAAAGCGATTTTGATAAGGTAAAAGTGAAAAGATAAAGGAGAAAAAAGATGAGTGTGGATTTAAAAGATTTGGAAACAACGCCGACTTTGAGCCTGGATCCCTTCGGAGAGGCTGAGAAAGAGCCGGAAGTTCCGGCAGCTCCCGCTCCGGAGGCAGTCAAACCGGCTTTTGATGAGAGCATTTTGAACGATGATGAGCGGAAAATGGTGGACAGCTTCGCGAAGCAGATCGACCTGACCAACAACAATATGATCCTCCAGTACGGGGCCGGAGCCCAGAAGAAAATGGCTGATTTTTCCGAGGCGGCTCTGGAAAACGTCCGGACGAAGGATCTCGGTGAGGTGGGCGATATGCTCTCCAGCGTGGTGACGGAGCTCAAGAGCTTTGATGCGGCGGAAGAGCAGGAGAAGGGATTCTTCGGTTTCTTCAAAAAGAACGCCAACAAGCTGGACACCATGAAAAACAAGTACGACAAGGCCGAGGAAAATGTCACGAAGATCGTGAAAGCCCTCCAGAATCATCAGGTCGTCCTCATGAAAGACATTGCAATGCTGGACAAGATGTACGAGCTGAACAAAACGTATTTCAAAGAGCTTTCCATGTACATTCTCGCAGGCAAGAAAAAGCTTCAGGAGGTCCGGGAAAATGACCTTAAGGAGTTAATGGAAAAGGCAGAGCGCAGCGGCCTTCCGGAGGATGCCCAGGAGGCGAAGGATCTCGACAGCTTCTGCAACCGCTTTGAGAAAAAACTTCATGATCTGGAGCTCACCCGGATGATTTCTCTCCAGACCGCGCCCCAGATTCGTCTGGTTCAGGGAAACGACACCCAGATGGTGGAAAAAATCCAGTCCACTGTGGTAAACACGATCCCATTGTGGAAAAGTCAGATGGTTTTGGCTCTGGGTGTGGAACATTCCCACCAGGCTGCCCAGTCCCAGCGTGAAGTCACCGATATGACCAATGAGCTTCTGAAGAAAAATGCGCAGACCCTTAAGATGGCTACGATCGAAACCGCTAAGGAATCCGAGCGCGGCATCGTGGATATCGAGACTCTGAAACAGACCAACGAGTCTCTGATTTCTACGCTGGACGAGGTTCTGAAAATCCAGGCCGAGGGCCATGAAAAACGCCAGGCTGCCGAAGCTGAGATGCAGCGCCTGGAGGGCGAACTGAAAAACAAGCTTCTGGAGATCAGAAGATAAAAGTATTCTGAACCTGTTCCGGAAAAGATTGTGAAGATGATTGCCCAGGAGATTGGCGGCTTTGACGAGATCTATCTGTATGCCGAGGATAATACCCTGAGCCCGGAAGATTATAAATGGTATCATTCGTTTTTTCGGCTGCGTGCGGGAGCGGAAGAAGTCACTCTGAGCGTCTGCCCGATTACGGTCAGCGGCCGTCTGGAAACGATAGAAAAGATTGACTTTACAAATACTTCTGCTTTTCAGATGGTAAAATAAAAAATGTCCCCGTCCGTACTGTGAAAACAGCGGGCGGGGAATTTTTATGTCTGGAGAAAAATGGAAGAAACCAGCCCGTTGGTATCCATCCGGGCATTTTGGCGGAAGTCTCTGGGGGAGACGTGAAACTCCTTTCGGAAACAGCCGGAAAAGGAGGAGGCGTCGTGGAAGCCGCAGGAGAGGGCGATCTCGGTGATGGAGTAGCTGGTGGTGCAGAGCATCTCAACGGCCATGCGAAGCCGGTGACGGAGCAGGTACTGTTTGGGCGAGAGCTTCTCTTTTTCCATGAAGATCCGGTAGAGATAGGTCCGGTCAATGCCGGTATAGCGGGCTACATCGGAAATCCGGATGGGATAAGCATAATTGTTTTCCAGATATTCTTTGGCTTTCTGAAGATAGATCTGGGTGGGTTCCTGAGAGGTCTCAGGGGCCTTCTTTTTCATAAAGGAAAAGAGCAGCAGGAGATTTCCGGCGGCGGAGAGTTGGTCCTCTGGACTCTGGAAAAAAGTTTCGCAGAGCTTTTTCATCTGATCGGTGAGAGGCGCGATGGAGTCCGGTGTTTCCTTCCGGAAGACAAAGGCCTCGGAAAAAACAGTCCGGGCGAGAATCTCAGGAACCGCTTTTCCGTCAAAACCCACCCAGGCATAGCTCCAGGGCTCGCGCTCATCCGCCTGATAATACGTCACCTCCGCCGGGGGAATGAGAAAGGCATCTCCGGCGGAAAGTGCATAGGTCTGTCCTTTGTACTGATAAATGCCCCGGCCCTTTAGAATCACATGGAGAAGATAGTGAGGGCGCACTGCCGGGCCGTAAGCATGCCGGGGTGGGCAGTTTTCGCTGCCGCAGAAATAAACGGTGAGATAAGCCTGGTGTCTGGTTTCTTTTTCTGCCATAAGTTCCTCCTAAAATACAACATTTTAACAAGTTTTCTGCACAAACGGGATAGTTGTTTCTCTGAGAAAATTATACAATAGGTTCATCAGAAAAAACAGAGAAAAAGGAGGAGCCACAATGAAAATCACTTTTATGGGAGCGGGAAGCACGGTTTTTGCAAGAAATGTACTGGGAGATTGTATGTGTACTCCGGCCCTGCAAAACTGCGAGATTGCGCTTTATGACATTGATGAGAAGCGTCTGGAGGATTCAAGGATTATTCTTTCCGCCATCAACAAGAACGTAAACGAGGAAAGAGCCGTCATCAAAACTTATCTCGGCGTGGAAAACAGAAAAGACGCCCTGCGGGATGCAACATTTGTTGTAAATGCCATCCAGGTAGGCGGTTATGAGCCCTGCACAGTCACAGATTTTGAGATTCCGAAGAAATATGGCCTTCAGCAGACCATCGCCGACACCCTTGGAATCGGCGGAATTATGAGAGGACTTCGCACAATTCCGGTGCTGGAGGGCTTTGCGAGAGATATGGAGGAGGTCTGCCCGAATACCCTTTTCCTCAATTATTCCAATCCCATGGCGATCCTGACCGGTTATATGCAGCGCTACACGAAGATCAAAACCGTCGGTCTCTGCCACAGCGTTCAGGTATGTTCTGAGTGCCTTTTGAAGGATCTTGGCATGGAGGATAAGCTGGAGGGCAGAACCGAACTCATTGCCGGTATCAACCATATGGCCTGGCTTCTGGATATTCACGATAAGAATGGCGTGGATCTTTATCCGGAGATCAAAAGACGGGCGGAGGAGAAGAACACTTCTGGCGAGAAACACCACGATATGGTGCGCTACGAGTACATCCGCCATTTGGGCTACTACTGCACTGAGTCCAGCGAACACAACGCGGAGTACAATCCCTGGTTCATCAAATCCCGCTATCCGGAAATGATCGAAGAGTTCAACATTCCGCTGGACGAGTATCCGAGACGCTGCATCAATCAGATTGAAGGCTGGGAGAAAGAGCGGGAGGATATCCTGAAAGACGGCAAGATCACCCACGAGCGAAGCAGGGAATACGCTTCCTATATTATGGAAGCTGTCGTGACCAACCAGCCCTACAAGATCGGCGGAAATGTACGCAATGACGGTTACATTGAGAACCTTCCCTCCGATGCCTGCGTCGAGGTTCCCTGCTACATCGACGGAACCGGCGTCCATCCCACAAAGGTTGGCAAGCTTCCGGCACATCTGGCAGCCATGAACGCCTCCAACATCGGCGTTCAGCTCATGACGATTGAGGCTGCTGTCACCAGAGACCGCAAGAAGATTTACCAGGCTGCCATGCTGGATCCCCACACCGCCGCTGAGTTGAATATCCACGATATCATCAGCATGTGCGACGAACTCATCGCAGCTCATGGCGACTATATGAAAGATTATAAGTAATCATAAGCAGAGAAAGAGATGCCTTCCGGGTGTCTCTTTTTCCTTTTATAGTATCTTTACAATAATTGATTGTTAAGTTACAATATTTTAAATAATATACAGAAAAAGCATGCTTTTTGGGGGAGATGAAGAAAAATGGCTTTCTGCAATAAAACCAGGGGGACGGGAAAAAAGCCGAAAACACCGTCCCCCATGACCACCCGGGTGGTTCTTTTGTTTGTGGTGCTGGTGATCGTTCCTTTCTTTATCATGGCGGCTTTTGTTGTGAGGATTTTCCGGGATTACAACATCACGACTCTTGGAACATCCGCTATGGATTCCATGTCATCGGTGGGCTATCAGATATCCGGGGGGCTAAAAAGCCGCATGGAGAGCTCACTTTTTGCCTACTATAATGATGTTGTGGAGCTGCTGTCCGGGGAAGAGCTGACGGAAAGAGAAGAGAAGCTGATCGAAAAAAGGCTGACCTCCAATGTGTATTCGACGGATGGGGTGGCTGCAGGGGCAATCATTGATCGGAACGGAAAAGTTTATGGGGTAGGCAATTATTCCTGGGCGGTTTCTTTTATGGAAGAGCACCAGGAGGAAGTGCTTGCGGCAGGAGGAAGATGCTGCTGGTATGTGATGAATAAAATGTATGGCAGGTCCGAGCGGGACCGCTACATTCTGGCCAGGTCCCTGAATGATGAGAAAATGCAGCATGTCGGTTTTCTCTATATGGTTATGAGCGATTCCCTTGTGCAGGACGCCTTCGCTCAGCTCCAGTCGGACGAGGCTGTACGTTATCTCACAGACTCGGATGGAAGGATTCTCTACAGTTCCAATAAGGAACTGGATACGGATTATCTGAATATTTCTGTCCTGGATGAGAAGAAAATCACGGACTATCATCTGACGACACTGGCAGACGGGAGAAAGGTGATTCTGGCGGGCCGCAGGATCGGCACAACCGGCTGGTACTGCATTTCGGTGATTGAGATGGCTTATATCATGCAGCGGGCCCTGTCGCTTCTGAAACCGATTCTCTTCATTGCAGTGATTTATGTGATTTTCCTGTTTGTCATGCTTTATATGCTGCGGAAATATATCTTCCGGCCCCTTGGAATGCTGAAAAAGGCGATGGACCAGTATGCCCAGGGGACGCTGGATTCCATGCAGATCGAACCGATCGGAGAAGGCGAGATCCGCAGCTTATACCGGCATTTCAACCATATGATCAGCCGCATCGATGCGCTGATGGAGGATTACCGGAGGGAATCCGAGGAAAAAAACAGGCAGAAGCTTCGGGTGCTTTCCGCACAGCTGACACCGCATTTTATCTATAATGCCCTGAATACGATCAAGTGGGTGGCGGTGCTGAACCATCAGGAAAACATCCAGAAGCTGATTGAGTCCTTAAACTATGTTCTGATGAATGCGGCCCGGGATGATGAGGCGGGTTACTGCGTGGAAGATGAACTGAAGCTGGTAGAGAATTACGCGGTCATCCAGAAAGCGCGTTTCATGAATTTTGAGCTTGTGATCGAGAAGGATGAAAACTGTTTAACTTGCAGGATCCGCAAATTTGTCCTGCAGCCGATCATTGAAAATGCGGTCATTCACGGACTTGGCAGAGGAAAAATAAAAAATACGGAAATCAAAGTGAAGGTCTGGGCCGATGAAAACCTGCATATCATAGTAGAAGACCAGGGTGTGGGTTTTGATGTGGAGGAGTGGAGACAGAAGCCAGGGAAAAAAGAAGGACATACCAATATTGGAATCCATAATGTAGAAGAAATGATTCGCATGGAGTACGGGGAAAACTATGGGATGTGGATCGAGAGCAGTCCGGGAGCCGGAACGAAAGTGACCTACCTGCTTCCGGTCATCAGGGGGATACAGAAATGATAAGGATTATTATAGTGGATGATGAAATTCTGTCGAGGATTGGTTTACAGTCTTTTCTGGATGGAAAAGAAGGAATTGTGGTGTCAGGGATCTTTGGGGAAGCAGAGGAAGCGCTGCATTTTCTGGAGGAAAATGTGGTGGATATTGTGCTGACGGATATTGAGATGGCAGAGATGGACGGCCTTTCCTTTATCCGGGAAATCCGTGAGAGAAGGCTGGCACCAGGGGTGATTATTGTGAGCTGCCATGAGGATTTTTCCTATGCCCAACGGGCGATCTCGCTTGGGACAGACAGCTATATCCTGAAGCAGAGTCTGACGGAGAAGACGTTGATTCAGGAAGTGAAAAATGTATATGAAAAGACAGCCGGGAAAGAAGTAGAACAGAAGAAAACTCCGTGGAGGAGCAGCAGGACACCAGGATCCGCCCTCAGTGCCAGATACCGGGTGGGCGTTCTGCTGACGGATGGCAGGGAAAATGGAGCGGCCCAGGAAGCAGTCGTGGGGCCGGACATGCTGGTGCATCTTCTGGAGGAAATCGTAAGCCGCTATCAGATGGGAACCCTGTTTGCTCCCTACAACCGGGAAACGTTTATCCTGTTTCAGCTGGACGAGGAGCTCGCTCTGGAAGAACGGCAGAAAACGCTGGAAAACTGGCTGCGGTTGCTTCAGAATAACATTGGCCAGTACCTCACAGGAAAAATGACGATTGGAGTCAGCCAGGAGTACGAGGAACTTTCGGAGACAAGAGAGCAGTATCAGAATGCGGTTCTTGCAGCAGAACAGGCTTTTTTTCATCCGGAAAGAACGGTCTTTTTCTATAAAGAAGCGCTGACTTCAAGTGCGCCTGGAATCTTTGAGACAAAAAAATTCCTGGAAGAGAGCTGGCCGGAGCAGTTTTCGGAGGAGCTGGAACGGTGGTTTCAAGTGAGTGGAGAGCAGCAGCTGTCTGTCGCAGTCGTAAAAAACATGTTCCAGCAGAATCTCCGCCAGCTGATCCAGTCAATTCTGGAGGAATATCATTTTGAGGAAAGCTTTCGTGAAAAATGGAGACAGGAGGAGAGCCTTGTTTCTCTTATTTCTTCCGCGGCCAGCAGTACGGAACTGAAAGACAGGGCGCTGGAGTACATGCAGGGATTCCAGGAGGCGGCGTTGCGTGCAGGAGCACAGAATCCGCTGATGGAGGTTCTGAACTATATCGACCAGCATCTGGACGGAAAGCTGACCCTGCCGGAGCTGGCGCAGATGAGCTGCATGAGCGTGCCCTCCTTCTGTAAGAAATTCAAGGAACAGACGAAAATGACGGTGACGCAATATATCAATGAGAAACGGGTGGCCTATGCCGCCACACTTTTGAAGCAGTCGAAATATTCCCTGGAGGAAGTGGCGGAGCTGGCGGGTTTTTCCAATGCCAATTATCTTCTGAGAGTCTTTAAGAAAAGTACCGGAAAGACCATCGGGCAGTATCGAAAACAGATAAAATTTTGAACTTCCATAGAATTTTTTGAATTTTTCCACAAATAATCGTAAGATTGTGCAGAAACTAAAGAAGTTATTGCCTTGTCTGAAAATGGAAATCTGGCTAAAATGAAGCTATCAGTGAACAGTTCCGGGCAGACGGAAAAACGGGACTGCATCAAAATGAAAGGGAGGAAAAACGTATGAAAATGAAAAAATGGATGGCATTATCCTGTGCAGCAGCAATGGTTCTCAGTGCATTGCCGGTATCTGCAGATGAGGCAGAGGTAAATGAGGAGGTTTCCGGTTCCATTACCGTATGGGAGCATGAGTACAGCTTTGAGGAAGCTTTAAAGGCTGTCATCGAAGGCTTCAAGGCAAAATATCCGAACGTGGAAGTGGATTATGAGATCAAGGCTTCTGATTATCAGCAGGTTCTTGCGACGGCTCTTCAGTCCGGCGAAGGCCCGGATCTTTTCTGGACAAACGGTACAGCTACAGATATCCTGCCAGGCTATGTGGCAAACGGTATGGTGGAAGAGCTGACAGATACCGTGGATTTCAGCATCATGACTGATGATGCCATGAAGCTTGCCACGATTGATGGAAAACAGTATTCTGTTCCCTGGCTGACCATGGACTCCCGTGCCTGCTTCTATAACAAGGATATTTTTGAAGAAAATGGCTGGGAAGTTCCCAAGACCTTCAGCGAGTTTGAAGAACTGCTGGCAAAAATCAAAGAAGCAGGAATTACCCCGATTTCTCAGGGTTACGGTGACTGGAGCCTTCTCTTTATCTGGGAGCCGGTAATGGCCGCATATGATCCGGAATATACCAGGGGCTTGGATGACTATACGAGCAAGGCAGACGGACCTGGCGCGAGCGGTTCCCTTCAGAAACTGGTAGACTGGGCAAACGCAGGTTACTTTGGTGAGAACTGGCTTGGCATGATTGGTGATGACGATGCGCTTCTTGGCTTTACAACCGGTAATGCAGCAATGATGATCGGCGGTACCTGGAACATTTCCTCCATCGACCAGAACAATCCGGATCTCAATTATGGTGCATTTGCAATTCCGGCAGAGGATGGCACAACAGGTCTTGTAGGAACAGCAGCAAATGGTTTCTCTATCAATGCAAATACCCAGAACAAAGAGGCAGCAGAGGCGTTTGTTTCCTACTGCGCAAGCAAAGAAGGACAGACCGCATGGGTTCAGACCATCGGCGGTGTATCCGCTTCTCCGGAAATCGAATCCGCACATCCGGTAGCACAGGAAATTACAGTAAGTGGCGGCGGAAACATCTTCAGAAGCTGGCAGAATGTAGTTACAACTTATGCGAAAACAGATACAGCTAATACTGTCTGGACAGAGGATATTCTTAAGGTTATGAGCGGCGAGATCACAGTTGACGATATGATGGCAGACGTGGCAGCGATTATGGAATAAGTTCGAGAACATTGACAGAATGCAGGTATCAGAAATGGTACCTGCATTTTTCAGTATTGGATGTAGGGAGGAACCGGAACATGAAGAAAAACAGAAATTATTTATTTTTTATCACACCGGGATTTGTGATTTATACCATATTTGCGATCATCCCGGTCATTTATGTGGTATATCTGGCATTTACCAATTATACAGGTATGGGAAAAGCGGATTTTGTGGGTTTTGAAAACTTCATCCGTATTTTTAACGATGAACGTTTTACTCCTGCGTTTTTCAACGCTCTGAAAAACAACCTGAAATATCTGCTCTGCGTGTGGTTTATCATTACGCCGTTTCAGTATTTTCTGGCTTATTTCTTTTTCATCAAAATTCCGGCCTACAAATACATAAAGTTTATGGTATTTTTACCCTATGTCATCAGCAGTACGATCATCGGCTTTTTTGCAACCCTTCTTTTCAATCCGAATATCGGCCTTCTGAACACGATCCTGAAAAGCCTTGGGATGGCACAGAACGCCTGGTTTGGCAATCCTTCCATTGCCTTTAAGCTTCTGGTTCTCGTGATCATGTGGCAGGGAGCCGGTTCCGGTATTATGATTTTCTATGCGAATTTCATGGATATTCCCCAGGAGATCATGGAGGCCTGCCGGGTGGACGGCTGTACGGAGTGGCAGCGTTTTACCAGAATCCTTCTGCCGCTGTCCCTTCCCTCCTGTGCCTCCATCATTATGATGAGTACGATCTGGGCGCTGGGCGTTTTCGACCTTCCTTATATTTTGGGCGGTTTGAACGGAGGCGTGGGCGGCTGCCTGGATTTTGCCAGCATGGTATTTTACCGTTACACCTTTGGAAGCGGTCTGGATGCGAAGACAAATCTGGGCTTCGGTTCTGCGATCAGCGTAGTCATGTTCTTATTTATGCTGGTGGTTACGTTCCTCCAGAATAAGGTGCTGAACAAATTTGAATATGAGAATTAGGGGGACGTCTTATGAAGGTAAAAAAACTACAGGAAAGTGACAGAAGAGGAGGAAAGGAAGTACTCTCCAGACAGGGAAAAATTTTCCGCTGGACCATCTCCATTCTTCTGATTCTTTATACCAGTATTGCAATCTTTGTTACGGTGGTGACGCTGATGGATTCGGTGAAGACCAGGGGCGATCTTCTGAAAAGCTTTATCGCCATTCCCTCCAGTATCACCTTTGAAGCCTACAAAAAGGTGCTCTTTGAAAATGACTTTATCCGGTATTTTGGAAACAGCCTGATTCTCACGGTTGGCGGCACGGCCGGCTGTATTATCCTGTCTGCCATGATGGCCTATGGAATTGCGCGTTATGAGTTTAAGGGAAAAAATCTTCTGTCCAGTTATCTGCTTCTTGGCATGATGGTGCCGGTGCAGGTGACGATTCTTCCGGTTTTCCTGATGCTGAAGAAGATGGGCCTTTTGAATAAGCTGGCCGGAGTTCTGTTTCTGTATATTGCCGGAATCTCCATGTCCTGCATTGTATTCCAGAAGTTTTTCAAAACCCTGCCGAGAGAACTGGAGGAATCCGCGCGGATGGACGGCTGTCATGACGTGAAGCTGTTTTTCTGGATTATTTTTCCGATTGCGAAGCCGGTGATCGTCACCATGGCCCTGATCAAGGCCATCGGCTGCTGGAATGATTTCTATATGCCAATGATTCTTTTAGGCAATAAAAATACGACGACACTGACGCTGGGAATCTACCGTTATGTGGGCCAGTTTACCAGATATATGAGCGAGACCATGGCTGCTGTTATCATCACACTGATTCCGATTGTGGTTCTGTATTTTGCATTTTCCACGCAGATCATGGAAGGTATGACCAGCGGAGCCGTGAAGGGATAAGGAGGAATGGGATATGAATACTTATAAAACTGCAGATTTATCCGGAGCAGAGTGGATTTCCACCGGGGGAGCCTGCTGTACGCCGATGATCCGGAAGACGCTGAGTTTTCCGAAAGTGACCTCTGCGAAGATCACGATAGCGGGTCTTGGCATTTTTGAGATTTTTATCAATGGGAAAAAGGTGAGCGACGATCTGTTTCTGCCGCTGAGTACGGATTTTCATGAAAGACCGGAGAAGCTTTACCGCGGAGTTCCCTACGATGAGAAGATGCGCCACCGCCTGTATTGCCCGGTTTATGACATTACTTCTTATCTGAAGGAAGGAGAAAATACGATCGCCTTTCTCATGGGACCGGGATGGTATGAGATGCCCAATGAATGTTATGAATACGGCCACATCAAGCTCTGCTATGTGATCGACTGGCAGGATGAAAAGGGAGAGACACACCGGACCGGCTCTGACGGCAGCCACAAATGGAAGGAAAGCTATGTGAAAAAGGCGAACCTTCTGAAAGGGGAGGTTCATGATTACAGGGATTATGACGAGACCTGGATGCAGACGCCTTACGATGATTCCGACTGGGCAGCGGTCTGCCTGGAAAAAGCGCCGGAGACGCATTTTTACATACAGGACTGCCCGGCAGACCGGGTGATCCGCCATATTACTCCGCGCCTTCTGGCAGAAAAAGGCGATGTGCGGATCTATGATGCCGGAGAAATTATCACAGGCTATCCGGTACTGGTATCGGATGCGCCGGCGGGGGAGGAAATCACAGTTCTGCACGGAGAACTGCTGAATAAGAAAGGACGCCTGACAAAGGAAAACACCTATAAACAGAAGACTGTTTTCTATACCGATGGAACGGAGCGCAGCATGCACTGCCGTTTCACCTGGTTTGGTTTTCAGTATTTTGAGGTAAAAGGAAATGCGAAAGTGACAGACTGCGTCGTGATCCACAGCGATGTAAAGGTCAGTTCCACCTTTTCCTCCAGCGATGAGACACTGAACTGGCTTCGGGAAGCCTATCTTCGGACCCAGCTGGACAATATGCACTGTGGAATCCCATCCGACTGCCCCCATGTGGAGCGGAGAGGCTACACCGGAGACGGTCAGCTGACCTGCAATGCGGCGATGATTCAGCTGGACGGGGAGAAATTTTACCGGAAATGGATTCAGGATATTGCGGACTGCCAGGATTCCATCACCGGCCATGTGCAGTATACGGCGCCCTATATTCCTTCCGGCGGTGGCCCGGGCGGCTGGGGCTGTGCCATTGTGATGGTGCCCTATGTATTTTACCGGAATTATGGCGACAAAGAGATTTTGAAAGAGCTCTATCCCCAGATGCTTCACTATTTTGACTATCTGGAAGCGCACAGCGAGAAGGATCTGGTGGTTTCGGACCGGGCAGGCGAGTGGTGCCTGGGAGACTGGTGCGTGCCGACAATGGGCTTTGTCAATAATATGGACGCGATCTACATTCCTGCGCCCCTTGTGAACACCTATTTTTACATCAAATCCATGGAAAAAGTGCTGGAGATCGGAGAGATTATCGGAAATCATCAGGCGGACGAAGAACTGAAAGAAAAAATCCGGTGCAAAAAGCAGGCGATCGTGGATCAGTATTTCGATCCGGCCACCGGTGACTTTGCAGAAAATCAGCAGGGAAGCAATGTGTTTGCCGTAGATCTCGGCATCGGCGATGAGAGAACCTTTGCAAATATTCTGAAGCATTACAGAGAGATCAAAAAATACGATACGGGAATTTTTGCCACAGATGTGCTGACGAGAATCCTTTTTGAGAGAGGGGAGAGCGAGCTTGCCATCTTACTTCTTACCTCCAAAGAAGAAGATACCTTCTATTCCAGAATGAAGAAAGGCGGCACCACGATTCCGGAGTACTGGACCGGGCATCGTTCCCAGTGCCATCCGATGTTTGGCGCGGTCAGCCAGTACCTCTTCGAGTATGTCCTGGGAATCCGCCAGAAAGAGAGTTCCGTCTGCTACGAGGATATCGTGATCGCACCGGAGTGTATGGATACCATCGAAGCGGCCGAAGGCTCGATCATGACGAAAAACGGCCGAATCTCCGTGAAATACGACAAGACCCGCCTGGAAGTCCAGGTCCCGGAAAAAACGAAAGCCCTTGTTCGCCTGAACGGAAAAGAAAAAGCCATTGGGGACGGGGAAAAGTGGCTCAGAATGGAGCGCTGATAACAAAGCAATAAAAAACCAAAGGGGACGGTGAAAAAACCAAAAACACCGTCCCCTTTGGTTTAGCCTTTTACGGAACCAATCATAACGCCTTTTACGAAATACTTCTGAATGAAGGGGTAGATACAGAGCACCGGTACCGTGGATACGATGATAACACTGTACTTTAAGGTCTGTGCAAGCTGCATCTTCGCCTCCATGGCGGCTGCGTCCAGGCCCTGCATGTTGGCCATACTCATCTTATTGGACATCAGAAGGTCTCTTAAGAAGGACTGGAGCGGCAGAAGGCTCTTGTCATTGATGTAGATCAATGCGGTGTAGAAATCGTTCCAGTGGCCTACTGCGTAGTAAAGGCCGATAACTGCCAGAATCGGTTTGGACAGGGGCAGGACAACTTTAATGAGAAGCTGGAACGTGTTCGCTCCATCCAGCTCTGCCGCCTCTTCCAGAGATTTCGGAATGCTGTTGATAAAATAGGTCCTTGTGATGATGACATTGTAGATGGAAATGGCTCCGGGAATGATCATTGCCCAGAAGGTATTTGTCAGGTGCAGGTTGTTTACCACCAGGTAAGTGGGAATCAGGCCGCCGCTGAAATACATCGTCAGCATAAAGAAGAACATCAGGATGTTTCTCGGCATGAAATCTTTTCGTGCCAAAGGATAAGCGGCACAGATCGTCAGGACCATGTTTACCAGCGTACCTACAACGGTATAGAGAATGGTATTGCGGTAGCCAATCCAGATATCTCCATACTCGGCAACAGCCTGGTAAGCGATGGTAGTAAAGCCCTTCGGTAGCAGGAGTACATGGCCGAGCCATACTTCATTGGGATCACTGAAGGAGGCAATGACGATGAACCAGAGGGGCCATACAAAGATCACAACCAGAATGCACATGAGCAGCACATTGATGATATCAAAAATCTTGTCATTGTAAGACTTTTTCATTTTTACATGTTTTTCTTTCATCTGGACTCCCTCCTTTTCTAGAATAGACTTTCATCGGCAAACTTCTTGCAGAACCAGTTTGCACCAACAAGAAGAAGCATATTGATGATGGAGTTAAAAAGACCGATGGCTGTGGAATATCCATAGTCACTGTTGATCAGACCAACCTCGTATACATAAGTGGAAATTACGGAAGCAGCCTGTTTGTTCAGGGTATTCTGAAGAAGGAATACTTTTTCAAAACCTACATTCATAAGAGAACCAAGCTGAAGGATCAGCATCATGATAATCGTCGGTTTGATGGAAGGCAGGTCGATATGAAGGATTCGCTGAAGCTTTGTGGCGCCATCCACAATAGCCGCCTCGTGCATCTCATAATCGACGCCGGAGAGGGCGGAAATATAAATGATAGAGCTCCAGCCCATTCCCTGCCAGACACCGCTCCACACATAGATGCTCTTAAACCATTTCGGTTTGGAGAGGAAATCCAGCGGCTCCATGCCCAAAGCTTTTAAGATCGTATTGAAAACGCCGGTATCCGGATTCATGAAGATCGTCAGCATACCGCAGATAACTACGGTAGAAATAAAGTAGGGTGCATAGGATACCATCTGCACGGTTTTTTTCAGATATCTGTTTTTTATGTAATTAAGCAGCAGCGCAAAGATAATCGGGATGGGGAAGCCCACCAACAGACTGTAGATACTGATGCCCAGAGTGTTCTTCAATAAAAGAGAAAAGTTATAGCTGTTGAAAAAACGTTTAAAATGATCCAGGCCTACCCAGGGGCTGCCCATGATTCCAAGCTTGATTTTATAATTCTTAAATGCCAGCTGTACGCCATACATGGGGGCATAAGCAAAGACGATGTAATAAATGACTACTGGCAGCATCATAACGTACAAAATCCAGTTTTTCTGAATATTCTTTGCCAGTCTGGCTCTGAAACTCTTTTTCTTTTCCATACCAACACGCTCCTTCCCGGTTTTCTGTAAAGAAATAAAGGGACTGAAGCATTGACTGCAACAGTCCCTTCTCCTATTTCTTAACTGTTTATCTCATATTCTGTCAGTCTTATTCAGCAGAAATACCAGCGTCGTATGCAGCCTGATAGATATCCATCAGCTGGCCTGCTCCCATGCTTTCCAGAGTACCTACATACTCATCCCAGCTGTCATCCAGGGTAAGGTCGCCGGTTGCAACCTGAGCTACATACTGATCAATATAGGAATTGATATCTGCGGTGAGGGTGGCAATGGTCAGACCATCTTCTTCACTGTAGTTCATAACAGGAAGGGGAACCTTGCCGTCGGTTGCCATTTTTGCTCTCTGCTCGTTCAGATATACTTCATCCGGGTCAACCTCAGGAGACATGTTGGTGTACCAGTAATTCGGCCAGATGGACGGATGGTTTGCTGCACCCTGAATGGTGGAGCTGGAACGAACGGTTCCTACATCGTCGCCGTAGCCATTGCCAAGGATCCACTCCCATTTGTCATCATCGGTCTTCTGCCAGGTCTTGCCCTCAATACCCATAATGGCTTCGATACCGCCTTCTTCGCTGTAGAACTGGTCAAAGAAGGAAATGATGGTTTCCGGATTGTGGCAGGCATCGGTCAGTACCAGAGTACCCGGAGTAATAGCGGTTCCCAGAGGATAGGTGCCCTTGGTAAACGGAGTCAGTGCGATATAATCGTCGTCATTGTCACGTCCTACGGTCAGGAATGCGCCGGCATCAAAGAAGGAGCCTAATACGTCGCCAGCCTGTCCGATTGCGCCCTGCTGCTCATGTTTCTGGGTAAAGGAATTTTTATCCATAATACCTTCCTGATAAAGTTTGGTCAGGAACTCGATATAGCTCTTGAATACATCAGAGGTAGGAACATAGGTCAGCTGATCGTCGATAACTGCCAGTTTGGTTCCATAATCATAATTGATATCAAAGTAAGGAAGCAGGAGATCCGGTTTTACAACGTCTGTAGCGGTGAAAGGAATCTCATCGTCGGTATCGCCGTTTCCGTTGGCATCCTGTTCTTTGAAGGCTTTCAGTACATTATAGAGCTCATCCAGATTTTTCGGCTC
This sequence comes from Lachnospiraceae bacterium Marseille-Q4251, assembly GCA_018223435.1. Classification (GTDB taxonomy): domain Bacteria; phylum Bacillota; class Clostridia; order Lachnospirales; family Lachnospiraceae; genus Limivivens; species Limivivens faecihominis. Next base: position 1,945,457 of record JAGTTO010000001.1, on the reverse strand, counting down.
TTCCAGTCCCAGGTTGTCCATCCATCTCTTGTTGATCCAGTAGGTGGTTACTGCACCTTCCTGTCTTCCAATCTCAGGAAGAGAATAAACATGGCCGTCAGCGGAGGTCAGATATTTCCATGCGTCTCTTTCATCGAGAACCTTGGTCAGATTCGGTGCGTGCTCTCTGATCAGATCTTCCAGCGGAAGGAAGAGGCCCTGACTTCCATATTTATTTAAGTCTGTCATAGAGAAACCGGATTTCATAAAGATCTCCGGATAATCGCCGGATGCCAGAAGCAGGTTTCTTTTCTCTGCCAGGTCTGCGCCCATAACTGAGGTAAAGTCAAATTTCAGTCCGGCTTCCTCAAGAGTGGTCTGCATAGTCAGGTTATCTGCCAGATCGTACTCTCCATTTAAAATAGCAAATACGCTGTACTCGTTGTCCTCTGCTGCGCTAACCGGAACTGCAGTTGCGGTGGAAGCGATCATCATGCTTGCCAGTACCAGAGCTGTAAGTTTCTTCAATTTCATAGTCAAACCTCCTAATACATTATTTTTTTCCGTTCTTTTGTCGCTTGTTTTTTTGACGTCTCGTTTGCGATAACCAAATTATATACGCTTTACCATCTCTTTTACAAGAAACATCTGTTGGAACAGTGGTTTTAAAAAACGTATTATTCTCAAAGGCTGATTTTTTCTGGCTTTTTTGGTGTTATCGCACAAATTTTGAACGGATTTTTTAAATATTGCACCCCATTTTTGTTTTTCATATCTATTATTACTTTTTTTCTTTTTAGATATATGTTAGAATATTCTTAAATTCAATTCACAAAGAGGTGGTTCCCGTGTCGTTTTTTAAAAATTTGCGTAATAAGCATACAGTGACGACTTTATATAAATATTTTATTTCTTATTTTCTGCTTCTCACCATACTGACTCTGGGATATACCGCAGCCTTCCGGGTACAGTTAAAAAAGGTTTACACAAAGGAACTGCACAACCAGGCAGAAAAGCAGCTGACGGATATTGATAACGATCTGTATTCCTCCATCTCTACGATAGAGAAAATCCAATATCTTTTGGCCCAGGATATTCCTCTGGCGATGTCCCGTTATTTAAAGGAAGGCTGGTATCTTTATCAGGCCTCCCAGACACTCACAAAATATACCACAGCCAATGAGATCATCAGCGGCATCTGTTATATTCATTTTGAAAAAAATAATATCCTCTCTTCCAAAAATTCAATCCGAAAGACCGATAACGGGTATGAGATTTACTGTAATAAACAGTATATCCCCTTCCCTCTGGAAAGTTATATGGAAAATACCAAAGAAAATCAGCTGATTTTACTGGGAGAAGGAAAAAACAAGCTCCTGGTTTATCTGCCCAGCAACAATGGAATCAAGACCTACAGTATCTTTTATATTCTTAATATGGATGAAATTGAAAAAATGCTGAGCCGCAGAAGAATTTCAGGGATGGCTTCCCTGTGCCTGATGAGCCAGGACAACCAGATTGTATGCGGGTATGATCCTCAGTATATGACTTCTTATATAAAGGATAATGAAATTACGAACCATGATTCCCTTGTGACAGCCTCCAAAAATATTCTGACAAAACCGACGACAATCAATGGCTTTTCACTCGTAACGATACTTTCCGATGACACGATTCTTTCACAGACCAGCGTTGCTTTCCGAAATGCTTATGCTTTTCTGCTCGTTGTGTCTCTGGTTGGTATGGTACTGATCTTTTTGGGCATGCGTGTCACCTACTGGCCCCTTCATAAGCTGACCTTAAAGCTCCTTCCTGCCTCTGACAAGCATGGCAACTATGTGGAGCAGCTTGATGCCGCCTTCAGCAATGTGCGCTCCGAAAACCAGCAGCTGCAGCAGAAAATCGATTCCTACCGGCTTTCCATGCAGAAGTCTCTTTTGGATTCCATTGTGGAGGATAATGTTGTTTTTGACACAAACAATCCCGTTATCTTTGACCATCTGTTTTGTCTGGAAGCGGGCAGCCACATTTTTATGCTGCGGGTCAAGACACCAAGTAAGAAAGAAAGCTTTCCGATAGATGTGCAGAAGCTTCTGAATACCAGTCTGCCGGGGGATATTCCATCTGCCCTGCTTCTGGAGTGTACGGAGGAGTACGCGGTATTTCTGATCTGCTACAGCGGTGCGGAGCCGAATAAAGATGAAGTGCTCCATTTACTTCTGACGGATCTTTATCAGGTAACAGGCTATCGCAGTGCTTTAAGCAACAGTGCGGAATCTCCGCTGGAAATTCCGTCCCTCTATGAGAATACGACAGCAGCTTCTGAATTCTGGGATGAGGCTCCTGTGGTGATTTACTCGGAAATTGCAGAGAAGATTTCTTCCTCGGGAAGTCTGTCCTACCCCTACTCGAATTTGGAATTTCTGGCAGATGCGCTCAAATCCTGTCAGATCACGAAAGCCAGAGAACAGGTGATCTATCTCTTTGAGCTTCTGGATACGGCCTCCGAAAATAATTCTTCGATTCCGAACTTTTTCATCCGCTGTGTCCTGATTGATATTCTGACGATCCTCTCAAGCAGCATGAACAACCTCAACGTGAAGTTCAAGAGCTACAGCGATCTGTATTTCAATACGCTGTTCCTTTGCAGAAGCTGTTCTTTTGTGGAGAAAAAAGAAGAAATCCGTCAGAATATTCTCCTGCTTCTGAGTACCTACGAGAACGAATTTGAGAACTCCACGATCCAGTTCTCGAAGATCGCGGAAACGATCCAGAAAGAGTACAGCTCTCCTGATTTTTCAATTTCCGTCCTGGCAGACACCTTCCATGTCAGCATCGCTTACATGAGCTATCTCTTCAAAAAGGGCTTTGATGTGAATTTTTCCGATTATCTCTGGAATATAAGAATGAAAAAAGCAGAAGAGCTGTTATCTGAGACCGATATGAATATCGATCAGATCAGCATCCAGGTCGGTTACCTGAATACGTCGAGTTTCCGAAGAAAATTCAAACAGGAAACCGGTTTGACACCATCGCAGTACCGGAGCAAACACTAGTACTTGAGGACGGTGTTTTCGGTTTTTTTACTGTCCCTGATGGCTGGATATAAAAACAGGCTACTCCTTTTTATGGGAGATAGCCTGTTTTTTGCATTAACGAACAACCGCCTTTTTCGCTGCACTCCATGCGGAGTAATAGGTTTTTCCGCTTACCGTTCTGTAGGCGCGCAGGCGGATAGTGTAGGTTCTGCCTTTTTTCGGGTTGCGGATTACGGCTTTGACGGTGTTTCTGCTTCTCACTTTGAGCGTTCTGGAAGAAGCGCCGACGGTGTATCGGATCTCATAGCCGGTGACTTGAGCGTTCTTCCTCCATTTCAGAGTAATGGCTCTGGAACTGCTGGTGCAGGCTGTGATCGCCGGTCTGGTGATGCGGATCGTGCGGAGAGCTGTTCCGGTGCCGACGGTACTGCCGCTGTAAGCTTTGACCATGTAAGTGTACTGGGTTCCGTTGACAAGACTGTTCTTATCGAGATAGGAAACGGTGGTCCTTTTTTTGACCGTCGCGATCTTTTTGTAGGCGCCATTGCCGGCTTTGCGGTAGATGTAATAACCGCTGGCCTTGTTTACCTTGCTCCAGGTGACTTTGATTCCGGTGGCAGCGTTTGTCAGACTTCTGAGCGTGGTCTTGGCGAGAGTGACTTTGGTCGAAGAGGAAAGGGTTTTGATTGTGGCGGATTCTAAGGCATCATTTCCGTAAGAAGAGATGCTGATCCGTGCCCATTCTTCCTTGGTTCCCTTATAAATAATGGATCTTATACCAGAACAGTCTTTAAATGCGCAGACTTCAATTCCCCTTACGCTATTTGGAATGGTAACTGTTTCCAGATAGTAACAATCTTCAAATACGCTCTGCGGAATAGTGATCATACTGGAAGGAATTTCGATGGTCTTGATTGCGGTTGCCTCAAAAGCATGATTGCCTATTACGCGGAGACTGTTCGGAAGCTTTACATTCTGCAGGGAAGAACAGTTCGCAAAAGCAGAGGTGCCGATCTGAATAAGGTTCTCCGGGAAATTGACCGTTGTCAGCCCCTGACATCTGTTAAAGGCATGACCACCGATACGGGTAAGGGTGGAAGGTAAGTTGACGCTGGTTAAATTTGAACAGCCACGGAAGGTAAAGTCATCTATAGATGTGATTCCTTCTCCTATAACGATGGATTTGATCATACTTTCATATTCTGTCCAGGGTAAATTGTTGTCTACGATATTGCCGGAACCGGATATTTTAAGCTCCTGGGTGGCATTATCATAAGACCATTTCAAACCGGAGCCAAAGGTGCCGGAAATAGAATTTATGTAAAAGTAGCAGGTGCCTCCGGTATCATTGGAAGTATAATATTTTACGGTATATTGGCCAAAATCACGGGGAGTATGATTGTCAAAGATGGTCCAGTTTAAAGTGGGAGCATTCATATCGGAAAGATAATTGTAATTGTTGGAGATTCTTCTTCCGTCCGGCCCGTAAACATCACAATAATATTTGGATAAAAAATCGGAGATATTATTGCTGAGATAGCGTTTTACGGTCAAAGGGATCTGGATCTCTTCGTTTGCATCGAAAACACTGTCCGGAAATGACGGGTCAATGGAAATCAATCCTTTGTAATAATAGGTTCTTGCGCTTACTGACAGGGATGCCCCGCACACAGCCAGCAGAAGCAGGCAGGTTGTCAGAAGCATTTTTAAAATTTTTTTCATAAGGTCCTCCTTTGCAAAAAATGTGTTTTCTAGAAAACTGCGTCCATGTAATTCCGGGAAAATCACCTCTCTCTCTCAAAACAGAATCTCTTCATCCTCATCAAAAAGTTTATCGTTAATCTCAAACAGCTTCAGCCCGTGCAGCAGTCCGTAATAGATAATCGCATCGCGTTTCAGTTTGGGATAGAGCTGGGCCATGCCGCAGAGCTTTAACAATTCCTGGGTTTCTTCCACGCTGGCTTCGAGACCGAAGCACAGGCATAAAAGGCGGTTCCTCGAAGGTTTCCGGCGGCCGGCGAAAATCTGATGCAGATAGATCTCGCTCATGCCGGCCTGCTTGGCAAGGGCTGCCTTTGAAATATTTTTTCTCTCAAACAGCTGGTTTAATAATTCCGATACACTTGCGTTTACGAATGATTCCTGATTTCGAGACAGGAACTGGTTCAAATCAGGTGCATTCATCATTTCTTGCTGTAAATTGTCTGTATTTTTCTTTTTCATCTTCGCACCTTTACAATAATTATTTGTTAAGTTACAATATTCTAAATAGTATATTCAAATCTCAGTATACTAAAAACGATTTTGGAAAACAATATGCACGCCGCATAGTGCGGAGGATGAAATATGGAGCTTTATGACAGCCTTCTTAAGGCAGTTCATGACGAATATGATACGCTGAGGGTGCTCAAGAAAAGTGCGCGGGGAGAAGTTTCCCTTGTACGCCACCGGGAAAGCGGCACCCGATATATTTTCAGACATTTTGAGGGAAGCAGTGAGGTCTATCAGCTGCTTCTCGGGCTTTCCTGCCGGAATCTGCCTCAGATCATGGAAGTGGGAGAAAAGGACGGCAGGACGGCTCTGCTGGAAGAGTATGTGCAGGGCGACACCCTGGGAGAAATTCTGGAGGGAGGAGTGCTGACGACGGGGCAGGCAAAACAGATCGGCCGCCAGCTCTGCTCGGCGCTCTGGGTGCTTCATTCGAGAGGAATTGTACACAGGGATGTGAAACCTGACAATGTCATTTTGCGGGGCAGTGAGGCGGTTCTGATCGATTTTGACGCTTCGAGGATCCACAAAACCGCCATCTCAGAAGACACGAAAATCCTGGGAACGACCGGCTTTGCGGCACCGGAGCAGTACGGCCTCTCCCAGTCGGATGGCCGCGCAGATATTTATGCGCTGGGTGTACTGCTCAATATCATGCTGACGGGAGAGCACCCCTCAAGGAAGCTTGCCGGCGGCCGGATGGGACGGATCGTGCAGCGCTGCACAAGGGTAAACCCGGAGAAAAGATACAAAAATATCCTTCATCTGATGGAGGCATTATAATAGGAGAAAATCATGAGCAAGAAATGTGTGAAATGCGGGCATCCGCTTCCGGAGGACGCTTCTTTCTGTCCACACTGCACGGCAATTCAAGTGGAAAAAGAGGAGATCAGGGCGCCGAGGCGGTGGAAAAAGAAGGTTTTTGTGATTGGAGCTGTACTGGTGTTTCTGGCAGGTGTGGGCTTTGCTTTTTCTTTGTACCATAAGCCGAAGGTCTATGAGGCCAACGCCCGGATCGTTTATCCGGATCAGGATCATTCCTACAGGCTTCTGGTGACTTACTCGGAGGCCGATGCTCTGGCCGGTCAGGCTCAGGGAGACCGGACCGATATGCTGGCGGATGGCCTGGACAGTGCCCTTCCCTGTCAGCTCTATGTTTTAAATGAAGAGACGGGAGAAGTGGACTGGGAAGAATTTACTGAGAAAGTGAAATCCTGCGAGGTAGAGACCGTACCCCAGGAAAATTCAAAGAAGCTCGAATACATGGAACCGGTTCATGACGAGAACTTTCCGAATGCAGCCTATGTTTCGAATCTTCATTTTGTGGCTGATACCGGAAGCAATGATATTTTCTGGAAGCTGACGATGAAGAACGGCGATACGATTTCTCTGAAAACCCGGCTTACAATTGAAAAACAGGAGGTGGTTACTTACTGTCCGGAAGATACGCCCATGGAAACCACGGAGGAGCTGAATACCCTGCTGGCTTCCATTGAAAAAGAGGTATCTTCCGACACGCCGGTCTATCTCTATCTTCCGGCAGTGACTTACGACGGGGAGATTACATTTGGCGATCATGTCTGGCAGATTTTCGGAAGCACGGACGGGGATGCGACCACCACTTTTACTGGAACCGTCAATGTAAATGGAAAGAACGGAAATTATGGAATCATGTCCGGTATCCGTTTTGAGGGCAGCTCCGGAACCGGATTGAATGCGAACTGCTTTGTCCTGCTTTCCGGGTGCAGTTTCAGTGGCTGGGGTATTGCCGCCATCGCGCAGGACGGCGCCTGGGTCAGCGCATCAGACTGTAGTTTCACGAATAACGGAACGGCTCTGAAATTCAATACCAGTATGGCCTATGGCAGCAATCCCAGTTATCTGAACAATACTTTTACCGGAAATGGAGTTGCTGTCTCTATCGACCGCCTGCCCGGAAGCGAAGTCCTGAATTTCGCCGGAAGCATCTTCTCTGAAAATGGGACGGATATCGAGAATAAAGCAGGGCATCCGGTGGATACGGCAAATGCGGTGTTTGAGTGACCATGGGGCGGTGCTTTCGGATTTTTTACTGTCCCCGATGCCTTTGATTGACTACATATTGCAAAATTTTAAAATAAGTCATTAAAAATAAAGGGGTAAGTTGACTGCAAATCTTAAAAAACTCAAATCCGAAAGAACAAATTATCATTATGCGCCTCCATCCGATGAGATCGAAGTAAACCAAAAGAGCATGAAGATGTTTACAGAACTTCTGGATGAACTGCATGTAAAGTATACTGTCGGAAAAACCTGGACGACGGATTCTTTTTACCGGGAAACGCCGGAGAAGGTAAAGCGCCGGAAGGCCGCAGGCTGTATTTGTGTAGATATGGAATGTTCCGCCAACGCTGCCGTCTGCGATTTCCGAGGTAAAAAACTCCTGCAGTTTTTCTACGCTGCCGACAATCTGGATGCGGAAGAGTGGGATTCCCGGAGCCTTGCCAACCATTCCCGCATGGAAGACAAGAACCGGATTGCTGCGATTGCGCTGGAAGCAGCGGTGAGAATGTAAACAAAATGATTTGACCAAGCTGATTGTGACCAAAGATATGTCAGAACGCAAAAATAAAATGATCGAACTGGGCGATGCCTTTATTGCTTTTCCAGGTGGGACGGGAACATTAGAGGAAATCGCAGAGGTCATGTCAAAGGTATCTTTGAAACACTTGAATGCGCCTTGTATTCTCTATAACTTGAATAACTGCGCGTCGCATTCTCGTTACTTCAGTGATGAGTTAGACGCGCAATTTTTTATAAAAATATCGTAACTATTCAGAGCCACCTCGATTCCTCTGTGCTTCCTCTCGTTGTGGCTTCTCGTCAAATAGATTTCCAGTCAAAAGTGTTCGTTCATGCAAGCATGACTCACACTTTTTGCTGAAAATCTGCCTGGCTCTGAATAGTTACAAAATATCCAGAACAAATGTTTACTTAAAGAAGCACATATGGTATAATATAGACATGGAAAAAGAGATATTTAATATAAATAAAAATCAACTTTCATATGGTAGAGGATATGTATATTCTCTGCAGTATCATCTGGTCTGGTGTACGAAATACAGGAAGAAAGTATTAAAAGACGGGATTGACCTGGAATGCAAAAAGATGCTGCAGGATCTGGCAGAGGAGTATCAATTTCAGATCCTGGCAATGGAAGTCATGCCGGATCATATCCATATGCTTGTGGATTGCCGGCCGCAGTTTTATATTTCAGATATGATCAAGATCATGAAAGGGAATCTTGCACGTCAGATGTTCCTTGTACATCCGGAGCTGAAAAAAGAACTGTGGGAAGGACACTTGTGGAACCCGTCTTATTGTGCCGTGACCGTCAGTGACCGGAGCCGTGAGCAGGTATCTGCCTATATCGAAGGCCAGAAGGAAAAAGAAAAGAGAAAACTCTGAGTACAAGGGCCGGTTCAGAAACGTTTGTTTTTGTGGGAAAGGGGGAAGAAGATGCGGACAGTATCCAGTTATGGTGCGGAGATACGAAAACCGAATATCCCGCTCCGTCTGACAATGAAAACCTATCGTCAGGCAGTCAGTTACCTGACAGAGATCTATGTGCAGGTATGGGAAGAACTGCGGGAGATCCCGGAGACAAAAAAGCGTTTTAATGCTGCAGAGCATATGGTACACACGACGAAGAAAAATACTGCCCGGTTTGATTTTGACCTTTGTTTTCCGAAGATGCCGTCTTATCTCCGCAGGGCGGCGATCCAGCATGCACTTGGAAGTATATCTTCGTATGAGACCCGGCTGGAACAGTGGACGAAAACCGGAAAGCTGACCGGAAAGCCGAGACTCAGCTGCGAAAACCATGCCATGCCGGTCTTTTACCGGGATGTGATGTACCGGGAAGGCGGAGAAGGAAAGGATGAGGCATATCTGAAGCTGTACGACGGACACGACTGGAAATGGTTCCGGGTATGTTTAAAACATACCGATATGGAATATCTTCGGAGAAACTGGAAGGGGAAGAAAGCGTCAGCCCCGACCCTGGAAAAGAGACAGCGCCGGTATTTTCTGCGTTTTTTCTATACAGAAGAAGTAACACTTACGAAAACACCAGTAGAAGAACAGATCATCTGCAGTGTGGATCTGGGGATCAATACCGATGCGGTCTGTACGATCATGCGTTCAGACGGAACTGTCCTGGGGAGGAAGTTTATCAACTTTCCCAGTGAAAAAGACCGGATGTACCGTGTGCTGGGACGGATCCGGAGATTCCAGAGGGAGCATAGTTCTGTACAGGCAGGAGGGAGATGGGAGTATGCCAGCCGCCTGAACGCAGAATTAGCGAGGAAGATCGCCGGGGCAGTCAGCGCTTATGCAGAAGAACACCATTCGGACGTTATCGTATTCGAGTATCTGGAGATGCAGGGAAAGATAGCGGGAAATAAGAAACAGAAGCTGCATCTGTGGAGAAAGCGGGATATCCAGAAACGCTGTGAGCATCAGGCACACAGGAAAGGGATGCGTGTATCCAGGATCTGTGCGTGGAATACCAGCCGGCTGGCATATGACGGGTCCGGGGCAGTCCTGCGTGATGGGAAGAACCATAGCTTGTGTACCTTTTCGACAGGAAAAAGATATCACTGTGATCTCTCAGCTTCTTATAATATCGGAGCGAGATATTTTATCCGTGAACTTTTAAAACCCCTTCCGGCAACGGAAAGGTCTTTACTGGAGGCAAAAGTTCCTTCCGTAAAGCGTAGAACCTCATGTGTTTATGCAGATCTGAGAGAACTTCATCTACAGATGGAGATCTTAAAGGCAGTATAAATACAGGCAGATATACAGTGGACTACCTGCAATGTGGGAACCTGCCGTATTCGGTATGGAAAAAGCGCATAACCGCGCAGACCTAAGTTACAGGCGTATCCGCCGATATTTAGTCTGACGCCTAAAGCGTCTGGAAGCATGTGACTTTAGTCATGTGAGGGTCACAATCTCGAAGATATAAAAAGAATTTTGAGATTTGTGTAATTTTCATTTAGGGAAATAATAAGCAGATTGTCTTGAACAGTCTCACGCCGGAACAGTTTTGTAATATGGAGAGAAATTTATGACAAACCGTGAAATGATGGAAATTGCCATGAGGCAATCCGCAGAGGATATGGGATGCTGCGAGAATGACTTTAAGGTAAATAAAAATGTGATTGTTACCTTAAAATTAGGAAAGAACGCCCGCAAATATCTGAAGGAGCCGATTACCTGTAATCTCGTTTCCTATGGAAATAATATCATGGTGGCTTCAATAAATGAAACCTTGGATATCGTATCCGAGTATGTAGAGAAATTTGAATTTTACCATTGTTTTGAAACGCCAAATATGCACTGGTTGAACGAACGACTGATTGAGAGAGGCCATAAAATATGCTTTATGGCAGAATACTATCTGCCGGATATAAACAGGATACCGATTCTTTCCTGTGCTTATAAAACGCGTATACTGAAACAGGAAGATTTTGGGGAATTGTATCGGCCAGAATGGAGCAATGCGCTTTGTGAAGATCGCAAGCAGCTGGATATCCTCGGGATCGGCGCATACGATGGAAATACGCTGGTTGGATTGGCCGCCTGTTCCGCAGATTGCAAAGATATGTGGCAGATTGGTGTGGATGTACTGTCAGAATACAGACGGCAGGGGATTGCTTCTGCACTGACAAGCGCACTCGCAAAAGAAATCATAAACAGGAATAAGGTGCCATTTTACTGTACAGCATGGTCCAATGTCAGGTCAGTCAGAAACGCCATTAAGAGTGGCTTTGTTCCTGCATGGGTAGAAATGACCGCAAAACCTGTAACGATTGTTGATGAAATGAATCGGTAAGCCAAAGGGGACGGAGAAAAAGCCAAAAACACCATCCCCAATGGAAAAAAAGAGGGCAGGACTTTCGTCCCACCCTCCTGGAAGTGTCAATTATTCTCCGAAGTATCTCTTAAGCAGACCAGCGAATGCTTTTCCGTGTCTAGCCTCATCTCTTGCCATTTCATGCACGGTGTCGTGGATTGCATCCAGGTTAGCTGCTTTTGCACGTTTAGCCAGATCTACTTTGCCAGCGGTAGCACCGTTCTCGGCCTCTACACGCATCTGAAGGTTCTTCTTGGTGCTGTCGGTTACGACTTCGCCCAGGAGCTCTGCGAATTTAGCAGCGTGCTCAGCCTCTTCGTAAGCGGCTTTCTCGTAGTACAGGCCAACTTCCGGATAACCCTCTCTGTGAGCAACTCTTGCCATTGCCAGATACATACCAACCTCAGAGCACTCGCCCTGGAAGTTTGCACGAAGATCCTCGAGGATATCTTCGGAAACGCCTTTAGCAACGCCAACTACATGCTCTGCAGCCCAGCTCATGGTCTCTTCCTGTTTGATGAATTTTTCAGCCGGTGCTTTACATACCGGACAGACAGCCGGAGCAGCTTCTCCTTCATAAACATATCCACATACACTACATACCCATTTAGCCATAATCGTTATCTCCTTTTCTTTTATATGATATTTTTTAAAATTCTTTTGTGTGTTTCTTTGTAATCAAATCAGTAATGATTACTGATATTAAAATAGCACAATTTTTGTAGTTCGTCAATAGTTTTTTGAAAAAAGTTGAAAAACTTTTTTAGTTAATTCTTATCAATACAGTCCCCGCAGATTCCGTAGAAATGCGTCACATAATTCTCGATCTTGCCTGTACAGCACTGCTGGGCCGTCTCCATGATGCCGTCGATACTCGGCATATCCAGGTCCATAACCCGATGGCATTTGGTACAGATAAAATGATGATGCCGGGTGGCGTTGCCGTCGAAACGGTCAGCTCCTCCGTCAGTGGTGATTTTCATGATCTCGCCCAGATCGGAGAGAAGTGCCAGGTTCCGGTAAACGGTTCCCAGGCTGATGTTCGGAAATTCCTGCCGGATATTCATATAGATGGTATCGGCGGTGGGATGGTCCGTCCGGGTGGCGAGGAAAGCCTTGATACATTCTCTCTGTTTGCTTCTTTTCAGATTTGCCATATATTTTTTCTCCTTCCGCAAATGCACCTGCCCAACGCAGAAACTTCTATATAATATAGAAGAAAAACTTTTGCGCTCTGGCGGGAGGTCATATACAATAATGATAACAGTTACTAATACAAATAGATTAGCGCAAGAAAAGCTTTTTGTCAACGCTTTTTTGTTTGCAGCATAGAAAAAACATCCCATGTATTATTCAGTGAAAATCTGCTATACTGACAGCAGAAAGGTAGACTTGTCCGGGACTTTTGCGCCCGGATTTTAAGGAGGATAAAAAATGGGAAAATTATACGATTGCATCATCATCGGTTCCGGCCCGGCAGGACTTACGGCGGCGATCTATGCGGCCCGGGCCTGCCTGTCTGTTCTGGTGCTGGAAAAGGAGTTTGTAAGCGGTGGCCAGGTGGTAAATACCTACGAGGTGGACAACTATCCGGGTTATCGGGGGATCAGCGGCTTTGACTTAGGGATGAAGTTTCGGGAGCATGCGGAAAAACTGGACGTGGAGTTTGTAATGGAAACCGTGGAACGGGTGGATCTGGAAAAGGAAGAGAAAATAATCTATACCGACCAGAGTGAATATCACGGCCGGACCGTAATTCTGGCTATGGGCGCTTCCCACAGAAAGCTGGAGGTCCGGGGAGAAGAGGATTTTTCTGGCATGGGCGTTTCCTACTGCGCGACCTGCGACGGGGCCTTTTTCAAGGGAAAAACTGTTGCCGTGGTGGGTGGTGGAGACGTGGCCATTGAGGATGCGATCTTTCTCTCCAGAGGCTGTGAGAAGGTTTATCTGATCCACAGAAGAAATCAGCTCCGGGGAGCGGAGAGTTTGCAGAGAGAACTTTTCGCGAGACCCAATATCGAAGTGATCTGGGACTCCGAGGTGACGCGGATCTTAGGCGAGGACCAGGTGGAAAGCGTCCATCTGAAAAATACAGAGAACGGTGAAAAGAGAAATCTACCGGTGGAAGGCCTCTTTGTGGCGGTGGGCGTCGTTCCCTGCACAACTCTGATCAAAGGACAGGTGGCGCTGGATGATTTCGAATATGTTAAGGCGAGGGAGGATTGTGTAACAAATATTCCTGGCGTTTTCGCGGCGGGAGACCTTCGCACAAAGCCTATGAAACAGATCGTCACCGCCGTGGCAGACGGGGCAAATGCCGTAAATTCCGCCCGGAATTATCTTACGAAAAAAGAGTAAGAAATGAAAAATATGTGAATCTCTGTTGACAAATTAAGCTGAATTTGTTATGATAGCCCTATGTAAAATTAACAATTATGTAACAAATCGGTTAAAACACGGAAATCCTTTTGGAAAATTTCGTTGAAAACCGATACGGAGGGTGATATCTATAATGAAAAGAAGCGTGTTAATGAAACTTACGGCCTGCTGTATGACCGGTGCAATGGTTCTTGGAAGCACTGGGGTGGTGACTATGGCTTCCGGACTGGATTCCGCACTGGCAGGTATGGGCGCAGAGATCGCAGACAGTCAGCAGCAGAAGGAAGTTGTGAAGGTGGCTCCGAGCGGTTATGATACCGTGGCCATCGCACAGGTAGATGAGTATGTAAATATCCGTGACGCAGCCAGCACAGAGGGCAACGTTGTCGGAAAACTTTATAATAACTGCAAGGCAGAGATCCTTGGCAAGACCGATGACGGCTGGTACCTCATTCAGTCCGGAGAGGTGACCGGATATGTGAGCTCCGATTATTTTGTGACTGGATCTCAGGCTGAGGCCCTGGCTCAGGAAGTCGGCACGGACATGGCTACGGTAAAAGGCGGGACCGAGACTCTGATGGTTCGTTCCTCCGCAGACAGCAATTCCGAGGCGATTTCCATGGTAGGCGATTCCGAGAAGCTGAGAGTCCTCGAGGACGACGGCGACTGGGTAAAGGTTGCAGTGGATGATGATGTGGAAGGTTATGTTTCCAAAGAGTATGTAGACTGCGATACCGAGTTCGTGGAAGCAGAGTCCGTAGAGCAGGCAGAGGCGAGAAAAGCAGCAGTCCAGGCAGCTCTTGACAAAGCAACCCAGATGCAGGAAGCAGCTTACGCAGCTATGAACGCCGCTGACGGAAACGAGGCAGCTTACGCAGCAGATCAGGCCAACGCAGCACTGGCAGAAGCCAAGATGCTGGCCAGCGAGCAGGAATATGATTACGAGATTCAGGATCTGACAGATCAGATCGCATATGTAGCACAGGATACCTCCGTTGCATCTGTATGGGCACAGGAAGCTCAGGCAGAGGAGGAGCGTATCGCAGCTGAGAAGGCAGCCCAGGAGGCAGCCGAGGCTCAGGCGGCAGCAGAAGCTCAGGCAGCGGCTGATGCGGCAGCTCAGACAGCAGCAGCTTCCCAGGCAAGTGCAGACAGCCAGGAGCAGGAAGCACAGCAGAAAGAGCAGGCAGCAGCCGATGCATGGCAGGCAGCTGTAGACGCACAGAATCAGGCAGACCAGAACTGGTCTGAGGAAGCCCAGGCAGAAGCCGATGCGGCAGCCCAGGCAGCCATCGAAGCAGCGGCAGCAGCAGAAGCAGCCCGCCAGCAGGCAGAGGCTGAAGCAGCGGCAGCGGAGGCAGCCCGTCAGCAGGCAGAGGCCGAGGCAGCAGCCAAGGCAGAGCAGGAAGCACAGCAGAAAGCACAGCAGAATCAGCAGGATGGCAACTACGACGATGGTTCCTCCTACGATAACAGCTCCAGCAGCTCCTCAGACAGCAGTTCTTCCGATAGCAGCTCAAGCTCCAGCTCTTCCAGCATTCGTCAGAGTGTTGTAAGCTACGCACTTCAGTTTGTAGGTAATCCGTATGTATACGGCGGCACCAGCCTGACCAACGGAGCAGACTGTTCCGGTTTTGTACTTTCCGTAATGGCAAACTTCGGCATCAGCCTTCCGCGTACTGCAGCATCACAGTCTACCGTAGGTACTCCGGTAAGCCTGGATTCCATCCAGCCCGGCGACCTTCTGTTCTATCAGGGCAGCGGCGGAATCGGTCATGTAACCATGTACATCGGTAACGGACAGGTCGTACATGCCAGCAATCCGAGCACAGGAATTACGGTATCCAGCATCGACTACCGTACACCTTGCTGTGCAAGAAGTTTCTTCTAATATAGTATAAGCACCCCCCAGGAGTCCATTTCCCTATCACCCGGAAATGGGCTCCTTTTATACATAATGATGATACCAGGATCAAAACTTCCCGAAAATCTCCCCTGTGGGCTTACAGGAAAAGGTCATGCTTTTTCCAGTTGCCGGATGTCGAAAGGTGAGCTCGAAGGCACAGAGGGCCAGAGAGGACCCTTTGGAAGCGGGATTGTATTTCCGGTCGCCGTAGAGGGGGAGGCCGACGTCTGCCATCTGGACGCGGATCTGGTGATGGCGGCCGGTGAAAAGATGAATCCGGACGAGGGAGAGCGGAAGGGCGGCGAGAGCCGGATCTTCCAGTGTTTTCAGGCATTCGTAGGAGAGCCGGGACTCCTTCGCGCCTTTGGTTCCTTTGGGAACCTTTTTGGAAGTGTTGGTGCGGCCATCCTTTAAGAGATAATCTGTGAGCGATTCCTCTTCTTTCGCGGTTCCTTCCACGACGGCGAGGTAGGTCTTTTTCATCTCGTTCTGAGCGATTTCTTTGCTCAGGGAAGCGGCGGCCTTCTGATTTTTGGCGAATACCATGACGCCCTGTACGGGCTGATCAAGCCGGTGAATCATACCGAGATAGGGAATGCCGCCGGGCTTTCCACCCGTTTCCGCCAGATGATTTTTAAGTAAACTTACCATGTCTTTACTGCCGATGCGGCTGGTCTCCACCGGAATCCCGGCGGGCTTTTCCACCACAAGAATGTCTTTATCTTCATATAAAATATTCATATCCAATCCTCCTGAAAATCAATTGTCTCCATCGTATCATGCCAGCCCTAAAATGTAAATCTGCGGTCTGTCCGGCCATTGTATTTTGAAGGATTATAAGGTAAAATGTAATTATTCAGAACATTCAGAATAAATTTGCTATGGCACTGTTTTGGGGATTTACGAAGACAAGGGAGGGTTATTTTTGTATAAAGTATTGCTGGTGGATGACGAGGCGCTGATCCGTGAGGCGATCAGCGAGAACACCCGCTGGAAGGAACTGGGGTACGAGCTTATGGGGACCTGCAAGAACGGCAGGGAAGCAATCGAACGGCTGGATCAGGAAGAAGCAGATCTGGTCCTGACAGATATCTGCATGCCCTATGTGGACGGCATGGAACTGACCCGCTATCTCTATGAGAAGCACAAAGGGGTCAAGGTTATCATTATCAGCGGTTATGATGACTTTGAGTATGCCAAGACAGCGGTAAAATATCAGGTGATGGACTATATTTTAAAACCCATCACGGCGAAAGAGCTGGCCCAGACTCTGACGCGGGTAAAAGAAAAACTGGACGAGGAGCGTTTTCAGAGGTCGGATATGAAGAGAATCCGCGGCGCGTATATGAGCAATCTGCCGATTCTCCGCGGCCGTTTCCTGAACAGCCTTCTCATGGGAAACGTGGGAGCGCAGGAAATCCAGGAAAAATTAAAGGATTATAAGATCCGGCTGGATGGAAAATATTTCATGACGGCCCTTGTGACCGGGGACGATCTGACGCCGTTTCTGAGACAGTCGGACGAGTATAAGAGCGATCTGGCCTGCTTTGCAATCTACAATATTTCCGCGGAGATCATGGATTTTTACCAGGCGGGCGTGAGCTTTCAGGATGTGGACGAGCGGACCGTGCTGATTTTTTCGGGAAACGAGGGGATCGAGGAGCTGGCGTTAAAAGTGACGGAGGAGATTCACGACAGCATTTTCCATTTTCTGAAGGTTCAGAGCACTATCGGACTCGGCGGCAGGGTCGGACGGCTTCAGGAGCTGCCGCGATCCTTCCAGGAGGCGAAACGGACGCTGGAATACAAGTTTGTTCTGGGCGGAAATCAGGTGATCTATGCCAGGGAGCTTCCGGAAAATCAGGATCTGGTCAGCGGTGAGCTGCCGAAATATGTGAGCCGGATCTGCCTGGCGATCCGAAGCGGAAAGGAAGAGGACGTGCGGGAGGAAATCGGCGCTTTCACCAGTGCCCTCCGGCAATCCTGTCTGAACCGGAACAGGAGCATTTTTCATGTGCAGAATCTGATCCTCTCGGTCATGAACGAGCTGGATCTTGCGGCTCTGAACGATGAAAAGATTTTAAAAGAGGAGCGGGAGCTTCTCAATACGGTCTACGCCCGAAATCATCTTTCCGAGGTGGAGGAGGTGCTGGTGGCTTTCAGCACCCGGCTGGCGGAGCATTTCCGGGACGAGAAGGACAGCTACTGTAAGCGGCAGGCCCTTCGGGCGCTGGATTACATTGAGGAACATTATAAGGATTCCGACGTGACCTTAAATTCCGTCTGCTCCTATCTGGCCATGAGCACGAGCTATTTCAGCTCAATTTTCAAGAATTACACCGGGGAGACTTTTATCGAGGCACTGACGAGGAAGCGCGTGGAAAAGGCGAAATTCCTCCTGGAAAACACCTCCCGGAAAAATTACGAGATCGCCTGTGACGTGGGCTACAGCGATCCCCATTATTTTTCCAATATCTTTAAAAAAGCTACGGGTATGACGCCGACAGAGTATGCCAGAAAGGTGCGGAAGTAATGGGCGGGGGAAAAAAGTCTCCCTTACGGATGCTTTCCAGATTCCGGACCATACGGGGGGCTATGATCTTTTCTTATATGGCGATCACCTTGCTGGCACTTCTGATCTTTCTGCTGTTCTCTCTGAATTACACGGAGAGGACGATTCTGGAAAATTCAGAATCCTATACGATCCAGCTGGTGGAGCAGGTGAACGGGGATATCGATTCCTACATCAGTTATATGGAAAACATCATGGAGATTGTTACGAACAATCCGGAACTCTCCGATTATCTTTTTGACCGGATGGAGCATATCATGATGCGGGAACGGATCCAGGAGCAGTTTGTCACGCTGCTGGATGCCCGGTCTGATATCTGCAACATTGCTGTTTTTGCAAAGAACGGGCGGACGCTCATCAACAGAGGAACGGACACACGCAATCCGTATGTGGATCTCGCCAGCATGCCCTGGTATCAGGATACGATGGAGGCGGAAGGAAAAGCGGTGATCTCCGCTTCACATGTCCAGAATGCCATTGAGGGAAAATATCAGTGGGTGATCACGCTGAGCAAAGGACTGATCAATCCGGAAACGCATGAGGTAGAGGGGATCTTTTTTGTAGACCTGAACTACAGTTCCATACAGGAGCTTTGTACCAATGTGAATCTGGGGAGCAAAAGCTACCTGTTTATCGTGGGGAAAAAAGGAAAGATCATTTATCATCCCAAGCAGCAGCTGCTTTACAGCGGCATGAAAACGGAGCTCATCGATGAGGTGCTGGAAAACGGGACAGGGAACTTTCTGACCTCTCAAAACGGGCGGCGTCAGCTGTATTCCGTATTTAAATCGGATAAGACAGGCTGGTCTGTAGTCGGCGTTTCCGATGTCTCGGAGTTTATGAAGAATCGTTCCGAAATCCAGTTTTTCTATCTGCTGATCGCACTTTGCCTTGGAGTCCTTTCTCTGCTTCTGGCGTTGTGGCTTTCTGGTGAGATCACAAAACCGGTAAAGGAACTGGAACAGTCTATGAAAAATGTGCAGAAGGGAGAGTTTGACAAGGCTCTGATAAGTCCTGAGGGCTGCAATGAGATCACCAGTCTGACCCATTCCTTCAATATCATGACAGAGAAGATCCAGAATCTGATGGCGGAAAATGTCCGTGAACAGAAACAGAAGAGAAAAAGTGAGCTTCAGGCGCTTCAGGCACAGATCAATCCGCATTTCCTTTATAATACGCTGGATTCCATCATCTGGATGGCAGAGAGTGGAAAAAATGAAGAAGTGGTGCAGATGACTTCGGCGTTGGCAAAGCTTCTCCGCCAGAGCATCAGCAATGAGGATGAGATCGTCACGGTAGAGCGGGAGATCGAGTATACCCGTAATTATCTGGCGATCCAGAAGCTTCGCTACCGGGATCAGCTGGAATATATCATTGATATAGACGAAGAGGTCCTTCACCGGAAGATCGTCAAGCTGGTGATCCAGCCACTGGTGGAAAATGCCATTTATCATGGCATCAAATATCTGGACGGAAAGGGGATGCTCCTTATCCTGGGAGAGATCCGGGACGGAAAGGTGGTCATCACCATACGGGACAACGGCGTTGGCATGGACGAAGAAACACTGAAGCATATCCTGGAAAAGAAACCGGAACCGAAGGAAAAGCAGAGGAAAAAAACAAGCCATGTGGGAGTCTATAATGTACAGAACCGTCTGCAGCTTTATTATGGAAAGGAATACGGGCTGGTTTATGAGAGTATGCCGGGCATGGGAACCGGCGTTTCTGTGATCATTCCCGCAGAGGGAGGGGAAGAGTCATGAAAAATAACGGAAAATATATAGTTGGGCTCATTATCCTGATCCTTGTCCTTGTTTTTGGAGCGGGGATCATAATCGTAAACCGTTCCAGCACAGCCAGACGTATCCAGGTAGTCTATATTCCCAAAGCACGGGATGATGCCAATGATTTCTGGACCTCGCTTTTGAAAGGGGCGCAGATGGCAGCTAACGAGTATGACGTGGATCTGACGATTCTCGCTCCGGATTCCGAGCAGGATTTTGAAGCACAGGTGCGTTACATTGATGAAGCTATCGCCATGAATCCGAATGCGATCATCCTTTCGCCTTCCAGTAAAAGTGAGATCACGGAGGCGGCGAACCGCATCGTTGTCGCGGGGATCCGGCTGGTACTCATTGATTCTGAACTGGATCAGAATCTTCAGTCGATCGTGGTAGAGACGGACAATGTGGCTGCCGGACGGAAAATGGGGGAATTTATCCTGACACATCTTCCGGAAAATCCGGTGATCGGAGTGGTATCCCATGTGAAAAGTTCTTCTACCGCGCAGGAGCGTTACCAGGGTCTCTGTGAAGGACTGGGGGATGAGAAAGAACATATCGTGGGAACCGTTTACTGCGATTCCAATTATGAAAAAGCATACAACCGGACAAAAGCCCTTCTGGAAGAGCATCCGGACATCAATATCCTGGTGGGTCTCAATGAATACAGTGCCATAGGAGCCGGGAAAGCGGTCCGGGATCTGGGACTTTCCGATTCGATCCTCATGGTTGGCTTTGACAGTTCCATTGAAGAAGTTCAGATGTTGGAAGAAGGGGTGTTCAATGCCATTGTAGTCCAGAAGCCCTTTAACATGGGGTATCTTGGTGTGGAAAATACAGTGCTTCTTCTTCGGGGCGAGATCCTTCCGGAAATGGTGGATTCCGGCTCCGAGCTCATCACAAAAGAGAATATGTATACGGATGAGAATCAGAAATTCCTCTTTCCGTTCTTGGATTAAGAGACAAAAGGCTCTGCGAAAGCAGGGCTTTTTTGTGTAGTTTATTATGCCAGGTGTAAAAAATTCCATGAAAAAGTAAAATATTCCCCTTTCATCAGAAGATATCCCATTCTTTTTCTTCAAAAATAACCATATAATATTGTCATAGTCATGAAGAAATGATCAACCTGCCTAAAAATGTATTGGGGGCTTTTCGGGGGCGAAAAGAAATGTACGGAAAAGGGCAGGATGATCCTTTCACCAAAGGAAACGGAGGGTATCGTCATGTATACGGCAACACTTGGAGAATGGAGGAAGAGAAATGGAAAATTTTAAAAACAGTCCGATTGTGAAAAAACTCGGTTTCAACCGGATCATCCTTTGTGGTGTACTGGTGCTGATGTACATACTGTTCAGTATCGTCGAGCCCAGCTTTGTGAGCTACTCGCGTATCATCAGTGCATTAAACTATGCGTACTTCCTGGGCTTTCTGGCTCTGGGCGTTACTTTCGTTATTGCGACAGGTGAGATTGATTTCTCCATCGGACCCGTGATGTTCTGTGCGGCTCTGATCGGTGGAAAACTCTTTGTGGACGGTGTTCCCATGGGAGCATGTCTTATCATCACCATTCTGGTGGGCCTTGTATTCGGACTTTTCAGCGGCTTTCTGGTGGCTTATATGGGACTGCCGTCCTTCATTTCCTCCATGGCCGTCATGATGCTTTCCAAAGGTATCGGTTCTGTCTTCACGAAGACACAGGCCATGAGCTGGCCCCAGTCCAGTGGCGAAGGCGGCTGGTACAAAAACCTGATCAAAATGAATGTGGGCGGAACGGATATCCCCACAGGTCTTATCATTCTCCTGATCGTGGCTGTTATCTGCGGTATCATCCTCAATAACACCAAAGCAGGACGTTATATCCTTTGTCTTGGAAGCAACCAGGAAGCAGTAAGGCTTTCCGGTGTTGACGTAAAGAAATGGAAACTGCTGGCTTTCGTGATCTGCGGTACGCTGGCAGGCTTCGCAGCCATCGCCTATGTGGGATCTTACACCATCGTTTCCCCGGGTCTTGGAGATACCTTCAACAATGACGCCATTGCAAGCTGTGTTATGGGCGGAACGTCCATGTCCGGAGGCGTCGCCTCCATCGGCGGAAGTATCATCGGCGTTATGATTATTTCTCTTCTTCAGGAAGGAATCCTGGCTATGGGCTTCCAGAAGGATTATCAGTATGTAATTACCGGTATCATCGTTCTGGTGGCAGTATTTGCCGATGTACGAAGCAGAAGAAAGAAAAACTGATTGATCCATAGAAAGAAAGGTAGAAGGTGAAGACATGGGCGAAGTTATTTTGACTATGAAAGGGATCGACAAATCGTTCCCGGGTGTACATGCCCTTGATCATGTAGATCTTGAAATCAGAAAAGGTGAAGTGCTCGCCCTCATGGGAGAAAACGGAGCCGGAAAATCCACTCTTATGAAGGTGCTGACCGGTATTTATAAAAAAGACTCCGGAACCATCACCTACGAGGGAAAAGAAGTAGAATTTGCAAATCCCCGTGACGCACAGGCAGCAGGCGTTGTCATCGTGCATCAGGAGTTAAATATGATGAACCATCTGACCGTGGCCCAGAACATTTTCATCGGCCGTGAGATCATGAATGGAAAACTCATCAACGATGCGAAGATGAATCAGGAAGCAGCGAAGCTTTTTGATCGTCTGAACATCAAGATTGATCCCACAGAAAAAATGGGAAATCTGACCGTAGGCCGTCAGCAGATGTGCGAGATCGCAAAAGCCATCTCCCATGACGCAAAGGTTATTATTTTCGACGAGCCGTCAGCAGCGCTGACTGAGGCCGAGATCGAAGAGCTGTTTAAAATCATCCGTGACCTTCGTGATAAGGGCATGGGAATCGTTTATATCTCTCATCGTATGGATGAGATCAAGGTCATCACGGACCGCGTGACCGTCATGCGTGACGGCTGCTATGTAGGCACCCTCATCACCAAGGAATGTACCAAGGACGACATCATCAACATGATGGTTGGCCGTGTCATTTACGAGGATCCGAAGACCGAGAGCAACGTTCCGAAGAACGCTCCGGTAGTACTCAAGGTGGAAAACCTCAACGCAGGAAAAATGGTACAGAATGTAAGCTTCGAGCTTCACAAAGGCGAGATCCTCGGTTTCTCCGGCCTGATGGGCGCAGGACGTACCGAGACGGCCAGAGCTCTTTTCGGAGCAGACCCCAAGGAGAGCGGAAAGATCTACATAAACGGAAAAGAAGTGGATATCAAGAATCCCATGGATGCGGTAAAACATGGTATCGGTTATCTTTCTGAGGACCGGAAACGTTACGGTATCGTCGTAGGAAAGAGCGTGGCGGAGAACTCCACGATGGCTACCATGGACCAGTTCATGAGCGGCGCTTTCATCAATAAGAAGAAAGAGAGAGGCATCGCCCAGAAATATGTGGATTCCCTGAAGACAAAGACTCCCAGCGTGGATCAGCTGGTGGTAAACCTTTCCGGAGGAAACCAGCAGAAAGTTGTTATCGCCAAATGGCTGGTGAGAAACTGTGATATCCTGATCTTCGATGAGCCTACCCGAGGCATCGACGTAGGAGCAAAGAGTGAAATTTACCATCTGATGAACGAGCTGGTAGCAGCTGGAAAATCGATCATCATGATTTCCTCTGAGATGACAGAGATTTTGAGAATGAGCGACCGTATCATAGTTATGTGCGAAGGCCGGGTAACCGGTGAGATCGGAATTGAGGAAGCAACTCAGGAACGTATCATGCACGCGGCAACGCTTCGGAAGTAGGAGGAGATAGAGATGGCAGATAAGAAAAAAGGAAATGCTTTTACAAACAATCCCCTTGTAAAAGCTGTGGGTACACAGAAAATCGTAGTATTGCTCGTAATCATTGTTCTGTTTGCATTTTTCAGCATCATGAGCCCGGGCTTTCGTAAATATCCTACACTGGTAAGTATTTTTGATTATTCCTATTATATCAGCTTCATGGCCATCGGCGTTACCTTCTGTCTGATCACAGGCGGTGTGGATCTGTCCATTGGTACCGGAATGATCTGCTACGCACTGTTCGGCGGTTATCTGATCACCCGTCAGGGCATGCCGGTAATCGTAGGTATTCTCGGAACACTTCTTCTGGGTCTTCTGATGGGCTGTATCAACGGTGTGCTGGTTGCAGTACTGGAACTTCCGCCTTTCATCGCTACTCTGGGAACGATGATGGTGGCCAGAGGTTTTGGTTCTATCATCACCGGTGGTATGAGTGTGACCTGGCCGGCAGCTTCCAGTGAGCAGGGCTGGTTCCGTATGTTATTTAAGATCAACAAACCCGGACTTCTTCTTCCGGTAGGCTTTTTGTGGGTGATTCTTTTCGTCATCCTCATGTCCCTCTTCCTCAACAGAACGAGACCGGGACGTTACATCATTGCAATCGGAAGTAATAAAGAAGCTACAAGACTTTCTGGCGTAAATGTGGTAAAATATCAGGCGTTAGCATATATCCTTTCCGGTGTGTTCGCAGGAATCGCAGGAGTTGCTTACGCGGCTGTATTCTCTTCATCTATCGCCCCCGGAAGCGGCGCAGGCCTTGAGCTTGACGCTATCGCCGGTGCCATCATCGGCGGAACTTCCATGACAGGAGGCTGCGGTTCCATTTTCGGTACCCTGCTCGGCGTATTCGTTATGTCCATGCTGAAATCCGGCCTTCCGTATATCGGTCTGCAGGCAAACTGGCAGCAGATCATCACCGGTCTGATTCTGATTCTCGCCGTATTCATCGACGTGATCAAGAATAGAAAATTAGCCTAACACAGCAGCACACACACTTTTTATTTTTTCGACAGCGGAATGAGAG
This sequence comes from Lachnospiraceae bacterium Marseille-Q4251, assembly GCA_018223435.1. Taxonomy (GTDB): domain Bacteria; phylum Bacillota; class Clostridia; order Lachnospirales; family Lachnospiraceae; genus Limivivens; species Limivivens faecihominis. Next base: position 1,920,803 of record JAGTTO010000001.1, on the reverse strand, counting down.
GTTCCGCTGCCCTTCAAAAGGAGGATTTCGAAGGATGAAACGCAAAGTAATCAGCGCACTCTTATGTGCATCCATGGTAGCAACAATGGTTGGCGGCTGCGGAAGCGGCTCAAATAAGACAACCGAGAAAACCACTGAGAAAGCAACAGAAGCTGCCACCGAGAAAGCAACCGAGAAGGCAACTGAAAAAGCAACGGAAAAAGCTACTGAGACTGAGAAAGCCACTGAGAAGGCTACAGAAAAAGCTACCGAGGCAGCTACCACAGAAGCTGCAACGACGGAAGAAGAAACTACCGAGAAAGCCACCGAGAAAGAAACGGAAAAGGCTACTGAAAAAGAAACCAAGAAAAAAGTAGAGACTGAGACCGAGTCTGCTTCCAAGGAGACCGAGAAGGCTACTGAGAAGGAGACCGAGAAGGAGACCGAAAAGGCTACTGAGAAAGAGAGCGAGAAGGAAACCGAAAAGGCTACTGAGAAAGAGACCGAGAAGGAAACTGAGAAGGCTACTGAGAAAGAGACCGAGAAGGAAACTGAGAAAGTAACCGAGAAAGAGACCGAGAAGGAAACTGAGAAGGCTACCGAGAAAGAGACCGAGAAGGCTACTGAGAAAGAGACCAAGAAGGAAACTGAGAAAGTAACCGAGAAGGAGACCGAGAAGGAAACTGAGAAAGCTACCGAGAAAGAGACCGAGTCTGAATCTGAGACTGAAAAGGTAACCGAGAAAGAGACCAAGAAGGAAACCGAGAAGGCTACCGAGAAAGAAACTGAGACAGAATCTGAGTCCGAAACCGAGAAAGAAACCAAGAAAGCAACTGACGCAAAAGAGACTGAGGCCGAGTCCGAGAGCGAATCTGAGACCGAAACCGTAAAAGGCACCATCGACCTCAGCAAGGTAGAAGCAAAAGAAGCTTATCACTTTGAGATCGTATCCAAAGGCTTCCAGCATCAGTACTGGCAGGCAGTATTAAAGGGAGCACAGGAGGAGGCTGAGCGTCTCGGCGTTACCATGAACTTCGTAGGACCGAACTCCGAGTCCGATATCGCAGACCAGGTACAGATGCTGAACAGCGCAATCAACGCAAAACCGGCAGCAATCGGTCTGGCAGCTCTGAGTACCGATGCTTGTAACGACGCTCTGCAGCAGGCAAAAGATGCAGGAATCCCCATCGTGGGCTTTGACTCCGGCGTACCGGGAGCTCCGGAAGGTTCTGTAGTAGCAAACGCAGCAACTGACAACTACGCAGCTGGTGAGCTGGCAGCAGAGAAAACCTATGAGGTTCTGAAAGACAGAATCGCAGCAGCAGAAGGTTCCGTTCGTATCGGCGTTATGGGCCAGGATGCAACCAGTGAGTCCATCATCAACCGTGGCCTTGGCTTCATCGACAAGATCGCTGAGCTGGCAGAGGCTGACGGCTATACCGTAACTGTAGAAGGAAACGACAAATACGTTCAGGATTGTAAAGTAGAGCCTACCAAAGAGGCTAAGGTGATCCTCGATGTAGCAGTACCGTCACAGGTAACCGCAGAGCTGTCCGCAACAGACTGCCAGACCCTGCTGAACAAAGACGACACGATCTGCATCTATGGTTCCAACCAGCACTCCGGTGAGGCAATGGTAACCGGTAACGAGAACCTGCAGAAACTGGGCAGCGGCGAAGATCAGGTATTAGGCGTGACCTTCGACTCCGGTACTGTTATCAAAGAGGCTGTCAAGAATGGTACTCTCTACGGCGCAGTAACCCAGGCTCCTGTAGCAATGGGCGCAGCAGTTATCGACCTTCTGACCATGGCAGCAAACGGTGAGGAAGTAGCAGACGTGGATACCGGATGCCAGTGGTATACCGCTGACAACATGGACGATCCTGAGATTGCACAAAACCTTTACGACTAATAATTGGAAGCAGGCCTGTTAAGGCTTTCACTTCATAAAAAGTGTGTTTGGTGTGTATGGACGGGCTGTCGGGGGCGGCAGCCCGGTCCGAAAAAATGACAACTGGGAGGAAGCAAGAAATGTTAAAAGGAATTCCAAAGATTTTATCTCCGGAGCTCTTAAAAGTGCTCTGTGAAATGGGACACAGCGACCGTCTGGTTATTTCCGACGGAAATTTCCCGGCAGAGTCCATGGGAAAAGACGCGATCGTGATCCGTTGTGACGGCCACGGCGTGCCGGAACTTCTGGACGCCATTCTTGAGGTGTTCCCGCTGGATACTTATGTAGAGCATCCGGTAAATCTGATGGAAGTAATGCCCGGTGATGATGTTGAGACACCGATTTGGGATACTTATAAAGAAATCGTTGAAAAACATGATAAGAGAGGCGGAGACGCCATCGGTCACATCGAGAGATTTGCTTTCTACGATGAGGCGAAAAAAGTATATGCGATCATCGCCACCGGCGAGAGCGCACTCTATGCAAACATTATGCTCCAGAAGGGCGTAGTGGTTGACTAAAAAAGAATAGCCGTTCAGGAGAGGCGAAAGCCTGGGGGCCTGAACTGTTAGATAAGATGCCTATGGGCATCAGGGGAAAAAACTATGTAATGTAAAAAAGGAGGATTTTACAATGAAAAACAAAATGATCAGCGCTTTACTGGCAACCGCTATGGTAGCATCCATGATGACCGTTCCCGCACTTGCAAGCGAGGGAGAGACTGAGGCAGCAGCTTCTGTAGATCTGAGCAATGTAGAGGCAAAAGAGGCTTATCACTTCGAGATCGTATCCAAAGGCTTCCAGCATCAGTACTGGCAGGCAGTATTAAAAGGAGCACAGGAAGAGGCTGACCGTCTCGGTGTTACCATGAACTTTGTAGGACCGAACTCTGAGTCTGATATCGCAGACCAGGTACAGATGCTGAACAGTGCAATCAATGCAAAACCGGCAGCAATCGGTCTTGCAGCACTGAGTACGGATGCTTGTAATGATGCTCTGCAGCAGGCAAAAGATGCAGGAATCCCCATCGTAGGATTTGACTCCGGTGTACCGGGAGCTCCGGAAGGTTCTGTAGTAGCAAACGCAGCAACCGACAACTATGCAGCTGGTGAGCTGGCAGCAGAGAAGACCTATGAAGTACTGAAAGACCGTATCGCAGCAGCGGAAGGTTCTGTTCGTATCGGTGTTATGGGTCAGGATGCAACCAGTGAGTCTATCGTTAACAGAGGTCTTGGCTTCATCGATAAGATCGCAGAGCTGGCAGAGGCTGACGGATATACCGTAACCGTAGAAGGAAACGACAAATACGTTCAGGACTCCAAAGTAGAGCCGACTGACGATGCAAAAGTGATTCTCGATGTAGCAGTACCGTCACAGGTAACCGCAGAGCTGTCCGCAACAGACTGCCAGACCCTGCTGAACAAAGACGACACGATCTGCATCTATGGTTCCAACCAGCACTCCGGTGAGGCAATGGTAACCGGTAACGAGAACCTGCAGAAACTGGGCAGCGGCGAAGATCAGGTATTAGGCGTGACCTTCGACTCCGGTACTGTTATCAAAGAGGCTGTCAAGAACGGTACTCTCTACGGCGCAGTAACCCAGGCTCCTGTAGCAATGGGCGCAGCAGTTATCGACCTTCTGACCATGGCAGCAAACGGCGAGGAAGTAGCAGACGTGGATACCGGATGCCAGTGGTACACCGCTGATAACATGGAAGATCCCGAGATCGCTCAGAACCTCTACGACTAATTTAAAATGAGTTTTACAGGGCCCGCTTCGGCGGGCCCTTTTTTCGTGCCGAGAAAAATGCGGGTCAGATCCGCAAAACCTGCATATCCTGTAGGGATGAGGTTTTCAGGAGAACCCTATGGAATATTATGATCCCATGGAAATGAAATGCCCCTGGTGCCGTCGTCCTTCCCGTCCTGGTTTCGGTGGACCGCCGCGCCCTGGGTTTGGTCCCCCGCCGCCGTCCCCACCACGTCCGGGTTACGGCCCCGGTCCGGGAGGTTCGTCTGGTCCGCCGCCGCGTCCAGGTTTCGGCCCGCCGCCACCTCCCCGCCGCGGCCCGGGCCCAGGTGGTCCAAACAGGCCCCGCCCCTGCACGCGCTGCATCCGTCCCTTTGAGGCGGAGGAAGTCTGGCAGGCTCCGTCACCCGAGCAGTCGCCTGCACCTCAGTCCCAGGACTCCCTCTTCCAGGAAGATGAGCCCTCCACGCCACTTACCCGCTACTACGAGGACGACTATGAGACCGAGCGGGATCTGGAGCGGATGAAGAACCTTTATCCGGAGATCTCAAAGGAGCTCTTTCCGTGGATTGAGGATGTCTGCGACCAGATGGAATACGAGGGAAGCCTCATGTATGATGAATCTCCGGACCAGAACCAGGTCCGCCGCCTGACTTCCCGGATCTACGGGCAGGTGAAGGAACAGTACCAGCCCCCGGAAGGGGAGGACAAAGATGAGATGCTGGCCATGAATCAGGAGACCTGGCGGCGCTATCCGCCGGACCAGAACTGGCTCAGCGACCTGATCCAGACGCTCCTCGTGGATGAGATGTTCCGGCGGCGCAGCCGCAGACGAAACAGCCGGCAATGGTCATAAAAAGGATAATCTTCGTCACAAAAAGTAATTGAGCGATCCAGAATTTTTGTGGTATCATATCCTTATTATCAGACAATGAGAGACTGCGCCTGTGACAAAAACCTGCGGAAGAAAGTTTCTCCTTCGCAGGCCGCAGGCCGCGGTCTGAAGCAGTGTTTTAGGGTGCAGAAAAAAGGCGGGAAGTCTGCCTGAAACGAGAAAAGGAGAGGTACACATATGAGCCAGTGGATTTGGAGATACGGAGAATTTGAATGTTACCACAATATGATCCTTCATACAAGAAGACAGCAGTATGGCTACCCGGAACCGGTAGTCTGGAAGCTTTATGCCCCGGAACCGGTGGTCTGCTTCAAAAAAGAAGTGACGACAGAAGGAGGAACTTTCCGGATCCATGCGTTGGGAAATATTTCGGTCATTGTAGGAGCAGAGCCATGGAATCAGAAGAAATACGGCGGACAGAGAGAGATCAAACTGGAGCCGGGAACCACCACGGTTCTCATCCGGGTGGCAAATACCGAAACTTTCCCCTGTATCTATGTGGATGGTGTCATCGAGAGTGACGACACCTGGCTTTGTGATGACATGAGTCAGGACTGGAAGAAAGTCGGAACCAGTGAAATGTTTGTTTCTCCGGATCAGACACCGGATCATTTTCCATTTTCCTATCTGCCCGTTTCCTGGGTGAAAAAGGAAAAGGTTGAGGGTGGTGTCCTGTTTGATTTTGGAAAAGAGACCTTTGCAAGGACACGCTTTTCCGGACTGGGCGAAGGACCGGTGAAAGTGCGTTTTGGTGAGTCCAGAGAAGAGGCCATGGATCCTGAGTGGTGTGTCATCCGTTTTGAGGACAAGCCGGAGAAAGGTGTTTTAAGCTATATTCCTTATGCTTTCCGTTATCTTTTTGTCAGCGATGAGAAGGTGGAGGTGAAGGCAGAGTATGAGTATCTGCCGTTGGAATACAAAGGCTCTTTCCACTGCAGCGAGGAGATCATCAACAAAGTATGGGATGTGGCGGCATATACCTTCCATCTGAACAGCCGGGAATTTTTCCTGGACGGCATCAAAAGAGACCGGTGGGTCTGGTCAGCAGATGCCTACCAGAGCCTTTTCGTGAACCGATATCTCTTTTTTGATAAAGAGATCGAGAAGCGGACGCTGATCGCTCTGGGCGGAAAACAGCCCTTCAAGGTACATATCAACACGATCATGGATTACAGTTTTTTCTGGATCATCAGTCTTTACGAGTATTATAAGACCTACGGGGATAAGGATTTCCTGGAGCAGATCCAAGACCAGATGAAGGCGGTTATGGATTTCTGTCTGGAAAGACGGGATGAGGACGGTTTCATGAGAGGAAAGCCCGGTGACTGGGTGTTTATCGACTGGGCTCCCATGGACAAGACAGGAGCGCTCTGTGGAGAACAGATCCTTTTTGCCAAAGCCATGGAGTGTTATGCGGCCATCTGTGCGGTGATCGGAAGAGATGACAGAGGTCTGGGCGGGGAGGCAGAAAAACTCCGGAAGCAGATCTTTGAGAAATTTTACGATACAGAGAAAAAGGTATTTATCGACAGTTACGAGTCTGGTAAACGAAACGTGACCAGACAGAGCAACATTCTGGCTTACCTTTTCCTGAGCTGCGATGACACCGTGAAAAAAGACATTTACGAGCGGGTGGTCCTCAATGACGAAGTGCCGCAGATCACCACGCCTTACTTTAAATTTTACGAAAATCAGGTACACTGCAAGGCCGGAAATACAAACCTCCTGGAAAAATCCATCCGGGAATACTACGGCAGCATGCTGGCGACGGGAGCGACGACTCTTTACGAGGAGTATGATCCGACCATGACCGGCGTGGAGCATTATGCGATGTACGGAAATCCCTTCGAGAAATCCCTCTGCCATGCCTGGAGCGCAAGCCCCATTTATCTTCTGGGCAATTTCCGGCTGGGTGTGGAAAATACAGGCATTGCGTATGATACCTTCGATGTGCGGCCGAATCCGGGAGACCTCAAGGGTTTCCATGGCAAAGTGCCTGTACCCGGCGGGACAGTTTCTGTCTCCGTGGATCAGGAGGAAATCAGGGTTTATTCTGAGATTTCGGGCGGAACGCTCTATGTGGATGGGAAAGCTTATACGCTGGAGGCGAAGAAGGAATGTCGCGTGAGAAGAAAATCCGACGTTTAAACAGGACGATCGTGAAGATCACCATGCTCGGCTATAGTACAGTTCTGGTGATCCTTTTCCTGCTGGACTGCTATATGATCCAGGCGCATCAGGAAAAACTGAAAGCTGCCAAATGGGAGCTTCTGAACGATTATACGGAGCAGGTGAAAAATTCCATCGATAAAGTGGATCAGCTGATGTATGATATTTATGCGAATGACAAGAATTTCCAGGCCCTGCAGAAGGAACAGAGCTCAGCGAAGGAGTACAGTACCGTTTATGATCTCCGGGAAAAACTGCATACGCGGCTGATCATCCAGGATTACCTCAGCAGCTTCTATATTTTCTATGGAAACGGTGAAAAGTGCTGGTATGGGACACAGGATAAGTATTCGGATTTTGTTTATTCACAGGAAGTAAAGAATATGCTGGCACAATATCAGGCAAATGCTTCCCAGGGAAAAAGCTGGTCAACTGTGCGATCCGGAGAAACAATCTCGCTTTTTGTCTGTTATAAAAAAGGCGGGGTGGCTGTTATCGGAGTTTATACCCTGCCGGAGCTTGGAGGACAGATAGAGAGAAGCACCGGGATCAAGGCACAGGTCTGCATGGTGCAGAACGGGGACGTTTTAAACGGGAAAAAACAGGCAGAGCAGATCCGGCTTTTGAGTAAGATCATGGCAGAAGAAACGATGCTGGAAGAGATAAAGCCGGATTATCAGGTGTTTGGCAGAAAAATCACCAATATGGATTTCTGGATCTGTACCATTTATTCCATAAAATGGTGGCAGACCGCCACGATCCAGCAGCTTTTGCTTCTTTTGCTCACGCTGTTTTCTGTCGTGGCAGTGTTCCTGCTTTTCCAGTTTATGAGAAGGCAGGTGGTACAGCCGCTTCGACAGCTGACGGATGCCATGAACCGCATCCGGAATGGTGAGACGAGGGAGGTGCCGGAGATCGGAGGCAGTTTCCAGGAATTTACCGAGGTGCGTCAGACACTGGAAAAGATGGTACGGGAGCTGGAGGAACAGAAAAACCTCACCTATGAAGAGATCATAGAAAAACAGAAGGCTCAGATGCAATATCTGCAGCTTCAGCTGAAGCCTCACTTTTACCTGAACGGGCTGAAGACTGTCAATGCCCTTGCCATGGCGCATGAGGATGAGAAGATCCAGGAGCTGGTGCTGAACCTTTCGGAGCATCTCCGCTATCTTCTCCGGGCAGAGCAGGAAACGGTACCGCTTTCCCGGGAACTGGCTTTTGTGGAGAACTATATCGGTCTTCAGAAGCATGTGACTGGACGGCCTGTGACCAGTGAGATCACGGTAGATCCCGAGGTGGAGGACTGGCAGGTTCCAATCCTTTCCGTACAGACCTTTGTGGAAAATAGCATCAAATATGCCAGACTGGGAGATGCCAGATGTCCGCTGGAGATCCAGATCACGGCCAGTTACCTGAAGACAGAGGAGGGCGATTATCTGGACCTGGTGGTGCAGGACAATGGTCAGGGCTACAGTGATGCCATACTGGAGGAAATCAACGGAGATCCGGCCTCTGGTACGTTTTGTGTCGGTATCAACAACATCAAACGGCGCTGCGGTTTCCTCTACGGAGACAAGGCGGAGTATCTGTTTGAGAACAATGAAGGAGCAGTGAGCGAGCTGATCCTTCCAAGGGGGGAAACAACATGATGAATGTCTGCCTGGTAGATGATCAGCGGGCAGTGGTTGACAGTCTGAAGAACGGGATCCACTGGGAAAAGCTTCCGGTGGACAAGGTATATACGGCCTGCAGTGCCAGAGAGGCTAAACTGATTCTGAAAAATTTTCCGGTAGATGTGCTGTTAAGTGACATCGAAATGCCGGAGGAGGACGGGATCTCGCTGTGTCTCTGGGCAAAAAAGGAAATTGCGGATATTGAGTGCATTTTCCTGACTTCTCATGCGGATTTCGAGTATGCCAGAGAGGCGATCCGGCTGGGAAGCTTTGATTACATTCTGCAGCCGGTCCGTTATGAGGATGTGGAGAAAGCACTTCTCCGGGTCTGGGAGCGTGTCTGTGAAAAGCAGAAAATGCAGAATATGATAAACAGCCAGCGGCTTTTTATGGAACAGAAGAATCATATGTTTGACGTTCTGACGGCGAATATCATGGCAGAAAACTGGGCAGAGGCAGAGCAGCTCTACAGTCATCTGCCGGAGCTCTACGGAGTGGATGCAGAAGAGTGTCAGATCTATCCGGCCCTGCTCCAGGTCGTGCGCTGGAAGAAGCTTCGGAATGACTGGGAGAAAAAGCTGGTGAGCCTGGTGCTGAAAAACGTTCTGGAAGAACTTTTTTATCAGGAGAAAGGGAATGTCTGGGTCACGGGCTTCCGGGAAGACCGTTACTGGTGCTTCATTCAGACGACGCGTTCGGAGTTCCATGAGGGGCTCTGTTCCCAGCATGTGCAGCAGTTTTACGATTTTATCGAGACAAATATGGATTTCAGCATTGCCTTTTATCCGGGGGAAGCCCCTCAAAGGGGCGAGGTACGGCAGGTTTTTGAAGGGCTTTTAAAGCGAGCCGCCTGCAATGCGGAAGGAAAGAAAGGCGTTTTCTGGGAAAATGCAGAGAATCAGGAGGAAGCGGGAGACCCGGATGCGGTGACACTGGCAGTTTCCTATATCAAGAAGAATCTCAGCAAGAATATTTCCAGAACAAATGTGGCAAGTTATGTTCACCTGAATGAGGAATATTTCTCCAGGCTCTTCAAGCAGCAGACCGGAGAGACCTTCAAGGATTATGTCATGATGGAAAAGATGCGGGAGGCTCAGAAGCTTCTGAAAAATTCCCGCCTTTCTGTCAGCATCATCGCCTCCAAGGTGGGGTATGATAACTTCTCCCATTTCTCCAAGATGTTCAAAAAGATCACCGACCAGACGCCGCAGGAGTACCGGAAGGTACATGAGAAATAAACTTCAAAATTTCTTGACGAGAGTTTGATTAAAATACTTGTTGTGCGTTTCCAGACGCCAGCAGCAACCTTGCATTTCTGCCTTCGGTTTCACAGGCGGCAGAAATACAAGGTTGCTGCTGGCTGGGGCCGGTCTGGGGGATTTCCAATTATATGTGTTACCGCGGTCTGAAAAACTATGGATATGACAAGGAGGCAGCGGAGCTGGCAGAAAAAACAATTACCTTATTCGGAAAAGATCTGGAAGCCTGCGGTGAACTTCATGAATATTATGATCCGGACACAGGAGAGGGTGTCAATAATCCTGACTTTCAGTGCTGGAATCTGCTCGTCAATAATATGATTGCGGAAGAGGAAGGGAGAAAGGCAATCCGGGAATTTTAAGCGGTTATGCAAGAAGAGGGGGGATTTTATGAACATCAGAGAAAAAAAGGGATTTGTATGTGAGGAAGATTATCCTGTGGTACAGACGACGGAAGGAAAATTGAGAGGTTATGTGGACGGAGATGTATTCTGTTTCCGGGGGGTGGACTATGCCTGGGCAGAGCGTTTTCAGATGCCGGAACCGCCGAAAAGCTGGGAAGGAATTCAGGATGCGCTGGACTATGGCTATGGCTGCCCGGAGATGAGCTATTCCTTAAAAGGAAAAAGCCCGAAGGGCCAGTTTATGGTGCCTCAGAGATTCTGGAGCATCAGTGAGCATTGTCAGAATCTGAACATCTGGACCCCTTCCATCGATCCGGAGGCAAAGAAGCCGGTTATGGTATGGTTTCACGGAGGAGGTTTTTTCGGCGGTTGTTCCACACAGCTTTATTCCTATGAGGGCTGGGAGATGAGCCACAATTATGATGTGGTGATCGTGACCGTAAACCACAGACTGAATATGCTGGGCTTTCTGGATCTCTCTGAACTGGGTGAAGAGTACAGAAATTCCGGCAATCTTGGCATGGCAGATCTGGTGGAGGCCTTACGCTGGGTAAAGCGGAATATTACAGCTTTCGGCGGAGATCCGGACAATGTGACAATTTATGGACAGTCCGGCGGCGGTGGAAAAGTGAGCACTCTGATGCAGATGCCTTCCGCAGACGGACTTTACCATCGGGCAATCATTCAGAGCGGTGTGATGCGCTCCGGGCTTCTTGGAGGAGACCGGGAGCTTTCCAGAAAAATCGGACAGAAGACGGTAAAAAATCTGAATCTGAACCGGGATAACAGAAAAGAGATTGAGACGATGGAATATGAGACACTGGCGGCGGCTGTGGCAAAGGCCTGTGAGGAAGAAAAAAACCATCTCTTTACCGTGTGGTCGCCGGTGGCAGACGGAGAATATTTTGTAGGAAATCCCTTGCATACAGGCTTTCGGAAAGAAACAAAACATATTCCGGTGCTCATTGGCTCCTGCGTATGCGAATTTCTTCCTTCGCCGGTGGGCAGAAAAGAAAACTGGACGGAGGAACAGAAGAAAGCGGTGGTAAAGGAGCGCTTTGGAGAGGAAACAGAAGCGGTGACGAAAGCGTTTGCGGAAGCTTATCCGGAACTGGATCCCTCCTATGCGGCAGCTGTGGATCATGAGATCCGGCCGGCTGTTCTGGATTTTTCCAGCCGCAGAACGAAGGAGGCGGAAGCGCCGGTTTATAACTATGTCTTTGCCTTTGAAAGCCCGCTTCTTGGAGGGCAGCTGACGGGGCATAATGGAGACCTTCATTTTATGTTCCATAATGCATTGTATATGGAAGCCATGTATAAAAAAGACATCACCGCCCGTCTGCAGGATGAGATGGCGGGAGCCTGGGCCAGCTTTGCAAAGACAGGATCACCGAATGGAGAGCAACTTCCTTGCTGGAAACCGTACACAGAAGAAAAGAAAGCCTGCATGATCTATGGAGATCAGACCATTTTACGGGAAAATCATGACAGGGATCTGATAACACTGATTGAAGAAAAAAACTGTAATTTGTGTAAAAAGTATAAAAAGCATAAAACCATCACAAAATAACTAATCAAAATCACAAAAATAGCAGAAACGTTTCCCGCTTCTTGTTACAATGATGACATCACAAAAACACGGAATGTAATACAAAAGGAGGAAACGTTTTATGAAAAAAACAATCAGAAGAATGCTTACCGTATGCGGCGCGGCAGCAATGATGCTCTCCGCAGCGCAGATCATTGCATTTGCAGATGGAGATGTAAAAGAGGTCGCTCTGCATATGCCCACCGTTTATGATCTGCCGGATGCTCCGATGGTAGAGGATGCTATTAACCAGATCACCGAGGAAAAATACGGGATTCATCTGAATCTGACCTATGTTACTATGGGTAACTGGCAGCAGCAGTCCAACCTTCTCTTTACCAGTGATGAGGCAGATGTGATCGCAGTCTTCATGACTCCGCTCAGTACTTATGTAAAGAACGGTCAGCTGGAAGATCTGACTGACTATTATGCAAACGCTTCTGATGAATTTAAACAGATCTGGTCCGAGGACGAGATGAAAGGAACCAGTGTGGATGGAAAGATCTACGCGATTCCGAACCTCAGAAACTTCGGTAACATTATGGGACTGAATATCGACGAGGATATTGCGGCGGAGTTCGGTATTGAGAATGGTCAGAAGCTGACGATGGAAGAAGTTGATGAGTTCCTGACCAAGGCTCATGAAAAATATCCGGATCGCTACGCACTGGTTCCGCAGGGCTCCGATTCTATGGTAAATGGCTGGACCTGGGATGGCATGGGCGACGGAAAGAATCTCGGTGTCCTGGAAGACTGTGGTCAGTCTACAGTGGTAAAGAATCTTTTTGAGACGGATGATTTCGTAGATTTCTGCACCTGGACCCGGAAATGGTATCAGGAAGGTTTTACCATGCAGGATGTCTTAAGCAACACCCAGCCTTTCCAGACTCTGATCGGCAACGACCAGGCAATCGCCTGCTTTGATAACTACGCTGTAAATAATGTACCCGGCATGATCCGTACAGAGATCGTAAGCTCATGGATCCCGACCAGTAACTATACCTCTCTTTGCTATGGCATTAATGTCAACTCCAAAGATAAAGATGCAGCCTGGGAGCTGATGGAGATTCTTTATACCGACAAAGATGTCTGCACACTTCTTGCAGATGGTATCGAGGGAACTCATTATGTAGTAAATGATGACGGAACCATCTCCTTCCCCGAAGGGAAAACAGCATCTGACTGTGGCTACGGTATGGCAGAAGGTTACTGGATCGTTCCCTATTCAGGAAATACCTATCCGCTGGATGTAAACGGTCCGACCTTCTTCGAGGATCTGATCCAGTTCAACAAAGATTCTCTGAGAGGTCCGGCATTTGGTTTCGACTTTGATATTACCAATGTAGTCGATCAGTATACTGCCTGCTCCAATATCATGGACAAATATTACAAAGCACTCCTTTCCGGAAGCGTTGATGTTGAGAGCACCATCGAGCAGGCAAATGCAGAGATGGAAGCAGCAGGTCTGAATGACATCATCGCTGAGAAACAGGCACAGCTGGATGCTTTCCTGGCACAGTAACTAAAAAATAAGAATAAAAAGCGACTGTCGGCGGAAAACTCTGTCGGCAGTTTTTTTATAGGAGGATTTTATTATGGCATGGATACCGAGAACCGAAGAAAACTATCATAAACTGATTTTGGAGGCAAAGACGGAGAGTGGCACTGTCCGGTGACTTCCCGGAGATGACGATGGAGCCTGGCATACGGCGGAGTTGTTTTACCTTTTTGAAACGATTCACCGAACCTGGCGGCGCATGACCGGTTATGATTATGAGCTCCAGACGAAAATGGCGGATTATTTTGCAAACTTTGTCAAAACCGGCGATCCCAACGGGGATGGACTGGTGAAATGGATACCTTATACGAAGGACAGACACAAAGCCATGGATCTCGGCACGATGGATGGCATGATTGAGATCCGGTGATCTTGACGGAAAAGCCCCTTTTTTCTATACAACATGCCTGGAGCTTTTCAGACAAAGTCACGAAAGTGATAATCAATGTCATGAAAATGACAGATTGCATAAAAAAACCATGAAAAAACCATAAAACAATCACAAAATAACCAATCAAAATCATGAAAGTGGCAGAAACGTATCCTGCTTTTTGTTACAATTAGGACATCAGAAAAACACGGAAACGAAACAAAAAAGGAGGAACAAATCTATGAAAAAATCAGTAAAAAGAGCTCTTACCGTATGTGGCGCAGCAGCCATGATGCTTTCTGCAGCTCAGATCAGTGCATTTGCAGACGGAGATGTCAAAGAGGTTTCCCTGCATTTGCCGACCGTTTATGATCTGCCGGATGCTCCTATGGTAGAGGATGCCATCAATCAGATCACCGAGGAGAAGTACGGAATCCATCTGAATCTGACATATGTTACAACCGGCAACTGGCAGCAGCAGTCAAATCTTCTGTTTACAGGTGATGAGGCAGATGTGATTGCAGTCTTTATGACTCCTTTAAGCAGTTATGTAAAGAATGGTCAATTAACAGATCTGACTGATTACTATGCAAATGCTTCTGATGAGTTTAAGAGTGTATGGTCCGAGGATGAAATGAAAGGAACCACTGTGGACGGAAAAATTTATGCGGTTCCAAACTTAAGAAACTTCGGTAACATCATTGGTCTGAATATTGATGAGGATATTGCGGCAGAGTTTGGTATAGAAAATGGACAGAAACTGACGATGGAAGAAGTTGATGATTTTCTGACTAAAGCTCATGAAAAGTATCCGGATCGTTATGCATTGATTCCGCAAAGTGGTGACTCTATGATCAATGGCGACTGGACTTGGGATGGTTTAGGAGATACGAAACTTCTTGGTGTACTGGAGGATCAAGCACAGACAACAGAGGTAAAGGACCTCTTTAAAACAGATGATTTCATTGATTTTTGTACCTGGACTCGTAAATGGTATCAGGATGGCATTACTATGCAGGACGTATTAAGCAATACTCAGCCGTTCCAGACTTTGATTGGTAATGATTTAGCAATTGCCTGCTTTGACAATTATGCGGTAAATAAAGTGGCTGGCATGATCCGTACGGAAGTAATTAGTGCATGGGCACAGGCAAACTCTTATCAGGCTCTTTGTTACGGTATCAATATAAATTCTAAAGATCCAGATGCAGCCTGGGAGCTGATGCAGGTTCTTTATACTGATAAGGATGTCTGCACCCTTCTTGCAGATGGTATTGAGGGAACTCATTATGTAGTAAATGAAGACGGCACCATCTCCTTCCCCGAAGGAAAGACCGCTGCTGACTGTGGCTACGGCATGGCAGAAGGTTACTGGATTGTTCCTTATTCCGGAAACACTTATCCGCTGGATGTAAACGGCCCGACCTTTTTTGATGATTTAATCCAGTTTAATAAAGATACTTTGAAAAGCAAAGCGTTTGGTTTTTCATTTGATATTACTAACGTGGCTGATCAGTATACAGCATGTTCTAATATTATGGATAAATACTTTAAAGCACTGATTTCCGGAAGTGTAGATCCTGAGAGTACCATCGAACAAGCAGAAGCTGAGATGGAAGCAGCCGGTCTTAATGATATCATTGCTGAGAAACAGACACAGTTAGATTCTTACCTGGCAGAACAGCAGTAAATCAGGGAGAGGAAAAATGAATATCTGCCGGCGGAAAAACTCCACCGGCAATTTTCTTAGGAGATTTGCTATAACGAGGAGGAAAAAAACATGGCAAAAACAGCTATAAAGCCGGCTGGCCGTCGGAAAAGAGGGGCGCAGACGAAAATGACGCTGGCACTGTTTTCCATGATGCTGCCGGGACTGATCTATCTGATCATCAACAACTACATTCCCATGGCCGGTCTGGTGATCGCTTTCAAACGATTCAATTACGGAAAAGGGATCTGGGGAAGTGACTGGGCAGGTTTAAGCAACTTTACTTATCTTTTTAAAACGCAGGATGCCAAGAATATCATCCGGAACACCATCGGTTACAACCTGACTTTTATCCTTCTTGGAAATGTGCTGGCAGTAGCCGTGGCAGTTATGCTGAACTTCATGCGCGGTACACTGAACAAAAAAATCTACCAGACTGTGATCCTGGTTCCTTATCTGATCTCCATGGTAGTCGTTTCCTACATCGTGTTTGGCTTCCTGAGCCAGGAGAACGGCTTCCTGAACAAGATTCTGATATCTCTTGGAAAAGATCCGGTGAGCTGGTATACCACTTCCAAATACTGGCCTTTCATCCTGGTGTTCGTAAACCTCTGGAAAGGCTTCGGATACAGCAGCATCCTTTATTATGCAACGGTGATCGGAATTGACTCTTCTCTTTACGAGGCAGCCACCGTGGACGGTGCCAACCGCTGGAAACAGGTATGGCACGTTACCCTTCCGGGACTTCGCGGAACGATCATCACCATGGTGCTTTTAAGCATCGGCCGTATGTTCTATTCCGATTTTGGTCTGTTCTATCAGGTTCCGATGCGTTCCGGTCTGATATCTTCCGTGACCGATACGATTGACGTCTTTGTTTACAAAGGACTGACCCAGTTAAATGATGTGGGACGTGCTTCCGCAGCAGGTTTCCTGCAGTCTGTACTTGGTTTTGTTCTGGTACTCACCGCAAACTTCATTGTTCGTAAGATCGATGAAGACAATGCATTATTCTAGGAAAGGAGGAAACATAGATGGTTACAAAAAATAAGACAGGACAGATCGTCCTGAACATCATTTTCATTCTTCTGGCTGTCTGGGCAGTGGCACCGTTTCTGCTTCTGATCTCTTCCTCACTTTCCAGTGAGGCAGCTCTGGCACAGTATGGTTACGGCTTCTGGCCGAAAGAGTTTTCATTGAATGCGTATACATATCTTTTCAAGAGCAGTATGAAGATCGCAAAAGGATATGGCATCACACTGATCGTTACGCTGGTAGGAACCACCTTAAGCGTTCTGATTACCACCATGTTTGCCTATCCGCTCTCCAGAAAAGAACTTCCTTTCCGGTATGGTTTTTCCTTTTTCGTGTTCTTTACGATGCTGTTCAACGGCGGTCTGGTTCCCAGCTACATGATGTGGACACAGACTTTCCATATCAAAAACACCATCTGGGCTCTGATCATGCCGAACCTTCTTCTGAATGCGTTTTACGTCATCATGATGCGTTCCTTCTTTACGGCCAGCATTCCGGATGCCCTTATCGAGGCAGCCAGAATTGACGGAGCAGGAGAGTACAAGATTCTGGCAAGAGTGGTCATTCCGCTTTCCAAACCCATGATGGCCACCATTTCACTGATGGTAGGTTTAGGCTACTGGAACGACTGGACCAACAGCCTGTACTATATTACAGACGAGGGCCTGTTCAGTATCCAGGCGATCCTGAACACCATCATCACGAACATTCAGTTCCTGACCAGCGGCCAGAGTTCGGCCACTTCTGCGGTGGATGTTTCCAAGCTTCCCAGCGTCAGTATCCGTATGGCGATCGCAGTCATCGGCGTTCTTCCGATCCTCTGCATCTACCCGTTCTTCCAGAAATACTTTGTCAAAGGTATCGTGGTCGGCGGTGTGAAAGGCTGATACAGAAGTTCGAAAAAACGGTTGTAGTTTTTAAAAAAAGCCTTTACAATAGAGTCGTGGCGAAAGCTGCGACTCTTTTTGTATATAACAGTTCAGAGCATAAGCAAAATGAAAAGACAGGCTATGTAAACTGGTTTGCAATAGGCTGGATTGTCATTTTGTGATGGGCGGAACGCCCATCAGCCTCAGACAAAAGCTGCGAATGCAGCGATAGCGCATGTAATGCGCGGGTCTGGAGCCTGATGATTTGAACGTTTTGAATAATTCTTTAGAAAACGAGGAATTTCAATGGGAAATTTATATGATACACTGACAGCCTGCCTGACCGATCAGCTGATCCAGGCGGTTTTGAGTGCGGCCAGGAAAAAGGATGGTCCATCCAGAGTGAAGATCCGGCCGGTGCTTCATAAAGGAACGCTTCTTTTTCAGACAGCTGCCCAGGTTGGAAAACAGCAGTTTCATGAAAATCTGGAAAAAGAGGCGGCTATTTCGAAGATCACGGAATGGCTCATGAATGATTTTGGCCAGCTCCAGCTGGATCTCACAGACCGGACCGTCTCCGTTCTGACCAGCAAGAAGGGCAAGGTCACCATCAGGGAAAAGCGAAAACCCATCAAGATGCGTCCGGCGGACTTAAGTCACAACCGGAAAAAACGCTACATTCTCGAGGAAGGCACGCCGGTGCCGTTTCTGGTGGACTTAGGGGTCATGACCCCCGAGGGAAAAATTGTTCATTCCAAATATGACAAATTCCGGCAGATCAACCGTTTCCTGGAATTTGTCGAGGACATCCGGGAGGAGCTTCCGAAGGATCGGGAAGTGACGATCCTCGACTTCGGCTGCGGCAAGTCTTACCTGACCTTCGCGCTGTATTATTATCTGAAGGTTCTCCACGGGTTGGATATCCGGATCATCGGTCTGGATCTGAAGGAGGACGTCATCGAGCACTGCGATGCCCTGGCCCGGGATTACGGCTACGATAAGCTGAAATTCCTGACCGGCGATATCGCCTCCTACACGGGAGAGGACCGTGTGGATATGGTGGTGACGCTCCACGCCTGCGATACGGCGACAGATTTTGCACTGGAAAAGGCCGTTCGCTGGGGGGCGAAGGTTATTTTGTCAGTGCCCTGCTGTCAGCATGAGCTGAACCGGCAGATCCATCAGGAGGTGTTGGAGCCGGTATTGAAATACGGTCTGATCCGGGAACGGATGGCTGCACTTGTGACCGATGCGCTCCGTGCAGGAGTGCTGGAGGAACAGGGGTATGAAGTGCAGATCCTGGAATTTATCGATATGGAACATACGCCGAAAAACATTCTGATCCGGGCAGTGAAGGGCTCCCGGAAAGGAAAATCACCGGAATTAAAGGCCTGCATGGAGTTTTTAGGAGTAGATCCGACGCTGAAACGGCTGTTGGATGACAAGAGAGGATAAGGGGCATGAAAAAAATCATAATACGCATTCTGACGCTGGCAGCGATTTTCGTGCTGGCAGTGGTCGGTTTTTACTGGTATCTGAACCAGGGAACCACGGACACCACCGAGACCATGGCGGAAGCCACCTTTCCGCTGGTATACATGAAAAACGGGGACAGTCTCTTAAACTGCCTCCACGGCTATACCCAGGAGATGGACGTCACCGCCATGCGGGACACTCTGACTCCTCTGGAAAATGACAGGACCCTGAATCTTCGTATCGATCCCTATAAGAAAAAGATCAGCGATATCAGCTATGAGGTCTTGAACGCCGACGGTTCCCGGACGCTGGAAAATACCAAGGTCAACAAGACGGAGGAGCAGGACGGTTATCTGAATGTCACTTTAAGCCTTCAGGACAACCTTCTCATCAATACCGAGTATGCGCTGAAATTAAAGATCACGGCGGGCGGTCAGGTGCTGTATTATTATACGCGGATCATTAACGAGGACGGCCTCCATACGGAGAGCTATCTGGATTTCGCGATGGGCTTCTATGAGAGATGCCTGAACAAAAACGATCTGGAATCCATTTCCGCCTACATTGAGCCGAGCGACGAGGGAGACAATTCGACCTTTGCTTTCTCGGATATCCATTGCAGCATGGACCAGCTGAGCTGGGGCTCCTTAAGCCCCCAGGCCTACTATAAGCCCACGCCGAGCCTTAAGGAGATCAACGACAGTACGGCTACGATCGTCATGGACTATATGATCTCCGCGAAAAATGACAACAACGAGACCGAGCTTTACGCCGTATCGGAATATTACCGGATGCTCTACACCGAGGAGCGTATCCGTCTTCTGGATTTCGAGCGGACTGTGAACGAGGTCTTCAATCCGGAAAACACCGGCGTTATCACCTCCTCCGGCATCGATCTTGGTATCGCCGGCAGGGATGTGGAATATTTAAGCGATCTGAAGAACAACTGTGTGGCTTTCGTCCGCCAAGGCGCTCTCTGGGAGTATCAGACCTCCGGAAACAAGATGATGGAGGTCTTCAGTTTCCCGCAGCAGAGCAATTCCGATGCCAGAGACACTTACATGCAGAACGATATTCAGATTGTGAATATCGACGAGGCGGGAAATATGTATTTCCTGGTTTCCGGTTACATGAACCGGGGACGGCACGAGGGAGAATCCGGTGTGGCGGTCTACTATTTCAATGCCACGGATTCCAGCATTACCGAGTGCCTTTTCGTGGAGGCAAAGCAGAACTATGAGCTTCTGAAAAGGGATGTGGAGGACCTCAATTATATTTCCACAGACCGGAATTACTTCTATGTCTGTGTGGATGGCAGCGTTTACGGCATTGATTTTGCGACCCACCAGGCGGAGGTTCTGGTTTCCGGCCTGAAAGAGGGCTGCTATGGTTCCTCCAGAACCGGCCGGTATTTTGCCTGGACCGAGAGCACCTACGATGCTTCCGTTCTTACGATCCTGGATCTTGATACGAGACAGAAACAGACCATTTCCTGCGGGGATTCCGAGCGGCTCCGATACTTAGGCTTCCTGGATGAGGCCGCCGTTTATGGCATTGCCGATACCGCAGATATCAACACTGCTCATGCGGGCCTGGAATTTTTCCCGATGAAAAAGGTGGAGCTGGTCAACGGAAGCGGCGAGGTGGTGAAGGAATACAGCGTCGAAAATTATTATGTGACCGATACGGTCATCGAGAGTAAAATGATGACCATGACCCGGGTGGAACGGCAGGCAGACGGAAGCTTTGTGGATGCCCTGGAGGACCATATTGTCAGCAGCAGCGCCGATGAAAGCGGTCAGGCAGGCCTTACCACGAAGACCACGAGCCGGAAAGAGACTGAAACTTATCTCACCGTGGGAAGTGCTCTTTCCACGAGTTCTGCACCTAAGGTCATCCGAAGCCGGGAGACCATTCAGGAGGGCACGGCGAGCGTGAAGCTTGAGGCCTCCGGGGAGCGGGAAGAGCTCTATTATGTCTACGCGAAGGGCAAGCTCTACGACGTCTGCACAGCCATCAATACGGCGGTGAAGACAGCGGATGAGAACCTGGGCGTGGTGGTGGACGGCAACCTCCAGAACATCTGGGAACGCGGAAACAAAGTGACGAAGCTCACGCTGGACACCAGCACCTTCCCGGATGTGATCCGGAACGGCTCCATGGATGTGGCAGCCATCGAGGAGGGAACCGGCAGGAAAGCCCTTGATTTGAGCGGCTGCACGCTGGATTCCGTTCTCTACTATGTCAGCGAGGGAACACCGGTGCTGGCTAAGACCCCGATCACAGACCAGACCCCTCAGGGCATCGTCATCATCGCAGGTTACGACGAGTATAATACAATCCTTATGAATCCCGGCGAGACCGAGACCTTCTACTATGGAATCAACGACAGCACCGCTCTTTTCGAGGAGGCAGGAAACGTCTTTATGACTTACTGGGATCCGATTTCCGATTAAAAATGATAAAATACCGGCGAATGGAACATCTTCCGTTTGCCGGTATTTTTTGTTATGGCGACGAGGAAAATGCACGCACTTGTGCAAGTGCATTTGACGACCGCTAATCAAAGCGAGATATGTGTAGCGTATCTCGCTCTCTGCCCTTTTTGGCGCAGGGCGTACAGGGTGTGGAAAATGAATCGTCAGATAATGGTGGAATTTTTCATAATGAATGAAACAATGATTTTTGTGCAAAAAAACGACGAAAAAAGGCAATTATGATAAATAGACAAAACATTTGTTTCGGTGGAAACCTATGTAAACCACCAAATTGGGGATAAAAAATGTGGATAATGTGGATAACTTGGTGTATAAGTCCACTTTTCCCACGAAAACCCGAGAATGAAAATGTGGATAACTTTCATCGAACGGATGTTTTGAAGAGGGTTTCCCTGGGAGAAAATGGGAAAAAGTTGTGCATTTTGTCAAAGGAGGGGTCCGTACGGGGGAAAGAGTGAGAAAATCAGATAAAAATAATTAGCATTTTTTATGGGAATTGACAGAAAACAGCAAAATCAACAAAGGGTTCATAAAATCTTAAAAGTTACGGCGTTGACAAGCAGGAAACGGTGGCTTATGATAAAAAAGAACGCCGAAAAAGGAGAAGATTTTCCGGCGCAGAGAATGAAAGAAAAGAGAGGCGCAGGATTAAATGAAGCGATTATGGAAAGTGTGCCTGGCAGCATGGCTGTTGATACTGGGAAGTGTGATGGGCGGAGTCTTACTGGAACCTTTGCAGGTTCGGGCGGCTCAGGCAGAGAAGATACAGATCCAGTTCCAATATACCAGACGAAAAGAATTTCGGCTTTCGGCCGGACAGATCCGTCAGGGCGACACCGGAAAGGTCACTCTGAAAGGGAAGAACGTGACAGATGTCCGCTGGACTTCCTCGAAGCCGTCCATTGTGACGGTGGATGATACCGGAAAGGTCACAGCGAAACATACAGGTACTGCGGTGTTGACAGCGAAATACACCTGGAAGAAGCGGGCGTACTGTTACCGGGTCAATATTCAGGTGGTGAGCCGGCTGGCAGCGGAGCAGAAGAAATTTCCCACAGGAACCTACTGGAACGACGGAGGAAACAACAATCAGGTGACACAGAGACCCTGTATTCATGATGACGATCGCTACTGTGCATATAATTCCGTGGGCTGTGAGAGCAATCTTTATCTTGGGATGGTCGCAGGAATGCAGGTGGCTGGTTATCAGTGCCACGGTTTCGCCCTGAAGGTTGCCCAGGATCTCTATGGAAGCCTGAAAAAATGGAAGTATGTGGAGAGTTACCGGACGATTCATGCGGGAGATGTGATCCGAATCAACAACAACTCCCACACGATCATTGTCACGAAGGTTTACAGCGGCAGCATTCAGTATGCGGACTGCAATTCCACCGGCGACTGTCAGATCCAGTGGGGCAAGACCATGAGCAGACAGGCATTGAGAAAAGCTTTTACTTACATGTACACGAAATATTGAGACAAAAAAACGAACCAGCTCTTAAATGAACTGGTTCGTTTTTTCGTCATAATGATAGTCAATGCTGTCGAGCGTTGCGATCAGGGAATCTTTCCGGATTCCCCGAAGGGAACATAAGGCATCCAGGGAATCAAAATAGTCCCGGAGCTGTGTGTTTACATAGCTCAGCAGAATGACGGGATCCTTTGGAATCATCCGGCTTTCCTTTCTGCTTTCAGAGTTCCGTCCTGAAGTGTGATGAGGATGGTGTCGCCCTCATGGATCTCGCCGCTTAAGATTTCCCGGGCTGCGAGAGTCTCCACATGTTTCTGGAGGAACCGTTTTAAAGGCCGTGCTCCATAGACGGGGTCATAGCCACCATCTATGATATAGTCTTTTGCTTCCGGTGTCAACTCCAGAGAGATCTCCCGATCGGAAAGACGCTCGTTCAGATCTTTCATCATTAGGTCAACGATGTGGCCGATGTTGTCCTTGGTCAGAGGCTTGAACATGATGATCTCATCGAGACGGTTCAGAAATTCCGGACGGAAGTGACCGCGGAGGTCATTCATGACCAGGTTGGCCGCCTCTTCTTTGATGGAGCCGTCTTCGGAAATGCCGTCCAGCAGGTAGGAAGAGCCGATGTTGGATGTCATGATGAGAATCGTGTTCTTGAAGTCTACCGTCCGGCCCTGGGAATCGGTGATACGGCCATCGTCCAGTACCTGCAGAAGAACGTTGAACACATCCGGATGAGCCTTCTCGATCTCATCGAAAAGAACAACGGAATAAGGTTTCCGGCGCACGGCCTCGGTCAGCTGACCGCCTTCCTCGTAGCCTACATATCCGGGAGGAGCTCCGATCAGACGGGACACGGAATATTTCTCCATGTACTCACTCATATCGATACGCACCATGTTGTTCTCGTCGTCGAACAGACACTGGGCCAGGGCTTTCGCCAGCTCGGTCTTACCAACGCCGGTAGGTCCAAGGAACAGGAAGGAACCAATGGGCTTCGTCGGATCTTTGATGCCTGCTTTGGAACGGATGATGGCATCCGTCACTTTCTGCACGCCATCGTCCTGACCGATAACCCGTTTGTGGAGTTCTTCGTCCAGATGAAGGATCTTGGTCCGCTCGCCTTCGGTCAGTTTGGCAATGGGAATGCCGGTCCAGCGGGAGACGATACGGGCGATCTCATCCTCGGTGACGCTTTCGTGTACCAGGGAGAGATCTTCATTTTTAACCTTTTCTTCCTCGATGGAAAGCTGCTGCTGGAGTTTGGGCAGTTCGCCGTACTGGAGCTCTGCAGCCTTGTTCAGGTCGTAGTTCTGTTTTGCCTTCTCGATCTGTTTGTTCATGTCTTCGATCTGCTCACGGAGTTTGGAGAGATTTTCGACAGAATGCTTTTCATTGTCCCACTGGGCTTTCTTTGTATTGAATTCATCCCGGAGCTCTGCCAGCTCTTTCTGAAGGTCAGCGAGACGCTCGCGGCTTAAATTGTCGGTCTCTTTTTTCAGGGCTGCTTCCTCGATCTCCAGCTGCATGACACGACGGCGGAGTTCGTCCAGCTCGGTGGGCATGGAATCCAGCTCGGTCTTGATGAGAGCGCAGGCTTCATCCACCAGGTCGATGGCCTTATCCGGAAGGAAACGGTCAGAGATGTAACGGTTGGAGAGGGTAGCGGCTGCCACCAGAGCGCTGTCGGTGATTTTGACACCATGGAAAACTTCGTAACGCTCTTTCAGTCCTCTTAAGATGGAAATGGTATCTTCCACCGTGGGCTCATTGACCATGACAGGCTGGAAACGACGTTCCAGAGCAGCATCCTTCTCGATGTACTCCCGGTATTCATCCAGGGTAGTGGCGCCGATACAGTGAAGTTCGCCACGGGCCAGCATAGGTTTCAGCATGTTGCCTGCATCCATGGCGCCGTCGGTTTTTCCTGCACCTACGATCAGGTGAAGCTCATCGATGAAGAGGATGATCTTACCTTCGCTCTTCTTGACTTCTTCGAGGACGGCTTTCAGTCGTTCCTCAAATTCACCTCTGTATTTGGCGCCGGCCACCAGAGCACCCATATCCAGGGCAAAGATGGTCTTGTCCTTCAGAGTGTCCGGAACGTCACCGCGGACGATACGCTGTGCCAGACCCTCAACGGCTGCGGTTTTACCAACACCGGGTTCACCGATGAGGACCGGATTGTTTTTGGTCTTACGGGAGAGGATACGGATCACGTTACGGATCTCCGTATCACGGCCGATGACCGGATCCAGTTTCTGGTTTCTGGCTTTTTCCACCAGATCTTCGCCGTATTTGGTGAGAGTGTCATATGTAACCTCCGGGTTGTCGCTGGTCACCCGCTGATTGCCCCGGACTGTGGAGAGAGCCTGAAGGAAACGGTCTCTCGTGATGCCATAATTTCTGAACAGATCGCGGATACCGGCGTTGGGATAACGGAGCAGGGAGAGGAAGAGGTGTTCCACGGAAACGTACTCGTCGCCCATGGCCTTGGCTTCATCCTCGGCGCTCACCAGCACACGGTTCAGGTCCTTGCCGATGTAAACCTGTCCGCCGGAAACCTTCGGCCGTTTGTTCAGCGCATCGATCAGGGAGCGCTGGAACTCATCCTTGTTGATCTCCATTTTCTCGATCAGCTTGAGGATCAGGCTGTCTTCCTGGTTCAGAAGACAATAGAGAAGGTGTTCCTCCTCAATCTCCTGGTTTCCATATTCATATGCGATTTTCTCCAGGTTGTTGACGGCCTGAATGGATTTTTGTGTAAATTTATTGATATTCATAAGTCCTGCCTCCTTTTGGTATAGTAGGATATGTTGAAAACTGCTTCAGAACGCTGAGAGTGCCGGGTTCAAAGTCTTTTGTACAAGCGCGAAAGCCTAGAACCTGAAACCGTCACATTTGTTCTATAACTACTATAACATAAAAAAAGAAAAATGCAAGCGTTTTTTTAAAAAAATTCCCTGCCTATTGTTTTCACAACAAAAGCAGGGAAGCTGTGACTATTTAAAAGGAGCGGATGATGTCAGCTGTCATAGAGCGGACAACCTCGGTTGCCAGCTGTACGGTCGCCTCAAAGTCATAATAGGAAGTGATCCCGTAATGAGAATGGATATAACGAACAGGAACACCGACAACGATAACCGGAATGCCGTCGAGCGCTGTGTTGATGATCGCACCGTTGTTTCCGCCGCCTTCGCGTACAGAAGACTGTACAGCCAGACCTTTTTCTTCTGCAAGATCCAGTACATAGCGCTGATATCTCGGAGAGCAGACGATGGATTTATCCATGAAACGGAGCATGGGGCCTTTTCTGAGTGCGGTCTGGATCGCATACGGTTCGGTAAAGGTGTCATCTGCCGGGCAGCCCTCAAAGCACAGGGCGATCTGCGGTGCAACCTTTCCGACGGCAGCTTTGACGCCTCTTTCTCCCAGTTCCTCCTGTGTGGACAATACGCCGACCAGATCGACATTCAGATCCTCTGCTGAAAGACGGCGCATCGTTTCCAGAAGTGCCGCACAGCCGATCCGGCAGTCAAAGCCTTTTCCGATCATCACATCATGGGCTTCATCGTAGGAAAAATGAACATCGGAAATGACGGGTTCTCCGATGCGGATTCCAAAGTTTTCTACAGCATCTTCCTTGCTGACCGCACCAATATCGATCACCAGGGACTGGATCGAAGTGCTTCCTGCATGCTGGCGTTCTTCCGGTGTCATAAAATGAGGCGGTTTTGCAGCGATAACACCGGGAATAAATTCCCCGTGTCTGTTGCGTACAAGTACCTTTGATGCCGGAAGAGAATTGTCACTCCAGCTTCCGAGTGAAACAAAGCGAAGGGTTCCGTTTGGCTTGATGGAATGAACCATCAGTCCTACCTCATCGCTATGGGCGTCGAGCATAAAAACAGGTTTGTCGCCTGTGTTGCTCTTTGCATGCAGATAAAGATTGCGCAGGCAGTCCTCACTGGCATCGGCAAAATCTGCGCTGTACTTTCTTGCGACTGCTACGGCTTCATCTTCAAATCCGGATGGTGCTTTTGCATCTGACAATTTCTGAATCATTTTTACTGCATTTGGGTTTGGCTTTATCTCCATATCTTTTATCCCTCTTTCAAGTTTTTCTTTTCACTATCATAGCATTTTTGTAATGGAAAAGCCAGAGGGGAGTAGAGGTTTTAATAAATGTAGCAAGAATTCTCCCACCTCTTCAGGTGGTGAGATGAATTGCACATCTGAGCATATCTGCTCAAAAAAGTCCTTATAGTACAAAAGAAACACTTGTTCTCTATTCCCTGATATAGTATACTGAAAAGGAACATTAGTTCGCAAATACATATTAGTCGATATAAGAAAAATAGTGATAAACACAATGGAATTGGATCATAATTCCCATTCAGTATTTCTACTATATTATCACCTAGTGATGGTTATAAAATACAGAAGAAAAGTACGGAATGACAAAATATCCGAAAGAGCAAAAGAGATCTTTGAGTATATCGCACCCGGATACGGGATCGTACCGGAAGAATGGAATCACGATACAGACCATGTTCATGTGATGTTCCGCGCACAGCCAAAGACGGAACTCCGTAAATTCATCAATGCCTGTAAAAGTGCCAGCAGCAGACTGCTGAAGCTTCTGTCTGCTCCGTGCAGGCGGGGCGCCGATTGAAACGATACGGCAGTATATAGAAAGCCAGGGTGAGAAAAATGAACCGCGCCGTAAAAATAAGGATCTATCCAGATAAAGAGCAGAGAGTTCAGATAGAGAAAACAATCGGCTGCAGCCGCTTTATCTATAACCAGATGCTTGCGGACAAGATCAGCTATTACCAGAAAGAAAAAAAGATGCTCAGGAACACACCGGCCGGATATAAAAAGGAATATCCCTGGCTGAAGGAGGTGGACTCCCTTGCCCTGGCGAATGCGCAGCTGCATCTGGAAAGCGCGTTCCGGAAGTTTTTCCGGGAACCATCCTGCGGATTTCCCCGCTATAAATCAAGAAAACATTCAGGAAATTCTTATACGACCAATGCAGTAAACAGGAATATCTTTTTGCAGGATACCCATTTGAAGCTTCCAAAGATGTCCGCCATAAAAATAAAACTTCACCGCCAGATCCCGTCAGACTGGAAACTGAAATCGGTAACGATAAGCCGTGAGCCATCCGGGAAATATTTTGCAAGTCTTTTGTTCTGCTGTGAGAACCAAACAGTGGAAAAAAGAGCGGCAGAGAGATTTCTTGGGATCGATTTTGCCATGCAGGGAATGTGTGTATTTTCTACAGGAGAAAGAGCCGGGTACCCTATGTTTTACAGAAAAGCAGAGAAAAAACTTGCAAGGGAACAGAGAAAGCTTTCCCACTGTGAAAAAGGAAGCCGGAACTATCAGAAACAGAAGAAAAAGGTAGCTTTATGTCATGAAAAGATAAAGAACCAGAGAAAAGATTTCCAGCATAAACTCAGCAGGGAACTTGCTGAAAGATATGATGCAGTATGCGTGGAAGATCTGAATCTGCAGGGAATGTCCGGAGGGCTGCATCTTGGGAAAGGCGTGCAGGATAATGGGTATGGGCAGTTTCTGTCCATGCTGGGATACAAACTGGAAGAGCGCGGGAAACATCTTATAAAAGTAGACCGTTATTTTGCATCGAGCAAGATTTGCAGTGTATGTGGACATAAGAAAAAGGAACTGGCATTGTCGGATAGAATATATGTCTGTGAATGTGGAAACCGGATGGATCGGGATGTGAATGCAGCAGTCAATATCCGCGAAGAAGGAAAAAGGATCTATAAAGAATGTGCCTGACGGCACAAGAAAAAATCCGTAACCGGATGAACCTAAAAAACAAAACCGCGGGACACGCGGGGATGGCCTGTTTTAGCTTTGCCTTAAAAGGCAATCGAGCAGGAAGCCCCCACTTCAAAATCGTAAGATTTAAGTGGTGGGAGCATGTCACGACTAACCAGTATCTGGAACGGGGGGCTGCTGACGGGAATTACAAGGGTAAGCAAAGAATCCATCTTTTCGGATCTGAATAATCTGGAAGTTGTGACAACAACCTCGGAGAAATACAGCAGTTCTTTTAGCTTTGGAGAAGGTCAACAGGGACAGGAAAAGAGCCGAAAACACCGTCCCCATTGGAAAGGAGACTCAAAATGAAAGTACAAAAACAGATTTCACTCAAAGATTTCACCACCGCCGAGGGTTTTGTCGGCCGTTATCAGCATCTCATCAAGGATGTGGTGATTCCGTATCAGTATAAGGTGCTTTGCGATGAGATGGAGGGCGTGGAAAAAAGCCATGTGATCCGGAACTTCATCAATGCAGGGAAGGCCCTCAGAGGAGAGGATGTGGGAGACGGCTTCTATGGCATGGTCTTTCAGGACAGCGACGCGGCCAAATGGCTGGAGGCTGTGGCTTATGCGCTGATTCTTTTCCCGGATACGGAGTTGGAGGCTACGGCGGACCGGGTTATCGATATCATCGCCGGAGCCCAGGACTCGGACGGCTATCTGAACACCTACTACACGATAAAGGATCGGGACAAGCGCTGGACCAACCTGCTGGAAGGCCATGAGCTTTACTGCGCGGGTCACATGATGGAGGCGGCGGTGGCCTACTATGAGGCGACCGGAAAAGACAGGCTTTTGAAGGTGATGCTGAAAAATGCCGAGTGCATTTACCATCATTTTGTGACGGAAGGCCATGAGGGCTACCCGGGGCACCCGGAGGTGGAGCTGGCGCTGCTTCGGATGTACCGCGCAACTGGGGATAAGCTTTGCCTGGAGCTGGCGGAGCATTTTCTGAATATACGCGGTGCAGACACCGCTTTTTACGAAAAAGAAGCAGCTAAGAGAACCTGGAAGGTATGGGGAGCTGATCCGACGGATCACGCTTATCAGCAGAGCCAGTGCCCGGTGCGGGAGCTGGACGAAGCCACCGGCCACAGTGTCCGGGCCGTGTATCTCTATACAGCCATGGCAGATCTGGCTTCCGAAACCGATGATCAGGAGCTGAAAAAGGCCTGCGATCGGCTCTGGAAGAGCATTACGGAACGGCGGATGTATGTCACTGGCGGCATCGGTTCCACGTTTCTTGGGGAGGCTTTCACGAAGGATTATGATCTTCCCAATGATACGGCTTATGCGGAGACCTGTGCTTCCATCGGCCTGATGTTTTTCGCCTCCAGAATGCTGGAGAATGAGGTAAAAGGAACCTATGGGGACGTGATGGAGCGGGCCTTCTATAATACGGTTCTCGCAGGCATGCAGCTGGACGGCAGACGCTTTTTCTATGTGAATCCCCTGGAAGTGGTTCCGGGCATTGCCGGCGAGGCGGTGACACATAAGCATGTGATTCCCCAGCGCCCCACCTGGTACGCCTGCGCGTGCTGCCCGCCAAATGTGGCGCGGCTCATCACTTCCATTGGAAAGTATGCTTACGGAGAAAATGGCAATACCGCTTACTGCCACCTCTATGTAGCGGGAGACACAAAGTTTGAAAATGGCCTGGAACTGAACTGCGTCACCGAATATCCCTATGCTTTTACGATCCGCTATGAGATCAGAAAGGGCGGGAAAGAGCTGGCAGTCCGTGTTCCGGGCTGGAGCAGCAGCGTGACGGTACGGCGGGGAACAGACGCCGGTTCTATGGCGGAGGTATCTGGCAAAATCGAGAAGGGCTACCTCTATCTGGGAACCGTTGAGACAGGGGAAATCATCGAGATCCAGCTGGATGCCACCCCGGAATTTCTCTATGCGTCCCCGAAAATCCCGGATATCCAGGGCTGTGTGGCTCTCCAGAGAGGTCCGCTGGTCTACTGCTTTGAGGGGGCGGACAATAACGGAGATATCCTGTCTCTGGCCATCGACGATTCGGAACCGGCAGAAGCGGAAGCCTTTGAGCCGGAGCTCTTAAACGGTGTCACAAGACTGAAAGTGAAAGCTTTCCGAAAAGAGATTCCCGGGGAACTCTATTCCACAAAGAAACTCAAAGAAACGCTCTGCACGGCCTGGGCAGTTCCTTATTACAGCTGGGGCAACCGGGGACTGAATGAAATGAGAGTGTGGATGACGAAGCACTGAATCACTGGGGACGGAGTTTTTGGCACGCTGTATGTCCCCGATGATCTGAGAAGTCATTTGACTTTTCCCCTTGACAACCACAACCGCCTGTGATAGCCTAAAAATCAGGTAAAACGCAGAGATGAAGAGAGTAACCCATAAGAAATATCACAGAGAGGCCTGTTTGCTGAGAGGGGTCATAGGGACGATGGGTGAAGATGGCTTCTGAGCGGCACGGGTGAGCTTTGATGGGACAGCAAGCCGGTGACAGGATCGCCTGTTACAGCGGAAGGGTGTGAAGAGCACCCAGTGAGGTCTCCTTTGTGAGAAGGAGATGAAGTGAAGTGGTAACGCGGTTAATACCGCCTTCTCTGGGAGGTCCCGGGAAGGCGGTTTTTTTCGCGGGAAGCAATGGATGCAGGACGTTAGGACAGCCGGGACAGATACACTGATGTGGTATGCTGTGCCTGTCCGGAATCGTCTCTGCGGAATTAAGAAGGAGGATCTACACATGGCAAAAGAAAAGTATTACATCACGACGGCCATTGCCTACACTTCAGGCAAGCCGCATATCGGAAACACTTACGAGATCGTTCTCGCAGACAGCATCGCCCGTTTCAAGAGAGAGCAGGGCTACGATGTATTTTTCCAGACCGGAACCGACGAGCACGGCCAGAAGATCGAGCTGAAGGCTGAGGAAGCCGGCATTACTCCGAAGGAGTTTGTCGATAACGTATCTTCTGAGATCAAACGGATCTGGGATCTCATGAACACTTCTTATGATAAATTCATCCGCACCACCGATGATTATCATGAGAAACAGGTTCAGAAAATTTTCAAAAAAATGTACGCCAAAGGCGATATCTATAAGGGCTACTACGAGGGAATGTACTGTACTCCCTGTGAGTCGTTCTTCACCGAGTCCCAGCTGGTAGACGGCAAATGCCCGGACTGCGGCCGCGAGGTACAGCCTGCCCGTGAGGAAGCTTACTTCTTCAAAATGAGCAAATATGCCCAGAGACTCATCGACTACATCAACGAGCATCCGGAGTTCATCCAGCCCGTTTCCCGTAAAAATGAGATGATGAACAACTTCCTTCTGCCGGGACTGCAGGATCTCTGCGTATCCAGAACCTCCTTCAAATGGGGAATCCCGGTAGACTTCGATCCGAAGCATGTGGTTTATGTATGGCTTGACGCCCTGACCAACTACATCACCGGAATCGGTTATGACTGCGACGGTGAGAGCAGCGACCTCTTCAAGAAAAACTGGCCCGCAGACCTTCACCTCATTGGAAAAGACATCATTCGTTTCCATACAATCTACTGGCCGATCTTCCTGATGGCTCTGGATCTGCCTCTGCCGAAGCAGGTATTTGGTCATCCCTGGCTCCTTCAGGGCGACGGAAAAATGAGTAAGTCCAAAGGAAACGTGATCTACGCAGACGATCTGGTAGAGCTTTTCGGCGTAGACGCAGTGCGTTACTTTGTGCTTCATGAGATGCCCTTCGAGAACGACGGCGTGATCACCTGGGATCTGATGGTGGAGCGTCTGAACTCCGACCTTGCCAACACACTCGGAAACCTTCTGAACCGTACGGTTTCCATGTCAAATAAATATTTCGGCGGCGTTGTGGCTGACAAAGGCGTGAGCGACACCATGGATGAGGACCTCAAACAGGTTGTTCTCTCCACCGTGGACAAAGTAAACGCAAAAATGAACGACCTTCGTGTGGCAGATGCCATCAGTGAGATCTTCGTTCTCTTCAAACGCTGCAACAAATACATCGACGAGACCATGCCCTGGGCTCTGGCCAAGGATCCGGAGAAACAGGATCGTCTGGCAACAGTTCTCTACAACCTGGTAGAGAGCATCACGATCGGCGGCAGCCTTCTCTGCTCCTTCATGCCGGAGACTTCCGAGAAGATCCTCGCTCAGCTGAACGCCAAGAAGAGAGAGCTTTCCGATATGCATACTTTCGGTCTCTATGAGTCCGGAAACAAGGTGACAGACCAGCCGGAGATCCTTTTCGCACGTCAGGACGTCAAAGAGGTTCTGGAAAAGGTAGAGGCCAAGAAGGCCGCAGCCAAAGCCGCAGCCGGCGAGACCGAGGAAGCCAAAGAGGAAGAGCCGGTGATCGACATCCCGAAAAAAGAGGAGATCACCTTCGAGGACTTCGAGAAAATGCAGTTCCAGGTAGGTGAGATCATCTCCTGCGAGGCAGTCAAGAAATCCAAAAAGCTTCTCTGCTCCCAGGTGAAGATCGGAAGCGAGGTAAAACAGATCGTGTCCGGTATCAAGGCTCACTATTCACCGGAGGAGATGGTCGGCAAAAAGGTAATGGTTCTTGTAAACCTTAAACCCGCCAAACTGGCAGGCGTTCTTTCCGAGGGAATGATCCTCTGCGCTGAGGATGAGAACGGCGAGCTGGCTCTCATGGTTCCCGAGAAAAAAATGCCCGCAGGCGCTGAGATCTGCTAACACCAGGGGATGAAAATCAGAAAGCTGTTCGTGCTTGCACGATAAAGCTTTTGACTTTAAGACCCGTAAAACATTCAAAAGTAGTGGGAAACGTAAGCCTGGCAGGCGGCAAAAAGCCGCCCTCGCCGGGCTTATCTTAAACAAGGAGGAAAGGAAAATGGCGAATCTGTGGAAAAAGGCAACAGCTTCTCTTCTGACGGCGGCTCTGCTTTCCGGCGGCACGCCGGGGCTGAGCGCGAGTGCGGGGGCACCGGTGGTTTCTGAGGCAGTTTCAGCCTCTGCACTTGCAAAAGACACAGCGGAAACGGCGGGAGAGATTTCTGTGAGCCGGAAAGGAAGTCTTCTTCTGATCTCCGGAAAAGGCGCTCTGACGGCGGCTACTCTCAAAGATACGGATTTCTCAGAGATCACGGAAGTTCAGGTGAAAGCCGGCATCACAGCCATCGGCTCCGGAGCCTTCCTGGATCAGAAAACAATAAAAAAAGTAAGTCTTCCGAACAGTGTCCTCACGATAGAAACCAATGCCTTCCGGGGCTGTGAGACCCTGGAGGAGATCCAATTCGGAAGTGCCTTAAAAACCATCGGAAGCTTTGCTTTTTACCGCTGCAAGAGCCTCGCTTCCCTTGCCCTTCCGGATTCCGTGAAGACGCTGGAGACCGGAGCCTTCCAGGAGTGTACGGCCTTAAAAACCGCAGCTCTCGGAAACGGCGTGAAAAAACTCCCGATCCAGCTTTTCCGCGGCTGCACCTCCCTGGAGACCGTGGAACTGAACCCTTCTCTGGAAGTCATCGGGGAGCAGAGCTTCTGTCTGTGCAGCGCCCTGAAAAATATCGTGATCCCGTCCGGTGTCTATCGCATTGACAAAAACGCTTTTTCAGGCTGTTCCGCCCTGAGCCTGAACCTTCCGGAAGACCTGGAGGATCAGGGGGACGGCTCCTATCGGAAACGGGGCGGCCTCAAGATTTCCGGTACCTACCTCTATTCCGAGGCGGAAAAGGTCCTGACGCTGGTCAATCAGGAGCGGGTCAAAGCAGGTCTTGAAGCTGTCGTGATGGATCGGGAGCTTCTGGATGGGGCGATGACTCGGAGCGCGGAGTTGAACGTCCTCTATTCCGACCGGCGCCCCAACGGGGCCAGCTTTGATTCCGTCAGCAGCAAGGCCAAAGCGGAAAACCGCCTGATTGGCGTCAGCTCCGCCCGGGAGGCCATGGAAGTCTGGATGCAGTCCGATGGCTTCAAGAGCCACATCCTGGACCCGGAGGTAAAAAGCATCGGCGTGGGCTGTTTTTCTCAGGGAAACCTCAAGTGCTGGGTACAGCTTTTCGGCACAGAGAAGGCAGAAAATCCCGGAAGCCAGGCCGACGTGAGCAAGGTCACAGATATCCGGATCACGGGAGAGAATGCCTCCTTCTATCTTGATAAAACCTCTCTGGAGCTTGAGCCCGGCAAGACGGAAAACCTCACGGTTTATCTTAAAAACACCGGTTTTTCCCAGGCCTCGGCGGCTGTGGCTCCGGAGACCTTCCAGTGGGAATCCAGTGATTCCTCGGTAGTTTCTGTGGATGAAAACGGGACTCTCACAGCGAAAAAAGGCGGCGAGGCCACGATCACCTGCACCTCCCGCTACGGCGACCGCCAGAGCCTGAGCTGCAAGGTAAAGGTGGAGGTGAAACTGACCGCTATCCGGCCCGAGGCGAAGACTCTGCGACTGGCCGTGGGCAAGAAATATGCCCCGAAAATGGAGCTTGTTCCCTCAAACGTCACAAACGCGAGTCTGACCTACAAGAGCTCCCGCCCCTCGGTGGTGACGGTGATGGCCGACGGCAAGCTCTGGGCCCGGAAAAACGGAACAGCCGTAATCACCTGCAGTTCCGGAAAAATCCAGACGAAATTCACTGTAGCCGTGCGAAATTATGTGTCGGTGGTGCGTGTGACCAATGCGCCCACCGATCTGAACGTCGGAGAAAAGCTGGTGCTTCAGACCAAGATTCTTCCCACGAACGCCCTTTATAAGGGAGTAACCTTCCAGAGCTCCGATCCGAAAATCGCTTCGGTCACGAAGAACGGTATTCTGAAAGCCAACAAACCGGGCAGAGTGAAGATCACCTGCCAGGCAAAATACGGAGCTGGGGCGGTGAAGAGTTTCTATCTGACCGTTCATCCGAAGACGCCCGTGATCTATGGAAAGGCTCTCGAGGGCGGCCTAAGGCTGGCCTGGAAGATCCCCAAGGGAGCCACAAATTGTACAGTTTACTGGACCAACGCCCCAGGGCGGAGTTTCCGGAGACTCTACAGCGGAACGAACCGCTCCTACACCTGGAAAAATCTGAGAAAAGGACGCACTTACTATTTCAAGATCTGCGCTATGGCGAAAGTCGGCAAAAAGAACGTCTACAGTCCCTGGAGCAAAGTGCTGGAGGTTACAGTAAAATGATATTTGACAGTCATGCCCATTACGACGATGAGGCATTTAATGAAGACCGGGAGGCCATTCTGAATAGCCTTCCGAAAAACGGAATTTCCCCCATTGTAAACGTGTCGGCCCAGCTTTCCGGCGTGACAGCCACTGTGGAGCTTACGGAAAAATATCCTTTTATCTATGGTTCCGTGGGCGTTCATCCGGACCATGTGGGAGAGCTTTCCGAGGAAAAAATCCAGTGGATGAAGGAGCTGGCCGGCCGGGAGAAGATCGTGGCTGTGGGCGAGATCGGCCTCGACCACTACTGGGACACCGAGTCTGACGAGGTCCAGAGGAAGTGGTTTATCCGCCAGCTGGAGCTGGCCAAAGAGGTAAATCTTCCGGTCATCATTCACAGTCGGGAGGCCTCCCAGGAGACCTTTGACATCATGAAGGAGCATCACGCAGGCAGCACCGGCGGCGTGATCCACTGCTATTCCGGGTCAAAAGAGATGGCTGCGGAGTATCTGAAAATGGGTTATTATATCGGTATCGGTGGCGTTGTCACCTTCAAAAACGCCCGTGTCATGAAGGAAGTGGCAGCGGCCGTTCCCCTGGAGCGGATTCTGATCGAGACGGATTGTCCTTATCTCGCCCCCACGCCCTACCGAGGAAAACGAAATTCTTCGCTTTTTCTCCCCTATGTCATAGAAGAGATTGCGAAGCTCAAAGGAATTGCCCCCAAAACGGTGGAGGAGACCACCTGGGAAAATGCAATGAGGATGTATAAAATCAATGGATAAAATGGAAAAATTATCAAATCCCCAGAAGACTATCGAGGTCTTACAGAAATATAATTTCAGCTTTCAGAAAAAATTCGGCCAGAACTTTCTCATCGATCCCCATGTGCTGGACAAGATCATCGCTGCGGCGGAGATCACCAAAGACGATTTTGTCCTGGAGATCGGCCCCGGCATCGGTACGCTGACCCAGTATCTGGCGGAAGCGGCCCGGGAAGTCGTGGCTGTGGAGATCGACAGCACGCTGATCCCGATTCTCGAGGATACGTTGAGCGCTTACGACAACGTCAGCGTCATCAACGAGGACGTCTTAAAGGTGGATCTCAGGAAACTGGCTGAGGAGAGAAACGGCGGCAAACCCATCAAAGTAGTGGCAAATCTGCCCTACTACATCACGACCCCGATTATCATGAGTCTTTTTGAGAGCCATGTGCCCCTGAAGAGCCTGACGGTCATGGTTCAGAAAGAGGTGGCCCTCCGGATGCAGGCAGGCCCCGGCACCAAGGATTACGGCGCTCTTTCCCTGGCGGTTCAGTATTATGCGAGCCCCTATCTGGCAGCAAATGTGCCGCCCAACTGCTTTATGCCCCGACCTAACGTGGGCAGCGCGGTGATCCGTCTGACCCGTTTCGAGGAGACACCGGTGCAGGTCAAGGACGAAAAGCTCCTGTTCCGTCTCATCAGGGCTTCCTTCAACCAGCGTAGAAAAACGCTCCAGAACGGCCTGGTGAACTCTCAGGAACTGGATTTCACGAAGGAGCAGGTGGCAGCAGCCATTGCGACGCTGGGTGTTTCCCCGAGTGTCCGCGGCGAGGCCCTGACGCTGGAGCAGTTCGCAGCTCTTGCCAATGCATTAAGTGAGTAAAAAGAAAGCTCTGAATCTAAGAGAAAATCTTAAGGTTCAGAGCTTTTTACATGTCGTTTTCCGTGACGGCGGGTTTCAGGCGGAGATTTTCCACCTTGAGAAATTCCTTCAGGACCACATAGATGCCGCCGAGGAGGATTGCCGTGTCCTGTAGATGGGAGGGACGGATTTTTAAGGGGCGCCCCATGCGGTTGTTGAGGGATTTTTCCAGGGTCTGTGCGATGTCCGGGAAATAGGTCGTGAAGGAGCTGTTGATGACGATGAGGTCCGGGTTCAGGGTATTCAGAACGTTGTTGAGGCCGATGCTCATATATTTGAGGAAAAGCTGATGGACGAAAAGAGCATCCGGGTCCTTGTCCCGGGAGAGGCGGATCAGCTCATCGAGGGAGACCTCATAGCCTTTCCGCTGGGAGAGTTCAAGTAGAAGAGCCCGCTCGGAAATGTACTGCTCGAGGCAGCCGAGATTTCCGCAGGGACAGGGGCGGCCATCTGGCTCCACGATGGTGTGGCCAAGCTCTCCGGCGAAACCGTTGGCTCCGGTGTAAAGGTGATCGTTGATGAGGATTCCCATGCCCACGCCGGAATGAACGCTGATGTTGATCATATCCGGATAATTGAAGGCAAAAGCCCGCTCGCCAAGGACTGAGAGATTTGCTTCATTATAGAGATAGACCGGCAGGTTTAAGGCTTCCATCAGCCGCCGGGCGAGGTCCGCATCCAGGGAATAATAGGGAGCGAAAATCATCCGGTTTCCGCGGGAGACGCCGTGAACGCCGAGACAGATGCCCACGACACCGTAGCGGGAGGGCGGAAGGGCCTCCATCGTATTTTTCAGAACTTCCAGAAGAAATGAAAAAAAACCCTCATCAAAGGCCCGGACCGGATATTGCCTCAGCCGACAGCCCGTTCCCAGAAGATCAGCGGACATAACCGTGATTCCTGTGGTTTCGATGTTGACGGCAAGTGCGTATCCGGCCTCCTGATGCAAGCTCAGGAGAATGGGTTTCCGGCCTTTTTCCGCCGGGGCGCTTCCCACCTCCCTTACCAGGCCGGAATCCAGAAGCTCCTGTACGATGGAGGAGACGGTGGCCTTGGTAAGTCCCAGGTGTTTGGCGAGCGCCGCACGGGAAATGGGGCCTTCATTGATGATGGCTTCTAAAATCAGATGAAAATTGATGTCACGGATCAGTTCTTTGCTTCCTGTCTGCATGTTTCACCTCGCTGGAAATAGGCAGATGCAGCAGTCAGAGGAGAAAATTACTGCTCTGTCGTGTCGTCATTTTCGGGCTTCTCATCGGCGGGAGCTGCGGTTTCGTCAGAAACGGTTTCCTCAGAATCAGTTCCCTCAGTGCTTCCCTCGAGCTCTTCACGAAGTCCCTCGATGGTCCAGTCGTCCTCATCTTTTTCTTCCTCTTCGCTCTCATCCTTCGGGATGTATTTGTCGAAGATCTTCACGAAAAAGTAGGATTTCGCAAAGGCCAGGGTGGAGAAGCCTAAAAGGAAATAGGCCAGGATGCCGTAGGAGAAGATCATGGTGTTGAAGAGCATTGCAACGATGGGAGCAATGCTGATGAGCAGCATCAGGATCGTGTAGGGCAGATGTCTTAAGGACATCAGAAGCGCGTTGCGGATTGTGTTTTTCACGGTGTTGACGAATTTCGCCAGGAGCGGGAACACATACTGGAGGATCATAACCATGATAAGAGCGATGACCAGCAGGCCGTATTTGACAACGGTGTAAATGCCGCCGCTGAGCTGTTTCATGATGATGAAATCCATGAACTCAAGGATGATCAGTACCAGAGCGATGAGCCAGATGCCGAGACCCTGCTTGAAGTTTTCCTTGAAGGATTTGAAGAAGGAACGGGCGATGTAGGCTTCCTCGTTCCGAACCATTTTCATCGTCACATAGTACATGGCGGTGATGGCCGGTCCGATGGTGACGATGGGGATGCAGCAGAGCAGGAAGAGAAGGTTCAGGATAATAAGATCCGCCACCCTGCCCATGAAGGTGAAAAATTTGTTGTCCATGTTGAAAATACGGTCCATAATAAAACTCCAATCTGTGATAAAATTTTGACACCGTGGGCAGTTTTGCTGTCCCACGCTTTTAGCTATTAGAACATTATAGTGCAAATCTATGTAAAAATCAATTTGTAAGGCGATAAAATCAGCATTTTTTAATATTTTATACAGAAAAATATTAGAGTTTATAACAAAAAAAAGAACTGCCCTTGCATAGATCTTTTTAATAGGATATACTGTGATTACAGCGTCCAAAAGTCTAAGTCCGCTTGGGCTTGCACAAAGCGGATCTAGACCTTGGGACGCGCCCCTACATGAGCATGGAAGGGGAGCGTAAGCTCCACGATATGCGAATGGAGGGAAGGATTGTGGGAGTGCGAAGCACGAAACAATCCGTGTAATCAAACATGAAAAAGGATAGGAAAGAAAAATGGAACTTACTACAGTTAGAGAAATTTTCAGAGACAGAGAAAAATATTTAAACAAAGAAATCCAGGTCGGTGGCTGGGTAAGGAGCAACCGTGATTCCAAAGCCTTCGGTTTCCTGGTACTGCACGACGGTACTTTTTTTGAGACCCTGCAGATCGTATATCACGACACCATGGCAAACTTCCAGGAGCTGACCAAGATCAACGTCGGCGCTGCCGTTATCGTCAAAGGAACTCTGGTTCCGACTCCGGAAGCAAAACAGCCCTTCGAGATCCAGGCAGAAGAGATCTCCATTGAGGGCGCTTCCACACCGGATTATCCGCTGCAGAAGAAACGTCACAGCCTGGAGTACATGCGTACCATCACCCATCTGCGTCCGAGAACCAACACTTTCCAGGCCGTATTCCGCGTGCGTTCCCTGATTGCATACGCCATCCACAAATTCTTCCAGGAGAGAGATTTCGTCTATGTACACACTCCCCTGATCACAGGAAGCGACTGTGAGGGTGCTGGCGAGATGTTCCAGGTGACGACTCTGGATCTCAACAACCCGCCGAAAAATCCGGACGGCTCCATCGATTACAGCAAGGATTTCTTCGGGAAAGAGACCAACTTGACCGTAAGCGGCCAGCTCAACGGCGAGACCTTCGCTCAGGCTTTCCGCAACATCTATACCTTCGGACCGACCTTCCGTGCAGAGAATTCCAACACCACCCGTCATGCGGCTGAGTTCTGGATGATCGAGCCGGAGATCGCTTTCGCAGACCTCAAGGACGACATGATCCTGGCTGAGTCCATGCTGAAATATGTCATCAACTATGTTCTGGAGCATGCGCCGGAAGAGATGAACTTCTTCAACTCCTTCGTGGACAAAGGACTCATCGAGCGTCTGAAACATGTGGCAAACTCCGATTTCGGCCATGTGACCTACACTGAGGCCATCGAGATTCTGGAGAAACACAACGACAAATTCGAGTACAAAGTATCCTGGGGCGTAGACCTGCAGACCGAGCACGAGCGTTACCTCACAGAGGAAATCTTCAAGAAACCGGTATTCGTTACCGATTATCCGAAGGAGATCAAGGCCTTCTACATGAAGCTTAACGACGACGGAAAGACCGTAGCCGCTATGGACTGCCTGGTTCCGGGTATCGGAGAGATCATCGGCGGAAGCCAGAGAGAGGACAGCTATGAGAAGCTCCTCGCCAGAATGAATGAGCTGGGCCTTAAGGAAGAGGATTACGGTTTCTACCTGGATCTCCGGAAATATGGTTCCACCCGTCACGCCGGTTTCGGTCTTGGCTTTGAGCGCTGCGTGATGTACCTCACCGGTATGGGCAACATCCGCGACGTGCTGCCGTTCCCGAGAACAGTAGGTACATGTGAGTTATAATTGCGGGAGCTGCGAAGCAGCGGAGCAATTTGTTAGTACAAAGTAGTGAAAAATAAGAAAAACTGCTGCACCGGGGAGGGAACATGGCGCTGACAGACACAGAAGACTTTTTCCGGCTGTCTGTCATTGCCATGCCGAAACGGCGCAGCAGTTTTGATTTCCGCGAGCAACGAGCCAAGCAGCCATGCTTGCATGGATATTTGGCGACTGCCGCGCGGAATTTAATTTAGGGAGGCATAAAAATGGGGAGTAAGATATTGGTTGTAGATGACGAGCGGGAGATCGCCGACGTAGTAGAACTCTACCTGAAAAATGAAAACTATCAGGTCGTGAAATGCTACAACGGTCGCGACGCTCTGGAAGCTGTGGAAAAAGAGAAGCCGGACTTGGCTCTTCTCGATGTGATGCTGCCGGATATCGACGGCTTCACGATCCTGCAGAAGATCCGTGAAAAATACACCTTTCCGGTGATCATGCTCACGGCCAAAACCGAATACATGGATAAAATCAACGGACTGACCCTGGGGGCCGACGATTATATCGCGAAGCCCTTCAATCCGCTGGAGCTCATGGCGAGAGTCAAGGCACAGTTAAGAAGGTCCACGAAGTACAATGAGGGAAATCGGTCTCAGGAGGACATCATCGACTTCGGTGGGCTTTTCCTGAACCGGAATACCCACGAATGTATTTATAATGAAAGAGAACTGACCCTCACGCCCATCGAGTTTGACATTCTCTGGATTCTCTGCGAGAACCGGGGGCAGGTCATCAGCTCCGAGCAGCTCTTTGAGCAGGTCTGGAAGGAAAAATACTACAAAAACAGCAACAATACGGTGATGGTCCACATCCGTCATCTCCGCGAGAAAATGAGCGGACCAACGGGAAAATCGGATTTCATCAAGACCGTCTGGGGAGTGGGATACCGCGTTGAAAAATAATTACCGGAAGTTAAAATGGAGCCTCATGCTCCGTACTGTGCTGATGGCGTTTTTTTCCCTGGCGGTGGGCTATATCATCCTGGTGGTCCTCATTGACGGCGTGCTCCAGGACAGCTTCCCGGCCATGATCATCAGCCTTCTGATGAAGTTCGGAATGAGCCAGACGGAGGCTGACCGCGTTTACGGCACGGTCTTCATGCAGAACAAAGGTCTCTTTGTGGCGGTGGGCTTTATCATTTTGTTCCTGATCTTTTTCTATCTGGCCATGTCAAAAGTCACCAGGTACCTCAACAGTATCGGTATGGAGATCGAGACTATTTTAAGTAATTCCGAGGCTCCTGTGACGTTGGAGCCGGAACTGAGGCCCATTTCCGAGAAGCTCAACACCCTGAAAATGACGCTGAAACGCCGGGAGTACGAGGCCGTGGAGAGTGAGCAGCGAAAAAATGACCTCGTGGTCTTTCTGGCCCATGACCTCAAAACGCCGCTGACCTCCATCATCGCCTATCTCACGATGCTGGACGAACAGCCGGGGCTTTCCGAGGAGGACAAGAAGAAATACATCCATATTTCCCTGGAAAAATCGATCCGGCTGGGTGAGCTCATCAGCGAATTTTTCGAGATCACGCGCTTCAATCTTCAGGATATCGTGCTTCAGAAGGAAACGTTGGATCTCTCCATGATGCTGGAGCAGCTGGCGGATGAGAGCTATGCGGTGCTGGCAGAGAAATCCCTGACCTGTTCGATCCACACGGACGACAATCTGCTGGTGGACGGGGATCCGGACAAGCTGGCCCGGGTTTTCGATAACCTCTTAAGAAATGCCATCGCCTACAGTTATCCCGGCACGAACATTGACATCCGGGCTTTCGGGGAGAAAAAGGACATCATCATCACGTTTTCCAACCAGGGCGATCAGATCCCGCCTCAGAAGCTGAATTTCATCTTTGAAAAATTCTACCGTGTGGACAATGCCCGCCAGAGCCGGACCGGAGGCGCGGGCCTGGGTCTCTCGATCGCGAAAGAGATCGTGGAGCTTCACGGCGGAGCCATCGCGGCTTCGAGCAGCCCGGTCTGCACCCGTTTTACCG
The DNA here is from genome assembly GCA_018223435.1 of Lachnospiraceae bacterium Marseille-Q4251. Classification (GTDB taxonomy): domain Bacteria; phylum Bacillota; class Clostridia; order Lachnospirales; family Lachnospiraceae; genus Limivivens; species Limivivens faecihominis. The sequence goes on along the minus strand of JAGTTO010000001.1, from coordinate 1,877,655 downwards.
TGAAACTTCCGAGGCATCAGGAGGAGCAGCAGCCCGCAGCGGCGAAAAAATGGGGCCGCATCGCAAAAAATGGAGGAAAAGAATGAAAAGATCCAGGAAAAAGAAGACCATTGGCGATTTTATCTGGAGGCTCGTCTTTCTGGCGGCGCTGGTCGTTTTCTGCTACTGCGCCTTTCAGCTGGTGACGATCTATCTGGAATATAAGAAAGGTACTGACGAATATTCCTCTCTGGAGCAGCAGTATGTGACGGAGGATACGATAAGCGGCACGACGGAAAACAAGACCCCGTCAGGTACCGGCGACGGCACCCGGACTGGCAGCGACGGAAGTGAAGCCACCGACGGCACTTCTGAAACTACTGGAAAAGTCGAGGGTTCCGGTACGGCCGAAGATCCCTACACCACGGGAGAGACCGAGACGGAGATCGAGACCGACGCGGAAGGAAAGACGACCGTGAAGGCTTATCCGGTGCTCAAAAACCCTGTAGATTTTGAGAGCCTGAAAAAGGTCAACGAGGATATCATCGGCTGGATCCGCGTCAACGCGCTGGATATCAGCTACCCGATTGCCCAGAGTACGAACAACGATTATTATCTGCACCGTACCTTTGAGCGGGTGGACAACTTTGCCGGGTGTATCTTCATGGAATATCAGAACCACAGCGATTTTTCCGATAAGAACACAATTATCTACGGCCACAACATGAAGAACGGTTCCATGTTCGGCACCCTCCGGAAATTTTACGAGGACGAAGTCTACGAGAAAGCCCCCTATTTCTGGATTTACACGCCGGACAAGATTTACCGCTATGATATTTTCTCCTGCGCAGAGGTGGCGGTGGACAGCCTGGCCTACCAGATTACCTTCTCCGAGGAGGGAAGCTTTGAGAAATACATCGATGACGCTTACAGCCGTTCCGTAGTAAAGGGAAATGACATCAAGGTGACGGCGGAGGATAAAATCGTGACCCTCTCCACCTGTACAGGCAACGAGTCCACGCGGTTTATCGTCCAGGGCAAGCTCAGCAAGACCTACTGGTCGAAAAAGAAATAAAAAGGGGGTATCCGGAATGGATGAAAAGATTGAGAAGCTGAAAGAATGGATTGACGGCAGTGATAATATTGTATTTTTCGGAGGCGCGGGCGTTTCGACGGAAAGCGGAATCCCTGATTTCAGAAGCCAGGACGGCCTTTACAATCAGGAGTATGCCTATCCGCCGGAGACCATCTTAAGCCACACTTTTTTCATGAGGAATCCGAAGGAATTTTATCGTTTTTACCGCAATAAGATGCTGGTTCTGGATGCGAAGCCCAATGCGGCCCACCGGAAACTGGCCCAGTGGGAGAAGGAGGGGCGCCTCAAAGCTGTCATTACCCAGAACATCGACGGCCTCCATCAGAAGGCCGGAAGCAAGGAAGTTCTGGAGCTTCACGGCAGCATCCACCGGAATTACTGCACGCGCTGCGGCAAATTTTTCGATGCGGAATACATGCAGCGGGCTGAGGGCGTGCCGAAATGCGAATGCGGCGGCATCATCAAGCCGGACGTGGTCCTCTATGAGGAAGGGCTGGACATGCAGGTGGTTTCCAGGGCCATCCAGTACATTTCCAGGGCTGACGTCCTCATCGTGGGCGGCACTTCTCTGGTGGTTTACCCGGCGGCCGGCCTCATCGACTACTATAATGGAAAGAAACTGGTGATGGTCAATAAGTCCGTCACCCCGAAGGACGCGGGAGCAGACCTTCTGGTGCAGGGAAGCATCGGCGAGATCTTTTCCCAGATCTGAAAATGAACGGAGAGAAAACAATGGATTACCAGGTGGGAGACATCGTAAAACTGAAAAAACCCCACCCCTGCGGCAGTTATGAGTGGGAAATCCTCCGGGTCGGAGCCGATTTCCGCCTCAAATGCACCGGCTGCGGCCACCAGATCATGGTGGCCCGGAAGCTGGTGGAGAAGAACACGCGGGGGCTGAGGAAAAAAGAAGAGTAAGAGAAAGCGTCAGGAGAAAAAAGAAAAAATTTATTACGTTCAGTGAAAAAGTATCGTCTGAGAAAAAATCTCAGGCGATATTTTTTGGTAAATTCTGCTGAATTATGATGAGTAATCCGTTTACTTTTATACTAAATTGCTTTATACTCTTATAAAACAGGTCTGTGACCTGTACTGGAAAGAGAGAAGGGAGGAAAAAGTTATGTTTTGTCAGGAATGTGGACAGAAATTAGCCGATGGGACAAAATTTTGCCCATACTGCGGAGCGAAGATTCAGGCTGCTCCGCCGCCGGTGGAAGAAACGACAGAGCAGGAAGAAACTGTTGAAGTAAGGCCGGAACCCGAGGAGGAGGCTCCCCCTCCAAAGAATCCGCCTCCCAAGCCGACACCGAAAACGGCTCCGACACCGGAAGCTCCGCGCCCAGCGCCGGAGCCAGCGCCCAAGCCCGCCGGAAAGGGCGGTAAGACCGGGCTTTACGCCATTGTCGGTCTCGTGGCCGTCATCGTTCTGGCTGTGGTGCTGATCAAAGGTGTTTTCGGCGGAGGGACTACCGTATCCGTCATGGACTGCGTGAATGTGACGATCAGCGGTGTGGACGGCAATGGCCGGGCTTACTTTGATTTCGACATTCAGCCCATTTTCGACGCGGTTTCCAAAAAGATGACGCTGACGGAGCGCATGCGGGAGGAGATTCAGGATCTGACGGACGATATTTACAAGGATATCGTGCTCTCCGATGACAGTAACCTTTCCAACGGCGACAAAGTCAAAGTGAGCAGCAGCGTGGACAAAGATCTTCTCAAAGCCTATAAAGTGAAGCTGAAAAACGGCGACAAGACGATAAAAGTAGAAGATCTGGTGAAGGTTCAGGAGGTAAACGTCAAGGACTACGTTCAGGTAGAGTTTTCTGGTTTTGACGGCTTCGGAGCCGTGTATCTGAATCAGGATTATGACGGCCTGATCTCAGCGACGGCTGAACTGATCCGCAAGGCAGACAACTCCGAGGAAGCCGAGGAGTACATTTCAGACTCCCTTCCTTCTGTGATCTACAACATGTCCTGGATCTACGAGGGAGAAGATTACCAGAAGAACGGCAACGAAGTGACCTACCACTGCAGCGGACCGGATTACATTGAGAAATACGGTATTCATTTTATCTATGAGGATGTCACCGCGACGGTGGATGGACTGATTCCGGTGGAGACCCTCTCTCTTGCAGATTATATGAAGCTTTCCTGCGAGGGCATCAATGGCAGCGCCTATGCCCGGGCTGAACTGGACGAGGAAAAACTCCTTGCTTACCTGACCGAGCTTTTTGAAAAAGAGCAGCGCGGAGTCTATGGAGCAGCAGGAGAGAATTTCGATGCGGCCACAGAGGCAGAATCCGCGGTCAACAGCATAAAGAATACCTGGAGAGAACAGTTTGTCACGATGGCAGATCCCAGTGAGAATCTCTCTAATGGCGATGAAGTGACCGTTACCCTCACTCCGAGCTATACGGATAATAATGAAGTAAATATGGTCGGAGCCGGCTTTACTCTTATTGGCGGAAGCGGCACCTTCACCGTGGACAGTCTGGGAGATTATCACCTGGGTATCACCTCCACGGAGGATGAGGAGCTCAAAGCGTTTCTGGCTCCCTATGAGGCAAGTATCGAGGCGGCCTTCGATGAGAAGAAAGACTGGATTAATCAGGATGCTTCCCAGTATGGCTGGGTTGCCTGGGATCAGGTACCGGATGGCAAAGTGACGCCGGTGCTGGAAAAAGTCGATACCGTCACCTGGGACGAGGGCGATTACTACGATGCCGGAAATATGATGCTGGCCGTTTATCATATGAGCCTTCCGGTGCGGCAGTTTGACCGTTCCATGACAACGCTGGATATTTACTACGGAATGAAATTCAACAACGTGGTGAAGACAGATGACGGAAAACTGAATTATGATTACGATCCCGACACCAGTTTCCTGGTAGGGGACGAAAAGCTGAACAGCTGGCTGAATGACCACAAGAACAATGTGATGGAAAACGGCACCAATGTGCAGGAAGAGGAAGCGGTCGCTGATCTTACCGGCGTGCAGGAGACCGGGGCAGCCACCGAGGGCGAGACAGAAGAAAACACCACAGAAGCGGCAGTTGAGGCCATTTCCGTGGAAACGCCCCAGGCAGGAACCATCGCGGAGGGCGCAGCCAATCAGGCAGCAGCCACCGTTGTCTACGAGGGTCACACCTACGCAAGATTCGATATCGCTTTGAATTATTCCCAGGCGGAGAAGTTCTGCGAGCAGGCAGGAGGCCATCTGGCAACCCTCACCTCCTGGAGGGAAAACCTGGCAGTACAGAGCATTCTCGATGATGCATCTTACGACGAGTACTGGCTTGGAGCCAGCGACGAAGAATGGGAGGGCAGCTGGAAATGGACCACCGGGGAAGCCTTCGACTGGACTAACTGGGATGACAGCCAGCCCGATAACTATAACGGAGACGAAGATTTCCTGACGATTTATTCCTACTACGGAAGCTGGAATGACCGTTCAGCGGACGAGGAAGACATCGGTTTCGTTCTGGAGATCGATCCCGTGTCCGAGGGAAGCCCCTCCGGAGAATATGACCTTCTCTCCGATCTGGTTGCTTCCGGTTTCCACAACTGTGATATCTGGAAACAGCTCGAAGATCCCTATGGAAATAAGCATTTTGCCAGCGTGGTTCTCGATGCTTCCGAGAATGGCTGGGTGAAATATGAGCTGGACGGAAACTACAACCTCTTCACCGCGACGTTAAGCACCTGTACCGACGCGGAGAGCGACGCTTCCTTTGAGATCGCCATCTGGGGTGACGGAAAGCTTCTCTACAGCCGCTACAATTATCAGAAGACCGACGCGCCGGAGACTATCGCGCTGAATACGACGGGCATCAGTAAGCTTTCGATCAAGATGGCGAACCGGGGAGGCTATAATAACGGTTTCCTTGGCCTGAACGAGGCGAAGCTCTGGAAAAACGGCACGGCGGAGACTCTGCCGGTGCTCGTGGATGAGCTGGGCGATCTGACGCTGATTGACAGCGAGGAGTACGGCGATTACAGCGAAGGCGAGATGTACACTGATGTTTACGGAAATGTCCATGAAAACTGGTACGATTTCGAGGAGGAAGACCTGGGAGCAAGGGCTGTCTACTGGCTCGGCGGCAAATACACCACGTTTGAAGGAACGGTTCTCACAGGAACGGGCAGTTATGACACAGGAACTCTGAAGATTTTTGCAGATGGCACAGAGGTTTATTCCATTTCTGAGCTGGATGTTTACCAGGGCGGCCAGAATTTTTCTCTGGATGTAACCGGAAAAGAAACACTGGAGATTGATGGCTATGGAGTGGTCTATGTGGCAGATACCAGACTGGTCCGGGCTGAGAGCGAGACGCTTGCACCGGTGACAGACCGCTACACCTTCCCGGAGCTTCCGGAGGCTGTGGAAGAGCGGGCCATCGATTATCGGATCTATAAAAATAAGAAATACTACCGCTTCGACCAGGGCCTGACCTGGAGCCAGGCAGACGCCTTCTGTAAAGCAGCAGGCGGAACACTGGCAATGCCGAAGAATGCGGCGGAAAACAGCGCCATCTTTGATCTCATTGACGATGGTAATTACGAGTATTACTGGCTGGGAGGCTATAAAGCAGGAACGATCTGGAAGTGGAACGACGGAGAAACCATCAATGCCGACGGTTTCTGGGGCAGCAGCCAGCCGGATAACTATGAAGAGAATGAAAATTACCTTTGCATGTATTCTTACGATGATTCCTGGAATGATCTTTCCGATCAGAACGAGGGCTTCGTGCTGGAGCTCACGGCGGCAGAACCCGTGGATGACACGGCCGTAATGCTCACGAGCCTGGAATGGCAGGAAAATTATTCTTCTGAGATCGTCAACGGTTATGACGGAGCCAACCTTTATCCCAACAGCGTGAAGCTTTGGGCTTCCGAGGATGCTTATTTCCGGGTAGCCTTAAACGGCGCTTATCAGACCCTCAGCGGAATTCTGGACACGGATGGCGGTTCTTCTGTAAATGCAGATTTCTCTCTGGCGATTTTCGGAGACGGAAAGCTTCTCTACAAGAAGGAGCATTTCACCAGAAAAGATTCCAGGGAAGTCTTCTCTGTCGATGTTTCCGGTGTGAAGACTCTGACCGTGGAGACGGATAACCCCGGAAGCTATGACGGCGGTTATGTCTATCTCATGGACCCGGAGCTTACCAGGGCGGAGGTGAGTGCTTCCTCCGGTATCGCGAAGCTCTCTGAGCAGGTGCTGGTGGATGGCATTGGCGAGACCTATATCGCCGGACTTTTCCGGGATTCCTACGGAGAACTCCACGACGGCTGCCTGAAGCTTGCCGCAGGAGACGGCGCGAAAGTGACCTACAATGTAGGCGGCGCCTACACAACCCTTTCAGGAAGTATCGCAGCCGGTGATAAGACGAGCTATGAGGGCGGCATTTCCGTGAAGATCTACGGAGATGGAAACCAGCTCTATGAAATCTCTGATTTTGGAAAAATGACGGGAACCCAGAGCTTTGAGGTGGATATCACAGGCTGCCAGGTAGTTGCGATTGAGGCATCAGGCGACTATGATTCCTGTGTTTATGTGACAGACGATCAGCTGAAATAGAAGGAAAGTGAAAAGTTAAGATGAAAAAAGGACTGAAAAAAATCCTGCCGGGCACAGGGGCAGTCCTGCTGGTTCTGGCAGGCGGGGTCATGGCCGGAGCAGCTGGAAAAGAGCAGGAATATATTTTTCCGGAGGTGGATAAGGAGCTTCTGACCGAGGAGGATGTAAAAGACCTCCCGGCTGAGCTCCTGGCCTACGGCCGCTATGAGATCCTGGCAAAACATGGCGAATTGTTTGAATCGGAGGAATTGAAGGAATATTTCGGAAATCAGAAATGGTATTTTGGCTTCCTCTCCGACGAGAAAGAGGTGGAAGGACTCTTAAGTGACATTGAGAAAGAGAACCTGGCCTTCCTGGAAAAGAAGGAAAAAGCCGAAGGCGGGTACGAGCTGGATCAGAAGGATTTTGATTACGAGATCGTGAAAAAATGGTTGGAGGGCACTTATGTGGCGGGGGAGGAGACGACCCGGAAGACTTCTGAGAAGAAGACGAAGGAGACGGAGGCTGCAAAAACGGCGGAAACCGAAGCGCCTGCGACAGAAGCTCTGGCAACAGAACCGGCCACTGAGACACCTGCGACAGAAGCCCCGGAAACAGAACCGGTTACCGAGGCACTTGCGCCGGAGCCTGCAACAGAAGCCCCGACAGAGTCTGTGACCGAGACTCCTGAGACAGAAGAGCATGTGACCGACGGAAAATTCGAAGATCTCTCCGATGTGGACCTCTTTTCCCTCTCCCAGGACGAGCTGGCAACGACAGTCCGGGAGGAACCGGAGACGGAAGCGGAGAGCGAGACAGAAAGTGAAACGGAAACAGAGAGTGAAATCGAGGCCGACACTCGCAGCGAGTACATTTTCCCGGATATGGATACCCGGTATTTGACCCAGGATGAGGTATCGAAGCTCTCCCTCCAGGCTGTCTGCTATGCCAAGAACGAACTCTACGCCCGCCATGGAAGAAAGTTCCTCTCCCAGGAACTTAAAGACTATTTTAACGATAAAACCTGGTACGAAGGCACCGTGGACCCGGACAGCTTTTCGCCCGGTGTCTTCAACACCTACGAGAACGACAATCTGCTGCTTCTCGTCAGCGCCGAGGAAAAACTCCTGCCCGGCGGCTATGTGCTGGATCAGCAGGGCTATGATATCCATAAAGTGGATACAGCCTGCAAACACACCCTCGGGGAGACAGTGAAGACGGGAGACACCTCCGGGTATGTCTTTGTGGTCATCGATTCCGACTGCATCATGCACGACGATGCCCGGCTGGTAAACGGCAAAGTCGTGGATGCCAACGGAAACGAGATCCCCGGCTGTTACGAGCGTGAGGATGGCCGGGTGGCAGATGCCCTGGGAAACATCATCAATCCCCAGGAAGGCCAGCTGGTAAAAGAAGAACTTTTTGCTGAAAACCTGCTTGGCTCTGAATAGTTACAAAAAAACTGCCGCTTCGGAAAGTAAGATTTCCGGGCGGCAGTCTCTTTTTATGCGGTTTTGTGTACTTCTTCCAGCTGGGCGGTGTAGAGCTTGTAGTAGTAACCTTTTTTCGCCATAAGTTCTTCATGGCTTCCGGTCTCCATGATGCCGCCGTCATCAATGTACATGATCCGGTCGCAGCCGCGGATCGTGGAGAGACGGTGGGCGATGATGAAGGAGGTTCGTCCCTGAAGCATGGCGTTGAGGCCGGTCTGCAGGGCTTTTTCCGTCTGGACGTCGATGCTGGAGGTGGCCTCGTCGAGGATCAGGATGGAGGGATCGGAGAGCAGGGTTCTCGCAAAGGAGATGAGCTGTTTCTGGCCCTGACTCAGCATAGAGCCGCGTTCCCGGACTTCCGTATCGTACCCCTCGGGCATCCGGCTGATGAAGTCGTCGGCGCAGACGATTCTGCTGGCTTTGCGGATCTCATCCTCGGAGGCAGTCAGTTTTCCGTAACGGATGTTGTCGCCGATGGTTCCGGAGAAAATGAAACTGTCCTGCATCATGATTCCCATCTGGGAACGGAGAGAGTGGATCGTCACCTCGGAGATATCCTGGCCATCGATCAGCACCCGGCCGCTGTCCACGTTGTAGAAGCGGGAGATCAGGTTGACGATGGTACTTTTTCCGGCGCCGGTGGGGCCGACCAGGGCCACGCTCTCGCCGGGTTTCACCGTGAAGGAGACGTCTTTTAAGATCTTTTTCGTCTCGTCGTAGGAGAAGGCCACATGGTCGAAGGTGACTTCGCCGCGGATCGTGGGCATCTCTTTCGCATTTTCCTTGTCGGAAACCGTCACCGGCTCGTCCATGGTTTCAAAGATACGCTCCAGATAGGCGATGTTGTTGATGAAGTTGTTGAAAATGTTTCCTAGGTTCATGATGGGCTGCCAGAAGAAGGAAGCGTAGCTGGAGATCGCCACGATGGTTCCGAGGGATTTGTTTCCCTCTCCGAAAATCACGAGGCCGAAGAGGAAAATCGCGGCCCGGACGCAGACGGAGATCGCGTCGATGCCCGGCCACACCAGGTTGGAGTAGCGGACAGCCGTGTTCCAGGTCCGGCGGCAGTCCTGGGAAAGATCCTGGAAAATCTGGGCATTTTCGTCCTCACGGGCGAAAATCTGGGTGATTCTGGCGCCGACAATGTTCTCCTGAAGATAAGCGTTCAGGTTGGAGTTCTTGTTGGAAACAGCCTGCCAGGCTTTTCGCTGTTTGTTTTTGATCCAGATCATGAAAACTGTGAGAATCGGCACGCCGCAGAGAACGACGAGGGCCAGCTGCACATCCACCAGGAACATGAAAATCACGATGAAAAGCAGGTTGAAAGATTCCAGCACGATGTTGATCAGTCCGTTGGAGAGCATATCCGAGACGGAGTTTACATAGTTGACCACGCGGATCAGGATTTTGCCGTGGGGGCGGTCATCGTAATACTGGAAGGGCAGCTTCTGAAGGTGCTCGAACAGGTCTTTCCGGATATCATAAATGATATTCTGGCTCACCTCTACCATGATCTTGCTACGGATCGTTACGAAGATTATGCTGCCCGTATAGAGGGCCAGCAGGGCGATTACCAGAGAAAAAAGCAGTCGGAAATTTTTGTCCGGAATGGCCACGTCCAGGGCGTGCTGGGTGATCATCGGGGCTATGTAGCCGAAGGCTCCGCCAAGGCTGCTTAAGAGAATGGCGATAATCATCCGTTTCTGATATTTCTTAATATAGGAAGAAGCTCTGAGAAGATGACGTATGTCAAATGGTTCTTCGAGAATTTCATCCTGCTTGTAAGTATTTTTTGCCATATTTTTCCACCTCCTTAAAGCTCATCCAGGCCGGTCTGCAGTTTGACCAGCTCGTAATAGTAGCCTTTTTTCGCGAGCAGCTCCTCGTGGGTGCCGCTTTCCTCGATGTAGCCGTCCCGAAGCACGATGATCCGGTCGGCATCTCTGGTTGTGGAGATTCGCTGGGCGATAATCACCTTCGTGCAGGGGAAATCCAGCTCCTTAAGGGAGTGCTGGATCTGCTTTTCAGTCTCCATGTCCACGGCGGAGGTCGTGTCGTCCAGAATCAGGATGGAAGGGCGGATCGCCAGGGCCCGGGCCAGGGAAATTCGCTGTTTCTGGCCGCCCGAGAGACCGACTCCGCGCTCGCCCACGATGGTATCGTAGCCTTCCGGCATCTTGGCAATGAAATCCGAGGCGGAAGAGTAGCGGGCAAATTTTACCACGTCATTTATCTTGATGGAACCGTCGCCGTAGGCGATGTTACCCTCGATGGTGTCGGAATAGAGGAGCACATCCTGGGTGGCGAGGCCGATGTGGCGGCGCAGATCGTGGAGCCTTAAATTTTCCACGGGAGTGCCGTCAATGAGGATTTTTCCTTCTGTGGGCTCATAGAAGCGGGGAATCAGATTGATAAGGGATGTTTTTCCGCAGCCCGTTTCACCCATGATGGCTACCGTCTCACCGGGATTTACAGTAAAGGAAATGTTATGGAGCACCGGCAGGTCGCCGTCCTCGTACTGGAAGGAAACGTTTTTGAACTCGATTTTTCCGTCGAAGCGGTCCGGATGTTCTTTGGCATCCTCATGATCCTTGATTTTCGGCTCGGAATAGTAAAGCTCCATAACCTTTCTGGATGCGGCGGAGAAACGCTGAAACTCGTTCATGATATTTCCCATCTGACGCATCGGGTTGGCGATGGCCCAGATCAGGCCGGAGAAAGCCACATATTCGCCCATTGTGAGCTGGCCTTTGATGAGGAAAACGCCGCCCACACCCAGCATGACGAGGGGCATCAGGTTGGCGATGGTCTCCACATAGGGGAAAAATTTCAGCCAGACCATAGCGGTAGCCTTGTTTGTCTCGCAGAAATCCCGGTTGGCTTTGTCGAATTTTTCAATCTCATAATCTTCCCGGGCGAAAGCCTTCACCACGCGGTTTCCGGAGATGTTCTCCTGGGCGCAGGTGTTCATCTGGGAAAGTTTTTCACGGAGCAGTGCGTGCATGGGTGCCACCTTATTCCGGAACAGGTAGATGATCCAGAAAACGAAGGGGGCAATCACCAGCAGACAGAGGGCCATTTTCCAGTTGGTATAGAGGAAAAAGATGGCAGCCGCCGCGAAGAGGGAGAAGGACTCGATGACCATGCGGATGATCCAGGCCACCATATGGCGGATCGCATCCAGGTCTCCCGTGAGTCTCGTCATGAGATCGCCGGTGCGGTAGGTGCTGTAAAAGGTCATATCCTGGCGCTGAATTTTGTCATAGAGGTAGTTCCGGACCCGGTAAAGGACGGTCTGGGACACATGCTCGTAGATCATGCAGACGCCGTAGACGATGACACAGCGAAGGAGCGTGAAGAGCACCATCGCAAGGATGAGCTGGTAAAAAAGATCCCGGTGGGTGCTTAAGTTTTCCCGGGCGTTTTCTCCTGTGAGGAAAAGATCGACGATCTTTCCGGAAAAGTACGGCACGGTCAGCTGTAAAATGTTGTAGACCACGGTGCCGGCCATTCCCACAAAGTAAATTCCGCGGCAGCCCTTCATATTTTCCCAGAGCCACTGGAGCTTTGTTTTCGGGAATGGATTTGTCTCTTGTTTCATAACGCATGCCTCCCCAATAGGTATTTTTAATTTTTGGTCATTGTATCGTATCAATTTTTTTGCGGATGTGATATAATCCGATTATCGAAAAATGGAATATTTCTATTCTCTTGAGCGTATAAAGGAGGACTTATCTCCAATGAAAAATCTGTTTGAGTACAGCGACATCCTGCACTCCCCCATTGAAGCATTCACCTGTGCCACAGAAAATGTTCATCTTCCCGTGGAAGCCCACTGGCACTATTTTATGGAGGTCATTTATCTGCAGGAAGGGTCCGTTCTTGTGACCTGCAACGATGCCTGCAAACGGGTGGAGGCCGGAAGCGTCATGTTCTTCCCGCCCCAGGCTGTGCATGCCATCTACGCCGACGGCGGAAAAAGGTTCCGCTATTTCTGCATCAAGTTCAACATGAACCGGATTCGGCTGACGGGAAGCTACCTGCCGGATCTGAACCTTGCTTTTCGGAGAGTCGGTGCGCTGCCCTGTCCGCCGATCCTTTTTACGCCGAAAGACCTGCCGGGGGTGGACCTTGGCGGTTTTTTCGAGGATGTGGAGCGGGAATACCGGGAGAAGCAGTATGCTTATGATGCCAGCATTTACTCCTCCTTTGCTTCTCTGATGCTGAGGATCTTAAGGATTTGGCACTGCCAGGGAATTTCGCTGGATCTGGAGGCTTCCTCCGAGACCGAGGAGAACCGGATTCAGGATATCCTGGTCTATATCGACCGCCATTCACAGGAGAATATCAATATAGAAGAATTGGCTCACCATTACAACATGAGCTATTCCTATTTTGCCAAAATGTTCCTGAAATACTATGGCCAGAGCTGCAAGCAGTATATCGAGTTCATCCGGCTGAACAAGGTGGAAAATTTCCTGCTTTTCACCGATTACGACCTGAACTATATCGCCGCCGAGACTGGTTTCGCGGACTGCAGCCATCTGATTCGGACCTTTAAGAAACATTATCAGATCACGCCAAAGCAGTTCCGCCTCCGAAGCCGTACGATTGGAAACGGCCTTGTGCCAGAGGAGAAGAGAGTTGCGGGAAACTAATCAGGACCACCAGCACTCCGGCAAACGGAAATGCCTACGCCCTTGTTGTGGAAGAATCTCTGGCACCTGGGAAGAGCGCTGTCATTTTCCTTTCTTTTCGAAAAAAGTGCTTGCCATAAAATCCTTTCTGTGTTATAGTTAAAAACTGTGATATATTATTTTCCTTGTTCCCTGCATGGGTCAGGGGGCCAGAGACCATAAGGAGGTGCGAAGAGCATGAACAAATACGAATTAGCACTGGTTCTGAACGCAAAGGTTGAAGACGACGTTAGAACAACTACTCTCGAGAAAGTGAAAGGACTGGTTGAGCGTTTCAACGGTACCATCACCAACGTGGACGAGTGGGGCAAGAAGAAACTTGCTTACGAGATCCAGAAAATGAGAGAGGGCTACTACTACTTCATCCAGTTTGATGCTGATGCTGCATGCCCGGCAGAAGTGGAGAAACGTGTACGCATCATGGATAACGTTCTCAGATACCTGATCGTCAGACCTGAAGCATAAATCAATCTGACTGAGAGAAGGAGATTCCATGAATAAAGTTATTTTAATGGGGCGCTTGACAAGAAATCCTGAAGTTCGTTATTCCGCAGGGGACAGTTCCATGGCCATCGCCAGATACACCCTTGCTGTTGACCGCAGATTCACCAGAAGAGGTGAGGACAATAACGGAGCCACCGCAGATTTTATCCCCTGTGTGGCTTTCGGACGCAGTGCTGAGTTCGCTGAGAAGTATTTTCATCAGGGAATGAAGGTGGTAGTCACCGGCCGTATTCAGACCGGCAGCTATGTGAATAAGGACGGACAGAAGGTTTATACGACAGACGTTGTCGTAGAGGACCAGGAGTTTGCGGAGAGCAAAGCATCATCCATGGCGAATGGCAGTAACGGGGGTTACAGCGATTATCAGCCATCTGCCCCGGCACCGGCAGCAAAGCCTGCACCCAGTGCAGCAGTCGGTGATGGATTTATGAATATTCCGGACGGCATTGATGAGGAGTTACCGTTCGACTAAGAAAAGGAGGTTACCACCATGGCTTACAATAAAGCAGAGAAAAGCGATTCTCCCATGAAGAGAAGAGGCGGACGCAGAAGAAAGAAAGTTTGCGTATTCTGTGGCAAAGAGAACAACGAGATCGATTACAAGGATGTTAACAAACTGAAAAGATACGTTTCCGAGAGAGGAAAGATCCTTCCGAGAAGAATTACCGGAAACTGTGCAAAACATCAGAGAGCTCTGACTGTTTCCATTAAGAGAGCACGTCATCTTGCACTGATGCCCTACGTTCAGGACTAATTCATCTATGCATGAGCAGCGCACCATCGAAGGATGGTGCGCTTTCGTTTTATACAGGAGGTGTTTGCTATGACCCATGTCATCCACAAAACCATCAAATCCCGGGCTGACGGCCTGGAGCTCTCCGTGCTGGAAGTCGTTCCGGAAGGAACCTTACGCGGTATTGTTCAGCTGGTTCACGGCATGAGCGAGAACAAAGAGCGCTACCAGCCCTTTATGGAGTATCTCGCAGCCCAGGGCTTTCTCACCGTGATTCATGACCACAGAGGCCACGGGGCCAGTGTCCGCCACAAACGGGACTTAGGCTACATGTACGGAGGCGGCGCAGAGGCCCTTCTGGAGGACATTTATCTCATCAACGAGACCCTTCACAAAAAATATCCGGAGCTCCCGCTGATCCTTTTCGGCCACAGCATGGGTTCCCTGGCCGTACGGAGCTTTGTGAAAGAGCACGACGACTGCGTGGATGCCCTCATCGTCTGCGGTTCTCCCTCCAGAAATCCGGGCCGCCCCATGGGCGAGTTCCTGGCAAAAGCGGCGAAGCTGTTCTTTGGCGGCCGCCATGTGTGCAGTCTCATCGAGTCCATTTCCTTCGGCCCCTATGTGGCCCGCTTTGCTGATGAGAAAAACAAATTTGCCTGGGTCTGCTCCGACCGGAAGGTGGTGGAGGCCTATGCGGCTTCTGAACTCTGCGGCTTTACCTTTACTGCGGACGCTTATCTGGCGCTCTTTGAGCTGATGAAACGTACCTACGACAGGAAAGACTGGCGGGTGACGAAACCGGACCTCCCGATCCTTTTCATCGGAGGCGAGGAGGATCCCTGTATCGGCAGCCGGAAGAAATTCGGGGAGGCCATCCATACGATGGAGGCAGTCGGCTACCGGAAAGTAAAAGGCCATCTCTACCCCGGCATGCGCCACGAGATCCTCAACGAGACCGGCAAACAGCAGGTTTTCCGTGAAATCCTCCGGTATTTATCAAAAGAAGGATTTTAAGCTTCCATAACTCTCAAAAAAATGGTATGATTGGAAAGTAAGCATCCATTAACGTATCAGGCAGACGCAGGAGGCCTGGCTTTCTGCGACTGTATACAGGAGTTGGATATGAAAAAGACGAAAATCAAATATAAGGGAAAACTGAAGTCTTACATGCAGTGGCCGGTGGTCTTCCTGGTGATCATGGCAATCATGAACGTGGTGGTCTATACTGTTTCCATCAGAGCCGGGTTCGTTGTGTCAGGTTTTCTGGCACTCTTCGTGGTGCTGTCACTGCTTCTGATTTTCCGGCACAGGCCTCTGATCCTTAATGATCTGATCTCCTTTGCCACCCAGTACGGCCAGGTACAGAAGACCCTTCTGGATGAGTTCAGCATCCCTTATGCTCTTTTGGATTCCGATGGCAGGCTCATCTGGATGAACGAGGAATTTTCCCTTACCGTGGGAAAAGACAAAGACTACAGGAAAAACATCCAAACCCTTTTTCCGGAGATCCACAGCGGCACCATGCCGGGCTTAAAAGGCGTAAAAGAGATCGAGATCCACTATGAGGACAGAGATTTCTGTGCCCGCCTTCAGCGCGTTTCCGTGCAGAGCCTGGAGGAAGCGGTGAATATTATCGAGATTCCCCAGGATAGGAATTATGTCATTGCGCTGTACCTTTTTGACAATACGGAGCTGAACCACTATATTCAGGAAAATCAGGACCAGAAAATGGTTCCGGGACTGATTTATCTGGATAACTACGACGAAGCCCTGGACAGCGTGGAGGAGGTGCGCCGCTCTCTGCTGGTGGCTCTCATCGATCGAAAGATCACGAAGTATATCTCCAACTATGACGGCATTGTTAAGAAATTTGAGACGGACAAATATTTCATCGTCATCAAGAACAAATATCTGAAGGAGCTGCAGGCCAACCGTTTTTCTCTTCTGGAGGAGGTCAAGGCTGTCAATATCGGAAACGAGATGAGCGTGACCTTAAGTATCGGTATCGGCATCAACGGCGGCAGTTACCAGCAGAACTATGAATTTTCTCGAATCGCCATTGAGCTGGCTCTTGGCCGCGGCGGCGATCAGGCGGTAGTAAAAGAGAACGACAAGATCTCCTACTACGGCGGAAAATCCCAGCAGATGGAGAAAAATACCCGCGTGAAGGCCCGTGTGAAAGCTCAGGCGCTCCGGGAATTTATCGAAAACAGCGAGGAAGTCGTGGTCATGGGCCACAAGATCACCGACATCGACAGTCTCGGTTCAGCCGTCGGTATTTACCGGGCGGCAAAAATGCTGGATAAGAAGGCTCACATCGTGCTGGGTGACATCAACAGTTCTATCCGGCCCTGGGTCAACATGTTCCGCAACAGCCGGGATTTCGACGAGGATATGTTTATCACCCACGAGCAGGCAGAGGCCATTGTCAATCCGCAGACCGTTCTTGTGGTTGTGGATACGAACCGCCCGTCCCTCTGTGAGTGTGAATCCCTTCTGAATATGACGAAAGTCATCGTGATTCTCGACCATCATCGCCGTTCCAGCGATGTCATCGAGAATGCGGTACTCTCCTATATCGAGCCCTTCGCTTCCTCCGCCTGTGAGATGGTGGCAGAGATTCTCCAGTATTTCACAGACGATGTGCGGCTGAAAACCGTGGAAGCGGACTGTATTTATGCCGGTATCATCGTAGATACCAACAACTTTGTGGCAAAAACAGGCGTGCGTACCTTTGAGGCGGCAGCCTTCCTTCGCCGGAGCGGAGCCGATGTGACGAGAGTCCGCAAGCTCTTCCGGGACGATATCACCTCCTACCGGGCAAGAGCAGAGGCGGTGCGCCGGGCGGAAATTTTCATGCATGAGTATGCGATTTCCCGCTGCCCCAGCGAAAATCTGGAGAGTCCCACCGTGGTGGGCGCCCAGGCGGCCAACGAGCTTCTGAACATCGTGGGCATCAAGGCTTCCTTTGTACTGACGGAGTTTCAGGGAAAAATCTATTTCAGCGCCCGAGCCATTGATGAAGTCAACGTGCAGATCATCATGGAACGTCTCGGCGGCGGCGGCCATCAGAATATCGCCGGAGCTCAGCTTTCCGATGTGACCATGAGTGAAGCCATCAATAAATTAAAAGAAGTTCTGACAAAAATGACAGAAGAAGGAGCGATCTAACAATGAAAGTAATCTTAACAGCAGATGTAAAATCTCTTGGAAAAAAAGGCGAGATCGTCGATGTAAGTGACGGATACGCCAGAAATATGCTGCTTCCCAAGAAACTCGGCGTGGAAGCAAACGCGAAAAATATCAACGATCTGAAGCTTCAGAAGGCCAACGAGGACAAAGTGGCAAAAGAGATCCTGGAGCAGGCCAGAGCTCTGGCAGCTGATATCGCTGAGAAGTCCATCACCGTTTCCATCAAAGTCGGTGAGGGCGGCAAGACCTTCGGTTCTGTTTCCAGCAAGGAGATCGCCGAGGCAGCCAAGGCGCAGATCAATCTGGAGCTTGACAAGAAGAAAATCCAGCTTCCGAGCCCGATCCGTACTCTGGGTGTGACCATGGTTCCGATCAAGCTTCACCCGAAGGTAACTGCTGAGCTGAAGGTTCATGTAAAAGAGGCTTAAGAGAATGGAAGAAGCGCTGATCAAACGGGTTCTGCCCCATAGCGTGGAGGCTGAGCAGTCCGTCATCGGTTCCATGATCATGGACCGGGATGCGATCATGACAGCCTCGGAAGTCATTACAAGTGAAGATTTTTACCAGAGCCAGTATGGTGTCCTTTTCGACGCCATGCTGGAACTTTATAATGAGGGAAAACCGGTAGATCTGGTCACTCTGCAGGAGCGCCTGAGGGAAAAAGATGTGCCGCCGGAGATCAGCAGCCTGGAATTTGTCAGAGACCTTCTGGATGCAGTCCCCACCTCGGCCAACGTGCGCCATTACGCCACGATCGTCCAGGAAAAATCCATGCTCCGCAAGCTCATCAAGGTCAACGAGGACATCGCCAATACCTGTTATCTCGCGAGGGAGAAAACGGAGGATATTCTCGAAGAGACGGAGAAAAAGATCTTTGACCTTCTCCAGTACCGGAGCACCGGCGATTTTGTTCCGATCAAGCAGGTCGTCTTAAATGCCCTGGATAAGATCGAGAAAGCTTCCAAAAACAAGGGAACCGTCACGGGTATTCCCACCGGTTTTATCGATCTGGACTACAAGACCTCCGGTTTTCAGCCTTCGGACCTGATCCTGATCGCGGCCCGTCCTTCTATGGGAAAAACGGCTTTCGTCCTCAACGTGGCCCAGCATATGGCCTTCAAGGAAGGAAAGACCGTCGCGATCTTCAGCCTTGAGATGTCAAAGGAACAGCTCGTAAACCGTCTGTTCTCTCTGGAATCCAAGGTCGATTCCCAGGCCCTCCGAACCGGAAACCTTACCGATGAGGACTGGGCGAAGCTCATTGAGGGAGCCGCTGTGGTCGGAAAATCCAACCTGATTATCGATGATACACCGGGTATCTCGATTGCCGAGCTTCGGAGTAAATGCCGGAAATTCAAGCTGGAGCACGATCTAGGCATCATCATCATCGACTACCTGCAGTTGATGAGCGGCGGCAAACATTCCGAGTCCCGCCAGCAGGAGATCTCCGAGATTTCCCGATCCTTAAAAGCCGTGGCCCGAGAACTCAACGTCCCTGTAGTTGCCCTGTCTCAGCTTTCCCGAGCCGTAGAGCAGCGTCCCGACCACCGTCCGATGTTGTCCGACCTTCGAGAATCCGGAGCCATTGAGCAGGATGCCGACGTGGTTATGTTCCTCTACCGAGACGACTATTACAACAAAGACACCGACAAGAAAAACATCGCCGAAGTCATCATCGCCAAACAGCGAAACGGCCCTATCGGAACCGTTGAACTCGTATGGCTGCCGAATTATACGAAGTTCGCGAATATGAAAAAGTAGAGCCGTGCAAACGGACATATGAAAGACCTCACCCTGCTTGCAGGAGTGAGGTCTTTTATTTGGACGTTTATAGGGCGAAGCCCGTCAGCGACATGAAGCGAAGCGGAATGGAGCTGAGGCACGGCTCGGAGTGGAGAGAAGCCATTTTTTATTTCACTTTAACTCTGATCTGTAATATGCATCGCCTGATAAGCGCTGCAGCGGCGCACCTCCCCCTTCTCATCGAGGAAGACCGCTCCCATAAGCTCCGGCGATTTTAGGATACCGGAGGGCCGGAAGTGATACTCATAACTCCAGAGATCCCCGGCACTTCGCCAGGAGTTGGGACTCTGGTAGAAATATACACCTTGCGTGTGATGAAGCTGACCGAAGCCATTATACCGGCTGGTATAGAGCAGAAGCTCCAGCTTATGTTCTCCGGGCTCGGTCTGAATCGTGAGGGCATAGGGAGAAAAGGCGATATTTCCGCAGTCTTTTCCATCAAGCAGGACCTTGATGACGCCGCCTCGGTAATGGGGAACGCGAAGCGTAAATTCCGCCTCGGACCGTATTCTGGTAAAATAGCTGATGGTTCCGGTATAGAAAGGCAGGCCCTGGGCGACGATATCCCCCCAGCCGATGGAAGAAACCGGTGCGGTCAGCGTCTTTTTCGTGCCGTTGACCCGGACTCCGAAGTTTCCGAGAAGATAAAAATATTCCAGGTTTGTGGTTCTTCCCACGGGAAGCCGAAGTTCCAGGATGTTTTCTCCCTCCTGAAAATCCGGAAGGGGAAGGGTCCGGATATCCCGGTCCACATAAAAGCCGTCGGGAGTATTCTCTACGTTTTCGCCGTTGAGCGAGATTTCGGCAAGAGAAGGCTCCTCCAGGGCGAGCTTGAGACCGGAGAGCGGCAGCTCGCTTGCGATGCGGAAGCGGAGCCGCAGGAAATTCTGATAGGTTTCCGGCTCCAGGAGATAGGCCTGCACGACTTCCTTCCGGCGGATGGGAATGCCGAGCTCCTGGCGTACGTTGTTGTCCAGACGGAGCAGTTCCTCCTCGGAGTAGAAATCGCCGTCGTTGAAGGAATATTCTGCCATATCCAGAAGAAGCATGTTCGGAGAACCCAAAGAAACATCAACAGTTCCGAAACGGTGATCGACAGAAAGACCAGCGCCCCTGGAAATGGCGGGAGCCTTCGTTTCAGGCACTTCCTCTATGGGATGAAGCAGAAGAAGCATACTGTCATGGATATGCCAGAAGCGGCAGAGAACCGTTGTGCCGTGCTGGTAGGAAACGGTCTGCTTTTCGATCTTTCCTGTGAGGGTGTCGTATAAGGTGACTTCGTAAGTCCCGTTCAGAACGAAACGGAGCCAGGGCGAGGGATCCACGTCCGGAGACTCCGGATTTTTTCCGGTGCAGACAAAGAGCCAGAGATCGCCGTTCTCTTCCCGGCGAAGCTGGTGAAGCAGCCGGTTTTCCCACTGGCCGTCTCTTCGGCGGACATCCATAAAACGATCCTCCTTAAGAGCGGAAAGCAGGGCATTTTCCGAGAAGTCAAGGTGTCGGCTGATCTGGTAGAGTGGTTCCACCAGTTTGGATGGACAAGCATCCACATAAGTGGGGCAGCTTCCAAGGAAAAGCAGTTTTCCGCCTTCTTTGGCAAAAGCAGTGAGAAGTTGAATCGTGCTGGAGCGAAGCGTGAGAACCGGAGGAACGATGATGGTATCGTAAGCCATTTTTCCGACCTTTAAGGGATTGCCACCTTTTTCACAGAAGGAGGGAAGCTCGGCCTCGCAGAGGTAGTCAAAGTCGATGGTGTGAAAGAGAAGCGTCTCTGCCAGCTCTTTAAACTGCCGGTCCATTTCCTCGCGGAGAAGAGCCGTCTGATCTTCCGGGCCCCAGGCAAGCCAGTAACTCTCGATGGGATGGACGACAGCGACGCGGACTACAGGTTTTCCACGGGTGAGGGCGGTGTTTAAGCGGGCAAAATGATCCTCGATCATGGAAAATTCCTCCCACCAGGGGGACTGATAGCTGATGGAGGCGGGATAATCGCGTTTGGCTTCCCCTTTCATCGTCATCCAGGCGAGATGAGGAACACGGACCGTGACACCGAGGGCTGCCTGCCAGTCGCCCTGGAGCTTGTAGCCGCGGAAATCGTAATCCCAGCCGGTGACACTGTAAAGCTCGCTGAGCATGCCTTCCGCTCCGTTCTGGTGTACGATGGAAGCTGTCTGTTTGGCGGTTGTGTACTCGTGGAAATCACAGAGCATATCGATACCGGGAATGCCGAAGGCGCGGTAGCAGCGCATGGCGTCTCCTACAGCCTGGGTCTGCTCGTAGAGGGAGCCTTCGCCCATGATATGGCCGGTGAGGTGGAGGTTATGATTTCTGCACCAGTCTCCGATTTTGCGGCAGTAGGTCTTTACGAAAAGATCCGTTACCAGGTTTTCAAAGCGCCAGCGGACGGCGGAAAGCTTTCCCTCCGGGAGTTCCCAGAAAAGCTCCGGGAGATGTTCGAGGAGATTTTCCTGATAGATTTCCTCATAGATTTCAGGGAGAGCCGCTGTCCAGGGAAGGAAAATATCGGTCTGTTCTGTGGCAAAATTCAGAGGCTGTTTGGGGGTAAACTGGGGTTCATCCGTAAAAATGGCGGGCACTGTGCTGCCAAAGGAGGAACCGACGCTTCGGTAGTAGGCCTCGTGGGTCAGCTGGATAAATTCATCAATGGCCTCCGGATTTAAGGTGTCGCTGTAGGCCTGATTGTTAAACCAGGGATCGGCAGAGGCGTGCTCCATGTAAGCGTACCAGCGGACATAGCCGGGTGAAAGCGGGGCGTTTTCTTCTGTGAAAGAAAAGTCTTTCAGCGTTCCGTTCGCATTCAGGGCAACATCATAGATGGCCAGAAGAACACCGTTTTCCTGACGGATGTTATCCTGACCGCGGCCGGGTTCCGGGGCCTGACTTTTCCGAAGACTCTCTTCCGGGTAGGGAGTTGTGGTAAAAAGCAGAGATTTGCGGGCATTTTCCGGCTTTCCGGCGGTTACGCGTCCACCGGCAGTTCCGGATGGCCAGCGGTCCTCGTCGTACAGCCAGGCCAGCATGTGATTCTCTTTTGACTCATCAATACAAGAACGGATATAGCCCATGAACTCTTCGCTCAGATAAGGGCTGCTCATGCCGGTACGGACATGCATGTGAAAACCGCCAAATCCCATTTTTTTGAAAAAATGGATCTGTTCCGAGAGCCTTTCCGGATTTAACTTTCCGTTCCAGGCCCAGAATGGGGTGCTGCGGTATTCACTGGTGGGTGATTCAAAAAGTTCCTTCTGAAGATGAGGCGTATGACTGTTTGGATACAGCATGATAGTGAAGTCCTCCTTCAAATTTGGCTGAATTGCTTTGAGTTCGGCATTTTGATGAAATAGTAGCATATTTATCTGGGTAAATAAAGCAAAATATTGTCTGAAAAGAGCAAAAAAATGAAACGAATAGAGCAGAACATATAATTACAGGGCAAAAAAAGAATAAAAATAATCAGATATTTACAAAAAAACATCCCTGTGCTATATTCAAAAAATGATGGAGGATCCTTATAAAACGATGAAAAAATTAAATTTTCGGACGTTTAAGTTCCAGATTGTGTTATTATTTCTTCTGATGAGTGTCCCGGCCATGGGGCTCGCTTTTGCCGCCAGCTATACGATCACGGAGGAGGCCCAGGAACAGATCATCGACGCCCGGCAGAACAACATGAAGATTCTGGTCAGTCAGTATGATGCAGGTATGGAGAGCGTCATCAACTACATCGAGCTGCTTCTTTTTCAGGATAACAGCTATGTCGGCCTGCAGTTTGACGAGAGCACGACGAACTATCAGCAGGCCAGAATCTGGCTGAAGGACGATCTGGACAAGATCAAAGATTATTTTCCGAACATCTCCGGTTTTTATGTGAGAGTTCTCAAAAACGACGACTGCTATATGCCCAAGAAGCGGTCGAAGATCGACCTGGAAACGGAAGAATTTCTGAAACAGGAGATCGTGAAAAGGAAGGACGAGGAAAAACCCTTTGTCATTCAGTACGAGGACAGGAGATATCTGATCTGCGGCTATAAAAACAGTTTCCTGGAGATCGGTTTTGTGGTAAATCTGGAGGAGTTCAAGGAACTCTTCAGAGAAAGCATGGCAGGAGGCGTGCTGGCCCTGGAATTTCAGGAGGGTTCCGAGACGGTTCTTCTGAACGACGGGGAGATCAGACATAAAAATGTGATTCGGGAAGATTTCGCCAGTATGGATATGAGCCTTCTTTTGTACTATTCCGAGGCGGATGTGGCCAATGGAATCGCGGTCTGGAAGCGGACGCTCCTTCACGGCTCGATCCTGTTGTTTTTCCTTTTCCCGATTTTCTGGTTTCTGATCCACAAGTGGTTTTTGAAGCCGATGAACCGGATTTCCTGGTCGATGCAGGAGATTCTGAGGGGAAATATCGATTACCGAATCTCGAGATTTTCCAATACCCAGGAGTTTTCCAGGATCGAGCAGGCCTTCAACCGGGTACTGGACTACAGCAGGGACTTAAAGATTAAGATTTACGAGCACGAGATCGCCATGGAGAAAGAAAAGCTGGTGAATTTGCGCCTTCAGATCAATCCCCATCTTCTCTTAAATTCCTTGAATACGATCAGCAGCCTGGCGGTCAGTGGAAAGACGGCGGAGATTCAGGAGTTTGCCCTCAACCTCTCGAAGTATTTCCGCTATTCGCTTCGGAATACCTCGGATCTTGTGACGGTGCGCTCCGAGATCGATTTTATCAAGGCTTACAATAAGGTGCAGAAAATCCGTTATCCCAACGCCTTTTATCTCGTCTACGACGTGGAGGAGGAGCTCATGGAAGAGCTGATTCCGCCCCTTATTATCCAGAATTTTGTGGAAAACAGCACGAAATATGCCCTGAAAGCCGATACGGAGATCGAGATTCTCGTGATTGTGAGAAAAGAGGAGGAGAAGCTTCGGATCTCTGTCTGCGACAATGGCAGAGGCATGGAAAAAGAGATTCTGGAGAAAATCGAGCGGGAGGAGACCATCAGGGACAGCCGGGGTGAGCATGTGGGTATTTTGAACTGTCTCCACAGACTCCAGACGATCTATGGAAAAGAAGCACAGTTTCGGATTACATCAGAGAGAGGCGCGGGAACCCAGGTATGGATTGAGATCCCGTGCAGACAGCAGAAGGGAGTATCAGACGAGAATGAAGCTTTTGATCGTTGAAGATGAGATAGAAACCATAAATGGAATCATGGCGGGGGTCTCCTGGGACCATCTCCAGTTTGATTCCGTGCGCTGGGCCGGCCTCGTGGAGGTGGCGATGGAAAAATACCAGGAGGAACCGGCGGATATCGTCCTGTGCGATATCGAGATGCCCGACGGCTCGGGCCTTGATTTCCTCGAATGGGTGGAATACCAAAACCAGAAAACGGTCTGCATGATCATGACCTGCCATGAGGAGTTCGATTACGCCTGGAGAGCGGTTTCCTTACGGTGCCGCGCTTACATTGTGAAGCCTCTCATCTATGAAGAGCTGGAGCAGAAGCTTTCTGAGGCGGCAGCGGAGATCATCACCACCCAGGAAAATGACAAATATCAGGCCTTTGGCAGACAGTGGGTAAAAAAGATCGGGCAGGAGTGCCAGAAAGAGAACATTCCGAGAAAAGACCTGGTCGAGCAGGTAAAGGCCTACATCATCGAAAACCTGAAGGAAGAGCTGCGGGTGGAGACCATCGCCAAGAAGTTTTACCTTTCCTCCGATTATCTGACAAAAATCTTCAAAAAGGAGACCGGGGTCAGCATCAGCGATTTTATTCTGGAGGAGCGGATGTTTCTGGCCAGGGAACTGATCCAGGCCGGGCAGATGTCGATCTCCCGGGTTTCCTATGAGTGCGGCTATGATAACTACAGCTATTTCACGAAGCTTTTCAAGAAGAAATACGGTGTGACGCCCAGAGAATACAGCCAGAGTGTTGAAAAGTAAGGAATTTTACCATTTGTGTTCGGAAAAGTTCTATTTTCCGGAATCAAGTGCCGATATAATAAAAACTGTTACAGGGAGTGAGAGCTCTTAAGTAACAGTTTTTATTTTAGCTGACGAGAGGAGCAGGACTTTATGAAAAAAAAGAAAAAGATAAAGTGGAAAACATTGATCCCCATTTACGCGATGATGCTTCCGGGACTGATCTATCTGCTGATCAACAACTACGCGCCGATGTTTGGTCTGGTCATTGCTTTCAAACGGATTGACTGGGGAAAAGGAATTCTGAAAAGTGACTGGGTAGGCTTCAGCAATTTCACTTATCTGTTTTCTTCGGATGAAGCCTGGACGATGACACGAAATACCATCGGATATAACATTCTGTTTATCGTGATCGGAACCGTCGTGGCCATCATGGTGGCGATCTTTATGAACGAGATCACGTCGAAATTTGCCAACAGGATCTATCAGACCCTGATCCTGCTTCCCTACATGATCTCCTGGGTTGTGTGCGGATACCTGGTAAACGCACTCTTAAGCTCAGAGACAGGTCTGATCAACCTTGGAATTTTAAGCAAGCTGGGGATCGAGCCCATTGTCTGGTATCAGGAGAAAAAATACTGGCCCTTCATCATCCTTCTTGTTTATATCTGGAAAAACATCGGTTTTTCGATGGTTATCTATCTGGCAAGCATTGTAGGAATCAGCAAAGAATACTATGAGGCGGCAAAGATCGACGGAGCGAAGAAATGGAAACAGATCCGCTACATCACCCTTCCGCTCCTCAAACCGACCATCATTACCCTGCTGATTATGAACATCGGAAGCATTTTCTACTCCGACTTCGGACTGTTTTATCAGATTCCGAGAAACTCCGGAGCCCTGTACGATGTGACCCAGACCATTGACACCTATGTATACAACGCGCTGATGCAGCAGGGAAATATCGCACTGTCAGCGGCGGCAGGCTTTTACCAGTCGATTGTAGGCTTTGTTCTGGTCGTTATCGCGAATGCGGTTGTGAGAAAATACAGCAAAGAAAGCGCACTGTTTTAAAGGAGGAGAGCCAATGATTGGAAAAAGTGAAAGAAGAATGGTCAGGCTGGCCCATGTGGTTCTGATCGTATTCAGCCTGATGGCGGTTTTGCCCTTTATCCTGCTGATCTCCTCTTCTCTGACAGAAGAAAATGCAGCGCTGAAATATGGCTTCAGCTTTGTGCCGAGGGTGTTCAGCCTGGCGGCCTATAAGTACATCAGTTATCAGAGCAAAATGATCATCCGAGCCTATGGAATCACCATTTTTACCACAGTCGTCGGAACTTCTGTGGGTCTGACCATGACTTCCATGCTGGGCTATGGCCTCTCAAAGGAGATTCCGGGCCGCAGAATTTTGAACTTCTTTGTGGTATTTACCATGCTGTTTAACGGCGGTCTGGTGCCGACCTACCTGGTATATACGAAATACCTGCACCTGAGCAATACCATCTGGGCGCTGATTATCCCGTCTCTTCTGATGAATGCGTTCCATGTCATGCTGGTTCGGAACTATTTTTCTACCAGCATTCCGGAATCCCTTATCGAGAGTGCGAAACTGGACGGAGCCAGTGAAATGATGATTTTCCGGGCCATCGTGCTTCCGCTGTCAAAGCCCATCATGGCGACCATCGGTCTGATGCTGGCGCTGTCTTACTGGAACAACTGGACCAACGGTCTTTATTATCTGGATGATACTTCTCTCTATTCCATCCAAAATGTGCTGAATGCCATCAACAATAACATCATCGCCATCAATTCCGTATCCAACATGGGACTGGCGATCAACAAATCAGAGATTCCTGCCCTGACGGCCCGCATGGCCATCGCGGTGATCGGAATTCTGCCGATGCTTTGTATTTACCCCTTCTTCCAGAAATATTTTGTAAAAGGTATCACGATCGGAGCGGTGAAAGGATAACGATATAATGCTCCCGCAGAAGGGAGATTATATAAAGAGCGAGTAAAAAAATATTTATTTTTAAAGGAGGACAAGCTATGAAAAACAAACTTACCAAAAGAGTGCTGGCAGCAGCAATGGGAACTCTCATGCTGGCAGGAAGCGTGATCCCGGGAACCCTTACCGTTCAGGCTGATGAGGCTCCTGGCGTTGTAAAGATGACCTACATCACCGGCGGAACCGAGCCGGAAGGTCTGGATCGTATCGAGGCAGCTTTAAGCGCCTATGCGATGGAAAAAATCAACTGCACCGTAGAACTGGTGCCGGTAGCTTTCGCAGATCAGGCCACAAAGTATAACATGTGGTTTGCAAACGGAAACGACACCGATATCATCTGCACCGTTTTCCAGGATTACCTTTCCATGATCAATGCGGGCGCATTTATGGAGATGGACGATCTGATTCAAGAATATGGCCAGGATATGATCGAGAAGGACAAAGACAAAGATTTCCTGAGCGCAGGAAAATACAACGACAAGCTGTACGGCATTCCGACCATCCCCGCAGGCCCGGGCAACGGCGGCGCCCTCTATATGCGTAAGGATGTATACGATCAGCTGGATACCAGCTCCATCGACGCGGATGCGGACGGATATCTGGATTATGACGATCTGGACAGCCTCCTGGGACAGATCGCAGAGAAATGCCCGGATTACACACCGCTGGGTGTTTCCGGAAACCGGACAAAATCCAATTTCTTCTATGTAAAGAACTACGATAACCTGGGCATTTCCGGCGAGTCTTGCGGCGTTCTCGTTGATCCTCTGAATGACACCACCGTAGAAAACCTCTACGCAACAGATGAGTACAAGGAATATCTCGACTGGATGCGGAAATGGTATCTGGACGGCTATATTTCCAAAGACGCAGCTACCTCCGCAGAGGGCGGCGACGAACTCTTTGAGGCAGGAAGAGCAGCTACTTACATCGGCATGAGCACACCGGGTACCAGAGCAAGTGAAGAGCGCACTCTTGGTTCTGAGGTTGTTCAGCTGGATCTCTGCCCGACCTATATGACCACCAACGTATACACCGGCGTTCTGTTCTTCATCTCCAAGAATGCACAGAATCCGGAAAAAGCAATGGGCGTTCTGAACCTTCTCTTCACCGATCCGGAGTTCTCCAACATCCTTGCAAACGGTGAGGAAGGCGTGGATTACACCATGGTTGACAAAGACAATGGCGTGATCTCCTATAATGACGGCGCTATTTACACCAACATGTACGGTGTATGGGGCGACGGAAGTGACTGGTACATCACCGAGGATAACGGCGATCCGGAGACCGTTTACCAGGAGAGAAAAGATTATCTGGCAGACGCAGTCGCTCATACCTCCAAAGCACACGGCTACAAATTCAACGCCAGCGAGCTCAGCACCGAGCAGGCAACCGTGAAGAGCGTCATCTCTAAATATCTGACACAGCTCGAGTACGGTACCGTTGATCTCGACACCACCTATCCGGAATTCCTGGATGCACTGGACAAAGCAGGCATCAACAAGATCATCGAGGAAAACCAGAAACAGCTGGATGCATGGCTGGCAGCCCAGCAGTAAGCATATCATATAGAAAGAAAAGCTCCTTTACCGTGTAAGGGAGCTTTTTTTCTATAAAAAACTTAAAAAAACGTGCGTTGCGACAGGGAGAAAAAGGGGGTATACTGGCGGCAAGTTACTCGTGTAATGAGAACTATAAATGGGGCAATAACAGTGGAGGGAAACATGAACAGAAAAAGTTGGGAAAAAATTTTTAAAGATCCTGGCGCAGACTACAGAAGCAAACCGTTTTGGTCCTGGAACGGAAAAATGGAGGAAAAGGAGCTCTTTAGACAGCTCGATATTTTAAAAGAAATGGGCTTCGGGGGAGCTTTTATGCATTCGAGAGTCGGCCTGGCTACCGAGTATCTCGGCGACGAGTGGATGAGGATCGTGGAGAAATGCCTGGAGTACGGCAAGAAAATCGACTTCGATCTCTGGATCTATGACGAGGACCGCTGGCCCTCAGGAAGTGCCGGAGGCATCGTGACTCAGAAGAAGGAAAACCGGAGTCACCGTCTGCAGCTTCACATCCTGAAAGCTTCAGAGGGCGACGCTTTCCTGAAGGAAAATCAGGAAAAAATGATCGCTGCCTACCAGTGCATCCTGGAAGGCCATGAGTACCGGGAGCTTGCCGTTTATGAGGGCGGGGAACCGGAGGAAGGAAAAACCATTCTGGCGATCACGCTGGAGGAATCCGAACTGAATGACAACTATAACGGCGCTACCTATCTGGACACGATGAAAGCAAGTGCAGTGGATGATTATCTGGCGTCAACCCATGATAAATATCACAAAGAACTCTCCAAGGATGCGCTGGAGCGCGTCAGAGGAGTATTCACGGACGAGCCCCACAGAGGCGCTTTCCTGTGCGATTTCTCAGAGGGAAATCAGAAATCCATACCCTACACGGATGAGCTTTTCGGCGCCTTCAGGGAGCGTTACGGCTATGATCTGAAGGAGCACCTTCCGGAAATTTTCCTGCGGGAACAGGGCAAAACCTTTTCCGGCGTAACGCTGGATTATCTGGAGCTGGTACAGGATTTCTTCCTGAAAAATTTCCTGAAGAAGATCCAGGACCGCTGCCAGGAGTACGGCTGGCTCTTTACCGGCCATCTTCTTCACGAGGATACGCTTTCCAACCAGACCTGTATGCTGGGCTCTCTGATGACCGGCTATGAATATATGGATATCCCCGGAATCGACCTTCTGGGCGAGAAAACCAGCTGCTGGTGGATCGCCAAACAGCTGAGTTCCGTAGCACATCAGCTGAATAAGAAAAAGATGCTCACAGAGCTTTTCGGCTGCACGGGCTGGCAGATGAAGTTTGAAAATTATAAATCCATAGGAGACTGGCAGGCGCTGATGGGAATCAACCTCTTCTGCCCGCATCTTTCCTGGTACACGATGAAGGGCGAGAATAAGAGAGATTACCCGGCAAGTATTTTCTATCAGTCCGCCTGGTATAAACAGTATCGTTACATGGAGGATTATTTTGCACGTTTCCATGTGGCTACGGACGGAACGCCCTCTGACTGTAAGCTTTTAGTCATGAATCCTATCGAATCGGTATGGGCGCGGACTTACACCGGCTGCTTCCAGTGGATTCAGAGCAACGATGAGGGAATTTCCGCCATTGAGAGACAGTATGAGGAAACCTTCCGGATGCTGATGGGAGCAGGTATTGACTTTGACTATGGCGAGGAGCGGATTCTGGCCGGTCATGGCAGTGTGGAAAATGGAAAATTAAAGGTTGGTTCCTGCACCTATGACAAGGTCCTTCTTTCTGGTGTGGAGACTGTGAAGGAGAGCACCTGGAAGCTTCTGAAGGAGTTTGCGGCTCAGGGCGGCAAGCTCATCGTTGCCGGAAAAGTGCCGGAGATGATCCATGCAGAGCCGGATGAGAGAATGACAGAGCTGATGGAGCACGCAGAGAAGATTCCCTTCACCAAAGAAGCGGTGACAGAGAGCTGTGCTTTGGAGGCGCCTCTTTACCAGCTGGAAAATCATGGCCAGCAGGTTTATATCCAGAGCTATCGGAAAGAGGATATGATTACCTTTATTCTCCTGAATATGGACAGGGATCATTCTGCAAACGACATTTCTCTTACCCTGAACGGCGAAGGAAGAGTCGAAGAGTGGAACGCGAGAACCGGCGAAATCCGCGAAGTGATGGTTTCAGACGGAAAGGCAGAGCTTTGTCTCTCCTTACTGCCCGGAGAGGAGAAGATTTTTGTGCTGCAAAATGGTGAGAACCTTCTGAAGCAGAAGGAATTTTCCTACAAGCTCTCCGAGAAAAACGTGGCAGCTCTGGATCGGGCGGACGTTTATCTGGATGACGAGTGCGTGGCAAAGGACGAGGATGTCTTAAAAGAAGACCGGCTGATCCGTGATCGCCTGGGCTATCCCTGGAGAGGCGGCGAAATGATGCAGCCCTGGTATATTGAGAAATATTATCAGGAAGAACTGAAACAGCGAAGAACTGTGAAAAATGTCTTCCATTTTGTGATCGACGAGCTTCCTGAAGGATTGGAGCTGGCTGTCGAGGCGGAGGAGCATACGGAAGTCCGGCTCAACGGCACATTGCTGAAAAAAGAGGGAGATTTCTGGATCGATACGGCCTTCTCGAAGTTCCTTGCCGGGAAGTCCTGCCTGAAAGAGGGAGAAAACGAGATCACAGTCACCTATTCCTATGGAAAAGACAGCGGTCTGGAGGCCATTTACCTGCTGGGCGATTTCGGAGTGAAGCTCTCCGGAAAAGGCGTGGAGGAGAAGGTTCATCTCATCAGCCTTCCGGATAAACTTCATGCCGGTAATATTGTGCCGCAGGGTCTGCCCTTCTATTCCGGTTCGATCACCTATGAGCTGGATCAGCCCGTGGAAGGAAAGGTATCGGTCACTCTTGACGAGATGACAGCAGCCGTGTGCATGCTGCACGGAGATACGGATGAGATCATCGCCTTTGCTCCCTATGAGGCAGCCATGACGGGCCTTAAGAGTATCGAGATGGTATTTAATAGAAGAAACACCTTCGGCCCGCTCCATGTGCCGGTTTCTTACCGGGGAAGCTATGGACCGGACACCTTCTTAAAGACCGGAGATTTATGGGAGGATGAGGTACAGCTCTATTCTCAGGGCCTGCCCGGGAAGGTTACACTCCGAAAAATCGACTGAGAACCTGCTTTTCTTAGCGAATCTTGCGATTTCTTTTCGTGTTCATGCTGCGGAAAATGTGTTACACTGATTCTGTAAGTGCAAGAATGAACATGAAGGGGAGAAAGATTTCATGGATGAAAAAAGGTATTTGATCTCTGATGCAGCCAAAGTCGTTCAGGCAGAACCTCACGTCCTCCGCTACTGGGAGGAGGAGCTGGGGCTTCCGATCCAGAGAACGGAACTGGGGCATCGTTACTATACCGAGGAAGATATTCAGACCTTTCAGAATATTAAGGAACTAAAAGAACGGGGATTTCAGCTGAAAGCCATCAAGGTACTGCTGCCGGAGCTTAAGAAACGAAAAGCAGATTCTTCTGCCGAGATCATCGATTTGGAGCAGAAACTGGCAGAGCAGGAGAAGGAGAAAGCGGAGCCAGAGGGAAATATCACAGTCTTCCCGTTGAATCCGGATCTGGACAGGTTTCAGCAGTTTGAAACTATCATGACTTCCCTGTTTCGGCAGACCTTAAAGGAGAACAACGAGGAACTGGAAAACCGGATCTCCGATTCGGTCATCCATGGAATGGACGTGCTGATGCAGCTTAAGGAGGAAAAGGAGGAAGAACGGTTCCGCCGCCTGGACGAGACGATCCGTCTCCATCAGAGAAACGGAACCCTCGTGGCAGCGGCCAGAGAGCCAGGCCTTTTCCGGCTGTTTCGCAGAAAAAAGAAATCCGCAGTTGACATGACAGGAGCAAAAAGTTAAAATCAGTTTACCATATCAGACAGGCTTTCCGCTGTCTCTTTCAGAAGAGATATGCGGGAAGCCTGTCTGCATGATGAGCAAAAAAAGAAAAGAGGATAAAACAATGGAATTTCTTCCAAATCCGAAACAGATGGAATATCATACAGGTGATTTTCTGCCGGGATTCCAGACAAAAATTGTGCTCTGCGGCACAGAGCCGGGAGCCTTTCTCTATGCACAGATGCTTCAGAAGGAACTTGAGGAGGAGGCGGGTCTTTCTCTGGATATCTTAAGAGCGCTGCGCCCGACGGAGAGCGGAGATATCGTCCTGTGCCTGGATCAGAGGCTCGAAAAAGATCACTATCAGCTGGCCATTGAGGAGGATAAGATCTCTTTGGCGGCAGGCAGCGACGAGGCGCTCTGCAACGGCGTACAGACCCTCTGTCAGGTAATTCAGCTTCACGGTGCGGTTCTTCCCTGCCTTTCCATCACAGACTGGCCGGATCTTCAGAACCGCGGCTACTATATGGACTGCTCCCGGGGCCGTGTGCCGAAGCTTTCCTATTTAAAAAAGGTGGCAGATCTGCTCTGCCGGTTCAAAGTGAATCAGTGGCAGCTCTACATCGAGCATACCTATCTTTTCCGGGGACTTTCTGAGGCCTGGAGAGAGGATACCCCGCTGACGGCCGAGGAGATTATGGAGCTGGATGCTTACTGCGCGGCCCGCCATATCGAGCTGGTGCCCTCCCTTTCCAGTTTCGGCCATATGTACCGGATTCTCAGCACCAAGACCTGTTGCGAGCTCTGCGAACTGCCGGATTCCGAGAAAATCCCCTACAGCTACACTTATGCGGGCCAGCACCACACGCTGAACGTTTCCCATCCGGATGCTCTGGATTTTATCAAGGGACTGATCGATGAGTACCGCCCGCTTTTCCGTACGAACAAGTTCAATATCTGCGCGGATGAGACCTTCGATCTGGGAAAAGGAAGAAGCAAGGCTCTGGCTGAGGAAAAAGGCGAGCGCCAGCTCTATGTGGAGCATGTGAAAGCCCTCTGCGAACATCTGGTGGCCCAGGGCTGTGTGCCGATGTTCTGGGGCGATATCATGTACCGCTGGCCGGAGAGCTGCGGGGAGCTTCCGAAGGAGACCATCTGCCTGAACTGGGGCTATGCGCCGGATCAGCCCGAGGATGCCATCAAGGCCATTGCCGAGAGTGGAATTACCCAGTATGCCTGCCCGGGCGTCTGCGGCTGGAATATGTGGATGCCGCTGCTCGATTTTGCCTACCGGAACAACCGGGCCATGTGCCGTCACGCCCATAAGTACGGGGCTGTGGGTCTTTTGAACACCGACTGGGGCGATTATGGTCATGTGAATGATTACCGCTTAAGTATTCCGGGCATCCTTTACGGAGCTGCTTTCAGCTGGAATGCGGAGGAAGTTTCCTTTGATGAGATCAACGAGGCGATTTCCAGACTGGCCTACGGGGATACCTCTGGAAAAATCGTGAGCGGCATTGCTCATTTTTCCGATAATGAGATGTTCCAGTGGTCTCAGGCTGTAAACTGGATGGAAGGCGATGAAAAACGCCGGGCGGAGATTCTGGAAGAACGGAAATACACGAAGGAACGGGCAGAAAAAGCCAACAGAGAGGTGAAAAAAGCCCTGGAAGAGATCTATGCCTGCACACCTTATATGAGCGCCGGAAGAAAAGCTGTCGTACAGCTCTTTGCTGTGACCGGAGAGGGAATCTGTATCTGGAATGAGATCGGAGCCTGGCTCATGGATCGCTCCGAAGAAGAAGGCCGGAAACTGGCCGAAAGACTGGAAAACTGGCTGGAACACTACCGCCGGGAGTGGAGAGAGATCAGTAAGGAGAGTAGCTTAGCTGTGCTGACTGGAATGGTTGTACGGTACGCAGATTTGTTGAGAGGACGTTGACGCAGCTTCTGTCTGAGGGTTTATGGGTCTACATTCCATTTCGGTCCGCGCTAAACGAGTCCCACTGGGACTCAGCGTCGTCCCGCCCATATCAAAATGAATATCCAGATTATTGCAAACAAATTTGCATAATCTGCCTCTTCATTTTGCTGCGCACTGGACTGTTGGCAAAAAAAGACCGCCTGGTGTCGGGAAAACACCAGGCGGTAAGGGAAAGAGAACTGCCACGCATCAGAGGCAGCTTCTATCCAAGAAACGGGAGATTACTCACCCGGATGGATAGCTTCATTCGGGCACTCTGCCTCGCAGGTACCGCAATCCAGACATGCGTCAGCATCGATTACATATTTTCCATCACCCTCGCTGATAGCGTCAGCCGGACAGACTGCTGCACAGGAACCGCAGGATACACACTCATCAGAAATTACATATGCCATAATTATTTACCTCCTTGTAAATGTACATGTATTGGTTCGCTCTGAACCTTACCGCTATTTTAATACATTTGCTCGAAATATACAAGTGAAATCTTTGTATTTCTTTCTTTTGTCCCTTGCGAAAAACAAAGAAAGAGATTATAATGAAAAATATCTGTGACAAAATCAATAAGGAGGTACACGATCATGATTAAAATCAGCAAAGAAATGATCATTGGCGATATTTTAGATGAAGCACCGGATATGGGAGCAGTACTGATGGCAGCAGGAATGCACTGCATCGGTTGCCCGTCCGCTCAGATGGAGTCTGTTGAGGAAGCTGCATACGTTCACGGCATCGAGCCGGATCTGCTCGTCACCAGAGTAAACGCTTTCGTTGAGAGCCAGGCTCAGGAAGCAAAAGCTGAGTAATTTATCTTTGAAAACAGAAACAGGAAGAAATCTTTCAGATGGAGATTTCTTCCTGTTTTTTATGTCGCTTTCGTTTCTTATGCCAGCTGCGCCAGCTTCTGCAGCGCCTCGTCTTTCACGATGATTTCCATGTGTTCCTGATAGAAGGCACGCATCGTGGGCACATATTTCCGGTTGCCTGCATACTCGGAGAGAATGTTGCAGATCTTGTTGAACTCCTCCGGTGTGTGGCCGGATTTGCTGATGATGAGATGGTACTCTCTGGTCAGCGGGTCCTTGTAGAGGCTGTTTTCTCCGTTGTAATGGCCCTCCAGAATATGGGCGGCGCGGATCACGGTATCAAGATCCCGGAACCGGTAAAGCCTTGTCAGATTAAAGGCTGCGGTGTCGGCTGGAGCGGTTTCGGGCGCTTCCTTCTCCGCAGTTTCCTCGGTGGTATTTTCAGCGTTGTACTGCTCCATTGCCTTTTTCTTGGCATTGCGGATCTTGTTGAAAAGACCCAGCACATCATCGGCGCCTTCCAGCTTGGAAGCGATGGGGGAGCTGCCAAAGGGCGTATCGCCCGGCTGCTGGGGAGAAAACTTGGCAAAACGGGTGTCCAGCTCTTCCGGGTCCTCCACCTTCGTGATGATGAGTATGATGGAATCTGAGGAAAGAGGGATTGCCTCGATCATCAGAGGAATATCGTTTGCCTCAAAACCAAATTCGTAGGCGGCCTGCTGCATCATGTCGCGGAAAAGACTCTTTGCCTTCTCTGTGCCATAAGCAAGCTCGCTCAGTTTGATCTCCCGGCTTAAAAGATCTTCTTTTGTGAGGGTGCAGCGTATCTGATTGTCGTTGATTTTTTCAATTTTCATTCTATCACATCCTGACTTTTTGAGAAAAGTTGAGACAAATAAAAATCCAGTCTATTGCAAGCAAGCTTGCATAGCCTTGCTTTTTATTTTATTTTTTTAAACTGGTTATATCATTATATACCGTTCTGACGCTTTGTGTAAAGTAAATGAGTGGAAAAAGATTAAAAAAATCAAAAAAACGCTTGCAAAACAGAACTTTGTATTGTATAATAACCCGTAAGAGATTTGAAATGGACCTCTATTTATATTCTATTATATTCTGTGAGAGATATCCTCTCGCTTATTCCAAGATTTTTTTACAACTGAACAGACAATGACAAAATGACCTTCAGCCCCGCTCCAGCTCTGTTTTTTTCTATTTTCCGTTTCATTTCTCTTGATACAAAAGAAAACCGCTTTGTATGGAAATGGAACCGTCAGCCTGCAAAAATACAAGCCATTTTTGGACTGACAACAGGAAAGTAATATATCACAGAGAGCACATCCATTTTCGGCGGTGAAAAGAAAGGGGTGAGACCGATTTCAGGAAAGCACCGTGACGAGCAGTTTAAACTGTACAGCGAACTTTCCTATTATGACGGAGCAGGTATCCAACTCTGGCTGGACGGTGTACCCAGTACGCCCGAAGAGATTGCCAGGGCATGCTGCGCCAGAGAAGGAAACAGTTACATGCGGGATTACATCAGAAACGCTTCTGATAAAGTAACAGATATCGCCTTCGACTGCATCGACAAAGACGAAAAATCCAGGTGAAAGCGTCCCCTTCGCAGACAGACTTGGTAAATTATTCTGATGAAAGTCGAATTTGGTCGTTTCGCAGCAGTCTCTAGTATGATATAATGAGAATTGCGGAAGCTGCTTTGCAGCGGAGCAATTCGTAGGTACAGATATAAAGATAACAGGGGCTGGAGGTCGAACGAATGAAGAAAAAAATACTGCCCGTAGTGGCAGCAGCGGTACTGATCGTAGTTCTTGCGGCAATTCTGATTGTCAGCAAAGTTGTAGATAAATACATTCCCACAGACGAAAAGATGGACTCTGCGGAATATTACGGAATCACCGGGGAAGGCCAGGTGCCCGTGATCCTTCAGGATAAAGTGGCAGGCGAGATGAGCATGCTGGTGGATGGTGTGCCCTATCTGAATTATAACACCGTGAAAGACAGCTTAAACAGCCGTTTTTACTGGGATTCCACGAATCAGCTCATGCTCTATACCACGCCGACGGATGTAATCAAGATCCCGGCAGGCGGAGCGGAATATACGGTTTCCGACGAGGCAGAATCCTTTGATCAGATTATTGTGAGACTGGAAGGAGAGACGCCTTACATCGAGGCAGATTTCGTGAAACAGTACACAAATATGACTTATGAGACGCTTCAGGAGCCGGATCGTATTCTCGTGACTTACAAATGGGGAACGATCCAGCAGGCGAAAGTCAAACGCGACGAGAACGTCCGCTATCAGGGCGGTGTCAAGAGCCCGATTCTGACATCAGTAGCTAAAGGCGATCTGGTGACAGTCCTGGAACAGCTGGAGAACTGGACCAAGATTGCCACGGCGGACGGTTATATTGGTTATGTGAGAAACAAAAGGCTGGGTTCTATGACGGAGACGACGATTTCCAATGAGTTTACGGAGCCGGAATACACGAGAATTAAGAAGGATTACACGATCAATCTCGTATGGCATCAGATCAGCAATATGGATTCCAACTATGCTTTATCCTCGGACATCGAGTCCATGACCGGCGTCAACACGATTTCTCCCACCTGGTTTTCAGTAGCCAGCAAGGACGGAACCGTTTCTTCCCTGGCAGACAGCAGCTATGTGGAGACAGCTCATGAGAAAGGCCTGGAAGTCTGGGGCCTGGTGGATAACTTCAACCAGGAGGTGGATATGAAGGAAGTCCTGACCAACACCACAGCCAGAGAGAAGCTGACGACGCAGCTGATTGAGGCGGCTCTGGAGTACCAGCTGGACGGCCTGAATATTGACTTTGAGAATCTGGGTGAGGAACTGGGAGACGCTTACATTGAGTTCCTCCGTGAACTCTCCATTCAGTGCAGAAAGAATAACCTTGTACTCTCCTCAGACAATACGGTTCCGAGAGACTTCAGCGCTTACTATCAGCGCTCAGAGCAGGCAGAGGTCGTGGATTACTTCATTATTATGGGCTACGACGAGCACTATGTAGGCTCCGATCCGGGTTCCGTTGCCTCCCTTTCCTTTGAAAAAGAGGGCATCGAGTCCACGATCGCGGAGGGCGTTCCGGCGGATAAGATCATCAGCGGTGTGCCTTTTTATACGAGACTCTGGAAGACGGATACCAGCGGGGAAGTTAGCAGCGAGGCTATCGGTATGAATACGGCGGATTCCACGCTGGAGGCGAACGGTGTGACAGCCAACTGGAGCGACGAGACCAGTCAGGATTATGCGGAATATCATGATCCGGACGGCGCGCTCTACCAGATCTGGTTGGAAAATGAGGCTTCCATGGAGCTCAAAGCCAAGCTCATACCGGAATATCAGCTGGCAGGAATTGCGGCCTGGAAACTGGGATTTGAGCGGTCCAGCATCTGGGATGTGATCAGTACAAATATCAAATAAATAGAAGGGGAGCGCTTCGCGCGGGATCAGAAGACTGGTTCTGCACGGAGGCTCCCCGTTTTTGTTCTAAGAAGAAAAGGCTCTCTCATACACTGGAAAGACTGGATATCGTGAAAAAGGAGCCGGAAAGCGTGAAAAAAATCAGTATGGAGACCATTCTTGGGGTGCTTCTTTTTGCCGGGCTGGGCCTTTTGTTCACCCGGGGTATACAAAAGACAGCCGGGGAGGCCGTGACAAAAGAAAAACAGGCGGCCGTGACCGCTACGGTGGTCATCGACGCCGGCCATGGCGGAAGCGATCCTGGAAAGATCGGCATTAACGGAGCCCGTGAAAAAGAGGTGAATCTGGCCATTGCGGAGGAGCTGAAAGCCTGTCTTGAGGAGGCCGGAATCCAGGTGGTCATGACCCGGTCCGATGCAGGCGGCCTTTATCAGGAATCAGATGAGAACAAAAAACAGGCGGATATGCGGGCCCGCTGCGCGATCATTGACGAGGCCGGAGCGGAGCTGACTGTCAGCGTCCATCAGAACAGCTACCCGGCAGAATCTGTCCGGGGGCCCCAGGTTTTCTATCATGCGCAGTCTTCCGAAGGCCAGAAGGCGGCGGCCTGCCTCCAGGAAGCCCTGAATCAGGAACTTTCCATCACGCGGCCCCGGGAGATCAAAGCCAACAATACCTATTACATATTGAAAAAAACAAAAACGCCGGTGGTCATCGCCGAGTGCGGTTTTCTTTCCAATTATGAGGAAGCGGAAAAGCTGACCACGAAAGACTACCAGAAACAGGTGGCCCATGCCCTTTGCAGCGGGATTCTGGCCTATCTGGAAGCCTCCGGCGGATAAAAAGGAGAAATTATTTATGAGAAAACACCTGAAAAAATACAGATTTTTCATGATTGCTTTATGGGCACTCTGCCTTTTTGCCGTCCTGCCTTTCGGAAACGTTCGTGCGGCAGCGGTAAAGCCTTCCTGCACAAAGACAAAAACGGTCTATTTCCAGAAGCAGACTTTCCATGATCCCATGACCCGGAAAAACATCGTCTCCTATGATCTTCTGGGCACGGGGGAACTTGCCCTTGGCAATCTCTCCTCCAAAGCAGTGATTACCAACCTCAAATCCAGCAACCGCCATATTGAAGCGGTGGCGGACGTTCCCTATAAGAAGATCTATCTCTCCGCCAGTTCCCTGAAAAATGGGGAAAAGACGGTCTTAAGTTTTACCGTGAAGCAGAACAGGAAGACTTACCGTCTCTCCTGCAAGGTGACTTTCCGCACGGATTTTGTGAAAAGCGCGAAGCTTGGAGCGCTTGATCTTACCAGGAAACTGAATCAGTCAACAGGGGCAGTGCGTATCAAAACCGCTCAGAAGAAGGCAAGGCTCCTGATTACCCTTCCTTCCGATTATAAAGTCGTAAGCATCCGTTACAACTACAAAGGCCAGGAGACCGGCCCCGTCTGGAAAACGGCGAAGAAGCTGCAAAATGGAGGCGTCCTTCCTATTGGAAAGGACACGGTCCTGATGGTCGAGTACGCGCCCAAAACCGGAAAGAGCCTCTATAACCGCTCGTATATCCTTCATATCAACCGCGTCTGACTCTGTACAAACCCCTGAAATTCAGTTATACTGAAAGCTGTCACGAATAGACGAGTGAATCAGTAAGGAAAAATAGATAAAGGAGAGTTTTACATGAGTACAGTAGGTATCATCGGAGCGATGGAAGTAGAAGTAGAGACCCTCAAAAAGCACATGAAGGTGAGAAGAACCGTAAAGAAAGCCCATATGGAATTTTGTGAGGGCGTTCTCGGCGGAAAAGAGGTTGTTGTGGTAAGAAGCGGCATCGGAAAAGTCAATGCGGCTGTCTGCACCCAGATCCTGGTGGATGATTTTAAGGCAGATACCGTCATCAATACCGGTATCGCAGGTTCCCTGAAGGCAGAGATCAATATCGGAGATATTGTGGTTTCCACAGACCTGGTTCACCATGATATGGACGCCGTGAATTTCGGCTATCCGCTGGGACAGATTCCTCAGATGGACACCTTTTCTTTCAAGGCAGATGAGAGACTCGTGGAACTGGCTGAGAAAGCCTGCCATGAGGTAAATCCTGAGATTCAGGTATTCCGCGGAAGAATCGTCAGCGGCGATCAGTTTATCGCAGACAAAGCGGTAAAGAATCGCATCACCGAGAACTTCCAGGGCTACTGCACCGAGATGGAAGGTGCAGCCATCGCTCAGGCCGCTTACTTAAACGACGTTCCCTTTGTGGTACTTCGTGCCATCTCCGATAAGGCCGATGACAGCGCCAGCATGGATTATCCGACCTTCGAGGCCCAGGCCGCAGAGCATTGCGTGAAGCTGGTTGAGCATTTCCTGGAGCTCATCTAAGGTTATTCAGCCATTTCTTCAGGTACCTGAACCCCTTTTCGAGGCGTTTTTTGTCAAACGAAAATGCTTGCAAAAGTTTTGGGATGGATTATAATGGCCCTACGACCGGGGCATGATATCCGCTGCCCGCGGGGCAAGCTTCCGCATCAGAAGAAAGACCGGCTCTTCTGGTGCAGGACAATCACATTTCATATAACTGTTCAGTATCTTCACAGTTACGAGCAAAAATCCAACAAAAATCGCCTTCGGCGATGGGATTTTTGCGTGCAAACCTCGGGATTTTGGCATATTCATGCCAAAACACCTCGCGGGACAGTGGCTCCTGAACAGTTACCGCATTTCAAAAGGGGGATTCATATGTTACAGACAGTGATGCAGCAGAACTTACTGTTCTATGGAATCGGGATTCTTTGCTTTTTTGGTGTGATAAGCCAGATCTGGCTCTGGGGGATCTACAGCAGGATGACAAAAGATATGGAAAATGAGCGGGCAGCCAAAGGAAAGTTTATCCGTCAGATCCGGCAGAGGTATGGCCTCCTGAAGAGAATGGGAGACGGAAGCGTCAATACCCGGGCTTTTATTGAGAGGAGCCTTTATCAGTACCGCCATCTGGGCCGGACGTTGCATCAGTGGCGGCGGACAGGCGCTGTGGCTCTGGTTCTGAGTCTGATTCTTGGCCTTGTGGGCTATTATTATGCAGGAAATCTTCGGATGGGAGTAGCCCTGCGGCAGAATTATCTCTGGGCTATGGGCATTGCAGCGGCAGTTATGGGCCTGATCTATGGTCTTACGGACGTTCGTTACCGCCGTTCCTATCTGGAGACCGGTCTTCTTGATATGCTGGAAAACAGCGGAAACACGGCGGCAGTTGTGAAGAACGGCAAACAATCTGCTTCCCCGGAAAAAGGTCAGCCGGCCCTTTCCGAGGAGAGCAAACAGGCGAACGGCAGCCGGGAGCAGAGTTTTGCTCCTCTTGAGACGGCCGCTGCGGCAGCGGACAAGCTTCCCTTCCGAAAAAATAAAAAGGCAGCCGTCAAAATGCAGCAGGAAAAGAAGGATCTCAAGGCAGATCTCTCACGGATTCGTGCCTCCGTAGGGGAAGCAGCGGCCGGTGCGGAGGCGGAGAAAGAGCGGAAGGCAGAAATCCTCAAAAACATGGACCCGGCGGAGCAGGAACGTATCATACGGGAGGTGCTGAAGGAATTCCTATCGTAACTGTTCAGTATCTTCACAGTTACGAGCGAAAATCCAATGAAAATCGCCTTTGGCGATGGGATTTTTGCGTGCAACTCTCGGGATTTTGGC
The DNA here is from genome assembly GCA_018223435.1 of Lachnospiraceae bacterium Marseille-Q4251. GTDB lineage: Bacteria > Bacillota > Clostridia > Lachnospirales > Lachnospiraceae > Limivivens > Limivivens faecihominis. Next base: position 1,835,255 of record JAGTTO010000001.1, on the reverse strand, counting down.
ATATTCATGCCAAAACACCTCGCGGGATAGTGGCTCCCGGATAGTTACTCTCTCGCTGATAAATAGACTTGAATCTGTGCGGTAAGTTTGATAAAATAAGAAAAAGTGGTAAGTATATAATTCACAAAGGAGTAATGGACATGGAAAACAGAGTTACATTTGACTATTCAAAAGCAATGCAGTTCATTGGCGAAAATGAAATTACTTCCATTAAGGCCATCGCTGAGACCGCCAAAAATATCCTGGTGGAGAAAAGCGGCGCTGGAAACGACTTCCTCGGCTGGATCGACCTTCCGGTGAACTATGATAAAGAAGAGTTTGCAAGAATCCAGAAAGCTGCCGACAAGATCAAAAACGACAGCGACGTTCTGGTAGTGATCGGCATCGGCGGTTCTTATCTGGGAGCCAGAGCTGCCATCGAGTTCCTGCGTCATAGCTTTTATAATAACCTTCCGAAAGAGGTTCGGAAAACGCCGGAGATTTATTACTGCGGAAACAGCATCAGCAGCACCTATCTCCAGCATCTGATCGATGTGATCGGCGACCGTGATTTCTCTGTAAATATTATTTCCAAATCCGGTACCACCACAGAGCCGGCCATCGCTTTCCGTATCTTCAAGGAAATGGCTGAGAAGAAATATGGTAAGGAAGAGGCAGCAAAGAGAATTTATGCTACCACCGACAAGGCCAAGGGAGCCCTGAAGAATCTGGCAACAGAGGAAGGCTACGAGAGCTTTGTTGTTCCTGATGACGTAGGAGGCCGTTTCTCCGTACTGACCGCTGTAGGCCTTCTTCCGATCGCTGTCAGCGGCGCTGATATCACCAAACTGATGGAAGGCGCAGCAGCAGGAAGAGAGAGAGCACTGAACGCTCCCTTCGAGGAGAACGACGCAGTCCTCTACGCAGCAATCCGTAACATCCTTCACAACAAAGGAAAATCCGTTGAGATTCTGGCAAACTATGAGCCGAGCATGCATTATGTTTCCGAGTGGTGGAAACAGCTGTACGGCGAGTCCGAGGGTAAAGACCAGAAGGGTATTTTCCCCGCATCCGTAGATCTGACCACAGATCTTCATTCCATGGGTCAGTTTATCCAGGACGGCGCGCGTATCATGTTTGAGACTGTTGTAAATGTGGGCGAGCCCAAAGCCACCATCACCATCGGCAAAGAGCCGGTAGACCTTGATGGTCTGAACTATCTGGCTGGCAAAGATATGGACTTTGTCAACAAGAGTGCCATGAACGGCACGATTCTTGCCCATACGGATGGTCAGGTGCCCAACCTGATGATCAATGTCCCGAAGCAGGATGAGTACACTCTCGGTGAGCTGTTCTATTTCTTCGAGTTTGCAGTAGGCGTCAGCGGCTACATGCTGGGAGTAAATCCCTTCAACCAGCCGGGCGTTGAGAGCTACAAGAAGAATATGTTTGCTCTCCTTGGCAAACCGGGCTACGAGAAAGAAAGAGAAGAGCTCTTAAAAAGACTGTAATTGAAAAAAACAGGAGGGTGCGGCAGGGTTGTCTTGTCGTGCCCTTCTTTAAAAAACGGGAGAATTATGGAGATTGTTTTTCTAGAAAAAGGTTCTCTGGGCAATGATCTGGATCTCAGCTATTTTTCAGAGCTCGGACATGTGACCTTTTACGAACTGACAAAGCCGGAGGAGGTTCCGGAGCGGATCAGGGATGCGGATGTGATCATCGTCAACAAGATTCCGATGAATGAAGCGACTCTTTCCGGTGCATTCCATCTGAAACTGGTGGCTCTCACCGCCACCGGCATGAATAATATCGATTTTGACTATACCAATTCCCATGGAATCCAGGTAAAAAACGTGGCAGGCTATTCCACGAATGCGGTGGCGCAGCATACCTTCGCCCTGCTTTTCTATGTGCTCCACCGGCTGGCTTACTATGACAACTATGTAAAGTCAGGAGCCTACTGTACGAATCCCGGTTTTTCTCATTTTGATGAAAAATTCTCCGAGCTGGACGGGAAGACCTGGGGGATTGTCGGTATGGGAGCCATCGGTCAGCGGGTAGCGTCCATTGCCGAGGCCTTTGGCTGCCATGTGATCTATTATTCTACTTCCGGAAGAAATACGGATCAGCCCTATGAGCGGGTGGATTTTGAGGAGCTTTTGAAGCGCTCCGATGTGATTTCCCTTCATGCGCCGCTGAATCCGGACACCGAAGGAATCATGAACCGGGAAGCCTTCCGGAAAATGAAGAAAAGCGCTTTTCTGGTGAATGTAGCCAGAGGCGGCCTTGTGGTGGAACAGGATCTGGCGGACGCCCTGAAGGAGGGAGAGATCGCCGGAGCCGGATTGGATGTCCTCTGTCAGGAACCTATGCGTCCGGAAAATCCTCTCTTTGCCATCAAGGACAGCAGAAAGCTGATTATTACGCCGCACATGGCCTGGGCTCCGGTAGAAACCCGGGAAAGGCTGATGAGGTGTGTATATAGAAACATAGAAGAGATAAAATAAGGAGGATGAGACTATGGCATTTTTTGATGAACTGAGCAAGAAACTTTCCGGCGTGAGCCGTGTGGCCGTACGGAAAGCAAAGGAAGTAACTGACATCGGAAGCTTAAAACTTCAGATCGCTGACGAAAACCGCAAACTGAGCAAGATCTACGAGAACCTGGGAAGAGAATATTATGATAAATTTCAGGATGATGCAGCTGAGGAACTGGCCGAGCTCGTGAGCCAGATTAAAGACAGCAATGACAAGATTGCAGGTCTTCAGGATGAGATCAGCAGAGTCGAGGCTGAGAGCGCTGCCCGGGCAGAAGAAGAGCGTGTTCGCAGAGAAGCAGAAGCTCAGGCGAAAAAAGAGTCTGTGGCAGAGGCAGAGATGCGCGTTGTAGATGAGGACGAGGAAGAAGAGGCTAAAAAAAACGGCGAAATGACCGAGTCCGAAGAAGAAACAACTGGCGAAACGGAAGCCGGGGAGACCGAAGACGCAGCAGAAGATGAGGAAGCTTACGAGACAGAGGATGAAGCTGTAGAAGCTGACGACGAGGCTGCCGAGGAAGTCTCCGAAGAAGAGCCTGCCGAGGAAACATACGCCGATGAGACCGAAACCACCGAAGAGCCGGAAGAGAAATCCGAGTGGTTATAAGCCGAGATGAGGATTGTATACAAGAATGAGAATTTGATTACAGATTGTATACAACATGTTTTAGGGTAACATATGCATGGATAACATGATATGAGTGTCAAAAGGTCTTTTGACACTCATTTGATACCCGGATTGCTACGCTACTACGCAGCTTCCGCAATCCTCCAAATATTCGAAATCCGCTGATTTACTGCGTAAATCGCTACTTTCTCATATTTGGCGTGTCCCAAGTTCAAAAGCCTTATCGTGCAAGCACGAACAGCTTTTTGACCTTTTGACACTGGTATCATAACATTACTTAACACGAACAAAAAACCGGAATGACGACCAACTGCCATTCCGGTTTTTATCTTAAAGATCATAGAAATCGTCTTCCTCGATCACCTGTATCTCCAGATAATCAAAAGGAATTTCCTCGATAAAACTGTCTTTTCTGAAACGGGTTTTGCTGTGGCGCTGAAACTCCGACACATTGGAGGAGAGCCAGATGGGCTTTCCCAGATCAAAGTCATAGCAGATTTCTTCCAGAGCCTGAAAGATCTTATGGGTTCTGGTGTCTTTCGCATCATTTTCCACAACCGTATCTTTTAATAAATGATTATCCTTCCAGATCTTCCCCCACATCCGAAACATCTGAGGAACCTCCTTCCGTTTCTGATTCTGTCTCATTTTCCGTTGTCACGGTATCTGCTTCCTGAAAAAATTCATAGACCTTTCCAGAGACTGCGCGGATATTTTCCACCGCTGTGTCCTCGTCGGTGAGATCCGTGGCCATAACGCAGATGATATAATCCCGGTAGGGCGTGTATACAATCGAGACATCGTTCTGGGTGTTGTCTTTTTCACCGGTCTTATTGGCGGTCTTGATCTCGGAAGGGATACCGGCGGGAATTTTCCAGGTGATATCCTGATTCAGAAGATAGCCCTCCAGCTGGCGGGAAGCCAGGTGACTCACCATGTCGCCATCATAGATTTCTTCCAGGAAACGGCCGCAGTCCTTGACGGAGGTGACGTTGGCCTCATCCCCGTACCAGAGGTTGGAATCCTCCAGACCGTTGTACTGATGGGTGTCCGTAAAGTCGTGTTCCTCGATAAAATCATTTACTTTTTCCATGCCATCTCTGTGGTCGTGGGAATCGCTGAGATAACGAACCAGCTCGTTGGCGGCCTCGTTGTCGCTGAGGCTGATCATATCGCTCAAAAGCTGATCGATGGTGTCTGTCTCTTCCAGTTCCTGACTCTGGATTTCCTCCAGAACGGCTCCGGCGATGTAAAGCTTGATCAGGCTTGCGGAATCCTGGGGTCTGTCATTGATGGTGAGACTGATTCCACTTTTCAGATCCTTCACATAGATGGACCAGGAACCCTCGTAAGTATCGATCATCTCATTCAGATCTTTTTTCAGATTTTTGAAAGAAGGAACGAGAAGATACTGGGAGGTCAGATAATATTTTAATTCAGAATCCTTCTCCGTTGAACGGGTTTCCGTACGGATGCCCTCGGAAGCAAGTTCGGATTCCTCCTCCGGGGTGACTCCGGGAGTCTGGGACTCGGTTTCTGTTTTGGATTCCGTTTCTGTCGTTATCTCCGTTTCTGTTTCCGTCGCTGTCTCGCTGGAAGTTTCGCTCCCGGACTCGGTTTCCGTCTCGTTTTCTGTTTCCTTTTTCAGAGGGGTCTTTTTCTCTGTAGATTTTTCTGTGGAAAGCGTAGTCTTTTTGCTGGAATTTTTCACAGGAACTTCGGTTTCTTCTTTCGTTTCCGTCTCTGTTTCAGCAGTTGTTTCCTTATTTATAATATCTGTCTCGGGAGCTTTCTCCTTTGTATTCGGTGATGCGTCTGCCTGCAGGGAAGCGCTCGCTTCCGTTGTCCGGTCCAGGGTTACTGCCCCTTCATACATGAGGACCGCGGCCGCAGTTACCGCAGAGATCCGTATCAGTCGTTTTGCCAGATTCATAGATGCCCTTGCCTTTCTAAATGGACGTATCTGATGTTGCCTCATGCCATCATACAATAAAAGGGACGAAAAGTAAATAATTTTTGCAAACAGTGAGAAATATGAGAGGATCTTGTGGTATAATCTGTGATAAAAAGGGAATAAAAATTTCTACAGTAATACTTGTTAACTGTATAGATGTACAATGTTATTATCTGTTTAAATAACGGAGGATAATTCAATGGAAGAAGAGATTTTGAAGGTACGGATGCTGGGAGGTTTTTCAATGGTTTATCAGGAAAAAACACTGGTGTTTGACAGAAATTACATATCAAAAAGCACACAGCTTCTGCAGATTCTGTTCCTTCACCTGGAAAAGGGGATAGCGAAGGAGCGGCTTCTGGAAGAGCTGTATGGTCGGGATGATGTGGAGAACCGGAACGGCAGCCTGAACAATACGATTTTCCGGTTGAGAAAGCAGCTGGAGGCGGCAGGTCTGCCCGAAGGCAAGTATTTTTACCTGAAAAAAGGAATTTACTATTGGGATTCCGTGATTCCTGTGGAGACAGACCTCTCTGTTTTTGAAAAAAAACTGGAAGAAAGCAGAAAAGAGACCGACGAAGAGAAAAAAACGGAGCTTTTAAAAGAAACCTGTGCTCTGTATACCGGAGAGCTTCTTCCGAATATGACCGGAGAAAACTGGGCAGCAGTGGCAAATATTCATTATCGGGATCTTTATTTCGAAGCACTGGAAGAACTTTGCACCATTCTCAAGGAGAAACGCTATTATGAGACGATCTACCAGCTGACCACAACGGCGGCAGGAATGTATCCCTTTGAAGAGTGGCAGCTCTGGCGCATCGACAGCCTGATAGCCATGAACCGTTATCAGGACGCCATGGCCATTTACAAAGAAGCGACGAAACATTTTTTTGATGATCTGGGACTTCCGCCTTCCGAGGAGATGCTGGAGCGCTTCCGGCTCATGAGCGACCGGATTCAGCAGTCCGTGGGGGCGCTGGAGGAGATCAAGAAAGGCCTTCGGGAAAAAGAAGAGCAGAAGGGGGCCTATTACTGCTCTTTTCCGAGTTTTATTGACATTTATCATGTGATCAGCCGCATGATGGAGCGAAGCGGGATCTCTGTCTATATCATGCTTTGCACGCTGACGGACAAAAATGGAGAGATCCGTATGGGAACCGACCGGAACAAGGAGGCTTCGGAGGCCTTAAGAGTTGCGATCTGCAATTCTCTCAGGCGCGGAGATTTTTACACCAGATACAACGAAAGCCAGTTTCTGGTCATGCTTTCTGGGACGACTCTGGAGAACTGCCAGGTGCTCTCGGCCAGAATTGACCGGAATTTCAGAAAAGAGTTTAACGGTCATTTCCGGATCAATTACTATATGGCTTCTGTGGCAGAACTCCGGGAAGAGAAGGACGGGGAAACGCTTTCCTTTCACTCGGCGGCAGACTGTTGGAAGACCAGTCAGAAATAACAGGAGAGACACATTTATATGGAAGAAATTCGATTCAATCTGGCTGCACCGGATCTCCTCTGTATCTGTGTGGACGACAGACAGCATGGAGAGAGCAGCGGAAGGGTGTATTGCTGTTATTCCAGGGAAGCAATGCATTTTGCCCATGAATATCAGCTGATAAAAATAATAGAAAGACTTCTGGACCGCATCGATTATCCCCAGTCTTCGGTGAAGATTCGTAGTTTTCAGGAGAAAGAAGAAAAGCGGCTTCTGAAGCCGGAAAAAGTCCTGGAGGGCCGAGAGGTGGCGAACCACAGCGGAAAACTCGATACGTTTCTTGTACATATTAAGTACCGGCAAAACGCGACCTGGCAGGGAGAGATACGCTGGGTAGAAAAAGGGAAAAATGTCTCTTTTTGCAGTGAGTTAGAGCTTTTGAAGCTCATGGATAACGCGCTGGAAATGTAGTGTACTGTCCCATTCATATTTCGTATAATGAGACAGTACACCAGTGATACGATAAAACTCTTTCAAAAGGCACAAAAAAATATGAAAAATAGCATAGACGAAAGAGGTTAAGAAAGAGTATATTTGGTATAATTGACGAAATAGAAAAGTTTCTATAAACAGAGAACCAGATGGGAGGATGGGTGAGATGCTTGCAGGACGAAAAGAATAGAAACACACTTGGAAAAAAGGGCACATTTGTTGTACATGTGCAGTACCTGGAGAATTCCACCTGGCAGGGTGAGATTGGCTGGGCAGAAAAAAATGAATCTTTGAAATTCAGAAGTGCTTTGGAACTTTTAAAAATCATGGACAGCGCTCTGGCAACAACAGAACAGGGTGAAGAGAAAGGAGAAAAGTTATGAATAACAGAAAATGGTCCAGAATTATTGCGATGCTTCTGGCTGTGATGTTGGTATTTTGCGATTCTAACGTGACATACGCTGTAGAATCCATGACGGAAGCACAGACAGAAGATCCGGCAGCGGCACAGGCAGCGGCAGATGCAGAAGCAGCAAGGCAGGCCGAAGAGGCTCAGGCTGCCGCAGAAGCAGAGGCAGCAAGGCAGGCCGCGGAAGCGCAGGCAGCAGCAGACGCAGAAGCAGCAAGACAGGCCGCGGAAGCGCAGGCAGCAGCAGACGCAGAAGCAGCAAGACAGGCCGCAGAAGCGCAGGCAGCAGCAGACGCAGAGGCAGCAAGACAGGCCGCAGAAGCGCAGGCAGCAGCAGATGCAGAAGCAGCAAGACAGGCCGAAGAGGCCCAGGCTGCAGCAGATGCAGAAGCAGCAAGACAGGCCGAAGAGGCCCAGGCTACAGCAGATACAGCAACAGAAGACAGCGAGACAGAGCCGCAGACCACACCGTCCGCGACAGGAAGCCTGACTCTGAAAACAGAGGCAGTTTCCACCCAGAAAGAGGGAGAGGCTGCAAAGCTGAAAGTGACTTATGAGCTCAGTGCTGACAGTAGCGTGAATGCCGTTGAAACCAGACTTTATGCCTGGAATAAAAATGCCGGTTATCCGCAGTTTAAAGACGGCAAGTTTACCGATCCTGAAACCAAACGTGAGTTTCAGCTGAAAACCGACAAAGACGGTCATGTTTATGTGGAATACATTCTGAAGAAGGGCGAGTCTTTCACAGAAGAGTTCGAGTTCATCGATACCACACTTGAGGTGGGCACTCAGATTACCTTTGATGTGGCCATCGGCGCTAATGGCGTTGTTCCGGCGAACTGCTCCATCCAGAGCACCACTGCCAAAGTGACCTATGCGCTTCCGGATGGAAATGGAACAGCCACAGAAGTAGAAACCGAATCCAACGCTCCGGAGAGCGCTGCAGTAGAGAATACCGTGGCTTTTCAGAGTGCGGAAGGTGCGAGCGTAACGGTTGACGGCGCAGACGTAACCAATGGCACTGCTATGGCCAAAGACGGCAAGATCGTCTTCACCGTAACCCCGGCAGAGGGCTATGAAGTTACCAGTATCCTGGTAGACGGAACCATCCCTGCCAGAACCAACGATGAAACTCCGGAGACCAACGATTACATTATCGAAGGCATCCAGACTGACAGTACCGTGGTTGTGATCAGTACACAGGCGGTTGTAGTGGAAAGCGAAACCGAAAGTGAGACTGCAACAGAAGCAGCTACTGAGGTTGAGTCAGAATCCGAGAGTGAGACAGAAGCAGCAGAGAGCGAAACCATTGCTGAGACAGAGAGTGAAACCGAGACGGTTGCAGAGACGGAAACTGAAACGATCGCTGAAACCGAGAGCGAAGCAGTCACAGAGGCTGAAACTGAGACAGAGACGGAAAACGAGACCGAAGTCAAATATGGAACAAACTTCAGCTATGAGGATGAAAATATCATTATCACAGCTGTAGCTCAGCCAGAAGCAAAACTTCCGGAAAACGCTGTTCTGAAAGCAGATCCCATGCCGGAAGGCAGTATTGCTTATGAAGAAGCAGTAAGTATGGTAGAAGACCAAATCGGAGAAGCAGAAGAAGGCCAGGAAGCTTCTTATGTATTTTATGATGTTTATTTTGAAGTAAATGGACAGCGTGTAGAACCGGCAGATGGCCTGGTGGAAGTTTCTATGAATTTTAAGACTCCTGTGTTGGAATCTGTTGAAGATGAACAGACAGAGAATGTCACAGTTATTCATATTGATGAAAAAACGGATACCGTACAGAATGTCACAGACCAGGTTGAAATGACGGATAATGGTGGTGTAAGTTCTGTGGGTTTTACTACCGATAGCTTTTCACCGATGGGAATTCGGAAGATTGCAAAAGTAGCACCTTCAAATGCTGATCCAAATAAAAATATTGCTACAATAGCAAAAGAATGTAATGCTACGCTTCTGGTTGACGGCAAACCTTATGTTGAAGGAACAGCGATATCAAGAGATGCTGTAATTTCTCTTAGCATGACTTATTCTTATAAGGATGAAGATGGGAAAAGACCGACAAAAGACGACCCAAATGGCTGGTACTATACGTTTGAAAACTTTGATGCCTCCAAATTAGATTTGGCAGATGGCGACAAAGCTCTTGAAGGTGGAATTACGGTATCTGGAGGAGATGGAGGAACTTATGTTTTCGTACCATCTGAAAACAGAGTCTATTTTAATTATAAGCCAGATTATATAGCTAACAGACAAAACTTAAAAGGAAACTTCTCCATGGACTATAAGCTTAACAAAGAGGAGATAGCAGAGGAGAAGGAAATTACCATTAATCTTGGCAAACATACTTATAAGATTCCTTTAAAAGATACCGATGTAACAGGAAAGAAAGACTATGTTGTTGATGAAAATGGTAATATGATCTTTACTATTTCTTTGACGGCAGAGGATGCAGAAGCGAAAAATGTGGTTGTTACAGATAAATTGACAGGTGATTTGACGTTTAAGGAAGGATCTTTTAACGTTCAGCTGAAAGGCAGCACTACGAAAATTCCTCTTAAGCCGACAATTACAACAACAGAGGGTGGTCAGACTGCTGTTATTACCCTTCCTGATGATTTTAAAATTCCATATGGTCAAACAGCAGAGATTACCTATATAGTAACTCCCAAAACCGGTTCACAGGCGACAGGAGGAAGCAATGAAGCATCCTGGAGCTGGGGAAGCACAGATTCCGGAAATAGTGGAAAAACGGATGTTGACGTTAAATTTGATAAAGATCGACTGAGTAAAACGGCGGAGTCAGCCGGATCTAACCGTTTTAAGTATACAATTGATGTAAATAAATTGAATGAGACGTTGGCACCCGATAGTTCGACGGGAACTCTCACTCTTACAGATGTTATCAGATTAAGCGAGAGTGAGAATAATCAAGGAAACGCTTATATAAGCCTGGTGGAAGGGTCTGTAAAAGTTTTTGATAAGAATGGGAAAGATCTGATTTCTCAAAAGAAAGCCAGCTACAGCTACGATCAGGGAACTAATACTCTGAAATTCACGGTACCGGATGGCCAGGCTCTTAAAATTGAGTATGTAATTTCAGTAAGCGGTGTTGTGAATGATACCGTTTCCCTAGATAACACGGTTAATCTTGAGGGGAAAAATATCGAAAGAACCTGGACAGAAAAAAATTATAAAATTATAAAAACAAATGCAGAACTGTCAGGAGATAATGGTACTGTAAAGATCATAAAGAAAGAAGAAAGTGTAGGAACGTTACTAAAAGGAGCAAAATTTTCTGTCTATGAAGTGAATACAAACGCTTTCTACCATTTTGATCCTGCACAGGCAACTCCGGTTTCCAGTGGAACAACGGATGGTAATGGCGAATTGATTCTGGGATCGACAGATAATACTTCCGCACAATTTTTAAAACCGGATCAGTTATATTGTCTGGTGGAAGATGAAGCTCCGGAAGGATATCTGGTGGCCAAAACTGGAAAATATCATTTCTTTGTTATGAATGCTTCGAAGGCACATCAGAAAGAATGGGGAAGTGTAGCAGAAAATGCAAAGAAAACACTTATCAATATTCCAGAAGGTGGCACTTTGACCCTGACGAATGTGGAAAAGCCAGGAAAGACGAGTGTGGCGTTCAATGCAAGCAAGAGAATAAATGAAACGGATGTGCCAGGAACTGAAAAGTTTAGTTTTTCAGCAATTTTAAGTGATTATGTAACTGGTGGTCAATACTATCCTGGAACTTCGGAATATGAAGGAATTTCCGAAAGTCTTGCTGATTATAAGAAGAGAATCATCAACCAAGAAAAGACAGCTGAAAATAGTGGTGCCACTATTAGTTTTAAAGAATTTGAATTAGAATATGAAGGCACCTATACTTTCAAAGTCAGTGAAAAAGCCGGAACGGGCAATTATGTTTATGACGATTCTGTTTATACAGCAACTGTTGAAGTAAAAAGAAATAATATCACTGGAGACCTTGAGGTTACGAAAAAGGTAATTAAAAAAGGAAATTCTGAAGTATCGAATATTGTTTTTGATAACACAAGAACTACTAGCTTTTCCTTGACGAAAAAAGTGAGTGCTCCGGTAGATGCAAAAACCGACTTTACTTTCAAGGTTGCTTGGAAGGATAAGAATGGTAAGGGATTAAAAGAACTGGACAGAATTCAGGTTACTGGTGCTACGGTCAGCAACAAAAATGCAAACGGTGCTACAGTTAAAGTCAGCCTTGCAACGGGAGAAAAGGAGAAAAAAATTACTTTTACTGGAATTCCGGTTGGAGCGCAGATTACAATTACTGAGAACGGGAAATCTGGTTGGAGCCAGGTGAATCCGCCAAAAGATGGCAAGTATTTACGGACAATCAGTGAAAATGCTTCTGAAAATGCAGTTACCGTTACCAACAGCTACAGTGCTTCTGGTCCCTGGACTCCGGATGTAACGAAGAAACTGGTTGCCGACGGACGTACTCTGAAAGATAAAGAGTTTAACTTTGTTGTAAAGGATCAGGCAGGCAGCACGGTAATGACCGGTACAAATGATAAAAACGGTAAGGTTACCTTTGTTACAGCTGATGGAGAAAAAAGAAATAGTATTTCTTATACAGAACCGGGAAGATTTACTTATACCATTGAGGAAGTAAAGCCTGCGACAGAAGAAAAAGGAATGTCTTATTCGGATGTCAAATATACGGTGACAGTTACGGTGACAGATCCGAAGAAAGATGGTAAGTTGAAGGTTACTTCTGCATATGTAAGCAACAAGGAAAGTGGAAACAAAACTGCTGCAGAATTCGTAAACACCTATACCGCAGAAGGTACCTGGAAACCGACCGTTTCCAAAGAACTGACCGGTGGTGCTTCTTATGACAGCAATGGCTTTACCTATTCTGTAAAAGACAGTGCAAGAAAAGTAGTTTCTACTGGTTTAAACAAGGAAAATGGAGCAATTACCTTTACAGATATCAAGTATACACAGAAAGATATTGGTAAAAAATACACCTATACCATTGAAGAGACAAACAAGACCAGAAGCGATATTACATATGATGATACAGTGTTCACTGTTTCGGTTAAGATTGTTGATAAAGGAAATGGTGTGGTTGGTGCAGATGAGAATTCCGTTGTCTATAAGAAGGCAGGAACGGTTGTAACAGAGCCTAAGTTTGAAAACAAATACAAAGCCAGTGGCTCTGCAACAATAACAGGTACCAAGAAGCTGGAGAATCAGACCCTGACAGCAGGTGCATTTACTTTTGGCCTTTTCTATGATAAGGATGGAAAAGATCCGGTAAAAGATGCATCAGATAAGGCAATTACTACCACCAACAAGGCAGCACGCACCGCAGATGGCAAAGGCGAGTTTGTCCTGAATACTCCGGAATACACACAGGCAGATATGGGCAAGGAATTTGTCTACTGGGTACGGGAGATTCCGGGAACAGATACACATTATACTTATGATACAAATGCATATCAGGTAACCGTATCTGTTAAAAATGGCACCACATCTGGAAAATTGACGGTTTCAGTTGATTATAACAGTGGCGCGATTAATTTCACCAATATATACAATGCCAGCGGTTCATTGAATGTGACGGCCACAAAGACAGTAGAAGGTCGAAATGACGTACCGAACATCTTCAAGTTTGATTTGTATAAGCTTGTTGGTGAAACGGAAGAATATATTACGACAGCAACGAATAATGGCAGTCAGATTAGCTTTACAATTCCGTATACGGTAGCCAAGGATAAAGATAAAACCTATACCTATATTCTGAGAGAGCAGCCTGGTTCTGCAGCCGGATATGTGGGTGGCTATTCTACAGAGGAGTACCGCATCACAGCCAAGATCACAGATGATGGCAAGGGAAATTTGAATGTCCAAAAAACAGTTGAAAAGAAAAATGCAAATGGTACATATGATCCTTACACTGCAAATAATGAAGTTCCTTCCTTTACCAATAAGTATACGGCAAGTGGCAAGGTGACTCTGAAAGGTAAGAAAGTTCTTGAAAACCATACGCTTGAAAAAGAGCAATTTACTTTTGAACTGTATAAGATCGAGAAGTACGGCACAAAAGATCAGAGTTATACGCTGGTTGATTCAAATAAGAAGAATGCTGCAGACGGTACTTTCGCCTTCAATACTATCTTCTTTAACCAGGATCAGGTAGGGGATAATTATTATGCAGTACGGGAGGTAGATGAATCTGCCAAACATCCGGGTTATACTTATGCCAAAGATGATGTGATTGTAAAAGTAACGGTAACGGACAATGGTGATGGAACTCTGGAAGCAACCGCTACTCCGAATGGAACAGACACAGAGAGTGGCAATGGGCTTATCATTACCAATACTTATACCGCAGAAGGTATGCTTCAGCTGAAAGCGAAGAAGGAACTGGATGGGGCCAGCCTTCGGGAAGATAATAAATTTACTTTCACATTGACTGGACCGGAAGAGATAGACCAGAAAGATCAGGCAAACCAGGCGAAAAAGACAGATCAGACGAAGGAAAATAACCTGAATGGTGAAGTAATCTTTAATGCGCTGACTTATGACCAGTCTGACATTGGGAAGACCTATACCTACACGCTGAAAGAGACCAATGAAGGAAAAGCAGGTTATACCTATGACAGTAAGATTTATACCATAACGGTTACGGTAGAAGATAATCATAATGGTACGCTTTCTACTCCGTATACGGTCCAGGTACAGGAGAAGGAAGGAAGCGAAAAGAAGGATTACACGAAATCTTCTGATGAAACGGTTAAGATTCCAGAATTTTCTAATATCTATGAAGCGACTGGTGAGGCAACTTTAAGCGGAACCAAAAAGCTTACAGGCGGAACGAAAAAACTGGAAGCAGGTGACTTCAGCTTTAAGATTTACGAAGTGAAACTGCAGAAAGAAGCCGAAGATTCCGACAAGCTGGTGGAAGTAGAAGTGCCGCTGAAAAATGAAGAAGGACAGGACATTACCGTATCCAATGATGCGGATGGAAACTTTACCTTCCCGGTAATTTCTTATACCCAGGATGATGTGGGTTTGCATACATACCGCATCAAAGAGGTCAATGATGGAAAATCAGGATATACCTACGATACGACGGCGGTAGAAGTAACCATCAATGTAAAAGATAACCATAATAAGACACTGGATACGTCGGAGCGTACTTATAAAAAAGGCAGCAATACCGTAAACGCAATTAGTTTTGAAAACACATATGAGGCAAATGGAGAGTTCACACCGAAGGCCCAAAAAGAGCTGGATGGACATAAACTGACTGCTGGGCAGTTCTCGTTTGAACTTTATCAGGTAACTGATGAAGAGGAAAAATATATCGAGACTAAAACAAATGATGAAAACGGTATCGTGAACTTTACAACTCTTCCTTATACACAGGAACATATTGGAAAGACCTTTGTTTATAAGATCAAAGAGGTCAATGACGGGCAGCCTGGCTATACGTATTCCAAAGAAGAGTATACGATCACAGTGAACGTTACCGATAACAACGGTTCACTTGTACCATCTCCTGTTTATACCAATAAAGCTGGTGAGACAGTTTCTGAGGAAAAGGTAACCTTTAAGAATAGCTATGAGGCAACTGGTTCGGCTGAGCTTAAGGGAACCAAGACTCTGACCGGTAACCGTACACTGGACCCGGAGCAGTTCTCCTTTAAACTGACAACAGATCCGAAGGGCGAAAACCTGGTAAAGGATTCCGCTGGTAAGGACATGATCGTAACAAGTGATGCCGATGGAAATTTTAAATTCCCGGTACTGAACTATGATCAGGATGATGTCAAAGACGTAGAAGATATTTCGAAGGGAAAGGATTTCATTTACTATGTAAGTGAGATCAAAGTTCCGGATGATCCGACCTATACTTATAGCGATAAGGTTTATAAAGTAGTGATCAATGTGAAGGATGCCGGTGGAAAACTGACAGTAGAAGAGCCGGTAATCACAGATAATGCTACGGGCGAAAAAGCTACCCTTCAGTTTGAAAACCATTACAAGGCGGAGGGATCCCTGAATCTGACAGCAGCCAAGAAACTGGAGGTACATTCAGATAAGGTAAAACTTACAGCAAATCAGTTCTCCTTTGTCCTGCTTGATGATGGCATTAAAAAACAGGTCAAATGGAATGCTGCAGACGGAACAGTAACCTTTGATCCGATTACCTATACAGAAGACGACATTGATAAGGACTTTACTTATACAATGACAGAGCAATATGGAAAACTCAGTGGCTTCGAGTATTCCAACGAACTGTATACGATCAAGGTTCATGTTTCAGATAACAGAGACGGAAGTCTGAAGGTAGATACGAAAGTTACCAACCTGGAGGGCAAAGAAGTTTCTCTGGATAACATGCAATTTGTAAACAAGTACGAAGCTACCGGCAGCCTGACCCTGGAAGGAACCAAAGTCCTGACAGGAAGAACACTGGAAGCTGGAAAGTTTGAGTTTGAAGTACGAGAAGGCAACGAAGTACTTAGAAGCACTTCTAATGAAGCAGATGGAAGCATCCACTTTGAGCCGATCGAGTATACGACCGCTGATATCGGAACCCATACCTACACGGTGCAGGAGGTTACTTCGGCAACAGATGAAAATGGTTACAAGTATGACCGCACCATCTATACCGTAGTGGTAGAAGTAAGCGACAACGGCAACGGTACCTTGCATGTGGAAACACGGAAAGTGGATGACAAAGAGCAGGAACTGAAATTTAGCAATACTTATACAGCAACTGGTGTTGCCCAGGTGGAAGCTAATAAAGTTCTGACTGGAAAGACACTGGCTGAGCTTGAGGAGCAGTTCTCCTTCACACTGGAGAGTACTGGTTCTGCACCGGAGTACAAAGAGACAGTTCCGAATAACGCAGACGGAAGCATTTCCTTCCCGAAGATGGATTATACGGAAAAGGATGCAGGACAGACCTATACCTATCTTCTGTATGAGGAAATCCCGACAGAAAAGGCAAAAGGCTATACCTACGATGAGACGGTTTACCATGTAGAAGTAACCATTACCGATAACGGGGATGGACACCTGACGACAGCAACAAAGATCTATGAGGTCAGCGGCCCCGCAGGCCGTCCGGTGAAGACGGAAGTTGAGAAAGCTCAGTTTACCAATGCATACCATGCAGAGGGAGCTTTGAATCTTACCGCTCAGAAGAATCTGACCGGACGTCTGCTTGCAGATGGACAATTTGCCTTTATCCTGAAGAGCAAAGAAGTGAAGGAAGGCGAAAAGGCTGTCAGCCAGAGAAAGACCAATGACCTGAATGGCCAGATTACCTTTGATCCGATCTCTTATACAGAACAGGATCTTGGAAAGAAGTATACCTATCTTCTGTATGAGGAAATCCCGGCAGAGAAGGCAGACGGATACAGCTATGATGAGACAACCTATGAGGTTTGGGTAACTCCGAAAGATAACGGAGATGGAACCCTGACAGTGACACCTGAGATCAAAAAACTGGGAATGACGGATGCAGAAACGACCGTAGTGGAAAAGGCAGAATTTAATAACCATTACAACGCAGACGGTGAGCTGACTTTGACAGCTACCAAGCTTCTGACAGGAAGAAGCATTGAAGATGGCCAGTTTACCTTTACACTGACCGGTCCGAAGACAGAAGATCAGTCAAAGAGCAACGTTGGTACACAGGTAACCTTTGATCTCTTGAAGTATGATGAGAGCGATGCCGGAAAAGATTACGTTTATACGATCCGTGAGGAGATTCCGACAGACAAGAAGCCTTATTATACTTACGATGAGAGCATTTATGAAGTAACCGTAAGTGTTCGGGATCAGGGAAATGGAAAACTGAATGCAGCCGTAAGTGATATTACCAAGATCACAACGGAAAATGAGGAAAAGAAACCGGAAAAAGCAGACGCTGTTGCATTTGTAAATATCTATAAAGCGACAGGTAAAACAAGTATCAGCGCAGAGAAGATTCTGAAAGGCAGAACCATTGCAGATAAGCAGTTCAGCTTCACGTTAAAGGGAGATCCGGCAAACGAAGCAAATGGTGATACCAACAAGGATCAGACCGTGAAGAACGTTGGAAAGGACGTAACTTTCGCAAATCTTACTTACACTGAGAAGAATGCAGGCAAGACTTATACCTACTATCTTCAGGAAGTGGTACCGGATATGGAAGTACCGGGCTATGGATTTGATAACACCGTTCATACAGTAGAAGTAACTGTAACAGACAATGGAGACGGAACTCTGAAGGTTGAGAAAACCATTGATGGTAAGACGGTTGAAGCATCGAAAGATGATGAAACAAAGACACCGGATGCTGTATTTACCAACACCTACAGTGCAGAGGGCGGTATCGTTCTGAAAGCATCCAAAGCCTATGCAGAGGGTGTACAGAAGTCTCTTCTGGCAAACGAGTATCAGTTTGCAGTACTGGAGAATGGAAATGAAGTTGCCACCGGAACCAACGCACTGGATGGCAAGATTACCTTCACAGAAATCCCATATGTACTGACACCGGATGACACCAGTGTTCTGGGTGAGCATACTTACACCGTAAAAGAGATCAAGGGTACTGATGGCGCAGTTATTTACGCCGAAACAGAGTACACCGTAAAAGTAAACGTAACCGACAATGGCAATGGAACCTTAAAGGCAGAAGTTGTCGGTGATACCAAAGAAGCAGATCTGAAGTTTGTCAACGATCTGACGAAGGTTAAGATTTCCAAGATTGATGCAGCCAATCAGGCAGAACTGCCGGGAGCGAAACTGGAAATCAGAGATGCAGACGGCGAAGTCATTGATTCCTGGATCAGTGGAAGTGAGCCTCATTATATCGAAGGTATCCTGAAAGCCGGTCAGAAGTATACTCTGACTGAGACCGCAGTGCCGAATGGTTACAAATATGCGGAAGAGATTACCTTTGAGGTAGGCAGAGACGGTAAGGTTCAGACCGTTACCATGAAAGACGCCCCCAGCCAGCTGACCGTCTCCAAGAAAGACATGGCAGATCTTACCAAGAATCTTCCGGGAGCAACCTTTGAGGTACAGGATGAGAACGGTGATGTCGTAAGAACCGTTTACAATGAGACTCTGAGATGGACCACCACAGCGGATGCACTGGTGAAGACCATCACCGGTCTGAAGGACGGCAGCTATCAGTTGGTTGAGACCAAGGCTCCGACTGGTTACACGATTGCAGATCCGATTTCCTTTACCGTTGAAAAAGGAAAGATTTACAGAAGTGTAGACGGAGAACAGGCTGAGATCGATACGATTGCCATGGAGGATCAGGCAACAGAGGTTATTATCAGCAAGACCGATATCACTACCGGAAAAGAACTTCCGGGAGCAACTCTTCAGATCCTGAAGAAAGTGAAAGCAGCAACAGATGCTGGTGAAGAAGTTGAGAAGGAAGAAACCGTAATCACTATTTACGGCGAAAAAGCTGGAGTGGGTATCTGGTGAGACACCGAAAACCATTAAGGGCCTGCCTGCCGGAGAGTATATCCTTCGCGAGACCGCAGCACCGAATGGCTATACCATTGCGAAAGATGTGAAATTTACCGTTACCGATGAGCTGAAAGCAGCAGAAACGGTAGTGATGGAGAACGCACCGATCGAGGTAAACATCAGCAAGACCGATATCACAACAGACAAGGAACTGCCGGGAGCAACCCTTCAGGTCCTGAAAAAAGCGGCCGCAGTTACTGATGACGGAGAAGAAACCGGGACAGAAGAAGTAGTTACCACGATCTATGGCGAGAAGCTGGAGTGGGTATCCGGTGAAACACCGAAGACCATTAAGGGCCTGCCTGCCGGAACCTATATCCTCCGCGAGACTGCAGCACCGGATGGTTACACAGTAGCAGCCGATGTAGAATTTACCATTACTGATGAACTGAAAGCAGCAGAAACGGTAGTGATGAAGGATGCGCCGATCGTGACATCCATCAGTAAAGTGGACATCACCACAGCCGACAAAGAACTGCCGGGAGCAACTCTTCAGATTCTGAAGAAAGTGACCGCAGAGGATGGAACGACCAGTGAAGTGATCGCAGCTACCGTTTACGGTGAGGAACTGCAGTGGACTTCCGGTGAGAAAGCAAAAGAGATCAAGGGCCTGCCCGCAGGAGATTACATTCTCCGTGAGATCGCAGCACCGAGCGGTTATACCATTGCAAAAGATGTAGCCTTTACCGTAAGCAATGACAGCAAGGTAACAAACAAAGCAGTCATGAAGGATCAGGCAACCGAAGTAAATATCAGCAAAGTGGATATCACCAACGCAGAGAAAGAGCTTCCGGGAGCAACCCTTCAGGTAATGGATAAGTATGGAAACGAGATCGTGAAGACCGTTTACGGCGAAGCGCTGAAATGGGTATCCGGAAACGAGGCTAAGATCATCAAGGGACTGCCGGCTGGCGAGTACACCTTAAGAGAGACCATCGCACCGGCTGGATACAGCATCGCGAAGGATGTGAAATTTACCATTACCGATGAGCTGAAAGCAGCAGAAACCGTAACCATGAAGGATGCAGCCATCGAGGCAATGATCAGCAAGGTGGATATCACCAATGCAGAGAAAGAGCTTCCTGGAGCCGAGCTTCAGATCATGGATACAGAAGGCAAAGAAGTTGTGAAGACCATCTTTGGTGAAGAACTGAAATGGACTTCCGCAGAAACCGCAAAACAGATCAAGGGCCTGCCTGCCGGAGAGTATATCCTCCGCGAGACCAAAGCTCCGACAGGTTTTGCAGTAGCAGCAGATGTGAAATTTACGATAAGCGATGACCTGACCGTTGAGAACAAAGTTGTCATGAAAGATGCGCCTACTGATGTGACTGTCAGCAAGGTTGCTCTTACCAATGAGACCAGAGAGCTGCCGGGAGCAACTCTTCAGATTCTTGATGAGAAGGGCGAGATCGCGAAGACCGTTTACGGTGAGCAGCTGTCCTGGATTTCCGATGTGACCGCAAAAGTCATCAAAGGACTTCCGGCAGGAACTTATACCTTAAGAGAGACCGCAGCACCTGATGGATATGCCCTCGCTGAGGATGTGACCTTTACTGTAAACACAGACGGAACAACAACAAAGGTTGTCATGAAGGATGATGTGACCAGAGTTCAGATCTCCAAGATGGATGTAACGAACAACAAAGAGCTTGCAGGAGCTCATCTGGCACTGAAGGATGCTTCCGGAGAGATTATCCTGAACTGGATCTCCACCGGAGAGCCCAAGGTATTTGAAGGAAAACTGATCGCAGGTGCAACTTACACCCTGACCGAGATTTCCGCACCGTCCGGATACAGCCTGGCAAAGGATATTACCTTTACCGTAAACAGCAACAATGAGATCCAGAAGATCGTCATGGACGATAAGGTAGCATCCGGTGATGCTTCCGTCATCGTTCAGAAACTGGTAAAATATAAAGACCAGTATAAGACGATCGATGATTACACCTTCTACACCGCTCTGTTTGCCGATGAGGCATGCACACAGCGTGTCAGCAGCGTAAAGGCACTGCGGGTACAGCAGTCCTACACCACCTCCACGATCTTCACAAATCTGGAGTATGGCACCTATTATGTGGCAGAGACCGATGAATTTGGTAATCCGATCAGCGAATCCTTCGTGATCGATTCCAATGAAATCCTGGATGGAAAGGTAAGCCTGACTCCGAAGAGTCAGATGGGCAAGAGCATGATCATCAACTATGTAAACGGAAATCTGCCGGAGAATCCCTACAACGATGGTAAGATCACGGTAAACAAACAGGTTCTGATCGGAAGCGAGCCCGGAAACGTAACTGATACCTTCTACTTTGCACTGTTCACCGATGCGGCTCATACCATCATGGCAAGTGCAGATATTCAGAAACTGGAGCTCAATGATGAGTCCAGCGGAACCGTCGTCTTCGACAGACTGCCTTACGGCGAGTATTATCTGGCAGAGACAGACGAAGATGGCGTGCCGGTTGACAGCGACTTCGGGTATACGGTAACTCTGGATGCAAGTTATTGTAAGATTTCCTCTGACAGCACAGCTGTGGAGAGAACGATAACGAACTCCAAGGCAAAAGAGCCGGATACAGAGCCGGTTACACAGCCGACGACAAGTACGACGAACCGTACGACTACGACGACCACCACCACCACGACAACAACGCCGAAGACAGGAGACGATACAAACATCGCCTTCTACCTGACTCTCATGATGATAGCAGCCCTTGTCGGAACCGGTTATGGTGTCAGAAGACGTAAGAAAAAAGAACAGAGATAAATTGTTCTGAGAAATGAAAAAGGCCACCGCGAAAGCGGTGGTCTTTTTTGTAAGAAAATATTTGCTTTATTTCAGATGCCAGATATCGCGGTTGTACTCTGCGATGGTACGGTCGGATGAGAAGAAACCGGCTTTGGCGATGTTTACGAGCATCTTCTTGGCCCAGGCGGTGCGGTCCTCGTAGTCCTTGAAAGCCTGATCCTTGGTCTTTACATAGGACTTGAAGTCAAGGAAGGTCATGAACCAGTCTTTATTCAGAAGTTCGTTATAAAGGCGGGTCAGGTGCTCCTCAGAGCCAATTGCCAGCATTTCCTCGCCTACCAGGAAGTCCACAGCTGCTTTCAGCTCCGGATCAGCCTCGTAGAAATCTTTGGAAACGTAATCGGCTTTTGCATAGTGCTCGATGACTTCCTCACTGGATTCGCCGAAGATGTAGATGTTGTCGTCGCCTACCAGGTCGTGGATCTCCACGTTGGCTCCGTCCATGGTTCCCAGGGTAATGGCTCCGTTCAGCATGAACTTCATGTTTCCGGTTCCGCTGGCCTCTTTGGATGCCAGGGAGATCTGCTCGGAGATATCGCAGGCCGGGATCAGTTTCTCAGCCTTGGATACGTTGTAGTTCTCGACCATAACCACATGGAGGAACTTGCTGGCAACGGGATCTTTGTCGATGATATCCTGCAGGCAGAGGATGGCATGAATGATATCCTTTGCGATGATGTAAGCGGGAGCGGCCTTTGCACCGAAAATAGCGGTGATGGGGCGTTTCGGAAGCTTGCCGGCTTTGATCTCCAGATATTTGTGGATCAGGTAGAGCACGTTCAGCTGCTGACGTTTGTACTCGTGCAGACGTTTAATCTGGATATCGTAGATGGAGTTGTCGTCGATCTCGATGCCCTCAGTGGTCAGGATGTAGTCTTTCAGGACTTTCTTGTTGGCCTGTTTGATCTTCAGAAGCTCGCTTAAAACCTTCTTGTCATCCTTGAATTTCAGTAGTTTCTCAAGCTCGGTGGCATCGGTCTTGTAGCCTTCGCCGATCAGGCTTGTGATGAATTTCGTCAGATCATGGTCACAGTGCAGGAGCCAGCGGCGGAAGGTGATGCCGTTTGTCTTGTTGTTGAATTTCTCCGGATAGATCTTATAGAAGTTGTTCAGCTCATTGTTTTCCAGGATCTCCGTATGGAGGCGGGCTACGCCGTTGATGCTGAAGCCGTAATGGATATCAATGTGAGCCATGTGTACGAGGTTGTTTTTGTCGATGATGTAAACGGACTCATCGGAGTAGTTCCGGCGTACCATATCATCCAGTGCATAGATGATCGGGGTGAGCTGGGGAACGACTTTTTCCAGATATTTCATCGGCCATTTCTCCAGAGCCTCAGCCAGGATTGTGTGGTTGGTGTAAGCGCAGGTGCGGGTCACGATATCCATTGCCTCATGGAAGGTGATGCCCTTGATCATGAGAAGACGGATCAGCTCCGGAATGACCATGGTCGGGTGGGTATCGTTGATCTGGATTACGGCATAGTCCGGAAGGTCATGAAGATTGCTTCCGCGGGCAATACACTCATCAAGGATCAGACGGGCACCGTTGCTGACCATGAAGTACTGCTGGTAAATACGGAGCAGACGGCCATCCTCGTCGCTGTCATCGGGATAGAGGAAGAGGGTCAGGTTTTTGGCGATGTCTTCTTTATTAAAGGAGATGCCGTCGCGGACGATGGACTCGTCTACGGACTCCACATCGAAAAGGTGAAGCTTGTTGACGCGGTTGTTGTAGCCGATCACATCGATGTCGTAGAGGCGGGAGGTAACGGTGGTGTCACCAAAGGCAATGCGGTAGGTGGTGTCGGTCTTGTGAAGCCAGCTCTCTTTCTCAATCCAGGGGTTCGGGGTCTCGTTCTGGAGATGATCCTTAAATACCTGCTTGAAAAGGCCGAGATGATAGTTCAGGCCCACGCCGTCTCCCGGAAGACCAAGAGTAGCGATAGAATCCAGGAAGCAGGCTGCCAGTCGTCCTAAGCCCCCGTTTCCAAGGGAGGGTTCCGGCTCGGCTTCCTCGATCTCAGCCAGGCTCTTTCCGTTGCCCTTCAGCAGGAGAGCCACTTCATCGTAGATTCCAAGGTTGATGAGGTTATTGGAAAGAAGTTTGCCGATCAGGAACTCGGCGGAAATATAGTAGAGTTTCTTTTTGTCGTTACAGGGTGTCTCTTTTTCTTTGATCTGTTCTTTGGTGTAGCTTAAAAGCGCCAGGTAGAGCTCCTGGTTGGAACATTCGGAAATCGGTTTATTACAGGTTGTCTCGATAAATTTTTTCAACTGCATGATGATTCCTCCTACTTTTTCAGATTCCGGCAGGGCGCTGCCGTTCTACGGATGGCTCTATTATATCTGTTCCACCCGGAAAAGTCTTGCGATATCCTATTCAAATATAGTACAATCCTATCAAATAGTCAAACGGGAGAGGTGTATATGCGGGATTTTGAATACGAAACTTTCAGGGAAGACAAGAAGCATACAGAAGTAGCGTTCCCATATAATACCTATTTATGCTCGATTCCTCTTGATTTTTCCAGTGTTCCGGTACACTGGCATGAGGAGATGGAGCTCATCGTTGTGAAAAAGGGCCGGGGCCTTGTGACGCTGGACCGGGAGAGCAGGCTTTTGGAAGCGGGACAGGCGGTTATTGTTCTTCCGGGCCAGCTTCACGGCATTCGTCAGTATCAGCAGGAGCGGATGGAGTATGAAAATATCATTTTCCGGCTGGAAATGCTCCTTCCAAAAGAGGGCGATGTCTGCGGGCCGAAATTTCTGGAGCCCTACCGGGACGGGAAGCTCCTCTATCCTGCCTGGATCGATGGTTCCGCTCTTTATCATGAAGAGATGCTGGAGTGCATCCGAAAAATGGACGAGCTCTCAGAGCAGCGCCCCAGGGGCTATCCTCTGGCGGTGAAGGGCTGGCTCTTCCAGTTCTTTTTCCTTATGTTTTCCCGGGTGGAGCCGACTCTGGCTGAGGAGGGCAGGGAAAAATCCCTGGATAAAATGAAACGCATTCTCAGGAGAATCGAAGTCGATTACGGAAAGCCCTTAAGCATCAAAGAGATGGCGGAATTTTCCGGTTTCAGCGAGTCGCATTTCATGAAATTTTTCAAAAATCATATGGGTGTGCCCTTCGTCAGCTATCTGAACGATTACCGGCTGACTCTCGCGGCACGGGCTCTGGCAGAGGGACAGGAGGACGTGCTGACTGTGGCCATGGACGTGGGTTTTTCTAATGTGTCCTATTTTAACCGGCTCTTTAAAAAGAAGTTCCGGATGACGCCTCTGGAATACCGGAAACGGGGAGAAAAAAGGTAAAATGGGACTGGTAAGAATGGTAATAAGTTGGTACAATAAAGAAGGTTAAATAAGCAGGTATTCAGGAGAAGTGATTTCACCTGTGCTATATACCAGATTAAACGATATCAATGGAGGGATTAAAAATGAAACAGGAACTGATCCAGAAGTTTAATGAGATTTATGGAGAAGGCGGAGAGCTGAAAACCTATTTTGCACCGGGTCGTGTAAACCTGATCGGTGAGCATACCGATTACAACGGCGGCCATGTATTTCCCTGCGCTCTGACCATCGGAACCTTTGGCGTTTTCCGCAAGAGAACCGACCGCACCATGCGTTTCTACTCTGTCAATTTCCCGAAGGCAGGCGTTCTGACCGGCTCTCTGGACGAGCTGAAACCGAGAAAAGAAGCTGGCTGGAGCAACTATCCGGTAGGTATGGTATGGACCTTCGGTGAAAAAGGCCATCCCATCGATACCGGTTTCGATATGCTGATCTACGGAACCATTCCCGACGCTTCCGGTCTTTCTTCCTCATCTTCCGTACATATGCTGACCGCTGTGGCTCTGCGTGACATGTATGGAGTGGAAGGCGTTTCCAACATTGACATCGCGCTTTACGGCCAGTTCGCAGAGAATAATTTCAACGGTGTCAACTGCGGTATCATGGATCAGTTCGCCATTTCCATGGGTAAAAAAGACAACGCCATCTATCTTGACACCAGCAACCTCGAGTACGAGTATGCTCCGATCAAACTGGAGGGCATGAAGATCGTCATCGCCTGCAGCAACAAGAAGCGCGGACTTGGCGATTCCAAATACAATGAGCGCCGCGCAGAGTGCGAGGAAGCTCTGGCAGAGCTCCAGAAAGTCGTTGATATCAAGGCTCTGGGCGATCTGACAGAGGAAGAGTTCGAGAAATACAAGAGCGCCATCGGAAGCGAGGTTCGTATGCGTCGTGCCCGCCATGCCGTTTACGAGAACCAGCGTACCAAACGGGCCGTAGAGGTTCTGAAAGCCGGAGATGTGGCTGAGTTCGGAAGACTGATGAACGCTTCCCATGTATCTCTCCGTGATGACTATGAAGTAACCGGAAAAGAGCTGGATACTCTGGTAGATACTGCATGGAAACAGGACGGCGTTATCGGTTCCCGTATGACCGGAGCTGGCTTCGGCGGCTGCACCGTCAGCATCGTAAAAGAGGACGCTGTGAAGAGCTTCATTGAGAACGTAGGAAAAATCTACGAGGAGAAGATCGGCTACAAGGCAGATTTCTATGTAGTAGAGATCGGCGACGGAGCAGGCATCTGGGAGTAATACAGTAAAAATAGCAGAGAAGGGAAGCGCATAGCCATGGAAAAGACCGTTTTATATGAAAATATCGACCGGCTGGTCCAGTATGGACTGACAACGGGTCTTACTTCAGAGGAAGAAGAGATTTACACCAGAAACCAGCTTTTGGAGGTCTTTGGCGAAGAGGATTACCAGGAAAATGACAAGACCGGAAAAGAAGTCCGGACAGAAGAACTGGAAGATATCCTGAAAAATCTGCTGGATTATGCGGCAGAGGCAGGAATCCTCAAGGAGAACAGCACCGTTTACCGTGATCTTTTTGACACCAGACTGATGAACTGTCTTCTGCCGAGACCGTCCCAGGTCTCCGGAAAATTCTGGGAGCTTTACAAAAAGTCTCCGGAAGAGGCCACAAATTATTACTATAAGTTTGCCCAGGACTCTGACTATATCCGCCGCTATCGTATTGCCCGGGATATTCGCTGGGCTGTTCCCAGTGTGTATGGAGATATTGATATTTCCATCAATCTCTCCAAACCAGAGAAGGATCCCAAGGCGATCGCAGCTGCCAAACTGATGAAGCAGAGCAGTTATCCCAAGTGCCAGCTCTGCAAGGAAAATATGGGATATATGGGTCGGGTAAACCATCCGGCCAGACAGAATCACCGGATCATTCCGCTGAAAATCAATCAGGCAGACTGGTTTTTCCAGTATTCTCCCTATGTGTATTATAACGAGCACTGCATTGTTTTCTGCGGTGAGCATGTGCCCATGAAGATCGAGAGAGCCACCTTCGTGAAGCTCTTCGATTTCATCAAGCTGTTCCCCCATTATTTCCTGGGATCCAATGCGGATCTTCCGATCGTGGGCGGTTCGATTCTGACCCACGACCATTATCAGGGCGGAAATAATACCTTTGCCATGGCAAAAGCGCCCATGGAGCAGACTTTCACGATCCCCGGCTACGAGGATGTGGAGGCAGGCATCGTCAAATGGCCTCTGTCCGTCATCCGTATCCGCTGCAAGGACGAGACACGGCTCATCGACCTGGCAGAGCATATCCTGAATAAGTGGAGAGGCTACACCGATGAGGCTGCCTTTGTTTTTGCCGAGACAGACGGCGAGCCCCACAACACCATCACTCCTATTGCCAGAAAAGTGGGCGATACCTTTGAGCTGGATCTGGCCCTCCGGAACAACATCACGACCGGGGAATATCCTCTGGGCGTTTACCATCCGCATCAGGACTGCCATCACATCAAGAAGGAGAACATCGGCCTTATCGAGGTAATGGGTCTTGCGATCCTTCCGGCCCGTCTGAAAAAGGAGATGGAGCTTCTGAAGGATTACATCCTGAACAAGAAGGATATCCGCTCCAACGCTGATATCGAAAAGCATGCGGACTGGGTGGATGAGTTCCTTCCGAATTACACGGACATCAATGAGGAAAACATCGATGATATCCTGAAAAAAGAGGTCGGAAAGGTCTTCGTCCGCGTTCTCGAGGATGCCGGCGTTTACAAGTGTACGCCGGAAGGCAGAGAAGCTTTCGGCAGATTTATTAAGACCCTGTAAGGAAAAACGAAAGAAATTAGAAAGAATCGCAAACATTTCTTAATTATAAGGAAAAGGTCTTGAATTTCAAACAGCCCCGGTGCTATAATGCATGCGAAAACGAGAAAAAATTTCGTATGAGGAATCGGGGTTGTTTATTTTTATGAGAAAAATGAATTCATCCAGATGGAAAGACGCAGGTCTGGTGCTTGCTTACATGATTTTCTATCTGTGCTTTTTTAACTATTTGGAACACCGGACGGGAGTTCAGGTACATATGCTGCAGATGCGGGCGGATTACAAGATCCCCTTCTGTGAATACTTTATTGTTCCCTATCTTCTGTGGTTCCCTTATGTGGGACTCACCGCCGCGTACTTTACTTTATTTAACGACAACCGGACAGAGTTTTATCAGTTTGCTGTCTGCATGGGAATCGGAATGACGCTGTTTCTCATCGTCTCCTACATTTTTCCGAACGGACAGAACTTAAGGCCCTACACCTTTGCACGGCACAATATTTTCACGGAACTGGTAAAGGAGCTTTACAAGGTTGACACGCCCACGAATGTGATGCCAAGTCTTCATGTATTCAATTCTGTTATGTGCTGCACGGCCATCTGGGAGAGCCGTTCCCTCCGGAAAAACAAACTGGTGCGCTGGGCCTCCTGGGTACTGACCCTGCTCATCATCGCCGCTACCATGTTCCTGAAACAGCATACCATTCTGGATGTTGTGGTCGCTCTGGCTATGGCGCGGATCTGCTGGTTTTTCATGTACCGCTATAAGGTGCAGACCGTTGTAGAGTACGAAGAAGTATAAAATATGATGTTTTACCGCCTGGTTTGTGGAAAAGCCGGGCGGTTTTTTGCTATAGTGACGAGCAGGTCTTAAGAGGATTTTAATTTTTTTATCAAATTTCTGACACATTGGGACGGTAAAATGCCACTTGTAACAAATCTGTAACAAATAGACAAGCAAGGAGGCATGACATCGTGATAAGAAAAAATCTGGCGAGGGCCCTGTCTTTCTGTCTGGTGACAGGGTGGATCGCCTGCCACACATCTGGCGTGACAGCTTTGGCGGCGGAGACGGACACATCCATGACCGGAGAGCTGGCTTTTGCCCAGTGTGAGGAATATATTAACATCCGACAGGAACCCGACGAAAACGGTGAGGTTGTTGCGAAGATCTATAACGATAACGCGGCTACGATTATTTCCAAAACGGGCGACTGGTATCAGATCACTTCCGGCAACGCCTTTGGTTATGTGAAGGCGGATTATCTGGTGACAGGGGATGAGGCCTCGGCTATCGCGGAAAAAGTTCAGTATCACATCGCCCGGATTCATCCGGAGGAGCTCTATATTCGTTCCGAAAAAAGCGAGGAGAGCACGGCAGTGGGAAGCGTTCATCAGGCCGATGAGGTAGATGCAGTTTCCTATGACAATGGCGCCTGGATTCAGATCGTGGCAGATGACGGTACGAAGGGTTACATCAACGCCTACTATGCGGATTATCTCACCTGCTATCCCGTGGCAGAGACTCTGGAAGAGGAGCAGGATCGTCTGAGAAATCAGGCAGATACTTCTGAGACCGGCGAGGGCTCCGGGCAGGGTGCGATTTATGGCGTGGAGAAAGCGGCAGAGTATACGGAGCCGGTTTCCTATGACAGTGAAAGCAGCTCTGATACCGGCTCTGTGGCTGACGGAAGCGGAAATGACGGCTATACGGAGAGCAGCGATAGCTATGACAGCGGTTATTCCGAGGAAAATACAGACACTTCGACAGCGGACGGAAGTCAGGATTACAGTACAGATACCTCCGGGGATGAAAGCTGGGACAACAGTTCCGATGCTTCCGATGATACGACCTGGAGTGACACCTCGGACAGCGGTTCTGCAGATAGTACAGGTTCCGGAGATTCCTATACGGAATCCGACAACAGCACAGCTGAGACGGACGGAAGCTATAGCGAGCCGGATAACTCTTATATAGAGCCAGAGGCACCGGAAACGGACGCATCTTACAGTGAACCCGAGACCAGTGCTCCCGAGACCGACGCGCCTTACACGGAACCCGAGACCAGTGCCCCGGAAACCGACGCACCCTACACGGAGCCGGAAACTTCAGCGCCCGAGACCGATGCACCATACACGGAGCCGGGAACTTCCGCTCCTGAGACAGAAGCTCCGGAAACCGAAGCTCCCGCAACGGAAGATACTTCCTCCTCCTCAGATCTTGGTCAGCAGATCGCTTCCTACGCGGTACAGTTCGTGGGTAATCCCTATGTTTACGGCGGCACCAGCCTGACCAACGGCGCCGACTGCTCCGGTTTTGTTCAGTCTGTCTTTGCCAACTTTGGCATCGGCCTTTCCAGAACGGCGGCTTCCCAGGCCTCCGGCGGAACTTCCGTGAGCTTTGACAGCCTTCAGGCCGGCGACCTCCTCTTTTATTCCTCCAGCGGAAGCATCGACCATGTAGCCCTCTACATCGGCGGCGGACAGATCGTCCACGCAGCCAATTCCGCCAGCGGAATCATCATTTCCAACGCCTATTACTCCACTCCGGTGGCAGCGAGACGGTACTGGTAAGAGAATGAAAAACTGCTCCGTGAGACAGACCATTTTTCGAGTGGCCGTCTCCCGGCGGCAGTTTTTTTGTCTTCAAAAGATATTTTTTGCGGAGGGGTCTGTAATAGTTTTTTCCGGTCTGGAGTTAAGATCAAGTTGTTGAATTTCAGAAAAGATGGTAAGATAGCCCTATCGAAAAAGAGGTGAACTGTCTATTATGGAGATAAAAGAACTTTTGGAAAAAGTAAAGACCGGGGAAATGGAACTGTCCCGGGCAGAAGAGATTTTAAAGGAGCTTCCCTATGAGAATCTGGGCTACGCAAATCTGGACCATCACAGACAGCTTCGTAACGGTTACGGAGAGACGGTCTACTGCGAGAGCAAGACAGCAGAGCAGATCGAAGGGATTCTGCACAGCTTTCAGAAAATGGGCTCCAACGTGATGGGAACCCGGGTGAAACCGGAGCAGTATACCTATTTGAAAGAGCGTTTCCCGGAGCTGATCTATCATCCGGAAGCGCGGATTATCATGCTGATGGACCATCCCGTGGAGCAGGTAGGTATGGTGGCTGTCTGCACAGCAGGTACTTCGGATATTCCGGTGGCGGAGGAAGCAGCTCTGACGGCAGAGTTTTTCGGAAGCCGGGTGGACCGGATTTTTGATGTGGGCGTGGCCGGAATCCACCGGCTGCTGGCCCGGACTGAGGAGATCCGGAAGGCCAACTGCGTGGTGGCTGTGGCCGGAATGGAGGGCGCTCTCGGAAGCGTGATGGCTGGGCTCGTGGAAAATCCGGTTATTGCAGTACCGACTTCCGTTGGCTACGGCGCATCCTTCGGCGGTGTTTCCGCCCTTCTGACCATGCTCAATTCCTGCGCGGAGGGTATGGCTACGGTGAATATCGATAATGGTTTCGGGGCCGGATACATGGCCAATCAGATCAATCATCTGGCTGTAGGAGCCGGAAAGAAGGAGGCGTAAAAAATGGGAAAAACCTTATATCTGGAATGTTACTCCGGCATCAGCGGGGATATGACAGTGGGCGCCCTCCTGGATCTGGGCGCGAGAGAGGAGGCCCTCCGGGAGGCGTTGGAGGCTCTGCCGCTGAACGGGTATGAAATAACGATCGGGCGGACGAAAAAATGCGGGATCGATGCCTGTGACTTTGATGTGATTCTGGAGGAGGAAGCACACGAGCATCACGGCGGGGAAGCGCACGCTCACGAGCATGAAGCAGAGCATTGCCACGATCACTCCCACGATCATCCCCACACCCACGGTCCGGAAGCTCACGACCATCATCATGACCACGTTCACCGTCACTACGCCGACATCATGCACATGCTGGACGAGGCTCCCTTAAAACCGGAGGTCCGCGCTCTGGCGAAGAAGATCTTCCGCATTGTCGGCGAGGCAGAATCCCGGGTTCACGCCTGTCCTCTGGAGGAGGTTCACTTCCATGAGACCGGCGCTGTGGATTCCATCGTGGATATCGTCGGCGCGGCGGCCTGCGCCGTGGATCTGGGCATTACGGAGACTTACGTTTCCACGATTTATGAGGGCCAGGGCCACGTCTGGTGCCAGCACGGCAGAATCCCGGTTCCAGCCCCGGCTGTGGCGGGAATCGCAGCGGCAGAAGAGCTGGATCTTGCGATCACTAATGTTTCCGGCGAGATGGTAACGCCCACCGGAGCGGCGATTGCAGCAGCCTTCCGTACGAAAAAAGGCCTGCCCAAGGCTTTCGTGATCCGTAAGATCGGCATGGGCGCCGGAAAGAAAGATTTCCCCCATGCAAACCTTCTGCGGGCCATGATCATCGAACCGGCCATGAATGGCCTGCCGGCAGGAAACGCTGTGGAAGAGCCAACCAGATCTGTAAATGCAGACGGAGATTCGCAGAAAAACGGTTCTTTCGCTCAGGAGAAGAGTTCCTCCGACGAAACGGAGGATGAGATATGGGTGCTGGAAACCAACCTGGATGACTGCACCGGAGAGATGATGGGGCTTACAATGGAGCTTCTGCTGGCAGCAGGGGCCAGGGATGTGAATTACACGCCCATTTATATGAAGAAAAACCGCCCGGCCTGTAAGCTGGAGGTTCTCTGTAAAGAAGAGAAGGTTTCTGCGCTGGAGGAAGTCATTTTCCACCAGACCACGGCCATCGGCCTTCGGAAACGAAAAGAGGTCCGCAGGATTCTTCCGAGAAAAAAGGAAACAGTCATGACCCCATATGGGGAAGTAGAGCTTAAAATCTGTACATCAGCCGGGGAAACTTATATTTACCCGGAATACGACAGCATCCGCGGACTGGTTCAGGAAACGGGCCGATCTTATCAGGAAATTTATCAGAAAGCGGTGGAAGAGGCATGGAAGAAAAGAAAGAACGATTAAAAGCACTTCTGGATGAATATACGAAGGGAAACGCCTGCCTGGCATTTTCTGGTGGAATTGACAGCAGCCTGATCCTGAAACTGGCTCAGGAAGCGGCAGACCGCAACGGAACAAAGCTTTATGCGGTGACTTTTGACACGGTGCTCCATCCGAAGGCAGACCGGGAGATCGCATCCCGGGTGGCCCGGGAAAATCACTCCATCCACGAGATCATTTCCGTGGATGAGCTGAAACAGGAGGA
The DNA here is from genome assembly GCA_018223435.1 of Lachnospiraceae bacterium Marseille-Q4251. Taxonomy (GTDB): domain Bacteria; phylum Bacillota; class Clostridia; order Lachnospirales; family Lachnospiraceae; genus Limivivens; species Limivivens faecihominis. The sequence goes on along the minus strand of JAGTTO010000001.1, from coordinate 1,802,106 downwards.
GATCCGTTTCAACCCGAAGAACCGCTGCTATCTCTGCAAAAAATCCCTGTTTTCCGGTCTCCTGGACTTTGCCAGAGCCCACGATGCAGCCGTTGTCATGGAAGGCACCAACCAGGATGACCTGAAACAGTACCGCCCCGGCATCCAGGCCGTAAAAGAGCTGGGCGTGAAAAGCCCCCTCATGGAGGCCGGTTTCACCAAGGCAGAGATCCGGGCCTACGCCAAAGAGCTCGATATTTCCGTGGCAGAGCGGCCCTCTTCTCCCTGCCTGGCTACCCGCCTTCCCTATGGAACGGAGATCGATATGGCTCTTCTCAAACGGATCGGCGAGGGTGAGGAAGCCTTAAGAAACTTAGGCCTGAAAAACGTCCGCATTCGTGTCCACGGCGAGATTGCCCGCCTGGAAGTGGACAGCGCCTCCTTTCCGGCGATTCTGGAACAGAGGGAAGAAGTCCTGTCCATCCTGAAAAAAGTAGGCGTCCCCTACCTGACCCTGGACCTCGAAGGCTTCCGCAGCGGAAGCATGGATATCCATGTAAAATAATGGCAAAAAGAGAAAGCCTGCAGACCATTGCGCTGTATTTCAGCGGTCTGCAGACTTTCTTTTATCCCAGTCCTTCGCTCCGATCCCGGATCTTCTGCAAAATCCGGTCCGCCTCGTCGCCAGTGGCCGGCGTGGGCTGATAATTGTTGATGGAGTAATCCGATGAGATCCGGCAGGGGATCAGGTTCGGTTCTTCGGAGGTGACGCTTCCGTCGGTGCCCAGGGTGAAGGTTTGCTGGAAAATCATGGTGTCCATATCGCTGGGGGAGGAGTTTCCGCCGAAGCAGAAATTTCCGAGGCCGTAGGCGATGGTTTTTCCCTTGTAGGTGGTGACGCCCTGGAGCACATGGGCGTGGTGGCCGACCACGAGATCGGCGCCGTTGTCGATGGCGAGTTTGGCTAAAGTCACCTGGTTCTCATCGGGAACCGTATCTTTTTCATTTCCCCAGTGAAAGATCACGAAGACCAGGTCTGCACCCTCGGCCTGAACCTTCTGGATGTTGACCCGCAGCTGGTATTCTCGCTCCAGATGATCATGAAGCTCATAAATTCCCACGAGGCCGACCTTGACGCCTTTGACATCGACGAGGGCCGTCTCGTTATAGCCGAAAGTGATGAGCCCGGCATTTTTCAGATTTTCCTTCGTGTCGGCAAAGCCTTGGTCGCCGTAATCGTGGCTGTGGTTGTTTGCCACGTTGACAGCCTCCACGCCGCCGTCGGTGAGGATCTCGGCGTATTCGGCAGGAGCCTTGAAGGCGAAGGTTTCGCCATTCCGCTCCGTGGAGTCGGTGAGGGTTCCCTCGAAATTCACCACAGTGAGGTCGTCCGCGTCAAAAATAGATTTCACATTCTGGAAAAAATAGGTGGGACCGTACATATCATAGTAGGCGTTGAGGCTGGTGCTATAGTTGAAGGCCTCGTCTTTTCCCAGCGTGCAGTCCCCGGCCATGCTTACCGTGAGGGACACAGGTTCGGAGAAGCGCTGAGTCTCAGGCTGGGCACTGGCGCTTTCCGCCTCCAGCGTATCCGGCTGGTCGTTGGAAACGGTGGTGGCATCGCCTTTTCCGGCAAAGGACCGGGCGAGCAGGATCACCAGCAGAACGAGAACGGCAGCCCCGGTGGGACCTAAGATCAAAAGTATTTGTTTTTTCAGAAGAGGTTTCTTATTTTTCGGGTCTTTCATGGGATTTTCTTCCTTTTGTAGGCTTTTCTTAAAGTTTACCATGGACCGGGAAAAAGTGCAAATGTGGTTTGGCTTTCCTGCACAAGATGTGATAGAATAAAAGTGTTAGATTATGTATTGACAAAACAAAAAATAGAAAGTATACTATTCCTACCGACAAAGTAGGAAAAGAGGTGAGACGATGCAGAATGGAAAAAAGGCGCTGATCGCCATGAGCGGCGGAGTGGATTCCAGCGTGGCGGCCTGTCTGATGAAGCAGCAGGGTTACACCTGTATGGGCGTGACAATGAAGCTTTACGATAATGAAGAGATCGGAGTCAGTTCGGAGAAAACCTGCTGTACCCTGAAGGATGTGGAGGATGCCCGGTTTGTCGCCCAGGCCCTGGACATGCCCTACTATGTACTGAACTTTAAAGATAAATTTGAGGAAGAAGTCATCCAGCGATTTGTGGATACCTACATCGAGGGCGGAACGCCGAATCCCTGCATCGACTGCAACCACCGGATCAAGTTCCGGGCTCTCATGCGGCGGATGGAAGAGCTGGGTTACGATTATGTGGTGACCGGCCATTACGCCCGGATTTCCTATGATGAAACGAGCGGAAAATACATTTTGAAGAAAGCGCTGGATTCCACGAAGGATCAGAGCTATGTGCTTTACAACCTGACTCAGGAGCAGCTGGCGCACACTCTGTTTCCGTTAGGAACCTATGAAAAGACGGAAGCGAGAAAAATCGCCGAGGCCAACGGCCTTCTCAATGCCCACAAGCATGACAGCCAGGATATCTGCTTCGTGCCCGACGGCGATTACGGAAAATTCATTGAAGGCTACTGTGAGCGTACCGGAAAAGAAGAAGAGGGTGGGAAATTCAGTCCCTTTGAGCCGGGAGATTTTGTCACCGAGGACGGAAAAGTGCTGGGCCATCACAAAGGCATCATCCATTACACGATCGGCCAGCGGAAGGGCCTGGGGCTTTCTCTTCCCCAGCCGCTCTATGTATGCCGCAAGGATCTGGACAAAAACAAGGTGGTCCTGGCTCCCAACGACCGGCTGTTTCAGGATACTCTGGAGGCAGGCGAGCTGAACTTCATTTCCGGCGAATATCCGAGGGGGGCTTTTCGATGTTGTGCAAAGATCCGTTACAAACAGAAGGAAGCGCCGGCTACGGTGACACCGATTGATGAAAAACGGGTAAAAGTTGTCTTTGACGAGCCGCAGCGGGGCATCACCCCGGGTCAGGCCGTGGTCTTCTACGACGGAGATCAGGTTCTGGGCGGAGGAAGAATTTTACGGTCCAAAGAAGAATAACCTGGTGAAAAATGACCGCCAGGATTTAAGAATAAGGAGGAATTTCAAATGTCTAAGATTTATAAAGGAAGCATTGGTCTGGTAGGAAACACTCCCCTGGTGGAAGTTGTAAACATTGAGAAAGAAGAGAACCTGGAAGCAACCGTTCTCGTAAAACTGGAGTATTTTAACCCCGCAGGAAGCGTAAAAGACCGTATCGCCAAAGCCATGATCGAGGAGGCTGAGGCTGCCGGCAAGCTGAAAGAGGGTTCCGTTATCATCGAGCCGACCTCTGGAAACACCGGTATCGGCCTGGCATCTATCGCAGCAGCAAAAGGCTATCGTGTCATCCTGACCATGCCGGATACCATGAGCGTGGAGCGCCGAAACATCCTGAAAGCTTACGGCGCAGAGCTGGTGCTCACCGAGGGCAGCAAGGGAATGAAGGGCGCCATCGCAAAGGCTGACGAGCTGGCAAAAGAGATCCCGAACAGCTACATCCCGGGCCAGTTTGTAAACCCGGCCAACCCGAAGATCCACTTTGAGACCACCGGTCCGGAGATCTGGAACGATACCGACGGAGCCGTTGACATCTTCGTAGCAGGCGTAGGAACCGGCGGAACCATCACCGGAACCGGTGAATATCTGAAAAAACAGAATCCGAACGTGAAAGTAGTCGCTGTAGAGCCGGCAACCTCTCCGGTTCTGTCCAAAGGAACCGCAGGCGCTCACAAGATTCAGGGTATCGGCGCCGGCTTCGTTCCGGAGGTACTGAACACTTCCGTTTACGATGAAATATTCCCGGTAGAGAATGAGGATGCTTTCCGCATCGGCAAACTGATGGCAAAGAAAGAGGGAATCCTTGTTGGAATTTCCTCCGGCGCAGCTCTCTATGCAGCTATCCAGCTGGCAAAACGCCCGGAAAACAAAGGCAAGACCATCGTGGCTCTGCTTCCGGATACCGGAGACCGTTACTACTCCACACCGCTCTTTACTGAGGAGTAATCGTAACTGTTCAGTACCTTCACAGTTACGAGCAAAAATCCAATGAAAATCGTCTTCGGCGATGGGATTTTTGCGTGCAACCCTCGGGATTTTGGCATATTCATGCCAAAACACCTCGCGGAATAGTGGCTTCTGAATAGTTACGAGTAATCTATATAAGAAAAAAGGAGCCCCAGGGCACTTGTTGCCTTGGGGCGTTTCCATGAAAAGGAGGGATTTCCATGACGCTGGCACAATTGCGCTATGCCATCTGTGTCGCAGATACCCATTCCATGAATGAAGCTTCCCGCTCCCTTTTTATCTCACAGCCCAGCCTTTCCACTTCGATCAAGGAGCTGGAAAATGAGATAGGCCTTGAGCTTTTCAAGCGGACAAACCGGGGCGTGACAGTGACACCGGAGGGAGAAGAGTTTCTCGGTTACGCCAGACAGGTGGTGGAACAGTACCAGCTGGTGGAAGACCGCTACATCGAGAAAAAAGACGTCAAAAAGAAATTCAGCGTTTCCATGCAGCACTATACCTTCGCGGTAAAGGCTTTTGTGGAGATGGTGAAACAGTTCGGCATGGACGAGTATGAGTTTGCCGTTCATGAGACAAAGACCTATGAGGTCATCGAGGACGTACGGAATTTCAAAAGCGAGATCGGGATCCTATATCTCAACGATTTCAACCGGAAGGTATTGACAAAACTTTTTGCAGAGTCTAATCTGGAGTTCTGGCCGATCCAGGACTGCGGCATCTATGTGTATCTCTGGAAGGGCCATCCTCTGGCAGATAAAAAAGAAATTGCGCTGGAAGAGCTGGAAGATTATCCCTGTCTTTCTTTTGACCAGGGAACTAACAACTCGTTTTATTTTGCAGAAGAAGTATTAAGTACTTATCAGTACAAACGGCTGGTTCGGGCCAATGACCGGGCGACGATGCTGAACCTGATGGTGGGCCTCAACGGTTACACGCTCTGTTCCGGAATTCTCTGCGAGGAGCTGAACGGAGAAGATTACGGGGCTGTCCGGCTGAAATCCGATGAAACCATGACCATCGGCTACCTGAAGCGGAAAGGCATTGCCTTAAGTCCTCTGGGACAGAAATATCTGGAGGAGCTTAGGGCTGTCTGTCATGTGTCCCAGTAGTAGAGTGGAAATTAAGTATCTATTCACTGTACTAAGCACAAATGTATTGGAAAAAGGAGAAGGTTATATGAAAATTTCGACAAAAGGAAGATACGCACTGAGGCTGATGCTGGATCTGGCTACGGAGGGGAACGGAAAGCCGGTGAGCATCAAGGACATCGCAGGAAGACAGGATATTTCTGAAAAATATCTGGAGCAGATCATTTCCAGCCTGAACCGGGCCGGTTATGTGAAGAGCGTCCGCGGTTCCCAGGGCGGTTATCTCCTGAAAATGGATCCCAAAGAGTACACAGTCGGGATGATTCTCCGAGTGACTGAGGGCAGTCTGGCTCCTGTGGACTGTGCGGAAGACGGAAGCTGTGACCGGGTGTCCACCTGCGCCACGGCCATGCTCTGGAAAAAGATCAGCGACGCCGTCAACGACGTTGTGGATCACACGACCCTGGCCGATCTTCTGGAATGGCAGCAGGACAAAGAAGATTACTGTCTGCAGGTCGAACTTAATAAAGGCAGCTGGATATAGGAAAAACCTATATCTGGCTGTTTTTTTTTACTATTGGACAGGGTTTGGAAAGCATGATATGATATCCGCGTAAACAGATAGGAATTATAAAAAACGGTTGAAAATAGAGAGAGGTATCGATCATGAGTAAAAAACATTATGCAGACAGAAATTTAAAATTTGAAACCTTACAGCTTCATGTAGGACAGGAGCAGCCGGATCCGGTAACTGACGCAAGAGCCGTTCCAATCTATCAGACTTCTTCCTATGTATTCCGCAACTGCGATCACGCAGCAGCCAGATTTGGTCTGAGTGACGCAGGAAACATCTACGGCCGTCTGACCAACCCGACCGAGGATGTTTTTGAGAAAAGAATCGCAGCTCTCGAAGGCGGCGTAGCAGCTCTGGCTGTCGCTTCCGGTGCAGCAGCTATCGCATACACTCTTCAGAACCTGGCTCATGAAGGTGAGCACATCGTTGCCGCAAAGAACATTTACGGCGGCACCTACAACCTGCTGGCTCACACCTTCCCGGAGTACGGTATCAAAACTACTTTCGTAGATCCGTTTAACTATGAGGAAGTGGAGAATGCCATCCAGGAGAATACCAGAGCTATTCATGTGGAAACCCTCGGAAACCCGAATTCCGATGTGGTAGATATTGAGAAACTCGCGGCCATCGCCCACGCTCACAAAATCCCCCTGGTAGTGGATAACACCTTTGCAACTCCGTATCTGGTACGTCCCATCGAGTACGGTGCGGATATCGTGGTTCACTCTGCTACGAAATTCATCGGCGGCCATGGAACCACCATCGGCGGTGTCATTGTGGACGGCGGCAAATTTGACTGGGAGGCAAGCGGCAAATTCCCATCACTTGTGGAGCCGAACCCGAGCTATCACGGCGTAAGCTTCACTAAAGCCGCAGGACCAGCTGCTTTCGTGACCAAGATCCGTGCGATCCTCCTTCGTGACACGGGAGCAACCATCTCTCCCTTCCATGCATTCTTCTTCCTGCAGGGCCTTGAGACACTGTCTCTTCGTGTAGAGCGTCATGTGGAAAATGCCCTGAAGGTTGTTCAGTATCTGAATAATCATCCGCAGGTAGAGAAAGTACATCATCCCTCTGTTTCCGACGATCCGGAGCAGCAGGCACTGTACAAGAAATATTTCCCGAATGGCGGCGGTTCCATCTTCACCTTTGAGATCAAAGGCGGCGCTGAGACTGCAAAGAAATTCATCGATAATCTGGAGCTCTTCTCACTGCTGGCTAACGTAGCAGACGTGAAGTCCCTTGTTATTCATCCGGCTTCCACAACCCACGCACAGCTCAACGAGGAAGAACTTGCAGACCAGGGTATCAAACCGAACACTATCCGTCTCTCCATCGGTACCGAGAATATCGACGATATCATCGAGGACCTGGACGAGGCATTCAAAGCCATCGCTGAGTAATTTAAGACAGCCAAATCCTTCTTATAAAATAAGGAGCTTCCCAAAAGGGAGGCTCCTTTTTGCGTCTTATCATTCATTCTTTTTCCGATACTCATGGGCAGTCACACCGGTGATTTTTTTGAAAGATTTATTAAAAAAGCGGTAATCCGTATAGCCAACCTGGGTGCTGATCTCCGTGATGGAGAGCGTGGTATTGGTGAGAAGCTCGCAGGCCCGTTCAATGCGGATATGCTGCAGATATTCCACGACGCCGGAGCCGGTGGCCTTTTTGAAAAGGCTGGAGAGGTAGCTTTTGCTCAGAAAGAAGTTGTTGGACAGCTCTTCGATTGTGACTTTTTTGGAATAATTTTCCCTGAGATACTGGATGCAGTCCGGGATCAGCTGATGGCGGTATTTGATGACGGCGCTCTCCGGCGAGGCATGATTCTGCCGATAAAAGCGGTGAATCTTGAGAAGAAGCTCACAGAGGGAAAGACGGAGAAGCTCCACATAATTGATGCCTTTGGAAGTAAATTCCAGGTACATTTTTTCATAGAGCTGTTCGATCTCGGTCCGCATAGAGCCGCTCAGTTTGAGATCCGGACTGTAGATGATTTCGTCGGGGTAGAGCGATTTATACAGCATAATATCGGTCAGCTCCACAAGGATGGGGAGATGAATATTGATGCTGCTGATAAATTCCGGGAGAAAGCAGAGGTTGTAGACAACCAGATGCTCCGAATTGCTTTTGTCCGTGGGATAAAAACAGTGGGGTGTCCGGGAGTTGATGATATAGAGCTCTCCCTTGGATACGGGATAGGTGACGTTGTTGTAAATATGATACCCTTTTCCGTCATAGACATAGACGATCTCGATAAAATCATGGGTATGTATTTTTAAGTCGGAAAAATTTGTGTGATAGTATTTTCCGATATAAAAGGGTAGATCTTTTGAGGGAAAGATACTTTCTGAGGTAAGATTGAGAATCTCCATGGAAGTACTCCTTTTTTGCTCGCGCATGTTTTCTGAAGAGCATTATAGCATACTTATAGTGAAAGATGCCAGCAGGATCCTTTTTTGTAAAAAATGGATGCTAATTGGATATTTTGCTGATATAATAGGTGAAAAAAATGTTCTTATTATTAAAAATGACGAAAGGTGTGGTTGATATGAAGGAGAAAATTTTTTCGGTACTCATGCAGACTTCCGGAGCGATTTTTGGAGAGTCCCCCATTGAAGAACCCTATTCTTATGTTGAAAAAGGCAGCTTTTCCGGAGAAGAACAGCCGGCTTCTCCCGATCCTCTCGTGACTTATCGCTGGGAAAAACCAATGGCTGATGATGTGTTGGAAATTTTTCTTCGGCGGCCGGTTTCCGTCTGGAGCAGCAGCCCGGAAAGTTTCAGTGGACTGAATACGCTGACGGCTGAAAAAGCAGCAGTTCAGGTCAGTGGGCCTGGCTGTATCTCTATGGATTTCGGAGTGGAATTTGCGGGCTGGCTTGAGATTGACACTCCGGATTTTTCGGGAGATCTGACGCTTGGTGTCAGCGAGTACAATCAGCCGGCCATTGTCAACCGGGGACCCCAGTCTCCGTCCAAGACAGCGGTACCGGTAAAATACGGCGATACCTATCGGCTGGAGCTGAACAGCGAACTCTATGAGGGCGTGCGCTTTGGCTTTGTCACGGTCACGAAGTTTGAGCGTCCTTTCACGATCACCGCTGTGCGGCTGGTCTGCCAGACAAAGCCGGTCAACTATGAGGGCAGCTTTGCGAGCGATAACGAGCTCCTCAACAAAATCTGGTATACGGCGGCCTATGATGTGCGGGCGAATCTGAAGGAGGATTATCTGGCTGCGATTCTGGTTGACAGAGGCGACCGGCATTCCTGGACCGGGGACGCCTATCTTTCCCAGGCGGCTTCGCTGGCTGCCTTCGGCAATTACGATTTTATCCTGAAAAATCTGCGCTATACGGCAGTGCGCTCCAACGGGATTGAAAGCTATGAGCTCTACTGGATCTTAAGTCTGATCGATTATTATGAATATTCCGGAGATGCGGCGGGGACGGAGAACCTTCTCTCTGAAGCGACGGGGTCGGGAACTGATGGTGGAGCTGTTCGACGGGCAGACGAAAAACCTCATTGCACCTCTTCAGGCTCTTCACGATTACCGCGGCGGCGTCTACCTCGTTTACCGCTATGACCGGTCGGCCCGTTTCCGTATTAACCACATCCGCGGAGAGAATGTAAGTCTTTCTGGTATTTTCTTCGGTGAGAGAAAACAGTGATTTTGATGGAAAATATATGAAGTATGGAGATTGCCGGATATCGTGATTTTGTATATAATACATACATACTCTCACAGAAAGGTGGTAAATATGACTAAAACACAAAGCATAAAAATGAAATCATTGGTAAAAAGACTTAAAAAATACAAGCTCTTATATCTGGTACTGCTTGTTGCAATGGCCTATTATTTTGTGATGTTGTATATACCGATTTTCTGGGGATTTGAGCTTTCATTCAAGGAAATGAAAATAGGAAGTACGATTTCCGGCGCTCCGTGGGTGGGCCTGCAGAACTACAAATATGTATTCAGCAATCCGGAGATTTTCAAACTTCTGAAAAATACGCTGTTCATCAGTGTCTGCCGTCTGGTCTTCACCACGATTCCGCCAATTCTTCTTACCATCGCTATTTTTGATCTGAAGAATAAAGCGTATCAGAAGTTCTGTCAGACGATGGTATACATTCCGCATTTCTTTTCCTGGGTAATCATTTATGGTATCGTGTATGCATTCTTCTCAGGAAACGGTTTTGTGAATGGAATCATCCGCATGTTCGGAGGGCAGCCGGAAAACTTCCTGACTTCCTCAAAAGCCTTTGTTCCGCTTCTGATCGGTTCTCAGCTGTGGAAAGAGGTCGGCTGGAACACGATTTTGTATTTTGCCGCTCTGACTTCAGTAGATACTCAGCTGTATGAAGCAGCAAAGATCGATGGAGCTGGACCGATTCAGCGGGTAAAGGCGGTTACTTTCCCGGCCATGAAGCCGGTTATCACCTTCTCACTGATCATGGCACTGGGTAATATTTTGAATAATGATTTTGAACAGATTCTTCTGTTTTATAATTCCGCAGTATATGAGGTGGGAGATGTCATTGATACCTGGGTATACCGGGTTGGCTTAGGCCAGATGCAGTACGGTGTCGGTTCAGCGGTATCCATGCTGAAGGCCGTGATCAGTCTGGTACTGATTCTCTCAGCCAACAAGATTTCAAAGAAAGCAACCGGACGTGGAATGTTCTAAGGAAGGAGGAGAGGCATAATGAAAAAGAATACAGCTCCGAAGGGCATAAAAATTAAAATGTCACGCGAGGAAATTGCCTACCAGATTTTCATTGCAGTTGTGGTAGGACTTCTGGTACTTTGCTGCCTGATTCCCTTCCTGTATGTGGTCGGCATGTCCTTCACATCCGAGGGCGAGATGATCCAGCGGAATTTCTTCGTTATCATTCCGCAGAAGCCGATTTTAGCCGCTTATGAATACCTGCTTAAGAATAAGGACTTCTTTTCCGGCATGGGCATCACGATCGTGAGAACGGCAATGGGTGTCTGCACCGCACTGATTCTGACGGTTCCGGTCGGTTACATTCTGGCAATCGGAGATCTTCCCTTTAAAAACGGCATCATGGTATTTTTCATCACGACCATGGTACTGAGCGGAGGAATCATCCCGACCTACATTCTGTACAGAGACCTGCATCTTCTGAATTCCTTCTGGGTATACATCGTTCCGAGCCTGGCAAATACCTATGGCATTCTGGTGTGCAAACTCTTTGTGGAAGGTATCCCGATGGATATCATGGAATCCGCACAGCTGGACGGAGCAAATGAGCGTCAGAAGATGATCCATATCGCAATCCCCCTTCTGAAACCGACTTTGTGCGCGCTGGGACTGTTTGCAGCAGTAGGTCACTGGAATGCCTGGATGGATGCAATGATCTACAACTCCAGAAACTCCGCCGTATGGCCGGCTCAGTTCGTAATCCGAAATCTGCTTCAGAAGAGCAACAACGCGGATATCATGAAAAACATCAATACCTATGCAAAGATGACCTCCGAGAGTATGAAGATGGCCAGCGTTATCCTTGCGGTATTACCGATTCTGTGCGTATACCCCTTCCTTCAGAAATATTTCGTAAAGGGCATGTATACGGGCTCTGTAAAGGGATGAGTTTTCCCAGGAAAAGAGAACTTAATGGTGGACTGGTATAAGCCTGCCTTATGTAAAAAAATCATAAAAAAGGAGTGGAAATTATGAAGAGGAACAAGGTGAAAAGGATCTTATCAACAGCGACGGCAATGGCCCTGACGACGACAATCCTGGCAGGAGGAATGACGGTGGCAGCTTCCGAGGGAACATCGGTACCGGCATTTGAGGACATTGAGTTCCCGGATGCTATGCCGGCAAGCCCCACACAGGCAGAGGATGGCTATTATGATTATGATGATATGAGCGTACATTATGATCTGTCATTTGAAACCTATAACTATGGTGCTACCGTACCTGATGACGATCCCATTAAGGCATGGCTGGAAGAGAAATATAACGTGACCCTGAGCTTTGAGACCGTAGCAAGCGCCGACCAGGAAACCTTCCTTTCCACCGCTTTTGCAGGCGGAGATGTGCCGGATCTGATTACCCTCAGCTCCAAAGAGATGGGCTTTACTCTTGGCGGACAGGGACTGCTGGTAGACGCTAAGGATATGTACCCCTATATGCCTCAGACCCAGAAATTCGTGACGAAGACACTGCTTCAGTATTCCACCATGGAAGATGGAACCATCCCCTTCGTGACCAAATATGCGATCCAGGACGGCGATATCTGGAATCTGGCAATTCGTCAGGACTGGCTGGACAACCTTGGCATGGAGATGCCGACTACAGAAGAAGAACTTCTTGAGTATGCGAAAGCTTGTACCTTCAATGATCCGGATGGAAACGGACAGGATGACACCTACTTCATGCTGGGAGCAGGCGGCGGTTCCGGACTTGGTATGCTGGACGGCTTTGGCACCGCATACGGCAACCCCAACTACACCGTTGGCGAAGATGGCAAATTATCTGCTCCGATGCTGAACGGCACCCGTAAGCAGACTCTGGAATTTATCAACAAACTGTGTAGCGAGGGCGTTCTGCCTGTTGACTGGTACTCCATCGAGTGGGAGCAGGCAAAATCCTACACTCTGAATGATAAGATTGGTATGGTTCGTTACCCGGCCAGCAACCTGTATCAGGAGTATGTAACCTTCCAGGGCAACGATGCATCCAAAGCTGCAAACTGGACCTTCCTTCCCTCCATGCCTTTTGAAAATGGTAAAGGCGGAGCAGGCGGAAACCCGGGCGTACTGCTGGCAATCCCGAAATCTAACGTAGAAGGCGACGACGGCAAGCTTATGAGAATCTGCCATATCCTCGACGCAATGGTTTACGGCGGAGAAGCTTATTTCCAGACTGTACAGGGCGGTGGACTGGATGTATATCCGGATTATGACGGCGACGTAAGAGAGTACAAAGAAGACGGAAGATCTTTCTGCTATGTATCTCAGGATCATCCGGGATTCAACGGAACCTATGGTACTGATAACCTGGCACTGGCTCCATGGCAGAACTTCGGTTACACCCTGAAATGGCAGGATGAGTATGCCGAGAGCGAAGAAGCACAGCCGAGAGCAGATGCGATCAACAACAGCAATGCAGCACTTGCAGAGATGGATCGTTGGGAGAATACCGGCCTGCTTTACACCCTTCCGGCAGAGATTCAGCCGAACCTCAACGAGTTTGTATCCGCTCAGGAATACAAATTCGCAACCGGTGAGAGAAGCTTCGACGAGTGGGATACCTATGTAAACGAGTGGCTGGATCAGGGCGGAAGAGAGAATATCAAAGCCGTTGCAGAGCAGCTTGGCTGCGAGCTTCCAGACGGAATCGAGTAAACAGAGACAATCGAATAGTACAACTAATCGGATAACTATAGAGGAGGAAAGTGGTGGAAGCTTTCCTCCTTTTTTTAAAAATAAAGGAGAAATAAATGGATAAAAGGGAAAGAAACGATATTTTCCGGGTTCTGGATGAAGAGACCCTGAAAAACAGCAAGAAAGATGTCCGATCCAGAAGCTTTCTTTTTCCGAAGCGGATTCTCTGGACTGCAGGACAGGTAGAAAACAGCCGGAGGCTTCTGGAAAAAGAGGAAATGCAGATTTCTCTGGCGGCTCACGAGCCCTGTATTCTGAAAAATGAAAAAGGAGAGAAGGCCTCCATCCTTCTGGATTACGGAATTGAGATCCATGGCGGAATCTCTCTTCTGGCCTGGCTGGACAGCACCAAAAGAGGGGCAAAGGTCCGGGTCCGTTTCGGGGAATCCGCAGCGGAGGCTATGAGTGAGCTGGGGGGTAAGACCAATGCCACGAACGACCACGCCAGAAGAGATCTGGTGGTGGAAGTCGGAATGATGAGCATGAATCCCATTGGAGAAACGGGTTTCCGTTTTGTGCGGATTGATCTTCTGGAGCCGGAGGCTGTACTGGTGATCAAGAGCATCTGTGCGGTCATGGTCTATAAGGATGTTCCTTACCGGGGAAGCTTTTCCTGCAGCGATCCACTGCTGAACCGGATCTGGGATGTGGGCGCTTATACGGTTCATTTGAATATGCAGGAATATATCTGGGACGGAATCAAGAGGGACCGCCTTGTCTGGGTAGGCGACATGCATCCGGAGGTTACGACGATCAAGGCGGTATTCGGAGAGGACGATGCGGTGGAGAAAAGTCTGGATTTTATCCGGAAGGAAACGCCGCTTCCGGGCTGGATGAACAATATGGCCAGCTATTCCATGTGGTATGTCATTATTGTGCATGACTGGTTTTTCTATACGGGAAAGAAAGAATTTCTGGAAAAACAGAAGGATTACTTAAAAGGAGTCGCTGATCTGCTCTCTGCCCATATCGATAAGAAGGGGCAGGACACGGTGAAGGAAGGAAGATTTCTGGACTGGCCTTCCGAGGGGAAAAAGAAGATTGTGGATGCCGGCGTACAGGCGATCCATATCTGGGCGGCAGAAAGTCTGAAAGAAATTTTTGAGATTCTCGGGGAAAAAGACCGGGCAGCTCAGTGTGAGGAAGACCTGAAACGTCTCCGTTCCTATGAGACCGATCCGGAGGATTACAAACAGGCGGCAGCGCTTCTCGTTATGGTCGGAGCGAAGGATGCGAAGGAAGCCAACGAAAAGCTGCTGAAAACAGGCGGAGCCAAGGGCATGTCTACCTTTATGGGATATTATATTCTGACTGCCCGGGCGATGGCCGGAGACTATGAGGGCTGCCTGGAGGCGATCCGGGAATACTGGGGCGGTATGCTGAGCCTTGGAGCAACGACCTTCTGGGAAGATTTTGACGTGGATTGGATGAAAGACGCAGCGCGTATTGATGAACTGCCGAAGGAAGGCCAGATCGACGTCCACGGCGCTTACGGCCGCTTCTGCTACAAGGGCTACCGCCACAGCCTCTGCCATGGCTGGGCCAGCGGCGTAACTCCCTGGCTGTCAGAGAATGTCTTGGGCGTTAAGATTCTGGAGCCGGGCTGCAAAAAGATCAAAGTGGAGCCGCATTTGGGCGATCTTGAATGGGCAAAAGGAACCTATCCCACTCCCTACGGAGAAATCACAGTTTCTCATGTAAAACAGGCGGACGGCAGCATCGAAACGACAGTGGACGCACCGGAAGAAATTGAAGTCCTATAATTTCAGAAAGAGAAGGTATCCTGACATATGAATACAGAAAAAAGCTACCTTTGTCCGCTTTTCTGGCAGCATCATGAGGAGGAAGCGGTACTGAGAGAAGAACTTCAGCGGATGAAGGAAAACGGAATCGGCGGCTTTATTGTGGAGGCCAGACCCCATCCGGATTATCTGGAGGAAAACTGGTGGAAGGATCTGACGATTCTTCTGGACGAGGCGAAAAAGCTGGACATGGAGATGTGGATTTTTGACGACGGCGATTATCCCAGCGGAAAAGCAAACGGTCTCCTGGTGAAAAAATATCCGGAGCTTACCAAGCGGTATATGGCCGTTCAGAGCATCGACGCCCTGGGTCCGGCGAAAAGCCGCTCCGTCCTCATCGATGCGTGGCTGCGTCCAGAGGAAGAACTTCTCTGTGTGCTGGCAGGAAAACGTATCGACCATAAAGACCGCTTCGATGGAGATACGCTTATCGACCTTTCAGACTATGTGAAAAACGGAATCCTGTACTGGGATATCCCGGAGGGAGAGTGGCGGATTTTCGTTATCAAGATTACGAAAAACGGAGGCGAGGAATGGACGAAAGATTATCTGAATCCCTGCGATCCCGAGGGCACCAGGGCCTACCTGGATCTGATCTATGAGGAACATTACCGTCATTTCAAGGATGAGTTCGGAAAGACGATAAAGGGCTTTTTCACCGATGAGCCAAGATTTGGAAACTGCCAGGGATATGATAAGAACATCGGAAGCGACATGGTGCTCCCCTGGTCAAAGACGCTGCTTGCAGAGCTTTCCGACTATGGCATAGGAGACATGAAGCGTTATCTTCCGGCGCTCTGGTTTGACTGCGGCGAGAAAACACCGGATGTACGCTATGCATACATGGATACGGTTTCCAGAAGATTTCAGAAGTATTTTGTCGGACAGCTCGGAGACTGGTGCAGAGCCCATCAGGTCCGGCTGATCGGCCATGTGGTGGAAGAGAACGGCACCCACGCAAGGCTTGGCTATGGCTCCGGCCACTATTTCCGTTCCATGGATGGAATGGACACAGCAGGAATCGACGTGGTCAATAACATTTATCCGGGAAGAACGGAAGGAAATTTCTGGACCGCCTTTAATAATTACGATACGACCTTTAACCACTGGGGACTTTCCAAGATGGCGAGCTCCAGTGCGAACCTGGATGAGAAGAAGCAGGGAAATTCCATCTGTGAAGCCTTCGGCGCCTATGGCTGGTCAGAGGGACTCAAAGCGATGAAGTGGATCACAGATGCCATGTGCGTCCGCGGAATCAACCATATCGTCCCCCATGCGTTTTCACCGGCCAAATTCCCGGATCCGGACTGCCCGCCGCACTTCTATGCGAGAGGCCTGAATCCCCAGTTCCGGGCGTTTCATCAGTGGTCGGCCTATACAAACCGCGTCTGCGACCGGATCTCCGGAGGAAAGCATATCGCTCCGGCGGCGGTTCTCTACCATGCGGAGGCCGAGTGGGGAGGAAAATATCAGCCCTTCGAGGAAGTCGTCAAGCTCCTCATGCAGAATCAGATCGACTGTGAGGTGGTCTGGAGTGATATTCTGACAGACCGGGAAAAAAGCAGTATGAAAGACGGAATGCTTCAGATCAACAGCGAGTCCTTCCGGGTACTGGTTGTGCCCTACGCAGAATATCTTCCCCACGGGCTGACCGAGCAGCTGCGGGAGCTGGCAGAGGAAGGCCTGCCTGTGATTTTCCTGAAAGATTATCCGAAAAGAAGCTATTTCGGCAGTAAATTTATTCCCCGGGACGGCATGCTGAGATGCGATGAGGAAACGCTGATTCCGTTGCTCGAGAGCCTGAATATCAAGGATATCATCCCGCTGGAAAAGAAAGAACATCTGGCTTATTATCATTATCGGAAGGGAAGCATTGACCGGTACTTCTTTGTCAACGAAGGCCTGACGGACACAATCTCCGTTCAGATCCGCTTCCATGATAACCGGGAAGCCTGCTTCTATGATCCGATGTCAGGCGAGCTTCTGAAAGCAGAGCAGAGAGTTTTCTTAAGCGGTGAGGAAGAAGGAAGAGAAGTGAAGCTGCTTCTCCGCCCCTATGAGTCGATTTTCGTTGTGTTTGGGGAAAACACAGAGGCTTGTGTGGAAAACAGGAAGATGAAAGAGACAACCGGGTGGAATATTCTCGGGCTTCCGGAGAGCGGCTGGTCCATGGAAAGCAGCAGCTATGATACTTATCCGGCCTTTGAAGCAGTGGAGGAGCATACGCTCTGCGATCTCTCAGCTCCGGATAAAATGCCGGACTTTTCCGGAACGATCCGTTATCGCCTGCATTTTGACGGCGCAGAGGCCCGAGAGGCAGTGCTCTCGCTGGGAGAAGTCTATGAGACGGCGATCGTATGGCTGAATGGTCAGAAAGTCGGAGAGGCGATCTGCCCGCCCTACCGTTTTTATCTGCCGGAAGGAAGTTTTCTTTCAGGAGAAAACGAGATCGTGGTGGAGGTCATCAACACCCTGGAAAAGGCCCATCACGAGAATCCCTTCGACCGCTACTGGGTACAGGAGCCCACGGGACTTTTGGGACCGATAGAGATTCTGTGGAAATAGTAAAACGGACATGTCGCCTACCGGCGACATTACCATATATAAAAAACAGCTGTTTCGCGCCTGTGGCGCTCACACAGCTGCCGACCGCATTCGTAATCCGGGCTATCGCCCTACTTACTCATACGGTCTAGCCCGTCCGATATCCATGAATTCGCTCATGCAAGCATGGCTTATTCATGGCTGCCGTCCGGGACTTTCATAGTAAAATAAAAAAAGGATGAGACGAAAGAAAAGGTCTCATCCTCTTTTTTAGATCTTTTTTATTTCTCTGTTACCACGGGGCTTATGAGAATGCCGCTGGGTTTCAGCTGATATTCATAAGCCCAGGCAGCGCCGGTGGTGCGCCAGTAGTTCGGTCCGCCCCAGGTAGCGGTGTGGTCGCAGTTGTGGAGGCCGCCGAAGGTGTTGATGCGGTTTCCGAAGGAGGTGATGGAGAGAAGGTGCTCTCCCGGCTTCACCTCATCGATGGTAAGGCTGTAGGGCGAGAAAGCGATCCGTCCTTTGTCCTCGCCATCCAGAGCAACCTTGATAACCGGGCAGCGGAACTGGGTAGCTTCGATCTTAAGGCTGCAGGGTTTGTCTACGGTAATGGGAACCTGATAGGTGAGGTTTCCGCCATAGAACGGAAGGCCCTGGGAACAGATATCTCCGAAGGTCAGCCGGGTTACAGGCTCGGTGATCACTGCGGTCTGACCGGCTGTGCGGACACCGAAATTGCCCAGAAGATAAAGTGCTTCCACATTAAATTTATTGTAGTAAGGCATCTCAAGTTCCAGGACATTCTCCCCGGGTTTTAAGTCGGGAAGAGCGACAGTTTTAATCGCGGGATCGACATAATAGCCGGTTATTTTGGAGGGAACCGGTTCTCCATTTAAGATCAGCGTGGTTTCGTCGGCATTTTCCAGGGCCAGCGAGGGCGCTTTCACAGCGATTTCCGACTGGATATGGAAACGGAGCGCGAGATGATGACGGATCTCTTCTGTTTCCGGATGTACCCAGGGCTGCGGGAAGGCTTCTGTACGGAGGGGATAACCGACCAGCGCACGGAATTTGTTGTCGATCCGGAGGATTTCATCCTTTTTCTGCCAGGGACCGTCGTCAAACTGTGCTTCCGCCAGATCGAGAATCAGTACGTTGGGCTCTTCGAGGGTGACGTCCATAAGCTCCGGAAGCGTAAGGGGTGTCTCCGGGGCAGCGGTTTCCTGAACGGTTTCTGCGGAAACGCCGGCATCGCAGGCGGGAGTCAGAAGGTAAAGGAGAGAGTCATGGTCGTAGACGGTCTCACGAATCAGTGTATTTCCGCCGTTCTGCTCAAAGGGAACCTCACGGATCTCTCCGGTCATGGCATCGTAGAGGGTCGGATGGTAATTGCCTTTTATTTTGATAAGGAGTTCTTCTTTCCTCGGAAGATCCGGATTGGGCATCTTGTTGCAGTGAGAGAGGAAGAGCCACTTGTTGTCTCCGTCGTTCCGGAGCTGGGAGAGCATATTTCTGACCCGAAGGCCGGAATCATTATGGACATCGATGCTGCGGTAAGGCGCCAGAGCCGTCAGCAGGGTATTTTCTGCAAACACAACCTTCTCACAGGTGTCCGCGAAAGCGGAAGCTTCTTTGGAGGGCAGGGCATCCACATGGCTGGGGATGGTTCCGGTGAAAATGACATGACCGCCTTTGGCCTGGAAAGCTTTCAGGCGATCCAGTGTGGTTTTCCGTAAGGTGACACAGTTGGGAACAACGATCACGTCGTATTTCATTTTTCCAATGAGGAAATCACCTTCGGAGGTCAGCATTTCCTCGGGAGTCTGATCCTTCCAGAGGGATTCGGAGATGAAGTCAAAATCGATCAGGCCGTAGAGCAGCCATTCGGTAAGCTTCTGGAAATTGTAATCCATCTCCTGGCGGATGCCGGCGGTTTGCTCCCGGGCGCCCCAATAGAGCCAGTAGGATTCCACGGGATGAACCACGCCGACCTTCACCTCGGCAGAACCGCGGGTGAGGGCGGTATTCAGGCGGCCGAAATAGTCCTCGATCAGGTGATATTCCTTGTACCAGGGGGACTGGTAGCTGATGGAAGCCGGGTAATCGCGCTTCGCCTCGCCTGCCATGGAGGTCCAAGCCAGATGGTGGACGCGGATCGTGACACCGAGGGCAGCCTGCCAGTCACCTGCCAGCTTATGGCCGCGGAAATCAAAATCCCAGTTGGTAACGCCGTAGAGCTCGCTGAGCATACCCTCGTAGCCAAACTGATGGACAGCGCTTTCAGCCTGCTTGGCAGTGGTCAGCTCTCTGAAATCGCAGAGCATATCGATGCCGGGAAGATCGAAGGAGCGGTAGGAACGCATAGCCTCGCCGAGAGCGGCAGTCTGGGAAGCCAGGGTGGGCTCCTCCATCATATGACCGGTAAGGGCGATTCCGTGCTCATGGCACCAGCCGCCGATGTTGTCGGCAAAGGCGTTGGCGAAGCGCTCACAGATATGGTCATGATAGTGATAGCGGTTTGCAGATACCCGGCCGTCGGGAAGCTCCCAGATACATTCCGGGAAGGTATCAAAGAAATCGGAACCGTAAGCGGCCTTGTAGGTCTCGTTGAAATCGTCCGTGTAGGGCAGGACAACCTTCTTTTTTTCCTCGGCAAAGCCCAGGGTGGACTTGTGGCAGAACTGCGGTTCATCCGTAAAGATCGAAGGAATCGTGTCGCCGAAGGAATCGCCGAGCTCCCGGTAGTACGCCTCATGGGTGATCTCGATGAATTTGTCCATTGCCCTGGGATTGAGGGTATCGACATAAGCCTCATCGTTGAACCAGGCGTTATCGCCGGAGATTTCCCGATAGAGATACCAGGTCTCAAAGCCTTCGGGCACCGGAGCTTCCGCGGAGAGGCGGTGGTACTTGGTCAGATAGCCGTTTTCCAGGCGGATGGCGTATCTGGCAAGGAACTCCCGTTTTCCGCTGCTGATGGCTCTTGCGGAGGAGCCGCCCTCCTCGGCTTTTACCTCTTCATGGAGAGGAAGTTCTTCCGGGGAAAAGACCAGAAAGCGCTGACGGAATGCAGGGTCTTTTGTCACAAGACCGCCTGCGTAGCCGGAGGGCCAGCGGTCCTCGTCATAAAGCCAGGTAATCATGCCAAGCTCATTGCTTTTTTCATGGGAATAATGAACCATCTCCATAAATTCTTTGCCGAGATAGGGAAGGTCCATGCCGGTACGGCTGTGAATATGGGCGCCGCCCATGCCCATCTTTTTTAAAGCGTTTAAGGTACGGTCCACGTCCTCTTTTGACACCTTGCAGTTCCATGCCCAGAAAGGCGTTCCGCGGTATTCGCTGGTCGGGTTCTGAAAGAGTTTGGGATCAAGGGAAGAAGTCTGGTTTTTCTTGTATAACATCACGATACTCCTTTCGTAAAATAGTAGCATTTTTTTGATTATATCATAAAAACTTACAAAAAAATATACACAGGAAGCGAGAAAAGTGTGGTGTTTTTCTAAAAAAAGAGCTATAGTTAAATGAAAAGAAACGAAAAGAGAAAAAGAGTATGAACGCAAAATTACTGGACAGTCAGCTTCGGAAGCTGACGGATGAAGAGATAGAGGCAAGAGACGGAAAAGAGACGGATTACAGCGGCTTTCAGTTCATTGAGGACAGTGGAAAAAATTATTTCCTGATGACGAAGGGCGAAAATATCTATCACCCTTATATCTCGTTTATGCCTCACACGAGATTTATTCCCGTGAAACCCCATGTGCATAAATGGATTGAATTGGGTTATATGTATTCGGGTTCCTGCATACAGCTGATCAATGGGGAGAAGCAGGTGAAACTGGAAAAAGGGCAGGTGATTTTTCTGGATACGGACTGCATGCATTCCATTGGAAATACCGGGGAAGATGATATCATGATCAATTTTCTGTTTGAAAAAGAATATTTCAATGAACGGTTTTTCAGCCATTTTTCCAAAGAAAATATTCTTTTACAGTTTCTGCTGAATGCGATTTCCGAGAAGAAAATCCATGATAACTTTATCCTGTTTCATTCGGAGAGAAGCACCCGGATTCAACTTTTCATGCAGGAACTGATCATTGAATTTCTGGGCTCTCCGGCGGAGAGTTCGGTGGATGTAATCGACAATCTGGTGAATCTGATTTTTCTGGAGCTGGTGAAGGTCTATCACTCGGATCTGGTGACTTCCCAGCTGAATCTGGGAAAAGGAAAATGTATGGCGGTCATGAAATATATCGAGGCCAACTACAGGAACTGCACGCTGGAGTCTGTGGCGGAGATGTTCAATATGAATCCCAATTATCTTTCCGGCATGCTGAAGAAAAACACAGGGTATTCTTTTAAGGAGATGATTCAGCACTACCGCTTCATTTATGTGACGACAATGTTGAAAAATACGGCTCAGCCTGTGGATCAGATCATTCTCTGGGCTGGGTACGAGAATACGACCTATTTCTATAAGAAGTTTCGGGAGCAGTACGGCTGTACCCCGAAGCAGTATCGGAAGGAACACCAGAGTGTAAAAACCTCTTGACAGAACGAAAAACTCAATGTTAGAATGTAAGTCCAAAACCATGCTATATGGAGTGGATTTTTCTAAAGCAGACGCTTTATTTTTCGCCACACAGCCCCGGATGACCTGACTGTGTGGTATTTTTTTGTGCAAAATTCAATTTGGGAGGTAAAAATGGATCAGAGTTTTATGAAAGAGAAGGCGGTCATGCCTCTGGTGATCTCCATGGCGATTCCCATGACGATCTCCATGCTGGTCAACTCTCTTTACAACATTATTGATAGTTTCTATGTGGCGAAGATCAGCGAGCAGGCCATGACGGCCCTCTCCCTGGTTTACCCGGCGCAGAATCTGCTGACGGCCGTCACCGTCGGTTTTGCCATCGGTGTGAACGCGGTGATCGCCTATTATCTGGGGGCAGGCTTAAAAAAGCTGGCCGACACGGCGGCAACCCTGGGCTTGATTTTCAACATCCTTCACGGTTTCCTGATCGGGACCATCTGCATCGTCGGTATGCCGGCTTTCCTGGGGCGGTTTTCGAGTGACAGTGAGATCATCCATCTGGGAACCCAGTACGCGAACATCGTCTTCCTCTTCGGCATTCCGATCGGAGCGGGCGTTTCCTATGAAAAAACCTTCCAGGCCATCGGCCGCATGAAGGTGTCCATGGTGAGTATGCTCGTGGGCTGTGTGGTAAATATCATTCTGGACCCGCTGATGATCTTCGGCTTCGGACCGATTCCGGCCATGGGCATTAAGGGCGCAGCCTGGGCTACCGGCATCGGTCAGGTGGTGTCCCTGGTGATCTATTTGGCGGTTTATTTTAAGGATCTTGACAACATTCCGGTGCGGATTTCGTTGAAAAACCTGACCGAGAGCGGCAGAACCCTGAAGAAAATGTACGGCATCGGTATTCCGGCGGCCCTGAATCTCGCGCTGCCCTCCTTCATGATCACCGTACTGAATGGCATTCTGGCGGCTTATTCCGCCTCCTATGTACTGGTGCTGGGTGCATATTATAAGCTTCAGACCTTCATCTACCTGACCGGAAACGGCATCGTACAGGGAATGCGTCCCATCTGCGGCTACAACTACGGAGCGGGAGAGTACAAGCGTGTGAAAGATATCTTTAAGGCCGGTCTCGAACTTATCAGCGTGGTCATGCTGGCGGGAACTGTGCTCTGCTTCCTGATTCCGGATCAGCTCATCGGCATTTTCACCTCCAATGAGGAGACTATCGCTCTTGGAAAAGAAGCCCTGCTCATCATCTGCCGCGGCTTCGTGATCTCCGGCGTTTCCGTCACGATCTCCGGCGTGCTGGAAGGCCTCGGAAAAGGCGTAGAGTCCCTGGTCATCTCCCTGGTGCGTTACCTCGTGGTGATCCTTCCGCTGGCTTTCCTTTTCAGCCGCTTCCAGGGCGCTTCCGGTGTCTGGCAGGCCTTCTGGGTGACTGAGATTGTGGCTGCGCTGCTGGCGATGGTGCTTTTCAAACGAATCATGGGAAAAATTTCAAAAGAAAAACGTTGACAGAAAAAAGAACTTTGTGTTATTATAATCTCTGCAAAATTTTATAACAGCTTTTAAATGCAAATGGTAGTGAATTGACAACGGGTGTTGTCTGTAGCGAAAGTTACGGACAAGGCCCGTTTTTTTGCTGCCGGAACAGGAGGAAAAATATGCCGCAGAATAAGAGAGAAAGTCTGATTTTTACCGTAATGATGTGTTTTTTCATGGTGTTTTTCATGAGCATCTATAACGTTGCCTGTCACCATGGCGCTTTGAATCTGGAGATTGTCAAGGATGCCTGGATCGGCTTCCCGATTGCCTACTGCTTTGCCATGTGCTGTGACTGGTTTCTGGTATCCGGCCTGGCAAAAGGCTTTGCCTTCCGTTTTCTCGTGAAACCGGAGAGCGAGCCCTTTAAAAAAGCGATCGCTGTTTCCTGCTGTATGGTGGTTCCGATGGTCATCATCATGTCTTTCTACGGAGCGATGGAAGCAATTGTCAGCGGAGGAGCCGGCTGGAATCAGCTGCTTCTGATCTGGATCACGAACATTCCCAGAAACTTTATCATGGCGCTGCCCCTGCAGCTGCTTATCGCAGGCCCCTTTATCCGGGGACTTTTCCGGAAGCTGTTTCCGGAGGGTACGGTGCTGGCCTGACCTTTATAATTTCCGGGGCTGGATGGTATTTACCACCCGTGTCCCGGAAATTTTTGTGTTTTTATGCCATCTGATTTACCATCTTATACTTATAAAGCATTTCCGCGTGGTTCTGCTCTTCAATCTGGATGTCAGCCAGGAGTTTTCGAAGACCGGTCTCGCCGAAGTTAAAGACGTTGGTATTGTACTCGCCGGAGACCAGCTTTTCCGTTCCAATGCAGTCTGTGGCCAGAAAAGCGTCGTGCTGCTTGGCCTCGGGATTTGCCATGGTGCTGTAGGAAGCTTTGGGAGCATAGTCCCGCCCCTGGGTGTCATTGCAGTCACAGTCTGGAAGATTGCCGGAGAGCACCTGACTTAAAGACTGATAATGTTCTTCTTCCTGCTTCTGAATGGACTGAAACAGGCTCTTGAGTTCCGGATCACGGGCAGCCTCTGCATATTTTCCATACTTTTCCACACAGCTTTTCTCCTGGGTCTGGAGATCCTGAATGACTGCCCGCTCTTTTTCATTTAAAACAATGCTCATCATGATTTCTTA
This sequence comes from Lachnospiraceae bacterium Marseille-Q4251, assembly GCA_018223435.1. GTDB lineage: Bacteria > Bacillota > Clostridia > Lachnospirales > Lachnospiraceae > Limivivens > Limivivens faecihominis. Next base: position 1,777,406 of record JAGTTO010000001.1, on the reverse strand, counting down.
CATCCTTTCCTAAATGATTACAGAAAAAGTATGGCCCGGATTTGGAGATTTATTCATCTGCCAGCCGATGAGATTCCAGTGGACATTTTTTGTGATTCGGCCTATACTGGAACTATCGTGCGACAGGAGCGGGGAGAAAAGATGAGAGAAAAATTTCACGGGGTTCCTATGCTGCCCTTCGGGATTTTGGCTGGTTTTGCGGAAGAGCGGGAGATTCGGCTCACGGATCTGGCGGAGGAGGGCTTTCGCTTCCGGACGGCAGAAAAAACAGAGGAGCCGGGCAAATTCCGGCTCTGTTTTTATAACAGTTTGGCGGGCGGCTACCGGGAGATGGAGCTTACCGATTTTGAGATGGAAGAGGAAGAACATACGAGTTTCTTTTATATGTATGTGGTTTATACAGAGTCAGAAACTTATCGAAAAGAGGTGCGCCGCCTCATCGGACAGTACAGCCGTTACATCCGTCTGAAGCTTATGGAAGATGACGGGGAGCTTGCGAAGGCGCTGACCGGTTATCCGGCGGAAAAAGATTTGGTGGAGGCCTGTTCTCTGGAGGAGCAGAAGCGGCGGTGGTTTTCGGAACTGCCCGTGGATGGGGTATTTCCGGAGTTTCCATCGCTGGCCCTGGAGCTGGACCGGCCGGAACTCTACAGGAAGTATCTCTCCATGGAGATCGGGGAATTTTCCGCCTGGTACTGGCCTTCCAATGGCCTGGGAGAATATCCGCTGGCCAGAAGAACCCCTGACCGCCTCTACATCGGAAATTCCTTCTGTCATCTGCTCTTTCCGGAAAAAAGCCAGCTCTTTGCGCTGCTTGAAAAAGCCTCGCGGGAGGGTTTAAGTGTGACCCTTTCCTTTTCCTATATCCGGGATTTTCTGCTGGAATCCACAGAGGAGCTTCTCGATGAACTGTCCGCCTGGTGCGGCCAGAAAGAAAGGTGGCTCGAACTTCTGGTCAACGACTGGGGTCTGGCAGAACTTCTCCGAAAAAAGAGGAGCCCCTATCTGGAGCCGGTTCTCGGCCCTCTTTTAAATAAGAGAAAAAAAGATCCGAGGCTGGCCTGGAAGACAGGAAGCCTGGAAAGTCTGGCGGAAAACAGCCTCAATGCGGACTTTTACCGGGAGTTTCTGGCGGAAGAGCTGGGAATCCGGCGGTATGAGTGGGAGGCCTGCGGCTACCCGATGAAACTGCCCCCGGGAAACCATAGCCTCCATCTGCCCTTTTACCAGACCAATACCTCCCAGTTTTGTCCTCTCGCGGCGGGAGTCCTCCGGAAAGACAGGGGAAAACAGAAATTACCGGAAAACTGTCCCCATTTCTGCGAGAGCTACACCTACCTCTATCCGGAGCATCTCGCCATGGCGGGGCGGTACAATTCTCTCTTTGCGCTGGACCGGGAGATCCTGAAAAAACCGGAGCATTTGGAGGCTTATCGGCAGCAGGGCGTGGACCGGCTGGTGATCAATCTCTTATAAAGAAGGTGAAGGTATGAAGATTGTGGCAGGCCTTGGGGCGGTGGACGAATATATCCGGTTTGCCGAGGCCGGGGCGGATGAATTTTTCTGCGGTTATGTGCCCTATGAGTGGAGCCGGGAGTACGGGACGGCGCTGGCCCTCAACCGGCGGGAGGTGTTGAATTATCAGGTGCAGCTGGGCTCTTTCAGTGAGCTGGAGATTCTGGCGAAGCTGGTGCGGGCCTATGGCCGGCCGGTGCATCTCGCCTTCAATTCCCTCTATTACATTCCCGAGCAATACCCCAAGATTGCTTCCATCGTGAAAAAATGTCAAAGTCTTGGCTTTGAGACCTTTATCGTCGCTGATCCGGCCCTGTTTCTCTATCTTCGTCGGGAAAAAATAGACTGCAAAATTCATTTAAGCGGGGAAACCGGGGAGGTCAACCGGGAAATGCTGGCATTTTTCCGACGGTTCGGTCTTCAGCGGCTGATTTTTCACCGGAAAAATACGCTGGAGGATATGGCTTCCGTGATCCGGGCGGGAGCGGGCCTGGAGTTTGAGGCCTTCGTGCTGAACGAGCTCTGCCAGTTTACCGGGGCCTTCTGCAATTCCCTTCACTGTGATGAGCTGGGCCATCTCTGCCGGGTGCCCTATGAGTTGGGGAGAGTGAGGAGGAAGCTGTTGTCGGGGAACAACGTGAATTTTGATGACGAAGCTTTAACCTTGGATGAGGAAGGTTATCTCTGCGGAGCCACCGGCTGCGGCCTCTGCGCTCTGTATGCCCTCCAAAGGGCTGGAATTACCCACTTAAAGCTGGTGGGCCGCGGAAATCATGCAGATTTTATGGAAAAAGATATCCGGAATTTGCGGAAAGCCCTGGATATCCTGGAGGGCTCCTCTTCGGAAGCGGACTTCCGGAAAGAGATGAAACGACAGCTTTTCCCGCGGGGCTGCAGCGGAAACTGCTATTATGCGGAATCAGGATAAATAGCTGTAGAGAAAGGAGCGCATCCGCAGGGGAACCAAAGAAGCCTTTCTCATCAGCACGGTCTTCAGCCTCGTGATTTCCGCCCTGGTCTTTGGTTTCGCGAGACCGCTTATGGGAATCTTCATAGACAGCAGCGAGACGGCGGGATTATGGGTGATGCATCGTCAGAAATGAGCAAAGTCATCGCGAAAGCGGTGGCTTTTTTCATATATATAGTTTTTTCCTATATCAGGGTATCAGATTTTCGCATACCCCTATATGCCTGGAATTTATTGACAACAGACGAAAAAAAAGTATAATAACACTAAGTCTATCGAAACAGTAGGATTTGAGAGAGGAGAAAACTTATGAAAAAAAATCTGGTAAGTACTTTGGCAATTATCGCAGCAGCGACAGCAGTATTCGGAATGACAGCAAGCGCCGATGACGTAAAAACAGCAGAAATCGTTCTGGAAGCAGAGAACGCTCCTTATACCTATGAGGATGACAACGGGGAACCGGCAGGATATGAATATGAGGTACTGAAACTCATCGACGATTATCTGGATGACTGGACCTTCAATTATACCGTACTGGATTATGAGACCGCTCTGGCAGGAACCACCAGCGGAAAATATGATCTGGATTCCGGCTGCAAATTCCGTACACCGGCAAGAGAGGAAGCCTTCCTGGTATCCAATCCTTACAACTATTTCTTCATGAATCTGGTCGTGAAGAATGACAGCGGTATCAAGAGCCTGGAGGATATGGACGGAAAGAGCATTGCCCCCATCGTTGCAACAGACGGCCGTGCAGTCACTCTGGCAGACTGGATGGAAAAACATCCGGATATCAAGCTTGATTTCGAAACGCTGGCAGCATCCGGAGCAATGGCAGATGAGATCACCAGCGTGGAGGATGGCGTTTACGATGCTGCTTATCTTTCCGCAGAGCAGGCCAATGCGATCCTGGATGAGACCGGCTATGACGATCTGACCATTACCGACCGTGTAGACGGAAGAGACACCGCTTTCCTGATCAACAAGGATCAGACAGAGCTTCAGGAGGCAGTCAACAAAGCCATCGACGCTCTGACCGAGGACGGCACTTTAAGCAAACTGACCGAGGAGTTTTTCGGGGAGGACAACTTCGAAGTAGCAAAAGAGCTGGGTCTTCGCGACTAATAAAGAAAGAAAAAATCACAGTTACAGTTCATGGCCGGGTGTCATGGACTGTACTGTTGTAATAGGAGTATTTGCATGTGGAGAGGACATGAATTATTTGTTTCCAGCCTACCGTTGCTCGTGGAGTATATCCCGGCAACGCTGTTTTATTTTCTGACACCGACGGTGATCTCACTGGTCTTAGGAGCCCTGATCTGCCGGGTGCGGGTGGGAAAAAAGAACCCGCTTTACTGGCTGGTTTCTCTGTTTGTTTCCTTTTTCAGAGGAACGCCGGGACTGGTTCAGATCTATATCGTATTTTTCGGACTGCCGAAGCTTTTTGAACCCTTCGGAATCAATATCAACCGCTGGGATGCCGGAATCTTCTATGTTATAGCGACCTGCTGTAACTTTTCCAGTTTCGTTTCCGAGGCTTTCCGGGGCGCTTATGAGGCCATCGACAAGGATCAGATTGAAGCGGGATATTCCATCGGTTACAGCCGCTGGCAGTGCTTCTGCCATATAATCGCGCCTCTGACCATGCAGATCGCTCTTCCGAACCTGAAAAATCTGGAGATCGACCTCCTGAAAGGAACCGCCACCGCTTACGTCATCGGCGTTGTGGATGTCATGGGCCGGGCGGACAAGATCATTGCCCAGCACAGAGGTTACGGTCAGATCTGGATTCTTCTGGCGGCAGCGATTATTTATTTCCTGATCAATGTGGTCATCGAGCTGGTCTTCAACAGTCTGACCCGTCATTACAGCCGGCATGAAAGGGGTATCGCATGAATCTGAATGTAAAATTTATGATATCGGACATTCCGACAGTGCTTGGCGCCCTGCCGGTAACGCTGAAACTGACCTTTGCGTCGCTATTCTTCGCGATTCTGCTGGCTGTGCTTTTTGGAATCTGTATTCTGAAAAAGATTCCGGTGCTGAGGCAGCTGGTGATCGGATTTAATACTTTTATCAAAGGTGTTCCTCTGATCGTCCAGCTTCTGTTCTGTTATTACGCTTTGCCTTATGTCCTCCGTGCTTTTGACGGTGTGCTGGGCTACCATTACGATCCGAAGCATCCTTCCTATTTCGGGTTTGCCGTTGTGGCTTTCGCCTTCAACTACGGAGCTTATATGACGGATGTGGTGGTTTCCTCCTACAAGGCCGTGGATAAAGGACAGCTGGAGGCTGCTTACTCCGTTGGAATGAGCACGTTTCAGGCCATGTGGAAGATCGTGATTCCCCAGGCAGTGGTGATTTCCCTTCCGAACCTGTCCAACTATTTCATGTGGCTTCTGAAAGCGACCAGCCTGGCTTCCGTGGTAAATGTGTTTGAGCTTCTGGCGACGGCGAGAGCTTCCACCGCAGTCAATTATGCGATCCTCGAGGGCTATCTGGTGGCAGCAGGCATTTACTGGCTGGTATGTATCATCGCGGAGCAGATCCTGAAGCGGATCAATAAGAAAATGAATCGTTATCAGAAGACCGTTTCTGCGGTATAAAAGACAGGAGACAGAAGATATGGCAATGGTAGAATTGAAAAATATCAGAAAAAAACTGGGCGGCGTCGATATCTTAAACGGCGTGGACCTTTCCGTTGAGGAAGGAGAGGTAGTGGTTATCCTCGGACCCTCCGGTTCCGGAAAAACCACCCTTTTGCGGACCATCAATTTCCTTGGCCCTGCCGATGCGGGAACCATAACGGTTGACGGACTGACCGTGGACAGCCAGAAGCATCACCACAAGGAGACCTTGGCGCTTCGCCGGAAGACCGGAATGGTGTTTCAGAACTACAACCTGTTCCGCAACAAAACGGTACTTCAGAACATCACAGAGGGCCTGACCACGGTGAGAAAGATTCCTCACGAGCAGGCTGTGGAGACGGCCATGGTCCTTCTGAAAAAAATGAACCTGGAAAACAGAGCCTCCGCTTATCCGGCGCAGCTTTCCGGCGGCCAGCAGCAGCGTGTGGGCATCTGCAGAGCGCTGGCCTTAAATCCGAAGGTGATCCTTTTTGACGAGCCCACCTCCGCCCTCGACCCGGAGCTGGTAGGAGAGGTGCTGGGAGCCATGCGTGCCGTGGCAAAGACAGGTATCACAATGATCGTTGTCACCCACGAGATCAGCTTCGCCAGAGACGTGGCAGACCGCGTGATCTACATGGAAGGCGGCGTCATCGTCGAGCAGGGCAAACCGAAGGAAGTCATCGAGAATCCGAAGGATGAGAGGACGCTGAGATTCCTGCGGTCACTTCTCAACGAACCTATGGACTACAGCATCTGAGAATTGCGGGAGCTGCCTGCAGCGGAGCAATTCGCAGGTATCGGCGTAGTAATATAATTAAGAAGAAAGAGGTAATAAAAATGGCATTTGAAAACAACATTCCGAAGATCAAAAACAACTTTAGCGTGGACGGTATGCGTGACATCAGCGCCCGCCGCGCAGCAACCATTTCCAACATGATCGAAGAGGCAGCAAAACAGGGTATTGACGATTCTTTTGCACGGACTGCCATCGGCCGTTACGGCGCAGACAACGCAAAGGCTATGCGCGAGGGCATGAAGAACCCGGATGATTTCGCAGAGTTTGCCAACGAATTCGGTACTGACCACAACCGCGAGATCTACGAGATGGAAGTAGTAGAGAAGACAGAGGACAGATTGTCCATCGACTTCCATTACTGCCCCTATGTAACTGAGTGGGTAAAACAGGGCCACACACCGGAGGAGATCGCTCATCTCTGTGACCTCACGATGGAAGGCGACAGAGAGTTCGCAAAACAGTTCCCCTGTCTGAAATTTGAGCTGAAAGGCACGATCGCAGACGGACTTCCGGTCTGTCAGCTTCGGTTTACGAAAGTGAAGAAAGACTGAGGCTTATACTTCGAACTGATGTTATAGAAAAATCCATCCGACTGCCACCAAAGCAGCAGAGGGTGGATTTTTTATACACAAAAAAACTCCCCATAACATGAGGAGTGCCCGGGCGTCTGGTACACCCGGGCTATTATGAAAAAATTTATCTATGTGTAATGAAAACATTACGCCATGACCAAGATTTTATTATCTCCTTTCGAAGACAGTTACAGTATAGCAATCAGTTATGAATAAAATATGAACAAGCAGTAAAAAATATGTGAAAATAACCAAAAACCAGCTTTTTTCAAATTGTTTTTTAGTAAAAAACAATAATAGATCAGAGCTTGATATTGGCAAAAAGTGAGCCAAGTGAGGTGGTTACGGCCTCGCTTTCCGGCAATTCGATGGTTTCTTCCTGAATTTCCTCAGCGGCCACATCGTTGAGGGCCTTCATGCTGAGGCTGAGCTTGCCGTCTTTCACGTTGATGACTTTGACTTTTACCTTGTCGCCGACTTTCAGGACAGCAGCCGGAGTTTTGATCCGTTTCTCGCAGATCTGGGAAACATGAACCAGACCGGAAAGACCGTTGCCAAGGTCGATGAATGCGCCGTAGGGCTGGATGGACTCTACGGTACCCTCGGTTACAAGGCCGATCTCCACGTTGGAGATTTTGGCTTTGCGCTCCTCGGCAGCTTTCTCGCGGAGAATCTCGCGGGCGGAGAGTACCAGATGATCGTCGTCCTCATCGGCTGTGATGACGCGGACCTCGATCTCTTTGCCGAGCCAGTCGTTGAGAGCGTCCTCTTCCACATAGTTCAGGTCGAGTTTGGAAGCGGGGATGAAGCCACGGATGCCTTCCAGATAAGCCACAACGCCGGATTTTACGATGCCGGCGATCTTAACTTTGAGATTTGTGCCTTCTTCTTTGTATTTGCGGAGCTTGTCCCAGGCCAGAACTTCGTTGGCTTCTTTTGCGGAGAGAAGGATGTGGCCCTCGCCGTCGTCTCTGCGGATCACAGTGGCGGAGATCTCGTCGCCTACATGGATATCCTCAGCCAGGTTGAAGTTCGGATCGTTGGTGAAATCCTCCAGGCGGATGATGCCGTCGGTGTAATATTTGAGATCCAGGGTGATGGCGCTTTCAGAAACACCGATGACGGTTCCGGTCAGGATATCGCCCTCGTGAATCTGCTTAAAGGAAGCTTCCAGCTCCTCCTTGTAATCCTCCATGGTCTCCACATGTTCGGGAGCCTCTGCGGTCTCCGGGGTTACGTTCTTCATTTCTTCAGTCATAATCTGTAGTCTCCTTTTCTGAAAAAATATTTTTAATAATCTTAACATTTTTAGTGCAGAAAGTAAAGAATCGTGTAAAATAAGAGAGACAGCGAATGTAAGATACAACCATATTTCAGAGGAGATTTATCTATGAATGAAACCATACAGCAGAAAGTAACACCGTCCTGCGTTTCTGCTCCGGCACCGCGCAAGGTCTACGTTATCGGCCATAAGAACCCGGACACGGATTCCATCTGCTCGGCCATCGCCTATGCGGATATCAAGCGGCGGACCGAGGAGGGAATTTTTGAGGCCAAGCGGGCCGGACAGATCAGCCAAGAAACCCAGTATGTACTGGACCGCTTCCAGGTGGACCCGCCGGGCTATGTGCCCAATGTGGCTCCCAGGGTGAAAGATATGGAGGTCCGCCGGATTCCAGGCGTCAGCGACCACATTTCCCTGAAAAAGGCCTGGAATCTCATGCGTACCCAGAACGTGAACACCCTGCCCATCGTCCAGGAGGGCAATACCCTGGAAGGTCTGATCACGATCAGCGATATTGCCAAGTCCTACATGGATGTCTACGACAACGCCATCCTTTCCACAGCCCGGACCCAGTACAAGAACATTCTGGAAACTCTGGACGGCACGATGGTGGTGGGAAATGAGCACGCCTATTTTGTCAAAGGAAAAGTTGTCATTGCGGCCGCCAACCCCGATCTGATGGAAAACTACATCGAGGAGGACGATCTGGTCATCCTCGGAAACCGTTACGAGTCCCAGCTCTGCGCCATCGAGATGAAGGCCGGCTGCATCATCGTCTGCGAGGGAGCTCCGGTCTCCAAGACCATCCAGCGACTGGCAGCGGACCGGGTCTGCGCCGTCATCAGCACGCCCCATGACACCTACACCGTGGCCCGCCTCATCAACCAGAGTATGCCGGTGAAATTTTTCATGAAATCCAGTAACCTCATCACTTTCCATCTCGACGATTACACGGATTCCATCAAAGATGTCATGGCGAAAAAGCGGCACCGGGACTTCCCGATCCTGGACAAAAACGACCGCTATGTGGGCATGGTTTCCCGCCGGAATTTGTTGGGTATCAAGAGACGCCAGCTGATTCTCGTGGACCACAACGAGAAATCCCAGGCCGTGGACAACATCGAGAGTGCCGATATTCTGGAGATTATCGACCATCACCGCCTGGGCTCCCTGGAGACCATGGCTCCGGTCTATTTCCGGAACCAGCCTGTGGGCTGCACGGCCACGATCCTCTATCAGATTTACCAGGAGCGGAAGCTGGAGATCCCGAAAAATATCGCAGGCCTTCTCTGCGCGGCCATCATTTCCGATACGTTGATGTTCCGCTCACCCACCTGTACGGCTCTGGACCGGGCAGCAGCGGAGCGCCTGGCTGAGATCGCCGGTATCAAATGCGAAGAATTTGCCACGGAGATGTTTGCGGCCGGCAGCAACCTGAAAGGCCGTTCTCCGGAGGAAATTTTCTATCAGGATTTCAAGAAATTCGAGCTCAACAAGGCAAACTTCGGTGTGGGTCAGATCAACTCGATGAACCCCGACGAGCTCAAGGAGCTCAAGAGCCGCCTCCTTCCCTACATGGAAAAAGCTCTGGGAGCCCACGGCGAGACCATGCTCTTCTTTATGCTGACGGATATCATTCATCAGTCCACAGAGCTTCTCTGCTATGGAGGGGAAAATGCCCGCCTGGTCGAGGAGGCTTTCCATCAGACGCCGGTGGACCATTCCATCATCCTGCCCGGCGTGGTGTCACGAAAGAAACAGCTGATTCCGGCCTTTATGAGCGCCCTGCAGCAGTAAAAGGGTATTATGAAAAGAGGAGAAAAAAGAACAATGGAGAAGAAAACGACAGAAAAACAGAAGGTTTCCGTGAAAAAACAGCAGTGGAAACCTGGAAATATGCTATATCCCCTTCCGGCAGTCCTGGTAAGCCTGGGCCGGGAGGGCGAAAAACCGAATCTGATCACCGTGGCCTGGACGGGAACCGTCTGCACGAATCCGCCCATGGTTTACATCTCCGTGCGGCCGGAGCGCTATTCCTACAGTATTTTAAAAGAGACGAAGACCTTCGTCATCAACCTGACCACAGAAAAACTTCTGAAGGCCACCGATTACTGCGGCGTGCGCTCCGGAAGAGACGTGGATAAATTCAAGGAGACCGGCCTCACAGCGATTCCGGGACCGGTGACAGGCTGCCCCATGGTGGCAGAAAGCCCCGTAAACCTGGAGTGCAAAGTAAAAGAAGTGAAAGCCCTTGGCTCCCACGATATGTTCCTGGCCGAGGTAGTGGCCGTCCATGTCTCCGAGGACTATATGGAAGGAAACGGCCGCTTCTGTCTGAATCAGACCGGCCTGGTGGCCTATTCCCACGGCGAATATTTCAGCCTGGGAAAAAAACTTGGCACCTTCGGCTATTCCGTCCGGAAACCGGCGAAGAAAAAAGGAAAACATCGCAGATAAACACAAAAAACGCAGGAAGGTGTCAAAAACCGTTCCTGCGTTTTTTCAACAGCACACTCGAATCTGCATCTTGCGTGAATGAGCCAGTTATTTTCACTGTACTAGGCAGCCGTGTGATTTGGCTTCATAGCTTCTTAGCCGTCACGTCGCTTCCTCTTCGGATCGCCTGCTCCCCGTATTTTTTCCGGATCTTGTCGAGGGCGGCATCCAGTTTTTGCTGCTTCTCATTTTTCTCCCAGTCGATATCGAAGATGGAAAGCTGAACCGGAGCGTTCTCATCGGTCAGCCGGGTGGTCCGGACACCCAGAAGCCGGATCGGCTCCCCGTTCCAGAGCCTGCGGAAAAGCCGAAGAGAAGCCGAATAAAGGGTTCCGGCGGCGTTGGAAGGCGGATTCAGAGGCATCTGATGGGAGGCGGCGGAAAAATCAGCGTACTTGATTTCTACGGAAATACTTCCGGCCAGCTGCTTTCCGGCGCGAAGCCTTTTTGCCACACTCTCCGAAAGACGGCGGAGCACCGGGGCGGCATCCCGTTCCGTCAGGACATCCTCGGAGAGAGTAGTGGAATTTCCCACACCCTTGGCCCGGGCTGGAAGAGACTCCACCGGCCGGTCGTCGATACCGTTGGCGTACTCCCAGAGAAGCCTTCCGTGGCTCTTGAGATGGGAGACGAGAAGGTTCACGTCCGTGTTTGCCAGTTCTCCTATGGTGTGGATGCCCAGCTTATTTAAGACCTGGGAGGAGGAACGCCCGGCCATGTGTAACTCCCGCACTGGAAGAGGCCACATTTTCCTCGGGATCTCCTCGGGAAAAAGTGTGTGAACCCGGTTCGGCTTCTCAAAATCTGAGGCCATCTTCGCCAGAAGCTTGTTGCAGGAGATCCCCACATTGACCGTAAACCCAAAACGCTCATAAATCGTGTTCTTGATCTCGTCTGCGGCCTCCAAAGGACTCCCGTAACGGTGCGCGATACCCGTGAAATCCAGATAACACTCATCCACACTGACCTGCTCGATATCCGGAGTCAGCGTCTTCAGATAATCAATAAAAAGATGGCTGTACTGCCGGTACATCTCGTGGTCCGGCGGAAAAATCAGGAGATTCGGACACTTTTTCAGGGCGGAGGCCACGGGCTCACTGGTATAAATGCCCATCTTCTTCGCAGAAATAGACTTGGCAAGGACGATGCCGTGGCGGCTCTTCTGATCACCTCCAATAATAGCCGGCACCTCCCGCAGATCCGGCCCCGCCCCCGTCCTCAGATTCTCAACCGAAGTCCAGCTTAAATACGCCGAATTTACATCAATATGGAAAATAATCCTGGAAGCCATATCCCATTCCCTCCCTTCTTTACAAAAGTTTATCTTTCCCACCTTCACACATCCAACCAACAACTTTCACTTGTCACTTCACGATTACCGCCCACTACACCCAGCCCGGCACTTCGATTTCCGTCAGGATTCCTGTGGAGGCAGGGCGTCCTCAGAGCCACTACATTACGATAACTCTATCATACCCGCAACCTCACCAAGATACAAGTCTGTACAACCACTCTTTTTTCTGCTATACTTCGGTAGTACCAGCAAATTTTACGGAGGTTTATACATGAAAAAAAGTTTATGGATCTGGATTCCTCTGGCGGCTGTGCTCCTGACCGGATGCAGCGGCAACGACGGCGCGGACAGCATCGCCGAGGGCATGACAGCCATGGAAAATAAAGAATACCAGGCGGCGCTGGAAGACTTCAAGACAGCGGCGGCCCTGGGAGAAAACGATGCGGCAGCCTACCGCGGCGAAGGCCTTGCTCTCATGGGGCTCGGACAGTACGCCGAGGCAGCCCAGGCCTTTGATACGGCGCTGGAGGCCACGGATGAAAAAATGCCAAACACGAAAAGAGACATCCTCTACTACAAAGCCACGGCCCTCTATAAAAACAAAGATTACGAGAACACAATCAGCGTCTGCGACGAGATCCTGACCCTCAACCAGGAAGGCGACGCCTGTTATCTCCGCGGAGCCTGCTACATGGCCCAGGGAGATTACGACAAGGCGAAGACCGACTTTGACGCGGCGGTGGCCCTTTCCCCGAAAGATTATGACCTGGTGCTCGATATCTATGGCTGCTATCAGGAGCAGAAACGCTCCGCGGACGGAGCGCCCTATCTCGAAAATGCCCTGAATATCGAGGACTCCAGTGATGAAGGAAGCTACCAGAAAGCCCGCATCTATTTTTATCTGGAAGACTATGACAATGCTCAGAGCCTCTTAAATCCCCTCGTGGAAAAGAAAAACGGGGAGGCCATGGCTCTGATGGCCAAAATTTACCTGGAAGAAGGCGACACCACCCACGCCCGAAATCTCTGGCAGGAGCTCATCAGCAGCGCCGGGGAGAGCCAGACCGCCTATAACGGCCTCGTGCTCTGCGACATCCAGGACGGCGATTATGCTTCCGCCCTGGGAAATGTGGACAAAGGCCTGGCCTTATCCGGGGAAGAAGCACGGCAGGAACTCATGTACAACGCGATCGTTGCCTGCGAACGTCAGGGCGATTTCGACACCGCCCGGACAAAAGCCCAGGAATATGTGGAAAAATACCCCGCGGACGAGCGCGGCACCAGGGAATACACCTTCCTGCAGACGAGGTAAGCTTATGGGAATGAATACGATTGAAGAATTAAAAGAACGGGTCATCCTCATCGGTGTCAGCACAAGCGACGGGGATGACACCGAAGAATCCCTGAAAGAATTAAAAGAGCTGGCGGACACGGCCGGAGCCGAGACCGTCGGCACCGTGATCCAGAACCGGGAGGCCGCCCATCCGGGCACCTACATTGGAAAAGGAAAAATCGAGGAAGTCCGGGCCATGGCCTTTGGCCTTAACGCCACCGGCGTAATCTGCGATGACGAATTAAGCCCGGCCCAGCTCAACAACCTGGAGCAGGAGCTGGATCTCAAAGTCATGGATCGGACTCTGATTATCCTGGATATTTTCGCGGCCCACGCCCGGACCAGCGAAGGTAAGATTCAGGTAGAGCTGGCCCAGCTCAAATACCGGCAGGCGAGACTCGTCGGCCTCCGTAATTCCCTCTCCCGTCTGGGAGGCGGTATCGGAACCAGAGGACCGGGTGAGAAAAAGCTGGAGATGGACCGCCGTCTCATCAAGAGCCGCATCGCCCAGCTGAACCGGGAGCTGGCGGAGGTGAAACGCCACCGGGAGATCACCCGGGCCCAGCGAAGCCGCAGCCATATGCCTGTGGCGGCCATCGTGGGCTACACCAATGCGGGAAAGTCTACCCTTTTGAACCGCCTCACCGGGGCTGGCGTTCTGGAGGAGAATAAGCTCTTTGCGACCCTGGACCCCACGACCCGTACCCTGACATTAGATAACGGAACGAAAATCCTCCTTACCGACACTGTCGGCTTTATACGGAAGCTTCCCCATCATCTGGTGGAGGCCTTTAAGAGTACCCTGGAGGAGGCAAAGTACGCCGATGTGATCCTTCATGTGGTGGACGCCTCCAACGAGCAGATGGAGACTCAGATGTATGTGGTCTACGACACCCTAAGACGGCTGGAGGTGGGCGACAAACCCATTCTGACCCTTTTCAACAAGACCGACCGGGAGGGCATCCGCACAGACCTCCGGGATCTCAAGGCCGATCAGACCCTCAAAATCTCCGCGAAGACCGGAGCAGGGCTTTCTGAACTGACTGACGCGCTGGAGGAAGTGCTCCGAAGAGACAAGATCTATGTGGAGCGCCTTTACCCCTTCGACCAGGCAGGTATCATCCAGCTGATCCGCAAAGAAGGGGAGCTGGTGTCCGAGGAATACACGGCGGAGGGCATCGAAGTCAGGGCTTATGTGCCCCGGAAGATCTACGAGAAGGTCTGAAAAAGACCTGCAAAGCCTTCAAGGGCTTTCGCACAGCAGCTGAAATTCGTCAATTTTACTAAAGACACAAGTTCTAGTGAATGATACGGGGGCCCTGCGGCCTCCGTTTTTTCGCGAAAAAGCCTATTCTCCGGGGCTTTCCGGCATTTTTGCTGCATTTGCAAAATATACTATATGTAGTGGTATATACGCAAAATGCGTCCCACATATGGTATTTTTACTGTTGACTCGAAAAGATATCTCTGATACAATAAACCCAGTCTCCGTATGGCGGGCCCGAAAATCTCATGAAAAAACAGATGGCCGGGCCCAGCGTACGGAAAAAAACAGATAAGATCGCGGAAAAGTAAAAAGACAGCGCATCGGATAGATGGAAGGAGAAGGTTTATGTTTAAAGTAGTGAAACGGGATGGCGAAGTGGCCTCTTTCAATATCGGAAAGATCACAAATGCCATCGAGAAAGCGTTTAAGGCGACAGATAAGCAGTTCAATACGGATATTATTGAGCTTTTGGGACTGCGCGTCACTGCAGATTTTCAGAATAAGATCAAAGACAGCCTCATCGACGTGGAGAGCATTCAGGACAGCGTGGAGACCGTGCTGGAACAGAGTGGCTATTCCGATGTGGCGAAGGCCTACATCCTCTACCGCAAGCATCGCGAGAAGATCCGGAACATGAAGTCCACGATCCTGGATTACAAAGATATCGTCAATAGCTATGTGAAAGTGGAAGACTGGCGTGTGAAAGAGAACTCCACTGTGACCTATTCTGTCGGTGGATTGATCTTAAGCAACTCCGGAGCCGTGACTGCAAACTACTGGCTCTCTGAGATTTACGACCAGGAGATCGCTGATGCCCACAGAAATGCGGACATTCATATCCACGACCTCTCCATGCTGACCGGTTACTGTGCCGGCTGGTCCTTAAAGCAGCTGATCCGGGAGGGCTTAGGCGGCATCGAGGGAAAAATCACCTCCGCTCCGGCCAAGCATCTGTCCGTACTCTGCAACCAGATGGTGAATTTCCTTGGAATCATGCAGAATGAATGGGCAGGAGCCCAGGCATTTTCCTCCTTTGACACCTATCTGGCTCCCTTCGTGAAGGTGGATCACCTCTCTTATCCGGAGGTGAAAAAATGCATCGAGTCCTTCGTCTACGGCGTGAACACACCGAGCCGCTGGGGAACCCAGGCTCCCTTCTCCAACATCACGCTGGACTGGACCGTTCCCAATGACCTGGCAGAGCTTCCGGCCATTGTCGGCGGCAAGGATATGGATTTCTGCTATAAGGACTGCAAGAAAGAGATGGATATGGTAAACAAGGCCTTCATCGAGACCATGATCGAGGGCGATGCCAACGGCCGCGGTTTCCAGTATCCGATCCCGACCTACTCCATCACGAGAGATTTCGACTGGTCCGACACAGAGAACAACCGCCTGCTCTTTGAGATGACTTCCAAATACGGAACGCCGTATTTTTCCAACTACATCAACAGCGATATGGAACCCAGTGACGTCCGCAGCATGTGCTGCCGCCTGAGACTCGACCTTCGCGAACTCCGGAAAAAGACCGGCGGCTTCTTCGGTTCCGGCGAGAGCACCGGAAGCGTGGGGGTTGTCACGATCAACATGCCGCGTATCGCTTACCTTTCCAGAAACAAGGCGGATTTCTACCGCCGCCTGGACCATATGATGGATATTGCAGCCCGTTCCCTGAAGATCAAGCGTGACGTGATCTCCAAACTTCTGGACGAGGGCCTGTATCCCTATACGAAACGGTATCTCGGAACTTTCAACAACCACTTTTCCACCATCGGCCTCATCGGCATGAACGAGGTGGGCCTGAACGCCGTATGGCTGGGCGAGGATCTGAGCCATGAGAAGACCCAGGAGTTCACCAAAGAGGTGCTCAATCACATGAGAGAGCGTCTTGTGGAATACCAGGAGCAGTACGGCGACCTTTACAATCTGGAGGCTACCCCGGCAGAGTCCACGACCTACCGTCTGGCCAAACACGACCGGGAGCGCTGGCCGGATATCAAGACCGCAGGAAAAGAAGGCGATACCCCGTACTACACGAACAGCTCTCACCTTCCGGTGGATTACACTGCGGACATTTTCGATGCCCTCGATATTCAGGATGAGCTGCAGACTCTCTACACCTCCGGAACCGTCTTCCATGCGTTCCTCGGTGAGAAGCTTCCCGACTGGAAGTCGGCGGCCAACCTGGTGCGTAAGATCGCGGAGAACTACCGCCTGCCTTACTACACGCTGTCACCGACTTATTCCGTCTGTAAAGAACACGGCTATATCGCCGGAGAGCACTTCACCTGCCCGAAATGCGGCAAGAAGGCCGAGGTTTACAGCCGGATCACCGGTTACTACCGTCCGGTACAGAACTGGAATGACGGAAAGACCCAGGAGTACAAGAACCGGAAGCTCTACGATATCGACAATTCCTGCCTGAAGAAAGTACACAGCAGCATTGTCACGGTTTCCAGAGATGATGTGGAGATCAAACCCATGGAGGGTGTGAAATATCTCTTCACCACCAAGACCTGTCCGAACTGCCGCATGGCCAAGGAGATGCTGAAAGGCGAGACCGTCCAGATCATCGACGCCGAGGAAAATCCGGAGCTCGTGAAAAAGTACGGCATCATGCAGGCGCCGACCCTGGTAATTGTAGACGGCGCACGGACGAAGAAATACGTCAACGCCTCCAACATCAAGAAATATGTGGATACAGCGAAAGAAGCTGTCCTATCCTAAATAAAAAGAGAATCAATCGCTTGCGGCAAGTCTGCAGGCGGTTGATTCTCTTTTTTTGCAAGACAAGAAAAGGACCATTCTTTTCAGAATGGTCCCTTTCATTGGTTCTTTTCTCTATTTTCTGCGCTTATGAGTAAACAATCAAAGTTTAACTACGTTAGCAGCCTGCATTCCACGAGCACCCTCAGTTAAGTCATAGCTTACTGCCTGACCCTCATCGAGAGATTTGAAGCCCTCACCCTGGATAGCGGAGAAGTGAACGAATACATCGTTTCCGTCCTCGCCGGTGATGAAGCCATAGCCTTTTTCTGCATTGAACCATTTAACTGTACCTTTGTTCATTGTGGTACCTCCATAAAATAATGAATTAATAATGATGTAGATTTTCGGATAAAAAAATCCACCAGCCATTACAGATTACATGAGTGCGATATAATCTCTAATGACTAGTGAATTATCTTACATCCAAGAAATCCTCGATACTTTTCCAGTATAATCGTTGGAAAATCAAAAGTCAAGGAAATTTTTCTTGTATCATACGGGAAGGCGAGGTATCATAGGAATAGCAAAAACACAAAGAAAAGGAGTAAAAAAATGGACTTTATCGAGATTCTCAAAGCGATTCTCTTCGGCATTGTGGAGGGCATTACCGAGTGGCTTCCCATCAGCAGTACGGGCCATATGATCATCCTGGATGAGCTGGTAAAACTGAACGTTTCCGACGCTTTCCGCGAGATGTTTCTGGTGGTGATCCAGCTGGGAGCCATCCTGGCCGTCGTGGTCCTGTATTTCAAAAAACTGTGGCCTTTTTCCACGAAGGAAAAGTTCTTTATTAAGAAGGACACCTTTGGTATGTGGTTCAAAATCCTGACAGCCTGCATCCCGGCAGCCATCGTGGGCGTCTTCTTTGACGACAAGATCAACGAGCTGTTTTATAACTACCAGACTGTAGCGGCCATGCTGATCATTTTCGGTGTGCTTTTCATCGTCATCGAAAACTACAACAAGGGCCGGAAACCGGTGATGAACTCCATCGCTGAGATTACCTGGAAGGCAGCCATCGGCGTCGGTCTTTTCCAGCTGATCGCAGCTGTGTTTCCGGGAACCTCCCGTTCCGGAGCTACGATTCTCGGCGGCATCCTTCTCGGCATGTCCCGTACGACGGCAGCAGAATTCACCTTCTTCCTGGCCGTTCCCGTGATGGCAGGAGCCAGTCTCTTAAAGCTGGTAAAATTTGGCCTGGCCTTCAGCGCCTCCGAGGCTGTGATCCTGATCGTAGGCATGGTGGTGGCTTTCGTGGTTTCCATCATCGTCATCAAATTCCTGCTGAACTACATCCGCCGGAACGATTTTAAGGCTTTCGGCTGGTACAGGATCGTCCTTGGTGTACTGGTGATTCTGTTCTTCAGCTTGTAACTATTCAGAGCCAGGCAGATTTTCTGTTAAAAGTGTGAATCATGCTTGCATGAATGAACACTTTTGACTGGAAATCTATTTGGCGAGAAGCCACATCGAGATGCAGCGAAGTGAAATCGAGATGGGGTCTGAATAGTTATCGGTATTTTAATAAAGGAGTGTGTGAATGCAGATTATACTTCCGAAAAATGTAAATAAGATCATCCATGTTCTGGAGGAGCATGGGTTTCAGGCCTATGCGGTGGGCGGTTGCATCCGGGACAGTCTCCTGGGACGGACGCCCCACGACTGGGACATCACGACCTCGGCCCTTCCGGAGCAGGTGAAAGCTCTTTTCAAAAAAAACGTCGATACGGGAATCCAGCACGGGACCGTGACGATCCTTCTGGACGGGGAGGGCTACGAGGTGACGACCTACCGGCTGGACGGGGAATATGAGGACAGCCGCCACCCGAAGGAAGTGACCTTCACCTCCCTTCTCTCCGAGGATCTGAAACGCCGGGATTTTACGGTGAACGCCATGGCTTACAATGAAAAAGACGGCCTGGTGGACCTTTTCGGGGGCCAGAAGGATATGGAGGAAAAGGTTATCCGCTGCGTTGGCGATCCCCTGGAGCGCTTCACCGAGGACGCTCTGCGTATCCTTCGGGCCGTGCGTTTTGCAGCCCAGCTGGGCTTTTCCATCGAGGAGAGAACCCGGGAAGCCATCGGCATCCTGGCGGGCAATCTGGAGCATATCAGCGCCGAGCGGATTCAGGCGGAGCTGGTAAAACTGGCTGTTTCTCCCCATCCCGAGGAGTTCTATACGGCCTGTGAGACCGGCATTACCCGGGTAATTCTCCCGGAGTTTGACGAGGCTATGGAAACGCCCCAGAATAATCCTCATCACTGTTATACCGTGGGCCGGCATATGATCGAGTCGATGCGTCAGATCGAGCCGGATAAAGTACTCCGTCTTACCATGCTTTTTCATGATATCGGAAAGCCTGTGGTGCGGTCCACCGGCGAGGACGGCGTGGATCATTTCTTCGGTCACGCGGACGTCAGTGCTCAGATGGCCTGCGATATTTTAAAGAGGCTCAAATTTGACAATGAGACCTTGAATACCGTGGAAAAACTCATCACCTACCACGATTTCCGGCCGCATCCGAACGAGAGATCCGTGAGAAGGTTCTTAAATAAGGTGGGAAAGGACCTTTTCCCGCTGGTTATGAAGGTGCAGCGGGCAGATGTCGCAGCCCAGAGCGACTATCAGCGCTCTGAGAAAGAGGAGCGGATCCGGGAGGTGGAAGCTCTCGCGGAAAAGATCTTCGCGGAGAAGCAGTGCTTCTGCCTGAAAGATATGGCTGTCACCGGCCGGGACCTCATCGCCGATGGCATGAAGCCGGGAAAAGATCTCGGCGCGGTCTTGAGCGAACTCCTGGGAGAGGTCTTACGCGACCCAAGCCACAACACAAAAGAATATCTTCTGGAGTATTCCAGAACCCTTCGCCGGAGCTGATGCTCCGGCTTTCTTTTTTCTGCCGCATAATTCCTTCCCGGATCACATAGGAATAGAGGGAACAGATCAGTGGGGGGAATCCGATGAATGAAAAAGGACTTGTCGTACTGGAACAGTATGAGCTGGATGTGAGAAATGCCAGAAGAGGAAGGGGATCCTTCCTGGTGGATACGGACAGAGGTCTGAAACTGCTGACGGAGTATTCCGGAACGGAGGGAAGGCTGGAATTTCAGGCTGAGGTTATGGGGGAGCTGCGGGAAAAAGGCCTGGAGCGGCTGGATTTTCCAGTGCGGAATAAGGAGGGCGGCTTTTTGGTGAAGGACCGGGAGGAGATCACCTACCTTCTCCGGGAATGGCACGAGGGCCGCGAGTGCGAGGTGCGGAACCTTTCCGAGGTGGAGGAGGCGGTACGGACGCTGGCCTACCTGCACCGGAATTTCCGGACAGCCCCAAAAGAAGGGCGGGAAAATTTCCGGGAGGAA
This sequence comes from Lachnospiraceae bacterium Marseille-Q4251, assembly GCA_018223435.1. Classification (GTDB taxonomy): domain Bacteria; phylum Bacillota; class Clostridia; order Lachnospirales; family Lachnospiraceae; genus Limivivens; species Limivivens faecihominis. The sequence goes on along the minus strand of JAGTTO010000001.1, from coordinate 1,757,125 downwards.
TCCCTGGAAGAGGAGCTTACCCGGAAAAATGCGGAGCTTAAGAGAGTGCGGAAATTTATGCGCTCCCGCAGGCGAAAGACGGAGTTCGAGCAGGAATTTCTGAATCATTTCGAGGGCTTCTATGGGGAGGCGGAGGCCGCCCTTGAGGCCGCCAGGTCGCGGGGGCTGCGTGTACTCTATGAAAAAAGCTTGGCCGAGGGGTGGCTCTGCCATGGCGACTACAATCAGCATCACGTCCTTTTATCCCGGGAGGGAACGGCCATCACGGATTTCGGCCGCTGTCATTTCGGCGTCCAGACTGGAGATCTGGCTCACTTTTTCCGGAAGATTCTGGAGAAGCAGAACTGGGATAAGGTCTACGGAAACGCGATGCTCCGGGAGTACGGACGGGTGCGCCCGCTTTCAGGGGAGGAGCAGGAGGATCTTCGGGTACGGCTTTCCTATCCGGAGAAATTCTGGAAGCTGGCCGATCACTATTACGGCAGCCGGAAAAGCTGGATTCCCGAGAAAAATGTCGAAAAACTGAGAAGCCTCATCCGCCAGAGAGAGCAGCGCTCATCTTTTCTCAAAATCCTGGAATAAGGTTTCTTTTCGGGCAGATTTATGATATGATGAAACTATTCAGAGCCATGAAAACCTGATCTGAATAGTGTGATAATTGGGAGGTACGATATGGATTACAAGAAAGTGTACGAAGAGTGGCTGAACAGTCCTTACTTTGATGAGGAGACCAAGGCGGAACTTCGCGGGATCGCCAGGGATGAGAATGAGATCAGGGAGCGTTTCTACGCCGAGCTGGAGTTTGGTACCGCGGGTCTTCGCGGCATCATCGGCGCAGGAACCAACCGGATGAACGTATATACCGTAAGAAAAGCAACCCAGGGACTGGCAAACTACATTGCCAAAGTGAACGGACAGTCAAGAGGCGTGGCCATCGCCTACGATTCCCGTCATATGTCCCCGGAGTTTGCGGATGTGGCAGCGCTCTGCCTGGCAGCCAACGGCATCAAAGCCTATGTGTTTGAGTCTTTAAGGCCCACGCCGGAGCTTTCCTTCGCAGTCCGCCAGCTTCACTGCATCGCCGGTATCAACATCACCGCCAGCCACAACCCGCCGGAGTACAACGGCTACAAGGTTTACTGGGAGGACGGCGCGCAGATCACACCGCCTCACGACACCGGCATCATGGCTGAGGTAAAGGCTGTGACCGATTATGCCAAGGTTTACACGATGGACAAAAAAGAGGCGGAGGAAAAAGGTCTCTATCAGGTGATCGGGAAAGATATTGACGATCCCTATATCGAAGCACTGAAGAGCCAGGTTATCCATCAGGATGCCATCGACGCGGAGAAGGATCAGCTGAAGATTGTTTACACCCCGCTTCACGGCACTGGAAACATCCCGGCGAGAAGAGTGCTGAAAGAGCTTGGTTTTACCAATGTCTATGTGGTAAAAGAGCAGGAGCTGCCGGACGGTGATTTCCCGACCGTGAGCTACCCGAACCCGGAAGCAGATGAGGCCTTCACTCTGGGGCTTAAACTGGCCAAAGAGATCGACGCAGATCTGGTTCTGGCCACCGATCCGGATGCAGACCGTCTCGGCGTCCGCGTGAAAGATAAGGACGGCGTTTACCATACTCTCACCGGAAATATGTCCGGCTGCCTTCTCGAGGAGTACGAGCTCAGCCAGAGAAAAGCGGCAGCAGGAAGCCTTCCGGAGGACGGCGCTGTGGTCAGCACGATCGTTACCACAAACATGGCAGGAACCATCGCGAAAGCCTACGGCCTTCGTTTCATCGAGGTTCTGACCGGCTTCAAGTACATTGGCCAGCAGATCCTGGGCTTTGAGCAGAGCGGAAAAGGCACTTACCTCTTCGGTTTCGAGGAGAGCTACGGCTGCCTCATCGGCACCCATGCCCGGGATAAGGATGCAATCGTTGCCACGATGGCCCTCTGCGAGGCTGCGGCTTACTATAAGACACAGGGTAAGACTCTCTGGGATGCCATGATCGATATGTATGAGAAATATGGTTATTATAAAGATGATATCCAGTCCATCACCCTCAAAGGCATCGAGGGTCTGGAGAAGATCCAGTCCATCCTGGAGACCCTCCGGAAAAATCCGCCGAAAGAGATCGGCGGCTATCAGGTGACTTCCGCAAGAGACTACAAGCTGGATACGATCCGGAACATGGCTACCGGCGAAATCACCGAGACCGGCCTTCCGAAGTCCAATGTGCTCTACTACGATCTCACCGACGATGCATGGCTCTGCGTGAGACCTTCCGGAACCGAGCCGAAGGTGAAATTCTACTACGGCGTGAAGGGAACTTCTCTTGCCGACGCCGATGAGAAATCCAAAGCTCTGGGTGAAAAAGTGCTGGAAATGATCCATCAGATGCTTTGAGGCATAATCGCAGGATAAAGGGGAATGCTTATGGACAGGAAGATCACCTTTGACGACTACCGCGGAATCATCCGGGCCCTCAGGGATCCGGAAAAAGGCTGCCCCTGGGATAAGGCTCAGACTCACGAAAGTTTAAAACCCTGCATGATCCATGAGATGACGGAGGCTGTGGCTGCCGTGAATCTTCTTACTGACACCGGCGATGCGGACAACCTCTCGGAGGAACTGGGGGATGTGCTTCTCCAGGTGGTACTCCAGAGCCAGATCGCCGAGGAGGAGGGGCTTTTTTCCCTGGATGATGTGATCCAGAAGGCGGGGGAGAAAATGATCCGCCGCCATCCCCACGTCTTTTCCTCTGAGGCCGCCCCGGAAAAGGAAGAAGTACCGGGCCGCTGGGAGGCCATCAAGCAGGCGGAAAAGCAGGGAAAGTCAGCAGAATACGAAAAGCGGAAGAAGGAAGCAGAGCGGAATGCTTCCCGCGAAGTCATCCGTCTTCTGCAAGCGGAATCATAGCAAAAAGAGCCGTATTAGTCTTGACAAAAGGCCCAAAACAGTTTATAAGTAAACGTAGAACTTTGCCGGGGAGAAGGCAGGGTCATGATTACAAAGAGAAGTAGCTGTAAAGAACAGACCAGTTACGAAGAGAAATCCAGAGGAGGAATATTTCCATGAATAAAACAGAACTGATTGCTGCCATCGCCAGCAAGACCGAATTATCCAAAAAAGACGCAGAGAAAGCACTGAAAGCTTTCACCGACGTTGTGACCGAAGAGCTGAAAAAAGGTGAGAAGATCCAGCTGGTTGGTTTTGGTACTTTTGAAGTATCTGAGAGAGCAGCAAGAGAGGGAAGAAATCCTCAGAGCGGCGAGCCGATGAAGATCGAGGCTTCCAAAGCTCCCAGATTCAAAGCCGGCAAAGCACTGAAAGATATGATCAACGAGAAATAAGTTGCAACTATTCAGAGCCAAGCAGATTTTCAGTCGAAAGTGTGATTCATGCTTGCATGAACGAACACTTTTGACTGGAAATCTATTTGGCGAGAAGCCACATCGAGATGAAGCGAAGCGGAATCGAGATGAGGTCGGAATAGTTGCAAATGCTTTCAGATCGGAGGACTTCTGCGTTGGAGTCCTCCGATTTTTCGTAAAAGGAGAAACTGAATTATGCGCTTAGATAAATTTTTAAAGGTATCGCGCCTCATCAAGCGCCGCACCGTGGCCAATGAGGCCTGCGACGCCGGAAGAGTCACGATCAACGGCAAGCCCGCCAAGGCTTCCGCGGCCGTCAAAGAGGGTGACATTCTGGAGATCGGTTTCGGAACCAAGGCCGTAAAGGTTGAGGTCCTGAACGTCCAGGAGACCGTCAAAAAAGACGACGCCAAAGAAATGTATAAATATCTGTAACTTTTCAGCGTCATACAGCTTTTCCATAAAAAGTATGAGTCATGCCTGCATGATGAATATTTCGCCCTCCCGTCTCATATATTCTATCAAGAGCATATACCGAGAGGGCTTTATGGAAGAAAAACAGATTGAGATGAAGAGAGCACACAGGCTGACCATGGAGGGGCGCAGATGCGCGGCCATCACGGGGGTATCGGATGTGCTCTCTTTTGATGTGGGAGAAGTGGTGCTCCAGACCGAGGACGGCCTTCTGATGATCAAGGGGGAGGAGCTCCATGTGAGCCGGCTCACCCTGGAAAAAGGCGAGGTGGACCTCGATGGAAAAATCGACAGTCTCACCTACACCGGAAGCCAGGGAAAAAAGGCGGATCGGAACGGTTCCCGCTTCAAAAGGATGTTTCAGTAGATGAGCGAGGTCATCCGTCACGAGATCTGGTTTTTCTTTTTTTCTCTTCTCTCGGGAGTCATTCTTCTTTGTGCATATGATCAGCTGCGCGTGCTCCGCCGGGTGATCCCCCATAACGGCTTCTTCCAGTCCCTGGAAGATTTCTTTTTCTGGACGGCGGCGGGCATCTTCTGCTTCGGCGTGTCTTTTCGGGGGAACAGCGGCTCCATCCGGGGCTTTTCCCTGGCGGCTCTTGTCTTTGGCATGTGGTTTTATCACCGGACGGTCAGTCCCTGGGTGATAACCTGTGAAACCTTCGTGTTTTGTACGGCGTCGAAAAAAACAGTTTTTCTTTGCCGAAAAGCGTTGAAAAAAGCATGGAATTGGGTTACAATGAAAATTACATGTAAAAACGTTGGCGTCAAAAGAAAGAAGCAGGGATCCGAATGAAACAAAAAAGAAGGAAAAAAAGAAAGGGAAGCAACAGAGGCGTAACCAGCATCTGTTTTATCGTCCTGATCCTGCTCGTCATCCTGAGCGTGCAGAGCCAGGGGCTGAAAGAAAAGCTCAAGGTATATGCGGCCCAGCAGGAAGAATTGCAGCAGAAGATCGACAGCGAGACAGCCCGTACAGATGAGATAAAGAAGCTGGAAGAGTACAAGAACACAAAGGAGTATGTGGAAGAGATCGCGAAAGACAAGCTTGGCCTGGTCTACAAAGACGAGATCATCTTCAAACCCTCGAACTGATAAAGAAAAAGCTCTCTGACAGAGCAGCGTACGAAAGAGAACCGGACAAGCCATAAAAGCCTGTCCGGTTCTGCCATTTTTGTGAATGGAGGGCGCGTAAGTTATGGGGGAGCTTTTGATGACGGTTCTGCTGGTGAGTATTCTGTGGATGATTCTGGATCTTCTGAAGGTCTTTTTTCAGGAGCATCGGGAAGGGCCGGGGAACGAGGCGGTGCGTGATCCCGGCAGGCAGAAGCTGACTCAGTACGCGGAGGCCTTCGAGGGACTCTCAGAGACCTTTTTAAAGCTTCCGAAGCTCAAAGAAGATCTGGAGAAAGAGGACAGAGAAGAGATCTTAAAGGAGACCTCCCATCAGGTCTGCCGGGACTGCGAGGCCATGGAGTGGTGCTGGAGCGAGCACCGGGAGGACACGCTCCGGGAGGCGTACGACCGGCTTTTTTCTATGGAAAAAGGGGAGGAGGAGCTTCCACGGCTTTCCTTTTGCATCCGCTCGGACCGGTTTCTGGCAGAGTTGCGGCTTAAATATCAGCTGGCCCGGCAGAATCTTCTCTGGACGAACCGGCTTTTCGCCAGCCGGCGAATTATGATGGATCAGTTTCAGGAGATCGCCGGAATCATCCGGCGGGCTGCCGGGGCCATTTATGAGGTGGACGAGGTGGACACTCAGGTGCGTCGGATTCTGGAGGTCCAGATGAAACTTCACGGTATCGGCGTACGGGAAATGTGGAAGGTAGAGCGGCCCGACGGTTGCCGGGAGCTCTATGTGACGATGCGGGCTCTGGGGAAAAAGCGTTGTGTGGGCATGCGGGAGGCGGCGGCCTGCCTTTCTTCGGCCTGCGGGGAGCGCATGATTCCGGCCCGGGACAGCCGCATGGTCATCAACCAGGACTACAGTACGGTGATGTTTATGCCAGCTCCGGTATATATGATGCTCTGCGGGGCAGCCCGGGTGACGAGGGACGGGGAAGTGGTCTCCGGGGACAGCTTCGCGGTTTACCACCGGGACAGCGGCGAGATGATTTTGAGCATTTCCGACGGCATGGGCTCCGGGCCGGAGGCGGGACAGGAGAGCAGCCAGACTGTGGAGCTTATGGAACAGTTCCTGAATGCGGGCTTTGACCGGGAAACTTCGATCAAAATGCTCCATTCCGTCATGCTTCTTCGGGACAGCAGCTGTTTTTCCACGATGGATCTGGCGGCGGTGAACCTCTACACCGGGGAGTGCGAGCTTCTGAAAGTCGGAGCGGCGGCGACTTTTTTGAAACGGGGAGACTGGCTGGAGACCGTTTCTTCGACGAGCATGCCCATGGGGATTATCGGGGAGGCGGACTACGAGTGTACGAAAAAGCAGCTCCGGCCCGGAGATTTCCTTGTCATGGTCTCCGACGGGATTCTGGACGCTTTCCCGGGAAATCACGGGGAGGACAAGGTCCAGGAGCTGATTTTGAACGAGACCACGGACAATGCCGCCGAGATGGCGAAAAATATCCTGGAAGAGGTGTTGAAATTCCGGCGGAGAAAGGCCGAGGACGATATGACGGTGCTGGTAGGAGGCCTGTGGAGGCGGTGAATTTCTGCTTGCGCCTTGCGGTTTTGCGGGAATGTGAATATACTGAATAAGTGTAGATGGATTTTCGCGAGGTGTTCAGGCTTCTGACGACAAAAACCTGGCCTCTCGGGATCGCAGAGACAACGGAGGAAGACTTATGGAGAAAGTACTGGATTATATCCGGAAAAACGGAATGGTCCAAAGAGGAGACCGGATCATAGCAGGCGTATCGGGGGGGCCCGACTCGGTATGCCTGCTTTTTCTGCTGGATAAATATAAGGAGACTCTGGGAATAAGCCTGGAAGTTGTCCACATGGAACATGGCATTCGTGGAAAAGAAAGCCTTGAGGATGCGGCTTTTGTGGAAAACTTCTGCCGGAAGCTTGCTATCCCCTGTCACACTTACCACCGGGACATCCCTAAGTTAGCCCGGGAATGGAAGTGCTCCGGGGAGGAGGCGGGCCGCCGGGCGAGGTACGAGGCCTTCGAGGAAGTTCGCAGCAAGAACGGCGGTACGAAGATCGCCGTGGCCCACAACCGGAACGATCAGGCCGAGACGGTTCTCTTTCATCTGGTCCGGGGAAGCGGGCTTTCCGGGCTTTCCGGCATCCGTCCGGTACGGGGAAACATCATCCGTCCGCTGCTCTGTCTGACCCGGGAGGAGATCGAAGACCTTCTTCGGAAAGAAAACCTTCCCTTCCGAACCGATGCCACCAATCTTGAGACTGATTACGCCCGAAACCGGATCCGGTTGAATATCCTACCACTCCTTAGGGAAGAATTAAATCCGAGAGCCTGCGAGCATCTGGCCGAAACAGCGGAAAGGCTGGCTCTGGCCGAGGATTATCTGGCCGGGCAGGCCAGGGAAGCAGCGAAAAGGCTGGCGGGCCGGAAAACGGACGGCGGTGCGGGCCTTTTTCTGGACCGGGAAGGATTTTTGCAGGAGCCGGAGGCCCTGAAAGCGTATATTCTGCGGTATTGTCTGAGGGAGGTTTCTGAGAAGTTTGTTTTGAGAGGAGAAAGCCTTCAAGATCAGGAAGGGACTTTCAGGCAGCAGGAGCCGGGCGTTTCCCTTTATAATATCTCCTCCTCCCATCTCTCCGCTATCACAGAGCTTGCATCCAGACAGTCCGGCCGGTCCTTGAATCTTCCAGGAGGGCTCACGGTTCATACGGAAGGCGCATACCTGATTTTTGACAGGCCGGGGATTGAGAAGGAAGAGCAGCAGAGTGAGACGGAACTGATAGTCCCGGGGACGGTCAGGTACGGGAAATATCGCCTGACTGCCTCGATTTTTCCTTATAAAAACGAAATTATTCCGGAAAAAATGTATACGAAATGGTTCGATTATGATACAATTAAAAATACGGTTCAAATACGGCCCCGAAGGAGCGGTGACTTCCTTACGGTCACAGCTTCGGGCGGAAGAAAGACTCTGAAAAAGTACCTCATCGATGAGAAAATTCCGGCCGGGGAGAGAGACCGGCTGTGCCTTCTGGCAGACGGCTCCCAGATCCTCTGGGTGGTGGGCCATCGGATCAGCGAGGTTTACAAGGTAACAGAGAAAACCAGCAGGGTTTTAAAAGTACAAGTGATGGAGGATTAAGAGAATGGAAGACAAGATTCGTGTTCTGGTACCAGAAAAAGATGTGGATGCAAAAATCGCAGAACTTGGCAAAAAAATCAGTGAAGATTATGCCGGACGTCAGGTGCATCTGGTATGCGTGCTCAAAGGCGGCGTGTTCTTTATGTGTGAGCTGGCAAAGAGAATTACGGTTCCCGTTACGATGGATTTCATGTCTGTCAGCAGCTACGGTGCAGGCACAGAGTCCAGCGGTGTGGTAAAGATCGTAAAGGATCTGGATCAGCCCCTGGATGGCAAGGACGTTCTGATCGTTGAGGATATCGTGGATTCAGGAAGAACCTTAGGTTATCTGATGGAGATCCTGAGGAAGAGAAATCCGAAGAGCCTGCATCTTTGTACGCTCCTTGACAAGCCGGAGCGCCGTGTCACCGATGTGAAAGTGGACTATACCGGTTTCAACATTCCCGATGAGTTCGTTGTGGGCTACGGTCTGGATTACGACCAGAAATACCGGAATCTTCCTTACATCGGAATCGTAGAATTAGGCAAGTAACAGTAACTGAAAGGAGATTCGCGTTGAACAGAGAATCAAGAGGAATAGGACTGTATATTTCCGTGGCAGTCGTCCTGGTGCTGGCATATTTTCTATTACGCAGCGGCTTTTTGCATACGGAGACCTATACCTATCAGTATATGCAGACCGCCGTGGAGGATGGAAAGGTTGCCAAGGTGGAAGTTCACCAGAACGCCCAGGTGCCCACGGGTTATCTGAACGTACACATGACCGACGGCAGTGTGGATCGGGTCAACGTTTCGGATGTAAATGAAGCGGTAAAATATCTGGATGAGCAGGGAATCAACTGTTATATCCATGATGTGCCCCAGGAGAGTATCTTCTTAAATAATGTACTCCCCATGCTGCTGATGGTCGTTGTGGTCATGGTCATGTTTATGATGATGAACCGCCAGGCGGCGTCAGGCGGTGGAAACAAGATGATGAATTTCGGCAAGAGCCGGGCGACGATGATCAGCCCGGATGCCAAAAAAGTAACTTTTAAAGATGTGGCAGGCCTCCAGGAGGAGAAGGAGGATCTGAAGGAGATCGTAGATTTCCTGAAAGATCCGAAGAAATATCTTCAGGTAGGCGCCCGGATCCCCAAAGGTGTCCTTCTGGTGGGTCCTCCGGGAACCGGTAAAACCCTTCTCGCCAAGGCCGTGGCCGGTGAGGCAGGCGTTCCCTTCTTCAGCATTTCCGGTTCTGATTTCGTGGAAATGTTCGTCGGCGTGGGTGCTTCCCGTGTCCGTGACCTTTTCGCCGAGGCGAAAAAGAACGCTCCCTGTATCGTCTTCATCGACGAGATCGATGCCGTGGCCAGACGCCGCGGAACCGGTATGGGCGGCGGCCACGATGAGAGAGAACAGACTCTGAACCAGATGCTCGTCGAGATGGACGGCTTCGGTTACAACGAGGGCATCATCGTCATGGCAGCAACCAACCGTGTGGATATTCTGGATCCGGCAATCCTCCGTCCCGGCCGTTTTGATCGGAAAGTGGGCGTTGGCCGTCCGGATGTCAGAGGCCGTGAGGAGATCCTGAAAGTTCATTGTAAAGGCAAACCTTTGGGAGACGATGTGGACCTCAAACAGGTGGCTCAGACCACTGCAGGCTTCACCGGAGCGGATCTTGAGAATCTCATGAACGAGTCCGCCATTTACGCAGCGAAAGCCGGAAGAAGCTTTATTCAGCAGGAAGATATCAACCGTTCCTTCGTCAAGGTCGGCATCGGCGCAGAGAAGAAGAGCCGGGTGATCTCCGAGCATGAGAAAAAGATCACAGCCTACCACGAGGCAGGCCATGCGATCCTCTTCCATGTGCTTCCGGATGTGGGACCGGTTCATACGATCTCCATCATTCCGACCGGAATGGGAGCAGCAGGCTACACGATGCCCCTGCCGGAAAAGGACGAGATGTTCAATACCAAGAACAAGATGCTCCACAACATCGAGGTTTCCTTCGGCGGAAGAATCGCTGAGGAGCTGATCTTTGGTGATGTGACCACCGGAGCTTCCCAGGATATCAAGCAGGCCACCAACCTGGCCCGGGCCATGGTCATGCAGTACGGCATGTCCGAGAAGGTGGGTATGATCTGCTACGGCGGCGACGACGATGAGGTATTCATCGGCAGAGACCTGGCCCACACCCGTTCCTACGGAGAGGAAACCGCTTCCCTCATTGATGAGGAAGTGAAGCGTATCATCGACGAATCCTACGCTCATGCGAAAAAGATCATCGAAGAGCATATGGACATTTTGCATTCCTGCGCAGCGCTCCTTGTCGAAAAAGAGAAGATTGGCCGAGAAGAGTTCGAAAGCCTTTTCACAGATAGAATTGCGTAAGCCGCTTTTGCTCCAAGTTCCTTTTGTAAAGAACGCATAAAAAAAAATCTGAGATTTTTTAAACTTTGTGCACACTTATTTGGGTTCCTTTGTTATAATACTAATCGTAACCCCCCCCAATACATTATATAGTTTTTGCTACACCCCATAAGAGAAATACCTTCTCCAAGAGAAAAGCCAGCGGATCGATCCGCTGGCTTTTCTCATATCTGGAAATATCCATCCGGAAACCGGTTTCCGGCAGAGTTTCCGGGCAGGAAAACATTTTCCGGTTGTGCAAACAGGTGGGATAGTATAGAATAGTACAAGGAAAGAAAGGGGAATGCCGCGATGAATCTGGAAGAGATCGATTATTTACAGAAGGTGCAGAGATATATGATGACCATGCGCCCTGTTTTTCAGCCGCATGCATTATTCAGCGATGAGACGGCCAATTATGTGGAGCCTATGGAGCCCATGCCGGGGGAGACCGTGACGATCCGGTTCCGGGCTGGTCTGGATAACGTGGACAGTGTTTTCCTGATCAGCGGGTCCCGGAAGCTGTTGATGGATTATGAGAAAACGGAAGGCCGTTTTGATTATTATACAGTGAAGGTGGAAATGACGGAGGAGATCTTCCGTTATTATTTTGAGGTCTGTGCAGGAAAGATCAGTTGCTTCTATAATAAGAGAGGTGTATCGAGAGACCTGCAGGAATACTACAGCTTTGCCATCGCCCCGGGATTTCGGACACCGGACTGGGCAAAGGGCGCTGTCATGTATCAGATTTATACGGATCGTTTTTACAATGGAGATCCGACCAACGATGTGGAAGACCGGGAATATTATTACATCGGGGACGGTTCCTCCAGGGTACGGGACTGGTACAAATATCCGGAATTTATGGGAATCCGGGAATTTTACGGAGGCGATCTCCAGGGCGTTCTGGACAAGATGGACTACCTGGAGGATCTGGGCGTGGAGGTAATTTATTTTAACCCCATCTTTGTATCGCCCTCCAACCATAAGTATGATATTCAGGACTATGATTCCGTAGACCCGCATCTCGGGAAGATCGTTAACGACGGCGGGGAGTGCCTGGCCCCCTGGGATAATGATAATACCCATGCGACCAAATACATTAAGCGTGTGACGGATCCGGAAAATCTGAAAGCCAGCAACGAGCTTCTGGCCCATCTCGTGGAGGAGGCCCACAAACGTGGAATGAAAGTCATTCTGGACGGCGTTTTCAACCACTGCGGCTCCTTTAACAAATGGCTGGACCGGGAGCGGATCTATGAGAACCAGCCGGGCTATGAAAAGGGAGCCTATGTCTCCGCAGACAGCCCCTACCGGAGCTTTTTCAAATTTAACAATGAGCACAGCTGGCCCTATAATCCTTATTACGACGGCTGGTGGGGCCATGAGACCCTGCCGAAGCTGAACTTTGAAAACTCGCCGAAGCTCGTGGAATATATCATGAACATCGGAAGAAAATGGGTGTCACCGCCCTACAACGTGGACGGCTGGCGTTTGGATGTAGCTGCGGACTTAGGCTTCAGCAACGAGTACAACCATAAATTCTGGAAGGAATTCCGGAAAAATGTCAAAGAGGCCAATCCCGAGGCCATCATTCTGGCGGAGCATTACGGGGAGGCCCGTTCCTGGCTCCAGGGAGACGAGTGGGATACCGTGATGAACTATGACGCTTTCATGGAACCTCTGACCTGGTTTTTGACCGGAATGGAGAAACACAGCGATGAGTTCCGTGGCGACCTTCTGGGAAATCATGAGTCCTTCATGGGAGCGATGAGCCACCATATGAGCAGCTTTATGGCTCCGTCTTTGCAGGTGTCCATGAACGAACTGTCCAACCATGACCACTCCCGTTTCCTGACCCGGACCAACCATCGGGTGGGAAGAGTAGCCCAGCTCGGCTATCGGGCGGCGGAGGAGCAGGTCAATGTCGCCGTTATGCGGGAGGCTGTGACCGTGCAGATGACCTGGCCCGGCGCGCCGACCCTTTATTATGGAGACGAGGCAGGACTCTGTGGCTTCACCGATCCGGACAACCGGAGAACTTACCCCTGGGGAAGAGAGAATAAGGAGCTCATCGATTTCCATCGGGAAATGATCCGGATCCACAAGAAATATCCGGTACTGAGCCATGGTTCGCTGAAATTCCTCTATGGGGAACATAATGTCATTGCCTACGGCCGTTTCGATATGAAAGAACGGGTCATCGTGGCTTTCCATAACGGGCAGGGCGACAAGACCTTCATGTTGCCGGTATGGCAGGTGGGTGTCTGTTCCGGGCATTCTCTTAAGAGAGTCATGCTCACCGGAGACTGGGGCTATACGACGGAACCGCAGGAGTACCAGGTTGAGGGCGGAGAGCTGACGCTGACTCTTCCAACTACATCTGCGATCGTTCTCGTGGAAGTGGTTCCGGAAGAAGAGAAGGAAGAAAAGACGGAGCAGTAAGCGCGGGGCTGCTGTTTTCGATAACTATTGGGGGAAACATGGAAGATAAAGAGCGAGAGCTGATATTTGAGGTGGCCGGCATGGCCGGAGATATCCTGCTCCGAAGCGGGGCGGAGATCTCCCGGGTGGATGAGACCATGCGGCGGATCGCCTGCGCTTATGAGCTGGAAAACGTCAGCACTTTTGTACTGAGTAACGGTATTTTTCTGACTTCCGAGACGGAAGGCAGCAACCATCAGGTGCGGGTGCGCCATATTCCGCTGGCCGGGGCCAGACTGGACCGGATCGATGCGGTGAACGAGCTGTCGAGAGAGATTGAGCTGGGCTTTTTCACACCCACGGAAGCCAAAGCGAAATTAAAAGAGATTGAGAAGCTGCCCCAGAAGCCGGGCTGGCACCAGATTCTGGCAGCCGGTATCGGAAGCGGAGCCTTCTGCTTCCTCTTCGGCGGGGATGTGCTGGATTCGCTGGCGGCTTTCCTGGCAGGCTTTATCCTGTATCTGTATGTGCTGGATGTGGTGAAGGGGCGGCTTTCCAAGATCGCCACCAACGCCAGCGGTGGAGCCCTGGTCATGGCGCTGACCCTGCTTTTTTACCGGCTGGGCTTCGGGCACCATCTGGATCTCATGTCTGTGGGGGCCCTGCTTCCGCTGATTCCGGGAGTGGCCTTTACGAACTCGATCCGGGATTTCGCCGATCAGGACTATATCGCCGGGGCGGTACGGTTACTGGACACGCTGATTGTGATTTTCAGCATCGCCCTGGGCGTGGGCCTGATGATGATGTGGTGCGGAATAGGAGGCAGCTTATGATTTTGCGTCTGATTGAAGAAGGAATCGCCGCAGGCATCGGAACCATCGCTTTTGCGCTGATGTTCCATGTGCCGAAGCAGTATTATCTCTGCGGGGGTGTGGCGGGAGCGGCCGGCTGGCTTGTCTACCGGGCTCTCGAGCTCAACGTGAATTCCCTCATGGGTCCGGTCTTTGCCGGAGCTTTCACGGTAGTTTTTCTGTCGAGGATTTTTGCCGTCCGGAAAAAATGCCCCGTGACGATGTTTCTGATCCCGGGAATTTTCCCGCTGGTGCCAGGAATGGGCATCTACCAGACCGCCCAGGCCCTGGTAGGAAGCGACTGGGATCTGGCGGCCTCCAAGGGACTGACCTCCATCAAGTTTGCTGTTGCCATCGTGGGCGGCATCCTTCTGGGCTTTGAAATTCCCCAGCGCTGGTTCTCTTTTCGGGAAAATAAAGTTCAGAAAACGGGAAAATTTTCCTGATTTTCCTGAAAAATGAAAAAATCAGATTTTTTGAGACCTTTTCGGAGGTCTCTTTTTTTATCCAAAGATACAGGAAAACGACAGGTTTTGGGCGTTGTCTCTGGTTTCTTCTTCTTTTTATTGTGTTTTTACACAAAACAGCTGTGACTGATTTGTGAATAAGCTCCAAAACAACGGAAAACCACAAAAAATGTATTGAAATATTGTGGAGAATGTGGTACTATTCTGGATGCAGGAAAACGTTACCACAGAAAGGAGCCCGAACCATTGGAGATAACAATTAAAGATATTGCCGCTGACGCGAAGGTTTCCGTTTCCACGGTCTCCAGGGTTATGAACGGGTCGAAAGCTGTTAGTGATGAGTTAAGACACCGGGTTATGAGAAGCATTGAGAAGTATCACTATATACCCAATGCGGAGGCCAGAAGCCTTGTCACCAAGAACACACATCTGGTGGCGGTTTTGGAGGCGGACTTGAGAAACCCGATCACCGCGATCCATTTGAAACAGATCAGCGATGTCTGCATGAAACATAACAAAGTTGTCATTGCCTGCGATTATGATTTTGATAATAAGAAAGCGCTGGTCCTCATGGACCGGATGCTGGAGAGAAACATCGACGGACTGATCTTTCAGGGAGTTCATCTCACCGATGAGATCCTGAAGAAGCTTCATGAATTCCCCTGTCCGGTGGTCCTGGGAAACCAGGGATTATCCGGAGACGATTGTGAGTTCACCACAGTGACCGTTGACAGTTATGGAGTTGCCAGAGATATCACAGAATTTCTCGTGGGTGACGGCCACAGACGGATCGCTTATGTGGGAGGAAATGCAGAAGACTACACCAACGGCCAGTTGAGGCTGAAGGGGTACCGGGATGCCATGAAGGCAGCGGGACTTGAGATTCCTGATTCCTATATCTATCAGGGAAATTTCAGCACCGAGGCCGGTGTGGAGGGAATGAAGAAAATCTACGAGAACAGCAGAGATCTTCCGACCGCCGTCATCACCGGTTCCGACATCATCGCCATCGGCGTGATCCGGTATCTCAAATCTTTGAATATCCGGGTGCCCGAGGATATTTCCGTGTTCGGCGTAGATGATTCGGTGTCCGATATTTTTGACCCGCCTCTTTCCACCGTGAGGATGTTTCAGCAGGGAGAGATGTTCTACGAAGCACTTTTCGGAGAGCATGCGGATGAGAAAAAGATCATCCACTTCCCCTATCAGCTGGTGAGAAGAAATTCTACCAGAAAACTTTGGCAGTGAGAACTGCCATTAAGTTTTCCTGATGAGGAAAACGATTTCTTGAAAGTTTTAACCTTTCACAAAGATATTTAATGTTGCAATTACGCTACATAAATATATGATACCAGGGTGAAAAGGTCAAAATGCCGTTCCTGCTTGCAGGATAAGGCATTTGAACTTGGAACCCGTCAAATATGAGGAAGCAGCGATTTACGCAGTAAATCAGCGAATTCCGAATATTTGCAGAATTGCGGGAGCTGCGTTGCAGCGTAGCAATTCGCAGGAATCATTCATACCCGGACTTTTTGAAAGCTGTTCCATTCACAAAGAGGATGTTTCTGTTCTGGAAGAAGGATTTGACAGAAAAGCAAGGGAACATCAGGTAAAACGGTTTGCGGAGCTTTTTGACGTACCGCTTTCCAAAGAAGAAGAGAGATATCTCATCGATGTGAAAAAGCCGGAAAAGCTTTCCTTCCTTTCCGGGGGCGACAGAGACAATCTTGAAAAATCCCGGAATCGGAGAGAAGATTTCCCTGGATTCCGGTTACAAAATCCTGTATAATTACAAAACGATTGGAGTTTCTTATACGGAATCTCACATTTCCTGAGGGGGCCAGCAATGGCTCCCTTGCTTTATAAGGAGGTATCTTATGGTACAGAATCCGATTTTACGCGGTTTTCATCCGGACCCCAGCCTGCTCCGGGTGGGCGACGATTATTATCTGGCGACATCCACCTTTGAGTGGGCCCCCGGCGTCCGGATCTATCACTCGACGGACCTGAAACACTGGGACTATGTCACCTCTCCCCTGGACGATTACTTCAGGATGGACCTTCGGGGCCTCAAGGCTTCCGACGGCATCTGGGCTCCCTGCTTAAGCTGGGACGGAGAGTATTTCTACCTTATTTATACAGTGGTCCGCGACGCCCGGGAATTTCCCGTTATGGATACGCCCAACTACCTGATTCGCGCGAAGAAGCTCACCGGTCTCTGGTCCGATCCGGTCTACTTAAATTCCAGCGGTTTCGACCCTTCCCTCTTTCATGACGAGGACGGCAGAAAATGGCTGGTCAACATGGAGTGGGACTATCGGAAAATCCTTTCCGGGGAAAATCCCTTCACGGGCATTCTTCTCCAGGAGTACGATCCTGAGAAAAAAGCGCTGGTGGGCGAGGCGAAAAAGATCTTCACCGGTTCTCCCATCGGCGGCACGGAGGGGCCACACCTCTACCGCCACAACGGCTATTACTACCTCATGTGCGCCGAAGGCGGAACGGGTTGGTTCCATGCTGTGACGCTGGCCCGGAGCAGGGAACTTACCGGCCCCTATGAAATTTGCCCGCACAATCCGGTTCTGACCTCCTGGGAGGGCAGCCGTGATCCGAAAGAGATAGAAAAAGCGCTGGCGAAAAAAGACTTAGGAACCAGTTTCCTCAAGAAAGCCGGTCACGCGAGCCTTGTGGAAGGGCCTGACAATCGCTGGTTCCTGGCTCATCTCTGCGGCAGAAATCTTCCGGGAATGCTCTACTGCCCCCTGGGACGGGAGACCGCGATCCAGGAAGTGGTCTGGGAAAAAGGCTGGCTGAAACTGAAGGACGGCGGCAGTGCTCCAAAAGACTCCTTCCGGGCCATCGGAGATTCGGATGCGGAAGAGAAGAGAGAGCCACTGAAAAAAGAATATCATTTTCAGGATGAGAGCTTTCTGGAAGATTTCCAGACGCTCCGGGTTTTCTACCGGGATCTCGGGATGACGATCCACGAGAGAGAAGGGTATCTAAGGATCTACGGCCGGGACTCCATTTTCTCCCGCTATGAACAGGCCCTCCTTGCGAGACGCCAGATGGAGCTCTCCTTTGAGGCGGCCGTTCGCTTTGAGTTTGCACCGACCTCTTTCCAGCACGGAGCGGGCTTAAGTTACCGCTACGACGAGCGAAACCAGTATTACGCTTATGTGACCCTGGGAGACAAAGGAGTAGAACTGAACCTGCTGAGCGTGATCGCCGGAAAGACGGAGCTTCTGGCTTCCGAGCCGGTGAAGGGCCTGGCGGGCGGAGAATTCCCGGCCTACGAGCTCTCCGTCTCCGTGGAGGAGGATGCTGTCCAGTTCTTCTGGCTGGATGAGACGAGCGAAAAGCGGAAGCTGGGACCGACCCTTCATTCCTATATTCTCTCCGACGATTTCGCGGATGGTTTCACCGGAGCCTTCGTCGGCGTGGCCGTCCAGGACATGAAAGACCGGAAAAATTATGCGGATGTGGCCTGGTTTAAATATGAAGAAAGAGATGCAAAGTAGGCAAGTATCTGCTATAATGAAACCGTTTCCCGGGCTGTGAAAAACAGCCCACAGACTGCAACTTTGAAAGGACATAGAAGATGAAAAGAGAGCTGAAAGAGTCTTTTGAAATACGGGTAGCCGGAACCGAGGACTGGTATTCCATGACCGTTCCGGGTTCCGCCATGGACACCCTTGTGAAGGCAGGCGTTCTGCCCGATCCCTACTATGGAGAGAACGAGTATCAGGTGCGGGAATTTTTCCGCAACGATTTTGACATCCGGGGTCATTTTACCGTAAGCCCGGAGGAGTTTAAAGCCGGTCATATGCTTCTGGTCTTCAACGGCATCGACACCGTGGCTGACCTTTATCTCAACGGTCACAAACTGGGCCACACAGAAAACATGCACCGCCGCTTTACTTTTGACATCAAAAAATATGCGAAAGAGGGAGACAACCTCCTGGAAATCCACCTTGCTTCCCCGCTGAACTTTATCGAGTCTTACAAACCCGCAAAAGGCCGCGAGATCCATATGTGCAACACCGGCACGATGCCGGGCAACCAGTATATCAGAAAACCCCACTGCATGTTTGGCTGGGACTGGGGTCCCCAGCTTCCGGATGCCGGCATTTTCCGTGAGATCGAGCTTGTGACCTACGAGAAAGCCCGCCTGATGGACACCCTGATTCGCCAGAAACACGAGGAAGGTCAGGTAACGCTGACGATGACCACTGATGTGGAAAAGGATGCGGACGCAAAGGTGAAGCTTACCTATGAGGTTATGGATCCTGACGGAAAACTTCTCTATCTGGGAGAGGATTCCAGCGTGAAAATCGAGGAGCCGAGACTCTGGTGGCCTCACGGAAGCGGAGAGCAGCCCCTTTATACGGTCCGCGTACTCATGGAGAGCGAGGGCGAGGAGGCCCAGGAGAAGCTTTACCGCATCGGTCTTCGTACGGTGACGGTTTCCAGAGAGGATGACGAGTGGGGCCAGGAATTTGCCATCACCGTCAACGGAAAGAAGATCTTCGCAAGAGGAGCTGACTATATCCCCGACGACTGTTATTATTCCAGACTGACCCGAGAGGTGTTTCTGCGAGATGTGCAGGCAGCAGTATTTGCCAATTTCAACTGCCTCCGGATCTGGGGTGGCGGCTATTATCCCGCCGATGAGTTCTACGATCTCTGCGATGAGTACGGTATTCTGCTCTGGCAGGATCTCATGTATGCCTGCAACATTTACGACCTCACCGAGTCCTTCAAGGAGAATATCGTGGAGGAGGCAAGGGACAACATCCTTCGTTTCCGGAACCATGCCAGCCTGGGCCTGATCTGCGGAAACAACGAGCTGGAATCCGCCTGGACCGACTGGACAGCCATGAAAGGCCATGCGCCTTCTCTCAAGAGAGATTACCTCATTCAGTTCGAGTACCTTCTCGCCAACGTGGTGAAAGAGACCGCGCCGGATACCTTCTACTGGCCCTCTTCCCCGTCCTCAGGCGGAAGCTTTGACAAGCCCAACGACGACAACCGCGGAGATGCTCACTACTGGGACGTATGGCACGGCCAGCTGCCCTTCAGCGAGTATCTGAACCACTATTTCCGTTTCTGCTCTGAGTTCGGTTTCCAGTCTCTGCCTTCCATCAAGACGATTGAGACCTTCACCGAGGAAAAAGACCGGAACCTCTTCTCCAAAGTCATGGAGAGCCATCAGAAGAACCCGGCAGCCAACGGAAAGATTCTCTATTATCTCTCCGAGACCTTCCGTTACCCGAGAGATCTCTCCGGCCTCACCTTCTTAAGCCAGATCCTCCAGGGTTATGCGATGAAGGTGGCTACCGAGCACTGGAGAAGAAACCGCGGCAGATGTATGGGAAGCATTTACTGGCAGTTCAACGACAACTGGCCCGTGGCTTCCTGGTCCAGCATGGATTATTATGGAAGATACAAGGCGCTTCACTATATGGCCCGCGTCTTCAACGAGGCCGTAGCCGGAAGCATCCGCAAAGAGGGCAACACCATGGGCTTCTGGATCTCCAACGAGAGTCTGAAAGAAGCCGCTGTGGAGGTAAAAGTAAGCCTTAAGGATCTGGATTTCAAGGTGCTCTATGAGGAGACCGTTTCCGGAACCGTGGCTCCGCTTTCCGCTGTGGACCTTCTCACGAAGGATTTTTCCGAGCTGATCGAGAGCCGCAGCGAGCAGGTCTTTGTCACCATGGAATACAAAGTTACCGACAAAGAGACCGGAAAAACTGAGGAGCGCTGCGAGTTTGAGACCTTCGTTCCCGTGAAACATCTGGAACTCAAGGACCCGGAGCTTACCGTTTCCTGCGCTGAGGACGGCACTGTGACGATCTCTGCCAAGAGCTTTGCTCCCTACTGCATGGTCGAGGGCGTCAACGAGGATATCATCTGGGACAGCAACGTCCTGGCTATGACAGACGGAAATGCGAAGGTCCTGCATCCGGTGAAAGGCGTTGTTCCGGGAGTGAAGCCGGAGATCCGCGTTTACGATGTATATCATACTTATGCATAAAAAAGAAGCTGGGGTCAAAAGATCTTTTGACTCCGGAAAAAGAGGACAGAAAGCTGTCCAGGATAAGAAAGGAGACATACACAAATGAGCTTCAGAAAGGATTTTGTATGGGGAGCGGCTACCGCTTCCTATCAGGTGGAAGGAGCCGCCTACGAGGACGGCAAGGGACTGAATATCTGGGATGTATTCTGCAAAGAGGATGGTCATGTCTATGAGCACCACACAGGCGATGTGGCCTGCGACCAGTATCACCGCTACAAAGAAGATGTGGCCATCATGAAGGAGCTGGGCCTGAAAGCCTATCGTTTTTCCGTAAACTGGGCCCGCATCCTGCCGGAAGGAACCGGGAAAGTCAATGAGAAAGGCCTCGCTTATTACGATAACCTCGTAAACTGCCTGATCGAGAACGGTATTGAGCCCTATATGACTCTCTATCACTGGGATCTTCCCTACGCCCTTCATCAGAAAGGCGGCTGGCTGAATCCTCAGTCTCCGGAATGGTTCTATGAGTATGCGAAGCTGATGGCCGCTCATTTTTCTGACCGTGTCAGCCATTTCTTCACCTTCAACGAGCCCCAGTGTACCGTCGGCCTGGGCTATGTGACCGGCGAGCACGCACCGGGACTGAAAGTTGGCCCTTATGATTACTTCAGTATCTGGCACAACGTTCTGAAGGCTCATGGTCGCGGCGTACAGGCCATCCGTGAGGCAGCAGTCCGCCCGGTGGAAATCGGAATGGCTCCCTGCGGCGCCCTCTATTATCCGGCAACCGATTCCAAGGAGGATATCGAGGCAGCGAGAAAAGCAAACTTCTCCCTTCCCGAGGCAGATATCCGTGCAGCAAGCTGGGATGTGGCCTTCTGTGCCGATCCGGTTTTCTTAGGCCAGTATCCGGAGGATATCATGAAGAGCTTCGGCCAGTATTTCCCGAAAAATGCGGAGAAGGATCTGGAGCTGATTTCCCAGCCGCTGGATTTCTACGGACAGAACATGTACAACGCCGTACCGGTACGGGCAGATGAAAACGGCAATCCGGTCCGTGTGGACCGTTATCCGGGCTTCCCGAAGACCGCCATCCAGTGGCCGGTGACTCCGGAAGTTCTCTACTGGGCTCCGAAATTCCTCTATGAGCGTTACCAGAAACCTTTCTATGTGACCGAGAACGGCATGTCCTCCCATGACTGGGTATCCCTGGACGGAAAGGTTCATGACGCGAGCCGTGTGGACTTCATGCACCGCTACTTAAGAGAGTTCAAAAAAGCAGCCGCCGACGGCGTAGACCTTCGCGGTTACTTTGCCTGGTCCCTCATGGACAACTTTGAGTGGGCCTACGGCTACTCCGAGCGTTTCGGCATGGTCTATGTAGACTACCAGACCCAGAAACGCACCGTGAAAGATTCCGGTCTCTTCTATAAAAATGTGATCGCTTCCAACGGAGAGATTCTGTAAAATTTAAAAAGACAGCCTGCGGCAAGAATGAGTTTGCGGCGGGCTGTCTTTTTTTGAAAAAATTGCGTGAAAAATTGCAAAAAACATGTTATGATATATATAAGCATTTTATTTCTAAACATTTCTTTGTGAGACACTCTCATTTCTTTATTCGCTGCGTTCGCAGTCTTAGAAATTTCCAATGCGAGAACAGACAAACAAAAATAGAGGAGACTTCTGAGGCAGAAAAGCAGAGCCTCCTCGGCACAGCAGAAGCAGAAAACTTCTGATGTAGAGAAAATAGCAGGCTATTCAAAGATTCAGTGGTCAGAATCCTTTCGGAAGGAGGCAAAAACAATGACAGGTTTTGGGGAGATGATTTTTCAGAATGGAATGGAGCAGGGCGAAAAGTCCATCGTAGAATACATGATGAAAACGGGGAAATACTCGCTGGAGGAGATTTCTGCCATCACAGGGGTTTCCATGGAGACCGTGGAAAAAATCTCCGCGGGACAGGTATATGGGGCGGAACCCCGAGATTAACAAAAATTTAACAAAAAATCCATTTCTTCTGCTTGACAGCGGAAAAATCAAGTGCTATAACATAGCAAGAACAAAAGAAGCAGGGAACAATAGATTATTCAGGAATTCGGAAAACGATTTCCTGATGATTTTTTTGAGCCTACAGGTTTACACTGGGGAGGGTGGAACCTGAGTTGGAAGCTTCCGGTTCGATAACCATGATAAGCGGCAGACACGGGAAGGCTTAGCGTATCTGCCTTGACATATATTTGCGGTGCCAGAGAGCGGCAGCATGGTGCAGGACTACGGGCATTGCTATTATTACTAAGGAAGGACATTACAATGGTTAAGAAACTGATACTGGTTACTTCTCCGCCCGCATGCGGAAAAACTTACATTTCAAAAGCACTTGCAGCACGTCTGGAGCATGTAGTATATCTGGATAAAGATACGCTCATCACCCTTTCCAAGCAGATTTTCAAAGTGGCGAATCAGCCCTACAACCGCAGCAGCCAGTTCTTCGAGGACAACATCCGCGATTACGAGTATGACTGTGTTGTGGATCTGGCTCTGGAAGCTCTGGATTATGAGGACAAAGTGCTGATCAATGCCCCCTTTACCCGCGAGATCCGCGATATGGACTACATCAAAGGCCTGGAGAAAAAGCTCGCTGAGAAAAACGCCACCCTCGTGGTTGTCTGGGTTGAGACCTCTCCGGAGATCGTTCATAAGCGCATGATCGACAGAAACTCTGACAGAGATACCTGGAAGCTGGAGCACTGGGATGAGTACATCGCAGGCTGTAACTTTGAGATTCCCGAGAACCTCAAACGTCCGGGAGCCAAAGATTCCCTCATTATCTTCAAGAATAACAATGAGAAAGAATTTGAGAATTCCATGAAGAAATGTGTTTCCATTCTGGATGAAACCATGAACGAGGATTCCCTTCAGCAGGTAGGCTGAATTATTTGAAAAAATATATACCCCGGAACTGTGGCTGAGAAAGCTACAGTTCCGGGGTTTTCTTGTTAACAGGAAAATCCGTTGGAATTACTTGTTACACAAAAAAATCCGAGCAGGATCGCATTGCGCCGGAGAGTCCTGCAAATAAGACTTTTTGTCCGAAAGCAGGAGCGAAAAGTTCCTTCAGAAAACCGGGTGACGCAGACCAAAAACTGTGTTACACTGACAGCACGATGCGAAATTGCACAGGCGGCCTTGTATTAAAACGATTTGCAGGGACTGCCAATATCATAACGCCGCCGGAAAAACGATGGACGGAAAGCGAGGATCATATGAAGACAACCGTACACATCATCTCTCATTCCCACTGGGACCGGGAGTGGTATTTACCTTTTGAGAAACACAGAGTCAAACTCATCGAACTGATGGATAACGCCATGGAGCTTTTTGAAAAGGATGAGCGTTACCGGAATTTCCATCTGGACGGGCAGACCATCGTTCTGGACGACTATCTGGAGATCCGCCCGGAGAACCGGGAAAAACTGAAAAAATATGTGCAGGAAGGCCGTTTCCATGTGGGCCCCTGGTACATCCTTCAGGATGAGTTCCTGACCAGCGGTGAGGCGGCCGTGCGAAACCTCCTCACCGGCATGCGGGAGGCGAAAGAGTTCGGCGGCCTCTGCCCGGTGGGCTATTTCCCGGATGCCTTCGGAAACGCAGGTCAGATGCCCCAGCTTCTCAAGCAGGCCGGTATGAAGGCGGTGGCTTTCGGTCGCGGCGTGAAGCCTGTGGGATTTAATAATGAAGCGAAAGAGGGCGGAGCTTACGAATCTACCTATTCCGAGATGAACTGGGAGTCCATGGACGGCAGCGGCCTTCTGGGCATCCTCTTCGCCAACTGGTACAACAATGGGGCGGAGATTCCCGTGGAGCCGGAGGAGGCGAAGGAATACTGGGATCAGCGCTTCAAGGCGGCGAAGCGCTTTGCCGGAACCAGCCAGCTTCTCTTCATGAACGGCTGCGACCATCAGCCTGTGCAGAAGGATCTGGGAGACGCCATCGAGACGGCCCGGAAGCTCTATCCCGATATCGATTTTATCCATTCCGATTTTGAGACCTACGTTCAGGCAGTAGAAAAGGATCTGGAAGAAAATCCCACAAACAGTCTTTCCACGGTCCGCGGCGAGCTCACGAGCCAGGAAACCGACGGCTTCTGGACTCTGGTAAACACCTGCTCCTCCCATGTGGAATTGAAAAAAGAGAACCGCCGGGGCGAGGCTGCCCTCGAAAAAGAGGCGGAGCCCCTGGCAGCTCTGGCAGCCCTGGCCGGTAAGGAATATCCCGAGGATCTTCTGCGCTACAGCTGGAAAAAGCTCATGCAGAACCATCCTCATGACAGCATCTGCGGCTGCAGTGTGGACGCGGTCAACGACGAGATGAAGACCCGTTTCGACAAGAGCCGCCAGGTGGCCGAGACCGTGACGGAGGAGAGCGCGAAATATCTGGCAGATCAGATCGATACGGAAAACGCCGGAGGCCTTCCTTTTATTGTCTTCAATCCCAGCGGCTGGGAGCGCAGCGGCCTCGTGGAAGCCATTCTTGACTATGAGCTGGATTACGACCGTTTCATCTGGAATGGCTACGACCGGATGAAGGCTCTGTCCCTTCCGGAATTTGTCCTGAAAGACGCCGATGGAAACGAGATCCCGGCGAAGGTGGAGGATCTGGGCGCGAACTTTGGTTACTTCCTGCCGGACGACCGTTTCCGCGAGCCCTACATGGCAAGACAGCTTCGCGTGACCTTCGAGGCGGAGAAGGTTCCGGCTCTGGGGCATCGCCTCTATCAGCTGAAGAAAGCCGCGCCGACGAAAGAGAAGACCAGCCTCGTCACCGGCGAAAACACGATGGAAAATGCCTTCCTCAAAGTAGAAATTCTGAAAGACGGCACCTATACCCTGACGGAGAAAAATTCCGGCAGAACCTACGGTCCGCTGGGCTATTTTGAGGACACCGGGGACATCGGAAACGAGTACCTCTATGTGCGGCCGAAAAACACGACTCCCATTGTGACCAAGGGCACTCCGGCGAAGATCACGCTGGAGGAGGATCTGCCGTACCGGGCTGTTTACCGCATCGAGAGCCGCATCGAGATTCCGGAGAGCGCCGATGAGATCCTGGCTGAGGAGCGGCGACGCTGCAGCGACTTCTTCGGAAGAAAAGCAGGCCGCAGTGAAAAAACAGTTCCCCTCGTTCTCACCACAAAGCTTTCCCTTGAGAAGAACGGAAAAGGCGTCAGTGCCGAGACTACCTTCGAGAATCTGGCCAAAGACCACCGGGTACGGGTGATTCTGCCCACCGGTCTTGCCACGGAGCAGCACTTCGCGGACTGCCCCTTCGAGCTTGTGAAACGGAACAATCATCACAGTGCCGAGTGGAAAAATCCCAGCGGCTGTGAGCATCAGCAGCGTTTCACAGCTATGGAAGATGAGAAGGGCGGCCTTCTCGCTGCAAACTTCGGCCTCTATGAGTATGAGATCCTGCCGGAAGAGGACAATGCCATCGCCATCACCCTGCTTCGGGCTGTGGGAGAGATGGGAGACTGGGGCGTGTTCCCGACGCCGAAGGCCCAGCTTCCGGGAACCCATACCGCCCGCTATGGAATTTACCCTTTTGAAAAAGGAAAGCTCTATGAGACGATCAAAGAGGGAGCCCAGTTCCAGACGAGCCTTCTGGCGGTCGTGACCGACGCCCACAAAGGCAGCCTTCCCGCAGAATACAGCAATCTCAGCTGGAGCGGAGAAGGAATCGAGCTCACCGCCCTCAAGGCAAGAGAGAGCGAGAAGACGCCCGAGGGAGAAAACGATCTGGTTCTCCGTTTCGTCAACCACAGCGATAAGCCCCAGCGCCTCACTGTGACGAAGCCGGCCTGGGCAGAAAAAGCTTTCCTGAGCAACGTCATCGAGGAAGAGCTTGAAAGACTCCCGGAAACGGAATCCACCGGCGAAATTTCCGCCTACAAACATACCCTCCGCCCATACGAGATCCTGACCCTGATCCTGCGCCGGTAACTATTCAGAGCCTCAACTCGATTCCGCTGCGCTTCATTTCATTGTGGCTTCTCGCCAAATAGATTTCCAGAAAAAAGTGTTCGTTCATGCAAGCATGACTCACACTTTTCCTGAAAATCTGCTTGGCTCTGAATAGTTACAAAAAAATCCCGTCAGTTTGACGGGATTTTTACATACCATATATTACTCTGCTTTTTTCATCTCAAACACAAGAGCGATCGGAGCGGTACCCTGGCGGTATCCTGCGGGAACGGTCAGAGTCAGGCCGCCCTCAGTCTCGGTGAAGGAAACTTCTTTTCCGCTGTCCAGCATATGGATCTCGGAGATCTTTCCGGTGTAGGGAACGAAGATCCTGGACTCCACGGATTCCTGAGCTACCGGATAGAGACGGATCGCATAGACCTTGTCACCCTTCTGAGTGAAGGACAGGTTTCCGCTCTGGTACGGAGCACAGATTCTGGTTCCGTAGATGGCCTCGCCGTAGGTCTTCATCCACTGACCGAAACCAAAGAGGCTCTCTCTGGCGTCAACCGGAATACGGCCGTCGGGCTGCGGGCTTACGTTGAGGGCCATATTTCCGCCCTTGGCAACGATGTTCACAAGGAGGTTGACCAGCTCACGGGGAGTTTTGTAGCGGTCGCCGTACTCGTAGGTGAAATCAGCGCCCAGAGTCAGGCAGCTCTCCCAGGGCACGAATAAGGGCTCCTCAGGAATGCAGAGCTCCGGTGTCACATAGTTCTCGTAGGGGCCTCCGATGGTACGGTCAACGGAGAGAATCCAGGGCTGAATTTTTCTGGCTTCATCCACGATGCCGCCGAGATCGATGTCCTGGCCGTTATCCTTGCATACCCAGCCGGCGTCGAACCAGAGGATATCGAGTTTTCCGTAGTTCTTGCAGAGCTCCAGAACCTGATTCTTCGTGAACTCCTGGAAACGGCTCCACATTTCCGGATGATCCTTGGGATCATAGGAAGGTCCGCGGGAAGTCAGGCCGTCTTTGCGAAGCTCCGGATTCCAGTAATCCTGACAGTGCCAGTCTGCTTTGGAGAAGTAAGCGCCGATGCCGATGCCTTTCTCACGGAAAGCGTCGAACATGGATTTTACGATATCCGCATGCTCGTTCTCGTGGAAGGGGCAGTCCTCAGCGGTAACTTTGTAATCAGTGTAGGCGGTATCCCAGAGACAGAAACCGTCGTGGTGCTTCGTGGTCAGAAGAAGATAGCGGAAACCGCAGTCCTCAGCCATCTGTGCCCACTCCTCCGGCTGGAAACGCACGGGGTTGAAGGATTTGTTCAGACCGAAATACTGTTTCTTGAAAGTCTCTCCGTCGTCGGTCCAGTTGACCTGGTGGCGGGACCAGTCAGCATCCTTGTCGCTTAAAGCCCAGGAAGCAACCATGCCCAGCTCACAGTAGAGACCCCAGTGCATCATGAGGGCCAGCTTCTGATCCTGGAACCATTCCAGCTTCTCCTGAAGGATCGGCTCCTCGGGGCGGCAGTAGGTCTCGGCAGCGCTGTAGTTATGGACACCCTGAACGACGATGTCCTGCTCTTTTTCTTCGGTGTTCTCGGTTGTACTCATTTTCGTAAACTCCTTTACACATCATATTTTCAGGTAAAGCTTTCCGCGGAAATGGCAGAAAGCGAGTCACTTGCATCATAGCATAGATGTGTTAAAAAGTCATTCACTATTTTCAAAAATATGTTCAATTATTTTGCCCTATGTTCATTAGAATGTTCAGAAAACGGAAAAATTTCTCGCGTCTGACATTTTTTTACTTTTTTCAGTGACGGATAGTTTTAAATATGTTAGAATAAAACCTTGATGTGGAGCGGAGCAGGTTTCGCCTCGAAAACAAACAGGCAGAATAGGTGGACGAAAGTTATTCAGATAAAAACAGGTAAAGGAAAGAGAGCATGGGTTTGCGTAAAAAGATTTTAATAGTAGAGGATAATGAATTTAACCGGGCACTTCTGGTGGAGATCCTGTCTTCTCAATATGAAACTCTGGAGGCAGAGAACGGAAAAGTCGGCCTGGAGATCCTGGAAAGAGAGAAAGAAGCGGTATCTTTAATTCTTCTGGATATCGTGATGCCGGTGATGAATGGGTATGAGTTCCTGGATGCATTGAAAGCAAATCCGGCAATCGCGTCCATTCCGGTTATTGTCACGACCCAGAATGAGGGAGAAAATGACGAGATTGCAGCTCTGGAGTGCGGCGCTTCGGATTTCGTGGCCAAGCCCTATAAGGCGAAGGTGATCCTCCGGCGTGTGGCCAGCATCATCCATCTGAGGGAAAATGCGACGATGCTCAACCTTTTCCAGAAGGACCGGACCACCGGGCTTCTCAGCAAGGAATATTTCTGTCAGCAGGCGGAGAAAATCCTTCGCTCCAATCCGGACAAAACTTACGATATCATCTGTTCGGATGTGGAGAATTTCAAGCTGATCAATGATGCCTTCGGCATGCAGGGCGGAAACAAAGTGCTGAAGACCATGGGCGGGATCTGTCAGAAGTCCACGGATACCTTAGGTGGTATCTGCAGCCGTTTCCATGCGGATCAGTTTGTCAGCATGATTGAGCATACGGAAGGATACAGTGACGAACTGTATGAGGCTCTGACGGCAGAGACCAGGGAAAAATGCGGCATCAGCAACATCGTCATCAAGTGGGGTATCTATCAGACCGGAGACCGGAAGATTTCCGTGGAGCAGATGTACGACTGGGCGCTCCAGGGGGCGAGAAGCATCAAGGGCCAGTACGGCCGGTATTATGCCTTCTATGATGATAAGCTTAGAAGTGAGATGCTTCGGGATCAGGCAATCCTGGACTGCATGGAGGAGGCGCTGGAGCAGGGACAGTTCCAGGTGAAGCTCCAGCCGAAATACAAGGCGGCCGGAGGCCTTTTCACCGATGCCGAGGCTCTGGTGCGCTGGTGTCATCCGGAATGGGGCATGCAGTCCCCAGCGGTTTTCATCCCGCTTTTTGAGAGAAACGGCTTCATCACCAAGCTGGACCAGTGTGTGTGGGAAAAGGTCTGCCAGCTGATGCAGCAGTGGGACAAAGATGGCCTGGAGCCCGTCAATATCTCGATCAACGTTTCCAGGGCCGACGTTTATAATGTAAATCTTGTGGATACCCTGCTGGATCTGGTGAAGCGTTACAATATCGCGCCAAAAAGACTCCATCTGGAGATCACAGAGTCCGTGTACACGGAAAGCCCGGAGGACATTATCCAGAACGTAACCAGACTGAGGGAAAAAGGTTTTGTTGTGGAGATGGACGATTTCGGAAGCGGTTATTCTTCCTTAAATATGCTGAACCGGATGCCGATGGATATCCTGAAGCTCGACATGCAGTTTATCCGGACGGAGATGGAGATGCCCGAGAGCCGCAGAACCCTCCGCTATATCATCGGTCTGGCTCACTGGCTGAATCTAAGCGTTGTTGCCGAGGGCGTGGAGACGAAGGAGCAGCTGGAGCATTTACGAAATCTGGGCTGCGATTATATTCAGGGTTATTATCTCGCGAAGCCCATGGATCCGGCTGATTTTGAGGCGCTGCTTCGTCAGCAGATCCCTGAGCAGGAGAAAAAGGACCAGACCTTCCAGCTCATCGGCGAGAAAAAGGAGAAAAAAGGCATCCTTCTTCTGGTGGATAACCGGGAAGAGGAGAGGCAGCAGCTGGAAAAGCTTTTTGAAGACAGTTATGAACTGGTGACTGCTGTCAACGAGGCAGAAGTTTTGCGGAATATAGAGGGCTTTGGAAACCGGATTTCCGCCTTCCTCGTCAGCATGGCAGCTGTCCGCGACCGGGACAATTCCGTATGGAAGAGTATCCAGCGGGAAAAGAAGGTCTGGAAGACGCCGGTTCTCGTCATGGGAGATGAGGATGAGCATACGGAGGAGGAAGCGCTGGAGATGGGGGCGGACGATTTTGTCTTCGATACCCGGCTGGGCAGAAGTTTCCGTCTCCGTGTGGAGAAGATGCTCCGCAGAGAGCGGGCAGACGAGACCTATCTCAACAATAAGGCCCGGGAGAATCAGTTCAAGGAGCACCAGGTGGAAGAAGGGCTCAACAAACAGGGCCGTTACTCCACGGACTATCGGATGAAGAAGAAGGACGGCACCTATATCTGGATTCATGATACGGGCTGCTGTATCGAGACTGAGGACGGCCGGGAGGGCCGGATGGCGGTCTGCATGGATATCACCGAGGATAAGAAGCGGGAACAGAAGGAGAAAGAGCTCTACGAAAAGGAACTGAGCTATTTTACGCTTCTTCCCTTCTCTGAGGGCGGCGCTCAGGGCCGCATCAACCTCACTGCGGACCGGATGGAGAGCTGTGTCATGACCGCTGACGTGGTTCCGGCCAAGGTTGGCGAGAGCTTCGAGACCACGATGGAGCATTTTGCAGACTCGGCTGTGGATCCGGCGGACCGCATGAGAGTGCGTCAGATCATGCAGCGGGAAAAAGTTCTCGAGAGCTTTTACACCGGCAAGCAGGACTACCATTTTGAGTTCCAGCGGAGAAGAGACAACAATACGGTCTTTTACGGAAGCACCGATTTCCGCCTCTGTCTGAATCCGGAGGGCGGCGATGTGATCTGCTTCTTCTACACGCTGAATGTGACCGAGCAGAAGGCGCAGGAGCTTCTTTTCCGCAAAGTGACGGAGATGGAGTACGACCTGATCTGCGACATCGATCTCAAGACCGGACGGCATCGCGTTGTGGCAGTCAGTGACCAGTGTAAAGAAAATGCCTTGAGCGAAGGCGTTTTCGCCGATGAGATCTGGAAGGTGGCTGACCGTTTCATGGACGAGGAGAATCGGAGTATTTATCTTGAGAATCTGTCGCCTGACAACATCCGCAAGCAGCTGGAACATCAGGAGAGCTACAGTTTCCTTCTGGAGCTGACCGATGAAAAAGGCATCCGCCGGACGAAAAAATATCAGCTCTTTTATATTTCTAGGGAGCTGGAGCGTGTGGGCATGTCCCGCGTGGACGTGACCGACGTGGCGCTACAGGAAAACAGCCGGCGGCAGGAGCTGGCTGCGGCTCTCGAAGCAGCGGAGCTGGCCAACGCGGCGAAATCCGACTTCCTGTCCCGGATGAGCCACGAGATCCGTACCCCGATGAACGCGATCATTGGTATGAGCGCCATCGCGGCCCAGTCCCTCGGCAAAGACGAGGTTGTGGCGGACTGTATTTACGAGGAGAAACAGTACGGGAAAAAAAGCAGGCAGGGATACAATTTTACCAAGCTGAAAACCCTCGTTGTGGACGACGATGTAGCAGTCTGTGAGAACACCGTGGCAACCCTTCACGATATGGGCGTCACCGCCGAGTGGGTGGACAGCGGCCAGAAAGCCGTGGAACGGGTGAAATTTTACCGGAAAGAGCACAAGGATTACGATATGATCCTGATCGACTGGAAAATGCCCGGCATGGACGGCATCGAGACCGCCAGAGAAATCCGCAAGGTTGTGGGCGCTGACGTGACGATCATCATTATGACGGCCTACGACTGGGCCAGCATTGAGCAGGAGGCCAAGCTGGCCGGCGTTAACCTCCTGATGAACAAGCCGATGTTCCGTTCTTCCCTGATTTCCGCCTTCAATCAGGCCCTGGGAATCAAGGAAGCGGAAAAAGAAGAGCCGGAGGAGGAAGAATTTGATCTTTCCGGCAAGCGTATCCTTCTGGCGGAGGACAACGCCATCAATACTGAGGTAGCCCAGCTTCTCTTAAAGAGCAAGGGAGCGGACGTGGATGTGGCAGAGAATGGCCTTCGGGCTCTTGAAAAATTGGCCAAATCCGAGGAAGGCTACTATGACGCGATCCTTATGGATATCCGCATGCCGATCATGGACGGCCTCACAGCATCCAGAAGCATCCGGAACCTGAGTAATAAAGATGCGGCAAACATTCCCATCATTGCCATGACGGCCAACGCCTTCGACGACGACGTGAACAAGAGTAAGGCGGCCGGAATGAATGCCCACCTGGCGAAACCTATCGACCCCAAGCGGCTGTTCCGCACACTGGTGGAACTGATCCGCAGCCACGAGCAGAATCCGGGAGAAATGACCTGGAGCGGCAGATATTGATAAAGGAAGGGAATGTGAAGATGACAGCAAAAGAATTTTATGAAACCATCGGACAGAATTATGAAGAGGTACTGGAGCGCTTGGCAGGCAGCGAGGCTCTGGTTTTACGGTTCCTGAAGAAATTCAGCACGGATAAAACCTTCAGTGAGCTGGAGAAGGCTATGGAGGCCAGGGATATTGAGATGATCTTCCGCCAGTCCCATACCCTCAAGGGCGTGGCTGCCAATCTGGGACTGAAGCCCCTCTTCGAGCACACCCAGGTTCTCGTGGAGATCACACGTCACGGCAGCAGCGAGGGCATCGATGAAGCCTTTGAGAAGATCAAGAAGGATTATGAGGAAATCATCCGTCTGATCGCAGAGGTGGAATAAGCGTAAAAAAAGGAGACACCGGGACAGAAGATGGACTGTTTCCGGTGTCTTTTCGTAACTGTTCAGAAGCCACTGTTCCGCGAGGTACTGAACAGTTACGTCTTTTCTTGTATCGGGGGAATATGTATGAACAAAGAAAAAGCAATAAGACAGAATCCGAAACTGCGCTTAGGATCCAAGACCTTCCGTTCGATT
This sequence comes from Lachnospiraceae bacterium Marseille-Q4251, assembly GCA_018223435.1. Classification (GTDB taxonomy): domain Bacteria; phylum Bacillota; class Clostridia; order Lachnospirales; family Lachnospiraceae; genus Limivivens; species Limivivens faecihominis. The sequence goes on along the minus strand of JAGTTO010000001.1, from coordinate 1,724,200 downwards.
TTCAAATCGATACTGATGCTTCTGCCGGTCTCTATCGTGATCATCGTCGCCGCGGAGGTGGCGTCCCTGCATATGATGGACCGGCTCGCCGGGGATTTTGAGAGCCGGACCGTCAGCAGGGTTTTGAATCAGGTGGATCAGGATTTTCAGCAGGCCTACATGGTCACGACGAAGCTCAAATCCGACGAGACGATTCTTTCCTATGTGAGAAAGTCCGAGCGGGATTACTACAGCGAGTGGGAAGTTTTCGACCGGCTCCGGACCATCATTTCCGGATACAATAATATAGAAGAAATTTATTTCTATTTTCCGGGATATGAGTATGTGATCTCCAGCGCGAGCGGCGGAAAAGAAAGCAAAAATTTCCAGGCGGACAAATATGCCTGCAGCTACGACGAATGGCTGGAGGCCCTGAACAGCGGTATTATGGGCCATTTTCAGACGATTAAAGGCGCGGACGGAGAGCAGAAAAATATCATCTCCACCCAGCTGAGCAATACGGGAAGCCTCAATACGGCCAGAGCGGTGGTGGTGCTGAGCAACGATTATCTGGAGGACCTGCTGAAAGGTCTGAGCCTTCGCGGCGGCGAGGAAGCTTTCGTGTTCTCCGATAACGGCCTGGTCATCGGAACCCTCTCGGGTCAGGGCGACGAGCTGGCGCTGGAGCTCCAGAACTGCCAGGAAAATAATATTTCCGAGATTCAGATCGGGGAAAAAGGCTACAAGCTCTCCTTTTCCCGGTCGGCGAAGACAGGTCTTACCCTGGTCTATGCGACGCTGAAGGGTGTCAGCTATTCGGCCACGGCTTTTGCCAAGGGCTTCGGCATCACCCTTTCCGTTCTGGGAGCGGCGCTTCTCGTGATCCTGTCCTTCCTGGTGGCCAAGCGGAACTATCTGCCGATCCAGTATCTTCTCAATACCGTAAAAGCTTCGGATCAGGAGCTGGAACAGAGCGGGGTTATGGATGAGCTGGGAGATCTGGAGATCTATGTGAAAAAGACGATCCGGACCCGGCAGGAGATGAACGAAAAAATCCGCCAGTACGAGGCGAATATGAAGGAGCTTCACCTGGGACAGCTTCTCTTCCAGGGCAGTCTGCCTGAGACGGAAGAGCTGAAACAGGAGCTGGGCTTTGGCGGCGGCTTTTATGCGGTGCTTCTCTGCGTCTTCGAGGAGACAGAAGTGGACAGTGAGGCTCTGGAGACTGTGGTACAGGAGGCTGATAAGCGGGAGATCCTTATGGAGTACATCCAGGAATGTTTCCCGGAGCTTAAGCAGTTCTATGTGCTGGAAGGAAAGGACGGCTTCTTCTGTGTGCTGAACGGGGACAGTGAGACGGGCGAGAGCTTCCGCCAGCTGCTTTCCGGGGAGCGTGACCGGATGAAAGAGATCCTGGCCGAGGAGGAGAAGGTCTTCTGCAACTGCTACCTAAGCGAGAGCGGCCAGAGCCTGGAGGCAGTTCATAAGGGCTACGAGGAAGTACGGCTTAAATTTGTCAACAAAGAGATTCAGGATAAGACAGAAGAAAATGAGATCTGCTCGATTGACCGGATCATGGAGATCATCCGGAAAAATCTTTCCGATGAGAACCTCTCGGTCAACGGCATCGCGGAGCAGGTGGGCGTGACCCCATCCCATCTCTCCAGATATTTCAAACATCAGATGGGCGCCGGCGTGCTGGAGTACATCCATCAGAGCCGTGTGGAGTTGGCCAAGGATATGCTGAAAAATTCCCCGGAGGTCAAGATCCGGGATGTGGCAGTGAGAAGCGGTTTCTGCAATATCACCACCTTTATCCGGGTGTTCAAGAAGTATGAGGGCATGACGCCGGGCCAGTACCGGGAGAGTCTGGGGGCAAAAACAGAGGTCTGAAGCAGCCTTGTCAGTTTGCACAAAAGAGTGAATTTTTACCCGGGTAAGCCGGTCAGAACAGCAAAAAGAGAGAATATCGGGATGATCAATTTCTGATATTCTCCTTTTTTATGTCAGAAATTGTTGACAATCTGGCAAAAATACGCCATCTGGCTGTAGAAAGTGCATAAAATAATATAAGGAAAAAACAGGGGAATTCGGCAAAAAATCAGGACGCCCGGAAGAAAATGAAAGTAAAAACGAGAGCTTTTAGCAAAAATGCTCTATAAAACGTATTCAAAAAGTGATAAAACTGTGCAAAATGTGTTTATTTACGAATAAGAACAGAAAATGCTATAGTGGACTCACCAACCAAACGGGAGGCTCGAACAAAAAGGAGCCGAAAATGAAAAGGAGGAAGTTATTATGGTAAGAAGAAAGAAAGTCACCGCCAGCGTACTGGCAGCTCTCATGGCAGTAGGAAGCCTTGCAGGAGCGGTTTCCGCAGATCCGTGTCCGAGAAACGAGCAGGGGTATCCGGATCTCGGCGGCGAGACCATAACGATCTGGTTTAATATGACCAGCAACAACGCACAGGCCACCAGTGATATGGGTGAGTACCATGTGATCAAAGACATTGAGGAAAAGTTCAATTGCAAATTTGAGTTCATCCATCCGCCGGTAGGTCAGGCACAGGACAACTTCACAATTATGATGGCTGACTCCACTCTTCCAGATATGATCTTCTGCGGCGGTATCGACCTCTACTATCCCGGCGGCGTTGAGATGGCATACACAGACGGCGTTCTCTATGATTACACCGATTATATTGGAGAAGAGTACACCCCGAACTTTTACAACCTGATCAAAGATGATGAGTTCCTGAAAAAAGCAGTTACTGATGACGAAGGCCGTATCATCCGTCTGGGCGCTAAGATCTGCGGAAGCGAAGAAGCAGACCTGACCTTCACCGGTCCCCTGATTCGTAAAGATTATCTGGAAGCAACCGGCATGGACGTTCCGACCACCATTGATCAGTGGACAGCTCTGTTCCAGGCTATGAAAGACAACGGCGTTGAGTACCCGCTGGCTGTTCATGCTTCCGGCGGAAACGACTTAGGACCGCTGTTCACCACCAACATGTTCTCTTCCGCTTACGGCGTTGCAGCGAATGACTACTATATTAAAGATGACGGAACCGTTGCTTTCGGACCTTACGAGGATTCCTACAAAGATTACCTGACTCTGTTAAATCAGTGGTATGAGGCTGGTTACATCAATCCGGACTTCACAACTCAGACCGAGAACGACATCATGTCCCTTGATTCCTCCGACAGAGTAGGAACCGCTATGACTCACCTTTACACCTACGGAACTACCTATTATGTAACCACTGAGAGCGAAGATGAGAGCAAAGCTCTGATCGCGGCTCCGGCTCCCGTACTGAACGAGGGTGACACTCAGGCAGCACTTCGCAGCAGCAGCAGAGGCCTGGGCGACTACAAATACATCACCGCAGACTGCAAGAACGTAGAAGCCTGCATCGCTCTTCTGGATGCTCTGTATCTGGATGACATCGACCTTGAGCTGGCAAACGGCGAAGAGGGCGTTGGCTATCATATGGAAGATGGTGTTCCTGTAATCAACGCTATGGCAAGTGACGCTTCCACCGATGAGCTCCTTGGCGCAGCTCCGCAGCAGTGGCACACCTTCGAAGATACTGACCTCAACTACATCCTGACCAAGAAATACAACAAAGGCTGCCAGCCGGATGCGCTGACCCTCTGGAAAGAGCAGGGAACTTCCCAGACTCTGTCTAACTTCATCCTCTACAACACTGAAGAGGCTGAGACCAGAAGCTCCTATCAGGCAGACGTTGATACCTATGTAAAAGAGAGCCTGCTGAAATTCGTTATGGGCAAAGAGCCTCTCGACAACTTCGAGACCTTCCAGCAGAATCTGAAAGACATGCACATTGAAGACCTGATCGCTGTTGAGCAGGCTGCACTGGATCGTTACAACGCAAGATAAGAAAAAGGGGGCGCTGATGTCATGAAATCCAGTCGGAAAAAGAAAGCAGAACCGCTTTCTCAGAGACTTAAAACAGATTTTCAGAAGAACTGGCTGTTGTATGTGATGCTATTGCCGGTACTGATCTATCTGATCATCTTCTGTTACGCCCCGATGTACGGAGTTATCATCGCATTCAAAAACTTTAAACCGAGACTTGGTATCTTGGGAAGTGACTGGGTAGGTCTTAAATACTTCAAAGAGTTTGTAGGCTCCGTATTCTTCGGGAGGACGCTGAAGAACACACTGATGATCAGTGGATTGAATCTTCTCTTCGGCTTCAGCGCTCCGATTATCTTTGCGATTCTCTTAAATGAAGTCGTAAACATGCGTTTCAAAAAAGTGGTTCAGACCATTACTTATCTGCCCCACTTTATCACCACTGTGGTGATTGCCAGTTTAATACTGGTGTTCACCAACAGCGATGGTTTTATCACACAGATTGTCAATTCCCTCACGGGACATCAGGGAAGCCTGATCGCGGATCCGCACTGTTTCCGGGCAATCTACATCATCTCCGATATCTGGCAGAGCTTCGGCTGGGGTTCCATCGTCTACCTGGCGGCCATTACCGGCATCAACCCGCAGCTCTATGAGGCAGCCCGTATCGATGGAGCGAACAAGCTGAAACAGATCTGGCATGTAACCCTTCCGGGTATGCTGCCGATCATCATCATCATGTTTATTATGGCTGTGGGCGGTCTGATGAACATTGGCTGGGAGAAAGCCTTCCTGATCCAGTCACCGGTTACATACGAGACCTCCGATATCATTTCCACCTTCGTATACCGCAAAGGTTTCGAGGAGATGAACTACAGCTATTCCACGGCGGTTGGGCTTTTCAATTCCGTGATCAACCTGATCCTTCTGACAGGAGCCAACAAGCTGAGTCAGAAGGTGAACGGAAACAGTCTCTGGTAAAAGGAGGAGCTTACAATGAGAAGAAAAAACAAAGAAATGGAGGAGAGCGGACGCATGATCGTGGGCCGGGGAGAGAAAATCTTCCGGGTGGTAAATAACTGCTTCATGGTCCTTCTGATGCTGATTACGCTTTATCCCCTTCTGTATGTACTGTTCGCCTCCTTGAGTGATCCGGTGGAATTTGGAAAAGTGACGGGGCTTCTCTGGAAGCCCGCAGGCTTTTCCACCAGAGGCTATGAGGCAGTACTGAATTCGGCAAATATCTGGCTGGGTTTCCGGAATACGATCTTTTATGTGGTAGTCGGAACGGCTTGCAGTATGGGCATCACGATCCTGGGCGCTTACCCGCTGTCCAGAAAGGGATTTCTCTTAAAGAAACCCATCATGCTGTTTATCATTTTCACAATGTTCTTCAGTGGCGGTATGGTTCCTACCTTTCTGGTCGTCCAGAAACTGGGCTTGACCAATACCATATGGGCCATGATCGTACCCGGAATGCTCAGTGTTTACAATATGATTGTTCTTCGAACCTCATTTGAGTCCGTGCCCGAGAGCCTTTATGAGTCGGCGGCTCTCGACGGAGCGAACCATTTTACGATGCTGACGAAGATCACCCTGCCCCTTTCCAAGGCGGCTCTGGCCACCATCACCCTTTTCTACGCCGTAGGAAAATGGGGTGAGTGGTACAACGCTCTGGTTTACCTTCAGAAGAGAAGAGATCTCTATCCCTTACAGATGTTCCTTCGGGAGCTTCTGGTGAAACAGGAGGATATGGACGCTCTGCTCTCCAGCAGCGTAGGCGTTACCGCAGATTCCGTGCTTCTGCAGGAGATCATTAAATACGCCACCATCATCGTAACTACCGTGCCGATCCTTCTGGTGTATCCTTTCCTTCAGAAATATTTCGTGAAAGGTGTGCTGGTAGGTTCCGTAAAAGAATAAAAAGAATCAGAATACCCCGTTGCATGCAGCGGGGTATTTGACTACAATGGAAAAAAGAAAGGAAAACGACTATGAAAACATTTCATGTAAGAGACTATGGAATCCTTTCCGGAGAAAAAGACCAGATGAATATGCTGCGCCTGCGGGGAATCCTGGAGGAGTGCCGGAAAAACGAAGAACCGGCGGAGATCCTTTTTGAAGAAGGAACTTATCATTTCTATCCGGATTATGCTTTTGAACGAACCTTATGCATTTCCAACCATGATGAGGATACCATCAAGCGGATCGCCTTCGATCTTACGGACTGTGCTCATCTGACAGTACGAGGAAAAAACAGTGACTTCATTTTTCATACGGAGCTTCTGGCTTTTTACTTCGAGCACAGCGAGGATATTATCCTGGAGGGCTTTTCCATCAATTACGAGCGCCCGGCTTACTCCGAGGGAAGCATTGTCTCCGTCAATGGCCCGTCCATGCAGCTTCGCATTGATAAAGAGCGCTTTCCTTATTATGTAGCTCATCAGCGGATTTTTTTCACCGGGGAAAATTTCTGTGAGGAGATTCCCTTCTGGATGGAAGTGGATCCGGAAAAGGGCGAGCCATCGGAAGGACCTTATGAGATGGGCTTTGATATCCGGCCGGATTCCAACTATGGAAACTGGAAAGAGCTGGAGGAGGGACTGGTGGAAGTGACTCTGGACGGAGCAGGTGACATGAAATCCTTTGATGGTTACACACCGGGCCATATTATTGTTCTCCGGCATCATCCGAGAAACTATCCGGCCACCTATGTGACCTCCAGCAAAGACGTTACCTTCCGTGATGTGAAGATCTATCACTGTGCCGGTATGGGCGTGACGGCTCAGTTTACAGAAAACGTCACCCTGGACCGGGTACAGGTTACCGGAAAGGCGGGAAGCGGCCACTGGTTCTCCTTGGCTGCGGATGCCACCCACTTTGTTTATTGCCGGGGACTCATCCACATCAAGGACTGCCTCTTTGAGCGCCAACTGGATGACGCCGTGAATATCCACGGCATTTATGCCCAGGTGAAAAAAGTTTTGAGCGAAAAGGAACTTCTGGTGGAACTGGTTCATCATCAGCAGAAGGGTGTGCCTGTGGGTAAAAGCGGAGACCACTTCTCCTTTGTCCGCTATGAATCCCTTCTTTCCATGGGCGAGAGCCGGACGGAGGAGATCATCACTCTGAACAAAGATTTCACTTATGTGAAATTTGCAGAAAAACTTCCGGAGGGTATCAAGGAAAAAGACAGCATCGAGAATGTCAGCTATGTGCCGAATGTGCTCATTGAGGGTTGTATCGTGCAGAACAACCGGGCCAGAGGCTTCCTGCTCACCAGTGCCGGAAATGTAGTGGTGAAGAACAATTACTTCCATACCTCAGGAACAGCGGTTTTAATTTCCGGAGATGCGGCAGACTGGTTTGAGTCAGGAGCCACGAAGCATATCGTTGTGGAAAACAACCGCTTTGACGACTGCGACCATGTGAAATGCTGGGGCCAGGGTGTGATCCAGGTGGATACGCCAGTGCGGGAAGTGGAAAAAGATCAGAAGCTCCATCAGTATCTGGAGATCCGGGACAACGAATTTACTAGTGCAGACGGGGAACTTCTCAATGTGAAAAATGTCCAGACTGTCGTTTTTGCCGAAAACAAAGTCACCGCCCCGGGCAGCGAAGAGACCTGGGTGAAGCTTCAGGACGTGGGGGAATACCGGAACAAATAACCTGTCCGATGTTATAAAAAATATGCTTATTGTGACATTTTTTTTGTAAAAAAGGTATGATACGATAGCGTCATAACCGACTGAAAAGAGGAGGACTTATCATGGGAAAAAAAGTAAAATTAGGTCTGATCGGTCTCGGAGGCCGTGGCATGGGCCTTTTGAAACTGGTTTTTGTGCATCATGAGGATGTGGAGTTTGCAGCTGTCTGCGATGTCTATGAGGATCGCTGCCAGGAAGCAGCCAAGGCCGTCGAGGAAGCAGGCCGTCCCCGTCCGCTGACCACACAGAATTATAAAGAGATTCTTGCAATGCCTGAGGTGGACGCTGTGATCCTCTGCACTTCCTGGGAGAATCATCTGAACATCGCCATCGAGGCGATGGAAGCCGGAAAATATGTGGGCTGTGAGGTCGGCGGCGCCTACAGCGTACAGGAGTGCTGGAAGATCGTTGAGGCCTACGAGCGGACCCATGTGCCGGTGATGCTGATGGAGAACTGCGTCTACGGCCGTGACGAGATGATGGTTTCCAACATGGCAGAGCAGGGCGTTCTCGGAACCATCGTTCACTGCGAGGGCGGCTATAAGCACGACCTCCGCGACGAGGTTGCTTTCGGAAGAGAGAACCGTCATTACCGTCTGGACAACTATATCCACAGAAATACCGAGAACTATCCGACCCATGAGCTGGGACCCATCGCAAAAGTTCTCCACATCAACCGCGGAAACCGCATGCTGACCCTGACCTCCATGGCTTCCAAGGCAGCAGGCCTGAAGGAATACATCAAAAACAACAAGGCAGACGACGAAGTGCTGATGAACACCGAGTTCCATCAGGGCGACGTGGTAAACACCATCATTACCTGTGCCAACGGCGAGACCATTCTTCTGACTCTGGACACCACCCTCCCGAGATACTACTCCAGAGGCTTCACCGTACAGGGAACCAAGGGTATGTATTTCGAGGACAACCAGTCCCTCTTCATCGACGGCGAGGAGCACGCAAAAGATCATTTCGAGTGGAAAAAGCACTGGGGCAATGTGGAAGAATACCGTGAGAAATACGATCACCCCGTATGGAAAAAATACATGGAAGAGGGCGTCAAGGAAGGTCACGGCGGCATGGACTGGCTGGTATTCTGCGACTTCATCAAGAGCGTACAGGATCAGACCGATGTGCCCATCGACGTTTATGACCTGGCAGCCTGGATGAGCATTTCCGCTCTGGCAGAGCAGTCCATCGCTCTCGGCGGACAGCCGGTGGCAATTCCCGATTTCACCAACGGCATGTGGATCAAGAGAAAATAAGGAGGCGTAAGAATGAACAGTCGTGAATGGCAGGATCCTCATTTCCTGGAAAAAGGCCGGGAAAAAGAGAGAGCTTACTACATTCCCTTTGAGAACACAGAGAAGGCTCTGGCCGGAGAAAGAGAGAAATCCGGCGAATTTCAGCTTCTGAACGGCATCTGGGATTTCAATTACTATCCCGCTTACTATGAGGTACCGGAAGAGATTACCGAATGGGGAAAAATTCCGGTTCCCGCAAACTGGCAGATGGAAGGTTTTGAGCCTCCCTACTACACCAACGTAAACTATCCCTATCCCGTAGATCCGCCCTATGTGCCGGACGAGAACCCCTGCGGTGTTTACCGCACCTGGTTTGACTGCGCGGACCTCACGAAAAAGACTTACCTGGTATTCGAGGGTGTAAACCCCTGTTTTTATCTTGTTATCAACGGTCAGGAGATCGGCTACAGCCAGTGCAGCCACTGCACCGCTGAGTTTGACGTGACCCCGTACCTTCACGAGGGCAAAAACGAGATTATCGTGAAAGTCCTCAAATGGTGCGACGGCAGCTACATGGAGGATCAGGATTTCTTCCGTATGACAGGAATCTTCCGCGACGTCTATGTGCTGACCCGTCCCGCAGAGCATGTGCAGGATGTGGAGATCCACGCAAACCTCACCGAGCTTTCCGTGAAAGTGACCGCTCCGGCCGGAGATCTCACCGCCTGCCTCTATGACGGCGATACCTGCATCCAGAAACAGCCGGTCATCGACGGAAAGGCAGACTTCACCGTGCCCGACGCCAGACCCTGGAGCGCAGAGGTTCCGAATCTCTACACCCTGGTGCTGGAGGGCTTCGGCGAGTTTATCCCGGTTCCCGTAGGCTTCCGCACAATCGCAATTTCTCCGAAGGGTGAGCTTCTGATCAACGGCGTTTCCGTACAGTTGAAGGGTGTGAACCATCACGACACCGATCCGGTGAAAGGCCATGTCATGAGCCTTGAGGATATCCGCAGAGACCTCTGTCTCATGAAAAAACTGAACGTCAATGCCGTTCGTACCTCCCATTATCCGCCCGCTCCGGAGTTTATCCGCGAGTGTGACCGCCTGGGACTCTATGTGGTGGATGAGGCTGACATCGAGATGCACGGTTTTGTCACCAGAGAGACCCTCTGGAGCTACCATATGTACGACCGCACCTGGCCGACGGACCATCCCGACTGGGGCGAGGCCCTGATGGAGCGTATGCGCCGCATGGTGGAGCGCGACAAGAACTCCTGCAGCGTCATCATGTGGTCCATCGGAAACGAGTCCGGCTACGGCTGCCACTACGACGATATGTGCCGCTGGACGAAGCAGCGTGATCCGGAGCGCCTGATCCATTACGAGCGCGCCAACATGCTGAACACCCCGACTATGTACGATGTGGAGAGCCACATGTACCGCGAATTTTCCGATCTGATTGCAGACGGTGAGAAGGACGACAGCCGTCCGCTGTTCCTTTGCGAGTACGCCCATTCCATGGGAAATGGACCGGGAGACCTGAACGATTATCAGGAACTTTTCGATAAATATCCGCGCCTGATCGGCGGCTGCATCTGGGAGTGGGCCGACCATACGGTGCTGAAAGACGGCAAATACTATTACGGCGGCGACTTCGACGAGCTGACTCACGACAACAACTTCTGCGTGGATGGCCTGGTTTCTGCAAAACGTGAAGTAAAAGCCGGCTCTCTGGAAGCAAAAGCAGTCTTCCAGCCCTTCCGCGCTTCCTTAAAAGAGGTGGGAGAGAAAGAGATCTCCGTGGAGATCCATAACCGCCACTATTTCACTGACCTTAAGAACTATGATCTCAAGTGGACTGTAGAGGTGGACGGCGTGGCTGTCGCTTCCGGCACACAGAATCTGGAGCTGGCAGCAGGAGAGAAGACTCTCCTTACGATCCCGGCAGACCTTCCGAAGATCTGTGCTCTGGGCGCTTATGTGACCCTGACGCTGCACCAGAAAGAAGCAACCGAATGGGCCGAGGCTGGTTATGAGACCGGTATGGTTCAGCTGAAGCTTCCGGTAGAGATTGTGACTGCAGAGCGTACACACGGCGAAGGCTCCTGGAAAGTATCTGAGGACAAATTGACTGTCACTGTGACAGACGAGACTGCTTCCATCGGCTATACCTTCCACAAGGTTCACGGAACCCTGACCGGAATCCTGAAAAACGGAAAGAACATTCTCGTTAATCCGGCTCACCTCGACGTATGGCGCGCTCCGACTGACAACGACCGTCATATCAAGATGACCTGGGGCCTTTTCGAGGACAACTTAAGCGGCTGGAACATGAACCGCCTCTTCGATAAATGCTATTCCTTCACCTGGAAAGAGACCGAAGACTGCATTGAGCTTGTCAGCGCAGGCAGTCTCGCCGGCGTAGCCAGAAGTCCGCTCCTTCACTACGAAGTGACTTACCGTCTGGATAACGGCGATCCCGAGCTTCACATTTCCGTTCAGTCCAAGGTTCATCCGAAGGCCATCTGGCTTCCGAGATTCGGTTACGAGTTCACCCTTCCCACCGCTGTGGAAAAGGTAGAATACTACGGAATGGGCCCGGGCGAGAACTATCAGGATCTCTGCCACCACGCAAAGGTTGGCCGTTTCACCACCAGCGTGACCGAGGAATACGTTCCCTACATCATGCCACAGGAGAACGGAAACCACACCCATGTGAAAGAAGTGAGCCTCGTTGATCCGGCAAACGGAGACGGCATCGCTTTCCGTACCGAGGGCGAAGTGGAGTTCCAGACCTCTCACTACACGAAGGAAGAGCTGACCCGGAAAGGCCACTCCTACGAGCTGGAGCCTTCCAACACCAACGTCCGCATCGACTATAAGGTGAGCGGCATCGGTTCCGCTAGCTGCGGCCCGGACCTTGATCCGAAGTACCGCCTGAGTGAGAAAGAGTTTTCTTATGGCTTCTCTGTGAAAGCACTTTAATCAGTACAGTGAAAACATAAAAATACCGCCGTGAGTTGTTTATCAAAGCTCACGGCGGTTATTTTTATACCTGTTTTCTGGAAGCGTATAATTTCAGTTTTTCGATGAGCTGGCCGGAATCCAGCGGCTTGGCCAGGTGTTCGTTCATGACGGGCATCAAAGTCAAAGTGTTTTTTTATCCGTTTTTTCATGAGAAACTCCCCCTCTTTCTCGGTGTATCACAGGAAGGGAGCCGGGTCAAAACAAGTTTTTAGAAAAATTTCATATTTCCGCCCTTTTGTTTAGATGAAATGAAAGCGGAGGTATGTTAAAATAAGCAATAAAGTGAATAACAGACTGGAAAGGGGCAGAATCATGAAGCTGAAAACAAGACTGATAACCGCTTTTTTCGTGATTGCCTGCGTTCCGCTGATACTGGCCCTGCTCGCCTTCGCCGGTTTCAGCCATATACAGGTTAATGCGCTGAAAGCGAAGCTGGGAATTACAGATATCAGTTATGAAAGTCTGGCGAATACCCTGCAGATGCTCAATGAAGCGACAGAGGACGTTTTCGATGAGATGTCGATCAAGGCGGAGGAGAATGCGGACGCCTATCTCGATACTACCTATCTCGATACGCTGAACGCGGAACTGCAGGACAAGTCCTCCTATCTGATCGTGCGAAAAGGCAAGAGCCTTTATTATTCCGGAGCCAGCGATGCGAACCTGAGACTTTTCCGGGAGCTTCCCTCTTACGGGGCCTCCGTTTACAAGGCGGACGGAACCTACATTGCTCAGGACGTGCAGGCCTATGTGAAACAGGTAGATATGATCTTTTCCGATGGGGATCAGGGAAGTGCCTTTATCATCACCTCCGTGAGCAATACAATGCCGGAGCTGAAGAAGCTGGTGTGGGATATGCTGATTGCCATTCTGATGATCCTGGTGCTGACAGGAGCGCTTTTGTCGGCCTGGATTTACCGGGGCATCAACACTCCCCTGCAGAAGCTTCGGGAGGCCACCCAGCATATCAAGGACGGCGATCTGGATTTTGAGCTGAAGGTGGAGGGCAAGGATGAGTTCAGCGGCCTTTGCCGGGATTTCGAGGAGATGCGCCAGCGCCTTCGGGATTCCAATGCGGAAAAGGAAGCCTACGACAAGGAAAACAAAGAGCTCATCAGCAATATTTCCCATGATTTGAAGACCCCCATCACAGCTATCAAGGGCTATGTGGAGGGCATCATGGATGGCGTGGCGGATACGCCGGAGAAAATGGACAAATACATAAGGACCGTCTATAACAAAGCCAACGATATGGACCGGCTCATCAATGAGCTGACCTTTTACTCCAAGATCGACACGAACCGGATTCCCTACAATTTCGCCAAGATCAATGTTTCCGACTATTTTGACGACTGTGTGGAGGATGTGGGACTGGAGCTGGAGTCGAAAAACATTGAGCTTTCCTATTTTAATTATGTGGACAAGGATACGCTGGTCATCGCCGATGCGGAGCAGATCAAGCGTGTCATCAACAACATCATCAGCAACTCAATCAAATATCTGGACAAGCAGAAGGGCTATATCAGCATCCGGGTGCGGGATGTGGGCGACTTCATCCAGGTGGAGATCGAGGACAACGGAAAAGGCATCGCCGCCAAGGATCTGCCGAACATTTTCGACCGTTTCTACCGGACAGATTCCTCCCGGAACTCTTCCAAGGGAGGCAGCGGCATCGGTCTTTCCATTGTAAAAAAGATCATCGAGGACCACGGCGGAAAGATCTGGGCCAACAGCAAGCTCGGAGCTGGAACTGTGATGTATTTTGTACTTAGAAAATATCAGGAGGTGCCTATAATAAATGAGTAAAATATTGATTATCGAGGATGAAGAGGCCATTGCAGACCTGGAAAAAGACTATCTGGAGCTCAGCGGCTTTGAGGTGGAGATCGAGAACCGGGGGGATGTGGGACTGAAACGCGCACTGGAGACGGATTACGATCTCTTTATCCTGGATCTGATGCTGCCGGAGATGGATGGTTTTGAGATCTGCAAGGAGATCCGCAATCATAAAAATACGCCGATCATCATGGTTTCCGCGAAAAAAGACGACATCGACAAAATCCGTGGCCTGGGCCTCGGAGCCGACGACTATATGACAAAACCCTTCAGCCCCAGCGAGCTGGTGGCGCGAGTAAAAGCCCATATGGCCCGCTACGACCGGCTGGTAGGCAGCAACGCCCAGAAAAATGACATCATCGAGATCCGCGGCATCAAGATTGACAAGACCGCCCGCCGGGTCTGGGTAGACGGCGGGGAGAAGAACTTTACGACCAAGGAGTTCGATCTCTTAACCTTCCTTGCGGAAAATCCGAACCATGTATTTACGAAGGAAGAGCTCTTCCGGGAGATCTGGGATATGGAGTCCGTCGGAGATATCGCCACCGTCACCGTACATATCAAGAAGATCCGCGAGAAGATCGAGAAAAACACCGCCAAACCCCAGTACATCGAGACGATCTGGGGCGTGGGATATCGGTTTAAGATCTGAATAAAGCAAAAAGAAAAAGAGTTGCGAAAAGCAGCTCTTTTTCATATAATAAGAGAAGATGAAACGATGTATGCTGGATAGTTCCTATCCGGCGTTTTTTTACCCGTATAAATCAAAGAAAAGGAGTAAATCGCCCGATGAAAAAGGAAATCTTAGACCGTCCCTTAAACAGTCTGGTGGAAGGGATTCTGGACAGCTATGAGAAATATCCGCTGATCCGGAACATTGATTCTACCAACCGCATCAACCGCGCCATCGTTCTGGAGATCCTGGAGAATATCCGGAAGATCATTTTCCCGGGATATTTTGAGACCAGAAACCTCAAGCAGAATTCTCTGTCCTACCATGTGGGAGAGATCCTCGAGGACATTCACTACAACCTGACGAAACAGACCGCCCGTGCCCTGCAGCACCGGGAAGAAAATCCGCCGGCAAGCCCCGAGGCAGCCCTGGAGGAGGCCGCTTCTCTGGTAAATCAGTTCCTGGCCCGGATTCCGGCCGTCCGGGAGGTGCTGATGACCGACGTCCAGGCAGGCTACGACGGCGACCCGGCAGCCTACAATACGGATGAGATCATCCTTTCCTACCCGGGTCTCTACGCGATCTTTGTGAACCGCCTGGCTCACGAACTCTTCCTTCTCGGTGTGCCTCTGATTCCACGTATGATGACCGAGTATGCCCACGGCCTCACCGGTATAGATATCCACCCGGGTGCCACGATTGGCGAATATTTCTTCATCGACCACGGTACCGGCGTTGTAGTCGGTGAGACGACGAAAATCGGAAAAAATGTCAAGATCTACCAGGGCGTGACCCTCGGTGCGCTTTCCACCCGCGGCGGCCAGAGCCTTCGCCATACGAAGCGTCACCCGACCCTGGAGGACAATGTGACCGTTTATTCCGGAGCTTCTATCTTAGGCGGGGAGACCGTCATCGGCCAGGGCGCCGTCATTGGAAGTAACGCGTTTATCACTTCTTCCGTGCCCGCCAATATGAGGGTCAGCATTAAGAACCCGGAGCTTCAGTTTAAGGATCGTTCCGGAAAGGTTGGAGAACTTGGACAGGAAGGCTTCTTCAACCGGAAAGAGACCGACTAAAAAGAAAGGTGGAATTTTCCTATGGATAAAGCAAAATCAGTGCTCACCCCGGAACAGGCGGCAGAGCTTTTAAAGGGAGCCATGGAGGCCAGGGATCACGCCTACACCCCCTACTCCCATTTTCATGTGGGAGCGGCCCTTTTAACAAAAGAGGGAAAAGTTTACCAGGGTTGCAACATTGAGAACGCGGCTTACAGTCCCAGTGTCTGCGCGGAGCGGACTGCATTTTTCAAGGCAGTCTATGAAGGAGAGCGGAACTTTAAGGCCATCGCTATCATGGGCGGCCCGGAAACTGTCAAAGGCCCGGACTGCGACATCTGTGCCCCCTGCGGCATTTGCCGCCAGGTCATGATGGAGTTCTGTGATCCCGGGACCTTCGAGATCCTCCTCGGAACCCCCGAAAAATATGAGATTTATACCTTAAAAGAGATTTTGCCGCTGGGCTTTGGGAGTGCGAACCTGAAGAAAAAATAAATTCGGGAAAATCTCTTGACAATCCTCTAATTCGGTAATAATATTGTTTGTAACCGAACAAAAAAGAAAAGGAGGGTGATTTCATGGGGAGAGATAGAAGAGAAGTGGGTCATGAAATCCACGTCCTCAGCAATATGATCGGAAGAAAGATTGATGAAGAGAAACGTCAGCGAAATATGGGTGACGTCAGCCCGGTGCAGACCTGGGTGATCCGTTATCTCCACGATCATAAGGGGCAGGAGATCTGCCAGCGGGATCTGGAACGTGATTTCAACATCACCCGTTCTACCGTGACCGGAATCCTCCAGCTGATGGAGAAGAAGGGCTATATCGTCCGGGTCTCCGTTCCGACGGATGCCAGACTGAAGCAGATCCTTCTCACGAACCAGGGCGAGGATCTCTACTATGAATTTCGGGATCATATCCAGACCATGGAAAAACTGCTGGTGCAGGGAATGACCGAAGAAGAGATAGACCAGTTAATCTTCCTTCTGGGAAAAATAAGAAAAAATCTGACGACATAATGATAAAAAGAGAACAGTCAGTTCCGTTTCAAGCGGAAGGGCTGTTCTTTTTTACAGGAAACGATTCAGTTGAATCCGCGGAAGCCTTTTCCGATGATCTCACTGCTGTTGGTGATCATCATAAAAGCGCCGGGGTCGTTCTTTTTCAGGAAATTCCGAAGCTGGACGGCCTGGCTTCGTTTCATGACTGTCAGGATGATGAATTTCTGCTGATGGGTGTAGGTGCCCTCACCCTTGAAGATCGTGGCGCTTCGGTTCAGGGCGTCGTGGATGAAATCGCAGATGGGATCCGGCTCGTCACAGACGATCGTGAAATATTTACAGAGGTTGATGTTCTCAATGACGCCGTCGATAACGAGGGACTTCGCCATCAGGCCGGTGAAAGAGAAAAGACCGGTCGTGGGGTCAAAGATGAAACAGGCGGCCACGGTGATGAGAAGATCCACCACGAAAAGGGCGGAACCGATGTTGAAGCTGGTATATTTCTTCAGGATCATGGCCAGAATATCCGTACCGCCGCCGGAAGCGCCGATGTCAAAGAGGATGGCTGCGCTCAAGGCCGGCAGGAAGATCGCGAAGATCAGCTCCAGCACAGGCTGGGTGGTCAGGGGATGGGACATCGGCAGGATCTTTTCCATGCCGCTCAAGGCCACGGACATCAGCACGCTGACATAGACGGTCTTGATGCCGAAGGATTTTCCGAGAAAAAGGAAGCCCAGCACCAGGAGAGCCATATTCAGGAGAAAGGTCCAGTTTCCGGCGCTGATGGAGGTCAGCTTCGCCAGAAGGACGGCCATACCGGAGACCCCTCCGAAGGAAAAGTTGTTTGGAAACTTGAAAACATAGATACCGATTACCATGATCAGCGTCGCCACGGTAATAATCCCGTACTCACGGACGGCATTCCACACTTTTGGATGTTGCTTGAACATAACAGTTACCCTCTCTTCTTTTGTTTTTGCACTCACTGCGTTTTATTATAATACATCTCATGGCAAAAAACCACCGTCTCCACATTTTCTTAAGAAAGAAGCCCTGTCTTCGGAAAAAGCTAAGATTTTGTTTACAGCTTGTTTACACGTCGGTGCGGACTTTGGGACTTGAAATTCAGTAAAATATAGGCAGAACGGGCAACAGACAAACAGCCTTGAAGAAAGGAGGCGTGCGTTATGATTATGGTAAGGGGACGAAGAATTTTTATGCTGAGAGCCTGCGTGATCCTCGTGCTGGCGATGGCAGTGCTTTCGAGGGCATACACTCCGAAGGAAACGTATATCAAGAGCATCCGGGAGGAATGGGGCATCATTCTTCCTGCCACAGAATGGGAAGTTTACAACGAGGCGATCGGTTCCAGCTTCGCCGGGAAGGGCGTCCGCTACCATGTATTTCGGTACCAGGATACTTCAGCGATACAGAAGGCCGTAGCCTGGCACCGGGGAAGAAATATGCTGGTGGAGCGGAAGATCGACGCACTCCTCCGGGATATGGATATCGCCAAAGGGTATGAGGTAAATTTTAACGGGGAGTACCAGTATTTTACCCTGGTGAAACGGGGCAGCACGAAGGAGCTTTTTCTTCTCTATTTCCCGGACCAGAACCGGCTGTGTGTGGTGGAGGACTACGTCTGAACTGTATGTAAAAAAAAGACAGAGGATTCCGTAAAAGTTCCTCCTTATTATAAAAAACGCTGAAAATTCGTCACCAGAAACACAAAAGTCTTGACGTGACTACTGTGACGTACTAAAATGACAGCTAGTGAACATGTGGAAAAGTGTGTCTGCATCGGACAGCTGTATTTTACATGGCGACACAGAAGAACGATAGAGGAGGACGAAAATGACAGCATATAAAGACCGGTCAAGAGAGGAACTGTTACAGGAAAAAGAGCTTCTGGAAGCAAAATTTCAGGAGATCAAGGGAAAAGGATTGAAACTGGATATGTCTCGCGGTAAGCCTTCCGAGGCCCAGCTGAATCTGTCTATGGGAATGATGGACGTACTGAACAGCACGACAGATTTGAGATGCTCCGTTGGCGTAGACTGCCGGAACTACGGTGTGCTGGACGGTATTCCGGAGGCAAAAGAGCTTCTGGCTGATATGACAGAGGTTTCACCGGACAATATCATCATTTACGGAAACTCCAGTCTGAACGTAATGTACGATACCGTAGCCCGTTCCATGACTCATGGCGTGTGCGGAAGCACTCCCTGGTGCAAGTTGGACGAGGTAAAATTCCTCTGTCCGGTACCTGGTTATGACCGTCATTTTGCCATCACCGAGTATTTTGGCATCAAGATGATCAACATTCCGATGACCGAGAGCGGCCCGGATATGGATCTGGTAGAGCAGTATGTCAACAACGACCCGTCAGTCAAAGGAATCTGGTGTGTGCCGAAGTATTCCAACCCGCAGGGTATCACCTATTCCGATGAGACCGTGCTCCGTTTCGCCAGACTGAAACCGGCAGCAGAGGACTTCCGTATCTACTGGGACAACGCTTACGGCATCCATCACCTCTATGAGGACAAGCAGGATAACCTGATTGAGATCCTCATGGCCTGCAAGCAGGAAGGAAACCCGGATATGGTCTTCAAGTTCTGTTCCACATCCAAGGTAAGCTTCCCTGGTTCCGGTGTGGCAGCCATCGGCGCTTCCAAGAGAAATATCGACTTCATCAAACAGCAGATGACGATTCAGACCATCGGCCATGACAAGCTGAACCAGCTGCGTCATGTGCGTTTCTTCAAG
Source organism: Lachnospiraceae bacterium Marseille-Q4251 (assembly GCA_018223435.1). Taxonomy (GTDB): domain Bacteria; phylum Bacillota; class Clostridia; order Lachnospirales; family Lachnospiraceae; genus Limivivens; species Limivivens faecihominis. Next base: position 1,705,027 of record JAGTTO010000001.1, on the reverse strand, counting down.
GATATCCACGGCATGGTGCTTCATATGAGAAAGCACGCCGATATCTTAAGACCGAAGTTCGAGACCGTTTTAAATGGTCTGAAGAACGAGCTGGGTGGCCTGGAGATCGGTTCCTGGCTGGAGCCCCGCGGAGGATACTTCATCTCCTTTGACGCGCTTCCGGGCTGTGCGAAAGCCATCGTGGCGAAAGCAAAAGAGGCAGGCCTTGTGATGACTCCTGCAGGAGCAACCTTCCCATACGGAAAGGACCCCCAGGACAGCAACATCCGTATCGCTCCTTCCTATCCGACACCGGAGGAGCTGGCTGTGGCTGTGGAGCTCTTCGTTCTCTGCGTCAAACTGGTGAGCATCGACAAGATCCTCGAAGAAAAATAAGACTGTACAAAAAGCCCGGGTTTCCGGGCTTTTTGTTTGCTTAAGAAAATCTGAAATTTGTTACAGAGTATTTACATTTCGGGGATACATGTTAGAATAAGAAGCGTAGCATTTCCGGAAAATTGCGAGAGCTGCATAGCAGCGGAGCAATTCGTAGAGAAAAGAGGGGACTATTCTAAAGAAAAGGGGCAGAAGAAAAAAGCATGACAAGATCAGCCAGACACGCAAGAAGATCGAGGATTTTTATCCTGATTGTCAGTATCTTTTTACTGATCATGGCCGCGGCTTACCTGGCCGTGGGCGTATATTATAAAGACCGGTTTTTCCCGGGCTCCTATATTAACGGGGAGGACTGTTCGGGAATGACCGTGGATGAAGTGGAAAAAAGAATCGCCGATTCTGTGACGGACTACCAGATCACGATCACGGAGCGGGGCGGAGCGGAGGAAGTCATCGACGGTTCTGCCATTGATTTTTCCTATGTATCCACAGGAGCGGTGCAGGAGCTTCAGGAGGCGCAGAATTCCTTCAACTGGATGTACGCTTTTTTCCATCCGGAGGATCACTCCATGGTGGTGGAAACTTCCTACGACGAAAGCTTTCTGAAAATGGCCATGGACAAGCTGGAATGCTTCCAGGAAGCGAATATCACCGATCCCGAGGATGCCTATATCAAAGAGAACGGCACAAGTTACGAGCTGGTTCCGGAGGTCGAAGGAAACCGCCTGAACAAAGACAAAGTGCTGACGCTTCTCTCCGAGGCAGCCAGCCAGGGGCTCAAGAGCGTGGATCTGGAGGCGGGAGACTGCTATGAGAAGCCGTCCATCACCTCCAAGGATGAAAATCTTGTGGCCCGCTATAACACGCTGGTGAAATATTCCAAGATGACCGTGACCTATGCTTTCGGTGACAGCAGAGAGGTTCTGGATGCCTCGACAATCAAGAGCTGGATGACCGTGGCTGACAATGGAGACGTGACCTTCAGCGACGAGCGGATCAGTGACTATGTGGCAGGACTCGCGGAGAAATATGACACCTATGAAAAAGACGTGCCATTCACAACGGCCCTCGGAGAGACAATCACGGTCAACAGCTGTGATTACGGCTGGGAGCTGGATCAGGTTTCTGAGGTAGAGAAATTAAAAGAATTTCTGCTGAAAGGCGAGTCTGTGGTGAGGGAGCCGCTGTGGCTCAAGATGGGTGTCGCCAGAACCTCCAACGGCATCGGAGATACCTATGTGGAGATCGATTACACGAACCAGCGCATGTGGTTTTATAAGGATGGCCAGCTTCTGGTGGACACACTGGTCGTGACCGGAAATACCAGCAAGGATATGGGTTCCCCGGTGGGCATTTTCGCTCTCTATTATAAAGAGACCAACGCGATCTTAAAGGGTGAGGACTACAAGACTCCGGTGGATTTCTGGATGCCCTTCTACGGCGGCGTGGGAATCCATGATGCCAAGTGGCGCGGCGCGTTCGGCGGAAACCTCTACCAGAGCAGCGGTTCCCACGGCTGTATCAATACGCCCTGGGCCAATGCCAAGACGATCTATGAAAATATTGATGCAGGAACGCCCATTGTGTGCTATAATGCAGGGACGAACTTAGGTCAGGGCACGCAGGCTTACGAGCAGCCGGCGGAGACCCGGAACGTGGAGCAGGAGCTCGCCGGAACGGCGGACGCTTCCTCCGGAACCACGGATGGAACCACAGCCGGGGACAGCACAGGCAGCGACGGCACGACCTGGGACGAGAATACAGGAAGCTACGATTCCAATGGAGACGGCGTAGTGACCATCAACTGACAAAGAGAAATGACAGCCGGAGGTGTCTCACTTCCGGCTGAGTGTCTGTAAAATAGAAAGGAATTTTAGGAGGATATTATGAAGATTGTAGTTTTAGCAGGAGGAACCAGCACAGAGAGAGAGATTTCCATCGTATCAGGAACCGGAATCTGCAAGGCCTTAAGAGAGAGAGGCCATCAGGCCATCCTTGTGGACGTATATTGTGGAAATGACACTCTGGATCCGGCGACTGCTTTTGAGGGCGAGTACGACGTGGACGCCGCTGCCGCCTATATGAGAAGCTTTGACGACAAGATCAGGGAGATGCAGGCATCCGGCAAGGAGTTCTTTGGACCAAAAGTTCTGGAACTCTGCAAGGCTGCAGACGTTGTATTCTTAGGGCTTCACGGAAAGAACGGCGAGGACGGAAAAGTCCAGGCTGCCTTTGATCTTCTCGGCATCATCTACACCGGAAGCGGCTATCTCGGAAGCGCCATCGCTATGGATAAGAGCCTTTCCAAAAAACTTTTCCTGGAGAGCGGCGTTCCGACCCCGGCAGGCGCAATCCTGAAAAAAGGCGAGCCCACGAAAGAGCTCTGGGAGTACGGTCTTTCCCTTCCCTGCGTGGTGAAAGCAAGCTGCGGCGGTTCCAGCGTCGGCGTTTACATTGTCAATACTCAGGAAGAGTATGAGACCGCCCTTGCGGAAGCCTTCACCTACGACGATGTAGTGGTTCTGGAGCAGTACATCAAAGGCCGTGAGTTCTCCGTCGGCGTTGTGGACGGTGTGGCTTATCCGATCATCGAGATCGCTCCGATCCACGGCTTCTACGATTACAAGAACAAATATCAGGCAGGAAGCACCATCGAAACCTGCCCGGCAGAGCTTTCCGAGACCGACACCGCCAAAATGCAGGAATATGCCGTGAGAGCTTTCCATGCCCTTCAGTTGGAGAATTACGCCCGCATGGACTTCATGATGAATGAGGACCACAGCATGTACTGCCTGGAGGCAAACACCCTTCCGGGCATGACACCCACCAGCCTTCTTCCCCAGGAAGCAGCGGTTCTGGGCATGAATTTCGGTGAGCTCTGCGAGAAACTCATCGAGGTATCCTTAAGAGTGAGACGTCAGTAAAAGACAGGAGGAAAAATTCATGAAAAACATGACCCTTGCCAACATCGCTGCTGCCTGCGGCGGAACCTATCACGGAAACGAAGAAGATCAGAACAAAGAAGTCCTCTCCATCACCACAGACAGCCGGAAGGCAGAGCCGGGCTGTCTCTTCATCGCCATCCGGGGCGAGAGAGTGGACGGCCACGATTTCGTGGACAGTGTTTTTGAAAAAGACGCCCTCTGCGTGCTGTCCGAGCAGGAGCTTCCGGAGGCGAAAGGAAACTACATTCTCACGGAATCCACCCTGCAGGCCATCAAGGACATTGCGGAGTTTTACCGCCAGCAGCTCTCTGCCAAGGTGGTGGGCATCACCGGAAGCGTGGGAAAGACCAGCACGAAAGAGATGATCGCCTCTGTTCTCTCCGAGAAATACAGGGTCTTAAAGACCCTCGGAAACTTTAACAATGAACTGGGCCTGCCCCTCACGGTCTTCCGCCTGACAGAGGAGGACGAGATCGCCGTTCTCGAGATGGGAATCAGCGATTTTGGCGAGATGCACCGTCTGAGTAAAATCGCGAGACCGGACATCTGTGTCATGACAAACATCGGCCAGTGCCATCTGGAGTTTCTCCATGACCGGGACGGCATCCTCCGGGCGAAATCAGAGATCTTCGATTTCATCGCTGAGGATGGAAAAATTGTCCTGAACGGCGACGATGACAAGCTTTCCACGCTTCATGAGGTGAAGGGAATTGCACCCACTTTCTTCGGTTTGGAATCCGGAAGAGAGATCTGTGCCGATGAGCTGGTCTCCAAAGGCCTCAGAGGCACCGTTTGCCAGATTCATACACCCCAGGGCAATATCTCAGTCCATGTGCCCCTTCCGGGCCGCCATATGGTCATGAACGCCCTTGCAGGCACCGCAGTGGGCCTGGAGCTTGGTCTTTCTCTCGAAGAGATCAAGCGCGGCATTGAGAAAGTCGAGGCTCTGAACGGCCGTTTCCATATGATCGAGCACAACGGCATGCTCATCGTGGACGACTGCTACAACGCAAGCCCCGTGGCCATGATGGCCTCCCTCGATATCCTCATGGATGCAGAGGGCAGAAAGGTTGCGATCCTCGGCGATATGTTTGAGCTGGGCGAAAACGAGCTGGAGCTTCACGCAGGCGTCGGCGCGCACGCCTCCCAGAACGCGATTGATCTTCTGATCTGCGTCGGCGAGCGGAGCCGTCACATGGCCGAGGCTGCCTTTGAGGGAGGCGGCTGCGGCGAAGTCCTCTCGATCCCGACTCTCGACGCTCTCCTTAAGACCCTTCCGAAGCTCGTTCAGACCGGAGATACGATCCTCGTGAAAGCCTCCCACGCGATGCACTTTGAGAAAGTCGTGGAGAAGCTTCAGACCTTATAAGACAAATGGAAAAAATCCACGGACCTGCGGGATAAAAACTGCAGATCCGTGGACTTTTTTTATACAACGGGATTTTTCGGAAAGCACATCCAAAATTCAACTCCGGCTTCCCGGTTCAGCGCGCCGCAGGAACCCTGGTGATGGTTCATGATATCTTTGACAATGTAAAGCCCCATGCCGATCTCCGTGGAGCCATTCTTCCGTTTTTCGCCGCTCTGATAGAAACCGGTCCAGACCTTGGTAAGTTCTGCCTCCGGAAGCCGGGGACCGTCGTTGTATACCGAGAGGTAGAAACTGTCCTCCGTGGAAGAGAGGCTTAGGCGTACGGAACGACCGGGCTTCGTGTAGCGGGTGGCGTTCATCATATAGTTGTTGACGGCCTGCTCGATCTGCTGGGGATCAAGATAAGCCATGCAGTCCTCCTCAATGAAAGCGGTGAACCGGATTTTGAGGGAGGCGAGCCAGCTCTCATACTTGGGCTTCAGGTCGAGAAGAAGGTCCGAGAGGCTGGTCCAGCGAAGGGAAGCCTGCTGGATTTTGTTTTCCATCCTGGAATTTTGCAAAATCGAGCTGATAAGGCGGCTCATCTTGTCCGTCTCCTCCAGGATCGAAGTGAAATAGTAGTCCTTTTTCGTCTCGTCGTATTCGTACTGGAGGAGTTCCACCTGGCTGGAAATGATGGCGAGGGGCGTTTTCAGCTCATGGGTGATGTTGCTCACGAGCTTTTTCCTCATATCTTCAAACTCAGCCATATCCCGGTTCTGCCGAAGCAAAAGATAGTTGTAGTTATTCAGGTCGTTGATATTCTGCTGGATCTTGTCCTCCATGAGGTTGATCTCCGAGGAAAGTTCTCCAAGCTCGTTGAGGCGGCTCTGCTCGGGAAGGTGTTTGGAGAAGTCGTTATTCATCATGCGCTGGATAAGCTGACGGATTTGGGCCAGAGGCCTGGTGATCCACTCCGAAAGCAGCAGGGCAAAGATCGTTCCTGAGAAAATCGCAAGAAGGAGGAGATCCCCCAGAATCTGTCTGGCATAACGGATGCCGCTGTGAAGCGTTCTGGTGTTTTCATGGATTAGAACGTAAAAAGTACCGTCATCCTGGCTGATAAGGCCGCGAAGAGAGATAGGCTGACCGGTCAGCTCGGGAAAATAGCCGGCCTCCGCTTTTTCCGTGTAAGAGTCCGCTTTTTTCCGGATCTGGTCCTGAAGCATGGAACCGTTGGACTTCGCATTGGAGCTGTAGAGCGTCTGGAAAGCAGCGTCACAGATGATGACTGTGTAGGAGGACTCTGCCAGAGGAAGAAAGGTTTCCTCATCTTCGCTGCCAAGATCACTGAGATCCAGTGTCTCAATAAACGCATAGGCCTCGTTGATCTGGTGCTTTTTTCGGGAGATATAATAGTTGTCCGCGAAAAGGCTGTAAAAAAGCAGAATCCCGCCCAGAAGAAGGACGAGAAAAAGGTCGATAAAGAGAACGATCTCGGCGCGAAGTTTATTCATGGTCCGTCACCTCAAAGCGATAGCCCACGCCGTAGATGGACTGGATATAAGGGCAGGAATCGGGAAGTTTTTTCCGAAGCTGTTTCACAAGGGTATCCACGGTGCGGATATCTCCCTGATAGTCGAAGCCCCAGACCGCGTCGAGAATGACCTCCCGGGTTAGCACGAGATCCCGGTTCTGAACGAAATAGAGGAGAAGGGCAAATTCCTTCGGGGTGAGATTTAAGGGAACCTCATCCGCGAAGGCCCGCTGGGAAGCCTGCTCAAGACGAAGCTTCCCGGCCTCGATTTCGCCTGCAGCCGCCCGGTTGTTTCTCTTTAGAAGCACGTCCATGTGTGCCTTGAGAACCCGGAGACGGAAGGGCTTGGTGATATAATTGTCTGCCCCGTTGGTGAGGCCGGTGAGCTGGTCCTCCTCGGATTCTCTGGCGGTGAGCATGATAATGGGCACGTCGGAGTACTGGCGGATGGTCTTTAAGACCTCGAAACCGTCCATCCCCGGCAGCATGCCGTCCAGAAGGATCAGATCGATGAGATGATTGTTCGCATAATATAAGGTAAGCGCCTGTTCTCCGTCGACAGCGGTAAGCACGGCAAAATGATTGGCTGTAAGAAAGTCCTCGAGGGTCTGCCGGAGTTTCTCATCGTCCTCCACGATCAGAATGAGATTTCTTGTGTTTTTCATAAAAACCTCCCTTTCCCCGAAATAAAAAAACGAGCTTTTCGGGCTCGTTTTTTATGACAGGATTCTTGCCCGTAAAAAGAGCACTCTTGTCTACAGTATACTTGAAAAGTTTGACATAAATGTGTCGGATCAGAGCAGTTTCTGATTGCGTGTCACCATTTCCGTGAGCTGTTTCTCACAGTAGGCGCCCAGGAATTTCCGTTCCTCTTTGGAAAGCTCCTTCGGATAGATGGGCTTGCTGTACTCCAGTACCACATGGGTGGAGCGGATGAAGGGAAAATGGTCCTCCAGGATGGCAGACGTGTTGTTCATGCTCATGAGGATGATGGGACAGCCGGTCTTCTCAGCCATCTTGAAGCTTCCTTCCTTGAAGGGGAGAAGCTTGGTCTCGTCGTCGCCTTTGTTTCGGGTGCCCTCCGGGAAAATACACATCGAAATGCCGTTTTTGATCTGCTCAATGCCGGTGAGGATGGTCTTTAAGCCTTCCTTGATATCGGTGCGGTTCAGGAAGAGGCAGTAGAGGCGCTCCATCCAGACGGAGAGAAGGGGAACCTTCTTCATGCTGTCTTTGGCCACATAGCCGGTGAGCCGGGGACAGCGGGCATAGGTGATGACAATGTCAAAAAAGCTCCGGTGGTTTCCGATGTAGAGTACCGGGATATTTTTCGGGACATTCTCCTCACCGATGACAGTGACCTTCGTTCCCGCAAGCCACTGGATCAGCCGGAACATAAACTGAACGATATGAAGAGAGCTTTCATCACGAAGCTTCGGGTTTTTCTTGCCGATGAGCCATTCCACAATGAGAATTGGGATGGAGAGAATCAGAAAAGCCACCACCGCGAACAGGACAAGGATCAAACGAATCATGTTTCCTCCGTTTCTGTGCGGAATCCGCCGCACAAAGTAATATGGTAACTATTCAGAGCCAAGCAGATTTTCAGTCAAAAGTGTGAGTCATGCTTGCATGAACGAACACTTTTGACTGGAAATCTATTTGGCGAGAAGCCACAACGAGATGAAGCGAAATCGAGGTGCGGCTCTGAATAGTTACAAAATATGCTATCCTATCCAGTATACCTTATGAACAAGCGGGATTCAAGGGAAAGAATGAAAGGTTGACAGCGAAAGCCAAAACAGGTATTCTAAGGAAAGATTCCAGTTACGGACCTTCTTGAAGGATAAACGACTCGGAAAAAACTGCGTTTAGCCAGAAAAGGAGGATAAGTCTATGTATTTTATGCTGGACAATTATGATTCGTTTGTATATAACCTGTCCGCTTATGTGAAAGAGCTGGGACGGGAAATCCTGGTAAAAAGGGCCGACCAGATCACGGTGGCAGAGGTGGAGGCCATGAACCCCGAGGGGATTATCATTTCCCCGGGTCCGGGAAAGCCCTCAGAGGCCCATCTCTCCCACGCGCTTCTGGATCGGTTCGCCGGTGAAATCCCCATTTTAGGTGTCTGCCTGGGGCATCAGGTCATTGTGGAGAAATACGACGGCCGGGTGGAAAAAGGAGCCCGCCCCATGCACGGAAAAGTGACACCGATCATCAATACGGGAGAGGGAATTTTTCGGGGACTGCCGGAGAAATTCTCTGTGACCAGGTATCATTCCCTGGCGGCGAAGGGAGAACTTCCTTCCTGTCTCAAAGTGACGGCCCGCTCGGAGGACGGGGCCGTTATGGCGGTGGAGCATACGGGCTTTCCTGTATACGGTGTACAATTCCATCCGGAGGCGGTACTCAGCGAGTATGGCCACGAACTTCTGGAAAATTTTGTGAAGATCGCAGAGGAATGGAGGGAAGAGCATGCAGTTACCAAGAGCGCTTGAAACCTATATTCCCCTGGCAGAGATCTTTGCCTACGGGCGTTTTTATGAAAAAGAAGACACGGCCTTCCTTGATTCCTCCCTGGAAAATGAGCTGGGGCGCTATTCGATCCTGGGCTTAAAGCCTTATCTCAAGCTGGTGAAAGGGGAAAAATTCACCGTCAATGGCGTGGAAAGTGAAATCGGCTTCGAGGAGTATGTGCGGACTTATTTAAAAGAACACCGGCAGGAGAATCCGACGGAATTACCGTTGACGGCGGGAGCCATCGGCTATTTTTCCTATGAATATGGCAGAAAAAAAGAGGACGTGAAAACACGGCACAAGAACAGCGTGGATATGCCGGATGCGGTGCTTGTGTTTTATGATGTGTTTCTCATTGAGGATACAAGGGAGAAGGTTTTGTATACAGTAGCCAATGGTGAGACTGTGAAGCCGGAAGAGGCGCTGGCGGAAGTGGAAGAGCTGGTGAGAGGGGCAGCCGGGCTGGCTGGTGATAATGCTGGCTGTGTGATAGAAAACGTTAATACGGGCGAAGCTTTCAGATTGCGCGAAAATCAGATTGTAGTTGAAAAGTCTGGTTCTAGAGAGGATTCGACTTTAGCTGACCTGGTATGTGATGAAACTGACAGTATGGCAGATCCGAAACAGGCTCATGCGGTGTCTGGGAATGCTTATACCGACAGTGAGAATAGAGGCGACGGATTAGTTGAGGAAACACCTATACCTCACGTCTCCCACCCGCACCTCAAAATCACCCCGGATTTCACCCACGAGGACTACAAAGGTGCCATCGACCGGATGATCCAGTACATCATCGAGGGCGACATCTACATCGCCAACATGACCCGCCAGCTGGCGATCGAGAGCCCAAAAGCTCCCTATGAAGTTTTCAGAACTCTCCGGAAAAACAACCCCTCCCCCTTCGGCGGCTTCTTCAACTACGGCAATTTCCAGGTGGTGGCGGCCTCACCGGAGCGTTTCCTGAAGGTAAAGGACCATCACATTGTCACCCGGCCCATCAAGGGCACGAGAAAACGGGGCGAGACACCGGAGGAGGACGCGCTTCTCCGGGCAGAGCTCGAGGCCTCGGAGAAAGACAAGAGCGAGCTTCTGATGATCGTGGATCTGGAGCGGAACGACCTCAACCGGGTTTCCGTGCCGGGCTCCGTGAAGGTGACAGAGCTCTTCACTGTGGAAGAGTATGCCACCGTCTTCCACCTCATCTCCAACGTGGAGGGAGATTTAAAGCCGGAACTCACGGTGATGGATCTCATCGAGGCGGCTTTCCCGGGCGGTTCCATCACCGGCGCGCCTAAGCTTCGGGCCATGGAGATCATTGATGAGCTTGAGCACAGCAGCAGAAACCTGTATACAGGATCCATGGGTTATCTCTCCCTCTCCGGGGACTGTGACCTCAATATCGTGATCCGGACCGCGGTCTACCAGGACGGCGTTTATCACCTGGGCGTGGGCGGCGGCATTACCTGTGAATCGGACCTGGAATTTGAATATGAAGAGACCCTGCAGAAGGCGAAAGCCCTTCTTCAGGCTATGGAGTGATGACAATGGAGGAAAACAAGACTTTTACTTCGGATGAGGGCTACTTTTTCGGCCTGGGCTTTTTTGAGACCATCGCTGTGGAGAAGGGACAGCCCCTTCTTCTGGACTGGCATCTGGAAAGATTGGTGGATTCTTGTCGTCTTTTGGGGATAACTTTTCCCTGCAGCGCCGAAAATGTGGAAAAAATTCTCTCTGAAAAAGACTGCCCGGAAAAAGGCGTGCTGAAGATCGTGGCCTCCTCGGAGAATATCCTTTTTCTCACGAGAGAGAACCACTATGGCCCGGCAGACTATGAGAAAGGCTTCCGTCTGGCCTATTCCAAAGTCCGGCGAAACGAGACCTCGCCCCTTACCTACCGGAAATCCCTGAACTACGGGGACTGTATTCTGGAGAAAAGGGCGGTTCGTGGTACGGAAATCCAGGAGCCGATTTTCCTGAATACCAGAGGGGAGATCGCTGAGGGCGCCACCTCCAATATCTTTTTTGTGAAGGATGGAATTCTGTATACACCGGAAGTGGACTCCGGCCTCCTGCCCGGAATTCTGCGCCGCTGGGTGCTGGAAAACGCTGAAAAAGAGGGAAAACCGGTGGTGGAACGGCGGATCCTGCCCGAGGATGTGAAGGATTTCGAGGAATGTTTCGTGACCAATTCCCTCATGGGCATCATGCCGGTGACGGCGCTGGGAGAAGTGGAATTTCAGAGCCGAAAGGTGACAGAAAGCTGGATGGCGAAGTACGAGGATTTTGTATACAAAGCCGCTTACAAGTGAGAGTAGCTTTTGAGCAGACCTCGGAGCTGTCTCTCTGGCGCATAGAATCTCCCCCACCCGCATACTCTGAAAAGAAGACAAGACAAGGCGGTTTTTTGATTGAAAAAATGGCTTACCTGGCTTTTTACCTTAAGCTTAGGCCTGACACTCCTTCTGGCGGGCTGTACACTGACGGAGAAAAAGGAGATTACCGGCGAGCCCCTGGATTTCACGGTGGTACCGGCGGAGGATGTTCCGGATGAGCTGAAGACGATCCTCGAGGCCAACAAGGAATCCGAGATGATGATCAGCTACCGGATCGGCGATTATCTTTACATCATTCGCGGTTACGGGAAGCAGGAGACCGGGGGCTGCAGCATCGCCGTGGATCAGCTGATCCTTGCGGAGGACGGCATTCATTTTTCTTCCACCCTCATGGGACCGGATGCGGGAGAAGAGATCCCGAAAGAACCCTCCTGTCCTTATGTGGTGGTCAAACTTCCCTGGCTTGAACAGGAAGTGTTTTTCGACTGAGGTCATAGGAAAAACCTTTTCTGCATAAACTGTAACGGTTTCCGGAGAGCATTTTCCGGAGCACGTTAGATGCAGGGGAGGTTTTTTTGTGGAACTTTTGAAGAAAAACATTCATATGAGCCGCCGGAAGGCGTACGGGGAGAACCGGATGACCCTCTCGGAGGATTTCAACATTCCCGACAAAAAGCCGGATGCCGCGGGGCTGATCCAGAAGCGGGGCGAGGTGAAGCTGGAGGAGGTACGGACCACGGAAGGCCAGGTGCAGCTTTCCGGAACTCTGGAGGTACATATCCTGTATGTGTCCGAAGGAGATGAGCGGAGGCTCTGCCGGATCCAGGCGGAATTTCCCTTTGAAGAAAAATTACTGCTTCCCGGGGCGGCGGCCGGCGACAGTGTGGATGTGCGGCAGGAGCTGGAGGATCTCAAAGTAAGGCTTATCAATTCCAGGAAATTCAGCGTGCAGGCCCTGATTTCCTTTGAGGCGGAGCTGGAAGAGCTCTACGATGTGCAGGCGGGAGTCGAGCTTCACGGGGAAGCCTCGATCAGCACGAGAAGCACGCGGGTGACGCCCATTTCCCTGGCAGTCCGGAACAAAGACATCATCCGGGTGAAGGAGGAACTTTCCCTTCCCTCCAGCAAGCCCAACATCGGCGAGATTCTGTGGGACAGCGTGGAGCTTCGGGGCGCGGATGTGCGGGTTCAGGAAGGGTCTCTGGATATCAGGGGCGAACTTTTCCTCTTCCTTCTCTATGAGGCAGACGGGGAGAAAAAGTCCCGGGAGTGGATGGAGGCTTCGCTTCCCTTCCAGCAGAGTCTGGAGTGCTCCGGCGCGAGTCCGAGGCAGCTTCCGGATGTGGAGGTTTCGCTTCTGAGCGTTCATCTGGAGGCTGTTCCCGACTACGACGGGGAAGAGCGGAACATCCAGGCGGAGGCGGTCCTGAACGTTAACATCCGCCTCTACGAGGAAGACACGGTGGAGATTTTAAAAGATGTCTACACCCCGGAAAAGGAGCTGCTTCCGGTCTGCCGGGAGGAGGCCTACGAGAGCCTGGCCATCCGAAATTTCTCCAAATGCCGGGCAGTTGACCGGATCCGGATGAATCCGGAGGCCCCGCGGATGCTTCAGTTCTGCCACAGTAAGGGGGAGGTCCGGATTGATGAAGCCTGGATGACGGATCAGGGCATCCAGGTGGAGGGAGCCGTGGAGGTCTCGATTCTCTATGTGACTTCCGACGACAGTATGCCCTTCGCGGTCATGGAAGGAGATGTGCCTTTTTCTCATTTGATCGAGGTGGAAAACGCCGGAGGAAACTGTCGCTTCAGCCTCCACGCCGGTCTGGAACAGCTCTCCGCCGCCATGATCGACAGCGAGGAGATCGAGGTGAAGGCCGGGGTCAGTCTCAATGCTTTCGTGGCCCGGGAGGAGAAGGGCTTTTTCCTGACAGACGTTCAGGAAAAAGAGCTGGATCTCGCCAGAATCCAGGAAATGCCGGGTATTGTGGGGTATCTTGTCCAGGAGGGCGACACGCTCTGGGACATCGCGCGCTCCTGCCTCACGACGCCGGAAAAAATCCGTGAGTGGAACCATCTGGAGACAGAGGAAGCCATGCCGGGAACCCGTCTCATCATTCTGAAAAATATCCCTGTTCAGAGGTCTTGACTCTGAGAAGAACTTCCATTATATTGGTATCAATGGGCGGCGCGTCCGGTAAGGAGGCGCTGCCGTTTGTGTGGAGGAAAAGGCATATGAGTACATTATTAGAGAAGGCGAGACAACAGGAAAAACGTGCCCTGGAGAAAGCAAAGGAGGGCGGCGTTCCCCGGCCGGCGGTTCATTTTACGAATCCCGTGGGCTGGATGAACGATCCCAACGGTTTTTCCGATTATAAAGGAGAGCATCATCTCTTTTTCCAGTATTACCCCTACGAAACCCGGTGGAACAGCATGCACTGGGGTCATGCGAAGAGCAGCGATTTTCTCCATTGGGAGTATCTGCCCGCAGCCATGGCTCCGGATCAGGACTATGACGATTTCGGCGTTTTCTCCGGAAGCGCCATTGTAAAAGACGGAAAGCAGTATCTGCTCTACACGGGCGTGAAAATTATCGGCGGCGAGGAACATCAGACCCAGTGCCTGGCTGTGGGAGACGGCCTGAATTACGAGAAAGCTCCGGAAAATCCGGTGATTCCGGCCTCCCTTCTGCCGGAAGGCTACGATCAGAGGAATTTCAGGGACCCCAAGGTCTGGAAGGACGGAAATCTTTACTATGTGATTGTCGGCTGCTGTGCGGAGGAAAACGGCGGAGAGGCAGCTCTTTTCAGCTCCGTGGATCTTAGAAACTGGAAGTTTGAGACGATTCTGGACAAGAGTTACGGGAAGCTCGGCATCATGTGGGAGTGCCCGGATTTCTTCCCGCTGGGAGATAAGTGGATTCTGACAGTTTCTCCCATCGGAATGGAGGCGGAAGGCCTGGAATTTCACCCGGGAAATAACTGCATTGTCCTCACCGGGACCTATGATCCGAAAACAATGAAGTTTGAACGGGAGACAGCCAGAAGCCTTGATTACGGTCTGGATTTCTACGCGCCCCAGACCATGGAAACGGCGGATGGCCGAAGAGTTATCATCGGTTGGATGCAGTCCTGCGAGAAGGCTTTCCTGCCGGAGGGCTTCCCCTGGTGCGGCATTTTAAGCATCCCGAGAGAGCTGTTTCTGGAAAATGGCCGTCTCTGCCAGCGCCCGGTACGGGAACTGGAAAATTACCTGAAGGAAAAAGCCGTGTATACAGACGTTTCCATCGGGAAAAAACAGGCGCTGACCTGTATACAGGGCAGAATGATCGATCTTTCTGTCACGGTAAAGGGAAAAGCTTACGATAAATGGACGCTTTACCTGGCGGCGGGAGAGAAGCATTACAGTACGATCACCTACGACCGGAAAGCGGAGGTTCTTACTTTTGACCGGACTTACTCCGGCGTTCACTGGAATATCGTTCACAACCGGAGTATGGCGGTGAAAGCGGAGGAGGAACTTTCTCTTCGGATTCTGATGGACCGTTATACGGTGGAGATTTTTGCTGAGGGCGGAGCGAAGGTCTTTTCAGCCCTCATCTATACGGAGAACGAGGCGGAAGGCATCTTCTTTGAAAGCGACGGCGAGGCCGTCATGGATGTGACTGCCAAAGAGATTGTTTTGGAGGAAAAATAAGATACCTGTTATGAAAAAATTACATAAAAAGTTGCCTTTTAAAAAGTTGCGTCTGCCGGAAAATTCGGCGATCCTGCTTCCGCTCCATGCGGTGGTGACAGTGCTGGTCGTCGAGAGCATCTGCCGCCATTCCCTGATCGCCGGGATTCTGTTCCTTTTTCAGCACCCCTATTCCTTTCTGGTCAATGCGCTGATCGTGGGCTGCAGCTATTCCCTGGCTCTGCTGTTTAGGAAACAGAAGAGCCTTCTGGTTCTGTTTACGCTTTTCTGGCTGACTCTGGGAATCATCAACGGTGTGATCCTGACCTTCCGGGTGACGCCTTTTACCAGCAGCGATCTTCTGCTCCTGAAGGATGGCGTAAACGTGGCCTCGAAATATTTAAGCCTTCTGGCCCTGGCTGCCCTGGTGGCCCTTCTGGTACTGGTCATCGTCGTGCTGGCGGTGCTGGCTTTCCGTATTCCGGCGGTGAAAAAAAGACCGAAACTTCCGTATTCCGTGACGGCGATTCTCTGCACCTTCCTGGCTGCCTGGGGACTCATTTTTGTCGGACAGAAGACGGAGCTTCTGGAGACGAAATTCCGGGAACTTTCCCAGTCCTATAAGAGAAATGGTTTCCTTTACTGCTTTGGCGCCAGCCTCATCGACGTGGGCATCAGCCGGCCGGAGGAGTATTCCACCGAGGCCATCGAGGGGCTGACGGACGAAGCTCTGGGAGACGGGGAAGTGTTTGATTCCAACCGGCCGAATATTGTGGTCGTCCAGCTGGAATCTTTCTTCGATGTGAACCGTTTGAAAGACATTGAATTTTCCGAAAATCCCCTGCCGAATTTCACGCAGCTTTCCAAGAGATGCGCTTCCGGTTTCTTAAGCGTACCAGTCATCGGCGCGGGAACCGTAAACTCGGAGTTTGAGATGCTCACCGGCATGAACATCGATGATTTTGGCATCGGCGAGTACCCCTACAAAACGGTTTTGAAGGAAAAAACCTGCGAATCTCTGGCCTACAACCTGAAATCCTACGGTTACAAAGCCTATGCGATCCACGACCATGAGGGAAGCTTTTATGAGCGGAATCTGGTTTACCCGAATCTGGGCTTTGACGTGTTTGATTCTGTGGAGTATATGTGGCCCGAGGGTTACACTGCGATGGAATGGTCCAAGGATTCCGTGCTGACAGGTGAGATTGAGAAGGCCTTAAGCGCCACAGCGGAAAAAGATTTCGTTTTCGCGGTTGCTGTGCAGTCTCATGGAAGTTATCCTTCCGAGCCGGATGTCGAATACGAGCATCATGTGACTGCCACCAGCAGTGTGATAGAGGACGAGAATTATCTGAACCAGATCAATTATTACGCGAATCAGATCTACGAGGTGGACCAGTTTGTGGGAGATCTCTGGAACATGCTCCGGAAACGGCGGGAGCCCACGATCCTCGTTATGTACGGGGATCACTGCCCGAGCCTGGATCTTACCGATGATATGCTGAAATCCGGAACGATCTACGACACCTGCTATTTCATCTGGAACAACACGGGCCTCACTTTTGACGGCGGAGACCGGGAGGCCTATGAGGTGGGGTCTGAGGTGCTTTCCGCTCTCGGCATCACGGACGGAGTTGTGAACGCCTATCACCAAAACGGCCAGAAGCAGATGGCGGAGGGGAGTCTGACAGAAGAAGATTACCTGGCAAAATTAAAGGAGCTGGAGTATGACATTCTCTACGGAGATCAGATCTGCTATGGCGAAGAGAATCCCTATTACCCCTCAAATATGACGATGGGCCTGTCGCCGGTGCAGCTGGATGCTGTGAACGTGACCTACGACCATGTCATGAAGGTTCGGGGCGAAAACTTCACGCGCTACAGTGTGGTCCATATAGGAGATGAAAAAATGGACACCCTTTACCTGGATCCTGAGACCCTGGTGGTTCCCGAGGCGGCACCAGAGGACGGCACCCTGATTACGGTTTCTCAGGCAGAACTGAGCACGACGATACCGTACCGGTATGTGGCGGCTTCTGAGGAAACAGAGAAAAAGAAATAAGGCAAAAAAGTGACTTTCGAAGCGAAAAGGCTTTCGGAAGTCATTTTTTTGAAAAATCTTTCGTTTTTGGACCGAAAAATGTCATTTTCTTGGAGATGAAAGTCTTGAATTTGTCTGGTGTATCATATAGAATATAATGATATGAGTGTCAAAAGGTCTTTTGACACTCATTTGATACCCGGATTGCTACGCTGCTACGCAGCTTCCGCAATCCTCCAAATATTCGAAATCCGTTGATTTACTGCGTAAATCGCTACTTTCTCATATTTGGCGTGTCCCAAGTTCAAAAGCCTTATCGTGCAAGCACGAACAGCTTTTTGACCTTTTGACACTGGTATCATATGATGTTGGGGTCAAAAGGTCTTTTGCCCCCAACTGATGCCTACGAATTGCTCCGCTGCAAAGCAGCTCCCGCAATTCTATAAACATTCGAAATCCGCTGATTTACTGCGTAAATCGCTGCTTTCTCATGTTTGGCGGGTCCCAAGTTCAAAAGCCTTATCATGCAAGCATGAACGGCTTTTTGACCTTTTGACCCTGGCATCATCATATAATAAATTAGCAGGAAACTGCTGATATTACGCGGATAGAGAAACTTACAGGAGAAGAAAAATGGCAGGAGCTTTACAGATAAAACATGGGACGAAGATGCGTCTCGCTTTTGACGCGCCTATCAGTCAGGTTTATTGCCAGCGATGAGGATGGCGAGATTCAGCCCACCAGGATCCTGAATGTTTCCACAGAGGAAAGCTATGACCTTTATGAGAACCGTTTTGTTTATCATCTGATTCAGCGGCTCTTCACCTTCGTAGATAAACGGACGGATGTCATCTTCTGGTCTACCGGTGATGAAACCTGTAATACCATGAGCATGGAGAGCAAGGTGGACGACGCCTACGAGGAGATTTCCTACAAGATAGAAATGACGATCAAGAATCGTCAGAGTTATGCGGAAAATGACAGCGACCATATGGAAGTCTTCAAACGGATCGACCGTCTGCGCCGTATGGTTCGGAATTTAAGGAGCAGTTCTTTCTGTGAGCTCATGGCAGGCTGTGCGATGGTGCGAAGCCCGATCCAGCGAACCAACCTTATGATGAAGGACCCGAGCTACCGTACCTGTTACAAGCTGTGGCAGTTTATCGAGAGCTACGATGAGGTAGGTTATACGATTGAGGAGCAGGATTCCGCGCTGGAATTCGATGAAGAGTACCTTTTACAGATGTATACAAACCTCATCACGAATTATACAGTGTTCAAGAGCCTTCTGGAGGCAGATCCCCGGCGGATGACAGAGCTCGCCGAGGAACACCGGGAGCCGGTGAAGCCGAAATTTATCAAAGAGATTAAAGAGGAGATCGTAGAGGACCGGAACATTCCTGACGTGGAGATCCGGAAGGTCTTCGTGGAGGAAGTGACCCAGGCTCAGATCGAGGCGGAAGAGAAGCTTCAGAAGGAGACCGAGCAGAGGGAAACACTGGAGCGGACTGTCTCGGATCTCAACGGTCAGGTGGAAAGTCTTACCGGCCAGATGGAATATCTGGATCAGATGCGGGTGGATACGGAGATGCAGCTTGACATGGTCCAGCAGCAGTTGAACGAGAGCCAGGAAGCGCTCGCCGCCGCCGGCGAGGAGACCCGTCATGCGAAGAAGCAGGCGAGAGAGGCCGAGGAAGCCCGTCTCCAGAGTGAGAAAGAGGCGAAAGAAAATGTAGTCTTAGCCCGCCAGGAAGCAAAGGAAGAGGTAGAAGCCGCGAAGAAAGAAGCCGAAGAAGCCGTGGCGGTTGCCCGTGAGAGTGCTGCGCAGGAGATCGAAGCTGCCCACGAAAAAGCAAAGCAGGAGATTGAGGCTGTGCAGAAAGCCGCCAGGAAATCCGCCGATTCCCAGGCTGAGAAAGCCCGCCGGGAAGCAGACGCGGCTCTGGAGAAGGTTCGCTGCGAGTCCGGTCAGGCCATGGAAAAACTCCGCCGGGAAGCAGATTCCGCAACGGCGAAGGCGCGAAACGAGGCCAAGACAGCCCAGCGGCAGTTAAAAGAGATGGAAGAGGCCAAGGCCGAGCTGGAAGCCCGGCTGAAAAAGATGGAGAAAGCTCTGGAAAAAGCAGAGAAAGCACGGGAGAAAGCCGAGTCGAAGGCGGAAGCCAACACCCTTTCCCGCTACATCGTCGATTCTTTAAGAGAACGCCGTGGCCGGAAAAATTCAAAAGAGGACTGACCATGGTGAAAAAAGTAATCTTTGCCCTGATCAATTTTTTGTCCATAGCCATCATCGCGGCGGCAGTGGCCGTTCTCTGTATCGTCCTCATGACGAAGCCGGGAAAGGCCCCGTCAGTCTTAGGCTACACGGTGCTCCGTGTGACGACGGGAAGCATGGCCCCCACCTACGAGGTGGACACCCTCATCGTTGTGAAGAAAACCGACCCCGCTGAGATCCGGGAGGGAAATGTGATTTCTTTCTATTCCCTGGATCCGGCTCTGGACGGCGCGGTAAATACCCATCGGGTTGTGTCCGTGGAAAAAGAGGGAGACGGCTACATTTACCAGACCAAGGGAGATGCCAACAACGTGGCAGATGCCTACGACGTGCAGTCTGAGTATCTGGTGGGAAAGGTGATCTGTTCTTCCCTGATCCTCGGAAAGATCTCACGTCTGGCCGCCAATCCACTGATCTTTATCCCGGTAATCCTTCTGCCCCTGTCTGTGATTCTATTGACCAATCTGATTCACACGGTCCGGTTGGCCAAAAAGATCACCCGAGAGGAAGAGGAAGCCGCAGTGCGGGAGGCAGTGGAGGAACTCCGGAAGCGGAAAAATCAGGAAAAACCTCTGGAATGAGAATGCTTTGCAGTTATATAAATCTTTTTGACTTTGCCCGGACAGATATGCTATAATCGAAAAAAGTGGGGAAAGCGGGACCTTTTCCCACTAGAGACTACAGAATACTGAGGGCGATAAGATGAAAAAGATCGTAATATGTGATGATGTAGAGATTGATCGGAGCATATTGAGACATTTTCTGGAAAAATATTTTGACGACCGCGGGGAAGAGGCTCTTGTAGAGGAATATAGTTCAGGAGAATCGCTGACAGCGGATGTGGAAGAAGGATATCTGGGAATGGATCTTCTGTTCCTGGATATTTTTATGAACGGAATTAACGGTATGGAAACGGCAGTGAAACTTCGAGCGCTTTCCTGCACGGCGCCCATCGTTTTTCTGACCATGTCTCCTGATTTTGCAGTCGAAAGTTACGAAGTGGAAGCTTCCGGCTATATCCTCAAGCCCTTTTCTGCATCTCAGTTGGTACGTCTTCTGGAGAAAACACTGAAAACCGGTGACCGGAACCGGGTAGCAGTAAAGACGGGACGGCAGTTCCGTTATCCCTACACCGATGATATCCTCTATATTGACAGCAACCGTCATATCGTCACACTCCATCTCAAAGATGGCAGTGAGATTGTGACGCAGGACAAACTGAATGATATCGAGTCCCGGATCGGAGAGAAGCGTTTTCTGCGGTGTCATCAGAGTTACCTGGTAAATATGGATCAGGTGGCAGACGTGAAAGAAGATTTTATCCTGAAAAATGGAAATATGGTCCCTATCCGGGTGCGTGGAAGAAAAGAGCTGATAGACGCATATAATCGGTATTTTCTCAGTCGAAAAGAGGGAGATTTTGCCGAATAAGTAAGGCGAAACGACGATTGTGCTTAAAATCCTGCCGATTGTGCCAAAGTTGTGCAGGAGCTGATTTTTTCTGATATACTCTTTCTCGAGAGGGAAAGAGAACTTTAAATTCAGCAAACCTGTTGAAATGCAGTGACGCAAAGCCAATGGGTCTAAGGCGTACAGCTATGACAGCCGGTTGCTGTGGGGAAAACCGGGAGTTTTCTCTACATAAGGTTCTGAAAAGCCGCGGCAGGACAACATCCTGTACGCGGTTTTTCTGCGTTTTAAGACTTTACACTGCTGAAAAAGTTACCTATAATAAAAACAAAAAAGGAGGAATTGATCGATGCAGTTAATTGATGGAATCAAGACAAGACGAAGCGTACGGAAATTTGAGGATAAAAAGGTTCCGCATGAAGTGTTGGAACAGATCGTGGAGGCGGCTGCCTTTGCTCCCTCCTGGAAAAATTCCCAGACCGTAAGGTATATCGCCGTGGAGGACGCGGCCCTTAAGGAGCGGATTGCCACAGAAGCTACGATGAATTTTACCCATAATAAAGATATCATCTCCGCCTGCCCGGTGCTGATCGTCGTTGTGACAAAGACCGGTATCTGCGGTTATGAGAAGGACGGTTCCTACACCACCTCCAAAAAGGACAAGTGGGAAATGTTTGACGCGGGCATCGCTTCCCAGACCTTCATGCTGGCGGCCCACGAGTACGGCGTCGGCACTGTAACGCTTGGCATTTTTGACGAGGAGATTCTTGGAAAAATCCTGGAGCTTCCGGAGGGCGATAATGTTTCCGCCCTTCTGGCAGCAGGCTATCCGGAAAGCGCTCCCGCAGCACCGAAGAAAAAGAGCGTGGAAGAGCTTCTTTCCTGGCGCTGATCGCTTTACTTTTAGGACTGTCTGTGTTATCCTTTCCTTTAGTAAATGGCCGCGGAAAGGCGGCAGAAGGGAAAACAAATGGATAAGGAAGAACGGAAAAAGATTCACAAAAAGATCAGCATAATCACGTTGCTTGCCCTGATTGTCGTTATCGCCGTCATGATCGGCGGCACCCTCATGGGCTGGCTTAAAATCTGGGCGTTTCAGCTGATTGCCTGTCTGTACCTTGTGGGCTACTGGGCTGCGACGGATATTCTGGAGCCGAAGCTCACGAAGCTTCTTGAGGGCGTCACGGAGGATCAGAAGAAAGCCTACAAGAAATATGCGGCCATGGATTTTGCCGGATATATGGGAATTCTGGTATTTGTCATCTTCGCAGGCCGGGGCGGCGCCAGCAATGTCGGCATGATTGGCCTCGTGGTTTACGCTTACACGCTGAGTGCGAAGAAGAAATTCCGGCTGGAGTTCCAGCACCCGGAGAAAATTCATAAGAAACAGGCTCCGGTACAGAAAAAAGAAGTTTCTATCCGTGAGAAAGCGGCTATGGTAAAGCCGGTGGATGACGAAGAAGACGAGCAGTAAAAAAGGGAGGGCGGCATATGCCGGCCCTTTCTTTCATATAATCAGACTGACAGACGATGGATGGCAGTGTGCATGAAGGCTGGAAAAGGATATCTGATTTTGCTGACGGCGGTATTTCTCTGTGCGGCCGCTGTCTGGATGAGCAGGGATGCGGTGGAGACTGTATCTGAGAAAAATGCGACGGAGAGTGCTGAGGAACTGGCGCCCCGGGTGGCCATCACCTTTGACGATGGTCCCCATAAAACCTATACGCCGCTGCTTCTGGACGGCCTGAAGGAGCGGGACGTGAAGGCGACGTTTTTTCTCATCGGGGAAAATATTTCCGGCAAGGAGGAGATCGTCCGGCGCATGGCAGAGGAAGGGCATCTCATCGGAAATCATACCTACAGCCATGTGAAACTTTCTGGTATGGCTCCTGAGGCGGCCTGCGAGGAGATTCGAAAAACCTCCGACCTGATTCAGGAGATCACGGGAAAGCCTGCGGAATACATACGCCCGCCCTTCGGAGAGTGGGATAAGAGCCTCGAGTGCGGGCTGACCCTTTTTCCCGTACTGTGGACTGTGGACACTCTGGACTGGACTACGGAGAATGTCAGCGATGTAGTGCGCCGGGGCACGGAAAAGGTGAAGGATGGGGATGTGATCCTGCTTCACGACTGCTATGCTTCCTCGGTGAAAGCGGCCCTTGAGATTATCGATACTCTGAAAAGCAGAGGCTTTCAGTTTGTGACAGCGGATGAACTGATATTGGAATAGGAAGGAACGTCATGGATTTATTTGAATATGCAAGAAGCAATACGATGAAAAAGGAAGCCCCTCTGGCTTCCAGAATACGCCCGAGGACCCTGGATGAGGTGGTGGGGCAGCAGCATATCATCGGAAAGGACAAGATGCTCTACCGCGCGATCAAGGCGGACAAGCTGAGTTCCATCATTTTTTATGGCCCGCCGGGAACCGGAAAGACTACGCTGGCGAAGGTCATCGCCAACACCACCAGCGCGGAATTTACCCAGATCAACGCCACTTCCGCTGGGAAAAAAGACATGGAGGAGGTCGTGGCCAAAGCCAAGGATACCCTCGGAATGTACCAGAAAAAAACGATTCTTTTCGTGGATGAGATTCACCGCTTCAATAAGGGGCAGCAGGATTATCTTCTTCCCTTTGTGGAGGACGGAACGCTGATTCTGATTGGAGCCACGACGGAGAACCCGTATTTCGAGGTGAATAGCGCTCTGATTTCCCGGTCGGTGATCTTTGAACTCAAGCCTCTGACAAAGGAGGATGTGGGTGTGCTTCTGACCCGGGCCGTCTATGATAAGGAGCGGGGTATGGGTTCCTACGACGCGGTACTGGAGCCGGAGGCGGAGGAGTTCCTGGCAGATATTGCAGGGGGCGATGCGAGAAAAGCCCTCAATGCCATTGAGCTCGCGGTGCTCACGACGGAACGCAGCGCGGATGGAAAAATCCACATCACCCGGGAGGTGGCTTCCGAGTGCATCCAGAAACGGGTGGTGCAGTACGATAAGACCGGGGACAACCACTACGACACGATCTCTGCCTTTATCAAGAGTATGCGGGGCTCCGATCCCGATGCCGCGGTCTATTATCTGGCCCGGATGCTCTATGCCGGGGAGAGTGTGACCTTTATTGCCCGGCGTATCATGATCTGTGCCTCAGAGGATGTGGGAAACGCTGATCCCCAGGCCATTCAGGTGGCTGTGGCGGCAGCTCAGGCCGTGGAGCGGGTGGGCATGCCTGAATCCCAGCTGATTCTGGCCCAGGCCGCCCTCTATGTGGCCACTGCGCCCAAAAGCAATTCTGCCACAAACGCGATCTTTGAAGCTATGGAAGCCGTGAAAAACGGCAAGGCCACAGTTCCGGTCCACTTAAAAGATGCCCACTACCCAGGCGCCGCCAAACTGGGCCACGGCATCGGCTACGAATATGCCCACGACTTCCCCAAACACTTCTCCCGCCAGCGCTACCTCCCCGAAGAACTGGGTGACACCAAATTCTACCGCCCCAGTGGAAACGGGTATGAGAAAGAGATTGAGAAGTATCTGGAGTGGATACATGAATAAAAAAACACCAGGCAAAGCTTTCCAGCTTATGCCTGGCATTTTTTTATTCGGATTTCGGTTCTGTAAGTAGTGTCCCCATGACGTATTCGTAGATTTCCTGGCAGCGTTTGCCCCAGTGGTTGCACATGGCGATGGCCTGCTCTTTGTCGGGAACGCTGATGGTGAGATCCAGGAGGTCGCCTTTTTTCTCCTTGACTTCGCAGTGGACGGAATATTCACCTGCGGTATTTTTATAATAGTCAGCGACAATGGCCACTTCGTTTCGGAGGGCCATTTTGTTTTCCTGGATATAGCGGTCGATGTCCTCACGGATGGGGGCGGAGATCTTCTGAGTGAAATAGCCGAGGGTCATATCGCCGTCCTCGGTGAGGTAATACTGGGAAGTATTCCGGATGGTCTCCATACGGATAAGCCCGGCCTCCACCAGCTCCGAGATGGCCTGCTGGAGTGTGAAATATGTGGTGTATTCCTGGTCCAGCACAAATTCAGAAATCTGGGCGTTGGTCAGCGGAAAATCCACTTTTTTCAGCATATATAGAATGATGAGTTTGTATAAGGTCAAAGGTTCTGCCATAGTTCCCTCCTTATGGTTGAAAAAATTTCCCCTGCCAGGAGCCGCGCAATTTCAGCTGCCGGTGAATCTCATTGAGGACTGAGCGCTTCCGGCTGCTCCAGAGCGGAGCAATGAGAAGCTCTTTGGGGCCGTCTCCGGTGAGACGGTGAATCGTGATATCCGGTGAAAGTTCGTCGATGCAGCGGATCACAAGATTGATATATTCCTCCTCGGTAAAAACGGGAAAGCCCGGGTTTTCGTACCAGGCAGCCAGATCGGTCCCCTTCAGAACGTGAAGAAGCTGAAGCTTGATGCCCTGGATATCCTGGTGATTGAGATAGCGGATCGTAGCGAGCATATCCTCCTCCGTTTCGCCGGGAAGCCCAAGAATCGTGTGAACAACCACGGAAATACCGCAGCTTCTGAGCTTCTGTACCGCTTCTTCAAAACAGGGAAGGGCGTAGCCTCTGCGGATAAAAGCCGCCGTTTTCTCATGGATGGTCTGAAGGCCCAGCTCTATAGTGACGGGCTTGATCTCATTCAGGGAAGAAAGAAGATCAAGTACATCGTCGGGCAGGCAGTCAGGCCGGGTGCCGATGGAAAGGGCTACGATATCCGGGTGTGTGATGGCCTCGGTGAAAATTTTCCGGAGATAGTCCACCGGAGCATAAGTGTTGGTATAAGCCTGGAAGTAAGCCACAAAATGCTTCGCCGGAAACTTCGTCCGGAGCTTTTCTTCCTGGGATTCGATCTGTTCTCTGATGGAAAGGCGGGCGTCCGCGGCGAAGTCACCGCTTCCTCCGGCGCTGCAGAAAATACAGCCGCCGCTTCCCACAGTGCCGTCACGGTTGGGACAGGTCATACCGCCGTTTAAGGAGACTTTGTATATTTTTTCACCGTACTGTTTTTTATACTCATAGTCCAGGGAGCGATAAGGCTTCTCGCCCCAGAGAGGAGTGGAGGCTGCCGTTTTTTTCACAGTCATAAAACAGAAACTCCCTTCGTGTGTCGTACCTGCGGATTGCTACGCTGCAGAGCAGCTCACGCAATCCTTCAAACATTCAGAATCCGCTGATTTACTGCGTAAATCGCTTGCTCTTCTATCATACCATTTCCAAAATCATAATTCAACTGTAACAGCCAGGGGAAAATTATGGTATAATGAGACCAGTTAGGAAAAACTATGAGAAACGGAGGTGCCCTATGAATCTGACAGAAAAGCAGAAAGAACAGCTCACCGCAGCGCTCCAGGCGACGGTATTCGCAGCCTTTGCCGGAGCAGCCCTCATTCAGGAAGGCCGGCTCTACCGGAAATACCGGAAAAAAATTCTGGCTGAGAACGCCCGCCAGGAAGAAAAACTGACAAAAGAGAAATACCGCCTGAAAGAAAAAGCCCTGAAGAGAAAATATCGCCTGAAAAATAAGAAAAAAAGATAAATAGAACAGGAGAGGAAAAACTATGACAAGAAAAGAATTTGAACGGATCACACCGGAACAGGCCGGCATTTGTTCGGAAGACATCGAGTGGCTTCTGGATCAGCTGGAGAGCGGGATCACAGAACCCCATGGCTTAATGATTATGAGGCATGGAAAAATTTGTGCGGAAGGCTGGTGGAGCCCCTATGCTCCCGGAATCCGCCATGGCCAGCAGTCTCATTCCAAGACCTATGCGGCGACGGCGATTGGCATTGCGTATACCGAAGGCCTGTTAAAGCTGGATGAAAGACTGATTGATATTTTCCCGGAAGAAGCACCGGAGAACCCCTCAGAAAATCTGAAGCTTCTGACAATCCACGATGTCCTTTGCATGGGCTGCGGAATGGACGAGATGCCGGAACCGACGGTAAACTGGCTTCATGATTTCCTTCATACCCCGGTAAAACACAAACCCGGAACGACCTATATGTACAACAGTGTGGGTTCTTCGGTTCTCGCAGCGATTATCAAAAAGAAAACAGGACTTGGACTGCATGAATATCTGAAACCCCGCCTGTATGATAAGATCGGCATCCTTTCCGATAACCATCGCTGGATCAAAATGCCGGACGGTACGGAGATGGGCGGAGGCGGCCTGTTTTCGACCACCGAGGATAATCTTCGCCTTATGAAGCTTTATGCGAATGGCGGAGTCTGGGACAATGAGAGGATTCTGGCGGAAGACTATGTGAAACGGGCGACCAGCCTTCAGAATGAGTCGGCGACAGAGGCGATCGGAAATCCGGAGGCCAGAGATAACTTTGTCGGTTATGGTTATCAGATTTGGATGTGCCAGCCCGAAGGCGTATACCGTGCAGACGGCGCGATGGGGCAGTTCACGATCGTTGTTCCGGATCTGGATATGCTCATTGCCATTACCGAGAATGCATCGGGAGCACACTGGGCACAGGCAATCCTGGATACCATGTGGGCTTTTCTTGAGAGAATCCGAAAAAATCCCGCAGCTGGGGAAAATAAGACAGCGTCGGACGCATTGAAAAAACGTATGAGCGCTCTTTCTCTTCCCGCTCCGAAATATCATCCCTTCAGCCCGTACATGGAAAAAGTAGATGGAAGCAGCTATCAGGTAGAAGAAGGAAACTTTTATCTGGGCTGCGACGGGGTGGAAATGATTATGGGAGGAACGCCGCTTCCGTCGGCAGTTCAAAGTTTTACGCTTCATTTTACCTGTGATACGTTATGTATTTCCACAGATGACGGAGACGAAACCTTCGATCTCTGGGCTGCAATGGACGGCTCAAGAAGACAGAATCTGATTCCGGGAAGGCTGGCTGGCCAGGTATTGGCGAGCGCCTGGTGGGAGCAGGAAAATGTCCTTGTTATCGAACTGCGTAAGATCGAGACCTGCGGAAAAGAGACACTTACGTTTAACTTTAAGGAAGACCAGGTAACGATAGAAGACGAAGATACTCTGGCTTTCAAACTGGAAATGCCGACAATTGTTGCAAAAAGAAAATAAAAGCCGGTGCTCTGAGGACGGGAAAATTTCCCGTCCTTTTCAAATGCGGAAAATTGCTGTGAATTTGAAAAAGAAAAAGTTTGCCCCCACCACTATCCTATGATAGAATAAATTCAGAGCAAAAAAATCTGTAGTACGAGACATTGCTATAAGAGTGGGAGGATGTAGTGTATATGGATATTTTGATCAAAGGCGGCCGTCTTCTGGATCCGGTAAATGAGCGCGATGGTCTTTATGACCTGTGGATTCGTGACGGCAAAATTTGGAAAGTAAAGGAACAGAATACGGATAAGGAAGAGTCGGATGCTTCCGGAGAAGACTGCAGGGTCGTGGATGCTTCCGGCTGTTATGTGATGCCGGGACTCATCGATCTGCATGTACATCTCCGTGACCCCGGCTTTACCTATAAAGAGACCGTGGATACGGGAGCTGAGGCAGCAGCCCACGGCGGCTTCACGACGATTGTGGCCATGCCCAACACGAAACCGGTCATGGACGAAGGCCACCGGGTCTCCTATGTACACAATAAGGCGAAAATGCTGGGCCTCATCAACGTGCTTCAGGCCGGAGCCGTGACAAAAGGCATGAGAGGCGAGGAACTTTCTGACATTGAGAGTATGGTAAAAGCCGGTTCCCCCGCCATCAGCGAGGACGGCAAATCCGTCATGAACTCCGGACTTTACCGGAAGGCTATGAAGATCGCCAAATCTCTGAACATTCCGGTGCTGGCCCACTGTGAGGATATCAACATGGTGGAAGGAGGCGTGGTGAACGCAGATAAAGACATGGCAGCCAAGGGCTGGAAGGGCATCACCAATGCGGTGGAGGATGTGATTGTGGCCCGAGACATTCTGCTGGCAAAAGAGACAGGAGCGAGACTGCATCTCTGCCACTGCTCCACGAAGGACAGCGTCCGCATGGTGAAAGCAGCCAAACTCGACGGCGTGGACGTTTC
This sequence comes from Lachnospiraceae bacterium Marseille-Q4251, assembly GCA_018223435.1. GTDB lineage: Bacteria > Bacillota > Clostridia > Lachnospirales > Lachnospiraceae > Limivivens > Limivivens faecihominis. The sequence goes on along the minus strand of JAGTTO010000001.1, from coordinate 1,676,548 downwards.
CGCCGAGGTCTGCCCCCATCACTTTACGCTGACCTCCGCAGATATTCCGGGAAATGACGCCAACTACAAGATGAACCCGCCTCTCCGTACGAAAGAGGATGTGGAAGCCTTAAAGCAGGGCCTTCACGACAATATCATGGATGTCATCGCGACGGACCATGCGCCCCACAGCGAGGAGGAGAAGCTCCGCACGATGCAGAACGCACCCTTCGGTATCGTAGGTCTGGAGACCGCCGTTCCGCTGACCATCAGCGAACTGGTGCGCCCCGGCGTGATCACTCCGCTTCAGATGGCAGCCAAGATGAGCACCAATCCCGCCAGAATCTTAGGGATTGACAAAGGAAATCTGGCTGAGGGCAAGATCGCGGACGTGACCATCATCGATCCGGAAGTGGAATACACGATTGACAAGAATAAATTCCGTTCCATGGGAAAAAATACCCCCTTCCACGGAAGAAAAGTCTTCGGCGAGGTGGAAATGACCATCTGCGGCGGAAAAATCGTTTATGCCGCTGACCGGATGAAACAGTGAATAGAAGAATAAGGAGAAAGAACAATGATTCAGAAACTCATCAGTAAAATCGAGAAAACCCATGCACCCATCGTTGTCGGCCTGGATCCCATGCTGAATTACATTCCGAAACAGATTCAGGAAAAAGCCTTCAAAGAGTACGGCGAGACCTTAAAGGGAGCCGGAGAGGCCATCTGGCAGTACAACAAAGAGATCATAGACCATGTTTATGACCTGATCCCGGCGGTGAAACCGCAGATCGCCATGTACGAGCAGTTCGGTATCGAAGGTCTCATCGCTTTCAAGAAGACCGTCGATTATTGTAAGGAAAAAGATCTGGTAGTCATCGGCGACGTCAAGAGAGGCGATATCGGCTCCACCTCCGCAGCTTACGCAGTAGGCCATCTGGGGAAAGTACAGGTGGGAAGCCAGAAATTTGCCGGTTTTGATGAGGATTTCGCTACCGTGAACCCCTATCTCGGAACCGACGGCATCAAACCCTTCATCGACGTCTGCAAAGAGGAGAAAAAAGGTATTTTCGTACTGGTGAAGACCTCCAATCCCTCCAGCGGAGAGTTTCAGGACCGTCTCATCGACGGCCGTCCCCTCTATGAGATCGTGGGCGAGCATGTCGCTGCCTGGGGCGAGGAATGCATGGGCGACAAATACAGCTATGTAGGAGCTGTTGTCGGCGCTACCTATCCGGAGCAGGGTAAAATCCTGAGAAAAATCATGCCGAAGGCCTTCATCCTGGTGCCGGGCTACGGCGCACAGGGCGGAAAAGGCAAGGATCTGGTTCATTTCTTCAATGAAGACGGACTGGGAGCCATTGTCAACTCTTCCCGCGGTATCATCGCCGCATGGAAGCAGGAGAAATATGCGAAGTATGGCGAGGCTGCTTTCGCAGAGGCCTCCAGAGCCGCTGTGGAAGATATGATCGCAGATATCGATGGCGCACTGAAAAACAGATAAATATAGAAAAAAGAAACTGCCAGTTGTGTTGAAAAATGCATCTGGCAGTTATCAGAGTATGGAGAGAAAAAAGTGGCAAAATTTAAAGAATGTGCAAAAGTAGTGAGCCAGGAGCGGATCGGAACCGGGATCTTCAGCCTGTGGCTTCAGACCGAACAGGTGGCAGGAGAGGCGAAGCCGGGACAGTTTATCAATCTTTACTGTCAGGATGGCAGCCGTCTGCTCCCGAGACCCATCAGCATCTGTGAAGTAAATAAAGAAGAAAGACAGCTCCGGATCGTTTACCGCGTGGCCGGAAAAGGGACCGCAGAATTTTCCGGTTATTCCAAAGGAGACGAGGTCGAGATACTTGGACCCCTGGGAAATGGCTTTCCGCTGGATCGGATGGAAGAAGGAAAGAAAGCCTTCCTCATCGGCGGCGGCATCGGTATTCCGCCCATGCTGGAACTTTCCAGAGAACTCAAAGGAGAGAAGCAGATCATCCTGGGCTACCGCGATGAGCTTTTCCTCAATGAGGAGCTTGCGAAAAACGGAACCGTTTATCTCGCTACCGAGGACGGAAGCGCCGGAACCAAAGGAAATGTGCTGGATGCAATCTGCGCGGAGGGCTTAAGTGCCGATGTGATCTATGCCTGCGGCCCCACCCCGATGCTTCGGGCGCTGAAAGCTTATGCAGAGGAAAAAGGCATCGAGTGCTGGCTTTCTCTTGAGGAGCGGATGGCCTGCGGCGTAGGAGCCTGTCTTGGCTGCGTCTGCAAGTCCAAAGAGGTGGACAGTCATTCCCACGTCCACAACAAGCGGGTATGTAAAGACGGACCGGTATTCCTTTCAACGGAGGTGGAGTTATGATGACAGATATGCGCGTGAATATCGCCGGTGTGGAGCTGAAAAATCCGGTGATGACAGCCTCCGGAACCTTTGGATCCGGTGAAGAATACAGTGAATTTGTGGATCTCAACCGCCTGGGCGCCGTTGTGACGAAAGGCGTGGCAAACGTGCCCTGGCCGGGAAACGCGACTCCGAGAGTGGCAGAGACTTACGGCGGCATGATGAACGCCATCGGCCTTCAGAACCCCGGCATCGACGTTTTCTGCAAGAGAGATATTCCCTTCCTTCAGAAATATGACACGAAGATCATCGTCAACGTCTGCGGTCATGCGCCGGAAGAATATCTGGCTGTGGTTGAACGGCTGGCAGAGGAAAAGATCGATATGATGGAGATCAACATTTCCTGCCCCAACGTCAACGCGGGCTTCCTCGCTTTCGGCCAGGATCCGAAGCATGTGGAGGAGCTCACGGCCGAGATCAAAAAGATCGCAAAGCAGCCGGTAATCATGAAGCTGACCCCGAACGTAACGGATATCGCTGAGATCGCCCGGGCAGCAGAGGCAGGCGGAGCCGATGCGGTTTCCCTCATCAATACCCTCACCGGTATGAAGATCGATGTCAACCGCCGTACCTTCGCCCTGGCCAATAAGACCGGCGGCGTCTCCGGCCCGGCCGTTCACCCCATCGCTGTGCGTATGGTCTACCAGGTGGCCAACGCCGTAAAGATCCCCGTCATCGGCATGGGCGGCGTCACCACCGCTGAGGATGCGCTGGAATTTATCCTTGCAGGAGCCACCGGCGTAGCCGTCGGAACCGCCAACTTTGTAAATCCCACGGCCACCATCGACGTCATCGACGGCATCCAGGCCTACATGGAGAAATATGGAGTGAAAGATATCCATGAGCTGATCGGAGCGGTGAAATAAAAATATTCTTTTCAAAAGCCTTATTATAAAAAACCATGAATCCACAGACGGATTTGTGGTTTTTTTCTTATAATAAACATTTGATTGTGATAAGATGAAGGGGTAATGATACAGAAAATAAAGGGAGTGAGCATAGTGTATAAACTTTTTTTGGTGGATGATGAAATCTGGGTTATCAGAGGATTGATGAAAATGATTCCATGGGAAGAATTAGGTTTTGAGATTGTTTATACGACAACAGACAGTATTAGTGCGCTGGAAAAAATCGCACTGTTAAAACCGGATGCAGTGATCACGGACATCCGTATGGCATCCTTGAATGGTTTGGAATTATTAGAGCAGTCTTTGCATATGGGTAAAGAACGACCGGAGTTTATTTTAATCAGTGCGTATGAAGAATTTGAATATGCACATAAAGCTTTAAAACTCGGAGCATTTGATTATTTAATAAAGCCGTTAAAAAAAGCAGAATTAGTACAGGTTCTGGAAAAATTAAAATCTGCACTGGATCAGAAAAAAGGTGGAAAGAGCCGGGAACTGGAAGAGTTGCTTTTGGAATATCACAGTGAGATCTGTGCAAAAGAAATCTGGTCGACAGATTTCCAGGATGGAAAGTTTCAAATTTTTTGCTGTGCCAGAAATTATTTTCATCTGAACCGAGTGATTGATGTATTTAAAGAACAATTAGAGTCTTCAGTGATTTTTCTTCAGGATAAGAATTTTTTGTATTATCTTTGTGCTGTGAAGGAGCAGGATTTGGCAGGTTTTTATTACAAAATGGAAAAAGCGGCGAATGAAGATATGGCTTTTCTGGGGGTAAGTGAATTGCTCTCTGCGAAGGATCCTATATATACTTATGTCCAACAGGCTCAGAATAGCAGTCTGCAGTTTTTATTGGAAACACCCGATATTTTGAATTTTTACGATAAACAAAAGAGGCTATCTAAAAAAGATTCTGTTTATCATATGCTCAGAACAGAACTTTCTCTGGAAAAAGGAGAGAGTATTCTTTCTTTTTTGAAAGGGATTTTAGATTGGATTTGTAAAAATCACTATACGGTGCAGGATCTGATAGGAATAGGAAATTATATTTGCATTAATCTGAACAGCCAGGAAATTGACTATTTCCAGCAATTCGGGTTGGAATCCATGACAGTTTTTATGGAAAAATATAAAAATGCAGAAGATTATGTTCATGATCTGGAAGATGGAGTGCGACAGGTATTTTCAGAGATCAGAGACAGTGGAGCCGATGCGGAAGATATAAGAAGATATGTCGATATGCATTATACAGAACAGATTTCTACGGGGGATGTGGCTCAGTATTTTCATATGGACCAAAATTATATCAGCCGCGTTTTCAAGAAAAAATTCAATAAAAATATAAAAGACTATATCACAGAGAAGAAGATGGAAAAAGCGAAATGGCTGCTGGAAAATACGGATTTGAAAATCTATGAGGTGTCAGATGCCTCCGGATATACCGATTATTTTTATTTTACCAGAGTTTTCCGAAAATTAACGGGGATTACACCGACGGAATGGAGAGAAAATCAGCAGGATAAGGAGAAAAAATGAGGAGAAGGAAGATAAGCTCTTTAAAAACGCAGATTGGTTATCTGATCTGTGTCGTTGTTCTGGGAATTATTTTGGCATGCGGGTATTCGGTTATTACCGTAATCCATTCCAATCAGGCCAAATATGATGCCTGGTGCGAGGAAAACTTGTTTGAAATTGAAAAAAGCTATATGGAAAAATACTATAAAATACGCAGTATCATGTCAGCCTGTGAATATAATGAAAATTTGCAGAGAATTTTAAGCGGTTCAGGAGCGTCTTCCTATGAAATCTTAACGCCAATCAATGATATGGAAACAAACCTTACTTATATGCTTTATAATTATTCCCTTCTGGACAGCGAACTGATGGACGTATATGTAAGAGATATGAACAACCGGCTTTATTATTATGCGCGGTATCAGAATGACAGCACGCTGATGGAATTTATCGAGGATAACAGTTTTGATAAAGACGGAAGCATCTCTGATATTTTTGAGTTGGGAAGTTCTCTGTGTTTTGCTATGACGGGGGAAATTCATAAATTTGAAAATGCAGGTCTGGGATATACCATATCAAAGGATAAGGTCATAGGGGCAAGTATTTTCACGGTAAAAGCTGATTTTTTGAGAAAGGAAATGGAGAAGATACAGGGGCATGGCTGCTCGGTCTATCTTTTGAATCAAAAAGGAGAAGTGATGCTGATGCCCGAAGGGCAGGAAATGCTCTGGGAGGATATTCGGCAAAACATCAGCAGCCTTGAAACAGCAGAAAATGGAATCCTTTCCATTCAGAAAAAAGGATATGCGATCAATATGAAGTCTATTGGCTCCAATGGCTGGAAGCTTCTTTTGGTATCACCGGAGAAAGAACGGATCTTTTATGAAAAAGATGGCTTTCGATGGCTGGTTGTCTGGCTGGTCTTTCTGCTGTGTGTGTTTATGGTTGCCTTCCCGCTTCTGAAATCTCTCAATTCTTTTGTAAATAATTGTGTAAGGCATATGAAAGAGATAGGAGATGGAAATCTGGATGCCAAGCTGGAAAGAATGGATAAAAAAGAGTTTAACCAGATTACGGATGGACTGAATCATATGATGGAAAGCGTAAAACAACTAATGGATCGAAACATCCAGCTGACCACGGGGCTTTACAAAGAAGAAGCAGAAAAATCAAAAGCTATGCTTTTTGCATTGCAGAGTCAGATGAATCCACATTTTTTATATAATACAATTGAATGTATTCGAAATATAGGTGTTTGTTATGATGTGAAAGAGATAGAAGAACTATCTACAGCATTATCGGCAGTTTTGCGATATAGTCTCAGGCAGGAAAATGTGGTTACGATTGGGCAGGAACTGGAATGTATCAAACAGTTTGTGCTGATTCAAACAATTAGATTTGAAGATAAGTTTCAAGTTTATTATAAAGTACAGGAGAATTTGATGGATAGAAATATATTAAGACTTTCTTTACAACCGCTTGTAGAAAATGCAATGAAGCATGGGCTTGAGGCAAAACAGGGAGAATGCATACTGATCATTCACATTTTTGAAAAAGATGAGTTTTTACATTTGCAGGTAGAGGACAACGGAGTTGGAATTCCTTATGAGAAACTAAAACGATTAAGGGAAGGAAAAGGAAAAGAGCAAAAATCAGTGGCTCTTTCAAATCTCAAGGATCGCCTAATGCTTTATTATGGATCGGCAGCTGCATTAAATATGGAAAGTAAAGAAAATGAAGGTACCAAAATGGAAATTCTCATAGATATCCATGAAAAATAAGAAAAAGTCCATAGAGAGAAAGGAAAAAGCTGATCTTATCCATAAAGCAACAAGGAATATGAAATAGGAAAATTACAAGTAATCCCGTATAATGAGTTCATCAGATAAATTCCAAGATAAAGGAGGAAACGAGAATGAGAAGAAACTGGGGAAAAAAGGTACTGATGAGTGGACTGGTAGCTTCTATGCTTTGCGGTTTGGCAGGACCGCTGAATGTATCAGCAGATGATGTTACGACTGTTGAATATCTGTTCTGGGGGAATCAGTCAGAAATCAATACGATTATGGGGACAATTGATGCATTTAACAAGTCTCATACCGATATTCAGGTAAAGGGAACAGGTATTGATCCAAGCGTTTATCTTCAGAAACTGAGTGCGTATGCTTCATCCAATACACTTCCGGATATTGTACAGGTTGCAGTGGATTACGGTGATGAGTATACAAAAAAAGGAATGTTTGAACCACTGGACGGAATGATCGAGAATGCTGGATTAAAAGACTTGGTTGAAGATAATTTGTGGGAAGGGTTATCTTATGAAGATCAGATTTATGCAGTTCCGCTTCAGGCATCCGCTTGTGTGATGGTAGGAAATAAAAAGCTTTTTGAGGAAGCTGGACTGGAATTTCCTACAGAATCATGGACGGAAGAAGAGTTTCGTGATGCGGCAGTCAAGATGACGGATGAATCAAAAGGACAGTATGGAGTTATGCTTGGCGCTGGTGTTATAGATTGGGGAAGAGCTATTTACGGAAATGGCGAGACACAGATCTATGACTGGAATGCAAAGAAAATGCAGGCCACGGACAACGATGCCTTATATCATATCTGGGATTTGTGGATAAATGATCTGATGTTGAACGAGAAAGCCGCACCGGCAGTTTTGAACAGTAAAGATATCGGCGGTGGTTTTGAAACCGGAAAGTACGGAATGGCGCTTATCGGATTCTGGGATATTGCTGAAATTCATAAGGTTGTACAGGATTCCTTTGAATGGGATCTGATTCCGCTTCCGACTAATGAAACCTATGGTCAGTGGAGAACGCAGATGTATGCAAATGCACTTTCTATTTCAGCCAACAGTGAAAAGAAAGATGCTGCTTTTGAGTATATCAAATGGACACTGGAAAACCGAGATATCCAGACAAATTCTGTTTCACTGCCGGTTAATAAAGAAATATCCGGAGACACTGAGTTCCTGAATGAATTTGCAGACGGTGCAAAACACTTCAATAAGCAGCTTGCCCTTGATGCTCTGGCAAACAGTGTAACCTGGAGAAATACAGGAACCGTTGCGGAGATCAATAATAATGTTATCAAACCTGAAATTGAGCGCCTGATCTTAAAACCGGATTCTACAGACCTGAAAACCGTGCTTGAAAATATACAGACTGAAGGTCAGAAGATTTTTGACGCAGAATGATAGAATAACAGCGAAAAAGAGGAAAGACAGGGAAGGGTGGATGAGATCCTTCCCTGTCTTGCTAAAACAGGAGTTGATACTATGTCAGGGATGAAAAACAGAGTAAGTATATTAGAAAAAAGAGAGAGAAAATACTTTTATCTCTTTATATCTCCATGGCTGATTGGCTTTTTTTGTCTGACCGTGGGACCAATGATTTATTCATTTTACTGTGCATTATGTGATTGGGATGGAATGTCAGCACCGGTGTTTAAAGGGGTACAAAACTACAGCCGTACAATTTTTAGTAATCAGGATTTCAAAAGAGCTTTAACTAACACCTGTGTGTATGCAGTATTTTCTGTTCCAACAAGTATTATTTTTGCATTATTTTTAGCCTTTCTTTTAAATAAAGAACATAGAGGAGCCGGAATTTTTCAGGCACTTTTTTACTTTCCTTCGGTAGCTGCCGGAACAGCAGTTTATATGGTATGGATATGGCTGTTTAATTCAGAGACAGGTGTATTTAATTATCTGCTCTCTCTGATCGGAATAGAAGGACCGAGATGGCTCACCAGTACGGAATGGGCGATGCCGTCCTTGATTATCATGAATCTGACATTCTGCGGCCAGGCAATGTTGATTTTTTTGGCGGGGCTAAAGCAGGTTCCTCTCACTTACTATGAAGCCGCTGAGATTGACGGTGCTTCCGAGTGGGATAAATTTATAAAAATTACTGTTCCGATGATTTCGCCGGTTGTCCTTCTAAATACCGTAATGGGGCTGATTTCCGCATTTCAGATATTCAACCAGCCCTTTATCATGACGGAAGGCGGACCGATGAAGGCGACCTATACCTATGGAATGCTGATTTATAATACAGGATTTTTGTTCTTCAAGTTCGGAGAAGCCGCAGCACAATCCTGGATTCTTTGCCTATTATTAGTGGTACTCACGGTGATAGTCATGAAACTGATGAACCGGAAAGTTGTCTATGATCGCTGACAGAAAGGAGGGGATAAAAGATGAAAAAGAGAAGTAAAACCAGAAGAAACGTGGAAGCTGTGATCTGGTACATCGTTATGGGAATACTTGCAATCTTGTTTGTGCTTCCGTTTATCTGGATGTTATCTACGGCATTTAAGACAGGTCCTCAGTGTGTGGATTATCCGCCGACCTTTATTCCGCGGCCCTTCAGCTTGAGGGCTTTTAAAGAAGTGTTTGCGATAAGCCCGATCTTTAAATATATCCGAAACAGCCTAGTAATTGTGGGGCTTAATATTTTTGGAACGCTGTTAAGCTGCAGCCTTGTGGCTTATGGTTTTTCCAGATTTAACTGTAAAGAAAAAAATATCTGGTTCACCATTCTTCTTTCGACGATGATGATTCCTAATTTTACACTTATCATTCCCCAGTTTGGAATGTATACAAAATTAAAATGGGTGAATACAATCTTGCCATTGACGGTTCCTGCATTTCTTGCGACGAATGCCTTTTCTGTTTTTATCCTACGGCAGTTTTTCCTGTCGTTTCCAAAAGAACTGGATGAAGCGGCCAGATTGGACGGGTGCAGTTATTTTGGGGTTTTCTGGCGCATTTTGCTTCCAAATTCCAAGACCGTCATGTTTGTCGTAGCATTGTTCTGTTTCGTTGGCAGTTGGAATGACTTTTTCGGGCCGTTGATCTATCTGAACGATATGGAAAAATATACATTGGCGGTTGGACTAGTCATGCTGAAGGCATCGCAGGGAGCGACCCTTGACATGGGCCCGATGATGGCAGCGGCGTTGATTGCCGTCATTCCAACCTTTATTCTTTATCTGACCTGCCAGAAATATTTTGTACAGGGCGTTGTTACCAGTGGATTGAAGGGATAAGGAGAAAAAATATGTTTAAAGAATTGGTACATAAGGCAGATCTTGGAAATGGTTACTATATGAATCCGATATTGGATGGAGATTATGCAGATCCGGCAGTTTTTCGGGAAGGAGAAACGTATTATCTGACGGTTTCTACCGGCCAATACCGGCCAGGTTTGTCAATTTTTGAGTCGAAGGATCTTGTAAACTGGAGATTGCTTTGCCATCCCTTGGAAAAATTTGAGGGTTCTGTCTGGGCACCGGATATTTTGAAAATGAATGGAAAATACTACATCTATTTTTGCGCCGAGGGAAGCAACTGGGTGATCTGGTCGGATCAAATCGATGGAAAATGGAGTGAAGCGATCGATCTCCATGTAGGTCATATTGATCCAGGGCATGTGGCTGATGAAAAGGGAAAGAGATATTTGTTCCTGTCGGATAATTATCTGGTTCCCCTTTCGGATGATGGCCTTTCGGTTGCCGGAGAGATGGTGCAGGTGCTGAAAGCTCCGCCGATTTCTGAATCCTGGGATATTGAAGGTGCCTTTCCGGAGGCCCCCAATGTATTTAAAAGGGGTGAGTATTACTATCTGACCTATGCGGATGGCGGAACCTCGGGGCCGGCTACTTCACATATGATTATGTCTGCGAGAGCTAAAAATCTGTATGGACCATGGGAAATGTCACCTTACAATCCCATTGTCCATACCTGGAGCAGAGAAGAAAAATGGCATTCGAAAGGGCATGGTCATTTTGTGGAAGATATAGAAGGAAAATGGTGGGTGATCTATCATTCCTATGAAAAAGGTTATGATGCGTTGGGAAGAAAATTATTGCTGTCTCCGGTAGAATTTATGGCGGATGGTTGGTTTCGGGTAACAAAGCCTGCAGATGAAGCTACGTTGAAACCTGTTGGAGAAGTAATCGAAGATAACAGTTGCTTTTCTGATGATTTTCAGGGAGATGAGATAAAGGGCTGGCGTTCATGGGAAGAAAAGGACTGGACAAGGTATCAAAAATCTGAAAAAGGACTGCTTATAAAAGCGGTAAATATGACCATTGGAATGGGACATCCACTGACGATTATTACAGGCGATCATAGTTATGAAATCACAATACATGTATCACCGGAAAAGAATTGTGAAGCGGGAATCATTTTACAATATGATGATAAGATTTATAATGCCATCAGTTTAAAAAATGGCTGTTTAAAAATTTACCGCCTTGGACAATGCCTGGCAGCAAAAGAAACAGGAAAGAAAGCCTACTGGCTGAAAATGAGAAACGAAGAGCAGTACGTCTCTTTCTACTACAGTGAAGATGGTGTGAGCTATCATAAAATGAATTATGTGATCAATACGGCCAGCCAGAATACGCATGCCTATAATGGTTTTTTAAGCCTGCGGCCGGGAATCTTTGCCGTGGGAGAAAATGCAGTGCTGTTTCAGGATTTTCAATATACAGGTCTCAAATAACAATAAGTCCGCGTGTCAGAAAGTGACATGCGGGCTTTTTTCGGAAAGGATTGTTATTTGCCAAAGCTTATGTTAAAATAAGAAAGAAAATCGGAAAAACACAGGAGGTTTCAATAAATGGAAAGCTACAAGCAGGAGTTTATCGAGTTTATGGTTGCCAGTGACGTGCTGAAGTTCGGTGAGTTCACCCTGAAAAGCGGAAGAAAATCACCGTTTTTTATGAATGCAGGTGCCTACACCACAGGAACACAGCTTCGCAAGCTGGGTGAGTATTATGCGAAGGCCATTCACGATCATTACGGACTGGATTTTGATATTCTTTTTGGACCGGCATACAAGGGAATTCCTTTAAGCGTTGCCACCGCTATGGCAATCAGCGAGCTTTACGGAAAAGATGTCCGCTACTGCTCCAACCGTAAGGAGGTCAAAGACCATGGAGACAAGGGAATCCTGCTGGGAAGCCCCATCAAGGACGGCGACCGCGTGGTGATCATTGAGGACGTGACCACTTCCGGAAAATCCATCGAGGAGACTTTCCCTATCATCCAGGCCCAGGGAAAAGTAGAGATCAAAGGGCTGATCGTATCTCTGAACCGCATGGAGAGAGGGCAGGGAACGAAGAGCGCTCTGGAGGAAATCCAGGAGAAATACGGTTTCCCGGCCAATGCCATCGTAAATATGGCAGAAGTGACCGAGCACCTTTACAACAAAGAGTGCGGCGGAAAAGTTGTTATCGATGATGGCATCAAAACAGCCATCGACGCATACTATGAGCAGTACGGAGCAAAATAAGCAGACAAGAAGGAGGAATTTCCATGAGCGAAAAGATTTATAAGGCCATGAAAAATACCGGAGCACTGAATATTGCAGTTGGAATCGTGACTCTGGTGACAGGGATCGCCAGCGGAATCCTGCTGATCGTTTCCGGAGCAAATCTTCTGAAAAAGAAAAAGGGAATCCTGCTCTGAAATTTTAAATTATGAAAAAATCAACAAAAAATAGAATCAGGGTGATCGGAGTGATTCTGTTTTTCCTCTATCTGGCAGTTCTGACGTATTTTCTCTTCTTTTCGGAAAAATACGGCAGGACGGCAGAGCGGGAATTCAGCTACAATCTGACTCCGTTTCTGGAGATCCGCCGTTTCTGGAACTACCGGGAATTTCTGGGGCTTAAAGCAGTGTTCATCAATCTGGCAGGAAATGTTCTGGCCTTTGTGCCGTTCGGGGCGATCCTGCCGGTGATCAGCCGAAGGATGCGGGGCTTTTTCCGGGTGATGCTTCTGGGCTTTTCCTTCAGCCTTCTGGTGGAGTGTACCCAGCTTGTGACCCGGGTGGGGACCTTTGATGTGGATGATCTGATGCTGAACACCCTGGGGGCTGTGCTCGGGTATTTATTTTTTGCCCTGTGCGACCGGATAAGGAGACATATTTATGGCTAAGAAAAAAATGTATACATTTTCCGAACGCCGCCATTCCAGAAAAGGGATCACCTCCACGGTGCTGGGGAGCATTTCTGTGGTCATTTTTATCGCGCTGACTTACTTTGCCTGGTGGTCTTACGGTGAAGGGGGAGCGATCCTCGGATCCTTAGGAGTTACGGGAATCGTTTTTGCTCTCTGCGGCCTGGTCAGCGGTCTGACCAGTTTCCGTGAAAAACATATCCTGTATACGTTTTCCAAGGCGGGTTCCATCGTCAGCAGTGTGGCGCTGGTGCTGTGGATCTTCGTGATCCTGCTGGGCGTATCGTAAATGTAGTCACCTCACCGCAGGGCGGAACTGTCGCTCTGCGGCGTTTTTTTAGACAGCAGTTCAGAGCAGAAGCTGCGAATGCAGCGAGAGTGCGAAGCACGGGTCTGTGGCTTGATCTAAACGGGAAGTTAGATTTGGAGGAAAATCAAATGGATATGAAACGACTGAAAAAACAGATGGACTTTATTCTGGAGATTGACAAAGAGAAAAATATTAAGCGTCAGACACTGATCACCGATGCAAGCCGTCAGGAGACGGATGCGGAGCACGCCTGGCATCTGGCTGTGATGTGTGCCCTTCTCTCAGAGTATTCCAATGAGAAAATTGATGTGGCTCACACGATGCTGATGGTACTCATGCATGATCTGGTGGAGATTGATGCGGGTGATACCTATGCTTACGACGAGGAGGCGAATAAGAGCAAGGAGGAGCGGGAGCTGAAAGCCGCAGACCGGATCTACAACCTTCTTCCTCCGGATCAGGCCAAAATGGCAAGAGAACTCTGGGATGAGTTCGAGGCCATGGAGACACCGGAGTCCAAATTTGCCAACACACTGGACAAGATCCAGCCGGCAATCCTCAACGACGCTGCAGGCGGCGTTTCCTGGACGAGTCATACGGTATACATTGATCAGATCTTGAAACGCGATGCCCGGGTACATGAAGGCAGCGAGGTTCTCTGGGAGTATACAAAAAACATTCTGGATGAAAATGTAAAAAACGGAAATATCAAAACGAGGTAGAACATGGAAACGAAAAATAACGAAGAAAACGGCGTGCTCCGGGAGCGTTTCGCTCTGGCCATGGAGCGGATCGGTGAGATCGCCGGGGAGGCTACGGTGCCGGAAGCCTATCAGCCTTATTTCAGAAGAACCGCCGGTTTTATCCTGACTATGGAAGGTCTCTACGGCGAAATAAAAAACGGTCACACAGAAAAGTATACACTGGAAGAGTGGCAGACTCTGAACTGGAGTCTCTATCAGGATATTCTTCCGGAACATTATGAGAAAAGCTATGCAAACCCGGATTACGCCCTGGAGCAGCTGGGTGAGACCCACAGCAGACTCCTGTGTTTTTTGTATACAGAACTTCGGACGATGATCGTCAGCGCCTTTGAGCAGCGGCTGGAGGAGATCGTGGTTCTGGCAGAGCTTTTCATTGAAGTATACAATGCCTTTGAGGGCGAAGAGCTTCCCTCCTACCGGGAGATTCAGCAGATCCTTTATTGGTTCAAGAGCGATTACAGTGAGCTTTTCCTGACGGAGCGGCTGGAGGATCAGCTTAATCCGGATCACGATTTTGCCAAGAAGATCCTGATGGAAGCAGATCTTTCCGACCTCTCTTATCTCTATAAATATGGCGAGTATATTTCCGATAATGAGCTGAAGATGGCGGAATACATCAACCAGCTGTCGGAGGAGACTGTTCAGCGCATGGCAGATGTATACAGCGAAGGCCTGCGCCTGTATTTTGTACAGAGCCGGAAAGACCTCTCCAAAAAGAAGACCGTCAATGTGCGTTTTGTCATTGGTTTCGAGCGGATGATCCGAAAAGCGGTGGAAAATTTCCGGGCCATGGGACTGGAGCCTGTGATCTACCGGGCAGCCCCGGGCGTGCGTCCGGTCGGTTACTGCGGCGGCATCCCCAACAAGCAGTTTGCCTATGACCACCGGGCGGACGAGGCCCTTTTCCTGGATGGAAATTATAACGAGAGAAGACTGGGCGTCATGCGGACGGCCTATGAGAAGAACAAAGAGCTGGCGGCTGTGTTTGCAGGTCCGGCCTGCCAGGAGGTCTTCGGCGGTAAGCCTTTTGCTCCGGTGGACAAAGAGAGCGCCTGCCATCTCTCCGAGCGGCAGCAGAAGCTTGCGCTGGAATATCAGAATGATCTGGCCCAGCTTCGGAACCGCTACATCAACGGTGAGGAGACCGGCTTTACCGTGCTCTGCTTTCCGACACCGGAGGTAGGAGAGAAGTTCCCGGAGATCTTCCGCGAGATTATCCGGATCAACACGCTGGATTATAAGAAATATCAGACGATTCAGCAGACCATTATCGACACCCTGGATCAGGGCGTGAAGGTTCATGTGCTGGGAAGAGGAGCGAACCATACGGATATCACCGTGGCTCTCCATGAGCTTAAGGATCCTGCAAAGGAGACGATCTTTGAAAACTGCGTGGCGGATTGTAACATTCCCGTGGGAGAGGTCTTCACTTCACCGAAGCTTGCGGGAACCAATGGTGTGCTGGAAGTGACCGAGACCTTCCTGGCCGGCTTTTACTATAAGGATCTCCGGGTGGTATTCCGGGATGGTATGGTGACAGAGTATCACTGTTCCAACTTTGACTCTGAGGAGAAGAACCTCGAGTATCTGAAAGAGACGATCATGAACCGCCACGAGAGCCTTCCCATCGGTGAGTTTGCGATTGGCACAAACACCACGGCCTACGCTGTGTCTGAGAAGTATGGCATCGGCGATCAGCTGCCGGTGCTGATTGCGGAAAAGATGGGACCGCATTTCGCTGTGGGCGATACCTGCTACAGCTGGGGCGAGGACTGTCCGGTTTACAATCCGGACGGCAAGGAGATCATCGCCCGGGACAACGAGGTTTCCATTCTCCGAAAAGAAGATGTATCTAAAGCTTACTTCGGCTGTCACACCGACATTACCGTGCCCTATAAGGAACTGGGAGCTGTCCGTGTCATTAAGGCTGACGGAAGCGAAATCTCCATTATCGAGAATGGCCGCTTCGTCCTGCCGGTAACGGAAGAGCTCAACGAGCCACTGGACGAATAAAGGGATATTTATAATAAGAAGAAACGCCGTGAAAGACAGAAACGAAACTGTCTTTCACGGCGTTTGTTTTTTCGGAAAAATAATTTACCGGATGATATCCTTCATGATACCGACACCCAGGGCATCGGCGCCTGTGTGGCAGGCGATGCTTAAGGGAAGGGGATCTTTCTCAATCTTGTAATCCGGGAAGGCTTTCTGGAGTTCTGCCTGCCACATCTCGCCCACGGAGTCGTCTCCGGAGTAAGCGGCGCGGATCAGAAGCTTCTGGCCTTTGAAGCGGACGGTTTCATCTTCCTTCAGGCCGTCGATGATGGCCTTGATGGCGGCTTTCATGCCGCGGACTTTTTTGTAGGCATCCAGCTTTCCACCCTGGATCTGGAGGACCGGTTTGATGTTGAGGACGGTGCCGATGGCAGCGCCGGCAGCGGTGACACGGCCGCCTTTTTTCAGGTATTCCAGGGTATTGACAGCGATGTAGATGCTGGATTCCAGGCCGTCTTTTTCCAGGTAAGCTTTAATCTCAGCTCCTGTTTTTCCGTCTTTCGTCATCTGGAGAGCTTCCAGAACGGACTGGCGCATGGTAACGGAGATCCGGTGGTTGTCCACCACATGGACACGGCCGTTAAATTCTCTGGCGAAACCGGCAGCAGTCTCATGGCTTCCGGAAAGACCGCTGGACATGGGGATGTGTACGACCTCGTCGTGGGTCTTTAAGATCTCCTCCCAGAGATCCATCAGGTCAGCCGGGGAGGGCTGGGTGGTGCTGATATCTGCCTTGGCCCGCATTTTCTCATAAAATTCCTTCGGGGTGATGGACTGATGCTCATAGTAAGCATTTCCGTCGATGAGGATGGGCATGGGCAGAAGATAAACGCCAAGTTCCTTCGCCTGCGCCGGGGTAAGTCCGCTGTTTGTGTCAGTCATGACTGCTACGCTCATATATATTCTCCTTTAGTTGGTGTCTTCTGGTGTGAAATCAGCAAGTACGAGATCAGCAAGCCACAGACCCATGCATGCGTTGCATGCATTATCCGTTGCTGTTGCAGCTCTTGTCTGCGGCTTATGGGCGTTCCGCCCATCCCAAATTGAATCATCAGCCTACCACGAGCAAGCTTGTGTAGTTTGACTATTCAATTCGGAGATTCTCTGCTCTGTTACTCCAATATTATACAGATTGGGGCTGATAATTGCAAGAACAGTATTTGGAATATGTTGCAATTTCCGGGGAAAGGTAATATAATAGCAAAGGAGTCGGGAAACTCCCGGCTCGTCTTTTTTCCAACATTTCAAAGATAAAGGCAGGTGAACAGAATGGACGGTTGCGACAGTCATGGGCGAAGTAGAAATATGGAACGGGAAATGAGCGGCAGTCTGTTCTGTTCACTCTGATATTTCCTGTTCTGTTTTCAAATTCCAAGCCTGAACATCGCTATAACTGCAACTGTTTGTGAAGGACGAATCGTTCTTCATTTCTTTTGATGTCATGGTCGAAAGTGTTTTTTCGACAGCAGCATCTTTTTTGCGTGGGCAAATGTAAAGATGCCAGGGTCAAAAGGTCAAAAAGCCGTTCATGCTTGCATGATAAGGCTTTTGAACTTGAGACCCGCCAAACATGAGAAAGTAGCGATTTACGCAGTAAATCAGCGAATTTCGAATGTTTGTAGAATTGCGGGAGCTGCTTTGCAGCGGAGCAATTCGTAGGCATCAGTTGGGGGCAAAAGACCTTTTGACCCCAACATCATGTAAAGTAAGTAGACAAAACAGGAGGGCGAAATGGAAAACAACGTACAGGAAGATTACAAATCAGAAATCCTTGACATTGTCAGAAGCAACGCCTCACCGGGGATCATGCGTGATAAACTGGAAGATTATCATGAGAACGATCTGGCAGAGGTGTTTCCGGAGCTGACGATCACGGAAAGACGGAAAGTGTACCGCATTCTCGACATTGGGATGCTTTCCGATATTTTTGAACACATTGATGAAAAACAGGCAGCTGCCTACCTCGATGAGATGGATATCAAGAAAGCGGCAGCTATCCTTTCCGGTATGGAGACAGATGCAGTCGTGGACGTTCTGCGGATGACCTCCAAAGAAAAACGGCCGGTTCTCATCGATCTCATGGATGCGGAAGCCAGAAAAGATATGGCAGTCATCGCTTCCTTCGATGACGAGGAGATCGGTAGCCGCATGACAACCAACTGCATCGTGATCCGTGAGAACCTCACGGTAAAACAGGCCATGAGCGGCCTCATCGATCAGGCGGCAAAAAATGACAACATCTCCACAATCTTTGTGGTGACAGAGGATGGTACTTTCTATGGAGCCATCGATCTGAAGGATCTCATCATCGCCCGGCAGGAATCCCCTCTGGAAGATCAGATCGTGACCTCCTACCCGTACGTTTACGGCCAGGAGCAGATCGATGACTGTATCGAAAAACTGAAGGATTATTCCGAGAACTCCATTCCAGTGCTCGACAACGACAACAAGCTTCTGGGTGTCATCACCTCTCAGAGCATTGTAGAGCTGGTCGATGACGAGATGGGAGAGGACTACGCGAAGTTCGCAGGTCTGACCGCAGAGGAGGATTTGAAGGAGCCCTTAAAGGAGAGCATCAAGAAACGTCTCCCCTGGCTTCTGATACTGCTGGGCCTTGGCATGGTGGTATCCTCCGTCGTGGGCGTATTTGAGCAGGTGGTCAGCCAGCTGACCATCATCATGTGCTTCCAGTCTCTGATCCTTGACATGGCAGGTAATGTGGGTACCCAGTCCCTGGCTGTTACCATCCGTGTCCTGATGGATGAGTCCCTCACCGGCAAACAGAAGCTGGAGCTGGTATGGAAGGAAATGCGGATCGGTTTCTCCAACGGTGTGATTTTGGGAGTCCTTTCCTTCCTGATCATCGGTCTTTACATCGCGCTTTTCAAGGGCAAGACCTTCGGTTTTGCTTACGCGGTGTCCGGCTGTATCGGCCTTTCCCTGGTGCTGGCCATGGTCATTTCCGGGGCGGTGGGAACCTGCATCCCTCTGTTTTTCAAGAAGATTCATGTGGACCCGGCTGTAGCTTCCGGTCCCCTGATCACCACCATCAACGACCTGGTGGCAGTTATTTCCTACTATGGTCTCTGCGGCCTCCTGCTTGTGGGTGTCCTGCATCTGGCCGGATAACTATTTATATAGGAAGATTTCCCGCGGATTTTGTGAAAATGCTTTCATAAAGTTCGTGGGATTTTTTTATTGTTCAGAGCCAAGCAGGTTTCAATGCAAAATGCGAATCATGCTTGCATGAATGAGCACTTTTGTCTTGAAGCCTATTTGGCGGATACGCCAAACCGACGAAATGCGTAGCATTTTGGAGGTGGCTCTGAACTTTTATGAAAAGCGTTAGGGAAGATCAGTTGACAATGCCAGTAAGAGTTAGTAAAATAACAGGATAGGAACTGAAAAAATAATATACATACTTAAAGGAGATTATGAATCATGGCAAAAGTCGGTATTGTAATGGGCAGTGATTCGGATATGCCGGTTATGGCGAAAGCTGCGGATATCCTGGAAAAACTGGGAATCGATTATGAGATGACTATTATTTCTGCACACAGAGAACCGGATGAGTTTTTTGCGTATGCGAAATCCGCTGAGAGCAAAGGCTTCAAGGTGATCATCGCGGGAGCCGGTATGGCGGCTCATCTGCCGGGAATGTGCGCGGCAATTTTCCCGATGCCGGTCATCGGTATTCCCATGCACACCACCTCTCTGGGAGGAAGAGACTCCCTTTACTCCATCGTTCAGATGCCCACAGGCATTCCGGTGGCGACGGTAGCCATTAACGGCGGAGCCAACGCAGGTATCCTGGCAGCCAAGATCCTTGCTACCTCTGATGAGGCGCTTCTTGAGAGACTGAAAGCATACTCCCAGGAGATGAAAGAGCAGGTAGTGGCCAAAGCCGAGAAGCTTGACAAGGTCGGATATAAGGAATACATGAACAAATAATGCGAAAAGGCGTTAAGAGAAACACGAGATCAGATAAATAAGGAGGACTTTACAAATGGATTACAAGAAGGCAGGCGTAGATATCGAGGCTGGCTATAAATCAGTAGAGCTTATGAAAGAGCATGTAAAGAAAACCATGCGCGAGGAAGTGCTTGGCGGGATCGGTGGATTCTCAGGTGCATTTTCCATGGACAAGTTCAAAGGCATGGAGCATCCGACGCTGGTATCCGGAACCGACGGTGTGGGTACCAAACTGAAACTGGCATTTATCATGGACAAACACGACACCGTCGGTATCGACTGTGTGGCTATGTGCGTGAACGACATTGCCTGTGCAGGCGGCGAGCCGCTGTTTTTCCTGGACTACATTGCCTGCGGCAAAAACTATCCGGAGAAAATCGCTTCCATCGTAAAAGGTGTGGCTGACGGCTGCATCCAGTCCGACGCAGCTCTGATCGGCGGCGAGACTGCCGAGATGCCGGGCTTTTATCCGGAAGATGAGTATGATCTGGCCGGCTTCGCAGTTGGCGTGGTAGATCAGAAGGATCTCATCACCGGAGCAAACATCAAAGCAGGCGATACCCTTGTCGGAATCGCATCCAGCGGCGTTCACAGCAACGGCTTTTCTCTGGTCCGCAGCGTCTTCAAGATGGACAAAGAGACTCTGGATACCTACCATGAAGAGCTTGGAAAAACCCTTGGCGAGGCCCTTCTGGCTCCGACCAAAATCTATGTAAAGACCATGAAGAGCATCAAAAAGGCAGGCGTTACCGTAAAAGGCTGCAGCCACATCACCGGCGGCGGTTTCTACGAGAACGTTCCGCGTATGCTTCCGGAGGGCGCTCACGCTGTCATCGAGAAGAGCAGCTATGAAGTTCCGGCCATCTTCCGCATGCTCCAGAAAGAGGGAGATATCGAGGAGCATATGATGTACAATACCTTCAACATGGGTATTGGTCTGGTGCTTGCCATCGATCCGAAGGATGTAGATACCGTTCTGGAGGCTGTGAAAGCAGCAGGCGAGACTCCCTATGTCATCGGTCACATCGAGGCAGGAGAAAAAGGAGTAACCGTATGCTGAGAATGGCAGTCCTGGTCTCCGGCGGCGGGACCAATCTCCAGGCGATCATTGACAGCATTGGAAACGGAACCGTGACCAACGCTGAGATCGCCGTTGTAATCAGCAATAACCGCTCTGCTTACGCTCTTGAGAGGGCGAAGCAGAACGGTATCGACGCGGCTGTGGTGTCCCCGAAGGATTATGAGACCCGGGAGGCCTTCAACCGGGCTCTCCTTGAGAAAATCCAGTCCTATCAGGTGGATCTTGTGGTGCTGGCCGGCTGCCTTGTGGTCATCCCGAAGATCATGGTGGATGCCTATCCAAACCGGATCATCAACATTCATCCGTCCCTGATCCCTTCCTTCTGCGGAACCGGCTATTATGGACTCAAGGTTCATGAGGCGGCTCTTGAGCGCGGCGTGAAGGTAACGGGAGCCACGGTACATTTCGTGGACGACGGTACGGATACCGGCCCGATCATTCTCCAGAAGGCTGTGGAAATCAAGGACGGCGATACGCCGGAGGTTCTCCAGCGCCGTGTCATGGAGGAGGCTGAGTGGGTCATCATGCCGAAGGCCATTGATCTGATTGCAAACGGAAAAGTAAAGGTAGTGGATCACCGGACAGTGATCTCCGAATGATAAAGGAGCATACAAAGATGAAAGTATTGATTGTTGGCAGCGGCGGCAGAGAGCATGCCATTGCCTGGAAAGTGGCTCAGAGCCCCAAAGTAGACAAGATTTACTGCGCGCCGGGAAATGCCGGTATCGCAGAGTATGCAGAATGTCTTCCTATTACAGCCATGGAGTTTGACAAGCTGGCTGCATTTGCAAAAGAAAACAGCGTAGATCTTACGATTGTGGGAATGGATGATCCTCTGGTGGGTGGTATCGTGGATACCTTTGAGGCCCAGGGCTTACGGGTTTTCGGTCCGAGAAAAAATGCGGCCATCCTGGAAGGCTCCAAAGCATTTTCCAAGGACCTGATGAAAAAATATCAGATTCCCACAGCTGCCTATGAGACCTTCGACAGCGCGGAGGCGGCGCTCGCTTATCTGGAAAATGCTGATTTCCCCATCGTTCTCAAAGCCGACGGCCTGGCTCTCGGAAAAGGCGTTCTGATTTGCCAGAACCTCGATGAGGCAAAAGAGGGCGTCAAGGAGATCATGACCGACAAGAAATTCGGCTCTGCCGGAAATCGTCTGGTCATCGAGGAGTTCATGACCGGCCGTGAGGTTTCCGTCCTTTCCTTCGTGGACGGCAAGACCATCAAGACCATGACCTCCGCTCAGGACCACAAGCGGGCAGGAGACGGCGATACGGGACTGAACACCGGCGGAATGGGAACTTTTTCACCGAGCCCCTTCTATACGGATGAAGTCGATGATTTCTGCAAAAAATACATCTATCAGGCAACGGTGGATGCCATGGCAAAAGAAGGCCGTGAGTTCAAGGGAATCATTTTCTTCGGTCTGATGTTGACGGAAAAAGGCCCGCGCGTGCTGGAGTACAACGCCCGTTTCGGCGACCCGGAGGCACAGGTGGTTCTTCCTAGGATGAAAAATGATCTGGTGGAGGTCTGCGAGGCCTGCATCGATGGAAAACTGGATGAGGTAGATCTTCAGTTTGAGGACAATGCAGCTGTCTGCGTGGTTCTTGCAAGTGAAGGTTATCCGGTGAAATATGACAAAGGCTTGCCCATCCGCGGACTGGAAAACTTCAAGGGAAAAGAGGGATACTATGTATTCCACGCAGGAACAAAATTTGACGGAGATACGATTGTCACCAACGGCGGCCGTGTGCTGGGTGTGACGGCAAAGGGCGAAAACCTGAAAGCTGCCAGAGCCAATGCTTACGAAGCTGTCAAATGGATTGATTTTGACAACAAGTATTATCGTCATGATATTGGAAAAGCCATCGACGAGGCTTGAAAGTAAGAGAGGTACAAGATTTATGAACAAAACAAAGAAAAACTGGAAGGGCGCGCTGATCCTTGGCCTGATCCTTCTCTTTATGATGAGTGTCACGGCGCTGGCGTCCTCTGATAACTCTCTGTCCGCACTGAATGTGGAGAACGGAACCGTTTCTCCGGATTTTGTGTACAGCACCTGGGAGTACGACGTAAAGGTAGCACCGGGAACCACAGAACTGATCCTGAACCCCACAACATCTGATTCCAACGCTTCCGTGACTTCCATTGAGGGAACCACCCTGGACAACGGAACCGGAACCGTACTGATCACTGTCACCGCCGAGAATGGCAGCGCTTTTACCTACACACTTCATGTATCTGTGGATGAGAGCCTGGCTCCGGAGACGGAGAGTGAGACCGAGCCCGCGACGGAAGCACCGACCGAGGCGCCTACCCAGGCCGTTACCGAGACTCCGGCTACGGAGATCACCCAGAACGAAGCTTATATCAAGCTGAACAATCAGGTAAATTCCTACAAAGAGCGTCTGGATCTCTCTATGAAGATCATTTACGGACTGATCGCTTTCTCTGTTCTGCTTCTCTTCATCATCATCAACCAGATTCTGAGAAATAAGGATCTCAAGGATGATCTCCGCGACATGGAGGAGATGGGAGCAAACATGGGCGGTTACGGCCAGGAAACCTACGGAGACAACGGAAACTACTATGAAGAACCCGCGAAACCCATGACCCGCAAGGAGAAAAAGCAGGTCAAGAAGGAAGAAAAACAGCGGGCGAAAGAAGAAAAACGCAATAAGAAAAAAGGCAACCAGCCCGAGCAGCAGCAAGATGCTTACCAGAACTCCGGCAATGGAGCTTATCAGCCGGAGCAGGATGGCCGCCAGATGAATTATCAGGATCCGGCACCCCAGACCTGGCAGCAGGGACCGCAGACCTGGCAGCAGCAGCCGGTCTACCAGCAGAACCCTTACCAGCAGGCACAGCAGCCGGTTTACCAGCAGCAGAATCCTTACCAGCAGGCAGAGCCAGTAAATCAGGCTCCCCAGCAGCAGGTCCCCAGCATGGAGGAAGCCTTTGCTCCCCAAGCACAGCCGGAGAACCAGGGAGCAGCTGACGGCGAGAAAAAAGATGTAGATGTAACCATGGTCGAGCTTTGATCATGAGGAAAAAGGAGCGAAAGCTCCTTTTTTCGTGCCTAGTACAGTGAAAATTAAGTATCTGCTATATTGACGCAGGATGATTTCTTCATATGCAAGGCGGAGAAATGAGGCGTAGCGGTGGCTACGTCGATTGACGACAACGCAGCAGATGAAAAATCAGACAAGTCAATATGGCGGTTACTTAATATTTACTGTACTATAGAAAGGCGGGCGAACTTGTATCTTGCAATCAGGAGGTATCTGTGCTATTATGTGTATAACAACAGAAACGAGGTGAAGCGCGGGCAAAAGTTCCGCGGTAAAATATGGTGATAAAGATTGATTTTCAAAGCGACGAGGCTCTCTATATCCAGCTTCGCAATCAGATTATTTTAGGCATCGCCACCTCCACTTTGCGGGAGGGAGACGTGCTGCCCTCCGTGCGCCAGCTGGCTGAGGATATCGGCATCAACATGCATACGGTGAATAAGGCCTACTCCGTTTTGCGGCAGGAAGGCTTTGTGACCATCGACCGGCGTCGGGGAGCCATCGTGAGTCTGGATGTGGATAAGCTGCAGGCTTTGGATGAAATGCAGAAGAACTTAAGAGTACTGCTGGCAAAAGGCAGATGCAAGAACATCACGAGGCAGGAAATCCACGATATGGTGGATGAAATTTTTGACGGATATGACGACAAGTAGGAGGACGATAGATGGAGCAGTTTACAAAGAAAGCAGCCAGTGCCCTGAAGCTTGCCGCGAAGGCGGCCAGACGGAGAGGCCATAGCTATATCGGTTCCGAGCACCTTCTTCTGGGACTTCTGGAAGAGGGGGAGGGAACCGCAGCCCAGGTTCTGATCGGAGCCGGGGTGGAGGAGGAGAAGCTTAAAAGCCTCATCGACCAGCTCATCGCCCCGGAAGGCGGCGTGGGACTGGCATCCCGGGAGGGTTACACCCCCAGAGCTTCCGCGATCCTGGAAAACAGTGTCCGGGAGGCAGAGCTTTTTCATATGGAGCAGGCGGGAACCGAGCACATCCTGCTCACGATCATCAAGGATCCGGAGTGCGTGGCTACGCGGCTTCTTCACACGATGGGCGTGAATCTCCAGAAGCTTTATCGGGCCATTCTGGACAGCATGGGCATCCCGGAGGAGGTTTACCGGGAGATGAACCAGGGAGCCAGAAATGCAAACCGGAGTGAGGGTGGAAATACGCCGACTCTGGAGCAGTACAGCCGGGACCTCACTGCCCTGGCAGAAGAGGGAAAACTGGATCCTGTGGTGGGAAGAGAGCAGGAGATTGAGCGGATCATGGAGATCCTGAGCCGCCGGACCAAGAATAATCCCTGTCTGGTAGGCGAGCCGGGCGTTGGAAAGACTGCCATTGTGGAAGGTCTGGCCCAGCGGATCGCCATGGGCGCAGTTCCGGCTCCCTTACAGAACCGGAGACTTCTGACTCTCGATATGGCCAGTATGGTGGCAGGAAGCAAATACCGGGGAGAGTTTGAGGAGCGGATCAAGCGTGTCATCAAGGAGGCGGAGGAGAGCCAGGAGGTTCTTCTCTTCATCGACGAGCTCCATACGATCATCGGAGCCGGCGGAGCGGAGGGAGCCATGGATGCCTCCAACATCCTGAAGCCCTCCTTGGCCCGCGGCGAGATCCAGCTCATCGGCGCTACCACGATCGAGGAATATCGGAAATACATCGAGAAAGACCCTGCATTGGAGCGGCGTTTCCAGCCTGTGACCGTGGAGGAGCCCACGATGGAGGAGACCGTGGAGATCCTCAAAGGCCTTCGCAAGGCTTATGAGAAACATCACGGCGTTGTGATCACTGACGAGGCGGTCCAGGCGGCAGTCACCCTGTCCGAGCGCTATATCAACGACCGCTTCCTTCCGGACAAGGCCATCGACCTTCTGGATGAGGCAGCCGCCAGAAAGCAGCTCCAGGGTTACAAGATTCCGAAGGCTTTGGAAGAACTGAAAAACCGGGCGGAGGAGCTGGAAGAGTTAAAAGAAGCTGCGATTGTGGAAAATGATTTCGGCAAGGCTGCAGATTATAAGAAGGAACAGGTGGAGGTCCGGCAGAAATTCGAGCAGCAGCGCAAACGCCTGCAGAAAAAAGCCGGTGAGAACGCCACGAAAGTCCGGGAGGAGGATATCGCCGAGGTGGTGGCTCTCTGGACCCGGATTCCGGTGCAGCGTCTGGCAGAGAAGGAATCCCACCGTCTCCTGAAGCTGGAGCACACCCTTCATCAGCGGGTGGTGGGCCAGGATGAGGCAGTTCAGGCCGTGGCGAAAGCCATCCGCCGTGGCAGAGTGGGCCTTAAGGACCCGAAGAGACCCATCGGTTCCTTCTTGTTTTTGGGCCCCACCGGCGTCGGAAAAACAGAGCTTTCCAAGACACTGGCGGAGGTAGTATTTGGCAGCGAGCAGGCCATGATCCGCGTCGATATGTCCGAATATATGGAAAAGCACAGCGTCTCCAAGCTGGTAGGTTCCCCACCAGGCTATGTGGGCTATGAGGAGGGCGGCCAGCTCAGCGAGAAGGTCCGCCGAAATCCTTATTCCGTGATTCTTTTTGATGAGATCGAGAAAGCCCATCCGGATGTGTTCAACATCCTGCTTCAGGTGCTGGATGACGGCCACATCACCGATTCCAGAGGAAGAAAGGTGGACTTCAAGAACACGATCCTCATTATGACCTCCAACGCAGGCGCGTCCTCCATCATGTCGCCGAAGAAGCTTGGGTTTGCCGCCGTGGACGATGAGAAGCGGAATTATCAGGTGATGAAGGACAATGTCATGGAAGAGGTGCGCCGGATCTTCAAGCCGGAGTTTCTGAACCGAATCGACGAGATCATCGTTTTCCATTCACTGAATAAGGACCATGTGAAAAAGATCGCCGGTATCCTTCTGAATGAATTTTCCAGACGGTGCAAGGAGCAGCTGAATATCACGCTGGAGGTGCGGCCCTCCGCGAAAGAGCTGATTTCAGAGGCCGGTTTTGATGAGAAATACGGAGCCCGCCCCTTAAAACGGGCCATCCAGACCAAGGTGGAGGACGCTCTGGCCCAGGAGATTCTGGAGGGCAGAGTGAAAGCCGGAGATACTGTTGCCGTGGGCGTTTCTAAAAAAGAAGTGAAATTCGTGGTAAAGAACCATAAAGAACTGGAAAAAAACGACGATTTATGATAAAATTTTAAATGAGATTCAAATTTCAGCGGCTGTCTTTCGGGCGGCCGTTGAGAGATAACATGCGTTTCTTGCATAATGGAAGAACAGAAAGACGATCAGGAGGACATAAGAGATGTCAGTAATCAGCGAACTCATCCGCTCAGAAGCAGATGGTACATTAAGCTTTGGAAACTACGAACTGGAAAGCAAATCCAAAAAACAGGATTTCGAGCATCAGGGAGATTTATATAAAGTAAAAACCTTCAAGGAGATCACCAAACTGGAGCGCAACGGCATGTTCGTTTATGAGTCCGTTCCGGGAACCACCGTGGATCATCTGCAGGTAACTGAGAATGGCATGACCTTCCAGGTAGAGGGAGCTGTAGATGCACAGATCACCGTAGAGCTTGAGGAGGATACTTCCTATCAGGTATTCGTTGACGAGAAAGAGATCGGCGAGATGAAGACAAACCTGGGTGGCAAGCTGGCTCTGAGTGTAGAGCTGGATCCCTCCAGAAAAGCTTCTATTAAAATCGAAAAAATGTAATTCTTCAGAGCCATGCAGCTTGTTGGACGAAAGTGTGACTCATGCTTGCATGAATGAGCACTTTTGACCAGCAAGCTATGTGGCGAGCAGCCACATCGAGATGAAGCGAAGCGGAATCGAGATGGCTCTGAATAATTTAAGAAAGGCTGGCGGACAGCAACTCCCGCCAGCCTTTTTCCATGAAAGAAAAGGAGTGGAGCAAATGGCGAAAGGAAAAACAACCGCATTTTTCTGCCAGAACTGCGGCTACGAGTCCGCCAAATGGATGGGCCAGTGCCCGGCCTGCAGGGAATGGAACACCTTCGTGGAGGAACCCGTGGTAAAAACGACCGGCACAAAGACCTCCGCAGCTGCCGGAAGCACGAGACGGATGCAGCTTCAGGAGCCCTCGCGCCTCGTAAGTATCAAGCCCCAGGAAAATCTCCGGATTTCCACCGGAATGGAAGAGCTGGACCGGGTCCTGGGCGGAGGCATCGTCACCGGTTCGCTGGTGCTGGTGGGCGGCGATCCGGGTATCGGAAAATCCACCCTGCTTTTGCAGGTGTGTAAGACCCTCGCAAACAGGGGAAAAAAAGTGCTCTACATCTCCGGAGAGGAATCCGCCCAGCAGATCAAGATCCGGGCCGACCGGGTGGGCGAGGCCGGTGACGATCTTCTGATTCTCTGTGAGACCAATCTCGGTGACATCCGGGAGATTCTGGAACGGAGCAAACCGGAGATCGTGGTCATCGACTCCATCCAGACTATGTACAGCGAGTCCGTCAATTCCGCTCCGGGCAGCGTTTCCCAGGTCCGCGAGGCCACGGGAATCCTCATGCAGCTGGCGAAGGTCTTAGGCATCACGATTTTTATCGTGGGCCATGTGACGAAAGAGGGCGTTGTGGCTGGCCCCAGAGTCCTTGAGCATATGGTGGATACAGTCCTTTATTTTGAGGGAGACCGCCACGCTTCCTACCGGGTGCTCCGGGGAGTGAAGAACCGTTTCGGCTCCACCAATGAGATCGGCGTCTTTGAGATGCAGGAAAAAGGTCTGGTAGAGGTGCCAAACCCCTCGGAATACATGCTGAGCGGACGGCCGGAGAACGCTTCCGGTTCCGTGGTGGCCTGCTCGATGGAGGGAACCCGGCCAATTCTGGTGGAAATCCAGGCCCTGGTCTGCCAGAGTAACCTTCCGATGCCCCGCCGTACGGCCAACGGAGCCGATTATAACCGTGTCAACCTTCTGATGGCGGTTCTGGAAAAACGTCTCGGTCTCCGCCTTGGCGTCTGCGATGCCTATGTGAACATCGCTGGCGGCATCCGGATGAACGAGCCGGCCATGGACCTTGGCATCGTTATGGCGATTCTTTCCAGCTACCGGGATAAGCCTATCGACGAGAAAACGATTGTCTTCGGTGAGGTGGGCTTAAGCGGCGAGGTTCGTGCCGTGAGCCAGGCCGCCCAGCGCGTCCAGGAAGCCAAAAAACTGGGCTTCCACACAGTTATCATGCCAGCGGTCAGCATCCGCGGCATGGGAAAAATAGACGGCATCGAGATTATCGGCGTCCGCACGCTGAAGGATGTGCTGCGGAGTCTGTAAGATGTAGAATTGCGTGAACTGCAGAGCAGCGAAGCAATTCGTAGGCATCCTTTGTAGGGCGTTGCCTATATAAATTTCCTATGATGAGCTATAGGTTATTTGTGATTGACGCTTCAAAACCTCCCTGCGTATAATAACGGCAGAAAAAGGAGGTTTTACGTTATGTCAAAATCAATGGATACCATCTGTGTGCATGGCAAAGAACATGCAGTGAAGGACCAGAATTATGCCATCAGCTATCCGATTTATCAGACCGCCTCATTCAGTCATCTGACGCCGGGCCATAATCCAAATGGTTTTGGTTATACCAGAGAGTCCAACCCAACGAGAGGTCTTCTGGAGGAGACTGTTTCCGCGCTGGAGGGAGCCTGTGATACTGTCGCTTTTGCTTCCGGAATGGCTGCCGTTGCGGCGGTGTTTGAATATTTCAAGCCGAGAGACCATGTGATCTGCGGCGAAGACCTCTATGGAGGCGTGGTGCGGCTGGCGGCTGTGATCAGCGCGAAAAATAACATTGAGGTCGAATATGTGGATACCAGTGATCTTCAGGCTCTGAAGGCGGCAGTCAGAGAAAATACGAAGGCCATCTATTTTGAGACGCCCACCAATCCCATGATGCATGTGACGGATATCCGGGCAGCGGCTGAGATTGCAAAAGAAGCAGGCGCTCTTCTGATCGTGGATAATACCTTTATGACGCCGTACTTCCAGAATCCGTTAAGCCTCGGAGCAGATGTAGTCATTCATTCAGGCACAAAATATTTAAGCGGCCATAACGATACGATCTGCGGCTTCCTCTGCAGCAAGGATCAAAAACTGGCTCAGCATTTCCGTCTGATATCCAAAACGACCGGCGGCACGCTGGCCCCCTTTGAGAGCTGGCTTTGTCTGAGAGGCCTGAAAACTCTGGCACTTCGGATGGAGCGCCATCAGAGCAATGCCCTGGCAGCAGCAGAGTGGCTGAAAAAGCAGGACTGTGTGGAAAATGTAGAAATTGCGTTAATTTTTTCAAATTATTTCAAAAATATCGTTGACATCCCTGAAAAAATGTGTTATAAAATATGAGTAACGCAAATCCATAGGGGATTGGTCAAATGGCATGACAGGAGTCTCCAAAACTCTTAGTGGGAGTTCGATTCTCTCATCCCCTGTTACTGAAGCCGGGAAATCTTGGAAATCAAGGTTTTCCGTTTTTTTGTTTTTCAGACAAAAAAGAAGTTGCACGTCAGAGATTTCTTTCATCCCTATGTGATCGCAGATCTGCGGAAGGAAAAACAGATGACGCAAGCAGAGCTCGCAGAGCGGCTGCATGTGACAGACAAGGCGGTGAGCCGGTGGAAACGGGGATTGGATATCCGGATATCAATACGTTAGAACCGCTGGTGGACGCGCTTGGGATCACACTGACGGAGCTGATGAACTGTGCACGGGATGAAGAAAAACATTCTGATGAAGGAATCATAGCGAGTCTTGAGATTGCGAGGAGTCAGAGGAAAAGAATGGTTAAAAGGATTGCCGGCGGCGGAGTGTTGTGCATTGCGGGTATGTTCATGCTGCTGTACGCACTGAAGCTTTTTATAACGCGCACATGGACTTTCATGCTGCCGGGAAGCGACGGACCGACGGCAGTCTTTGTAGCTGGACGGATCGGAAATTTTCCTCCGGAAGTGATTGTGATTGGGATTATTGGAGGAGTAGCATTGGTGCTTGGAATTATAACAATTATCCGGGCAAATAATACAGACCATTAAAGATGATTTTATGATGCCGCCTATGGATTAAATAAATCTGCCATAGCAGTCATTTCCTTTGCAATTATGCAATAAAGATTTGACAAACAAATGAAATGGATTTATAATATGCTTAACAAGGGAGCCGGAAGGTGAGTGCAGATCACCCGACCCGGCGAAAAATTAATAGTTTAAAAAATAGTCGCCAGCTCGCCAAAGTCAGGACGGCTATTTTTTATGCGTCAAATTCAGAATCGATACAATTAAGCTTGCAATTGCTATAATGACCATAAATTCCTCATATGTACTCATAAAATCACCTCTTCCGTAAGGTCTCGGATCGGGTGAGAGCACGTCCCCCAGCTCCCTGGGTAAGCATATTAGATTTTTTGCGGAAGATAGGTTTAAGTCTAGTATTCACAAGAAAAACTTTGCATAAATTCAAAAGAACTTGACATTTCTATAAATGCGTGCTAATGTGATTATTGAAAAGGGCACTACCGATAGACGGTTAGTCCGCATATTTGTTACTTACAAAAGTAACCGTTCAGTTTTGCAGGCTGGGGCGGTTATTTTTGTATCTTGTTATTATCTCTGCCGAATGTGTATCCGGCACAGAAGCAGGTGAGTCCAAAGCTCACGACTGCAATGAAATCCAAAATACTCATTGGCTAAGCCCTCCTTTCCAGTGAATACTCTTTCGAGTTTCTATGTAATTAGAGGGTTACAAATGTCCATTCCACTTTGGTTGTTGCAAAACAAGTGTCAATGGCACTCTGCAACCCTCTGTTGGAGGAGTAACCGCCTACCGTTATGGCAGCACCCATATTTCGATTATAACAGTAAAACTTGATATATGCAATATATAAAGCAACAAAAACTCCTTGGTAAACTTCAATTTTGGAAATACTAATGGCTTCACCGCAAAGGTGCAGGCCGTTTTTTATTTTATAGGAAAGACCGCCTTCGGCGCTCTCTGGAATGCCGCAGGTGGTGTTTTATTTTGGAATTCTCTTATAGTTTTATAAGAAAAAACTATATCCTGCTATAGGAAAAAGGTGATTGACGTTTTCGATTTTGTTCTGTATAATAGCGACAACACATAAATCCTAGTAAACACATATGAAAATAGGAGATATAGAATGGTTGAGAAAATTCTGGACACAGAGATAGAAGAAAAAGTTCTGAAAGCAGATCATCCGGTTATTTTGGATTTCTGGAATCAGGGATGTGGTCCCTGTCAGGCCCTGGGGCCTGTATTAGAAGAATTATCGGAAGAAGAGAAAGACATTAAGTTTTACAGCATACGGATCGACGAGGGAAAGGAAGCGGTGAAACGCTTCCGGGTCATGGCAGCACCGACACTTCTTTTTATCAAGGGTGGCACGGTGAAAAAGAAGACCATCGGCTTCCGGTCGAAAGAGAGTATTGCGGCAGTCATAGAGGAACAGCTTCGGGCATAGGAGGCTAACATGTTAAAGATAGAACACCTGAAAAAAACATTCAGCGGGAAGACGATTCTGGATGATATCAGCCTGGAAGTAAAAAGCGGCGAGATCGTTTCCATCATCGGTCCCAGCGGAACCGGAAAGACAACGCTTCTGCGCTGTGTCAATTTCCTGGAAAAACCGGACCGTGGAACCATTACCATCGATGAAGTAACCGCAGATGCGGAGCATTCGGATGGAAAAACAATCCACAGGCTGGTACAGAAAAGCGGAATGGTTTTTCAGTCCTACAACCTTTTTCACAATAAAACCGTTCTGGAAAATGTGATGGAAGCCCAGATCATTGTGAAAAAAAGATCCCGGAAAGAAGCCGAAGAGATCGCCCTGGAAAAGCTGAAAGAGGTAGGCATGCTGGAATGGAAAGACAGCTATCCCTCCCAGATTTCCGGCGGACAGCAGCAACGGACGGCCATCGCCAGAGCCGTTGCCATGCAGCCTTCCATCTTGCTTCTGGATGAGCCAACATCCGCTCTGGACCCGGAGCTTACCAAAGAAGTGCTGGAGGCCATCCGGACCATCGCCAATGACGGAATCACAATGCTGACCGTTACCCACGAGATCGACTTCGCAAGGGAACTCAGCGACCGGATCATTTTCATGGATAAAGGAAACATCGTGGAAGAAGGAACGCCGAGGGAGATCTTTAATCACCCGAGAGAACAGCGGACGAGAGAATTTCTGGAATTTCTTTTTCCCGCAGATTATCAGATATACATTTAACAAAAAGCCAAAAAGCAGGAGGAGAACTATTATGAAAAACGTATTTTTTAAACTTGTAACCACAGCAGCCGCCGCATCTCTGGTATTAGCCGCATTGCCGGTCAGTGCAGACGAAGAGGCAAAGGAAATCAAGGTGGCAGTAGCCGGAGGCTTCTATCCGATCACCTATGCGGATGACAACGGAGAGGCCCAGGGCTATGATGTGGAAGTCTTCAAGGCCGTGGACGAGTTGCTTCCCCAGTACACCTTCACCTATGAGATCACAGATAAAGAGACCATGAATGTGGGCGTGCAGTCCGGAACCTATCAGGTAGGAATTAACTCCCTGTTTAAGAACGATGCGAGAACTGCCACTTACTATATGCCGGAAAACAACGTGGGTTATACGCCGGTTGGAATCATCCACAGAGAGGGAGAAGAGATCAACAGCTTTGACGATGCTCTCGATCAGGGACTGAAGCCCTATCTGGTAAATGCATCCGGCGGTATCCGCTTTGTATACGATGACTGGAATGCAAATCATCCGGACAAACAGATCGAGTATACATTAAACACAGAGTTCAGCTATGCAGATCTCTTTGCATCCATCCGGTCAGGCGATTATGACTGGTCCGCAGATCTGATCCCGGTATTTAACCTGCAGGACAAAGATACCGTCGCAGGCCTGGTGATTTCCGATCCCGTAGCCGTGGTACCGACCTATCCGATCGTTAATCAGTCAGAAACCGAGCTGGGAGATGCCATCAATGAGGCTCTTGGAACACTGAAAGAGGACGGAACCCTCTCCAAACTTTCCGAGGATGTATTCGGATATAACGTTTTTGCTCTGGCAGAGGAAGATGAAACTGAGGCGGAGACTGAGACTGGTACCGGTACCGAGGAAGAGACTGCAGCAGAGTAAGGGCTGAGAGGAAAAAGCAGAGACGGAGGCAGCTATGGTAAGGGAAAACTTTGACATTCATTTTATTATTGAAAAATTTCCAGCGATCCTTTCTGCTCTTCCGGTTACATTGGAGATCACGGCAGTCACGCTGGTGCTTGGCTGGCTGCTGGGGCTCCTTGTGGCCTGGGGAAAGGTAAGCGGTTCGGGCTGGCTGAAAAAGTTTCTCAGGATTCTGACGGATATCATTCGCGGAATCCCCACAGTTGTCCTTCTGTACATTGTATATTTTGGTCTTCCGAAGCTTATTAATGTATCCAACTGGTCGAAAATCAGCTTTGTGGTGCTGGCTTTGATGATTGAACTAGGAACGACGAGCAGCGAGATGTTCCGAAGTGCATACAATTCCATCCAGAAAGGTCAGCTGGAGGCGGCACACGCTCTGGGATATACGGAAATCCAGAAGTTTTTCCATATCATCGTTCCCCAGGGACTGGCTGTCATCCTCCCGAATCTGGGAAGCGCGGTGCTCTCGATTATTCGGGCGACAGCTCTTGTATACACGTTGGGAATCTTCGATATTCTTGGAAAAGCAAGACAGCTGGATACCAATGTCAGCCATGTGAAAACCTTTGAAATGTATTTTTCTGTGGCGATCATCTACTGGGCCCTGGCCGTTCTGATTCAGTTTATCTTCAGCCGTCTGGAAAAACAGATGAGAAAGGAAAGTGTACAATGAATTTCAGCTGGGCGTTTATTTTTGATACAACAGGATATGTGGTCAAAGCCCTGCCGCTGACCCTTTTCCTGACGATCTTTCCGGTGACGGCAGGCCTGGTGCTGGGCTTTCTCCTGGCGCTGCTGAAAATGTATCGGGTTCCGGTGGCGAATCGTCTGGTATCCATTTACGTTTCCTTTTTCCGGAGCATTCCGCTTCTGGTGCTGCTTTTCCTGGCTTTTTACGGGATTCCGAAACTGATCAATTTTACCTTTTACGGTGGGGAACGTGTTTGGGGTTCCATTGATATGAATAAAAATGTGACCGCTGTCGGGACTTTGACCCTGTATTCCTCAGCTTTCCTCTGTGAAATCGTCAGGGGCGCTTTAAATTCGGTGGATATGAGGCAGATGGAAGCGGCTCATGCCCTCGGGATGACAAAACGGCAGGCCTATTTCCGGATCATCATTCCCCAGGCCATCATCGTGGCGCTGCCGAACTACTTTAATTTTTTCCTGGCTCTTCTGAAAGGAACCTCCGTCGTCTTCACAATCTCGGTGGTAGATATCATGGCGGCGGCAAAGCTCCAGGCGGAGTACGGATACCGTTACATAGAAGCTTACACACTGGTTGGCTTTTTCTACATTATATTAAGCATTGGCTTTTCACAGATCTTTACCCGAATTGAAAAAAACGCAAAGCTCCATATGGGCCTTGCAGAATAGAAAAGGAGACTTATCATTATGGAAAGAAAAAAACTGATTTCAAGAATTGACAGAGCACATACCACCCCGGAGCAGCAGGCAGCCATCGACCACCATATCGAGCAGGGCTACCGCATCACAAATATGAAGGAAACGCTTCTTCATAGCGTAGTATCCTTCACCTCTCTGGAGGAAGGCTCCTATGCGGTGGACAAAGCGCTGAAAGAAAAGATCGGAAACCGGGCAAAGATCCTCTTTGGCTATGCGATTTCTTCCGGAAACGAATGCCCGATCTGCGGAAACTATTTCAAATGGGTGCTGGAGGATCAGCTGGGAATCAAGGATTTTGACCATTTTGAATTTACCGATGAAGAGATGGAGCTTCTCGATTTTGCAGCAGCTCTGGTAAAAGACCCGAACCATGTGCCGGACGAGGTCTACGAGCCCCTGCAGGCAAGATACGATGAGGAGACCCTGGTTCTCATCGTCACCACAGCCGTACTGACCCTGGCCAACAACTACTGGAACAATATCGTAGGAACCCCCATCGATGATTACCTCCACGATGGCCACTATGTAGAACGGGAGCTGGATATCCAGAAAGCGGCAGCGGAGCAGAAATAATCATAGGGGATAAAAATAGTCGTCAAGGTGGCGGCTATTTTTGTATCTTATTGCTATCTGTGCCGAATGTGTATCCGGCACAGAAGCAGGTGAGTCCAAAGCTCACGACTGCAATGAAATCCAAAATACTCATTGGCTAAGCCCTTTCCAGTAAATACTCATTCGATTTGGAAATACCAATGGCCTCACCGCAAAGGTGCAGGCCGTTTTTTATCCGGTTTTTAAATGTATCACAACTTTGTAAGAGAAAAAATATAATTTATTTTATGGTGCAGCCTATAGGTTAAATAAATTTGTTATAGCAGTCATTTCCTTTGCAATAATGAAATAAAGATTTGACAAATAAACGAAATGGATTTATAATATGTTTAACAAGGGAGCCGGAAGGTGAGTGCAGATCACCCGACCCGGCGAAAATTAAAACTTCCTACAAAAAGTAGCCGTCCAAACTTTGTCGAGAGCGGGACGGCTATTTTTTATGCGTCAAATTCAGAATCGATACAATTAAGCTTGCAATCGCTATAATGACCATAAATTCCTCATATGTACTCATAAAATCACCTCTTCCGTAAGGTCTCGGATCGGGTGAGAGCACGTCCCCCAGCTCCCTGGGTAAGCATATTATATTTTTATTATAATAGTAAAACTTGATATATGCAATATAAAAAGCAACAATAGAAAAGTAAAACCAATCAGATTTTTGCGCCGCATAATCTAAGAAAAGACAAAAAATATTGACAGTAAACTCCCCTCTATGGTATACCTCAGAGAGAAGTTAGAAAAAACAAACTGGAGAATACCATACGATGAAAAAGAAAAACAGTCACCTTCCTGAGTTCCTGCTGGGATTGGTGGGAGTGGTTCTGATCGGGACGGCGCTGTACCATATCCTGTCGGACTATCTAGCACAGTGAATATTAAGTAACCGCCATATTGACTTGTCTGATTTTTCATCTGCTGCGTTGTCGTCAATCGACGTAGCCACCGCTACGCCTCATTCCTCCGCCTTGCATATGAAGAAATCATCCTGCGTCAATATAGCAGATACTTAATTTTCACGGTACTAGACAACAGGAAATCAGCCGACACCTACCAGACCCTGGAAGAGAAATTTCTGAAGATTCAGGAGGCCGATCCGGACGAAGTAGCAGCGGATACAATAGAAACTGTCGGAGAAACGGCCAAAACTGACAAAACTGATGCAGAAAAAAGTGAAAGTACCATCACCACCAGGAACACCACAGAAACGACCACCGAGGACACCCGCGAAGAGAAAAAAGACTGGTGGTTCACGGATGTGAGAGTGGCTTTTGATGAGCTGTTGCAAAATTCCCTGATCGAGACCGGGATTCATCCAGAGAGCAGCGACCATATCCTGACCCTCTCCACCTGCACCGGAAACGGCTATGATTCCCGTATGACCGTCCATGCCGTGTGTATCGACGAACAGACCACAGACCCGGAAAAACTATTCTGAAACTTCTATCAGGATGAAAAAACGCTCATGCAGATTAAGACAACTTGAGCGTTTTTTTATTCTTCTTTTTTGAAAAATCCCGGAAATAAGCCATTTTTTACCATCCAAAACCGTAACCGATGAGTACGAATCAACAAAAGTTTGTTGACACTAATACCTACTTATGATATAAAACTTTTGATTAGTCGTGACTTACGAGGAGCTGATATGAACGAGAAAAAAGGACAAGAATTAACGGAAGATCTGGCGAGCGGAATGCCCTGCTCGAAACGCGAGACGGTGGAAAATATGCTGGAACAGCTTTGCCACTGGAGGAAAAACAGCTGCCCGCTCTCATCATCCCGGCTGTGTGAAAAATTTCAGTTGTCCAGAAGAGAGTGTACCTACTATCTGAAAAAAATGCTGGAATACGGTTACATCTTTCCGCTTGCAAATGCAGATGAGATTCAGCTGACTTCTTTTGGGATCGCCAGAGGGGAGGAGCTGGGATACCGTCATGAGACCTTCAAGCAGTTTCTTCAGCTGGCCGGTGTAAAGCCGGAGGATGCAGAAGAAGACGCCTGCCGGATAGAACATGTGGCAGGGGAGAAGACGGTAGAAAGCATCTGTCAGTTTATAAACAGCGGCGTACCCAGCGAGAGGATCCTGCATCACTCAGATCTTCGGTTTCGCTATGAGCCGGGGACCTATGAAATGGGAATGGGGATCTATGAGATGGAGCGGCTGTGTCCGAGAAAACTGGCGCAGGAATATTTCTGGTATAAGGAATGGATCACGCTGGAGATCAGCAAGGAAAAAAGCACCTGTAAGCTGATCCGGAAAGAAGAAAGCCAGTCGGAAAAGCTGTGGTATATGGACCGGGATGCCGGATGGCTCCAGGCAGAAGAAAAGGAGTGTACCATATGCATACCTGCACAGGCGTTTGAATTTATCATTTGTCCGTCAGATCCCATTATAGAAGGAGAGCTTTTGATTGCTTTTGTAAAAGAAGGAGATCTTCCTGTGGAAAAAGCATGCAGAGAGCTGAATGTCCATATCTCCTGAACGGAAGGTGAAAGATGAAAACAACAGAAGAAGTACAACAGACAGGCCTTCCATCTTTGCTTCAGATCAGGTATCTGATGGAACTGGAAAAAGTCGGATGGAAGCGTGGAACGGTCATGGAGATCGCAGGAAAATGCGGCGTCAGCCATCCCGCAGTCAGCCGTTACCTGAAAAGCTGCTGTGAAAAAGGAATTCTGAATGAAAAATATGAATTTACCACAGTGGGAAAGATGATGCTGGACCGTTACCGGAAGCTGATCGATGAGACAGAAAATTATCTGGCCAGGATTGGAATCGATGAGGAGGCGCAGGGAGAGACCCTCAGAAA
Organism: Lachnospiraceae bacterium Marseille-Q4251; assembly: GCA_018223435.1. GTDB lineage: Bacteria > Bacillota > Clostridia > Lachnospirales > Lachnospiraceae > Limivivens > Limivivens faecihominis. Next base: position 1,637,529 of record JAGTTO010000001.1, on the reverse strand, counting down.
ACTGATTGAAAATCTTGACTGTGCAACCCTTGGAAAAATCGTGCGAAGCGACCGCTCATCGGTACAGCATGTGCCCAAACCGGTGATCTGGAAGGAAGAAAGTTTTCTGGATGATATGCTGGCATGGGGAAGCTGGCCAGTGTGTATCGCCATTTATCAGGCGGGCAGCCAGATCGAACAGCTTCGGAAACGTTCCATGGCAGACAGGGGGGTTGAGAGACAGGCCATGCTCCGGCATAACAAGCGTGGAAGCTGGCTGGAACTGAGCATCCAGAAAATGAATGCAATATCCAGAGTGGATCATGCCGAGATGGAAGGAAAATTGTCTTCCCTGAAATACGAATGTAACGGAAGGCTTCACAAAGCGGAGATACGGGGCAACAAAGTCAATATCCCGCTGGAGGCCTGCCGGTTTATACAGAACAGCAGAGGAATTATCAAAGGCAGAGTGGCCATCACAGTCACATGCAGCGTTGGCTGCGTCCACATGCCGGAGAGTACCGCATTGCTGATATTCTGGCTTTGAAAAAAGCCAGCTTTACCAGATAAAACAAAACATACAGAGAAAATGGAGGAAAAAACGTGAATAAAAATCCGGTCCGCTTTTTTTGGATGATACTTGGATTTCTTTGCCTGGGGCTTGGAACGGTGGGGATTGTCCTGCCGATCCTGCCCACGGTTCCTTTTTACATGGCGACGGTGTTCTGCTTTGCAAAAAGCTCCGAGCGGCTTCATCGCTGGTTTCTGGGAACGCAGTTATACAAGAAGCATCTGGAGAGCTTTGTGGAAAAGAAGACAATGACTTTAAAGACCAAGTGTTCCATTGTGGGAATGGTGACGGCTCTGATGACAGTCGGCTTTCTCATGATGAAACAGGTGCCTGTCGGCAGGATCTGCCTGGTAGTCGTGTGGCTCTGCCATGTGGTTTATTTCTTTGGAATGGTAAAGACCGGGGAGGGAGAAGAAAATGATTAAGACAAGACTGATGGCTCTTCTCTCCCAGGCAAAAAAGTATATCATCCAGAATGTATTCTGGCAGTGGGCGGCACTGCTGGCGCAGATCGCAGCCGTTTTTTCCGCGGCGGGTCTTCTGGAGAGCGCCTTTTCCGGAAAGACAGAGGGATCAGTATTGAGACGGACCGTGCTGATCCTGGTCCTTTCCGTCTGTATCCGCTTTGTCTGTGACCGGATGGCGGCGAGGGCTTCTTATGCAGCCAGTGTGGATGTAAAACGGATCTTAAGAAAAAAGATCTATGAAAAACTGCTTCGCCTGGGTGCCTCTTACCGGGAACAGACAGCGACTTCTGAGATCGTGCAGATGAGCTCGGAGGGCGTGGAGCAGCTGGAGATCTATTTTGGGAAATATCTTCCTCAGCTGTTTTACAGTTTATTGGCTCCTGTGACGTTATTTGCGGTACTTTCCAGAGTGAGTGTGAAAGCAAGTGCAGTGCTTCTCCTCTGTGTGCCGCTGATCCCACTCTCCATTGTTGTGGTGCAGAAGATCGCCAAACGGCTTCTTGACAAATACTGGAGCGTGTATACAGGACTGGGTGACAGCTTCCTGGAGAATCTGCAGGGACTGACTACATTGAAGATTTATCAGGCAGATCAGCAGAAGGCGCAGGAAATGGACGAGGAAGCACAGCAGTTTCGGAGCATTACGATGAAGGTGCTGACCATGCAGCTCAATTCCACCAGCGTGATGGATATCATGGCCTATGGGGGTGCAGCTGTGGGTATGATCGAAGCGCTCCGCGAATTTGCGCGTGGGGAGATCGGGCTGGCCGGTGTCCTGACGCTTCTTCTTCTGGCGGCTGAGTTTTTTATCCCGCTGCGTCTTCTGGGCTCTTTTTTTCACATCGCGATGAACGGAATGGCGGCCAGCGACAAGATTTTTTCTCTTCTGGATATGCCGGAACCGGAGCAGGGAACAGCAGAGGCTCCGAAGTGCGCGGTGGATATTCGTTTTGCAGGGGTACATTTTTCTTATGAAGAAGACAGGGAGATTCTGAAAGGAATCGCTCTCACACTGAAAGCGGGAAGCTTTGTGTCGCTGGTGGGAACCTCCGGCTGTGGTAAAAGTACCATCGCGGGGCTTTTGAGCGGGAAAAATAAAGGGTATCAGGGCAGTATTCAATTTGGCGGAACAGAGCTTTCCAGGATTCCGGAAAGAGAGTTGATGGCGTATATCACGGTGGTGACGCACAACAGTTATCTCTGGAAAGGGACGGTGGAGGAAAATCTTCGGATGGCAAAACCGGAGGCAACCGCGGAAGAGATGAGAGCGGCACTGAAAAAAGTGAATCTGCTGGCCTTTCTGGATACGCAGCAGGGTCTTGAGACACCGCTTACGGAAAAGGCTGGCAATCTGTCCGGCGGACAGAAACAGAGACTGGCGCTGGCAAGGGCGCTTCTACATGATACCCCGGTTTATATTTTTGACGAGGCGACTTCCAATATCGATATGGAAAGCGAAGAGATGATCATGGAAGTCATACGGGAACTGGCAAAGACCAAAACGGTGCTGCTGATCTCCCACCGCCTCGCGAACGTCGTGGATTCGGACTGTATTTTCATGCTGGAAAAAGGCAGGATTGCGGAAGCAGGGACCCACGGGGAACTGATGAGGCTTAAGGGCAGCTATTATGAACTGTATGAGAGCCAGAGAAAACTCGAAGCGTACACAAAGGAGGCGGACTTATGAGCAGTACAAAGAAAAGACGAAGCGGTATTCAGATCATGGGTCAGCTCATTGGTCTGGTAAAATCCATGCTCCACATTATGCTGACGGCCATTCTGCTCGGAACCGTCGGCTATCTGTGTGCGATTTTCCTGACCATTACAGCGTCGAAGGCCGTTATGAAGGTGGCAGGAGGCGGAGCACTTTCCGGGAGGCTGTTTTTTGGGCTGATTCTGCTTGCAGTGATGCGGGGCATTTTCCATTATGCGGAGCAGTACTGCAATCATTTTATTGCGTTCAAATTGCTGGCAGTGATCCGCCACAAAGTTTTTGCGGCCCTGAGGCGGCTCTGTCCGGCAAAACTGGAAGGGCGTGACAAGGGAAACCTGATCTCGATCATTACGACGGATATCGAACTTCTGGAGGTTTTTTATGCCCATACCATTTCGCCGATCGCGATTGCAGTTCTGACCTCTGTTTTCATGGTCTGCTTTATGGGACGGTATCACTGGTGTGCGGGGGTGTTTGCGCTGATCGCTTATTTTTTCGTAGGAGTCGTGATTCCGTTGTGGAATGGAAAACGGAGCGGTGACAAAGGAATGGAATACCGCAATGCGTTCGGAGAACTGAACAGCTTTGTGCTGGAGTCTGTGCGTGGTCTGGATGAGACCATTCAGTACGGTTATGGAGAAAAGCGAAATCAGCAGATGGAAGAACGTTCGGTATCTCTTGGCCGGATGCAGAAAGAACTGAGCCGTATGGAAGGCAGTCAGCGGGCCGTGACCAATCTGGTAATTCTGCTTTTTTCCTTTGGGATGTTGTTTCTGATGCTGAGCCTGTATGAGAGGGGGGCCGTGAGCTTTGAGGCAGTAGTGATCTGTACGGTTGCCCAGATGGGCTCTTTTGGGCCGGTGGTGGCTTTGTCGAGCCTCTCCAACAACTTGAATCAGACGCTGGCCAGCGGGGAACGGGTTCTTTCTATATTGGAGGAGACTCCGATGGTAGAGGAAGTGCCGGGAGACGGGGTGACAGGGAAAGAGAGAGCGGAAGCTTTTCGTGGTGCAAAAGTCAGCCATGTGACTTTCGCCTATGAGAATGAAGTGATTTTAAAGGATTATTCGATCGATCTGAAACCGGGAAAGGTGATTGGAATACACGGAGCCAGCGGCAGTGGAAAATCCACGCTCTTAAAGCTTCTGATGCGGTTCTGGGATGTAAACCGGGGAGAAATCCAGGTGGATGGTCAGCCAATCAAGAGGATTCCAACCGGAAAGCTAAGGGATATGGAAAGCTATGTGACCCAGGAAACACACCTTTTTCATGATTCCATAGCCAACAATATCGCGATCGGAAAGCCGGGAGCCTCCCGGGAGGAGATCATCGAAGCGGCAAAGAAGGCGTCGATTCACGACTTTATTCAAACCCTGCCGGATGGTTATGATACAAAGGTCGGCGAACTGGGAGATACCCTGTCAGGCGGAGAAAAGCAGAGGATCGGCATTGCCCGGGCTTTTCTCCATGATGCGCCCTTTCTGCTCCTCGATGAGCCTACCAGCAATCTGGATTCCCTAAATGAAGGCATCATCCTGAAATCTCTCCGTGAGTCCTGCGATAAGAAAACGGTAGTTCTGGTTTCTCACCGCCAGTCCACGATGCAGGTGGCGGACGAAGTGTACGAGATGGAAAATGGAAGAATTTCATAAAAAACAGAATGGAAGCGGCATCACTCAACGAAAAATGATTGAGTGGTGCCGTTTTTTGACTTGTTTGGAGAAAATCGGTATAATAGAAAGAAACTCACGAGAAAGGAACGAAGAAAAATGAATTATTCCGAATGTATCATAAAAGCAAAAGACCGGATCGGCAAATTCTGTAAGGCCTGTCCGGAGTGTAATGGAAGAGCCTGTAAAAATCAGATGCCGGGGCCCGGTTCCAAAGGGATCGGGGATACTGCCGTACGAAACTACGACAAATGGAAAGAGATCCGTGTACAAATGGATACCATCGCAGAAAACAAGCCTGTGGACACTTCTCTGGAGCTCTTTGGAAAAACGTTCTGTTATCCTGTTTTTGCAGGACCGGTGGGAGCCGTTTCGCTTCATTATGGGGATTGCCTGGATGATGTGGCCTATAATGATATTCTGGTGTCCGCCTGCGCGGAAAACGGTATTGCCGCGTTTACCGGGGACGGTGTGGACAGCAATGTGATGGTGGCGGCCACGGCGGCTATCAAAAAAGCAGGGGGCGTCGGGATTCCCACGGTGAAGCCCTGGAATCTGGAGACGATCCGGGAGAAGATGGAGCTGGTTCATGAATCTGGGGCCTTTGCGGTGGCTATGGATATCGATGCCGCAGGTCTTCCATTTCTGAAAAATATGGAGCTGCCTGCAGGAAGCAAGACTGTGGAGGAACTCCGGGAGATCATCGAGATGGCCGGAACGCCCTTTATCGTGAAGGGAATTATGACGGTGAAGGGCGCTTTGAAGGCGAAAGAGGCAGGGGCGGCAGCCATCATCGTTTCCAACCACGGCGGGAGAGTGCTGGATCAGTGCCCAGCGACGGCGGAGGTACTGGAAGAGATTGCAACAGCTGTAAACGGTTCCATGAAGATTCTGGTGGATGGCGGAATCCGCTCCGGAGCTGATGTCTTTAAAGCCCTGGCCCTTGGAGCCGATGGCGTTGTCATCGCCCGGCCCTTCGTCACAGCTGTCTACGGCGGAGCACAGGAAGGCGTCCGCTCCTACATTGAAAAAATCGGCACCGAGCTGGAGGACACGATGAAAATGTGCGGCGTGTCCAGCTTGAAAGAGATTACGAGGGAGTGTGTTAGATAAAAGACAAAGCTTTTTCTTATAACCAACAATAGAAAAAAGATAAGTCCCCAGCCCTTGTCATCGCTTCCTGGAAGGACTAAGATAGAAGGAAAATAACGGCCCGGTGAGGCAAAAGGAGAATGAAAAACATGACTTACATAGCAAGAGAAGACGCACTGGCGTTATTGAAGAAGTACAATAAGGACCCGTTTCATATTCAGCATGCTCTGACGGTGGAGGCTGTTATGAGATGGTATGCGAAGGAGCTGGGGTACGGCGATGCGGAGGAATACTGGGGCATCGTTGGTCTGCTTCATGATATTGATTTTGAGCTTTATCCGGAGGAGCACTGCCTGAAAGCGCCGGGGCTTCTGAGAGAAGGTGGTGTGGGAGAGGATATCATTCATGCTGTGGTGTCTCATGGATATGGAATTACCGTAGGCGGCGTTACGCTGGATGTGGCTCCGGAGCATGAGATGGAGAAGGTGCTTTTTGCAGCGGATGAACTGACCGGTCTTATCTGGGCCGCAGCTCTGATGCGTCCGTCTAAGAGCACGAAGGATATGGAGCTTAAATCCCTGAAGAAAAAGTATAAGAGCAAAGGCTTTGCTGCCGGCTGTTCCCGTGAGGTGATCGAGCGCGGAGCCGAGCAGCTTGGCTGGGACCTGGAGAAGCTTCTTACCATGACGCTCCAGGCGATGGCCGCTACGGAGGACACGATTCAGGCAGAGATGACAGCAGAGCAGTGATAGAGTAATAATTTGACCTCTCACCACTCCAGCGCCTGACGAAAAGACAGTCCCGGCTGCAGTTGCGGCAGCTGGAAATACTAATGCTCCGAAAATCTGCTAAAAGCATGAGCAAAAATCCAGAACTCGCTTCGCTCAGACAATGGATTTTTGCTCATAACGCAGATTCCCGGGGCATAAGTATTTCTACAGCTGCCTCACATGTCAGCCTGGCCTGCTTTTTCGTCGGGCGCTTCCTTGTATTGCTTATGTTAGTAGGCTGGTCAAATACCAGCATCAGTGAAAAAGTCCCGCCTACAATTGCTGTTACCACACCCAGCCCCCACCAGAAAGTCCGCACCGCGCTGACATGTGGAGGAGGCGGAGAAATTCTTATGCTGCGATGAGCTGCGTTATGAGAGAAAATCCATTGTTTGAGCGAAGCGAGTTATGGATTTTCTCTCATGTTTTTAGCAGCGAACCGCAGCATTAGTATTTCCCGCCGACGCAACTGCAGCCGGAGCGGACTTTCCGGCGGGGGCGTCCTGTCCACCACATCTTTTAAACCTTTAATGGGCGTCCCGCTTTATCAATCTTTCACCCGCACATTTTACTCCCCCAAAAACTTCCCCAATCGTAGAAAAATCCACTGTGAGCAATAGTTTTTCCTATTGCAACAGTGGATTTTTCTACGTTAAGATGTATATGACAATTCAGAACTAAAAAAAGGGAAAGAAAACAGGAGCACAGGATGAAAGGAAAAGGCATACATTCAAGATCAATCTTCGTACAACTACTGGTATTTTCACTGCTTGCCAGTCTGGTTCCGACCCTGCTCATCAGTATATTTTTGTTTTATAAGCTGGATCGCACCGCACAGGCGGAGGTACAGGATTACCATGATCAGATTACTTCTCAGTATATGAAAAACATAGAAGAAAAATTGCAGCAGTACCGAAACAGCCTGGAAGTGATCGCGAATAATACGGTGATTTTAAGTACACTGACAGATGAAACGCTAAACCCCTACGACAAAGGAGAACTGGTCAGCAAAGAAGTGAATAACTCTCTTTTGCTGGAGAAACAAAGCGAAGTGAGAAACTGCATGATCTATTCCAGCGTGCAGGATTGTAAAATATATGGCAGGCGTGCATCCATGATGCAGCAGGCGAGCAGAGAAGTGTGGTATCTGCAGGAAAGGGCAATGAAAGACGACTGCTTTTCCTACTTTGCCTTAAAAGATTCGGAACCGATTCTGTCTCTGGTGAAAGATATCGAAGAGCTGGATACCGAACATCTGAGCCGCTCACAGCTGGGAATCATTAAACTGGATGTAGCGATGAAACGCCTGTTTGTACCGGCGGCGACCGACAGTGAAGAAAATGCCACTTACGATGTCATCGTCTATAAAAATGAGGGAGAAGATGCAAAAATCCTCTATCAGACCCTGAAAGAGAATGGAAGCGAGATCTTAAAAAAATACTGGTCTGATACAGCAAAGGAAGAAACTGGTGCAAATTCCGAGGGACTGATTGATACCTATACGGTGGCTGGTCAGACCCTGGAGGATTATGGACTGAATCTGCTGTTTTTATTTGATAATCAGGATTCACTGGAGAAACGGGCGGAGATCATAGAGACGATTCTTCCGTTGCTGCTTCTTCTGATGATAGCCGTCACCGGGGTGATTTACTGGTACAGCAAAGATTTCTCCTCCCGGGTGGAACTTCTGGTGAAAAAATTCCGCCGTGCGGAGACCGGCGATCTGTCAGTGAGCGAAAAAATCAGTGGAACCGATGAGATTGCAGTGCTGGATCAGCAGTTTAACCGGATGCTTGGCAAACTCGATCAGCTGATCAAGACCAGCTATGTTCAGAAACTGGAAAATAAAGAGGCACAGCTGAAAAATCTGCAGCTCCAGATCAATCCCCATTTTCTGTATAACACGCTGGAAACCATCAGTTCCATTGCGGCGGTGAAGCAGGTGTTTGTCGTGTGTGATATCTGTGGAAAACTGGGGGAGATCTTCCGGTACAGTCTGGGAAAAGATTACGGAGAGCTGGTTCCGCTGGAACAGGAAATGACCCATATTAAAAACTATATGTTTATTCAGAAGATTCGTTACGGGGACCGCCTGCAGGTATTTTACAACATCGATGTGGATGCGGCCCATGTCTATATTCCAAGGTTTATCCTGCAGCCGATTGTGGAAAATGCGATTTCCCATGGACTGAGCAACCTGACCAGTGTCGGAACGCTGGAAGTCTCTGCCTTTGAAAAAAAAGACCGGCTGTATATTGAGATTGAGGACGACGGGGAAGGCATGGTTCGGGAAAAAGTGGCCGAAATCACACGTTTTATCAATACCGCAAAACCGGTGGAGGGAAAGAAAAATATAGGGATCCGTAACGTCAACCAGAGAATCAAACTGGCTTATGGAGAAGCATATGGAATTACCATCAGGAGCGCTCCATATCAGGGAAGCCGCTTTACGATCCAATTGCCAATCATGAGGAAAGGAGAAGAAGATGAGACATAATATACTGATTGTGGATGACGAACAGCTGATTCGCCAGGGCTTACGGGCGCGAATCGAGTATCTGGGAATTGATGTGGATGAGATTTTTGAGGCGGAAAATGGTCTGATGGCATTGAGGCTCCAGGAGGAGCATCCGATTGATGTGGTGATCACAGATATCCGTATGCCGGATATGGACGGTCTGGAACTGATTCAGGAGATGCAGAAGAAAAACAATCAGATAAAATTTGTCGTACTCAGCGGCTATGCGGAGTTCAGCTATGCGGAGACGGCAATCCGGCTGGGCGTAAAGGCGTATCTGTTGAAACCGGTCTCCAACGATGATTTGAAGGCGGCCTTTGATAAGGCCTACAAAGAGATGGAACAGACGGCAAGCGTTCGCCAGGAAGTACAGATGAAAAAGCGAATGGATCGGGAAAAACAGGTTTATCAGCAGGAGAAGGCGCTGAATGCACTCTTTTCCAGCCAGGAAGCCGGTGCAGTTACAAGGGAGCAGCTCTGCAAGCTCTGTGGATATGATGAAAAAATGTGGGCAGGGGGTGCAGAATCGGTACTTTATCTGGCGATTCTGCACATCAACAAGGAAAGCTTTGAACATCAGAGATTTCGGCCGGTGGATCATGAACTGGTACGTTTTATGATTCGGAATATTTTTGAAGAGATCCAGGCACCATGTGAGAAGCTTCTGGTAAACAGTTTGTCAGATACGAGACAGATGTATGGTATTTTCATAGGAGATGATAAGAAAAAACTGCGGATGGAAGTGGAACGGATCTATCTGAGGATGCGCTCGGTGCTGGAAAAGAAAATGGGAATTTACCTGACGATCGGCGTCAGCCGGTGCCGCAGCCAGTTGGAGGGAAAGGAAACTTCAGAGGCGAGACAGGCTTTAAAACAGCGAATCATCTATGGAAAAGCCAATATTTATTTTTATGAGGATATCCGGATTCTGGGCGAACAGGAATTCCCAGTGTCTCAGCTGCATCTGCTGGAACAGTATATTGAGCATAATGAGATCTTCAAGGTGAAAAATCTGGTGCAGGAGATTTTTTCGGAAGAACTGGTGAAAAAGTATGGCAGCGCCTATCTGCGGATCATGTGGATTCGGATCTTAAATCTTTTGCTGCATCACTATGAGCGGAGAGGAAGAAACGCGGCAGAGATCGAAAAAATGCTGCAGAATTATAACCTTCTGGATCGGATTCAGTCGCTTCAGGAGATCCGGCAGAAGATCATAGAGATGGTGATGGAGTGTGTATCCACGGAAAGCGTTGCCGATGCCAACGCCAGAAGCAAGATTCAGATGGCGATTGGTTATATTCAGGAGCATTTTGCGGAAAACCTGACGGTCAATGTTTTGGCGGAGCATTATGGAATGAGTCCGAATTATTTTTCCTCGATGTTTAAGAAAGAGATGAGCCGGTCTGCCGTGAATTATATTACGGAACTTCGGATCAATCAGGCGAGAGAGCTTTTGTACCATTCAGAGCTGAGCGTGGTGGATATTTCAAAAAAAGTGGGATATGAGGACAGCCAGTATTTCTTCCGGGTATTTAAAAAGTATCTGGGAATGACGCCTCTGCAGTACCGGGAAGAGAGCAGAAAATAGAAAGAGGGAAAAATGATGAAACGAATGAGAAGAATTGAAAGTCCGAAGGTCGCACGGCTGCTGTTTTTGCTGTGCTGGTTTGCTTATTTTACCTCCTATATCGGACGGCTGAATTATTCATCGGCGATGACGGAGATGATTCAGGGGACGATTCTGACGAAGAGCCAGGCGGGCTTTATCAGCATGGTGTACTTTTTTGCCTATGGAATCGGACAGCTTTGCAACGGGATTCTGGGGGATAAGTTTCACCCGGGAAAGATGATTTTTACCGGGCTGGCCATTGCAGCCGGAGCGAATCTCTGTATGGGATTTGCCGGAGGCTTTCAGGTGATGGCGGTTATCTGGGGAATTAACGGATATGCACAGGCGATGATCTGGCCGCCGATCATCCGTATCTTTGCGGAGATGGTGAGCAGGGAGCAGAAGATGAAGTTCTGTGTGGACATCGTGTCTTCCCAGGTACTTGGAACCCTGGCTTCTTATCTGCTGGCCGCCGGCGTGATGTGGCTGATCGGCTGGAGAGCGGTCTTTGGTGCGGCAGCCATCTGTCTGGGCGCGATGTCAGTTGTGTGGATTATCGGGTTTGGAAAAATTGAAAACTGTGGAAAAGACCCGGAAAGAGATGCGGCAGAGGTGGATAAACGTGGGAAAGACAGCTCTGTAAAAACGACGGCTGCGGGAAAAACGGCCTGGTTTGGTTCCGGCATCCTGATGGTACTTTTTCCTGTGATTATTCACGGGATGCTGAAGGACGGGGTAACAACCTGGGTTCCGACCTATATCACAGAGACCTTTTTTACTTCTCCGGCCTTTTCGATTCTTGTGACGACGGTACTTCCGATTGTCAATCTGAGCGGGGCCTATGTAGCCCAGTATCTCTATAAAAAATGTAAAAATCAGGAGGCGATGGCAGCTGTCTGGCTGTTCCTGGTTGCCGTGCTGGCACTGACTGGTATCTGGATTGGAAAGGATGTTTCCATGATTCTGACTGTGGTACTCTTTGCCCTGACAACGGCTTCCATGATGGGAGTCAACACACTGTTTGTCAACCTGTTTCCGCTTCGCTATGAGGCGATGGGAAAAGTGTCTACGGTATCTGGTTTTATGAACTGTATGGCCTATGTGGGAACGGCAGTCTCTACCTTTACGATCGGTGTGCTGGTAGAACAGAAAGGCTGGAATGTGACGATCGGAAGCTGGGTAGTGATGACTTTCCTGGCGCTGGTGGTGTGTATGCTTGGAAGAAAGAAATTTTCATAACAAAAGACAAAAAGAAAACCCTGACTGGAAAAAACTGGTCAGGGTTTTCTGATTTCTGTTACAGATGAATCACCGGGCTTGTGCATACCAGGTTTTCGATGATGGTTTCTTTTTCAAAAAGCATCGGAATGATGATCCGGTCTTCCTTGAAAGAAGTCAGCGGGATCAGGTCGGATACGCCACAGGTGATGAGCTGATCTCTGGTGCGGAGGGTGATCTTGTAATCCTCCTCGGGAAGCGGCTCATAACCCGGTTTTCCGGTCTGATGGATGGTGAAAGAGAGGGCTTCTCCGTCGTTATGGACTTCCAGCAGAGGGCCTTTGCATACCCAGGTGCGCTGGTGATGAATCGCATCGGAGAGCTCCTGGCAGACGTCGCCCTCCGGTTCTCCCTCAATGTAGGTGGAATAATGGCCGTGCAGGCTGCTGTTGCCGTGCAGGTCCATGCCGCAGGTAGCAGCGATGTTTTCGCCGGAAAGTACCAGGTCTTCCCACAGTTTGACACCTTTTTCATTGACCTCGTGGAGCGGTTCCGGGTTGTTGAAGATCTCGATGAAATCACAGCAGGAATAATCGGTGATCGTCATCTCGAAACGGCAGCCCTGGGCGAAGGGCCAGCCGAAGGAATAGGGGTGAGCGACACCCACCAGCGCTCCTTTTTCACGGGCGGCCTGGAAGAGAAGTTCCGGTTTATGCTTGTTGATGTTTTCCCAGGGCACATACTCGGTCAGGTTCAGGCAGAGAATATGTCCGTAGTAAGTCGTGTATTCCATGCCCGGGATAAAGGCGATGGGCTGCGGATGCTCTTTCAGATAGTTCTCAATCTTGTAATGGCCGGAGATGGTGTTGTGATCCGTCAGGGCGAAGGCGTCCACATGGTCAGCCACCATAAAGTCTGTCAGTTCTTTGCAGGTAAATACCGCATCTGATTCGTTGGTATGATTGTGTAATTCCAGTCTCTTATACATAAAAAATCCCCCTTAACGTGCGCGTACCGTCAGCTGATATTCGGTGTTGTTCAGCAGTACGGAAAATACCAGGATGGTTACTTTTAACACACCCTCGATGTCCGGCTGCGGAATGCAGCCTTCGGTGGCTTCCGTTGCAGTAAAATGCATATGCCTGGTTGTCAGCTGCCGGTGGATATTGCCGATGAAGGTATCGTTCAGGGTTGCCATGGTGTGAATCTCGGTTTTCATGCCATGATAGACCGCGTCTTCCCATTCTTCCGGGGTGCAGTCTTCGATTCCATATTCTTTTTTGCAATAGTCGAGCAGGTACTGTTTCAGCTGCGGTGTCACATCCTCAGAGCGGAAGTGCTGCGGTGCAAAAGAAAATTCAATATCCAGCTCGTCATACTTCTGATCCAGGCAGACCGTATAGGAAATCTGCCCGATAAAGTCTTTGCATAATTTTCCCTCTACATGGTAAATTGTTTTCAGTTCAGCCATAGTCTTCTCCATTTCCGTATTCTATAGTAAATGCATAATTCTTTTTCAGAATACGCAGACGAACTGGCAATGTCAATAGTCTGAAGAAAATCGTAGAAAAGTCCAGTTATTTTAAAAGTTATGTACATTATAGAGAAAAAACAGATTTGCTATAATGGGGGCAAATACAGTAAAAAACACACGAAAATAAAGGAGAGTCATATGGAAAAAAGAACCCTTTATAGAGAAGGAACATACAAAAAAGGAAATCTTCACACCCACACAACCTGGTCAGACGGGATGCATACGCCCAAAGAGACGGCGGAGCATTACCGCAGCCAGGGCTATGATTTTCTGGCACTGACGGATCACTGGGTTTACGGGATTCATCCGGAACTGAACAGGGATGATTTCCTGCTGTTTCCGGGAACGGAGCTGGATATCGAGTTGCCGGGAAGAAAAGATCACCATCTGGTGGGTTTTGGTCTGCCGGAGACGAACCGGATTCCGGAACATTATACCTTTGAGGAAGAGCGCAAAAACGGAGTGCTGACAACGGCAGAGCGTATCATCGAATATTTTGGGCAGAGAGGAAATGTCACCCTGTACGGCCATCCCTACTGGTCCAAGATCGATTCCACGGATATCAAATATCTGCAGGGCATGATCGGCATGGAAATCTACAACCACGGTTCTGAATTTTTCGGAAACAATGGCAATTCCGAGACGTATTTTGACCACTTTCTGTTTGTGAAAAATAAGATTTTCTGCTTTGCCACCGACGATGCCCACGATATCGGGAAACATGATCTGGGCGGCTTTATCATGGTAAAGACGAAAGAATTTACCCACAGAGGTATTCTGGAAGCGATCAAAGACGGAAGCTTCTATGCATCCTCCGGACCGCTGTTCCATGATTTCTATGTGGAGGAGGGAGTGGCTCATGTGACCTGCGAGCCCTGCCAGGATATTTATTTCCAGACGCCTCACAGGGGAGATCACCTGTTCAGCGATGAGGGAGACCGGCTGACAGAAGGAAGCTTTGCATTAAACGGGGATGAAGAGTATGTGAGAGTGACGATCAAAAACAGCAGAGGACAGAAGGCCTGGACCCAGCCGATCTGGCTGTGGCTGTTCTGAAGGAAGAAGAGGAGGAAAAGGATGATAAAATTAGTGACCTTTAATATACGGTGTGATTATGACCAGGATGGAGCCAACAGTTTTCGCTTCCGGAAACCTGTGATTTTGAAGAAACTTGCCGAGGAAAAACCGGATGTGATCTGTTTTCAGGAAGTGCTTCCCCATGTGGCAGCATGGCTGAAAGAGAACCTGACGGAGTATACTGTAGTCGGCTGCGGAAGAAGCGAGACCCTGGAAGACGAGCAGATGACCGTCGCTTTTCATACCGACCGTCTGAACCTGATCAATATGGAAACCTTCTGGCTCTCCCCAACCCCCTATGTGCCGGCGAGCAGATATGAAGAACAGTCCATCTGCCCCCGGGTGTGTACAGAAGTCGTGCTGGAAGATCTTCAGGAAAAGAAAGTTTTCCGTCTGTGTGATATCCATCTGGATCATCTCGGCGTACAGGCCAGAACCCTGGGCCTCTCCCAGATCTTAAAGAAAATGGATGACGCAGTTTTGTTTGCCGGAGCACCGGTGATCCTTGCCGGTGATTTCAATGCAGAGCCGGACGGGGAAGAATTTGCCGTCATGAGAGAGCGGAAGGATTATGTGAACTATACCGAGGGCATAGGTGTCACCTACCATGGCTTCGAACCGGAAGACGAGCAGGAGCGAATCGATTACATCTATATCAGAGAAGCAAAAGAAGGATACCCGGGGCTTACCTGTACCAGCGTAAAGAAATGGACCGACCGGGACGGAGAAGTCTGGCTTTCCGATCATTATCCGATCTGCGGGGAACTGGAGTGGACAAATCTATAAAAAATAATGGACATTTTTTACAGCGTAGATTTGTCCACTGTGCAAAAAGAAATGTCCATTGTGAAAGAAGAGGCTGTTTTCTATAATGGCTTTATCAAAAAAAGAAGGAGGAAAGCTATGAAAGCAGCAAGTGTTGAGAAGGCTAAAAAATACAAGCCAAAGAAACAGCCGCTGGGCAAAAGACTGGTTCGTTACTGGCCGCTGTATGTGATGCTGCTTCCCTGTATCATCTACTATGCACTGATCTGTTATGTGCCGATGGCAGGTTCTGTTCTCGCCTTTAAGGATTATTCCTTTAAGAAGGGAATCTGGGGAAGCCCGTGGATCGGATTCAAGTATTTTGAAACGTTCTTTTCCAGTTACGATGCGCCGAGACTGATCCGCAATACACTGACGATTGGTATTATCAAGTGTATTCTGGAATTTCCGTTTGCTATCATACTTGCCCTTTTGCTGAATGAACTTCGCAGCATGAAGTTTAAGAAGATCTCGCAGACAATCAGCTATCTGCCGCATTTTCTCTCTTCTGTTATTATTGTAACCATGCTGCAGAGAATCCTGGCGCCGAACACCGGTGTACTGAATCAGGCAATTGCAGCACTGGGAGGAGATGGAAGTACATTCTTCCTGATGGATGCAAAATATTTCTACAGAATCCTGTTTTCCATGGATTTATGGAGAAATATCGGATGGGATTCCATCATGTATCTGGCAGCAATCAGTTCCGTAGACCTGACCTTATACGAGGCAGCAGAGATGGATGGCTGCGGAAAACTGAAAAAAATGTGGCATATCACACTGCCGGGAATCCGGGGAACGATCGGTCTTCTGTTTATCATGGGAGTAGGCGGACTGCTTTCTTCCGGTGTAGAACAGGTATGGCTGCTGCGTACACCTGGTAACATGTCTCTGGCTGATACCCTTGACGTATACGTCCTGCGTATGGGTATCCAGGGCGGGCAGTTTGGATATGCAACGGCGATCGGTCTGATCCAGGGTGTGGTAGGACTGGTGCTCGTTGTAGTCTGCAACCGGATCTGTAAAAAGGTCACGGAAGTCGGATTGTGGTAAAAAAGTAACCCGAAAACCAAACGTAATGTAAAAGGAGGAAACACATGAAAAAGAAAACAGCAAAACGCCTGATGGCAGCTTCCATGGCAGGAACGATGGCCATGACTATGCTTGCAGGATTCACCAGCTCAGCGGATGAGGCTTCTGACAAACCGGATACCTGGATTGCCGATCGTACGATCACCGTACAGGCCTATGTAGATGATATCGGAAATACGCTTCCGTCAGATTTCAATAACACGGAAACCATGAAAAAGATCACAGAGCTGACCGGTATCAAACTGGATGTAAGATATACCCCTGGTGACAGTGATTCCAAAGTTCTGGCTTCTCAGTTGGCTTCCGGAACGATCCCGGATGTGATCATTTCTTATCTGGACAACTCCACAAGACCGGAGTTCCCGCTGCTGTACAAAGCTGCAAAAGACGGAATGTTCGCTGATGTATCCGAGTACATGAAGAATGGTAAAGTATATTCCAAATATTATGAAGATGGCTATCTGCCGGATGATACCAAGAAAAACATCGTATTCCGTGATGACCTCGACGGCGTATATCTGTGGCAGCTGAATATTGATGAAATTGACCGTTCTCTGGAATATGATCCGGATGAAGAGTATGTAGGCGGTATGTACATCCAGAAATCCATCGCAGATGATCTGGGTATCGACCCCACAGCAATCAACACACAGGATGACTTCTATGATCTGCTGGTTAAGATCAAAGAAGGCGGTTACAAAGACGATAACGGAAATGACGTATATCCGTTAGGACCC
The DNA here is from genome assembly GCA_018223435.1 of Lachnospiraceae bacterium Marseille-Q4251. Taxonomy (GTDB): domain Bacteria; phylum Bacillota; class Clostridia; order Lachnospirales; family Lachnospiraceae; genus Limivivens; species Limivivens faecihominis. The sequence goes on along the minus strand of JAGTTO010000001.1, from coordinate 1,620,677 downwards.
AAATACTGGGGCGGCTCTGTAGACGCCGTAAAATACATCGCAGCCGGTTATGCCTGGGGCGTAAGCGATGACTACAACCTGGATGAAAACGGCGACGTAAAACATATCGCAGAGACCGATCATGTATATGATGAGATTAACTTTGTCAGAAAACTTCTGGATGAAGATCTGATGAACCCGGAGTTCTTCACTATGGACTCTACCCGTGCAGAAGAGGTTTCCAAAAACCATAACTCAGCCATTATCGCTGATGTACACAACTACGAAGAGATCGTTTACTCCAGTGAAGACTGGATTCCGTTAGGACCCCTGAATGATATCTCCGGTGACAACAAGGAAGTTGTTCGTGGAAAGAGCGGCCGTGGCTGTATGGCAATTTCCGCAGACGCAGAGAATCCGGAAGAGATCTTCCAGTTCTTTGACTGGCTGTCCACCAAAGAAGGACAGATTATCGCACAGTACGGTGCAGAAGGCGTATCCTACACCATGGAAGACGGATATCCGAGACTGACAGACGAAGTTGCTGAGAAACTGAACGCAGGCGATACCGATTATCTGATCAACACCATCGGCGCTGGCTTCGGTGGATCTGGAAACTACTTCTTCGAGTTTGTTCTGACCAACAAAAACAACAAAGATAACTTTGGCGAGTCCCGTCCGGGCGCATCTTCCGGAAACTCTGCTTTCGCAAGAAGCGTACAGATCGCAAAAGATTATCCGGTAGAGAAAAAACTGGTTTCCGGTCTGAATGCAACCGCATATATGTCTGTGGATGAACTTGCAGATGTGAAGATGCAGATGGATCTGCTTGACTGGGATGAGACCTTTGTACAGGCTTGCTTCGCAAAATCTGATGATGAAGTAAAATCTATTGTAGAATCTTTCCGTAATCAGCTGGCAGCAGCAGGTATTGACCGCTTTGAAGCATATGTGAAGAGCGTTTATGAGGAAGATCCGAATGCAGTAAATTTCTACGACTAAGATAAAGATCCTGCCTGCCTCCGGTGGCAGGCAGGGGAAAGAAAAGCGGATAAGTTACACTTACAGAAAGGATTGGGTACGCAATGCATAAAAAGAAGATAAAAGTCAATCCGGTAGACCAGGTACTTCAGGTTCTGATTTATCTGATCATTATTGCACTCTGTCTGATCATTCTGCTCCCCTGTCTGAACGTGGTGGCGTTGGCATTTAACGATGGCGCTGATGCAGCAAGAGGTGGCGTATGGTTCTGGCCGAGAGAGTTCACACTGGATAACTTCAAGGAAGTATTCAAGGATGGCAGTATCACAAGCGCTTATGTGGTCACGATCGCAAGAACAGTAATTGGAACATTTTTAAGTCTGATGGTAACAACAATGGCAGGCTTCGCACTGAAACAGGAAGACCTGCCGGGAAGAAAAATCATCACCATGCTGATCACCTTTACCATGTTGTTCGGCGGCGGTATGATTCCTACCTATATTCAGTACAAAAACCTGCATCTTCTGAACTCTTTCTGGGTTTATGTGGTGCCGAGTCTGGTAAGCGTTACTTATCTTCTGATGGTACGGACCTTCTTTGAAGGAATCCCGGACAGCCTGGAAGAGTCAGCCAAACTGGATGGCTGCGGATTTTTTCAGATCTATCTCAAGATCATGCTTCCGCTCAGTAAACCGGTAATCGCAGTCGTTGGACTGTATACCGCAGTAAATCACTGGAACGACTGGTTCGCAGGCGCATTCTATGTCAACGATACCAATCTGTGGCCGGTACAGACCGTTCTGCAGCAGATGTTGACAAAAGCAATGAGTTCACAGCAGGAAGTAACTTCTATTGCACAGGCACTGGCACACAACACGGTGTCCGTAACCTCTGATTCTCTGAAGATGGCAGCAGTCGTTGTTACAACCGTTCCGATTCTCTGTGTGTACCCCTTCGTACAGAAATACTTCGCACAGGGCGCAATGATCGGCGCAGTAAAAGGTTAAGTAAAATATAAAAAGGTTCTTTGCTTCGTTCAGCATTTGTATAGAGATGAATCTATGGGCGATGCGGAGAACCTTTTTCTATTATAAAAAATGAGATTGAAAATTACCGGTTCTTATAGAGAACAGCTGTGATAGATAAAAAATGGGAAGGAGAAAGTATGAGTACAAAAAAGTGGGATGTTTATGTATACGGCGATGTCAATATTGATATTGTGATCCCGGGTGTGGAGAAATTTCCGGAACCGGGGCAGGAGGACGAAGTTTCGGTGATGGAGACTTTTGTTGGCGGCGGAGCCGCCTTATTTACCCTGGGCGTTGGTAAGCTGGGACTTCGTCCGGTCTTTCAGGGAGAAGTCGGAGATGACTGCTACGGTGAATTGATCCGGAGCAAGTTCCGGGAAAGTCATGTGGACGATTCCCTGCTGGCGGTGAGCAAAGAGTTAAAGACGGGAATTTCCCTGAGTTTTACGAACGAGAAAGACCGTTCGTTTTTAACCTACCGGGGAACCAATGAAAAGATCAGCATTTCCAACGTAGATTTAGAAAAAGTAAAGGAGGCCGCCCATATCCATGTGACCGGCTATATGGGCTCCATCAATCACAACGAATATCTGGAACTCTTGAAGAAGATCAGGACAGAGACCCAGGCCAGCGTATCCTTTGATGTCGGCTGGGACTCCACCGGAGAGTGGAAACCGGAGATCCGGGATCTCTTCCCCTACATTGACGTCCTGTTTATGAATGAGACAGAGGCAGAACATTACGGAAGAAAAGAAAGCGCGGAGGAAGCCGCCCGGGAATTTGCCCGGACAGCAGGCATGGCCGTCATCAAAATGGGAAAGAAAGGCTCCATCGCAGTGAAGGACGGAACGCTCTATCAGGCAGCACCCTACACCGTGGAGGCAGTAGACACGACAGGAGCCGGAGATTCCTTTAATGCCGGTTTCGTCTATGGTTTCCTGCGGGGCAAAACCATGGAAGAATGTCTGAAATGCGGAAACGGATGCGGAGCTCTCTCCGTAACCGCCCTGGGCGGCAATACCGGATTCCCGACAGAAGAAAAACTGGAAGCCTTTATCAGAAGCTACGAGGCATAAAAAGAGAGAGAATAAGGAGGAAAAAACCATGAAAATCGCAGTTATCGGAGGAGCAGGGGTACGCACCGTCATCTTTATCAACGGACTTTTAAAGAGATACAAAAAACTTCACATCGACGAGGTGGTACTGTACGATATCCAGGAAGAAAAACAGAGAATCATCGAAAAGTTATGCAAGCATGTCGTGGAGAGAAACCACGAAGAACTGAAAGTATGGGCGGTATCTGATCCGGTGGAAGCCATCACGGGTGCAGATTACATTGTAACCACGCTGCGTGTGGGCGGAGATCATTCCCGGGTGGTAGATGAGACGATCGCTCTGGATCTGGGTGTGATCGGACAGGAGACGACCGGCGTCGGTGGATTTTCCATGGCAGTCCGTACGATTCCGGTTCTGATCGAATACTGTGAACTGATCAAAAAATATGCGCCGGACGCATGGATCTTCAACTTCACCAACCCCTCCGGTCTGGTCACTCAGGCACTGCGGAGCGCCGGATACGATAAGATTATCGGAATCTGTGATGCACCGAGCAGCACCAAGTTCCGTATGGCCCGTGATCTGGGTGTGGAAGAAGACGATCTGTATGTGGAATTTTTCGGCTTAAATCATCTCTCCTGGATTCGCAGCGTGAAGAAAAAAGGCGAGGAAATCTTACCGGAGCTGTTGGCAGATGATGCTTTCCTGCAGGGGGTACAGGAATTTTCCATGTTTGATCCGGAACTGCTTCGTTCCATCGGCTTTCTGCCGAACGAATATCTCTACTACTATTATCACCGGGAAAAAGCCCTGGAAAACATCCAAAAATCAGGTGCAACCAGAGGAAAGACCATTGAGGACGTCAATATCCATATGATGGAGGAGCTAAAAACTATGGACATCGATGCGGATCCGGAGGGCGCACTGCAGATCTTCCTATATTATATGCAGGTTCGTGAGAACTCCTACATGAGCATCGAGTCCGGGCTGGCGAAACGGCCGCTGCTGGAGAAAGGTCAGCTGGAGGTACCGGATGGCATGGGATATGCAGGCGTTATGCTGGACTGCATCGAGGGCATGCAGAGTGAAAAAGGAAAATACCTGGTTCTGTCCGTGGAAAACAACGGAAGCATTCCGGGACTGGCAGATGAAGACGTGATTGAGACCACCTGCCTGGTATCGAAGGATGGCATCCAGCCGGTGAAAGTAAAAGAAGTACCGGAACACTGCTATCTCCTGATCCGTCTCATCAAGATGTACGAGAAACTGACCGTAGAGGCCGTGAAGAATCATTCCAAAGAAACCGCTGTGCAGGCGCTGATGCTGCATCCACTGGTAAATTCCTATTCTCTGGCCAAACAGCTGGTAAATAAATACGACGAAGTATACGGTGGAATCTTTCACTAAAACCGTGAGATAAAGGACAGGGAGGACAAAGAAATGCCATTTGATTTTCATAACCGTGACAGAATCGATCATCTCCTGGAAGAGATCGAAGAGCTGCGCTACAAAGACAGGAGGGATCTGTCCGGCTTCTGCTTCTGGGAGGACGACGGAACCATCGGCAACCGGGAGCCACAGGGGGAAGGCCTGCCGGTGGAACTGGGCTTTCGCTGGAAAGGCTGGGACCGCTACAACTGGCTGACCGTGACCGCAGAGATTCCGGATGCATGGAAGGGACAGGATATTCTGGCGCTCTTTGATTTCGGAGCCAGAGTGGGCAGCGGCAATAACGGCGACCCGGAAAGCCTCTTATATATCAACGGAAAGACCTATCAGGCTGTGGACGGCAATCACCATGAAGTATTTCTGGATGTGGAAAAAGAAGGCTATACCCAGGAGATGAAGTTCCGTCTCTGGTCCGGTTTGAGCGGCGGCGGAGTGCCGGTGGAGAACGTGATGGAGCTTCAGCAGGCCCAGCTTGCCATTCTGGACTATCCCTGCGACGATCTCTACTATCTGGCAAAAGCAGCCCTTGAGACCTACGATCTGCTTCCGGCGAATCATGAGTACAAAGAATGGCTTCTGAACTGTCTGGTGAGATGCTTTACGAAGGTTGATTTTACCGAACCGGGCAGTGAAGCCTTCTATGAGAGCGTGAAAGAGGCATGGAACTATCTGGATGGGCAGATGCAGGGTCAGGGAAAACCGGATATTAACGTCAGCCTGATCGGTCATACCCACATCGACGTGGCCTGGCTCTGGAGACTACGCCATACCAGAGAAAAAGCAGCCCGCTCCTTCTCCACAGTAAACCGTCTGATGGAGAAATATCCGGAATACCTGTTTTTGCAGACCCAGCCCCAGCTTTATGATTTTCTCAAAGAGGATTACCCCGATGTGTACGAGCATATCAAAGAGCGTGTAAAGGAAGGCAAATGGGAACCCGCAGGTGCGATGTGGGTAGAGTGCGACTGCAACATCGCTTCCGGCGAATCCATCATCCGCCAGATTCTGGTGGGAAAAAATTTCTTCCGGAAAGAATTTAACTATGAGAGCGAATATCTGTGGCTGCCGGACGTCTTCGGCTATTCCTGGGCTCTGCCCCAGATCCTGAAAAAATCAGGTGTCGATACTTTCATGACCACCAAGATCAGCTGGAACGACACGAACCGTCTGCCCTACGACACTTTCCGCTGGAGAGGCATGGACGGAACGGAAGTGACGGCTCATTTTGTGACCACGACCGATCCGGGAGAGGATTATTACACCTATAACGGCAATACCAGTCCCCAGGCGATTCGCGGCGTATGGGAGCAGTATAAGAACAAAGATACCAACAAAGATCTGCTGGTTTCCTTCGGCTTCGGTGACGGAGGCGGTGGCCCGACCAGAACACAGATCAAACAGGCCCAGATGGCAGACAGGATCCCGGGACTTCCCCATGTGAAGATGGAGAAACCGACGGACTATTTCCAGCGTCTGAACGAGACGATGAAGGAAAATCCGATGGACGGCTATATTCCGGTATGGGACGGAGAGTTATACCTGGAATTTCACCGCGGAACCTATACCTCCCAGGGATATAATAAGAAAATGAACCGCCGGATGGAATACCGGCTGCGCAACGTGGAGATGGAAGCCATGCTGGCCCAGGTAATCAAGGGCGTTCCCTACGATTATGAGCGCATCCTGAAAGCATGGAAGATCGTTCTCTGCCATCAGTTCCACGATATTCTGCCGGGTTCTTCGATTAAGGAAGTCTATGAGGACAGCCATGTGGAGTACGGCCGCGCTATCGCACTGCTGGAGGAAGTCTGTGAAGCGGTGGAAGCTGCCCTGTACGAGCCCAAAGAAGGCGTCTATACTGTATTTAATAATTCCAACTGGGCGAGAAGCGGGGAAGCCTGGATTCCGATGAGCGAGGACGAAGTAAGGACTTACGCAGGCGGACGCGTTCTGGACGCAGAGGGAGAAGAAGTCAAGTCGGTATGGGAAAAAGACGGTGTCCGAATCTGGACCAAAGAGATCCCCTCCTTTGCTTTTGCCTCCTTCCGTGTGGAAGCCGGAGCGCGGGAAACAGAGAAAGAGACCATCGAGACCTCTTCCATCGAGACCCCCTATTATCAGATTGCCTGGAATGAAGCCGGCCAGCTGACACGGATCTTTGATAAAAAGGCCGGAAGAGAAGTCCTTCCGGAAGGAAAATGTGCGAATGAATTGCAGGTATTTGAGGACAAACCGCGGTGCTTTGATGCCTGGGAGCTGGAGCCGACCATTGATCTCAAAAAAGAGATTGTAGAGGACTGCACCGGTGTGAAAGTCCGTCAGGATGCCATCGGCTGGCAGGTAGACTTTACCTGGAAGTATCACAAATCAGAGATCCGCCAGACCATGTGCCTCTATGAAGAAAATCCGCGGATTGACTTTAAGACCGAGGTGGACTGGCAGGAGCGCCAGAAGCTCTTAAAGACCAGTTTCCCGGTGGATGTGCGCGCGGTGGATGCCAGATTTGATATTCAGGATGGAAATATCCGCCGTCCGATCACGAGAAATACCAGCTGGGAGGCTGCCAAATTTGAAGTGGCTGCTCATAAGTGGGTGGATCTGTGGGAGACCGGATACGGTATGGCTGTGCTGAATGACTGCAAATACGGTCATGACATCAAAGAAGACACGATCCGCCTGACTCTGTTAAAATCCGCGGTGGAACCGGATTATACTGCAGATCTCGGAACCCATAGCTTTACCTATGCGATCCTGCCCCACAGCTGTGAATGGTACGAGGCAGGCATCGAGCAGAGCGCTTTCGCGTTAAACAATCCGCTGACTGCAGTGAAAGGCAAAGCCGCACTGGGACAGGAAAGCTGGCTCTCCTTCGATCAGGACAACCTGGTTGTGGATGCATGGAAGAGGGAGGAAAATGGCAGCCGTGTGATCCTGCGTTTTCACGAGTTCCAGGGCAGACGCGGGGAAGTTACCCTTCATACCCGTCTGGCTGTGAAACAGTGGTGTGAGTGTAACCTGATGGAAGAGCCGGAAGCATTCAAAACCGGTGAGATTCGTGTGACACTGAAACCGTATGAAATCAAGACATTAATGTTTGAAATATAGGATGTGGATAAGATGAAAATCAGATGGACGAAGCAGGCAGAAGGAGAAGAAACAGAAGTTTTCCTGGAGAAAGGAACGGCGATACCGGAAACTTTCCAGAAACTTGGAAAAAAACGGGGCGGCGACTGCCGGATTGCAGTAAAAAAAGAAGGCTTTTCCGAAGAGGAATGGACTAAGATGCTGTGCAATGGGGTGTGCAGCCTGTATGACGGGGCCTATCAGTTTTCCAAAAGCGGATTAAAGAGCCTGGGAAAACAGAGCGTATACGAAAACAGGGATTCCCTGAGCGATTACGGGGACAACTGCTATACGTTTGTACTGGAAGGTACAGAGCAGGAAATAGCAGCGCTGGAGCGCGGGGAAGCACTGGGACGCTGCAAGGGCTATGCCCGGACCCTTGGAAATCTGCCGAATAACTACTTACATACCGAAAATATGGCCTCTTATGCCGGGACGCTGGCGAAAGAGCTTAAAATCAGCTGTGAAATCTATGGAGACCAGAAGCTGGAAGAGCTTGGCTGCGGCGGTCTTCTGGCAGTCAATCAGGGAAGCAGGCGAGAGGCTGCCATGGTGGTTCTTCGCTATGAAGGCGCACCGGGAACTGACTGGACGGCACTGGTCGGCAAGGGACTGATGTTTGATGCAGGCGGCTATCATCTGAAGTCGATTGACGGTATGAAGGGAATGAAATATGATATGTGCGGGGCAGCAGAAATGCTGGAGATGATGGAATATCTTGTCACCCGGAAGGTCAGGAAAAATGTGATGGCCGTACTGATGCTCGCAGAAAATGTGATCAATTCGGATGCGGTAAAGATGGGGGATGTGATCACGACCCTGGCAGGAAAGACCGTGGAAGTCTACAACACCGATGCGGAAGGACGGCTGGTTTTATGTGACGGCATCACCTTTGCACAGCGGATGGGGGCTCGGACCGTCATCGACCTTGCCACGCTGACCTATTCGGCCCAGAGTGCTCTGGGAGATCAGGTGGTAGCCCTCTTCGGAAATGACCGGGAGGCGCTTCGCACCTGGAAAGAGACGGCGGAAGTGACCGGAGAACATTTCTGGCAGCTGCCGATGGGACCGATCTATCACAAAATGATCGAGTGGTCGATCTGCGCGGACTTTGCCAATTATGCGCCGGGAAGAGGGGCTGGAGCCAGCGTGGCGGCCTGCTTCCTGGAAAACTTTGTGGAAGAGGGAACCCGGTGGATTCACCTCGATATGGTGGGACCGTCGGTGGTACGAAAAGAGACCGATGAGATGGCAGAGGGGGCCAGCGGAGCCTGCATGAGCACCCTGGCGGCTTATCTCACAAGATAAAGAGACAGGAGAGAAGAGATGAATTTTACATTTGACGGCAATATCTCCAGAGAAGTTCTGGAAAATTACCTGTCCCGGAGCGTGACGGCAGCAGGTTTATATGAGAGTAAAACACTGGAAGATGATCTGCGGGCAATCCGGGAGATGGGCGTAAAATTTCTTGGAAGAGCATCGGGCATCTGGTACATGACGATGGATGATGAGGAGCATTTTCGCCTGTCGAAGGAACTGGCAGACAAGGTACACGCCCAGGACCCGGAAGTGATCCTGCAGTCCTGCGTCTTCGAGTGGATCACACGGCGGATGGAGACAGTGGAGATTCCGGCTTATGTATTTGAAGCCTTTGGGCTGAAGCCGGAACAGAGGTGTTTCCGTCTGGAAGATGCTCTGTTTACGGATGAATCCAGCGGCTTTACCAGCAGAAGAGACGATCCGGCAAAGGACGGCGGCATTCCGGATCTCTCCCGCCAGGAGGCAAGACTGTGGTTTTATTACCGTGCCACCCGGTATATTGACTGCGGATATGAGGCCCTGCATATGGGACAAGTGCATCTCTATACCGCAAACGATAAGGGAATGGCAAAGACCGCAGAACTGTTCGGCCTGATCCGCGAGTACGCAAGGCTTCATGGAAGACGCCATAAAATCCTTCTGGATGCCCACACCCATGGGGTAAATATCCGTGGAAAACTGCTGTTTGACTATCATGCGATGCCCTTTACCCGGATGCCGCTTCTGGAAGTGCCGGGAGAAGAACTCGTGCTGGTTCGCGAGGGTTACAGCGAAGGCGGAGAAAATCCAAACGGCTGGTTCGCGAAAGCCATGCCCTATCTCATGGAATACGACAACTGGGGTGGACTGGTCGTTGACGACCGGGAAAACATTCCGAGAGAGGAACTGGCCTGGAGAGACTGGTGGGGATATGACCAGATCGCCTGGTTTGCCAATCGGCCAGAGGCGAGCCGGAACCATTTTTTGGAGTACACCTACAAATGGACAGAGATCAACAATCCAAATGCCTACTTTGAACTGCCTTTCCGCCGGATGATCCATAATGCGGAAGTTCCCATGAAACGCGGAGACAACGGAGAGACGGATGCACAGGATTTTTACCAGATCAACACAAAAAGCCCAGCCTGCCCGATGGGCTTTGACCAGGAGGAGACCGCGAAACGCCTCTGGGCGACAGGTCACACTCTGCGGGAGCAGGCGGCAAATCCGGAGATGCTGATCCGCTATGGTGCAGAAAACGTTTACGACGAAGAAACCGGCATGAAGCTCCCGGAAAAGATCGTGGTCTATGGAAGCTTCCAGTCTCACGTCGGAGCCGTAAAAAATGATTCCAACAGCGAACTGACCAGAATGTACTACATCGGTGACAACACCTATACCCTTTCTGTGGTCATTCCCTTTGCGGGAACCTACGATTATTCCATATCAACCTATGGAACCTTATCCGCGACCTACCAGGCCGACGGATACCCGAGAAGCGGTTCCTCAAATAAGGCGCATTTTACCACCTGGAAGGATAATACGGTAGTCCGGTTCCGGTATCAGTTTATTACGAATAAAGTCACAGTGGAGATGTTTGAATAAAGAAAATGACGGACAAAATCCCTTATATTTCGTCATTTTATATACAACCTGACAATAAAATAACGAAAAAACTTCTTGAAAATAATCAATATCTCCAAAGAAAAGAAGGATATTCCAGAAAAACAGAAGGATTTTGTATGGTTTTTCCAGGGATGGAACTGCTATAATAACCCCAGAAACGAAAACCAAAACAAAAAACAGGAGGGTTTTAAAATGAAAAGAAAATTAATCAGCGCACTGCTTGCAACAGCAATGGCAGCATCTATGGTTGTAGTTCCGGTAATGGCAGATGAAGAGACTGAGGCAGCTACCGAGGTTACCACAGAAGCTGCTACAGAAGCTGCTACAGAAGCTGCTACGGAAGCTGCTACAGAAGCTGCAGCTGAAGAAGAGACCGAGCCGGTGGCAAATCCGGATCTGGCTGACAAAAAAGTTGGTGTTTGCATTTATCAGTTCTCCGATAACTTCATGACCCTGTTCCGTACAGAGCTGGAAGATTACCTGGTAAAACTTGGATTCAGCAAAGATAACATCACCATTCAGGATGGCCAGAATGACCAGGCTACCCAGTCCAACCAGATCGACGCTTTCATCGCTGACGGCGTAGACGTTCTGATCATCAACCCCGTAAATACCTCTTCCGCTGAGACCATCACAGATAAAGTCGTAGGCGCAGGCATTCCGCTGGTATACATCAACCGTGAGCCGGGCGAAGACGAGGAAGCAAGATGGGACGAGAACGGCTGGGACGTTACCTATGTAGGCTGTGACGCTAGACAGTCCGGTACCTTCCAGGGCGAGATCATCTCTGATCTGGGTCTGGACGCTATCGACAAAAACGGAAACGGCAAAATCGACTACGTTATGATCGAGGGTGACCCGGAGAACGTAGATGCTAAATATCGTACCGAGTTCTCCATCAAAGCACTTGAGGATGCTGGTCTTGAAGTTGAGTGCCTGGATGATCAGGTAGGTAACTGGGATCAGGCTACCGCTCAGCAGCTGGTTGCTAACTCCTTAAGCCAGTATGGCGACGATGTAGAAGTTGTATTCTGCAACAACGACGCAATGGCACTTGGCGCTCTGCAGTCCATCGAGGCAGCTGGCCGTACCGTTGGCGAGGATATCTACCTGGTAGGCGTTGACGCTCTGACCGAGGCTCTGGACAATGTAGCATCCGGAAAAATGACCGGTACCGTATTCAACGATCATTTCTCTCAGTCTCATGCAGCAGCTATCGCAGCAGCTAACTATCTGACCGGAACCGAGAATGAGCACTACATCGGCTGTGACTATGTAAAAGTTACCGCTGACAACGTAGCTGACATTCAGGAAAAACTGAAATAATCAGAAAACAGCATAAAAGCCGAAGAGGTGCGGGTGATGGAAAAAGCACCCACACCTCTTTCTATGAAAAAGATGCGTGCAGGGAACGCTGCAAAATACAATAAGCGAAGGCTTTGTATTTTGCAGTGCTCCCTGTTAAAAAAAGAAGGAGGGAGAATATGGCAGAATTTAAGCTGGAGATGAAGGGAATCTGTAAATCCTTCCCAGGCGTAAAGGCGTTGGACAACGTACAGCTGTCGCTCCGCCCGGGAACCGTGCATGCACTGATGGGTGAGAACGGCGCAGGAAAATCCACTTTGATGAAATGCCTCTTCGGTATCTACAAGATGGATGCCGGTGAAATTTATCTCGATGGACAGAAGGTTTCCATCAATAACCCGGACGAGGCCATGAAATATGGTATCGCGATGGTACATCAGGAGCTTCAGCCGATTCCGGCAAGAAGCGTGGCTGAGAACCTTTATGAAGGCCGTTTCCCGTTGAAAAGCTTCGGTCCGATTAAAGTGGTAGACCATAAAAAAATGTATGAGGACACCGCTTACTGGCTGAAAGAAGTAAAAATGGACTTTGATCCCAAGGCAATGCTGGGAGATCTTTCCATTGGTCAGATGCAGTCTGTAGAAATTGCAAAGGCAGTTTCCCATCAGGCAAAAGTCGTGATTTTCGATGAGCCGACCTCATCTCTTTCCGATAATGAGGTAGAAGCTCTTTTCCGTATCATGAACGACCTTCGTGACAAGGGCGTTGCCATGGTATACATATCCCACAAGATGGACGAGATCAAACGAATCGCAGATGACATTACGATCATGCGTGACGGTACTTATGTAGGTACCTGGTCTGCGGACGAGCTTTCCACTGACGATATCATCGCCAAGATGGTAGGCCGTACCCTGACAAACGTTTACCCCGAGAGAAAGAATACACCGGGAGAAGTCATCATGGAAGTCAAACATATGACCTCCATTTCCGACAAATCCTTCCAGGATGTTTCCTTTAACCTGAGAAAAGGTGAGATCCTTGGTTTCGGCGGTCTGGTCGGCGCCCAGAGAACAGAGGTACTGGAAGGTGTCTTCGGTATCCGTGCTTTAAAGAGCGGTGAAGTTTACGTCAAAGGAAAGAAAGTAACGATCAAACACCCGGCAGATGCCATGAAAGCCGGTATCGGCCTGATCACAGAGGACCGTCGTGGAAATGGTATCTTCGGCTGTCTTTCCATCAAAGACAACGTAGGTGTTTCTACCTATAATAAATATTTGAAAGCAGGCATTGTTCTGGATCACAAGAAGATCGGCGAGATCGTGGACAGCAGTATCAAGAAGCTTCGGATCAAGACTCCGAACATGAAGGAGCACATCGCCAACCTGTCAGGAGGAAACCAGCAGAAGGTTATCATCGCCAGATGGCTGGCGAACGATCCGGATATTCTGATCATGGATGAGCCGACTCGTGGTATCGACGTAGGAGCCAAGCATGAGATCTACGAGATCATGAACGATCTGGCTGCTCAGGGAAAATCCATTATCATGGTTTCCTCTGAGATGGCTGAGCTTTTAGGAATGTCCGACCGTGTCTATGTTATGTGCGACGGCAAGATGCGGGGAGAGATCAAAGACAAGAAGGACATGACGCAGGCCAAGGTAATGAGCTATGCGACACAGTTCTGATGATGGGAGGAGCCAATAATGGATAAGAAAAAACTGAGTTTTAAAGACATTATGATCAACTACGGTGTAATCATCATCGTAGTGCTGCTGGTAATCTATACCGGTATTACTTCAAAGAATTTCCTGAGTGTCAACAACCTGACAAACATCCTCATGAATATGAGTTCCCGTCTGGTCATTGCCCTTGGTATTGCGGGCTGTATCATCACCGCAGGCTGTGACCTGTCAGCCGGACGTATGATCGGTCTTGGCGGCTGTATCGCAGGTACCCTGCTTCAGAAGATGGATTATTCCCAGAAGTTTTTCCCGAACATGAAGCCCATGAATATTTTCCTGGCTCTTCTGATCGTCATGCTGATCTGTGCAGTTTTCGGCGCTGTTACCGGATTTTTCATCGCTTATCTGAACGTACCGCCCTTCATTTCCACCATGGCAATGATGGAGATCGTTTACGGTATCAACATGATCTACACCAACGCAACTCCGCTGGGTGGTTATGTATCCAGCTACACTGGCATCGCTTCCGGTAAATTCCTTGGAATCAGCTACCTGATCTGGATTGCACTTCTTGTGGCAGTGATCACCTGGTTTATCTTTAACATGACCCGTCACGGCAAATATATGTATGCGATCGGTGGTAACCCCCAGGCAGCAGAGGTTGCCGGTGTTCCCGTAAAGAAGACCCTCATCATCATCTACGCAAAAGCAGCAGCTATGTATGGTCTGGCAGGCTTCATGTTGGGCGCAAAGGCCGGTGGCGCTTCCGTACAGCTTGGTTATGGTTATGAGATGGAGGCTATCGCAGCTTGTACCATCGGCGGCGTATCCGTTTCCGGAGGCCGTGGTAAAGTTTCATCCGCTATCATCGGTGTAGCAGTATTCGAGATTCTGAAAGCGGCTCTGCAGTTCCTGGGAGTAAACTCCAACGCACAGTGGATCGCTCTTGGTGTCATCATCTTCGTTGCAATTTCTCTGGATATCAGAAAATATGTAGCAAGAAAATAAAACTTATACTATAATGAAAAGGCCGTCGCAAGACCTGAAGCGGCGGCCTTTTTTATAAGAAAACATTTGGGAGGAAATGAATTTATGACAGGTGAAAGCTATTTATCAACAGCCCTGATCCCGCTTCTGATGACGGTGGTGCTGGCTTACTACAGCTTCCGTCTCCTGGTTCTGCAGGATGTGGATTCCATCTATGGAAAAAATAAAAAGAAACCGAAGGACAAAGAAGGCTTTGCGAAGGCAGCCGGAAAGCTTATGGTCTTTCTGACGATCGCGTCCCTTGGCATGGCTGTGATCATGTACTGGAGCGTGGATTTTGCCCTCATCGAGATAGGCGTGTGTTTTGTGATCTTCGGGGTCCTCTGGAAAAAAATGAACGAAAAATACGGTGAATAAAGGGGAGATTGCAGTATGAGTCTCTATTCAGTGATGCTGGTGGATGACGAGGAGGAAGTCATCCAGATCATTATAAAAAAACTGGACTGGGCAAGTATGGGCTTCCAGATCGTGGGTTATGCCCACAACGGGGCCGAGGCCCTGGAGCTGGCGGAGGAGTGCCAGCCCGACGTGGTGATGACTGATATCAAAATGCCCTATATGGACGGACTGGAGCTGAGCCGGAGGCTGAAGGAGCGCTATCCTTCGATCCGGATCATCATCTTTTCCGGATTTGACGAATTTGAATATGCAAAAGAGGCAATTCGCATTGAGGTGGAGGAGTACATCTTAAAACCCATTGACGCCGGAGAGCTTCAGGAGCTTTTTGGCAGGATCAAAAAATCCCTTGATAAGGAAATCGACGAGAAGCGGAACATTGACAAGCTTCAGGAATACTATATGGAAAGCCTGCCACTTCTCCAGGAGAACTTTTTTACCTCGCTTTTTGAGGGCCGGGTGCCTGCAGAGGAGATCGACAAATATCTGGTGAACTATCAGATCCATCTTTGTGGACCCCTCTATCTGGTGACGATTCTCCACTTAAGTTCCTCGGATGTGAAGGCCTACAGCAATCCGTTTCTGATGACGGTCTCGGTGAAAAAGCTGGCGGAAGAGCAGCTGGTGCCGAAATACGGTTCCAGGACGTTGATTTATCTCGGGGATATCATCGTGATTTCCCAGCTGGAGACGGCGGAACAGGTGGCTGGCTATACGGATATGATGGATGAGTTCTGCCGTCAGGCCAAACGTGTCTGCGGCGTCCGGGTGACGGCCGGCGTGGGCCAGCTCTGTTCCTCGGTGGAGGAGCTGAAGCTTTCCTATCAGGGAGCCAGGAACGCCGTTTCTTACCGGGCTCTCTACGGAAACAACCGGGCTATCAACATCGCGGAGATCGAGCCAAAGGAAAAGTCCGAGGAGACCTGGGAGGAGGAAGCCCTTCGCCGGATCATGAAGCAGATCCGCCTGGGGGACAAGAGTGCGCTGGAGGGCGAGGTCAAGGACTGCCTGAAGAAATTTACGGAGAATGGCAGCTCTCTGCAGAAGTATCGCCTCTTTGTTATGGAACTCATCGCGGAGATCATGCGCTTCGGAAACAAAAACCAGCTGGATATGGAAGAGCTTTTCCGGAAGGAAAGCGATATATATCAGATGGTTTTCCAGCCGGAATCCTTCGAGGAGCTCTGCGAATGGCTCATCGGCGTGGGTGAGAAGGTTCAGGAGATGCTGAGCAGCGAGCGCCAGAACAATACGAAATCCTTTGTGACCAGGGCTGTCGAGTATGTCCGGGAAAATTATGCGGACCAGAGCATTTCCATCGAGACAGTCTGCCGGACCCTGGGCGTCAGCGCCGCTTATTTTTCCACGGTCTTCAAAAAGGAGACGGGAAAGACCTTCATCGGCTATCTCACGGATTACCGCATGGAGGCGGCGGAGGAACTGCTTCTGACGACGGACGACAAAACCTACATGATTGCGGAAAAAGTCGGCTACGGCGATCCCAACTATTTCAGCTATGCTTTCAAGAAAAAATACGGGGTGTCGCCGTCCAAGTATCGAGTGGAGAAAATGAAAGTCAGTGGATAAGACGAAGAAATTTTTGGAAAAGCTTGGAAAGCGCTTTGTGAAGCATGCGGACCCCAAGAGCATTCAGGTGACGATCTCCGTATCTTTTACGATCACGGCGGTCTGCATCATGTGTTTCCTGGGCATTCTGCTCTATCAGCAGTTTGCAAGAAAGACGGAGCTGCTCTATGTGGAAAACACCGAGCAGCTTTTAAACCAGACGGCCATCAGCCTGGAGGATTACCTGAGGAGCATGCGCCGGATCTCCGATGCCATGTACTACAGTGTCATCAAGGACAAGGACCTGGCCACCGAGGGGCTGGATGAGGAGATGGATCTTCTCTACGAGGCCAACAAGGACAATCTGGTGAGCATTGCCTGCTATGCGAGGGACGGCGGCCTCGTGGCGGCGGCTCCCATCGCTAACATGAAAGCAGGAATTTCTGTCACGGACCAGGAGTGGTTTCAGGACGCAGTGGATCAGCTGGAAAACTTTCACTTTTCCACACCCCATGTGCAGAACCTTTTTGACGACCCCTCCTACCGTTATCACTGGGTCGTTTCCCTGAGTCGTACCGTGGAACTCACCAACAACGGCGGCACGATGCAGGGTGTCCTTCTGGTAGATATGAACTACAGCAGTATCAAGCAGCTGCTGGAAAAGGTCAACCAGGACATTTCCAAGGAGTATGTCTACCTCATGGACCGCAACGGGGAGATCATTTACCATCCCAAGCAGAACCTCATCCGCACTGGTCTTCTGGGGGAAGACAACCAGGATGTTTCCGGCTATGAGGACGGTACCACCCGGGAACATTTCGAGAAGGAGAACCGGATGGTGACTGTGAAAACGATTAGCTATACGGGCTGGAAGCTGGTGGGTGTGGTTCCGATGGAGACGTTTTCTATGGGCCTTGAGGAGACGCGGTATCTTGTGATCCTGCTGGTGGCCCTGGCCCTTTTGGCGACGATGATCCTGAATCAGCTGGTTTCCGCCCGGATAGCGAAGCCCTTAAAGAAACTCAACGATTCCGTGAAAGAGTGGGAGGCAGGCAATCTGGAACCCGATATCTATGTGGGCGGTTCCCTGGAGGTGGCCCATCTGGGTAAGACCCTTCAGTCCACCGTAGCCCAGATCCGGCAGCTTATGAAGGATATTGTTACGGAGCAGGAGGAAAAGCGGAAGAGCGAACTGGATGCCCTCCAGTCCCAGATCAATCCACATTTCCTCTATAATACGCTGGATTCCATCGTCTGGATGATCACCGGGGAACGCTATAGGGAAGCAGTTTTCATGATCACCCAGCTGGGCAGCCTTTTCCGGGTGAGCCTAAGCCGCGGAAAGACGATCATAAGCATTGAGGATGAGATCCGTCACGCCCAGAACTACATGAGCATCCAGAAGATCCGCTATAAAAACGCCTTTCAGGTGGAATTTCAGGTGGAGCCCGAGGTGCAGCAGTGCTGTACGGTGAAGCTGGTGCTTCAGCCCCTCCTGGAAAATGCCATCTATTACGGCATGGAATACATGGACGGAGAGGGCGAGATCCTCGTAAAAGGCTATGAAAAAGACGGAGATATCTATCTGGAAGTCCAGGACAACGGTCTTGGCATGCCCGAGGAAGAGGCGGCGAAGCTTCTGACGGAAAGTTCCCGGGAACGAAAGAGAGGTTCCGGCGTGGGCCTCATCAACGTGGACAGCCGGATCCGCCTGCGTTTCGGCAAGGAGTACGGGCTTCTGATCGAGAGCCATCCCGACGAGGGCATGAAGGTGACGATCCATATCCCGGCCATCCCCTACACGGAAGAAAATCAGCAGCTTCTGGAAGAGGGAAAATACAAAGCGAAGGAGGAGAAGTCATGAATAAAAACCGTTTTTATGTCGGACTTCTGGTGGCTGCCATTCTGGCGGTGCTCGTCTATGCCTCCTACGGAATGGTCAACGCGGGAAAAAAGGAAACCTACCATTCGGTGGCTGTCATCGTGGACGACAGCAGCAGCGACCGCTGGACGGCTTTCAAGGAAGGGCTGGAGCAGGGGGCAGACGAGGAAAATTTCCATATCAACGTGGTGTCCACCAGCTCCTTTGTGAACCTTCATGAGGAATGCTCCATCATTTCCAGAGAACTCGAAAACGGGGCGGACGGCGTCATCGTTCAGCTCTGCGGGGACGATGCGGACGGTCTTTTTTCCGGGATTGTCTCCGGGGTTCCCACGGTACTCGCTGAGAATGAGGGAGAATCTGAATCGCTTTTTACCACAGTCATGGCAGATCCTTATGAGATTGGCAGAACCATCGGTGAAAATCTTCTGGCGGGGGCGGGAGATTCTCTTTCCGGTTTCACGGTGGGCATTCTTTCGGGAAACCAGAAGATGAAGTCCCAGCGTCTTCGGCTGGAAGGCTTTCAGAAGGCAGTGGAACGCTCAGGGGCAGAGATCCTCTGGACTCTCTCCGATGAGGAAGTTGGAGACCAGAGCGCCCTGGAACGCTACTGGAAGGAAAAACCTGCCTCCGTGCTGGTGGCACTTGACAACGATGAGACGGAACTGGCCGGGGACTTTATCCTGGGGCTTTCCGGGGAAAAACCGAAGCTTTACGGGGAAGGCTGTTCTGAGAAGACCGTCTATTACCTGGACAAGGGCGTGATCGCCTCCCTGGTGGTTCCCAATGAATTTTTCATGGGTTATCAGTGTGTGAAGGAGCTGGCGGAAAAGATCAATTATCACCAGGATAACGGGGTAACGGAAGATACCGTGGATTTTCTCTCCGTGACCCGTGAAAATCTCTATGACCGGGATACGGAGAATATCCTGTTTCCGAATATCAGCTGAGGAGAAAAAAATGAAAAAACGAATGTTAGCGGTGCTTCTGGCGAGTGTGACGGCCTGCTCCTTAGGAGGCTGCGCCGGGAAGAAAAAGGATACGGTGCGGACCGTGAAGATCGGGCTGACCCTTTACGATCAGTATGATACTTTCATCTCAGAGCTCGTGAGCTGGTTCAACGCCAGCGCCTCGGCTCTGGAGGAGGAGACGGGAACGGCCATCAATGTGGAGGTGGTGGATGCGGCGGGAAGCCAGACCACCCAGAATGAGCAGGTGAAATCCCTGATTGAGAAGGGCTGCGATGTAATCTGTGTGAACCTGGTGGACCGCACGGAGCCGACCACGATCACCGATATGGCGGAGAAAAACGATGTGCCCATCATCTTTTTCAACCGGGAGCTGGTGGCGGAGGATCTTGAGCGCTGGGAAAAGCTCTACTATGTGGGCGCCGATGCCTTCGGTTCCGGCATCATTGAGGGGGAGCTGGCGGCGGAGACCTTTCAGAGCGATCCGAAATATGACAAGAACGGCGACGGCATCTGTCAGTATGTGGTGTTGGAAGGGGAGGCTGGCCATCAGGACGCGATTGTGCGTACGGAATATTCCGTCAACACCCTGGTGGAAAAGGGCGTGAAGGCCGAAAAACTGGGCTACGCGATCGCCAACTGGAAGCGGGCTCAGGCCCAGACAAAAATGACCACCCTCCTGGAAGAGTACGGGGAGCGCATCGAACTCATTCTGGCCAACAATGACGATATGGCGCTGGGGGCCATCGATGCCCTGAAAGTTTCGGAACTGCCAAAAGACGAGTGGCCCATCATCGTAGGGATCGACGGAACCGACGTGGGCCTCGGAGCCATCAAAAACGGCGAGATGGCAGGAACGGCCTATAACGACAAGGAGGGGCAGGCGGAAGCCATGCTGAAGCTGGCCTTCGTTCTCTCAGAAAAAGACCCCGACAGCGGCCTCACTCTGGAGGACATTCCGCTTCAGGATGAAAAATACGTCCGCATGCCTTATTATCGGGTCACGCTTGATAATGTGGAAGAATATGTGGAGTGGTCCAAAAAGAAGCCCGACGGCGTCGGTACAACAGAAAATACAGAAATCACAGAATAAAAAAGCACCCGGTCATAATGACCGGGTGTAATTGTTTCATCTGAAAGATCAGCCAAAGTAATCGATCTGCATGGCTTTTTTCACAGCCGTCATGGTCTCGGCGGCTCTCTTTTCGGCAACGGCGCTTCCGGCTTTCAGGATATCGTAGACATCCGGAATCCTTGCTTCCCACTCTTTTCTGCGCTCGCGGATCGGAGTCAGTTCTGCCTGCATGACGTTGTTAAGGAATTTCTTTACCTTCACATCGCCCAGGCCGCCGCGGCGGTAGTGGTCTTCCAGCTCTTCCAGGTTCTTGTAATCCGGCAGGAACTCCTCGAAGTGCTCCGGACGGGAGAAGGCTTCCAGATAAATGAATACCGGGTTGCCGTCCACTTTTCCGGGATCCTCGACGCGAAGATGGTTCGGGTCGGTGAACATGGACATGATTTTCTTCTTCACCACATCGGCTTCATCGGAGAGGTAGATGCAGTTTCCCAGGGATTTGCTCATCTTTGCCTTACCGTCGATACCAGGGAGACGCAGGCACGCCTTGTTGGAGGGAAGGACGATCTGGGGATCGGTCAGGGTCTCGCCGTATACGGTGTTGAACTTGTGAACGATCTCTTTACACTGCTCCAGCATGGGCATCTGGTCCTCGCCTACGGGTACATGGGTAGCGCCGAAAGCGGTGATATCAGCAGCCTGGCTGATGGGGTAGCAGAAGAAGCCGACGGGAATGCTGGCTTCGAAATTACGCTGTACGATCTCTGCCTTTACCGTGGGGTTTCTCTGTACGCGTGAAACGGTCACGAGGTTCATGTAATAGAAGGTGAGCTCGGTAAGCTCAGGAACCATGGACTGGATAAAGATCGTGGATTTATCGGGATCAATACCGCAGGCCAGGTAATCGAGAGCCACCTGGATAATATTCTGGCGGACTTTCTCGGGGTGCTCCGCATTATCGGTGAGCGCCTGGGCATCTGCGATCATAATGTAGATCTCATCGTACTGGCCGGAGTTCTGAAGCTTCACACGCTCAGAAAGAGAACCCACATAATGGCCCACATGAAGGCGTCCGGTGGGGCGGTCTCCGGTTAAGATTACTTTTTTCATAAAGCTGTTCCTCTCTTCTTGTCAAAGTGCCGGAAAAGTTCCGGATGTTCTGGGAAAATTATATCTCAAATCAGATGGTCAGTCAACCTGCCTGTAAAAAAAGGAGGGCCGAAGGTCTGCTGGAACCTTCGGCTCGAAATATGAAAAAGAGAATCTATATGGAAAAGCTTTTGTTTGCTTTTCTTGATTCTTATTCTATCGTCTCCCTGTGTCCGCTTTGTGGCGAAAATTTGAAAATTCTGTGAAAAACTTTACTTCCATGAAGTGAAGCCCAGATACTTCAGGCTCAGGCCGAGACGCTTGTGGAGAAGCAGATTCCAGCCTGTAAAACCGGTTCTTACGGCATCCTGGGCGATGGAAACGGCATCTGCCCTGTCGATGTTGGCCCTCTCGGTCACGGTGAAAGAGATGGTTCCGTTCCGGGTGACGGAGGAGGCGAGGAAGCTTGCGCGGGCCTGGGCGGCGATGGGAGTCGTGCTGCTTTCCTCGTAGATCATGTTAAATTCCGCCGAAATCCGGCTGCTTTTCGGCGTGTTGACATACATATCCAGGGTCGCCAGGGCGCCGTCATCGGAGAAAACCGTGATGAAACGGAGCTGTTTTTTCGAACGGTCATAGACGATGGAGTAAATGTTCTGTTCTTTGCTGTCTTTCAGCTGGATATAGGGATCGCCGTCGGCGTTTGTGGCGCCGTTGGTTTTGATGTAGTTTACGACCTTCTGGTAATTTATCTTGACAACAGTCTGGGAAGGCGTGTAGGAGGCCTTTTTGACCGTGATGGTGCAGGTATAGGTGACACCGCCGGAAACGGCCGAGATTTTTGCGGTACCGGCTTTTCTGGCAGCGACATAGCCGCTGGAGGAAACGGAAGCGACACTGGAATTGCTGCTTTTCCAGACGATGCTCTGTTTGGTGTTTTTCAGTGTCAGCTGGCTGTAGGTTCCGGTCTCCAGAGTCAGCGTGGAGGCGGATAGTTTCGGGGCTTCCACAACGACCGCACATTTATAGGTTTTTCCCTTGTAACAGGCCTTGATGAAGGCGCTTCCTGCTTTGATGCCTTTTACCACGCCTTTGGAGGTGACGGTGGCCACCGCCTTATTGGAGGAGGTCCACCTGACGGTGCCGGAGGCGTTCTTTAGCCGCAGGATCCGCGTTTTGCCTCTGGTCAGGCGGAAAGCGGAACGGGAGAGGGCCGGGGTGGCGGCTTCTGCGGTAAGGCTCACCGCTTCTTTCAAAGGAAGGGCCGGGTTTTCCAGAAGGAGAGCGGAGAAAAGGGCGGTGAAAATCAGTTTTTTCCATGTTTTTTTCATAAAGGTGACCTCCTTTTTAGAAAATCTTCGTGGTCCAGCGGCTCATATCCCAGACTTCGTTTACCACGTCCTGATAAAATTCCGGCTCGTGGCAGATCAGCAGGACGCTGCCCTTGTATTCCTTGAGGGCGCTCTTGAGGGCATCCTTGGCATCCACGTCGAGGTGGTTGGTGGGCTCGTCCAGGAGCAGTACGTTGGTGTCCCGGTTGATGAGTTTGCAGAGACGGACCTTGGCCTGCTCGCCTCCGCTTAAGACGCGAACCTGGCTCTCGATGTGTTTCGTGGTGAGACCGCATTTTGCCAGGGCGGAGCGGATCTCATACTGGGTGTAGGAGGGGAAATCCTGCCAGAGTTCTTCAATACAGGTCGTGCGGTTGTCGCCCCTGACCTCCTGCTCGAAATAGCCGATCTGGAGATTTTCGCCCAGCTCGCAGCTGCCGGAGAGGGAAGGAATCAGGCCCAGAATACTCTTTAAGAGAGTGGTTTTTCCGATACCGTTGGTTCCGGTGATGGCAATCTTCTGGCCGCGCTCCATGGAAAGGTTCAACGGTTTGGAGAGAGGCTCGTCATAACCGGTGACAAGATCGTGGGTTTCGAAAAGCATCCTGCCTGGCGTACGGCCGTAGCGGAAATGAAACTCGGGCTTTGGCTTCTCGGCGGCCAGCTCGATGACGTCCATTTTGTCAAGCTTTTTCTGGCGGGACATGGCCATGTTTCGGGTGGAGACCCGGGCCTTATTGCGGGCCACGAAATCCTTGAGCTCGCTGATTTCCTGTTGCTGACGGCGGTAGGCAGCCTCCAGCTGGGATTTTTTTACGGCGTAGACCTCCTGAAAGTGGTCGTAATCGCCGACATAGCGGTTCAGCTCCTGATTTTCCATGTGATAGATGATGTTGACCACTTCATTTAAGAAAGGAATATCGTGGGAAATCAGGATAAAAGCGTTTTCGTAGTCCAGAAGATAGCGTTTCAGCCAGGCGATGTGCTCCTCGTCGAGGTAGTTGGTGGGCTCGTCGAGCAGGAGTATATCCGGTTTTTCCAGCAGAAGCTTGGCGAGCAGGACTTTGGTACGCTGGCCGCCGCTTAAATCGGTCACATCCCGGTCAAGACCAAGATCCAGAAGGCCTAAGGCCCGGGCCACTTCCTCCACTTTCGCGTCGATGGTGTAGAAATCGTGGAGCGTCAGCTCATCCTGGATCGTTCCCAGTTCTTCCATAAGGACTTCCATCTCGTTCTCGTCGGCCTCGCCCAGGTGGTCGCAGATCTCATTCATCCGCTCTTCCTTTTTTAAAAGGGGATCGAAGGCGGATTTGAGGACATCCTGAATGGTCATGCCTTTTTCCAGGACCGCATGCTGGTCGAGATAGCCGGCGCGGACGTTTTTTGCCCACTCGACTTTTCCCTCGTCGGGCATGAGCTTGCCGGTGACAATGTTCATAAAGGTAGACTTTCCTTCGCCGTTAGCGCCCACAAGGCCGATGTGCTCGCCTTTCAGGAGGCGGAAGGATACGTCATTAAAAATGGCCCGGTCGCCGAAGCCATGGGTCAGATGTTCCACATTTAAAATACTCATAAGTTCTCCTTTTTCTGGTAGTTCTCGAACTATTATATATGGAAAACATTGCGCCGTAAAGCATTGAATTTGTGCAAAAAAAGCAAAAAGAAGAGCTGATTGTCCTATAGCTTTTCTAAAAGAATACGTTTATACTAAAGTTACAAAATACAGAATTGATGTAAGGAGGAAATTTATGAACTTTGTACTGACAAAAGAGCAGGAGACACTGGAAAAAGGTCTTACGATCCTGCTGGAAGAGCACGGACATGCATACGGTGAGGGCGAAATTTCCATCACACCGGTATTTACAGACGAGAATAAATTAAAAGTTGAGAAAAAAGGACAGGATGTGACCATCTCCTGCAAAGAGAAGGCTCATTTCTTCCGCGGCATCGGCCATCTCTTCAGTCATCTTGAGGATGCCGATTTCGTGAAAGAGGAGACCGTTTATGTGGACTGCCTGGGCGCTATGCCGGACTGCTCCAGAAACGGTGTTCCGACACCGGATATGCTGAAACGCATGATCCGCACCATGGCTCTCCTGGGTATGAACGAGATCTTCCTTTACACCGAGGATACCTACGAGCTTCCGGAATATCCGTATTTCGGCGCTTTCCGCGGAAGATTTTCCAAAGAGGAGCTGAAAGAGTGCGATGCTTACGGCGAGCTCTTCGGCATTTGCCTGGTTCCCTGCATCCAGACTCTGGCACATCTGAGCACCTTCCTTCGCTGGCCGATCAGCAACGGTCTGCAGGACAACAGAGACAACCTGCTTCCCGAGGAAGAGAAGACCTATGCCCTCATCGAGAGCATGCTGAAAAACTTCTCCGAGTGTGTCCGCACAAAGAAAGTACATCTTGGCATGGACGAGGCTCACGGCCTGGGTCTCGGTGAGTATCTGAAAAAACACGGCTTTACCAACCGTCTTTCCATCATGAAACGTCACCTGGAAAAAGTAGAGGAGCTTTGCAGAAAATACGGTCTGGAGCCCATGATGTGGAGCGATATGTTCTTCAACCTGGCATCCAAGGACGGCTCCTACTACAGCGTTCCGGAAGATTACGAATGGGAAGAGAAGGATAAACCCGGCGATAACCTGACCATGGTTTACTGGGATTACTACAACCATGATCCGAAGGCCTACGAGAGAATGCTGAGCCTTCATAAAAAGCTCTCCAATAAAGTATATTTTGCAGGCGGCGGCTGGACCTGGAACGGCCTGGTTCCCGATTACGGAAAAGCTTTCGATAGCACCAGGATAGGTATGCGCGTCATGAAACAGCAGAAGGTCCGCAATGCGTTTATGACTCTCTGGATGGATGACGGTACCGAGACTCCTTTCGCAGCAGGTCTGCTTCCGCTGATCCTTTTCGCTGAGGAAGGTTTCACCGAGGAGCCGGAGGACGCTGCTATCGACGAGAAACTTCACCTGTTCCAAGAAGCTTCCATGGAAGAGTGGATGCTCCTCACCAAACTGGACTGCCTGCCGGGCTGCGATCCGCTGAATATTGCGGCAGTTAACCCGTCCAAGCACCTGTTCTATCAGGATCCGCTGCTGGGTCTCTTCGACCGTCAGTATCAGGGATATGACCTCTATGGCCATTACGGCAAACTGGCAAAAGAGCTTCGGGCTGTGGAAGAGCGCGTGACCGTTTCCAAAAACCTCTTTGCCTGCTACCGTTCTCTGGCAGAGTTTCTGGCAGTGAAGGCTGGTATCGGTTTGGACATCCGCAGAGCTTATCTCGAGGGAGACAGAGACTGGCTCACCAGCATCGCTGAGGAGCAGATTCCTGTATGCTTGGAGGATCTGGAACAGTACCACGATTTCCGTGAGAAGATCTGGTTCCATGAGTGCAAACCCAATGGTTATGAGACCATCGACATCCGTCTGGGCGGCCTCCATGCGAGACTGGTAAGCGCTCAGAAGCGGATTCTGGCATATCTTGCCGATGAGATCACAGAGATCCCCGAGCTTCTGGAAGAGCGCCTTCCCTACAAGCCCAGCTCACCGGAAGGACTGCAGCAGCCCTTCAATATGAACAACTGGTGCAACATCGTTACCGCCGGAAACATGGGTACCGGTACCGTTTGATAAAATGATAACTGTTCAGAGCCAGGCAGATTTTCAGCTGAAAGTGTGAGTCATGCTTGCATGAACGAACACTTTTAGATGGAAATCTATTTGGCGAGTACGCCACACCGACGAAATGCGTAGCATTTTGGAGGCGGCTCTGAACAGTTATCTAAAGTACATCGCCTGACTTTATGGCTTGAATCCCCACTTGACAGGTAGAAAAAGAAACAGGTATGATAAGTGGAGAAGACAGTAGTTAACCGATTGAAAAGATAAAGGCAGGCGCAAATACATGGAATACGAAAGCATCATACTGAAAGACGAGATCACAGTCAGAAAAATTTATACGATCCACTATTTTGAATACATGAAAAACTTTGAGTTTTCGGGAGAAACCCATGATTTCTGGGAGCTCCAGTGCGTGGACAAGGGCGAAATCAAGGTTCTGGACCATATCCTGAAGGCGGGCCAGGTGATTTTCCACAAGCCCAATGAGTTCCACAATCTGGCGGCAACGGGAGTCAGCGCCCCCAACGTGGTGGTGGTTTCCTTTGCCTGCACTTCCCCGGCCATGAAGTTTTTCGAGGGCCGTATTCTGGAAGTCAGCGAGTACGAGCGAGGCCTCTTAGGACAGATGATCTCCGAGGCGAGACGCTGCATCGAGTCCCCGCTGGATGATCCCTATCTCAAGAAAATGGAGAAAAAGAAGGATGCACCCTTTGGCTCCGAGCAGTTGATCCGGCTTGATCTGGAACTTCTGCTTCTCAGTATGATCCGGAGAAATCTTCCCAACCCGGTGAAACCGGCGGAGGAGATCTGGGCTCCGGGCGGAGGCGGCTCCGCTGCTTATATTCAGATCATGGACTATCTGAAAGCACATATCTGCGGTTATGTGACCATCGAGGATATCTGCCGGGAAAACCTCATCGGCCGTTCCCAGCTGCAGAAGATCTTCCGGGAGCAGCATAACTGCGGAGTAATCGACTTTTTTACCAAGATGAAAGTGGAATATGCCAAGGAGCTGATTCGGGAGAAAAATCAGAACTTCACCCAGATCTCAGAGTATCTCGGTTATTCCTCCATCCATTATTTTTCCCGTCAGTTCAAGAAGATCACGGGAATGACACCCTCTGAGTATACGGCCTCCATCATGGCCCGCTCGGAGTCGAAAAAAAAGACAGAAAGAAGAGTATAAAGATGAGTAAGAAACCTGTACTGGTAATCATGGCAGCTGGAATGGGAAGCCGTTACGGCGGCCTTAAACAGATCGATCCGGTAGACAAAGAAGGTCATATCATCATGGACTTTTCCATTTATGACGCAAAACAGGCCGGATTTGAGAAAGTAATCTTTATCATCAAAAAAGCAAACGAGAAAGATTTCAAAGAGTCCATCGGCGACCGTATGGCAAAGATCATGGACGTGGACTATGCGTTCCAGGAGCTCACTGATCTGCCCGAGGGCTTTTCTGTTCCCGAAGGCCGTGTGAAACCCTTCGGAACTGCTCATGCAATCTTAAGCTGCAGAGACAAGATCGACGGACCCTTCGCCGTGATCAACGCCGACGATTATTACGGACCTCATGCCTTCAAGGAGATTTATAATTATCTCTCCACCCATGAGGACGACGATAAATACCGTTACACGATGGTAGGTTATATCCTGGAGAACACCCTGACCGAGAATGGCCATGTGGCAAGAGGCGTCTGCACGACCGATGAGAATCATCAGCTGGTAGGCATCTGCGAGCGCACCCATATCGAGAAGAGAGGCGATGTGACCGCATATACCGAGGACGACGGCGCTACCTGGACCACAATCCCGGCAGGCAGTATTGTTTCCATGAATATGTGGGGTTTCACCAGCAGCATTCTGAAAGAGATCGGCAGTCGTTTCCCGAAATTCCTGGAGGAGAACCTTCCGAAGAATCCGATGAAATGTGAGTTCTTTCTTCCGAGCGTGGTAGGAGAGCTTCTGGCAGAGGATAAGGCTACCGTAGAGGTGCTGAAATCTGAGGATAAATGGTACGGCGTTACCTATAAAGAGGACAAACCGGTGGTTGTAGCAGCCATTCAGAAATTAAAAGACGAGGGAAGATATCCTCAGAAACTTTGGGAGGACTAATAAAGTGAACAAGGAAGAGATCACAGCAGAAGTTCTGACAGCCTTTCAGCTGCCGGAAGCAGGACTGAAGGAACTGGCTCCGTACGGAAGCGGTCATATCAATGATACCTTCCGTGTGACCTACGAGACAGAGAAGGGACAGCGCCGTTATATTCTTCAGAGAATGAACAAGAATATTTTTGAGAAACCGGTAGAGCTCATGGAAAATATCGTCCATGTAACCGAGTGGATCAAAAAGAAAGCAATCGAGAACGGCGGCGATCCGGAGAGAGAGACTCTGACTGTCGTATCTGCAAAGGACGGAAAGCCTTACCATGTGGACGGCGAGGGCCAGTACTGGAGAGTGTACCTTTTCGTAGAGGGAACCACAAGCTACGATAAGGTGGAGAAGCCCTCCGACTTCTATGAGAGTGCCGTTTCCTTCGGTCACTTCCAGCGCCAGCTGGCAGATTTCCCAGCAAAATCGCTTCATGAGACGATTCCGGATTTCCACAATACTGCAAAGCGTTTTGAGACCTTTCAGAAGGCTGTGGCAGCCGACGTCTGTGGAAGAGCCGCTTCTGTAAAAGAGGAGATCCAGTTTGTTCTGGATCATGAGGCCTTCGCCCACACCCTCTGTGATCTGGAAGCAGCAGGAAAGATTCCGACCAGAGTCACCCACAATGACACCAAGCTCAACAATATTCTCATCGACAATGCCACCGGAAAAGGCATCTGCGTCATCGACCTGGATACCGTTATGCCGGGCCTGGCTGTGAACGATTTCGGTGATTCCATCCGTTTCGGCGCCAGCACAGGAGCCGAGGACGAGCCGGACCTCTCCAAGATCTGGTGTGACCTGGAGCTCTACGAGCTGTATGTAAAAGGCTTTATCGAGGGCTGTGGCGGGGCGCTTACCGATATCGAGCTGGACAACCTGCCCACCGGAGCCATGATGATGACCTTCGAGTGCGGCATGCGTTTCCTCACTGACTATCTGGAAGGCGACCACTACTTCAAGACCGCCCGCGAGAACCACAACCTCGAACGTGCCCGCACCCAGTTCAAGCTGGTGAAGGATATGGAAGAGAAACTGCCGAAGATGAAAGAGATTGTAAATAAATATCGCTAATTTTGAAAAATGAAATCTGAGGACGGAACGGGCAGCCGTCGTCCATTGTTAGGAGATGCGGGAATGTCACCCCACCAGTTTCATTTTCCAATACCAAAAGCGCCGCAGAACGGACACGAAAATCCATTCTGCGGCGTTTTTTATGTTGGAGGCAGAGATGAAAAAGTGCTCCTGACGAGAAAAAATGGTATAATGTAAAATAAAAAACTGCAATAAATATGTAATATTGTATTTTTGGTATATAAAACAAGTAAAAGAAGAAGGCGAAAAGGATGATTGATAGGTTCTGCCCATACTTTTTGTGAAAAAAAGGATAGAGGGCGATATAAAGCTGCAGGCTCATGAAAAGCGCAAAACAACGGAAAAAACAGCCTGCTCAAAAGTATGGCTACAAAAATAAATTTTATTTTTCATAAAAAAGGATTCCTCGCAAGGCAAAAGGCTAATAAACCTCGTTCTTACAGGAATCCTTTCAATTACTACTGGAGATGCCGAAATGTGGTATTAACCGACAGCCCCGCTTTCTATTTCATTCAATGATTATTTTCCTGATTCTTCTTATAAATCAGATTCAGTCCCCGGAGCAGGAGATTATCATCGAGGATGATGGTCTTCTTGCAGAGGGGAACGATGAGGCTCGCGAGACCGCCGGTGGCGAGGACTGTGGCCGGTTCACCAAGTTCTTCTTCCATGCGGTCCACGATACCGTCGAGCATGGCGGCGTTTCCGTAAAGGAGACCGCTCTTCATGCAGTCGGTGGTGTTGGTTCCGATGATCTTCTTCGGTGCATCCAGGCTGATGCGACTTAACTGGGAGGCGTGGCTGGCCAGGCCGTCCAGGGAGACGCGGATGCCGGGGATGATCATGCCGCCGATGTAATTTTTCTTGCGGTCCACAACGGATGCCGTCGTGGCGGTGCCAAAATCGAAGATGATCAGCGGAACAGGATATTCATGGATGGCTGCTACAGCGCCGACGATGAGGTCGGAACCAGTAACTGCCGGGTTGTCCGTCAGGATGTTTAAGCCGGTGCGGATGCCCGGGCCCACCACCATGGCCTGATGGTGCGTGATCTTGAACAGTGCTTCCTTGATGGTGTTGGTTACAGGAGGCACAACGGAAGAAATAATGGAGCCTGTCAGATCTTTGGTGTGGATGTGATAAAGCTCCAGAACAGTCTTGAAGCCGATGGCGTATTCCAGAACGGTTTCGTTGGAATCCGTGGACATTCTCTCGGTAAAAAGAATCTTGTCATCCTTGATACAGCCGATGACGATGTTTGTGTTTCCGATATCAATCGCTAAAATCATAGGGCTCCTCTATCTTTATTCTAACGCTTTTTTGTTCTGCGGCGCGGGAATCAGTCTTGCCTTGGAAAGAGCGGCTCCGATGGCTCCGGTGAGGATCGTGGAGGAGATCATTTCACATACGGCATTGATTCCAACAAAGGTGCAGATGAAGACAATCACATTTTTTCCGCCCATCAGTCCCTGAACATAATCTGTGTTGCCAAAAAGTACAACCAGAGCAGTCATAAAGAACACGGTGTTCAGAAACGCGGAACAAAAACCGGTGACGAGGCAGGCTGCATAGACATTGCCACTTTTTCTCACTGCACGGAAAATGTATCCCAGAAGCAGACCGTCCAGAAAACGGGGAACGAAGCGCTGGATGAAGGCGAAAAACGGATTGATCTCAAAAAGGACCGCCCCCATGGCACTGGTTCCGCCCACACCGATACATTGCAGAAAACTGGTGAGGCCGAAAACGGCGCCCGCCGCAGCTCCGCCTGCAGGACCAAGCGTGATGGCACAGATCGCTACCGGGATGACATTGAAGGTGATCGCCAGGGGACCGATGTTCAGATATCCCAGAGGCGTGTACGCCATCAGAAGCAGCACTGCAGTCATAAGACCGAGGATTGTCAGTTGCGTTGTTTTTGTCTGTGTTTTCATATTCAATTTTCTCCTTGTTATTATTCCCTTAAGGGATACAATACAATTACCGGGAAAGTATAGCACAGGAAAACTGCCTTCGCAAGAAGGAAATTAGAACGCACTTTCAAAAAAACATGTCATATTTCCCGTATTATGTTATACTAAAAGCAAAGCGACTTTTTTATATAGAAGGAGAACAGAAAAATATGCTGAAAGGAAAAACCGTTGTCCTGGGAGTGACGGGAAGCATCGCGGCCTATAAAGCGGCAAACCTGGCCAGTATGCTGGTGAAGCTTCACGCCGACGTTCATGTGATCATGACGAAAAACGCCACGAATTTCATTCATCCCATCACTTTCGAGACCCTGACCAACCATAAATGTCTGGTGGACACCTTTGACCGGAATTTTCAGTACAGCGTGGAGCATGTAGCTCTGGCGAAAAAGGCCGACGTCATGATGATCGCTCCGGCGACAGCCAACGTCATCGGAAAGCTGGCCGGCGGCATCGCCGACGACATGCTGACTACGACGGCTCTCGCCTGCACCTGCCCCAAGCTCATTGCTCCGGCCATGAACACCCGGATGTTTGAAAATTCCATCGTTCAGGACAACCTGAAAAAACTCACCCTCAACGATTATCAGGTGATCCAGCCCGCCGTGGGCTTCCTGGCCTGCCGCGACGAGGGAGCCGGAAAGCTTCCGAAAGAGGAAGAGCTTCTGGAGTACATTTTAAAAGAGATCGCCTGTGAAAAAGACATGAAAGGCCTCAGAGTTCTGGTGACGGCAGGGCCGACGATGGAGGCCATGGACCCGGTTCGCTACATCACGAATCATTCCACTGGAAAAATGGGCTACGCCATAGCCAGAAACTGTATGCTCCGCGGTGCGGACGTGACGCTTGTGACCGGACAGACCAGCATTGAGAAGCCCCGCTTTGTCAACATCGTGCCGATTGAGAGTGCGAGAGAGATGTTCGAGGAAGTGACGGGCCGCGCGCCTGAGCAGGATATCATCATCAAGGCAGCTGCCGTGGCCGATTACCGTCCCCAGACCGTCAGCGACGAGAAGGTGAAAAAAAGCGGCGACCACATGACGCTGGAGCTGGAAAAGACCGACGATATCCTGAAATACTTAGGCGAGCACAAAAAAGAGGGTCAGTTCCTCTGTGGCTTTTCCATGGAGACCGAACATATGCTGGAGAATTCCAGGGCGAAGCTCAAAAAGAAAAATCTTGACATGATCGTGGCCAACAACCTCAAACAGGCCGGTGCCGGTTTCGGTACGGACACCAATGTGATCACAATGATCACGCCGGAGGAGGAGATTTCTCTGGACCTCATGTCCAAGGAAGAGGCCGCCGGAAAGATTCTGGATAAGATCTTAAAACTTCGGGGGTGAGAGCATGAAAGAATACGAAGCAATCCTGGAGATCATCAACCAGTGTCCGCTCAACAGGGACAGAGATACCTTTTTTGAGGAGATCAAGACCGACGATCTGGACGAGTTTGTGAAGAAAAAATTCGCCGGACAGGAAATTACCTATGACAAAACCGTGGCAAAGGATGGTTCAGTGATCTTCGACCTGATGGTCAGCGGGATTCATCAGCGTTATACTTTTACCGAGATATGAGGTGATAGAATATGAAGAAAAAGAACATCATACTGGGCGTTCTGGCAGCGGGGACGGCGGCAGCTTTCACCGGTGCGGGAGCCGTTTTCCACAACATCATCGTACGGAAAAAGCAGGAGCCGACGGATATCATTGTGGCCCCGGATGCGGTGAACGGAGCGGAGAGAAAACAGCTCTGGACGGAGAGCAACTGCTGGTTAAATGAGCAGGGAAGCGAGAAAGTTTCGATTCAGTCCTTTGATGGCCTGACCCTGAGAGGTGAGTTTTTCGAAGGCGAGGGCGAGCCGGATTCCACGGTGCTTCTGGTCCACGGCTACCGCTGCAACCGCCGGAGAGAATATGCAGCCATTGCGCGTTTCTATCTGGAAGCCGGTTACAACGTGCTTCTGGTGGACAACCGGGCCCACGGGGAAAGCGACGGCCGTTACATCGGCTTCGGCATCCTGGACCGGGAAGACTGCTACCGATGGGTGCGCTTTCTGGATGACCGTTTCGACGGAAAACAGAACATTTTCCTCCATGGAATCTCCATGGGAGCAGCCACAGTGCTCATGGCGTCGGACCTCTGCCTTCCCATGTCCGTACGGGGCATCGTGGAGGACTGTGGCTTCACTTCTCCCGAGGAGGAGTTTCAGCATGTGCTGAAGCAGAGCGGAAAAGGCTATTTAAGCAGGCCGCTGATCTGGCTGACGAACCTCTTCTGCAAGGCTTTGGCAGGCTATGGTTTTTCCGACTTTTCTTCCGACGACTGTATCGCCGAGAGCCGGCTTCCGGTGCTGGTGATTCACGGGGAGAAGGATGATTTCGTGCCCACGGGCATGGGCAAAAAGATTTATCAGGCCGCAGCCGGTGAGAAGGAGATCTGGATCGCCAAAGGCGCAGGCCACGCGGAGAGTTACTATCTCCACAGGGAGGAATACGAGCATAAAGTGCTGGGATTTTTCCACAGATGCATAGAAGCAGATGCTTATGCAGAAGATTAGATTATTAAATTGCCACAGGAGGATATAAAAATGGCAGAAAAAAGCTGCAGCAATCAGGGCTGCACAAAGGAGAGCTGCGAGGGATGCCCCTCCAAGAAGACCAGCTTTCTGGTAGACCAGAATATTTATTCCAATGTAAGACACGTCATCGGCGTGGTCAGCGGAAAAGGCGGCGTCGGTAAATCCATGGTGACCGCCACCCTGGCAAACCGCATGGCAGAGAAAGGCTTCCGGGTAGGTATCCTGGATGCGGATATCACAGGCCCGTCCATCCCGAAAATGTACGGCCTTCACGGACCGGCCGTGGCTGACGATAACGGCATCATTCCCGTTGTCACCGAGAACGGCATCAAAGTCATGTCCTTAAACCTTCTGGTTCCCAACGAGGAGGACCCGGTGATCTGGAGAGGACCGGTCATCGCCAATATGGTAAAACAGTTCTGGAGCGATGTGATCTGGGGCGAACTGGACTTCCTGTTCGTGGATATGCCGCCAGGAACCGGTGATGTACCTCTGACGGTTTTCCAGTCCCTTCCGGTGGAAGGCATCGTTATCGTTTCTTCCCCCCAGGATCTGGTACGCATGATCGTGACCAAGGCCTTCAACATGGCAAAAGCCATGAAGATTCCGGTGCTCGGCATCGTGGAGAACTACAGCTACCTTGTCTGTCCGGATTGCGGCAAGAAGATCTCCGTCTTCGGCGAGAGCCATATCGACGAGATTGCCGCTTCCCTTGAGACCGAGGTTCTCGGAAAAATGCCCATCGACCCGTCTCTGGCTTCCCTGGCAGACGGCGGAAAATTCTCCGGGCAGAAAGATACGCACCTGGATGCAGCTGTGGAAAAGCTCTACAAGCTCTACCGTGAGAATCCCAAAGACGACGAAGAATAAGAAAAAGAAAAAAGCGTTTCGGCGAAAAACCGGGACGCTTTTTCTCTTTCCGGCGGAAAACTATTCGGAAAACACGCTGCCTTCCGCCCGGTCCAGGGCCTTTTCGATAGCGTTTAAGAGGATGCCGGCGGTGTATTTGCCCGTGGCCTCCCAGGTGATATCCTTCGTGGACTGTTTTTCCAGAATCTGGGCTTCCAGCTCTTCCACAGCCGGGCGGATCAGCGGGTACATGGTGGAGGTGGTTTCGCTGAGATTGTTAAGATCGATGGCTTTGATCCGGTCCGGATCGACGGTCACGGTCACATCCACCACCGTGTCACCGAGGGTCACAGGAGAGGAGTAGACGCCGGCCGTGTAGCGCTCGGTGGAGATGGACGTCCGCTTCTCCGGCGCCTTTTCTGTGCGGAACATCAGCACCAGAAGGACGATCAGGACCACCGCCAGAAACAGAAAAATTCCCGTATAGACCAGTTCCCGCATTTTCAGTACCAGGATTTTCGGCTTGGACTGCAAGGTGAAACCTCCTTATTTGAAAGAAATTTTTTCCTCAGTGCATTGTATTTTTCCAGACACGCTTTTAGACCAGCATAAATTTTTTCAAAAAAGGAAATACTGCCTCTCAGAACAGACTTCCTGGGAAAAGGGAAGAGAAAAGAGGAGACCATGAGACGGGAAATTGCAGAAAGCCTGGAGAAAAACAGGCATGAGATGGAAGAACGGCTCCAGCTGACGAAAAATTTTGACCTGGTGGAGCGGAAACTGAAGGTGGGAGACCGGGATGCCTGCCTCTATTTTGTGGACGGCTTTGTGAAGGATGAGGTGCTGGAAAAGCTCATGGAGTTTTTTCAGAGCTTAAAGCCGGAACTTCTGCTGGAAAATGGCAAGGCTTTCAGCAGGATTTTTGTCCCCTATGTGGAGGTGGAGATTTTAAACTCCTTTGAGGAGCTGACGACTCAGCTGCTCTCCGGCGTGGCCTGTCTTCTCATCGACGGGATTCCGTGCTGCGTGGCGGTGGACTGCCGGACCTATCCCATGCGGAGCGTGGAGGAGCCGGAAAAAGACAAGGTTCTCCGGGGGTCCAGGGATGGTTTTGTGGAGACGCTGGTCTTTAATACGGCCCTGATCCGCCGGAGAATCCGTACGCCGAAGCTCTCAATGGAGATTCTGACTACCGGAAAGCTCTCGAAGACCGACATTGTCCTCTGTTACCTCGACGACCGGGTGGACCGGGAGCTCTTAAGCCTGGTGAAAAACCGGATTCAGCAGCTGAAGGTGGAGGCCCTCACGATGAATCAGGAGAGCCTGGCGGAGTGCCTTTTCCGGGGGCGCTGGTTCAATCCTTTTCCGAAATTTAAGTATACGGAGCGGCCTGACGCGGCGGCAGCGGGGATTCTGGAAGGAAAACTCGTGATTCTTGTGGATAATTCCCCTTCGGCTATGATCCTTCCGGCCTCGGTTTTCGACATTATGGAGGAGGCGGATGATTTCTATTTTCCGCCGGTGACGGGAACTTACTTAAGGCTCACGCGGTTTTTCATCGGGCTGATGACGATTTTCCTGACGCCGGTCTGGCTGCTTCTCATGCAAAATCCGGAGTGGATTCCAAAAGACTTTCAGTTTATCCGGGTATCTGAGGAGATCAACATTCCGATCTTTTTCCAACTGCTGATTCTGGAACTGGCCATCGACGGCCTCAAGCTGGCGGCCATCAACACGCCCTCGAATCTCACGACACCTTTGAGTGTTATTGCCGCCATCGTGGTGGGAGAATTTGCCGTGAAATCCGGATGGTTCAACTCGGAAACGATGCTCTATATGGCTTTTGTGGCGATGGCAAACTATATGCAGGCGGACTATGAACTGGGCTATGCCCTGAAGTTTATGCGACTGCTCCTTCTCGTACTGACAGCGATCCTGAATCAGTGGGGCCTGCTCTTAGGCTTTGTTCTGGTCTGCGTCTTCCTCGCGACAAACCGGACGATTTCCGGCGAGAGCTACCTTGCGCCGCTGCTTCCCTTCAATGGGAAACAGTTCACCAGGCGGTTTTTCCGAAAGAGGCTCACACACTTTTACGACTGAGCGCATAAAAATGAGTTCCCCGGACAATACTTTCAGTGGACGAAAAAATAAGAGAAAGAAGGAGACAGTATATGAAACAACTGAAAAAAAGAATTCTGACGGCACTTCTGGTGGTATCGGCGGCCGCTCTTGTGGGCTGCGGCAATAACAA
Source organism: Lachnospiraceae bacterium Marseille-Q4251 (assembly GCA_018223435.1). Classification (GTDB taxonomy): domain Bacteria; phylum Bacillota; class Clostridia; order Lachnospirales; family Lachnospiraceae; genus Limivivens; species Limivivens faecihominis. The sequence continues at coordinate 1,583,255 of JAGTTO010000001.1, read as the reverse complement.
CACCACAGCCACCGAGAAAAGCACCACCCGCACCACCGAGACTGAGACGAAGAAGACCACAGAGAAAGAGACCGCCGCCACCGAAAAGACCACGAAGGCCATGAGTGACACGGAAGACACCAGAACCACCGAAAAAGGCAAAACTGGCACCACCACGGAGACCGGCGTTGTGGATGAGCTGGGAGATGACATCCTGAACGGAGCGGAAGATGTCGGAGATGGTATCATAGACGGAGCCGAGGATCTGGGAAATGATCTTATGGAGCCGGGCAACGGAGCCGGAACTGGCGGCGGAACCGCAGGAAACGGCGCGGGAACGACGGGTACCGGAATGGCAGGAGACTGATCAGCGCGGGAAAAGAGCTTTCGGGAAAGAGACGAAAGCTCTTTTCAATCTCAGAAAATCGCGCTATACTGTCGAAAAAAGCACAGGAGTGAACACAAATGAGATTTCGGCCATGCATTGACATACATAACGGAAAAGTAAAACAGATCGTGGGCGGCTCCCTGAAGGATCAGGGAGACCAGGCGGCGGAGAATTTTGTGGCGGAGCAGGACGCGGCCTGGTATGCGTCTCTTTATAAGGAAAAGAAACTCTCCGGCGGCCATGTGATTCTTTTAAATCCGGCCTCCTCCCCTTATTACGAGACAACCAAGGCCCAGGCCATGAAAGCCCTCGCTGCCTGGCCCGGCGGTTTTCAGATCGGCGGCGGTATCCACGATGAAAACGCGGAAGAGTTTTTAAGAGCAGGGGCTTCCCAAGTCATTGTCACGAGCTTTGTCTTCAAGGAAGGTCAGTTCAAAGAGGAGAACCTGAACCGGCTGGTTCATGCCGTGGGAAAAGAACAGCTGGTGCTGGACTTAAGCTGCCGGAAAAAAGACGACGCCTACTATATCGTCACTGACCGCTGGCAGAAATTTACGGACGTGCGTCTGACCCCGGCGATTCTGGACGAACTCTCCGGAAGCTGCGCGGAGTTTCTGATCCATGCCGTGGATGTAGAGGGAAAAGCCTCCGGCATTGAAAAAGAGCTGGCAGAAATACTGGGCAGCTGGGGGAAAATCCCCGTCACTTACGCCGGCGGTGTGGGAAGCTTTGACGACCTCAGAGACTTGAAAAAGCTTGGCCAAAACCATCTGGATGTGACCATCGGCAGTGCCCTGGATCTCTTCGGGGGCCAGATGAAGTTTGAGGAAGTGCTGGCTTACTGCAAGTGAATTGTTGTTACAAAGATGCAAAAACTTTATAAAAAATAGAAAATTTTTGTATAGTTTCTTGTAATGTGCACCTCTGTATGGTATAATGGACTCATACAACCGGGAAGCAGAAAATAATTCTTTCAGAATTCCCGGATGTGAATTTATTGACAAAGGAGTTGAGCTTATGCGTTTTACAATCAGTGGTAAGAACATCGAGGTAACAGACGGCCTTCGCAGTGCCGTGACAGACAAGCTTGGAAAATTGGAAAGATACTTCACTCCTGAGACTGAGATCATTGTAACCATGAGTGTAGAGAAGGAAAGGCAGAAGATCGAGGTGACGATCCCGGTGAAAGGCAACATCATCCGTTCCGAACAGGTCAGCAACGATATGTATGTATCCATCGACCTGGTGGAGGAAGTCATTGAGCGTCAGCTTCGCAAATATAAGAACAAGATCGTAGAGAAACATCAGGACGGCGGAAACTTCCGTCAGGAGTTTATCGAGAAAGAAGTTGAGGATGAGGAAGAGATCAAGATCATCCGTACCAAACACTTCGGAATCAAACCCATGTATCCGGAAGATGCCTGCGTACAGATGGAGCTTCTGGGACACAACTTTTTCGTATTCCGCAATGCAGAGACCGACGAGGTCTGCGTGGTTTATAAGAGAAAAGGCAATACCTACGGACTGATTGAGCCGGAGTGCTGATCAGCAAAACAGCATAAGAGATGAATGGCCCGCCGGGAAATTTCCCCGGCGGGTTTTGTTATAATTGACTAATATGGGATAACAGGAATAAAATAGAACAAAAAGAAGAAAATAATGGAAAAGACAGTACGATAGATAAGACTAACTGAATTGTCAGACAAATCATAAAAGAAAGGAAAGGTGCAAATTATGTTATCCCTCAATGAAACCAAGGCCGGAGAAGCCTACACGATCAAATGGATGACCGGCATGCCGGAAACGATGGATTATATCAGAAGCTGCAAGGTCAGCGAAGGCAAGGACGTACGGGTCATCAGCCGGATCTTCGGGGGCGTCATCGTAAGCGTGGAAAACCGGAGAATCCTCATCAGCGACGACGCAGCCAGACGGATCAAAGTGTGAAAAAACAGCGCTTCCCGGGGAGAAATCCCTGAGGGAGGCGCTGTTTTCATTTATGAGCAAAGCAATTCCTCCCGTTTACAGCTTGTTCAGAAAAATTTTATTGTGAAACTTTACAGAAAGTGGTAGAATAGAAGTGTTTATGAAGAAATGGACGAAATATAATTTTTAGGAGATTATCAATATGAGCATGTTTCAAAAGGTCTTCGGTACCCACAGCGAGCGCGAGGTGAAAAGAATCAAACCGCTGGTGGATAAGATCGAAGCGTTAAGACCGACGATGCAGGCACTTTCCGACGAAGACCTGCGAAATAAGACAACGGAGTTTAAAGAGCGTCTTTCCAACGGAGAGACCCTGGATGACCTGCTTCCGGAAGCCTTTGCGGTTGTCCGTGAGGCAGATAAACGTGTACTTGGCATGGAGCCCTACCGCGTACAGCTGATCGGAGGTATCATCCTTCATCAGGGACGTATCGCCGAGATGAAGACCGGTGAAGGTAAGACCCTGGTAGCGACCCTTCCGGCTTACTTAAACGCCCTGGAGGGAAAAGGAGTCCATATCATCACCGTCAACGATTACCTGGCACACCGTGATGCCGAGGAGATGGGACAGGTTCACCGCTTCTTAGGCCTGACCTGCGGCTGTATCCTGAACTCCATGAATAACGACGAGCGCCGCGCCCAGTATGCCTGCGATATCACTTATGTAACCAACAACGAGGACGGTTTCGACTACCTTCGTGACAACATGGTGATCTACAAAGAGCAGCTGGTACAGAGAGAGCTTCACTACGCCATCATCGACGAGGTGGACTCCGTTCTCATCGACGAAGCCCGTACCCCGCTGATCATTTCCGGCCAGAGCGGCAAATCCACCAAGCTTTATGAGGTCTGCGATATCCTCGCAAGACAGCTGGAGCGAGGCGAGGCCAGCGGCGAAGTGACCAAGATGACCGCCATCATGGGTGAGGAGATCACCGAGACCGGCGACTTCATCGTCAATGAAAAAGACAAAGTCGTAAACCTGACGGAACAGGGCGTTCATAAGGTTGAGGACTTCTTCCATATCGAGAACCTGGCAGATCCGGAGAACCTGGAGATCCAGCACAACATCATTCTTGCCTTAAGAGCCCACAACCTCATGTTCCGCGACCGCGACTATGTGGTAAAAGACGACGAGGTCCTCATCGTCGATGAGTTCACCGGCCGTATCATGCCGGGCCGCCGTTATTCTGACGGACTCCATCAGGCCATCGAGGCAAAAGAGCATGTGAAGGTCAAGAGAGAGAGCAAGACCCTTGCTACGATCACCTTCCAGAACTTCTTCAATAAATATGCAAAGAAATCCGGTATGACCGGTACCGCTCTCACCGAGGAAAAAGAGTTCCGTGAGATCTACGGCATGGACGTAGTGGAGATCCCCACCAACCGTCCGGTTATCCGTAAAGACCTGGATGATGCCGTTTATATGACGAAAAAAGAGAAATTCCGTGCAGTTGTTGAGGCCATCAAAGAGGCCCATGAGAAAGGACAGCCGGTTCTGGTCGGCACCATCACGATTGAGACTTCCGAGCTTTTAAGCAGCATGCTGAAAAGACAGGGCATCAAGCATAATGTCCTGAATGCGAAGTTCCATGAGCTGGAGGCTGAGATCGTCAAGGATGCCGGTATTCACGGAGCCGTTACCATCGCCACCAACATGGCAGGCCGTGGTACCGATATTAAGCTGGATGACAAGGCAAAAGAGGCCGGCGGTCTGAAGATCATCGGTACCGAGCGTCACGAGTCCCGCCGTATCGATAACCAGCTGCGTGGTCGTTCCGGCCGTCAGGGGGACCCGGGAGAATCCCGTTTCTACATTTCCCTGGAGGACGATCTGATGCGTCTCTTCGGTTCCGAAAGCCTGATGAACACCTTCCGGAAACTGGGTGTGGCTGAGAATGAGCAGATCGAGCACAAGATGCTTTCCAGCGCCATCGAGAAGGCCCAGAAGAAGATCGAGAGCAACAACTACGGTATCCGTAAAAACCTCCTCGAGTATGATCAGGTCAACAACGAACAGCGTGAGATTATTTACAAAGAGCGCCGCCGCGTTCTGGACGGAGAAAATATGCGTGATTCCGTTTATAAGATGATAGCTGATTTCGTGGACAATACCGTAGATATGTGTATTTCCGATGAGCAGGACCGCGAGGACTGGAACCTCACCGAGCTTGACACCCTGCTCCTTCCGGTAATTCCCCTTCCGAAGGTGGAGCTTCCGGATCATCTGAAGAAAAATCAGTTAAAACAGCTCTTAAAAGAGCAGGCTACCAAGCTTTATGAATCCAAAGAGGCAGAGTTCCCGGAGCCCGAGCAGCTTCGTGAGCTGGAGCGAGTGATTATGCTGAAGGTTGTAGACCGGAAGTGGATGGATCACATCGACGATATGGAGCAGCTGCGTCAGGGTATCGGCCTTCAGGCTTACGGCCAGAAGGATCCGCTTGTAGAGTACAAGATGAACGCTTACGAGATGTTCAATGCCATGACAGCTTCCATCCAGGAGGATACCCTCCGTCTCCTCTACCATGTAAGAGTAGAGCAGAAGGCCGAGCGTGAGGAGGTTGCCAAGGTAACCGGAACCAACAAAGACGAGTCCGGCCCGAAGGAGCCGAAGAAGCGCATGGAAGAAAAGGTATATCCCAACGATCCCTGCCCCTGCGGAAGCGGTAAAAAATATAAACAGTGCTGCGGCAGACGCGCATAAAAAAATGATCACGCGGCAGACCGCATGAGAACCGGCCCGGCGGACGACTGAATCCGCCGGGCGTTTTGAACGTAGAAGAAAGAGGTGGAATCTGTGGTTGAATTAGACCAGTTTAAATACACTCTGGGCACATATAAGCAGCCCCTGGAGGAAATCAAGGATTCTCTGGATCTGGTAAACAAAGAGCAGAGAGTTCAGGAGCTTGAGCGAAAAATGGAGGAGCCGGATTTCTGGGATAACCCGGAGAAATCCCAGGAGAGCATGAAGACTCTGAAAAGCCTGAAGGACGATATCGCGATCTATCATCATCTGACGGAGCTTTTCGAGGAGATCGAGCTTCTCATCGAGATGGGTTATGAGGAAAATGACCCGGCTGTTCTGCCGGATATCCAGGCAAACATGGATGAGTTCATCACCGAGTATGAGAACATCCGCATGAAGACCCTGCTTTCCGGCGAATATGACAACAACAACGCCATCGTTACCCTGCACGCCGGAGCCGGCGGAACCGAGTCCTGCGACTGGTGCGGCATGCTGTACCGTATGTACAGCCGCTGGGTGGATAAGAAAGGCTTCTCCATGGAAGTTCTGGACTATCTGGACGGCGATGAGGCGGGCGTGAAATCCGTTACCTTCCAGGTCAACGGCGAGAACGCTTTCGGTTATCTGAAATCAGAAAAAGGCGTACACCGTCTGGTTCGTATTTCCCCGTTCAATGCGGCAGGAAAGCGGCAGACTTCCTTTGTATCCTGCGATGTCATGCCGGATATCGAGGAGGATCTGGATGTGGAGATCCGGGACGAAGATATCCGTGTAGATACCTACCGTTCCAGCGGAGCCGGCGGACAGCATATCAACAAAACTTCTTCTGCCATCCGTATCACCCATTTACCGACCGGTATTGTGGTACAGTGTCAGAATGAGCGTTCCCAGTTCCAGAACAAAGACAAGGCCATGCAGATGCTGAAAGCAAAGCTGTATCTTCTGAAACAGCAGGAGAATGCGGAGAAGGTTTCCGGCATCCGAGGCGAGGTCAAGGAGATCGGCTGGGGCAACCAGATCCGTTCCTACGTCCTTCAGCCCTACACCATGGTAAAAGACCATCGGACAGGAGCCGAGACCGGAAACGTGGACAGCGTTCTGGACGGAAATATCGATCTGTTTATCAACGCTTATCTGAAATGGATCACCTTGGGTGAATCCTCCGGCGATACGGATTCAGATATGGAGTAAAAAAGAAAAAGGGAGGCAGCGACTATGGGCATTATCAGAGCAGCAGTGGACACAGCAAGAGGAACTCTGGCAGATCAGTGGCTTGATGTTGTGGAAGCCGGTGAAATGGGAGAGCAGACGCTTTTTACCGAGGGCGTCATCGTAAGACAGGGCTCCAACCGGAGAGGAAACAGCGATGTGATCTCCAACGGTTCTGTCATTCATGTCTATGACAATCAGTTTATGATCCTGACTGACGGCGGAAAGATCATTGATTATTCCGCTGAACCGGGCTATTATACCGTGGACAACGGTTCCGCCCCGTCTCTTTTCAACGGAGATCTCGTGGGCGATGTGCTGAAGGATTCCTTTAACCGGTTCAAATTCGGGGGCGGCAAACCGGTTTCCATGAAAGTGTATTTCCTGAATCTTCAGGAGATCCGCGGCATCCGCTTCGGTACGAGAAATCCGGTAAACTATTTCGACAATTTCTACAATTCTGAGCTTTTCCTCAGAACCCACGGAAGCTATTCCATCAAGATCACCGATCCGGTGCGCTTCTATACGGAGGTGGTTCCGAGAAATGCGTCTCATCTGGAAGTGGACGATATCAATCAGCAGTTCCTGGATGAGTTCCTGGAAGCCCTCCAGAGCGCCATCAGCCAGATGTCCGTGGACGGCATCCGGATCTCCCATGTGACGAGCAAGACCAGGGAGCTCTCCAAATATATGGGGCAGGTGCTGGATGAGGACTGGAAAAAAGCCCGCGGCATTGAGATCCAGTCTGTGGGCATCGCCAGCATTTCCTATGACGAGGAGTCTCAGAAACTCATCAATATGAGAAACCAGGGAGCTATGATGGGCGACCCGAATATCCGCGAGGGCTTTGTCCAGAGCTCCATTGCCAAAGGTCTCGAGGCAGCCGGTTCCAACGCCAACGGAGCCATGGCAGGCTATATGGGAATGGGTATGGGTATCCAGGGAGCCGGCGGCTTCATGAACGCGGCCAGCAATACGAACATGCAGCAGATGCAGCAGCAGGCCCAGTACCAGCAGATGATGAACCAGCAGCAGGCTCAGCAGATGCAGCAGGCGCAGTACGGTCAGCCCCAGGGCGGCCAACAGCCGTCAGGCGACACCTGGACCTGTACCTGCGGAGCAGTCAATACCGGAAACTTCTGCCCGAACTGCGGAGGCCGCCGTCCGGCTCCAGCCGCCTGGACCTGTACCTGCGGAGCAGTCAACACCGGAAAATTTTGTCCGAACTGCGGGAAACCCCGCCCGTAAAGGAGGGAGCCTATGTCAGCAGTCAGCTATAAATGCCCGAACTGCGGAGGAGAACTGACTTTTGATCCGCAGACTCAGAAATATAAATGCGAATACTGCTTTTCCTATTTTACAGAGGAAGAGCTGGAGGCAGCCAACCCGGATGTGAAGAGTGCCGGGGAGGATGGCGGAACGGCGGCACCCGAGAGCGAAGCTGCCTCCGGAGCAGCCGGAAATCAGGAAGCTGCCGGTAAGGACAGCCGGAAGGCTTCCGGAACAGCAGATGACGAGGGCGAGGCCGTCCTCTACACCTGTCCTAGCTGCGGCGCGGAGATCGTGACGGATTCCACGACAGCTGCGACCTTCTGCTATTACTGCCACAATCCTGTCGTGCTTTCGGGCCGGGTCAGCGGAGAATTTCTCCCGGATCTCGTGGTGCCCTTCGCCATTGACCGGAAAAAAGCGGAGCAGAGCTTCATGGATTTCGTACATAGCAAGAAATTTGTCCCCAAGGCCTTCTTTGAGAAAAAGCAGATCGAAAAACTCTCCGGCGTCTATTTCCCGGCCTGGCTCTTCGATGTGAAGGCGGAGGGCATCTACGAGGCCACAGGTGAGAACATTCATACCTGGACCAGCGGGGACGACGAGTACACGGAGACCGAGGAATATCATGTGGAGCGGGAAGGCGATCTGACCTTTAAGGAGCTCAGCAAGAACGCCCTGAAAAAGGCCAACAGAACTCTGGTGGAGGGCGTCTGGCCCTACAAACTCAGCGAGGCGAAGCCTTTTCACATGGGCTATCTCTCCGGTTTCCAGGCAGAGCGAAGAGATATGGAGTCCTCCGAGTTTCAGGGAGAGCTTCTGAACGATGTGAACAAATACGGCAAGAAACTTCTCCGGGAGAGCGTCAGCGGCTACGATTCCGTGACCACGAAGAAGTGCGACTGTACCATTGAGGAGGTCGAGGAGCATTACGCTCTCCTTCCGGTCTGGACTGTGACTTACAAGGGAAAAGACGGAAAAATGTATTACTACACGATGAACGGCCAGTCAGGCAAAGTCGTCGGAAAGCTTCCTCTGGACAGGGGCAAAGTCGTCAGGCTCTTCCTGGCGGTGACGATTCCCGTATTTCTGCTGGGTCTTCTGGGAGGGTATTTTATATGAGAAAAAGAGATCGAATTTTCATAGCGCCGCTCCTGGCCGTCGGTCTTCTTTTTGCGGCAGCGCCGACAGCTCTGGCCGCTGAGAGCGGAGAGCAGTTTGTCTTTGATAAAGCGGATCTTCTGACCACCGAGGAGGAAGACGAGCTGAACGATATGGCCAATAATCTGGCAGAAAATTTTAACATGAACTTCATTATCCTCACGACGGACGACGTCGAGGGGAAAGAGGCAGAAGTCTACGCCGATGATTTCTACATGGATAACGGTTTCTGCGATGACGGAAAAGACGGCGGAGCCATCTACCTCATCGATATGGATAACCGCCGGGTTCAGGTGGAGACTGCAGGAGATATGAAGGTTCGTTACATCACCGACGACCGTGTGGACGGAATCATCGATGCCGGCTACGAGGATGTGAAGGATGGAGCCTACGCGGCGGCTTTTGAAGCCATGCTGAACGCCACTGTTGATTACATTGAGGACGGTGTAGTCGATGGCAAATATACATACAATGAGGATGCCGGGGAATATGACTATTATGATACGGGAAAAGAGATTCGTCAGATCACTCTGGCAGAGTTTCTGATCGCTCTCGGTATCGCCCTGGTGGCAGGCGGTGTGGCTGTGAGCTGCGTCATCGGTACCTACTATCTCAAATGGGGGGCCTACGAGTATCCTTATAAAGAGAAAGCAAAACTGAAGGTCAGCCGGAAAAGGGACGACTTTATCGGTTCTCATGTGAGCCACCGCCATATCGAGCATGAGAGCAGCAGCAGCGACTCCGGCATGACCACGACCCATGATTCCTCCGGCGGCGGAAATTTTGGCGGCGGTGGAAGAGATTTTTAGAAAAAGATCATAGATTTGCCGTTGCGTTCTCTGGAAAACTGTGGTAACATCTTCCTTGTGACTACAAATGTACTTAATAGACGTACAAGGAGGAAAACCATGTCAGAGAGCAAATATTTCGTTGTCAAGCAGAAAGCAGTTCCGGAAGTTCTTTCGAAGGTGGTAGAGGCCAAACGTCTGCTGGAGTCAGAACGTGTCTCCACGGTGCAGGAGGCCACCGACCGGGTGGGAATCAGCAGGAGTTCTTTCTATAAATATAAAGATGACGTTTTTCCCTTTCATGACAATGCGAAGGGAAAGACCATAACCTTCATGATTCAGATGGATGATGAGCCTGGCCTTCTGTCCGATGTGCTTCATATCGTGGCAGATTACCAGGCCAATATTCTGACCATTCATCAGAGTATTCCCATTAACGGCATAGCGTCTCTTACCCTGAGTGTGGAGATCCTGCCTAACACAGGGGATCTTTCCAGTATGGTGGAGGCGATCGAAAAACTGGAGGGTATTCAGTATCTGAAAATATTAGCAAGGGAGTAAACGAAAGATGACACAGATAGCAGTTCTGGGCTACGGCACTGTGGGAAGCGGTGTGGTGGAGGTCTTAAAAACCAACCATGAGAGCATCAGTAAAAAAGCAGGTCAGGAGATCAACATCAAATATGTGCTGGATCTTCGCGATTTTCCGGAAGATCCCATTCAGGAAAAAATCGTACACGACTACAATATCATTTTAAACGACCCGGAGATCAAGGTTGTTGTGGAAGTAATGGGCGGCGTGGAGCCGGCATATACCTTCAGTAAACAGGCACTCCTGGCAGGAAAAAGCGTCTGCACCTCCAATAAGGAGCTGGTGGCCCGCCATGGTACCGAGCTTCTGAAACTGGCGAAGGAGAGAAATTTAAACTACCTTTTTGAGGCAAGCTGCGGCGGCGGTATCCCCATCATCCGTCCGTTAAATTCTTCACTGACCGCCGATGAGATCGACGAGATCACAGGAATCCTGAACGGAACCACAAATTACATCCTGACGAAAATGATTCAGGAGGGTTCCGATTTTGACGATGTGCTGAAGCAGGCCCAGGCTCTGGGTTATGCGGAGCGCAATCCTGAGGCGGATGTGGAAGGTTATGATGCCTGCCGGAAGATCGCTATCCTTTCCTCCCTGGCTTTTGATAAGCAGGTGGATTACCAGGATATCTACACCGAGGGTATTACGAAGATCACCACAGCCGATATCCGTTACGCGAAAGCTCTGGGTATGACGATCAAGCTTCTGGCCTACAGCCGCAAGTTGGAGGGGCACTATTTTGCCATGGTGGCGCCTTTCCTTCTGGGACCGAACGATCCGCTCTACAGCGTGAACGGCGTTTTCAATGCGATTTTCGTTCATGGAAATGTGCTGGGTGACGCCATGTTCTACGGAAGCGGAGCAGGAAAGCTCCCGACGGCCAGCGCTGTCGTTGCTGATGTGGTGGACGAAGTGATGCATCAGGGCGAGACGATCCCGGTTTACTGGGGAGAGGAGAAGCTCACGCTTGATGATCTCAACGATTCCAGACGCCGTTTCCTCGTACGGGTAAAAGGTGACGCAGCGAGCGACCTTGCAGCTGTGGAAGCTGTTTTCGGCCATATTGATCCGGTGTCCGTTCCGGAGCTTACCGGAGAATTTGCTTTTGTCACCGGCGTAATCTCCGAGGCAGAATACAAGGAAAAAGCAGAAAAACTGGGTACCGTGATCTCCCGGATCCGTGTCCGTCATCTGCACGCATAAAAATTGATAAGAGAGACTGTCGGAAAAATGAATTTCGGCAGTCTTTTTTTGTAACTATTCAGAGCCAAGCAGATTTTCAGCAAAAGTGTGAGTCATGCCTGCATGAACGAATACTTTTGACTGGAAATCTATTTGGCGAGAAGCCACAACGAGATGGAGCGCAGCGAAATCGAGGTGCGACTCTGAATAGTTACTTTTTTTGTTGTAATTACGCATAAACGTGTGATAAAATAAAACAGTATGTCAACTGCCCGCGGTAAAATGGCGGCGCAGTCTATTGTTTAGTAGGAGGCTTAGTATGCTGATTGTAAAGAAATTTGGCGGCACCTCCGTCGGCGACCAGGAGAGAATCATGAATGTCGCCCGGCGCTGTGCCGAAGAATATTCCAAGGGCAATGATGTGGTGGTCGTTCTTTCCGCCATGGGCAAGACCACGGATATCCTTCTGAAGACCGCCCGTGAGATCAACCCCAAAGCTCCCAAGAGAGAACTGGATATGCTGATGACCACCGGAGAGCAGACTTCCGTAGCCCTCATGGCCATCGCTCTGGACTCCTTAGGGATCCCGGCCGTCTCCCTGAATGCCTTTCAGGTGCGGATGGAGACCACTTCCGTTTACGGAAGCGCCCGTTTAAAGAAGATTGATAAAGAGAGAATCCTTCATGAGCTGGCCAGCCACAAGATCGTCATTGTGACCGGTTTCCAGGGTGTGAACCGCTATGAGGATTACACGACACTGGGCCGCGGCGGCTCCGATACTACAGCTGTAGCGCTGGCAGCAGCCCTTCATGCGGATGCCTGCGAGATCTATACCGATGTGGACGGCGTTTTCACTGCCGATCCCCGTATTGTTCCGGGAGCCAGAAAGCTCAGTGAGATCACTTATGATGAAATGCTGGATCTTGCCACCTGCGGAGCAGGCGTTCTGCATAACCGTTCCGTGGAGATGGCAAAGAAATACGGAGTTCCCCTGGTGGTACGTTCCAGCCTGAATAATTCCGAGGGAACCATTGTCAAGGAGGTAACAAGCGTGGAGAGAATGTTGATCAGCGGTGTAGCGCTGGATGAGAATGCGGCCAGAATTTCCGTTATGGGCCTGAAAGATGAGCCGGGTATCGCTTTTAAACTGTTTAATTTACTGGCGAAGAACAATGTGAATGTGGATATTATCCTGCAGTCCATCGGCCGTGAGAAGACCAAGGATATTTCCTTTACTGTAAACGAGGAGGATGTGGAAAATGCCATTCGCATCATCGAGGAGAACAAGGAGCGCCTGACCTTCCACGAAGTGACCAGCAACCTGGATGTTGCCAAGGTTTCCATCGTTGGAGCCGGCATGACCAGCAACCCCGGCGTGGCAGCGAAGATGTTCGAGGCTCTTTACAACGTGGGCATCAACATCAACATGATCTCCACTTCCGAGATCCGCATCACCGTTCTGGTGAAGAAGAAAGACGGCGAGAAGGCAATGAATGCCATCCACGAAGCTTTCTTTGGAAACGTAGACTGACCAATGGTAAAAAAGAAGCCGAAGTTTGATCCCTAAAGCGGGAAAAAACTTCGGCTTTTCTTTTTTTAAAATTCCTGACTGTGTTCGTTGATAAGATCCCGGTAAAATTCCACCTCTGTCATGCTCATGTAGGGAGTGATCCAGAGAAAACCGATGCCGAGACTTACGACTCCGAGAAGAGCGATCCCGACAAAGCTGACCAAAAGGTAAAAATACCGGATTCGGTTGCCTTTCATGAGGTTTTTGCTCTGATGCATGATCTCCCGGCAGGAAAGATACGGATTGTCCAGATAGAGCAGGAAGATCTGCGAGTAATCGAGGGTCATCCGGAGAATCAGGAAAAAGCTCACGATCAGGAGCAGCACCATAATTATCCTTGAAATCAGAAGCTGGTAAAACAGTGCGAAGATGATGAGACCTCCCAAAAACGGAAGCATGCAGGCCAGGGTCAAAAGGAACAGTCTTACCGCCAGCAGGATCACATGATCCGGCATTGTCTGAAAAGGATAGATGAGATCCTTCAGCCCGGCTTTTTTTCCACGGGCCATATTGAGGAGCAGATACTGATATCCGGTCTGCAGAAGGGTGGAAAAGATCGCCGCGATCAGCATCGTCAGGTAGGAGATCAGCACCCCTGCCGTGTTCTTTGGAACCACAAGACTGATGAGCCCTTCCAGGGTCATGATCGCCGCCGTCGTCAGAATCGACGCCCCGATGGGCAGTCCGTAATGCCCCAGCAGCGTCCCCCGCGCCCGGGCTTTTAACTGGTTGGAGGTTTCCTTTATCATAAACAGTACTCCATTTCTTTATTTTTTCGCGTGATGGTATCAGTATAACACATGTGGGGAAAAAATCAATGGAAGGAGAGCCCGGGAGGGCTGAAAAAACATCAACCTTGTGGGAATCGGGAAGCGGTGCTATGCTTTTGTCATAAGAACACGAGGAAAATCAAGGAAATCTGCAGATCCCGGATCACTCATGAACAACAATCAAGGAGGATTTGATATGAAAAAAAGAACAATGATCGCAAGAGCACTCTGTGCATCTATGGTGATGTCCATGCTGGGCGGATTTGCAGTACAGGCAGACGAGGGCGAAAAGGTAGTCATCAACTTTTATGAGCATTCCGATTCTGATGTAATCGCAGAGGATCTGGTAGAGGCCTACAATGCTTCTCAGGGCAAAGTAGAAGTAAAACTGTCCCTGATTTCTAATGATGACTATGACGATAAGGTAAAGGTTATGCTGGCCTGGATTATCCGCTGGATCTGACCTGGGATCAGATCAGTACGCAGACCTCTGCAAACAGGTAGCCGTTGACGGCAAGCAGGGCGGCTTACGCCTTTGCCAAGCTGAAATTTCCGGGCCGGGATAAGATTTTCCTCTGCTATCTCAGCACGATGATGATTCCCTGGTATGTGATTCTGATCCCGCAGTTTTTTATCATGCAGAAGCTCCATCTCTATGATACCCACTGGTCCCTGATCCTGACCGGCGCTTTCAATGTATTCAGCGTTTTTCTGCTCCGCCAGAATATGCTGAGTATTCCGGACAGCCTGGCTGAGGCGGCGAAGATCGATGGTTGCGGCCCCTGGGGAATCTATGTTAAAATTATCTTACCCTTATGTAAAACCAGCCTTGCGACGCTGGTTGTACTGACCTTCAACTCTGTGTGGAACGATTACATGGGCCCGATGATTTATCTCGATACGGACAGCAAGAAGACGATTCAGTTGGGGCTTGCTACTTTCCGGAGACAGTTTGATACGGATTACGGCGCCATCATGGCAGGCACCACCTTATCCCTGATTCCGGTGGTCATCCTGTATGCGGTAGCACAGAAATACATTGTAGAAGGAATCGCTTATGCGGGTGTGAAAGGATAAGCTTATGAAAAAACAAAAATTTGCAAAAATTCAGGAAGTTTTGACAGAAATGGCAGAATCCGGCGGGGCCGCGGGCGGAAACTGCCTGATCTTCCGTCATGGAGAAGAGTGCTGCTATTATGAGGCCGGATATGCGGACCTGGAGAAAAGGATTCCGATAAAAAGAGATACGATTTTCCGCCTGTATTCCATGACAAAACCGATGACGGCCGTGGGAGCAATGCTTCTGGTGCAGGATGGAAAGCTGGACCTTCTGGCTCCGGTTTCACGTTTTCTTCCGTCCTTTGGAAATCCGCAGGTCAGTGAAAACGGTAAGCTTCGGCCTGCCTTACGGGAAATTCAGGTCCGTGATCTTTTAAATATGACCTCTGGCTGCAGCTACAACGGAGATGCCAACCAGACGGAGGTCGAGACCACCAGCCTGATCGAGGAGATCAAGTCCCGGATGGATGGAGAGAATCCGCTGAGTACCCGGGAGATTGCAGAGAGACTGGGAAAAATTCCCCTGGCCTTTGATCCCGGAACGACGTTTCGCTATGGAATGTCGGCGGATATTCTGGGGGCCGTGATAGAAGTGGTTTCCGGAAAACGGTTTGGAGAATTTTTAAAGGAGCGGATCTTTGAGCCGCTTGGCATGGTGGATACGGGATTTTTTGTGCCGCCGGAGAAGCAGAGCCGTCTGGCTCAGACCTACGAGCAGCAGAAAGACGGGCTTCACCTTTACACCGGCTGCCATCTGGGAATTTCGAGCCGGATGGAACGTGAACCGGCCTATGAAGCCGGGGGAGCCGGGCTGGTGACGACGGTCGACGACTGGCTGAAATTCTGCCGGATGCTGCTGAACAAGGGAACGCTGGACGGTGTGAGGATTCTCACAGAGCCGATGGTAGATTTTCTCGCAGAAGGCGTGATCACAGAGGAGCAGCGAAAAGGAATGCGGGGCTGGGAAGAGCTGGCAGGCTATTCCTACGGAAACCTGATGCGGAAGCTGACGGAGCCGGAGCATGCGGCAACCCTTGGAAGCTATGGAGAGTACGGCTGGGACGGCTGGCTCGGTCCCTATATGTCGGTAGCTCCCGGGAAGGATCTCATCATTCTTGTGATGGAACAGCTGACCGGCGCCGGGACTTCCACCTATACGCGGCGAATCCGCAATATCGTGTATTCCGAGATCTGATATCGGTAAAATGGGGGAGAGTTTATGAAGAAACAGATCCGTCTGACTTTTGCGGCGGCTGTTCTGGCAGGAGGAAGAGTTTTATGCAAAAGAGATCGTAAAAGCGTTCAATGCCTCGCAGGTTGATATCCGGGTGAACTTACATATTCTGGACAAAGAGAGCTATGACAGCGAGATTACCGAGCGGATCCGGGCGGGCGAGAAGGTCGATGTCTTTGATATCCGTGGGATTTCCACCTTATGCGATTATCAGTCTCAGGAGCTTCTTCTGGATCTGACCTGTCAGGGCTACACGAGAAGCGAAATCTGCCGTTTGCGCTGCGTGGAGCTTTCCACAGTGAAAACCCAGATCCGCAACATTCTGAAAAAATTTGAGATGGAGTCCATGAGCGAGGTGGCCGCCTGCATCAACGGCCTGGGGATCATCGATTATCTCCATATGAAAAACGCCGATCATAAGAAAAAATAGGTTAGAAGAAAGGAGCGCGGCCGCCATGTTAAATTTAAGCTTTCCCTGCCTCTTCCACCTTGCCACCGGCTACTACTGCCCCGGCTGCGGCGGAACCCGAGCAATAGCGTCCCTTCTTCACGGCCAGCTTTTCCGCTCCTTTCTTTACCACCCGGTCATTCTCTATACGGCGTTTCTTCTCCTCCGGGGCCTCGTTTTTTCAATCCTGGAGTTCGCAAAAAGCGGTCGCTTTTCCTGGACCTGGAGCGGCAAACTCAAAAAATACGACATTTTCTGGCTCATCTTCCTCACGATGGCCCATTTCCTGATCCTCAACGCCTTAAAAGCCTTTTTCGACCTGGACCTTCTGGAGCAGATATAAAAAATCCCCTGCCTTCCTTGCAAAAAAGCAAGGAGCAGGGGATTATGTCTGCTTAAACTGCCGGTCCCGGAGTGGTGGAAGAATTCTGTCCGCCGTAAGGACTGGAGCCGTAAGGATAACTTCCATAGGGAGAACTTCCGCTGTAGGGATCGCTGCCATAAGGCGTGTCATCGATGTAGGGAATTTCGGTTTCCGGCGTCTGCTGTTCGCCGTCAGAGGAATTTCCTTTGTCGTCGCCGAAGAAATCCTTCAGGATATTGCTCTCGCCGTCTTCCTCCGCTTCTGTTTCACTTCCGGAATAGTAATAATCCATATAATCTTTCATTCTCTGCTGGAATTCAGAAGAAGAGAAGAGATCTCTGTAATGGTAGAGCGTGTAGGAGGTCAGTCCGACAGTCAGGACAAGGCCGGCGGCGGAGATGCAGAGGCCGGTTTTGGCCCGGTTGGACATATGCTCCTTCCGGCCTCGTGAGAGGAGCGCCAGAAGAATGCCGACGGCGGCGCAGGGAATCGAGAGATAGAAGCAGGTGCTTCCCACCAGGGCCAGGATGCCGAGGATGATCGCAGCCGTCTCCATGCCGCTGTGGGCAGGTTCCGGGTCGAGAGGCTCCGGATTCGGATTGTAATCATAATTGTAATCGTTCATAAAGAATCCTCATATTTTCTGCAAGATAGGTAATACTGTTCTCTATTGTACCCCAAACCCCTCGTCTCTTCAAGGGGAAAATCCTTTAAGAACTTTACAATCCCACGCATTGCGTGGTAAAATGAGCCGTGAATCCGATTGACTAAAATATTTAGAGGTGTAACAAAATGGAAATCAATAAACAACTGGCAAAGGAACTGGAGGTTCAGGAGTGGCAGGTAGACGCCGCCGTGAAACTCATCGACGAGGGAAACACGATTCCCTTCATCTCCCGTTACCGGAAAGAGGCCACCGGTTCCCTGAACGACGAGGTTTTAAGAAAACTTTTTGAACGGCTGACCTATCTCCGGAATCTGGAGGAGAAAAAGCAGCAGGTTCTTTCTGTGATAGAAGAGCAGGGCAAGCTGACACCGGAGCTGAAAAAGCAGATCCTGGCAGCAGAGACTCTTGTGGTGGTGGACGATCTCTACCGTCCCTATCGTCCAAAACGGCGGACTAGAGCGACGATCGCGAAGGAAAAAGGTCTGGAGCCCCTGGCAAATCTCATTCGCCTGCAGCTGACAAAACGTCCGCTGGAGGAAGATGCCAAAGCTTTTCTTTCTGAGGAAAAAGAGGTCCTTACGGTGGAGGATGCCTTGAACGGAGCCAGAGATATTCTGGCAGAGGCCATCTCCGACGAGGCTGATTACCGGATCCATATCCGTGACCTCACAATGAAAGAAGGAACGCTCATTTCCACGGCGCGGGACGAGAAAGCCCAGTCCGTCTATGAGAATTACTACAGCTACGAAGAGCCTGTATCCAAAGTGGCAGGTCACCGGATCCTGGCGATCAACCGTGGTGAAAAGGAGAAATTCCTGACCGTAAAGGTGGGCGCTCCCGAGGAGCGAATCCTCCGTTATCTGGAAAAAATGGTGATCTCCAATGAAAATCCCCACACCACACCTGTGTTAAAAGAGGTCATCGCTGACAGCTACGGTCGTCTGATCGCCCCGGCTATTGAGCGTGAGATCCGCAACGTTCTGACGGAGAAGGCGGAGGACGGAGCCATTACAGTTTTTGGCAAAAACCTGACCCAGCTTCTGATGCAGCCACCAATCGCAGGCCAGGTGGTCCTCGGCTGGGACCCGGCTTTCCGTACTGGCTGTAAGCTGGCTGTTGTGGATGCCACAGGAAAAGTGCTGGATACCACAGTTATTTATCCGACAGCTCCTACAACGGAAAAGAAGATCCACGATGCCAAGGAGACCCTGAAAAAGCTTATTTCCAAATATCATGTGACCCTGTTTTCCGTAGGAAACGGAACCGCATCCCGAGAGTCCGAGCAGATCATCGTGGAGCTCTTAAAAGAGATTCCGGAAAAAGTCCAGTATGTCATTGTTAATGAGGCCGGTGCGTCTGTTTATTCCGCCAGCGCCCTGGCTACGGAAGAGTTCCCGAATTTTGATGTGGGACAGAGAAGTGCCGCTTCTATTGCGCGCCGTCTTCAGGACCCGCTGGCAGAACTGGTGAAGATCGACCCGAAATCCATCGGTGTGGGCCAGTACCAGCACGACTGCAACCAGAAGAAACTGGGCGAGACGCTGACCGGCGTGGTGGAAGACTGCGTAAATAAGGTAGGCGTGGACTTAAATACCGCCTCCGCTTCCCTTCTGGGCTATGTTTCCGGCATCAGCAAGGCTATTGCGAAGAACATTGTCGCATACCGTGAGGAAAACGGCCGCTTCGGAACGAGAAAAGAGCTTCTCAAAGTTGCCAAGCTGGGTCCGAAAGCCTACGAGCAGTGTGCCGGTTTCCTTCGGATCCCCGGTGGGGAGAATCTCTTGGATAATACCGGCGTTCACCCGGAGTCCTACGAGGCAGCAGAGAAACTTCTGAAGAGTCTCGGTTATAGTGCAGAGGATGTAAAGGGCGGAAATCTGAAAGATCTTGGCCGGAAGATCAGAGACTATAAGAAGACAGCAGAAACTCTTGGCATCGGTGAACCGACGCTCCGTGACATTGTCAAAGAGCTGGAGAAGCCCGGACGTGATCCCCGTGATGAGATGCCGCGTCCCATCCTTCGAAGCGATGTTATGGATATGAAGGACCTGAAACCGGGTATGATCTTAAAAGGAACGGTCCGCAACGTCATCGACTTCGGTGCGTTTGTGGATATCGGCGTTCATCAGGACGGTCTGGTGCATATTTCCCAGATGAGTGACAAGAAGTTTGTCAAGCATCCGCTGGATGTAGTGAGCGTCGGCGATATCGTGGATGTAAAAGTGCTGGATGTGGATCTGAACAAGAAACGAATCTCTCTTTCTATGAAACTGGGTGAAGAAAAACGATGAGTGAAAGACCATACTGGGAGGGAAAAGAATATTCCTTCGTCTGTCATAAGACCTGTGAATATTTTCCCTGTCATAAAACGAAAGACCCTGACAATTTCAACTGTCTTTTCTGCTACTGTCCCCTTTACGCCCTGGGAGACGCCTGCGGCGGAAACTTC
This sequence comes from Lachnospiraceae bacterium Marseille-Q4251, assembly GCA_018223435.1. Taxonomy (GTDB): domain Bacteria; phylum Bacillota; class Clostridia; order Lachnospirales; family Lachnospiraceae; genus Limivivens; species Limivivens faecihominis. The sequence goes on along the minus strand of JAGTTO010000001.1, from coordinate 1,563,394 downwards.
CGCTTCACGGAAAAAGGCGTCAAAGACTGCACGAACTGCCTCCTTCCCCATGTGCGGAAAAATTATGGCTATGTGACGGGAAAATACAGCGAGATCATGGAAGTGGCCGGGAAGAACAGGAAGGAAAACCGGGAGCTGATCCAGGAAACGGCAGAGGAGCTGAAAACCCTGACAGAGGAAAGTCTCACAGAGGCCTCCGACGAGAACCAGAAGGAGCGTCTGGAAAAAATCCAGAAGCTGACCAGAGAGCTCCTGCGCGTGAGCGGAGTAGAAAAATAAAACGGAACGGGGAGTAGGATATGCTGACATTTATGAAGCTCTGCTGTCTTGTTATTATGGAAGCCTTCGCGGCAGTGATCTTTCTGGAAGGGATCCTTCAGTGGAAACAGAAAGAGCCGGTGCGTTTCTGGTCGGAAGAGCAGGCAGCGGAGGAAAACGCTGTGAAAAATGTGGAAATCTATAACCGGATTCATGGGTCGCTGTGGATGATTTTAGGCGGCGTCTCTATGATCTCCCTGATCGTCAATTATCTGACGGGAGCAGCGCATACCGGCTTTACGGTTCTCTGCGGGATCGTGGTCATGTTTGTGATCCATCAGATTACAGGGAAAATATTACGGCGGGCCTGATGGCCCGCCGCTTTCGTTTTTATTTGCTTTTTTTCATCTGGATTCCATGCTGTTTTCGAAACTCCTCAATCGTGGCCATGCCCGGCCCGGATACGGGACGGATCCATTTTCCGGAGTAGAGATGCCGCTGCATGAGGATGTACCGGATGGGCTCATCGATGTAGCAGAAAGCAAACACCAGAAGGAAGGGCGCGTGGAAATAGAAGTTGGAGAGATACACGAAGGGAAGCACCATGAGGTACATAAACGTGATCTCGAGGATGGAACCGAAAGCCGCGTCGCCCGCGGAACGGTAAGTGTCATTCTGGGCCCAGTTTCCCATACGGATGATGGCAGCGACACTGTAAATGATCAGCATGCCGGTACCGATCCGGTAGGATTCCCCGGAAAGCCCCAGGGTGTGGAGGAGCGGGTTGTGGACCAGCAAAAGGACGAGACAGGCCACGCCGATGATGCCGCTGCAGAGGTAGACGAGTCGTTTCGCTCTCTGGAAAGCTGTCTCGTGATTTCCGGCCCCAACTTCCTTTCCGACGAGAACGGAGGCCGCATTGGAAAAGCCGCTGAAGAAGGCAATGACCAGACCCTCCATGGTACGGAAGACCGCCACGGCGGCGATGGCCTGCTCGGTCTGGCGTCCCAGCACGACGTTGATCAGCATGTTTCCCACACCGATGAGCACCTCATTGCAGATGATGGGGAAGCATTTTTCAAGATACTGGGCAACAGCGGAGCGGGTCCAGCGGAAATGCTTGGAAAATTCCAGTACATAGGGAATCTTTTTATAAAGAACAAAGCTGATCAGAACCAGAAGGTTTACGATGCCTGCGAGAACGGTTCCCACAGCGGCGCCGGAAGCGCCCATCTTCGGCAGTCCGCATTTTCCAAAGATGAAAAGATAGTTGAAAAAGCAGTTTGCCACGACGGAGGCGATGCCGCCGTAGAGCGGAATCCGCACCTGTTCGATGGAGCGGAGCAGGGCGCTCATGGCCATGGCTAGGATCTGGAGCGGATAGGCGAAGCCGACGATCCGGAGATAGGAAATACCGATGGCCTGGATCTCCGCCTTGTCCGTGTAGACGCCCATGACAAACTCCGGCGCACAGATGGCGAGGGCCGCGAAGACGAGGCCGACCGTCATCATGAAGAGTAGGGTCATGCCGTAGGAACGGGTGATGCCCTCGTCATCCTTTGCTCCCCAGTACTGAGCAAAGAAGAGCATGCCGCCGCCGATGAAGCCCCAGTAGCCGGAAAACATGAGGCTTGAGAACTGGGCGCAGAGCCCGATGGCTCCCACAGCTTTCTCTCCGATGGATGCCAGCATGATGGTGTCCACCATACTTCCGGTGGTGGTCAGGAGGTTCTGCAGGGCTACGGGAACGGCGATGATGGCGATGTGTTTCAGAAAGTAGCCCCAGTCAAATTTCTTTTGTTTCATTGGTAAAATCCCCCAAAAATAAAAGTGTGTGAAAATTACAAAGTCATCCAATTCTATCACAGAGTTCGCTTTCGCTGCTATAGCTGTTCTGCTGAAAAAAACACGGTTTTTTCGGCTTTCTGGATAAAGACAAAAGTCCGAAAATGTCCGCTTTACAGAAACAGAAAAAAAGTTTATACTGAGGACAGCATTAACTACTATTGGAGAAGGAGTATACCAAAGAACATGAAGTACGATTTTACGACAATCTACGACCGTCACGGCAAGGATGCCCTGGCAGTTGATAATATGGGAGACGGCCAGGCGCCGGATCTTCCGAAGGAAGGCTTTGACGCGATTCCGATGTGGGTGGCAGATATGAACTTTGCCACGGTTCCCACGGTGCAGGAGGCGCTGACAGAGCGTATCAAACATCCGCTTTTCGGTTATTTTCCGGCATCAGAAGAATATTTTGATTCCATTATCCGCTGGCAGACGAAAAGGAACGGAGTTACCGGCCTTAGCAAAGAGCACATCGGCTATGAGAACGGCGTACTTGGTGGCGTGATCTCCGCGCTGGGTGCTTTTGCAGTTCCGGGGGACAGTGTGCTGCTTCACAGTCCTACCTATGTTGGTTTTACACGCTGCATCATTGACAGCGGTTTCCATATCGTACACAGCCCGCTGAAAAAAGATGAAAACGGCGTATGGCGCATGGATTATGAGGATATGGACGCAAAACTGAAGGCAAATAAGATCCATGTGGCAGTTTTCTGCAGCCCTCACAATCCCTGTGGCCGTGTCTGGGAAAAATGGGAGATCGAGAAAGCCATGGAAGTCTATAAAGCGAATGACTGCGTGGTGATCTCCGATGAGATCTGGTCTGACCTGATCCTTCCCGGAAACCATCATACGCCGACGCAGAGCGTCAGCGAGGATGCCAGAAACCGTACGATTGCTTTTTATGCGCCGAGCAAGACCTTCAACCTGGCCGGACTGGTGGGAAGTTATCATATCGTTTATAATCAATATCTCCGGGATCGCCTGATCTCCAAGGCTGAGAAAACAGAGTACAATTCCATGAACGTTCTTTCCATGCATGCCCTTATCGGTGCTTACCGGCCGGAAGGCTATGAGTGGGTGGACGAGCTCTGTCAGGTCATTGACGGAAACATGGAGTTCGCCTGCAATTATATCAGAGAACACTTTGAGGGCGTCCGTGTGAGCCGTCCCCAGGGAACCTACATGCTTTTCGTGGATTTTGAAGGCTGGTGCCAAAAGACCGGAAGAAGTATGGGTCAGCTGATCAAGGCCGGCTGGGATGTCGGTGTGGCATGGCAGGATGGCAGACCCTTCCATGGCGAGTACAGCATCCGCATCAACCTGGCCTTGCCCCTTACGAAAGTGCAGGAAGCCTTTGGCCGCCTGAACAAATACGTCATCAACGCATAAAGAAAACGAAGAGAAAGACAGACTGGAACACAAAAATCCAGCCTGTCTTTTTTTTGCTTGCATTTTTCGTCAAGTAGGTATACAATACAACAAATAAGTATCAGCACTCGACTTAAACGAGTGCTAACAAAAGAAGGAGGAGTGACAAATGATGTTTACAATGCCGGTTTATGATATGATGCTGCTTCCGGGTGTAACGTTTTATTTTAAGAAAGATATTTTTCAGCAGATGGGCAATCAGGACGCCAAAGCCGGAGACGATGTCCTTTTCCTGATGCAGAGAACGGACAAAGACAGGAAAGACCTGACGCCGGAGGATTTTTATCCCGTTGGTGTCTCCGGAAAACTGGATTCCGTCGACAATGAGGGCAATATCCGGATTCGCACGGTGGCGAGAGTGGATCTATCCGATCTCGAGATGGCGGAGGACGGCATTCTGGCCAACGCGAGCATCCGGCCCGACACGGAGGATATCACCCCCGAGGAGGAGAAAGCGATTTTCGACCGGGTAAAAAATGTCCTTTTAAATTATATCAGCCAGTTCCAGTGGGGCGTGCTGGCGCGAAACTATGTGCTGCACTGGAAGAATCTGGAGGAGACCCTCTGCGCGGTCTCCGGTTACATCCATATCCCCTGGGAGGATAAATACCGGATCATCGAGACCGATTCCAGAAAGGAACGCTGCGAGCTCATCGAAAAAGCCATCCGGGAGGCCATCGAGGTCAACCGCGTGGGTGTGGAGGCAGAAAATGCCCAGAAGGAAAACAACGAGCGCCTTTACCGCGAGGCAGCCCTGAAAAAACAGATCGAGCTTCTGCAGCAGGAGCTCGACGATATGCATCCGGAAAATGTCTCCGACGTGCGCCGGTTTGAGCAGAAAATAGAGGCCTCCGGCATGGGAGAGGAGGCGCGCAAAGAGGCGGACAAAGTCCTGAACCGTATGAAACAGGAGGGACAGGACGGCCATGAGTACGGCATGCTCTACGATTATCTGGAGTTCGTCACCTCCCTTTCCTGGAAGCCGGAACCCGCCGCCGCGATTGATCTGAAGGAGGCCGAGAAAATCCTGGACGAGGATCATTACGGCCTTTCCAAGGTAAAGGAACGTATCATCCAGCAGCTGGCTGTCATGGCTCTGAATAAGAAACAGTCCGGTTCCGTCCTGCTCTTTGTGGGAGCGCCGGGTACGGGTAAGACCAGCATCGGCCAGAGCATCGCGAGGGCTCTCGGAAGAAAATATGTCCGGATCAGCCTTGGCGGCGTCCGGGATGAGGCGGAGATCCGCGGCCACAGAAGAACCTATATCGGAGCCATGCCGGGCCGTATCATGCAGGGAATGCAGCGGGCAGGCGTCATGAATCCCGTCATGGTTCTGGATGAGGTGGATAAGCTTTCCAAGGATTATTCCGGAGATCCCGCGAGCGCCCTTCTGGAGGTGCTGGACCCGGAGCAGAACAATACCTTTGCAGACCACTATATGAATGTGCCCTACGATCTCTCCAATGTGCTCTTTGTCTGCACGGCCAACTCTGTGGACACGATCCCGGAGCCGCTCCTGAATCGTATGGAAGTGATCCAGTTCCCGGGCTACACGGCTGTGGAAAAATTCCAGATCGCGAAACGCCATCTTCTTCCCGCCGCCATGAAAAACGCCGGAATCAAAGCCCAGAATCTCAAAGTCACGGACGGAGCCATCAAACGCCTGATCAGCGGCTATACGGCGGAAGCCGGTGTCCGTGGCCTGAAAAAACAGCTGGACGTTCTCTGCCGGAGCGCGGCAGTGAAGCTGGTCAAAGGCGAACAGAAGAGCATTTCTGTGAGCGAAAAACGGCTGCCCCAGTTTCTTGGTCATCATGAGATCCGTCACGAACATGTCCTGGCTAACAAGGAGCCCGGCGTCATCACTGGTCTTGCCTGGACGGCGGCAGGCGGAGAGATTCTCTTCATTGAGACCTCCCTGGCTCCCGGAAAAGGCAACCTTATCATCACCGGCCAGTTGGGCGATGTGATGAAGGAGTCCGCGCGGATTGCGTTAAGCCTAGTGAAACATATGTACCCCGAGGAAGCGGCGAAGCTTGAGGACCACGATCTTCACATCCATGTGCCCGCCGGAGCCGTTCCAAAAGACGGCCCCTCTGCCGGTATCACCCTCACGACGGCTCTCGCCTCCCTTCTCACCGGCAAGTCCGTGAGCCCGGAGTTCGCCATGACCGGCGAGGTCTCCCTGACGGGCCGGGTCATGCCCATCGGCGGCCTGCCCGAAAAACTCATGGCCGCAGAGCGCGCCGGCGTGAAAACGGTCTTCATACCGAAAGAAAATGAGGAAGACCTTGAGGAAGTGGCAAAAGAAGTCAGAGAGAAACTGACGATCCTTCCGGTGGAGAAAGTCACCGACGTGCTGGAAAAAGTATTGCAGTAAACGCAAATATTTTATGCTTTATTAAGAAAGTTCCTTCATTTTTTATTCTTGAAACACAGAACGACCCCAAAAAGGTCACAGATGTTTCTGGCGGTAGCCTTTGGAGCAGGTTCGATGCTGCGCTGAGTATTGAATCTCTTCCGGAAGGCTGGGACGGATATTTCATCGGAAACAGCAGTGAGATCAGCAAAGTACATATCAACAAAGAGGGCTCGGTGGGGTACTGTCTTCTGGAAGAGTATTTTTTCGGGAAAAAGCTTGAAATCTGAAAAGAGCAGGTATATAATAGTCCCGAACAGAAAAAAGATTCTTCGGGGCGAGGTGCAATTCCTCACCGGCGGTAAAGTCCGCGACCCGCGATGAGCGGCTGATTTGGTGCGATTCCAAAACCGACAGTACAGTCTGGATGAGAGAAGAATGCTGCAGAAGTTGCTGTATGTGTATGAGTCCCGGGTATCTTTATGATACCCGGTTTCTTTTTTTCAGCGAGCCTGCAGCGATAGCGGAGACTCTCTTTTCTGAAATACGGGTTCGCCCGAAAGAGAAAAGGAGACAATGAAATGAGTTCCAACACAGCAGCAAAAACACCTGCAAACACTACCACGAAAACCCGGATGATGGTCCAGATCGCCATGCTCACAGCCGTGGCGGAGGTCCTGATGCTTTTTGATTTCCCCCTTCCCTTTGCTCCGTCCTTCTACAAGATCGACTTAAGCGAGGTGCCCATTCTCATCGGCTGTTTTGCGATGGGACCGGCAGCGGGCATCATCATTGAAGCCATGAAGATCCTCTTAAACTTCATCATCAGCGGAACCGTGACCGCAGGCGTTGGCGAGCTGGCCAATTTTGCCATCGGCTGTTCCATGGTGCTTCCCGCAGGCCTGATCTATCGTTATCACAAGACCAGAAAAAATGCAGTCCTCGGAATGGCAGCAGGAACCCTGGTTATGGCAGCCATCGGCGGCCTTTTAAATGCTTTCGTTCTTCTTCCCGCCTATGCGGCTCTCTTCGGAGGAATGGATGCCATCATCGGAATGGGAACTGCCGTCAATAAAAACATCACAAGCGTTCAGAGCTTCGTGCTTCTGTCCGTTGTACCCTTCAACCTCGTAAAAGGCGTGATCGTATCCCTGGTGACTTTCCTTCTCTACAAGCATGTGAGCCGGGTACTGATCCACAACGCATAAAGGAGAGAACATGCCGGAAATCAAACAGGCGACAAGAAAAACAGAAAATCCATACGTTAATCTCTACGAGCTGGAGACGAAAGACCGGGTGGGTCATGATAAACATTATTATGTGGCTTCTAGGGCAAAGACCGCCGAAGATTTAAAGCTCTCCACCCACAATGAGAAGCCGGACGGCGTCATCATCTACGGCCTTACGCCAGAAAAAGACAAAGTCCTTCTGGTGCGCCAGTACCGCTACAGTCTGGATGAGTACATATACGAGTTTCCGGCAGGCCTTGTGGATCCCGGGGAAAATTTCCGCCAGGCTGCAGCCCGGGAGGTAAAAGAGGAGACGGGCCTTACACTTAGTCCCCTTACCCTCGAAAATGGCTACGAACGCCCCTTCTTTACGACCGTCGGAATGACGGATGAGTGCTGCGCCACGGTTTTCGGCTATGTGAGCGGAAATTTAACCAGCGAGGGAGAGGAAGACACCGAGGACATTGAAGCCCTTCTCGTTGACAGGGAAGAGGCGAAACGCATCCTGAAAGAAGAGCGGGTGGCCATCATGTGCGCCTACATGCTCATGCATTTTGTGGCGGATGAAGATCCCTTTGCGTTCCTGAAATGAGAAAAAGAATCCTGCTTGCAGGGTTCTTTTTTTATGGGTGCGGTTGACAAAGAAAGTTCAGATGGGGTATTCTTTAACCGTATCAATTAGGAGAAATCCCAAGAAAGGTGAAAATATATGGTGATTGAGACAAGAAGTCCCGAAGAAACCTTTGCCCTCGGTGAAAAACTGGGCCGAGAGGCGAAGCCGGGACAGATTTATACGCTGAACGGCGACCTCGGCACGGGAAAAACCGTTTTTACCCAGGGCTTTGCCTCCGGACTTGGCATCACAGAGCCGGTAAACAGCCCAACCTTCACGATCCTTCAGGTCTATGAGGAAGGCCGCATGCCATTTTATCATTTTGATGTGTACCGCATCGGCGATGTGGAGGAGATGGACGAGATCGGTTATGAGGACTGCTTTTACGGCGAGGGCGTCTGCCTCATTGAGTGGGCGGAGCTGATCGAAGAGATCCTGCCGGAAAACGTCATCGTTGTGACCATCGAAAAAGACCTGGAGCAGGGCTTTGACTACAGAAAAATCACCCTCGAAGGCTTGCCTGAAACCGGTACTCTGTAGTATAATTTTTGTGATTTTTAGATAGAAAGAGGAAACTTTTCATGAAGATTTTAGCTCTTGACAGTTCCGGCCTTGTGGCCTCCGTGGCAGTCGTCGAGGACGAAAAACTGCTGGCGGAATATACTGTGAATTATAAGAAAACCCATTCTCAGACCCTGCTTCCGATGCTGGATGAGATTGGAAAAATGATAGACCTGGATCTCTCCACTATCGACGCGATTGCGGTGGCGGCAGGACCGGGTTCCTTTACGGGCCTTCGGATCGGTTCAGCTACGGCAAAAGGCCTGGGCCTTGCCCTCGATAAGCCCCTGATTGCGGTTCCAACCGTGGATGCTCTGGCCTACAACCTTTACGGTACGGACAAGCTGGTCTGCCCCATCATGGATGCCAGACGAAGCCAGGTTTACACCGGCGTTTACGCTTTCGATGATCGGACCCTCAAAGTCTTAAAGCCCCAGATGGCCATTTCTGTGAAGGAGCTTACGGACCTGCTGAACGGGATGGGCCGGGAGGTTCTTTTCCTGGGAGACGGCGTGCCGGTTTACCAGACGCTCATCGATGAAAAAATGAAAGTGCCCTACCACTATGTTCCGGCCCACCTGAATAAACAGCGGGCGGCAGCTGTGGCAGCTTTAGGCGAGATTTATTTCCGGGAAGGAAAGATCGAGCATGCCAGAGACCATCAGCCGGATTACTTAAGGCTTTCCCAGGCAGAACGGGAGCGGGCGGAAGCGGAAAAACAGGCAGCGGAGCAAAAGACATGCTGACTCTTCACCCCATGAAAGAAAAAGACCTGCCCCAGGTGGCGGCCATCGAGGCCTCTATTTTTTCTCAGCCCTGGAGCGAAAAGGGCTTCCTTGATGCCCTTCACCAGAAGGCGGCCTTCTATCTGGTGGCAGCGGAAAAAGAGAAAATCCTGGGTTATTGCGGCTTTTATCAGTCTTTTGATGAGGCGGATATCACGAACGTGGCAGTCCGGGAGAGCGAGCGGGGCAGAGGCGTGGCCCGGGCCATGCTGACGGAACTTTTAAAAGAAGGAAAAAACAGAGGCGTCGCTCATTTTACGCTGGAAGTCCGGGTGAGCAACGCGCCTGCCATCCATCTTTACGAAAAATTAGGCTTTACCTCGGCGGGCATTCGCAAAAATTTTTATGATTATCCCAAAGAGGATGCCATGATCATGTGGCGCCATGAGGCGCTGGATTGAATTTCCACTGTACGCAGCCGGTCTCTCTGCTATAATAGGGCATTAGTACAGTGAATATTAAGTAACCGCCATATTGACTTGTCTGATTTTTCATCTGCTGCGTTGTCGTCAATCGACGTAGCCACCGCTACGCCTCATTCCTCCGCCTTGCATATGAAGAAATCATCCTGCGCCAATATAGCAGATACTTAATTTTCACTGTACTAGACGAAAGGGAGGATACCGATGAAAAAAGGACATGTAATCTACTGTAACCGCTGCGGCAGACGACTGGAAGGAACGGATCTGCTTCCCGGGGAGGAGGGGCTTCATATTGAGAAAAGCTGGGGCTATTTTTCTGGAAAAGACGGAGAAATCCACAGCTTTGACCTCTGTGAGTCCTGTTACGACCTGCTGGTGCAGGAGTTTAAGATCCCTCCGGAGAAAAAGGAGCAGACAACCCTGCTCTGACAGAAAATGAGGAGAGTATAAATAAATGCTTGATGTATGTTTACTGGGAAGCGGCGGAATGATGCCTCTTCCCTATCGGTGGCTCACCGCCCTGATGCTGAGATATAATGGCAGCAGTGTGCTGATCGACTGCGGAGAAGGCACACAGATTGCCATCAAGGAAAAAGGATGGAGCTTCAAGCCCATTGATGTGATCTGTTTTACCCATTACCACGGGGACCACATCAGCGGCCTGCCCGGGCTTCTTCTGACCATGGGAAATGCAGACCGCCAGGAGCCCCTGACCCTCATCGGTCCCAAAGGGCTGGAGCGGGTGGTAACGGCCCTCCGCGTCATCGCACCGGAGCTGCCCTTTGAGATTCGTTATAAAGAGATCCACGGTCCGGAGGAAACCTTTGAGATGGACGGTTATCGTCTGAAGGCCTTTCGGGTCAATCATAATGTGCTCTGCTACGGCTATACGATCGAGATCGACCGGGCAGGCCGTTTTGACGCGACGAGAGCGAAAAAGCAGGGAATCCCCCTGAAGCTCTGGAATCCGCTCCAGAAGGGCCAGACCATGGAATTTGAAGGGAAAATTTACACGCCGGATATGGTGCTCGGCCCTGCGAGAAGAGGGCTGAAACTTACTTATACCACGGACACGAGGCCCACGAAATCCATCGTGGAAAATGCGGCCGGCTCCGACCTTTTCATCTGTGAGGGCATGTACGGAGAGCCCGATAAGGAGAAAAAGGCCGTCGAGTACAAACATATGACATTCAAAGAAGCGGGCCGTCTGGCGAAGGAGGCCGAGGTGAAAGAGCTCTGGCTGACCCATTACAGCCCCTCTCTTACGCGGCCGGAAGAATTTATGGACAGCGTACGGAATATTTTCCCCAACGCCTGGCCGGGAAAAGACGGAAAATCCGTGGACCTTACTTTTGAGGAGGATTAAAACGTGGAAGAAAAAAAGGATATCGTGATTCTCGGAATCGAGAGTTCCTGTGATGAGACGGCTGCGTCCGTAGTCAGAAACGGCAGGGAAGTTCTGTCCAATGTGATCTCATCTCAGATTGCTCTCCATACGCTATACGGCGGCGTGGTTCCGGAGATCGCTTCCAGAAAACATATCGAAAAAATCAATGTGGTCATCGAGGAGGCCCTTGCGGAGGCTCATATGACCCTGGATGATATCGACGCCATTGGCGTCACCTATGGTCCGGGCCTTGTGGGCGCTCTTTTAGTGGGCGTTTCCGAGGCAAAAGCCATCGCCTATGCAAAAAATCTGCCTTTAATCGGCGTCCATCACATCGAAGGCCACATTTCAGCCAATTATATAGAAAACAAAGACCTCGAACCGCCCTTTGCCTGCCTGGTGGTGTCTGGTGGTCATACGCATCTGGTTATCGTAAAGGATTACGGCAAATATGAGATCGTCGGCCGGACCAGAGACGACGCGGCAGGAGAGGCCTTCGACAAGGTGGCCCGGGCCATCGGTCTCGGCTATCCCGGCGGCCCGAAGATTGATAAGGTTTCTAAAGAGGGAAATCCCAACGCCATCGCTTTTCCCCGGGCAAAAGTGGCAGATTCTGCCTATGATTTCAGCTTCAGCGGCCTGAAGTCCGCCGTTTTGAACTATCTCAACGGCTGCAAAATGAAAAATATTCCCATTGTCCAGGCAGACGTGGCGGCTTCCTTCCAGAAAGCGGTCGTCGATGTGCTGGTGGAGCATGCCATGCATGCGGTGGAAGAGTACGGCTTCAAGAAATTCGCCATTGCAGGCGGCGTGGCCTCCAACTCTGCCCTCCGTTCCGCTATGGAAGAAGCTTGCAAAAAGCGCGGGGTGGCCTTCTATCATCCCTCACCCATTCTCTGTACGGACAATGCGGCCATGATCGGAGCCGCCGCTTACTATGAATACCTGGCCGGCACCAGAAGCGGCTGGGATTTAAACGCAGTCCCGAACTTAAAGCTCGGAGAGCGTTAAAAAGGAGAAGCCTTATGAAAAACGTAGGAATCATCCTGGCAGCAGGCCGGGGAAAACGCATGCACTCAGTCGTGCAGAAACAGTATCTGCTCCTTCAGGGAAAGCCCGTCCTCTATTATTCCCTGAAGGCTTTTCAGGAATGTCCCTTTATCGATGAGATTATACTGGTGACGGGAGAAGAGGAGATTTCCTACTGTCAGGAAGAAATTGTCAGAAAATTCAACCTGGATAAGGTGAAACAGATCGTTCCCGGGGGAAAAGAGCGCTATCATTCTGTATATGAAGGACTGAAAGCGGCCGGGGACTGCCATCTGGTCTTTATCCATGACGGAGCCAGACCCTTCGTGGATCAGGGAATCCTTGAGCGCACGAAGGAGGCGGCCGAAACCTATCAGGCCTGTGTGGCAGGTATGCCCGTAAAGGATACGATCAAACTCAGCGACGGCCATGGGACAGCAGTGGAGACCCCGCGGCGTGATCTGCTATGGATGATCCAGACACCCCAGGTTTTTGACTGCGCCCTGATCCGGGAAGCTTACCGGAAACTCATGGAGTCCGATGGGACGTTGGCGGTCACGGATGACGCCATGGTACTGGAGAGTATAGAGGGAAAAAAGGTCCGCCTGGTGGAGGGTTCCTACCGGAATATCAAGATCACGACGCCGGAGGATCTACTGGTAGCAGAAGCCTTTTTACAGTAGTTTTCACCATTGTAAAAACTTTTTTGAAAAAAAGTGAAATTTCCTGTTGACAAACGGAAGAAATGCTGGTATCATACCAAATGTGCCGATGAGGAAACAACAAACGGCGCTGACCTGGAGAGGTATCGAAGTGGTCATAACGAGGCGGTCTTGAAAACCGTTTGTCCGCAAGGGCGCGTGGGTTCGAATCCCACCCTCTCCGCTCAACGGACAAATTTCCGATAGATAATTTGATAAAGCACTACTTTTAGTAAGTAGGGCGACTTGGAGAAGTACCCAAGCTGGCCGAAGGGGCTCCCCTGGAAAGGGAGTAGGTCGTTAATAGCGGCGCAAGGGTTCAAATCCCTTCTTCTCCGTTTCACAGAAAATTGATTCAAAAAACTTAAAAAAGTTCTTGACAGATTCGAACTTCTGTGATATCATCTAAAAGCTGTCGAAACAACGACAGAAAAGATAAGAACCTTGATAACTGAACAGTGACATATCCTTGAAAGTTCAAAAGAATATAGTTCTTAAAGAACAAAACCAAAGTAAATTTAACGGGATAAGAATTTTAGCCAAGCTAAATTTTGATCCTGGACAAACTTTTTTAGAGAGTTTGATCCTGGCTCAGGATGAACGCTGGCGGCGTGCTTAACACATGCAAGTCGAGCGAAGCACTTTCGATGATCCTTCGGGTGATTTGATTGTGACTGAGCGGCGGACGGGTGAGTAACGCGTGAGTAACCTGCCTCATACAGGGGAATAACAGTTAGAAATGACTGCTAATGCCGCATAAGCGCACAGGGCCGCATGGCCCGGTGTGAAAAACTCCGGTGGTATGAGATGGACTCGCGTCTGATTAGCTAGTTGGTGAGGTAACGGCCCACCAAGGCGACGATCAGTAGCCGGCCTGAGAGGGTGAACGGCCACATTGGGACTGAGACACGGCCCAAACTCCTACGGGAGGCAGCAGTGGGGAATATTGCACAATGGGGGAAACCCTGATGCAGCGACGCCGCGTGAGTGAAGAAGTATTTCGGTATGTAAAGCTCTATCAGCAGGGAAGAAAATGACGGTACCTGACTAAGAAGCCCCGGCTAACTACGTGCCAGCAGCCGCGGTAATACGTAGGGGGCAAGCGTTATCCGGATTTACTGGGTGTAAAGGGAGCGTAGACGGCTTTGCAAGTCTGACGTGAAACTCCGGGGCTCAACTCCGGAACTGCGTTGGAAACTGTGAGGCTTGAGTGCCGGAGAGGTAAGCGGAATTCCTAGTGTAGCGGTGAAATGCGTAGATATTAGGAGGAACACCAGTGGCGAAGGCGGCTTACTGGACGGCAACTGACGTTGAGGCTCGAAAGCGTGGGGAGCAAACAGGATTAGATACCCTGGTAGTCCACGCGGTAAACGATGAATACTAGGTGTTGGGGGACAAAGTCCTTCGGTGCCGCCGCAAACGCATTAAGTATTCCACCTGGGGAGTACGTTCGCAAGAATGAAACTCAAAGGAATTGACGGGGACCCGCACAAGCGGTGGAGCATGTGGTTTAATTCGAAGCAACGCGAAGAACCTTACCAAGTCTTGACATCGATTCGACGGGAGTGTAATGACTCCTTTCCCTTCGGGGACGAAGAAGACAGGTGGTGCATGGTTGTCGTCAGCTCGTGTCGTGAGATGTTGGGTTAAGTCCCGCAACGAGCGCAACCCTTATCTTCAGTAGCCAGCGAGTAAGGTCGGGCACTCTGGAGAGACTGCCAGGGACAACCTGGAGGAAGGTGGGGATGACGTCAAATCATCATGCCCCTTATGACTTGGGCTACACACGTGCTACAATGGCGTAAACAAAGGGAAGCGAACCTGTGAGGGTGGGCAAATCCCAAAAATAACGTCTCAGTTCGGATTGTAGTCTGCAACTCGACTACATGAAGCTGGAATCGCTAGTAATCGCGAATCAGCATGTCGCGGTGAATACGTTCCCGGGTCTTGTACACACCGCCCGTCACACCATGGGAGTCGGTAACGCCCGAAGTCAGTGACCCAACCGCAAGGAGGGAGCTGCCGAAGGCGGGACTGGTAACTGGGGTGAAGTCGTAACAAGGTAGCCGTATCGGAAGGTGCGGCTGGATCACCTCCTTTCTAAGGAAAAGAATCAGTAGAGGATAGTCACTGTTGAGTTATCAAGTGTAAGCAGGACGCTGTTCGTGCACCTCGCGAATCATTACATGATTCACTCGGTCGCGGCAGAGCCGCTTATACAATCAGCTGCATATGATCTTACGGAAGCAAGCTTCCAACGATCATCTCCATCTGATTGTGCACTTACAACTGGATAACGAATATTTCTGGTGGCGATGCGCTTAGGGGACACACCCGTTCCCATCCCGAACACGATGGTTAAGACCTAAGCGGCCGATGGTACTTTGCTGGAGACGGCACGGGAGAGCAGGTGGCTGCCAGAATAGATGGGCTTGTAGCTCAGCCGGTTAGAGCGCACGCCTGATAAGCGTGAGGTCGGTGGTTCGAGTCCACTCAAGCCCATTGGCGAAAGCCAACGCGAGCCCATCGAGAAGAAACAAGAGATATAAAGAAACAATCGAAGATGGCACCGCATCCGTGGGGGTGTAGCTCAGTTGGGAGAGCACCTGCCTTGCAAGCAGGGGGTCAAGAGTTCGAATCTCTCCATCTCCACTTAATAATTCAGAGAGCAGCCGGAAGGCTGGCTGGGAAGCTTTTTCGAGCTTGCTCGAATAAAGCAGGCCAGGCAGGCTTGATAGGATATTCGAAGAATATCCTGAACGAGGAAAACTTGTTTTCCGAGTGCTCAGGCTGCGGAGTAGTGAGAAACACTGAAAACTTAGTGCGTTTCACTGTTTGAATTATTAACCGATCATAATAAAATATGTTCGAGTATAAGAATGTACCTTGAAAACCGCATACAGAAAAGAAAGTTTTTTCTTAAATATTTAAGAGAAAGACATCCGAGGAGATTACCGAGAGGTAATCACAAGACGTAGTGGAATCTGGTTTTTAACTTTCATTTGAATGTTAGAAACATCGGAAACCATGAACTTGATAAAAACCCAGACCAACTGCCGTGACGCTACATGGCAGAGAAAGTTGGTTAAGCGAAGAAGAGCGCAGGGTGGATGCCTTGGCACTAAGAGCCGATGAAAGACGTGATAAGCTGCGAAAAGCTTCGGGGAGGAGCAAATATCCATTGATCCGGAGATATCTGAATGGGGAAACCCGGCTGAGCAAACCTCAGTCATCCATACGCCAATCCATAACGTATGGAAGGGAACCCGGTGAACTGAAACATCTAAGTAGCCGGAGGAAAAGAAAGAAAACTCGATTTCCAGAGTAGCGGCGAGCGAAATGGAAAGAGCCTAAACCAGCGTGCGTGCATGCTGGGGTTACGGACTGCACAAGCTATTGTGGAAGGTTAAGGGAACGGTTTTGGGAAAGCCGGCCAGAGAGGGTGAAAGCCCCGTACCTGAAAACCAGACACAGGCGGCAGGATCCAGAGTACCACGAGACACGAGAAACCTTGTGGGAAGTCGGGGGGACCACCCCCCAAGGCTAAATACTACTTAGTGACCGATAGCGCATAGTACTGTGAAGGAAAGGTGAAAAGGACCCCGGGAGGGGAGTGAAAGAGAACCTGAAACCCTGTGTTTACAAGCTGTGGAACATCTATATACGATGGACCGCGTACTGTTTGTAGAGCGGTCCGGCGAGTTACGCTGGCTGGCAGGGTTAAGGACCTAAGGTCCGGAGCCGGAGGGAAACCAAGTCTTAATAGGGCGAAATAGTCAGCCAGAGTAGACCCGAAACCGGGTGATCTACCCATGTCCAGGCTGAAGTTGCCGTAAAAGGCAATGGAGGGCCGAACGCACATCCGTTGAAAAGGGTGGCGATGAGGTGTGGGTAGGGGAGAAATTCCAATCGAACCCGGAGATAGCTGGTTCTCCTCGAAATAGCTTTAGGGCTAGCCTCGACAGAGTCTGATGGAGGTAGAGCACTGAATTTCCTAGGGGGCGTCAAAGTCTACCGAAGAATATCAAACTCCGAATGCCATCAAGATGCTTGTCGGGAGTCAGACTGCACGAGATAAGTTGGGTAGTCAAAAGGGAAAGAGCCCAGACCTCCAGCTAAGGTCCCAAAGTGCGTGTTAAGTGGAAAAGGATGTGGGATTTCAAAGACAACCAGGATGTTGGCTCAGAAGCAGCCATACATTCAAAGAGTGCGTAATAGCTCACTGGTCGAGAGGTCCTGCGCCGAAAATGTCCGGGGCTGAAACACGACACCGAAGCTGAGGAATTTAACGTCTGTTGAATTGGTAGAGGAGCATTGCATACGCGAGGAAGCAGTACCGTAAGGAGCTGTGGAGTGTATGGAAGAGAGAATGCCGGAATGAGTAGCGAGATGGAGGTGGGAATCCTCCAGGCCGAATATCCAAGGTTTCCAGAGTAAAGCTGATCTGCTCTGGGTAAGTCGGGACCTAAGGCGAGGCCGAGAGGCGTAGCCGATGGACAACAGGTTGAGATTCCTGTACTGCTGTATATCAGAACTGTGGGGACACAGAGGGAAAGCACAGGCGCGGAACGGAAAGCCGCGTGCAAGCGAGGTACCGGACTGGTAGGAAAAACCGCCAGCCAACGGGAAGACGTGATGCGGACCGAAATTTAGTAGGGAAGTGTGTGAGCCAGCTGTCAAGAAAAGCCGCTATTGTGTATACAGTACCCGTACCGTAAACCGACACAGGTGGATGAGGAGAGAATCCTAAGGCCGGCGGAAGAAGTATTGTCAAGGAACTCGGCAAAATGACCCTGTAACTTCGGGAGAAAGGGTGCCTCGAAAGAGGCCGCAGAGAATTGGCCCAAGCAACTGTTTAGCAAAAACACAGGTCTATGCGAAACCGAAAGGTGAGGTATATGGGCTGACGCCTGCCCGGTGCTGGAAGGTTAAGGGGAGATGTTAGAGCAATCGAAGCATCGAACTTAAGCCCCAGTAAACGGCGGCCGTAACTATAACGGTCCTAAGGTAGCGAAATTCCTTGTCGGGTAAGTTCCGACCCGCACGAAAGGCGTAATGATTTGGGCGCTGTCTCGACAATACATCCGGTGAAATTGAAGTACCAGTGAAGATGCTGGTTACCCGCGCCAGGACGGAAAGACCCCATGGAGCTTTACTCCAGCTTGATACTGGGATTCGGTATTGCATGTACAGGATAGGTGGGAGGCTAAGAAGCATGGACGCCAGTCTATGTGGAGCCGCTGTTGGGATACCACCCTTGCGGTATTGGATTTCTAACCAGCCGCCGTGAAACCGGCGGTGGGACAATGTCAGGCGGGGAGTTTGACTGGGGCGGTCGCCTCCGAAAGGGTATCGGAGGCGCCCAAAGGTTCCCTCAGAATGGTTGGAAACCATTCGAAGAGTGCAAAGGCAGAAGGGAGCTTGACTGTGACACCGACGGGTGGAGCAGGTACGAAAGTAGGGCTTAGTGATCCGGTGGTATTAAGTGGGAATGCCATCGCTCAACGGATAAAAGCTACCCTGGGGATAACAGGCTTATCACTCCCAAGAGTTCACATCGACGGAGTGGTTTGGCACCTCGATGTCGGCTCATCGCATCCTGGGGCTGTAGTAGGTCCCAAGGGTTGGGCTGTTCGCCCATTAAAGCGGTACGCGAGCTGGGTTCAGAACGTCGTGAGACAGTTCGGTCCCTATCCGGCGTGGGCGCAGGATATTTGAGAGGAGCTGTCCTTAGTACGAGAGGACCGGGATGGACTGACCTCTGGTGCACCGGTTGTTCCGCCAGGAGCATAGCCGGGTAGCCAAGTCGGGAAGGGATAAACGCTGAAGGCATCTAAGCGTGAAGCCCCCCTCAAGATGAGATATCCCATGCGAAAGCGATAAGACCCCTTGAAGACGACGAGGTAGATAGGTCAGAGGTGGAAGTGCAGTAATGCATGGAGCTGACTGATACTAATAGGTCGAAGGCTTAACCAAAGCCGAGGCTGTTCTGTAAGCGAAGCGAGCAGAACTTCCTCAAGGCAGTCTGGGTAGAAGAAAATCGGATGGAAAGAAACAAAAACATTTCTGTGTGTGGTTTTGAAGGTACATACCTAAAAGGTAGATACCTTTAGATAATCCTCGATAGCTCAATGGCAGAGCATTCGGCTGTTAACCGAAGGGTTGTTGGTTCGAGCCCAACTCGGGGAGTTAAGAAAAGGAAACCTGCGATGAACAAGCTTCCTTTTTCTAATGTTTGGCTCCTTGGTCAAGCGGTCAAGACATCGCCCTTTCACGGCGGTAACACGGGTTCGATTCCCGTAGGAGTCATTATGATATTTGGTTAACGTGCCGATGTGGCTCAATTGGCAGAGCAGCTGATTTGTAATCAGCAGGTTATCGGTTCGAGTCCGATCATCGGCTCTCTGGACCTTTAGCTCAGTTGGTTAGAGCAACCGGCTCATAACCGGTCGGTCCCGGGTTCGAGTCCCCGAAGGTCCACTTCTATTGGAAAATATCATAGTATATGTTTGGCCCAGTGGCTCAGTTGGTTAGAGCGCCGCCCTGTCACGGCGGAGGTCACGAGTTCGAGTCTCGTCTGGGTCGTTTACAAGTCTTGCTTGTAAATTTCATAATTTGGGGTCTTAGCTCAGCTGGGAGAGCATCTGCCTTACAAGCAGAGGGTCATAGGTTCGAGCCCTATAGGCCCCATTTACTCATATAGAAATATGTGAGTGTGATTGCCGGCGTGGCGGAACTGGCAGACGCACAGGACTTAAAATCCTGCGGGACTAACCTCCCGTACCGGTTCGATTCCGGTCGCCGGCATACTTAGAAACCCTTGATTTTCAAGGGTTTTTTTGTTGCCTGAATTTCTGTTTTCATTTCTTGTTTGTCCATACATTATCCCTGACACTTTTTTGACACAGATCACCTGCTTTTTGTTACTTGAAGAAAGCGCTGTTCCTGCTTATACTATAAAAAGAAAACAAAAGGCGGGGGAGAGTTTATGAGGAAGAAGTTTCGTTTTTCAAAAAATTCGATTACCTGGAAGATTGTGATGCTGCTGATTCTTTTTATTGCACCCTTTAACCTGGCGGCGCTCTATACGGCTAGCACTTCCATCGGAAATGCCTGCCGGCAGACGGAGATGACGATGGAAAGTCTGGTGCGGCTCACGGCCCAGCAGCTGGACAACCGCATCGAGGCGGCTAATAACTTCCTGAGTTCCGTTTTGAAGGAGCGGGATGATTTCAAGATTTTTTCAGAGCGTGAGATCCGGGATGGAACCTATTATCGGGCGGAGACCAGCCTGGCTTCTTATTTGAACAGCAATGCAAAGAACGGAGTTACGACGGACGGCTATTTCTGGTACCGACCTGAGGAGGGGACTTCTTTTGCGGGGCTGACGGATCTTTCCGGGGTAAATTCCATGAAGGCTGTGCAGGTGAAAACAGAGCTCATCGACTGGCTAAAGGAAGAGCGGGGAAAAGGTTATGCCCGCTGGGGCCTTATCGAGCTCGGTGGAATGAAATGGCTGATTCGGGTCTGCGTGACGGGAGATATCTATTACGGTGGCCTGTTTTCATTGGATGCTTCGGAGGAAGAACTGCTGAAAAGCGCTGCTTTTTCCGATATGGAGGTGCATTTTCTGGAGGGAACGGGGAGTGCGGAGACAGGAAGAAAAAAACTTTCCGTGAGCTGTGCCCCGGAGAAAGCCAATCTTCTGATTCAGCTGGTCGTGCCGAAATCGGAAGCTTATTTTCGGCTCCCCTGGATTCAGCTTCTCTGCATCGTACTGATGATCCTCTATGTACTTTTGATTCCGGTGCTGATTCTGAATCTGGACAGGCTGGTGGTGCAGCCCTTAAAGGCGATCCGGGATGCGATGATCCTCTTAAAAGGCGGAGATCAGGACTATCGGATTCCTTATCGGAAGGCCTCCGAGGAATTTCTGGTTATTGATGAGACTTTCAACGATATGGCGGACCGTTTAAAGACGCTGAAAATTGAAAATTATGAGAAAGAGCTGGCGAGACAGCGGATGGAGCTTCGCAATCTCCAGCTGCAGATCCGGCCTCATTTTCTCATGAATATGTTTAATCTGCTCTACAGCTTTGCTCAGATCGAAAATTACCAGAGCATTCAGAAACTGGCACTCTATCTCTCCGATTATTTCCGGCACATTTTTCAGAATGGAAAGGATCTCCAGCCCTTTGAGCGAGAGTTTATGCTGATCCAAAAATATCTGGAGATCTCGGAGCTTCGCTATCCGGACTGGTTTGAGGTGCTCTACGATGTGGACCCGGAGGCGCTGGAGGTGGAAGTGCCGCCCCTTCTGATCCACAACTTTGTGGAAAACATTTTCAAGCATGTGATGAACTATGAGCAGAAGCTCCATATCCGGCTGGAGGCCTATGTGGACGGCGAGGAGGCGGTTTTTACGGTTTCCGATGACGGGCCGGGCATGGCGCCGGAGATGGTGGAAAATATCAACAACGGCGTCTTTCCTCATGAAAAGGAAGGGCGGATTCATGTGGGCATCGCCAATTCTTACCGGCGAATCCATTATTTTTACGGGGACAGAGGAAAACTTTCGGTGGAATCCATGCCGGGAGAGGGCACCTGTTTCCAGATTATAATACCCAGGGAGGCAGACGATGAACTTACTGATTGTGGATGATGAAGTGATTACGATAAAAGGAATGATGAATGGTATTGACTGGAAGGCCTGCGGCATCGACGGAAAGATCTGGACGGCCTATAGTGCGGAAAGTGCGCTGAAGATTTTGAACACCCAGGAGATCCATCTGATGCTCTGCGATATCGAGATGTCCGGGGATAACGGCATCGATCTTCTTCGGAGCATCCGGGGGATCAATAAGGAGATTGCCTGCATTTTTCTGACCTGCCATGCGAATTTCGAGTACGCCCAGGATGCAATTTCTCTGGGATGCAGCGATTATATCTTAAAACCTGCACCCTACGAAGTCATCGCGGAGCGCGTGAAAAAGGTCTGTGCAGGGCTTCAGAGAAGGCTTCGGGAGCAGGAGCTGGTGAAGTACGGTTCCAGAGAACTTTCCGGGCCCGAGGAAGGAATGGAACCCAGAAAAGGCAGCCGCTCCGCAAAGGAGATCGTCCGGCAGACGGAGGAGTACATTCAGCAGCATCTCTCGGACAGCGAGCTTCTGGTATCGGGTATTGCGGAGGAGATGTTTTTAAATAAGGATTACCTCAATCGGGTGTTCAAAAAGGCCCATGGAATTTCTATCAGTCAGTACCTGATTCAGGAGCGGATGCGGCTGGCGGCGCTTCTTCTGAAGGAGCCGAAGGCAAACGTCAATCAGGTGGCGGAGAAGGTGGGCTATCAGAATTATCCCTATTTTGCCTCATCCTTTAAGCGCTGCTACGGCTGTTCGCCCATGCAGTACAAGAAGGAGCACGGCGGAGACGAGGAGTAAGTCGGAAAAGTGAAAATTGAAGTCGTTTTTCCAAAAGAATCCGGAGTCGGAAAAACGAAAAAGCAGGTCGTTTTTTCAAAAGTCGGAAAGTCGTAAATCTGAAAAAAACAGTCGATTTCCGCTGTGGAGAGAAGGCGGAATCAGAGATAGAATACAGACATCAAGAAAAACGTGAATCCCAATAAAGGAGGAAGACAGAATGAAATTTAAGAAAGCAGCAGCCCTTACCATGGCAGCAGCCATGACTCTTGGTGTCACCGGAGGAATGCCGGTATCCGCAGACGACGATATCTACGAAGTAGTCGTACAGTTCCCGACTCTGGGAACCACCCCTTCCGATCTTCAGAAGGTGGAGGATGCCATCAATGAGAGAACCGAGTCCGAGATCGGCGTCCATGTAACCTTTTATCCGGTCAGCGCTTTTGAGACAAACAACACCACAAGCCTTATGGTTTCTTCCGGTGAGAAACTGGATCTGGCTATCAGCATTTTCGAAGGCGGCGTTGCCAACTATGTGAACAAAGGCATGCTCCTGGAGCTCGATGATCTGGTAGACCAGTACGGTCAGGACATCGTGGAGGCCGAGGGCGTGGCTATGAAGGGCGGATATTTTGACGGAGCTCTTTACGGTATTCCCACCGAGGAAAAAATGGGCCGTGTAAAAGCCTTTGAGTGCCGGAAAGACCTGCTGGACAAATACAGCATCGAGTATGATGAAAATAAGATTTACACACTGGAAGATTTAAGCGAGATTTTTGCTACTGTTCAGGCCGGAGAGGGAGATGCCTTCCACTGTATCGCAGCAAACGGAAGTGAGGATCCGATTTATTCCTACTTCGATCACACCGATCAGCTGGGAGCCAGCTATGCATCCGGCGTTCTGATGGATTACGGTCAGGGCGAGGACGAGATTGTAAACTATTTTGAGACCCAGGAGTTTGAAGACTACTGCAATACCGTCCGCAGCTGGTTTGAAAATGGCTATCTTTCCCAGGACTGCAACACCACCACAGATTCTTCTCTGGTACAGATGCAGACCGGAAATTATCTCGGAATGTTCAGCAACGCAGAACCGGATATGATCGCCAACCACAGTGTCAACATGCAGGCTTATGTTGGTACCGATGTGGTTCCGCTTTACACCTCCGCACCGGCATCCATGACCCAGTTCTACCAGGTAACGCAGTGGATGATCCCGATCACCTGTGACAACCCGGAAAAGACCATGGAATTCCTGAACCTGACTTACAAAGACAAAGATATCGTAAACCTTCTGTACCGTGGAATCGAAGGAACGCATTACAACTTTGTTGAAGGAAGTGACTGTGTCGTAGAGTATCCGGAAGGCATCGATGCCAGCAACACTCCCTACTCCGCAGTTCTGAACGTCTGGGGCGACAAGATGAAAGACTATGTAATGGCTCCGCTGAATGAGACTTATTACGATGCAATGAAGAACTTCAACAGCTCCATCACAGATGATCATATCTCCAGAGCACTGGGCTACTGCTTCAACAGCAATTCTGTAAAAACTCAGTATGCAGCAGTCAATGATGTCATCACCCAGTACAAAGCAGTTCTCGGCATGGGCGTTGTAGATCCCGCCTCCGAGATGGAGAACTTCCGCAGCGCACTGAAAGCAGCAGGCATCGATGATGTCATCGCTGAGAACCAGAAACAGTACGCAGAATGGGAAGCAGCACAGCAGTAAAAAGAAAAGTGTCATGAGTGGGACGGCCCCGGGATGGATCATCCCGGGGCTTTTTCTGCCAGAAAGGAGCCTTTATGTCCGGAAAAACGAAGAAAAAAATCCGCTGGAAAGAATTTTTACCCTATTATCTCCTGGCTCTTCCCGGCGTGATCTATATGATCTGCAACAACTACCTGCCGATGTTCGGCGTAATTATCGCCTTTAAAAACCTGAATTTCCGTAAGGGAATCCTTGGAAGCGACTGGTGCGGCCTGGATAACTTCAAGTTCCTGTTTGCCTCCAAGGATGCCTTTACCATCACGAGAAATACGATTCTCTACAACGTGGCCTTTATCGTGCTGACCACGGTTCTGGCCATTGCCATTGCGATTCTGGTCAACGAGATCCAGAGCCGTTTCGCCAGCCGTCTCTATCAGAGCCTGATCCTTTTACCCTATCTGATGAGCTGGGTTATTGTAAGTTACCTTGTTTACGCCTTCCTCTCCGCAGAGACCGGTCTTGTGAACAACGCAATTCTGGAAAAACTGGGTCTGAAGGGAATTTCCTGGTACAACAGCCCGCAATACTGGCCCTTTATCCTGACTTTCGTAAGTCTCTGGAAATCCCTGGGCTACGCCATGATCATTTATTTCAGCAGCATTGTGGGCATCAGCCAGGACTATTATGAGGCAGCCACCCTGGACGGAGCCAGCAAATGGCAGCAGATCAAATGCATCACCCTGCCGCTTCTGAAACCCACCGTCATCACGATGTTTGTACTCCAGATCGGAAGAATTTTCTACTCTGATTTCGGTCTGTTCTATCAGATCCCGATGAACAGCGGTACCCTTTACGGTGTGACCAGAACCATCGACGTCTATGTATACAACGCCCTGATGAAGAGCAGCGACTTTGGTATGTCCAGTGCGGCCAGCGTTTATCAGTCGGTTGTCGGCTTCATCATGATCATCGGCGCCAACGCCCTGATCTGTAAATTCAGCAAAGAAAACGCATTATTCTAGGAGGTAGCGGCATGAAGAAGAAAGTTATGAAAGAAAGCACCGCATGGCAGATCGGTGCCCATACAGTCATGATCATCGGAAGCCTTCTGGCGATCCTTCCCTTTATCCTTCTGGTGATCGCGTCTTTTACTGACAACCAGACCGCTTTGGTGAACGGCTATTCCTTTACTCCGGAAAAATGGAGCCTGGAGGCTTATCAGTACATTGCCAGCGAATGGGCGACTATCGGAAGAGCGTACCTTATGACGATTCTGGTAACGGTCATCGGTACGGCTTTAAGCCTTGTCATTACCAGCACCTTTGCCTTCGCCGTGAGCAACGACAAATTGCCGGGTCATAAAATCCTGATGTTCCTCTGCATTTTCACCATGCTGTTCAACGGCGGTCTGGTGGCAAGCTACTATGTATATTCCAACATTTTTCACATCAAAAATACGATCTGGGCATTGATCGTTCCCACGTTTCTGATGAGTCCCTTCAATGTGGTTCTCGTGAAAAACTATTTTTCTAACAGCATCAGCCCTAGTATTCTGGAGGCGGCGAGAATGGACGGAGCCGGAGTTTTCGCGGTGTTTACGAAGATTGTTATGCCCCTTTCTGTGCCGATCATGGCGACGGTGGGCCTGATGACGGCCATTAGTTACTGGAACGACTGGACCAACGGTCTTTACTACCTGACGGAAAACGGCGGTTCCCAGTATTACACGATCCAGCTGGTACTGAACCGGATCAATGAGAACATCAATTTCCTGGCAAATAACTCGGATGTGGCCGCGAAGGCTGCCCAACAGCTGCCTTCCACCACGATGCGTATGGCAATCGCTGTGATCGGTATTCTGCCCATCATGTGCGCGTATCCGTTTTTCCAGAAATATTTTGTCAAAGGTATCACCCTGGGTGGTGTCAAGGAGTAAGGAGGGAAGAAGATGGAGCTGAAAGAAAGACTGAAACAGGTGCTGGAGGGAAACGGCGGAAACTATATCTTCCCCTTTTTCTGGCAGCACGGCGAAGAGGAAAGCGTCTTGAGAGATTACATGCGGGCCATCCGGGAGGCAAATATCCGGGAGGTCTGCGTGGAAAGCCGTCCCCATCCGGACTTTGCAGGGCCGGACTGGTGGCGGGATATGGATATCATTCTGGAAGAGGCGGAAAAACGCGGGATGCGGGTCTGGATTCTGGATGACCAGCATTTCCCGACGGGCTATGCGGCCGGAGCGGTATTAAAGGCCGATATGGAGCTAACGCACCAGTATCTGGATCACAACCTTCTGGGTGTGGCAGGTCCGGCAAAGGAAATGACCATTGACGTTAAGGCCTGGGCAAAACCCCAGCCGGCGCCACCCTGGATGCCGCCGGAACCTGCCGGACTGAAAAAATGGCATGACGATTATTTATTCCGTCTGCTGGCCAGCAAAGTGGGAGAGGAGGGAAAAGACGGAGAAACGGTGGATCTGACGGCTCAGGTGAAGGACGGGATGCTAACCTGGGATGTGCCGGAGGGTTACTGGAAAATCTATGTGATTTATCTCACCCGGGATGCCAAGGGAAGAAACGATTACATCAACTTCCTGGATAAGGCTTCCTGCCGTCTTCTCATCGACGCGGTTTATGAGCCGCATTTTGCCCGTTATGAGAAATATTTCGGAAACGTCATCGCAGGCTTTTTCAGTGACGAGCCGCCCGTCGGAAACACGCCGGGTTATACGGGAGGCGACCTCATCGGAAAGCCGGATATGTCTCTTTCTTGGTCAAAGGAGATGGAGAAGGCCATGGATCAGGCTTACGGAACGGCAGACTGGAGAGGGAAACTGAACCTTCTCTGGAGTGAGGCAGAGGACGATCACGAGAAGGCCTGGATGCGGACTGCCTACATGAACGCTGTGAGCCGGAAGGTGGAGGAGTGCTTCTCGAGACAATTGGGGGACTGGTGCGAGGCTCATGGAGTGGAGTATATCGGTCACATGCTGGAGGACTGCGATTCCAATGCGAATCTGGGGCCGAGCATGGGCCATTTCTTCCGGGGACTGGCCGGTCAGCACATGGCGGGCATCGACAACATCGGAGGCCAGGTATGGCCGGGAGCTCAGGATATGCCCCGGAGACTGCCTTCCATGTGTCAGGATGACGCGGGCTTTTACCATTACATGCTGGGAAGAATGGGGGCTTCCATGGGAGCCATTGATCCCAGGAAAAAAGGCCGTTGTATGTGTGAGAATTTTGGCGCTTATGGCTGGAGAATGGGTGTGAAGACCGAGAAATATCTCATGGATCACTTCCTGGCCCGGGGCGTGAATCGCTTCGTGCCCCATGCCTTTTCACCGAAGGAATTTCCGGACCCGGATTGCCCGCCCCATTTCTATGCCCATGGAAAAAATCCACAGTACCGGGTCTTCGGCGAGCTCATGGCTTATACGAACCGGATCTGCCATCTTTTGGATGGAGGAAAAGATCAGGCGGCGGTAGGTCTTCTCTACCATGGCGAGAGCCAGTGGGCCGGCGGTTATGAGAGCAATATTCTTGCCTGCCGGGCATTGACGGAGGCGCAGATCAATTTCCTGATTCTTCCGGCGGATGTCTTTGAGGCAAGAGAGTATTTCCATACGGTTTTCGATCGGGAAAAGAAGGTGCTTCGGGTGAATGGCCAGGAGCTTCATGCTCTGGTGGTGTCTGGCTGTGATTATCTTACAGGACCGGCAGCAGAGTTTATCGCCGAAGCCGCAGCAAATGGGTTCCGGGTAGTCTTTACTAGTCATTATCCCTTGGGCGTCAGTGATCGTTCCGCGGAAGAAAGTGCTGCTCTGGCAGAAGCTTTCCGGAAGAACTGGTCCTGTGTACCGGTGAAAGAGCTTGGAAAAGCTTTTGGGGACTTCCCCTGCCGTACGGCGAAACTGGAGGAGCCGGAACGCTTCTTCACGGTTTATCATTATAAAAATGAAGAGGAGATCTATTTCTTCTTAAATGAGGATAACGGAAAAACCATTGATCAGTGGGTGACAATCCCGGGAAACAAAAGCTATGTCATCTATGATGCCTGGGAGAACCGTCTGAAAAAGGCAGAAATAAAACAGGAAAATGGCGAGACGAAGGTCCATGTTTCATTGGTTCCGCTGGAAATGATGATTCTCGTGGAAGGGACTCTGCCGGAAGAGACGGAAGAAAAAGAGAGTGGCAGCCGGGAGCAGCAGCTTCTCACTGATTTCCAGGTTTTCCGCTGCGAGGCGGAAGCTTATCCGGCCTTTGAGGGGAAGGAAAGAGCAGATCTCCTTCATGGAATGGCAGAGCTTCACCCGGAGTTCTCCGGTTTCTACCGCTATGAGACGAAGGTGCAGGCGGAGAATTGGAAGGAAGCTGTTCTCACGATTGAGGATGTTTACGAGTCAGCAGAGGTTTTTGTAAATGGTATTTCTGCAGGGATGAAGACAGCCAGACCTTACCGCTATGAGCTGGGAAATCTTAGTGGAGAGATCAGCATTGTCATCGAGGTGGCCACCACGGTGGAGCGGGAGGCCAGAGCTATCGGAGCCGATGTGAACGGCATGGGACTTCCGGGCCCGCTGTCCCCCACGGGTATCGTGGGAACTGTGGAAATTTTCTTCCAAAAGTGATAAAGTAGGTGGAAAAAGGGGGAAAAACAGATGGAATATTACAGTACGGAGAAGATAAACGACCATATAACACTGCTTAGAAGCATCACCGGAGAGCTTCTTTATCTGGTGGAAGGGCAGGAAAAAGCGGCGCTCATTGACACCTGTCTGGGCGTCGGTCATCTGAGAAGTCTGGTGGAAAAGCTGACGGACAAGGAACTTCTGGTTCTTCTGACCCATGGCCATATCGACCATGCGCTGGGAGCGCCGGAGTTTGACCGGGTCTATATGAATCATAAGGACCTTGGTCTCTATCAGGCCCAGTGTCCGCTGCCGGAGCGGAAGGGCTATATGCAGATGGGTCTGGCACCGGAGGTTTTCGCCGGGATTGAGGAAAAAGATTTTGTACCGCCCACGCCGGATTACCAGTTTCTTCCGCTGGAAGATGGCATGATCTTTGATCTGGGAGGACTGACCATTGAGGCCATCGCCTATCCGGGTCACACCAAAGGCAGCACGGCCTTCCTTTTAAAGGAGGATGGAATCCTGATTCTCGGAGATGCCTGCAACAATTCTACCTTCCTTTTCGGGGCGGAGACCACCTCTGTGGAGGCCTACGAGGAGACGACGAAAAAGGTGCTGGGGCGGACGAAAGGGCGGTACAGCCGGGTCTTTATTTCTCATCATGATATGGAGACGGGAGCGGAGATCATGGAGAACATGATCGAGCTCTGCGAGGAGATAAAGGCCGGAACCACCGATGATGTGCCTTTTTCTTTCATGGGAATGGAAGCCTTCATCGCCAAGAAGGCGACCCCGCAGATGAAGCGGCTGGACGGAAAATGCGGCAATCTGATCTACCGGAAAGACCATATCTACGAATAAAGAAAAAGATATCTTTTTCGACAGGTTTTGTGTTATAATCCCTTCATAAGACGCAGTTGTCGCACAAAGAGGCGGCTCCTGCCGGAAATTTTGGAAGCGGAGTAGATGATATGGCATTAAGGGAACTGACGAAAGAATATCTGACGAAGGCGGTTTATCAGACACCGCTGGAAATTGTAAGGCTCATGGCAGAGGCCCTGCCTCTTGGGGAGGGCACGGTGCTGGATATCTGCGGAGGAAGCGAGGAGTTTCTTCTCCGGGCAGCGGCCATGAAGCAGAAGAAATCAGAGGAAGAGCTTCTGGTGTTTGAAAACTGGACCGGAGCCGAGGACACCTCCGATGGAAGAGAAAACTTTCTTGTCTGCGGACCGACGGAGAAGGCTGCGGAGTATTTTAAGAAGAAAAAAGGAAAAAAAGCGAAGGAAAAGACTTTCGACGCGGTACTGATGAACACGCCCTTCGGTTATACGAGAGAGGGAAACAAGGGCCGGGTGAGACTGGAGAGCCAGTTCCTGACTCAGGTGACAGACTGTGTGGCAGAGAACGGCCGGTGCGCGGCTGTGGTTCCCGGCGGTCTTCTGAACCGGACGGCGGCGGAAGATGTGGAGCTTCGGAAACGTTTTGTGGAAGAATTTCATGTGGAGCAGGTAATCCTTCTGCCGATTTCAGCCTTCCTGCCCTATGCGGAGGTGCGTACGGGAATCTTTATCTTTGCGAAGGAAAAAGGGGACGGCATGACCCGTTTCTATGACCTTCGGAAGGTGGAGCCGGAGAAACTGAAAAGTCTGCCGGAGATTTACAGAAAGAGCGGCCCGGTCTGCACGCTGAACCGGACGATTCTCTCCCAGCACCAGTATATTCTTTCTACCGAGGAATACCTGGGAGAGGAAAAAGTGGATGAGCGGGCTCTTCTCTCCAGAGAGCGGGTACTGCGAAGACGGCTGGCTCAGCTTTCTGAGAAAATTCCTTCCGTCTATGAAAATGAACTGGGACAGATCGGTATGTTCCCCTGTCAGAAGGGAATCCAGACCAGAAAGGCGGTTATCAAGGAGATTCTGGACTGCGAGTACGGGCTTCTGGAGTGTAGCCTTCTAAGGGATGCGGGCAAGGAAAAATGGCCGGAGAAAGAGGGAAAAACCTTCTTAAAAATCTGGAGCGGCCAGCGTCTGGACGAGGAAGAGAAGGACGGTCCTTATCGCGTCTACGGAGCGGCAGGCGTCCAGGGAAGTGCCCGGACGGCCACGATGAAGGAGGAGCAGGCAATCCTGATCGGCCGCGTGGGAAGCTATTGTGGGGCGATCTACAAGGCCTGGACGAAAGGTTTTGTCTCTGACAACGTCATGTTGGCGGGAGCTGTGGAGAACGAGGCGGAGGAAGATTTCCTGCTTCTGGTTCTTCGGGCGGCTCATTTCAACGCGGAAAAGAGGGGAAGCGTTCAGCCCTATATCACGAAGGACATTGTGCTGAAACGGAAATATTATCTGCCGGAACTTGTCCGGCAGAAGAAGTTCCTCTCGGAGAATCAGGAAATGTTTGAGAAGATCCGGGAACAGGAAAAAGAAGTGGAAGAGCTGTCTGTGGAGAGCGACAGACTGCGTTCCTGATCAGAGGCGGCGAACTGCCGGATGTGGAGAGAAATCTTTGCATCCGGCAGTTTTCTTTTGGAAATCTTTCGATTTTCCGCCGGTTGTTTTTTTGCTTTGGGCGCTATACTTGTGCTCAGAAGGAAAACTCTTTATAATGGGGAGGTGCATATCGGGAGGGCAAAGACTGCGAGTAAAGAGTTAAAGGAGAAAGAAAATGGAAGCTTACCATATTTTGATCGTTGAGGATGACAAAGAGATCCTGGACGGCGTGGGTATTTATATGAAAAATCAGGGATATGAGGTCTTCAAGGCCCAGAACGGCCTGGAGGGCTTGAAGATTCTGGAAAAAGAGGAGATTCATCTGGCGATCATCGATATCATGATGCCGGTGATGGACGGAATCACGATGACGATGAAGCTTCGGGAGCATTACGATTTTCCGGTGATTATGCTCTCGGCGAAGTCCGAGGAGATCGACAAGGTGACAGGGCTCAATATCGGGGCGGATGATTATGTGACGAAGCCCTTTGCACCGATGGAGCTCATGGCCAGGGTCAATTCCCAGCTTCGGCGCTACAGCCGGTATCTTAAACTGGCGGCGGGCAGCAGAACGGAGGAGCCGAAGGAGCATTTTTATGCAGTTGGGGGACTGGAACTTAACGAGGATACCGTGGAGGTGAGCGTGGACGGAAATCCGGTGGCGCTGACACCTCTGGAATTTAAGATTCTGGCTCTTCTCATGAGAAATCCCGGCAGGGTCTTTTCTCCGGAGGAGATCTATGAGCGGATCTGGAATGAGAAACCCATCGGCACGGAGACCATCATGGTGCATATCCGGAATATCCGGACGAAGATCGAAGTCAATCCGAAAAATCCAAAATATTTGAAGGTGGTATGGGGTGTTGGATACAAAATCGAAAAACAGTAAAAAATGGCTGGGCAATCTGCTCTGTATTCTGGTGGTGGTGGTGCTGGCAGCGGGGACGATCATCTGCTATCCAAGATTACGGATGGGGGCTGAGGAGCGGATGAACGTTTACCGAGACAGAGCGGAGGCGGAGACTTCCGCAAACCTGGGGGAGGACCAGCCCATTGAGGCGGAAACGGAGACAGACACAGAGTCGGATGTCCAGTTGGAAGTCTATTATGAGAATCCCTATGGGGAGACAAAGGACTTCGTTTATAAGAACAGCTATGACGAATGGATCTATGTGAGCTGGAGAACGGTTCTTGCGGAGTCCGGTCTTCCGATTCTGGTGAGCTGTGTGACTGTGCTTCTGGCGCTGGCGGCTCTTTTGCTTCCGCTGATCCCTTCACTGGGGGTCGGAACCGGGATTTTTGGAAAAATGCCGTTGGAGCTCAATATTTTTCTGGCTCTCTCGCCCCTCTATACTTATTATGCAATGCTGGGAATCTTGAGCGACTTTTTCTTCTATTCAGATGAGGTTTATATGCTGGAGCAGTTCTCTTATCTTATTCAGTTCGGACTCTGGACACTGCTCTACAGTTTCTGGTTTGTGGCGGTCTTAAGCTTCCGGGCGGTGGTGACACTGGGGCCGAAGCGCTATTTTCTGGAACGGGTCTGGACCGTGCAGCTGGTCCGCTGGTTCTGGAAGACGATCATCGGTACGGTGGTAAAGGCTGTGAGATGGATTTACCGGAAGATAAAGGGCTTTTTCAGACTTTGTGCGGTGACACTGGAGGATATCGACCTTACTTCCACCTCGGACCGGATCCTGTTTAAGGTCCTGGGGCTGAACCTGGTCATTGTTCTGGTCTGCTGTATTCTGGGAAATTTCGGCGTGATGGCGCTGCTTGTCTACACGGTGATTCTCTTCTTCGTGCTGAAAAAATATACCAGAGTGATCAGGAGCAAATATCAGATCCTGCTGGAGAGCACCAGAAAACTGGCGGCAGGAGATCTGGAGACCGTGATTACGGAGGATGCGGGAATCTTTGAGCCGCTGAAGCAGGAGCTTAACAAGGTACAGGCGGGCTTTCAGAAGGCTGTAGAGGAAGAGCTCAAGAGTCAGAATATGAAATCGGAGCTCATCACAAACGTCTCCCACGACCTCAAGACGCCGCTGACGGCCATCATTACTTATGTAAATCTTCTGAAGGACGAGACCATTTCAGAAGAGGACAGAAAGAAGTATATTGATATTCTGGACCGGAAATCTCTTCGTCTGAAACAGCTCATCGAGGATCTTTTCGAGGTGAGCAAGGCGAACAGCGGAAATATCAAGATAGAAAAGAAAGTGCTGAACCTGACCGAGCTGGTGCGGCAGGCGGCTTTCGAGCTGGAGGACCGGCTGAAGGAAGCGCAGATCGACTGCCGGGTTTCGGTTCCAGAGAAGGAGATCCATCTGGAGCTGGACGGGGAAAAGACCTACCGCTGCCTGGAAAATCTCCTGACCAACGTTTGCAAATATGCGCTGCCCGGGACAAGGGCCTACCTGAATCTCTATGATAATGGAGATCAGGCGGAGATCGTCCTGAAAAATATCTCGAGGGATGAGCTGACCATGGATGTGGAGGAACTGACGGAACGGTTTATGCGCGGAGACAAATCCAGAAATACAGAAGGAAGCGGCCTTGGCCTTGCGATTGTAAAAAGCTTTGTGGAGCTTCAGGGGGGAAGCTTCCATATAGAAGCGGATGGTGATCTATTCAAGGCGAGAATGAGCTTTCCAAAGACGGAAAACAGCTCCACAGGAGCAGCAGAAGTGGGATAAATTTTAAGATGCGGGGCAGCTGATAAGGCTGCCCTTTCGCATGGGAAAACGTGTCAGTCGAGAGGCGAAGCGTTTTCTTTTTTTCTGTTATGGGAGATGGGGCGGACGCTGAGACCGTTCACCTCCACAGAATCGGTGACCTCGATCATGAGATAGGTTCTGCCGTCGATGACCTGGGTTTCCACGAGGTCGGTGCGTTCCGGATTCACCTGGATCACGACGTCGGGAGTCTTGATCTCAAATTTTCTGGCGCTGCTGATGTTGGAAGCCAGGAAGGAAGACTTTTCTCCGACGGAGTCGTCGTAGCGTTCGTCGAAATCTTCCAAATCCTCTTTCGTCGCGCCACCCTCCTGGAGGAGCTTTTTCACCTCGTATTTGTCCAGAGTCAGGGGCTCGGGCTCATCGGCATGCTCGTCCACCATCTCTGTGATCTTTTCATGGATGGTCTTTACGGCCTCGTAGTCGCAGTCAGGACCGAGGGTCTCCTGGATGATGGAATTGAAGGTCTCTTTCTGGCTTTTGGCGGAGAGGGGCGTCACGCAGCCCAGGATCTCGTCGATGAGGGTTTGGTGGAGCTCCTCAGCGTTCTTGGAATAGTAGAGAAGGCCGTGAAGGTCGGTATTACGGTCGTTGAAAGCCGGGAAGAGGAAACCCAGGGAAGGCATATCCACGATCCAGTCCCGGATACGCTCCTCAATGGTGTTATTCTGGGCATTGTAGCAGAGAGCTGCCTTGGAGAGCTTCACCGGGCAGATGCTGCAGAGCACATACTGGTAGACATCAGTGGAGGCATCGTCCATATCGAGGCCGTCGTTGGTTTTGCCGGGAATGTCGTAGGCGGCGTGGATGAGAAGGATCAGATAATTTTCGCCGAAATCATAGGAGGAGATCACCCGATCGTAAAACTGGGTCACAAGTTCCTCGTCTTTGAGTCCGCTGTCACGGAGCTTCAGGAGAAATTCCTGAGTGCCGCCCTCCAGCTCCTGCTGAAGCGGAAATTCCATATTTAAAAGGTTCTTTCCGATCGTGCCGGAGAGAGTTTTCCGGAAGATATCGAAATATTTGAACATTTCCTCGTCGGAGAGGGAGAGGAAAGCCTCTTTCATTTCCAGCTGCTTCTCCTTCTCGGAGTTCACATAGCAGCCGCAGATCCGGGTGATGGCACAGCGGTCCGGGGTGAACTGTTTTTTGATCTCTGCAATTTCTTTTTTATTCATAAGTAGAAAACCTCATTTCAATAGTAGAGGGGCCTGCCCCTGTCGTGTCCTAAGTATAACACGAACACATGTTTGTTTCAAGCACTTTATGCAAAAAATAAGCCTCAGTTGACGAAGCAGGTCAGCTGAGGCTTTGAAATTATTTATCGTAGAGATGGCAGGCAACCAGATGGCCGGGAGCCACTTCTTTGGTCTGGGGACGTTTCTCCAGACATTGTGGCATGCATTTTTTACATCTGGCAGCGAAGGGACAGCCTTTGGGGAGATTGATGGTGCTGGGGATATCTCCCTCCAGGATGATCCGCTCTTTCTTGTGGCCGGGATCCGGAATCGGAACGGCGGAGAGAAGAGCCTGGGTGTAAGGATGCATCGGAGCCTGATAAAGCATTTCCTTGGGAGCAGTCTCCACAACGAAGCCGAGGTACATAACGGCGATCCGGTCGGAGATCATTTCCACGACGGAGAGGTCATGAGAAATGAAAACGTAGGTCAGATCGAATTTCTCCTGCAGATGATGGAGGAGGTTCAGCACCTGGGCCTGGATGGAAACGTCCAGAGCGGAAATGGGCTCGTCGGCGATGATGAGCTTCGGTTTTACGGTCAGGGCCCGGGCGATTCCGATACGCTGTTTCTGACCGCCGGAGAACTCGTGAGGATAACGCTTTGCGTGTTTCGGGCTTAAGCCTACGATGCCGAGGAGCTCATGAACAACTTCCATCCGCTCGGCTTTGCTCATATCGGTGTGGATCAGGAGCGGCTCTGCGATGAGGTCTTCCACGCGCATACGCGGGTTCAGGCTTCCTGCCGGATCCTGGAAGATCATCTGGACATCCTTTCTTAAAGGACGCATCTGATCCTGGGTGAGATGGGAGATCTCCTGGCCCATGAATTTGATCTCTCCGCTGTCGGGAGTCAGAAGATGGTTGATGAGACGGCCGGTGGTACTTTTTCCACAGCCGGACTCTCCAACGATGGAGAAAGTCTCTCCTTTGTATACGTCAAAGCTGACGTCATTCACCGCATGGACAAATTTATCCGGTTTTCCGAGGATCGTTTTGCCCACCGGGAAGGTTTTTGACACATGTTTTAAAGAAAGTAACGGTTCCATAAATTATCCCTCGTTTTCTAGTGTTTAAGCCAGCAGCGGCATTTCTGTTTTTCGCCTACGGAAAGAAGTTCAGGCTGTTCCTGATGACATTTTTCGGTGGCGTATTTACATCTGGGAGCGAAACGGCAGCCCTTGGGCATAGCGGAGAGATCCGGTACGCTTCCGGGGATGCTGGGAAGAATCTTTACGCCGGAACCAAGCTTCGGCACAGAGGCAATAAGGCCCTGTGTGTAAGGATGGGTCGGGTTGGCAAAGAGGATCTCCACGGGAGCTTCCTCGACGATCTTTCCGGCGTACATAACGATGACGCGGGAACACATCTCAGCCACAACGCCGAGATCGTGGGTGATGAGGAGGATGCTCATGCCCTTGTCCTGCTGGATCTTTTTCATCAGCTCCAGGATCTGGGCCTGAATGGTAACGTCCAGAGCGGTGGTAGGCTCGTCGGCAATCAGAAGATCCGGTTCGCAGCTCATGGCCATGGCGATCATGACACGCTGGCTCATACCGCCGGAGAGCTGATGGGGATAGTTTTTCAGCACACGCTGGGGATCAGGGATACCGACCTGGGAGAGGATATCGGCCGCTTTTTTTCTGGCCTCAGCCTTGGTAAGCGGGGTATGGAGACGGATTCCCTCGATCATCTGCTTATCAATACGCATGGAAGGATTCAGGCTGCTCATGGGCTCCTGAAAGATCATGCTCATCTTGTCGCCGCGGATGTCCAGCATTTCCTTTTTGGAGGCATCAAGAAGATTGCGGCCCTGGAAAATGATTTCTCCGTTGGTGACTTTACCCGGGGTATCTTTTAAAAGCTGCATGATGGAGAGGGAGGTAACGCTTTTTCCACAGCCGGACTCACCTACGAGACCGACAATCTCTCCTTTTTTTATATCAAAACTCACATCATCGACAGCGGTGACGCTGCTCTTTTTGCTGGAAAAAAATTCCGTGCGAAGATGTTTGACTTCCAGTAAATTTTCCTGGGACATAAGTTTGCTCCTTTCATCATTTGATCTTCGGATCAAGGGTATCACGGAGTCCGTCGCCGAAAAGGTTGAAGGCAAGAACTGTGACAAAGATTACCAGACCCGGGAAATACACCATATGCGGCGCCACGTTCAGGTAGCTTCGGCTCTGGGAGAGCATTGCTCCCCACTCGGGGTCGGTCACGTTTGCTCCGAAGCCCAGGAAGCTTAAGGAGGAAGCTGCCATGATGGCGGAACCGATTCTCATGGTAAAGTTGACGATCAGGGACTGAATGGTTCCCGGGAAAATATGTACAAACAGAAGACGACTGTCCTTACAGCCCAGACTCTGGGCAACTTCCACATAGAGGGAACCTTTGACGGCCAGGGTGGCACTTCGCATGATACGGGCGAAGCTGGGCACGGTGAAGACCATAACGGCGATAAACACGTTGATGATACCAGGGCCCAGAAGAGCTACAATGGCGATGGCAAGCAGGATGTCCGGGAAACTGAAAAGCACGTCGGAAGCACGCATAACAAGGCTTTCAATGATGCCGCCGTAATAACCGGCCAGAAGTCCGAGGACGGTTCCGAGGGCTGCACCCACAACTACGGAGGAGAGGGAAACGCCTAAGGTCAGGCGGGTTCCTGCGAGAAGACGGCTTAAGATATCGCGGCCGTAATGGTCGGTTCCAAAAAGATGGGCGGCGCTGGGGCCTGCCAGCATGTTGGAATAGTCGTAAGCGTCCGGATCATAGGGAGCCAGGTACTGGCCGAAGATGGCCAGAAATACCAGGAAAACAATTACGATAAAACCGGCGACTGCGGTTTTTCTTTTCATGAATTTTTTGATAAATTCTTTGGTTTTGCTGCTCTTGTCAGCAATGATAGTTTCGTCGATAAAATTTTCCTCAAAGGAAAATTCTTTGCGGTCCTGTTCGTTTGTTGTGTTTGACATGGCAATCTTCCTTTCCATTAGTCATAGCGGATCTTCGGATTGATCACGCCGTAAAGCATGTCTACGATCAGATTGATGAGAACGTACTGCAGTGCAAAAATCATCAGAAGTCCCTGGATAACCGGATAATCACGATAGCCGATGGAGTCTACGAGAAGACGGCCAAGTCCCGGGATGGAGAAAATGTTCTCTGTGATAACAGAACCGGAGAGAAGACCTCCGATCTGCAGACCGATGATCGTTACGATCTGGATCAGGGAGTTGCGGAATGCATGGGAGAACATTACCCAGAATTCCTTCTGACCTTTGGCTCTGGCGGTACGCACATAGTCCTCACGCAGGGTCTCCAGCATGGAGGAACGGGAGTAACGGGCCAGAACAGCCATGATTCCGGTTCCCATTACCAGGGAAGGAAGAATGTAACCCTTCCAGGTGTCAAGACCTGTGGTGGGCAGAAGGCCAAGACGGACGGAGAAAAGCTCGATGCCCATCAGACCCAGCCAGAAACCGGGAGCGGAAAGGCCGGTGATGGCGAAAAGCATTCCGAAGTGGTCGAAAAATTTTCCACGGAAGATCGCACAGAGCACGCCGATGAAGATTCCGAGGAAAGGCGCCCAGATCATGCCCGCGACGACGAGCCTCAGGGTGTAATGCATACGGGATGCAATCATTTCCGTGACGGGGAGATTGGATTTCAGGCTGCGGCCCATATCTCCGTGGAAAAGATTTTTCATATAGTCCACATACTGGACGAGGATCGGCTTATTCAGGCCGAATTCTTCACGGATCGCTTCCACCTCTTCCACGCTGGCTTCTACGCCTGCGAGGGTTTTTGCCGGATCACCGGGGATCAGATGAATGAACATGAAGACAAAGATCGAAATGATGAACATCAGTGGAATGGTTGCAAGCAACCTTCTGACAAAATAGCGATTCATACATACCTCCGTCAGGATGGACTGCGGATTTTGCAGGCAGTTCATCTTTGAAATTAAGCATTTAAAAAGGGAGTGCTGCAACACTCCCTTTCTTACCGTTTATTTCAGGATCAGTGATCCATGCTGATGGTCTGGAAAATCAGCTCACCGGCAGGTTTATATTTGATGCCTGATACATAGCTCTTATGAGCAGTCAGTGTGTTGTTGTTTCCAAGGAAGATCCAGGGGCACTCTTCCCAAGCAATAGCCTGAGCTTTTGCATAAGCTTCTGCGATCTCTTCGGTGTCAGTCATTTTCAGGGCGCTGTCCAGAAGTTCATTGAACTCTTCATTGTTCCAGAATGCGGTGTTATAGCCTTCCGGCGGCATCTTATCGCCGTGGAGGATATTTCTCATGGATCCGTCTGCCTCGTAGGAACCGGAACCCCAGTTTACATACCACATCTGAACGGTGGTATCCTCAAGAGGAGCGCTGGTCAGTTCTGCGTTGGCGGTGGACTCGTTGGCAAGAAGCTCAACGTTTACATTGATCTGAGAGAGCTGCTGTTTTACAAACTCAGCACCTTTCATTTCGATTGTGGTGTTATCTACGATGATCTGTACATCGAAACCATCCTCAAAGCCGGCTTCTTTCATGAGCTCTTTTGCTTTGTCCAGATCCGGGGTGTACGGAGTCTGCGGAGAATAGTACATGATGTTCTGAGAGAAGATGGAGGTCGGCTCTACGGCAAAACCGTTGAATACAACCTGTGCATAAGCGTTACTGTCGAATGCGTAGTTCAGAGCCTGGCGGACTCTCTTGTCGGCAAAGGGTTTTCTGCCGTCCGGGAGTTCCATTTCGGTGTTCAGGGTTACATAACGGTAGGTGATACCCGGGAAGTTGTCAACTACGATGGTAGGATCATCTTCGATTCTGGCAACGTCGATAGCCGGAACCGGATCAATGATGTCTGCCTCACCAGTCTGCAGCATGGCGATACGGGAACCATCCTCGGGAACTACGGTGAAGGTAAGGGTGTCAACGCCCGGGCCTTCCTGCCAGTAATTCTCGTTGCGGACCAGTTTGGTATAGCCGCCGTCTACACGATCGGAAAGGATGAAGGGGCCGGTACCTGCGGAATTCTTTGCGAGGTAATCTTTACCCTGCTCCATTGCTTTCGGGCTGACCATACGAACCTGTGTGATTTTATTGATAAAGGTATTGTTTGCTTCTTTTAATTTGATCGTAACCTGATATTCACTGTCAGCGGTTACACTTTCCCAGTTGGAGATGCTTCTTTTCAAGGTCAGGCTATCGTCGTTAAGACCGCGCTCATAAACGGCAACAACAGCATCTGCGTTGAAGGGTTCGCCATCGTGGAACTGAATGCCCTCGTTCAGTACGAAGGTGTAATACAGACCGTCATCGGATACGCTCCATTCCTTTGCCAGCAGGGGAACCACTTCGGATTTCTCATTAAAGGTCAGGAGAGTTTCATACATTGCGTTGGTGATGGTGTTGGAATAACCGTTACTGGAAACGTGGGGATCCAGATGAGTCGCGTCTGCCTGAAGGGCTACGACCATGTCATTGTCAGGAGATTTTGCTCCTTCATCAGCAAGTGCTCCGGTGGAAAGGCTGAATGCCAGAGCGCCGGTAAGCATAAGAGCTACTAACTTTTTCATGTTTATATCCTTTCTGTATGGTTGATAGTGACTCATTTTTGCGCGCGCGAATCATCATGTTGGTATTGTAAACGATTTGTGAAAAACAAACAAGAGAAAAATGAAAAATAAATGAAAATCGTATAAAGCTAACAAAAAAACAGACAAGATTTTAGTACAAAGTAACGAAAATTAAAGGAATTTACAAGAGAAAAACTGTGAAAAATATATCAAATCACCGCATTGAAGCAGTGCTGCTGAGAACTGAAAGATTGAAAAACTGTATTTAAAATAATAAAATTAAATATATTGTATAATTCATACAGGTATGGTATGAATGAATAAAAATGAAGGTATTTTTTTGAAATTGAGTTTGAAAAAAGGTTCTGCTATAATGGAGAGTGGATCGGGAAAATCCGGACCGGGAGATTAGAAAAACAGGAGGAAAAGATCATGAAAGTACTTTTGGTAAATGGAAGCCCCAAGGCAAAGGGCTGTACTTATACGGCGCTTCAGGAAGCAGCAGCCGCTCTGGAAAAACAGGGCATCGAGACAGAGATTTTTCAGGTAGGCACCCAGCCCGTGGCAGGCTGCGTGGGCTGCGGCGTCTGTCGCAAAAACGGCGAATGCTTCCGCAATGATGTAGTCAATGAATTTGTGAAGAAAGCAGGAGAGGCAGACGGTTATATCTTCGGTTCTCCGATTCATTATGCTTCCGCTTCCGGAGCGCTCACTTCCTTTATGGACCGGGCCTTCTATAGCGGTGGCAGCAAGATGGCCGGCAAACCCGCAGCGGCAGTGGTCAGCTGCAGAAGAGGCGGCGCAACTGCAGGCTTCGACCAGATCAACAAATATTTCACCATCAACAACATGCCCGTAGTCTCATCCCAGTACTGGAACATGGTACACGGCAACACCCCCGACGAGGTCAGACAGGACGAAGAAGGCCTCCAGACCATGCGTACCCTCGGCAACAACATGGCCTGGCTCATCAAATGCATCGAGGCCGGAAAGAAAGCCGGAATTACCTTCCCGGAGAGGGAGCCGGCGATTAAGACGAATTATATCCGCTAAAAAATAAAATGGGGGCGTGGAAGATGACACTGGACTTAAAGATGAAAAATACGTTTTCATATCGGGTTTTAAAAATATTTCTGGTGCTGCTTATATTTGTATATCTGCTGTATTACAGAATC
Organism: Lachnospiraceae bacterium Marseille-Q4251; assembly: GCA_018223435.1. Classification (GTDB taxonomy): domain Bacteria; phylum Bacillota; class Clostridia; order Lachnospirales; family Lachnospiraceae; genus Limivivens; species Limivivens faecihominis. The sequence continues at coordinate 1,521,801 of JAGTTO010000001.1, read as the reverse complement.
TATCATGCCGGATATGATATGCTGACCAGTGAAATTTCACGTTCCCTTTATTCCAAAGCTACCTATCTGACAGACACAATGGAAGAGGAAATCGGGAGAATCCAGCGACTCGAGTATGAATGTGTGAATGAAGACACTCTGTACTATACGATCAATACCTATTCCATTATGAAAAAAAGTGAGAAAATAAAGAAACTTCTGGAAATTCAGAGACGTATGAAGATTCTTCATGAAAGCTCTACTTATATATCAGAAGTTTTTGTATATATACCTGAGCTTTCACGAAGGATATCTTCTGTTCATGGAGTAGAATTTGTCGGAGAACGTCTGGAGGAACTGAAGGAACAGCAGGAGAGAGCAACACAGTCTCAGCTGTTCTTTTATGAGGGAAGCCTGTATCTGGGAAGTTCGTATCCTTATAATGTCGTGACGACGCATGTGAGACCTCAGTATACGCTGCTGATTAAACTCTCGGACAGTGAGCTGAAAAAAGAACTTGGTTCTTTAAGTGAAGAGGCAGACAGCGGTATCTGCCTGACAGACAGCGAAGGCGCTTTTTCTTTTGATACGGGAAAAGAGATTTCTTTAGACAGCACCGGTGAAGATCTGGAACAGGGAATCGCCCAGGTGAAAAATCCGGAGGATGGAAAAAAATATACGGTTTTAAAAGTTCATTCGGATTTTCTGAATATGGATCTTTTTGCTTACATATCAAATAAAATTGTTTACAGGGATCTGAAGATCTATCAAAATATTTTTTCTATGTGTATGACTGTCATGCTTTTGATGATGGCTGTCTTTATTTACTATACGCATTATGTACTAAATCGTCCCATTCGAACTCTGGTGGAACATATTGGCGAGATGGAAAAAGGAAATCTGAGTGTTCGGATCAGAGAAAAGAGGAAAGATGAGTTTGGTTATGTATATGTAGCCTTTAACCAGATGGCAGAATCCCTTCAAAACCAGATGGAAATCAACTACAGGCAGAAGCTTCTGATGCAGCAGGCGGAACTGAAACATCTCCAGTCGCAGATCAACCCGCATTTTCTGTATAACAGTTTTTTTACCCTGTATCGAATGGGAAAGGATGAAGATTACGAGAGCATCGTGGAATTTTCGTCTTATCTTTCAGAGTATTATCGGTATATCACCAAGAATTCACAGAAAGAGGTTTCTCTTAAAATGGAAGTGGAGCATGCCCGGCGTTATGGGATGATCCAGGCTATACGTTTTCGGAGAAGATTAAAGGTCGTAGTTAATGAATTACCGGAAAAATTCAATGACATACAGGTTCCACGATTGATTCTGCAGCCGATTCTGGAAAATGCTTTTGAACATGGATTAAATAATATAGAGCGGAATGGTCTTTTGAAGGTCTGGTATGAAGAGAAAGAAAAACTTCTGTTTATTCATGTAGAAGATAATGGAAGTGGAATGACTCTGGAAGAAATGGAACAGGTCCGAAAGAACTTTGAAAAGACGGCGGACTCTGTTGAAAATGGGCTTTGCAATATCAATCAGAGACTGAAAATACGCTTTGGAGAAACATGTGGAATTTTGATTGAACGGGGAATGAACGGGGGAACTTGCTGTAGCTTGGTTCTTCCGGCAGAAAAAAAGGAAGAGGAAAAAGAGGATGTTATATCGGATACTGCTAGTAGATGATGAGGAGCTGATAACAGACAGTCTGGCTGGAATGCTGGCAGAAGCTCCGCAATATGAACTGGATGTGTACAAGGCTTATTCCGGGTCAGAAGCACTGGAGCTTTTGAACGAACAACAATTTGACATCGTGGTATCAGATATTTGTATGCCGGGAATCTCAGGAATCGGGCTGGCGCAGAAAATACGGGAAAAATGGCCGCTCTGTCATGTGATCTTCCAGACAGGTTATGATGATTTTCAATATGCACAGCAGGCGATCCGGCAGAGAGTGACACATTATATTTTAAAGAGCGAGGGAGATGAAGTACTTCTCGCAGCAATCGGGGAATGTATCCGGAGATTGGAGGAAGATGCCAGAAAACAGGCGGATCTGATTCGGGTACAGGAAGAAAACCGGGTTTATAAGGCAATGATACGGAGAAAGCAGATACAAAACCTGTTTCGCTTTGATCAGGAAAAAGAAGAAAACTTTTCCATAGATTTGAAAAAGCCGGTTTTCCTGTTAGCGGGAAGAAGTTCTGAGAAAATGGAAGAGGCAGTAGGGTTGGCTGTAGATGAGGTATTAAAGGAAAAAATCGCTTATGCAGTCCGAAGTGAAATGGCATGGCTGGATAAAAAGGTAATTATCTGGGTTTTACAACAGGAAGAAAAAGAAGATCTTCCGTATGCAGCGGCCGTTGTTAAAGGTATGGCGGAAGGTTTCTGTCATGTGCTACGTTATCGTTTTGGAATTGCTTTTTCTTTTGTATTTCAGGAAAAAGAAATAGAGTGGTCACAGGTGGCCGAAGAACTAGAGAGGCTCAGGCAGATTGCTACAAACCGTTTGAATCCGGATAAGCAGCTTGTGATGGCAGGCGTGGAATATTTTGAAGATGCGGAAGAATCAGAAAAATCTTTTGTCAATCGCCTGATGAATTACATGTGGGAAAATATTGACGGAGATCTTTCCCTATGCACGCTTTCAGATAAACTGCATTTGAATCCATCATATCTTTCAAGGAGATTTAAATCTTTGACGGGTAAAAACCTGACAGAAGCAATTCTGGAGCTTCGAGTAAAGAAAGCATGCGAACTTTTGAAAAATACGTCGCTAAAAATCAGTGAAATCGCTCCGATGGTTGGATATGAGACAGCGGCAAATTTCTCAAAGGTGTTCAAAAAAATGATGAATATAACGCCAAGAGAGTACAGAGATGGAGAGGGAATTTTAAAGTAATACATATAGGCACGCAGGAGATGCTTTTAAAAGCTGTTCTGCGTGCTTTTTTGTATGAAATGTACAAGTAAAAAAGAAAATAAGAAGATAAATTGGAAAAATAAAACAAGTAAAAAACAGACAAGAAAGATCAAGAATGATATATATACAAAAATGGAAATGAAAAATATAATGTTTACATACATAATAAACAAGAGCAAGCGAGAAAAAGGAGGAAATCGAATGAAACGGACAAAGAAAATGATCGCATGGGCAACAGCACTTGCAATGGCAGTGGTTCCGGCAGCAACCAGCAGAGCGGACGAAAATACGGATGCTTCGGAAAATGCCTTCGCAAAGTATGATGAAACCGTTGAGATCAGCTCAGTGAAGAATCTTGGCGCATCTGGACTGGACTTTCCGGAAGGAGATTCCCTGGAGGATAACGTATGGAGTCGTTATCTGGAGGAGACCCTGAATATCAAATTGAACTGGCTCTGGTCAACAAATTCAGAACAGTATCCTCAAAAAGTCAATATTGCTATTACATCAGATGATATTCCGGATGTTATGCAGGTCAGCGCATCTCAGCTGAAGATGATGTACGATAACGGACAGATTATGGATATCACGGATGTAATGAAAGAAAACCTGGCGCCTTATACAGAGGAAGTTCTGAATTCTGATGGCGGCCTTGGATTGCAGGCAGCGACCTTTGATGGAAAACTGTATGCGATTCCGAAGGTTGGTTCTCCGCTTCTGACAGCTAAAGTTCTCTGGATTCGAACCGACTGGTTGGAAAATCTGGGACTTGAGCTGCCAAAGACGGTGGAAGATATGAGAAATCTTGCGGAAGCTTTTACAACACAGGATCCGGATGGAAATGGAAAAGATGATACTTACGGTCTGGCAATCTATAAAGATCTTTATGGAAGCGGATACGCGGATCTTACAGGTTTCTTTGATGCGTATGATGCATATCCAAGTATCTGGGTAGATACCGGGGATGGGATTGTATGGGGCGGCATTCAGCCGGAAGTAAAAACGGCTCTGGAAGCTCTTCATGAAATGTATGCGGCAGGACAGATTGACCCTGAGTTTGGCGTAAAAGATGCAAATAAGGTAAACGAAGACGTAGGCGCAGGCCGTTTCGGTATGATGTTTGGCGATTTTTGGAACATGGCCTGGATCAATGATGTGAAAGTAAAGAATCCGGATTTTGAATGGGTTCCCGTTGCCATTCCTTCTCTGGACGGAACGACTCCCGGAAAGTCACAGCTTTCTGCCAGCACCACAGATTTCTTTGTAATCAGTGCCAAATGTGAGCATCCGGAAGCAGTTGTTCGTATGCTGAATCTCCAGCTGGAGAAGAGTTATGGCGAAACTGCTGAGCCGGAAGTATACAACATTACTCCGGATGGATACGGACCTTATCAGTACCCGGCAGTTTCCATTGAGCCTCCGATGAAAAACTTTACTGCAGCACAGAAAGTAACTGCTGTCATGAACGGAGAAGCAGATGTAGATACTCTGAACGATGAGGAAAAAGGTTACTATGAAATGGCTGAGAAGAGCGTGAATGGCGATCACAAGGACAATAACTGGCATCAGCTGAAAATGTTTGGCCCTAATGGTTCTCTGAATGTGATCTATGATAACTACTGGACCGGCAATAATGTGGTAAACGACGCTTATTATGCGGCCCCCACGGAAACCATGACAGAGAAGCTTCCGACTTTGAAGAAACAGCAGGTTCAGGATTATACAAGTATCATTCTGGAAGGAAATATGGATAAATTTGATGAGTTTGTAGAAAACTGGAACAAGCTGGGCGGCGAGGAGATCACAGAAGAAGTGAATACCTGGCACGCAGAGCAGTAAACATGTTTTGACAGTACGGGGGAGAAATTTTCTCCCCCGTACTTTAACTAGTACAGTGAAAATTAAGTATCTGCTATATTGACGCAGGATGATTTCTCCATATGCAAGGCGGAGGAATGAGGCGTAGCGGTGGCTACGTCGATTGACGACAACGCAGCAGATGAAAAATCAGACAAGTCAATATGGCGGTTGCTTAATATTCACTGTACCAGGCCGAAAAATGATCGTTTAGGGGTGAGTATATGGGAAAAAAGAAAAAACAAAAGAAAAGATTTAAAAATTGGTCACTTCATCTAATGCTTCTTCCGGCGCTTCTTTTGCTTCTGATCTACAGCTACATTCCTCTGGTAGGAAATGTTATGGCTTTTCAGAAATTTAATCCGAGCAAAGGTTTTTTGGGTTCTAAATGGGTGGGACTTAAAAACTTCCGATATGTGTTTGATCTTCCGGATATTTACCAGATCATCTGGAATACGTTCTATATTGCAATTTTAAAGATTATTATGGGAATCGTGATCCCGGTCATTGTGGCCCTTCTTTTGAATGAAATTACGAGAATGAAATTTAAGCGGACGATTCAGACGATGATCTATTTTCCACACTTTTTAAGCTGGGTTATCCTGGCAGGTGTTTTTGTGGATGTTCTTTCTCCGTCGGATGGTGTGATCGGCAGAGCTTTCACAGCGCTTGGACTGAAACCGATCTTTTTCCTGGGAGATCCGAAATGGTTTCCGTATACTATGGTTCTTACGGATACCTGGAAAGAGTTTGGATATGGAACGATTGTATATCTGGCAGCTCTGACCGGTATTGATCCCTCACTTTATGAGGCGGCTGTTATGGATGGAGCAAACCGTTGGAAACAGACTCTGCATGTGACCCTGCCGGGAATCCTGCCGATTATCGTGCTGATGTCCATTCTGGCTATGGGAAATATTTTTAATGCCGGTTTTGATCAGATCTTTAATATGTATAGTCCTCAGGTATACAGTACGGGTGATATTCTGGATACATTGGTCTATCGAATTGGTATGTTGGATGCCCAGTACGGAGTGGCAACTGCGATTGGCTTATTTAAATCGGTGATTTCGTTTGGTATGCTGGGAATTTCTTATGCGCTCGCATATCGTTATACGGATTACCGTGTATTTTAAGGAGGTGGCTGTATGAGAAAAAAATCAACCGGAATGAAAGTGTTTACGGTATTTAATTATCTCTTTCTGGCGTTTCTGGCTGTTAGCTGCCTCCTGCCAATCGTGAACCAGCTGGCGATTTCCTTCAGCTCCAGTGCAGCGGTGGCGGCAGGAGAGGTAGGCTTATGGCCGGTGGATTTTACACTGGATTCTTATAAGTATATGGCAGATAAGGCAGAATACTGGAAGTCGCTTTTAGTATCTGTGGAACGAGTACTGCTGGCGGTTCCTATGAGTATGTTGGTATGCGTGCTGGCAGCATTTCCGCTCTCCAGACTGGACAGGGAGTTCCCGGCAAGAAAAGTTTATATCTGGATTTTTGTGATTCCCATGCTGATCGGAGGCGGCCTGATCCCCAGCTATATGGTGGTCAGGGAAACGAAGTTGATCAATAGTATTTGGGCTCTGGTAGTTCCAAACTGTGTAAATGTATTTAATGTCATTCTTTTGATGAATTTTTTCCGTTCTCTTCCGAAGGAACTGGAGGAAGCGGCTTATGTGGACGGAGCGACAAACTGGAAAGTACTCTGGAAGATTATTCTTCCGATTTCCAAACCGGTACTGGCTACAGTGACGCTTTTTGTGATTGTCAATCATTGGAATGCCTGGTTTGACGGGCTGATTTATCTGAACAATCCGGATCAGTATCCGCTTCAGACCTATCTCCATACCCAGGTAGTGTCAGCCAATTTGATGGCGCTGGAGTCTTTAAGAGATATTCGTCAGATCGGCATGATCTCAGACCGTACAGGTAAAGCGGCGCAGATCTTTCTGGCCGCTGTACCCGTGCTGATGATTTATCCGTTTTTACAGAAATATTTTACATCTGGAATTGTAATGGGAAGCGTGAAAGGATAAATACGAGGAGGGAATAATATGAGATGGACATTAAGATCGCCGGGAGAGCTTACAGAAATAACAGTAGAGCAGAAAGAGACAGGAGAACTGTTCTATCAGGTGTTAAAAAAAGGCCATATGCTGATTCAGGAAAGTGCATTGGGACTTTCTACGGATTATGGTGATTTTACAGAAGGGTTGGTTTTTCAGAAAGAAGAAAGAAATTCTATCCGAGAAGAATATTCGATACCTGTTGGAAAAAAAGAGATTTACGACAATCATGCGGAAGAGCTGACTCTATCTTTTAAGTGGGAGAAAGTCGATTTTACGGTTAGATTCCGGGCCTTTGACCAGGCGGCAGCTTTTCGCTATGAGATCGCTTGTGAGGGCCGTAATGAGATTCAGGTGAAGCGTGAAAAGACGGAGTTTTATATAACGGAAAACTGCAAAGATTTCTGGCTTCAGGACTGGGTTCCGACTTATGAAGGACCGTATATTTCCAGAAAATGGGATAAGAGCATCAATGGTCAGCCCTATGGTATGCCTTCATTATTTTATTCAGAAGCGGATCAGATGTGGCTGATGATCAACGAGGCGAATGTAATCAATACAAACGGAAGTTTTTGCTCCTGCAATCTCGTAGGCGATGAGAAAAAACATCTGACGATCGGTTTTGCTCCGGAGGAAAAAGGAAAAGCGATCACAACGCTGCTTCCGTTCCACTCTGCATGGCGCTATGTGGTACTGGCAGACAGTCTGGATGAGCTGGTAAATTCGACAGTCAATTATAATCTAAATCCCCCTTCTGTAATCGAAGACCTTTCCTGGATCAAACCGGGAAGAGCTCTGTGGTCCTGGTGGGAGGATATGAATGGAGCTCAGCTTTATCTCGAATCCAGAGATTATGTGGATATGGCTGCCGCGTATGGTTTTGAAGGCGTGACTCTGGACTGTGGGTGGGATGACAGTTGGGTGAAGGATCTCTGTGAATATGCGCATAAGAAGAATATTCAAATCTGGATCTGGTCTCCTATGCAGCGCCTGGATACAAGAGAAAAAGCTGAAAAACTGATTCCTCTCTGGGCAAGCTGGGGAGTGGATGGATTGAAAATTGATTTCTTTGAAAATGATTCCCAGCATACGATGTGGCAGTATCAGATGATGGCAGAACTTATGATTAAAAATAAACTGATGATCAATTTCCATGGTTCTGTAAAACCTATGGGAGAAGGACGTACCTGGCCGAACTTTATGACGGCGGAAGGTATTATGGGAATGGAGCATTATCAGTGGAGCAATCTTCCAGACTCCGTACATAACTGCACAGTACCCTTTACCAGAAATGTGGCAGGCCCCATGGATTATACGCCGACGGCCTTTTCTAACCGTTCCAATCGAAATACGACGATGGGCCATCAGTTGGCTTTGCCGGTGGTATTTGATTCCGGAATCACAAACTATGCGTTAGCGCTTCGTTATATGGAAGGCTGGAAAGGAACAGAGTTCCTGCGTCGGACAAAGAATCATTATAAAGGAGTCAAAGTGCTGTCTGGTTATCCGGGAGATCATGCAGCGATCCTTCGTTATACAGAAGATGAATACCTGATCGGAGTCATCACTTCTCCGAAAAAGAAAGTGTGTCTGTCCCTTGATTTTCTGGGTGAAGGAACCTATGAAGCAGAGATTTATGAAGACAGCGCAGGCGGAGAAATGGTTTCCAGGCGCGTACAGACAGTGACGGGAAAAGATGTTCTGGAGCTTCATCTGCTGGCCAATGGCGGAGCCGGGATTTATATTACGAGAAAATTGCAGCCTTTGACTAAAGGGGTCTGTTCCGGATATATGAGTGAAAATTATGTGGAGCTTCAGGGAGTCGATGCGAAACTGGCTCAGGGGAGCGAGCTGGTGGAATGGGACAGTGAAACGAAAGGCTTCGTATTAAACGGTACGGCAGAATTTGAGGGCAGCGTGAAAGTGAACAAGGATTATTCCCTGCGTTTCTTCTATGCGGCAGAAGAACCATGGACGCTGGAATATGAGTGCTGCGGAGTGACGGAAAGGGTGAATATGCCTGCCAGCAGAGCAATCCGGACTTTTGTGACCAAAAATCTGATCGTGTCACTGAAAAAAGGCAGCTTTACGCTGAAGTTGAAAAGGGCAGGAGGCAGGGCTCCGGCTATCTGGAAAGTGAAGCTGATTGACAATGATCCTTTCCGTCCGCTTTGTTATATGGTGGAAGAAAAGAATCTTTCCGGAGGTGGAGAAATCATAGAAGAAAATGGTATGCCAACTGCAGTTGGTATCAGCGGAGAAAATTCTCTGGTATTTGACGATGTGATGGTTCCGGAAGATGGGAGATATGTCCTCCGTGTTCTGTATACCGGTGGAGATAACAAGGATCTTTCCATCCAGGCAAACGAAAATGAGCCGATAAATTCCTACCTCCACAACACCAGCGGCTGGGCCTTCCCTAACTGGGAGACTCCCGGAGAAAAAGAATTTATGATCGAACTGAAAAAAGGAAAGAACAGGATCAGGCTGTATAATGATCATGGATTGATTTCCCATATTCATGGGATCGAAGTTATAAGGAAATAGATCTGCAAATAAATCAAAACACTGTGTATGCAATTTTAAAATATACAAAAATACCAAAAAACCTCAAAAAACTATTGGAAAATCTTTTCGGAGATGTTAGAATAAAAACGAATCAATAGAAGAGGAGATAATCATATGGCAACACAGATTGCATCAACACCAGTCGTGAAGGGAAAAGAGGCTGTTAAGATATTGAAGGAAGCCAACAGAGTACCTTCGGCGAAGGTCAAAAAAGGTTCCAGGAAACTTGCAGATATATTTGAGAAGATGATGAAGTAATATGAATTTGGTTTAGGAAAGATTTTGATTCAATTTGCAGCATATTATGTGATCCGAGGATTGACGCCTTTTTCACCCAATGCTATACTAAACACATAAGAACAAGAGCGATTGCGGATAATGATTGGAAAGATCAGTATTTGTAGTCGCTCTTTCTTCTTAATAAATAGAAGAAACCTCTTTTCGTAGGAACAGGCTTTGGGAGGATGTAAAAGATGCAGAACGAAAAATGGAAGAAGATAGCGGTCGATATCCTGGCGGAGGTGCTGGGGAGCATGCTGATCGCGCTGGGACTTTATAACTTTGCGCTGGAGGCGAAGTTTCCGATGTCGGGCTTTTCGGGGCTGGCTATGATCATTTACCGGCTTTTCGGGCTGCCGATCGGTGTGACGACGATCCTTTTGAATATACCGGTGACGATTCTCTGTTTCCGGGTGCTGGGAAAAAGCTTTTTCTTAAGATCGCTCCGGTGTATGGTGATCTCTTCCGTCTGCGTGGATGTCATCGCGCCGCTTCTTCCGGTCTATCAGGGGGACCGTATGCTCTCGGCGCTCTGCACGGGCGTGCTTTCGGGAATCGGTTATGCGCTGATTTATATGAGAAATTCCTCCACGGGAGGCGCTGATTTCATCAGCATGTCCTTAAAAGCGGTGAAGCCTCATCTTTCCCTGGGAAAAATTATTTTTGCCATGGATTTTCTTGTGGTGCTCTTAGGCGGCGTGATTTTCCAGGATGTGGATGGAATGATCTACGGTCTGATCATCAATTCGCTCCTGTCACTGGTGGTGGATAAGACAATGTACGGCATCAATTCCGGTAAGCTTGCTCTCATTGTCACGGAGCAGGGAAAGGCAGTCACGGAGATCATCGACGAGCGGACCGGCCGTGGCACGACGATTCTTCATGCCAGCGGCGGCTACCGGCAGGAGGATAAGCAGGTGGTTATGTGCGCCTGCAACAATAAGGAGATGTATCTGGTCGAGCAGGCGGTGAAGGAGATCGACGACAAGTCCTTCATGATTATTCTGGAATCCAACGAGGTGCTTGGCGAGGGCTTTCATGTGACCCGCGTGGCCCAGGTGGAGGAAGCAAATAATCGATAGTTGTAACCAGATTGTAAAAGTTCTTGCATAAGAAAAAAATAAGGGGTTTTGAGGTTGCGGCGGGCGGCAGGAAGATGATATAATCGGAACCGGGTGAGGCATCCTGTCCAGCGGCTATGCATCTTGGCAGGCAAGCTTGCCAGAATGCATAGCCGCTGGACAGGACTTTTGCGCGGAAGAATTATTCATGGCCATCTCGATTTGGCTCTGAATAATTCAAAAAATTTAAAAAATTTCAAAAAAAGTGTTGACAAGAACTGGGTAGTGAGATATAATCTTCATTGTTCCGAGCGAGACACCGGAACGAAAAGAAAAAAGATGTGCGTTTAGCTCAGCTGGATAGAGCGTTTGGCTACGGACCAAAAGGTCGGGGGTTCGAATCCTCTAACGCACGGTATCCCCAGACAGAAGTCTGGGGATTTTTGTTTGCAGGAAAACATGAGGAGATTTCAATGAAGTTAAAAAAGGTATACAAGACGCTGGCAGTGACCATTGCCCTGTCTGTGACAGCTCCCTCAGGTTTCACTATGGATCATAATGAAAAGCATACGGCTCATGTCCATGCGGCCGGGCTTGAAAGCGGAGATGCGGAGACGTCAGAGACAACAGGGTTAGCGACAGCAGCAGAGACAGAAACAGCCGCACAGGAACCGGTCAGCAGCGAACCGGCCACGGAGCCAAATACCGGAGCCAGTGAACCGGCCACAGAGCCGGCCACCGGCAGCACGGAGCCTGCCACGGATTCGTCCGGTACGGAGCCAGGCAGCGAGCCCGCCACAGAGCCAGGTACCGGCAGCAGCGAACCGACTACAGAACCGGGGACCAGTGAGCCCTCCACAGAGGTGCCGCCGGTGGTGGATCCTTCCACAGAGCCGGATACAGAGGTGCCGCCTGTGATCAATCCTGACGAACCGGCGACAGAGCCGACGACGGATATTCCGCCGGTGGTGGATCCGGATGAACCCGTGACGGAGCCAGTCACAGAACCGGTGACAGAACCGGATACCGAAGAACCGACGACGGCTGATACAGAGCCCCAGACGGATGATACCAAAGATACGGATAAAAAGGATGAAGATAAGAAAGAGGACAATCAGGATAAGCCGGCTCTCACCAACGAGCAGCTCATTGCCCTCCAGAAGATTGTGATTCCTCCGGCCATTGAGGAGTCCTTCCGTTTTGTCACGGTAGAAAAGGATTACGCCATCGCCAACGTGGGAACTCTTCAGATTTATGAAGGAAAAGATACCGGTTCCGATGTGGTGGGAACCCTGGGAAAAGGCGGCGTCTGCTATGTCCTCAACGATCAGGACCCTTCCTGGTATTATGTGGAGTCCGGTGTGGTCAGAGGTTTTGTGCGGATTCCGGATCTTCTGACCGGAGCGGAGGCTGACGCTTACGTTGCCGAAAAAGGGGAGACGAACCTGGCAGTTGCCACGGCTTCCAAGGAGCCGATGGAAAACAGTGCCTATACCTATACGAAAACCACCGTCCGCAGCACTGTGGTCGGAAAACAGTATGCCCTCTGTACCACAGACGGCGTGAATGTCCGTGAAGGACGCACAGAAGATGCCAGAGTGGTGGGCGTCATGAAGCAGAATACGCTCTGCTACATACTGGCGGATGCCGACAGTGAGTGGATCTTTGTGGAGTCCGGCGATGTCCGGGGCTTTGTGAAGAGAGAATACCTTTCCACCGGAGACGGCGTGGAAAATCAGATCCTGGAAAATGGCGAGTCCACTTATTCTTACGCGGATCTCAAGATTTCCGCGAAGGAAAACAAGGCCTGCTATTATACGATCACTTCTGTTAAAAAAGGAAGCATTTCCGATTCCATCCGGGAATCCATGCTGAAATATGCCTCCCAGTTTATCGGAAATCCCTATGTCTGGGGCGGCACCAGCCTGACGATGGGAGCGGACTGCTCCGGTTTTGTCCAGAGTATTTATTCCGCTTACGGCTACAGCATTCCCAGAGTGGCAGAGGCCCAGGCCCAGTATGGCATGCAGATCCCGGTTTCCGAGGCGAAGCCCGGCGACCTGATCTTCTATGCGAAGGATGGAGCCGTTTATCATGTTGTCATGTACGTGGGCGACGGAAAGACCATTGAGGCGGCCAACAGCAATCAGGGTATCATCTGCTCTGTGGTGGACACGGCTCATGCAGTCTGGGCGACCCGGATCATCTCCGACAGCGATTCGGATAAGATCGAGCAGGTCAATGACAACGCGGCCAAAGGTGTGGCCTACACCAAGGCGAAAGCCGGAGATTCCGGCAATTATCTGGGCAGATTCAAGCTCACCGCATACTGCAGCTGCCCGATCTGCTGCGGCAAATGGTCCGGCGGAGCGACGGCGGGCGGCACGGTTCCGGTACAGGGACGTACGGTGGCCATGGCTGGCGTGCCTTTTGGCACCAAGCTGGTGATCGGCGGCCTCATCTATACCGTGGAGGACCGCGGAACCCCTTACGGACATGTGGATATTTATATGAATAGTCATACGGACGCCACAAATTTCGGCGTTCAGTATGCAGATGTATATCTGGCAAATCAGCAGTAGTGCAAAAGGCCGTTAAAGGAAAGCTTTAGCGGCCTTTTCGAGAAAGGAAACCGATGACGAAAGCAGAATTCTTGGAAATGATGGAGCAGAAGCTCACCGGCGAACTGGATGAGAACACGGTCGCAAAGACCCTTCGTTATTACAGCGAATACATTGATTCGGAAACACGAAAAGGAAGATCAGGGGAGGAAGTCCTGGAGGAACTGGGAAGTCCGCTTCTGATCGCGAGAACGATCCTGGATACCCATGTAAGCGGGGCCACGGATTTTTCAAAAAAACGGACAGAACAGGAGCCGAAGGAAGAAGAAAAGGGGGATAAGAGCCATTCGTGGAACAAATGGCTGTTTCTTCTGATCCTTGTGGCGGTTCTGTTTTTGCTGTTCACAATTCTGAGAGCGCTGCTCCCGGTATTGCTGCCGGTGCTCCTGGTACTTTTTGTGCTCAGCCTTTTTAAAAAAGAATAACTGGAGAGGGAAGAAATGGAGGAAAAGAAAGACTATAAACTGTATCTGGACACAGCGACTCTGGCCGGGAAGCTGATGCTCCAGAACGGGGCGGAGATTTACAGGGTCGAGGACACGATCCAACGGATGCTGGCTGTCTCCGGCCTTAAGACGGCAGAGGCCTATGTGACGGCCACCGGAATCATGGTCACACTGGACGATCCCAAGGAGGATTCCATGACTGTAATTAAGAGGATTCCGAGCCGCGGTACGGACCTGAATACGGTCAGCATTGTCAACGATATTTCGAGAAAATTCTGCAGCGGGCAGATGACACTGAAGGAAGCATTCCATGATCTCAAGCACCTGGATTCCAGGCAGTATACGGAATTTCAGAAGGCTCTGGGCGTGATCGGAGTGGCTCTTTTTTTTGCCCTGGTGTTCGGCGGCTCCTGGAGGGACGCTCTGGCGGCGGGAATCGACGGTGTGCTCATCGTTCTGGCCCTTCGTTTTTCCAAATGGCTCTCGCTTAACGCCTTTATGGAGACGATGCTCTCCTCCGTGCTTCTGGCGGCGGGAGCAGTGGTCATGAGCCGGCTTATAGATATCAACGTGGACACGGTGATCATCGGAGCCATCATGCCCATCGTTCCTGGTGCGGCCTTTACGATCGCGATCCGGGACACGCTGCAGGGAGACTATGTGGCCGGAAGCGCCAAAGTGCTGGAGTCTCTTATCAAGGTGGCGGCCATTGTGGTGGGCGCCGGTCTTGGAATGATTATGACAGGGGGATTTCATGTATGATCGTACAGGTAATCAGCGCATTTTTTGCAATTCTGGCATTTTCGGTGGTAAATAACGTGCCGAAAAAATTTCTTCTCTACTGTGGACTGGAGGGCTCGGTGGGCTGGTTTGTCTACCTGATCTTCCTGCCTGCCCAGGGGGCGGTCATGGCGAACTTTTTCGGTTCCCTGGCCCTTGCCATCATGGCCCATGTGTTTGCCCGTGTCTTCAAAGCGCCAGTGACGGTCTTTCTGATCCCCGGTCTTCTGATTCTGGTTCCCGGAGCGGGCCTTTTCCGTTCTGCTTATCAGCTTTTTCTTGGAACCAAGGAGATGGCGGCTTTTTATATGCTCCAGACTCTGGAGATCGCCGGGATGATTGCCCTGGCGGTTTTTGTGGTGGATTCTTTCTTCTCTGTGATTAACAAGAAACGTAGAGACCTGGAAGAACTTCACGCAGAGAAAAAATAAAAAAAGAAGGTAAAGTTATGAATGGAAAAGTGAAAGCATTTCTGAAACGAAAAGATGTGGTCTTCTCAGCGAGCCGCTACGGCATCGACGCCCTGGGAGCTATGGCACAGGGACTGTTTGCGTCCCTGCTGATCGGAACGATCTTAAGCACCCTGGGAGAGCAGCTGGGGATCGCTGTTCTTGTGACCATCGGCGGTTACGCGAAGGCGGCCACCGGTCCGGCTATGGCAGTCGCCATCGGTTACGCCCTGAAAACGCCGCAGCTGGTGTTATTCTCTCTGATTGCCGTCGGCGCTGCAGCCAATGAGCTCGGCAAAGCAGGCGGTCCTCTGGCTGTTCTGGTGGTGGCTATCGTCGCCTCCGAGTGCGGTAAAATCGTCTCCAAAGAGACAAAAATCGATATCATCGTCACCCCGGCCGTCACGATTTCCATCGGTGTGCTTTTGTCCCTGTTCTGTGCGCCTGCCATCGGTAAAGCCGCAAGCTCTGTGGGAAATGCCATCATGTGGGCGACGGAGCTTCAGCCCTTCTTCATGGGCATCCTCGTCTCTGTGCTGGTTGGCGTGGCACTGACCCTTCCGATCAGCAGCGCGGCCATCTGCGCGGCATTGGGACTGACCGGTCTTGCCGGCGGAGCGGCTGTAGCTGGCTGCTGTGCCCAGATGATCGGTTTTGCAGTGATGAGCTTTAAGGAAAATAAGTGGGGTGGACTTTTCGCCCAGGGCATCGGTACTTCGATGCTCCAGATGGGAAATATCGTTCGGAATCCCCGGATCTGGCTGCCTCCGACTTTGGCTTCCGCCATCACGGGCCCTCTGGCTACCTGTCTTTTCCGTCTGAAAATGAACGGCGCCGCTGTGGCTTCCGGAATGGGAACCTGCGGCCTGGTGGGGCAGATCGGTGTTTACACCGGCTGGGTCAACGATGTGGCAGCAGGCACGAAAACCGGAATCACAGCCTTTGACTGGATCGGCATGATCCTGATCTGCTTCATCCTTCCGGCAGTGCTGACCCTTCTCATCGCAGTACCTTTCCGGAAAAATGGCTGGATTAAAGAAAATGACCTGAAGCTGGATCTGTAAAGATTCAACCTGCTTTTGCGAAAGGACAGATCTATGAAAGAAAATGAGATCCTGAAAATTTACGGGACCGATTATAAAGAGCTGACAAAGCTTCTGCTTACGGAAGCGGAGCTTGAGAGCCGGATCCCGGGAAAAAATGCCAGGATTGGCATCAAGCCGAACCTGGTGGCTCCCTCGGAGGCTTCCTGGGGAGCGACGACCCACCCGGAGATTGTGGCCGGTATCATCGAATACCTTCAAGAGAGAGGTTTTACACAGCTTCTTGTGCTGGAAGGCTCCTGGGTTGGGGATAAAACTTCGGAATCTGCCGAAGTATGTGGATATCTGGACCTTTGCAGGCAATATGGAGTTCCTTTTGTGGATACACAGAAGGACTCTTTTCATGTACACGACTGTAAAGGGCTGGAGCTGAACCTCTGCGACGAGGCGGCGGGCCTTGATTTTCTCATCAATGTGCCGGTGCTGAAGGGCCATTGCCAGACGAAACTGACCTGCGCCCTGAAAAATATGAAGGGCCTGATTCCAAACCAGGAGAAGCGCCATTTTCATGCGATGGGCCTTCACAAGCCGATCGCCCACTTAAGCGCCGGCCTTCATCAGGATTTTATCGTCGTGGACCATATCTGCGGGGATCTGGATTTCGAGGACGGGGGCAATCCGGTGGTGCGAAACTGCATTATGGCGGCTGTGGACCCGGTTCTCGTGGATGCTCACGCGGCGGACCTTCTCTATTATAAGCCCTCGGACATTCCCTATATCACGATGGCGGAGGAGCTCGGCGTGGGAAGCGCGGATCTTTCCAAGTTAGAGATCCGGCTTGTCGGCGGCGAGAAGAGCGAAGCGGAAGATAAGAAACGCCTGCCGGAATCCCGTAAGGTGGTGGAGCTTAAGGACGCGGTGGAAGAGGTGGAATCCTGCAGCGCCTGCTACGGCTACCTGATTCCGGCTCTTGCCGTGCTCAAGGATGAGGGGATTTTTGGGAAGCTCCATGAAAAAATTTCCATCGGTCAAGGCTACCGGGGAAAAGAAGGGCTTCTCGGCGTGGGAAACTGCACAAGAAAGTTTGCCCATTCCTGTCCAGGCTGCCCGCCGACAGAGCAGGAAATCTATGAATTTTTAAAAGCATATCTTAATGGAAAAAGTTCTTGATTTCTGGAATGTATCACTTTATACTGATGCTACAAGAAAGCGCCGGAACAGGCGCAAAATCTAAAAAGAGGGAGAAAACGAACGTGAAAATGAAGAAAAAACAGATCGCGATGCTGATTTTCATTGCGATTATCGCTGTCTTTCTGGTGGTGTCTTTTCAGACACCGGGAACAATTGCAGACAGAGAGACGTACCAGTGCGGCACTTACGCGACCATCTGGTCTCTGCTTCCGCCGGTGATCGCCATCGGCCTGGCTCTGGTGACGAAGGAGGTTTACACCTCTCTTCTGGCAGGTATCATCACAGGAGCCCTTCTCTATGCAAACTTTAATCTGGAGCTTATGATCAACACGATGCTTTTCAATGAAGAGGGCGGAATGGTCTACAAGCTCTCAGACTCCGGAAACGTGGGAATTCTTGTTTTCCTGGTTATGCTGGGAATCCTGGTATCTCTTTTGAACCGGGCAGGCGGTTCCGCAGCCTTCGGTAAATGGGCATCGAAGCACATCAAAACCCGGATCGGAGCCCAGATTTCTGTCATGATCCTGGGTGTGCTGATCTTTGTGGATGATTATTTCAACTGCCTGACTGTGGGAAGCGTTATGCGGCCGGTGACGGACCGTCATAAAGTATCCCGAGCAAAGCTTTCCTATATCATCGACGCCACGGCGGCTCCGGTCTGCATCATCGCTCCCATCAGTTCCTGGGCTGCAGCCGTCACCTCCTCCGTTCCTTCTGATTCCGGAATCAACGGCTTTGCCGTCTTTATCCAGACGATACCCTATAACCTGTACGCACTGCTGACTCTGGTGATGCTGCTCGCTACGACCCTTCTCCGGGTGGATTTCGGTCCGATGAAAAAGCATGAGATGAACGCCATCAAGGGCGATCTTTTCACGACGCCGGGAAGACCTTACGAGGGCAACGAGGAAGAGATTCAGAAGGAAAATTCCCATGTGCTGGATCTTGTGCTTCCGGTGGCTGTCCTGATTGTGAGCTGTATCGTAGCCATGATCTATACCGGCGGTTTCTTCAGCGGCGCTTCTTTTGTGGATGCGTTTGCCAATTCCAGCGCTTCCGTAGGTCTGGTTCTCGGCGGAGCGGTGGCTCTGGTCTTTACTTTTATTTACTACATGATGCGCGATGTACTGTCCTTCCAGGAATTTACCGAGTGTATTCCCGAGGGCTTTAAATCCATGATCGCCCCGATCCTGATCCTCACGATGGCCTGGACGCTGTCCGGTATGACGAACCTTCTGGGAGCGAAAGTTTTCGTGGCCGATATGGTGGCAAAATCTGCCGGTTCCCTGCAGGGCTTCCTTCCGATGGTGATCTTCCTCGTGGCTGCGTTCCTGGCTTTCGCTACGGGAACTTCCTGGGGAACTTTCAGCATCCTGATCCCGATTGTCATCGGAGTTTTCCCCTCCGGTCAGATGATGGTGATCTCTATTGCTTCCTGCCTGGCAGGAGCTGTCTGCGGCGATCATTGTTCCCCGATCTCCGATACGACGATCATGGCCTCCGCCGGCGGTCACTGTGAGCATGTCAACCATGTCTCCACCCAGCTGCCTTACGCCCTTCTGGTGGCAGTTATCTGTCTCGTCGGATACTTTATCATCGGCATTCTTCAGGCCGCGGGCGCAGCAGGCCTTTCCTGGATCGCCCTGCCGGTCTGCATTGTCCTCATGGTGGGCGTGCTGCTGGTGATCCGCTCAAGAAATGGGGGAAAAGAGGAGATTTAGAGAAAATACTCCCCCAGCCCCTCCGGCACCTCTCCTTCGCTGATGATGCCAGAAAGCTCTGAGGCGTGGCAGAGGTGGTGGAAGCAGCGAGTGGAAAATTTGCTGCTGTTGCAGAGGAGATAGACTTTTTTCGACCGCTCCATCATATGAAGCCGGATATAATCTTCGGCTTCGGAGATATCCGTAAGCTCTCCGTTGTCGTTGAGGATGGCCCCGCCGTAGATGCGTTTCAGAAGATGCTGCCGCTCCAGCGAGACCAGATCCCTACGGATCGAAGGCTCGCTGGTAAAGAGGCGGGTGGAGAGATCCTTGACGGTGACTTTTTTATCGTGAACCAAAATTTTTAACAAATGTAGCAAGAATTCTCCCACCTCTTCAGGTGGTGAGATGAATTGCACATCTGAGCATATCTGCTCAAAAAAGTCCTTATAGTACAAAAGAAACACTTGTTCTCTATCCCCTGATATAGTATACTGAAAAGGAACATTAGTTCGCAAATACATATCAGTCGATATAAGAAAAATAGTGATAAACACAATGGAATTGGATCATAATTCCCATTCAGTATTTCTACTATATTATCACCTAGTGATGGTTATAAAATACAGAAGAAAAGTACGGAATGGCAAAATATCCGAAAGAGCAAAAGAGATCTTTGAGTATATCGCACCCGGATACGGGATCTTACTGGAAGAATGGAATCACGATACAGACCATGTTCATGTGCTGTTCCGCGCACAGCCAAAGACGGAACTCCGTAAATTCATCAATGCCTGTAAAAGTGCCAGCAGCAGACTGCTGAAGCTTCTGTCTGCTCCGTGCAGGCGGGGCGCCGATTGAAACAATACGGCAGTATATAGAAAGCCAGGGTGAGCAAAATGAACCATGCCGTAAAAATAAGGATCTATCCAGATAAAGAGCAGAGCGTTCAGATAGAGAAAACAATCGGCTGCAGCCGCTTTATCTATAACCAGATGCTTGCGGACAAGATCAGCTATTACCAGAAAGAAAAAAAGATGCTCAGGAACACACCGGCCGGATATAAGAAGGAATATCCCTGGCTGAAAGAGGTGGACTCCCTTGCCCTGGCGAATGCGCAGCTGCATCTGGAAAGTGCGTTCCGGAAGTTTTTCCGGGAACCATCCTGCGGATTTCCCCGCTATAAATCAAGAAAACATTCAAGAAATTCTTATACGACCAATGCAGTAAACGGGAATATCCTTTTGCAGGATACCCATTTGAAGCTTCCAAAGATGTCCGCCATAAAAATAAAACTTCACCGCCAGATCCCGTCAGAGTGGAAACTGAAATCGGTAACGATAAGCCGTGAGCCATCCGGGAAATATTTTGCAAGTCTTTTGTTCTGCTGTGAGAACCAAACAGCGGAAAAAAGACGGGCAGAGAGATTTCTTGGGATCGATTTTGCCATGCAGGGAATGTGTGTATTTTCTACAGGAGAAAGAGCCGGGTACCCTATGTTTTACAGAAAAGCAGAGAAAAAACTTGCAAGGGAACAGAGAAAGCTTTCCCACTGTGAGAAAGGAAGCCGGAACTATCAGAAACAGAAGAAAAAGGTAGCCTTATGTCATGAAAAGATAAAGAACCAGAGAAAAGATTTCCAGCATAAGCTAAGCAGGGAGCTTGCTGAAAGATATGATGCAGTATGCGTGGAAGATCTGAACCTGCAGGGAATGTCCGGAGGGCTGCATCTTGGGAAAGGCGTGCAGGATAATGGGTATGGGCAGTTTCTGTCCATGCTGGGATACAAACTGGAAGAGCGCGGGAAACATCTTATAAAGGTAGACCGTTATTTTGCATCGAGCAAGATTTGCAGTGTATGTGGACATAAGAAAAAGGAACTGGCATTGTCGGATAGAATATATGTCTGTGAATGTGGAAACCGGATGGATCGGGATGTGAATGCAGCAGTCAATATCCGCGAAGAAGGAAAAAGGATCTATAAAGAATGTGCCTAACGGCACAAGAAAAAAATCCGTAACCGGATGAAGATAAAAAACAAAACCGCGGGACACGCGGGGATAGCCTGTTTTAGCTTTGCCTTAAAAGGCAATCGAGCAGGAAGCCCCCACTTCAAAATCGTAAGATTTAAGTGGTGGGAGCATGTCACGATACTTCTTTCTCTGTCTATATTCATAAAATCCTTTCTGAAAAGCCATGGGCTTCCTTTGCTGTTTCTTCCAGCATAATCCCCAAATGTAAAAAATGCAGAAGCTTTTGTAAAAAACGATCATCCATCTGAGCGATCTTTCATAATCCGTGGCGCGTCTTGCGCCTTTTTTCGTTCCTGTGCTATAGTCAGGCCATCGGAGGAAAATCCGAACAAGAGGAGGATAAAAAAATGAAAAAAGGACTGAAAAAAGCAGGAGCTATTGTGGCAGCAGGGCTTCCTGGGAGTTCGTACAGTTCCTGATGAGCGATGAGGAAGTGACCTACAATACGATGCACACCGGTTATTCATGCAGAAAGGAAATCCGAGAGAGCTTTATAACGATCAGGACAATACCTTTACCGCCCAGTTTATGGGAACGCCGCCCATGAATGTGTTTTCCTGCGACGGAAAGATCCAGATGGGCTTCCGGCCGGAGCGGGCAGAGCTTTCCAGGACGGAAAACGGAAAGGCTGTCTATCGGAGAAAAGCCCGGATCATCACCTGCGAGATGCTGGGAAGCGAGACCGTTTACAAAGTGGAGACCGGGGACGGTATCATGATGGTAAAAAGCCGCGAGTGCGAGTTTGAGGCCGGAGAGGAATGTCATCTTTCCGTTCCCGATGAGTTTGTCCTGTTTTTTGACGGGGAAGGGCAGCGGATCCGCCTGGAAACAGGGGAGAACCGGGAGGCTTATCTTCGGAGAATCAGAGGTGAGTATCATGGATGAAGAAAGAAAGCGCCGGAACCGCAGGAAAAAATGGAAGGACTGGCTGGGTTCCTGGCTGATGATTCTGCCGGCCCTCTGCTTTCTCCTGGTGTTTACAATCTATCCGATGCTGAATATTGTCCGGCTCAGCTTTTTTAAGGGAAATGCGCTGAAGCCGCTGAAACAGTTTGTGGGGCTGGACAATTACCGGCAGCTCTTTTTTGTGAAAAAAGATTTTCTGACCGCATTGAAAAACACGGGCTACTATACTATGATGGTGGTAGTGATACTTCTCACGCTGGCTCTTCTTTTTGCCCTCTGGATGAGGGCGGACCGGAAGATCAACGAGGTATCGCAGGTGCTGATCTTCACACCGCATCTGATTGCATCCATTTCCTGCGCCTTCATCTGGACCTGGCTCTACAACAAAAATGCTTATGGCTTATTCAATACGGTACTCGGCTGGTTTCACATCCCCTGTTCGGCATTGTGCTGGTGGCTTTCATGATTCCGGAGCAGATTACCTACATCAGCGTGTACCTGATGTTTTCGGTCATCGGAATCTGGAACTCCTACTTCTGGCCGCTGGTCATGACGAACAGCGATAAATTCCGTCCGCTGACGCTTTATGTGGAAAAACTCAAGCAGGATGCAGAGCAGGGCTTGCAGTGGAATCTCATCATGGCGGGTAACCTGATTCTGGTTGTGCCGATACTGATTATCTACTGTTTTGGAAGCAAACAGATCATCAAAGCTTTTACTTACAATGGGATTAAGTGACAGGAGGGATTTTTTATGGGAAAACATGTGATTGTTATTTCTGAGGACGCGCTGATTTATGAAGATACGGCAACTCTGGAACAGCTGCCGGTCTTCGGCTCGCTCTGGAAAAAGGCCGCCCGGGTGGAGCAGGTGCGGAGCATTTATCCGACCCTCACCTACCCCTGCCATACCACGATGATGACGGGCTGCTATCCGGACCGCCACGGCATTGTAAATAATGAACTCAGTAATGTGAAGGAGCTTTCTTCGGACTGGAACTGGTTTTATGATAAGGTAAAAGTTCCGTCGATTTTCGATCGGGCGAAGGAGAAAGGACTCTCCACGGCGGCTGTCTTCTGGCCGGTGACGGGAAACTGTTCTTCGATCGACTATCTCATCGATGAATACTGGCCCCAGAGCGAGACGGAGACGGCACAGCATTGTTTCCGGGCCAGCGGAAGCTCTGAGGAGGTCGTGAAGAACTGCATCGAGCCGAACCTCTGGATGCTCAAACACCGGATTCATCCCTACTGTGACGAATTTATCACCGCGAGCGCTTGTAGTATCATCCGGAATTACCAGCCGGATATTCTGATGATTCATCCGGCAAACATCGACGGCTACCGCCACCAGACCGGCCTCTTCAGCCCGAAGGTGACGCACGGCCTCCACGAGATTGACAACTGGCTGGGCTGGCTCATCAAGGCGACTCAGGATGCGGGAACCTGCGAAGATACGGATTTTTTCATCGTCAGCGACCACGGCCAGATCAATATCGAGCGGGTGGTTTGCCCGAACGTGCTTCTGGCTGAGCGTGGCCTCATTACGCTGGGAGAAAATCATGAAGTCAAAGACTACACGGCCATGATTAAGTCCACCGGAGCCTCCGCCCAGGTTTTCCTTAAAGATCCTTCGGACCGGCAGGTCTGGGAGAAGACCTATGCGGTTTTGAAGGAACTCTGCGAGGCCGGCGTCTACGGCATCAGTCAGGTTTATACCACGGAAGAGATCCGGGAAAAAGAGCACCTGGCCGGGGATTTCTCCTTCGTGCTGGAGACCGACGGCTATACCTCCTTCAGTGGAAGCTGGTACGGGCCGGTGATCCGGGGCTTCGATACCTCCGATTACCGCTTCGGCCACGCCACCCATGGCCATCATCCGGACCGTGGCCCGTCGCCGACTCTCATCGCCTTCGGTCCTTCCATCAAAGAAGGAGCTGTTCTGAAAAACTGCCGGTTGGTGGATGAGGCCCCCACCTTTGCAGCGGCTCTTGGTTTTACCATGGAAGGGACAGACGGAAGAGTGCTTCATGAGATCCTGAAATAAGAAAGGATATTCCTTGCAGACCTCACTGGAATATGATACACTGTATGCAGTTTTGGGCAAATATCATACGCAGGAGGAGAAAATAAATGGAAAATGTTTACATTATGGAGCACCCGCTGATCCAGCACAAGATTTCAATGCTGAGAGACAAGAATACCGGAACCAACGAGTTTCGTAAGCTGGTGGAGGAGATCGCTGTTCTTATGGGCTACGAGGCATTCCGCGATCTTCCGACCGAGGATTTGGAGATTGAGACTCCGATCGAGACCTGCAAGACTCCCTTTATCTCCGGTAAAAAACTGGCTGTCATTCCGGTGCTTCGCGCCGGCCTTGGAATGGTAAACGGTATTCTGACCCTGGTTCCGTCCGCAAAGGTTGGCCATGTGGGACTCTACCGTGATCCTGTGACCCATGAGCCTCACGAGTATTACTGCAAACTTCCTGAGTCCATCAACGAGCGTATCAATGTCATCGTTGACCCGATGCTGGCAACTGGCGGTTCTGCCGAGGCAGCTGTGGACTATGTAAAGAAACAGGGCGGCCGCAACATCAAATTCATGTGCATCATCGCAGCTCCGGAAGGACTGAAGAGACTTCACGAGGCACATCCGGACGTTCAGATCTACTGTGGTCATCTGGATCGCTGCCTGAATGAGCACGCATACATCTGCCCGGGTCTGGGCGATGCCGGAGACCGTATCTTCGGAACCAAATAAGACCATGGGATACAGAGCAGGAGAGGAAAAGGATCTTGAGGGTATCATGGCAGTTATCCATGATGCCCAGCGGACTATGGGAGAGGCCGGACTGGATCAGTGGCAGGACGGTTATCCGTCTGAAGAAATTATCCGTGATGACATCAGAAATGGAGAGAGCAGAGTCTGGGAGGAGGATGGAACGATCCTCGGCACCGCTATGCTTTCTTTCCGGGGAGAACCTGACTATGACCGGATCTATGACGGCGAGTGGAAGCTCGGCAACGTTTCCTATGCGACGATCCACCGGATTGCCGTGCTGTCTACGATCCGAAGACACGGAATTGCCGGAAAGCTTCTTGGGGCGATGGAAGAAGAGATCCGCGGGAATGGTTTTTCTGTGATCAGGATGGACACCCACCGGGATAATGTGCCTATGCAGACCTGGCTTGGAAGCCATGGCTTTGTCCACTGCGGAACCATTTTCCTTGGAAGAACCGACGAGACAAGAATGGCTTTTGAAAAAGCGCTTTCCTTAGAAAAATAAGAAAAGTATTTAAGACAGGCTGCGGAAGATTTTCCGCGGCCTGAACTGTTTCTGCAGAAAGGATGAAAGACATGGAAAAGAGAAACTTTCATCTCCGGATCGCGAAGCCGGAGGATGCGGAGGAAATTCTTAAAGTATATGCGCCCTATGTGGAAAAGACTGCCATCACCTTTGAGTATGAAGTGCCCTCCGTGGAGGAATTTCGCGGAAGAATCGAGAACACGCTGCAGCATTATCCTTATCTGGTGGCGGAGGATGAGAGCGGGATTCTGGGTTATGCCTACGCGGGCCGTTTTCAGACCCGGGCGGCCTACGACTGGGCCGTGGAGACTTCAATTTACATCCGGATGGATCAGAAGCGGCGGGGCCTGGGCCGGATCCTCTATGATGCACTGGAGGAGGGCTTAAAAGAGCAGGGCATCTTAAACGTCAACGCCTGCATCGCCTGTACGGATCAGGAGGACGAGCACCTCACCAATGACAGCATCTATTTTCACGAGCATCTGGGCTATCGCCTGGTGGGAAAATTTTATCAGTGCGGCTATAAATTTCACCGCTGGTACGATATGGTCTGGATGGAGCAGATGATCGGGGAACACAAGGAAAATCAGGAACCGATCCGGCTGTTTCCCGAAATTTATATCAATTTTTTACACTGGCTTTCGAAAAGTATGTAAGATATTTAATTGACATTTAATCTCTTTTAAGTATAATAAACTTAATGATACCAGGGGCAAAAGCTCAAAAAGCTTTTCGGGCTTGCACGAAAAAGCTAGTACTATGGGGTTAAAGCAAAACGTATATTGCATGAGAGGAGATTACAAATGTCAGTTTCTTACGAAAAAGAGAAAAAAATCTTCCGTCTGGATACGGAAAACAGCACCTATCTCATCGGCCTTACCACCGAGGGCTATGTGGGCCACATTTACTACGGCGACCGCCTGGAAGGAGAAGTGGAGAATTATCTGCTTCGCATCGATGAGCATCCCTTCACTCCCAGCGTGGTAAAAAGAGAGAAATCATCCTTCCTGGACCGTTTCCCGACCGAGTACCCCACCGGCGGTGTCGGCGATTTCCGGGAGAGCTGCCTCAATGTCCGCAATGCCGACGGACGCCGGGGCTGCGAGATCTTCTATGAAGGCCACGAGATCTACAAAGGAAAGAAAAAACTCGAGGGGCTGCCCGCCTCCTTTGGAACCGGGGAAGAAGTGGAGACGCTGGATCTGATCTTAAAAGACCCGATCCTGGGCCTCAAGGTGATCCTGAGCTATTCCATTTTTGAAAAAGAGGACATTATCGCGAGAAGCGTCCGCCTGATAAACGAGGGCAGCGAGACGCTGAAAGTGGAAAAAGTTTACAGCGCCTGCGTGGATATGGACAACGAAGATTTCGAGATGCTGAGTCTTCACGGTTCCTGGGCGAGAGAGCGTCACATCCAGACCCGGCCGCTGGCTTACGGAAAACAGCTGGTATCTTCCTTCCGCGGAGAGTCCGGCCATCAGGAGCATCCCTTCATCGCTCTTCTGACACCGGGAACCAACCAGAAGAGCGGAAAGGTTTACGGCATGCATTTCGTTTATTCCGGAAACTTCGTGGCTCAGGCCGAGCGCTGCCAGTATGATACGGTTCGTATGACGATGGGCATCAGTCCGGAGGATTTCTGCTGGCCGCTGGCTTCCGGAGAGGCTTTCCAGGCTCCGGAGGTCATTCTCACCTATTCCGGAGCCGGTCTTGGAAAAATGACCAGAAGCTACCAGAAATTTTACCGGAACCATATGATCCGCAGCCCCTACAACCACAAGAAACGCCCCATCCTGATCAACAACTGGGAGGCCACTTATTTTGATTTCAATACTGACAAGCTTCTCTCCATCGCCCGTCAGGCGAAAGCATGCGGCATCGAGATGCTGGTTATGGACGACGGCTGGTTCGGAAAGAGAAACAGCGACAACTGCTCCTTAGGTGACTGGACTGTCAACACCGAGAAGATCACCGGCGGCCTCAAACATCTGGTGGACGAGGTCAACAAGATCGGCCTGGCCTTCGGTATCTGGTTTGAACCGGAAATGATCTCCCCGGATTCCGAGCTTTACCGTAAGCATCCGGACTGGGCAATCCAGATCCAGGGAAGAGAGGCGACCGAGTGCCGTCAGCAGTACGTTCTGGACCTCTCCCGTCCCGAGGTGCGCGATTATGCCTACGAGTGCGTGGCTTCGATCTTGAGAAGCGCCAATATCGTTTATGTAAAATGGGATATGAACCGCCAGCTCTGCGACCTCGGCAGCTCTTATCTCGATAAAGAGCATCAGCAGGAGCTTTATCACCGGTATGTGCTGGGCGTTTACGAGATGCAGGAGCGGCTGGTACAGGAATTCCCGAACCTGCTTCTGGAGAACTGCTCCGGCGGCGGAGCCCGTTTTGATCCGGGTATGCTCTACTACAGCCCCCAGATCTGGTGCTCCGACGACACCGATGCTATCGAGCGGCTGGAGATTCAGGAAGGAACGGCTCTCATTTACCCGCTGTCTGCTATGGGCGCTCATGTCAGCGACTGCCCGAACCACACCGTTGGCCGTGTGACACCGTTTGAGACCAGAGGCCATGTGGCCCTTGCCGGAACCTTCGGCTATGAGCTCGATGTGACCCGGATTCCGGAGGAAGACCGGAAGGTGATTCCGGCTCAGGTGGAAATGTACCATAAATATCATGATCTGATACGGGAGGGCGACTACTATCGCATCGCTTCCTACAGGGAGAATCATCTCTATGACTGCTGGGCTGTGGCTGCCGGGGATAAGAGTGAGGTGCTTGTGACCTATGTGCAGGTGCTCGGTGTGCCCAATCCGATCACAAGAAAAATTTATCTGGACGGTTTCGACGAGAAAGCGACCTACCGTCTGGAGGGAACCGAGGAGGTTTATACCGGTTCCATGCTGATGAAGGCCGGCTTCCTGATCCGCGGACTTCACGGAGATTTCAAGAGTAAGCTGTATCATTTCGTAAGAGTATAAAAAACTGTATTTACGGGGGAGAACATTTGCCTGGCGGAGAGGAAACTTTCCGGCAGGCACAAACTGCGTAGGGAGGTATTACAAATGGCGAAAGTCAGACTGGCGGATATTGCCGCCCAGGTCGGGGTGAGCACGGTAACGGTGCATAACGCCCTGACCGGACAGAAAGGCGTCAGCAATGAGCTGAGGGCCAGGATACAGAAAGTAGCGGCAGAGATGGGGTACCGGCCGGTCTCCGCGGCCAGAAGACAGGAGCGGAGCCGGATGCTGAAAAGCATTGGCGTTCTGATCCACGAGAAATACCTGGCGGAGTATACGACTTTCTATTGGAAAATGTATCAGGAGCTGGCTCTGGTGGCCACGGACAAAAATTGTATGGCCGCTGTGGAGATCTTAAAGCACGACATGGAGGATCACCTGCTCCTTCCCAGGATGGTGGAGGAAAATCAGGTGGAAGGCCTCATCGTCATGGGAGAGATCAGCAAAGATTACATTCATTTCATGAAGGAGCAGACGAAGCTTCCGATCATTTTCCTGGATTTTTACGACAAGGAGCTGTCGGAAGATGCGGTGATTGCCGACAATTTCTATGGGATGTACCTTCTGACGGAGTATCTTTTTGAACGGGGATACCAGAAGCTCGCCTATGTGGGCAGCATCCACCGGACCAGCAGCATCATGGACCGCTACTGTGGTTTCTATAAGGCGCTGCTGGAGCACGGGGAAGAACTTCCGGCGGAGTGGCTGATCGAGGACCGCGACCGGACCGGAAATGTGGAATTTTCCGTACCGGAGAAGCTTCCCGAGGCCTTTGTCTGCAACTGTGACCTGACGGCGGGAATCCTCATGATAAAGCTGGAAGAGATGGGCTACAAGATTCCCGGGGATGTGGCGGTCATCGGTTTCGATAACTTCCTCTACCCCGGTTTCCCGGATAAAAAGATCACGACGTATGAGGTAAATACCAGGGCGATGGTAAAGATCGCTCTGGAGAAGGTTATGAAACGACTGAAGAATCCTTCTTCCGGAAGGGGACTGAACGTTGTTTCCGGTCAGATCATAGAGAAAGAAAGTGTAGGAAACCTATCGCACGGAAATAAATGAAAAATACTGCCTGTGAAAAAGGAGAAATCTTTTTTCACAGGCAGTATTTTTTTGTCGATTTTAGAAAAACAACTTTATTGGTTAAGTAAAAAGAAACCAGTGATTAAGCAATGAAAAACGATGGAAAACAATAAGATTCATTGTAAGATTTACATAAAAAAAGAACTTAAAATTTTCACACAAGTAACAGAGATACTTTTTTAAGTAAAAATAACTTGAAAATTAAGTCAAACATGCTAGAATAAAATTAACTTAAAAATAAACATCAGAAAGAACAAAAAAATTAAAAAAACTTAAAACGGAGGGGGCAATTTTCTTTCCATCAGCGGTTCCTTAAGCGCCTTCAAGCCGCCTTACGTTATCACCAACGGTACCATGGGAACCGGTACTTATTTCGTAATCATGAACCGTCTGGCCCACGAGAACCAGAAAGTTGGTCTGGCCTGCGCCATGGCCATCGTGACTTCTCTGGTACTGAAAGGTGTGGGTGTTTACAACGAGTACTACATGTCCAACCTGTATCTGCAGAACGAGGATCTGAAGACCATTTCCACCGCCCTCTATAAATTTACGGGCCCTTACGGAAACCAGTACAACTACATCTGTGCCGGCGTGCTGATCACGATCATTCCGATCTTCGTGCTGTTCCTGATCTTCCAGAAGCAGGTATACAGCGGCATGGCAGCAGGTGCAGTAAAGGGCTGATTTGAAAAATGACAAGAGCAAAGGAGAATAGAGAAATGAGCGAGGTAAAAATTTTAGGGGCATCCGTACCCAACGTACCCTGGCAGGAAGGCCCGAAGGAGTTTCACGGCGCACCGGTCTGGCGTTACAGTGAAAATCCGGTCATCGGCAGAAATCCCATCCAGTTCTGTTTCCCAGAAAGATCAACGGCAATTTTATGATGCTTTCCCGTCCCAGTGACAGCGGACATACACCCTTCGGAGATATTTTCCTTTCCGAGAGTCCGGATATGACCTACTGGGGAAAACACTGTCATGTCATGGGAAAAAGCAGCGAGTGGTGGGAGTCTTTAAAGATCGGCGGAGGTGCCGCTCCGATTGAGACAACAGAGGGCTGGCTTCTTTTCTACCATGGTGTGAGTGGAACCTGCAATGGTTACGTTTATAGCATTGGCGGAGCCATTCTGGATATCGACAATCCATCCATCGTGAAATACCGCTGCCAGAACTTTCTTCTGACACCGGAAGACTGGTATGAAGAGAGAGGTTTTGTTTCCAATGTAACTTTCCCCTGTGCCACGATTCACGATGCAGAAAGCGGAAAAATTGCCATTTATTACGGTGCGGCTGACACCTATGTGGGTCTTGCATTTACCACGGTGAATCAGATCGTTACCTATATCAAAGAAAACAGTGTAGTCAGAGCCGATGATACGGAGATCGGCAAAAGGTAGGGGGTTCATATGAATACGTTTGTTCAGGAAATCGAAGAGCATCTGAAAACTAGGCTCATCCCCTTCTGGGAGAGCTTAAAGGACCAGAAGTACGGCGGCTATTACGGCTGGCTCGGCTATGATCTGAAGCTTGACAAAGAGTATGAAAAAGGCTGCATTTTAAACAGCCGGATTCTCTGGTTTTTCTCCAGCGCCTATGAGCTTCTCAAGGAGAAAAATTTAAAAGAGGATGCAGATTATGCCTATGAGTTTCTGAAAAATTACTGCATCGACCGGGAGTACGGCGGTGTGTTCTGGTCTGTGACCTATGACGGAAAACCGAAGGATACCACGAAACATACTTACAACCAGGCGTTTGCGATCTATGCACTTTCTTCCTATTATAATGCGACCGGATGCAAGGACGCCCTCGATATCGCGAGAGGCCTGCAGCTCATCATCGAGGAAAAAATGACCGACGAGTACGGTTATCTCGAAGCTTTCACCCGGGATTTCAGGCCCGAGAGCAACGAAAAGCTTTCCGAGAACGGTGTACTGGCGGAGAAGACGATGAACACGCTGCTTCATGTGTTTGAGGCCTATACGGAATTTTACCGTGTGACGAAAGATCCCTTCACGGGAGAGAGACTCCGCTTTATGATGGATCTTTTCGCAGATAAAGTTTATAACCGGGAGCTGAAACGGCAGGAGGTCTTTTTCGATCGGACCTGGAACAGCCTGATCGACCTTTATTCCTACGGCCATGATATTGAGACTTCCTGGCTGATGGACAGAGGCCTGGAGGTACTGGCTGATCCGGCTTACACGGAGAAGTTGGCGCCGATTACGGCGGAAATTGCGGAGGCCATCTATGAGAAGGCCTATGTAAACCATTCCCTCATGAACGAGGCGGAAAAAGGCGTGGACGATACCACCCGGGTCTGGTGGATTCAGGCGGAGACGGTGGTGGGCTTTATCAACGCCTGGCAGAAAAAAACCGGGGAGAAAAAGTTCCTTCAGGCTGCTGAGGATGTGTGGGAGTACATCAGGAAATATCTCGTCGATCCCAGAGAGGGTTCCGAGTGGTTCTGGTGCGTGGAGGCGGACGGAACGCCGATTCACAAACCAATTGTAGAGCCCTGGAAATGCCCGTATCATAACGGAAGAATGTGTATGGAAGTGATCAGGAGGATGAGCGATGCTTCATAAACAGTATTATGTGGAAAAGGCAAAGGTGGACAAGCTTGTTGCCAGAAAAAATCAGAAGAGTGATTTTTACAATGGAATTTATGACCGGTATCAGTATCCGGTCCTGACCCGGGCGTTTGCACCGGTGCACTGGAGATATGACCTCAATGAGGAAACCAACCCGTATTTTGAGGAGCGTCTGGGCATCAACGCCGTGATGAACTCCGGAGCCATTGAGCTCAACGGAAAATATTATCTGGTGGTCCGTGTGGAAGGAAATGACCGGAAATCCTTCTTTGCGGTGGCAGAAAGTGACAATGGCATCGATGGCTTCCACTTCTGGGATTATCCGGTGGTTCTGCCGGACACCTGCCCGGAGGAGACCAATGTCTACGATATGCGTCTGACCAAGCATGAGGACGGCTGGATCTACGGCGTGTTCTGCTCCGAGAGCAAGGACACCACGAATCCGGATCTCTCCGCCGCAGTGGCTCAGGCCGGCATCGTCCGCACCCATGACCTCAAGAACTGGGAGAGACTGGACAATCTCAAGACCTTACGGTCCCCGCAGCAGAGAAACGTGGTGCTTCACCCGGAGTTTGTGGACGGCAAATACGCCTTCTATACCCGCCCGATGGACGGTTTCATCGAAACCGGAAGCGGCGGAGGAATTGGCTTTGGCCTCTGCGATGACATCGAGCATGCGGTTATCGACGAGGAGAAGATCATCAGCCGCAGAGTTTATCATACGCTGACCGAGTCCAAGAACGGAGCAGGAGCAGTTCCTTTCAAAGGAAAGAAATGCTGGATTCACATCGCCCATGGCGTAAGGAATACGGCAGCAGGACTGAGATATGTGCTGTATGCGTTTGGAACGGATTTGAAAGATCCCTCTAAAGTCATTGCGGAGCCGTCAGGGGTGTTCCTGGTACCGCTGGGAAATGAGAGAGTCGGCGACGTGTCCAATGTGGTGTTCACCAATGGGGCGATCGCGAGAGAGAATGGGGATGTGTATATCTATTATGCATCCTGTGATACAAGAATGCATGTGGCGACGACTACAGTGGATAAACTGGAGGATTATCTGTTTAACACGCCGCGGGATCCGCATCGGTCACCGGATTGTGTGAAGCAGAGGTGTGAGTTGATTCAGAAGAATTTGGAGATTCTGGCTGAATCAAAGTAAAGATTCTATAGGGTGGCTTGTGGTAAGCCACTGGGAAACCTTGCAAGGGGGAAAACCATCGGAGTTGCGCAAGTCCTGGTTTTCCCCCTTGCATCCCCCTTTCTAGGGCACGCAGAAAATAGGGGGCTTACGTCAGACTGGGAGTGCGTGAAATGACGGTGAGATTTTGACTTGTTTTGAAGGTTTTAGAGTTTGCGGTCAATTGATTTGGATGAACATTTGACTTGATTTTGCATTTTTGGGGATTGTGGTCATGTGTTTTTGGTGGCTTGATTGACTTGATTTGGAGTTTTGGGATTTATGGTCATGTATTTTTGGGATTTTGATTGACTTGATTTGGAGTTTTGGGATTTATGGTCATGTATTTTTAGGGTTTTGATTGACTTGATTTGGAGTTTGGGAATTTACAGTCAAAAATTTACCGGGTTTTTTTGACTGTATTTGGGATTTTTGGATTTGCAGTCAACAGAGTTCTCTGTTTTTAATGACTTATATTGAAATTTTACAATATGAAGTCAATCTATCTCTTTGTTTTTGCTGGTTTATTTTGAATTTTTGCAATATATAGTCAACTTAAGCCAGCAGTATGTGTAACATCTCCCGGTTTTGCTTTCACCATGAGACACCACCCACCATATCATCGTACATTCCCAGTATGACGTAAGCCCCCTATTTTCTAGCGTGCCCTGGAAGGGGGAGTTCGAGGGGGAAACCAGGACTGCAAGACTCTGATGGTTTCCCCCTCGTTATTTTTTCCACACTTTACCAAAGCCTACATTATATGCTAAAATAGTCCTGACAAACTTTTTTCCAAAAAAACAGAAAGATTATGAATCTGGAGGATATTGCCATGGATGCAATGAAAAATTATGAATTTTGGTGCACCTCCCCTTATTTTGACGAGGCCACCAAAGCGGAGCTCCTTGCCATCAAGGACGACGAGAAAGAGATTACCGAGCGTTTTTACAGAGAGCTGGAGTTCGGTACCGGAGGCCTTCGCGGTATTCTGGGAGCCGGAACCAACCGTATGAATATTTACACTGTGAGAAAAGCGACCCAGGGACTTGCAAACTTTATCATCAAAGAACATGCCCAGGAAAAGGGCGTAGCCATCTCCTTTGACTCCCGCCACATGTCCCCGGAATTTGCAAAAGAGACCGCACTCTGCATGGCAGCCAACGGAATCAAAGCTTACATTTTTCCGTCTCTTCGTCCGACACCTATGCTGTCCTTTGCCGTTCGTGAGCTCCACTGCACCGCAGGCGTTATGGTGACAGCCAGCCACAACCCGCCGGAGTACAACGGTTACAAGGTTTATTGGGAGGACGGTGCCCAGATCACCGCTCCCAAAGATGTGGAGATCATCAATGAAGTGCAGTCTATCACCGATTACGGCGCACTGAAGACCATGAGTGAGGAAGACGCCAAAGCCGCAGGCCTCTATGAAGTCATCGGAAGCGAGATCGACGACAAATACATGGAAGCCCTGAAAAAACTGGTGCTTCGTCCGGAAGCCATCAAAGAGCAGGCTGACAAACTGAAAATCGTTTACACCCCGCTTCACGGAACCGGAAATCTGCCGGTACGCCGCGTCTTAAAAGAGCTTGGCTTTACTCAGGTTCATGTGGTAAAAGAGCAGGAGCTTCCTGATGGTGATTTCCCGACTGTCAGCTACCCGAACCCGGAGGATAAGAAAGCTTTCGCTCTGGCCCTCAAGCTGGCCAAAGAGGTGGATGCAGATATCGTCCTCGCTACCGACCCGGATGCTGACCGTCTCGGCGTTTACGCAAAGAACACGGAAACCGGCGAGTACCAGAGCTTTACCGGAAACATGTCCGGTATGCTGATCCTGGAGTACCTCCTTTCCCAGAGAAAAGAACTGGGTATCCTTCCGGAGAACGGCGCCGTTGTCACCACCATCGTGTCCGGAAAAATGGCCCGGGAGATCGCAAAGGCTTACAACGTAACCCTGATCGAGACTCTGACTGGTTTCAAATACATCGGCGAGCAGATCAAGTTCTTCGAGCAGGATCACAGCCATGAGTTCCTCTTCGGTTACGAGGAGAGCTACGGCTGCCTGGAAGGAACCCACGCAAGAGACAAGGACGCCGTTGTTGCCGTTATGGCTCTCTGCGAAGCAGCCGCTTACTATAAGTCCAAAGGTCTTACCCTCTGCCAGCAGATGGAGAACCTCTACAAGACCTATGGCTATTACAAAGAGAACCTGATCTCCCAGACCTTCAAGGGAATGGAAGGAAAAGCAAAGATCGACGCTCTGATGGAGAGCTTCCGCGCCAACACCCCGAAGAGCGTAGGCCCCTTCAAAGTGCTTGCTATGGAAGATTACCGTTCCAGCATCCGCACCGACATTGCTACCGGAGAGACCTCCGAGCTGACTCTGCCGAAGTCCAACGTGCTCTATTTCGAGCTGGATGACAAGGCCTGGGTTTGCGTGCGTCCGTCCGGAACCGAGCCTAAGATCAAATATTACGCAGGAATCAAAGGCGCTGACGAGAAAGATGCCGAGGAAAAAGTGGCAGCTCTCTCCGCAGCTCTCGAGGCTCTGGGCGAATAAATTTTCCGGCCGCTGCCCGGCAGTTTTCTGCTGTGCGGCGGCCGATTTTTAGCAGGAAACGCTTTACAGCGGCAGAAGCTGAATCAGCTGATGACTTTTGTGATAAAAATCGCAGAGATCAACACCCGGGGAGAGGCATTGATTTTTGACGAAAAATTTTTCCCCTATGATCTTTATCTGGAAGAGGAGCGGGATTTTGATACGCTGATCAACAACATGAATAATTTTTATAACTGGTGCGCCTCCAGGGTTCTCTCTCTGGATCGAAAATATGCCAAGGCTTGCCAGCCGGATCGACAAAAAGACCTACTACGGGATGAACATTCTGGATTATCTGGCGGGAAATATTGAAAAAATATTGCTGAATAAAAAGCTCCGTGATTATCCCAAAAAGTGGTGGTCACGGAGCTTTCTCTATGTATTATTCCTGCAGGCTCTTGAGCCGGTAAAAATACCCTTTCTTCGCCATGAGCTCTTCATAGCTTCCGATCTCGGCGACGCTGCCGTCTTTGATAAAGGCGATACGGTCGGCCTTGCGGATGGTGGAAAGCCTGTGAGCGACAATGAAGGTGGTGCATTTTCCCATCATGTGGTCGGTGGCCTCCTGAACTTTCTTTTCGGAGGCGGAGTCAAGGGCTGAAGTGGCCTCGTCGAAAATGATGATCTTCGGCTTGCGGATCAGGGCCCGGGCGATGGAGATTCGCTGCCTCTGACCGCCGGAGAGCCGGTCGCCGTGCTCGCCGAGGGGCGTGTCCAGGCCGTCGGGCATTTTGTCGAGTAGGTCCTCCAGGCCGACTTCGTGGATCACAGACCAGATCTCATCATCGGAGATGTTTTCGAGGCCGTAGGTGATGTTTTCACGGATGGTTCCTGAGAAAAGGATCGTGTTCTGGGGAACAACGGCGATCTGTTTCCGGTATTCGTTCATATCGAGGTTTACCATATTGATCCGGTCGATGAGGATTTTACCGTCTGTGGGCGGCAGAAAACCAATCAAAAGGTTCAGAATCGTGGACTTTCCGGTGCCGGATTCTCCGGCAAAGGCGATGCTCTCGCCGGGTTTGACCTCCAAGTTAAAATCCTTCAGAATATATCGCTCCCCGTCCGGATACTTGAAATCCACGTTGCAGAAACGGACGTTTCCCTTGAGATCGCCCAAAGGGACGATGGAATGGTTGGGCTCCACCTGCTTTTCTTCGAGAATATCGCCGATGGAACGGACGGACTCCATTCCCTTGCAGAGATCCGGGTAAATATTGATGAGAGTGGAGATCTGTCCGACGATCTGAGTGAAATAGGTCTGGAACAGAACCACCTCGCCGACGCCGATCTTTCCCTTGACAGCCAGACAGCCGGTGAAGGCCAGGCAGAGGATCTGGAAGCTCTGGAAAACGACCCAGCTGGCAGCGCCGAAAAGGTTGTTCATCAGATCGAGCTGAAAGCCCTGATGCATGATGCCCTTGAGGTAACGCTGCATTTTGTTGATCTCCACCTCCTGCAGACCGTGGGCTCTCGTGACGGGAATCATCTCAAGCATTTCCGCCACCGCGCCCTGGGTGCTCTCCATCTCGGTACGGAAGGCGCGGTTACGCTCAGAAATCGGCTTCTTGAAATAGTAGATTCCGGCCACAGCCACAGGAATCGCAGCCAGAAAGACGACGAAGACTAGGGGGCTGTGATAGAGGGTGACAGCAGAGGCGATGATGACGTCCAGAATGAAGAAAAACAGTGTCCGGACCATCTGGTTTAAGAGGGCCTGGACATTTTCCACGTCACGCATGACCTTGGACTGAAGCCGTCCGGACTGGATTTCCTTATAAAACATGATGGAAAGCTGCTGGAGCTTCCGGACCAGCGCGTTTCGCAAAGATCCTTCAATCTCCCGGTTGGCCCCGGAAAAATGCTTGGTAGCCATGTAGTTGCTGAAGGCATTCTGGCTGATAAAAAGCAGGGCAATCACCAGATTGAAAAGAATCCGCTGAATACTGTTCTTGCCCGGATTGGTGGCGATGTCAATGATGTTCGCGGTCACGATCGGCGTGACCCAGACAGGGGACCGCTGGCAGATCAGCCAGAAAAATCCCTTGGCGCACTGGAGCTTTTTCCCCTTGTAAAAGCCCAGGAGAATCTTCAGCGGATGATTCTCGTTTTTGGAATAGTTCTGAAGGTACTCGTCAAAATGTTCAAGTCCCTCTTCCGGAATAGTCTCTTTCATAAGCTACCTCCCTCAGGTGTGTTTTTCGGTGTGATGGAATTTCTTCTTTCTATTCTAACTGTTTTTTTCGATTCGTCTATAGCAATCTGAAAAAACAGAAAAGTTTTTCCATTGATTTCTTGGCCTGAGTCTGTTAAGATAACATAGACTTATTGCGCGTGGGATTTCCGAAAAAGTGGAGTTCAAGGCGCTTTTTTCAAGATGAGAAATAGAAAAGGATGTGCGTTATGACAGAATACAGAACGGCAAGACCGGAGAGCCTGGAGCAGGTTTTCCTTTGCTATACAAAAGATAATCTCCAGGATATTGCAAAGAAACACGGATTAAAAGGCTTCAGTAAATGGAATAAAAAGGATCTGGCAAAATGGCTGAGGGACCAGCTTCTGGATGAGGCAGTAATGGGAGAAATCGTAAAGCAGGCCTCTGCAGATGAGACCAGATTTTTTGAGAGTGCAATTCAGGAACAGGGAATCCTCATCAGCCAGGAGCTGGTGGCAGATTCGCTGCTTCTGACCACTTACGGAGCTTATGATCCGAAGCAGGAACTGTATCTGGTTCCAGAAGATGTGGAGACCACATACGAAAAAATCTGCACACCTGATATGCAGGCAGAAAAAGCGGACAGAAATCGTCTGGAGGATTATGCAAAATCGGCGGTATATCTGTACGGTGTGATTTCGCTGGAAAAGTTTGTGGAGATCTGTGGAACTTATCATACAGGTATCAAAGATGCAGAAGAAGTAAAAGCTCAGTTGGAAGAGCTGGACCGGAAATCCGGTGTTGTCCGGCTGAAAAATGGTTTTTTGATGGATGTTGATCTTGCTGAAAACGATGTGTATCAGGAAGTTCAGAAGGTGCAGAATACCTTTGACTATTATGTGCCGGAGACAGAGGAAGAGTTCTTAAGCTACGGTCAGCTGGCCTGCCAGGAACCCAACGAGAATACGGTATTTTTCATTAAGGATATGATGGATGAGCAGCATAAGAATCAGGCAGATGCTCTGCGGATCTTCTATGATGTACAGGAAGCCATCCGTATGAATATTCCGGAGGAAGAGATTCTGGCGATGCTCTATCAGCACGGCTGTTATTTTTCCACCCAGAGACAGGTCGAGGATGTGAAAAAAGAGATCCGCCGCTTAGGCTGCATGACCAGATGCTGGGATTACAAGGGGCATATGGCTTCCGAAGTGACCAGAAATGCCATGTCCGTAGGCCTCGGCAGAAAAATTTACCCCAACGAGCCCTGCCCCTGCGGAAGCGGAAAGAAGTATAAACGCTGCTGCGGAAGAAAAGGCTGAGAATGTTACAATGAAATAAAATTAAAAAAGACAGAATCAGGCAGATGAACTGCAAGGCTCTGTCTTTTTTAATACCCTGAAACGGGTGAAATTCCTTCCTGCCTTCCCAGTGGGAAATCCGGCACATATATTCTGAAAAACCATCTCTATTCCCTTTACTTATCTATAATTTTATATTACCATGGAAGAATAGATGCAATTACAAATAAAGCAGAACGGAGAATTTTTATGATATACAAACAAGTGCAGCAGAGCACCTATCTCCTGGACTATGCGGGGCAGCGGTTCCTGGTGGACCCGATTATGGGAGGACTGGAAAAAGGGGCTGCGAAAGAAGAGATAAAATTCAGCGACCTTCTGGATGTGGATGCGGTAATCGCAACCCATCTTACGAAAGGAGCCTTTGACGGGGAGGCCAGGAGGCTGATTCCGCGGGGGATGAAGGTCTTTGTGCAAAATGAGGCGGATGCGGATTCGCTGTCGATGGATGGCTTTTCAAATCTGGAGATTCTTACGGAAACGACAGAATTTTGCCATCTGAGCATACGGAAAACACCGGCTTTTTATAAAGTGAACGGAATTTCTACGATGGATCAGAAAGGCTGCGGCGTGCTGATTTCCCATCCGGTATTAAACAGTGCCTACCTGACGGGAGAAAGCAGCTGGTACGATGGCATGAAGCAGGTCCTTAAGACCTGGAAGCCGCGTCTGGTTGTCGTGAGCGCCGGTTTTTCTGAGGATGGAGAGGGCAGTGGCGCAGGCGGGCAGTTTGGCATGAATCGGGAAGAAATCGCAGCCGTTCATTTAAGTTATCCAAGAGCCCACATTATAACGACGGGATGTCCGGATCATACCAATAGCATGGTGAGCCGCCGGGAGCTGAAACAGTATGTGGAGCAGCAGCGGATGGAGAGTTCTGTCTGGTTCCCGAAGGACGGGGAAGAGTATCGGCTGTAGAAACCAAAAGTAAATGGGGGGATACTATGGATGAGTTACAAAAGATAAAGAAGAAAGAGACAATAACCGTAGAGAATTTATGGCAGGTTATTGAGAGTCATCAGGGTGAAACCTTCCTCACCGTAAAGCACCTTCCCTTCACTTACACGATCAAAGGCGGCGAGCTTTTCACAGACCGCAAGCGGAAATCGATCACCCGCAGCACCTTTGAAAAAGCATACATAAGGGTGCAGGAAAAACCCGAAAGTATTACCGGCCCGAAGACGCTGAACGTGTTTGGAGCGCCCTATATCTGGGCTTTGTTTCTGGCCTTTGGCGTGGTGGAAGAGAAAAAGAAGAAAAACTGACAGAAGAAATCCCCGGGAATCTTTGCCGTTCCCGGGGATTTCTGCGCGTTATCTGCCCTTTGCTGTCTTGATGGCACTTGAAGGGCCAGTCTTAATTTTTCCGTTTACTCTGAGGTAGGGAACCAGTTTGTAGGAATAGGAAGTTCCTTTTTTTGTTGTTACACTCCAGGAGGTGCTTCTGGAAGTGAGGGTTTTAATCTTTCGGAAGACTCCGCTGCCGGTTCTCTGATAGAGAATGTAGCCGGTGGCTCCGGAAACCTTTCTCCAGGTGATTCGCTGTTTTCCAGAGAGTCTGCGGATCGTGATGAGCGGTCGGGAGAGGGCCGGTTTGGCGCTTACTGCCGTGGATAAGCTGCTGTAAACCTTCTTGCCGGAGGCCATAGTTTTGCCGGCTTTGATCATATAGCGGTAGGTATTTCCAACGGATACTTTCGTATCGCTATAAACCAGTTTGCTTTTGGAGATGGTCTTCAGGAGTACATAGCTGCCGCCGTTTGTCTTTTTATAGAGGAGGTAACTGTCTGCATTGGAAATTCTGTTCCAGCGGAGCGTGACCTTATTCCAGGCGGTAGCTACGGAAAGCACGGGAGCTGTCAGGGAGATGGTAGTGTTGCCAGTGGTTCCATTGGAATTGCCATTGCTGCCAGTGTTTCCGGTATTACTGCTATTTCCGGTTCCTTTTTTCACAATTTTAAAAGTGACCGTCTGGCTGGAAAAAAATCCATTTTTTCCGGTGATGGTAACGCTGGCCGTTCCGGGAGTCACATTGTTGGCCAAGGTGAGCGTGTAATCTTTTCCTTTTATGAGGGTCCTGCTATTATAAGTGACGCGAATCGTTGGAGTGATCGCTTTTCCGGTATAAATCTGATCCGGAATTGCGGTGACGCGTCCATAGCTTTTCAGGGAAACAAAAGAGCGGGTTCCTGTATAGTTTCCGCAGAAGGTGATACGGATGGAAGAGATCTCTTTCGTGCTGGAATCTTTGGTGGCAGAGAGCGTATAGTCCGTACCGTGGGTCAGTTTCGTTCCCTTATAGAGAATGGAAAGATTGCTGCTGACATAACCGGAAGGACTGCTTCCGCTGTAGGAAAAATCCGGGAACTGGATCGTCTCACCCGAGAGCTTCCGGGCCTTGATTTCAAAAACCTTCGTGGCATTGCCGGAATATTTTCCGATTCCGGTCACTGTTACCTGAGCTTTTTTGGAAACATTGATATTGTTGGAGTATGTAAGTTTATAGTCGCGGTCTTTCTGAAGGACTTTTTCATTCAGCTTGATCGTGGGCTCCGGGGTAACAGGCTGACCCGTGTAGGTCACAGGAGAGATCGTGCTGATTGTGGTTTGGCTGATCAGAAACTGCTGAATGGAGAAGGACTGGGATTTCGTACCGGTAAAGTTTCCGCAGC
Organism: Lachnospiraceae bacterium Marseille-Q4251; assembly: GCA_018223435.1. GTDB lineage: Bacteria > Bacillota > Clostridia > Lachnospirales > Lachnospiraceae > Limivivens > Limivivens faecihominis. The sequence continues at coordinate 1,479,925 of JAGTTO010000001.1, read as the reverse complement.
CGCTAATAATCACGTTTGCAGTGCCCTTATCCGTATTGTTGCTCCAGGAGAGGGTGTAATCCGTTCCTTCTTTCAGTGTCAGCCCCCCATAGGTGACGGTGGGGACAGGCGTAATCGGTTTCCCGGTCCAGGCATAGCTGCTATAGGGAAGTTTGATGGAAGTATTTTGCATGGAAACTTTGTTGATGATGAAGGTTCCATTGTAAGTGCTCTGGTAAAGTCCCAGACCTTTGATCTCAAAGGAGGCCTTTCCGGAGTTGATATTGTTGTTGAAACTTATCGTGTAGTGGGTATTTTCGGTCAGTGTCTTCCCATTGTATATGACAGTGGGTGAAAATGTGATGGGGCTGCCAGTGTAAGCGGTATGAAAGCCGCTGGTGACAGAGGCTTTTGACAAATCATAAAAAGCATTCGCCTGGACAGAAACCTGAATGGAAGGCCGGCTTTTCAGGGAGACAGTGACCGTGGTGGCGCCGCCGTTTTTCAGCCGCATGACACCGCTTTGATCCAATGAAGCCGCATTGGGATCGGTAATGCTCCAGTCGAAGTTGGAAGGATCAAGCCTTACTAAGCCTGGTTCCTTCTTTGAGGCAAATTTCATCTGCAGGGTTTTAGTCTCTTCTGTAAAAAACAACGGCTCTGTCTCGCCGAAAACGAGGTTGAGATTCTGCAGGCTGACGGTAATAATGGGAGATACTTTGCGGTTGGGCTGCTGGACATAAGTGCCGGTTGTGGTGTCGTAACTAAAAGCCTGAACCCAGAAAAGACAGGAATCCTGTACAAAGCAGCCGATGCCGATGTTGGTATAGCCGGAATGCAGGATATTTGCTCTGTGACCTGAGGAGGTCATCCAGGCATCCATAACTTCTGCGGGGGAGTCCTGCCCATAAGCGATATTTTCACCGCGCATTCTTGCAGGGCAGATGGTAGAGCAGCCGCTGCCATCCGGTCTGGTATGGCTGTAAATGGCATGAGTTTCTGCCGCTCTCTGCATGGCGGCTTCCGTCAGCTCTGCATCCATCACCAGCGGCTCCAGATGGACTCTGGCGCGCTCTTCGTTGACAAGCTTGAACACTTCATAGGCATAATCATAGCGATAGGTTCCTTCCGAGAGCTTCAGATCCACCGTATCGTCGGCTGAGGCAAAAGCAACGGGAAAGAAGAGGGCTGCCACAAAGAACAGAGAAAAAAGCAGCGGGCAGCAGAGTTTTTTCAAGAGTTTCATAAGCTCCTCCTTTTCATCCGTGCAGCGAACTGCACCGTTTTTTCTCATACTCCTATTTTACAACATACTTTCTCAAAATGGGTAATTTTTTACAAAAAAAGGAGATTACCACAGAAAATTTTGTCCATCTTTGTAATCGCTCTGCATTGCAAAGCGTAAACCTGTTTTTCCTATCATGGGATCTTCTACACCAATGCTGATATGGTAGTTCTCGCCCGCAAGCTCGAAAAGCTTCCTGGTGTCAAGCAGAGTGTCCGTCTCTATGGTTTCTCCGGGAAGAATCGAAGACAGGGAAAGTTCCACCTGCTTTTTCTCGATGGTATTCCCGTCTTCATCCGTCACATACACCCACACCGGCCAGTCCCTGTAGAAGGGTGCCGCCCCGTCATTTTCCCAGGTGAGACTCAGCTTTGTTCCGAGAAGGTTCCGGGAGAGCGTGGCTTTTAAGATCCATAAACGGTAGCCCATATTTTTCAGTACAGTCTCATACCCCTCCAGATATTTGGCATTCGCTGCATTCGGTCCCAGGAAGGTTGTGTGAGATTCCTGAATCAGCTCCACAGTCTGGGAGAGACTGGCAGTCAGCATTTCTTCCATGGAAAGAGAGCTGGTAAACTCTCCGCCTACGGGGGCGGTTTTCCAGAAATCCGTCATGGGAGAGAGGGCATTTTTTTCATCTGTCTGACTCAGATTGCCGCCATTTTCAATTTCGCGGAGCCATGCGGCCGTCTCGCTCGGTTCTCCCGTCATATCATTATAAAGGCCGGTTCCATATTTTGCGGCGTGAGAAAAAGGTCGGCGCATGAGGAGCATCGCGTTGGGAAAAGCAGTCGTCCAGGGCGCCACATACTGTTCTCTTATGTCTTCCAGCGGAAGAGGCTGGATGCCGACACTGTAATTGACATGCCATTCGCCCCAGTGCCCGAGACTTCCAAGCTCAATGTAGCTGATGAGTCCGTCCTGCCCCAGATGTTCCCCCATGGCTTCCACCGCTTTTTGATGGCAGGAGATAAAAATCCCGTTGTTGTAATCCGGAGCAAAGCCCTTGCCGAAGGATACGTCGTACCAGGTACCTGCGTGATTCGTTTTCTCATAGAGCCATTCCGGAATATCCATATGCGTTTCGCTTCCGGGCACGTCGCAGACGAATCTTAATACGATGTGTTTTCCTTCCTCCCGCCAGCGTTCCAATTGATTTTCCTTCTCGATGCCCTCCCAGTTGTACTGGCCTTCCTCGGGCTCCAGTTCTGCCCAGGTGATGTCCATATACAGCAGGGAAACGTCCTCCCGGACTTCGGCATTCCAGGCGCAGGGAGCGTATCCCATGAGGGGATTTCCAAAGGCTTCATCGGAAGGCTCGTATTCTTTTGTGTTCTTCTGAGAAAAGATCCAGATGCCTGCTGCAAGCATGGCAGTCAGCACGATGACTCCTGCGGCCTGCAGCCGCCAGCGTTTTCTTTTCATTTTTTCCTCCTTTCGGGGGTTATTTTTCAAGGTTAAGGTTATAAAGATGCGCCGGATTCTGCTTTATCACATAGCAGATGAAATTTTCATCTTCGTAATAGACCTTGATCTCATTGGGAAGACGGGTCTTAAATTCCTGGCACCAGTGGTACATCTCCGATTCCAGAATCGTCCGGTTTATGATGACGGAATAGGCGTCGGAAGCTTTACTTGTGGTTAAAAGAGACTCGCCAACGGCTTCCTCCGAAATTTCCGAATGTTCAATGCCGTCGCCGATACTCAGAACTGCAGTGGAATATTCGTAATATTTCGTATATTTATCCTGGGCCAGCCAGCGCGGACCGGAGAAAAAGTGATACTGGGAATAGTAAATCGGGTTCTTCTCTATATAGAAGAAAAGGTATTCCGTAGGAATGTAATAGTCCACCAGCCGGGATTTATTGTAAAAATCAAGGATTTCCTCATGTCTGGCGTCCTCTACCGACTGGTATAGTTCTTCCGTGGTGGAGATGATCGTATAACTGTACTGCGGATAAGCGTCCATAATTTCACTGGTCAGTTCCACTGCGGCATTATATCTGGTCAGTTCGTAGTATAGATAGCCGTGGAACACCCCGAAATAATTGGTGCCTGCATAGATTGCGAGGACACCTGCAAGACTGATTTGCGGGACAAAATGTCCGGCCTTCGTTTTTTCCAACAGGAAAAAGAGCTCGTCCGCAGGAATGGCCATCATGGCAAGAAGCAGAATCTGTTCCGGCAGACAGAGTCTGGCTCCGGCAATGATTTCCGGCAGGCCGAGGAAAGGCGCCGCATAAAGCAGCATGAAAAGGAAAGAGGCTGTGGTTATTCCAGCATACATGCTAAAGGATATTTTTTTCAGGCGCACAATGGAAATCACCACATTTACGAGGGTGAGGATTGCCGCAATTATGGTAAAACGGAGCAGCCAGCCAGCCCGGGATCTTCCGTAGAGCTGCACATAGCCGTACTGGTAAACCAGTTTCAGGCTGCGGATCACCGCATCGGCCACCCTTTTGACAAGAGGCGTTTTCGGTACGTTGGTGCTGCTTTCCATTTCAATGACTGTGCCCTGCTGGCTGTCGAGCTGGGACTGGGACGGAAGGAAAGAGGCATTTTCGCTGCCCTTTTCCGCTGTAATTCCGGTCATCGCTTCGGTACTTTCCCCTGTGCTCGTCTGTACCGCCTGGCTTCGTCCTTCTTTGGTGTCCGTACCGTTTATAATGTTCATGCCCCAGTTCAGAGATCCCTGAAGCGGGATTCCGGAGGCAAAAGCCAGCACCATGGGCAGGGTGGAAATGACGACTCCCAGGATAACAGCCGTCACCAGCACACCGAAATTCTTTTTCCGAAAAATCTGGTTCAGGCCGAAAACGGCAAAAGAAGCACAGAGGAAAAAGGCCATAATTGTGACATAAAAGTGGATGGCAAGAGAAGCGGCCAGAGAGGTCATAAAGAGAAAAAGATTTCCGTCAAAGCCTTTGTTCTCTCTTTTCAGAAAACGGATTAAATACAGCGTACATAAGAATAGCGTATATAAGCCGAACTCCTGGGGAATCGTGTACTGCAGCCGGGCCATGCCGTAAATCTCATCGATGCAGACAACATCTATGGTCAGAAATGCCGCTAATATCAGGTAAACTGTATACCTGGATTTCAGGATTTCCCGGAACAGGCAGTAGACGGCCACCAGGAGAGCCGCCACATGAATTTCCCCGAGGAAGAGAAGACAGCTGTATATGGAGATTCCAAAGAGCACATCCATACTGTAAATAAAGCAGTGCATGGCCTCCGGGTAAACGCCAGCCGAGAAAATATTGCCTTCCTTAAGGCCGTAGATCCAGGCATGATGAACGTACATGTCACCCCAGCCATAGGAATGGTTTTGAAAGGCTCCATAGGAAAAATAGGCAATTGCAAAAAGGATAAGCACGCTTAAAATGCCGTATTCCAGTCTTCGACCTTTTATTTTCTGATTCAATCTGCGGAAAAATGTGACGAGAAGATATTTACTGTCATCGGCCAGAGCTGTAAGGAAAGATTTCCAGCCCAGCTTTCCGGCAAAAAGTTTTCTGAGCTGCCCGGATACACGCAGGCGAAGCCTTTTTTCTTTGAGGATGGATGCGATAAAGATTCCATAAAAAAGGAAAAATACAATGCGTCCGTCTAAGATATGAAAGAGCCCCAGGCTCAGAACAAGCGTGTTGATCAGTAAAACGGAAACTGTGGAACAGAAAGCAAAACGATAAGTCAGGCTTTTCCCGGATAAGTGTTTTCGGAAAACGACGGATGGCCAGAGATACATCAGAAAAATTTATCCGATCCCTACCCGGATAAATTCTAAAATCCAGTAGCTCATCTTTCCAGAAGTCCCCTCCTTTGCGATTTTTATGGTCTTTAGTATAACACATTCTTTTCACTTGTGAAGGGAAGCGCACCTTTTTTTCTTCTACTCATATTTTATTTTACATCATAGACTTAGAAAAATTGGTGGATTTTTACGAAAAAGAAAAATGTGCAAAAAAACTAGCCAAAAGTATAAATCTGTGGTAGTATAGATAATTGTAGTTTAGTCCATAGCCTTTATTCATTGAAAAAAATCGTTAAGGAGAATAGTATTATGGGAAAATATTTTGGAACAGACGGTTTCCGTGGGGAAGCCAATAAGAACCTGACTGCTGAACACGCTTACAAGATCGGTCGTTTTCTGGGCTGGTACTATGGAAGAAATAAAGAAGAGGGTGAGAAGTGCAAGATCGTTATCGGAAAAGACACCCGCCTTTCCTCTTATATGTTTGAGTATGCGCTGGTTTCAGGCCTGACTGCTTCCGGTGCGGAGGCTTATCTGCTTCATGTAACCACGACTCCTTCTGTCTCCTATGTGGCAAGAACCGAGGATTTCGACTGTGGTATTATGATTTCCGCCAGCCACAATCCCTACTATGACAACGGAATCAAGCTCATCAACAGTAATGGTGAAAAAATGGATGAGGAGACTATTCTGAAGATTGAGGCTTATATCGACGGCCTTTCCGGAGAGATTCCTTTTGCAACCAGGGAAAACATCGGCCGTACTGTAGATTACGCCATGGGAAGAAACCGCTACATCGGCTATCTGATTTCCCTGGCCACCCGCTCCTACAAGAACAAAAAAGTCGGCCTCGACTGTGCGAACGGCAGCGCCTGGATGATTGCGAAGAGCGTTTTCGATGCGCTGGGAGCCAAGACCTATGTGATCAACAACGAGCCGGACGGCACGAACATCAACACGAACTGTGGTTCCACCCACATCGAGGGCCTGCAGAAGCTGGTGAAAGAGAAAGGCCTGGATGTTGGTTTTGCCTTTGACGGCGATGCGGACCGCTGTCTCTGCGTGGATGAGAACGGAAACGTGGTAAACGGCGATATGATCATCTATATCTACGGCTGTTACCTCAAAGAGCGCGGCAAGCTGGCCGGAAACAAGGTTGTCACCACGGTGATGTCAAACTTCGGTCTTTATAAGGCTCTGGACGAGGCCGGAATCGAGTACGAGAAAACGGCTGTCGGCGATAAATATGTCTATGAGAATATGTCCGCCAACGGTTACCGCGTGGGCGGCGAGCAGTCCGGTCATATCATTTTCCGGAAATATGCAACCACCGGCGATGGTATCCTGACGGCCATCAAGATGATGGAAGTTATGCTGGAGAAGAAAAAGACGCTGGCTGAGCTGGCAGCTCCGGTGCCTGTTTATCCCCAGGTTCTGAAAAATATCCGCGTGACGGACAAAGCGGCAGCCCAGAACGATCCGGACGTCCAGGCAGCAGTCAAGGCTGTGGGCGAAAAGCTGGGAGCTGACGGCCGCATCCTGGTGCGTGAGAGCGGAACCGAGCCTGTGGTCCGCGTCATGGTGGAAGCCGGGGAGGAAGCTCTCTGTGAAAAATATGTGGATGAGGTTATCGACGTGATCGTGAAAAAGGGCTACCGGGAGGACTGACGGATGTGCGGAATTGTTGGATATGTAGGAGCATGGAACGCAGCGCCGGTGCTGTTAAGCGGCCTTTCGAGACTGGAATACCGGGGCTATGATTCCGCCGGTATTGCGGTTTCTGACCTGCGGGACGGCGAGAACCGGATCGAGATTCTTAAGGCAAAAGGACGGCTCCAGGCGCTGAAGGAGATGACGGACAATGGAAAAGCGGTAAGCGGCACCTGTGGTATCGGTCACACCCGCTGGGCAACCCACGGGGAGCCTTCAGTGGCAAACGCTCACCCCCATTGTTCCAAAGACAAACGGATCGTTGTGGTCCATAACGGCATTATCGAGAACTATAAGGAGCTGAAGGAGTATCTCCAGAAAAAAGGCTTTGTCTTTCTGTCGGAGACAGACACCGAGGTGGTGGCCCATCTTCTCGATTACTATTATAAAGGCAATCCTCTGGAGGCTATCGCCCGGGCCCTGGGCCGTATCCGCGGTTCCTATGCGCTGGGTATCCTTTTCAAAGACCAGCCGGGAAAAATTTATGCGGTGCGGAAAGACAGCCCGCTGATTATCGGCCGGTCAGAGAATGGAAACTTCATCGCTTCCGACGTACCAGCAATTCTGAAATATACGAAAAACGTCTGCTACATTTCCGATATGGAGATCGCAGAGTTAACCAAAGATACCATCACTTTCTACGACGTGGACCAGGAGGTCCTGGAAAAAGAGTTCAGGACCGTGGAGTGGGATGCGAAATCCGCGGAAAAAGGCGGTTTTGAGCATTTTATGCTGAAGGAGATCTACGAGCAGCCGAAAGCCGTGGCAGATACGATTCATCCGAGGATCAAGGATGGAAAAATTGTCATCGAGGAGCTTGGTCTTTCTGATGAGGACATCCGGAAAATCAGCCGGATCCAGATGGTGGCCTGCGGTTCTGCCTACCACGTCTGCGCGGCGGCAAAATATGTGCTGGAAAAGCTTTCCGGCATTCCCGTGGACATCGACCTGGCTTCTGAATTCCGCTACCGGAATCCAATTCTCTCCGAGCACACGCTGGTGGTGATTGTGAGCCAGTCCGGCGAGACGGCGGATTCCCTGGCGGCTCTCCGGGAGTCAAAAAAGCGGGGCTTTCCTGTGCTTGGCATCGTAAATGTGGTGGGAAGCTCGATTGCGAGAGAGGCGGACAGCGTCTTTTACACCTGGGCCGGACCGGAGATTTCCGTGGCAACGACCAAGGCCTACAGCACTCAGCTGGCGGCGATTTATCTCATCGGCATTCTTTTCGGCGAGGTGCGGGAATGCATCAGCAGAGAGGAAGCAGATCACTATATCCAGGAGCTCTTGAAGCTTCCGGAAAAAATTCAGCGGATCCTCGATGAAAAAGAGCGGATTCAGTGGCTGGCCAACAAATTTTCCCATACAAAGGATGTCTTTTTCATCGGAAGAGGGCTGGATTATGCGATTTCCATGGAAGGTTCCCTGAAGCTCAAGGAAATTTCCTATATCCATTCTGAGGCCTACGCAGCGGGAGAATTAAAGCACGGAACGATTTCCCTGGTGGAAAACGGCGTTCTGGTTGTGGGCGTGGCCACACAGCAGGAGCTTTTTGAAAAAGAGATCAGCAACCTGGTGGAGGTCAAGAGCCGTGGCGCTTCGGTGCTGGGGCTGACCAGTTACGGCAGCTATTCCATGGAGGATACCGCGGACTTTACGATCTATGTTCCGCGGACAGAGAGCTGTTTTGCCACAAGTCTCGCGGTGATTCCGCTGCAGCTTCTGGCCTATTATATCTCCGTGGCCCGGGGACTTGATGTGGATAAACCGAGAAACCTTGCCAAAAGTGTGACAGTGGAGTAAACTGGAGCTATACACTAGGAAAGGCGGACTGTTTATGCAGAACCTGACAAAGTACGCACTGGAAGACTCCCTGAAAAAATTCCTCCTCAAGAAGCCTCTGGATAAGATTACGATCAGCGATCTGACCAGCGACTGCGGCATCAGCCGGATGGCCTTTTACTATCATTTCAGGGATATTTACGATCTTGTGGAATGGGCCTGCATTGAGGATGCCACCCGGGCGCTCCAGGGGAAAAAGACTTACGCTACCTGGCAGGAGGGGATCCTGCAGATCTTTGAGGTGGTCCAGGAAAACAAACCCTTCATATTAAATGTCTACCGGAGTGTGAGCCGGGAGCAGATCGAAAATTATCTTTTCAGTCTGACTTACGGGCTGATTGCCGGCGTGGTGGAAGAGCAGGCCGTGGGCATGGACGTTCCGAAGGAAGAACGGGAGTTTATCGCTCATTTTTACAAGTACAGTTTTGTGGGCGTGATGCTGGACTGGATCCGCAGGGGCATGAAGGAAGAACCCAGAGAGCTGGCGGAAAAGATTTGCGTTACCATGCACGGAAACATCATCAATTCCCTGAAAAATGCGGAAAATATAGCAAAGGGAAACTTAAAAATTTTCTGAGAAAATCGGTGTCATCAAAAAATGGTGGCGCCGTTTTTTTACGGAAAAATGGGGAATACTTACTTTACAAAACGGCGCGATTGTCAAAAAGTTTATCATTCTTTATGGTTTGTTAATTGTAGCCGGCGAAAGACTGCGATAGAATACGGTCAGAAACAAAAAAGAAAACAAACGCATTTAAAATAGAAAGGGGTTTTTACTTATGGCAAAGAAACATTCTTCTTTAGGACTGGCAGCCCTGGTGGCAGCAGGAGCAGGTGCAGCAGCACTCGCAGCAAAGAATCGTCAGGAAAAAACAGTAGAAAAAGCTGAGGTGAAAAAAGCCACCAGCGATTACCGCAACACTGAGCGCGGAATGAACCAGAAAAACAGCAAAGGCATCTACTACAGCAACGGAAACTACGAAGCTTTTGCCCGCCCGGAGAAACCGGAAGGCGTGGATGACAAGCATGCTTACCTGGTAGGAAGCGGTTTGGCTGCTCTGGCAGCTGCCTGCTTCATGGTCCGCGACGCCCAGATGCCCGGCTCCCACATTCACATCCTGGAAGCCATGGACGTTCCCGGCGGCGCCTGCGACGGTATTTTTGATCCGGCCAGAGGTTATGTGATGCGCGGCGGCCGTGAGATGGAGAACCATTTCGAGTGCCTGTGGGATCTGTTCCGCAGCATTCCTTCCCTTGAGAAACCGGGCGCTTCCGTTCTGGACGAGTATTACTGGCTGAACAAGCATGACCCCAACTATTCTCTCTGCCGTGCGACCGTTGACCGCGGCAAGGACGCCCACACCGATGGAAAATTCAACCTGAGCCAGAAAGGCTGCATGGAGATCATGAAGCTTTTCTTCACCAAGGATGAGGATCTGTACGACAAGACCATCGAGGATGTTTTTGACGACGAAGTCTTTGATTCCACCTTCTGGCTGTACTGGCGGACCATGTTTGCTTTTGAAAACTGGCACAGTGCTCTGGAGATGAAGCTCTACTTCCAGAGATTCATCCATCACATCGGCGGACTTCCTGATTTCAGCGCTCTGAAATTCACGAGATACAACCAGTACGAGTCCCTGATCCTTCCGATGGTTGAGTATCTGAAAGCAGCTGGCGTAGACTTCCAGTATAACACTGAAGTTACCAACGTAATCTTTGAAATTTCCGATGGCAAGAAAGTGGCAAAAGCTATTGAGTGCAAGGTAAACGGCGTGGAGAAAGGCATCCTTCTCACCGAGAACGATCTGGTATTTGTTACCAACGGAAGCTGTACCGAGGGTACCATCTACGGTGATCAGAATCATGCGCCCAACGGAGACGCTGAAGTTCGTACCAGCGGCTGCTGGAGCCTCTGGAAAAACATCGCAAAACAGGATCCGTCCTTCGGTCATCCGGAGAAATTCTGCTCCGACGTGGCAAAGACCAACTGGGAGTCTGCTACCGTTACGACGCTGGATGACAAAATCATTCCGTATATCACGAAGATCTGCAAACGTGACCCGAGAACCGGAAACGTCGTTACCGGCGGTATCGTGAGCTGCCAGGATTCCAGCTGGCTCTTAAGCTGGACCATCAATCGTCAGGGACAGTTCAAAGAGCAGGATCCGGAGAAGGTCTGCGTATGGGTATACAGCCTCTTCACCGATGTTCCCGGCGATTATATCAAGAAACCGATGAAAGAGTGTACCGGTAAGGAGATCACTGAAGAGTGGCTCTATCACCTGGGCGTACCCGAAGAGGAGATCGAGGAGCTGGCCGAGCACAGCGCTGTCTGCGTACCAACCATGATGCCTTACATTACTGCCTTCTTCATGCCCCGCGCCAAAGGCGACCGCCCGGATGTCATCCCCGATGGCTGCACCAACTTTGCTTTCCTCGGCCAGTTCGCCGAAACCCCGAGAGACACGATCTTCACCACCGAGTATTCCGTCCGTACCGCGATGGAAGCCGTATATGGCCTGCTCGGTGTAGACAGAGGCGTACCGGAAGTATGGGGAAGCGTTTACGATGTGAGAGACCTGCTGGATTCCAGCGTGAAACTCATGGATGGAAAATCTCCGCTGGAGATTGAGCTGCCGGGGCTGCTGAATCTCGTCAAGAAGCCGCTGCTGAAGGTCGTTAAAGGAACGATCGTAGAGGATCTTTTGAAAGAACATGGGATTTTGAAAGATTATATGTTGAAATAAAAAATATTGCAGGGGGAAACCATCAGAGTCTTGCAGTCCTGGTTTCCCCCTGCACCCCCTTCCAGGGCACGCTAGAAAATAGGGGGGCTTACGTCATGCCGTTGCGCGGAGATGATATGGTGTTCGGCGTCTCATATTGAGAATTTGAATTGTGAAATTTCAATATGAATCATCGAACACCATATAATCGCTATGTTTCAGCCTGACGTAAGCCCCTTATTTTTTATGTTTTCTATCCAGTAACACCCGTCATTTCACGCACTCCCAGTGTGACGTAAGCCCCTTATTTTCTAAGCGGGCCCAGTGGGGAGTGCAGAGGGGCGGCGGGCTCGCGACTTCGAGCCGCCCCTTTGCATAATCATTTTCCCCCATGGCTTTCCCAAAGCCTCCTGTCACGGATTGCATGCAAAAGGTTTCCCATTTGACGCTTCTTTACAAATATCATATAATGAATACATTCTTAAGCTTTTCAGAAAGGCGAAATAACATGGAACAACAGAAGAAATGTCCTCTTCAGGCGGTCATTTTCGACGTGGACGGTCTGATGCTGGATTCAGAACGGCTAGTTCAGCGCTCCTGGGATATTACCGGGGAAAAAATGGGCTATGGTCCCCTGGGGCACAACATTTATCACACTCTGGGCATGAACCTCAAGGGCAGAGAAGAATATTTCAAAAGCGTATATGGACAGGAGTTTCCCTTTGATAAATTTACGGAGGCTTATCGGGAAGAGAGCAGGAAAATCCAGGAAGCAGAAGGCGTTCCGGTGAAAAAAGGCCTGCTGGAGCTGATGGCTTTTCTGAAAAAAGAAGGTTTCGCCCTGGCAGTAGCGACTTCCTCCAGCCAGGAGCGAACCCGAGAAAAGCTCAAGGGCTGCGGTGTCTGGGGCGATTTTTCCGTGATTATCTGCGGGGATCAGGTTCGTCGTTCCAAGCCGGACCCGGAAATTTATGAGAAAGCCGGAGCAGCTCTGGGAGCCGACCCGGGCAAGACGCTGGTTCTCGAGGATTCCCAGAACGGCCTTCGTTCTGCGCTGAATGCAGGCATGCTTCCCATCATGATCCCCGACATCCTCAAATCAGCCCCGGATCTGGAGCCTCTCATTGAGGCGAAGCTTGAGGATCTTACCGAGGTGATCCCATATATTGAGGAGCATTTTTACCGGGAAAAATTATAAAATTGAAAAGAGGAGGCGGGAATGTTATGCTTTTTAAAATGGTGCAATGGAGAACTTCTGTATATAAGCTTAGATTGACTGCATATTGCAAAATTTCCAAATAAGTCATTAAAAATAAGGCCCCAAGTTGACCGCAAATCTTAAAAAGCTCAAATGCAGTCATGCAATTTTGAAAAATGTTTGACTGTAAATATAAGAATTCCAATTGCAGTCAATAAAATCTCGAAAATATTTGACTGAAATTCCAAATGCAGTCAATGAACACCCCTAAAATGCATGACTGCAAATTAGAAAAGTTCAAATGAAGTCATAGAAAGCCCCGTAAACGCATGACCGTAAATTCTAAAAATCCAAAATAAGTCAAATACATCCATATCTGGATATCCATCCCACCATATAGTCTTACCCAACCAGTCTGACGTAAGCCCCTTATTTTTTGAACTTAAGCAGAAAAGGATGCTCGAAGGGAAAGGCGGCGAGCCTGTTCCTTCGAATAAATTTTTTTTGCATCTTTATATTGTAAAAATACAAAATATGATTTATACTTACATTAAGAATTCTTCCTCTTCAGGAAGGAAAACAATGGAAAAGAAAAAATTCAAAGATCTGACGATTCGTGATGCGTTTTTGTTTGCGGCAGTTATGACAGACCGGGAGATCTGCCGGAAGCTTCTGGAACTTTCTTTAGAAATCACGATTGCCAGCGTTCAGGTACAGACCGAGAAGACAATGGCCTATCATTCCGAATATCACGGAGTACGCCTCGACGTCTACGCCGCGGATGAAAAACATACGAGATACAATGTAGAAATGCAGGTAGTCCGTCAGGATTATCTGCCCAAAAGAAGCAGATATTATCACGCACAGCTGGATATGGATGCTCTGCTTGCCGGAGAATCCTATGAAAATCTGCCGGATACTTACGTCATTTTTATCTGTGATTTTGATCCGTTCGGAGAAGGGTTTTACCGCTATTATACCCGTACATACTGTGAAGAGACAGGCAAGGCGGTCACAGACGGAGTGGTAACGGTTTACCTGAATACCAGAGGCGAAAAAGAAGAAGGGATTTCATCCGAGCTTATGGAATTTTTGAACTATGTGAAAAATTCCGGGCGCAAGACGATTCCCGAAGAAGAGGCAAACTCCTTCATAAAACTGGTCCAGCGTCACATTGAGAAGATCAAAAGCAGTCGTGCAATGGAGGAACGTTATATGCTGTTGGAAGAGATGTTGCAAAAAGAAAAACAGGAAGGTATTTTAGAAAGTATTTTTACAATTCTTGAATCCAAATTCCCTGTGCCAGAAGACCTGAAAAGCCAGATGAAAATAGAAAAAAATCCGCAGAAGCTTAAGTCATGGCTTCTCACTGCAACAAAAGCCACCACTCTGGAAGATTTCCGCGCGCATATGTAATTAGCATTTAACCTATCTATGTCCATTCTGGACAAAACATATCCCACAATTTACTCTATTTAGAAGAGGAAGAATTCTATCTTTCATAAGCATCTATTTACCAATAAATATCAACTCGAGGTGTCTAGCCATAACTACCATATAGTTTTACTCTCCCAGTCTAAAATTTGACGTAAAGCTAAAAATACCTTATAATCCAAACCAAAAAGCAAAGGTTTACGCAATTTTATGAAAATGGAAAACAAGCTACTATCTTTAGACACTCCTCTCTTTGAAGGCATCGCCCAACAAGACCGTCGCCCTATGCTGGACTGCATCACCTATCACACCGCCACTTTCAGCAAAGGCGAGATCATCGCCTTCGAGCAGGAAAATATGAAGCACATCGGTATCGTCCTCTCCGGAGCCGTCGATATGATAAAGGAAGACCTCTGGGGAAATAAGACGCTTCTGGTCCGCATGCGGAAAAATGAGCTTTTCGGAGAGACCTTCGCCTGCGGGAACGACAGCCGTTCCACGGTGACATTTCAGGTTTCGGAGGACGCAGAGATTCTCTTCCTTCCCTTTGACCGTGTCATGCGAAGCTGCAATATGGCCTGCGTGTTTCATCATCGGTTGATCGAAAATATGGTCCGTGTTATCGCGAAAAAAAACCAGGAGCTCATCCGCAAGGTCGAGGTGATCTCCAAGAAGACTCTCCGGGAAAAAATCCTCGCCTACCTTTCACTCCAGGCTGAAACCCAGCATTCCCGCTATTTTGAAAGCCCCTTAGGGAGAGTGGAGCTGGCAGAATATCTCTGTGCTGACCGGAGCGCCCTCACAAGAGAGCTGGCAAAGATGAAAAAAGAAGGCCTCATCGATTATGACCGAAATTGTTTCCGGATCTTATAAGAAGGGTGTAAGAGAAGCAGAAGTCAGGCTTTAAATATTCACAGAAATATAGAAAAATATATTAACAGATATAAAAAGTAGAACCATAAAAACCATGTGAGCCTCCAAAAATTCTCACATGGTTTTTGTATAATCAGCCTTCCAAAGATAATACTTTATCCAGGGGCTGTCTAATAGATTTCCGTTATAGCATACAGAACGAAAAATAACGATAGCCGCCTCTGGAACAAAAATCCATCCCAAAATGTGACCTCTGCAACATTATAAATCCTTCTTCTCCCTTATAATCATCTCAGAACCAAACGACGCAGCGAAAATCTGTAAACTCATTTTTTCATAAAGCTCCCGCAGATTTTCAACAAATAGATTATAAGGAGACCTCACATGATCCGAAGAATTATCAGCATCGACGAAGAAAAATGCAGCGGCTGCGGCCTCTGCGCCAGCGCCTGTCACGAAGGGGCCATCGGTATGGTAAACGGCAAAGCCAAGCTGCTCCACGAGCACTACTGCGACGGCCTGGGCGATTGTCTGCCGGCCTGTCCGGAGAACGCCATTTCCTTTGAGGAGAGAGAAGCTCCGGCTTACGACGAGGCAGCTGTGCTGGCTGCGAAAGCCGCGAAGAAAGAGCCTCTGCCCTGCGGCTGCCCGGGTACGGTCTGTCAGACCATCGAGCATGACGAGCCTGTTTCCGAGGTGTCCATGCCCGGCCAGCTCTCGAATTTCCCGGTGCAGATCAAGCTGGTAGCGCCCAATGCGCCTTACTTTGACGGAGCCGACCTTCTCATCGCCGCGGACTGTACGGCCTACGCCTACGGAAGCTTCCACAAAGATTTTATCCGGGGAAAAGTGACCCTCATTGGCTGCCCGAAGCTCGATGACGTGGACTATTCCAAAAAACTGCTGGAGATTTTCAGGTACAACGACATCCGAAGCATCACCGTGACCCGCATGACCGTTCCCTGTTGCGGGGGCCTCACCAACGCAGTGAAAAAAGCACTGGAGAAGAGCAGGAAAGATATTCCGCTGAAGATCATAACAATCAGCCCCCGAGGAGAAATTGTATAATTTGGAGCCACAATCAAGTCAAATATCCATGCAAGCATGGCTGATTGGCTCGTTGCTCGCAGGAATAAAAATTGCGCAGGTCCAAACGTTAAAAAAAATAGTGACGCTCGAATAACCAGAAAATTTAAGGAGGAAAACTATGTTTTGTTATCAGTGTGAACAGACAGCCGGATGCAGCGGCTGTACCGGAAAAGCAGGTGTCTGTGGGAAAAAAGAAGATACCGCCAGACTTCAGGATCAGCTCACCGGCGCCCTTATCGGCCTGGCAAGATCCACGGACGGAAATGAGTGGGCCCTGAAGGATTCAACAGCCGCCATTGTGGTGGAAAGCCTTTTTGCCACCCTTACCAATGTAAATTTTGACAACGAGGCTCTGCAGCGTCTCATCGACCGGGTGGAAGAGGAGAAGGCGCGACTGATTCCGGATTGCGCTGTCTGTGCATCCCCATGCGGCAAAAATAACGACTACGATATGGAAAAGCTCTGGACTGCGGACGAGGATATCCGTTCCCTCAAATCCCTGATCCTTTTCGGAATCCGCGGCATGGCGGCCTACGCTTACCATGCGGCAGTCCTGGGCTATAAGGATGAAGAGATCCATCGCTTCCTATATAAAGCACTCTTCGCTGTAGGCATGGACGACTGGGGAATGGATGAGCTTCTGCCCATCGTTCTGGAAGTGGGCGAGGTGAACCTGAAATGTATGGCCATGCTGGACAAGGCCAACACGGAGACCTTCGGAAATCCCGAACCCACGGAGGTGACGCTCACGGTGGAAAAAGGCCCCTTCATCGTGATCTCCGGCCATGATCTCTATGATCTCAAGCTTCTTCTGGAGCAGACCGAAGGAAAAGGTATCAACATCTATACCCACGGGGAGATGCTTCCCGCCCACGCCTATCCAGAGCTGAAAAAATACAGACAGCTTAAAGGCAACTTCGGTACGGCCTGGCAGAATCAGCAGAAAGAGTTCGCCGATCTGCCTGCCCCGATTCTTTTTACCACCAACTGTCTCATGCCGCCTAAAGCCAGCTACGCGGACCGCGTCTTTACGACGGAGGTGGTCGGCTACCCGGAAATGCGCCACATCGGCGAGGACAAGGATTTCACGCCCGTCATCGAGAAAGCTCTGGAGCTCGGCGGTTATGGGGAAAACCGGGAATTTCACGGAATTAACGGCGGCAGCAAAGTCATGACCGGTTTTGCGAGAAATACCGTCCTTTCCGTTGCCGATACGGTCGTGGATGCGGTGAAATCCGGCGCGATCCGCCATTTCTTCCTGGTGGGAGGCTGTGACGGAAGCCGTCCAGGCCGGAATTACTATACGGAATTTGTCAGACAGACTCCGCCGGACACCGTGATCCTGACCCTGGCCTGCGGCAAATACCGCTTCAACGACCTGGATCTCGGTACGATCGGAGGCCTTCCGAGAGTCATGGATATCGGCCAGTGCAACGACGCCTACTCCGCGATTCAGATCGCCCTCGCTCTGGCAGACGCCTTTGACTGCGGCGTCAACGACCTGCCCCTGAGCATGATTTTAAGCTGGTACGAGCAGAAAGCGGTCTGCATCCTTCTGACCCTGCTTCACCTGGGAATCAAAGATATCCGTCTGGGGCCCACACTCCCGGCCTTTATCTCTCCCAACGTACTGAATTTCCTTGTGGAAAAATTTAATATTGCCCCTATCACCACTCCGGAAGAGGATCTCAAAGCCATTCTGGGCGAATGATAAAAAACGAAAGTCTCTTTGCAGAAAACGTGATCTCTGCAAGGAGACTTTTTTTCGCAAAAAAGGAAAAAAATAATGGTTTTCAAAAGTGTTTATAGTAGGTATAATTAAAAAACGAAACCAATAAATGCAGAAGCTGCGGCTTTGACAAAAGCAAAGATTATACAAACCACCGTTCCCTTTGCACGCTTTCCAAGTCCGGCAGTAAAATCTTCAAACCGGCGCAGCCCGGAGACAATATTCTCATGGCGAGCCGCAATACAGACTATGTTTTTGGAAGAAAAATGGACCGGAAACAGATCGCAACTATCTATTTCCAGAACAAGAAAGAAAATATCGGAGAAGATGCCTGGGATGTATCAGAACAACAGAATGGCAGCGTCATGGCATGGATAAAATGGGAATTTACAGGAGCGAGTCTGTATATTGCTGCAAATGGGCCTGTTACAGCAAACAGAAACTGTAGTTGTTTGTTTTACGGATACAAAAATCTGCTAAACATTTTCCATCTCAGATTTTTGCAGACCGACCGGACAGAAAACATGCATCATATGTTTGGAAAATGCAGCAGCCTGATAACACTGGATCTCAGCAGTTTCGATACCAGTTGGGTGGAAGATATGGGGTATATGTTTGCTGAATGTGAGAGTCTTAAAACACTGGATCTGGGTCATTTTGATACAAGTCATGTGACAAGCCTGGATGCCCTGTTCTGTAATTGCAAAAGTCTGGAAAACCTGGATTTGAGCAGTTTCGATACCCGTAAAACAGAAATCATGAGGCATATGTTCAGTGGCTGTGACAGTCTGAAAACACTGGATATCAGTAGTTTTGATCTCAGCCAGATACATAAATATGGTTCAGATTCTTTCATGGATGAGATTGGGCTGTCAGACCTGCAGCAGGTGAGCGTAAAGCAGCCAGCAAACCTCTGGCCCTCCGTCGTGCGGGAACTGGCAGAACTGGGAGAGAGCTGTTATCAGCTGGAACAGGAAAAAATGGATATCCGTGCATGTAAAAGACATGGGATTCCCTTGTCCGAGAGTGAACCTCAGTGGATCCAGAAAGCAGCTGTCAGCGGAGAAAAAGAAGCGCAGCTTCAGCTTTCGGTTTATTATAATGTGAGTTCTATTCACTTTCGCTATAGGGGAGTTCTTCATGGATCATCAGATAGTTCCGCATATTTCTGGCAGAAGAGAGCATGGACAAGATATCTAACTCCCAGGAGTGTTTCATATTCCCATGAATTTGACTATGTTTATCCGGAGGATTCGCTGACCGCAGATCAGCAATATATCATTGCACTGGATTATGACCTGAAAATGCGCAGCGAGGCTCAAAAAATGCATTCCGGAGCAGCAGATTGTCTGAATGAAGAAGAGTTTCTTAAGTTAAAAGGAATAGTGGAAGAGAACCGTGAGACCTGGCTTAGAAAGGCTGCAGAAGGCAGAAGTAGAGAGGCTCAGTATTATCTTGGCGTTTTACTTTATTCGGATTCGCAGGAAGAGGCTTTGGAATGGTTTCGGAAGTCTCAGGAACTGAGCTATGAACCGGCGCAGAAAGTTCTGCTTCGGAGAGCAGAACAGGAGAAAAATGCCCCAAAACCAGGGTTCTTTGGAAAAATATTCAGTAAAAAAGCTTCAGAAAAAAATCTGTTTCCGTTAGAGCTTGACCAGGCACAGAATCCGGGATTTCTGGGGTTCAGTAGACTGGCAAAAGAGGGCGAGCTGGAAGCAAAGCTGTTTCTGGCGAGAGAATATGAAAAAACAGGTCTTTGGGACCAGGCATTTCCTCTCTACATTCAGGTGGCCTGGAGCGGAAATCCTTCCGTAATGGAAATTGTCTCCAGATGCTATGCAGAAGGCAAAGGCACAGAAAAAGATCTGGCCGCGGCCTCCTTCTGGTACGAACGGGCACTGCGAAGAGGAACCCCCACCATGGAAGACCCGGCCAAAAATCTGGATGAGAAAGAAAAACGAGAACTGCTCTCTTCCAGGCAGAAGCATATTTTGAGACTGGATGCTGAGGTGGAAAGACACGAGAAAGCCCGAAAGTAGGGTTGTTTTCTGTTTTCAATGATTTCCAGATATGCTATATTGGGTAAAAAGGAGGTTCTTGCCATGTCAACAATGAGTATCGACACACTGATCGGCCATGTTACCCGGATCTGTCAGAAAAATGGGGTGCACATCTACTTCTGATCGGTTCCTTTGCCACGGGAACGGCCAGAAAAACCAGTGATATTGATTTTGCAGTAAAAGGCTGTAAAGATATTTTAAAACTGGAGGAGGATCTGGAAGAGATCGAAACACTCCGTAAAATTGATATTTTCGATTATGATTCCATAAAAAATAAGTATCTTTTGGAGAACATAGATAAATATGGAAAGCAAATTTATTGATGAGATATCTTCCAGAAAGAATAATACCCAGGAGATGTGACTCTATGAATGAAACCGAATCCCAATGGGACAAACTGCTAAAAATCAAAACCACTGGCCGCGATGATTCCCACGCAGACCAGTACCGCTATCCCTACGAACCGACACCCTATTCTGTGTTAGAACGCCTGGCAAACAGCGGCCTTATCGGAAAAGGAAATACTCTTTTGGATTATGGCACCGGGAAAGGGAGAGTCTGCTTTTATCTATCCTACCAGACTCGCTGCCATTCCATCGGTGTGGAATACGATGAACGGATCTTTTCCGGGGCAGAAGAAAACAGGCTCCATGCCGTTTCAGGGAACCGGACTGCCTTTGAAATGAAAGCAGCCGAAACCTATCCCGTATCGACAGAAGTGGATCGCTGCTATTTTTTTAATCCCTTTTCCGTGGAACTCCTTCAGAAAGTTCTCGCCCAGATCTACGCTTCCTACTACGAAAATCCTCGTGAGCTTCTGCTGTTTTTCTACTATCCGTCCGAAGAATACCTGAGCTGTCTGATGACAGAAGAACAGCTCCTGTTTTACGACGAAATCGATACAAGGGATCTTTTTGGAGGAAATAATGAGAGAGAAAAAATTCTAATTTTTGAAGTAATATAAAATACGTTTTATAGTACAGTATTTAATCTTGGCGTATACCAGCACCCCATCCCAATTCCAGTCAGGCGTCATGTGGAGGCGGGGCAGAAATTCTTGGCTCGCGGAAATCTGCGTTATGAGCGGAAATCCATTGTCTGAGCGAAGCGAGTTATGGATTTCCACGAATGCTTTTAGCAGATTCCCGCAAGCCTTAGAATTTCGCCCCACCGCAACTGAAAGCCTGGCGGAATCGGGATGGAGTGCGTCCTCGAAGCCACCTATAATCATATATACCAAAAGCCCGGGCCATGTATACACGGTATACACTCCCGGGCTTTCATATATCTTTATTAAATTAGTATTCCAACGCCTCTCTGCCCATCTTCTCCAGCAGCTCCGATTTAATCTTATAAAGCTTATCAGAAAGGTCCACATAAACCTCATGCGGGTTCACGAGACGTTTGGTCTCATCCCAGAGGGTGTCCTTCTCCTTCGTGCAGATATCACGGATTTCCATAACGGAAGGAGACGTGTATACACACTCGCCGCCCTTGAATACAGGAACAAGAAGTTCTCTCAAGGTATAGGTGTTGGCGTGGATCTTTGTCTTTTTCCAGGTCTCCAGAGGATCGAAGATGATCATATCCTTCTTATCATCGAAGGTCTCGTCAGCCAGGCAGATGAGATCGGCGCGGATCTTGCCGGTCTGGCGGTCGTAGATCCGGTAGATGGTCTTGTTGCCCGGGTTCGTGATCTTCTCGGTGTTCTCGGAAAGCTTGATCTTCGGGATAAATTCGCCGGTCTCAGCGTCCTGAACGGCAGCCAGCTTGTATACACCGCCGAAAGCCGGGCAGTCCTTGCTGGTGATGAGGTTGGTTCCGACACCCCAGGAGCTGATCTTGGCTCCCTGGGTTTTCAGGCTGTCGATGAGGTATTCGTCCAGATCACTGGAAGCGGAGATGTAAGCATCCTCAAAACCGGCAGCGTCGAGAAGCTTTCTCGCCTGCTTGGACATGTAGGCCAGGTCGCCGCTGTCCAGACGGATGCCATAATTTTTCAGAGGAATACCGGCCTCACGCATCTCCCTGAAAACGCGGATGGCATTGGGAACGCCGGATTTCAGCGTATCGTAGGTGTCTACCAGGAGGCAGCAGGCATTGGGATAAAGATCCGCATAGGTTTTGAAAGCGGTATACTCATCCGGGAAACTCATGATCCAGCTGTGGGCGTGGGTTCCCTTTACCGGCACGTCAAAAAGCTGGCCGCAGAGCACGTTGGAGGTGCCGACACAGCCGCCGATGACAGCGGCACGGGCACCGTAAACGCCTGCATCCGGGCCCTGGGCGCGGCGAAGACCAAACTCCATGATGCCGTCACCCTTTGCTGCGTAAACAACTCTGGCTGCCTTGGTGGCGATAAGGCTCTGATGGTTGAGGATCGTCAGAATAGCGGTCTCCACGAGCTGGGCCTCCATGATAGGGGCGACGACCTTGATCAGCGGCTCCCTGGGGAAGACAATGGTGCCTTCCGGGATGGCGTAGATATCGCCGGTGAAATGAAAGCTTTCCAGGTACTCCAGAAAATCCTCATCAAAAACTTTAAGACCGCGGAGATATTCCACATCCTCCTTGGAAAAACGGAGATTTTTGATGTAATCGATGACCTGATCGAGGCCTGCCGCGATGGCATAACCGCCGTCACAGGGGTTTTTACGGTAAAAAGCATCGAAGACGACTTTTTCATTGTTCTGGGATTTGAAATACCCCTGCATCATCGTCAACTCGTAGAAATCGGTCAGCAGTGTCAGATTCATTGTGCTCATAGTGATTTACCTCTTTTTTCTATATAATAGACAGCGCTCCATCCGGAAAGCTGCTTGTAGAACAACAGCAGGGTAGACATAAAAAATATGCCCGTCAGCGGGAAATAAAATCCGTATCCATCGTAATGATGCAATTGTAACGTTGATCTTTTTTCTTCAGGGCCTTGACGACCTGATTTTTGATCTCATTCGGGTCTTTGATCTTGTCCGGAATCAGCAGGTCAAAAATGAGATTGATCTGATTTTTTCCGTCAATCATGCGGAAATCGTGGAAAGAAAGCTCCGGATCAACGGCATGGACCGCCTCATCGACCTGGGAGCGGACCGCGAGCACCCGTTTGTCGTGGGTTTCGATGGGATCCATATGGATGATCAGGAGAATGTTCAGCTTCTGGCTGACTTCCCGCTCGGCTTTGTCGATGATCTCATGGGAAGCGCGGATATCCGCATCCTGCGGCACCTCCGCGTGAATGGAAGCGATGCTCCGGCCGGGTCCGTAGTTGTGTACGATGAGGTCGTGGGTTCCCATGATGCCGTCGTAGCTTTCTACCATTTTTGTGATGGCCGCGCAGGTTTCCGGATCAGCCGGAGCTCCGATCAGCGGGGAAAGCGTATCTCTGGCGATGCCGACACCTGCCCATATGACGATGGCAGCCACGATAAGGCCGATGAGACCGTCCACATTCAAATGGAAGAAGTGGAAGATCAGGATGGACAGGATCGTGACGGAAGTGGTGATCATATCGCCCATGGCGTCAGCGGCGGTGGCCATCATGATCTTGGAATCAATCTTTTTTCCAAGGGAACGGTTAAAACAGCTCATCCAGAATTTGACACCGATGGAAAGAATCAGAATCACCACAGAAACGGCATGGAAAGTCAGCTCTTCGGGATGCAGAATTTTTTCAAAGGAATCCTTGAAAAAGCCAAAGCCCACATCCAGAACCAGGAAGGCGACGATCAGGGCCGCGATGTACTCGATCCGCCCGTGGCCGAAAGGATGATCCCGGTCGGCTGGCTTTTCTGCCATCTTGACGCCCACGAGACTGATAATCGAAGAACCGGCGTCGGAAAAGTTGTTGAAGGCGTCAGCGGTGACGGCCACGCTGTGGAGCAGGCTTCCTGAAATGAACTTCACAGCGAAGAGAAACAGGTTGCAGATGATTCCCACAACCCCGGCCAGGATGCCGTAAGCGGTCCGGACTTCCAGATCCTCGGTGTTCTGGTAGTTCCGTACAAAATGTTTGACCAGAAAGTTAGTCATAAGTATCTCCCCCTAACAGTAAGAAGGGGAGCAGAAAATATCTGCTCCCGGAAAATGCCGCAGCAAGCAGACATTTTGATAACGTTGTTTCCCTTCCATTATACTCAGGGAAGTGGGGTTTGGCTAGCCAAATCTGCAATGCCAGGGTCAAAAGTTTAAAAGCATCTACAAAGGGCTTTTCAAGGAAATGACCTGAAAAACCGGAAAATCCGAAAAATTTAAAAATCAAAAACACTGAAAAAGCCCGGTTTTATGCGGGTTTCCGGACAACGAAAAATAAATTGGAAAAATTTTTAAAAAAATTTCAAAAAAGGGGTTGACGAATCCGGAAACGTGGTATATAATTCATTGTGTTGTGAGGGACACGACAGAGCAACAAAGAAAAGCAACACACGAAAGTGTCACGATGGGCTATCGCCAAACGGTAAGGCAACGGACTCTGACTCCGTCATTTCAAGGTTCGAATCCTTGTAGCCCAGTTAAGGATTGTCTTGGAAAAAGGCAATCCTTTTTTTTATCTAGCAATGAGCCGGGCACAGAAATAAGCGGTTGACCCGGATGGGAGCTTGCTCACACTCTGGGTCATCTGCTTATTTCTGTATGCGGCGAATGCCGCAAAACGAAAAAGCGAAGCTTTTGAGCTTATATGCCCGGCGGAGTAGTGAGAAGCCACCCTTCCGCAGCCAAGCGCTTGCAGCGTCAGCTGCACAGCTATACCGGGAATCCACTTCCCGCAGCCAAGCGCTTGCAGCGTCAGCTGCACAGCTATACCGGGAATCCACTTCCCGCCAGCCAGGCGCTTGCGGCTCTGCCGCACAGCCCCTCCGGGAATCCAACTCACCTACAGGAGGCACCCCACCATGTATTCATTCACCAGCCGCATCCGCTTCAGCGAAGTGGACACGCACCTCAACCTCACTCTTGGTTCCGTCATCGATTACTTCCAGGACTGCAGCACCTTCCATTCCGAGGCTGTGGGCATGAACATTGCCCGCCTGAGCGCCATGAAGCGTGCCTGGATCTTATCCTCCTGGCAGATCGTTCCGGTACGGTTCCCGAAGCTGGGCGAGAAAGTGACCATCAGCACCTGGCCCTACGATTTCCATGGCTTTTTCGGCTATCGAAATTTCACGATGACAGGGGAAGACGGCGAATGTCTGGTTTATGCCAATTCTATCTGGATTTACATGGATACGGAGACGGGCAGACCGGTGAAGGTGGATCAGGAACAGGAAGCGTGCTTCCGGATAGAAGAGAAGTTTCCTATGAAATATGCGGATCGGAAGATCCGTATGCCGGAAGAAACTGAAGAACGGGAATCTTTCCAGGTGGCGAAGCACCATCTGGATATCAACCACCATGTAAACAATGCCCAGTACATCAAGATGGCAGAAGAATATCTGCCGGAAGGTTTTGCGCTGAAGGAAATGCAGACCGAGTACAAGAAGGCAGCGATGCTTCACGACGTTATCGTCCCCAGAGTGGCCAGAGAGGATGGCCGCTTGACGGTGGCGCTGACAGACGCAGGGGGAAGGCCCTACGCCGTGGTGGTTTTTCAGGAGAAACAGTAAAACCAGAAAGAATAAGAGGAGAGTACTATGCTGGAATTAGGAAAAAGACAGAGCCTGACGGTGGTCAAGACTGTTGATTTTGGGGTATATTTAAGTGAAGGAGAAGGAGCCGGGGAGGAAGTGCTCCTTCCGAAAAAAGAAGTTCCGGAGGGAACGAAGACAGGCGATCAACTGGAAGTCTTCCTATATAAAGATTCAAAGGACCGTCTCATCGCCACCAGAGAGGAGCCGGCTATCCAGCTGGGCGAGGTTGCCCTTCTGAAAGTAGCAGAGACCGGAAAAATCGGCGCATTTCTTGACTGGGGCCTGCCGAAAGATCTTCTCCTGCCCTTCCGTGAGCAGACCAGAAAGGTGGAACCGGGGGACGAGTGCCTGGTGGCCCTCTACATCGACAAGAGCAGCCGTCTCTGCGCGACCATGAAGGTGTATCACTATCTAAAAAAAGAATCTCCCTATGAAAAAGGCGATCATGTGACCGGCCGGATCTACGAGATCAGCAACAATTTCGGCGCTTTCGTGGCCGTGGATGACTGCTACTCCGGACTGATTCCGAAGCGGGAGGCCGCAGAGCATTACCAGGTAGGCGAGATCCTTTCTTTACGCGTCACCGCTGTGAAAGCCGACGGCAAGCTGGACTTAAGCTCCAGAGAGCGGATTCCGGAGCAGATGAACCGGGATGCGGAAGAAGTCTTGAGAAGACTGGAAGAAAAAGGCGGAGTCTTTGATTTTACCGACAAGGCAGATCCCGAGCTTATCAAAGAAGAGCTGGGACTGACGAAAAATGCCTTCAAGCGCGCCGTAGGCCGCCTCTTAAAGCAGGAAAAAATCGAGATTTCCAACGGAAAAATTGTGAAGAAATGAATTGATTTCTTCCTGTAAATGCTTTATAGTATATTCAAAAGTGAAAGCTGCCCCGATCCCTTCGCGGCAGCTTTTTCCAGATAAAAGTATATTTTTTTAAGGAGAAGAAGAGTGGACTCGATAGACTATTATGAACGGCAGGGAAGCCAGTATTTTGAAGAAACCATCGATCTTGATATGACGGACCATCTGAGAAGGTTCCTCGACAGACTTCCGGAGAATGCGGAGGTTCTGGATTTGGGCTGCGGTTCCGGCCGTGACAGCCGGTACCTTGAGGAGGCAGGCTGTTATGTGACACCCATGGACGGTTCACCGAAAATGTGCAGTCTCGCAGAGATTTACACAGATCTTGATGTGCTCTGCCTGACCTTCGAGGAGATGGAGTTTCAGGAGGTTTTCGACGGAATCTGGGCTTCCGCTTCGCTGCTTCATGTGGCCAGAAAAGATATGCATCACATCTTAAAGAAGGTCAGTGATGCGCTGAAACCCGGCGGTATTCTCTATATGTCCTTCCAGTACGGAGAGGGCGAGGAGTACCGGAACGGTCGTTTTTACTGCGATTACACGGAAAAAACGATGAAAAAACTGTTGCAGCTGGAACACGAGCTGGAGATTCTTGAGATCTACCAGAGCGATGATGTCCGCGAAGGACGGCCGCGGTGGCTGAATGTACTTGTGAAAAAAGAAGGCGGGGAAGAAGATGACTAATAGTAAAAAAGCCAACGGGCTGTTTCTTACGATGACAGTCTGCATTATCTGTTTTTATCTGTTTGGAAAAGGACTTGTGACAGGACTGCCGGTATCTATACGGCTGATCTCATCGGAGATCGTCTATCTTATCCCGGTGCTGCTCTGCCTTCTGATCGGACGGGATTCCATTGGAAAACTGATTCCTCACAGGGCGCCCAGGATTTCCACGCTGCTGATGACAATTCTCTTTGTACTCCTTCTGGAGCCATTGATGACCTGCCTGAACGTATTTACGATGCTGTTTTCCACCAATTATGTGCTGGAGACCCGGAGTGATCTTTCTATCATTTCCGTAGCGCTTCAGCTTATCTGCATCGCGGTGGTTCCGGCTGTTCTGGAAGAGTTCATGTTCCGCGGCGTCTTTGCAGGCTATTACCGGGAAAAAGGAATCCTTACAGCTGCGCTCTTAAGCGGCCTTGTCTTCGGCCTTTTCCATCTGAATTTCAATCAGTTCGGCTATGCCTTCGCTCTCGGCGTGGCCTTCGCCCTTCTTCTGGAAGGAACCGGCAGTATTTTTTATGGAATGTTTGCCCATTTTCTCATCAATGGCTTCAGCGTCATCATCACAGCGCTTTCCGATAAGATTCTGCCCCTCACCGGAGAGGAGAGCATCGCAGCGGTGGCAGAGAGCATGACGACGGAAACGCTGGTCAATACCTTCTGCGTCTATGCGGTAATTGCGGCGGTTTCCACCTGCCTTGCGGGGGCCGTTTACATCTGGATCGTGAAACATTCCGGCCGTACCGCTTATCTTGAGAAAAACTGGAAGGGCTCCGGGGAGAAAAAGGTTTCGCCGGTCTTTCTCATCGGCGTTGTCTTCTGTCTGGGCTTTATGGTATGGAGAGATTTTTGGGCATAATCTAGGGAGGTAAAGTTTGAAATTTACACATCTGCACGTCCATACGGAGTACAGTCTCCTGGACGGCTCGAATAAGATAAAAGAATATGTTGCCAGGGTCAAGGAGTTGGGCATGGACAGTGCAGCCATCACGGATCACGGCGTTATGTATGGTGTCATTGATTTTTACCGGGCGGCCAAAGCGGCGGGGATTAACCCTGTCCTGGGCTGTGAGGTGTATGTGGCACCTAATTCTCGTTTTGACAGAGAAATTGGTAAGGATGAGGATCGGTATTACCATCTGGTGCTGCTGGCGGAGAACAATACGGGCTACAGTAACCTCATGAAGATCGTTTCCAAGGGCTTCGTGGAAGGCTTCTACTATAAGCCGAGGGTGGATATGGAGGTTCTGAACCGCTACCATGAGGGGATTATCGCTTTAAGCGCCTGCCTGGCGGGCGAGGTGCAGCGCTATCTGGCCCGGGGCATGTACAAGGAGGCCTGCAGGGCGGCAAAGAAATACGAGACCACCTTTGGAAAAGGAAACTTTTTCCTGGAGCTTCAGGATCATGGCATTCCGGAGCAGAAAATGGTGAATCCGCAGCTTCTTCGGATGAGCAAGGAGCTCGGCATCGATCTCGTGGCCACCAACGACGTCCATTACACCTACGCCGAGGATGCGGCGGCCCACGATATTCTGCTCTGCCTCCAGACTGGAAAAAAACTTCAGGATGAGGACCGGATGCGCTACGAGGGTGGCCAGTATTATGTGAAGTCGCCGGAGGAGATGGAGGCCCTCTTTCCTTACGCGAAGGAGGCTCTGGAAAACACCTGGAAAATTGCCCAGCGCTGCCATGTGGAGATCGAGTTCGGCGTGACCAAGCTGCCGAAATTTGATGTTCCGAAGGAGTACACCTCCTGGGAATATCTGAACAAGCTCTGTCACGAAGGGCTGGTGAAGCATTACGGCGACCCTTCGCCGGAGCTCACCGAGCGCCTGGAATATGAGCTTTCCGTCATCAAGACCATGGGCTATGTGGACTATTTCCTGATTGTGTGGGATTTCATCCGCTATGCGAGGGACCACGATATCATGGTAGGGCCGGGACGAGGGTCTGCGGCAGGAAGCCTTGTGGCCTATTCACTCGGCATCACGAAACTGGACCCGATCCGTTATAACCTGCTCTTTGAGCGTTTCCTGAACCCGGAGCGGGTGTCCATGCCCGATATAGACGTGGATTTCTGCTTTGAACGGCGCCAGGAGGTCATCGACTATGTGGTGCGGAAATACGGAAAAGACCAGGTGGTACAGATCGTCACTTTCGGTACGCTGGCGGCCAGGGGTGTGATCCGGGATGTGGGCCGTGTTATGGATCTGCCCTATGCAAGAGTGGATGCCATCGCGAAAATGGTTCCCAACGAGCTTAATATCACGATCGACAAGGCGCTGAAGGGCAATTCCGAGTTTCAGGAGCTCTATAACAGCGACGAGGAAGTGAAAAACCTCATCGATATGGCAAAAAGACTCGAGGGACTTCCGCGACATACCTCCATGCACGCGGCGGGCGTGGTCATTAGCCAGAAGGCTGTGGACGAGTATGTGCCCCTTTCCCGGGCAAACGACGGAACGATCATCACCCAGTTTACGATGACGACTCTGGAGGAGCTGGGTCTTCTGAAAATGGATTTCCTGGGGCTTCGTACCCTGACGGTCATCCAGAATGCCCAGAAGGAGATCGAGCGAGAGACCGGCGTGGCCATTGACATGGACGCGATCGATTACGATGATAAAAAAGTGCTGGCTTCCCTGGGAACCGGCCATACAGACGGCGTGTTCCAGCTCGAGAGCGCGGGTATGAAAAGCTTCATGAAGGAACTGAAACCCCAGAATCTGGAGGACGTGATCGCCGGTATCTCCCTGTACCGGCCGGGTCCCATGGATTTTATTCCGAAATACATTGAGGGAAAAAATAATCCCGAAAACATCCATTACGACTGCCCGCAGCTGCAGCCGATTCTGGAGCCTACCTACGGCTGTATCGTTTACCAGGAGCAGGTTATGCAGATCGTCCGGGCGCTGGGCGGCTACACGCTGGGGCGGAGTGACCTGGTGCGCCGTGCGATGTCAAAGAAGAAAGCGGCCGTCATGGAGAAAGAGCGCCAGAATTTCGTTTACGGAAACAGGGAAGAAGGCGTGCCCGGCTGTATCGCCAACGGCATCGACGAAAAGACGGCCAACAAGATTTACGATGATATGATTGATTTCGCCAAATATGCCTTCAATAAATCCCATGCGGCGGCCTATGCGGTGGTATCTTATCAGACAGCCTGGCTAAAATATTATTATCCCACGGAGTTTATGGCGGCTCTTATGACCTCGGTCATCGATAACCCGGGAAAAGTTTCCGAGTATATCTATACCTGCCGTCAGATGAAAATCTCCATTCTCCCGCCGGATGTCAACACCGGAGAGGTAGGCTTTTCCGTGGAAAAAGGCGGCATCCGCTACGGGCTTTCCGCCATCAAGAGCGTGGGCCGTTCCTTCATCGAGGGCATGTTAAAAGAAAGAAGGGAAAACGGGACCTTCCGCTCCATCAAAGATTTCGTGGAGCGCATGACTGGCAAGGATCTGAATAAACGTGTCATCGAAAACTTCATCAAGGCGGGAGCTCTGGATGGCCTCGGCGCTACCCGGCGTCAGCTCATGATGATCTACGCTTCACTCATGGATCAGGTGGCCCAGGAGCGGAAAAACAGCCTTTCCGGTCAGATGAGCCTCTTTGATTTCATGGGCGAGGAGGAGAAAAAGGAGTTTGAAGTCCACCTGCCTGACGTGGGTGAGTACGAGAAGGAAGAGCTCCTTTCTTTTGAAAAAGAAGTTTTGGGCATCTATATCAGCGGCCATCCGCTGGAAAAATACGAGACCATGTGGCGGAAAAACATTTCTGCCCTGACCAGCGATTTCCAGCTCGATGAGGAGACGAACAAGAGCCAGGTGGAGGACGAGTCCCGGCAGATCATCGGCGGTATGATCACGGCGAAAACCGTCAAGTACACGCGGACCGGAAAGCCCATGGCCTTTGTGACACTGGAGGATCTGGTGGGAACCGTGGAGGTTATCGTTTTCCCGAAGGATTATGAGAAGTACCGGAGTCTTCTCGATGAGGAGAAAAAGGTCTTCATCAAAGGTCACGTCAACGCCGAGGATGACCGGCCGAGCAAGCTGGTCTGCGAGCGTGTCTGGGCTTTCGAGGAGGTTCCGAAGGAACTCTGGATCCAGTTTGCGACCCTGGAGGATTTCAAGGCCAGAGAGCGGGAACTCTATGATATTCTTCGGACTTCCGACGGAAAAGATCATGTGGTTTTATACATCCGTTCCCCGAAAGCGGTGAAGAAACTGGCCGGAAGCTGGGATATCCTGGTGACGGAAGCACTCTGCCGGGAAATTGCATCGCATTTTGGGCAGCAGAATGTGAAAGTTGTGGAAAAGTCTATTGAAAATCTGGGAAAAATGAATTAAACTAATATCCATAGGCAAAAGAAAGGCAGAGTTTTCATGCCAATAAAACACCATTTATTTTTGGAGGGTTCAATCATGGCAAATGCGATTAAAACGATCGGAGTTCTTACAAGCGGCGGCGATGCACCTGGCATGAACGCTGCCATCCGTGCGGTTGTCCGCAGTGGTATTGCAAAAGGTCTGAATGTAAAAGGCATTTATAAAGGATACAATGGTCTGATCAACGGCGAGATCGAGGATCTGACAGCAAGATCTGTTTCTGATACGATTTCCCGCGGAGGTACGATGCTTTACACCGCCCGCTGTGCGGAGATGCGTACACCGGAAGGCCAGGCACAGGCTGCAAAGGTCTGCCGTGAAAACGGAATTGAGGGACTGGTAGTTATCGGTGGCGACGGTTCCTTCGCAGGAGCACAGAAACTGGCTGCTCTCGGCGTCAACACCATCGGTGTTCCGGGAACTATCGACCTGGATATCGCCTGCACCGAGTACACCATCGGTTTCGATACCGCAGTCAACACGGCAATGGAAGCCATCGATAAGGTTCGTGATACTTCCACCTCCCATGAGCGCTGCAGCATTATCGAGGTAATGGGACGTAACGCCGGTTATATCGCTCTCTGGTGCGGTATCGCCAACGGCGCGGAGGATATTCTTCTTCCTGAAAAGTACGATTACGATGAGCAGAAGCTCATCAACAATATCATCAACAACCGGAAACGCGGCAAAAAACACCACATCATCATCAACGCTGAGGGTATCGGTCATTCCACCAGCATGGCACGCCGGATTGAGGCAGCCACCGGAATCGAGACCAGAGCGACGATCCTCGGTCACATGCAGCGAGGTGGAAGCCCGACCTGTAAAGACCGTGTATACGCTTCAATGATGGGTGCATACGCCGTAGATCTTCTGGCAGACGGCAAGACCAAACGGGTAGTCGGCTACAAAGGCGGCGAGTTTGTGGATTACGATATCGACGAGGCACTGGCTATGCAGAAAGAACTGCCGGAGTACTGGCTGAGAGTCGCTAAGGCGATGTCCGTATGATCACCAGCACATCCAACCAGCAGGTGAAAAATCTCCTTCAGCTTCAGAAAAAGTCCAAAGCCCGCAAGGAGCAGGGTGTTTTTGTGGTGGAAGGAGTCAAGATGTTCCGGGAAGCTCCGGCGGACTGGATCGTAAAAACCTATGTTTCCCAGGAATTTTTGAAAAAAGAAGAGGCCTCTGTCTTAAAAGACAGGGAGTACGAGATCGTGGAGGACCGGGTTTTCAAGACCATGTCCGACACGATGACCCCCCAGGGAATCCTGGCGGTTGTGCGCCAGCCGGTGAGTAGCCTTGAGAAGCTTCTTAATGATCCAGCTCCCTTTTTCATGGTTCTGGAAAATATCCAGGATCCGGGAAACTTAGGCACTATCCTCCGCACGGCGGAAGGAGCAGGTGTCAATGGTATCCTCATGAGCCGTGACACCGTAGATATCTTCAACCCCAAGACTATCCGCAGCACGATGGGTTCCGTCTACCGGGTGCCCTTCCTCTATGTGGAGGATATCTGTGAGACGGTCCGGGAGCTGAAAAACAAAGGCATCTCAGCTTATGCCGCCCATTTAAAAGGCACCGGCTCCTACGATGAGCAGGATTACACAAAAGGCACAGCCTTCCTCATCGGTAACGAAGGAAACGGCCTCACCGATGAGCTGGCGGACCTCGCGGACACCTACATCCGCATTCCCATGTATGGAAAAGTAGAGTCTCTGAACGCGGCGATTGCGTCGGCGGTGCTGATGTATGAAGCGCAGAGGCAGAGAAGAAATATTGAAAGATGAATGGAAATACAGAGAAAAGATGGCTTTTAAGCTGTCTTTTCTTTTTTTGAAAGTTTTTCTGCCCTAACCCCTTGACGGAAATCGTTTTCCTCTGCTATAATACAGGCGATTCAGTACAGTGCCGAAAGGCTGCTATCATAGCAATGGGAACGAAGTAGAAGCTTCGACAGCCCCCGCTACTGTAGGACGGACGAGTTTCTCCAGGAAGTCACTGTGAAAACGGGAAGACGGAGAAAGGTAGGATGAAGTCGAGTCAGGAGACCTGCTGTACTGAAACAGTGATCTTCGGTGGGAAGATATGCACTGTGCGGAAGTTTTATATCGTGGGTATTCTGGAGCAGCAAAGCAGAGTATGTGCGTATTTTGCTGTCCAGCCAATCACAGAATAGCTTTACGCAAGTGGAACCGGGGAGGTTCCTATTTTTGTGCCCAGCTCAGAGACAAGCAGATTTTTGCGTGTAAGTGCGAGTCATGCTTGCATGAACGAGCACTTATGCGCGGAAATCTATTTGGCGAGAGCCAACAGCGAGATGCAGCGAAGCGGAATCGA
The DNA here is from genome assembly GCA_018223435.1 of Lachnospiraceae bacterium Marseille-Q4251. GTDB lineage: Bacteria > Bacillota > Clostridia > Lachnospirales > Lachnospiraceae > Limivivens > Limivivens faecihominis. The sequence continues at coordinate 1,446,295 of JAGTTO010000001.1, read as the reverse complement.
GCTGGCTTGCCTCTGAGCGTTCTCACTCCCCCTAAATTTCATCGGAAGATCTGCAATTAAAAACGCGGTCAGGATAGCCGCTCAGATCAAACGAAAGAGAGGAATCAACAAATGAAGAAACGTGTACTCACCCTGTTACTTGCCGGAATTATGGCTGTAAGCACCACTGGAGTGTCCAGCTTTGCTGCTGAAACCGAAACCGAGACTGCAACCGAGGCTTCAAGCGAAGCAGACGAGGACTATGGCGAGGTTGTCATCGAGGACGGAGACCGTACCATCACCTTTACCGAGATGCCGAAAGGAATCCTTTGCCTGTACAGCGGCGAGGTTCTGATGAAACTGGGCTTAAAAGACTACATCGTTGCAACTAATGAGAACAACAAAGGACGCAAATCTCCGCTGGAAGGTGTTGCAGATGACTTCGAGGGAATCCCGGAGCTGGAGAAATCCCAGGAGAACGCTGTTGCATCCGGAGCTGACCTGATCATTGGCGAGATCAGCGCCTTCAAAGATACCAACTGGGGAACCTTTGAGTCTCTGGAAGATAAAGGAATCAACTGCTACGCTCTGAACGGTACCGTTGTAGCAGACGAGACCATGGACAGCATTTACCAGGATATCGAGAATATGGGTAAAATCTTCAAGGTAGAGGATAAGGCAGAGGCCCTCATCGAGGATACCAAAGCACAGATCTCCGAGATCCAGGATGCAGTCAAAGATGTCAAAGAAGAGGACAAAGTAAAAGCTTTCGTTATGGACAGCCTGAGCGGAAACGAGATTTACACTACCTCCGCAGGTCTTGAGAGCAACCTCATCGAGCTGGCTGGCGGAATCAACACCACCAAAGGAATGTCCGATTCCAGATGGTTTACCACCAGCGTTGAGACTCTGGTAACTGCAAATCCGGATGTTATCATCTTTAACGATTACGGCGTAGAGGGCCAGGTTCAGGAGAACATGGACTTCATCACCAACAATGCTGCTCTGGCAGACGTACCTGCTGTTAAAAACCAGAACTATGTGGTTGTTCCGCTGGCATATGTTATGCACGACCTGAGCGCAGTTGTTGCCTGCCAGGATTTCGCAGAAGCTTTCTATCCGGACTGCTTCACTGAGTAAGAGAGGTTTCTGGAAAAGATGAAAGGAATCAAACTTCGAGAAGGTATTCTGTTTCCGATTCTTATTGCATTTCTTCTTTTTTCCATGGTTGCTGTCATATCGGTGGGCTCTGCGTCCATCGATATGGGCACCGTTTACCGGATTTTGGTTGACCAGCTCTTTTTCCAAGGAAAAGGAACAGAGGCGGGTCTGTGGGAGAAATCTTTTTATCAGATCGTATGGAACATCCGTCTGCCAAGAGTGCTCTTTGGTGTCTGCTGCGGCGCCGGCCTTTCGATTTGTGGAGCTGCCATGCAGGCGCTGGTACTGAACCCCATCGCAGAACCTTATATTTTGGGAGTTTCCTCCGGAGCATCGGCAGGAGCAGCCTGGGCGCTGCTGATGCCGATTCCTTTTTTCAGGGGACAGTATCAGACCACGGCTATGGCTCTCTGCGGCGCTTTGGTGGCCTTTGCCTGCGTTTACAGCATGGCGAAGATCGGAGGCGGCGGAAAAATTCAGCCCATGACGCTGCTTCTTTCCGGAACGGCAGTCAATGCAGTGATGAGCGCCATCACGAGCCTTCTCATCTTTCTGGCCAAGAGTCCGGAGAGCATTTCTGCCGTATATAACTGGCAGATGGGAAGCCTGGCGGCGGCTCAGTGGAATACCTTGTGGATTCCCGCGGTGGGCGTGCTGTCTGGCTGTATCTGCTTCACCTGGAAAAGCGGCACCTTCAACCTCATGATGATGGGAGACGAGGACGCCGCCGCCATGGGTGTGGATGTGAAAAATTTCCGGCGCTGGATGTTTGTGGTCTGCGCCATTATCGTGGCTTCTCTGGTTTCTGTCACCGGAATCATCGGTTTCGTAGGCCTTATGGTGCCTCATATCGTGCGCCTCCTTTCCGGAACCAGCAACAATAAGGTAATCATTCCTCTGAGTGCGATCTTCGGAGCGACTTACCTGATCTGGGCGGATGCAGCTGCCCGCGGTCTTTTTGGCGCGGCAGAACTGCCCCTTGGTATTATCACAGCCTTTGTGGGAGCACCGTTTTTCTTCTATCTTATGGCTGCAAAGAGCAGAGGAGGGAACGGCCGTGGTGCTTGATTTTGAAAATATCCATGTGCAGTACGGGCGGAAGGAGATCCTCCACGGAGTTGATCTTTCCGTGGAAAAAGGCAAGATTACCGGTATCGTCGGCCCCAACGGCTGCGGAAAATCTACGCTGGTAAAGACCGTCTTCGGCATCGCGCCGATGAAAGAGGGAAAGATCATTCTGGAAGGGCAGGACACAGGGAAAATGACCCGCAAGGAGCTTTCCGAAAAGCTCGGCTATGTGGGTCAGGAGACGGCCTGCGTCTTTGACTTCACCGTTGAAGATATCATCGGCATGGCCCTCTATAATCGGAAAAAAGAGAAAACTTCCTCCAAAGAGATCATCCGCCATGCTATGGAGGAGCTGAAAATCACCGATTTTTCCGGGCGAAACATTCAGACACTCTCCGGCGGCGAGCGGAAAATGGTCTTCCTTGCCCGGGCGGTAGCCCAGGGTGTGGACACGATCATTCTTGACGAGCCCACGAACCACCTGGACATCTGCCATCAGCTCTTCCTTCTCAATTATCTGAAGCAGAGCGGCAAGACCATCCTCATCGTGATTCACGATCTGCGCCTGGCGTCCTACTACTGCGACACCCTCTACCTCATGGAAGAAGGCCGCGTCCTCAGCCACGGCACCCCCCAGGAAGTCCTAACCCGTGACCATGTGGAAAAAGTCTTCGGCATTTCCGGCTACATGGTGGAGAGAGAAGACGGAGAAGCAGACTTCGCCATTGATTTTGAAAAAAGAATAGAAAATTAAAATGCACGCAGAAGACTTGCAGAAAGGGAGAAGTCTTCTGCGTGTTTTTTTACATTAAAAGAACAATACCGTTTTCAGAATGACATGATTCCGAAACTCATTGACAGTATTCTTTTAAGCTGGGTATAATCTATTTATGATATTATGCGTGTAGGTGTCCTATGGCTGAAATGCTCTCAGTAAGAGAAGCAGCAGTACGCTGGAATATAACAGAGCGGAGAGTTGCGACGCTCTGCAAGGATGGAAGAATCACCGGTGCCAAAAAGATGAGCAATTGTTGGATGATCCCGGTTGGCACAGAGAAGCCGGCAGATCAGCGGCTCAAGACGGGCGCTTTCCGCAAAAAGGAGCGTGCGCCGAAGCTGCCCCTGCCCATCGGAGTGTCTAACTACTGCCTTGCGTCGTCGGAATACTACTACATCGATAAGACGATGATGATCAAGGCATTGAAAATATTGTCCGATATTTTGTTCCAATATAAGAAATGCTAAAATCGTAGATCATGCCTCTGAACCTTTTGATTACTAGATAAACAGCAGCAGTAATTCCATTATAAGAGAGTTTTTAAGCAAACAGGAATATGATGTTTCGGAAAAATTTGAGAGACTGCTTCAGGGTGAGTCTGTTCTGGAGGAGCTTTCGGAAAATCTGACTTATGACGAAGTGATGGATTCCGAATCAAATATCTGGAGCCTGCTTTATGCATCCGGCTATCTGACGAAGGATTTATACAGGGACAGCTCTTTTGCAGGCAGAAAAAAATGCTTTTTAAAAATACCTAACAGAGAGATTGAAGATGTGTTTGAGGAAACCATCAGTTATCATGACTATTCGGAAAGCTTTTACCATGCAATCTTAATCGGTCTCTTATCGAAAGCAGGCTATATTGTAGAGTCCAATTTTGAAAATGGTCTGGGGCGTTCTGATATTGCAGTGAAAGACAGAGCCGCCAGGAAAGCGGTCGTGATCGAGGTGAAAGTCTCAAATGCAGAAGCTCATTTGGAAGCAGATTGTAAGAAGGCTCTGGCTCAGATCAGAGAAAAAAGATATGCAGACAAGATCAAAACAGAAGATTACAGAACTGTGTTGAGTTATGGAATGGCTTTTTATAAGAAGACGTGTCTGGTAAAGGCATGAAGGCCGCGGCAAAACAGAGAAAACTCTTTGTTTTGCGGAGGTTCTTTTTTTGCCACCCTCCCCCACCCCGAGAAATCAGTTGACAAACCCCTGTCATTATAGTAAAATGCTCCTGTAACAAAGTTTAACAAATTTGTAATATTTGTAACGGAATTGTAGAAAAAACAGCTTCTGCAATTCATTCAGGAGGTAATTTATGAAAGGTAATCATATAAAGAAGGTACTGATTTCTGCGGCGACCATTGCGGCCTGTTCGATTCTTACGGCGCTTCCGGTCTATGCGGATGATACATACAGCGACGATGTCTGGGCTTACCGGGCAGTGGCCAATGTGGTGGAGGCAGTAAATATCCGCGCGGCCGCTTCTGAGGACAGCACGATCGTCGGCTATCTGACGACGGCGGCTTCTGCTGATGTGATAGAGAGAGGGGAGACCTGGTCTCTTGTGATCTCCGGCGGCGTGGAAGGTTATGTGAGAAATGACTGCCTTGCCTTTGGCGAGGACGCAAAGAATCTTGCCGGTGTTTACGGTTCCGAGGGTGTAAAAACTTACTGGGATGGCGTGAGTCTTTTTGCAGCGCCGGACGGTTCTTCTGAGGTTCTGGCGACTGTGTCAGCAGGAAAAGAGTATGAGGTTCTCAGCAATGACGGCTCCTGGGTAGAGGTGCAGATGGATGACGCTACCGTGGCTTATGTGCCGGCTGAGGATGTGATGGAAACCACGATTCTGGATAAGGCTGTATCTACCGGAGATGCTTATGGCAGTGTGAGCGGTTCCAGCAATTCTGGAAGCTATGACAGCAGCTACAGTGATATGAGCTACGACGATGGAAGTTCCTATAGCGATTCCTACAGCGGTAGCAGCTATGATACCAGCTATGACGATGGAAGCAGCTATGGCAGCTACGACGGCGGAAGCTCCTACAGCGACAATAGCTACGACACCAGCTACGGCAGTTATGACGACGGAAGCTCATACACCGACAGCTCTTCCGATACAAGTTACGACGATGGCAGCTCCTATGACAGCAGCTCCGACACAAGTTACGACGATGGAAGTTCCTATGACACGAGCTATGACAGCAGCTCCGACACAAGTTACGACGATGGCAGCTCCTATGACAGCAGCTCCGACACGAGTTACGATGACAGCAGCTCTTCTGACACCACCGACACATCCACCAGCGCCTCATCCAGCGACCGCGAGCTTCTCGCCGGCCTGATCTACTGCGAGGCAGGCAACCAGAGCTGGGACGGAAAAGTGGCCGTGGGCGCGGTTGTTATGAACCGTGTGGCCAGCAGCTCCTTCGCAAGCACGATCAAAGGCGTTATTTATGAGAGTGGTCAGTTCAGCCCGGCAGGTTCCGGCTGGCTGGACAGCGTCATCGCAAATGGCTCCATCCCCAGTAGCTGTTATGATGCAGCAGACGCAGCTCTGGCAGGAGAGAATCCGATCGGAAGTGCCATGTACTTCAACACCGGTTCCGGCAAAGGAATCAAGATCGGAGCACATCAGTTCTATTAAAACGGACATGTCGCCTACCGGCGACATCACCATATATAAAAGTCAGCTGTTCCGCACCTGTGGTGCTCCCACAGCTGCCGACCGCATTCGTAATCCGGGCTATCGCCCTACTTACTCATACGGTCTAGCCCGTCCGATATCCATGAATTCGCTCATGCAAGCATGGCTTATTCATGGCTGCCGTCCGGGACTTTTATAGTACATATTCACCAAAGAAAAAAGCGTTGTACAAACAGCGCTTTTTTTGTTATACTAAACAGGGTATGACCTGTTTGATTTGAGGTGAAAAAATATGGAAAATATCATAGACACAATCTGTGCGAAAGCGGATGAAGCTTCCATTCGCCAGGCTGGTCAGATTTTGAAAAGAGGAGGCCTGGTGGCATTCCCCACGGAGACCGTTTACGGCCTGGGGGCAGATGCGCTGAACGAGGATGCGGCGGCGAAGATCTACGCAGCCAAGGGACGGCCTTCCGATAACCCGTTGATCGTACATATCACAGAGCGAAAAATGCTGGATGGCATTGTCTCGGAGGTGTCACCCCAGGCGGAACTCCTGATGGAAAAATTCTGGCCGGGTCCCATGACGCTGATTTTTAAGAAAAGTGACTTGGTGCCCTACGGAACCACCGGCGGGCTGGATACTGTGGCGGTGCGTATGCCCTCCCATCCGATCGCGCGGGCGGTCATCGATGCAGGCGGGGGCTATATTGCAGCTCCCAGCGCCAACACTTCCGGAAGACCAAGCCCCACAAAGGCTTCCCATGTGGAGGAAGACCTCTGCGGAAAGATCGACATGATTCTGGACGGCGGCGAGGTGGACATCGGTCTCGAGTCCACGATTGTGGATGTGAGTACGGATCAGCCGATGATTCTTCGACCGGGCTACATCAGCCAGGCGATGCTGAAGGAGGTCATCGGGCCGGTGGAGATTGACCGGGCGCTGCTTCTTGACAGCAGCAAGGCCCATCCCAAAGCGCCGGGCATGAAATACAAGCATTACGCTCCCAAGGCAGATCTCAAGATCGTCGAAGGCAGAGAAGACGAAGTCATCGCTGCCATTAACCGTCTGGTGGAGCAGGGAAACAAGGCTGGAGAAAAAGTCGGTGTCATCGCCACGGAGGAGACGAAAGGTCTCTACGAGGGCGGCATTGTAAAATCCATCGGAAGCCGGAAGGACGAGCTCAGTATTGCCCGCCATCTCTTCGGGATTCTCCGGGATTTCGACGAGCTGAAGGTAGACCGGATCTATTCGGAAGCCTTCGACACACCGAGAATGGGCCAGGCCATCATGAACCGCCTGATGAAGGCGGCGGGCCACCAGGTCATCAGTCTTGGGGAGAAAAAGGATGAAAAGGTTTGACAGATTGATTTTTGTGAGCAACAGCGATACCTGCCGCGCGCCCATGGCAAAAGGAATTATGCGGAGTAAATACCTTTTGAGCGATCTCGAGGTGGACTCGAGAGGGCTGGTGGTGCTTTTTCCGGAGCCTGTAAATCCCAAGGTGGAGGCGGTTATGGAAAAGCATAACCAGAGCCTGAAGGATCACACGGCGGAGGCGCTTCGGGAATCAGATTTTGATGAGAGAACTCTGATCCTCGCAGTGGATGAGGAGAATCAGAGGAAGGTTTTTGAAAACTATGAAAACGCGCAGAATGTATTTCTGCTTTCAAACTATGTGAGCAGTACGGAGGAGATCAAAGACCCCTACGGCGGTTCCCTGGAGGATTACGGGGCCTGCTACGATCTGATGGAGAGCCTGATCTCAAAACTGGTCGTGCTGTTAAATGAGGAGGAATTGTTATGTTAGCAATCGGATGCGATCACGCAGGATATGAACTGAAACAGGAGATCATCAAACATTTGGAAGAAAAAGGCATCGAGTATAAAGATTTCGGCTGCTACAGTGAGGAAGCCGTGGACTATCCCGTTTACGGCAAGCTGGTTGGCCATGCAGTAGCTGACGGCGAGTGTGAAAAAGGCATCCTGATCTGCGGAACCGGTATCGGTATCTCCATGGCAGCCAACAAGATCAAAGGCGTCCGCGCAGCTCTCTGTTCCGACTGCTTCAGCGCTGAGGCTACCCGTCTCCACAACGACGCGAACATCCTGGCTATGGGTGGAAGAGTCGTAGGCACCGGCCTGGCCCTGAAGATCGTAGATACCTTCCTGAATACGGAATTTTCCGGCGCGGAGCGTCACATCGCCCGAATCCGCCAGATTGAGGAAGATTGATTAAATGTTCAGGAGCCACTGTTCCGCGAGGTGTTTTGGCATGAATATGCCAAAATCCCGAGAGGTGCACGCAAAAATCCCATCGCCGAAGGCGATTTTTGTTGGATTTTTGCTCGTAACTGTGAAGATACTGAACAGTTATGACTGATCCTTGTAAGGGGGAAAAATATGATCGAAAACAAATCGGCAGCCATCATGGCAGAGATCACCAAAGCGGTGATCGGAAAAAATGACATTGTGGAAAAAATCCTCATGGCCGTTCTGGCCGGTGGACATGTGCTGATGGAAGATATTCCCGGCGTGGGAAAAACGACCATGGCTCTGGCTTTTTCCAGGGTACTGAGCCTGAAGGAAAACCGTATGCAGTTCACTCCGGACGTTATGCCCTCGGATATCACTGGTTTTTCCATTTTTCAGAAAGATAAAAACGAATTTGTATACCAGCCCGGTCCCATCATGTGCAACTTGTTCCTGGCAGATGAGATCAACCGTACCTCACCGAAGACCCAGTCGGCTCTTCTGGAGGTAATGGAGGAGGGTAACGTGACTGTGGACGGCGTGACGAGAGAGGTTCCGAAGCCCTTTATCGTGATCGCGACCCAGAACCCTATCGGTTCCGCCGGAACCCAGATGCTTCCCGATTCCCAGCTGGACCGCTTTATGATCTGTACCTCTCTTGGTTACCCGGATGTGGAGACAGAGATCGAGATCATCAAGCACAACAACGGCCAGAGTCCGCTGGACGGCCTCAAACCGGTGGTCAATGCGGAGGAACTTCTGGAGCTTCAGAAGGAAGTGGAGCAGGTCTTTGTCCATGATGTGATTTTCCAGTATGTGGCCCATCTGGTGGCAGCGACGAGAGAGCATCCGATGTTGGACCTTGGCATCAGCCCCAGAGGAACCATCGCCCTCACCCGTATGGCGAAGGCTTCCGCTTATATAAAAGGAAGAAACTATGTGGTTCCCACGGATGTTTCCGATGTGTTTAAGGAGGTAGCCGTTCATCGTCTGCAGCTCTCAGCCAAGGCCAGAGTCAACCATGTGACGGCGGAGGGCATCATTTCCACGATTCTTGAGAGCGTGCCGCAGCCTCTTCCGGAGAAAAGACAGGGGTAGCCTATGAGGAAGATCGCATATCTGATCCTGACGGCGGTGAGTTTTTACCTTTGTATCATGTATGACGGGGCGGCTCCTTTTTATCTCTTGGGCTTTCTGCTTCTTCTGGCGGCGGCTCTGTACGGGAGTTCCTGGTATCTCCGGGCGCATCTTAAGATTCATCTGAACGTGCAGATTCCCGTGGTGGAAAAAGGCCAGGAGTTTCCAGTAGAAATCTGGGTGGAAAATACCGGCTTTTTTCCTATGCCGAAGATCCGCCTGACCCTGCTCCACGACAGCGATTATGTGGGAAAACCGGAGAAAAAACGACTGACGCTTGGCATTGGTCCGAAGAAAAAAGAACGGCAGAAAGAAAAATTTACGATGAAATATGCCGGCCGCTATTATTTCTATGTGACGGAGGCCAGAGTCTACGATGCTATCCGGCTTTTTTCAAAAAAAGTCCCGGTCCGGGATGACAATGTGTTTGTGAACGTCCTGCCCACGATCCGGGAGATACCTGTGGAGGTGGATCCGCGGACCAGACAGCATATGCCGGACAGCGACGAGTACGCCACGGACCGGAAGGGCGAGGATGTTTCCGAGATTTACGCGATCCGGGAATACCGACCCGGCGATTCCATGAAAGCGATCCACTGGAAGCTCAGCGCCCGTACGAAGCACTGGATGGTGAAGGAATTTTCCTTCCCCCAGGGCGTGCAGGTGCTTTTGCTGCTGGATCTTTACACGGCCAGCACGAAAAACTTCCGGGAGGAGGAGATGGATGCCCTTCTGGGAAATTTTTCCTCCCTTTCTTACAGTCTGGCGGGAAAAGGCGTGAGCCATGTGGCGGCCTGGTATGACGATGCGGCGGGAGAACTTCGCCGCTGCAGGATCGACGACGAGGAAGGGACCTATGCCATGGTGGACCAGCTTTTGGCTGCCGTCCCCTACGGCTGGCAATATGATATTGAAAACGGCTACGACAAGGAATATCCGGGAGAAGTTTTTGCAGCCATCCTGATTTTTGATACGGAAGGAAAGCTTCAGAACAACGGAAGGGTGATCGCAGAATTTGGAACGGAAGGCCAGGAGCAGCAGGTGATTGTATGATACAGGATTTTCAAGTTTTTCTGAATATCGTCGGACAGGGACTGTCCTGGTTTTTCGGTCTGGAGCTTTCGGACTGGTGGGCTGCTCTGGTGCAGAAGGGGACGGATAAATTCTGGGTGGCCGGAATTGTGATTTTTCTCGGGCTCATTCTGGTGGGCGGCTTCTTTTTCTGGGGACTTCGCTTCCTGTCCTACTGCCTCATCGCCAGTTATCTCGGCCTGATTCTGGCAGGTGGCGAGAGTCCGTCGGTCTGGACCATGACGGCAGCGATCCTCTATGTGACCGTCACGCTGGCAGCCGGGAGCGGGAAAAGAGGAAAGCATTTCAAAATGGCCGGGAGCAGTGCTTTGTCTGTCCTGATCTTAAGCGGCGTTCTTCTGGTGGCGAGCGCCCAGATCGGAGTACCCCTCCTTCAGAAGGCTTTCGGCGATGTGCTTCCCCTGCGGACACGAATCCAGCAGACCTCACTTCTCCATGTGTTGAACCAGTTTCTGCCGGAAGAACTGAAATTTCAGGACGGAACCGGCGAGTACGAAGGTGGAAGCCTGGAGGTGCAGAGCGACGGACCGGATTTCAGCGGACGGACGGTGGTCACGGTGGAGAGCGATCAGAAGCCCGAGAACCCGGTCTACTGGTCCCGCTATATGGGAAATCTGTATACAGGCTACAGCTTCAACGACGAGGGCGATCTGGATGACCCGAAAAACCGTTACAACATCCAGTATCCGAAGCGAAAACTGGCAGAGCTGAAAGCTTTTTGTGATGCCAATCCCCAGGAGACGCCGCAGGATATCGTTGATTTTATCGTAAATACCCTGAGAGACAACACGGTATACAACCTTCAGGTGGATTCCCCACCGGATGGGAAGGATTTCATCGAGTATTTCTTTTTTGAGAAAAAGGAAGGCTACTGTATTCATTACGCAGCTACGGCCGTGATGATGCTTCGGATGTACGGGATTCCGGCCCGCTATGTGACGGGCTTTCTGATTCCGCCTTCCCTCTTTTATCTCAACGATGAGGGAGTCTGGCAGGCAGATGTTCCCGATGACCATGCCCATGCTTGGGCGGAGGCCTACATCGATGGCCGCTGGGTACGGGTGGAGACTACGCCATCCGGAGGCTTCACAGCGGATGTGCAGGAGGCCATGGGAGAGGAACCTGAGACAGAAAACGCGACAGAGATGGAAACACAGACCGAAGGGGCCAGCCCGGAGGCCGGAACCGAACTGGCAGCTGAAACGGAGGGCGGCAGTGAAAATGCAGCGTCCTCCGGAAATGAAAATCAGACGGAAAACGGCGGGGCAGCAGGGACCCTTGGAGAGCTTGAGGCCTCTGGCGGTCTTCCGGAAAACATCGGTCCTTCCTGGGTTTTCCTGCCTGTGGTTCTTCTGCTGGCAATGGTTTTGATTTGTATTGGTCTTTTTATCCGCCGTTTCATGATTCTTGAGAAACGGAAAAAAGCTTCTGTGCAAGAGATCTTTGCAGCTATCTTCGAGGTGTTGACCGTGGGAGGCCTTCCGGCTTCCTACAGTCTTCTGACGGAAAATCTGGAGGATGAGATTCTGGAACGGTTTGTCTGGATTCAGGAGCCGGAACTTCACCGCGTACTGGAGATCGTTCTCCGCACGACCTACGGGCCGGAGACGGCCACAGAAGAGGAGCGGAGAGAGGTCCAGAACCTTTACCGGGCCATCTGCCGTCAGCTTGGCAGAGAACAGAAGGGCATGTCGAGATTTGCCTTCTATCTCATTGACGTATGGATTTAACGAAAAGAGCAGCTTTGAAAAAGGCTGCTTTTTTCACGCCCATTTTGTCCCGGGCATATCCTTATTATGGGGGTGAAGGAATGAATTTTGAGATGATCACGCCAAAGGAACTGGACCGGTATCTCCATCGCGGGGATACCTTTATCATAGATCTTCGGCCGCCGAAGGAGTACCGGGAACGCCATCTGAAAGGAGCAGTAAACATTCCCTATGAGAAGCTTTCTGGCTGCTGTCTTTTTCCAAGGGACCGTCTTCTTCTCTTTTACTGCGACCGGGGCTCCATGAGTATGGCGGCGGCCAGAGAATATGCGGAAAAAGGCTATCGGACCAAAACGGTGGTGGGCGGTTTTCTGGCCTATCAGGGCCGGGAGACAGAATCTTTCCGTTGACAGAGTCGCATTTCCTAACTAAGATAGAAGAGAAACAAGAAACAAGAGAAGTAAAGAACAGGAGGATAGGCTTATTATGAAGCTTATGTTTGCATCCGATATCCACGGCTCCGCTTATTACTGCAGAAAAATGCTGGAGGCGTTTCAGGAAGAGAAGGCAGAGCGTCTGGTTCTGCTTGGAGATATTTTATACCACGGACCGCGCAATGACCTGCCGAAGGAATATGCGCCCAAGGAGGTCATTGCTCTTTTAAATCCCATGAAAGACAAGATCTATGCTGTACGGGGAAACTGTGAGGCGGAAGTAGATCAGATGGTTCTGAATTTTCCGGTGATGGCAGACTACTGCGTGATCCTGGCTGACGGAAAAGCGATTTACGCCACCCACGGCCATATCTATAATGAAAACAATCTGCTGCCGCTGAGTGAGGGTGATGTGCTGATCCATGGCCATACCCATGTGCTGAAAGCCGAGCGCCGGGAAGGCTACACCCTCTTAAATCCGGGCTCCGTTTCCATCCCTAAGGAGGGCAACATCCCGACCTATGCGATTCTGGAGGACGGCATTTTTATCATCAAGGGCTTTGAGGGCGAGATCGTAAAGACTCTGGATCTGAATGAGAAAGGAACAGAAAAAGCATGAAAATGATTGAACTGGTAGCACCCTGCCATTTTGGAATGGAGGCCGTGCTGAAACGGGAAATCCTGGATCTGGGCTATGAGATCAGCCAGGTGGAGGATGGCAGAGTGACCTTTCTGGGAGATCTGGAGGCGGTGGCCTACGCCAACGTCTTTCTCCGCACCACGGAGCGTATCCTGATCAAAGTGGGAAAAATCCACGCGGAAACCTTCGACGAACTTTTCGAGGGAACCAAGGCCCTGCCCTGGGAGGATTTTATTCCCGAGGACGGAAAATTCTGGGTGGCAAAGGCCAACTCCATCAAGAGTAAGCTTTTCAGCCCTTCCGATATCCAGTCCATCATGAAAAAAGCGATGGTGGAGCGCCTGAAGACCGTTTATCACCGGGAGCGTTTCGAGGAGACCGGGGCGGAATATCCAATCCGCATTTCGATTTTGAAGGACGAGGTTCTTATCGGTCTGGACACGAGCGGCGTTTCTCTTCATAAGAGAGGCTACCGCCAGATGACGGCTCCGGCTCCGATCACGGAGACGCTGGCCTCCGCGCTGATTCTTTTCACCCCCTGGAAAAAAGACCGGATTCTGGTGGATCCCTTCTGCGGAAGCGGCACTTTTCCCATCGAGGCGGCTATGTTGGCAGCAAACATGGCTCCGGGCATGAAACGTCATTTCCTGGCGGAAAAATGGGAAAATCTTATTCCGATCCGTCATTTCCAGGATGCGAAAGAGGAAGCAGCCGATCTTGTGGATTTGTCAGTGGAGACCGATATTCAGGGTTACGACATCGACGGCGAGATCATCAAGGCGGCCCGGGCCAACGCTAAAATGGCCGGTGTGGATCATCTGATCCATTTCCAACAGCGCCCGGTGTCCGAGCTTTCCCATCCGAAAAAGTACGGCTTTGTCATCACAAATCCGCCCTACGGCGAGCGTCTGGAGGAGAAAAAGAACCTTCCTGCTCTCTATAAGGAGATGGGCGACGCCTTCCGCCGCCTCGATTCCTGGTCCGAGTATGTGATCACGGCCTATGAGGAGGCGGAGAAATACATCGGAAGAAAAGCGGACAAGAACCGCAAGATTTATAATGGTATGATGAAAACCTATTTCTATCAGTTTCTGGGGCCGAGACCTCCGAAACGGAAACAAGAGGAGAACGCTTGATCAAAAAGTTAGAAGGAATTTTGCGGCTGGCGATCCTCTGCCTGGGCGTTTATCTGGTTTATACCTTATACCGGCCCCAGGCGGACCGACTGATCCGAGAAGTGAAGGAGCAGGTCTTTACCACGACGGAAAATCCTGCCGCTCTTCTGACGGAGGAGAGGCAGGAAGAAACGGAAGCGCAAAAAACACTCTCCTTTCCGGCGCGCTACGATTCCAGAGATTACGGCCGGGCGCCTGACGTACGGAACCAGGGAAGCCTTGGTACCTGCTGGGCGGTGGCGGCTGTCTCCGCATTGGAGGCGTCGCTGCTCCCTGAGGAGCACCTTCGTTTTTCGGCGGATCATCTGTCGCTGCAGAACGGTTATGCGAAAAGCCAGGATGACGGCGGGGCCTACACGATGACGATGGCCTACCTCACGGCCTGGAAGGGACCCGTGCTGGCGGAGGAAGATCCTTACGGGGACGGCTACTCGCCGGAAGGCTTAAGTCCCAGGAAGCATGTGCAGGAAATTCAGATTTTGAGGGACCGTGCTTCTATTAAGGAAGCGGTTCAGGCCCATGGGGCGGTTCAGACCTCTCTATATATGGATGTGCAGTCGGATTACAGTTCCGTTTATTATAATGAAAGAACGGCTTCTTACTGTTACCCGAAGGAGGAAGCGCCGAATCACGATATTCTCATCATCGGCTGGGACGACGATTTTCCGGCTTCCGGTTTTACCTACAATGTCAAGGAAAACGGGGCCTATATCTGTCAGAACAGCTGGGGAACCTCTTATGGGGAAAACGGAATCTTTTACGTTTCCTATGAGGATCCCAATATCGCGGGCTATGCGCTGGCCTATTCAAGGGTGGAAGAGCCGGATAATTACGATTCGATCTATCAGTCGGACCTTTTAGGCTGGGTGGGTCAGCTGGGCTACGGGACCGACAGCTGCTATTTTGCCAACGTCTATACGAGCCGCGGGGCAGAAGAGCTGAAAGCCGTAGGTTTTTACGCCGTGGGGGAGAATACGGAATACGAGATCGCTATTGTGGATGAATTTCAGAATGAACTCTCGCTCTCGGCCTTTTCACCGGTGCAGACCGGAACGCTTGCCCATGCAGGTTTTTACACGATCGATCTTAACGAGCCAGTGTCTTTAAGTGAGGGGCAGCGCTTTGCCGTGGCCGTGAAGGTGCGGACGCCGGGGGAAAGTTATCCGGCAGCAACCGAATACAAAGCGGACGAATACACGGAGACTGTGGACCTTTCCGACGGGGAGGGCTATATCAGTATGAAGGGCTATCAGTGGACGCGGACGGAGACAGAATACAGCTGCAACATCTGTCTGAAAGCCTATACAGATAAGGAAGGATAAAAAATGAAACGAATTGTTTTTGCAACAGGAAATGAAGGAAAAATGAAAGAGATCCGCATGATTCTGGCGGATCTTCAGGTGTCGATCCTCTCCATGAAGGAGGCGGGCCTTCAGATCGATGTGGAGGAAAATGGAAAAAGCTTTGCGGAAAATGCGGATATCAAGGCCACGGCTATCCAGAAGCTTTCTCCCAGGGATATCGTTCTTGCCGATGATTCCGGTCTGGAGATCGACGCCCTGAACGGAGAGCCGGGCATCTATTCAGCCCGCTATATGGGCGAGGACACCTCCTACCGGATCAAGAATGCGAACCTCATCGAGCGCTTAAACGGGGTTCCCGATGAAAAAAGGACCGCTCGGTTCGTCTGTGCCATCTCCGCAGCCCTGCCCGGCGGAAAAATCTTGAGAAGCCGCGGAACCATCGAAGGCCGGATCGGCTATGAGGAGAGAGGGGCCAACGGTTTCGGCTACGATCCGATTTTCTATCTGCCGGAGTACGGCTGCTCTACCGCAGAGCTGGATCCCGAGACAAAGAACAAACTGAGCCACAGAGGCAAAGCCCTGGAAGCCATCAAAGAAGAGCTTCGCCCCTTCCTTGAGGAGGAAAAAAGATGAAGATACTCATCGTCAGCGATACCCACGGTCAGGAAAAGAACCTGGAAGAGGTCCTGAAAAAAGAAGAACCCATCGACGCTCTGATCCATCTGGGAGATCTGGAGGGCGGAGAGGATTTTATCAGCACCCATGTGAAATGTCCCGTTTATCTGGTCAGCGGAAATAATGATTTCTTTTGCTCTCTTCCGAGAGAGCGGGAGATCACCCTGGGAAAATATAAGGTGCTCATCACCCACGGCCATTATTACTATGTGTCCCTGGGCGTGGAGGAGCTCCGGCGGCAGGCTGTGGCCCGGGGCTATCAGGTGGCGATGTTCGGCCACACCCACAAGCCTTATCTGGAGACGAAGGACGGCGTCACGATCCTGAATCCCGGAAGTCTGTCCTATCCCCGGCAGGAAGGACGGCGGCCAAGCTACATGATCATGGATATCGATGAGGCGGGGGAAGCCCATTACACCCAGAAGTATCTTTAAAAAAGCTGTCCGGCGGCGGGAAAACAGCCCTGTTGCCGGGCGGAAAATGTTGAATTTTCGCATAGTTCTAATAGTTTGAAAAACTTTGAAAATTTTTTAAAAAAAGGTGTTGACATTTAAGAGACCTTATAATATAATATGTCTTGCGTCAGGGAAAAGACGCAGGACAAGAGCGCCAAGAACGGGGTGTGGCTCAGCTTGGCTAGAGCGCCTGGTTTGGGACCAGGAGGCCGCAGGTTCGAATCCTGTCACCCCGACTAAATTTTAACACTTGCGGGTGTAGTTCAATGGTAGAACACCAGCCTTCCAAGCTGGATACGTGGGTTCGATTCCCATCACCCGCTTTGAGTCTGTAGCTCAGTTGGATAGAGCAACGGCCTTCTAAGCCGTGGGTCGGGGGTTCGAATCCCTTCAGGCTCGTTTGCACGACCTGTGCAAGGAATATGGTGGATATAGCGCAGTTGGTTAGCGCGCCAGATTGTGGCTCTGGAGGCCTAGGGTTCGAATCCCTATATCCACCCTTTCTTTTTGGGCTATCGCCAAGCGGTAAGGCACAGGACTTTGACTCCTGCATTCGCCGGTTCGAATCCGGCTAGCCCAGCTAGGCGATAAGCCAGTTGGGGCAGAAGAAAAAAGAAGTCCTTTCTTATATAAATTGAATATGGGGTATTAGCTCAGTCGGTAGAGCACTTGACTTTTAATCAAGTTGTCCGGGGTTCGAATCCCCGATGCCTCACTTTTTGAAAGTAGCGGAAACTCAGCAGTTATGCGGGTTTCCGCTGTTTTTGCGTGTATTAACGAGTTAAAAGTTTCTTTTTGTTGCACATGATTTTAGAAGACGTCTGCATGGCGAAAAGTCCTGTTTTTAAGAGCTTCCAACAGAACCCAATCTGCTGAAAGCTGTTTTCTATTTATGCGGCCAGTGGGACTTGAACCCACACATCTTTCGATACAGGAACCTAAATCCTGCGCGTCTGCCAATTCCGCCATGGCCGCCGACCCATTCATTATACCCGGAAGGCGGCGGCCTGTCAACTCTTCCAACGGGCCGTTTACAGCATCTTTTTCTTCTTGAAATAGAGAATCTCCAGAATGATAATTAGGATACTGATGAAGATGACGGTTGGATACCCATATTTCCAGCCAAATTCCGGCATGCCGGGAAAATTCATGCCATACCAGCCTGCGATCAGGGTCAGGGGAAGGAAAATGGTGGTAACAACGGTCAGGATACTCATGACGCGGTTTTGCTGGACTTCAATCTGGGACTGGTACAGTTCCCTCAGCTGCAGGAGATATTCCCGGAGCATTTCCACATGGTCATGGAGGCGCTCACTTCGTCCGGCATATAGCTGCCAGCCGGCACATTCCTCCCGGGTCAGGGCCTGACTGATATTTGCCTGCATGAGATCTCCCATATTCATCAGCTGTTCATAGTAAGAGTGAAGTCCGGAGAGCTTTTTCCGATATCGGAGGAGCTCTTCATTGAAATGCTGAGGCTGTCTGGAAAGAAGCATTTCTTCTACCTGATTCAGCCGTTCTTCAAATTTCTGAAGATAGAGAACATCCTCCTCAATGAGGAGTTCAAAGAAATTCAGGAGAAACTGATTCAGGGTACAGCCCTTTGTGGAATCTTTTCGCATCCGGTCCAGATAAGATTTAAGTTCGCCGGTCTCTGTGATGAGAATCAGCGTCTGGTCTTTCTGATAAAAACCAAAAAGCAGCAGAGAAGTGTTCTCCTGTTTTACGGGGATCTTCATGGTTCCCTGGATGCAATCGGAAAAAGTTTCGATTTTACAGTACTGGACAGGTGAGAGGCTTCTTTTTAACGTTTTCCGGTGGGGATAGTCCCCGGAAAGATCGCTGAATTCTTTCTCGTCCATAAGCAGGACTTCCCAGCTTGCCGGGAGCGTCTGGCTGTCATTTTCTTTCGCCGGCCGGAGCTGGCCGCGTTCCATATCAAAAACATATCGGATCATACACCGCCTCCTGTAAAAATAATATTTTTATCCTACCACATTTTCATAGAAAGTCCATAAGATTTCATGAAGATTCTGTGTCATCTCTTGACAGAGAAAGGAACAGGTATTTATACTGATTTCAGAAACTGTTGACTGCTTAAGAAAGGCAGGAATGTAGATTGTCCGAAAAGAAAGAAATCTGCCTGAAAAACGAAGAGGAGTTTTTCAGGATCTTAAAAGAGGTAAAAAAAGAATCCAGACTTCAGGAGACGGACCAGTATCTCCAGCATGGTGTGACCAGCGTCTACCGGCACAGTCTGGCCGTGGCTTATTTCAGCTGTTATCTGGCAGAGAAGATGCATCTGAAAGTCCGGACCAGAGAGATGATCCGGGGAGCCCTTCTTCACGATTATTTTCTCTATGACTGGCATGAAAAGTCAAAGGACCACCGGCTCCACGGCTTCACCCATCCGGCCAGAGCCTTGAAGAATGCGGAGCAGATCTTTGACCTCACGCCCGTGGAAAAAGATATCATCAAACGTCATATGTTTCCTCTGACACCGGTTCCTCCGGCCTATCGGGAGAGCTATCTGGTCTGCCTGGCTGATAAGATCTGTTCCTCGTATGAAACTTTCCACCGGGACCGGGTGGACTGGCTTCTCTATCATCTCCAAACCCGCGCAGCCAATGCCAAATGATTACAGGGCATTATGCAGGAAAGTGGAAGGTACTGTAAAAGGAAACTGTCGAAAATAGACAAAGGAAAAAGAAAAAAACGCGTAAAAAACAGTGCAAATTTTTGTTAAAGTATTGACAAAAGGAAAAATGTGGTGTATACTGATGCCATCATATGAAGAAGTTCTGATTACTGACGGATGATTGTGGAGTACCACAGGGGAATCAGAATTATAAAGGGTCGACCGTCTGGGCAGCATTCCATCACGGGAGTGTTGCTTTTTTTCGCGATAAGGTCCGGAAAATCCGCCGGGCTGGACGCCAGTTGAAGTGGAATATTAAATTTTACCCAAGTAGAGTAGATGTTATACGTTAAGTGTCACAGGAGGGGAAGACTTCCTGCGAACGAAGGTTCAGCCGCGTTATAATATCGCTTCCGCTACTGCGAAATTTTTCACTCTTGAGCCGTATGTGAGATACGGACGGAGTCATGAGAGATGCTTCCAGTGTATGGAAGTCGCATGGCGCCTGAATTTAATTAAAAAAGCGGATATTTAATTATTGAAAGGAGATATTATATCATGGGTTACAAGTCAGACATTGAGATCGCACAGGAAACTGTCATGGAGCCGATTACCGCTATTGCAGAGAAAGCAGGTATCGATCCGAAATATCTGGAGCAGTATGGTAATTACAAGGCAAAAATCGACTACAACCTGTTAAGAGAGACAGAGGGCAAGGATGGCAAGCTGATCCTGGTTACCGCTATCAACCCGACACCCGCAGGAGAAGGAAAAACCACTACTACCGTAGGTCTGGCAGATGCTATGCAGAAGCTTGGCAAGAACGTAATGGTAGCTCTTCGTGAGCCGTCCCTCGGACCTGTATTCGGAGTAAAAGGCGGAGCAGCAGGCGGCGGATATGCCCAGGTAGTTCCCATGGAGGACATCAACCTGCACTTCACTGGTGATTTCCATGCGATCGGCGCGGCAAACAACCTGCTGGCAGCAATGATCGACAACCACATTTTCCAGGGCAATGCTCTGAACATTGATCCGAGAAAGATCACCTGGAGAAGATGCGTAGATATGAACGACCGTCAGCTTCGTAACGTAGTAGATGGTCTTGGCGGAAGAACAAATGGCATGCCGAGAGAGGATGGCTACGATATCACCGTTGCATCCGAGATCATGGCTGTTCTCTGCCTTGCAAAAGACATTACGGACCTGAAAGAAAGACTTGGAAGAATTATCATTGGATATACATATGGAAAACCGTCTGAGCAGAAACCGGTTACCGCAGCAGACCTGCACGCACAGGGCGCTATGGCAGCTCTTCTGAAAGACGCTCTGAAACCGAACCTGGTTCAGACTCTGGAGCATGTACCGGCAATCGTACACGGCGGTCCCTTCGCAAATATCGCACACGGCTGTAACTCCGTAACCGCTACGAAGATGGCTCTTCGTCTTGCTGACTATGCCATCACAGAGGCTGGTTTCGGTGCAGACCTTGGTGCAGAGAAATTCCTGGATATCAAATGCCGTATGGCAGGTCTGAAGCCCAACGCAGTTGTTATCGTAGCTACTGTTCGTGCTCTGAAATACAACGGCGGCGTTCCGAAGGCTGACTTGAACCAGGAGAACCTGGAGGCTCTGGAGAAAGGACTTCCGAACCTTCTGAAACATGTAAACAACATCAAAAATGTATACAAACTGCCCTGCGTAGTTGCTATCAATGCATTCCCGACCGACACCAAAGCCGAGCTGGATCTGGTAGAGGCTAAATGTAAAGAGCTGGGTGTAAACGTTGCTCTGTCCGAGGTTTGGGCAAAAGGCGGCGAGGGCGGTATCGCTCTGGCAGAGGAAGTTATCCGTCTGGTAGAGGAGCCGAACGACTTCACCTACTCCTACGAGCTGGAAGGAAGCATCGAGGATAAACTGAACCAGATCGTTCAGAAAGTATACGGCGGTAAGAGAGTTGTTCTGACTGCTAACGCTAAGAAACAGGCTGCTCAGCTGGAAGCTCAGGGCTTCGGCAACTGCCCGATCTGCGTTGCTAAGACTCAGTACAGCCTGACAGACGACCCGACAAAACTGGGCGCTCCGACTGACTTTGAAGTTACTGTTCGTAACCTGAAGATCTCTGCTGGTGCAGGCTTCATCGTAGCTCTGACCGGTGATATCATGACCATGCCTGGTCTGCCGAAAGTTCCGGCTGCTGAGAGAATCGATGTAGACGAGACCGGTAAGATCACAGGACTGTTCTAATCAGAAAAATTTAAAATCAGGAGTTCTCCGCTCGATTTTGGGCGGAGAGCTTAGGAAATAGCATGAGAGCTCTGTGCCCGCATTGTTTCTCATGCTATTTTTGTAACCATTTGTCCATGCTGCTGTTTTTCCGAGTATGGCTGGTGTTTTTTTGATTCAGGTATGCGGAATGTCTGCGGATCAGACAAACAAATTCCGCTGATCCGCGGCGGAAAAAGGCATTCTGCATATCCCCAATACAGGAGGTAGGAATATGTATCAGGATGCATTTGAGGCAGTCTGTAATGCTGCCAAAGCGAAAACGAATTTATTTAAGAAAAACCCGCTGGGATATTTTGTATCTGCCATGGTTGCCGGTATGTTCATTGCCTTTGGTGCTTTCATCAGCAACGCAGCTGCGGCTCCCTTTGCGGATGCGCAGGATCCCATGCAGAAATTTATGAACTCTATGACCTTCAGTGCCGCACTGAGTATGGTACTGATGGCAGGAGCTGATCTTTTCACCGGAAACAACTTCATCCTTTCCTCTGCGGCTTTGGCCAAAAAGATGAAATGGAGCGATGTGGTGAAGATCTGGGTGGTATGTTATCTTGGAAACCTGGTGGGAAGCCTGATCGCAGCCTTTATTTTCCAGGCCAGCGGAGCTGCTTCCGGAACCGTCGGTCAGCTTTTTGCAGCGGCAGCAGAGAAGAAGATGACCGCGCCGGCCATCAATCTCGTACTGAAAGGCCTGCTCTGCAACACTCTGGTATGTATCGCCGTATGGTGCAGCATCAAACTGAAAAGCGAGGCCGGAAAGCTCATCATGATCATGTGGTGTATCCTCACCTTCATGCTCTGCGGCTTTGAGCACAGCATCGCGAATATGACAACCATGGCAGTCGGAATGATGAATTCCACGAGCGGAACCCTGACCATCGGCGGTTATATTTACAATCTGGTCTGCGTTACCATCGGAAATATGATCGGCGGCGTTGTCTTCGTGGCTCTGCCCTATTATCTGATTTCCAAAAAAACAGAAGCATAAAAAATAAGAAAGAGTACAGACAGAACATGGGAAAAATCCTGTGGACTGTCTGTATTTTTTGTGCTCTGATGACCTCGTTAAAATGAGTTGTTACATAAATATTACAAAAAGGTTGCGTAAATGATAGAAAACATGTTATAATGATTTAAACGCGAAGATTTTTACAAGGAGGAGCAGTATGAGAGAGCGAATGAAAAAGTTTTTTATGGCAGGGATTTTTCTGCTGTTTCTGATCGTTCTGACCATACCGGCTGAGAGCCAGGCCGCCGTACGTTATAATCTCATCAAAGATGTGACCAGCCAGGAGACTCCGGAAGGACAGCTGATTGATGTGGCAGGAAAGAAACGGTACCTTCTCAACTCCGGCACTTACCTCAAAAATCAGTGGATCAGCACGAATGCAAGGATTTATCATTTTAACAGATATGGGTATGCTGATACCGGATGGATTACTTATCAGGGAAATAAATATTTTTTACGGGCATCCGGAGCGCTTCATCAGGGAGGCCTTTTGTGGATCAAAGGAAGGATTTACCTTTTCAGGTACGGATATGGCCATCTGATCACCGGCTGGGTGACGCTGAGAGGGGAACAATACTATTTCCGCGAGACCAACAACAACGGAGCTATGATTAAAAACTGGTGGGTGGATGAAAAGTGCCTGGGCCCGGATGGAAAAATGAAGAAAAACGCCTGGGTCGGCCAGTATTATGTGGGCGAGGATGGCGTACGGGTGAAGGATGCCTGGGTTGATGACTGCTACCTTGGCTCTAATGGAAAGAAAGTGACCAACAGCTGGGTGGGAGACTACTATGTGGGCGAGAACGGAAAGAAGCTTACGAACACCTGGCAGGATGGCTATTATCTGGATGAAGAGGGAAAGATCACGAGAAACGCCTGGGTCGGCGATACCTACCTCGGTGAGGACGGACTGCCTGCGACGCCTCCGGATTCCGATGTGAGCAATGAGGTGAAGCGGATTTTTGTGGGAGATTCAAGGACCGTGGGCCTCTATCAGATCATGACGGAGGATACTCTGGTGAAAGCAGGCTCCACACAGTCAGCATTGAATCAGCTGGCCAAGGGTCGTACGGACCTCTATATAGGAAAGGTTGGAATGGGATACGACTGGCTGGCTGCTTCCGCTGTGGAAGAGCTGAAGACCGTACTGATGCGTTATCCGAAATCAAAAGTGGTTCTCCGTATGGGAATCAACGATCTGGGAAACATCAGCGCCTACATTGCTCTCTATAAAAAACTCATGAATCAGTATCCAAACGCTTCCTTTTATACAGAGTCTGTGACGCCGGTGGATGAGACTCTCGGAAGGCAGAATGGCTACTCTGTCACCAACAAGCAGATCCTCCAGTTTAATGTCCGCCTCAAAGCGGCTTTTCCGCAGAATTACATCAGCTCTTACAACTATGTGGTGAAGAACAAAGGAAAGACCGTGGACGGCATTCATTATATGCCGGATACCTACCGGATGATCTATCGTTTTCTTGATTCCGTGGTATGACCAGTTCACACGCGCCATTCGCAAAATCGCGCTTTCAGCGTTTTTCGCTGCTACGCAGCTCCTTTTGCTCATTTCTCGGCGCTCCCTTCGTGTATTCCAGCAGACAGATTTTCATGCAAGCATGAAATCTGTCAACTAGAATACACGAGTGAACTGTAATAAAAAATGAGAAGAAAGCCCTTGACACGGGGGCTTTCTTCTTTTATAATGACCTAGGTGCGCGAAAAACAGTGTTTTTGCGCCCTGATATGAATTTTTCCTAAGCAACCACAATACTACAGGAGGTGAAAGGAATGCCAACATTTAACCAGTTAGTAAGAAAAGGCAGACAGACTTCTCAGAAGAAATCTACTGCACCCGCACTTCAGAAAGGATTTAACTCCCTGAAGAAAAAAGCTACAGATACTTCCGCTCCGCAGAAACGTGGCGTGTGTACTGCAGTAAAGACCGCTACCCCGAAGAAACCGAACTCAGCTCTTCGTAAGATCGCCAGAGTACGTCTTTCCAACGGAATCGAAGTAACCAGCTACATCCCCGGTGAAGGACATAACCTTCAGGAGCATAGCGTGGTTCTGATCCGTGGAGGCCGTGTTAAGGACCTTCCGGGTACCCGTTACCATATCATCCGTGGTACTCTCGATACCGCAGGTGTTGCTAAGAGACGTCAGGCCCGTTCCAAATACGGTGCTAAGAGACCGAAAGACGCTAAGAAATAAACAATATCGATTCACGAACAGAACTATTACCGCGTAAGCGGAGAGTGCCGGGATTCTATTCACCAGGTGGTTGCAGGTTAAAGATAGAATATACTGGCATGAACACAATAGAACGACACATTGTGAGTACCGATGAATTAATCAGCAGTCTGTACAGGCTGTGTAAATTGTTAAGGAGGGAAGTACCGTGCCACGTAAAGGACATACTCAGAAAAGAGACGTATTAGTCGATCCGTTATACAATAACAAAGTGGTTACCAAACTGATCAATAACATCATGTTAGACGGTAAGAGAGGTATCGCACAGAAAATCGTATACGGAGCATTCGATCGTGTTGCAGCTAAGACTGACAAACCCGCTATCGAAGTATTCGAAGAGGCTATGAACAACATCATGCCTGTTCTGGAAGTTAAAGCAAGACGTATTGGTGGAGCTACCTACCAGGTACCCATCGAGGTAAGAGCTGACAGACGTCAGGCTCTGGCTCTTCGCTGGATCACTACCTACTCCCGTAAGAGAGGCGAGAAGACCATGGAAGAGAGACTGGCTAACGAGATCATGGATGCTGCTAACAACACCGGAGCATCTGTGAAGAAAAAAGAAGACATGCACAAAATGGCAGAGGCCAACAAAGCATTCGCGCACTACAGATTCTAATCCAATCTGCCGCGGGATGGACTTCATCCGTCCCGCAGTGCTGCTTTTTCTGCGTATTATAAATAGGAGGAAAAAACCTTGGCTGGAAGAGAATATCCCTTAGAGAGAACCAGAAATATTGGTATTATGGCTCATATCGATGCTGGTAAAACAACACTGACTGAGCGTATCCTGTATTACACTGGTGTAAACTACAAAATTGGTGATACTCACGAAGGTACTGCTACCATGGACTGGATGGAGCAGGAGCAGGAAAGAGGTATTACCATTACTTCAGCCGCTACGACCTGTCACTGGACCCATCAGCTCGAGTGCAAACCTGCACCGGGCGCTCTGGAGCATCGTATCAACATCATCGACACTCCGGGCCACGTTGACTTCACCGTAGAGGTTGAGCGTTCTCTGCGAGTACTGGATGGCGCTGTCGGTGTATTCTGTGCAAAGGGTGGTGTAGAGCCGCAGTCTGAGAACGTATGGCGTCAGGCTGATACCTACAACGTTCCCCGTATGGCATTCATCAACAAGATGGATATCATGGGTGCAGATTTCTACAATGCTGTTGAGCAGATCAAAACCAGACTGGGCAAAAATGCAATCTGCATCGAGCTGCCCATCGGTAAAGAGAATGATTTCAAGGGCGTCATCGACCTGTTTGAGATGAAAGCTTACATCTACAACGATGACAAGGGTGAGGATATCACCATTGAAGAGATTCCGGATGACATGAAAGACGATGCAGAGCTGTATCATACCGAGATGGTAGAGAAGATCTGTGAGCTGGATGACGACCTCATGATGGCTTATCTTGAGGGTGAGGAGCCCAGCGTCGACGAGATGAAAGCCGCTCTTCGTAAAGGTACCTGTGAGTGTACCGCTGTTCCGGTTTGCTGCGGAAGCGCTTACCGTAACAAAGGTGTTCAGAAGCTGCTGGATGCTATTCTGGACTTCATGCCGGCTCCGACCGATATCCCGTCTATCAAGGGTACCGACCTGGAAGGCAATGAGGTTGTAAGACATTCTTCTGATGAAGAGCCCTTCTCCGCTCTGGTATTCAAAATCATGGCTGACCCGTTCGTTGGTAAGCTGGCATTCTTCCGTGTATATTCCGGAACCATGAACTCCGGTTCTTACGTTCTGAATGCAACGAAAGATAAAAAAGAGCGTGTTGGACGTATCCTTCAGATGCATGCAAACAAGAGACAGGAGCTGGATAAAGTATATTCCGGAGATATCGCAGCAGCAGTAGGATTTAAGTTCTCTGGTACTGGTGATACCATCTGTGATGAGCAGCATCCGGTAATCCTTGAGTCTATGGAGTTCCCGGAGCCTGTTATCGAGCTGGCTATCGAGCCGAAGACCAAAGCTGGTCAGGGTAAGATGGGTGAGGCTCTTGCAAAACTGGCTGAGGAGGACCCGACTTTCCGTGCTCATACTGATCAGGAGACCGGTCAGACCATCATCGCTGGTATGGGTGAGCTTCATCTGGAGATCATCGTTGACCGTCTGCTTCGTGAGTTCAAGGTAGAAGCTAACGTTGGTGCACCGCAGGTTGCATACAAAGAGGCTATTACCAAGGAAGTAAACGTAGACAGCAAATATGCAAAACAGTCCGGTGGTCGTGGACAGTACGGTCATTGTAAAGTTATCTTCACTCCGATGGATCCGAATGGCGAGGAGACCTTCAAATTTGAGTCTACTGTAGTCGGCGGTGCTATTCCGAAGGAGTACATCCCCGCTGTAGGCGAAGGTATCGAAGAGGCTACAAAGGCTGGTATCCTTGGCGGATTCCCGGTTCTGGGTGTTCACGCTAACGTATATGATGGTTCTTACCATGAGGTCGACTCTTCTGAGATGGCCTTCCACATTGCCGGTTCTCTGGCATTCAAAGAAGCAATGCAGAAGGGTGCTCCGGTACTTCTTGAGCCGATCATGAAGGTTGAGGTTACTATGCCTGAGGAATACATGGGCGATATCATCGGTGACCTGAACTCCCGTCGTGGCCGTATCGAGGGAATGGATGATCTTGGCGGTGGTAAGATCGTAAAAGCATACGTTCCGCTGGCTGAGATGTTCGGATATTCCACCGACCTTCGTTCCAAGACTCAGGGTCGTGGTAACTACTCCATGTTCTTCGAGAAATATGAGCAGGTTCCGAAGTCTGTACAGGAGAAAGTCCTGAGCGCGAAAGCGAAATAATTGAAAAAAATTAGGCTTGCAAATATCTTAGATTTGAAATATAATCTAAGATAGCCTGATATAAAGAAAATTAAAGGTATGCCGTAAGGCGAGATTTTTAAGGAGGACAATCAAAATGGCAAAAGCTAAGTTTGACAGAAAAAAACCGCATTGTAATATCGGTACCATTGGTCACGTTGACCATGGTAAAACTACTCTGACCGCTGCTATCACAAAAGTACTTGCTGCTAGAGTAGCTGGTAACACTGCTACTGATTTCGAGAATATCGATAAAGCTCCGGAAGAGAGAGAGCGTGGTATTACCATCTCTACCGCACACGTTGAGTACGAGACCGAGCACAGACATTACGCACACGTTGACTGCCCGGGCCATGCTGACTATGTAAAGAACATGATCACTGGTGCAGCTCAGATGGATGGTGCTATCCTTGTAGTAGCAGCTACCGATGGTGTTATGGCTCAGACTAAAGAGCACATCCTTCTTTCCCGTCAGGTAGGTGTTCCCTACATCGTTGTATTCCTGAACAAATGTGATATGGTTGACGATGAGGAGCTCCTTGAGCTGGTTGAGATGGAAGTTACCGAGCAGCTGGAAGAGTACGGATTCAACGATTGCCCGATCATCAGAGGTTCAGCTCTGAAAGCTCTGGAAGATCCGAATGGTCCGTGGGGCGACAAGATCATGGAGCTTATGGATACCGTAGATTCCTACATCCCGGATCCGCAGCGTGATACCGACAAACCGTTCCTTATGCCTGTCGAGGACGTATTCACCATCACTGGTCGTGGTACTGTAGCTACCGGTCGTGTAGAGCGTGGAGTTCTTCATCTGAACGATGAGGTTGAAATCCTTGGCGTTAAAGAGGAGAAGAAGAAAACTGTTGTAACCGGTATCGAGATGTTCCGTAAACTCCTGGATGAGGCACAGGCTGGTGATAACATCGGTGCTCTGCTTCGTGGTGTTCAGAGAACAGATATCGTTCGTGGACAGGTTATTGCTAAACCGGGTACTGTTACCTGCCATACCAAATTCACCGCTCAGGTTTACGTTCTGACCAAAGATGAGGGTGGCCGTCATACTCCGTTCTTCAATAACTACAGACCGCAGTTCTACTTCCGTACCACCGATGTAACTGGCGTTATCAGCCTGCCGGAAGGCACCGAGATGTGCATGCCTGGTGATAACGTAGAGATGACCATCGAGCTGATCCACCCGATCGCTATGGAGCAGGGTCTTACTTTCGCTATCCGTGAAGGTGGACGTACTGTAGGATCAGGACGTGTTGCTACAATCATCGAGTAATCACTGATTATCAGATAAAATTATATAAATCGATATCGTAAGATATTGTGTGTCCAAACGTAAGATACCCCGAAGGTCGAAAGACCTCCGGGGTTTTTCTGTTGAGTAAAAAGTTAGAATAAAGTTGTGTATATATTAGAATAGCACTTTAGAAAGCACTATGGTAAAATAAAGCGAAGGTAAATTGGAACTAGATTGTAGATCCTGTCAAAAACAGAATTACAGTCTGCAATTTTGAGACGGACAACACGGAAGAGTTTTCCTTTTCAGATCAGGTTAAGGCAGGAATTTATCCGGATCTTTTTATTAATTTTTCAAAAATTCAGTTGTAAATTAAGAAGAAGCAGTACGCCCCGCGTCAAAAATCCGGGGCGCTGTTTTGTCTAAACGTCTCATTATTTTGTAAATCTTTACTTTCTATTTGCCATCTTTCTGAAAAATGAGTAAAATGGATGAAAAGAGGGGGATGGGAAATGGAGAGAAAGAGAAATCGTCTGCCGAAATCTTTTGCGCGGAGGATCATCAAGGTCTGGTTCGGGGGCGTTTTGGTTCCGCTGCTGATTGTGGAGGCTATGATGCTGGCGCATACTTACCAGATCAACAAGGAAACGGTACGGCAGGGAGTGGAGAACGACTTAAGTCAGGTGTCGGAGGATCTGACGGCACTGATGAACAATATGAACTCTGTCTCCTGGCTTTTGCAGGCGGACAGTACGGTGGGGAAGGATCTTCATTTATATTTTGACGAGACAAGTTCCGTGGCGCGGGCGGAACTGCTGTCATATATGAGAGATCAGATTGCCAATTATGAGGTGGCAAATCCGCTGATTGCGAATATTACTTATCTTTATGTACCTAAAGGGACGACCAATGTTATTAAGATCAACAGTTCTTCACTGGCAAAGGGAACTCTGCCGGATGAGAAAAATTTTCTGTGCCAGTGGCGGGATATGACTTTTTACGGGCCTCATATGACGGATTCCAAGGTGGCGGCCTATCCGTGTTTTTCGCTTCTTCGGACTTATAAGGGTGAGCGCGACAAGGGCGACATTTATATTTATGTGGAGTCTGGATATAAGTATTTTCAGAAACTGATCCCGGAAGCGGTACTCGGCATGAATCCGATTTTCCTCATAGAATCCAGTGACGGTCAGCTGATGTACCGTTCTGATCTGGAAAATCTGGAGGAACTCTCCACGGCAAAAGAGCTTCCGATGGATGAGTATCAGGCTTTTGAGGCGACCCAGACAGGAGACTGGAAAATCCGTCTCCTGGTTCCGACAAAGGAATATTACCAGCAGGTCTATGTCATGGCCCTGAATCTGAGCCTTCTGACCCTGGCATTGATAGCCTTCTGTATTTTAGTTTCTATTTTACAGTGGCAGAGCATTTACCGGCCCTTCACGAAATTTGAAAAAAAGCTCCATCAGATCGTAGCCGACGAGGACATTGAAACGAGGATCGAGGAGATGAACATTCAGGAATTTGATGAGAACGTGGCGCTTCTGCATAAGCTGAAAAATAACATTCTGGTCCTGTTAAACAAGGTGCAGGACGAGGAGAAAAAGCGATCGGAGGCGGAGATCAAGTCCGTTCTCGGCAAGATCAATCCTCATTTTCTCTACAACACGCTGGATACGTTGAAATGGTATGCGGCGGGAAAAAAGGACCGGGAGATGGTTCATTTTATCACGGCCCTGAACAAACTTCTTCTTTATAATATGTCAAAAACCCGGGAGACCACGCTGAAAAGTGAGCTGGAGGCCGTACGCTCCTACATCACGCTTCAGCAGATGAAATACGATCTGGAATTTTACATCGACGAGGGACAGCATCCGGAAATTCTACAGGCGGACATGCCTCGCTTCATCCTTCAGCCCATCGTGGAAAATGCGATCCTTCACAGCGGTGCTGACGATGGAAAAGTTGGCGTGGAGGTGGAACTTCTGGCCAACGGAAAGGTGGCAATCCTGGTGAAAAATACAGGAAAGCCCATCGATCCGGAGAAGATCAAGGATGTGCTGGTCCAGAAGACGGACGTTTCCTCCAACGGCATCGGCCTTCAGTATGTGGCCCGGATGCTGGAAAACCGCTTTGGGGACAATTTCGAGCTGAAGGCGGAGCGGACGGAGGACGGCATGAACGTGGTGGAGATCTGTATTCCTTTTGATCCGGTGGAGGTCGTTTTGGGAGAAAGCAGCATAAAGATAGGGGAGGTTTCGCGGAAATGATACGAGTATTTGTGGTAGATGACGAGAAGCTGGTGCGCAGAGGCATCATCGGACTGATCGACTGGGAAAAATACGGGATGGAAGTGGTTGGCGATTCCGGAAACTCCCAGGAGACGCTGGAATTTCTGAAAAGAGAAGAGGTAGACCTCCTTTTTTCGGATCTTGAGATGCCGGGACTTTCCGGTGTGCCGTTTCTCCAGGAAGTGAAAAAGGTCCGGCCAGAGATTCAGATTGTGGTGCTGACCATGCATCAGGAATTTGAGCTGATTCAGCAGAGTCTCCGGGTAGGCATTCTGGATTACATCACCAAGGCCCAGATCGAAGGGGAAAATGTGGACGCTTTCATGGAGAGCATCCGGGAGCGCTATCGGGAGACTGTGCGCTATACGCAGCTGAGCGAGCGGCGGGTAGGGCCTGAGGAGATTTCCATTTGGGAAGCGCCGGATAAAAAACAGGGAAAAGCCTTTGCAGGTCTTTTAAAAAAAGCGGGCGTTGGCTTTGAAAAACTGGATGACCGGCATCTTCTCCTTCAGGAAGGGGTACAGACAGACGAATTTTTAAAGGCACCGGAGGCCGAACAAAGTTCGCTGATCTGTTTGACGGAGGTAAAAGGCATCGCTTACAGCCAGCTGGAGGATCTCTTAAAAGGAACCGTGAAGGAAAAACTTTTTCAGGACAGGGAGCCCGGAAGAATGGTCTATGAGTACCGCTATCCGGAGCTTGTGAACACGCAGCCGGGCGAGTCCAGAAAGACAGTGCTGGAACTCTCCATGAAGATGGAATTTATGCTGGTGCAGAAGGTCTATGAGGAGACGCTGGAGATTATCCGTCATGCGGCCCTGAATAACGAGGAACGGGTGGCGGCCTTTTATCACTTCAACCTCCACTGGTGTGAATTTTCAGGAAAGGATTTCAGCCGGTATTTCGAGGAAGTGGGCTCCTTCCGCTGGTGGTACGAGTGGAAGGGCTGGTTTGACGAGATCCGGAAAAAAGTGCTGGAGCGGGTCGGCGAAGACCGGGAAGAGCTGGAGAGCATCCAGGCGATTCATCAGGCCATGAATTACATCCGGGAACATATGGACCGGGAGATCACGCTGGAAGAACTTTTACGGCTCACAGGAATGAGCAAGAGCTATTTTTCCAGAAATTTCAAGGACGTGACGGGAAAGACTTTTGTCACCTATCTGAACGATATGCGGATCGAGACGGCAAAAAGGTATCTGACGGAGACAAAACAGCCGATTTACTGGATCGCCAGCCAGGTAGGCTATGTGGATGAACACTATTTTCGTAGAGTTTTCCGGGAACGGACCGGAGTTACCCCAAAACAGTTTCGTGAAAAGTGCTAAAAAAACAGAAAATTTACATAGAAAATTAGTTAAACAGGATAATGGTATTTTAAAAAGGGGACAATCGTATTTGCAAAATAAACAAAATATGATTCTCCCCTTTTTAGATACAAATGACTCTGGGTTTGAAGCGGAAAGAAATTTATAATAGGTTCATCAACAAAAGGAGTGAAAACAAGAACAAGGAGGAAAAGAGTATGAAAAAGAAAACAATCTCAGTTCTGTTGTCAGCAATGATGGCAGCTGGATGCCTGGTCGTACCGGCAGCTGCATCCGAGGGGAAAAGTGTAGAAGACCTTCTTCTCGAGCCCTATGAGGAACCGGTAGACATCCATGTAGTATTACAGTATCGTGAGTCCGAGGATCCGCTGACCCCGACCGACTGTACACCGGAGACTTCCACCGCAGTTAAGAAACTGAAAGAGGATCTGAACATTAACCTGATCTATGACTGGATCGTAAACGCAGATCAGTACGATGAGAAATTCGGTGCAGAGCTTGCAGCAGGAAACCTGCCCGACGTATTTATGGTAGGCCCGAACGATTTTGAGGATCTGGCCAGCCAGGGCGGTCTTGCAGATCTGACAGAGGCTTATGAGACCTATAAATGTGATGCACTGGATAACATTTTCAACTATGACGGAAATTTCCTGAATGTAGGAACCAAGGATGGCAGCGTGTACGGTCTTCCGATGGGAACCGATCCCGCTCAGGCAACTTCCCAGATGTACTACAACATGACACAGCTGGAGAGCGTAGGAATCACTTCTGTGGATCAGCTTCCGAAGACCATCGATGAGTTTGAGGCTCTCTGCGACAAACTGATGGAGACCGATTAC
The DNA here is from genome assembly GCA_018223435.1 of Lachnospiraceae bacterium Marseille-Q4251. Classification (GTDB taxonomy): domain Bacteria; phylum Bacillota; class Clostridia; order Lachnospirales; family Lachnospiraceae; genus Limivivens; species Limivivens faecihominis. The sequence goes on along the minus strand of JAGTTO010000001.1, from coordinate 1,413,076 downwards.
GACGGCGACGGTGAGGTTGGAGGTCCCATACTTCCGGCCTGCAAGAACTACATGGATGCTCAGCTTGGCGATTTCACCCCGTTCTTCCATGCATATGAGACCTGGAACTCCGGCTGGTATGACAAAGACGGTACTTTACAGTACGCCGGTATCGACGAGGGAATCAAGACCACTCTTACCAAACTGAACGAGTGGTACAACAAAGGCTACTTCCAGAAAGACTTTGCAGCTTATGATATCTGGGCAGCAGATTCACCCGTTGTAAACGATATCGTAGCCGGCAAATATGCCATCGTTCCCGGTTCCTGGTGGATTCCGAACTGGCCGCTGAACAGCAACAAAGTAGAGCACCCGGAAGCAAACTGGGTAGTTGGACCGAACCTTTCCGTAGATGGCGAGCAGCCGACTATCATGCTTGACCGTTATCCGGTAAGTACCTTCGTAGTAGCCGGACGCGACTGCAAGAACCCGGAAGCAATCTTCAAAATGATGTACTGGTCCTGGAAATACTGCACAGAGAACAGCAACCCTGACGTACAGAACGCTATGACTGAAGAAGAGAAGACCGAATGGCACAGCTATGTATATACCTGGCTTCCGTACCGTATTTATTCTCCAACTTCTCTGAGAATAAATTACGAGACCATTAATAAACTGATTGATGAAGGAAAAACAGAAATCACGGAAGAAGATGCAGCTGGTAATGAGGAGTTCTGGGGTGCATGGGCATCTTACCTGAACTATAAAGAGAATCCGGATGACGGAGTTGCCTGGGGTACTTACTTCAGCCGTCTGGCTCCGGATGGTGGTGTTGCAAACATGATCAAGACGGTGGAAACCGCAGATATCATCTACGATGAGGTATATACTACTACACCGGCTATGATTTCCAGACAGTCCGAACTGAACAAACTCCGTGACAATACTTTCCTGGCTATTATCATGGGCGAGTCTCCCGTAGATTACTTTGATACCTTTGTTGAGCAGTGGAAAGCTCAGGGCGGCGATGAAATTTCGGCAGAAGTAAATGAGTGGTATCAGAGCGAGAAATAAAAAATAAGTGAGTTTCAGAAAAATTGCCATATTTTACAGATATGCCGGATCTGCCGATATTGACTGAAAAATATCCGCCGGAAATGCCTGTAAAATATGGCATTTTCTTTTGAAAAGAGAGGAGAGCGTTTTTTATGGAAAGCAATAAGCCAAAGAAAAGAAAAAAGAGCCTATACCGAACAAGGGAGCTTCATCTGATGCTGCTTCCCGCAGTGATTTTTACTGCACTGTTCTGCTATCTGCCCATCGGTGGTCTGATTATGGCCTTCCAGGATTTCAAACCCCTGCTGGGTTTCCGGAAATCTACATTCGTGGGTTTGAAACAGTTTCACTATATTTTTACGATGCCGAGTTTTCGTCAGGCCTTTGTAAATACGATCATCATTGCATTTTTTAAGATTACCCTGAGTATTTTTGTTCCCCTTGTTTTATCTCTGATGCTGAACGAAGTGACCAAGAGCTGGTTCAAACGTTCCGTTCAGACCATCGTCTTCATTCCGTACTTTTTCTCCTGGGCAATTCTCGCAGGAATGGTGCTGGAGATCTTCGCCTACGACGGCGTAATCAACAACGTACTGGAAAGTCTTTTTGGAATGGAACCGATCGCCTTCCTCGTAAGCAACAAATATTTCCGGACCATCGTCATCGGTTCCGATGTGTGGAAAGGCATGGGATATAATACCGTACTTCTTCTGGCAGCCATCACCAACGTGGATCCGACGCTCCACGAGGCCGCTCAGGTGGACGGAGCCGGACGCTGGAAACAGATGCTTCATGTGACCCTGCCGGGTATCATGCCCATGGTGGCAGTTCTCACCGTGCTTGGTCTTGGCGGCATCCTGAACGCCGGTTTCGAGCAGATCCTGATCATGTACAACCCGACTGTAGAGAAGACTGTAGATATTCTCGATACGCTGGTTTACCGTCTCGGTATGGTGAGCCATCAGTATTCTGCAGCAGCAGCCATGGGACTTTTCAAATCCGTGATCTCCCTTCTCTTTGTGGGAACCAGCTACTGGATTCTCTATAAGAAGAGTGATTACCGGGTATTTTAAAGGAGGTGTGACAGATGAAAATCAAACATTCAAAATCTTACTATGTGTATCAGGTTTTTAATACCATTATTCTGACGCTGGTAACGCTGTCCTGTATTTTCCCGATTCTTCATGTGTTCGCCATGTCCTTAAGCGACAGCACCGCTGCCATGGCAGGCCGCGTAACCTTTTTCCCGGTGGATTTTTCACTTGCCGCTTATGAGTACCTGATCAAGAAAAAAGATTTCTTCCATTCTGTGGCCATCTCCGGAGGAAGAGTTGTTGTCGGTACGGCTTTCAACATGATTCTCATCGTGCTGACCGCTTATCCGCTTGCCCGTCCGACGTCTCAGTTCCGCGGAAGAACAGCCTATATGATCTATTTTGCCATCACGATGTTCCTAGGCGGCGGCCTGATCCCGACCTATATGGTCATCAAGAACCTGCATCTTCTGAATACTTTCTGGGTACTGGTTCTGCCCTGCGCCATGAATATCTGGAACGTTATCATTATGATGAACTTTATCAGGGGTTTACCGAGGTCCGTTGAGGAAGCGGCTTTTGTGGATGGAGCCAACCACTGGCAGACGCTGTTCCGCGTAATCCTGCCGATGTCCAAGCCCTCCCTGGCTTCCCTGCTTCTGTTCTCAATGATTGGCCACTGGAATTCCTGGTTTGACGGCATGTTCTACATGAATAACCCGAACAACTACCCGATGGCAACCTATCTGGCCACTCAGATCATCAACAACAACCAGACCATGACAAACATGACGCCGGAGCAGCTGGCCCTTCTTTCCTCCTTAAGTGAGAAGACTGTGCGAAGCGCCCAGCTCTTTATCTCCATCATCCCGATTCTGGTGGTTTATCCCTTCCTTCAGAAGTTCTTTGTAAAAGGTATCACCGTGGGATCTGTAAAAGAGTAACGGAAAGGAGCCTGTTTTCAGATGAGCTATGCAGAGGTAAAAAAAGTAAACGGAAGTCCGGCCCTGGTGATCGATGGAAAAACTCATCCGCCCATGGCCATGACTGTGCGGTTTAATAAGCCGGATTATATCCATGATTTAGGGCAGTCAGGCATGAAGGTCTTTTTCCTGATGACCAATACGGAATGGCTCCGGCCGGGAAAAGACTATGTGGACGAAAACGGGGAAAAACAGCACGAGCCCAGCGGAATGGAAGCGTTCATCCATAATGCGGAGGTTCTCTTAAAGGAAGTGCCTGACGCCTACATCATCGTCCGGATCGGCCTTCATCCACCGGTAGACTGGATGGAAGAGAATCCTGATGAGCTGATTACCTATCAGGATGGAAGTCACGAGCCCTCCATTCTCATGTCGGAGGTACATAAGGACGATGTTCCGGGCATGTATGTGTTTGCTTCAGAAAAATGGCAGCACGACGCCCGGGAAGCATTGAAGGAGTTCTGCGACAAGGTGGATACGCTCTGGTTTAAGGACCGTGTGATCGGTTACTTTCTGGCGGCAGGCGGCACTTCCGAGTGGTATCCGGTGAACAGCATCTGCGACCGGGCCAAAGGAAAATACGGCGATTTCTCCCCGGCTTTTCGGAAGGCTTATGGAAAATTCCTGCGGGGCCGCTATGGAACTGAGGAAAAGCTTCGGAAGGCCTGGAAAAAGGAGGATGCCTCCTTTGAAAATCCCATTATTCCAGAGATTGACGAGCAGTTCTACATTTATGTGGAAGAGGGCATCATGGATGCCATGAAATATTACGAGAGCGCGAACCGGATCGTGGGAAAAAGCATCGATATGAATGAGAAAAAGGCCGCCAATCTGGGTGTGTTCCTGAATATTGAGGATTACCGTTATGTGGCGGATTTCTACGATGCCATCCATCAGGCCACGGCGGAAGCGATTATCTTTTTCGCAAAGGTCTTAAAAGAGCGCTATCAGGGAAAAATCGTGGGAGCCTTCTACGGTTCCTATGGCTGTACGGATTTCTTCAACAGCACGACGGCCACGGCTACTCTGCCGATTCTGGACTGTGGAGCTGTGGATTTCCTGGCGGCTCCGGGCGTTTACAACAACCGGGAGCCCGGCGGCAGCGTGGCTCAGCGTGAGATGCAGGATTCCTTCCGGCTCCGCGGCGAGATGTTCGTGGCGGAGGAGGATAGCCGGACCCATCTTGAAGATACTTTTTATCGGGATGCCATGGGACTCTATGACGTGCGTGACAGTATCGTAACGCTGAAAAGAGACTTCTCTCGGGTGCTGACGGATGACATTTACGCCTGGTGGTTTGACCAGCACGAGACCGGCGGAAGATATATGCATTCGGAGATTTATAAACTTTTCAAACGTCAGGAAGAGATTGCCGAGTTTGCCTACAGCCTGAACCGGGAAAAGAAAAACGAGATCGCGTTCATCTACGATCAGGAAAGCTGCCATACGGTGTCCATGTATACAAACACACTGATGCTGGATTATTACCGGACCTCGGATCTTCCGCGGATCGGCGCTTCGGTGGACTACTATTTCCATGACGATATGGGAAGAGAAGATATGCCGGACTATAAATTCTATGTGATGATGAACCTTTTCGATATCAGCGACAAGGAGCGGGAGATCATCATTCAGAAGGCAAAGAAAAACCATGCCGTGGTGCTCTGGCTCTACGCTCCGGGCTTCATCAATCCGGACCGGGATCAGGTGATGGCAAATGAGAATATCCAGGAGCTCACAGGCTTCAAGGTGGGCCGCTTCGACCACACCTGCTCTCCGCGGTTTAAGGTGACGAACCTCGACCATCCGGCCGTGCGCTATGCGGTGGAGGACCGGCGCTACGGATACATTGACCGGGACGTTCACAGCAATGTCTGGCTGGAAAATGTGATTCTTCCGCCTTACATGAATCCGGGCTTCTATATTGACGATCCGGAGGCAACAATTCTCGGAACTTACTGTGAGATGGGAGTTCCGGCCTACGGTCTGAAGGAGATGGATGGCTGGACCAGCGTCTACTGTGCGCCTCAGATTCTCCGCTCCGAGCTGCTGGCTTCCTTGGCAGAGTATGCAGGCTGCCACCTCTACAATAAGGACGACGACGTCCTCTACTCTAACCAGAACTTTGTGACGATTCACGCAGCCTATAAAGGAAAACACACCCTCTATTTCAAAGAGCCGGTGAGTCCCTACGAGGTTTACGAAAAACAGTATTACGGCCATAACGTGACCAGTATCGAGCTGGAGATGCGGATGGGCGATACGAAGATGTTTTCCCTCAAAGGGGAATGTTAAAAAAAGAAATGCGCTCCGGGCTAAAAATGCGGGGCGCATTTCTTTTTACGATAAGGCTTGTTAAGTCCGGCGAAAGAGGGTAGAATGAAGGAAAAGTAATGTTTTTGGGAGGTTGTTTTGAACAGAAAACTGAATACGAAGGATCTTGTAAAGGAGACAGTGATCCTGACCGCAGCGGTGGCCATCATCGCGGCGGCTGTCTATTTTTTCCTGGTGCCGAGCCATGCGTCGGTGAGCAGTATCTCCGGTCTTGGTATCGTGCTCTCGAACTTTGTGCCGCTGCCGTTGTCGGCTATCACAATGATTCTGAACGTGGTGCTTTTGATCATTGGCTTTTTCACTTGCGGAAAAGAGTTCGGCGTGAAGACCGTCTACACCAGCATTTTGCTGCCGGTGTTCTTAGGGGTTTTTGAGAAGGCGTTTCCGGGCGGTATTTCCCTGACGGACAGTCAGGAGCTGGACGTGCTCTGCTACATCCTGGTGGTAAGTGTGGGCCTGAGCATTCTTTTTAACCGGAATGCATCCTCCGGCGGCCTGGATATTGTGGCGAAAATCATGAACAAATATCTTCACATGGAACTGGGAAAGGCCATGTCCCTTTCCGGCATGTGCGTGGCCCTCTCCGCGGCCCTGGTCTATGACAAGAAAACCGTGGTTTTAAGTGTTCTTGGAACCTATTTCAATGGTATTATCCTGGATCACTTCATTTTCGATCATAACATCAAGCGCCGCGTCTGTATCATCACGAAAAAAGAAGAGGAGCTTCGGAAATTTATCATCAACGATCTGCACAGCGGGGCTACGGTCTATGAGGCCATCGGCGCCTACAACGGGCAGAAACACAATGAAATCATCACGATTGTGGACAAGAGTGAGTACCAGAAGCTTATGAATTACATGAACCACGAGGATCCGAAGGCTTTCATCACGGTTTACAATGTATCTGACATACACTATCAGCCCAAACGCTGACGACGGAAGAACGAAAGGAGAAAAAAGAAAATGTCAACATCTATGGTAAAGGGCAATCCGCTGAAGCTCATGCTCCATTTTGCCCTGCCGCTTCTCATCGGAAACCTGCTGCAGCAGACCTATAACATCATTGACGCGGCCATTGTTGGGCAGATCTTAGGAGCAAAGGCCCTGGCGAGCGTCGGAGCCAGCAGCAGCGTGCAGTTTCTGGTTTTAGGCTTTTGCATGGGAAGCTGTACGGGCTTCGGTGTACCGGTGGCCAAATATTTTGGCGGCAACAATCTGGAAAAAATGAGAGATTACATATTTAACGGAGCAGTTCTGGTGGGTATTATTGCCGCAGTGGTGACGACAATCTGCGCGGTTTTCTGCCCACAGATCCTGCATCTTTTATCTGTGCCGGAGGATATCTTTGACGGGGCCTATGCCTACCTGATTATCATTTTCCTCGGGATTCCTTTTACCCTGATGTACAACTATCTCTCCGGTATTCTCCGTTCCGTGGGAGACAGCCGGACACCCTTTATGTTCCTGGCCTTTTCCGCCTGCCTGAATATTTTCCTGGATCTTTTCTGCATCGTGGTGCTGAAATGGGGCTGCGCGGGAGCTGCCATCGCAACGATTCTTTCCCAGGCCATCAGCGGTTCCCTCTGCCTGGTCTTTATCATTAGGAAAATGGACCTTCTCTGGCTGAAAAAATCTAACCGGGTCGTAAAAGGAAGCGCCGTAAAAGAGCTCCTTCTCATGGGAATTCCCACGGGCCTTCAGTTTTCCATCACGGCCATTGGAAGCATGGTCATGCAGTCCGCCAACAACGGACTGGGAAGCGTCTGTGTTTCCGGTTTCACCGCAGGTATGAGGATCAAGCAGTTTACTATGTGTCCCTTTGACGCTTTTGCTACAGCAGCTTCCGTGTTCTGCAGTCAGAACCTGGGAGCAGGCAAAGCCGACCGGATCAAACAGGGACTTCGCCAGGGTATTGCCGTGGCTGTGGGTTACGGAGCCTTTGCAGGTCTCATTCTGATCTTTGCAGGGCGGACACTCTCGATGATCTTTGTCAGCAAAGATTCCGTGGAGGTGCTGGACGCCTCCGCCAAATATCTCCGTTGTATGGGATATTTCTACTGGACTTTGGGCATTCTGAATGTCTGCCGTATGGTGACGCAGGGCCTTGGCTATTCCGGCAGAGCCGTCTTTTCCGGTGTCATGGAGATGCTGGCCCGGACGATTGTGAGCCTTGGCTTTGTGGGAATGTTTGGTTTTACTGCGATCTGTTTTGCCGATCAGACAGCCTGGGTGGCAGCGAGCCTCTATATTGCGCCGACGTGTCTCTATTGCATCAGGAAGTCTACGAAGAAGCTGGAAGCGGAGAAAGCAATGCAGCAGGGGTGAGAAATATACCGGGTTGCTTTGCGTAAGTGCGAAAAAAGAACAGGGTTTCGTTAATGGTTTCGGAAATCAATTTCGTCGTTGATTTCCGGAACCATTTTTTGAATCTGAAAAATGTTGAAAAATCAACTTGACAAAATACTTTGACTGAAATATAATTTGAAAGTCAAAATATTTAATATTAAAAACAATCAGGAAGAAAACAATGACAGGAAAAATATGTGGAACAGGAGCCTACATTCCGGAGAAGATCCTGGATAACGAGGCTCTCTCAAAGCTTGTGGACACCAGCGACGAGTGGATCCGAAGCCGCACGGGGATCCGAAGGCGGCACATCGCCGGAGAAAAAGAAACCGTGGCTTTCATGGCGGGTGAGGCGGCGAAGGCGGCCCTTCAGAACGCGAAGCTAAATGGAAGCGCGGTGGAACTGATCCTGGCAGCCACGATGTCGGCGGAGGAAGCCATGCCGGGAGTGGCGGCCCGGGTCCAGCAGACCATCGGGGCCAAAGGGGCGGCAAGCTTTGACATCAACAGCGCCTGTACCGGTTTTCTGGCAGCGCTGAATACCGCCCAAACTTATATCGAGGCCGGGATCTATAAAACCGTTCTGGTGGTGGGAGCTGAGAAACTCTCGAGCCTTGTGGACTGGAATGACCGGAACAGCTGCATCCTTTTCGGAGATGGAGCCGGGGCGGTGGTGTTAAAGGCAGATCCGGAGGGCCTTTATGTACAGGTGAGCCACAGCGAGGGTGAGAAGGGACAGGCCCTGACTGCACCGAAAAACGGCTTCCTTCAAATGGACGGCCGGGCGGTGTTTGAGTTTGCGGTTTCCCGGGTGCCCGAGGTGATCCGGGAGGTTTTAAAGAAGGCCGGCATTGAAAAAGAAGAAGTGGACTTTTATCTTCTTCATCAGGCAAACCGCCGGATCATAAGCGCCGCGGTGAAACGGCTGGGCCTTGAGGAGGAACGCTTCCCCATGAATATGGAAGAATACGGAAATACCTCCGCTGCCAGCATTCCCATCCTTCTGTATGAGGAGAACCGGCGGGGAAAATTGAAAAAAGACAGCCTTCTGGTACTGTCCGGCTTTGGCGGAGGCCTGACCTACGGAGCTTCCCTGCTCCGCTGGTAAAAGTCCAGGTGAATGCAGCTTTTCTGGAGACAGTGTCTGGCATTCTGGCGGATCAGATGAGATGGACGTTATCAATGAAAAATCAAAGGAGAATACGAAAATGTTAGAAAAAATCAAAGAAATCATTGCAGAATCCCTTGGAACCGAAATCAGCACCCTGACGGAGGAGACCAGCTTTAAGGAAGATCTGGGAGCAGATTCCCTGGATCTTTTTGAGATGGTGATGGCACTCGAGGAGGCCTTCAATGTGGAGATTCCTTCCGAGGATCTGGAGAAGATCAAGACGATCAAAGATGTGAAAGATTACATCGAAAAGCTGCAGTAAGGAGACGATGAAAATGAAAACAGAGATCACAGCGCTTCTTGGAACCGAATACCCCATCATCCAGGGCGGAATGGCCTGGGTGGCAGAATATCATCTGGCGGCGGCTGTCTCCGAGGCCGGGGGCCTTGGCATCATCGGGGCTGCCAACGCTCCGGCTGCCTGGGTGCGGGAGCAGATCCACAAGGTCCGGGAGCTGACCGGAAAGCCCTTCGGTGTCAACGTTATGCTTATGAGCCCTTATGCCGCAGAGGTGGCAGAGGTCATTGCCGAGGAAAAAGTACCGGTGGTGACAACAGGAGCCGGAAATCCGGAAAAATACATGGAGCTCTGGAAAAATGCCGGAGTAAAAGTGATTCCGGTGGTGGCTTCCACGGCCCTGGCGAAACGGATGGAGCGCTGCGGGGCTGATGCTGTCATCGCAGAAGGCTGTGAATCCGGCGGTCATGTAGGCGAGACGACGACGATGGCCCTGGTGCCCCAGGTGGTGGATGTGGTAGAGAACATTCCGGTTATCGCTGCCGGCGGAATCGGCGACGGCAGAGGCATCGCGGCGGCTTTCATGCTGGGAGCTAGAGGCGTGCAGCTGGGAACCTGTTTCGTGGCGACGAAGGAAACCCAGGTTCATGAAAACTACAAGCAGGCCATCATCAAGGCAAAGGATATCGACACCCGGGTGACGGGAAGAACCACGGGCCATCCGGTCCGGGCTCTGAGAAATCAGATGACGAAAGAATATCTGAAAAAAGAGGCCGAGGGCGCGTCTTTTGAGGAGCTGGAGGCTATGACTCTGGGAAGCCTCAGAAAAGCCGTTCTGGAGGGAGACATCCGAAACGGAAGCATGATGGCAGGCCAGATTGCAGGTCTTGTGAAAGAGGAGCTTTCCTGTAAAGACCTGATTGATAAGCTGGTAAAAGAGACAGACGCATTACTGAAAGGAACCGGGATTTATGAGTAGAGTAGCTTTCCTTTTCCCGGGCCAGGGAGCCCAGAGAGCAGGCATGGGAAAAGATTTTTACGAGGTATCGGCGGTTGCCCGGAAGGTCATCGACGAGGCCGGCGAGTGGCTGGGCCTGGACTTAAAAAAGCTCTGTTTTGAGGAAGACGAGCGGCTGAATCAGACCGAGTATACCCAGGCTGCGCTTCTGACTGTCTGCCTTGCCATGGAAAAAACACTGGAAACCTACGGCATTTTTCCGGAGGTGACGGCGGGCTTAAGCCTGGGAGAATACTGTGCCATCGAGACGGCCGGGGCCCTTTCCCTGAAGGATGCGGTCCTCACGGTACGGAAGAGGGGACTCCTCATGGAGGAAGCCGTTCCCGCCGGAGTGGGAGCGATGGCGGCAGTTCTCGGGATGGATGCAGCAGCAATTCAGGCTGTGATTCAGAACAGAGAAGGCGTCTGGATTGCCAACGACAACTGCCCGGGGCAGCTGGTCATTACCGGAGAGAAAACGGCGGTTGAGGAGGCTGGTATCCTTTTAAAGGAAGCCGGAGCCAGGAGGGTCCTGCCTTTAAAGGTCAGCGGACCGTTTCATTCACCCTTGTTGAACACAGCAGGGGAAAAGCTGGCGGAGGTTTTGGCACCCTGTAAGCTTTCCGGGCTGAAAATTCCCTATATTTCCAACACACTGGCAGAGCCGGTGACGGACAAAACAAAGATCAAAGATCTTCTGACACGGCAGATCAGCTCTCCGGTGCGCTGGAGGGAGAGTATGGAGGAGCTCATCCGGGAAGGAGTGGGCACCTTCATCGAGATCGGACCGGGGAAAACACTGAGCGGTTTTCTGAAAAAAATCGACCGAAACGCTGTGGTTTACTCCATTCAGACCATGGAAGATCTTGAGAAAACAGTGGAACTTTTAAAGGGGAGAAATCTATGATAGAAAAAAGAGTTGCCCTGGTGACGGGGGCCTCCCGGGGAATCGGAAGAGCCATCGCCTTAAAACTGGCGGAGGATGGCTGCTTCGTTATCATTAACTATCGGGGGGCCAAGGAAAAAGCGGAGGAAGTAAAAGCAGAGATCGAGAACAGGGGCGGCGAGGCGATGCTTTACCCCTGTGATGTGGCTGATTTTGAGGCCTGCGGAGCGATGTTTCAGGATGTAATCCAAACCATAGGCCGTATTGACGTGTTGGTGAACAATGCGGGCATCGTAAAGGACGGTCTTCTCATGGCCATGAAAGAGGAGGATTTCTCAAAGGTTGTGGATGTGAACCTCAAAGGAACTTTTCACTGCATCCGCCATGCAGCTCGGCAGATGATCAGACAGAGAAGCGGCCGTATCGTCAACATGGCCTCCGTGGTGGGAATCCAGGGAAATGCGGGACAGGCCAACTATGCGGCCTCTAAAGCCGGTATCATCGGCCTTACCAAGGCAGCGGCGCGGGAGCTGGCGGGCCGGGGAATCACGGTGAATGCCGTGGCTCCGGGCTTTATTGAGACCGATATGACGGCCGCCCTCTCCGAAAAAGTCAGGGCGGGAGCTATGGAGCATATCCCTCTGGGAAGCTTTGGACAGCCGGAGGATGTGGCCGAAGCAGTCGCCTTTCTGGCCTCGGAAAAAGCCGGCTATATCACCGGCCAGGTGCTTTCCGTGGACGGCGGCATGGCAATGTAAGAGAATAGCGGAGGATGATAGAGATGAAACGAAGAGTTGTGGTGACGGGTCTGGGCGCGGTGACTCCCATCGGAAACACCGCGAAAGCTTTCTGGGCAGGCGTGCGGGCCGGAAAGGTGGGCATCGGACCGATCACGAAATTTGATACGACGGATTATAAAGTAAAAATCGCGGCGGAAGTGAAGGATTTTGACCCGAAGAGCCGGCTGGACGCGAAAGCGGCCCGGAGAATGGAGCTTTTTTCCCAGTATGCTGTGGCTGCGGCTCTGGAAGCTGTGGAAAATGCCAGCCTTTCCATGGAAGCGGAGGATCCCTACCGGGTGGGCGTCATCGTCGGCTCCGGCGTGGGGAGCCTCCAGGCCATGGAAGCAGCCGGTGAGAAAATCATAACGAAGGGCCCCAACCGGGTAGATCCCCTGCTGGTGCCGAAAATGATCACAAATATGGCGGCGGGAAACATCTCCATCGCTCTGGGAGCCAGAGGAAAATGCACGAATGTGGTGACGGCCTGCGCCACCGGAACTCACTGCATCGGGGATGCCTTCCGGGCGATCCAGTACGGAGATGCGGACATCTGCCTGGCTGGAGGAACTGAGGGAGCCATCTGCTCCACCGGGGTAGCCGGATTTACGAACCTCACGGCTTTGAGCACGAACCCGGATCCCCTTCGCGCTTCGATTCCCTTTGACAAAGACCGTTCCGGTTTTGTGCTGGGAGAAGGTGCCGGTATTGTGGTTCTGGAGGAGCTCTCCCATGCGAAAAAGAGGGGGGCAAAGATTCTGGCGGAGCTTGTGGGTTATGGAGCAACCTCCGATGCCTACCACATCACCTCTCCTCTGGAGGATGGAAGCGGCGCGGCCAAAGCGATGACGCTGGCTATGGAGGAGGCTGGAGTGCAGCCGGAGGAAGTGGAGTATATCAACGCCCACGGCACTGGTACCGCTCACAATGACCTTTTTGAGACCCGAGCCATCAAGGCAGCTTTTGGGGAGGCGGCAAAAAAAGTTTCCATCAATTCCACGAAATCCATGACGGGCCATCTTCTGGGAGCGGCCGGAGGTGTGGAGTGTATCGTCTGCGTCAAGGCTCTTCAGGAGGGCTTCATCCATCAAACCATGGGAACGACCGAAACCGAGGGCGAGATGGATCTCGATTACACGATCGGCGCACCGAAAGAGCGGAACATCCGCTATGCCATGAGCAATTCCCTGGGCTTTGGCGGCCACAACGCCACCATTCTTCTGAAGGCTTACGAGGAGGAAGAAGCATGAATTTTGAAGAAATGCTGCGGCTCATCGACAAGGTCTCCGATTCTTCCTTGAGTTCTTTTGAATATGAAACGGAAGAGCTGAAGCTTTCGATCCAGTGCGGCGAAAAAGCCGTGCTGACGGCGGCACCGATGGTTTCAGAGACAGAGCTCCGAGAAAACGTTTCCGGAAAAAAGGAGGAGCCGCCGGAAGGAAAACTGGTCAAATCGCCGCTGGTAGGCACGTTTTATGCGGCACCTTCCCAGGACGCAGCCCCCTATGTGAAGGTGGGTGATCCGGTGAAAAAAGGCCAGGTGTTGGCTATCGTGGAAGCTATGAAGCTGATGAACGAGATCGAGAGCGATTTCGACGGAACGGTAGCGGAAGTCTATGTGAAAAACGGCGAGAGCGTCGAGTACGGAATGCCGCTTTTCCGGATTGTGTGAGCGGCTGTGTGGATGAAAAGCACAGAAAAATCTGCTTGTCATTGAATCGTTACAAATGCAGAACAGAAAGCAGGAAAGATATGAACAGTTTGAATGTCAAAGAAATCGAAGCCATTCTTCCCCACCGCCATCCCTTCCTTCTGGTGGATGCTATCGAGGATTACGAGCCGGGAAAATATGCGGTGGGCTACAAATGTGTGACCTTCCGGGAAGATTTTTTCCAGGGGCATTTTCCGGAGGAGCCGGTGATGCCGGGCGTCCTGATTGTGGAGGCCCTGGCCCAGACCGGAGCGGTGGCGATCCTCTCCAAGCCGGAAAATCAGGGGAAAATCGCCTATTTTGGCGGGATTGAGAAGTGCCGCTTTAAACGGAAGGTCCGCCCCGGTGACAAAATCCGTCTGGAAACACGGATCATCCGGGAAAAAGGCCCCTTAGGCATCGGGGAAGCTATTGCAACGGTAGATGGAGAACTTGCAGTAAAAGCAGAGCTGACCTTTATGGTCGGCTGACAGACAAAGGTGAGGATATGATACAGAAATTGCTCATCGCCAATCGGGGCGAGATCGCTGTCCGCATCATACGGGCATGCAGGGAAATGGGAATTGCGACGGTGGCCGTCTATTCCGAGGCGGATCAGGACAGCCTCCACACACAGCTGGCGGACGAAGCGGTCTGCATCGGACCGGCGCCTTCCAAAGACAGTTATCTCAATATGGAGCGCATCTTAAGTGCGGCTCTTGTGACCGGAGCGGACGCCGTCCATCCGGGTTTCGGCTTTCTATCGGAAAACGCCCGCTTTGCAGAGGTCTGTGAGAAATGTAACCTTACATTCGTGGGTCCTTCCTCCGAGGTGATTCGGGCTCTGGGAAACAAGCAGGTTGCCAGAAATACGATGGTTTCCGCCGGAATCCCGGTGATTCCCGGAACGGATCATCCCATTCTGGATGAAAAAGAGGGCGCAAAAGAAGCGGAACGGATCGGCTATCCCGTCATCATCAAGGCGGCTTTAGGCGGCGGTGGAAAGGGCATGCGTACGGCCTGGACGAGGGAAGAATTTTCCCAGGCCTTCCTCACGGCAAAAAAAGAGGCAGAGTCTGCCTTCGGCGACGGTACGATGTACATTGAGCATTTTGTGGAGCATCCCCGCCATATCGAGTTTCAGATTCTGGCGGACAGCCAGGGCCATGTGATTCATCTCGGGGAGCGGGACTGCTCTATCCAGCGGAATCACCAGAAAATGATCGAGGAGAGCCCTTCGGCTGCCATTTCCCCGAGACTCAGGAAAGTCATGGGAAAGGCGGCGGTGGGAGCGGCGAAGGCAGCAGGTTACGTCAATGCCGGAACGATTGAGTTTCTGCTGGAAGGAAACGGAAAGTTTTATTTTATGGAGATGAACACACGGATCCAGGTGGAGCATCCGGTGACGGAATTTGTGACGGGGCTTGATCTTGTGAAGGAACAGCTTCGGATTGCCTCCGGACTGCCTTTATCTGTGACGCAGAAGGAAGTACAGCTTTCCGGCCATGCGATCGAGTGCCGGATCAACGCTGAAAATCCCAAGAAAGGCTTTCGTCCTTCTCCGGGAAAAATTTCTGAGGTTCATTTTCCAGGGGGAAACGGAGTCCGGGTGGATACGGGAATCTACAGCGGTTATCAGGTGCCGCCCTACTACGATTCCATGGTGGCAAAGCTCATCGTCCACGGAAAAGACCGGGCCGAGGCTATTGCGAAAATGCGGAGCGCCCTGGGGGAGACGATTCTTGACGGCATCGACACGAACATCGACTACCAGTATGAGATTTTGAGCGATCCGGACTACCAGGCCGGAAACTTTGACATTGAATTTCTGAACACACACAGGATCGGAGGAATCAGCAATGGACTTTAAGCAGAACTTTAAACGGACTGTAAACATTGGAATCCTGCGGAAAAGGAACCCGGAGATTCCCGACGGACTCATGAAGCGGTGTAAGGTCTGCAGATCAGCGGTTTTTGTGGAGGAGGCCAGACAGAATCTGGATATCTGCCCGCGGTGCGGCACCTATTTCCGGATGCATGCCCGCCGCCGGATCGAGCAGATGCTGGATGAGGGGAGTTTTGAGGAGTGGGACACCGATCTCAATGAAAAAAATCCCCTGGGTTATCGAGGCTATCCCGATAAGATCGCGGATCTTCGGGAAAAGACCGGACTTGACGAGGCCGTACTCACAGGAAAAGGCCGGATCAACGGGCTTCCCACGGTTTTCGGCGTCTGCGACAGCCGCTTTCTCATGGCGAGCATGGGGGAAGTGGTGGGAGAAAAGATCACCAGAGCGGTGGAACGGGCAACAAAAGACCGCTTGCCGGTGATCTTTTTTATTTGCTCCGGCGGGGCCAGGATGCAGGAGGGTATGACCTCCCTCATGCAGATGGCAAAAACGGCTGCGGCCTTTCGCCGCCACAGCGATGCCGGCCTTCTCTCGGTCAACGTGCTGACGAATCCCACGACCGGCGGGGTAACGGCGAGTTTTGCCATGCTGGGGGATATTATTCTGGCGGAGCCTGGCGCTCTGATCGGCTTTGCAGGTCCTCGGGTTATCGAGCAGACCATCGGCCAGAAGCTCCCGGCTGGCTTCCAGAGCTCGGAGTTTCTCCTGGAGCACGGTTTCCTCGACGGGATTGTGGAGAGGAAAGAGATGAAGGAGACACTGCAGCGGATTTTGAGGCTGCATGGCGGGGCAGCAAAAATACCATGGAAAGAGCAAGATTTGGAAAAGACAGAAAAGCTGCCATCGGATGGAAAATGCTTTCAGACAGGTTCCGAAACGGAATCGTTGATTCCAGATCCTGCTTCGACTGCAACTGTATTTGTCACACCAGCCGCCCGCATCTCATCCCTCCGCCACTCCCTCTCCACCGTCTTCGCCCGCCGCACCCCCGCAGAAAAACTGGAGGCCTGGGATCATGTCATTCTGGCCCGGTCGGCGGAACGGCCGCGAAGCGCAGATTTCCTGCCCCTCCTTTTTGACGGTTTCCTGGAACTTCATGGAGATCGCTGTTTCCGGGACGACCCTTCGGTCATCGGCGGCCTGGCCTTTTTCGAGGGACAGCCTGTGACGGTCATTGCCCAGGAAAAAGGCCACGGCACGAAAGAAAATGTGAAACGCAATTTCGGTATGGTTTCCCCGGAGGGCTACCGGAAAGCCCGGCGTCTCATGAAGCAGGCGGAAAAATTTCACCGGCCGGTTCTGTTTTTCGTGGATACGCCGGGAGCCTTCTGCGGCATGGAAGCAGAAGAGCGGGGGCAGGGGGAAGCCATCGCCCGGAGCCTTTATGAGCTTTCCGCCCTGAAGGTTCCTGTTCTTTCTATAATAATAGGAGAGGGCGGCAGCGGCGGAGCTCTGGCCTTTGCCCTGGCGGACGAGGTCTGGATGATGGAGCATGCGGTTTATTCGATTCTTTCCCCGGAGGGCTTTGCCTCGATTCTGTGGAAGGACAGCTCCAGAGCCCGGGAGGCCGCAAAAGTCATGGGCCTGACTGCCGATCAGCTGAAGAAACAGGGTATGGTGGAGGAAGTGATTCCCGAGGAGACGCCTCTCACCCTGGAAAACCTTCCGCTCAGGGCCGGCCGCATGCGGGAAGGAATCCGTCTGTTTCTGAACACCTACGGGACTTTTTCCGAGGAAGAGCTTCTCGCTCATCGCTGGGAGCGCTTCCGCACAAAATAAAAATTTCCGTATGCAAAAAAAGGAAATTGTGGTATAATCCATGAATATTAGACGGGCAGAAGCGAAAAAAGCGAAGCCCCGCTGAACAGGGAGGAGCAGAGTGTGGGAAACGGGAAAGTGATAAATGATGTGCTGGTCCATCTGTTTAATGAGGTCTGGCAGCTGGAAAAAAGCGCGCTGACTGCGGGAGAATTTAAAGATCTTACCTATAACGATATGCATATCATTGAGGCCGTGGGCCTGGATGGACAGAAAATGTCAGATATTGCGGCTGCTCTGCATATCACGGTGGGGTCTCTCACGACTTCTATGAATGGCCTGGTGAAAAAAGGCTACACGGAACGGGAGCGGAGTGGCAAGGACCGGCGGGTGGTTTACATCCATCTGACGGCGAAGGGCAAAAAAGCCTACGAACATCATGCAGAATTTCACCGCCGGATGACGGAAGAGATCATGCGGCAGCTGGAGGGAGACGAACTCACTGTGCTGGAGAAGGCTCTCACCGGTCTGGTGGATTTTTTTGAACAGTATGAGGGGTAAAAATGACGCCCAAATGTGGATAAATCAACGGAAAAACAATATCGAGGTGGATAAGGTGAAAGGTTTTATGGTCGTCCTCTATATTCACAGTCAGGACGGAGCAAAAGGAAGACAGGGCTTTCTGAAAACTTCGTACCTGAAAGAAATATAATAACAAAAGAGGGAAAAACAAATGACAGCACAGATTTTAGCACTGATCATATTCCTGGCCATGTTTGTCCTGATTATTCTGGAAGTATGGGACAGGCATCTGATCACTCTGGGCTGCGGCCTGCTGACACTGGTCCTGGTATTCGGACTCGGTATGCGGAGCATGAGCGCAGTCTGGGAAACACTGAATGTGAAAAGCATTTTCACCACGGCCTTCTGGTATGCCGCCGGAGAGTCCTCTGAGGCTTCCTCAGGCATCAACTGGCAGACGATCATTTTCATCGCCGGAATGATGATTATGGTAGAAGGTATGGCAAGAGTCGGATTTTTCCGTTGGCTCTGCATGCGTCTCGCAAAGCTGGTAAAATACCAGGTCATCCCTATTTTTATGACCTTCATGGTATTATCCTTTGTACTGGCCATGTTCATCGACAGTATCACGGTTATCCTGTTCCTGGCAGCCGTAACCATCGAGCTTTCCAAGCTCCTGGAATTCAACCCGGTTCCGATGATCCTTTCTGAGATCTTCTGCGCGAACCTGGGAGGCTCCGCTACGATGTGCGGTGATCCGCCTAACATCATTATCGGTACATCCTTAGGATTTACCTTTATGGATTTCATCAAGAACACCGGACTGATTGCAGTTATAGCCCTGGTTGTTGTGGTAATCTATTTTTATTTCATCTTCCACAAAGAGCTGGAGAAAAACGGCGCGGCGAAAAAAGACCCGTCCCAGTATCCGGACCCGGCGGAAGCCATCACCAGCAAAGGCGGTTTTATCGCCAGCTCCGTGATCTTCCTCTGTGCAGTGGTTCTTCTGGTGACTCACGCCCAGACCGGACTTACGGTTTCCACTATCGGTGTCTGTATTGCGGCAGCTACCCTGATCGCGGCCGGAAAAGAAGGCCCGGGACTTTTAAAGAAGATCGATTATCAGACGCTTCTCTTCTTTATCGGCCTTTTCGTTGTTGTAGGAGGCCTGGAGCAGACTGGTGTCCTGAAGATTCTTGCCGGTATCATTGAGAAAGTCAGCGGCGGAAATATCGCTCTGATGATTGCGATTATCGTCATCGTTTCCGCGGTTGCCAGCGCCTTCATTGACAACATTCCGTTTGCAGCAACAATGATCCCGGTTATTACCAACCTGGCAGCAACCACTCCTGGTATTGATATCACGGTTCTTTCCTGGGCATTGGCCATGGGAACGGATATCGGAGGAAGCGCCACTCCCATCGGAGCTTCCGCAAACGTTGTCGGTATCGCTACCGCAGCAAAAGAAGGACATATCATCAAATGGGGTAAATACTGTAAGGCCATGGCGCCTGCTACGGTGATCGTCATTGCAGTATCCCTCGTTATGATTTATGTGAGATATCTATAAAAGTAAGGGGGAGATTCGTATGAAAAAGAAACAGCTGATCATTTCTGTAGGACGTGAGTTCGGAAGCGGCGGTCATGAGATCGCCCAGGGCCTGGCGGATCATTACGGCCTGACCATGTATGACCACGACCTCTTAAAAGAGATCGCAGCGAAGAAAAACTTAAACGGCGATGAGCTGACAGCCTACGACGAGGTAAAATGGAATCGTTTCCTGTACCGCACGGTCCGTGGCTTAAACAGCTCTCCGGAGCAGAATGTGGCAAATCTGCAGTTTGAGTATCTTCGTGAAAAAGCCAAAGCAGGAGATTCCTTCGTGGTAGTAGGACGCTGCTCCGAGACCATCCTCCGGGAATACAAATGCCTGGTGTCCATCTTCGTGGGCGGCGACATCAGCAAGAAGGCAGAGCGTGTCATGAAGTATTACAACATGACCGAAAAAGAAGCCCGGGAGTTCATGAAAGAAAAGGACAAACGAAGAAAACAGTACCACAACCGCTACTGTGAGATCGCCTGGGGAGATTCCCGGAACTATGATCTCTCCATCAACAGCAGCAGACTCGGCATCGATGGCACGATTCAGACTCTGATCCAGTACATTGACGCCCGTATTGCTATCATGTAAAAAGCAAAAAAATGCCTCCGGTCAAATATGACCGGAGGTGTTTTTTATAACTTTTTCTTATATTCAGCAAGCATCTGTTCCAGTTCTTCGATCTCTTTTTTCACCCGCTCGCGGTCGGTTTCCGCGTCGAAAAGGGTGGTGAGAAGAGCGGTCTTGGAAATGGTTTTGTTCAGGCGTTCCAGATCCTGAGAAAACTGAGATGCGATAAATTCGTCATGAGAGATGATGGGACGGTAGCTTCTGGAGAGAACCGTTCCGCTGTAAACGATGTCAGCTACTTCAATGATTTTCTGGCCGAGGAGCTTTCTTAAAACGGCCTGAACGGTGTTCATGGTCAGATCAGGGTTTGCGCCTACGATCTCAGAGGCAGTCATGGGCTTTTCACCGTTCCAGAGGACTTCCAGAACATCCTGTTCACGTCTGGTGGGGGACCAGGTTTTTCCTTTTGTGGGCATAGTGGCGGCACTTCCTTTCTTGCAGCTGCGGAAAAGCTTTTCCGCATGTTCTTCAACAATAAAGTATCTTGGTTACTTTGGATTTTATATCAAAACAGTGGGAATTGTCAATAAAAAATTATAGTAAAGCAGCGCATGAAAGTGTGAAAAATCTGTGTTTTCTACATAAAAAAGAAAACGTTTTCCTAATACCTGGAGCGGACTCGAGGGCTTGTATTTCATTTGATACATGGTATAGTATTACTATAAAACTTTATAACAGGGGGACAAACAAATGATATTCGGAAAGTATATCAACCGGTATTACCTCAAAAATGCGCCTCTTCTGCTTCTCGGACTGGCCGCATTGGTACTGGTTGATTTTTTTCAGCTCAAAGTGCCGGAGCTCTACCGCATGGTGATCAACGGCACCAACAGCGGCGAGGTTGTCGTTGACGGACAGACCATGGCATTCACCATGGACGTTCTGCTGGACAAGATCTGTCTGCCGATGATCTGGATCATTCTTGCCATGGTTTTCGGCCGTTTCTTGTGGCGCGTCTGCTTCTTCAATGCAGCGGTCCGGACGGAGACCGATCTCCGCAACAAGATGTTCGACCACAGCCGCATGCTCTCTCAGGAATACTACCAGGTCAATAAGGTAGGAAATCTCATGAGCCTTTACACCAACGATCTGGACACGATCCAGGAGTGCTTCGGTGACGGCGTTCTGATGTTCTTCGACGCCCTGCTTCTCGGCCTTCTGGCTATCATCAAGATGTGGCGGATGGACCACCTTCTGACCCTGCTTTCTTTGATCCCCATGGCCTTTCTGCTGGTAGTGGGAAGCGGACTTGGCAAAGTCATGGTAAAAAAATGGGAGGAGCGGCAGCAGGCTTTCTCTGATCTCTCTGATTTTGCCCAGGAGAGTTATTCCGGCATCGCCGTCATCAAGGCCTTTGTGAAAGAGTATAAGGAGCTCAACGCTTTCCGGAAACTCAACAGGGAAAACGAAGACATCAACGTGACCTACACCCGGATTTCCACGCTTCTTAATATTATGGTAACGCTTTTCGTGGAGTCCGTGATCTGTGTGATCTTAGGCTATGGCGGCTACCTGGTCTACCAGGGAAAATTCAACGCCGGTCAGCTGGTGGAGTACATCGGTTACTTTTCCGCCATTGTCTGGCCCATCATGGCTGTGGCCATGCTCATTGAGAAGACTTCCCGAGGCAAGGCTTCCTTAAACCGTGTCAGCGAGCTTCTGGATGCGGAGATTCATGTGAAAGACCGCCCCGGCGTGAAAGAAATCGAGCGCATCAAGGGAAAGATTGAGTTTAAGAATCTGACCTTCCGCTATCCCGGCGGGGAGTACGATGTTCTGAAAAATGTTTCCTTCGTGATCAATCCCGGCGAGAGGGTGGGAATTGTGGGAAAAACAGGAGCCGGAAAGACCACGCTGGTGGATCTGATTCTTCGGACCTACAATGTGAAAGACGGCGCCCTTTTCATCGACGATCAGGACGTCAACGATCTGACGATCCATTCGGTCCGGGAGGGCTGCGCCTATGTGCCCCAGGACAGCTTCCTTTTTTCCGATACCATCGAGCGAAACATCGGCTTTTCCTTCGATGAGGCGGACCAGAGTCAGGTGGAGCTGGCTGCGAAAATGGCGGACGTCCACGAAAATATCATTGATTTCAAGGATGGTTACGAGACGATCCTGGGAGAGCGTGGCGTGACTGTCTCCGGCGGACAGAAGCAGCGAATTTCCATTGCCCGGGCTCTGATGAAAAATGCGCCGGTGCTGATCCTGGATGATTCCGTTTCTGCTGTCGATACCAAAACCGAGAGGATCATTCTCGATAACCTCAAGAAACAGACCGGCCGGACGATCCTCCTGATTGCTCACCGGATTTCCACCGTGGAGGAGATGGACAAGATCATCTTCCTGGATGACGGTGAGGTGAAGGCCGTGGGTCCGCACACAGAGCTTTACGCTTCCTGTGAGGAGTACCGGAAGATGGTAGACCTCCAGAAACTGGAAGAAGAAGAGAGAGGTGAGACAAATGCATAATTACTATCCGCTTTTGCTGGTGGGCGGCATCATCGGCACGATATCCCTGCTTCTTCTGATCGCCTACGGTCTCGTGAAGGACAAGAAAGAAGCCATGGGCTTTGAACGGAACATGAAAGACAGCGAGATCATGCAGCGCCTCGTAAAATACGCCGCTCCTTATAAAAAAGAGTTCATTTTCGTGGGCTTTCTCATGCTGTTTTCGATCGCCTACAGCATCATTTCCCCGCTGATTGTCGGTCAGATTGAGGAGCTGGTGGTGGGAGATTTTCCACTGAATACACTTTTTCTCTATGTGGCTGCCTACGCGGCCATCCTGCTGATCTCCATGGCCTGCTCCTATTTTCAGGCCATCATCCTGCAGAAAACGGGCCAGAAGATCATCTCAACGATGAGAGAAGAGCTTTTTACCCATATCGAGGCTCTTTCCCACGAGCAGCTCAATGAGATTCCGGTGGGAAAACTTGTCACCCGTACCACCAATGATACCAATGCGATCTCCCTGATGTTTACCAACCTTCTGGTAAACCTTCTGAAGAACTTTTTTGTGATCTTCGGTATTCTGGCGGCCATGCTCCTTCTGAACGTGGAGCTGACGCTGATGGTGCTCTGCTTTGTGCCCTTCATCATTCTGTTTTCCGTGATTTTCCGGAGATTCACGAGAAAGGCCTACCGGAAGGTAAAGGACTGCACGACAGACATCAACACCTACCTTTCCGAGAACCTCTCGGGCATCAAGATCACCCAGATCTTCAACCGGGAGGATGTGAAAAAAGAAGAGTTTACAGAGAGAAGCAATGCCCTCGGCCGTGCAAAACGGGAGCAGATTTTCGTTTTTGGTATCTTCCGGCCGCTGGTGTATATGCTTTACATCAGTTCCGTGCTCTGTCTCCTCTATTTAGGCGGAAAAGGTTATATTGAAAATACGAAGTTCCTGGGTCAGACGCTGACCAGCGGAACGATCGTTACCTTCTATATGTATATCTCGAAATTTTTCGACCCGATTCAGAACCTGGCGGAGCAGTTCAACTGGCTGCAGTCGGCTTTTGCTTCCGCAGAAAAGGTCTTCTCGATCATCGACCTGCCGCTCAAGCTCACCGACGCGGAGGATGCGGTGGAGCTCACCGAGGTCCGGGGCGAGATCGAGTTCAAAGACGTCTGGTTCAGCTATGTGCCCGGCGAGTGGGTGCTCAAAGGCGTTTCCTTCCATGTAAATCCGAAGGAGACCGTGGCCTTCGTCGGTTCCACCGGTTCCGGAAAGACCACGATCCTTTCACTGATCTGCCGGAACTATGAGTTCCAGAAGGGCCAGATTCTCATCGACGGCGTGGATATCCGGAAGATCAAGATTGCTTCCCTTCGGAAACATTTCGGACAGATGCTTCAGGACGTCTTCCTCTTCTCAGGCACAATCCGGAGCAATATTCTCCTTCGGGAGGAGGGTATTTCCGACGAGCGGATCCAGGAGGTCTGCCGTTACGTCAATGCGGATCATTTTATCAACCGGCTGGAAAACGGGCTGGATGAGGAAGTGCGGGAGAGAGGAAACAATTTCTCCGCCGGCCAGCGGCAGCTTCTTTCCTTTGCCCGGACGATCATCCATGAGCCGGAGGTCATGATCCTCGACGAGGCCACGGCCAACATCGACACGGAGACCGAGCTTCTGATTCAGGATTCCCTGGAGAAGATGAGAAACATCGGAACGATGCTCATCGTGGCTCACCGTCTCTCCACGATTCAGCACGCGGACAATATCATCGTGCTCTCCAAAGGAAAGATTCTGGAGCAGGGAAACCACCAGGAACTCCTGGCGGCCCATGGAAGCTATTACCAGCTGTACACTTTACAGTATCATAAAGATCTTTTAACGAAGTAATGCTGATGCCTATGAATTGCTCTGCTGCAAAGCAGCTCCCACAAGGTCTCCGCTCCGCTTCGGATTCCAAGTTCAAAAGCCTTATCATGCAAGCATGAACGGCTTTTTGATCTTTTGCCCCTGGCATCTTTACATTACGAAATAAATAGGATATAATACCTCCGAACTAATTACGTTCGGGACAACGAAGTCTCTGTCAGCGTTTCCGGCGCTGGCAGGGATTTTTCTGTGTCTGGAGCGAACTCCAGGGAAAGTTTTTTCCTATAGCTATTGATAGTATATTTCAATAGAAAGAATCTTGACACTGGAAAACACAGATGATAGAATACCCACTAAATCAGTAGGAAAATCCGTCCGCAGGATGGATTTTTTTCGGGAAGGAAGAAAATGGAAGAAGAAAGCTACAGAGAAAAGCCAGTGGTACTGGAACTGAAAAACATAAAGAAAACTTTCGGCGACGTAGCCGTATTGAAAGGCATCAATCTTTCCGTGAGAGCGGGAGAATTTCTCACTCTTTTAGGGTCCTCAGGCTGCGGCAAGACCACGACGCTCCGTATCATTGCAGGCCTTGAAACTCCGGATGAAGGAGAGGTGCTCCTGGAGGGAAAAGACGTGAAAAACGACGGTCCCGAGAAGCGGAACGTCAATACGGTTTTTCAGAATTATGCCCTGTTTCCCCATATGAATGTGGCAGATAACATCGGTTACGGTCTGAAGATCAAGAAGGTGGGAAAGGCGGAGATCAAAAAGCGCGTCAGCGAGATGCTGGAGCTGGTACAGCTTGCAGGCTTTGAGAAACGAATGCCCTCCGAGATGAGCGGCGGCCAGAAACAGCGTGTGGCCATCGCAAGAGCCCTCATCAACAACCCGAAGGTCCTGCTTCTCGATGAACCTTTGGGCGCTCTGGACCTGCAGCTTCGCCGCCAGATGCAGCATGAGCTGAAACGGCTGCAGAAAAAGCTGGGCATCACCTTTATCTATATCACCCACGACCAGGAGGAGGCCATCAACATGTCCGACACGATTGTGGTCATGCGGGATGGCAGGTTTGAGCAGATCGGAAGTCCCTCAGAGGTTTACGATCATCCGAAGACCAGCTATGTGGCTTCCTTTGTAGGTTCCGCCAACGTCCTGAAAGGAACCGTGGAGAAAATCTCCGGCGATACCGTAGTGCTTCGGAACAGTTCCGGTACGATGGTCTGCGACAAAGAGCATTTTTCTGTCTCCGAAGGTTCCACCGAGACGCTGGCTGTCCGCAGCGAGCAGATCAGCGTCTGGAAAGAGCCGAAGAGTGCCTACGGTCTTACGGGAACCATTGTGGAGAAAACTTTTGTCGGCGGCATGCTCCGTATTGTTGTGAAGCTTCATGACGGGGAAGAAGTAGTGGTGAGCCGCCACGGCATCAACTTCGACTACGATACCGGAGATCAGGTCTACCTCGAATGGGAGCCGAAAAACGCGGTTTTCGTGGACATGGAGGCGTAAGGGATGAAGAAGAAAAACAGATGGTGGCTTCTCATCACGCCGCTGTACCTTTTTACCCTGCTTTTTGTGCTGGGTCCCATGATCTACATGGTGGCCGTGAGCTTTGCCACAAATAATGGCGACGGCTACGGTTTCCGCTGGATCTTTACGTTGGATAATTACCGGAAAATGACAGATCCGGTTTACCTCCAGTGCTTTGTTCAGTCTTTTGAGCTGGCCTTTGCGACGACGATCCTCGTGACGCTCATCGGTTATCCCTTCGGATATTTTATGGCGAAGCTTTCCGAGAAAGGCAAAAAACGCATGATGTTTCTCATTATGGTGCCTTTCTGGACCAGCTCCCTGATCCGCCTCTACGGCTGGATCATCATTCTGCAGGTAAAAGGAATTCTGAACGGCGTCTTAAAAGCGCTTGGCCTCATCGACAAACCGCTGAAACTCCTGTACAGTTATCCGGCGGTGCTGATCGGCATGATCTATGCCCTCCTTCCGTTTATGATTCTGGCCGTTTATTCCAGCGTGGAAAAAATGGACTGGGCTCTGGTGGAGGCGGCGAGAGATCTTGGCGCTTCTCCTTTTAAGGCGTTTCTCACTGTGACTCTGAAGTTGACCCTGCCGGGTCTGCTCTCCGGTGTGATCCTGACCTTTATTCCCTCCATGGGCCTTTTCTTCATCGCAGATATTCTGGGTGGAAATAAGATCGTCCTGGTGGGAAGCCTGATCCAGGATCAGCTGACCCGCGGAAGCAACTGGCCCTTCGCGGCGGCTCTGGCCGTGATCCTGACGATTCTGACCAGCCTCATGATCTTCTTCTACCGGAAGATCACCCATGTGAAAGATCTGGAGGGACTGTTCTGATGAAAAAGAAAAAATTTAAGTTTTCACATCTGTATCTGGGGCTGGTGATGGCCATCACCTACCTGCCGCTGATCATGGTGGTGATCTTTTCCTTTAACGATTCCAAGCTGACGGTTTCCTGGAAGGGCTTTACCTTAAGCTGGTATCAGGAGCTTTTCCACGACGCGGCCCTGATCGAAGCGCTGAAAAACAGTCTGATCCTGGGAGGCGTGAGCTGCCTGGTGGCCGCTGTCATCGGCACTCTGGGAGCCATCGGAATGGCGAGAGTCAATTATAAGAGCAAGGGAATGATGGAGTACCTTTCCACAGCGCCGATCATGGTGCCGGAGATCATCCTCGGAATGGTGTTCATGGCGTTTTTCTCCCTGCTGAACCTGCCTTTTGGTATGCTGACACTGGTTCTGGCCCACTCTGCATTTTGTATACCCTATGTATACATGATGGTGAAAGCCCGGCTGGTGGGCATCGATAAATCGCTGGAGGAGGCGGCCATGGACCTTGGCGCTTCCCCGAGAAGAATCTTCTGGGATATCACCCTGCCGCTCATCATGCCGGCGGTTCTATCCGGCTGTGTGCTGGCCTTTGCCATGTCCTTCGATGACGTGGTTATCAGTATTTTTGTAAACGGACCGAAGCTGTCAACTCTGCCCATCAAAGTGTATACACAGCTGAAAACCGGTGTGACGCCGGAGATCAACGCCCTTTGTACGGTGATCCTGACGGTTGTGATCCTGGTGGAGCTTGTTTCCTCTCTCTTTCAGAAAAAGAGCAGAGGTTCAAGATAAATAAGTCGAGAATGAGGAGGAAATCAAATGAAAAAAAGAATGATCGCAGCAATGCTGACCGCCATGACAGCCCTTTCTGTCTTCGGAGTGACCGCTATGGCAGATGACGACGAGCTGGTGCTTTTCACCTGGGAAAATATGTTCCCGCAGGAAGTGCTGGACGGCTTTACCGAAGAGACTGGTATTAAGGTTGTCTATTCCAACTTTGACACCGATGAGACCATGCTGGAGAAGCTTTCTCAGGCAAAGGGCGGCGACTACGACGTGATCGTTGCAGATGACTACATCATCGAGCAGGCAGTCAGCGAAGGTCTTGTGAGCGAGCTGGACAAAGATACCATCACCAACTTTGGAAATATCAATCCTCTTTATCAGGGACAGTTCTACGATCCGGATGACAAATACACCGTTCCCTACGGCGCCGGCATTCCGCTGATCGTTTACGATCCGGATCTGGTGGATTTCGAGATCAAAGGCTACTCTGACCTCTGGAACGAGGAGCTCAAAGACCAGGTAGCCATCACCGCAAACTACCGCGTTATCAATGGAATCACCCTTCTTTCCATGGGAAAATCCATGAATGAGGAGGATGTGAGCGTGATCGAAGAGGCCGGACAGAAACTTCTGGAGCTGGCTCCGAATATCCGTCTGATCCAGGATGACAACACCCAGAACTCTCTTCTGAACGGAGAGGCTTCTGTGGCTTTCCTGTATACATCACAGGTAACTCAGGTTCTGGCTGAGAATCCGGACCTCAAGGTCGTTTACCCGGAAGAGGGCCTGGGCTTCGGTATCATGGGCGCTTTCATTCCCTCTGAGGCTCCGAACAAGGCAGCAGCCAACGAGTTCCTGAACTATATCCTGGAGCCGGAAAATGCAGCGAAATGCATGGATTATATCGGCTACTACAACACCGTCAAGACAGCAGATGACCTGGTAAATCCGGATCTGGTGGTTCCGGATTCTGTTACCAAGGGTGAGATCATCCAGAACGTATCCGCAGAGGCTGACGAGGCCTACAACAAGAACTGGACAGAGTTCAAGGCAGCCTGCGGACAGTGAGAAACGAGCTTTTAGAAGAGTTTGCCGGGTTTACGGAGATTGACTCCGTAAGCTTCGGCGAACGCCGGATGGCCGATCTTCTGAAAGAAAAACTGAGAGCTTTGGGGTTTGAAACAGAAGAGGATGACGCAGGAAGCCATTACGGCGGCAATGCAGGAAATGTATACGGATTTCTGAAGGGCTCTCTTTCCGGGGAGCCCGTTCTTTTTTCCGCCCACATGGATACGGTGGAGCCGGGAATCGGAAAAAAAGCAGTTTTTCAGGAAGATGGCAGGATCACATCCGATGGAACGACGGTGCTGGGTGCAGACGATGCGGCAGGTCTTACGGAGATCCTGGGCGGCATCCGCCGGGTGCTTTCATCCGGAAAGCCTCACCGGGATATTGAGGTCCTTTTTCCCATTGCGGAGGAAGTGTATACAAAAGGCACGCGGGTTTTTGACTTTCCAAAGATCCGTTCCAAAGAGGCCTATGTGCTGGATCTCTCCGGTCCGGTGGGAAGCGCGGCCGTTCAGGCTCCGTCCCTCATTTCCTTTGTGCTCACAATTCATGGAAAGGCAGCCCACGCGGGTTTTGAGCCGGAAAAAGGCATCCATGCGGTGACGGCGGCGGCCCTTGCAATTGCCCGCCTTCCCCAGGGGCATGTGGAGGAGGACACTACACTGAATATTGGCCTGATCCGCGGCGGTACCGCCACGAATATCGTGCCGGAGAGCTGCATCGTGGAGGGCGAGATCCGAAGCTACAGCCACGAAAAAGCCCTCTCCTATATGGAGGCGGTCCGCCGGGTATTCCGGGAGGAAGCGGAAAAATCAGGCGGCTCTCTGGAGGACGAGGTTTCCATCAATCTGGTGGCCTATCACACCGGGGAAGGGGAGGCTTCCGTGAAAAATTTCCGCCGGGCGGCGAAAAAACTGGGTCTTTCCGGGGAACTGACGGAGACCTTCGGCGGCAGCGACTGCAACACCTTCGCGGAGCATGGAATCCGCGGAATCGTGCTTTCCTGCGGCATGTATCAGCCCCATTCCACGAGGGAATATACCACAGTGGAAGATCTGGAGAAGGGCGCGGCTCTCGTAGAAGAGCTGATTTTGGGAGAATAAGGAGGGGCATAGGATGAAAATTCCGCTTCATTATCAGGTGTCAGAATTTGACTGCGGTCCCACGACCGTTTTAAATGCGATGAGCTATCTCTTTCAAAGAGAGGATCTTCCCGCGGAGATCGTACGAAATATTATGATTTACTGTCTGGACTGCTATAATGAGGAAGGGCGGCCGGGCGGAAACGGTACCTCCCGGGCTGCCATGATGTTTCTCAGTAACTGGCTCAACGGCTTCGGCAAGGTGGCGAAGCTGCCGCTCTCCAGCCGTTACCTCTCCGGCAAGAGTGTATATGTGGGCCAGGAGAGTCAGATCAACGATGCTCTTCATCGTGGCGGCGTGGCTGTCGTCCGCCTCTACTACGAGGTGGAGCATTATGTACTGCTCACCGGTATTGAGGAGGATAAGATTCTGGTTTTCGACCCTTACTACGAGGAGGAGCTGACGGAAGACTACCCGGGGGTTGAACTGGATAACACCCACCCCTTCACCTATAACCGCAAGGTCCCGGAATCCTATTTCAACAAAGAAACCCTGACCTTTTACGCCTTCGGGCCTTGGAAGCTTAGGGAAGCCGTGCTCCTCTTCAACAACAAAACTATGCTGACGAGCGAGCATACGATTGAGTATTTTATCTAAAACGGTAAAAATCTGCACCGCCCTGGGGGAATGCCTGGAGGCGGTGTGTCTGTGGAAGCAAAGGTGCGCTGCGGAGCAGTTACGACTCTGGGCGTAACCCAGACCGGCGACGGTCGCCTGAAATTCAATATCAGTGAGGGCGAGGCTATCGATACGCCGATCCTCCTGAACGGAAATACCTCCACGCACATCCGTTTCAGCCTGCCGCCTGCGGAGTATATGGACCGCTTGTTTGTGGAAGCGCCGACCCATCACCTGGCTCTGTCTGTGGGTCACAATGCAGGCCTGTTTTCCAAGATTGCAGAGCTTATGAATATTCCCTATGCGATTTACTGATGAAAAAAGGATTGTAAAGGAAAAAAAGAACAGGTATAATTTGAATATCCGGAGAGTTACCAGGGATAAGAATGAGATGTTCAAGGAGGGTTTTACAATGATTAAAGGATTTAAAATGAAACTGTATGAGGGCCAGGAGGCCGAGTACGAGAAGCGTCACAATCAGCTCTGGCCGGAGATGAAGGACATGATCCATGAATATGGCGGAAAGAATTACACCATCTTTTTGGACAAAGAAACGCTGACTCTTTTCGGCTACATCGAGATCGAGGATGAGGAGCGCTGGGCCAAAGGAGCTGACACCGCCATCAACCGGAAATGGTGGGATTTCATGGCAGATATTATGGAAACCAACCCGGACAACAGCCCCGTGAGCATCGATCTCAAAGAGGTTTTCCACTTGGACTAAACTCCAGAAAACCCCGTAAAATCGGGCTTTTTCCCAATTTGGAAAAATAATGATTGCATTTTCTTCCAAATTATATTATAATCTTACTTGTAGAAGAATTTACCCTTCAAAAATTCTTTTTACAGACCCCTTATTAATTATTTATACTCCCCTCGAAAGACCTGACAGCTCCCCTGTCAGGTCTTTCTTTTTGCCAGTATTTATGCGGGTTCCGGGACTTTTGGTGTTTCAAAAAGTGTCTGTTTATTCGACTCAGAAAATGACTTTTTTGGACGGTTGTACTCAGTTTTGTACTCAGGTGGCTGGAAATTGGGAAAAGGGTGTTTTTCAGACAAAAATAAGAAAAGTAAGAAGCTTTAGCACACAGAAAATGCTGAGGCTTCTTACCTTTTTATAACTTATTTTTGATCGAAATTTTGATTCTCTTTTTTGTTACGGATGTACTCTTTAAGAATAAGATTTATATATTGGCTGAAAGAACGATCATCCTCTTCGGCTTCCTTTTTGAGGATTTCGATAATGTCTGAATCCAGAGTGATACTGATTTTGTTTTTTAATGGCTTCATACAATACTCCTTTTTGTATCACTATAGCAGTTTGTCCGAAATAATATTGACATGTAAGATAAAGTAGGATAAAGTAAGATAAATAGAAAACACAGATATTATAGTAGGAAAATATTTATGATTTCTATTAAATTAAGGTAAAGGAAGGGAAATGTTATGGGGTGGAACAAGAAAAAAGATCCGATTGTATTGGAATCATCAGCACCATGGGATGATGGGGGAAGAAAGTATAATGTTATCTATTTGATAGCGGGAATTTTGGGAGCGATTCTTTGGATGAAAGGAAGCTTAGAGTCCAAAGAAGGCGGAAGTGTTATATTCATATTTTGTTTGATTATGGGATGGCTGGTAAAAAACTGCATTGTTGACTGGATATGGAGAGATTTGCGTAAGTTAAGATTTCGCTTGGAAATGCCTATCCCATATGATGAACTGATAGAGAAATTGATACCTCGATTATTACCGTTAGGGATGAGCATAGAAAAAGATACAAAAGGTAGACCAATAGTCAAATATAAAAGAATCATTTTTGATATTTTCTATACGGATAATAATACAGCATTTTGCATGTGGTGGAGTTTAAGCTTTGCACGAAAACTTTTCAATCCGAGAGGTGCAATTTCATATTATGGAGAAACTGTCAGTGGAATGGCAATTATTGGATATGCGATCCAGCAGGTGTGTAAGCAAGAAGACTCAACAGAGACAGATATACAAAATGAAGAAGAATAGAGGAGAGAGAAGCATGGAAAATTTAATGACAAATATTTTGGAAAGTGGCCCGGTGGCTTTTGTAATAATATATATGATTTTGCTTTTGATTATATATCACTCCTGTGTAACAGTGATATATACAGATATGGGGAAACAACTGCTGGGTGAGCTATTCTTTTCTTTTATGGGTGGCGGAGTTTTGATGTATTTGACATATGGCTATTGGAAAATTGCTATTGGAATTTTAGCTCTTATTATAATTGGAGTACAGTTTTCCAATGTAGGGACGATAAAGAAAAGACTCGTTCAAATTCTTGGTATTATTCTTATCATTTTTTTAGTCACGGGCCATTCTCAGATAGAGGAAATGGAGAAAGAAAACGAGAAAAAGAAAAATACCACTCAGATCCCATTAAAATCAGAGTTGAGCATAACTGTAGATGAAGATTCTACAGAATATTTATAGGTATAAAATTTATAGTATATGGAGATCTTCCTTACCATAAGAAATTTAGGTAAGGGAGATTTTTTGTGTTGACATAGATATTGGAATAGTATTGACAGACAAAATAAAGTAGTATAAAGTAGGATTAAGTAAGATGATTATCGAATGGTATTTTGCTACGAAAGGAGAAAATGTTATGAATGAAAAAGAGAATATAGATGTATTTAAACGCTATTATGAAGAACTTCCTCAGAACGCTAAAAGAGATTTGATGGAATTAAGTGATCTGCAAAAAATTGCTATGGAAAGCAGAAATGCCTATTTGGAATTTTATGATAATTGTAAAAATTTGGATGAGGTTATTTTAAATACTGGAGATGAAATATCAAAGGCTCGTTCCAAAATGGCCGAAAAAGTAGCGAATATTTTAATTGATAGGGATGTATTTGGAGTAAGCAAAGAGGAAATTATCAATAAAAGAAGTTATGGATATATTTCATTTGATGTATTTAGAAAATTAAAGGATAGAAAGAATGAGTTAGAAAAAGCAAAAAGCAATGAGTATGCTTATCGGCAAAAGCAAAAAGCAATGAGAGGAAAATTTGTCGGTGGAGGTTTTGGATTATCTGGAGCCGTAAAGGGTATGGCAATGGCAGGGGCAGCCAATATGGCTACAGGAGCTGTATATGATGTATTTAATGTAGTTGGAAATGCGGCAACAAAAGCTGCTTATAATAATAGATTGCGGGTATTAAAGGGAGATGGTTTTGGAGAACAAGTAGCTAATGCCATTGAACATGATTGTCTTTTATTTATAGAAACATTAAATGATTTTTTAAGAGAGAAAATAGGAGAAAGCTTAGAATATGGCATAGAATCTATGAACAAATCAAATCGAATCATAGAACAGGTTGAAAATAAAGAAATACCCGAAAATAAAGTATTGAGTGCATTATGTCAAGCATTTAAAAGCTTTCCATTGAACTCAAGATTCTATGAACTGTTTGCTTATAAGTTTGGGGATTTTGAAGGCGAACTTGTTAAATCTATGGAATATTTTGGTATGGATTCGAGTCAAGTTAAGTTAATTGTGGCTTCAAAAGTATATCGAGAAAGCTATTTTGGGGAAAACTATATCCCATTAATGAAAAGGAAATTAAGAGAAGAGTGGGGAGGAGAAGGTTTTTTATCATGTTTTTATGATAGAGAAATAAATCCATATTTGTTGGAAGATATAAATAATATTCCTCGACTCTTTATAAAAGACAGTATAGAAATTTTGCGTGATAGAACGCAGAGTTTCACTTTTGAGGAAAGAAAAAACTATCATTATATTCAAGAGATTCAAAATTTAACAGGATATAAAGTTGATTGGCAACATGAAGTGCCACTTTGTTTGATAACATTGAATTACGGACAAATAACTCCATTTATTTTTATAACTTCTAAAAGTGTGGTTATTCCGTCGAGGTCAATCGAAATTCAATGGATTGATGAAGTTGAGGTGTCAGAAAATCTAATTTCATTTGGCAGAAATGGTAAGGTGCATCATGGTGCATATGAAAATCATAGAGAAGATATTTTAGAGACCTTAGTAACGATTATTTTATACGTTCAGTTTGCGTATAATCTTGAAAATAAAGATAAGACGATTGCTTTATTGAAAACTGGATCTGATAATGTAATGAAAGATCCCTATGAATTTTTTAAAGAAGATTATATAGAGAAGTTAGATCAATATGAAAATGTATCTCAATATGTTGCAACACTATTTGAGAAAGTCAGTTTTAATTTGATTACGGTAAAAAATGCGGTTACATATAGTAAGGAGATTGATAGAGAGCTAAAGAAATATAATATGACCTTGGATCAAGAAAAGTTCGTATTGATATATACAAGTGACGGCTTCATGGCAAATAAAAATGGAGTTTATATTACAGAAGAAAAGTTACACTACCATATAAATGAAGAAGTTGGTAGCATGCCAATAAACGAAGTAAAGAGTATTGGATATATTCGTGATGGATTTATAATAAACGGAAATATACCAATTAAAGCAGCTAGAGATAAATGGTTAGATGAGTTTGTAGCTCATTTTATGCATATTATCAAGATATTGCAGATGAAAAGCGGGGGGAAAACAGAAAAAGAAAAAATAGAAAAAGAAAAAATAGAAAAAGAAAAAAGTAATCCAATAAAACCGGTAGCAGTATCAAAAGAAAATATATTGATCGAGAGAGTGAAAAATCGGTGTGCGGTATATAAGGTAAGAAGACCTATGAATTATTGATAGATTTACAAGCGTTAGCGAATAGATAATACAAATGAGAATGGGTATGTAAAATTAGGCTGAATAAAAAAGTAGAAGAAATCTCCCTTACCAAAAACAAAAATCTTGGCAAGGGAGATTTTTTATTTATGTGCCAAAATAAACATCAGCAGACGATCTTTGGGAATCCGCCAGCGGTTCTTGATTTTCATTCCTTCCAGCTCTTGTGAGTGAAGAAGGTCTAACAAAGAATTTTTTCCAATCTGTAAAATTTCTCTACATTGGTCGAAAGATAAGAGATCCGGATATTGCTCGAACATAAAAACTCCTTTCGTAAGAACGGCTCATCTGAGTTTCAATGGGTTGTATAAAGTTTATGATAGTGCTTCTTATAATGTAGTTCGTTTAAAAAATAGAAAATAATAAGAGCTGCTTTTTTGAAGAAAAAAATTTGGTTTTTTAAACTGATATAAACAGTAACGCCCGTTTTGTACAGATTTTCATTGATATATTATCCTTCTGAATCCATAGAAAAAGAAAGAAGGTGAAGAAATGAAAAAGAAATCTTTTGTACAGCAGTTAGTGGAAACCGTAGTTCTGATTTGCGAAGTGGTACAGTTCGTAAATGGTAAGCAGGAATCAAAGCAGAAAAAAGAAAACAAGAAATGATGAGAGGAGAAGATCAAGATGGCAGCAGAAGTAGAAACAATGTTCAGTGTAAGAGAAAGACCGTGGCATGGACTTGGAACAATCGTAGAGGAGGCTCCGGATTCTGAGACAGCATTAAAACTGGCGGGACTCGACTGGATGGTCGAACAGAGACAGTTATATACAGAATTTGGAAAAAATGTTCCCGGATATAAGGTAAATATCCGGGATAAAGACGAGGAAATTTTGGGAATTGTTACAGACAGGTATAAGGTGGTACAGAATACGGAAGCTTTTGCTTTTACGGATGAATTGTTGGGAAAAGGAGTGCATTATGAGACTGCTGGAAGTCTGCAAAGCGGAAAGAAAACGTGGATTTTGGCAAAATTACCGGAACCCTATGTAGTAACAGGGGAAGAGGTAAATTCCTATCTGGTTTTCAGCAATTCTCATGATGGATTAGGTGCTATCCGGGTAGCAATTACTCCAATCCGGGTTGTCTGCCAGAATACCTTAAATCTGGCCCTGAATACAGCGTCCCGAAGTTGGGCATCTAAGCATATGGGAAATATTCAGGAAAAGATAGAAGAGGCAGAAGAAACGTTATTTCTGGCAGATAAGTATATGAAAGAATTTGGTAAGGAGGCAGAGAAACTTCAAAAGATAAAAATGCCGGATAAGAAAGTAAAAGAATACATAGAACTTCTTTTACCAATCCGGGATGATATTACTTTGAGGAAGAAAAAGAATATCCATTACCTTAGAGAAGAATTAAAAATGCGCTATTTTGAAGCACCGGACTTA
Source organism: Lachnospiraceae bacterium Marseille-Q4251 (assembly GCA_018223435.1). GTDB lineage: Bacteria > Bacillota > Clostridia > Lachnospirales > Lachnospiraceae > Limivivens > Limivivens faecihominis. Next base: position 1,376,693 of record JAGTTO010000001.1, on the reverse strand, counting down.
CAGCATATGGGAAAAAATGCTTTTCGCTTTATCAATGCGGTATCTGATTTTAGTACCCATTCGACTCCTCTACGGACAACGCACCAGTACAGAGAACAGATTTTTGATAAGACGATCAAGGGGAATCCGCTGATTGATAAAGCGTATGAAATGGTGAAGGAAATTGCATAACGACGCAGAAAGGACAGAATATGAAAAAACTTGTATCAACAACAGGATTATCAGAAGAGGAATGGCTTGCTTACAGAAAAAGAGGAATCGGCGGTTCTGATGCGGGAGCGGTATGTGGATTGAATCCATATAGCTCGCCAATGAATATTTACCAAGATAAAATCAGTGATGAGATAGAGAAAAAAGATAATGAAGCAATGCGTCTGGGAAGAGATCTGGAGGATTATGTTGCCCAGCGATTTATGGAAGAGACAGGCTTGAAAGTCCGTAAAGCAAATGCCATGTTTTATGATGAAGAGGATCCATTTATGCTGGCAGATGTAGACCGTTTAATTGTAGGAGAGAAAGCAGGGCTTGAGTGTAAGACAGTAAATGCCTACAGTGCCGATAAGTGGGAGAATGGGAATATACCGCCGCATTATCAGATTCAGTGTTATCATTACATGGCGGTTTTAGGATTGGATGCCTGGTATATTGCTGCTTTGATCTTTGGAAAGGGACTGGTATATCACAAGATTCTTCGGGATGAAAGTGTGATTAAAAACCTACGTTCCATCGAAAAAGATTTTTGGCAGAATCATGTGGAAAAGAAAAATCCACCAGAAGCAGATGGTTCAGATGCCTTTGACGCTTGGATTAAAGGTGCTTTTCCAAAGGCAGACGCAGAAAAAGCAGTTCATCTTCAAGGATTTGATGAAGGACTGAAAAGGAGAATGGAAGTGGCAGAGCTTATCAAGAAGCTGACCAAGGAAAAGAATGAAATCGAGCAGAAAATTAAAGTGTATATGGGAAATGCAGAATCAGCTGAGAATGAGAATTTCCGTGTATATTGGAAAAATATTGAAAGTAATACGCTGGACACTGCAAGGCTGAAAGAAGAAATGCCAGATGTCTATAAGAAGTACAGCAAGATAAGTTTAAGCAGAAGATTTACTGTGAAAGCGGCATGAAAAGTTTGGGGAAAGGATGATGATTCCGTCATTCTTTCCCTGTTTATTTTTGGAGGAAAAATAGATGAATGTGAAAGAAGAACTGGCTCAGAAAGCGGAGATTACTCAGAAGGAAGTAAAATTAAAAAAATCAATGAGTATTTCTGATATGATTCGGGCTTTACAGCCGGAAATAAAGAAAGCATTGCCCTCTGTGGTAACACCAGAAAGATTTATCAGAATGGCATTGTCAGCCCTTAATACAACGCCGAAGCTGGCAGAGTGCAGTCAGATTTCGGTATTGGCGGCTCTAATGAATGCGGCCCAGTTGGGTTTGGAGCCAAACACACCTATGGGACAGGCTTATTTGATTCCATTCAATAATAAAGGAAAGATGGAATGTCAGTTTCAGATCGGCTACAAAGGTCTTTTGGAACTGGTATACAGAAATCCGGCTATTCAGATTATACAGGCACAGACGGTCTATGAGAATGATTATTTTGAGTATGAGCTGGGCTTAAATTCAAGATTGATACATCGACCGGAATTAGAGGACAGAGGAGAGATCAGGTTGTTTTATGGACTCTTCAAAATGGTGAATGGCGGTTATGGATTTGAGGTCATGAGCAGGCAGGAGATGGATCAGTATGCGGCCAGATATTCAAAGTCTTTTGCATCGGGCTTCAGTCCTTGGGAAAATAATTATGAAGATATGGCGAAAAAGACCATGATAAAAAGAGTTTTGAAGTATGCTCCGGTGAAGATCGAAACGGCCAGAGCGTTGATAAACGATGAATCTATAAAACTTCATTTGTCAGAAGATATGAGTGAAGTGGAAAATGAAACGGTAGTAGGTGAGCAGGCAGAAGAAACAGCGGCATGAAACCATCCAAAAAAGTACACATTTTTGGACATTGAAAAAAGAAAAGAAAAAGTATCCGAAAAAGTCATATTTGTATTTATGGGCATATCCAGAAATGCAAAGGCTTTTTCGGACAGAGAAAGGATTTCAGCATGGGAAAATTTTTTTATGCAAGGGTTTCCAGCAAAGACCAAAACCTTGCGAGGCAAATAGAAGCATTTAAGAAAATGGGAGCAGCAGATGAGCAGATCGTATGTGACAAAGAATCTGGGAAAAATTTTAACCGAGAAAATTATAAGGCTTTGAAGTCTGCTTTGGGTCTGAGGGCCGGGGATGTTCTGATCGTGAAGGAACTGGATCGCTTCGGAAGAAATAAGCAGGAAATATTAAAGGAGCTGGAATATTGGAAGAAGAGAGAAATAAGGGTCATGGTAATAGATATTCCAACGACAATGATTGATATTCCCAAAGGGCAGGAGTGGATTATGGAAATGATAAATAATATTCTGATTGAGGTATTAAGTTCCATTGCAGAGCAGGAACGAGATAAAATCCGCCAGCGTCAAAGAGAAGGAATCGACTGTATGCCTGTCAAAAACGGAAAGAAGGTTTCAACGAAGACCGGGCGGCCTGTTGGCAGGCCTGAAATCAAAAAGCCGAATAATTGGCCAGAGAACTACGAAAAATGGGTAAAAGGGGAGATTACAGCTAAGAAAGCAATGGAGAACTGCAAGCTAAAAAGGAGCAGTTTTTATAAACTGGTGAATGAAGAGTAGGGGGGAGAGATAAAAATAGACTGATAGATACAAAAAGAGAAATGGTATCTATCAGTTTATTTTTTATAATAATATTTGTATTATGGAAATAATCAGATAAATGTGGTAGTATATAGAAAAAATGCGGTGGGAGGAAAAATAATGGAACAAGAGAAAAATTTGAAAAAAGATAAGATTTTGATTGGTTGGAAGAAAGGTTGTTTTCGTCCAATAGAAAAAATGCAGGAGGAGAAAAAGTTAGAATCTATCGCCAAGAAGTTTCTGGGTGGTAAAATGCCAGAAGAATTGTCTTGCGGAAAAATATTTCATATACTCTGTTTAGAAGACATAGAAGAAATAAAAAAAGCTTTGGAGTTGATGGAAGAATATCCAGTGTTAATGGGTGTGTTTTCACATACCTTATATTCAGCATTTGCTTATTATTATTCCAATAAAAATAATCAAGATTGTGTATCGCTGTGCTTAGTTGCAAAGGATATAAGCATAGCGGAAGATGTTGCAGATATTTTTTGCCATGTATTATCGAATAGTTTTCAAGATAGTCCGTTAGTGCTGGATGTTAAATCGAAAAATTTGGGGAATTATTTGAAAGAATTGAAGGTGTGTTCTGATGTTCCAGTTATTTTTATAAAAAATGGAGAAATAAGATCAGAGGATAAAAAGAAAATAGATCGTATTCTGCAAAAAGAAGAGATAAAATTGGTTCCAATATATGTAAATAAAACTAAGCTAAAAGGTACATGGGGGGCTGAGTTAAATAAAGTAGAGTTACCCAGAACTATAGCTGAAAAAAAACGACTAAAAAGTGCTATACATACTATGATGTATCTTTTTTTGTGGAATTTGGAATCTGATATGAGCAATAAAAATGGCATAATAGAGCGTTTGGAACAATGCGGAGGACGTGAATTAGAAGAGGAATTTTGTCAAATATGTTATGTAACGTTTTCTTATCTTTTAAAATATATAGAAAATGCAGCAAAATCTATACTTACAGATGATGATGAGGCTTTATTAGAAAGAATAAAAGGAAAGGCCCAATATTTACTACTTAATGAGAATGGGGATGGAGAAAAAGTAGAAGAATTAACAGATAAAGAATATATTTCAAATCTGTATGATTTTATTCAAGAAGAATTGAAAAAGAATGAAAGTCGCATAAATAAAGCAGAAGCAGTCGTTTTTTGTCAGCCAGGTACAGGAAAAGAGTTTGAAAAAAATGAAGAATATTACTGGTTAAAAAGTAAAACATATGCGGAAGTTTTCCTGGAATATATGAAAAAGGAAAAAGAGTATACAGGAGAATTGGGAGAACTTGCCGAATCTGTACGAGAGGCGCTGAAAAGTAATGAATTGATAAAATGGGATAATAATAATATCAGTTGGTCGCGTAGGAGATACGGAGAAAAAAATAGTTATATTATGCTGAATAAAGAAAAGTTTGATAAGTTTGTAGCCAAAGAAAATCAATAAGAGAGAGTCATTTTATCTATTAGAAGGGGCTCATGAACAGTAATCTGTTCATGGCCCCTTTTTGACTGGTTATATATGTCATAACCGCATAAAATCGGGCTTTATGACGCATGACCACTTCAAAAATAGGTGGTCAGCGTGTAGGTTTCAATAAAGTTTTTCAAGGAATAGAAGGAAGTCTCATTCCAAACCATTTTTTTACCAGTTCTGAAATTCACGGTATTCACGGCAAAATGTAAATGAAGATGTTTGCTGTCTTCATGCAGAGCGAAAACTATTTGATATTCCCCGTTAAAATACTCTGCAATTTGATAGCCGATGCTTTGAAATTGCCGCAGAGAATATAGTTTCTCTTCTCCCTCAGAAAAGGAAACGATGAAGTGTTGAAGCGGTATACCTCTGGTTTTCCGGAAACTTTTTTTGACTTGTTTAAATTGCTTAATGACATCAGAGGCACTTGTGAGGCTTACTCCAATGCCGCCAGTTATGTTATGAGGGATTTTTGAGGGGCGAAGTATGTAGCTGATGATATTATTTACAACGTCATTTTTTTCGCTATTGTTTTTATATTGTGAGGATGGGACTATTTTAAAATTTGGCATAAACGGTGAAGCTCCTTTCTGACAGTGTGAAAATTGAGGTATCGTGGAGAAGATGCAAGCAGATTGTCAAGAGTTTGGAGCGTACAAAAAACTTCCTGTTTATGGGTATCCCATTCGGAAGATTCAGGATCTTGGTCTTGAGATAGACAAAGTGAAATAATAAAGTCGCTGACACTTTTTCCTTTGGATTCTGCGAGAGCAGTCAGATGTTCTTTTTCCTCTTTTGTACAGCGGAAAGTGATTTTTTGATCTTTGGTCTGGGGCATAAGAGTGTCTCCTTTCTTGAAATTGGAATTCCTAAAACAAAAAGTATATTTTAAATTTAAATATTAAAAAATATTAACAATAAAATTTTATTATAAAAAATACCTATATTTTTATTCTGTCATATGTCATAACGTCATAAGATATTCTTTATTACAGGAATAGTAAAAGGTCAGACATGATTCTGGGGCCTGTAAATAATCAGCCAATAGGATATTTTGAAATTTGTACGGCATTTTCCTATATCGTGAGCGTAAAGGCTCTTTTTTTGTATATATATTATCTTCAAGTAACAGAGAGTGTTTCTCTTTATCTTATTGTATAGGCGAAATATAAAAAAATATTTTTCGATAACAGTAGGGTAAAAAAAGACAAAAGGAGATGCCACTATGAGAAAATTAAAAATTGAAAAGAAATCATTTATCCATCCCATCAGTATCGGAAAAGATGACGCAAAACAACGATATGGAATTGGCGAAAGCAGCATCAACAAAATAGCCAGGGAGATCGGCGCAGAGATAAGAGTGGGCAGGCGGAAATTATATCTCACATCAAAGATGGACGCTTACTTTGAAAATTTACCAAAATAGAAAACGAGAGGAAGAACCATGGCTATGAAACAGAAAAAAGTGTTACCACAGGGAATACGATATAGAGAAGACCGTGATGATTATATGGGACGTTTTCAATATGAAGGAGAAACGTACTGGGTTTATGGCAAAACGGTTGATGAAACATTAAAAAAATTAAATGACCGACGTTATGAAGTGACACATGATATGTATTTCAAGGAAACAGAGGTTACAGTAAATTCTTGGTTTCTAACTTGGATTAAGGAATATAAGCGCATGGAGGTTAAAAAAGGAACCATAATCAACTATACAGAAACTTATAAGTCCTACATAGAAAAGGAATTGGGAAAAAGAAAACTGAAAGATATACGTCCAGATCAAATACAGCATTTATTTAATGAGATGGCTGAGCAATATGCAAAGCAGACAATAAAACTGGTAAAGGCTGTTTTGAATGGAATGTATAGACAGGCAATTATCAACAGGCTTGTTAGGGACAATCCTGTTTCTGTTACAAGAATACCAAAAACGAAAACAAAGGAGAAGAAAAAAGCGATGACTCAAGAGGAACAGGAAATTTTTATGAAATATGCGAAAGGAACGGTATGTGAAAATATTATTTCCTTTGCTTTGGGAACTGGAATGAGAATCGGGGAGATTCGTGCATTGCAATGGGAAGATATAGATTTTGGTGAAAAAATCATTAGAGTTCGCCATACCTTAAAGACCAGTAAAGGAGAGGGGTATTGGTTAGATACAGCTAAGAGTGAATCAAGTGTAAGAGAAATCTTTATGCTTGAAAGAATCTATTGCCTATTAAAAGAAGAAAAGAGAGAGCAAAATAAAAGAAGACTGCGAGCTGGAATTTATTGGCAACCAGATGAAGGATTGGAGAATCTGGTTTTTACTACAGATGAGGGAAGACCTTATAGTCATACAAAAGTAAATACTGAAATAAAGAAGATTCAGGAGAGAATGACAGAAGACGGAATCATAATGTTTAAAATTACACCGCATATTTTCCGGCATACGTTTGCTACCCGAGCGCTTGAAAATGGTCTTCCGGTAAAAGCAGTGCAGGAGTTTCTGGGGCATAGTTCAAGTGCCATTACCTTAGATACTTATTCTCATGTATCAGATAAATGGAAGAGAAAAGAAATGCAAAAGATGGAGAAAATTATATAAGGAAAATAAAAGTGTACTCAACTTGTACTCAGGGCGGAGTTTTATTGTAATTGATCGGCGGTTAGAATATTATGAAAAACGATATATTCGCCAATATATTAATCACTCTCATTGTATTTAAAATAATGACATAGCCCCTTATTAATTATTTATACTCCCCTCGAAAGACCTGACAGCTCCCCTGTCGGGTCTTTCTTTATACCAGTATAATGGTACGATACATTTAAAATTATTGCGTCCTATCATAGGACACAATAGAAAAATTCTAAAACAAAATAAAAAGAAAAATTTTATAAAACAAATAAAAAATAATTTATGGATATTGCAAAAATACATTATGTATGTTAAGATATGAAAAAGCATATTTTTTCTTTTATTTCTTTTACTCAAATCTAATTTTATTAAATCAAACAGCAGACCATAGGTCTGTCCCATCAGAAAATTCATGCTTTTAAATCCAATTTATTTACAGGCAGGGGTTTTCAAAGGGGGAGAGCTCCTGACGCATCAAAGTGAAGGGAGTCTTTTTTGGAAGAGAAACGACAGGAAGAAGTGGATCTCATTCAATGGCATCCAACGTTTTTTGCGGATGTACAGGTTGAGCTGAGAAAAGAATCAGAGAAACTGAGCTTTCAGAGCGAGTATCAGTTGAGCAAGAAGCCAATGGAGATTGACGTGCTGATTATTAAGAAAAAAACAGAGGAACCGATCGAGAAAAATATCGGGAGGATTTTTCGTAAGTATAATATTGTAGAATATAAGAGTCCGACAGATTATCTTGGAATTGATGATTTCTATAAAGTATACGGATATGCGTGCTTTTACAAAGCGGATACAGGCCAGGAAAATGAAATTCCTGTGGAAGAACTGACAATCACTTTCGTATCAACAGGATATCCGCGAAAAATGCTGTGTCATCTGGAAAAAGAGCGGGGCTACACAATAGAGAACCCGGAAGAAGGCATTTATTATGTAATCGGAGACAAAATACCTATCCAGGTAATTGTAATTTCACAATTAAATCCCAAGAAAAATTTGTGGCTTTACAGCTTGACCAACAAATTAGAAAACAAAGAAGCAATAAAAATGCTTCTGGAGGATTACAAAGGAAAGCAGTCCGATAACTTATATACGGCTGTTATGCAGGTTGTCATGAAAGCAAATGGAGAACGAATGAAAGGGGATGACGGTATGGTATGTGAAGCATTGATGGAACTGATGAAAGACGAACTGGAGGCTAGCAAAGAAGAAGGAAAAGTGCTGGGACAAAAGTTGGGAGAAGAATTAGGTAAAGAATTAGGAAAAGAGATTGGGCAGGAATCCGCTCAACTGAGCGCAGTGAAAAGCCTTATGAAAACATTGAAACTGACATTGGTGCAGGCGATGGATGCCCTTGAAATTCCAGAGAATCAGCGTGTGAAATACATGGAGCTGCTGGAAAATGAAGTTGATATGGTGAGATAGGCAGATTAGAGGGAGAAACAACGAAATACAAGAAGAATACAGAGAGGCTCCAGGCATTCGACCTGGGGCTTTTTTGATGAAAAGCAGAATAAAATATCTCAAAAGTTGATTGTTCTGGTTTTTAAATTTTGGTGTTTATAAGTTCAGATAAAAGCGATAATAAGTAAAAAAATTATCTGGGGGGGGGTAGATTTATAAATAACGAAAATAGTTGACGTTTGTAAAATTAAGAATTATAATCAGAATGTATCAGCATAAGCGATTATGTAAAAAATTGCTTAAGGCCGATCGCATTTTGTCGGGGGAGGAGGATGATGAAGGGTAATTTCGACAAGGAGACAAATAAATACATTAAGAGAGAGATTTAAAAAAGAGAGGTTTTTTAGTTATGCGCATGAATAAGAAACTAAAAAATGTACTGGCCTTCGGGCTAGCCACCTCCTTTGTACTGACAAGTACAATGGGAGTATCAGCTACAGGTGATGCTGTTAGCTATGATGATGTTACTTCATATGCTGCTACAGATACCATACCGGAAGTCCCGGCTGAAGACGTAACTATCAATGTATCTGTAAATTTCTATGATGTAGGTACAGGTAGCATGGTAGTGGATGCTACTGGTTCAGAAAAAAGATGGAACACAACTTACACTTTTAAACAAGGGGCAACAAAAGGATTGGCAAATATCAGTGGAGTTGCAATTCCGGAAGGATATGAGGCAGTAACAACACCAGACGTAGTAACTGTATATAATAATGGTGATAACACTGTAACAGTCGATGTAAAGCAGGTGAAAGCACCAGTTGTAGAAGATGAGACCGTAGACGTAGTTGTAAATTTCCGTGATGTTGATACCGATACTTATGTAATGGAAGAAGATGGTACAACACAGAAGACATGGAATACAACCTATACCTTCAAACTGGGAGCAACTGAGGCTGAGATGGATCTCAGTGGAGTAAAAGTTCCTGATGGATATGAGTTAGCAGACTCAGAGACACTGGTAAGAACCGTATATTCTGGAGTGACTAACTATCCGACAGTTGAAGTAAAGAAAGTAAAAGAGCCGGTTGTAGAAGATGAGATTGTAGATGTAGTTGTAAATTTCCGTGATGTTGATACCGATACTTATGTAATGGAAGAAGATGGTACAACACAGAAGACATGGAATACAACCTATACCTTCAAACTGGGAGCAACTGAGGCTGAGATGGATCTCAGTGGAGTAAAAGTTCCTGATGGATATGAGTTAGCAGACTCAGAGACACTGGTAAGAACCGTATATTCTGGAGTGACTAACTATCCGACAGTTGAAGTAAAGAAAGTAAAAGAGCCGGTTGTAGAAGATGAGATTGTAGATGTAGTTGTAAATTTCCGTGATGTTGATACCGATACTTATGTAATGGAAGAAGATGGTACAACACAGAAGACATGGAATACAACCTATACCTTCAAACTGGGAGCAACTGAGGCTGAGATGGATCTCAGTGGAGTAAAAGTTCCTGATGGATATGAGTTAGCAGACTCAGAGACACTGGTAAGAACCGTATATTCTGGAGTGACTAACTATCCGACAGTTGAAGTAAAGAAGGTAAAAGAGCCGGTTGCAGAAGATGAGATTGTAGATGTGGTTGTGAATTTCCGTGATGTTGATACCGATACTTATGTAATGGAAGAAGATGGTACAACACAGAAGACATGGAATACAACCTATACCTTCAAACTGGGAGCAACTGAGGCAGTGATGGATCTCAGTGGAGTAAAAGTTCCTGATGGATATGAGTTAGCAGATTCAGAGACACTGGTAAGAACTGTATACGCTGGAGTGACTAACTATCCGACAGTCGAAGTAAAGAAGGTAAACGAAGTCAAAAAGACCGTCAAAGTTGTATTCACTGTAGATCCCACAAAGGGAGAATTCCCGGGATATGATGGTTCTACAAGCATTCATTACACCATCGATGAGGATTCCGAAGAGCAGTATCTCGTACCGGAAGTAAAAGCAGCAGATGGCTACAAGTTCGTAGGCTGGCAGGTAGAAGGAAAAGAGTCTGGCCATTGGGATGCAGACGCTAAAACCTTCGGAGTAACTGGACTTGCCAACTATCCGGCAGGATCTAATGAAGGATATCTTTCCATTGATGCAATTTTTGAAGCAGTTGAGACTGAAACAGAAGTTCAGAAAACAGTCAAAGTTGTATTCTCTGTAGATCCTGCAAAAGGAGAGTTCCCGGGATATGACGGAGCAGCCACGATTAATTACACCATCGATGAGGATTCTGCAGAGCAGTATCTTGTACCGGAAGTAAAAGCAGCAGACGGCTACAAATTCGTAGGCTGGCAGGTAGAAGGAAAAGAGTCTGGCCGTTGGGATGCAGACGCTAAGACCTTCGGAGTAACCGGACTTGCCAACTATCCGGAAGGATCTAACGAAGGATATCTTTCCATCGACGCTATTTTTGAAGCAGTTGAGACCGAAACAGAAGTTCAGAAAACCGTCAAAGTTGTGTTCTCTGTAGATCCTGCAAAGGGAGAGTTCCCGGGATATGACGGAGCAACCACGATTCATTACACCATCGATGAGGATTCGGCAGAGCAGTATCTCGTACCGGAAGTAAAAGCAGCAGATGGATACAAATTTGTAGGCTGGCAGGTAGAAGGAAAAGAGTCTGGTCGTTGGGATGCAGATGCTAAGACCTTCGGAGTAACCGGACTTGGATTCTACGAGAAAGGATCTAACGAAGGATATCTTTCTATCGACGCTATTTTTGAAGCAGTTGAGACTGAAACAGAAGTTCAGAAAACAGTCAAAGTTGTGTTCTCTGTAGATCCTGCAAAGGGAGAGTTCCCGGGATATGACGGAGCAACCACGATTCATTACACCATCGATGAGGATTCGGCAGAGCAGTATCTCGTACCGGAAGTAAAAGCAGCAGATGGATACAAATTTGTAGGCTGGCAGGTAGAAGGAAAAGAGTCTGGTCGTTGGGATGCAGATGCTAAGACCTTCGGAGTAACCGGACTTGGATTCTACGAGAAAGGATCTAACGAAGGATATCTTTCTATCGACGCTATTTTTGAGGCAGTTGAGACTGAAACAGAAGTTCAGAAAACAGTCAAAGTTGTATTCTCTGTAGATCCTGCAAAAGGAGAGTTCCCGGGATATGACGGAGCAACCACGATTCATTACACCATCGATGAGGATTCGGCAGAGCAGTATCTTGTACCGGAAGTAAAAGCAGCAGATGGATACAAATTTGTAGGCTGGCAGGTAGAAGGAAAAGAGTCTGGTCGTTGGGATGCAGATGCTAAGACCTTCGGAGTAACTGGACTTGGATTCTACGAGGAAGGATCTAACGAAGGATATCTTTCTATCGACGCAATTTTTGAAGCAGTTGAGACCGAGCCGAGTACTGAGCCGACAACCGAGCCGAGCACTACACCGGCAACCGAGCCGAGCACTGAGCCGACGACCGAGCCGAGCTCTACACCGGCAACTGAGCCGAGCTCTACACCGGCAACTGAGCCGAGCACTGAGCCGACAACCGAGCCGAGTACTGAGCCGACAACCGAGCCGAGCACTACACCGGTAACTGAGCCGAGCACTGAGCCGACAACCGAGCCGAGCACTGAGCCGGCAACCGAGGCACCGACCAGCGAGTCTGAGACCAAGGTAACTGAGAGCGAGACTCAGACCACCGAAGCACCTGCAACAACAAAATCTGATGACAACAATTCCAATAAGTCAGCAGATGCTGGAGTTAAGACTGGTGATACAACAAACGTAATGCCGCTTGTAATCACTCTGTTCGCAGCAGTAGCTCTGATGGTAGTTTTTGCTCTGAGAAAAAGAAAAGTAGTGAAATAATCTGATTTTCTTTGGGGAAAGGAGAATTCGGAAGGATTCTTCTTTCCTTTTCTGATGAAAATAGTAGGAAGCGTCTGTGAGGAAGAAAAATGAGTAGGGCAGATTTTAATGTAAATAGGACAAATCGTCGAAGTCAGCATGGCAGCAATAAAAAAGGTGGACGAAGACGTGTGAAACGCATTATCATTATGGTTATCTTCTATGTGTGCGTCCTGGGAATACTGGAATTGATTGCAAACTTTTTCTTTGGGGAAAGGGTCGGAAGAGGAAATGGTGTAGCTAAAAAAACTGTTTCGGAAGAAACGGTGACATTGCAGACAGTAGATAAAGAAGAACTGCTCAGTCTGATTAAGGACACAGAAGAAATTAACAGAAGTAACTATACCGAGGAATCAGTTGCAGTATTAGATCAGAACATAGCAGAAGCTCAGAATGTTATGAAAAATTCCGGTAGTCAGGCTGAATTGGACAATTGTTATACCAATATTGTAAAAGCAATTCAAAAGTTGAAAAAAACAGATGAGACAGAAACAGCAAATGTAAGTGATTCAAATCAAAGTACTGAAGGAAAATTTACAGTAAATTAAAATATCAGACAGTCATAAAAACAGGGTGTACCCGTGCAAGGTACACCCTGAACTTTTAATCTTAATCCTGCTTCTTAAAATGAATCATCTTTCCATTCTGCAGCTCCAGCGTATCAGTATCGAGAGGACTTTGGCTACGAATCAGGAATTTGTGGTCTGTGACGAGGCGGTCTCCGCCCTGGATGTGTCGATTCAGGTACAGATTATCACCATTTTAAAGGATATGCAGGAAGAGATGGGACTGACCTATCTTTTCATCTCCCATGATTTCAGCATTGTGCGCTTCATCAGCGACGATGTGGCGGTGATGTATTTCGGGCAGATTGTGTAGATGGGAAGTAAGGAGCAAATTTTCGATCATCCCTCCCATACCTATACCCGGGCGCTGCTTTCCGCGGCTCCGGTCTTTACCAGAAAAGAGAAAGCGGAGAAGAAGAGAGTCCTTCTGGAGGGCGACCTTCCGACACCGTTCAATCCGCCGAAGGGCTGCCGTTTCGTGAGCCGGAGCCAGCTGAAAAATCAGGCCCTTGTCATGGTGCGGGAGACCATTTATCCCTTCATCAAAGAAGTGGAAGAGCTAAAGGTGGCCTTCGACGATCCGGGGATCGTCTATGTGGAGGATAACGATACGGCTTTCAGCCTCTGCAAACAGATCCCGGCCTACATGTGTGTGGTCCAGAGCACGGAAATCTACCGGAAGCTGAACATTCCGGTTTCCATGGTGATCTACTCCTTATGATATAGCCAGTATACCATGAAGAAGAAAAGGGGAAATAATGAATTTTTTTCATGAGCCCCATGCCCGGGCCGGAAGTCGTTGTTAAAAGATTTGACTTTGCCCGTCTGCATTGGTAGAATAAGGAGTAAAAGGCTTTTTGGAGGAAAAAGAAATGTACTATGTACCGGAAGGCACGAAGACGTGCGGTTATTATGAGTGTAAGAAATGTGGAAATCGTTTTCTTTCCATGCAGACCATGAGCAGGATCCCGTGTCCGGACTGTGCGGCGGAGATCGACTACGAGATCGGCCCGGATGAGACCATGGAGGATGTGGTGGACACCGCCGTCCTTTTGGAAAAAATCGAGGGCGAAGAGGAAGTGGCCCGGATGGACGCCCTCTTAAGCCTGGCTGTCACCGGTGGAAATTTTGATTGGATTTGAGTAGGAGAGCAGAGGATGCAGCGTTTTTGGCCCAGGTATTATGAAAAATTTGTCTGTACGGCGGATCAGTGTCCCAGGACCTGCTGTCAGGAGTGGAAGATCCCGGTAGATGAGGCCACGGAAGAACGGTGGCGAAAGCTTGCGCCGCCTCAGGCGGTGAAACCTCAGCGGAAAGCTCTGAGCGCCTATATTATAGAGAAGGAAGAGACCCGTGTCATTGGCCTGAAAAAAGACCACCGCTGTCCGTTTCTCACGGAGAAAAAGCTCTGTGCCCTCGTGAGCGCCTACGGAGATGAGGTGCTTTCCGAGACCTGTACAGATTTCCCGAGAGAGGTGCACGTCTTTTCCGATCATGAGGAGGAGACGCTGATGCCCTGCTGTCCCGCGGTCATTGATATCTGGAAAAAAGAAGAGCCGGGCTTTCCAAACATTCCGGGGGAAGAGGAAAACCTCCTTTTCCTGCTACGAAAGGAGATTCTGGATCTTCTGGCAGAAGAAAAAATTTCTCCGGAGGAAGCGCTTCTCGCTGCTTTCTATATCCTTCTGGATTTAAAGGGACGGAAAAAGCCGATCCCTGCCGATGTGAGCGACTGTTTTTCTGAAAAAACGAAAAAAGAACTTCTGAAAGCCATCCGGAAGGTGTCTCTCCCGACGGAAGATACGGCTCTGGAGTGCAACGAGATTCTCCAGGATCTTGCAGTCAACTACCAGAACGAGGGGCTTTACGGGGATTTTCTGGATTCCGTGCTGGAGCTCTCAGCGGCCATTTCCGATGGGGAATGGGACGAGGTTCTGGAAGAAAAATGGAACGTATTTTTACAGGAATGGAAAAAATGGGATGGACTCATCCGGAAATTCCTGATGAACGAGATCTTCTCCGACCTGGTAGCGGCAGATTCGGATCTTGAAAGCCTGATCCTCCGCATGGAATGGATTGCCCTTGAGTACGCGGGGATCCGCCAGAGCGCTTTCTTAAACTGGAGCCTTAAAGGCGAGGGCACTCTTGCCTATGAGACGCTCCGGGATGCTATCGTGGTGCTGACCCGGATGACCGGGTACGAGGAAGAGGATATTCGGGAATACTTGGAAAACAGCTTTGAATGTCCGCTATGGGAGTGGGGCTATTTCGCTCTGGTACTGTCCCGGGGTGCAGAATAAATGATGAGGAAAAGAAAGGTTGTTGTGGAAGGCGTGGAGACGAAGGAAGAGGCGGAGCTTCTGAGAAACTACGGCTGTGATTTCTTCCAGGGCTACTATTATTCGAAACCGATTCCTGAGGAGGAATTTGTAAAGCTCCTGGATCAGCAGTAAAATAAAAAAAGAACAGCTTCATCGGCGGGAAAACCGGTGAAGCTGTTCTTTTTTTAAGGGTGATCGTAAGCATTGATGGGGGCGGTGAAAACCTCAAAGCGGCCGGCATAGATTTCCGTGAGAAGAGCGTTGGTCGTACGGAGGGCTTTGTGAAGGTTTTCGAGGCTTAAAAGGCCGGTCTCGTTGGCCTCGGAGAGCTCATCCAGGTCCACAACTTTGATGAAGCCGTCGGGATAGACCAGAACATCGGCCAGCAGGTCGGTAAAGACATAGGTATCGGTCGCCTCGTCATAGGAATGGGTGACGATATCACAGTACCAGCAGATCTGGGTGCCGTCGGCCTTGTAAAATTTGCTGACCTTGACGCCTTTGTCGAGGAAGTAGCAGGAGAAACCGTGGTGCAGGTCTTTTTTGGGCTTTAAGGTGTTCCAGCGGGTGATGATCGTTTTTTCATCGCGGTAAAGGAGCTCGTCATCCTTCAGGAGGATGCACTCTTCAGGAATGAGACGTTTGCGGTAGAGGGTCGGTCTTTTCATGGAAAACACTCCTTTCATCATTACGGACCAGGGTCAGGGAATCGTCCTCAACGAACTCCTGGTGAGTTGATTTTCTTTTGTAATAAGAAAGATTGATGGAATCCGGATCATCCAGGTTGAGAAACTGGCTGGGGGTGTATCCGGTGATTTCCTTGAATACCCGGTTGAAGGTCCGGATATTGTTGAAGCCGGAGGAGAGCGCGATATCGAGGACCCGCTTTCCCGAGGCCTTGAGCTCAGCGGCGGCGTGTTCCACACGGATCATATTTAAGTAAGTGACGAAGTTGATGCCCATGAGGCGTTTGAAGACCCGGGAAAAATAGCTCTCGCTGAAGTTCATCTTTTCCGCGGCGAAGGAAAGGGTGATGTCCTCGCCGTAGTGGGTGTCCATATAGGCGAGAAGCTGCTGCATTTCCTCCAGCATGTGGGAACGGCGGTTCCCGGTGGTTTCCGGGGCCTCCCGGGGAAGAACTCTCCGAAGCCGGTACCAGAAAGAGCGGAGCGTCGCGGTGACGATCTCCTGGTAGTAGGGCTTCTGGGCAGCAAGCTCTGTATGGGTCGTCTTAAAAAGATCTGCAAGTTCCCTGGTGAGCCCCCAGTTCTCCACCATTTTTGCCGTGATCAGCGGGTGGGCAAAGTTGGAATGGCGGTAGAGGGGGCTTACCACACTGGGATCAAAAATAAGAAAATCCAGTTCATTTTTCATCTCCGAGGAATCGCTGTAATGGATGTCGCCGGTATCGATGAGGACCAGATCTCCTGCCCTGGCTGTGAAGTTGTGTTCATTGATGCAGAAGCGGGCAGAGCCGGAGCGCAGGTAGACCAGCTCGATCTCCTGGTGCCAGTGGGCCAGGAAGCTGATGTTGGTATAGGCACACTGCCATACCATAAAGTCAGACCTGTAGTTCCGGACTTCGTGAAAAGCTTTCATGGGCACTCCTTTCTGTGGAAAAAAGGTGGCGGAGGGGTCCGTCGTCTTTGTTACGATACAGTATAGCGAAAAGGACAAAATTTGTCTATATCCGAACAGAAATTTGCGTGCATTTTTTCTGCAACTGTTGTATAATTAGTACACAATGAAAAGGTTTTTGGAAAAACCATTGTCAAAAACGCTTAAAAACAAATGGAGGTAAGTAAAATGGCAGAAAGCAGATTAATCGGCGGATATCCGGTAATCGGTATCAGACCGACCATCGACGGACGCCGCGGTCCTTTAAAAGTTCGTGAGTCTCTGGAAGACCAGACCATGAATATGGCAAAATCCGCAGCAAAATTATTTGAGGAGAACATCCGTTATTCCAACGGAGAGCCGGTAAAAGTAGTTATCGCAGACACCACCATCGGACGTGTGGCTGAGAGCGCTGCCTGTGCTGAGAAATTCCGTAAAGAAGGCGTTGATATCACCCTGACCGTAACTCCCTGCTGGTGCTATGGCGCAGAGACCATGGATATGGATCCCCAGACCATCAAAGCTGTATGGGGCTTTAACGGTACTGAGAGACCGGGTGCTGTATATCTGGCATCTGTTCTTGCTACCCACGCACAGAAAGGCCTGCCGGCATTCGGTATCTATGGCCATGATGTTCAGGAAGCTGACGACACCAGCATTCCCGCAGACGTAGAGGAGAAGCTTCTCCGTTTCGGCCGTGCAGCAGTTGCAGCAGCTACCATGAGAGGCAAATCCTATCTGCAGATCGGTTCCGTTACCATGGGTATCGGCGGATCCATCATCGATTCTGACTTCATCGAGTCCTACCTGGGCATGAGAGTGGAGTCCGTAGACGAGGTAGAGATCATCCGTCGTATGACCGAGGGTATCTATGATGAGAAGGAGTTCCAGAAAGCGCTTGCATGGGCAAAAGAGAACTGCAAGCTCGGCTTCGATAAGAACCCGGAGTTCCTCCAGAAGAGCGACGAGGAGAAAGAGAAACAGTTCGAGTTCGTTGTAAAGATGGCTGTTATCGTAAAAGACCTGATGAACGGCAACAAGAACCTGCCGGAAGGCTGCGAGGAAGAGGCTGTCGGCCACAACGCAATCGCAGCTGGTTTCCAGGGACAGAGACAGTGGACAGACTTCTATCCGAACGGCGACTTCGCAGAGGCAGTCCTGAATACTTCCTTTGACTGGAACGGTGCCCGTGAGCCGTATATCCTGGCTACCGAGAACGACGTTCTCAACGGCCTTGGCATGCTGTTCATGAAACTTCTGACCAACCGTGCTCAGATGTTCGCAGATGTCCGCACCTACTGGAGCCCGGAGGCTGTCAAGAAAGCTACCGGCTACGAGCTTGAGGGCGTTGCAAAAGAGAGCGGCGGCTTCATTCACCTGATCAACTCCGGTGCCTGCTGTCTGGATGCAAGCGGCGAAGCTAAGGATGAGAATGGCAACGGCGTTATGAAAGAATGGTGGAACGTAACTGAGGAAGACCAGAAGGCTATCCTGGATGCTACCACCTGGAACGCAGCTGACCTCGGATACTTCCGTGGCGGCGGATACTCCAGCCGTTTCCTGACCACAGCTGAGATGCCGGCTACCATGATCCGTCTGAATCTGGTGAAAGGCCTTGGCCCGGTTCTGCAGATCGCAGAGGGCTGGACTGTTAAACTGCCGGATGAGGTTTCCGACAAACTCTGGAAACGTACCGACTATACATGGCCCTGCACCTGGTTCGCACCGCGCTGCGATGGCAAGGAAGGCCCGTTCAAGACTGCTTACGATGTAATGAACAACTGGGGTGCAAACCATGGCGCTATCAGCTACGGCCACATCGGTGCAGACCTGCTCACCCTTTGCTCCATGCTCCGTATTCCGGTTTCCATGCACAACGTTCCGGTAGAGAAGATCTTCCGTCCGGCTGCCTGGAACGCATTCGGAATGGACAAAGAGGGCGCAGATTTCAGAGCCTGCAAGAACTATGGTCCGCTGTACAAATAATTATTGAAAATGAGAACTGCCGTCCGGGGTGTGGAAACCTTGGGCGGCAGTTTTACTTTGGAGAGAAAAAGAGCTTCCGGCGCTGATGGCTGGAAGCTCTTTTGGGTGATGAATTAAATCAGCAGGACAGAATGTTTTTGGCGTCCTTTACATAATTGTCCACGTCCTCTTTCGTGATGACCTTCTGGGAATCCCAGCGGCAGGGGTGTCCCACACCCAGGACCCGGCGTTCTTTGCGGTAATATTCCTCTACTTCTTTGGATTCAAAATGCAGTTCTGCCATAATACCCATCTCCTTTGAAAAAATCCCCCGTTGATAAGTGGTGAATAGTTATATTTTATCACCGTTGACGGAAATTGGAAAGATATTTTTGCGCGTTCAGTTGTAATTTATCAGAAAATATAGTAGAATCAATATAACTTCTGCAAAGCAGAGAGAGGAGGAGAAAAATGGAAACAACGTCCATCTGCTGGCTGGCAGTGTTTGTTCTGCTGATTGTGATCGAGCTTGCGACCATGGGGCTGACAACGATTTGGTTTGCCGGCGGCGCCGTGGCGGGATTTATCGCCTCCATGCTCGGTGCAAACGTAGTGATTCAGGCAGTCGTATTCTTTGTGGTGTCGATTGTGCTTCTGATCTTCACCAGACCCTTTGCCGTGCGGTATATCAATTCCAACAAGACAAAGACAAACATCGACGGCCTCATCGGTCAGGAGGCTCTGGTGCTGGAGGAGATCAACAACATCCGGGAGACCGGCTGTGCCCGTCTGGAAGGGAAAGAGTGGACCGCCAGAAGTGTGGATGATACCGTGATCCCCGCAGATACTGTAGTGATTGTGGAGCGGATCGAGGGTGTCAAGCTGATCGTAAAAACAAAATAGGAGGAGTAAATTATGAATGAAGCGTTGATAGGATCGATTCTCATTGCGATTGTTTTGATCGTAATTCTTATGATTCTGGTTTCCTGTATCAAAATTGTCCCCCAGGCCACAGCCATGGTTGTGGAGCGTCTGGGCGGCTACAAATGTACCTGGTCCGTAGGCCTTCATGTGAAAGCGCCCTTTATCGACCGGGTGGCAAAACGGGTGATTTTAAAAGAGCAGGTTGTGGATTTCGCTCCTCAGCCCGTTATCACGAAGGATAATGTAACGATGCGGATCGATACGGTTGTCTTTTTCCAGATCACCGATCCGAAGCTTTTCGCCTATGGTGTGGAAAATCCCATCATGGCCATTGAAAACCTGACAGCCACCACCCTCCGAAACATCATCGGAGATCTGGAGCTGGACCAGACCCTGACTTCCCGCGAGACCATTAACACGAAGATGCGCGCCTCTCTTGACATTGCCACCGATCCCTGGGGCATCAAGGTAAACCGTGTGGAGCTGAAAAATATCATCCCGCCGGCTGCGATCCAGGATGCGATGGAGAAGCAGATGAAGGCAGAGCGTGAACGCCGTGAGGCTATTCTGAAGGCCGAAGGTGAGAAGAAGTCCACGATCCTGGTGGCGGAAGGTAAGAAAGAATCTGCCATCCTGGATGCAGAGGCTGAGAAGCAGGCAGCCATCCTGAAGGCGGAGGCCCAGAAAGAGAAGATGATCCGCGAGGCAGAAGGTCAGGCGGAGGCCATCCTCAAAGTGCAGCAGGCAAACGCCGACGGTATCCGTTTCCTGAAAGAGGCCGGAGCCGACGAGTCCGTACTGGCTCTCAAGAGCCTGGAGGCCTGGGCAAAGGTAGCTGACGGCAAGGCGACGAAGATCATCATTCCCTCCGAGATCCAAAATGTGGCAGGGCTGGTGAAATCCGTAAGCGAGATCGCAAAAGATACAGTAGAATAAAAGATAAGGACGCTCAAGAAATTGAGCGTTCTTTTTATGTTCAGCGCATTAGGCCACAGGTAGTTGCTTATGCGCTGAACTGGTAAAAATACTTTACGAACCTTCAAAAACGCGGTATGATAAAACATCATATCCGATATCAGAAAGGAACGATTATCATGAATTTAAAAGGCCGTAATTTTTTGACATTAAAAGATTTTACACCGGAAGAGATCGAGTACCTCATCGACCTTTCCGCTGAACTGAAAGCAAAGAAAAAACAGGGCGTCGTAGACCAGCGTTTCCTGGGCAAAAACGTGGCTCTGATTTTTGAGAAGACCAGTACGAGAACCCGCTGCTCCTTCGAGGTAGCCGCTCATGATCTCGGCATGGGAACGACTTATCTGGATCCCAAAGGCTCTCAGATCGGAAAGAAAGAGAGCATTCCCGACACCGCAAGAGTTCTCGGAAGAATGTATGACGGTATAGAGTACCGCGGTTACGGCCAGGAGATCGTCGAGAGCCTGGCAGAGCACGCAGGCGTGCCGGTATGGAATGGTCTGACTAACGAGTATCATCCGACCCAGATGCTGGCGGACATGCTGACCATCCGTGAGCATTTCGGCCATCTGAAAGGCATCAAGCTGGTATACATGGGCGACGCACGCTACAACATGGGAAATTCTCTGATGATCGTCTGCAGCAAACTGGGTCTTGACTTTGTGGCCTGCACCTCCAGAAAATATTTCCCGAACGAGGAGCTCGTAAAACAGTGTGAAGAGTACGCCAAGGCTTCCGGAGCCACCATCACTCTTACCGAGGATGTGAAAGAGGGCACCAAGGGCGCCGATGTCATTTATACCGACGTCTGGGTATCCATGGGCGAGCCCGACGAGGTATGGGCAGAGCGTATCCATGACCTGACCCCGTACAAAGTTACGGCTGACGTCATGAAAAATGCCGGCGAGCAGGCCATTTTCCTGCACTGTCTCCCGGCCTTTCACGACCTCAAGACCCAGATCGGAAAAGAGATGGGCGAGCGCTTCAACCTCACCGATATGGAAGTGACCGACGAGGTATTCGAGTCTGCCCAGTCCAAGGTATTCGACGAGGCAGAGAACCGGATGCACACAATTAAAGCAGTGATGGTAGCCACCCTCGGGGAGTGATGGAATGAAAAACAGAAAAAACAGCAGTACCGGCGATCTGGAAGCGGTTTCTCTCGTTGCGGGAGTGATTCTGGTTCTCTGCTTTGGCATGATGATCTTTGATCTGGAGGCCGCGCCGGTCTTTATGACGCTGGTCATCGCCATGGGCGTGATCATGAACGGAACAGCGGCGCTGGAACGTTTCTACAGAGAAAAGACCGTATCGGCGATCTTTTTTACAGCGGTGTCCGTGGTGCTTCTGCTGCTCTTTGTGCTGCGTCTGTTTTGGCGGGGTTAAGGATTTATGAAAAGTAAAATTTTGGAGATCCTCCGGAACAAGGATACCTATGTATCCGGACAGGAGCTTTCCGAGCGATTCGGGGTTTCCCGGACCGCAGTCTGGAAGGCCATTCATCAGCTGGAGGAGGAAGGATACCGCATCGAAGCGGTTCCAAGGAAGGGCTATCATATGGTTGAAACACCGGATGTTGTCTGCAAAGAAGAGATTTTAAGCCTTCTGGAGACCAAATGGGCAGGAAGGAATCTGGTCTATCTGGAGACCGTGGATTCCACCAATGATCTGGCGAAAAAACTGGCAGATCAGGGAGCGCCAGAGGGTACCCTGGTGGTGGCCGATGAGCAGACCGGAGGAAAAGGCCGCCGGGGCCGCGCCTGGTGTACGCCGAAAGGCAGCGCCATCGCGATGACAATCGTTCTCAGGCCGGATATCCGCCCGGAGCTGGCCTCTATGGTGACGCTGGTTATGGGACTTTCTGTGGCGAAAGCCATTGAGAGCCTCTATCCCGTTTCCGTGGGAATCAAATGGCCCAACGATGTGGTGGTCAACGGCAAAAAGATCTGCGGCATTCTGACAGAGATGAGCGCGGAGATGACCGGCATCCACTATCTGGTTATCGGTACGGGCATCAACACGAACGTGGAAGAGTTTCCTGAGGAGATTCAGTCTGTGGCCACTTCCCTCATCAAAGAACTGGGAGAAAAGGTCAACCGGGCGGAACTCATCGCTGCCTGCCTGAAATATTTTGAAGAGTATTACGAAAAATATATCGCCGCCGGCAATCTGGCACCCTTAAAGGAGGATTACGAGGCCCTGCTTCTGAACCGGAACAACAAAGTCCGGGTGCTGGAGCCAAATCATGAATACACCGGCCTTTCTCTGGGCATCAATGAAGACGGAGAGCTTCTGGTGGAAAAAGAGGACGGCACCGTGACGGCCGTCTATGCAGGAGAGGTGTCCGTCCGCGGCGTTTACGGATACGTTTAAAGAAAAATCGGAGAGTTTTATCTATGGAAGAAACAAAAAATGTCGTTTTGTGCGCGGCCAGCGCCTACGAGGAAAAATATTATTTGAATCCCGGCTTCAAGGCACTGCCGGAGAATATCAAGAAAGAATTACAGATTTTATGCGTGCTTTACACCCACAAGGTCGGGGGCATTCTGCTCCTGGAGTTTGACGAGGGCGGAAGCCTCATCTTCCGCACGGAAGCCAAGGAAAATGATTTTGCCTATGACGAGGTGGGAAGCGTTCTGGAGATCAAATCCATTCAGCGGGAAAAAAGAGAACTCCTGGAAGAACTGGAAATGTTCTACAAGGTTGTATTTTTAGGGGAAAGCTATGAAGACGCTTAAAATCGGAAATATCGAACTGCCGAATCTCTGCGTCCTGGCTCCCATGGCCGGGGTAACGGATCTTCCCTTCCGTCTCCTCTGCCGGGAGCAGGGCGCAGGTCTTTTGTGTATGGAAATGGTCAGTGCCAAAGCCATTTCCTACCATAACAAAAATACGATTGCACTCTTAAAGATTGCTCCAGGAGAAAATCCCGTGGCTCTTCAGCTCTTTGGCTCTGAGCCTGAGCTGATGGCGGAGGTGGCGGCTTCGATTGAGGATCTGCCCTTTGATATCCTGGATATCAACATGGGCTGTCCGGTGCCGAAGATCGTCAACAACGGCGAAGGCTCCGCCCTCATGAAAGATCCCGCCCTTGCGGGAAAAATCGTGGAGAGTATCACGAAGGCCATCAAAAAGCCCGTGACCGTGAAGATCCGGAAAGGATTTACCGAGGACAGCGTCAACGCCGTGGAGATGGCGAAACGCCTGGAAGCCTCCGGAGCGGCTGCCATCGCCGTTCATGGCAGGACGAGGGAGCAGTATTATTCCGGTAAAGCGGACTGGGAGATCATCAGCCAGGTGAAAGAGGCGGTTTCCGTTCCGGTCATTGGAAACGGCGACGTGGATTCCCCGGAAAAAGCGAAGGCACTACTCGATGAGACGGGCTGCGACGGCATCATGATCGGCCGGGCCGCTGAAGGGGATCCCTGGATTTTCAAACGGGTGAACCATTATCTTGAGACCGGAGAACTTCTGCCTCTGCCCACCAGGGAGGAACGCCGGGAGATGATTCTCCGCCATGCGAAAATGCAGCTGGATGAAAAAGGGGAAAACTGCGGCATGCGGGAGATGCGGAAGCATGTGGCTTGGTATACGGCGGGGCTGCCCCATTCGGCGAGACTCCGTGGCATGGTGGGAGAGATCAGTACCTACCATGATCTGGAAGTCCTGCTGGAAAAATACCTGTAAAAGAGCCAAAAAAGGCTGGAATAATGCGCTTTCCAGGCGCATAGAATCTTGACAAGGCAGGAGTGATAGTTTATAATACTGTGATTGACTGCAGGCGTACTTGATCAGTGAGGAGAGACGGCTGTCTTTCTTCTATGTATGCCGGTTAAGAGTTGACAGAAATGGGAAATTTGGAAAGGGTGCAATAGAGATGGAAGAAAAAAAGAATTTGCTGACCTACGAAGGTTTAAAAGCTCTGGAAGATGAGCTTCATGATTTAAAAGTAAACCGCAGAAAAGAAGTAGCAGGAAAGATCAAGGAGGCCCGCGAGCAGGGAGACCTCTCCGAGAACGCCGAGTACGACGCAGCAAAAGACGAGCAGCGCGACATTGAGGCAAGAATCGAGCAGATCGAGAAAATCCTGAAAAATGCGGAAGTTGTAGTAGAAGAAGATGTGGATCTGGACAAAGTCAGCATCGGCTGTACCGTAAAGGTTCTGGACGAAGAGTTTGACGAGGAGCTGGAGTTCAAGATCGTAGGTTCCTCCGAGGCAAACAGCCTGCAGGGCAAGATCTCCAACGAGTCTCCCGTAGGAAAAGCCCTCATCGGCAAAAAGACCGGCGACGAGATCAGCGTAGAGACCCAGGCCGGTGAGATGAAGTATCAGATTTTAGGAATTCAGAGATCATAAGGAGTGGAAAAAGTGGCAGAACAAAAGAATGAGCAGGCGCAGGATATTAACCAGCTTTTAAAGATTAGAAGAGACAAGCTCAAAGAGCTTCAGGAAAACGGAAAAGATCCTTTTACCATCACAAAGTATGATGTGACCCATCACAGCCAGGAAATCAAGGATCAGTTCGACGAGCTGGAAGGACAGGAGGTTTCCATTGCGGGCCGTCTGATGTCCAAACGTGTAATGGGTAAGGCTTCCTTCTGTAATGTGCAGGATTTACAGGGAAATATTCAGTCCTATGTGGCACGGGACAGTATCGGGGAAGATGCCTACAAAGATTTCAAGAAAATGGATATCGGTGATATCGTAGGACTGAAAGGCCAGGTATTTAAGACGAAGACCGGAGAGATTTCCATTCACGCTTCCTCTGTTACCCTTCTTTCCAAGAGCCTGCAGATTCTGCCGGAGAAATTCCACGGTCTGACCAATACGGATATCCGTTACCGTCAGAGATATGTGGATCTTATCATGAACCCGGAAGTAAAAGATACCTTCATCAAACGTTCCAAAATCATCAGCGCTGTCCGTGAGTACCTTGCAGGACAGGGCTTCATGGAGGTTGAGACTCCGATGCTGGTTGCCAATGCCGGCGGAGCAGCTGCAAGACCTTTCGAGACCCACTTCAACGCACTGAACGAGGATCTGAAGCTTCGGATCTCTCTGGAGCTGTATCTGAAACGTCTGATCGTGGGCGGACTGGAGAAGGTTTACGAGATCGGTCGTGTATTCCGTAACGAGGGTCTTGACACCCGTCATAATCCGGAGTTCACCCTGATGGAGCTCTATCAGGCATACACCGATTATCACGGCATGATGGATCTCACAGAGAATCTGTACCGCTATGTGGCACAGAAGGTTCTCGGAACCACACAGATCGTATACAAAGGCATCGAGATGGATCTGGGCAAGCCCTTTGAGCGCCTGACCATGGTGGACGCTGTGAAGAAATATGCAAACGTTGACTGGAACCAGGTAGAGACTCTGGAGCAGGCAAGAGAGCTGGCAAAAGAGCACAACATCGTTTTTGAAGAGAGACATAAGAAAGGCGATATCCTGAACCTGTTCTTCGAGGAATATGTAGAGGAGCACCTTCTGCAGCCGACCTTCATCATGGATCATCCGGTGGAGATCTCCCCGCTGACCAAAAAGAAACCGGAGAACCCGGACTATGTAGAGCGTTTCGAGTTCTTCATGAACGGCTGGGAGATGGCCAACGCTTACTCCGAGCTGAACGATCCCATCGACCAGAGAGAGCGTTTCGCAGCACAGGAGGAGGCTTTCGCAGCAGGTGATGAGGAGGCAAACCACACCGACGAAGACTTCCTGAATGCCCTTGAGATCGGTATGCCGCCCACAGGTGGTATCGGCTTCGGTATCGACCGTATGTGCATGCTCCTGACCGGCGCAGAAGCCATCAGAGACGTGCTCCTCTTCCCGACAATGAAGTCCTTAGATGGTGTAAATAAGAAAAATGATGTAAATAATACAGCTTCTGAAGCACCTGAAAAAAATGTAAAAACTGAGTCTGAAAAGATTGATTTTTCTAAGGTAAAGGTAGAGCCTTTATTTGAGGAATTTGTTGATTTTGATACATTCAGCAAGTCAGATTTCCGTGCAGTAAAGGTTAAAGAGTGTGTTGCAGTACCGAAGTCAAAGAAACTGTTACAGTTTACTCTTGATGACGGAACAGGCACAGACAGAACCATTTTAAGCGGTATTCATAGCTTTTATGAGCCGGAAGAACTGGTTGGAAAGACTCTTATTGCTATCACAAATCTTCCACCGAGAGCTATGATGGGCATTGACTCTTGCGGTATGCTCCTCAGTGCTATTCATGAAGAAGAAGGCGAAGAAAAGCTTCATCTTCTGATGGTTGATGACCACATTCCGGCAGGTGCCAAGCTCTATTAAGATGAGAAACTGAGCCTTGCGGCGGTGTGCGCTTGCGAACACCGACATAAGGCGAAAAACGCACGGAGACGCCAGTCGACGTGATGTAAAGATGTACCGTTTCACCAAATAGACGGGACGTACTTCATTTGATAAAAAACTGAAAAAACAGCGATTTACATCAAACTTACATCAATTGATGCAAAATTAAGTGCAAGCAAGAAAAAATCGCATAATTAGCAGAATGAATGGGCAGTCCTGAAATCGGGATTGCCCATTTTTAAAACAAACAGAAATACAAATAGGAATTGACAGAGGTAATGAAATGTTTGAAGAATTAGGAATTAGTTTTGGCACAGCACTAATCGTCTTACTTGCATTATATTTTATAATTAAGTGGGCGGTCAAAAATGGAATAAAAGAAGCCTATAGGGATATTACAGGGAAAGTCACTACCGAGGATATTGAGGCAGAACAAATATGTAACGAAGAGGAAAAATAGTTAATAAAGAGAGGTGCATATGCTATGCCAGGTATACTCGTGGTTGAAGATGATGAAAATTTAAATCGTGGAATTACATTCTCACTGAAAAAATCCGGATATGAGGTTTTTTCAGCAGAATCAGTGAAAAAAGCGAAAAGAATTGCAAGTGATAATAATGTGGATGTTACCATTTGTGATGTGAATCTTCCGGATGGGAATGGACTGGAATTTGTAAGGTGGATGAGATGCAATTATAATACATACATTATTTGCCTTACAGCACTAGATCAGGAGATGGATCAGGTCATGGGATATGAAGCAGGGGCAGATGATTATATTACAAAGCCGTTTAGTCTTTCGGTACTTCTTTTGAAAATAGAAGCACATTTCCGCCGCAGACAGGAGAAAACGGAAGCCGGAAAGATGATTTCGGGAGATATCGTATTTATCGCAGGAGAAATGAAAGTCCTGATAAAGAGTCGTGAAATCAGTCTGACAAAAACGGAGTTGAAAATGCTGACTTTTTTTCTGCAGAATCCGAAACAGATTCTTTCAAAAACACAAATATTGGAAAATGTGTTTGATCTGGAAGGGGATTTTGTGGATGAAAATACAATCGCTGTCAATATCAGAAGACTCCGTGAGAAAATCGAAGACAACCCGGCTGCACCGGTCTATATAAAGAATATCAGAGGTCTTGGGTATATATGGAATCAGGAGGTAAGGCAGTGACAAAGAGATATCGCAAGAAGATCACAGTAGCGCTCTCCTTGGTATTACCTGTCATGTTATTGTTTGCAATATTAAATTGCTTTACCATGTATGTGTTTTATGAAGATTATAAATATAAAATGAATCTTATGACAGAGATTGCTGCAAAGGAAGAATTTTCCGGGCTGGATGCTGTTTCGGAATTGCTTAAGGATAAGGATATTGAAACTAACGAACAGGGAAGGCGATTATTGGAGCAATATGGATACTGGGGGAATAAAGGGAATGCATTTTATTCGCAATTCCGGCATCAGGTTATGGTGACCGGTGCTGTAAGCACTGTGATATGCGTGCTTTTTTTGACTTTTTTACTTTATTGGAAGAAAAAAGAAGATGCGTGTCATCAGAAAATTTTAGACCAGTTGGAAGAAATTCTGATCAGATTCCGTGAAAATAAATTTGATGATTTACTGAAAACGGAAAATCACGCAGAACTGGAAAAATTGAATGACCAGCTTGAAGCAATCGGACATCATATTCAGCTGCTAAAGGAAGAAGCACGGGAAGAAAAAGAGAGCACGAAAGAAATGGTTTCTGATATTTCTCACCAGTTAAAGACACCGGTTGCAGCTTTGGATATATGTTTTAGTGTGCTGATGCAGAATGACTTAAGTGCCATAGAACAGGAGGAGTTTCGTGTCCGTTGTCGGAGTGCTCTGGATGGACTGGAGACATTATTGCAGTCGCTTCTTGAAATATCCAAGATGGAAACTGGACTGATTCAGATGAATAAGAAAAAACTTCCGCTTATGGATACTGTCATATCTGCTGTGAACCGTACTTATCCCAAAGCGGATGAGAAAGAAATTGAATTCGTTTTTGACTATGAAAAAGAGCTGGAAGCATGCACGATTATGCAGGACAAAAGGTGGCTTGGTGAAGCTGTGATCAACGTTCTGGATAATGCAATCAAGTACAGCCCGAATGGTTCAAAAATATTTATCCGGTTACAAAAAAGAAACGATCTTGTAAGAATGGAAATTGAGGATCAGGGAATTGGTATTCCGAAGAATGAGTATCACAAAATTTTTCAACGATTTTACAGAGGAAGTTCCAAGGAGGTCATGGAAAAGAGTGGTACAGGAATCGGACTTTTTCTATCGAGAGAAATTATCGAAAAACACGCAGGTACGATTACGGTAACCTCCGGCAAAAAGAAAAAAGGAAGCACGTTTGTGATTCAATTACCATATGTTGGTTAAATTTTAAGTGAGCAGAAATCTTACAATTCTGTAAGACTTCTGCTCGTTTTTTGAAAGTGAAATGAAAGATTGTCCTGATACAATTTGGATGTAGGTTGAAAAATGACCAAATATATAAACAGGCAAAGAAAGCGTGCTGAAAAGGTACGCTTTACAGAATTGAAAAGGAGGCAACACATGAGTGTGATATTAGAAACCAAGCAGCTTTGTAAGTTTTATGGCGCAGGTGAGAATCAGGTCAAAGCGGTCAATCAGGTGGACATTCAGATTGAGCAGGGAGAATTTGTCGCAATTGTTGGAAAGTCAGGTTCCGGTGGTCATGTTAAAATAAGACTAAGTTAGCAGATTCCTTATAAAATAAGGGCTCACGCCAATTTAGTCTTTTTTCTATTATACCATAAAGGGTAGAAAATTCATAGACCGGGAATGAATTTCTCATAGTAGAAATGAGAAGGCAGGGGCTCTTAAAGATAGAAACCTATTGCTACTGGTCCTGTCAAAATTATATCCATTCTCACAGGCGGTCAAGTTTGTGAAAAACCATTCGGTTGCAATACATTGTAAAAAAATATGTTAAGGACTAGGTTAGTTAAAAGATTCTGTTAGCTGGCTTGGTCCTTTTTTCTTGGGAGGACGGAGCGATGATAAAAGTGATTATGATTGTTGTAACAGCTATTTTCCTTAGTTCCTGGTATGCGTGCCTAGTGGCAGGCAAAAGAGCAGATGAAGAAATAAGTGCTTTGTTTGAAAAAGAAAAGAAGCAGGGAAGTGAGGAATAAACGTATGAATGGAGGTATTTATAGCACTGGAAATGAAATTGTAGATGAAAATGCAAAACTGAATATATCTGGAAATATCATTCCGCAGGTGTGGTATCGGACAATCATCAGAGAAAGTGGAAAGCCAAATCTAACAGCTATTATTATACTGGCAGATATTGTGTACTGGTATAAGCCTACAGAAATCAGAGATGAAGGAACCGGACAGGTCATTGGGGTAAGAAAGAAATTTAAGTCAGACCTTCTTCAGAGAAGTTACCAGCAGATCAGCGAACAGTTTGGGATTTCCAAAAAAGAAGCGACAAATGCAGTGGTATTTTTAGAGAAGCTGGGTGTGGTAAAACGGGTATTTAGAACCATTTCCATGAATGGGATTGTTGTAAATAATGTTCTGTATCTGGAATTGATCGTAGACCGGTTAAAAGAATTGACTTATCCAGAAGAAACAGGAGCAGATCCGGTTTCCTTTGAAAAAAGAAGAGAGAAATCCAAAGCAGAGAAAATCAGTTCCCATACAGCCATAGAGGAAGAGATACATTTTGTAGAAGAGAGGGCTGTCCCTTTCCAAAGGAAGAGGGTGTCACCATTCAAAGAGGGAGCATACCCCGACAGGGAAACAGAGCCCTGGATACCCAAAGAGGTACCTCAGACTGATAGCGGGCAGACAAATACAGAGATTACTACAAAGACTACAGCAGAAAGTACCCAAAAGAATACAACAGAAATAGGGAATGGGTATAGAGATAATCCTATCTTATCCTATCAGGCAGCAGAAGAACAGTTCAAAGATCAGATTGATTATGATGCGATATGGATAGACAGACCTTTTGACAGAAAACTGCTCAATGAGATTGTAGGGCTTGCAGTAGATGTTTTGACGTCCAATGCAAAGACCATAAGGGTAAATCAGGAAGAACGACCTCTTGGCATTGTACAGGGAATGTATAAAAAGCTGGATAAGTTTACCGTAGAGTATGTGATAGACTCAATTAAGCAGTGTACAAGGAAAGCCAATAATATCCGGGCAGTGCTGCTTACCGCTTTATACAATGCCACATTGACAGCAAACAGCTATATATCCAATCTGTTTGCTTATCAGGAAGCTATCCCTCAGACGTAAGGAGCGTGATAGAAAGTAACAAAATTAAGAAAATTCAGGACAGCTCATGGATATACACAGATAGAACTTGCGGCTGTCTTGGGTATCAGTCTTCGGACGTATCAGAGGATTGAATACGGACAGCAAAAGCCCAATGTCTATGTAGTTGTCCGACTTCAGCGGTTATTTCAAAAAGATATTAGTGAGATTATGGAGGAATATACAGAATGAGGGAAGAAAGGTTTCGTATTCAGTGCCCCAAACATTTTCTGGTTGGAGATTCAGGGCGTTTTGAAAAATCTCCACAGGGTAAGGATTCGGATTTTGTAGTAGATTATGCTCCACCGGAAATGTTTGAAGCCGGGATTGTCTTACAGGAGATGGGGACGGAGGGAGATACCTATTGCACAATGTATGTCTATTTTGCACCAGAGGAACACCTTCCGGTTTATATGGACAGCATGAAATACGACCTACAAAAAGTATCCATTCGGAAAATTTTTGTTGATACCGAGGAATACCTCATAAAAGTAAATGAGAAGACAAAAAAGTTTTATGCGGGTGAGGACGGTTGTTGGGGTTCCTATACGGAACTTTACCGGAAAGAGAATGGGGAACGTCTGACTGATGCAGTGATTGTTTTTCTGTGTATGCCAGATGAAATGAAGTTTCAGGAAATGGAAGCTGTGATGGGGGAACTGTTTGAAAAACTTCCTGTGATAGACAAAGAAAAGAAAGAAACAGGTCAAGAACCAAAGAGAACAAGATAAAATACAAACTATAACTTTCAGGAGGATAAGAACGTGGAAACTAAAATGATTATTGGAATTGATCATGGAAACCGTAACATGAAAACTGCAAATACGGTATTCTCAGCAGCAATCCAGCCTTTGCAGGCAAGGCCGGACAGCCTGGAGCACATTTTGGAATACCAGAACCAGTTTTATTATGTGGGAGGGAAAGTGCCGGAAAAGGAGTGTGTGGATAAGACAGAGAATGAAAATTATTATCTTCTTACCCTTGCAGCACTGGCGCAGGAAATGCGTTTCCGGGGATTGACAGACGCTTCCGTAAAAATGGGAGCTGCCCTGCCGCCCAGAAGATTTCAGCAGCAGAAAGAAAGTTTCAAGAAATATCTGTTAAAGACAAAGGAACTGCATTTCCGTTATGAAGGGGTACATTATCATGTGTCGTTGGAAAATGTGTTTGTTTTTATGCAGGGGCATGTGGTGATCCATACGCTTTTAGAAGCGGTTCCCGGTTACTGCCTTTTAGTAGATATTGGTGGAGGAACTACCGACCTGGTAGAGTTTGTTGACGGAATGCCGGACGGGAAGTATTCGATTTCAGATAAGGCAGCTTTGTACTGTATCGGAAAAGTCAATGAGGAAGCCATTGCCAAAACAGGGGCAGGGGTACCGGCATATATTACAGAAGCATTTATGAGGACAGGAAGCTATGACTGCCCGAAGCAGTATCAGGACGTCATAAAAAACTGTTTGAAGTCCTACGCAGAGGAAATTTATGGTATCATACAGGCAAACCATTATAATCTGGATCTGACCAAAATGGTGTTTATGGGCGGCGGTTCTTCCATTGTGGAGCATTTTGGAGCCAATGAGGGAAAAGATGTACAGTTTGTAACAGATATACATGCCAATGCAAGGGGCTGTGAAGAAGCAGTGAAAAGTATTATCCGGGCAAAACAGAGGAAAATGCGGACAGCATGATAGGAAGTGAAAACTTATGGATACGGAAAAAGTATATACAACTTCACTGCGGCTGTATAAAAGCAGACCGGTACATCATCAGGCTTATCGGTATCTGAAGGAGTATAACAAAGATATTTTCAAGACAAAAGACGACTTTATAGCAGAAGCAATCGTTTATTTTGCCAAGTATCTACAGCAGGAAGAAGAAGTACAGCAGATGAAACTATTAAATACCCTTCTGGAGAACCAGAAAGAACAATTTTGTAAAATCGTAAAAGAAGCGGTTTCAATGGCACAGGAAGAAGCCTTTGAGAAGCTAGGTGTGCTGGAAAAGGCAGTTCAGGGAGAACTTTCTGACGGTGGAGCGATAGCAGAGGACAGGGAAAAGGAAGAAGCCTGTATGGAAAAAGATTTACGGTTTGCGGAATTTTATGGGGCATTTGAAGAATAAGGAGGAAAAAGATATGGCAGTAGGAAGAAGTGTATGGGAAGTTGTAAAAGGGATTTTCATTGCAGTGGGGAAACTGCTGTATCTGACAGGGAAACTGGTAATATGTTTGTTTCTGCTGGTTCTGCAGCTTGTTTTGGCAGTGTTCCATGCAGGGAGCAGGGAATAGAAAGGGGATTGACAGGTGCATTGGATACGGGACAGACCGTATACAAATGATAGAAAAAAGAAGATAGAAAATGGAAAGCAGGCTTGTGTGGCCTGCTTTTTTTGACGAAAAAATGAAAAGGAGCAAAGCTATGATGAAAGGAAAAAAGAAAAGGCTGCTGGCTGGGACGCTGGCACTTCTTCTTAGTTGTTCTACGTTACTCAATACAGGGATCACCGCACTGGCTTCTGAACAGTCTGAGGAACATGCACAGATACAGGAAGTAAAACAGGAGGAGGCTGCTTCGGAAACATTACCGGAGTTGGAAGAGGTAAAGGAGCAACTGACAGAAGAAGAACTGGTGTATGCAGAGGACCTTACCATAAAAGCAGGAGAGCCCTTTGACCTGGAAACAGATTACAGGGGTTTTCAGAAAAATGATGAAAAAGTAAAGGTAACGTTTCTGAAAGCAGAAGGGGACTCCGGCAATTCTTTTGATTTCAATACCCCAGGTTCTTACCAGGCATTTTATTGTGTTGATCCGTTAAGCGGAAGCCCTTCCTATCAGATTATGAGAAGAATTGTGGTAGAAGCAAGGGAAAACAGCACACAGGAACCCCAGGGAGAAGTAAGCCAGCATACCGAAGATGACTCCGGTGAGGACGGTGAGGCGGACCCTGACCCGGAGATACCGGAGGTACTGACGGAAGAACCGGAAATGCCAGATGCAGGGGCAGAGTTGATTGATCTGACACCAAAAGAGGATAAGGGAATGTTCTTATCGGTTGTTCCGGCAGCAATGGAGCAGCAAAAAGGAAGCAATGTACATCTGGTACAGGGAGAAAAAATCCCATACCCTTCTAACGTGGGGAACTATTCTACTTCCTATTTCACTGTAAATGGCCATGTAGCATATTGTCTGGAGTCTATGAAGGCTTCCCCGCCGACCTCGGATTATGTAGCAAATGAATTTGAAAGCAACCCGGAATTGCAGAAAGTCCTTTATTATGGATATGGCGGTCCTGGGGACATTACCGGGGAGTATATGCCCTCTTTTGACTGGAAGACAAAGTATATTTTTACGCATTTAGCTGCCGCTTATTCTTATTGTGGCATGGACGGTTTTTATGGCTGTACCTTTGAAGATATTAAGGCAAGCGGTGTGTGGGGATATATCCAGCATATTTACAGCCTGGAAGCACCTCCGACAGCAGCAATCACGTTGTCCCCAAAGGAAGCAAAGGCTTATGAAAGTGGAAAGGAACAGCGTACCGGGGAGTTTACTTTAAAAGGTGACCATAGAAACTATATTACTTTAAAAATGCCAGAGAATGTGACTTATCACAGTGGAAGTACAAAACAGACAGGAACCGTAAAGATCAATGGGAATACCACATTCTATTTCAGCGCTCCCAAAACTGTAACGGGTACATGGAACAGCGGTAAGCTGAAAGGACAAATGGGAACCCAGTGGAAGACCTTAGTATTGTCTACGGGTTCTGGTTCCCAGGACATTGGGTATGGGGCATTTTTTGAAGAAGAAAGTGCTTCTGTGGAATTTACGGTGAAGTGGCTGGACCTGGCAAGGGTAAAGGTAACAAAAAAAGATAAGAACAGTAAAGTAAATCTGTCCGGCGCTGTTTTTGGTATTTATTCAGACAGTGCATGTAAAAATCTTCTTGTGCAGATGCCGGCCACAGACAGCAACGGTACTTCTGAGGTGGAGCTTCCGAAAACCCAGGATACGGTATATTTAAAAGAAATTTCTGTTCCAGAAGGATATAAGCTGAATACAGAGTCTTTTAATGTGAAGCTGGAAACAGGAAAAACAACTTCTGTTGCAGTGACGAATGAGGAACAGAAAGGAAAAATCACAATCCGTAAAAAAGGTGAGGTTCTGACTGGAGTAACCGGAGAAGAGGGGAACCTGACTTTTGTATATGGAAATGCGGACTTTGCAGGGGCAGAATATAACATTTATGCGGCAGAGGATATTTACAGCCAGGATAAAGTGACGAAGGTGCATAAAGCAGGGGATCTGGTAGAAAGTCTGACAACCGGGGAAGATGGAAGTGCTGTTTCCAAAGAATTGTATCTTGGAAAATATAAGGTTGTAGAACAGAAAGCACCGGAAAATCTGGTGATTGGAAAAACAGAACAGGAACGTACCCAGTTTGTAACCTTGTCCTATGCAGGACAGAATGTAGAGTTATCCCAGGGGGAAACCACTTTTACCAATGCAAGACCGGAGATTTCCGTAAATGTAGTGAAAAAATCGAAACATGATGACGTTACCCTGGAGGGTGCGACGTTTGGATTGTATGCAGAAGAAGACCTGACAGCGGCAGACGGAAAGGTTCTTGTAGAAAAGGGAAGCCTGGTGGAACGTGCTGTTTCCGACAGGGAAGGAATGGCTGTGTTCCATGCGGATATTCCTTTGAATTTCCATTACAGCGTAAAAGAAATCCAGGCACCGGATAAGTATTATATGACAGATGAGGTGTATCGTTTCTTCTATGAATATAAAGACGACAGCACCTACACATATACTTTTTCTCATGATTTTAAAAATGAGGAAGTACGGGGAGAAGTTCATGTAAGTAAGATTGATCAGGATTCCCAGGGATTTATTTCCCAGGGTGACGCAACCTTAGTAGGGGCAAAATACGGATTATATGCTGCAGAAGATATTGAACACCCCAATAAGAAAGATGGGATTGTCCATAAAAAAGGGGAACTTGTAGCGCAGGGTACGATTTCCAGTGAAGGAACTGTAGATTTCAAAAACCTGTATCTTGGAAATTATTTCGTGAAAGAAATAGAGCCGGCAGAAGGGTATCTGTTAGATGAAACAGAGTATCCCGTAGAGGTTTCGTATGAAGGACAGGAGGTACAGATTGTACACCGGGAAGTAACTGTAAAGGAAACTGTAAAGAAACAGGCCTTTCAGCTTATCAAGATCTCAGAAGACGGGGAGCAGACAGAAACAGAACTGGTAGAAGGAGCTGGATTTAAGGTATTCCTCATCAGTGAGCTGTCTGGTGTAAAAGATGGAAGTTTGAAGCCGGGAAATGGTTCTTATTATACCCCGGAAGATTTTATCACCTATGATTACAGCAAAGACGAAACCGCTTCTTATTGGGAGAATGGTAAAAAGATTACGGTACCAGAGCTGTTTACAGATAAGAAAGGATATTTAAAGAGTCCAGAACTTCCTTATGGAACCTATGTGGTGTTTGAGTCTACAGTTCCGGAAAATTTAAAAGGGATTCGTCCATTTATCGTACAGATTTCAGAAGACAGCCGGGAACCCCAGGTATGGCGTGTGTTTGATGACCGTCCTTTGCAGTATTACTTCAAGATTGTGAAAAAAGATGCCCAGACGCAGAAGCCGGTGCTGGATAACAGTGCAGCTTATAAGATTTATGATGTGGAAGCAGAAAAATATGTGGAAATGATCGTAAGATATCCGAAAAAAGAAGTGGTATCTGTGTTCAGGACCAACGAAGAGGGATACCTGATTACACCGGAGCAGTTAAAATGTGGCACTTACCGGATTGAAGAAGTGGAAGCGCCGGAAAATTATGTACAGGTAGGATTTGAAAATGCCCTCTTAAAAGACGGAAAGGAAGTTCCACTGAATGAAGTTGCAGACGGAGGCACATACCAGGAGGCAAAGAAAGCGCCGATCACTATTACCGTAAATTCTGATACTGTACACCAGGTAGAAGAGGAAACCGGTAAATTTATTATTGTCATTGAACAGTATAATGATGAAGCAGTAGGAAGCCTTACAATCCATAAAAAGGGAGAAAAACTTTCTGGTGCTTCTAAAGTAGAAGAAAAGTTCCTGACGAAGATGAAAAACGGTGTAGCAGGTTTCGTAAATCAGGTAAGCAGTTTCTTCACCGGGGAAGAAGTCATGGAAAAAGAGAAAGGTTATAAATTTGACTATGAAGAAGGGAATATGGAAGGTGCAGAATTTGCCATTCATGCAAAGGAAACCATTTATACCCCGGACGGACAGAAAGACGAAGCAGGAAACCGCATTGTAAAATATGAAAAAGATGCCCTGGTAGCCCGTATGGTAACAGATAAAGAAGGAAAGGCAGTCCTGAATAATCTTCCTATCGGAAAATACTATGTAGTGGAAGAAAAGGCAGGTCAGAACTGCGTGCTTGACCCGGAAGCAAAAGAATTTGAAATTGCATATAAGGGACAGGAAGTAGCAGTGGATTATGTAACAATGGAACTTACCAATCAGCGACAGAAAGTTTCCCTGAGTATTCTGAAGAAAGACGCAGAAACCGGAAAACCGCTGGAAGGAGTGGTATTCGGGCTGTATGCGCAGGAGAACATCAAAAATGCTGCCGGGGAAGTAGTTGTAGAAAAAGATGCCCT
Organism: Lachnospiraceae bacterium Marseille-Q4251; assembly: GCA_018223435.1. GTDB lineage: Bacteria > Bacillota > Clostridia > Lachnospirales > Lachnospiraceae > Limivivens > Limivivens faecihominis. The sequence goes on along the minus strand of JAGTTO010000001.1, from coordinate 1,338,787 downwards.
GATTGAACTGGGAACAACAGATGAAAAGGGCAAGCTGGTATTTCAGGCAGATCTTCCTCATGGAAAATATTATATTCAGGAAGTGGAGCATAAGCCGGGATACCTGCCAAATGATGAGGTGTATTCATTTGATGCGTCTTATACAGACCAGACCCTTGAACTTCTCGCTTTTTCAGAAGAAATTTCTAATCAGCCTACCATTACAGAATTTACAAAAGTAGATTTGACTGGCGGACAGGAAATTGAAGGTGCAAAAATGCAGATTTTAGATCAGGACGGAAAGGTGGTAGAAGAGTGGGTATCTAAGAAAGAACCTCATGTAGTCTATGCACTGGAACAAGGAGAATATGTACTGCATGAAGAACAGGCGCCTACGGAACAGGGATATGTCCGGGCAGAAGATGTGAAATTTGTTGTGGAAGAAACAGGGGACGTACAAAAAGTGAAAATGGAGGACGACCATACCAAAGTTTCGATTTCCAAAACAGATATTACAGATGGAAAAGAAATTGAGGGAGCGAAGCTACAGATTCTGGATCAGGACGGGGAAGTGGTAGAGTCCTGGACCACAGGAGAGGAACACCTGATTGAGTACCTTCCGGTAGGTACTTATACTCTGCATGAAGAAGCGGCAGTTGATGGATATATTGTGGCTAATGACGTGGAGTTTACAGTAGAAGAAACGGGAGAAATTCAGAAGGTGAAGATGGAAGATGAGCGTGCTATGGGACAACTGGTTATTGTAAAAACAGATACAGACAGTAAAGCGGCTCTGGAAGGAGTAGAATTTGTTCTGCTGGAAAAGGAAACCGGAAAAGAAGTAGGACGTTTGAAGACTGGAAAAGATGGAAAAGCAGTTTCAGAACTACTTCCAATTGGAACTTATGAAAATGGTGTTTTCAAAGAACCGATCACCTATGTGCTGAAAGAAACTGCCACCTTAAAGGGATATGAGAAGACGGAAGAAGAGTGGGAAATCGTATTTACCTATCAGAATGATAAAACACCAGTCATTGAAGTGGTAAAAGAGATCCAGAATAAAAAAATACCAGAAACACCAGGTACCGTAAAACCAGGACCAAAAACGGGTGATGATACAAACTGGTTCCTGCCTTTGCTGGCTCTTGGTGTAAGTGCAGGTATGGTAGCAGGCCTACTTTATTACAGAAAAAGACATAAAAAGGCATAGAAAATAAAAATCAGTTTTTAAACTTGGGAAAGGGCGGCTGCGGCTGTCCTTTCTTTGGCAATATGAGGTGAGAAGCATGGAAGAGAAAAAAAGAATACGGTTTATTGACAGCCATTATCATACCCTGTTCAGCATAGCAGACGGGGACTCCATAGAGATTGTATATCCAGATGGAAAAAGGGAAGAACGGGTTTGTACCTATATTGATGAATACCACACACAGGTAGGGGCAAGGGTGTTCCATATTTGTGAATTTGCAGAAATCATGGAAGCAAATGGAAAATCATATTGCCCGGCAGAATGCAAGGAAAAGGAAGAAAGAAAAGAGGCAGTCAAAGGGGAGAAGAAAACCGGAACTACCCGTATGGAAAGGAGCAGGCGTTGAGGATAGGGATTATAGATGCAGATCTTTTATACCGGAAAAGACACCGGTTTCCTAACTTGGCATGTATGAAACTTTCCGCTTATTGGAAGGAGCAGGGATTTGAAACAGAGCTTCTTTTGGATTATAGCCAGGCAGGGGAATATGACCGGCTCTATGTATCAAAAGTGTTTACGGATACCTTTGTGCCGGAACATATTTTGACGAGGGAAACAACCGTTTATGGAGGGACTGGATTTTTTTACGATAAAGCACCGGTACTTCCAGAAGCGATTGAACACCATACACCGGACTATCATTTGTATGACCAGATGGTAAAAGAACATAGCGAAGGAGAGAAAAAGAAGAAAGAGTTCCAATTTTATACGGAGTATTCCATTGGTTTCCTCACCAGGGGGTGTTTTCGGAAGTGCAGTTTCTGTGTAAACAAAAACAGCACCGGTGCAGCACCAGCAAGCCCATTGGAAGAATTTTATGACCCGTCCAGAAAGAAGTTATGTTTTCTGGACGATAACTTTTTTGCCTGTGCAGGGTGGGAAAAAATCTTTTCCAGTGTCCTGGAAACAGGCAGGCGTTTTCAGTTCCGGCAAGGGTTGGATCTGCGGATTATGCAGAAAAGGCAGATGGAACTTCTAGCATCAGGAAAATTGGATAATGGCATGATTTTTGCCTTTGACCATATCAAAGATCAGGAACTTATTGTAAGAAAACTGGAACTTTTGCGGGAAGTAATCCCAGTTCCTTACCAGAAAATTAAGCTGTATGTACTGTGCGGCTATGACTGGGAAGGAACCTGGAAAGCAGATTTTTGGGCAAAGGATATTCGGGACGTTTTCATACGGATTGAGATTTTGATGCGGTATAAGTGCCTGGCTTACTTGATGCGCTATGCAGCATGGGAACGGGCACCGGAGGTTTATAAGGGAATGTATATCAACCTAAGTCGTTGGTGTAACCAGCCGGCCCAGTATTCAAAAAAGAGCCTGCGGGAATTTTGTATCGGACAGGGGGAGCATAGTTCCTGCTTCCGCTACCTGACTGCTTTTGGAGCTCTGCACCCGGAAATGGCGCATTATCTGGATATGAAATATGAAGAGGTGCAGTATGGGAAAATTTACGGCTGAAGAAATTCAGATTGCAAAGGCAGTGGATCTAGTGGATTTGGCGGAGCAGATAGGGATTCCGCTGAAAAGAAAAGGCAGGTTTTATCAGGCAGTGGGTATGGACTCTGTGATGATCTTCAACCGGTCTTCCTGGTGCCGGTTTAGCCAGGGGGTAGGAGGTAGTACCATTGATTTTCTGGAATATTTCAGAAATATGGATTTTGTGGAGGCAGTCAAATATCTGCTGGAGTTTGCCGGATATATCCGTACTGAAACCATGCAAAAATTTCAACCGGAAAGACAGATTGGAATGACAAAAGATACAAAGAAGAAAAAAGAGATACCGAAAGAACCTTTTGTGCTGCCTCCAAAATCAGAAACCAGCCGCCGGTTATATGGATACCTTATGAAGCAGAGGAGGCTGTCAAAGCAGGTGATCGACTTCTGGATAAAAAAGGGACTTTTATATGAAAGCGGAAAATATCACAATCTGGTTTTTGTAGGAAAAGACCCGGAAGGTATCCCACGTTTTGCCAGCCAGAGAGGAACCCTGGATAAATACGGAAAACCCTTTAAAGGAGATGTTACTGGGAATGACAAAACGTATGGAGTTAATCTGGTAGACCGAAACAGTGATACGCTCTATGTATATGAGGCGGCGATTGATGCCATGTCCGATATGGAACTGCGGGGAGATTACCGGAACAATATCCTGGTACTTGGAATGCTTTCCGATGGTCCTTTGGAAAAGTTTTTAAAAGACTATTCCCATATCAGGAATATACAGTTCTGTCTGGATAATGACCCGCCGGGCAGACAAGCGGTAAAAAAACTGGCAAGAAAATATACCCTTATGAATTATGAGGTTTTTGTACGTCTTCCACCTATGGGAAAAGACTATAACGCTTTTTTGCAGTATAAAAAGGAAAACCAGGAGCTTTCCAGCCTGGTAGAAAAGGAAAGGGCGCTTCTTACCGAAACAAAAGGGACAAAAATACAAAAGATAGAAAAAATGGTAGGACACAGGAACATAGTACCATACCAGATAGCACAGGCAAGATAGGAGGGTATTCTTTTGGAAAATAGCTATGATGAGGAATGTTTCAAAAAATGGGAGATCGACGAATGCGAAGCGGAGATGGAAAAAGTAGTGCAGTGGATAGGAAAGAGGAAACTGCATGGACGTGTACGGGTTGCGTTTATCGAAGAGAGCTATGAGCGGCAGGGATACCGCATGGGGATACCCAGGCAGGTGTATGTGTCCAGGGTGCTGGCAAACATCAGGAAAGAAGAGGTTAGAAAGGGTGGGAAACATGGAGTTTGATATCTTTTATGAAAAATTGAAAAAGCAGATTTTGGAGATCGCCTCAGAAGAATTAGAAGGAAACATAGATTTTCGGATGGTATATAAAAATGGGCAACAGAACCAGGGAATTGTATTTTTTCCGGAAGGAAGTAATGTAGGAATCACTACTTATGCAGAAGATTTTTATCGTATGTATAAAGAAGGAATAAGTTTTCCTTCTATTATTGAAAGATATAAAGAAATGATTGATGAAGCAAAAGGAGAAATGCAGTTTGCAAAAAATATCCAGATTTTTGAGGCAAAGAAAGAAGATATTATACCTGCTTTTGTTCCTAAAGAAAGTTTGGAGATTAAACCTGAGTTGGCACATGTTCCATTTGAAAACCTGGAAATTATCTTTCGATGGAATATCCCTGGTACAGAGTATAGCGTAAAATTGCCGGAAGAATATTTCAACCACCATCAGATAGAACCGAAACAATTTTTGGAGGAACTTATCAATGATCCTTCTTTTAAAGATCAAACAGAAGTATTTTCAATTAGCAGACTTTTTGAAACAGGGGATACAGAGATACCGAAGGAACAGGAGATGTATTGTGTTACAAACCAAAATAAAAACTGGGGAGCTGCTTCTATTCTGAATAAGGATATCATGGATGAAGTTGCGGATTTTTTTGGTGGGAAAACCTATATCCTTCCTTCTAGTATCCATGAGTGTTTGGCAGTAGATACACATGTGTATACGGTTGAAGAACTTAAAACAATGGTTCGGGATATAAACAGTAAACCAGATTTGGTAGGGGCAGATTTTTTATCAAATGAGGTATATGTTTATGATAGTTATACAAGAGAACTAAAATTGGCAGGAGAACAAAGAACAAAGGAAATACAAAATCCTGAAAAGCAGGAGCCTATTAAGAGATAAGAAAACAGAAGAATGTGAAGGAGGTGATGCAGACCAACAGAATTTTTGACAGAAGGGTAAACTCTGGATACGGGAAGGGGTGATTCTATGATTGTAAGGTAATGCCAGATGGATATTTCGTTTGTAGCTGTGGATTTCTCATGAAGACTATAAAAAAATTTAGGAGACAGGAGGAAATAAGTGAGTAATCCTAGGTAAAATGTGTAGCTACACCTCATGAAACATGAGGAATGAAATATAGTTTGGTGAATTTTTGTGAGTTTGATAAATATGCAGCAAAGAGTTATTGTGCGATTCATGGTACAAGTGAAACATTGAATCTGGGAGATATTACAAAAGTGGACGAAAAGGAGATTGAACCGTTTAACATGATCTGCGGCGGAAGCCCCTGTCAGGATTTTTCCCTGGCAGGTAAGCAGGCAGGGGCGGTTTGGAAATGCCGAAGCTGCGGGCATGAGTATAACCCTCTGCAGGTACATTATTCTAAAAGGGACACCTGCAGCATGTGTGGTTCTCATGATATTGATAAAACACGTTCTTCCCTTCTGGTGGAATGGCTCCGTATGATACGGGGAGTAAAACCAGTATGGGGGATTTATGAAAATGTGAAAAATATTGTAGGAAAAAAATTCCGGGATACCACATTCCGGTTGTTTGAAGAAGAACTGCATGAATACGGATACCACACCTATTGGAGTGTTCTTAATGCAAAGCATTATGGAATACCCCAGAACAGGGAACGGGTATATCTGATTTTGATACAGAAGGAAATGGATAATGGAACATTCCAGTTTCCAGAACCGCTGGAGTCCTTCCAGTGCCTTATGGATATTCTGGAGGATACGGTAGAGGAAAGATACTACTTATCCCAGGAAAAAGTACGCCGCTTGATTGAAGATATGGAAGAGAGAAAAGCGCTTTTGTTTGAGCCGGACGAAAAAAGCCTGAAGGCTTTTCGGGAAAATCGGGTAAAGCGAGCCGGAAATATCAAAGGGGTGTTTGAACAGACTGGACGGGTCTATCTGCCAGACGGGTGCTGCCCTACGGTAACTGCCTGTGGTGGTGGCGGGCAGCAGCCCAAAATTCTTCAAGTAGGAGATATTCATACCGGTTATGGTTCAAGCGGGGTTATTTATTCCCCTTTAGGAAGCAGCGGTGCGGTTTTAGCAGGACATGACCAGCCAAAGATTGTAGAAAAATACCCTGGAGCAATCCGGGGCAGGTATGATTCGGAAGGTCGGATTGTGCAGACTTTGGAACTGGGAGAAAAAGAAGTCTGCCATACCCTTACTTCTGTACAAAAAGATAATATCATTCTGGTACGTCAAAAGACACAGAAAGGTTATGAGGAATGTTTAGAAAATGGTGTTGTAAATCTTAGTTATCCGTCTGTGGAAAAACGGGGAAGGGTACAGGAGCATGGGGAACTCTGCCCTACGCTTACAACATCAAATGGAATACACCGTTTAGAGTCTTTGATCCGTATCCGGAGGCTGACACCTTTAGAGTGCTTCCGGCTTATGGGCTTTTCCGATGCGGATTTTTGGAAAGCAAAAGAAGCAGGCATAAGCAACAGCCAGCTTTACAAACAGGCAGGAAATTCCATTGTTGTTGATGTGCTGTACTATATTTTTCTGGAACTATACAAAGCCATGCCATATCTGTTTGAGAATATCCGGCTTTCTTCCTTTTTCAGTGGGATTGGAGCTTTTGAAAAGGCATTGGAGCGTTTGGAAGAACAGGTAAACCAATAATTTCATAAGAGAAACCCAAAGCGGCAAATGGTCCATAGAGAGTCTTCCCATACTTGGTGGAAAGAGAGAAATTGCGGAAGAAGAAGCAGCCTGCAGGGAGTCTGTGCAAAAGCGTTGATAGCAGAATGGAAGAACTGCTGTCACATCAGACACAGGAGGCTGACAGATTTGCTAACAGAACTGGGGTTTTGTTAGCAGAAACAGAAGTAGGAAGCGGAAAAACCGATAGCAGATGTTTAGAACTGCTATCGGTTTTTCTCTATATAGAACGCAGGTCTGCTATCAGTATCTGCGTTTTGCTATCTATTTTATCCGGGGTATTAGGGGGTGCCCCCTAACAAGATGGGATTTTGTACGGTAAAATCCGTATCTTGCAGAGGACTGGCATAGCCAGTCCGGACGCCGGGAAGTTATACAGTGACCGATAGCAGGTCTTAGGAGTTGACAGCAGATAGCGTTGAAGTAGAAATCGGTAGATGAAATCTGTGATAAAGATAAGGAAAGGGGGAGCATGAAAAAAGAAACAATGAAATGTAGAAAAGAAATCCGGCTGTATCGGTGGGAGCTGGAAGAGTTACAAAAACAGGCAGAAAAGATGGGGCTTTCTGATTCCCAGTATCTTCGTATGCTGATTACCAACCGCCCCAGGGATTACCCGGAAATCCGCAAGGAACTGGAACGCATGAACCAGGAAATCAACCGGATTGGTGTAAACATCAACCAGATTACCCATAACAATAACAGCGCCCTTTATTCCAGGGAAGATAAACACCGTCTGTATGTGTTTTTGAAGCAGATAAAAACACTGGTAAGCCAGGTGCAGGAAAGGCTGTAGGTTATGGCAATTACAAAGTGCCTGCACATGAAACAGGCAAAAACGGGTTATCCGGCAAAACATCTGGCAAACGGTCTTCGCTATATTATGAACCCGGAGAAAACAGAACATGGCCGCTATGTCTGTGGACATAACTGTATTCCTGAACAGGCATTATCCCAGATGGTAGATACTAAACGTCATTTTGGAAAGCTGGATAAAAGGCAGGGCTACCATTTCATTCTTTCGTTTGAGGAAGATGAGGTTTCGGAAGAAGAAGCCTTCCAAGTGGTAGGAGAGTTTGTGGCAGAATTTCTTGGGAAGGATTTTGAAGCGGTTTATGCAGTCCATAATGATACGGACCATATTCATGGGCACATTATTTTTAATTCAGTACGCTGTACTACGGGATATAAATACGATTATAAAAACGGGGATTGGGAAAACAGTATCCAGCCTCTGACCAACCGGATATGCAGGGAGCATGGTTTATCTGTGCTGGAGCTGGAAGAAGTAAAGGAAAAACGCAAACAAAAAGGACAGGAAGAAAAATCTCTTTCTGAACGGGACAGGCGGATCAGAAGAGATGTGGACCAGGCATTACAGGACGCAGGTTCTTATGAGGAATTTCTTGAAAATCTTTCCAGCATGGGATATGAGTTGCGGGGGAGAAAGCACCTTTCTGTTCGGGAACCCGGAGCAGGAAGGGCAAGACGGCTTGACCAGCTAGGGGAAGAATATACAGAGGAAAGGCTTCGGCAGCGTTTTGGACGCCTTCCAATCCCGGAAATGACCGGAGAGGAGATACCGATAGAATGGACGTATGTGTTTATCCCATACCGGGAGCGGCATTTGACCAGATACCAGAAGGAACGTTTTCTTCGCAGGTACCGGCAGGGGAAACCAATGGCAGACTCTAAAACCTGGAAATACAGGGTAGCAATCCATGAATTGAAAAAATTGCAGGAGGAATTTGATTTTCTGGCAGCTTATCGCATACAGGATAAGGCGCAGTTGAAAGCCATTTCTGATGCAACAAAGGAACAGCTTTGGGAAAACAGCAGGGCAAGAAAGCAGCTACGAAAAGAAATGGTTCCTTATGAGGAAATGCTTCTGCTTCTCAATAAGCTGCAGGAAAAACAGATGGAAGCAGAACTTTATCAGGAAGGGTATCAGGAATTTTTTCAAGACCACCAGACATACCAAAACCTTCTTGGGCAGTTAAAAGAAATGGGATATTCCTTGTCTGAGGCAGAACAGACAGACGCTTATTTCTTTGAGAAAGAGGAGCGTTTGCGGATCGAACGGAAAAAAATCTTAAAAGAAAAAAGGATTGCAGAGCGTCTGCGTGAAAAAGCAGAAGAAAAAGAAAACTTGGAAGCACAACAGAAGGAAAAGAATAGGGAAACGTCTGCAAGGGGCAGAAGAAAAGGAGGGTAAATGACAGTAGAAGGACAACGGTATCTGGAAGAATGCCGGAAAGTTTTAAAAGAAGAACAGATGGACGCAGTTTCTATGGGGCTGGATTTTGGTCTTCCTGTTTCGGATATCCAGAAGGTAGTTAAGAGTAACCAGGAAGCCCCGGTGATGAAAGCAATCATCATAGGGCTTATGGAAGGGATTGGGGAAATCGACTTTTTATGTGAAGGAAATTATAACCAGTTCCAGGTACGGGAAATCGTAGAAGGCTTAAAAAACGGGCTGGATCTGGAAGAGGTGAAAACCTATGCCGGAAATGAACTGCCGGCCAGTCGTATGCGGACCATGCGGATACAACTGGAAGAGTCAAAGGTAAAAAAAGAAGTTCCGAAAGATGAAGAAATGCGTTCTTATATGAAAAATCTTATGGGGATCATGGAACAATCCATTCAGCAGTTCCGGGAAAGCAATGACCGTTTTACAGCTTTGTCCTCTCTGGTAAAGGAGCATGTTGTTGAAGAGAAAAATCAGGAGATTAAAGACCTGTATGAGAACCTGCAATACAAAGATAAAAATATACAGGAATTAAGGGAAAAGCTGGCAAAGAAAGAGCAGGAAATTCAGGATCTGAAAAAAGAAGCAGAAAAATACAGGGAAAAAACAGAAGCTGTTTCCAGGGAAACAAAAGTGGTATTGGAAGAAAAAAGCATACAAACAGCAGAAGGGCTGCAAAAAAGTAAGCGCCGGCTGCTTGGGATTGCCATGCTTGGGAAAAAAGTACCCAAAAGTGTTGTGGAGAAGATCCTGGAATATAACCTGTCCGCAGAGCAGTTGGAAGAAATCCGCCAGTGCGTAGAAAGTGGGCTGGCAGATGCAGAAATCCTTCAGGTGATGGAGAACAGCCCTTCACCGGAGAGAATGAAAAAAATGAGGGAAATTATCCTTTTGATGCGGAAACGGAAGGCGGGTGTGTAAATGGCAGAACTTGAACATGTGGTAAAAACATTTTCCCTTTTGGAAGCTGCCGAAAAGGAACAGCCCTTTCTTACCAGGGAGCAGAAACAGGATTTGTACCGTATTGCTTTTCATAAGGAGTCTATGGAAGAGGTAGAAAAAATTATTTTGCAGTTACAGGCGCCTCATGCAGGAAAGGAAGAAAAAGAGCGTATCCTTTCTCATTACCTTGAACCGTTTTTTCAGGTTCCGGAAAATATTTTGCAGATTGAGAATTATATTTTTCAGCTTCAATATATGACCTATGAAAAGGAAAAAGCAAACCACATGCTGGCGGCTCTCTTAAAACAGGAAAATATCCAGTATGACCTGGAAGCCATGCTTACAGAAGGAAAAATAAAGGCGGCTGTTCCAGTAAAAAAGGACAGGGCAATGGGATAGGAGGGAGAGCATGAGTGAAATACAAGATGCGGCGCAGATCATTAAAGTTTCCTTTGAAGGCGCAGAAATCATTCTGAAAATGGGAAATACAGGCTGGCAGTTTGTAAAAGATATTTGTGCGGTATTTAAAAAAGTTCTGGACCAGGAAAAACTGTCAGGGAAAACTTCTGTACAAAAGCTCCTGAAAATGGGAGGCGATTTACAGGTTTTCCGTTTTGAAACAAAAGACCTGGAGCGGGTAAAAGCCCTGGCAAATAAGTATGGGATTTTATATTCCATTTTGCCGGATTTGAATGAGAAGGACGGTATGAGTGAAATTTTGTTCCATTCCCAGGCAGCACCCCGTATTCAGTCCATGATGGCAAAAATTGAACATTCCAATATTGGGACGTTAGATGAATACTATGAAAATGCAGAGCCGGATAAGGTGGAGCAGTTGGTAGAAGAAGTAAAAAAGCCTGCCCTGCCGGAGCCGAAGGAGTGTGAACTGGTTGCGCGGGAGCTGGCGAAAAACCAGGTGGAGAAGATCAGTGATGTCCGTTCCCGTCTGAATATGACCTGGCTTCAGATCTGGCCGATTATCTGCTACATGGAAGAACAGGGGATTTTGGAGAAAGGGAAGGAAGGTACGGTAACACTGACCAGGACACCGGAACAGATGGAAGAATTGGTAGATTCCCAGCAGTGGAAACAGTTGTTTGGGGAAGAGGAAGCCCAAAGACGCAGCACTGGAAGCAGCCAGGAAACAGAAGAAAAGATGCAGGTCATTCAGCGTATCCAAAAGGAGAAACGGAACAATCCAGGTGTGAATGCCATTACCATAGACCAGAAGCTGGTATATGAAGAAACAGAGCATCATATCAAAACCAGGATTCCGTACCGTAAGAATGAATTTATCTGGCTGGATAAATCGGAAATTAGCTGGATTAATGACCATAAGACGATTTTTGCAGGATTGGAAAAGAAGAAGGAGTATGCAATTTTAGACCTGGAGGACCGTTTTCTTAGAAAAACTTCGGGGGAAGATTTATATAGGGAAAGCTATGACCCGGTACACAGGGAACGTGCCAGACAGGAGCAGGAAAAGATACGCAGAAGAAGGGAGCAGAATTACAGGAAGGCACAACAGAACCTGGAAGCAGGGAGAAGAACCATACAGGGGCGAAGGAGGTAGAGAACCGGAGCAATTCAGAAAAAGAAGAAACAGTCCTGGGGCATGTATCTTATTGGTGGCATAGCTTCCGGCTATGGAGGTTATCTCTTGAACGTGTGTTATCAGCCCGGAAAGGATATCAATTATTTTTTAAACCGTCTGGATCAGGTGATGGCAGCCCCGTTTGCCAATTATTGGAACGAAACTTCCTTAAAAGCAATCATTTTGGGGATTTTTGTATATGTGATCGGTATGGTCATGTATGTCACCAGCCGGAAAAACTATATGCCGGGACAGGAATTTGGTACCGCTGTTTTTGCAGATCCGAAAAAAGTGGCAAAGCAGTTTGCGGATAAAGATGAACACAATAACCTGATCTTATCCCAGAATGTCAGGCTGTCCATGAATACCAGAAAGACCAGGAGAAACCTAAATGTCCTGGTAATCGGAGGAAGCGGCGCTGGAAAAACCTTGTTCATGGTGAAACCCAATCTCCTTCAGTTAAGCAGGGCTTCCCAGATCATTACAGATCCCAAAGGGGAGATTTTAAGATGCTGCGGAGGTATGCTGAAAGCGCATGGATACCGGATACGGGTGCTGAACCTGGTGGAAATGGAGCAGTCTAACGGATATAATCCATTCCGCTATATCCGCTCTGAAACAGATATTGTAAAACTGGTTACCAACCTGATCAATAATACCACACCGAAAAACGCACAGCCCAGTGATCCATTCTGGGAGAAAGCCGAGTCTTTGTACTTGCAGGCCATTTTTCTTTATGTGTGGCAGGAGTGTGAAATGGAGAAAAGGAATTTCCGTATGGTTCTGCAGCTTTTGAATGAGGCGGAAGTCCATGCAGACGGTTCCCCTTCTGATTTAGACCGGCGTTTCCGCAGACTGGAGAGAAAAAAGGGAAGCAATCACCCTGCTTTAATCCAGTATAATAAAGTGATCCGGGGTGCCGGAGATACGGTAAGGAGTATCATCATTTCCGCAAATGCAAGGCTGGGATTGTTACAGAACCCACAAATTTTGCGGATTCTGGATCATGATGAAATGGAGATTGAGGAGATTGGGCTTGGTGTTGACGGGGACAGAAACCGGAAGACTGCACTTTTTTGTGTAACGCCGGATTCGGATAAGAGTTATGCCTTTTTAATTGGTATGCTTTATTCCCAGATTTTCCAGGAATTGTATTACCAGGCAGACTTCCATTACAATGGAAAACTTCCCATTAACGTCAATTTTATGCTGGACGAATTTGCCAACGTGCCATTGCCAGATGACTACTGCTGCCTCCTTAGTACCATGCGTTCCAGGAATATTTCATGTACCATTTTTATCCAAAACCTTGCCCAGATCAAGGCTTTGTTTGAGAAAACCTGGGAAACCATACCGGGTAATTGTGTGCGCCCAGAAGTCGCCAGCGCAATATAAATTGGCGACGTGGTATTTACAGGATACCGCCTTTAGCAAGCGGTAGGTAAAAGTATCAGGTGATGAAAAATCACAACCTATTATTCTACAACTTATCCGAGAGGGGAAACCCGAAGGGGAGTGTAGCATGTTGTTGTTCCAGTTGGAACGTAAATAGGAAAGGCGCTAATCCTATGCGTCAGAATATTTAAGAATAAAAATCAGTGTATGAGGTACAAAGCTAAACTGCCTAAACGATAGCCAGAGTGGGGGAACCTGTGCCCCGCATACGAAAAGGATTGAAACGTATGCTTTTCATGTTGGTTTCATTTCGCAGTTATGAAAGCAAGCGATACTCATGAAAGAGCAACCGCAAGACAGCGGATAAATGGCGAAAGTCGGTGCCGACAACACTGAATGCTAATCCTGTATTTACTAACTGGGGATGACCTAAACCTGGTAACAGGCATGGTCACACAGCTCCCATAGTAGTCCGAGACGTTAATGACGTTCACATGGCGAAGGGGAGCAGCTTATCAGAAAATACTAAAATGAAGGAAGGTGCGAGAGGCATTGAGAAATCCAACTGAGGTATTGAAAAATTTGATGGAAAAGTCAAAGAATGAAACTTACAGATTTCAGAGATTATACAGAAATCTGTACAATCCGGAGTTTTATTGGCTTGCGTATAAAAATATCTACGCAAATGATGGCAGTATGACTGCCGGAGCTGATGGAACAACGATTGATGGCATGGGTAACAAGAGAATTGAGAGGATTATTTTATCCTTAAAAGACCGAAGTTACCAACCTAAGCCTGCAAGAAGAGAATATATTGCAAAGAAAAACAGCAGTAAAAAACGTCCTCTGGGTATTCAGTCGGGGGATGATAAACTCGTGCAGGAAGTCGTTAAGATGATTTTGGAGAGTATTTATGAGCCTGTGTTCAGTAATAAATCACATGGGTTCAGACCAAACAGAAGCTGTCAGACAGCACTGAAACAGATACCGAACACCTTTACTGGTGCGAACTGGTTTGTGGAAGGAGATATACACGCTTGTTTTGACAGTTTCGACCACCATGTAGTTATCGACCTCTTGAAAAAGAGGATTGATGACGAAGCGTTTATCCAGCTTATATGGAAATTCCTAAAAGCAGGATATATGGAACAATGGACATTCAACAGAACCTATAGCGGAGTGCCGCAGGGGTCGGGAGTCAGTCCAGTGCTGGCAAATATTTACCTTCATGAATTGGACAAATTTATGGAAAATTATGCAGAAAACTTCAATACAGAAGCTAAGAAGAAACATTTTTCTACTGCATATAAGTCCAGTGTCGGTAAGGCATACAGATATAGGAAAAAGGGCAGAGAGATATGGGATAGTCTGTCTGACGAAGAAAAGAAAATCAGATGCAAAAATCTTAAGGAACTGGAAATGATTGAAAAATCTACAACACCTTACGTCTATAACGACAGTAATTATAAAAGGGTGCAGTATACGAGATATGCGGATGATTTTATCATCGGGGTTATTGGTAGCAAAGCAGACGCAGAAGCTATCAAGAAAGACGTGAAAATATTCCTGCAAAAAGCATTGAAATTAGAAATGTCAGACACTAAGACAAAGGTTACGCACACTGGAGACAGAGCAAGATTTCTAGGTTACGACATTACGGTATCAAGAGTGCAGACGCTACAGAAGGCTTCTAACGGAAGGGTTCAGAGATGTCAGACAGGAGTTGTTAAACTGTACGTTCCACGCGAAAAATGGGTAGGTAAGTTAATTGAATACAAAGCAATGAAAATCAAAATCAACGAAAACGGAAAAGAGAGATTTGTAGCCCTTCATAGGGGAAAACTGGTAAACCAGAGCGATATTGAAATTCTCGCAAGATACAATGCAGAAGTCCGTGGACTATATAATTATTACACCATAGCGAATGACTCCTTTAAAATAGGGAGATTTGCCAATGTAATGAAATACAGCATGTATAAAACATTTGCGTGCAAGTATAAGACGAATGTTCATGAGATTAAGCGGAGATATTGCAGAAACGAATTATTTACAGTTGCGTATGAAACAAGGCAGGGAATGAAAACAACAACATTCTACAGGGATGGTTATAAACGGAAGGAATGTGCTACAAAGTTTGATAATGTAAGCGAGCTTCCGCAGTTTTCAAGATATGCCAAAACTAACACTCTCAAACAGAGAGTGGAACGTCATACTTGTGAATTATGCCAAAAAGACTGTAGAAATCTGGTAATACACCAAGTTAAGAAACTCAAAGATTTAAAGGGAAATACAGAGTGGGTATTACTCATGCGAAAAAGGAGACGGAAAACACTCGTGGTATGCCCCGAATGCCATAATTTAATTCATTCGTAACACCGCAAATGATAAGCGGAAAGCCGTATACATCGAGAGGTGTACGTGCGGTTTGGGAGGGAGTGGATGCAAGTCCTTTTCGAAGGATGAGCTGAAGCTTACCTCATGATTCCCTGGTATATCTTGGTGGGAATGAACAGTCCACGCATAAGTATATCAGTGAGTCCCTGGGAAAAGGAACCATTGATAAAAAAAGCAGTGGGGAAACCAAAGGCCGGCAGGGGAGCAGTTCCCGGAATTATGATGTGCTGGGGCGTGAGCTTTTGACACCGGACGAAACCCGAAAGCTGGATAACTCAGAGTGTATTTTGTTAATCAGGGGTTGTGATCCCATTATTGATAAGAAATACAATACGTTTGCACACTCCAGATTTTCGGAAACAGAAGATGGCGGGGCAGCGCCTTATATCCATGACAGAATGGCTGCAAAAAAACAGGCGGTACAGATTTTAAACGAAGAATCCCTGGATTATTATAAGAAGAAAAAGGAACAGGGAGAAGATGTTCAGATTGTGGAACTGTCTTTTGATGAAATTTTTTCTTATGAGCCTATTCCTAAGAAGATTTTTTCGGAGGAAGAGCTGAAAGAGAACCAGAAGAAGAGAACGGTAGAGGAGGTGAGGCCGCCGAAGAAAACGGAAAAACCGGTACAGACAGAGGAAGAAAAACTTTCTGAATTATTGGAAAGCCATGTTTATAATGAGGAACAGTTGGGAGAAATCATGCTTGCCATTGGTGCTGGAATTTCGTATGATAAAATCCTTCAAATGGCAGATACAAAAAACAGTGCTGAAAAGATGAAGGAAATCCGTAAAAAATTTACAAAAGAAACAGCCTCGGATTAAAGAAGGCAGATTTTTGGAAACCTGTAGTTTTTGCATTACGCAGGGCAGGTTTTTAAAAATCTGTCTTTTTGCGTAATGCGGTATCAATCACATGAAAAGGAGTAAAAAGATATGAAAATCAAAGAGGTTATCAGAAAGAAACAGAACCGCTTGAAAAAATCTCTACTGGGAGTCCTGGCAGTAAGCGCTACCACTGTTTCCCTGTTCCCCCAGACTGTCATGGCTTCCGGGGTAAGTGACGTAACACAGCCGCTTATGAATTTAAAGACACTGGTGATCAGTATTATCGGTGCGGTGGGTGTGATTATCCTGGCAAAAAACGTGATGGAATTTGCACAGGCTTACCAACAGCAGGACAGTTCTTCTATGAACAGTGCCATTAAAGGAATTGTTGCAGGGCTTATTATGGCAGCCATTTCCTCCGTTCTTACTTTCCTGGGAATTAGCTAAAACCATTCTTCTTTTTGAGATAAGTAGATAAGAAGAGAGGTGAAGTGATGTTTAATTTAGGAGAGGCGATCCTTGCACTTTTGGAAATCGTGTTTGGATTTTGGAATAACCAGGTCAGCCTCGTATTTGAACTTTTAGGACAGTCCCCTACCGGATTCAAAGGAGGCGGGCCCTGGGGGATCATTGAAGGGATTGAACCCCTTTTTGTTGGGATAGGCTCTGCCCTGGTAGTCCTTTTTTTCGTCATAGGGTTTTGTGCAGAGTCGGTAGATATCCGGGAAGAAATCCGGTTTGAAGCAATTCTCCGTATGTTTATCCGGGTTGCCATTGCACAGTGGCTGGTATCTTATAACATTACCATTATGAAAGCCCTGTTTACTTCCTGTGGAAACCTGGTGGGGCATTTGGGGCAAAACCAGAGTGTGGAGTTATCCATTGACCCGGCGCAGGCAGAAGTGATTAAAGATTTGGGATTTGGAACCAGTATCGTATTTTTGATACTTGCTGTTTTCCTGTCTTTAATCGTTATTATCTGTGGTTTCTTCCTGCTGTACAATGTTTATTTCCGCTTTTTGAAAATCATGGTAATTGTACCTTTTGGGGCGATTGCCAGCAGTACCCTGGCTGGAAACCGGGGGCTTAGCAATACCTTTGTAGCCTATATGAAATATTTTATCAGTGTTGTTTTTGAGGCAGTCACGATGGCACTGGCAATCCTTTTGTGTAACCAGTTTATTTCTTCCGGTCTTCCGACCTTTACCGGAGATTATGAGGACTGGGCCAAAACCCTGATTTATTTGGGGGAAATGACCTTTACGGTTGCGCTGACGGTAGGCACTGTAAAAGGGGCGCAGAACCTGACTTCCAGGGCACTGGGATTGTAGTGTAAGGCAAAAAATAGCTTCTGTTTGGAAGATAGAAGCTCATAAAAAGGAGGATTATGAAAAAATATCAGGTTATCTATGCAGATCCCCCCTGGGCATACCGGGTGTGGAGTAAAAAGGGCAGTGGGCGTTCCGCAGAAAGCCATTATCCAACCATGAGCATGGAAGAAATAGAAAAGTTGCCGGTAGGGAAACTGGCAGATGAAAATTGTGCATTATTTCTTTGGATTACATTTCCACTTTTGAAAGAAATATGGAGAGTTGTAAAAGCGTGGGGATTTACCTATAAAACGGTAGCATTTGTTTGGATTAAGCAGAATAAGAAAGCGGATTCTTTATTTTGGGGCATGGGATACTGGACAAGAGCAAATGCTGAAATCTGTATTCTTGCAACAAAAGGAAGCCCAAAGCGTTATTCCAGGCGTGTGCATCAAGTCCTTATCACACATATCGAAGAACATAGTAAAAAGCCAGAGGAGGCAAGAAACAGAATTGAACAGTTAATGGGAGATGTCCCACGAGTTGAGCTATTTGCGCGTAGAGAAGCACCTGGCTGGGACGTATGGGGGAATGAAGTCGTGTGTTCGCCGGGAACAGAAGTTTTGCAGCATGAAACGGCTTCTATCTGCAAAGGACAGGAGCCGGTAAGAAGGGAGGACATGTAAATGGAGATTGAATTAAGTGAGGACCTACAGCATTATAAAGAATCCCTGGTTCTAGGACTTACAGCAAAACAGTTTTTGTTTTCGGCATTGGCATTGGGCGTAGGAACTGGGATTGTCCTGCTTTTGTATGAAAAAATCGGGATTACTTTGAGCTGTTATGTGGCAACCCCTTTTGTTGTACCTCTGGCACTGACTGGGTTTTATAACTATCATGGGCTGACATTCTGGCAGTTTGCAGGGAAGATGATTTATTTTTCCTTTTTTAACCGCCCTTTGGTGTATGGCTCTACGGAATCGGTGCAGGAGCTGAAACAGATTTATATGGAAACCCGTCAGGAAGAAGAACGGGAAGTACAGCAAAGGAAAAAGGAACAGAAAAAAGAGAAGAAAGGTGGTGACGTCAACGTGGTGAAAAAGAAGGCAATCCGTATGGGGATCGTAACGGTAGTAATGATTGTACTTGGTGCGGCAGCAGCGGTGTGGTATAAGATGTACCGTTGACCAGAATATGCAATCAAGGCGTGAAATAGCGCCTGCTCTCCATTTCAGGAGAGGGATACACAGACATGTAGTGGCAGATGGAAGCTGCTGTGTTTGTGGTCCCATCTGCCTGAAAGGAGGAAATTAGAGATTGTCAATTTTTTCAGATAAGTTTGACCAGTTAAAAAAAGCAGATAAAGCAGTAAAATCCCCGAAATATCTTCAGGAAGTCATGGGGATTGGGAGAATTGCAGAAAATGGCATTTTTGAAGTAGGGAAGGGGGTATACTCCAGGACATACCGCTTTTTGGACATTAATTATGTAACCGCAGGTGCAGAAGAGCAGATGCGGATTTTAAAGCAGTATTGTAAGACGGTAAATGCCATTGATGTATATTTTCTTATTACCATTTTTAACCGGAATAAAAATATGCAGGATTTCCGGGAGCATGTTCTTTTCCAGGAAAAAGGAGATGGTTTTAACTGGCTGCGTGGAAGTTATAACCAGATCATTGAAAAGCGCATTGTAGATGGAAGGCAGGGGATTGAACAGGAAAAACTGCTGACGGTATGTGTAGAACGGAAATCCTACGAACAGGCAAAAGCATTTTTTGCCACTTTTGAAGCTACCTTAAAACAGAACTTCGGAGAACTTGGTTCCTGCATTGAAGAATTAAATGCAGAAGAGCGGCTGCGGGTGCTTTTCAATTTTTACCGCATAGGGGAAGAAGAACAATTCTCCTTTGATTTCAGACAGGCGTTAAAAAAGGGCGGTGATCCTAAAAATGATATTTCACCAGGGTATATGCAGTTTTACCCTGGCTATTTTGAAACGGAACGGAAAAAATGCAGGGCATTATTTATTAAAAAATATCCTTCTTCTTTATCGGATACCTTTTTAAATGAGATTACCAGCCTTCCGGTTCATAGCATCACTACAATCTGTATTGTACCAGTACCAAAAGAGCTGGCAAATAAGGTTCTTCAGAAGAAATATCTGGGCATTGAAAATGATATTTTAAAGCAGCAGAGAGTCCGTAATAAAAATAACGACTTTTCCAGTGACATTTCCCATACCAAGAAAGTCCAGAAGGAGAAGATTGTAAATCTTATGGACGACGTGCGGGAAAATGACCAGAACCTGTTTTATACAGGGGTTAATTTCCTAATCATGGCAAAGGACAAGAAGGAGTTAGACAGTGTAACCGAAACCATTAAAAATATCGGCAATGGACGCATGTGCCAGATTGAAACCCACTATTATCAGCAGAGGGAAGCTATGAATACCATACTTCCAGTGGGAAACCGGCAGATCAGCACAATGCGGACCATGCTTACCAGGGACATTGCAGCCCTTCTTCCCTTTAATGTACAGGAATTAAACGAAAAATCCGGCGTCTGCTATGGCATTAACCAGGTTTCTCATAACCTTTGCATTGGAAACCGGAAAAAACTGGCGAATGGGAATGGAATGGTATTCGGTGTTCCCGGCTCCGGAAAATCCTATTTCAGTAAGTCGGAAATGCTGCAGGTGTTCTTAGGAACAGATGATGATATTATCTGTATCGACCCGACACTGGAATATTTTGATATTGCAGAAGCCCTGGGAAACCAGGCGGCAATCATTAACCTGTCTACCTATACAAAGAATTACATCAATCCTTTGGAGATGGACGTCTGGGCGCTGGATTTAAACGATTCCCAGGGATATATCCGGGATAAAGGGGAATTTATGCTGGGGCTGTGTGAACAGTGTTACGGGGATAATCTAAACAGCCGCCATAAATCCATTATAGACCGTTGTGTACGAAAGCTGTATATTGACATTGCAAAGGCAAGGGAAAAGCATATCCCTACCATGTCAGAATTTTATGAGCTACTGTTGGAGCAGCCGGAGGAAGAGGCAAAGGATATTGCCTTATCGTTAGAGCTGTTTGTAAATGGCTCTTTAAATATTTTCAATAACCATACCAATGTGAATGTACAGGCAAGGTTCATTGTTTATGGTACAAGGGATCTGGGGAAAGAGCTGGGAGCCATTTCCACTCTGGTCATGTTGGAAAATATCAGTGCCCGGATTGCAGAAAATGCAAAGAAAGGAAGGGCAACCTGGCTTTATATAGATGAGTTCCATACCGTTCTTGACCGGGAATATAGTGCGAAATTTTTGTTCAGCCTCTGGAAAAAAGTGAGGAAACAAGGCGGATTATGCACTGGAATCACCCAAAATTTAGTTGATATGCTGCAGAATTATACAGCAATGACCATGCTGGGAAACAGTGAATTTATTGCCCTGTTAAAGCAGTCCAATGTAGACAGTCAGGAATTATCCACTGCAGCAGGAATTCCAGAAGCACAGCTAAAATATGTAGATAACTCTCCTTCCGGTACGGGGATCATTAAGTATGGAAATACCTGTATTCCATTTGATAACCGTATGGAAAAAGAAGATAATCCGCTGTATGCGCTTTTCAATACCAACCTTCACGAAAAGGCGTTGCAGACAAAGCAGGAGTAATGTAAATTGAAAGGAACGTTTTCTTTTATCTGTAAAGGAAAAGGTATGACAGACGAGAAAAAGAATTGGGCAACAGCAAAATTATAAGTCGGTAAAGTAGAAAAAGGATAGTACAAAAAGAGTGCAGTGTTTTATCAGGCACTCTTTTTGCATATCATGGGAAAGGTGGCAGAATGGCCGAAACATATCAAATAGAAATGAATTTAGAACAGTTGGAAAGACTTTTAAAAAATCTGCCGGAGGGAATTATGCTGGAGATTTGTTTTGGAAAGGAAGAACATGGAGAGGACACATAAAATAGATGTGGTAAGTATACGCTTGGTGGAAGAACCACCTCTATACAGCAGTAAAAAATTAAAAAATCCCTGTGATGTAGCAGAACTCTTTCAGGATTTTTTAAAAGATTGTGACCGGGAAATGTTCTGTATTTTGAACCTTCGGACAAAAAGCCAGGTCATTAACGTCAACGTGGTAGGTATGGGAACGCTAAATAGTGTACTGGTTCACCCAAGAGAAGTATTCAAATCTGCAATTTTATCCAATGCCAGTAATATCATTTTGGCACATAACCACCCTTCCGGTGATCCAGAACCAAGCCGGCATGATATAGAAGTGACAAAGCGATTGGCAGAAGCAGGCAATCTTATGGGGATTGAGGTACTGGATCATATCGTGGTGGCTGAGAACCGGTATTTTAGTTTCCGGGAAGAAAAGATACTGCCAGAATACTTTCAAATGGAAGAAGTAGCAGCAGAGCAGTCGCTTCCTTATGCAAAGAGTGAGAAAGAGAAGGCACGTTAATGGGATTGACGTATCAATACTGGAACCATATAATGGGTACAAAGGAAAATTTGTTTATGGAAACAAACACATTGACGGAACATACAAAAGCTCTGTGATTAAAGTTTAAAGTGTGTTATACTAGGAGGAGAACAATGGGATTAAAAGATGCGAAAGAAGGGAAACTTCTATATCATTTAACAGAGTTAAAAAACCTGGAATCGATCATTGACTTTGGACTTGTGCCAAGAAAGATTTTAAGGGAGAATACAGTAACGTTTGGAGATGTTGCAGATCCGGAAATTATACGTAAGAGAGAAGTTTTAGGTCTGGACGGATATATTCCATTTCATTTTCACCCATATTCAGCTTTTGATGTGGCTGTGAAAAAAACGCATGTGGGCGAAGAAATGATTTATATTTGTATTACCAGAAGTTTGGCAAGACGCAATAATTTCCGCATTTTACCTAAGCACCCATTGGCATTGGAAGAGTGTCAGCTATACAATTATGACGAAGGCTTTGAAATGATTGACTGGGATATCCTTACCAGAGTAGGGCAGAATGACGAGGACGCCAGACAGATAAAGATGGCGGAATGCCTGAGTCCATTGGTCATTCCAGTTGATGCTTTCCAGTGTATCTATGTTTCATCGAAAGAAACTGAAAACAAAGTAGCAGATATGCTCAAACAGAAAGGTGTTATCTTTCCACCGCCATTTATTACGGTGATGCCCCAATGGTTTGAGTAACGAGAGGAGGTGGTTGTGTTGATTAAATACACAACTGGAGATATGTTTCAGTCTGGTGCAGAGTGTTTAGTTAATACAGTCAACTGTGAGGGCTACATGGGAAAGGGAGTTGCGTATCAGTTCAAGCTGAAATTTCCAGAAAATAATAAATCCTATATAAAAGCCTGCAAAGATAAAACACTGCATGTTGGAACAATCCATACATTTGTAGAGAATGGTATTACGATTGTAAACTTTCCAACGAAAGATAAATGGCGTGAAAATTCTAAAATAAGTTATATAGAAACAGCGTTAGACGTTTTGGTAGAACGACTTCCGGGATTGCATGTGAAATCAGTAGCCATTCCACCACTGGGGTGTGGAAATGGTGGTTTGGATTGGCAGACAGTAAAAGAACTGATACAAAAGAAATTAGAACCAATCGCTGATAATTTTACATTTTTGATTTATGAGCCACAGAGAAATTATGTACAGAAGGCAGCGGTTGCGCCTAAACTTACAGCAGCCAGTTTAGTTCTGATGAAAATAAAAATGGGGCTGAACCGTTGTACAAAACTTCGTCTGCAAAAAGCCGCATATTTTATGAATTTGTATCTGGAAGAACCATATTTTTCGTTTCAGAAGTATAAATATGGTCCCTATGCTCACTCCATTGATATAGTTAGTAGAAATATCGGAGAGTATCAGAGTTTTTATGGCTTAAAAGATACTGAATCAACGTATCAGTTAGCTTACCAGGTAATCTGTAGTGAAAAAACAACAAAGTTATTAAACCGTCTTATGCCTGCAATCGAAAAAGCGGTTGCTTATGTGAATGAGATAGAAAGTGATCATGAATTGGAAGGACTTGCAACGGTAACTTATTTAGTCCAGACTTTTTCAAGGATTGATGCCAGCCAGATTGTATCTGAATTTAAACAGTGGTCAGAGGATAAGGCAGCCCGCTTTTCAGAAGATGAAATAAAGAAATATATGGAATGCTTAGAGCAGACCGGTGTGATAGAACGGGATATTACAGGAAGCTATTGCATTTCAGAGTATCTTTCTTACAGATAAAGAACAGTAGAAAAGAAAATAAGAAGTAACACAAAGAGCATTATCGCTAAAAACGGTAGTGCTTTTTTTGTGCGTGAAAAGGAGGTATTGCTACGTGGAAAAAGGTGAGATGGGCGAGAATGCCACCGGACGTTTGGCAACGTATTATGTGGCAGAATGTATGGAATTTAACCGTTATGGAGAATACAGGGAGGATATTCAAAGTGCAGAAGAAGCAGTAAAGTATTATCAGAGTATTCCTTCTGAAAGGCTGAATGCAGGAAAAGGGATTGGGCTTCATGTGGAGGAGGAAGATGGTATTCCATTGGACTTTCCACTGGTTTCCGGCGGCAAGTTAGATGTGGATTTTTTAGGGGAAGTCTATGGTTTCAAGGAATACCCTGAGCTTTTAAGGGCTGCCAGGGAACTGAGTGCTTATCTTCCAGAAACAAAAGTCGTGGATACCAAAGGGATTTTAACAAAAAAGAGCATGGACGCTGCTGATTTTGCAGATGAAATGATAAAACTGGAAAAAAATCTTGATCCTGATTTTTACCATACCTTTTATCCGAAAGAAGCAGAACATAAGGAAGCTATTATATGGAAAGCCTTATGTCAAGACGGAAAAGAGGAATACATCAGGTGGCTGGGAAGCAAGATATTTGAGCAAAAACCAGAGCTGAAAGAACAGGCAGACAAGCTAAAGACAACACTGGAGCAGGTAAAACTTATTCCGCCTGTGGATTTGAAACCCTTTGTGTATGTGCGGATCA
The DNA here is from genome assembly GCA_018223435.1 of Lachnospiraceae bacterium Marseille-Q4251. Classification (GTDB taxonomy): domain Bacteria; phylum Bacillota; class Clostridia; order Lachnospirales; family Lachnospiraceae; genus Limivivens; species Limivivens faecihominis. The sequence goes on along the minus strand of JAGTTO010000001.1, from coordinate 1,314,355 downwards.
GTGAACACCCGGACATTCCATTGGAAGAAGCCATGCCATTAAATCAAGCGGTAGAATTGTTCGGAAAGCTGGATCGGCAGTCAGTGGAAGAGAAAGACATGGCAGGTTATTACAAAACACATTTTGAAATCTGTTTTCTCTCAGAGGGGGAAGTCATGTCTTATACCGGGCGCCAGGATTTTGGTGACGGGGAAGGAAATTTGCTGGATCATGTAAAAGCATTTGCAGATTATTATCTCCATACAGAAGAAGGGCAGCAGCTTATGAAACAGACCGCCAGGACAACAGAAGAATGGGAACATGAACAACAGCAAATGAAATGGGTACTGGAGGAGATGCTTCCTTCCCTTCAGTATTTCTGCAACCTGGAAAAACTGGAAACAGCGGTTCTGGAAGAACAGGAAATAGAAAAGAAAGTCCCTTTGCTGACGCAGGGGGACGCATCACGAAAGGCATATCAGGAAGCCATACTTGCTTATGTCCGGGAAAGCAGGATTGCACTAAATACAGGGAAGGAGCTGCCTTGTATGCCGGATATCCGGGATTTTGCAACTGCCTGTCCGGACAAATCATACAGGGAACAGGTTATGGAGGAAATACGACAGGAAGCAGAGTCATACGGTATGACCGTAGAAGCGTATGCCGCAAATGGATATGAGCCGCCAAAAAGAGGCGGCAGATAACATTAGGAAAGGAGGCGGAGTTTTGGCCATGTAAAAGATATCTTCCCTCCTGAAACAGAATTGGATTTAGAAAAAACAGCGATAGAACGTATCCGCACTGCCAGCCAGATGTCCTTGCAGCACTATGGGCTTCCTTTGGTCGTGACGGATAGTGGAGGAAAAGACAGTGCAGTATGCAGGGAACTGGTGCGGCGGTCCGGTGTGCCATTTTCATGAAGATACCAATGAGATTTATTATGATTATTTGTAGTGGAAGGGAGGAGGAATTATCGCAAAATATCAATTATCTTTTGGGCTGCAGTATGAAGCCTGGATGCTGGAAATCCGTATTCCGGATTGGCTGGAGTTTTCTTCTAAGGGGCAGGCACTAAAATATGGTGAGCAGGCTGAGGTTTCCGTTTTCTTAAAAGCGGAAGCTATTTTTTTGCTCTTTGATGGCAGTAAAGAGAAGATTTTACCGCAGCAGACGGATCTTTACCAGTTTTCCTACCTGAAAGAAAAGACTTATGACAGACTGGGACCGCCACTTTCCCCGGAAGACATTGACCATTTGGTAGAAGTGGGGGAATTGGAGCAGGTATTGTTCAGTGAAAAATATATCCTGACAGAAGATGATTACCAGGAATTTTCCGGAAACCTTATGGAAGCCTTTCAGGAATTGGAAAAGGAGTACGGACCACCACCCAGAGAAAAGGAACAGGGGTATCTGTTTCAGGCACTCTGGTATCAGGCAGAAGAATTAAACCCCGGAGAGGGGGACTGCTTTGGAGATTAAGGTAAAAAAAGAAAAAGAGCCGGAGCTGAAATTAAAAAAAGAAGCCCAGGTGACGGTGCATAAGAAAAATCCTATTTTATCTGCAAAGGAAAAGAAAGCTGCTTTTACTTCTAAGCCGGTGGCTGATCTTTTAGGGCAGAGAAAGAAAAAAGAAGGGGCAGAAAAAGGGAAACAGCCGGGGCAGGGCAGAGAAGCGCTGTTTGAAAAACAAAAGGAAAAGAAAAAGCAGGCCGGGAAAGAGGCAGCAATCCGGGGAACTGCAGAAGATAGAAAACAAAATGGAAAGACCAAAAGTACCGTATCTGTACCGGGAACCTTACAGCCGGATCAGATGAAACAGGGGGCAGCACCAAACAGCCAGCCCTCTGCTGGTTTCCGGGCAAAGGAACAGTACCGGAGGGAACAGGCTGCAAAGCTGGCGGAAACAAAAAAATCTTCCCTGGCGAAGCAGACTGCCATAAAGGGTGTACGCCGGGGAGAGGCTGCTATACTGACCCAGTTAGAGGGTGGGGAAGAAGTCAATGATTCCCTTTATGTCATGGGGACAGCAGCAAAACCGACAGAAAAGCTGTGGAAGGACCGGAACTATAGAAAGGCAGAGCAGGAATTAAAGGTAAAACAGGCTGATGGGAAGATTACCAATAAGCAGTTTTACAAAGAAACAAAAGCAGTGAAAAAGAAACAGATGGAGAAACAGAAAAAGCAGGCAGTCCGGCAGAGGAAAATCCAGTATATGATCAATAAGCTCACCGGAAATGGACAGCAGGACAGTTTGGCACAGGTGGCAAAAGATATTGTAAAGATGAAAGCCTCTGTATTTATGCTGAAGGTGGTCCAGTTTGCCGGGGCGCTTTTAGCTCCGCTGTTCAGTATTCTGCTTGTGGTGGCAATCCCTGTGGTGATTATCTTTTTCCTTTTATACTGTTCGCCACTTGGTGCGTTCATGCCCAATCCGTCTGAGGAGAACCCTACCGTCCGGGAAGTTTTAAGCGGTTACTACATGGACTTTAATACAAAACTTGGACAAAATGGGGAAGATGGGGCAGTTACCTATCTCCATGAGAAAAACGGAAATTATGTGAGTAATTATTATGATACTTTAATGGTTTATATGGTGAAGTATGGAACCGGGGATATAGGTGTGGATATGGATCAGCGGCATAAGGACAAGCTGAAGGAAATCTTTGATGAAATGAACAGTTTTGAAAACACGACCATAACCACCACCATAAAGGCAGGGGAAAGTCTGGGAAATGTTGTAACCAGCGGCTATTGCCAGTGCAGTATCTGTTGTGGGCAGTGGGCAGGAGGACCGACAGCCTCCGGTGTCATGCCAAAACCGGACCATACCCTTGCAGTAGATGCACAAAATCCCTTTGTCCCTATGGGAACCAGGATCATTATGAACGGGATTGAATATACCGTAGAAGATACCGGGGCATTTGACCGGTATGGAGTACAATTTGATGTTTTCTGTGCGGACCATGCAACTGCGTCTGCCTGGGGACATCAGACTTTTGAAGCGTTTCTGGCAGATGGGGACGAAAATGAGATTACGGTAACAAAGAAGGGCTGCTATGTTAAGAACCTGAATTATGAGGACTATATTGCACTTGGAAAGCTGACAGAAAAAGAAGAAGAACTGTTAAGGGAAGTCATGAGTGAGGAATTTAGAAATGAGATCCCTTCCTTTGGTGTAGGAAGTGACGTTGCAAATCTGGCACTGACGAAGGTAGGCTGCAAATACAGCCAGGAACACCGGTATGAGGAAGGATATTATGATTGCAGTTCCCTGGTACAGCGGCTGTATCAGGAGGTAGGCATTTCCCTTCCGGCGATTGCCTCTACTCAGGGAGAATTTATGGTAACACATGGGCTGGAAGTTACAGAAGGCGAACTGGAGCCGGGAGATCTGATTTTTTATTCTTATGAGCAGAATGGGCAGTTCCGCAATATTTCCCATGTGGCAATTTATGTTGGTAATGGCAGAATGGTACATGCAGCCAACAGCAGACGTGGGGTAGTGAATGACCCGTTCAATCCGTCGAACATTGGGCTGTATGGAAGACCCAGCCGCTTGCAGTAAGAAAGGAGAAGCATGGACGAAAAAGAATATGAAGTGACCATAAGAGAAGTCCTGGAGAAAAAAGTAAGATACCGGGGCAGGAATGAACTGGAGGCAACTGCAAAAGCAGAAGCAGATTACTATGCAGAAAAAATCGTGCTGGGGGCAGATGATTTTTCCTATCGTGATATTTCTGCAAAAGAACTGGTACCTGTAAAAGAAAGAAGGAACAGCAGATGAAGCATATCACAAAAGTACGGGAACTGTATGAGGAAACCATACACTGGATTTCAGAGTCGGAGGATTCCTGGAAAAATTTCCTTTCCTGCATGGGGCGTCTGTATCAGTTGGACTTCTTAAATACCTGTATGGTATATGCCCAGCGCCCAGATGCTTCCGTTCTTGCAGGATATGATGCCTGGCTGGAAATGGATTTGCCGGTTGCCAGAGGAAGTAAAGGAATTGCAGTATTTCCTTCCAAAATTTTCGGGGAAGGAGTTACCCATGTTTATGATATTCAAGATGTAAAGGGACAGGGAATCCGGCCCTGGAACTGGCAGGTGAATGGGACAAACCGCAGGCTGCTGGCAAGGGAGCTGTTCCCGGAAATCTACGAACAGGAAAAAAAGTTTAAAAATTCTTTAGACGCCTTTACAAGAACAAATGTTTGGTTTATGATAGAAGAGGAAGATGAAATTTTAAAATCCTTGCAGAAGCTGGCTGTCCTTACCGGAGAGGGACAGGAGGTAAAAGAAAACCAGATTACAGAGTTTCTTGTAAATAGTGTCTGTTATGCGGTGGAAAGCCGCTGCGGTATCCGAGATGACACCCTGGATTTTTCTTTTATCTGCGGTTTTTCAGAGAATGAGGAGGTTCTGTACCGGACAGGGCGGTTGGTATCCCATTTATCTGGGCGGATTGTGTTACAGATTGCAAGGACCATGAAGAACATAGACCTTGAAAGGAGGCAGTATTATGGAAGGGATCGCAGGAATCCAGTACAGGGAAATGAATGGCATACAGATACCAGTCTTAGAGGGCGTGATGAGCGAGGAGAAGATGCTGGCGTCCCTGAACCGTTACGGCAGGATCGCAGCACAGGAAATGAAGAGAACGGACCAGGCACAATACGAAATGATGCTCCTGTCCGGGAAACTGATGGAGAAACTTATGAAAATCCAGACAGAAGCGGAGGAATACCACGAGAAACTGGCAGAAAGTCTTTTGAAGACCTGGACCAGAGAGGACAGGATAGACCCTTACAACACGTTGGAAATGACCAACCTTCGGATACAGGCGGATATGGAAGCGCAGAAACAGGTTATGGAGGAGATCATTCACCCCAGGATCGGATAAAACAGGAAAAAACAGAAAAGGATACAGGGAAAGGAACTGCTTCGGCGGTTCCTTTTCTGTCTGGGGAGATAGAACCTGCACAGCCGGAAAACTGGCAGAAAGAGAAAATCCTTCTGGAAATGACAGAGCAGGAGATACCATATAAAATTTATGAGTTTTACCGGAACAATCCAGAGGAAACAGAACGGGAAGCCTATCTTTATGAATTGTATGGAGATGTAAAAAGAGAAGCCCATATAAAAGACGGTATCCTGATTGCAGAAAGCGGTTCCAGCGGTTTGTATATCCTTTGGAGTGAGGGAACTTCCATGAAGGAGGCGTTCTGGTACTGGGACGAGGTTTCTTTGGAAATTGGAAAACGGATTGAAAAAGGAACCTATCTTCCTCTGTTATCCGTATCGGAGGAAGCCTTAGAAAACGGGGAAGATATAGAGGAAGAAACCTTACAGCCAAAGAAGGCGCAGGAAGTGATTGAGGAAAAGGAACCAATCCCATTAGAAGAGATTGGCATAGCCTTTTATAAACAGAATATCCAGGCGGATATTTTAAAGAAAATGCTCTGTCTGGTCTATACGACCAATCAGCTACCGGAAGAAAAAGACCATTTTTTGAAGACGCTTTTGCTTCGGGAAGCACCGGAAGGCCAGCCTTATTATCTGGTGCGGACAGAACATGGAAATTATGAGCTTTGTATTCAGGAAAATGGGATTAAGATCACCCTGCCGGAAAGCCAGGATTTTCTGCAGGAACTTTCCTGGGATCAGTTTGGCGGGCTTACTGCACATCTGGTAGAGGAAGACCAGATTGCCTATACCGAAGATGCAGAAACCTTAGAGCAGCAGGAAAATATGTACCGTCTGCTCCCCTGGTTTCCGGCATTATGGGAAGAATATAGTGAAATTCTTAAAAAGGAAGAGCTTTGGCAGGAAGGAAGAACCTCTGTCCAGACAGAAGATAAGGTAGAAGCCGGAGATTATTATTACCCAGAAGGGTGGCTGCAGTTTACCGGTGGGGATAAAAGCCGGTATCAGAAAAATATCCGGGCAATCCGTATCTTAAAAACACTGGAGCAGGAAGAGAGAAACGCCACAAAAGAAGAACAGGAAATTCTTGCGGGGTATGTAGGGTGGGGCGGGCTGCCAAATGCTTTTAACAGTAAACGCCCGGAGTGGAAAAAAGAATATCAGGAATTGAAGGAACTGTTGACCGCAGAAGAATACGCCCAGGCAAGGGCCAGTGTCAACAGTTCTTTTTATACGCCGCCGGAAGTCGTGCGGGGTGTTTATAAAGCCTTGGAGCAGTTTGGATTCCAGAAGGGAAAAATTCTGGAACCGGCTATGGGGATTGGAAACTTTTTTCATGGTCTTCCGGAAAATATGCAAAAATCCCAGCTTTATGGTGTGGAGATTGATGCCATAAGCGGAAGGATTGCACAAAAGCTCCACCCTTCAGCCAGTATCCAGATCAAAGGATTTGAAAAAACGGAATTTGAGGATAACAGCTTTGATGTAATTGTGGGAAACGTGCCTTTTGGGGATTTCCGCTTGTACGATCCCCGATATAAAAAGATGAAGCTGAAAGTCCATGATTATTTTATCCGGAAAAGCATGGACCTCCTTCGGCCAGGAGGCATTTTGGCAGTGGTAACTTCAAAAGGAACGTTGGATAAAAATGACAGCGCTGTGAGAAAAAATCTGGCAGAACAGGCAGACCTTTTAGGGGCAGTCCGGCTTCCGGCAGATTCTTTTGGAAAGAGCGCCAATACCGCAGTTACCAGTGACCTTTTGTTTTTTCAGAAAAAAGCAGAGCCTTCGATTGGGGAGCCGATCTGGACTTATACAGGGCTTACGGAAGACATGGTGCCGGTGAATGAGTATTATCTGGAACACCCGGAAATGATGCTTGGGAAAATGGTCTGGTTTGAACAGTTTTTCGGGAAAGATTCCAAATATACAGCCCTGGTCAATGAAGCGGAAGACTTTGACCTGGAAAAAGGAATTTTGGACGCAGTTGGAGAGCTTCCGAAAAACTGTTATGAAGAAAGCATAGCAGAAAAAAAGAAGGAAGAGCAGGACGTCTTAGCTGCTTCTCCAGAGATACCTAATTATACGTTTACGGTGATACAGGACGAAGTATATTACCGGGAAGGGGAGTCTTTATACCGGAGCCAGGCAAAGGAAAGTGTGAAGCGCCGGATACGTGCCATGCATAAAATCCGCCTTCTGGTGCGTGAAATTTTACAAATACAGCAGGAAAATTGTTCTGACCAGGAATTGAAAAAGGCACAGGAACAGTTAAACCGTTTGTATGATGCCTTTGTAAAAACGCATGGATATTTCTGTGACCGGACAAATAAAATGGCGTTCCGGCAGGATAATGATTATCCCCTGCTTTCTTCCCTGGAAGTAGTTGATGAGGACAAAAATGTAACCAAAGCCGACATTTTTTATAAAAGGACCATACGCCCCAGAGATGTGATAGACAAAGTGGAAAATGCCCAGGAAGCGCTGCATATCAGTCTGTCAGAATATAACCGGGTGGATATTCCCTATATGCTTTCCCTTTATCCGGGAAACAGGAAAGAAATGTTCCAGGAATTAAAAGGGTTAATCTACCAGAACCCGGTACTGGCAAAGGAAGAAGATCCAAATGCAGGGTGGGAAACCGCAGATGAGTATTTAAGCGGCAATGTGCGTCAGAAGCTCCGTACTGCCAGGATCTATGCGCAGAACAATCCCCTGTTTGTAGACAATGTGGAAGCACTGGAAAAGGTACAGCCAAAAGACCTGACAGCGCCTGAGATCAGTGTAAAATTGGGAACAACCTGGATTGAAAATGAGGATTACGAACAGTTTATCTATGAGCTTTTGGAAATCCCGGAGAACAACCAGAGAAACTATTGCGCTCATAGTGGCCATGCCCTCAAGATTGAGCGCTTAGATGCAGATATGTCTTACCATATTGACAGGGGAAACTTTTTTGGAGGAACCATTCGTACCAGACAAACCTATGGCACAAGATTTATGGATGCGATCAGCATTATAGAGGAACTGTTAAACAGCCGGATTGTGACTATCAGGGACCGGGTGCAGGAAGGGGAAAAAGTACGTTATGTGATCAATCGGAAGGAAACCATGCTTGCCAGGGATAAGGCGGAGCAGATAAAAGAAGCCTTCCGGGACTGGATTTTTAAGGAGCCGGAGCGCAGAAAAAAATATGTGGATTTTTATAATGAAACCTTTAACTGCGACAGACAACGAAGCTATGATGGCTCTTATTTAAAACTGCCGGGACTGAACCCTCTGTTAAAGCTGCGTCCTTATCAGAAAAATGCTGTGGCAAGGGCATTGCTGTGTGGAGGAAATACCTTACTTGCTCATACGGTAGGCGCTGGTAAATCTCTGGAAATGATCTGTATCTGTATGGAGATGAGGAGGCTGGGGCTGGCAACGAAACCCCTTCTTACGGTTCCCAACCACCTGACCTTCCAGATGGGGGCAGAATTTTTGCGGGCTTATCCAGATGCGAAAATCCTGATTACCAGAAAAGAAGATTTTCAGAAGGAAAACCGCAGACGCATGATTGCCAGAATGGCAACAGGGGATTATGACTGTATTATTATCGGTCATACTCAGTTCCAGAGAATTGCCATTTCCCCTGACCGGCAAAGAGCCATGATAGAAGAACAGGCAGAGCAACTGGTAGAAGCCATTAACCAGGCAAGGGAAGAAGAGGGAAAGAACTGGTCCATAAAGCAGATGGAAAGCAGAAAGAAAAAACTGCTAGAGAAAATTGAAGAACTGAACAATGAAGAAATCAAAGATGATGTGATGTACTTTGAAGAAACAGGCGTAGATGCCTTATTTGTAGACGAAGCGCACCTGTTCAAAAATTTGGAAGTTTTTACAAAAATGAACAATGTTGCGGGCCTGGGTTCCAGCGGTTCCCAGAGGGCTATGGATATGCGTATGAAGATACAGTATATCAACGAAAAAAATCAGGGAAGGGGCGTCATTATGGCAACGGGAACCCCTCTGTCGAATTCTATGGTGGAACTTTATGTGATGCAGTTATATCTGCAGGAAAGGCGGCTTCACGAAAAGGGGATTTACCATTTTGATGCATGGGCTTCTGTGTTTGGGGAAGTTACCAGCTCTTTGGAACTGGCACCGGAAGGTACTGGTTACCGGATGCGGACCAGGTTTAATAAGTTTATCAATCTGCCGGAACTGATACACCTGTTTAAAGAAGTAGCAGACATTATTCTGCCTGATATGCTAGATATTAAGCGGCCAGAATTAAAGGACGGAAAATATAAGGTTGTAGTATCGGAAGCCTCTGATTATGTCAAAGAACGTATGCAGGAAATGGTGGAAAGGGCAGAAGCAATCCATAGAGGTGTGGTAGATCCAAAGGACGACAATATGCTCCGGATTACCGGGGAAGCAAGACTTTTGGGTACAGATCCCCGGCTTTTGGACAGTTATGCTCCGGTAGATTCGGATTCCAAACTGAATAAAGCAGTAGAAAACATTTACCAGGAATATGTACAGTCCCAGGAACAGAAAGGAACCCAGATTGTTTTTTCGGATATTGGGACACCCGGACCGGGAAAAGCGTTTACTGTCTATGATTATTTAAAACAGGAACTGATTACCAGAGGTGTTCCAGAGGAAGAAATCTGCTTTATCCATGATGCAAAAACAGATGAACAGAGGGACCGTATGTTTTCCGATGTCAGAGCCGGAAGGAAACGGATTATTATAGGAAGTACCGAAAAACTGGGAGTAGGAACCAATATCCAGACCAGAATGGTGGCGGCACATCATATCGACTGCCCCTGGAAACCCTCTGATATTGAACAGCGGGAAGGGCGTATTATCCGCCAGGGGAATGAAAATGAGGAAGTCAATATTTATCGCTATGTAACAAAGGGTTCTTTTGATGCTTATTTATGGGGCATTGTAGAAACAAAACAGCGGTTTATCAGCCAGGTATTTACCAGCCGGGAACTGGCAAGGATCTGTGAGGATATAGATGAAACCGTATTAAACTTTGCAGAGATTAAAGCGGTAGCTTCCGAAAATCCCCTGATTATGGAAAAAATACAAGTAGATAATGAAGTGGCACGTCTGAGAATCCTGAAAACTGCACATGAAGGGAAACGGTTTGCCTTGCAGGATGCGGTTACGTTCCAGTACCCGAAAAGGATACAAAGTCTGGAGAAAGAACTGCAATCGCTTCAAAAGGATTTGGAGCGCAGGAACCAGGCTATGGAAGTACAGCCGGAGTTTGCAATCACTCTGCAGGGAAAAGTCTATGAGAAGCATAAAGAAGCAGGGGAAGTCCTGCGTGGGATTATAGAAGGTGTGACAGCTTTTACCAGGCACGAAGTCGGTATGTATAAGGGATTTCAGGTATTTGTCCAAAAGGATATGATGGGGCCGGTATTGTTCCTTCAGGGAGAGAAGGAATATAGTGTGGAGTTAAAAAGCAGTGACTCCGGCAATATGGTCCGTATGGAAAACCGCTTGAATGTCCTTGATAAAGCAGTAGAAGATGTTCAAAAAGAAATTAAGACCTGTGAAAATGAGATAAAAAATGCAAAGCAGGAATATGAAAAGCCTTTCCCGTATGAGGAGCTTTTAAAAGAAAACATTACCCGGCAGATGGAGATTGATGCAGAACTGGAAATCAAGGACCAGGAGGAGTGTGTGGAAGTGCAGGAGGAAACCAAAAATCTTCCATGCCAGACAGCAGTTCGGTAATGAAAAGTAGAGTAGAAAAGGAGATCACAATATGGAATATAATATCAGAGTATATAAACCGGAATTGAAACAGGAAGAAGGAAAGATCAATAATCTGAAAGGATTTGCTACCATTACCTTTGATGAGGCCTTCTGTGTGAAAAGTCTTGCAATTAAAGAGTCCTCGAAAGGAAATCTGTACCTCGATATGCCCCGTTACAGAGATTACGAAACAGGGGAGTATGTTCCTTTTTTTCGGTTTACCGATAAGGAATTTCAAAAGGAAGTGTTGGATACTGTAAGGGAAGCCTATGAGAATATGACAGAAACTAAAACAGACTGTAAGGGCAGTTGGGGAGAGGAAGAACTGTATTACAATCTGAGTGTAAATCCGGTACAGGGAAGCGATACATTTAAGGCAGATGTTGCCATTCGTCTGCAGGACGTATTGGCAATCCAGCAGCTTCATGTGATTCAGGCATGGAACGGAAAAACCTTTGTAGGTATGCCCCAGAAAAATTCTGCAAAAGGAGAACGGGAGGACATTGCCCATGCAGTCAATGCAGAATTTAAGGCAGATCTGGAAAGTGCAATCATGGACGAATACAATAAAAAGATGGAATATGCCAAAAGCCAGAAACAGCAGCGAAGAGGGAGATAGGAGCTATTCATAAAAAGACTGGTATTTTTGGAACAATAATGGTAGAATGAAGAAAATATCAGCATGGGAGGAAACAGTATGCCAAGACGTAAAAAAGTAGAAAATCTTTCTCTTGAAGAAATGCTTATGAAGACAGAACAGGAGATTAAAACAACAGAGGCAGAATTAAAAGAACTGCGTTTGAAAGCAAAAGAACTTAGGAAGAAGATTGAAGATAAACAAAAAGATGAAATCTTTAGCGCCTTACTTGCTTCCGGAAAAACAGTGGAAGAGGTCATGACATATTTAAAATCCGGTAATGAAGAAAAGGTTGAATAAGATAAGAGAAAATGCCGTTACGGGTGATACTAAACCTGTAGCGGCATTTTTGTGAAATTTTTTTGCAAATTACAATAAAAAAGTCACCTTTTATCGTATTAATGTGCGTTATATATAAGCGTAAAAAATTTCCGAATGTAAAACTCTGATTTCCCAATTTTTGGATTTGTGATTTTGAATCATAAGAATATAAAAAAATGTTGTTATGGGTAAGCAAACCTACAACAGCATTTTTTAGTGCGTTGTGTGTGCACGTTGTTAAGGAGTGAAAGTTTCTAATTTACCCTAGTAGTGGGAAGGATTAATAGATAAAATCGGTAAATACAATTTATTACATTTAGGTAACAATATCTGACACGATAATATAGATTCAAGAAATGGGTGCTAATATTAGTTATCAAACGAAATATTAAAAAATTAAGTGGAGGGTATGTTATGGCCTATTACATAGGAGAAAAATGTATTAAATGTGGATCGTGTAGAGAGGAATGTCCTGGCAATGCAATTAAAAAGAAAGATGAGGTGTATTATATTGAGCTAGATAAATGTTTAGAATGCGGAACGTGTAGTTTTGTTTGTCCAGTAGGTGCAGTTGATATAAAGAAAAGAGGTGGACTATGACAGCAATTTTAGATAATTTGAAAAGAATATATTGGGAAGTATCAAATGCTAGTTTATGTTTTGAACTTACCATTGAGGAAATAATAAAATTTACAGACATACAAGAAATAATATTAAATACAATGGAAACAGATTTGCTGCTTGATCAGCAACGAGAATTGATTGAAAGTATACATAAAAAAAAACTAAATTTAACAGTTATTGTTTCAACATTCAATAATTGGAATAATGATATTTTTTCATTGGTTTCTAATATTATTGTAGTAATTAATAATGATATTGGAGTTATAAATAATATAGAAAGTCTTGATGAAAAGAAAAAAGATAAAATGAGTGTAATAATTGAAGTTAATGACAATAATTATTTTCAATTAGAAGAAATTATATATCAAGTATTTTCAACAGGGATAAAAAATTTAGAATTAAGCATTACCCAAACAGCAAAAAATGACTTTTCGTACAAAAATGCTTTTACTGTCATAAAAAAATATGTAGATATTAAAAAAATTTTTCCCAATATCAATATTACTTCAGATATGAAAAAGATAAATAAATATGTTAATAAAAGTATTATTGAGAATGCATTCGTAAATTATGAGGGATATGTAGGAATTCTTAATTGCTTGCCTACATATTTTGAAAATATTAATGAAATTTCGTTTGACGTTGCATTAGATAGGTATTTGAAATTATATTTTCATCAAGATATACAATTCTATAAAACAAGATTGGGAACTGTTGAACATATTAATAATTTGAAGGCCATTAGAAACGAGATTTTCAAATATGGATTTTATAATATAACTGTTCTTGAGATTAAAAAAAATTGGAAATTATGGTATGGGAAAACCAATATATATTTAATTGATTCAATAACAAGTAATAAAATAAAATTAAATAGAGTTGCAGCTGTTTTAATAGAAAGTATAGATGGACGTAGGAGTATTAAGGAGATTGTTGAAATAATTGGTTTGAGTTACCAGGATAAAAGTCGAATAAATTTTGAATGTATAAGTACTATTTTACAACTGATAAAAGAAGGGGTTCTTTATCCTTTAAAGATAAGGGTGGTTACAGAATGAAAATATTGTTAATTAATAGTAGTTTTGGGAAAAGATATGATAGTAGAAAAACAGTTACATTAGCTATGTATTATTTAGGTGCAATTTTACGAGATAAGGGTCACACTATACATATAATAAATCCAGATGATTATATTGATGGTATGGTGGGAGAAAGTCTAGCTTCAGTAATCATAGAGAAATTTAAGGATTTTGATTTGTTTGCATTTTCATCTAATACATTTACTTGGGGATATGTAAAAAAATGTATATCGACGCTTAAGGTAAATAATATAAAGAATCCGATTGTTGTTGGAGGCATACATCCTAGCAGAGTATTCAATCATATAATGCAGACAACAGATATAGATTATATTTTAATAGGAGAAGGGGATAAATCCTTCCCTATATTAGTAGAAACTTTGGAGAGAAAAAAGAATCTTTCTGAAGTACCAAATCTTGTATATAGAAATGATAAAGGTGATATTATGATAAATTCTTTTATGGATAAAATGACCTTTGATAAAAATACATTGTATTCCGCATATGATTTAATCCCAGAGAATATATATGAAACTATTTCAATAGAAACTTCACGAGGGTGTAGTGGGAATTGTTCCTTTTGTTCAATTTTAAATAAAAGATGTTGGAGAGGTTTTAATAGTGATGAAGCGGTAAAAAGAATTATAGGCATAGAAAAATATATGAGAGATAAAATTTTAAGAAAAAGTATCATTTTTACAGATGATCATTTCTTTGAAGATAAAGTAAGAGCTATAGAAATATTAACTAAATTATCAGTTACTAATATTAAATCGTATTCTTTTTTAGTTGAAGCTAAATTAAAAGTACTTTTAGATGATAATGTATTATCCGCAATAAAAAAATTCCCTGGAATAAGTGTCCAAGTAGGTGTTGAATCTGGATATGACGAAGGATTGAAACGTATAAAAAAAGGAATAAAGAAAGAGCAAATATTTCAAGTGGCGGAAAAAATTTTAAAGTATCAATTAAATACTAATATTTTTTTCTCATTTATTATTGGATTTCCCTGGGAAACAAAAAAAGATATTTTTAAAACTATTGAAACAGTTGGTTTTATAGCTATGAAGTATAACATAATTGTTAATCTTGTATGGTGGTTACCATTACCATCACCAGAATTTGATGCCTTAAGAAAAATGAATCCTGATATAGGGTTTGATATATTTGACAATGTGGAGTGGAATTACGATGAAAGAATATTTGAAATGTCCCATCCACTGTTGACCAAAAAAGATATTATTGAGATTAATGAGATAATTGCAGCATATGCAGAAGTTGGATATGACTTAATTATAAGAGAGAAAAAATGATAAAGTTTTGATAAATATTGTGAATGAAAAGTTTAATTGTTCAGTTATACGGAGAAACTAAAAAAAACTGAGAACGGTGAAGATATCAATAAGTACCCTTGTGATTAATGAAATTGGTGTTGCAAGTAAACTTTAATCATAATGGCGTCAAATGAATAATAGATATTTGCTACTTACTTTAACGGAAAAGATCAAATTATATAGTTTTAAGGTATTTACAATAAGAAATTACTGTATGGAAAGACAAAAGAGAATGTTAGAAATTATAAGATATTTAAAAGGACAAATGTACGGATGATTTATAATATATAGTCAGAATTACAAAGCAACAAGAACAAAGCGTTTGAGATAGAAGTGTCTTATATGGAAATAATTAATATATTATGCATGAAGCAGAAAATTCCAAAAGTATTGCTTTATAGGAACTATAATAATGTTTGTGATACTCCCACTAAGAATTCGAAACAACGATGATACTTTGAAGAAATGGAAAGCTTCCAGTTGAGCTGGTAGTTAATTCCTTAGAACGGAGAATTATATGAAAAAATTTTTGTTTTCATCTTTTAGAAATAATTTAACTATAATTATAGGACTTGGCTTTTTTTCAATGTTTTCAAGTGTTTTTTCATTGGTTTTACCTTATTTTAATGGTGTTTTTTTAGATGTGATTTTAAAAAAGCCAGATATTAAAATTATATATAACTTTGCTCTAGTATTGTTTCTTTTTGGAATTATAAGTTGTATAGTTAATTTTTTTTATAGTATGAGTATGACAAAAGTAAAAAATACTATAATATATAAGTGCATTTTTAACATAATACTACATTTAAGGAATGTACCTGTTAGATCTATAGATAAATACGATCCAACGTATTTAAACAATAGAATTGTCAGTGATGTAAGTAGTATATTTGAATTTTTTATAGAGAATTATGCTAGTGTTTTTGCGAATGGTGTAAGCATATTACTTACGCTAATATTCCTTTTAATGATAGACAATAAATTAATTGTTTTAATATTGATTTTTATTCCTTTATATATAGTTCTTTTCTTGCTAATGAAAAATCCTTTATTTAAAATAGGAATTAAATTTAAAGAACAAAGAAATATTTTTTATAGCAATTTAAATGAACAGTATAGTATAAACGAATTTATAAAAATAAATGCAAATTTTTCATTTTGGAATAATTATTTAATATCGTTAGTAAAAAATTATATTACTGATGTATTAAAATATAACAAGACTATATATCTTTTTTCTTCTGCTGATAGCATTTTGTCGTTACTATATACAGTTACGACATTGATTGTCGGAGGCACTTCAATAATAAATAAAACAATGTCAATTGGTGAGTTTACTATTATAAATGCGTATTTAAATTTAATACAAAAAAATATCCGCTATTTTCTTAACCTTGGAAAAGGATATCAAGATGCATATGCTGCATATATTAGAATTAAAGAATTGCTTGATTTACAAGAAGAAACAAATGGATATATTATAAAAAATGAAATTTCTTGTATAAAAGTAAACAGATTAGAGCATCTGTTTTTGAAAAATAAAGCAAATGTTTTTTTTGAAAAGAATAAGATATACGGTTTAATAGGTGATAATGGAGTAGGAAAAACATCACTTTTAAAATTGTTAATAGGTGTATTTTCTGATAATACGTCTGGAAATATAGAATATGATGGGATTGATATAAAGCAATTCAATATGTATGAAATGAGAAACAAATATATTGCAATGTTGCCGCAAAATATATATTTCTATAATTTGCGATTACGTGAAATATTTAGTTGTTACTCAGAAAATATAGTAAAAAAAATAGAGTATACAATAGATTATTATAATATAGCTCCTTTATATTTTAATGAAAATTTTAATATATATCAGTTGCTGGAACGAAGAATTTGTGATTTTTCAGGTGGTGAAAAACAGAAAATTTTATTTTTGTGTGTGTTGTTAAAAAAGGCCAAATTATACATTTTCGATGAACCTTCAGCAGGACTAGACAATAGTAGTGTAGAATTGTTGAAAAACTGTATATGTAAAATTGCAAAACAAAGTATTGTTATCATTGTGACACACGATGAAAATTTATGTTCTATATGTGATGTTTTATATGAACTTTAATTTTGGGTGTTATACGAGGGAGGAAAAGAAATGTTAGAAAAGAATTTAAAAGTTTATTGGAAAGGATTTGATGTTGGAAAATGTCGATGCACATCAGATTTGGATGAATTTTATTTAGAATTTCAGACGAATTCAGTAAAAAAAAATATAATTTATAGTACGATTGAAAATAGCACTTTTATATCGTTTTACTCAAATCAAAATGGTATTATCAAGCAGAGCGAAATGACTATAGAAAAAAATAAGATTTCATTTTCTGGCTCGAATGAAGCTATCATATATAAAGGAAATTTAATTCCGTATGAAATGATTATTTATAAGTTATTTCCACAAGTGTTTAATACACATTATGTAAAAGTTTTATTTATAGAAGAAAAAAATATAGGTTATATTCCAATTAAAACTTACGGAAAGAATATACTTTGTTTACCTAATGCAACAATAGTCTTTGATGAGAATGGAATTTTAGAAAAATATTTAGGACATATGAATAATTTGACCATCAAATAAGAGAAGAAATAAAAAGTTGAACAAAGTATAAATCTAATAAAGTTGACTATGACGAGATTTGATAATTCGTTTGTAAATATCTTAAATACTTATCAACTCTGGGAAGAAGAGCAATTATTTATAATCTTATGATGTGGGTGTCAAACGATACCTAACAAATTGTTTCGTGCTATGCACTCCTACAATTCTGTCCCAAATTCGGATAGTGAGGGGCATCTGCCCTACTTTTATCTTCACATTGGAGTGGGTCATAAAGTCACAAAACTACTTACGCGCAAGTACAATGTGGTTTATGATTTTTGAACCTGGCATCATCTTATTATGAATTGATAACTCCAAATATACTATTACCAAAAAGAAGTTGTGTATTTATACTTTGTAAAGTGGTATATAGATTATATGCTCTTAGATATCTAATTATTAACTTTATTACAATACAAATGTTTGAAATTAAGCTACCTTTATTATATTTAATGTTTGAACGAAAGGAATTGATATGATTATGGATGGAAATTTTTATATAGGAACATGTGCAATTGATTTAACTTATAAATGTACATTTAGATGTTTACATTGTTTTAATTCTAGTGGTGAACATTCTTTAAATAAGCAGGAGTTATCAGATGCTGAAATTTTACAATTTATCGATGATATTAATAATTATAGTGTGGGACTAATAAGTATAGGTGGTGGAGAAGCATTATTACGAAAGGAATTGATACTTCAAATCTCGGATTATCTTTCCGGTAATAATAGTAAGATTGACTTAGCATTAGTTACTAATGGATATTTGATGACTAAGGAGTATGCATCTCAGTTAAGGCTACCTAATATCCGCAGTGTACAAGTAAGTTTAGACGGTTTTAAAGAGAACCATGAAAGAATGCGTAATATGAAGGGAAGCTATGATCGTGCCATTGAGTCTATTAAATATTTAATTGATGCAGGTCACACTGTAGCAGTATCTTTTGCACCAACCAAGTTCAATATAGATGATATAGATGAGCTGTTTGAGTTTGTTAAAAAGTTAGGTGTAAAGTTTTTTAGATGTCAGCCATTAATGCTTCTAGGAAGGGCAAGAAAGAACCTTCAAAGTTTCATACCTACATATGAGGATTACCAAAAAGTGTCCTTTATACTAGCAAAAAAGAGAAAAGAGAATCCTAAAATGTATGTTGAATGGGGAGATCCACTTGAACATATAGCTAAAGGAAGAATAAAACAACCTATGCTTTCTTATTTTTCTATAAGCGCTTATGGAGATATTTTAATTTCTCCATATATACCTATTACATGTGGAAACATAAGGAAACATTCTATAAGGGAATATATTGAAGGTGGATTGTTGGATATATGGAATAATAAATATCTCCAAGAGGTTGCTGCCAGAATGAATGATACAAGTGAAATGGACTTACAAAAATTTGGATTGCCGGAAATTTTTATTGATGAGGCAATAGACTTGGATATTCTTAGTCCTGATTACAGACAGAAAACAGAAGAGCTATGTAGAAGTTTAGCAGTAACAGTTCGGTAAAGGGAGGAAATAAGACATGTATAAATTTTTAGAGTATGGAGATGCACACTATGTTGTAGATTATATATATGAATCAGATATATATGACGAAGAAAAGTTCCTTTTTGCACCTGATGTAGATATTTTAAAAACTAGTGAATTAGATATAAGAAATTCTTTATTTACATATTTTATGCAAATATTTGTGGAAATGGATAAAACTAGGAATATAAAAAATATTTTATTGTGCCAAACTAATCAAAAACAAAGAGATAACAATACAGCAAGGATAGAATTGTTATCCATTTCAGATACAAATTTTGTGGACTTTGCTTTAGAGAAATTATGTAGTTTATTAATAATACAAGAAATAAAAAAAATAAAAATAACTATTTTAAAAGAGCAATTGAATGATAAGGTTATTTCAATTTTATTATCTTCTGGATTTGAAATGGAATGTATATATAAGTCAAAAGATAATAATGATAATTTAGATATAATTACATTTTCAAAAATACTGTAAATGATTAAAGATTTACAAACTTTCTCCATATAGTATTAAGCACTGGAATTGTTTATTTAGGGAATAATGATTTATATTTCTATATGATTTTATTATACGATATACAATAAGGAAATATTTATAATAGTGAAGTAGGTATGGAATTTGTCTGGTTTTGTAAATAGTTCATTATAAATAATAGTATCAGAGGAGGATATAGTGTTTAAGGATGTAAAGATAATTTCTATTCAAGTTAATTCGAGATGTAATTTGTGTTGTAAACATTGTGTCGCTGAAAACTTGAATGAAATAAACAAAGAAGCTGATATAAATCTAATGAAAAAAAGAATTTTGGGGTTAACAAAATTTGGATTAAAGCAAGTGGTAATAATACTTAAAGAACCATTGATGTATAAAAACATATTTGATTTGATATCTTTTTGTAAAGAAAAGGGAATAGAAACAGAAATTATAACTAATGGTACGCTATTAACATATAATATTGTTTGTAAACTTATTGAATCAGGAATTAACGTTGTCAATATTAGTTTAGAAGGAGTAACAAGTAAAAGTAATGATTATATTAGAGGAACTGGTAGTTTTAGCTCTGCGATGAATGGGCTGCAGTTATTACAAAGGGAAATCCATAATAAAAAATTGTTTAAACCCATAATTATTAAAATGACGCTAAATAGTCAAAACAAAAACGAATGGAAGCAGTTTGCAGAATATTTTGATAAATTAAATATTAATGAAGTGATAATCAATTCGATCACTGTTGCAGGGAGAGCTCAAAAATACGACTTTTTAAAACTTGATGATAATGAATATGAAGAGCTTGTTGACAAGATATATCATAGGTATGCTTTGCTAAATAATCCATCTTATATTTTATTTGTTCATTCACTCAGACCACTTGCATATATTTTTTTTAATATTAAATATAATATGAATTCTATGGTTTGTTTTCCTGATTGCGTATCAAATAATGGAGGATTTTCTATGGATATGAATGGTAAACTCTACTCTTGTTCCGAAAATAAAGCAGAATTTCTTATGAGTAATGGACAGATAAAAAGTATTCCTAATTCTTTAATAGAAAGACATGATGAAATTAATAATTTTTTAGAGGATAATGAGTTATTTAACCAAAAGCGAGATAAACTTAACCAAGAAAGAAGAAGTTTGAGTTGCTTAAAATGTCGGTGGAAAGCAAGATGTAATCCATGCCAATTTCTTACCAACAATGAATATAATGAAATGGAAAGAAAATGTTTAAAATATAAGGAGAAAATTTTAAATTTAATTGAGTCAAATATTTCCTTAGGTAAAGCAAGAATTATTTTAAAAGAATCTGCATATATACATATGAAAAATAAACGGCTTAAATTTATTAATTGCTATCGAAATGGAAAATATTTAGTGTCATCAGAATTTGATTTTTGTAACTGGCAGAACAATGTAATCAATATTATTATTCAGAATCAAAGCTATTTAATCGAGAAAAAAGACTTGAACAAAAAAGACTTTATTTCGTTTATTTACGATCTTTTAACAACGGATTGTTTCTATATGGTTGAATAATGATTTTAAAGGCTGATTATTAAAATCTATAGCTTCAATGGAAATTTAGCAGTTGAATTTTAACAAATATCCATAATTTTGGACAAGTTAGAATAGGTATAAAAAAGGATACTAGGCTAATTCTTACCTAAAAGGAAAAATATAGTGAATAGTCTGATATAGGAAGAATTGAAAGATATTTTTACTCTTCAGCAGTAAAAAATAGAATCTTATTAACTCCTGTGGTCATGTAAATGCAATAAGTTTACCTTTGTACACATTTTGAATCATACATAGATATATTGTAATTATCTGATTTAGTTTTGAACAACACATATATGATCTAAAATAGAATTTTTTGTAACACTGCCAAGTTATGTTTGGACGCATGTACACTGAAGGAGCATTCATATAGAATTCTATTTCTTTTATTACCATGATAAGCGGATATTTCGAAACTCCGGAAGTGGTTTTGTTTAAAAGCGAATGTAGGTATCTAACGAATTCTAGAAAATTGCAATTTTGTTCTAAATGAATTAATATGTGTTATTTAACTGATTAGCAACTATATAAAAAATTGTAACTGATTTTTCCTGAAAAGATCAAGAAATAGGCAGAGAATTATTCCACTATATCTTCAGCAGTGTAATATATAGTCCTTGGAGAGGGACTCTAAATACTACTACTTTATAATATGAGGAAGGTAAGATATGAATAATAAAGGATTTTCAGAAGAAATAAAAAGAAAATGTATTCCTATTTTTTCTAGAAACAAAAATGTAACAATAATAAAAAAAGAAAATGGCTTTATTCTTTCGTCACCTAAAACATTATCAACTATAAGAATGAACAATTTAACATATGAAATTTTAATGCTTTGTAACGGTAAAAATAATTTGTTATCTATTTCTAATACAATACGCAATAAATATGATGTGTCGGAAGAAAAAATAGATCAAGATATAGCTAATCTTTTATATCCATTATGGAAATTGAAATTGATAATGTTTAAGAACGGAATAATTCCATTTAAGAAACATTTTAGGATAACAGGAGAAGATAGAAAAACCGAATTTACTGTAGAGTATTCTAGTGCAGATTTGTACGATTTTTTACAGGGAAATAGGGACTTTTTTTACTGTAATATTGAATCTACTGATTTAATAGAGGTTAATAAAAAGTTTTTGGTAAGTTCTTTCATTGCTAATGCAATAGTTTTTTTCTCATTAAAATATAATGGTGATAGGTGCATTACTATTGGAGTGAATCCACATTTTATAGAATATCCATTTTTTAATTGTACATATATAAATATTCAATATTTATATATTAATGCTGAAATGATAGACTATATTAGCAAACAAAATATTGATAAGTTTTTTAGATGGGTAACTATTTGGGTTCATAATGAAGTAAACTTAGTATTCCCAGATAAAACTATTTATTATTACTTATTGTTGAACGAACAATCAGAACTAAATAAAACTATAATAAAAAAAATAGGATTATACCACCAAAATATATTAAAGAAAGAATATAAGGGTAAGTCTGCTGAGTTGTTTGAAAAAAAAGTTGATATGATTTAGGCACTATTTATTAGTGTGGCAGCTAGGCAATAGATTTTTCCTTGAAAGGAGAGATAATATGGAAAAATATGAAGGTCCTATATTAGAATATGATGATGGAGAAGGTGGTGGAGATTTAATACAACCAATGTGTTGTAATACAGCTGTAGTCGGTGGGGTATATGCAGCCGTTGTCGCTTGGGATGCAGTTGGTGCAGTGAATTGGGCAGGTTATTTAAATGGAATAGTATATGTAAATGCTGGAGTTATAGCTTGCGATTGATTGTTAACCAGATTATTATGAAACATATAAATACATAATCATATAAAATAATCTATTTTGCCAAGCTGCCGTATTAGTATTTTAATATTTTTAGAGTTTGTATTATATGTACTGGAGATAGATATGTTAAAATTATTACATTCAGATATTATGAGAATTAGAAAATATCTTTTAGAAACAAACTATGATTTTCTTTATCAAAGAATTAATGGATCTTTAAATTATTTTATTAATCCTTGGGCATCGTATAAGGAAATAATATATAATTTAAGAGATTATGATGAAAGTATTCAAAATCAATTCAAATTATTGCTTTTGGGAGAAAGATTAGAGTTATCTGAATTCGGGGAATTGGATTTAGAGGTTGTAAAATCATTTATAAATGTAGGATTTTTAAAATGTGATAATAATTATATTTGGAGTGAAGGATACTCTATAATTTCGTATTTTAATAGATTCTTGGTTGTTAGTACTTTGCCAGATTACAAAAGGGATATTGTTAGTCAAGAGATCTATATGGGAATAGATTCCTACAGACTTATTGCAGCATTACCTAATAAAATTATAAATAGTCATCTGGACTTATGTACTGGTTCAGGTATACAAGCTATAATGGAATCACATTTTGTTAAGAATAAATCATATGGTGTTGATATTAATAAAAATGCTATTTTAGTAGCAAAATTTAATGCTATTTTAAATGAGATTGACAATAAAACACAATTTATTGAGAGTGATCTTTTTACTTGTTTTGGAAAAGATGAGAAATTTGATTTAATTACAGCAAATCCACCGTTTTTCCCAATTCCAGATAACGTGCCATTTCCAATTCAGGGAAATGGTGGTAATGATGGATTAGACATTATAAGAGGGATAATAAAAGGAATAGAAAGACATTTGACAGATAATGGAGTTGCCATAATATCTGCAGAGGGTTTGGGAAACGCTAATGAACCAAAAGTGTGTGATGTACTTAGAAAAAATCTATCAAATAATTTTAAATGTGAAGTTTTTTTGCAGACAAGAAAACCTGCTATGTTTTTTATTGATCGTATTTATAGTTTAATAACTAATACATTAAACTATCCTAAAGATTCAAAAAAATATAAAGAGCTATTCTTAGAATTGTTTAATATGTATGATGCTGATTCATATTATTTATTGCTAATCAAAATAAGTAAAACCAAGAGCAAAAATAAAATTCAGGTCATACGAAACTATTCTCATTGGAATGATAATGTAATACCAATCATAGATGGTGCTGTTGAAATAAAAAAAGGTTCTTTTGATTGCTTATTATCTGCTAACAGAAAGAACATAGGAACAATACCAAATATAATTGCGGAATGTATCAGTGAATGTAACGGAAATAAAAGAATTGAAGAAATAGTGAAGAGTAAATGCTCTGAATATGAGTTTACTACAGTTCATAATTTGTTTTGTGAAGTGTTAGCAAAATTAGAAAAAATAGGTATGGCGAATTATAAAAAGTAATATTTTTTATCCTTATTCAACGTATATATTGTATCTATTAATAGAGGAACTATTGACTTTTGGTATAATTGAGAGTAGTATATATAAGAAATAGAGTATATTTTTAATCAACTTACATTTCAATTATTTTAATAAATTAGGAAGGACGGTGATAACAATCATTAATTATATTATTGGGGTTTTGTTTATAAGTTTAAGTATATATTGTATAGTTACTAATAAGATACCTTTAGCAGGAAAATATCAAGGTGTAAAAAATATAACTTGTCATGTTCGATTAGAAGCAGGAGCAATTGGTATTGTGGGCTTTCTGATAATAATTGCTAAAATATTTGAGTTTGAATTTGGAGTGATGATAGGGTTGATTGCTTTTGTTTGTATTGTAACATTAATTTTGGAAATTATTACAAAAACAGTCTAAATGTAAAGGTTAAACTTTAGTAAGTATATCTCTGAAGACTACTGGAAGATTCATTTTTTCCAAGGGTAATAAGTATCCGAAGACTTTATTCCTCCCCTGAAATTTCCTAAAAAAGAAAAAGATAGCTAGTGACTAATGTCATTAAGATAATATTGGTATGCTCCATAGTTCCGAAGAATTGATATAAAAACATGTCGTTCTTTGGAACTTCTTTTTGTTAGGGCAAAGCCCTGTTTGCCATTGTGTAGTTTTTAGCTGATCCGAAAACGAAACTTTGGGAAACAAATAAACCACCTGCTATGCAGGTGAGTTAGGAATGCTTCAGCTTACAGTAAAAAATCTCCTGTGTTACAATAATGTTGGTTCGCCAACTGCATTAATTAAAGGACAAAGGAGGTTATCCAAATGGATAGTAATAGTTTATCACATACAAAATGGAATTGTAAGTATCATATTGTATTTGCTACACTCATCTGAATCACACAAAGGCAATTTAGATGTGATGTTTCCGTTTTCTCCTGAACCAAATATGTAACCGGTTGCCCGGAAGAACTCGTCATAGTCCTCTTTCGTGCAACCTTTAATAAAGATATGACAGTAACGCTCGTCGTTTTCATCGACGATATAGATACGTTCCACAAAGGATTGTATCAGCGTTACTAACACATCCGGCTGTGCACCCTTTGCGTATTTACCGAAGGACAACAGCCTTTCTTTTATTTCTTCAATATTTCGGACAGCGTACATTTGATTTTGCTTGCTATCCTCTAACTTTTCAAGTAGGATACCAACCTCTCGTAGTTCATTGGATAGCTCTTGTATATCTTCCTGAATAAAGCGTTTCAGGTCATCGCTTGCATCACGCATATTTTTAACCTGATTGGAAATTGCCGTTTCAAGCTGTGCTTTCTTTTTCTTCAGTTCGGTCAATTCCTGTTCGTTGTGCGAATTCTTAAAAATATCTGAAGCTCGTTGGTTGAGAAGTTTGGTAAAATATTCGCTGTCCTCATCGGAAAGATTAGATAACTGCAGTACTACAAATTCATCAAGCAGTACACCGTCAACGGATTGGAAAGTACATTCGTTTTCACGGTAGCCGGGGCAGACATACTTAAATCTCGGTTTGCCGTTTGTCCAGCGGTTTGATTCGGAAACGACTCTGAGCCGTTTACCGCAGAATGGACAGTAAATCAGTCCTGAGAGCAAAGCGCTGGTTTTACGGTGCGGTCTGTTGTATTTCTCGGCTATATCATCAAGCATATTTTGTGTAGCTCCTTTCGGACTGGCACTGAACAGCCAGTTCTTCTTCTTATGTTCTATAACGCATAAGAAGAATTGGCAGATGATCGATACGATCAATGGAGCCAAATCTTCCGCAATCATTTACAGTATTGTGGAAACTGCAAAAGCGAATAATTTGAAGCCTTATGATTATGTGCAGTATCTCTTGGAAGAAATCCTGAAACACATGGATGACAGGGACTGTTCCTTTTTGGAAGATCTTCTGCCCTGGTCAGAAAAACTCCCAGCAGAGATCCGCAAAGTTTAAATACTGGTGGCTGCAAAGCAGCCACCTAAAAATGTCAAGGTACTCGCTATTTTGCGTTTACGTTTATACTAGTACAGCGAATAATAAATAATTGCTATATTAAACCGATGCCGCTTCCTCTTCACTGATTTCATCCATTTTATACTTCCAGTGATAAACTACAGGCTCACGGTTTATTTCGTCAAAATACTTGTAAATTCGTTCTTCCAATTCCTGTTTGCTATTAACACGAATTCCATGAAGCATCTGTCTGGTCATCTTACTGAAGAAGCTTTCAATCATATTTAACCATGAGCCATGTTTTGGTGTAAATACAAATTTAAAACGTCCCTTTGGCATAGTATCCAGAAAGCACCGTGTTTCTTTAGAAGTATGTGCTGAATGATTATCCAGAATAATCCGAATGGTATCCTGTGATGGATATTTTTTATCCAGTATCTTTAAAAACTCAATAAAATCAGAACTCTTATGGGTTTCACTTACTAACGGGATGGCTTCTCCTGTAAGCAGATCAATGCCTGCCAGCAAAGAGAGCGTTCCAAGACGTTTGTATTCTGCATCACGATATACCTCTCCGTGTTCTGGTGTCGGGCGTAAATCTGGTGCAGTATTGGAGATTGCCTGAATACCCGGTTTCTCATCATAGGACACCGTAATCGTCAATTTATAATCGTCTGGAACAATGAGATCACCATTTTCATCAAACTGCATTTCAATCTGTTTGTAAACCAGCAGGACTTCATGCATTTTTGTTTCAAAATCAGGATCCCGCTTTTCACAGTAATATTTGATTTTAAAGGGTTTCATATCCTGTTCCCTGAGGAATTTCTGGATATAAGGTTTCGTAACGGTTGAAAGTCTTGGATATCCCGCCTCCTCTGCATGTTTCTGAATGTATTTATGGAGAGAAGCCAATGTCCACAGTTTCTGCGCATAACCGAGTTCTGCCGGTCTCTGACACGCAATACTGATCATCCATGCTTTCGCATCGTCGGTGATTTCGGATGGACGTCCAGAACGCTGAACATCAAACAGTGCAGCATCCAAACCGCCTTTATGAAACTTCGAAACACATAGGCGTACCGTGGCAGTGCTGATTGCAAGTTTATCAGCAATTTGTTGGAATGTCATTCCATCGGCTTTATATAAAAGGATTCTGGCACGATCCACAACTTGAGCCTG
This sequence comes from Lachnospiraceae bacterium Marseille-Q4251, assembly GCA_018223435.1. GTDB lineage: Bacteria > Bacillota > Clostridia > Lachnospirales > Lachnospiraceae > Limivivens > Limivivens faecihominis. Next base: position 1,286,991 of record JAGTTO010000001.1, on the reverse strand, counting down.
AATCGTTCTCTTTTTTGATAATGATTTAAGGTAATTCCTGTCTTCATCTGACTGTGAACTTCCTGAAAAATTAACTCTCGTATGTTCATGAAGAAGGTAGAAAGTGCTAAAAACCGCATGATTTCAGCAAAAACCAAGCAATTTTTCTTGAAAAAAGTGGTGAATATGGTAGAATGAAAGAGAAGTAATTAACTCTCGAAAGAAGGCTATCATGTACCTTGATTTTAAAGTGAAAATACCGTATGATGCAGCGGGAATTACCCGCAAGAAAATTAAAGGGATCACATATATTTATTATGCGTATGAACATAATTACAATCCTGAAAAAAGATATACGATTCCCCGGAATACATCCATTGGGAAGTGTACGGAGGATGATCCGGAAATGATGTATCCGAATACAAATTTTCTGAAATTCTTTCCCTCGGAGGAATTACCTGAGACGAAAGCGGAAGCCTATAGAAGCGGATGTCTCAGGGTAGGGACATATCTAGTCTTACGCAGGATCATTTCAGAGTATCATCTGGATGAGATGATCGGGAACATAATCGGAAAGGACAGCGGTCTGTTTCTGGATCTGGCTGTGTATTCGGTCATTGCTGAAAATAATGCCGGACAGTATTATCCTGAGTATGCATTTAATCATCCATTATTTACGGAGCAGATGAAGATATACAGTGATTCAAAGGTTTCTGAGTTTATTAACAGCATTACAAGAGACCATAGTCTTGCATTTTTAGACGGATGGAATGCAAAACAGGATCATAAACAGAAAATTTATATTTCTTATGATTCAACAAATAAGAACTGTCAGGCAGGTGATATAGACTTTGTAGAATACGGCCATCCAAAAGAAGATACAGGAGCACCAGTCATTAATTATTCGGTTGGCTATGATGAAAACAATGCAAAACCATTGTATTATGAAGACTATCCAGGCAGTATTGTAGATGTATCCCAACTACAGTATACACTGGAAAAGGCCGGTGGTTATGGCTATAAAAATGTTGGATTTATCCTGGACAGGGGATATTTCAGCAAAGAAAATATACATTACATGGACAAATGCGGCTATGACTTTGTCATTATGATGAAGGGAATGAAAGAACTTGTGAAAAGTCTTGTCCTTGAAGTGAAGGGTACTTTTGAAGAAGACCGCAGATATAGCATCAGGGATTACAGAGTAAGCGGAATTACAGTAAAAAGGCAGCTTTATCCATCGGATGAAAAAGAACGGTATTTCCATGTGTTTTACAATGACAGAAAGAAAAGCAGCGAACATGAGGCAATTGAAGCAAAGATTGGCCGGATGGCGGAATGTCTCCACAAGCATGAAGGAACAAAATACGAAGTTACAGGAGGCTTTGCCAGATACTTTGATCTGATCTATTACCATAAAGGGAAAAAGGACGAAAAATTCATGTATGGACGGGAACGCCATGATGTGATCAATGAGGAGATACGTCTATGCGGATACTTTGTTATCATAACGTCAGAAAAAATGACAGCAGCACAGGCACTTGAGCATTATAAAAGCAGGGATGTATCGGAAAAACTGTTCCGTGGGGATAAGTCATATCTTGGAAATAAGAGCTTTTGTGTACATGCAAATGAATCGGTACATGCAAAGATATTTATAGAGTTTGTTGCATTGATCATCCGCAACAGGTTTTACATCTGCCTGAAAGAACAGATGCAAAAAAGCGGGAAGAAAAACTATATGACAGTTCCGGCAGCGATCAGGGAACTGGAAAAGATAGAACTGATCCGGCAGAGTGACCGTGGATACCGGATGGATTATGCAGTTACAGCTGTACAAAAGGAAATCCTGAAAGCATTTAATATGACGGCAGCAAATGTCAGGACGCAGGCGGCAGTGATCAATGAAGACCTTATGAAAATAGAGAAAGAAGGATAAAAAGTATGGCAAGAAGAAGCATCCCAATAGAAGAAAAGATTGAAATACAGAAAGAACAGGTTTCGAAAACGAAGGACAGATATGAAGCGGAGCTGGCTAAGCTGGAGAAATTAATGCGGAAGCGAGATGAGCTCCGCAGCAAGGAACTGATGGATGCATTTACTAACAGCGAGCGGTCTTTTGAAGAGGTAATGAGATTTCTTGCTGGGAAAGAGGAGAATGATGAATAAACAGTATTTGATGAAAGTATATCCTGCTGGCAGAGGACGTGAAGTTTATAGAAATATCGAGATCTGCGGTGATAATACATTGAACCAGTTATGTCAGATTATTCTTGAAGCGTTTGATTTTATAGACGAGCATCTGTATGAATTTTGTATGGATAATCGTATGTATAGTGAATATAGTTATCAGTCTGATCCGGAAGGGGATGAGCCTTCGACAGACATAACGCTTGATGAACTTGGACTTAGCAAGGGACAGAAATTTTCACTTCATTATGATTTTGGAGATGACTGGATGTTCACAATTACAGTGTCAAAAATCAACGAAATTCCAGAAAAAATGGAATCTCGTATAATCAAATCAAAAGGAAATATTCAACAGTATCCAGACTGGGATGAGGATGAATGGGACGATGAATAATGCACTATTTAAGCATAACGAGAGTTAATTTTACTGGAAGTTCAGACTGACAGAGGAAGATATGTTTTTCTCATAGCGTTCATCCTTTCTTTGATAACACTATTTTACCATACATCATCTCAAAAATATATAGCAGAAATTTAATTTATTCTATACTAGTAATAGAAAATAAAGTAAAATGCCTGCATTCTCTAATGGGCATTATGGAATGATTTTTAGGACGACGCAATCCGTTGAATTATTTTGCGCTTATTAAAAGAAGGATATAGTGTATTCCAAAATTGAAATATCTATATCCTATGTAATCTTTTATAAAAATGAAAAAAATTTTTTTGCTTCGTCTAAAATAAGAAGAAACGCTACTAGAATTATTGAACACATTATAACCATTGCATACTTAATCTTATGTAACAACAATAATACAGCAATTATGAAAAGTAGAATGATAAGAATGCTTTTTTTGACCTTGCCGTAATATAGAATTTCTTGATTATTAAGAGAGCGATTATCACTATTGGATATTTTATTAAAAAAAATGTATATTCCACTTATTAATGTGATGTATAAAAGAATTAGCGGAAATTTCAAAAAATAATTTTGAACCATAAGTAAAAAAATAATTATTATATTAGAAATCATATAACAAGTTGTTTTAGTTTTGCAATGTATACCTCCGCTAAATGATCTTAGTGGAATAAAGGATAATAACATTATTATGGCAATATCTATTTTTTTAATGAAATAAGCAAATAATAAGGTAGTAAATATATTTACAATTATTATAAAGCCATTTGTTAATCCATAAGTATATATTTCGATATCCTCAGGTTCAATAATATGATAATCAATCATTTTTTCTGTCAAATACTTATTAATAGAACACATGGTTAAAAATAAAAATGGGATTTTTTTAACTTTTCGTGACCTTTAGGTAGTGAATCTTCATACATTACATACCAACAACGCTGATTAGAAGCAATTGTTGTGATTAGCAGTGCAAAACTAGCTATTGAAGATAGTAATCTGACATTCGCATTTTTTTTGATAAGTTTGATCTTTTTTAACATATTTTATAACCTTCCTTTTTATTTTTAGATAATTATAGCATAGGAATGGCAATTGCCCATGAAACTGTAATAAAAGGTATATTATATGTAATAAATTGTACTTAGGAGTAAACTAAGAGAAATTATCTAATCTAACAGGATGTAGGTATACCAAAAAGAAATTAAGAATTGGAGGGAAATGGAACAATAACCTTCCTATGAACAAGAGATTTCAGCAGATAAAATCCCATAAAGAATAGCACTTACTTCAAAGGAGTCATCTAGATCCCAAAATTCTATTGTACCATTATATTTTTCCACTACCCTTGTAACACTATGTATGCCAATTCCACTTTGCTTATAATGACGTTTGCTACTCAATGCAATGTTTGCCTTTTTTATCTCTTTACTATTGCAGATTTTTAAAATCAAAGTATGTTCTTTATAAATGATATTCACAGTAATCCATCTTTTTGATACTTCTATTTTTTCACATGCCTCTATTGCATTATCCAGGAGGTTTCCTAATAATATCCCGGCAGCACTATAGTCCAGATTCATTTGCTTGGGTACTAATACCGAGGCTTCTGTTGCGATATGCCTTTTCTGGGCATTACGAAGTTTATTATTCAAAATAGTGTTGACAATTATATTTGCAGTGTATATAGTTTTTTCTCCTTCATCTAATTCACCAATGATCTTTTGAAATTCTTTTTTAAAATCTACATTTGCTTTCTCTATTGCATAAAAGGCAATCAGGCGATTTTTTAAATCATGTTTTATTTCTTGTACCTTTTTATTTCCTGCTTCGATTTCACGATAATACTGTTCCTTCATGTTCACTTCTTGCAGAAGGAGTTCATTTTTATAATTATCAGCTATTACAATACTTAACTTGTGAAAAATAGCAAATGTCAGTATGTTTGTTAATAAAACTAATAAAATAATTGCCAAGCATAGTACATTTCCGGTTAAATTATCATAGGTTCCAGTTAAATATATTGCCATACAACTAATAAATACGCTGGAAAGAGGTATTAAAAAAAGTAATAGGCTCATCTGTTTTGATAAATTTGGTAACTGGATTGCCCAACTATGGCATATAGCCCGAACCAGACGATATCGAATAAATTCACAAATCAGCGCAGAAATATAAAAAGATATTTCCATGCTGATTTGTGTTTCAAGTCGGAGTGTCAATAAAAATCCTATAGGCTCTGACACAAATCCCAAACCAATGTATAGAATCGGTAGAATGATATAATATAAACGAGAATACGAAAAAGATAAACTGTACAGGTATATCATACAGATACTACATAATAAATTGATAGTTGGATTTTTATACATGTTTACTATACTTGTAGTAATTGTACAAAAAAGAAATAGAAAAATCAGTTTATAGCGATCAACTTTTCGTTCTTGACTGAAACATTTCAAATATTTTTCTAATATCCCAAAATCTAAGCAATTCGTTAAGCATATAAAAAAGAAAGATTTCATAACTGCTCCTTTAGGAATTGTAAATGACGTAGTTTAATTTCCTGTCGATAGGCCCGTCCAACATGGAGAGTATTTCCATTTTTTAACAGAAGCTCATCACGTACCACCTGTACTATTTCGGAAAGGTTCACAATACAGGCCACTCGAATAGATGCAAACATACGCTTATCTAATTGTGACCATATCTCATCTAAATTTTTATTACACTGATATATATCCCCTGTATTGGTGTGTATAAGGGCTTTTCTTCCAAGTTTTTCTATATATACAATGGATTGGCAAGGGATACTGTAGCTGTTTTTACGATAACTAAAAACAAAATTTACTTTAGCCATACATAAAAAATCACATGCTTTATGAAGCACTTTACTGAAATTTTCAAAAGAAACCGGTTTTAAAATGAAATCAAATGTCACAACTTCAAAAACATCATAAACATATTTAGAAAAACTTGTAAGAAAAACGATAAGGGAATGGGGAGAGTCTTGCCGTAATTTTTTAGCAAGTTCCAATCCAGACATCTCTCCCATTTCAATATCCAGGATATAAACATCAAAATCCAATTCCTGTTTTTTCTTATAAGAGTATAATTCCTCTGCACTAAAAAATACTTCATAGTCAAATGAAATGTCTGATATCTTATCCAAATATTCTTCTAATTCTTCAATGATGGCAGGCTCATTGTCGCAAATAGCTAAATTTAGCATATAGTTCATACCCTTCTTCAAAATTAATCATCTTCACATATCAAAAAATAATCTGCTTGGAAAAATTCACTTACTGTTATGCCAAAGCCACTGCATATTTTACAAATAGTAGAAAGTGTCGGATTAGTTCCATGAAAAAGATTTTTTAAGGTGGACTGTGGAATAGCAGCACGGCATGCTAATGTATAATAAGTAATTCCTTGTTCTTTACATAAATCAGCAATTCTATTACAGACAGCTTGATTAGAAGTCATCGAACACCTCCCTATACAGTTCTAATTATAGATATAGTGTAACCGTTAATTTGAAGAACTAGGTCTATATATAGCCTGTATAGAACAAGATGTGACAATTAATTTACAAGTTATAGCAGATATAAAAAATTTAGGAGTTTTTTATGTATTATAAGAAAAAGCAATATAGATTTTGGTACATAATGGCTGAAATACAAAATTAAAAAGGGAGAAGAGATATGTTAAAGAAATTAATTACTTCAGAATCTGTCACCGAAGGGCATCCAGATAAAATATGTGATCAAATTTCAGACGCTATTTTGGATTCTATTATGGAAAAGGATCCTTATGGTCGTGTTGCGTGTGAAACATGTATAACTACTGGCTTAGTGCTTGTCATGGGTGAAATTACAACAAATGCGAACATTGATGTTCCTAGTATTGTAAGAAATACGGTTCGCAAAATTGGCTATAATGATTCAAAATATGGCTTTGATGCAGATACCTGTGGAATCATTGTATGTTTAGATAAACAGTCAGAAGATATTGCTTTAGGAGTAAATGAAGCATTAGAAGCTAAAGCAAAAAAAGATAAAGCTAGAATTGGAGCTGGGGATCAGGGAATGATGTTTGGATATGCAACAAATGAAACCGAAGAGTATATGCCCCTTTCGATTGTATTAGCACATAAATTATCAAAACAGTTATCAAATGTTAGAAAAAGTGGAAGATTGAAGTATTTGAGACCAGATGGAAAAACGCAAGTGACTATTGAATATGATGGAAATACACCAAAAAGAATAGACACTATTGTATGTTCAGTGCAACATGATGAAAATATTAGCCAAGATAAAATTTATAAAGATATTTTTAAATATGTGATTGAAGATATAATACCAGAGGGATTGATGGATGATAATACAAATGTGTATGTTAATCCAACGGGACGTTTTGTAATCGGTGGTCCACATGGAGATAGTGGAGTTACAGGAAGAAAAATTATTGTAGATACGTATGGAGGATGTGCACATCATGGTGGTGGTGCCTTTTCAGGAAAAGACTGTACAAAAGTGGACAGATCAGCAGCATATATGGCACGATATCTTGCTAAAAATATTGTTGCACTGGGATTAGCAGAAAAATGTGAGGTGCAATTATCCTATGCCATAGGAATTGCGAATCCAGTTTCTGTTAATGTTAATACATTTGGAACAGGTAAAAAAGATGATGAACTGCTTGCAGAATTTATTTATAATAATTTTGATCTTACACCATCAGGAATAATTGATATATTTAAACTCCGCCGGCCAATTTATGAACAGGTAGCGTCGTATGGACATTTTGGGAGAACTGAATTAAATCTTCCATGGGAACAATTAGATACAAAAAAATTTTTAGGCATTTTAGAAGTGTAAACTTGTTATGAGAGAAGATATATTATATGCTAAATTTAGCTATTTGCGACAATGAGCCTGCCATCATTGAAGAATTAGAAGAATATTTGGATAAGATATCAGACATTTCATTTGACTATGAAGTATTTTTTAGTGCAGAGGAATTATACTCTTATAAGAAAAAACAGGAATTGGATTTTGATGTTTATATCCTGGATATTGAAATGGGAGAGATGTCTGGATTGGAACTTGCTAAAAAATTACGGCAAGACTCTCCCCATTCCCTTATCGTTTTTCTTACAAGTTTTTCTAAATATGTTTATGATGTTTTTGAAGTTGTGACATTTGATTTCATTTTAAAACCGGTTTCTTTTGAAAATTTCAGTAAAGTGCTTCATAAAGCATGTGATTTTTTATGTATGGCTAAAGTAAATTTTGTTTTTAGTTATCGTAAAAACAGCTACAGTATCCCTTGCCAATCCATTGTATATATAGAAAAACTTGGAAGAAAAGCCCTTATACACACCAATACAGGGGATATATATCAGTGTAATAAAAATTTAGATGAGATATGGTCACAATTAGATAAGCGTATGTTTGCATCTATTCGAGTGGCCTGTATTGTGAACCTTTCCGAAATAGTACAGGTGGTACGTGATGAGCTTCTGTTAAAAAATGGAAATACTCTCCATGTTGGACGGGCCTATCGACAGGAAATTAAACTACGTCATTTACAATTCCTAAAGGAGCAGTTATGAAATCTTTCTTTTTTATATGCTTAACGAATTGCTTAGATTTTGGGATATTAGAAAAATATTTGAAATGTTTCAGTCAAGAACGAAAAGTTGATCGCTATAAACTGATTTTTCTATTTCTTTTTTGTACAATTACTACAAGTATAGTAAACATGTATAAAAATCCAACTATCAATTTATTATGTAGTATCTGTATGATATACCTGTACAGTTTATCTTTTTCGTATTCTCGTTTATATTATATCATTCTACCGATTCTATACATTGGTTTGGGATTTGTGTCAGAGCCTATAGGATTTTTATTGACACTCCGACTTGAAACACAAATCAGCATGGAAATATCTTTTTATATTTCTGCGCTGATTTGTGAATTTATTCGATATCTTCTGGTTCGGGCTATATGCCATAGTTGGGCAATCCAGTTACCAAATTTATCAAAACAGATGAGCCTATTACTTTTTTTAATACCTCTTTCCAGCGTATTTATTAGTTGTATGGCAATATATTTAACTGGAACCTATGATAATTTAACCGGAAATGTACTATGCTTGGCAATTATTTTATTAGTTTTATTAACAAACATACTGACATTTGCTATTTTTCACAAGTTAAGTATTGTAATAGCTGATAATTATAAAAATGAACTCCTTCTGCAAGAAGTGAACATGAAGGAACAGTATTATCGTGAAATCGAAGCAGGAAATAAAAAGGTACAAGAAATAAAACATGATTTAAAAAATCGCCTGATTGCCTTTTATGCAATAGAGAAAGCAAATGTAGATTTTAAAAAAGAATTTCAAAAGATCATTGGTGAATTAGATGAAGGAGAAAAAACTATATACACTGCAAATATAATTGTCAACACTATTTTGAATAATAAACTTCGTAATGCCCAGAAAAGGCATATCGCAACAGAAGCCTCGGTATTAGTACCCAAGCAAATGAATCTGGACTATAGTGCTGCCGGGATATTATTAGGAAACCTCCTGGATAATGCAATAGAGGCATGTGAAAAAATAGAAGTATCAAAAAGATGGATTACTGTGAATATCATTTATAAAGAACATACTTTGATTTTAAAAATCTGCAATAGTAAAGAGATAAAAAAGGCAAACATTGCATTGAGTAGCAAACGTCATTATAAGCAAAGTGGAATTGGCATACATAGTGTTACAAGGGTAGTGGAAAAATATAATGGTACAATAGAATTTTGGGATCTAGATGACTCCTTTGAAGTAAGTGCTATTCTTTATGGGATTTTAAGTGAAGTTGAATTATAACCGTTTTAAATGAATATATCAACTTAGTAATATGAAGACATAAATAGGAGAATTTATAGATGCAAAATATTTTTCCAGAATATAAATCTGAAATTGTATTAGGAAATGGTAAATTTCAACTTGATCCCATGTCATATACTGTTATTTATGAAGGAAAAGAAATCAGCTTAGCTCCCAGGGAATTTGAAGTTCTGTATCTTTTAGCCCAAAGGCCAAATTGGGTTATCCCAAAGAAGAATATCTATTGTTCGGTCTGGGGGAGTAATTATTATGATGATCAGATTCCGTACAAAACAGTGGAACACGTAGTATGGAAGATACGAAAAAAGATGGGGCATGATATTATAGAAACATTGATCAATGTAGGGTATAGACTAAAAAAGATGTAAAGGCAGGATAGTGTGAGTAAAAGTTTTTATATTCTGATTGAATTTTTGGAAGATACGCCATATAATATTGGCAACTACTAAGAAGGTGCGCACATACGTCATTTGACTAAATATCATGTTGTAACCAGAAATTAAGATAAACCCTTACAGAACTTTTGTGGATAATCCAAAGAAAAGGAGGCTGCCTATGAACGTATATGAAGAAATAGATCAGGAAACAATGATGCTGCTTTTAAATTCTTTGTGTAAACGGACAGTGGAAGGAAAACAGATATGGGAAAATATGGAGTATAATCCTATTTCCTTTTTACAAAAAGATATTTATGAAAAAGAAGGTACCTGTATATCACAAATGTTTGAAGCAACGACAGTATTCAATGGTATTGAATATGAATTAGAGCTTTCAGAGTCAATCGAACTTCCGTCTGGCAAGGGAGATATTTTTGGAACCATTTCTTATGAAACAGAAGACGGAGAAGAGAATACGTATGATTTCTCTTTATTTTTTGATGTAGAGAAATATGATGATGCGAATGCGGAAGAATTGCAGGGTATTTTTGGAAACTCAATCATTGTACAGTTTACAGATGCAATGGTGGGAGTATTTGAAAATTCAGATGCGGTAGCGGAGGGATTTGCTTATGCAAGATACTTTCATCAAACAGGAATTGATCCGGAATGGGAAACCAATCCTCTTGTGAAATTGGGTGAGAAACTGATGCAAGAGCACGCAATGTTGGATTTTCATAAAATAGTATTGGATACAGATTATAGAAAAAGTTTATGGAAACGACCATGAACCTTCTATAACAGGATACAAATTTTGGGGAAACCATTGATATTTCTTAGGATATCACATATAATATAGTTAAGCCAAAAGGTTTCGTGTAGCGGCACGTAAAAGCTGTACTGCGTCCAGGCAGGGTAAATATTGGGACTATTTTATACTCGAAAGAGTATTACGCCCACACCAGGGAGATACGGTGAGTCCGCACCGGGGACTGAATGATACCGGCGACATTTCAGACATTCGGAAGGGTGTCGCGGCTGACAGCCAGCATAAAACCGCTTTTTAGAACAAAGAGAATGATAAGAGAAGAGGAGGTGCTTTTATATGGCTACATCAAGTATTCTTACCAATGTTGTAATTGAAGATCCGAAAAAAGCAGAAGCATTTGTAGATGCACTTGAAAAGTCCAGTCAAGATCCAGTATGGAAACCTTCTGCACCGTCTATTCCAATATTAGATAGTGTAGAAGAATTACGCAGATTCCTGGGTAGGAAAAGGAACTAAGAGAGATGGATTATGCAGTTGTAAATATTTTAGATTATATAGAACTTATAGGAGAGGAGTCAGTAGTTGATGTCCTCTCCGGTTTTTCGTGTCCGAAGAATAAAGAAATAGAAAATTTTGTCCGGAATAATGCGGTAGAGTTCGCAAAACGGAAGATGTCCATTACTTATCTTTTGTTAGATGAGTATAGCAGGGTTTTGGCAATTTTTGCAATCACACATAAAGCAGTGCAAATCTGGGGAAAAAATCTTTCTTCTACGTTGCAAAAAAAGATACAGCGGTATGCACAAAAAAATGAGAAGACAGATGAATATGCTCTTTCTGCTTTTCTGATCGGTCAGTTTGGAAAAAATTATCAGCATAAAGACGCACCCGTTCCAGATGGCGGAAAGATGATGGAAGCGGTATTGACCATTCTTAAACATGTACAGCGTGAAATTGGCGGTGGCGTTGTGTACTTAGAGTGTGAGGAAAAGCCGGAGCTATTGAATTTCTATCAGAATGAGAAAAACAGATTCCGGAAATTCGGAGAACGTTTATCAGAAAAAGAAAATGTGAATTATATTCAGATGCTACGAATTTTATAAAAAAAGAATAAGGATACATAAGGTGCAGGTGATTCTAAGATAGAGGAGTCACCTGTATTTTTTATGCCTAAATGAAGAGATAATGCAGTGCTTTTTCGTAAATGGTGCAAAAATCGTTTTCAACTCGTTCAGATATAATAAATCTTTAAAACCAAAAAAGGAAAGAAATGGTAATGAAACTGGGAAATCTTGCCTCCATAGTCCATTACCAGGGAAAGGATTTGTAATTATAATAGAGCCTGTAATCAACGAGGAGATAAAAGAATGCAGAATGAACTTTATATTGTAGCAGATGCCATAAAAGCCTTGCGGGAAGCCAGAGGGCTGACCCAGGAGCAGCTTGCGGAAAAAGCAGATATTTCCGTATCCCATCTGGCCAAAATAGAAACACATGCCAGAGCTATGGGTATGAAAACCTATATCCGATTGTTGGAAGCTATGGATATTCCCATAAAAGAACATTTTATACACATGGGTACAGCGAAAAAAGATATGATGTTGAAGGAAAAAATCTGGTATCTGGTACAGGATTGTGATGAAAGAGAAACTAGCCTTTTGATCTATTCCATAGAGGGAATTAAGAAAGGGCTAAAGAAATATCAGCAAGACAGCAGGAAGTGAGAATACAGATAGGGAGGAAAAGGGAAATGTTATCAAGAGAAAAGGTGGAAGCAGTATTATTTAAAATGGGAATGCCTGCCAATGTAAAAGGATTTGGCTATATTGTAGACAGTGTTTTGCTTCTGGAAGAAGACAGCAAGATTAAAACGACATATCTGTATTTTAAGGTGGCCAAGCAACATGGCACGACAGGACAGAGGGTAGAACGGGCAATCCGTCATGCGTTTGATATTGTCCGAAGCTGCAGAGGTGATTATGATGTGGTGAACCATTATATCGGTTTTATCAACTGTGCCAATTCCCCTTCCTTATCCATGCTCACAATGAAGATACGGGAGGAAGCACTGGAAGTACCGGAACCAAAACCGGAAAAGAAAGAAGAGAACGTGATTACGGGAATTACCGAAGATCGGCTTTTGGAGTTGATGCGGCAGGCATATACGGAATTTTGGGCAGATATGATTATCCGGTTAAAAAAATAAAGAGAAATGCAGACCGAAAACAGTCTGCCAAAACACATCAGGGTTATGGTGTCTTTTGGCAGGCTGATGTTTTCAGCCGGGAAGAACCTTGAAAACTGAATATCAGTATGGTGATATTTTTTTAAAACAAACGTGTCATTTCTGACGCTAATCTATAGAAATATCTTAAAGGACACAAAACATTTCGGCACATTCTATTTTGTATGATGCAGGGTCATGAGCTGTGCGAAGATACATTTGTCCGCATTGACAGCAGGTAAGGCAGAAAAGAAGCGGATCAAACAAGGAATCGTAGAAGATGAAGGAAAAGTGTGAGCAGCGCCCGGACATAGGCTGTGGGTGGCAGGCAGTCTGAAAGCCGAATGATAATGATACCTTTGCATAAAACACTGCAACCAGGGTAGCGTCTGGGACATGCTGCAGCGGGAAAGGGTGCTGCAGGGTGTCAGGCGGCCAGCCGGGCCGGTCCTACATGCTCCCGTTCACACCGGGGTGAGAAAATAAAAAACATGCTGGCAGGGAAGGCCCTGCCGGTATGGTGTGTAAAATGGGTTCATTTTAGGGCTATGGGGAAACGCCGGTTTCTTTATAGCCCTGGAATGAAAACAGGAGCCAAAGAAAGAGGAGGCAGAGCAATGAATAGAGAGATGTTACAAAAACTGTTTTCAGAAGATAAAGAGGTCTTTCAGGGAGGAATGTTATTCCCTGTATGGATCTGCAAAGGAAAAAAAGAGATAGAAAATAGGAACAGTCCCCAGCGGGCGGCAGTGTATCTGGATATTCCCATTCCATGTGCCGGGCTTTTGTATTATGAAAAAGAAAAAAGCCTGCATTACTGTGAACAGCAGACATACCATGTAGTTACGATCCTGGAAGGTGTAGGGCGTGGTAATTCCATAGAAAAAGAAAACTGGCAGAGGCTGGCAGTGCTTGCAGGAAAAGGCATGATTGACGTGATTGTGGTATCCGGGCTTAGCAGGTTATCCTATTGTCCGGAGGAAATTTTACAGACTATGGAACTGCTCCAGGCTTTCCAGGTGCAGATAGACTGTATCGGTTATGGGATTTTAGATTATGCCAGACTGAAACAATATTTAATGCACACCTGGGAGAAACAGGAACAATTTGAGCAGGACTTAGATGCGTATCTGTGCAGTTGCTGTACCAGGGAAGGGATATAATGCTCTCGCGGGAAGAACTGCTGAAGATGCGGGAAATGACGTTTGAGGACATTGACCCGAAAGAGATACAAGATGTAGAGAAACTGAAGATTGATGTAAAAAAGAGCAAACCGGAGAAGGTCCGGGAAATCCTGGAGTCTGGAAAGAACCCTTATTTTCTGAAATATAAGGGGATCACCATAAAGATTGGGTTTGCTTCTACCAACCGTACCATAGAGGAAGCCATGCAAAGCCTTGTGCAGATGAAATGGTAAAGCCACGACAGGGATAGGGAACAAAGCGGATTGTTGGCAGATTACAGGGTGGACAAACCTTCTGGACTATGGTAGGATGATGGCAAGGACCCAGTAGCCTCTATCATTTAGGGAATCGGCTGACGAATCTAAATGATAGGAGCGAATACAATGAAAAATCAAATACTTAAAAAAATCTATCGTGCGGTTGTTTACCTGCGCCTTTCTGATGAAGATGGTGATAACAGGGAAAGCGACAGCATATCAAACCAGAGGATACTGATTCATAGCTTCCTGAAGAGCCACCCTGAAATTCAGGTGGTAAAAGAATGTGTGGATGATGGATATACCGGCACAAACTTTAACCGCCCTGGTTTTCAGGAAATGCTGCGTATGCTGGAAGAGGGGGAAGCAGACTGTATTATTGTCAAAGACCTTTCCCGTTATGGAAGGGACTTTTCCGGTGTTTTACAGTATGTGGAACGTATCCTGCCGAAAATGGGTGTGCGCCTGATCCTTGTCAATGACAATTATGACAGCCTCACGCCAAATCGTGATTTCCTTACCCTGAGATTTAAAAGTTTAATCAATGACCTTTATCCTGCGGATACCTCCAAAAGTGTGCGCTCTCATTTGTATGTCAAAATGACAGCCGGGCAGTGTGTAGCACCTTTTGCTTTTTATGGTTATCTGAAATCCGAAGAGGATAAACATAAGCTAGTTATGGACGAAGTGGCAGCTTCTGTTGTACGGGATATTTACCACATGAAAATGCAGGGCTGCAGCCTAACGGATATATCCGAAGAATTAAACCGGCGTGGGATCTTGACGCCTCTTCGGTATAAGCAGGTATATTTAAAACAGAAATTAAAGACAGGGTTCCGTCTGACGGAAAAACCGGTCTGGATGCCAACTATGGTGCGTCGTATCCTTCTTGATGAACGCTACACCGGAGTGCTGATACAGGGAAAAACCACAACGCCAAACCATAAAGTAAAGGTTGTGATCCACAAAGAGGAAGCTGAGTGGATACGGTATGAAAATGCCTTTGAGCCGGTTATCAACAGACACCAATATGAAGTGGTAGGTAACCTGATGAAAATGGATACCATGAGAGGGGCAAAGGGGCTGGCGCTTCTTTCCGGCCTGGTAAAATGCGGGGACTGTAAAGAAAGCATGGTACTGAAAAGCCCGGATAAAGTCCACCACTATTATGTATGTTCGACTTCCCTTTATGAAAAGCAGTGCAGTTCCCATAATATCAGTGAGAAAAAACTGGTAGGGGCTGTGACAGAAGCAATCCTGCATTATATTTCTGTTCTGGTGGAACTGAAGGAGATATTGGCGTATGTAAAAACTGCCTCGATCCCAAGACAGCGGCTTTTGGAAGAAGACAAAAAACTGGAGATGCTGGAAAAGGAGAGCCAGAGGATCTTAAACATTAAAGTAAAACTGTATGACAGTTTTGCAGAAGAAATCCTGGACCGGACAGAATTTGAAACCTTCAAAGCAAAGTATGACCAGTCTTTAGAGGAAATCCGGCAGGCAATGGAGTGCCAGCAAAGGGAAATCCGAAACCTGCGGGAAACCCTTGAAAAACAGCAGGAGTGGCTGGAATATTTTCTGGAATATCGGGACCGGACGGAAGTGGACCGCTTAATGCTGGTAAATCTGGTCAAACGGATTGAGGTATATGAGCAGAAGCGCATTATCATTCATTTTTGGTTTGAAGATGAATTTGAAAAGGTATTGGGACTGCTGGAAACAGTAAATAGGGCAAAGCCGGATCAGCGTGTGGAAGCCTTCCTGAAAGGAAAGGGGGCGGAAGCAAGTGCCTAAGGTAAGCAAAAGAGGACAGAAAAGACAAAACAGTAAGCCGGAAATGAAGTATCTGAGAACCTATATCTATGTAAGGCTTTCCGAAAAGGACGGAGGGCATGGCAGAAGGGATTCCATTTATATCCAAAAACAGATCTGTGAAGACTACGCAAAGAAACACCCGGAAATGCTGGTGGTAAAAGTCTATGCGGATAATGGTGTGACAGGTACAACGTTCCAAAGGGACGCATTTGAAGAGTTGATGGAAGATGTGGCAAATAAAAAGGTTGACTGCATCATTGTAAAGGATTTTGCCCGGTTTGGAAGGGACGCCTTAGATGCTGTCGATTTGATTGACGTGATTTTCCCAACCTTAAATATCCGGTTTGTTTCCGTTATGGACGAATATGACAGTGCAAACCCGGCTTGTGTAGAAGACCGGACCACCAATATTTTGAAGCACTTTATGAATGATTATTATGCCAGGGAAGTTTCAGAGAAACTGGTACAGGCACACCGGCTGTCCAGGGAACGGGGAGAGTTTTGGGGTTCCAGACCTCCTTATGGATATCAAAGGGCAGAGGAAAACAGCAAGAAGCTGGTGCCGGAATCAGAGGAAGCAGAAATAATCCGGCAGATTTTTTACTGGTATGTGTTTGAAGAAATGTCAAGCTATGATATTGCAAGGGAACTGAATGGCAGAAAGGTATTAGGACCGGAGGACAGCTATCAGAAAAGGAAGCAGGGAAAGGAGCCGGAGAAAAGGCGGTTATGGAGATCAGACGGTATCAGGAAGATTTTACAGAACCCCGTTTACATTGGTGCTGCTGTTTATGGAAAAACAAAACAGATGCTTGCGCAGAATATTCCTCTTCAGATGAAACCAAAAGAGCAGTGGGAAGTGTGTGAAAATGCCTGGGAAGCAGTTGTGGAACGGGCGATTTATGAGAAAGCACAGGAAATTGCAAAGGAACGCTGGAAAGATACGTTGGATAACTGGGCTGCAAACCCAAAAGAAAAACAGGGGGCAGATGGTCCTTTTAAGGGAAGGATTTTCTGCGGGCATTGCGGAAGACGTCTTGGAAGGAGCAGGAGCGGAGGTAATGAGAAACACAAATATATGGTTTATAAATGCCCTTCCTTTTCCCTTACAGATCATACGGAATGTTTCCGGACGGTGAATGAAATCTACATCAATCAGGCAGTCAAGGCAGCACTCCGCTACCAGATCCAGCTTGCTGTAGAAAGCAAGAAAACCTATGGTGCAGAGTTTTATCAAAAGCTGGAGCAGGAGGTAGCAGAAAAAATAAAAAATGCCAGACAGAAGTATGAGAAATATGGAAGAAAACTGGAAACCTTGTTTGAGCATTATGCTACCGGGCTGTTGGACTGCAAGGAATATCAGGAGATTAAATCAATCTATCAGGAAGAACAACAAGCAGCCAGGCAGAATATGAAGCAGATACAGCTTCGTGGACAACACCTGTTAGATCAGGTGAAGGCAAGAATGGATTGGACAGAGGAACTTCTAAAGTACCAAAGATTTCAGAAGATAGAGAAAGGAATTGCGGACCGCTTTATTGAAAAGATTACGGTATATTCCAAAGACTATGTGGAAATCGTGTTCTGGTTTGGGGATTTATTTGAAAAGGAGCTGGAAAAAGAACTGGACAATATGGAAGGAGGTCTTCCGTATGCAGTGTGATTTTGTTTTTGCTTATCTGCGTCTTTCCAGAGATGATAAAGAAAAAATGGAGGAAAGCAACAGCATTAAAAATCAAAGGCTTTTGATCCAGCATTTTGTAGAAAAACAGCCGGAGTTTGCAGGGGCAAAGCTTTTCTTCTTTGTAGATGACGGTTACAGCGGTACAACGTTTGACCGCCCGGAATTTAAGCGCATGATGGGGCTGATTACCAGGAGAAAACGGATCTGTATCATTGTCAAAGATTTGAGCCGCCTGGGAAGGGATACCATAGAAACACAAAACTATATCGAAAAAATATTTCCGTTCCTTGGGGTGCGCTTTATTTCAATCAATGATTTTTATGACAGCAGCCAGAAACCTTCCGAAAGAAAGGATACGGAGATTAAATTTAAGAACCTGATCAATGGGATTTATCCCCAGATTTGTTCCGACAATATCAAAAAAGTTATGAGGAAACAGGCTGAAATGGGACAATATCATGGTTCAATCCCAACATACGGATATTGCTTCCATGACGGTGTTCATACAAAACTTCATCTGGATACGGAGGCAGCTTCCGTTGTAAGGGGGATTTTCGACCAAAGGTTGGAAGGAAAGACCTATGCAGACATTGCCAGGGACCTGAATAAAAAAGAAGTTGAAACACCTACCGTATATCTTCAAAGGAAAGGCTGGGCGCCAGAAGCAAAGAAATCTGTGAAATTCTGGGACGGAAATTTAGTAAAGCTGATTTTGTTTAATCCGGTTTATGCAGGACTGACGGTAAGAGGGAAAACAGAAACCAGGGTTCCGTCAAAAAGAGAGTACCGATATATTTCAAGAGAGGATTGGATTTGCGTAAAAGGAGGACACGAAGCGATTGTGACGGAGCAGGAGCTTCAGAAGATCCAGGACATGGTACAGAAGGACAGAAAATATCATGGGTCTACACCGTCTTCTGAGAATATTTTTGCAGGCTTGATCCGCTGCGGGCATTGTGGTCGGAAAATGCGGATACGGACAGAATACAAAGAAAAGCCGATTTATTGTAAAAGTGTTACGACAGCCCCCAATGCTTCCTGTTATCCAAAGAAATATAAGCAGAAAGAGTTGGAAGAACTGGTGCTAATTTTGATAAGACAGCAGGCAGCCCTTGCAGAGGATACCATAAAGCAGTTAAAGAAAGCCAATCAGACTTTGAATATTCCGAAACTCCGATATCGGAAAAAGCAATATGAAAAGAAGTTGGCGCTTTGTAAACAGGAGAAAATGGAATTGTATGAACAATATGCAGAAGAACAGATTTCCCTGAAGGATTACTTGG
The DNA here is from genome assembly GCA_018223435.1 of Lachnospiraceae bacterium Marseille-Q4251. Lineage (GTDB taxonomy): Bacteria > Bacillota > Clostridia > Lachnospirales > Lachnospiraceae > Limivivens > Limivivens faecihominis. Next base: position 1,267,896 of record JAGTTO010000001.1, on the reverse strand, counting down.
CACGAAAACAAACCTGTATGGAGAAGACAGCAGTTTATCAGCAAAAGATACAGGAGATAGAAGCAAAAATTTTAAAAGGGGAGGAGGAAAAACAAAAGGAGAAATCAGAGGGACTGCAACTTTTTGTAAAATATAAGGGATTGGAAGAGCTATCTTATGAAGTTCTGCATGAGCTGATTGAAGTCATAAATTTTTATGATCCGGAACATATTGAAATTGTATGGAAATACAGGGACGAATTTCTGGAAGCAGTAGGATAAGAAAGAACCGGGAGAGCTTATTGTCCTGGATTCTGGTAGAGAAAAAGATTTCATAAAAGAGGAGGAAAACGCTGCGGTGTCTTCCTCTTCTTTGTATTAGGAGAAAATTAGGCAAAGAAGATGGGGGAGGAGCCATGTATCTTGAAACATATTCTATGGAGGAACTGATGGAACTGATAGAAGAGAAAGGGTATTGCTCTGTGGAGGCAGTAGAAATCCTGAAAGAAATGGAACAGGCAAAAAAAGAGTATGATTTTTTACTCCGGGATTGTGAGGAAAAAGCATGGAAAACAGACCAGGTGGTAGTTGATTATTACCGGCATCTCTTAGAAGAATTGCGGAAAGCGTTGCCCTATGATGCTATGGGAGGGCAGAACACGATTCCGATTTTGGTGTTACAGGAGTTCCGTAAACCGGACATTGTAGAAAAGATCAGGGATTTTATTGGCTGTCAGGCTGGATTTTCTGATCATGATCTGTTACAGGAAATACAGAAATTTATGACCGTACATCTGGACCCGCAGGGAATTATTCTCTATATGGATGTACTGGGGAATCAGCCGGTGGCAAGGAATGCTTACAAACAGGGAGGACAAATGTGGTAAAAGAAAGAGTATTAGCGGTTTTTGACATCATTATGAAAATAAGATATAGGAAGATTATTGAAAAAGTGGTACAATAAAATATAAAGAAAAATAAGCATTAAAAGTAATATAAAAACCAAAGAAAATATGATAGGTTAATAATTTAACTTAGAAATAGAATACGAATGGAGATGTTTAAAATGGGTACATTGATACGTGAAAATAAAAGGAAAATAGCACTTAGTCTTAATATGGGTTTGTTGTTAATGGGATGTTTAATGTTAACGATTGGTGCATATCCAGCCTTATATAGTGGTGGAGCAAATGAAACACGTTTATCAATAGGAGCCACATGTATTGCATTTTGGTTTATTAGTTTTCCTGCTTTATCGAGAGAAACTAAAGAGAAAAAGATAGTTACAGTAAGCATCCATGCCATTACTGCATTTTCTGTTTTAATTATATTTTCTTGGGAGATACATTATATTCTTGTTAATTGGAAAAAGGGGTCTCACTTGGGAGATATAGGATTTTGCATAGGGGGCATAATCGTGTGTTCCTATTTGTGTTATATACTTATCTCGTTCATTAAAACATTTTATTTTTTAATACAGAAGGTAAGGAGATTACTGTTTCCTAATAGTACAAATCAAAATGTTTCCAGAATTGTACATCTGCTAGAAATGGCTTCTTCGTTAATAGTATCTTTAACAGCTTTTATCGGAAGTCTAACAGCTGCTTGTGTAGCAGTGCAAACATTTTTGGAACATATTTACTAGGAGAGAAAAGAAATTGGACAGATTGGTTATTATAGGAAATGGTTTTGATCGGGCACACAATTTGCCCACTTCGTATTATGATTTTAAGGAGTATTTGAGAATATATGCTCGTGAATTTTATGAAGCTATATGTAAATATATACCAGAAGAAGAATTGTGGTTTCAATTTGAAATGGCTTTAGGCGAATTAGATAAATATCAAGTGCAAGAAGAAAATGCTTCATATTATCTTGATTATGGTGATGAAAATTGGAAAGACAGTGCTAATCATGACTTTCAATTTATGGTTGAGCAGGATTTGGCATTTGCATCTTATATTCCATATTATTTTAAGAAATGGATTGAGCAAATAGATACAAACGTTTTACCTTTGGTATCAAAGCGTATAATAAATAATACGTGTAAGATTCTAAATTTTAATTATACGGATACATTAGAAAGAGCATATAAAGTACCTGCTGAGAATATTTTATACATTCATGGAAAAGCCCTGAGCAGTAAGAAACTTGTAGTGGGACATCATGATATTTCTACTTTTCAGTACGGAGCTGTTTCTCCATTTAATGCAGCGGAAGAACATGGAATATATATACAAGATGATGATGAAGATTTTAGAATAACTGAAACAAAAGAAATCATTAAAGCCTATTTTCAAAAGACATATAAAGATACGTTTGGTATTATACAAATGAATCAAAATTTTTTTGACTCTCTTATAAATATAAATGAAATATTTATATTAGGTCATTCGTTATCTTCTGTAGATATGGATTATTTTGTTGAGATTAGAAAGAGAGTATTACATTCGTGTAAATGGTATATTTCATATTTCTCAGAAAGTGATTTAGATAATATGGAATATTTTGCAAAAAGGTTAGATATTAAAAATTTTCAGCCGGTAATGCTAAGTAATTTATAATACGATTATACAGTCAGAAAAGACTAATAAAAGAAGAGGAAAACGCTGCGGTGTCTTCCTCTTCTTTTATTTAGAAGAAAATTTAGAAAAGAAAGAAGGGGAGAAGAGCCATGTATCTTGAAATATATTTTATGGAAAGACTGTGAAAAAGCTACCATATAATGCTATGGGAGGTCAGCACACGATTCCGATTCTGGTGTTACAAGAGTTCCGTAAACGGGATATTGTAGAAAAAATCAGGAATTTTATTGGCTACCAGGCTGGGTTTTCTGATCGTGATCTGTTACAGGAAATACAGAAATTTATTACCGTACATCTGGACTCGCAGGGAATTATCCTCTATATGGACGTACTGGGGAATTTGCCGCGTGCAAGAAATAGTTACAAGTAAGGAGGACAAATGTGGTAAAAGAAAGAGTATTAGCAGTTCCAGATACAAGCTTTTTTATTGCGGAGTTGCCGGAAGCAACCAGAAATATCATACGGAAAGATTTAGAGGAACATGCAAGGGAACATCATTACCGGCTGGAATGGGACCGGGAAAGTAAGGATTATGTGGCAATGAGCCGGAGATTTTGCGATATGGAAAACATTTATACGGATACATATCTGCATTTCTGCGAGACAGGCGAAGATATAGAACCCTATGAAAAAAGCCTGAAGCGGACTATTTCTATCAGGTTGTATCAAGATGAGGTAGAAGAGCTCTGTAGGAAGTCTGGAAAAGTTGGGCTATCAATCGGTGAACTATTTGAAAACTTTGTTGCAGATTTGATTTGTGGTACACATACCAATGGTTCTGATGAACGCATGTATATTGAGCAATGGTTTGACCGATGCTATTTCAGTATTATGCCAGAGGAAACATTTTTATCTTATCTGCTTGAAATGCAGGAGATAGACAGTGTTTTGGAATGTTGGGAAATCTTGCAGGAGTTGAAGGAGCTGGAAGAGCCGGATTGTTATGATAAAGAGGAACTGGAGATACAGCAGAACACTTTGGAAGAATATTTTCAGGAATATAGAACCTATACAAGAGAACCGACAGAAGACCAGTTGGAAGCTGCTATGGAAAAGGTGCTGGAATGGAATAAAGAAAGAGAGCATTTGTTGGAGGGAAATGTTCCAGAGAAGTCTTTGGGACGGTAGCCGGATTGGAGAAAGGAAGAAAACAGTGATAAGTAATGCGGAAAGAATTGTGTTAAGAAATATGTACCCACCGGGGTGTCGGGTAGAGTTGGAAGATATGGAAGCTGATCCGTATGTAAAACTGAGTCCCGGTGATTTAGGAACCGTACAGTTTGTAGATGATGCCGGACAGATTCATGTATCCTGGGATTGCGGACACAGCCTTGCTATGGTATTTGGTGTTGATCATTGCAGATGTATTATGAGAGAGGAACGTTTGCAGGAGATATTACAAAGAGTACAGGCTATGCCATTTGAGAGTTTGGAAAAAATGGAACTGTATATTACAGAAAAATTATCCGGAGCTTTCCCTAAAATCAGCTTTCAGGAGAAAGAAGGGCAGGAGGTTATTGCAGATATGGGAGTTGCCGCATTTATAAAGAAAGATCTTGGTGTAGCAATTCAATATGAAGCTGACAGTCAGCAACACATCTTTATAAAAAAGATGGAAATTCAAGGACAGGAATTGGAGAGGAAAAATCCTTTTCCAGTACAGAAGAAGCGATAAGAATGGTTTTCTTTAATTGCAAAAATCGACAATTTTTTTTGGATATTACTTGACAGGATAGGGTAAAAGTACATTACTTCATATGCTTGGAGGGCTAGACACCCCGACAAAAGGCAGTGTTACTTTAGCAGGGAAAGATTTATACAGGATGAAGGAAGATGCCCTTGCTGTTTTCCGCAGAAGAAAAATCGGATTTGTTTTTCAGGCATTTAATCTGGTTTCATCTGTTAATGTCTGGGAAAATATTGTACTGCCACTGGGGCTGGATGGAAGAAAAGTGGATGAAGCGTATGTAAATGATATTATTGCAACTCTGGGGATTGAAAACCGGATTTATAATCTGCCAAATCAGTTATCCGGAGGACAGCAGCAGAGAGTAGCAATTGCAAGAGCACTGGTGAATCGTCCGGAAATTATATTTGCAGATGTAAACTGAACCCCATGTGCTTACTGTACATAGCGTGTACACAGTAGGATTACATGACAATATAGGTACATGATACACAAGTAATGAGAAAAAATGTGTATGGAGTAGGAAGAAAGTATTGATATCTGGTATGAGGAAAGACATCCTTGTAGCAGGTTTTTTATTGTCTATAATAGACAGGTATAAAGGTAATATTTTAGTGGTATGTCCGAATAGCTTTTTTACGATAAGTGGGTATACTGGTGTGGTAAAGAGAAGAGGTGATGACTATGGCGTATTGCTATGATGGGAAAACATATGAAACGATAAAAGAAATGGCAGAGGAATATGGAATTGACCGTCAAAGAATATATTCCTTCCGGCGCCGAGGCTGGTCGCTAGAAGATGCAATGCAAATGTGTGTCAATGATGTGCGAGGAAGAGGGCGACTTTTTGAATACAATGGAAAGTTATATCGTTCGCCTAAAGCGTTGGCTGAAGAATATGGATTACCTTGGAATTCATTAGCACATTACATACAAAGGTGCAAAACAGTAGAAGAAGCGGTAGATCGTTGCAAAGAGGCACAAGAGAAGAAAATTATGCTATGGGGCAAAAAATATCAGAGCAGATATGAGGTGGCAACAGCATTTGGAATTAGAGAGATTTCCATTTCAGCCAGAATCCATACAAGAAACAGGACATTAGAAGAAATTGTTCTTGAACTATTGCAGAAAGAACCGATATGTTTTGAAGGAAAATCCTATAATACATTGGTAGAATTGTGTGCGGAGTATCAAGTGCAGCCCTGCAATGTTTTTGAACGCTTGAAATATGGGAAAACATTGGAGGAAGCTATTTATTTGCCGATCAGGAATAATGGGAAAAGATATGAAATTGAGTATGAAGGGAAAGTATATCAGAATGCTGCTTTTTTATGCAGGGAATATAATATCTCCAAGCTGTTAGTATATGGACAACAGCGCTATAAACCAGAATATTCGTTTATAGAATGTTTCCGTTTAGTGAAGCAATTACGGGATGAATGTGGGTGGCCCAAGACTGAGGTATTTGCTTTTATTCCAAGATGTAAGATTCAAGGGAAATTCTATAAAAGGATATCGGATTTTGCATCGGCTGTCGGCATGACCAGAGGGCAGATAGATACCTATAAATCCCGACACCATCATAAAAATATGATTGAAGCATTACAGGAAATGAAGAAAGACCGTATTCCAGCGTATAAGACGGAATACGGTCTTTTGCCATATAGTGAAGCCAGAAAGAAAAAATACACATCTAAGCAGTTGGAACAATTAGAATATGTCCCAAGTGCATTGCCGCGATACCCTATGCTTCAGTCCTTTGATTTTACACAAGACAGTATGGATATACTTCTTCGATATGAGGAATTATTTCAAAAGCAATCCCAATGTAAGAGAGAGTGGAGGGAACAAAGATAAAGGAGAGTGGGAAAAGAAGAGGGGAGAAGAATTATAGGAAATGTTTCTTTTCCGGTTTAGAGAAGCCCGGAAAAGAATGTGTTGATATCGGTATGGAAGATTTTTGCAAGGGCAACAAGTTCCGATACCTTGATGTTCATACGGTTGGTTTCCAGCTTGGCATAGGTACTTTTGGACATGGAGATACCCATCAGGTTTAATTTTGCAATGACCTGGTCTTGCGTAAGTTTATTTTGATAACGGATGGCTTGGATATTTTTGCCGATATCCATGTCTGGTCTGATCTTCTGCATGATAGAATCCTCTCATTTCTCAATGTTTCGCAATAAAGAAACTTTATATTGATTTTACTGATTTCACTTTTTATAATGTTTCGTAATAAGGAATTATTTGTGCAAAGGGGAATGATTATGCATCAGAGCGATATAGAACGGTTTGCTTTCCTGTTTTTATGTGGAAAGCGTGACAGGGAAATCCTGCTGGGAAAAGAAAAAATGACATTTTCAGATTTGGACAGGCTGACGTATGTTACCGATTTCCTTGGTCTGACAAGATTGAACCTGGATATTTGGCATCATTATGGAGAACAATTCCGAGAACATTTTCAAAGACTGGAACAGTTATATGATGAAACCTGCAGTATTGTTTCTTGTGATATAACCGAAATTGATTTATATTTGCAGGATAGATGGTTACAGGAATTTTGTAACAATGTACCAGACAGAAAGATCCGGAAGGAACTAAAAGAATTAGTCAAAAAGATCTATAAAGAAAAGGGAATGGAAATCCCAGAAGAGACAGGCATCATTTAGGTGTCTGTCTTTTCTTTTGGAAGGGAGGTGATAGCAAAGGTGAGTATCAGTATCCATGAATTATTGGCAGTAGCCAGGGAGTCGGAGGGTGTGAAGGCAGTACAGGGAGATGCCATGCTATGTGAGAAACGGTTTGCACCGGACACCCGGTATATGGTGGAGTTTTTAGTGTTGAAGCAGACAGAGAAGTTTGAGGAAGCGGGAATATATCATCGTTATTTTTTAACAAAGAAAGCATATTACGAAATGATAGAGTTACAGAGCCAGGGAATCCTTCGCTTTCAAAGACAGGCTCTTGTTTTGGAAGGAACACTGCATTATCTTCCTGTCCAAACATTTTTTCGAGACCAGGAGTAGGAAGAACAACAGGCTGGAAAGAAAAGAATGCCTGCCGGGGCGCGCCTTTGGGGGCAAGGGCTCTTTCAACGGAAATTTTACATAGAACAGAAAAGAAGGGAGTGGTAAGTGATGGTCATTGGAATCGACCATGGATATTATGCCATCAAAACAAAGCAGGTGTGTTTCCCCACAGGGATCATCCGGTATGAATACGAACCCTATACCATGCAGAATGTTCTCCAGTACCAGGGAGAATATTATGTGTGTGGGACTGGGAGACAGACATTGGTAAAGGACAAGACCGCCAACGACAATTATTATCTTTTGACGCTGGCAGCGCTGGCACAGGAGATTCGAAAGCGAAAGGGGGAAAGGACAGCGAAAGTTGTTCTTGCAGCCGGACTTCCCCTTACCGGGTTTGGAAGGGAAAAACAGAAATTCAAGGAATATCTATTTCAAAAACAGCTAATCCGTTTTTTATATGAAGGGGAACGCTATGAGATCCAGATTGAGGATGTGAAATTGTTCCCCCAGGGATATTCAGCTCTGGCTCTTTATCCAGAGTATTTAAAAGATGAGCCTTCTGTGCTTCTTGTGGATATCGGAGGCTGGACGGTGGACTTGATGCGGCTTGATAATGCTGTTCCTAACGCAGCTACCTGTAGAAGTCTGGAACTGGGTGTCATCCGTTGTATGGATGAGATCAGAGAACAGGTAAGGAGAAATACAGGACTGTCGGTAACGGAGACGCAGATCGAGCGTGTCTTACGTGGAAAACCCAGCAGCATGCCTGCGGAAGTGGTGTCTTTGATTGAGAGGCAGGGCAGGCTTTATATTGAGAAAATCCTGTCTGCGATCACCGAGGCAGGCTTTGACCTGCGGGCAGTCCCTTCCGTTTTCATGGGAGGCGGTGCTGCTATTTTTAAACACCGTGTAAGCGAGCAGGACCGCCTGTGTCGCCCGATTTACTTGACGGACGTCCATGCCAACGCTGCCGGATATGAACGGATTGTGGGGCAGATGAGGACGCTGTGAGCCGCCCGGTCTTTTCCTTCCGCCCAAACCTTAAGAACCCGGAACATGAAAAAGCGTGGCAGCTTTTGATGGAGATTCCGACAGGGCAGAGGAACCAGTATCTGGTGGATGTGATCCTGGAACAAGAAGAGAGGGAAACTTTAAAAAGACTCATTCAGGAGGCTGTTCGGGAAGAGTTAAAATGTGGCGATGTGGAACGGATGCCAGCATGTGAAAAGGAAGAAATTCCCGGTCAGATGCTGGATTTTTTATTTCAGATGGAGCAGGAGTAAAGGGGGTGAGGCCTATGGGCAAGGAAAGTATGGCATTGTTGGATATGCTTGGGTTTTGCATACATTTGACATGGATTCTTTAGTGGGTATTGTGAATAGCTTTCTTTCAAATTTTGGAGTATGTTGTGTATAACAAAACGAAAGGGGAAAACGCTTATGGCAGAGATGAAGAACATATGCGGAAAGATCCCGGTGGAATTACATGAGAAGGTACGAGCCGAGATCGAAGAAAGGGAAACAAGTACACAGATCTTTATCCGGCAGGTGATCGAAGAACACTTTAACAGACTGGAGAACAAAGGAGAAGAAAGCATGGAAAAAAGAACATTAGCAGTACAGGTCACAGAGGAATTATTCCAGAGAGTCAAATGGGCAGTCACAAAGGAAGGCATCAAACAGAAAGATTTTATCATCCGCATCATCGAAAAAGCGGTGGAAGAGGTAGAAGCCAAATGGAAGGAACTGGAACAGCCGGAAGAAAACGCAGAAACAGATAGACTGGAAGAAGCAAAAGAAACTGCGGAAGATGTCTATGAAGAAGAGACTACCGAAGCGGAAACCGAAACAGTGGAAGCCGCAGAGGAAGAGGCGGATGCAGAAATTTCTGAGGATGCAGAGGAAGAAGAGATTCCGGAATCCGGGGAAGAAACCGAAGAGATCGCATAATGCCAAACAAATAGAACCATAAAACTTGCAGGCGGTGTGGAAAAGAAACCATGCCGCCTGCTTTTTCTCAGCAAAGGAGGTTGATAGCCGCAACCATTCGATTTTTTGATTTATTCAGCGGGATCGGGGGATTCCGGGAAGGGTTAAGACGTGCAGGCGGTTTTACCTGTGTGGGACACTGCGAGGTGGATGCTTATGCGGATAAGAACTACCGATTGCTGTTCGACACAGAAGGGGAGTGGTTTTGCAATGACGCAAGAACAATCGAAACTGAACGAATGCCGGACTTTGATCTTTTGTGTGCAGGATTTCCTTGCCAGGCATTCTCTATCGCCGGAAAGCGGGAAGGATTTGCAGATGCCAGAGGAACTCTGTTCTTCGAGATTGCCAGATTGGTTGCAGACAAGCGACCTGCGTATTTCATCCTTGAAAATGTTCCCGGACTGCTTTCGCATGACAAAGGCAGGACGTTTCACACCATCCTCAGTACGCTATCTGAGCTGGGGTACGGTGTGGAATGGAAAGTGCTTAACAGCAAGGATTTTGGAGTCCCCCAATCCAGAAAACGGGTGTATCTTGTCGGATATCTTGATCGAAGATGTGCCGGAAAAATATTACCTTTCCCAGCAGCAAATGGAACGTCTCTTATACAAATCCGAACAGGCAGCCAAGGGAAAAGAGTGTACAGCCCGGAAGGATTAAGCTGTACTTTGACATCGCTGGCAGGCGGTATGGGTGGAAAAACTGGATTGTATGAGATGGGTATTCCCATCAAGGAGAATACCAAGCAGGGATATAAGATGGCGTATCCGGGAGACAGCATTGACTTAGGATATGCAGGCATGAATACCAGAAGAGGGCGTGTGGGGCATCAGATCGCCCATACCCTTACCACAGGAATCCAGCAGGGAACGCTTCATTTTGTGGATCTGTCTGTGCCGCCTCTTGTCACAGAGCAGTGCAGGTGTCTGAATACCAGACAGTCCGGCATCCATAATCATAAAGGGGAATGCTCCGGTGTCTTAAAAGAGGAAGGTGCCAGGGCAGTGCTGACTCCGGGAAGAGAAGAAACCCGGCAGAATGGCCGGAGGATGAAGGAGCCGGAAGAGCCGATGTTCACCATTACTGCCACGGATCGGCATGGAGTTGCCTATCGGGGTAGAATCCGGAGGCTGGTGCCAAGGGAGTGTCTGCGGCTGCAAGGCTTTTATGACTGGCAGATTGACCGCATAGAACAGGAGACTTCGGACAGCCAGCTTTATAAACAGGCCGGAAATGGAGTGACCGTCAACGTGATCGAAGCCATCGGAACGCTTCTTCGGCAGGCAGATGCAGAAATCCGGGCAGAGGATGAAAAGACAAAGAGGTAAGGCAGTATGGCAATTGGAATTCAGGATCAGTATTTTGGTACAGAGATTGAGATGACAGGGATCACCAGGCAGAGGGCTGCGGAGAAAGTGGCAGAGCTGTTTGGAACAAGGGCGGTTTGCAATGGCGGATATTATGGGGTCTGGTCTGTGACAGATCAGGAAGGAAAGAAATGGAAGTTCATGTATGATGGGAGCATCTATACGGAACGCAGGGAGCGTGGACGCATGGTTCCTGCCGGAAGAGAATACAGCACCGAGATGGTCAGTCCGAAACTTTCCTATGGAGAAATGGGAAAATTGCAGGAAGTGGTGCGGTGTCTCAGGCATCATGGGGCGAAGGTAAATACATCCTGCGGGCAGCATGTGCATGTGGATGCTTCCAATCACACCCCAAGAAGCCTTAAAAATGCCATGACCATTATGTATTCCAAAGAGGACATCCTGTTTAAGGCATTGAAGGTGCAGACATCAAGGGAACAGGAGTATTGCCAGAAGGTACGCCCCATTGTGCTGGAGAAGATCCGCCGGATGCCAAACAGCACCATTTCCATGGAAAAGTTGAAACGGGTATGGTATGGGGGCAGGGATGGAAGCCATGATCATTATGACGATACCCGGTACTATGCGTTGAACCTTCATGCAGTGTTTTCCAAAGGAACTTTGGAGTGGAGATGTTTTGAGAGTACCCTCCATGCAGGAAAAGTGCGGGCAAATATCACTTTGGCTCTTGCCATCTCTGCCCAGGCCATCAATCAGAAATGCACCCAGATGCGGAAAACGGAGATCACAGAGAATCCGGCATTTACCTTCCGTACCTTTTTATTGCGGCTGGGGCTCATTGGACCGGAATATAAGAATGTCCGGGAACATCTGCTTGCCAATCTGGAGGGTGACAGGGCATGGAGATATGACCGCAGTACCTATGAATGTTTGAATCGAAATCATCGGGCGGAGGATGCCCGTTAGGAGGTAAGAGATGAAAGAATCCTATTATTTTGCCTATGGCAGCAACATGAACTTAGACCAGATGGCGTACCGCTGTCCGGCAGCTTCCGTAGTGGAGAAGGTCAAGCTGGAGGGATACCGCCTGACCTTCTGTGGCAGGGGGAAAGGATGCGGTGTTGCCACTATTTTGCCGGAAGAGGGCAGCCGGGTGGAAGGGGTGCTTTGGAAGATCACACCGGAGTGTGAAAAAAGCCTGGACTTTTATGAAGGGTATCCCCACCTGTATGGGAAGGAGACTGTTCTTGTTCAGGGAAAGGATGGTGTGAAACGGGAAGTCATGGCATATACCATGAATGCACCCTATAAGGATCAGCCTGCCATCCCCTCGGATCTTTATTTTATGGGAATCGTGGAAGGCTGCCATCAGAATGGGATTTCCAGCCGATCTGTGACCGATGCGCTAAAGCGTACAAGACAGGAAGTGGGAAAGAAAAAAGCCAGTCACAAGAAAACAGAAGTCAGTAGATAACAACGCCGCAGGGGAAATCCTCTGCGGTATTTTTAACGAAAAAAGGAGAATGCAATGAAGAGCAGGAATATCAAAACAAGACTTGCAGCCTTTGGGCTCGCACTGCTCATGGGTCTTAGTCCGCTTGGGAACTTAGCGGATGTCCATGCGGCAGAAACAAAAAATCCGTCAGAGCCAGTGACGGAGAGCGTAGAAATATCTGAAACGGAACAGACAGAGGAAGCTTCAGAAGCTGCGAAACATTTGGTAACAGCAGAAGATATCACGAAAGATATTTCCGACAAGGATTTTATGGCAGAGACTTGTATGGAAGGTATCCATTACAATTCAGAACAAGAGGATGTTACCTTGGAACGTATCGAAGCGGAAGATGGAGGGAGCTACCACCCTGACCAGGCAGGAACCTATATTGCAACCTACTGGGTTGTGCCAAAGGATGCGCGTGACAGCTATTCTGTGAGCAGAAAGATCATCCTGACGGATACGGAAGGGCAGGCTCATACAGAAGAAAATGGCGGTCAGAAACAGAAGGAGGATACGAATTCTGAAGAAGATTCGGAGACGCCTGTGCAGGAGATCCCGGATGTGGAAGTGACGATATCCGGGGAAGATGCGGATGCACAGGCAGCAAGAGAACTGGAAGAAAAGATTGAGGATGGGGAAGTGATGATGCTTTCCGGTGCGGAAAACACGTTCCGAGCAAAGGAAACCGTACATCTGGAAAAAGGGGAGACCATCTACTATCCAAGTTATATTGGAAATTACTTAACCTGCTGGTTTACGGTCAATGGAAAGATCGCTTACTGTCTGGAATCCCATCGTTCCTCACCGCCGAGTGGAGACTATGTGGCACAGGTACTGGACAGCAATAAGAACTTGCAGAAGGTGCTGTATTATGGTTATGGCGGCGCCGGGGATATTACAGGCAGTTATCTGTCCGGGAAAAGTGCAGAAGAGAAATATGTATATACCCACATCGCAGCCAGCTATGCCTATGCAGGTGAGGCAGGATTTACAGGATGTAAGTATGAAGATCTGGTAAACGCAGGCGTGATCGCCTATATTGACCACCTGTTTGCTATGGAAGAGCCGCCGAAGGGGGAAATCTCCCTTTCCAAGACTTCTGTAAAAGCAGTCCGAAATGGAAATGTACAGAAAACACCGGATATCACATTGTCCGGGGATCACCGAAACTACATTTCAGTCAATGTACCAAAAGACATCACCATTTATAACAAGACAAAGGGAACTTCCGCAGAGAATGGTGCGCTGAAGATCTATGGCGGGGATACCTTTTATTTGACTGCCCCAATGCTTCATACCGGAAACTATTCCTCCGGGGAACTGCATGGTTCTGTAGGGGAAACCTGGAGAACGCTGGTATTATCCACAGGAAACAGCAATCAGGACATTGGAGTCTTTGAATCGGAGAAAGCCAATCCGGTAAGTTTTACGGTAGACTGGCTGGAGATGACAAGGATCGAGCTTTTCAAACAGGATGCGGATACCAAGAATCCTTTAGACGGTGCAGTGTATGGCATTTATACAGACAGCAAGTGTGAGCATCTTTTGATGGAAATGCCAGTCACCGGGGAAGAGGGAAAAGCAGTCAGTGATTATTTTGAGGCAGCCATCAAAACAGTATATGTGAAGGAGATCAAGGCTCCAGACAAGTATGCACAGAGTGATGTGATCCATAAGGTGGATGTGGAAGCCGGAAAGACGGTCACCATCTCAGCAACCGATGAGAGGGTGAAAGGTGCTGTCCATATCCAAAAGATCGATAAGGAGACACAGGCTTTTCTTCCCCAGGGAGATAGTTCCCTTGCCGGGGCTGTGTATGGTCTGTATGCCAGAGAGGATATCGTCCACCCGGATGGAAAGACGGGGGTTCTGTTCAAAAAAGACAGCCTCATCGCACAGGGCGTGATCAAGGAGGATGGTACCTTAGATTTTTCCAAATTGTATCTGGGGAAAATGTATGTGAAAGAGATCACTCCGCCGGAAGGCTATACGGTAGATCCAACAGAGTATGAGGTGGACCTTGCTTACGAAGGACAGGAAGTGGCAGAGGTAACCAGGGACCTGACGGTACAGGAACAGGTGAAAAAGCAGGCGTTCCAGCTGATCAAGATCAGCGAAGATGGAGACCAGACAGAAACAGACCTTGTGGAAGGAGCAGGTTTTAAGGTGTATCTGATCAGCAGCCTTTCCAAAGTAGAGAGTGGGGAATTACAGCCATCCAATGGGGATCAGTTTACTGCGGAAGATTTCCGAGGTTATGATTTCAGTAAGGAAGAGGTGGCAGTGACCTATGTGGATGGCAAGGCTGTCCCGGTACAGGAGCTTATTACAGATAAAAAAGGATATGCTCTCAGTCCGGAGCTTCCGTATGGTCTTTATGTGGTAGAGGAAAGCACCGTACCGGAGAACTTGAAAGCCATCGATCCGTTTTTGGTGAAGGTTGATGAGGACAGCAGAGAACCGATGGTATGGCGTGTGTTCGATGACCGTCCGTTTGAGTTTTTGTTAAAAATCGTGAAAAAGGATGCACAGACAGGCAATCCGGTTTTAAAAGCAGGAGCTTCCTATAAAATCTTTGACATGGAAAAAGAGGAATATGTAGAGCAGACGGTATTCTATCCGAAGAAAGAGACCATCAGCGTTTTTAAGACCAATGAGGAAGGCTATCTGGTAACACCGGAAGAATTGAAATGTTCTACTTACCGGATCGAAGAAGTGAAAGCACCGGAAGGGTTTGTAAGACAGGGATATGAGAGTTCCTTGTATGAAGGGGAAAAAGTAATTTCTCCATTGGAAGTGACCGGAAAAGGCAGTTACAAAGAGAACCCGAAAGAGGGAATCGTGATCACGGTTTCTTCCGATACCGCCCATCAGATCGATCCCGATACCGGGGCAGTCATCGTGGAAGTCGAGCAGCCAAACGATGAGCAGGTGGGAAGCCTGACACTGACCAAAACCGGGGAACAGCCAGTGGAAGTGAAGGGGGATTCCCTGCTTGCAAAGGCAAAGAGACTGGCAGGAAAGATCAAAGATGCAGTGACCGGAGAGGATACCGATACCGGAGTGTTCCATGATTTTGTCTATGAAGAATCCGGTGTGGAAGGGGCAGCCTTTGAACTGTATGCCAAGGACACCATTTATTCCCCGGACGGAGCAAAGGATGAGCAAGGCAATCCGGTCATCCGTTATGAAAAAGACGATCTGGTGGCAACTTTAGTGACCGATTCAGAAGGAAAGGCAGTGGTAAATAATCTTCCATTGGGTTCTTATTATCTGAAAGAAACGGTGGCAGGTGACCATTTCGTATTGAACCCGGAACAGAAAGAATTTACCCTGACCGTAGAGGATGATACTCAGGCAGTTGTTTATGAAGGGGTTGCTTATAAAAATGAGCGACAGAAGATTTCCATTTCTGTAGAAAAGAAGGATGCAGTCACAGAAGAGAAGCTGGAAGGCGTGATCTTTGGATTGTATGCCAAAGAAGATATCCTCTCCCAGCAGGGTGAGGTTCTTGTGGAAAAGGACACTCTGCTGGAGAAGAAAGCAACGGATGAGAAGGGACAGCTTACCTTTGACAGCGACCTCTATCATGGGAAATATTATGTAAAAGAGGAAGTGAGAAAACCGGGATATCTTCCAAATGAAGAAATCTGGGAGATGGATGCCTCTTACACAGACCAGAACCTTGCAGAAATCAAGCTGACAAAAGAAGTGGAAAACCAGCCGACTGAGAGCCAATTTACGAAAACCGATGCAACAACCGGGGAAGAACTGGAAGGCGCGAAGCTTCAGATCATCGATAAAGAGGGCAACATCGTAGAAGAGTGGATCAGTGCAAAAGAACCACACGTAGTTTATGGACTGCCAGAAGGAACGTATATCCTTCACGAAGAACTGCCGCCTTATGCAGAGGGCTATGTATCTGCAGAAGATATCGAGTTTGAAGTAAAAGAAGATGGCAGTGTGACCAAGGTGGAGATGAAGGATGATTATTCCAAAGTGGAAATTTCCAAGACGGATATTACCACAGGCGAGGAACTGGAAGGTGCCAAGCTGCAGATCTTAAATAAAGAGGGTGAGATTCTGGAAGAGTGGGTAACGGATGGAAAGCCTCATCTGGTAGAGAAACTTCCGGTAGGGGAAGAACTGACTTTGCGCGAGATCACAGCGCCGGAAGGTTATGAGATTGCAGAAGATGTGAAATTCACATTGGAAGATACCATGGAAATCCAGAAGGTGGAAATGAAAGATGCAAGAACACCGGAAACACCGGGTGTACCGCAGACAGGGGATGACCACTGGAAACCAATCCTGCTGTTTGTTCTTCTGGGAGCATCAGCAGCCGGACTCATGGCAACCATGATTTATAAGAAGAAACATGGAAAGACAGAAAAAGCAGATGAAACGAAAAAAGAAGAGTAGGCTGTGGATGTTGCAGGTGATGTTGTGTGCCATTTGCATGATGAGTGCAGCGTTGTTTTATTATGATTTTGTTATCATCCCCCGGCAGAACCGGGAACTGGTGGAGGACTTAAAATCCCACTTCCCGGAGGAATTTCCTCCGGGCGGGGGCTCTCCAACACAAAAAGAAGAACAGGCTGGAAGAGAACTGGAAGTGCCTGCCGTTGACTTTCGCTCCCTCCAGAGTCAGTATCCGGATGTTCGGGGCTGGCTTACGATCCAGGAGAGTGGCATCGATTATCCGGTACTGCAGAGCAGCCCGGAAGAACCGGAGTATTATCTGCCGAGGGATTACCGGGGAAACTACGACATCAATGGAAGTTTGTTCCTCCAGGCAGACTGTATTCTGGGAGAATCGGGAAATCTGACCATCTACGGTCACAACATGAACAGCGGGGCAATGTTCGGGAATCTGGATCAGTACGCCTCCTATGATTACTGGAAAGCACATCCCAGGGTGTTCTTTCAGACACCGGGAGGGATGGAGGAGTACCGGATAGCGGCAGTTTTGAAAGCCGATGTGTCCATGTTCGACTTCCAGAGGACATCTTTTCAGAGTCCACAGGAATTGGAGGCTTATGTAGCGCAGGCAAAAGCGCTGTCGTTGTTTGAAACAGGGGTAGATGGCATAGGTTGTGAGAAAACTCTGACGCTGGTGACCTGCTCTTATGAGTGGAAACAAGCCCGGAACATCCTTGTGGCAGTAAAAACAGGAGCTTAAAGGGGAAAAAGTGTTCAACAGTGGGAACTTTCTTCCGGTCTCTGGATATCTCCAGTACGCTTCGGAGTCAGTAATGTCAGAAAGTGTTCAAAAGTACCCCAAAAGTGCAGAATATGAGACAAGCTGCAGGTAAGAAGTGGCACTACGGAACAAAAAGTGTTCGAAGTTAATGGATGTGCAACGGATCGTGGCGGCTTGTGTAGTCTTGTAGTGTTGGGAAAGTGTTCGAAGATGGGCGCTTTTCCAGCTCTTTGGTGGCTTTTTGGAACTGAAGTTGCCGGGAAGTGTTTGAAAGCACCCGAAAAGTGCAGAATATGAGACAGGGCTGCATGAAAAGGACAGTACCATCATACACAAAAGTGTTCGAGGATGTAGGATGTACAACGAAATGTGGCGTGATGTAGTGTCAGAAAGTGTTTAAAGACTGGGACTTTTGCAGCTATCTGGATGTATCTGCCATCTATCTGGAATGTGTTTTTTAAGCGAAAATCTGAGAGTATAATGAAAATGTAAAATCGGATATAAAACTTAGAAAATGTGAGAAATAGTGCTTGAATTGTAACGACAAAAGCGTTACAATATAAGAAACAAGGAGGTGTGATCATGGAAAAAACAGCAACATTAAACTTAAGAGTAAACCCAACTGTCAAAGAGCGGGCAGAAAAAGTATTGTCTCAGTTAGGTGTTCCTATGTCAACAGCGATTGATATGTATTTGAATCAAATTTCTCTTACAGGTGGAATTCCATTTTCTGTTTCTTTACCAAAAGCACCAGTATCGATTCATGCAGATGCCATGACAACAGAAGAAATCCATCAGAAATTGGAAAAAGGTTACAATGATATAGCTGCAGGAAGAGTGCAAAATGCAGCAGAAGCGTTCGCAAAATTCAGGGAGAATCATTGATATGAAATACTATACGGTTGAGATTACAAATGAAGCATTGGCTGATATGGAGCAGTTATATAATCACATCGCTTATGTTCTTCAGGCACCAGAAAATGCGATGGATCAATACAACCGGATTGCAGACGCTATTTTAACATTGGATACTATGGCTGAGAGAATCCGTATTATGGAATCAGAGCCGGAACGAAGCAAAGAGATGAGAAGATTGTTGGTAGACAATTATTCGGTCTTTTTTGTAATCCAGGGAGATAAGGTGATTGTAACAGATGTACTGTATAGTGCATCAGATATTGAAAGCCGATTAAAAGGTTAAATGAGAAAATTAAACAATATATAAAACATCAGGCAGGATATGTTCCCGTAAAAAGGAAGGTGTCCTGCCTTTTTGCATGAAAGAGAGGGAATTCATATGAGAAAATTTTATACAGCAGAAGCAGTAACAGAAGGACACCCGGACAAATTGTGTGACCAGATTGCAGATGCAATCTTGGATGTGTGTCTGAAACAGGATGAACAGTCCAGAGTAGCATGTGAGGTGCTTGCTACGAAAGGAACGATCATTGTGGCAGGGGAAATCACCAGCACCTATGAACCGGATGTGTTTGCAGTTGTGCGAAAAGTACTGTCTGACGTGGGTTATTCCAGTGAAGGGATTGCAATGGACACTTTTGTCCATCGACAGAGTCCCGATATTGCAGGGGCAGTCGATACTTCAAAAGAACGAAGGGAAGGAGTGTCTGACAATCAGATAGACTGGTTCCAAGGGGCAGGGGATCAGGGTGTGATGATCGGATATGCCTGTGATGAAACGAAGCAGCTCATGCCTATGCCTGTGGTGCTGGCCAATCGGATTGTCCGGGAATTATCTGCCTGCAGACAAAGCTCTTATATTCAGGGGATCTTACCGGATGGGAAAGCCCAGGTGACCGTAGAATATGAAAATGGGAAGCCTGTCCGACTGGATAGTGTGGTAGTGTCCTGCCAGCATACGGAAGAAAAAGATTTGAAAAAGCTGGAAGCGGAGATCCGAAAGAAGGTGTTATTGCCGGCGCTTCGTCCCCTGCCACCGGATGAGGAAACCAAGATTTATATCAATCCATCGGGGCGTTTTGTCTGTGGAGGACTGGATGCAGATACGGGGCTGACTGGAAGGAAGCTGATGGTAGACAGTTATGGAAGCATGGTTCCCCATGGCGGTGGTGCATTTTCCGGAAAGGATTGTTCAAAAGTGGATCGTTCAGCAGCCTATATGGCTAGATATATCGCCAAGAATATCGTAGCTGCGGGGCTTGCCAGCAAGTGTCAAGTGTCTTTGGCTTATGCAATCGGAGTGGCACAGCCAGTTATGGTGCAGGTGGACACGTTTGGTACGGGAAACGTGTGTGCGGATGACTGTCTGGAACTGGCAATCCCGCTGGTGTTTGGGCTGACTCCGAAGCAGATCGTGGATACCCTGCGCCTTACCCGTCCTATTTTCCGACAGACTGCAGCCTTCGGGCATTTCGGAAGAAAAGAGTTTCCGTGGGAGCGCACCGATAAGGTCGAGGCTCTTCGCAATGCAGTGATCTGATGGCTTGGGTTACTGAAGAAGAATATCAGGCAGCCAAGCAGGTGAGAGCCTACGAGTATCTGCAGACATATCAGCCGGGGAGATTGAAAAAAACACGGACAAGAAATGAATGGCAGCTTCAGGACCATGACAGTTTCAAAATCAATGAGATTACCAGCAAATGGCATTGGAAGTCCAGGGGTATTGGTGGAATGTCGGCTCTCCGGTTTTTGATGCAGGTAGATGGCATGGGATATACGGAAGCAGTAAAAATCTTGTGTGAGCAGACGCCTGTGTATGTTTCCAGAGCAGAACCAGCCCCCAGGAAGAAGCCCTTTTCCCTGCCTTTCCCCAACGACAGTTTTTACCGGGTACGGAGATATTTGAACCAAAGGGGAATCCGGGATGAGGTACTGGATTATTGTGTGCAGCTGGGAATCCTGTATGAGAGCGCCCCCTACCATAACGCTGTTTTTGTTGGCATGGATGAACAGGGAGAAGCAAAGTATGCGTTTCTGCGTGGGATTTATGACAGCCGGGGAAAGAGCTTTCGAATGGAACAGGAAGGAAGCAACAAACAGTATAGCTTTTGTGTTCCGCCTTTGGGGAAAAGCCATCGGGTAGCGGTGTATGAAGCCTGTATTGATGCCCTTGCCCATATGACGCTGGAAGATGGACGAACCGATAAGTATCGCCTGTCTCTGGGTGGAATCGCAGCGCCGAAAGAAGGCGCGGAACGAGCAACAAAAAAGATAAAGCGCCCGGATGCATTGGAATATTTTCTGAAAGAGCATCCGGAGGTAACAGAAATTGAGCTCTGCACCGATAACGATTTTGCCGGGCGATGGGCATGTGCGCAGTTAAAAGAGCAGTATGAGGAAAAATATACCGTAGTTTGTAACTTACCACAGATGGAAGGTGCAGACTATGGAGACCTGGCAAAACAGGCGGTGGAAAAACAGAAGAAACAGCAAAAGGAAAGAGGCAGGTGAGGCAAATGGAAGATACGATCAAAATAGAATTATTGACACCGCTGACAGGAACCTTTCTTCCCAATGAGATGGAACAAGATTGGGAAGAAGAGGATTACAATGACTTTGAAGAAGAGCAGGTATTTTTTGAAGGAGATGATTTAACGGAGTATGCTTCTGTGATTCAG
This sequence comes from Lachnospiraceae bacterium Marseille-Q4251, assembly GCA_018223435.1. GTDB lineage: Bacteria > Bacillota > Clostridia > Lachnospirales > Lachnospiraceae > Limivivens > Limivivens faecihominis. Next base: position 1,246,998 of record JAGTTO010000001.1, on the reverse strand, counting down.
GAAAAGATTGCAGAATACAACCGTGTCGGACATGACGATGATAGGACCGATAATCTGATGGATTATTTTGACGGAAGTGCTGCCATTAAAGAAAAAGTAGTGTCCGCAGTTCCATCGGTGAAAGAATCGGATGGTGTGTTATATGGCTGTACAACTTTAGAATTGAAAGAGTATCTGGAGGCGGAAGAATTATCGGAACTGTGTGAATATCTCACCGGACAATATAGTGATGGATGGGGAGAAGGCTTTGAACAGCAGGAGATTCCGGTAGAGGGTGGTGAACTGTGTATACACTTTTGGCGCCCCATAGATTTTGAATTTCAACAGGCAAAATCAGAAGTCTCAAAAGAAAAGTCGGAGAAACAAGAAAATCCGGTAAATGTTCCGAAACGCCTGAAAATGCAGCTTTTGGGAATGGATGGAAATGTGTTTGCGGTTATGGCCAGGGCAAGTAAACTGCTTCAGGAAAATGGGCAGGGACAAGAGGCAAAAGAAATGATTGCACGTGTCCAGAAATCAGAGAACTATTATCAGGCACTTCATATCATCAGTGAATATGTGGAAACAGAACTGAGTGCATCTTCTCAGAATGATACCAAGCCCCCAAAGAAACGTGGGAAGGAAGAATGCCGATGAAGTTATCTTTTGTCACATCAAAGGAGATGTGGGAAGAAAAAATAGCAGAAACAGATTGAAAAGAGAATAAACAGCCAGAACACTGACAAGGGAGGTCTTATGGAAAACAGATTGCAATTATGGAGTCCTGTGTGGGGATGGCTTGCCACAAAAGAAGGGGAATCTGTAGATTTGAAGGGACAGGATCTTGTTCTTTATGAAACTGCCATCCAAGAGGCACTGGAGCAGGAAAAATTGTATTACAGAAAAAAGTCGGCATCATTCAATCTGATGGATTACTATGATGCGGATGATTCTGTAAAGGAGAAAGTGCAGAACCTCGATATCCAGGTGAAAAAAGAACAAGATGGTTTGTATGTTTGTGCCAGCCTTGCATTAATAGAGCCTCTTACACAGCAGGAACTGGAAGCGATCCAGAACTTTCTCAGCAGGCAGTACGAAGGGGGAATTTTTGATACCTCACGTATTCGTACCTATTCCGTAGAGGAAGGAGAAGTCGTTTTTGATTTTTCAGTAGATACAAAAGAAAAGTTCTCTCAAAAAGAAGTCCAATGCGAAACGCAGAAGAAATATGAAATCACTTCCATAGCCCATCCACAATTTCCATGGCTGCATAGAATCCGAGCATTGGTAGACGTAAATGAAGCGGTTCCCAAAGGAACCTTGGGTGGCTTTGTAGAATATGAGCAAAATCTTTCCCAGGAAGGATCATGCTGGATTTATGACCAGGCTATCTGCTGTGAACGTGCGGTAGTGGAAAGGAGTGCAGGACTGTTCCAAGAAGCGATTGCCAAGGGTGATGCCCTTCTTACGGGAACTGCAGTGATGTATCAAACGAGTATTGCAGAGGAATCCTGCCGTATTCTAGCTGGAGAGGTTTGGAATATGGCACACATTCGAGGATTTGCCAAGATTACTGCGGCAAAGGAAACAGGAGATGCACCTTTGATTCTCGGAAATAGCTTGGTTTTTGGAAATGTATGCGGGAAAGTATTGGTGAGAGGAAATGTTCTGCCAAGCCGGAGTGTGGAGAATCAGACACAGGAGCTGTTAGTTTTCAGGGGAGGTGATTCAATTCATAAAGTGAATGAAAGCAAGAAAAAAACAAAAAGTAAAAAACAGCCGGAGCGCTGATAAGAAAGGATGATGCCTATGGAAAATACCCTGCAGTTAGGGAACTTATTGAAAGAAGGAACATACCCGGAGGAATATACCGGAGGGAAAAACTGGACAATTTTACATGGAGATACGCTGAAACTGGTGAAAGCATTTCAGCCGGGGATCTTTGATGCAGTGATTACCGATCCGCCTTATGCGTCTGGGGGAACAAAACAGAATGAGCGAAACCGCACGACTAATCAGAAATACAGCAGTATGAAGGCAGAGAATGCACTGCCGGATTTTGATGGGGATAACAAGGATCAGCGTTCCTGGACCCATTGGATGGCAGAGTGGCTCTACGATGCGCGGAAAGCCTGTAAAGTTGGTGCGCCAATCTGCCTGTTTATTGACTGGAGACAATATCCCTCTATTACCGATGCACTCCAGTGGGCAGGCTGGATCTGGAGAGGAACTGCGGTTTGGGATAAGGGAAACTCTCGTCCGCAGAAAGGACGTTTTCGCCAGCAGGCTGAGTATATTGTGTGGGGCAGTAATGGCCCGATGCCAATCAACCGCCCGGTTTCCTGTCTTCCCGGTGTGTTCCGTTATGGAAATCCCCAGAACCGTATTCATGTGACAGAGAAACCGTTGCAGCTGATGAAAGATGTCATTCAGATTTGTGAGCCGGGTGGTAGAATCTTAGATCCCTTTGCCGGAGCAGGAACAACCATCCTTGCGGCGGTGGAAGAAGGCTATGAGACAGTAGGCATTGAAGTGACCGATGCTTATTATAAGCTGGGCAGTGACCGTGTAAAGTTTGCATTGGAAGCAAAGGAAAAAGAAGAGAGCGAGAAATAGCAAGGGCATCCACATGGATGTCCAACTTTGTTTCAGAAGAAGAAAAGTGCATCCACCTGGATGCAGGAAAGGGGTGAGGCGATGGAACAGGCGATGGCCTATGTGTGTTGTCCGGCAGAAGAAAGCAGAGTGAAGGTGCAGCGATATTGCCGGAAGATTTATGAGTTGGGATATGTTCCCATTTGTCCGAGGTTTGGATTTCTTCCTTTTCTGGATGAAGGGGAAGCTGAGGATTTGCAGGCATACAACCGGATGTCCCACTTGATCTTAAAGCGGTGTCGGATGGTGGTGGTCTGTGGAAAAGAAGTCACCGGAACGATGAACACAGATATTAGTACCGCAGACCGATTGCATATCATTTGTACCACATTAGATGGATTGATCAAGATCAAAGAAAAGGAAGCATAATCGATTCTGCATGGGGGAGTCGATGGAAATCGGTGGAACTGGTTTTGCAAGCATAGCGTTTGGATATCCAAACGCACTTTGGGGAGAACCCCAATCCCCCGGCAGTCGAGAAAGGAGAGAAGAAACATGTTTTTTGCAGGAATGGCGCTTGGGGCAATGGCAGGCGCAGCCTTTGGTATTGGACTGATGTGCTGTGTGGTTGCCGGAAAGCGGGAAGATCAGCAGATGGAACAGATGCGGATACGCAGACAGAAACAGGGAGAACGGAAAACAATCCATTTCCGAGATATGGAAGGGTTGGAGCGGTTCTCCCTTTTGGATGAGGAAAGCCTTTGCATGATGGCAGAGGACGGAACAAAAGAGATTGGACTTTGCCGCTTCGTGGACGAAAAGCTGGTGGATGTGAATGGGCAGGTCTGGGAGATCGGGGAATTCCTCTGGCAGATGGAGCGCAGAGGAATCCAGGTGTATCCCTTACAGATAGCATAAAAGAAAAAGGGAGGTGGTCAAATGAGAAAACGAAACCATGTGGTTCCGGTACGGTTGAATGCAAAGGAACTTCGGCATCTGGACGGACAGGTGGCAAAGAGTGGACTAAGCAGGGAGGAATTTTTACGTTCCCTGATCTTAGGCGCACAGCTTCAGACAAAGCCCTGTGAGCATCATACAGAACTTCTTCGAAAGATTGCGGGGCTTTGCAACAATGCCAACCAGCTTGCCCATGTTGCCAATGGTACCGGGATGGCAGGGGAAGCCAGCGTACAGGAAATGCTCCGGATTTCCAAAGAGACCTGGCGTCTGGTGAAAGAGGAATGGTAGATGGCATATACCAGCGTCCTCCCCGTCCACCGCCTGGAGCGTTCCATCGACTATGTGAAGGACCGGACGAAGACCACCAAGAGCGCCGGCTCTTTGGAAGAAGCCATTGATTATGCATTAAACCGGGAAAAAACAGAAGAGACCATTTTTGAGGATGCCATGGGGTGTACCTGTGAAAATGCCTATGCGGACATGGTAAAGACCAAAGAACGCTTTCATAAGAAAGGCGGGGTACAGGGCTATCATCTGGTGCAGAGTTTTGCAGAAGGGGAAGTATCCCCCGAACTGGCACATCTGATCGGACAGGAACTGGCAGAGCAGTTATTGAAAGGGCAGTTTGAAGTGGTGATCACCACCCATTTGAATACCAGTCATTACCACAATCATCTGGTATGGAATTCGGTGAGCATGGCGGATGGGAAGAAATACCACAGCAATGCCAAAAGTTATTTTACCGAAGTGCGCCGGATTTCGGATGACTTATGCAGGAAATACGGTCTTTCTGTGATCCAGACGAACCAGGGGAAAGCCATGCACTATGCCCAGTGGAAAGCAGAAGCAGAAGGGAAACCTACCTGGAGGACTGCCATCCGCATGGATATCCGGGATGCCATTGGCGTGAGCTTTTCCTGGAGTCAGTTTGTAAAAGAAATGGAGAAGCGGGGCTATACCTGGAAGCTGAACCGGAAGTATCCGGCATTAAAGACGCCGGATATGGAGAGGTATGTCCGTCTGCGTTCCTTGGGAAATGGCTATGGGGAGGCAGAGATCCGGGAGAAGATCCTGCGTCCAAAGATCCAACAGGTGTATGGAAAAACACAGGTGCAGTTTCCAAAGAGGAAACTTACCGGACTTCAAAAGCTGTATTTTTCTTATCTGTATCGGATGGGAGTGCTTCAGCAGAAGCCGAAACGGATTTCTTATGCGGTCCGTTCCGATATCCGAAAACTGGATCTGCGCATCCGGCAGATGGAGTTTTTGCAAAAAGAAGGGATCAACACCAGGGAAGAGCTGGCAGCATACCGGAAACCTTTGGAGGAACAGGTGCTTTCCTTGATGAAGGAGAGAAGAACGCTATATCGAAAAGAACCGGGCGGTATGCGGATTCAGGAGATCAACGGGGAATTAAAAGAACTTCGGAAAAAGATCCGTTTGAGCCAGCAGATCGAGATCCAGTCGAAAGAGATGGAAGAGAGGTTAAAACGGGCAAAGGAACAAGAGCAGGTACAGGAATCGTCCGGGAAACAGCGAAGGGAAGAAGAACGGAAGCGGTAAGGAGGTGAGAGCGTATGAACTATGGTGGTGATGCGGCAGATCAGATCGTCCGGTATTCCATGGAAGGCATGGAACATACCTTACGGATCAGCGGGAGCATTGCAAAGAATCTGGCGGTGCTGATCGTTGCAGTAATGAAGGACCAGAAAAAGACCAGGGGAAAGACCAACCTGCTTCGGATGTTAAAGGAACAGCGGGCAATGAAATTTTTCACCATTCCCCATGACAGGCTGCGGGAGTTTGCAGGGGAAGCCAAATCCAGGGGACTTTTGTATGTGGTCATCCGGGATAAGAAGAACCCCCAGTTTTCCGAGATCATGGTGTTTGCCGATGATGCGGCAAAGGTGAACCGGGTGCTGGATAAGATGAATCTGGACTTTGTAAAATCCGAAGCCGGGGAAGCGGTTGTGGAACAAGCGTCAGTCCGGGAAGGAGAGCGTGTGATCGATGCAGAGTTTACCGAGAAAACCGAAGCAAAAGAAGAACTTCCGGTAAAGACCGAAAAGGTGGTGCTGCCGGAAGGGACCATTGAGTTTGAACTGGATGAAGAAGAGCATCTGTTTGATGTAGGGGAAGTCTCTCCTTCGGAGGGAAATTTTACCCAGGCGGAGAAGGCAGGGAATCTGTCCGGACCTTCCTCGCACAGCAGCGGTTCTTTTTCCGGGCAGGAAACTAGCTGGAAAGGGGAGAAACCATCTGTCCGGCAGGAATTAAAAAAGATTGAAACGGAACAGAAACAGCGGCAGAAGCAACAGCAGAGCCGGAGAAAACCGAGAAATCAGCAGAGAAAGAAACAGAAGAAAGTGAAAGGCAGGTAAGGCTATGGATTTAACGAACATGATCCCTGGTGGGGCAGGGGAAGAAAAAACTCCACAACAGCAGTTATCAAAAGAAGAATATGCAGCCATGAAAAAACAGCAGAGGGAAGAGGTGTGGGCAGAGGTAGATGCCCAGGCACAGGCGGTGTTCCAAAACGGGGATTCTTTAAAGGGATTTTTAGATTTTATGGCGCAGTGCAATACGCAGAAAACACCCAACCTTCTGCTCATCTACGGACAGAATCCAGAGGCAACGGTGGTAAAATCCTATGATTACTGGAAAAAAGAACACCGTTCTCCGAAATCCGGGGTGCATGGCTACACCTATATGGTCAGTACGGAATATGAAAAAGATGGGGAGATGCGGACAGGCTATGCCATCGGTAAAGGATTTGACATCAGCCAGATGAGTGGAAAACCGCTGGAGGAACGTCCACAGCGTTCCATGGAAGAACTGATCCATGCAGTCTTAAAGGATCAGCCAGTGCGGATGCAGATCGCAGACAATCTGCCGGAGGGCATTCCGGCACAGTATATCCCGAAACAGCGTACCGTCTATGTGCGAAACGGAATGGAGGCGAATACAACATTCCATGCAGTGAACCGGGAACTGGCCTGTGCCGCCCTGGATCAGCATGATGGAAATTATATGAGAAAGAAAGTGAATGCACAAGCCTATTGTGCAGCCTATGTGGTAGGCAAGCGGTATGGGGCGGACGTGTCCGGCTTCCAGTTTGGAAAAGTGGCAGAAATGCAGGCGAATGGGCAGAAAGATTCCCAAGAACTGCGTGGCTTTTTAAATGATGTGCGGCAGGCAGCCTATACCATCCGCAACCATATGGAACGGAACTTCGGGGAACAGGAACAGGCTTTTGCTAAGGATGATTTTTCCTTTGAGGAACCGCCAAAGCAGACACTGAAGAAGGAGAAAAAAGAGAAGCAGCCGGAGCGATAGGTTCTTAAAAAAGTTCCGCCGTTGGGATAGCTATTGCAGGGTTCTTGTGGTATGTTGGGTGTAACAAAGATAGGAGGGAACGGGGATGGCAGATTACTATTTAAAAACGGATAACATCATGAAAAATATGTTTGTGGTGGCACTCAAAGATGAGCTGGTAGCTCAGAGCCAAAGGGGAACGGTTCACCCAGAGACAGAAGCCATGCTGCAGAAAGTCCGAGCCTATGAGCTTTCCGAGAAAAGGCTTCCCATTACAAGTGAGGAACAGCGGGAACTTCGCAATGCCCTCAACCGGCTGCGGGACAAGTATCTTGCCATGGGCAGGTACAGCGACGGCATTGACAGCGTGATCTTAAAGGTCATGAAACCACACACCAGCAGGCGCTTCTTCTGGTAACAGAAGGGAGGGATGTCTATGAGTATATACGATCAAAAACAAGTGGAACAATTACGAAAGCGGTATCCGAAAGGAACAAGGCTCTGCCTGGACTTTATGGACGAGCCGGGGATGCCGCCGGGATTACAAGGAACGGTAGCATATATTGATGATGCCGGGCAGATTCACATGCATTGGGAGAATGGGCGAAGCCTTGCCTTGATCCCCGGAGAGGATTCTTTTCATAGGATAGACGGACCAGCAAACGAAGTGCCAAAGAGTGAAAAAGCGAAGAAGGAGAGAAGCCGGCAGAGGTAGCATGGAAACGTGTGGACCTTTGGGTGTGGCTGCTGTTTCTGCCCGTTGTCTGGTGGGCAGGCGCCATCACTGCCTGTGCCATAAAACCGGATACCAATCTGTTACAGATCTTACAAGTGCTGACCGAAAAACTGGATCAGCCTTTTTCTATTTCTTATACACCGTACACGCTGCGGTGTATGTTCACATTCACAATCGCCTATGTGTTAGGCATCGGTATTTATTATTCCCAGAAGAGAAATTATCGAAGAGGGGTGGAGCATGGCTCTGCCAAATGGGGCGATGCAGCTTCCATCTGCAAGCGTTACCGGGACAAGCGGTACACCCAGAATCTCATTTTAACCCAGAACTTCCGCATGGGATTGGACTGCTATCAGCACAAACGAAACTTAAATGTTTTGGTGGTGGGCGGTTCCGGTGCGGGAAAAAGCCGGGCATACGCCGTCGTCAACATCATGCAGTGCAACTGTTCCATGGTGGTCACCGATCCTAAGGGAGAGCTTCTTCGGAAAACCGGAGGACTGCTGGAGAGGGAAGGATATGAAGTCCGGGTGTTTGACCTGATCAATCCGGAGACATCTTTTTGCTACAATCCCTTTGCCTATGTGCGGGATGATAAGGATGTGTTAAAGCTCATCAATAACCTGATCCGAAATACTACCCCGAAGGGGGCGCAGAGTTCAGATCCGTTTTGGGAGAAAAGTGAGACTGCCTTGCTGCAGGCGCTCATGCTGTATCTTCTGCATGAAGCGCCGCCGGAGGAACAGAACTTCTCCATAATCATGGAAATGTTAGGTTCTGCCCAGGTGAAAGAGGACGATGAGGAATACCAGTCTCCGCTGGATATCCTGTTTGAACGTTTGGAGATGCGCAATCCGGAAAGCATTGCAGTCAAGCAGTATGCCATTTACAAGCAGGCGGCAGGAAAGACCGCAAAGTCCATCCTGATCTCCGTAGGCGTCCGTCTGGCTGCGTTCAATTTAAAACAGATCGCCAATCTGACCTGTACCGATGAACTGGATCTTTACAGCATCGGGGAGAAAAAGGTGGCGCTGTTTTGCTGTATCCCGGATGCGGATACCAGCCTCAATTATCTGGTGGGCATGATTTATAGTAACCTCTTTCAAACCCTTTACTATGTGGCGGACCGGAAATACCATGGAAAACTTCCTATCCCGGTACACTGCATCATGGATGAGTGGCCAAACGTGGCGCTGCCGGATGATTTTGACAAGCTTCTGGCAACCATGAGGTCGCGCGCAATTTCCTGCAGCATCATCATCCAGAACATTGCGCAGATGAAAGCCTTGTTTAAGGATAGTTGGGAAAGTCTCATAGGGAATTGCGATGAATTTTTATATCTGGGCGGCAATGAAAAAGAAGGGCATAAATATGTCTCGGAACTATTGGGGAAAGAAACACTGGATACCAATACCTATGGGCAGACCAAGGGAAGGAGTGGAAGCTATTCTGTGAATTTCCAGCAGTCCGGAAGGGAACTTTTAACCCCCGATGAAGTACGCCTTTTAGATAACCGGAAGGCAGTGCTTCTGGTGCGTGGGGAACGCCCCATTCTGGATGAGAAATATGATCTGCATAAACATGTGAATGTGAAATATACGGAGGACGGAGGGGCGCCGCCTTATGATTATGCGAAGGCTCCCCTGTCCCATGAAGATGTAACCATTGATACCAGGAGACTGGATGATTATGAACTGCTCTCAGCTGAGGAGATCCTCGGCAGGGAGCAGTCTTTTTGATTGGAGGAATGCCATTGAAGAAAAGAAATGAAATGAAAAAGAGACAGACAACAAACCATGCCACTGCACCGATGCCTATGGGCAGAGGACCAAAGCGTACCCTTGCTGCGTATGCAGCGCTGGTGCTGTTTATGACGGTAGGAGGCATCCCGGTGCTTGCAGCTGGAGATCCCCTGTCAGTCATCAATAACCTGTCCACCTTTATCTTCTCCCTGATCCGAGCTATCGGCTTGATCTTACTGGGATTTGGTGTGGTGCAGGTAGGTTTGAGCTTAAAGAGCCATGATCCCAGCCAGAGAGCCAACGGGTTTCTGACGCTGGCAGGCGGTGTCATCATCACCTTTGCAAAAGAGATCCTGGATCTGATCGTTGGGTAGCGGGAAGAGACAGAAGCGGGCAGGGAGGACATCTTCCTGCCCCGGCAAAGGAGGTGAGACTGTTTGAGTGATAACTGGATCGTGCAGAACTTAAACTCTGCACTGAACACCTGGAATGAGAAGCTGGCAGAAATCTGGACGCTCCTTACCCAAAGCCCGGAATCCTTTAAGGGCGGGACGATCTGGAGTGTCATCACCGGGATCAACGGGGCGCTGACTGCCATTGGGTATGGACTTTTGGTACTGTTTTTTGCAGCCGGGATCGTCAAGACCTGTGGCAGCTTTACAGACATGAAAAAGCCGGAACATGCCCTCAAAGCCTTTATCCGGTTTGCACTGGCACAAGGCGCCATCATGTATGGCATGGAATTGATGACCGCCCTGTTTTCCATTGTACAGGGGATCGTATCGACCATCATGGCACAGTCGGGAATGGCAGACGGGGGTGTGACAGAGCTTCCGGCAGAGATCGTGGAAAAGATCGAAGCGGTAGGGATGCTGGAATCCATCCCCTTGTGGATCGTGACGCTGCTGGGAAGCCTTTTGATCACAGTGCTGTCTTTTATCATGATCCTTACGGTATATGGAAGGATGTTCAAGCTGTACATGTATACTGCCATTGCGCCCATCCCCATTTCCACCTTTGCGGGAGAACCCTCCCAGTCGGTGGGAAAGAACTTCATCAAGTCCTATGCAGGGGTGTGTCTGGAAGGGGCGATCATTGCACTGGCCTGTATCATTTTCTCCGTCTATTCTGCCAGTCCGCCGGCCATTGGGGATACGTCCTTAAGTGCAGTGACCATTGTGTGGAACTATGTAGGGGAATTGGTGTTCAACCTGCTGGTGCTGGTGGGTGCGGTGAAAGCATCTGACCGGATCGTAAAAGAAATGATGGGATTGTAGGAACAAAACAAATAAAAGAAAGAGAGATAGAAGTATATGGAAGTAAAAATGAATAAAGAGATCCGCAACTATCAGGAATCCATGTTTATGGGACTGAACCTGCGGCAGTGTATTTTCTCCCTGCTTGCCATCGCTGTGGCGGTAGGGATTTATTTTGGCCTGGGAAAGTATGTGGGACAGGAAATGACCGGGTGGCTGTGCATCTTAGGGGCTGCCCCATTCGCAGCCTGTGGTTTCTTCCAGTACCATGGCATGAATGCGGAGCAGTTTGCCTGGGCGTATATCAAGTCCGAATTTTTATACCCCAAGCGCCTGCTGTTTCAAAGTGAAGATCTGTACCATGCCTGCATGGAAGAAACGCTGGTTTTGGGAGAAAAGAGCCAGGGGGATGGCGCAGCCCTTATGAAAAAAAGAGAACAGCGGGCAAGGAAGAAACGGATGAAACAGAAAAAGAAAACGGGAAGGAGTGGTGCGTTTGATTAAAACCTTACAACAGGCATTGAAAATGGATCGGGAGAAGTTCAAAGTCCCAAGGTCTGTCCAACAGGCGATCCCGATCCAGCGGATCTGGCCGGATGGGGTATTCCAGTCTGGGACAAAGTTTTCCAAGACCTTCCGGTTTTCCGATATCAACTATGCCATCGCAAGCAAAGAGGATAAGACAGAAATGTTCTTGGATTACAGTGAACTGTTAAATGCCTTAGATTCCGGTGCGGCGGCAAAGATCACTTTAAATAACAGAAGGATCAATAAAGAAGAATTTGAAGCCTCTCTGTTGTTGCCGATGAAAGAGGACGGGCTGGATGAATACCGAAAGGAATACAACGAAATGCTGCTATCCAAGGTCAGTGGCACCAACAACAGCATCTATCAGGAACGGTATCTGACGGTCAGTGTCCATAAAAAGAACATCGATGAGGCAAGAACCTATTTTGCGCGTGTGGGAACGGATATCATCACCCATCTGAGCAAGCTGTCCTCCATTGGGGAAGAACTGGATGCGGAACAGAGGTTACAGATCTTCCGGGATTTCTTCCGGGCAGATGAACCCCAGTGCTTTCCTTTCGATATGAAGGCTTTTGCCAAAAAGGGGAGCAGCTTTAAGGACTGGATCTGTCCCCAGTCCATGGAATTTTCCAAAGACTGCTTCAAGATCAATGAACGGTTCGGGCGGGTTTTGTATATGCAGGATTATGCCAGTTATGTCAAGGATGACATGATCTCGGAGCTGTGCGATCTAAGCCGGGACTTGATGCTGTCCATCGATATCCTCCCGGTACCCACAGACGAAGCGGTGCGTGAGATCCAGAACCTTCTGCTTGGCGTGGAGACCAATGTGACCAACTGGCAGAGACGCCAGAATGCCAACAATAACTTTTCTGCCATTGTGCCTTATGATATGGAACTGCAAAGGAAGGAAACCAAAGAGATGCTGGATGACCTGACCACCAGAGATCAGCGGATGATGTTCGGTATCCTCACCATGGTGCATATGGCAGACAGCAAGAAACAGTTGGATTCGGATACGGAGAGCATCCTGTCGGTGGCAAGAAAGCATTTATGTCAGATGGCAACCTTGAAATGGCAGCAAGTGGATGGACTCAATACGGTACTGCCTTATGGCATCCGCAAGATCAATGCCCTTCGTACCTTGACAACAGAATCCACCGCAGTGCTGATTCCCTTCCATACTCAGGAGATCATGCAGCCGGGCGGTATTTATTATGGGCAGAATGCGGTGAGCAAAAATATGCTGGTGGCAGACCGGAGGAAGTTATTGAATGGAAACTCCTTCCGATTGGGTGTCAGCGGTTCGGGAAAGAGTTTCTCCGCAAAAGAAGAGATCGTGGACCTTGCCCTGTCTACGGAAGATGACATCCTGATCTTAGATCCGGAGTCGGAATTCGGTTCTTTGGTGGAAGCGCTGAATGGGGAAGTGATCTCCATTTCTGCAACGTCCCATACCCATCTGAACGCACTGGATATGGACTCCGCCTATGGCAATGACAAGAATCCGCTGATCGAGAAGTCGGAATTTATCCTGTCTTTGTTTGAGCAGTTAGTAGGGGCAGGAAATCTGTCCGCCAAGGAAAAATCCATCCTGGACCGCTGTACCGCAGATGTGTACCGGGAATATATCCGAAGCGGTTATAAAAGCGAAGTGCCGACCTTGAAAGATCTGTACCGACAGCTCATGCTCCAGCCGGAAGAGGAAGCCAGGGGGCTTGCCTTGTCTTCGGAGTTGTTTATCAACGGAAGTCTAAATACCTTCGCCCAGAAAACCAATGTAAATACGAAGAACCGTATCATTGCCTATGATATCCGGGAACTGGGAGAGCAGCTCATGCCCCTGGGAATGCTGGTCACCTTGGACAGCATCTTCAACCGGGTGATCCAGAACTGGAAGAAAGGAAAGACCACCTGGATCTTTGCCGATGAGTTTTACCTGTTGTTCCGGTACCAGTATAGTGCAGATTTTTTCTACCGTCTCTACAAGAGGATCCGTAAATACCATGGATTTGTCACAGGTTTAACGCAGAATGTAGAGGAACTTTTGAAGTCGGATACGGCAAGACTGATGCTGGCAAACAGTGAGTTTTTGATCCTTTTAAACCAGGCGACCACAGACCGGGACGAACTGGCCTCCCTTTTGAATATTTCCGAGAACCAGTTATCCTATATCACCAATGTAGGCGCAGGGAAAGGTCTGATCCGCTGTTCTGGAAATCTGGTGCCATTTGAAAACAGTTTCCCGAAGAACACGAAGCTGTACCGCTTGATGACAACGAAGCCCGGTGAATGCTAGTAAAAAAGATATCTTTTCGGGTGCTGCTGAACGTTTTTCGGCAGCATCCTTTTGGGAAGGAGGGAATGTAGATGGAAGAAAAAAGCGTAGAGATTCCAAAAATACAAGGACCGCTTCGGGAGCAGGACAGTATCCGGGCGTTGTTGGAGCTTTTGGAACAACAGGGCATGGAACAGGAAAAAGGGGATGTGATCCGCATGGCAGATCATATCGACACTATGGAAATACAGCTCGGAACCGTCTTGAAGGAACTGGGAGAGGTGAAGAAGCAGCTGGGCGTGATGCAGGAAAGCAAGGTCAAGCTCTTTGCGGTGAACACGATCCAGAAGGCGGAACATCAGGTGCAAACACTTCACTTTCAGGTGGGAGAATGGAAACGAAAGTTTGTGGAACGGGCAGAACAGGCAGTGTTTGATTTTAAAGAAAAGGGAAAAGATGCCCTTGCTTCTGCGGTAAAAGGAATGCACCTTACCCAAGGCTTGCAAAAGCTACAGTCTTCCTTACATACGGTCATGCTGTCGATGGATCAGAAGATTGACCGTCTGGGGAGTATGGCGGAGGAACTGCACGCTGCCAAAGGGCATCTGAAAAACGCATTTTTGGAAATGAACGGAAAAGATACCGCAAAGATCACAGAGAGAAATCCGGAACAGGGGATCATCTTTCAAACCCAGAAGGTGTTATTTCAATCCATGCGGAGCATCCATAAGCTGGAACAGAAAACGGAACGATTGCAGCAGCAGATCGGGAAGCTGGAAGAAAGACAAGGAAAACAGGCATCTTTAAAAGATACCTTGCAGGAGCTTCGGCAGGAAACAGCACCCCGTCAGCTTGGAAAAGAAGAAAAACAGAAGGCAGCGATCCGGTAAAGGGGAGGTGAAAGCTATGAAAGAAGAAACAACCATTACCTTTCTTGCTTCGGAGTGCGGGGAGTTCCATGGGATGGGAGAATGCATCGAATGTACTTCTTTAAAAGAGGCGTTCCGGCATTACCAGAGATTTTGCAAGCGTTCCCCTCAGATGGTTCCGTCTTTGGAGTTCTCTCTCCACCATGCAGACGATCCGCTGTATAACGAGGGAGAATATCCATTAGCAACCGGGGAGAAGGGAAAAGAGTTATTGTCCTATGTTCCCTATTATGCCAATCATCCGCTGGTTCAGGAAGCGGTAAGGGAACTGGAAAAGCTGGAAGAACAGCAGAAGAGACAAAAGAAACAGAGTAGGGAACGGTAATGCGATACAGGGAGGTGTGTGTTTGAAAGACATCAAAGAGAAGGTACGGGATAAGAACCCGAAGATCCGCAATCCTGCCTCCCGGCTTCCCAAAGAACTGGTGCGTTCTGCCATGCTGGAAACGAAAGAGAAATCCCGGATGGCGGCAGACAAGGTGGGAAGAGAAACCGGAGAGGAATCTCCGGTGGAATACGCCGGAAACCGGATAGAACGGGCAGAACAGCGGGCTGGAAAGGAAAGCGCTTCGGCTGCCTATCGTGGTGGAAAGAAGTTGGCAGTGAAAACTTATGAGAAGATAAAAGAGCAGAGGCAAAGAGAATCCGTTACAGCCACGTTGGACAGCGAAACAGGAAGCGGTGGAACATCTGGACAGACAAGGGCAAAGAAAGGGCGCACAGGAGCCGGAAGGAGCATCAAGATCAAACCTGAAGCAGAGAAAACAGTCAAGGAGGCCGGAAACCGGACAGTAAAAACAGCGCCCCGTATGGTGAAAGCTTCCCCGGTTTCTTCCCAAAAGGTGAAAACCCAGGCACTCTTACAAAAAAAGCAGGCTTTCCAATCCATGAGGGCAGCCAGGGAAGCGAAACGGGCTGCCATGCGATCTGTCCAGACAGCCAAGCAAAGTGCCAAGACTGCAAAAACAACTGCCAAGGGATTGAAAGCCATGGCGGAAGCAGCGGCCCATGCAGTAAAGGCAGCGTTTGCAGCGTTGATGGCAGGAGGCGGTACGGTATTTGTGATCTTGATCCTCATTGTGGGGATCATTGGCGGTACTGCGTTTATCGGGAGTTCCCAGAGCAGCGAGCCGCTGAGTGCGGAAGTCCTGGCCCATACCCCGGCGATCCAGCGGTATGCCAGTGAATTTGGAATCCCGGAATATGTGCCTGTCATTCAAGCCATCATGATGCAGGAAAGCGGAGGCAGGGGAACGGATCCCATGCAGGCCAGCGAGTGTCCGTATAATACCCAGTATCCCAATACGCCCGGTGCGATTCAGGATGCAGACTATTCTATCAAGGTGGGTGTACAGTATTATGCAGATTGTGTCCGGGAAGCCGGATGTGAAAGTCCACAGGATATGGACAAGCTAAAACTTAGTTTACAGGGCTATAATTATGGGAATGGGTACATCTCATGGGCAATCCGGAACCATGGCGGTTATAGTGAAGCCAATGCGCTGCAGTTTTCCCAGGAACAGGCAGCCGCCCATGGTTGGCCAAGGTATGGCGATCCGGAGTATGTCCCCCATGTGCTTCGGTATTATTCTGGCGGGGGATTGTTTGCCGGACTTTTTGGAAATGGGCAGCTCGTAACCATTGCGAAAAGCCAGTTGGGGAACGAAGGCGGCCAGAAGTTCTGGTCGTGGTATGGATTTGACAGCAGGGAGGAATGGTGTGCCTGTTTTGTGTCCTGGTGTGCAGACCAGGCAGGACTCATTCAAAGCGGCGCTGTACCCAAGTTCTCCCTTTGTACAGATGGAAAGAATTGGTTTCAGAACCAAGGAAGATGGCAGGGGGCTGGAAGTATGCCAAGTCCCGGTGCGATCATTTTTTTTGATTGGGATCACGATGGAACGTGCGACCATGTAGGAATCGTGGAACGCTGTGACGGAACAACCGTCTATACCATAGAAGGAAACTCAGGGGATGCGGTAAGAGAGAGAAACTATGCGATCAATTCCGATTCCATTATGGGATATGGAATGGTAGTTTATTAGAAACAGGAAAATGAATGATAGATGGAATTGTAGAGTTTGAATAACAATGCTATAATAGGAAAGGAAGGCAGGGCAGATGTCCTGCCTGTTAAAATCTGAAAAGTACAATCGTAAGATTGATAAAATAGAAGAACTGGGGAGTGGAATGTTTGAAACGGGAAGAGATTTATGAATATGTGAAGAAACAATACGGAACCGTTCCGGAATATCTATGGAAGGAATCACCGGAAAGTGCAGTGCTTCGGCATAAGAATGGAAAATGGTATGCGGTGTTAATGCAGGTTGAAAAATCCAGACTGGGATTAGAAGGAGATACGAAAGTAGATATCCTAGATGTAAAGTGTGATGCGGATATGGTCGGACTGTTGACACAGACCTATGGATTTTTACCGGGATATCATATGAACAAAAAGTACTGGATCACCATGCTGTTGGACGGAACCGTAAGTGAGGCGAAAATCTTAGACTTTTTGGATATGAGTTATGATTTGATTGACGGGAATGTTTAATGTAGACATTTTCATTTTGAAAATGTCAGATGCTTTTGGTTTAAGGAAGGGTAAAAATATCTTGCATTTTTAAGCAGGTGAAGTATAATATTATCAACAAAATTGAGTTTGCAGAAAGAAGGCATTTTTATGAAACTTGTAGGAAGCAGAAAATTCACATGGGGAATTTGTAGCATTGGCATTTTATTAGCAATAGTAAGTGTCTTTTTCTTACCTCAGATTATTCCTGTTCATTTTGCAAATGGAATAGCAGATGGTTTCGGAAATAAAATGGAGGTTTTTTTATTTCCTATTTTGTTGTTTATAATTACACTTTTGACTGGAAAAGAAAAGATCAAATATTTTCTGACACATTCTAAAACATTTTTGACAGATGTGCAGTATAATTTGATGATAGATGGTGTTCTCGGAATTATTTTGATTGCAGAGATTTATGTTATTTATGCTTCATTTGTTTAAGTGTTTCCAAAGAAAATCTCCAGTTTACAGAACTGAAAAACTGAATACAATTAAATATTCACAATTATATTAAGCAGGAAAAGTCTCCTGCTTTTTTGTATCCAAAATTGAATATGGAATTTTAAGGCACTTGCCATTTTAACTTTTAAAACTGTTAGTTGCTTTTACTTTTTATGGCCAAAATATTTCTCACATTCTTCATGTAAGTGAAGTAGTGTAATAAATACCTTATCTATCGAAGTTGTAGCAAAACAAGAAAATCAGATAATGTTATACTTGGTTGATAGATTGACAAGAGATGTTGGTTGTTATTTTAGCGTTTTGGGGATATATTTTGCTCATACAACAGAAAGGAAGATTTTGCGTATGAAATTTAATGAGAAATTAATCGAAATCAGAAAAAAACAAGGATTATCGCAGGAGGAATTGGGAATGGAATTACAAGTATCTCGCCAAACCATTTCTAAATGGGAGACAGGGGTTTCACTTAGATAAAGATACCACACCATTCCCACGCTGACTTTTGCTCAACCGATACAGCCGGAGGGCTGGATAACAAGAAAAGGCGGTATGCGCCCCGTGGAGGGGTAGCGTACCGCCTTTCCTTGTGGGGGTTTCCAAAGGGGGCAACGCCCCCATTTGGCACACGACTTTGCGAAGCAAAGTGTAGTGTGTTATACGCTCTGTCGGCGTTGCCGTGAAAATGCCGTTGCCGCCGGGGAGGGCAAGGGCATTTGAAGCGGCAGGAAAACAGGGCTGTGCTTGTGTGGCGTGGAGCCGTAAGCGCAGGTCTGGTTTCAACAGCAGACAGGGCGTATATGAAAGCCCCCGTTCATCGTCCTACGCTCCGACTTGTGGACAAAGTGTCCCGAAGTTGTGGCTACACTCCCGGAAAAGTAACAGGACAGCGGGTAACCGTCAAGGCTGAAATGAACGGGTTTACACCCGGCCTTGACCGCCGCCCGCCGTCCCACTGAATGGGTGGACAAGGCGGTCAATCCCTCAAAGTGCTTGTCCGCGCTCTTTCTGATTTTGAGGTATTCAGTTTTTCAAAATTGAATAATCAAAATAAATTTTTTCGATTGAAAAAATTTTATTTGTTATCATCTTCAATGCCATATTTTTTCTTTTGCCGAATCACATAATTACTGATTTTTTCATCATATAGTGGATACTGGTAATCCAACTGGCATGCCACTTCTGACGAAACCTCCCGGAACAATGCCATACATTGTTCAAAGGATTCCCACATATGGGGATAGGAATCCATATTATAAGTGGACATAAGTCGTTCCCACAATTCCTCTGGGGCATATTGCTTCATAAATTTATAGTTTTTTCCCAAACTGAAATGAAATCCCTGTTTGATACCAATCAGCCAGGAAATCATGCGAAGCAATTCTTTTCGTACTATATCATTCATATGGTCAATAGCAAAAAGAATTTCTTTGCGGCATAAGCCCTTTACTACATATGTTGTAGTATTCCAAAATTCATTACAGCAATCGTCAAACATTCTTTGAGTAGGCTTCTGCAAGTGGTAGTCTATATCCGTTGGTATTGGCGGCTTTACGATACGGTTGTCTTTATCCAACAGTAACTTTACCAGTTTATCCCATGTAAAATACTCGTCTATCAGTTCCAGCGGCAGCAAAGTTAAATCTATCTTAACATCATCAGTAAACAGCATTAAATATGAAAATCCCTTTTCTACAGCTGGAAATAATTCCATATCTTCCGGCTTTTGCAGAATCAACCTTTCACCAAATATATCTAGCCATTTATCATCACTTGTGAAGCTGTCCATATCCGTAACAAAAAAAGTAATATCAAAATCCTGAAAATCATCAGGCGGAATATTTGTATTTGTTCTAGATCCTTCCAAAGTAACCATGCGAATGCGTTTGTCTGTTTTTGCAAAATTCAAAACAATATCATAAACTTCCTTTTCTGATCTCATTTTTATCTCCTCCAATTATTGAAATAGGTGTGAAACCATTTTAGGGCTTTCCCGCCTTGATTACCCTTTAGCAAAGACGGGCGGGACTGTCAACGGCGGCGCATGAAATGCGCCGTTCATCTTGACCGTTGACTGGCTCGGCTGGCTTTGCTATTTTCTCGATGAAAAACAATTTATTCGTACTTATTTCCATCATTGTCATAGTAAACCACATGAATGGAATACTCTTTTTCTGGGTTTTTAATTGAGATAATATCCATATCATCTGTGCTGTATCTCAATGTATCTTGCACTTGTCCATTTATTGTATAAGTGATTTCGGCATACTCTGTTTTAGCACCATTAAACCAAATTAAATCATACCATTCTCCGTTTATTGCAACGCCACCAACAATAATCTCATCACTATTTCGGTTTGTTGATGTACTAAATTTGTAATCTCCATTTCCTGTTGGTTCAAAGATGGCAAGTGTAGATTTATTATCTGCACTATATGCTCCACTCACGATATAACCGCCAAGTTCCAGTTCTTTTGCAATAGTCCATTCATTCCCCTTTGAAATTGCGGTGTTCAGTATGCTTTCTCTGCTGGTAATGGTATCTCCTTTGGGAGTTAAACTAAAGAAATATAAAAAAGCGGCAGCAACGCAAATAACAGTCGCTGAAATTATCAGTAACCACTTTTTCATAACCGATACCTCCATATAATCTGATTTATTATTCTCTTACTTGCGTCCCCGCTGCGGCTTTGGATTTTTCAGCAAATCCGATTTCTGTGCAATCTTTTTCAACCACTTCTTTTCTTCCTCTGACAGTTTCCCATAGTTCAGCTTGAGCCGCTTACAGATAAATGCCATAGCCGCCTGCTCCGGGTCGCTGTCCTCTCTGGTGGTTTCCTCTGCGGTCTGCAAAAAATCTTCCAGTGGATTGTCCTCCGGGACACTGAAAAAATCGTCCTTGTGGGCTTCCCGCAGGTCGAAGGCTATCTTGTTTATGTCCTGCTGTATCACATAGCGGCAAAAGCTGTCATCGTCAATATGGGCGGCGATAAGCTGTCGCAGCTGTGGGTCAGTCAAGCCGGGATTGTGTTGTTTCATAATCGTTGCACTCACAGCGTCCACAATGGCGTTTGCGCTCTGCACCTGCTTTCCCGCTATGCCGTTCACATAGATTTCAAGGTCGGCCATGAGCCGGGGAAAATCCGGGTGTGTCGCCAGCTCACACAAAAGAGAATTGTCCACCAGCCCGCTTTTCAATAGTTCTATCATGTCATCACTCAAATGCAGGTCTGCAAGATCGGCGTTTGGGTGGTTTCTTGTTTGAGAACGGCCCAGCAGATAATCAACAGTCACTTCGTAAAACTTTGCCAACTCAATAAGGGCGTAATGGCTGATGTCCTTGAGATTATCCCCCTCATAACTCCCTAAAGCGGACTTGGAGAGGTGGGTTTTCTCCGCAAGCTGTTCCAGCGTCAGACCGCGTTCCACACGCAGGTCTTTCAATCGTTCTTGTATGGATAGTTCCATGCGCTCCCCCCCTTGTCTGCAAATATCATTTTTATTATACCACAATTCCGAAAGCGTGGAAATAGCCTGTTTTTTAGGCCAATTTCCTACCTTTCGGATATACGGGACGGGCGGTCATTTAGGTGTAGACTTAGGGTAGTTCATCGATGAACGGCACCTTGAAAACAGAATGACCGTCCGAAAAGGAATACCCCGGCTGGGGAAGCACTGCAAGGAGCCAGCTTCTGGACACTTTGTCCAGAGGTCACTTCGGGACAAGTTGTCCCGAAGCTGCGGGGAGCGTGCCTCGTCGCCGCAAGCTGCGTATCATTCGCTTCCGCCAGATGGCGAAAGCTCACTCGCTCCGCTGCGGCTCCTCTCCCCACAAAGTCTGACGACTTTGTGGGGAGAGGAGCCGCAGGAATGGGGCAGGAAACCTTTTCGGAGGAACGGCAACGGAAAGCAAAATGGAGGGAACGCATGAGAGATAACCCCTATAAAGACTTGCCGCCACTGGAACGCAGGCCGAACGGTTCCCTTTACCGCATGACACCGGCGCAGAGGAAACAGGCGGCCAGCCTGATACGCCGGGAGTGCTGTTGCTTTGAGGACGGCAACTGCGTTGTTCTTGACGATGGGGACACCTGCACCTGCCCGCAGACGGTTTCTTTCTCGGTCTGCTGCAAGTGGTTCCGATGGGCGGTCTTGCCGCTGGACGGGGCGTTGGAAGCAGAAATTTTCCGGGATAAGGACTTGAAACGCTGTGCGGTCTGCGGCAGCGTGTTCGTCCCTAAATCCAACCGGGCTAAATACTGCCATGGCTGTGCCGCCAGAGTTCACAGGCGGCAGAAAACAGAAAGTGAACGGAAAAGGAGGTCTGCTGTGGACAGTTAGGAGCGGAAAAAGCCTTGATTTATCAGGCTTCGCAAGCCCCAAACCGGGGCAGGTGGTATCAAGTATCGCCCGCCCCGGAAAAAGGGCTTCTAACCGTCCACAAAACGCACTATGACAAATACCATCTATATCCATCAGCCGGAAAGGGCGTTCAGCTTCACCCGGCTCCCGAATTTCCTCTTTGAAGCCCCCACATTCAAGGCCCTGTCTAACGAGGCAAAGGTTCTGTATGCCTTTATCCTGCGCCGGACAGAGTTATCCCGCAAAAGGATAATGTCGCGTTTCCTTTCGGGCAAAGCGTTAAGGGCTTCGGCAAGCAGTTCATTTTTGACGAGTACATCAAAGCCGGACACTTGAAAACGGAAATAATCGCTTTCGTATTCGTCCGTTGTGAAAAGCTGCGCGAGTTCGCTTTCGCTCAAATCCGAAAAAGTAACTTCGCGTGCTGCGCGTTTCGCAAGAGTGCGGCGGTGGCTTTTCGCTTCGCCGACCAAAGTTTTCTTTGCTAATGCGTCGTACTGATGTTGTATTCTTTCCTTGTCGGAAGAAGATAGCTCCATAGAGTTCACCTCCTTCCCGCGTGGAGTAGAGGACGGGAGTTAAGGGCTTGTCCTCTCTGCCCCTTTCGCTCCGTACCCGTTCGGGAGATGGCTCTTGAGTGCGCTTTTCAGAAAAAAGTTGAAAAAAGCAAAATGCGCCCGTCCGCAAGACGCGGACGGGCGCAAAGGAAATGTAAGCAGTAGCTAAATGTATTGACAGTTCACATTCATAGCCGGAATATCCCGCTTGCGGAGCATAGCTTTTTTTGACCGCAAAGCATTAGGCGGGTTACAGTAAATAAAAATGGACACGGCGATACCTCCCCGATACCGCCGTATCCTTAAAAAAGGGCGACTTTAATACACTACCCGCAATCCATTCTATAATAGGGAACAGCGGCTTTTGCGCAATATTAAATAAAAAAGCCGATAACACATAGGTTTTTTGACCTAATGCGTTATCGGCTCTGCGTCTATGCGTCTGGCACTTTTAATCATTTTTTTTTGAATTTATTATATGTGTTAGCTAACTGTCCACAAGCCGCGTTAATCTCTCTGCCATGAGAAACTCTCATAGTAACTTCAAGTCCTGCTTGCTCTAATTGATGTTTGAATGCAACTATTTCCCGTTTCTGTGGTGCTTTAATTCTTGAATTGCTTGTTGGGTTGTATTGTAACACGTTAATCATAACTTTTTTGCCCCGAAACCATTTTGCAAGTTGTCTTACATCTGAGGGCCGGTCATTTATACCCGGTAAAAGCAAATACGCAAAGACAATTTTGCGATTATGCCTTTCAGAATAGGATAAGGCTTGCTTAACAACATCTTCAATAGCATATATGCGCATGTGAGGAATAATACGATTTCTTGCAGATTGTGTTGCTGCGTGTAAAGATATTGTCAACTGAATTTTAAGATGTTCCTCGCGCAATTTTTTTAATTGATCGACCGGACCAACTGTTGATATGGTAATGCCGTCGGTTGGAAAGTTGAGCCCATATCTATCTCGGAGAATATGGATTGCTTTTATCAAGTTGTCATAATTGAATAAAGGCTCTCCCATACCCATAAAAACGATACGGTTTACTTTTCGACGCAACAATATAATCTGTTGTACGATTTCTGACGATGTTAGATTACGAACAAAGCCATTTCGCCCGGACTCACAAAAAATACAACCAACAGGACAACCGACTTGTGTGCTCACGCAAACAGTTCCACCATCTCGCCGCTTGATAAAAACCGTTTCAATGTATTTGTTGTCTTTCAGTTCGTAAACATACTTTTCAGTATCACTGCTTTTGCAAATATTTTTTACCAACATTGATAGATTTTTTTTGCGTGGTAATTGCTTATATAATTCTTCATATAAGGCTTTTGCTTCATTCTCGCCAATAACTTCCGACATTTCTTTGTAAGTAAATCCGTATGGATCATTCCGTACTTCCGCAGGCGTATATTTAGGTAAACGTTTCATTTTTATATCCTTTCTTCTAAATAATAAAAGTTTGTTTTTCTGTATTTTTGATTACAATCTCTAATTTTTCTACATCAATGATATGCGTCAATTTGCATTTAGGGCAGAAAAGAGGAAAATCTTTTAATACAGTATTATGAAATACTTGAACTCTCGTCTTTCCGTTACAAATCGGACATTTTATCCAATATTTTTTAAGCATTATATTTCACTCGTCCTTTTTACACAAAAAAATGCAGGTCAATCCTCAACATGAGCATTGACCTGCATTTATAATGCACAGAGCAGTACAACAAAACTAAGGCATAGCTTGCACTATGTCTATACTATATCTATACGTCGTTAGTTTTTTGTATAGCATCCGCAAAATAAGCATGACAAAAAAGCCCATGTTGAAAATGGGAAAATCCTTTTTTTCAATGTTTATCTAATACGCATGCTATGCAACATAAACGCCACCTCCTTTTACATAAATTTTATTTTATCAGAAAATCAGTCTACTGTCAATACACAACAGGAAGTATTTAACCTAATGATATGAATTGTGTGGACATATCCAAAAAGAAAGGTGAACTGTAAAATGTAACAGGGTGAATGAAAATGGCAAAAAGACCCGTACCATTGTACGACTTTAAGGCTTTCGGGGCAGCTATAAAAGCCGCGAGAAATGAATACGGCGAGAGCCGCAAAAAGGTAAGCGACGAGTTATATATTTCCCCGCGCTACCTTGCGAATATCGAGAACAAGGGACAACAGCCGAGTTTACAGGTATTCTATGACCTTGTAACCCGGTATCATATTTCGGTAGATCAATTTTTCTTCCCGAACAGCAATGCGGAGAAATCCACCGGGCGGCGGCAGCTTGACGCGCTGCTGGACGGTATGAGCGATAAAGGCATACGGATTGTAACCGCAACAGCAAGGGAGATAACGGAAGTCGAAAAAGCAGAGGATTAACCTCACAATATGAGAAATCGGGAGATTGCAGCGCATGGCGGCTGCAATCTTTTTTTGCGTCCAAAATCAAAGGAACGCGCAACAAATACCGCCTTTCGGTGGGGGTATGGAGTAGATAGCAAGCACAGCAAACGAGTACCCGTTTGCGGAAAATGCTTGTTGGGATAATCCCAAACCCTTATACCGAAAGGCGGTGCGGAAATGGAAAACCGAAAGAGAAATATACAGATGAAGTTTTACGTTACGGAAGAAGAAAAGCGGCTGATCGACGAGAAGATGAAGCAGCTTCCCATAAAGCAGTATGGGGCATACTTCCGTAAAATGGCGATAGACGGGTATATTCTTGTCGTTGACCGAAGCGACACAAAAGCATATATCCGGGAACTGCAAGCGGTGAGCCGGAACATCAACCAAATTGCAAAACGCGCCAATGCGACGGGGACGGTTTACAGGCAGGATATAGAGGACATTAAAAAGGCGGTGGACGAGATATGGCGGTTACAAAGACGCACCCTATTAAATCAACCTTAAAGGCTGCGATAGACTATATCTTAAATCCCGAAAAGACGGACGGGAAACTGCTTGCGTCCTCTTTCGTCTGCGGGCTGGAAACCGCCGATATAGAGTTTGCATGGACGCGGGAAGCTGCCGGAGATCGCGGCACACATTTAGGGCGGCACTTGATACAATCCTTTGCGGTGGGAGAAACCACACCGGAAGAAGCGCACAAAATCGGCATGGAACTTGCGCAAGCGGTGTTAGGCGGCAAGTATGAGTTTGTTTTGACAACTCACGTTGATAAAGAACATTTGCATAATCACCTGATTTTCAATGCGGTTAGCTTTGTTGACTACAAAAAGTACCATTCCAACAAGCAAAGCTATCACGCTATCCGGCGCACCAGCGACAGGATATGTAAAGAGCATGGGCTATCCGTCGTCGTACCGGGACAGGACAAGGGAAAAAGCTATGCAGAATACACCGCCGAAAAGCAAGGGACAAGCTACAAAGCAAAGCTGAAAACGGCGATAGATACTCTCATTCCCCAAGTGAAAGATTTTGACGAACTGCTGCGCCGCTTGCAGGAAATGGGGTATGAAATCAAACAGGGCAAATACATTTCCTTTCGCGCTGCCGGACAGGAACGGTTTACCCGCACAAAGACGCTCGGCGCGGCCTATACGGAAGAAGCGATAAAGGAGCGTATCAAGGGCGTGTATGTTGCCAAAACAAAAACGCTGCGGGAAGATAAGAAAATCCGGCTTGTCGTCGATCTTGAAAACAGTATCAAAGCCCAACAGTCGGCGGGCTATGAACGGTGGGCAAAAATCCATAATCTGAAACAGGCTGCTAAAAGCATGAACTTCCTAACCGAAAACAAGATTGAGTATTATAGCGAACTTGAAAGCAAGATAGCCGATATTATGACCGCTCATGACGCGGCGGCAAAGGCGGTTAAGGAAGGAGGTTAAGAGAATGTCAAGGACTTCAAAGATTACCGCACTTTATGAGCGATTATCAAGGGACGATGACCTTACCGGCGAATCAAATTCAATCATCAATCAGAAGAAATACTTGGAAGATTATGCCCGTAGAAATGGGTTCGGTAACATTCGACATTTTACGGATGATGGTTTTTCGGGTGTGAATTTCAATCGCCCAGGCTTTCAAGCGTTGGTTAAAGAAGTGGAAGTCAAAATATGTCTGTTCCTGAACCATTAGGATTTACAAGAAGTATTCTTTCTTTTGGATTGCTTTTTGCCGGAATACCCACAGGTTTGATTTTTTATAGTGTCATAGTCAAGAAGTGGCTAACTTCTATCGCACCTAAAATTATAATTGGATTTGTTGCTTTTCCGATTTATACACTTGCCGGAGTAATCGGTTCAATTTCTTTTATCATCTATAAAGGAATTTTTATATTCAAAAATAATAGATGTAAATGACAACGAACTTTTCAAGAGTAGGGTGTCTATGAACTACTTTTTAGGGCAACTACTCAAAGACGATCAGCTACACATTTGGTTATTTTTTGAGTAGATACTTATGACAAGGTGATTAATGAGGTTATAACAATGATTAAAAGTTATGATTATATTTTGGGAAACGGAAAATTTATTAATTTGTTTGACATTATAACTGGTGTTATTATTTGTTCAGCAATATCGTTCTGCTTAACGGAAACTTTGTTTTCATTTAATTTTAAATTGAGTTTTCAAAAAGTATTAATTTTTACCATTCTTTTTTTGCTTTTGTTACTATTGTTTTATTATTTTATAAAACAACGTCGTTATAAATTATTAGATGATAAAATAGTATTCGGGTTTAGAAAAAAAGAAATTTTGTACCGTAATATCAATTCATTAGTTTTTACACTAACTTACCGACCTAAAGGACAATATGACATTGGGTTGGGTGAACCTTATCTATATGTAAAAGAACATGGGACAAAAAAATATATATGTAATATCACAATTTGTTTGGTCAAGCCTAATATTATGCAAAAAAGTTATGAAGGCAATATAACTGCTGAGAAAATAGGAGTATCTTCTGTGTATAGTTTTAACTGTTATGACATAAAAAGTATTTTCAATTTATTACATCGTTCAGAAGCAAGTGTTTATGTGGCAAAGAGTTTTCTTATATTAAATAATTGGACAATAAATAGATTTTGCCAAGAGTATAATATTTCTATTGAAAAGGTTCAACTTATAAATGATGGAAATTAAAGTGGAAAATAAAATTAAGACATCATATTATTAATAAATCTTCATAGCTGTGCTAAGTAGGAAATCGAAAAAAGATCTCCTGCTTTTTTGCACCCAAAATAGAATATGGAACTCTAAGACACTTGCTGTTTCGCCTCGAAAATGACAGGTGCTTTTTTCGTTTCAGGAAAGGAGTCACATGAATGTATTTGAAGTTGTAAAAGGAAAGGTTACTTCCAGACAAGCGGAAGAAGCCTATATGATGATGTAAATTATATTCTCAAAACGATAGACGAATCAAACTTTAAAAAAAATAAATTGTTAATCAATCTGCCAGACGACAAAAGAAAAAAACGTCGTAAAACAGACCTATTTCTTTGCACCTGTGAAGCGTGGCTATGAGAAAATCAGAGCCATGCTTCTATTTTTGATTTTTCGCAATACTCATGATTAAGTGTTTTATCGTTGCATATTGGATGCGAGGAAAAGAGTGGGTGTTCTACTTTTTAAAATCTCTAACTATAATGTGTTTTGTGGAGGTGCGAAATGGATTATATGACATTAAAAGAGGCAGCCGAGAAGTGGGGCGTGACATCTCGTAGAGTAAATTATTATTGTGCCGGTGGGCGTATCCCCGGCGCTGTGAAAATGGCCGGTGTTTGGCTGATTCCAAAAACTGCGGAAAAGCCGATTGATGGCCGGACAAAATAAGGGAAGGAATTGCGCCATGGATAAAATTTTGATTATAGATGATGACAGAGAACTGTGCGCTTTGATTAAACGAAGCGTACAATCGGAACATATAGAAGCCGATTTTTGTAATACCGGAAAAGAGGGCTTGCAGAAATTAAAAGAGCAGGAGTATCAGCTTGTGGTGCTGGATGTGATGATGCCCGGTATGGATGGCTTCGAAACGCTGGAAGAAATCCGCAAAGAGAACAGCCTGCCGATTTTGATGTTCACATCCAAAAATGACAGCGTTTCTAAAGTGCGGGGGTTACGGGCCGGCGCGGACGATTATCTGACAAAGCCATTTGACATGGACGAACTGATTGCCCGTATTGCATCCCTCATTCGCCGCTACACTCGCTTTAATCAGCAAGCCGGAACTATGCAAAAACTGTATTTTGATGGGTTGCAGATTGACCTTGAAAATCGTTCCATTACTACGGGAAACGGCACTTTTGAGCTTCCTCCAAAGGAATTTGATCTGCTCTTGTACTGTGCAAAACATCAAGGAAAAATTTTGACCAAACAGCAGATTTATGAGGAAGTTTGGGGCGAAGAATATTTCTACGATGACAGTAACATTATGGCGATTATCAGTCGGCTTCGTAAAAAATTAGAAGTCAATCCTTCCAGTCCAAAGTATATCCAAACGGTTAAAGGGATTGGCTACCGTTTTAATAAGGAGGTGTAGCCGGTATGGAGATTATCGTTTTCTTGTCCATTGTGATTGCTGTTGTGGCTGTATTGACATCCATTGTTCTCGTTCGGCGCGTAAAAAAGCAAATAGCAGAAATGACCGACGCTCTGGTTGATGTGAAAAATGGAAATGGTAATCGGCGTATTTTGTCTGCAACAAATGAACTGGTATCCCCTCTTGCCTATGAAATCAATGAGATTGTTGTGTCCTATGAAAGCAGACTTTCGATTGTCCGGCAGACAGAGGAAACCAACCGCCAGCTTATGACGAGCCTTTCCCACGATGTTCGGACACCCCTTACCACTCTGATTGGATATCTTGATGCTGCACACAAGGGGCTTGTTACAGGGAAAGACCGGGATGATTATATCGAAATTGCTCGCCGGAAAGCCCATGATTTGAAAGAATATATTGATGTACTCTTTGACTGGTTCAAGTTAAATTCCGACGAGTTTGCTTTGGAAATCCAGAGCGTTGAAGCTGCAGAGTTGACAAGAAATATCCTGATCGACTGGATACCGATTTTTGAAGATAAGCAGGTCGATTATGACATTGATATTCCCGAACAGCCTGTCCGGGTAAGATTGGATACGGACAGCTATATGAGGATTATCAATAATCTCATTCAAAATGTAATCGCTCACAGCCATGCGGACAAAATTAAAATTGCTCTGTCAAAGCAGGGAAATAACTTGAGGCTGCTGTTGGCGGATAATGGTGTAGGAATTGAGAAAGAAGATTTGAAACACATTTTTGAACGGCTTTATAAGTGTGATAAAGGTCGGTCTGAAAAAGGAAGCGGTCTTGGTCTTTCTATTGTCCATCAGCTTGTAGAAAAGATGGGTGGAAACATAACAGTTGAAAGTTTGCCGGGAAAAGGAACGGAATTTATGTTGCTTTTTCCTTTGGAGATTTAAGCGGGTTCCCGTCTTTATGGCGGGAACCTTTGTCATTTTGCCGGATTTCAAATTGCAAGGTTAATGCAAGGTTGCGGCAAGGTTAATGCAAGGTTGGCATGATAGAATACCTTACAGAACAGGAGGTTTTGAATATGGATACAAATTACATTATTGAAACAAAAAATCTGATGAAGCAATACGGCTCACAAAAGAGTGTGGCTGACTTAAATATCCATGTGAAGCGTGGGAGAATTTATGGTCTGCTGGGGAGAAACGGAGCCGGAAAAACCACAACCATGAAAATGTTGTTGGGCTTAACGAATCCTACTTCCGGGGAAGTTAAGATCTGGGGAAAGCCTTTGCAGGGGAATGAAAAGAAATTGCTGCCCCGTATCGGCAGCCTGATCGAGTCTCCTGGCTTTTATCCCAATCTGACCGGCACAGAGAACCTGCGTATCTTTGCTACTCTGCGGGGTGTACCAAATAATCATGCCATAGTTGATTGTCCGATTCTGTTCCTTACAGCTAAAACAATGGAAAATGATATTACTTTTGGTCTTGGCCTGGGGGCGGATGACTATCTGACGAAGCCTTTTCGCATCCCGGAGCTGCGGGCCAGAGTAAATGCCCATATACGCAGGGAACAAAGGGAACGCCATAGCAGCCTGAACTTTGAACGCATAAGAATAGATTTATCAGCTAAAACAGTACAGGTAGACGGAGAAATCATATCCCTTACCAAAAGCGAATATATGATCTGTGAATTTCTTGCCCGTAATAAAGGACAGGTGTTTACACGGGAACAGATTTATGAGGCTGTTTTCAGTTTGGACGGAGAAAGTGATAATTCCACGATTGCCACTCACATTAAGAATATCCGGGCGAAACTGAACCAGTATTGTATTCAGCCGATCACAACTGTATGGGGGATTGGGTACAAATGGGAATGAAAAAACAGTCATCACTGAAAACAGCCTTTTGGCACTTTTTATTTAAGTTGTTTGGTGGTTTGCTTGGCACAGTTGCTGTTCCGTTTCTGCTTATGAACATCAGCACGGCTTTAGGGGTTACCACATACGGAGATTATTCGGAAATACGGTCAAATGAGCTTGCATCGGTTCTTGCAGCTACGCCAGATTTATCTGAAGTTGAAATTCCAATGGGAATTGAATATGTGCTGTTAGACAAAAGCTATCAGATTATCGAAACTACTTTAGATGAAGGTGAGCTGGAACACGCTATGCGGTATGCGACTACAGGTGTTATCGACCAGAACCTGAAAAAAAGATACCTGCTTGTCACTCGTGAAAATGAGTATGTTGTCCTGCAATACTATATTGGTGCTCAATATACAAATGAGTGGATGAATACGCATTTGCCGTCTCCAGATATATTGTTGATTATTTTGATTGCAGCGGGAGGAATTTTTGTTTGTCTGTTCTTGACAACCAGATTTGCTAAAAAGTTACGATTGCAGCTTGATCCTTTGTATGAAGCAACTTCGGAAGTGGCAAAGCAGAACCTTGATTTTGAGGTTGGACATTCAAACATCAAAGAATTTGAAGATGTGCTACTTTCTTTTTCTCATATGAAAGAAAGTCTGAAAGCTTCTTTGGAGCAACAGTGGGAAGCCGAGCATATGCAGAAAGAACAAATTGCTGCGCTTGCCCACGATTTGAAAACGCCCCTAACTGTTATTCAGGGAAATGCTGATCTTATCAGCGAAACAGAGCTGGATGAGGAACAGCGTTTATATGCGGAATATATCAGCAGTAGTTCCGAACAGATGCAGTTATACATTCGGACGCTGATTGATATTTCACGGGCAGCGTCCGGCTATCAGCTTCACATGGAGGATATTGATGTGCTTTCCTATGTGGAACAGTTGCGGGGGCAGATCGATGCCCTGTGCCAGACGAAAAAAATCGGATTGCAGATGGAATTAGAACACTTGCCAGATGTACTGTCTGCGGATAAGTTGCTGTTAGAACGAGCGATTATGAATGTGATAAATAATGCAATGGATTATTCCCCGCAGGACAGTTCCATTCATATCTCGATAATAGGCGGTAAGCAGCATCTGAAAATCACGGTAACAGATGCTGGTCCTGGATTTTCGCAGGAAGATTTGCTGCACGCTAAGGAACAGTTTTACATGGCAGATCACAGCCGTAGCTCTAATATGCACTTTGGAATGGGTCTGTTTATCACAAAATCCATTGTCCAGCAGCATGGAGGACAGCTTGATTTGAGCAATTCCGAGAAGACAGGCGGCGCACAGGTTACAATTTCAATTCCATATTGATTTTATGGGTAGCTTTTAAGCTGCCCATTTTTCAAATCTTTATAAAATCTTCAAAATTGTATTTTACGATAATCCTATAAGAAATTGGTTGCCCACGAGGGCGGTATTATAGGAGGATATCGTTATGTCAATTTTTGTTATTCATAGTACCATGGGCTATACCAATTAAAAAAGCCTTGCCACTCCTCTGGAGGGATGACTATCTATCAGTATTCCATCGTTCTAACTATACCATTGAACTAAGTACAAAAAACGGAGCAAATAGTTGTGTAAGAGAGACTGAAAATAATAAATAATATTTTCTTCCAACCAGTTCTGTAATAAAATTAAACTTTAACGAGATTAAAAATGAGGGTAAAGGTCACAGAAGAATATTAATCTTTAAGGTAAGAAAGATATGTAGGTGTTACGAAAGTTTACAACAAAAGAAGGAGTTTTAGTTCTATATATAGCGTTTGGTGGTGTCGCAATTCGAAGTAGAATTGCGACACTTTTCTTTTTGTGGACAGAATTCTGGTTTTTAATCCTTTTTCTATGTGAGAGGGCAAGATCACCGCCACTCCGATTTGATTTCAAAAAATTCAGATCGGAGGTAAAGAAAGGTGATATTTCATAAAGCGAGTGAAGAACGGAAATGGAAACAATGGAAGGAACAAGAAGAACGGATTTTACGGGAATCTGGTGTAAGTGAGAGTGTGATTCAAAGACTTCGGGAACTGGATTGGCAGGATTTTAATACAGAGCGAAGATATTGGGAACATTTTTCACCAAATCAGGAAGAGCTATATACCAAAGAGCTGGAAGAGCAATCTCCTGTGGCACTCACGATCCAACAGTTACTTGACAGCGTGGAAAATGAACAACTGCTGCAGATTCTTCTGGAATCGGATAAGAAAACCTTGCAGATTTTACTGCTGAAGATGTGGGGATTTTCTATCCAGGAGATTGCAGAGCAGACAGGTATCCCGAAAAAGACGATTTATACACGAATGGATCGTCTGAAGAAAAAAATTAAAAAATTTTTGAAAGGGTGAAGAAAAAAGGCGGTTTTCATCGGCTCTATATATGAAAGGGGTAATAGGCCCTCGTTCCTTGACAACCGCATACCAGCATTACAGGTACGTTCCCAAAGATAGAAGCGTGACAGTATAAGCGCCAGGACGGATGGGGGCAAGCACTGCAGGATTGTTATGACAAGGTCTGTACCAAGACTAGGGCGGATCATTTCGTAAGAAAACTGTCAGTGCCTGTTCTCATTCTGAGCGAGTCCTTATAGCTGTGAATGGACTTTCGCAGGTCTTTCGCCAGGATCATCTGCGGGGGATAATGATACGAATTTCTTCCCACAAGGAAGAGGATGGACTCCAAGTTGTAATCAGCAAGACTTTCAGAAAATCTGCGAGCGATGCGAAGCGAAGCATCCGCCTGTAATGTTCCCTGCCATAGATGTGGTGCGGCAGCCGGGGAGTCGAGGACAAATACGGTGCTAAAGAAAAAACGATAAGAAATCAAAAAGAGTGTGTCGTTGATATCAGATATATGCGGCTGTGGGAGATCCTACAGCCGTATCCTTGTGGTATTAACGTCATGCGGAAAGAAGAAACAATATGTTTTACAAAGTTGAATATCAAAAGAGAGCGCATCAGGAAGTAGAGAAGATTTTCCGGGTGCTGCTTCCGGAACAGGGACTGGCGGTCAGGGAAGAACAGATCCGCTTGTGCCATGAAATGTTAGATACCTTGCTGGGAGAAAGAATTGCGCTGTGTGACGCAGGGGTAGGAATTGGCAAGACGTATGCCTATCTGGTAGCTTGTGTGTTGATGCGGAAATATTCCATACTAATGGAACGAAACAGCCTGCCAAAACAGCATCCGGTGGTAGTATCCACTTCCAGCATTGCCTTGCAAAAAGCGATCTTGTCCGAATATGTTCCGTTTTTATCAAGAGTTTTGGTAGAACAGGGCATTATTCAGACACCACTTCGGGCAGTGGTACGGAAAGGAAAAGAACATTTTGTCTGTGATAACAGGCTGGAACAAAGAATCGAGGCTATCCGTTACAAGCAGAAGAACGCAGTCCAAAGAGAAGCACTGCTGTCTCTGCGGAAACATTATGATATGGATATCGTAAAGGATTTGAGTGGGTTTGACAGAAGGTTGGTGTGTGTGCCGAAGTTCTGTCCAAGGGAATGTCCAGGCAGACAGATGTGCCGCTATCAGAGGTATCTGGAAGAATCCAAGAAACAGGATGTGTTCCTTCAGATTTGTAATCACAATTATTTACTGGCAGATGCATTCCACCGGAGGGAAGAGTATAAACCATTGCTGGCGGATTACCGGGCTTTGGTAGTGGATGAAGCGCATAAACTTCCGGAGGCGGCTAGGCAGATGTTTGGGAAGAATTTATGTATGGATGATATCCGGGAGATTGCTTATTATCTGGAACGGGAACATCAAAATGTGGAAGCCCGAACTTTAAAAACCGGGATGTATAGTATTTTTACGATTATCAGGGAAAGTCACATGTTTTCCCATGGTATAAAGGAAAATTTTCAGTTGACCGGAGAATGCGAATTTTGTTTATGGGAGGGAATCCAGATGATTGAAAGAATGATGGAACAGCTAAAAGGAGTAGTGCCAAAGTGGGTGTTAAACAGGCTTCAGGAGGCAAAAGAAGTACTGGAGTGTTTTTTACAGAAAAATTCTAAGTATGTACTCCATCTGCGTATGGATAAAGAAAAGATTCCGGTCTTATGCGCAGCCAGCCGGGAGATTCCACAGCTCTTGCGGGAAATGCTTTGGGATCGGGAGCAGGCACTGTCTGTTATTTTGACCAGTGGAACTTTGAAAGCAGGAAAAGGATTTGCACGTACTTTGCAGATGACCGGACTGGAAGGACGTACAGATGTACAGTCTTATGTGGCAGAATCCCCGTTTGCGTATGAAGAAAACTGTCTGTTATATCTTCCAAAAACTTTGCGGAAGTGTAAAAGGGGAAGCAGGGAAGAAGTTGAGATGGTGGCAGGCCAGATCCATTCCCTGATCTGTTCTACTTACGGGCATACGCTGGTCTTGTTCACTTCCTATACATTGATGGGAAGCGTGTACCAGATATTAAGGGATGGGATTCCCTTTCCGATGGTAGAAGTATGGAGACATTCCCAGGAAGAGATCCTGCGGTTTAAGACGATGGAGAATGCGGTGCTGTTTGCAGCCGGCTCCTGTTGGGAAGGGGTGGACTTTCCGGGGGATATGGTATCTTCGCTGATTATTGTGAAGCTGCCTTTTGCAGTGCCAGATCCTATCAGCGAGGCGGAGAAAGAAACCTATGAATCATTGGAAGATTATATCCAGGCGATCATTGTGCCGGATATGCAGAAGAAACTGCGGCAAGGGTTTGGACGTGCCATCCGGACAGAAACAGATACCTGTGTGGTTTCTATTTTAGATTTTCGGGCTGTAAAAGGCGGAAAGTATCATGAAGATGTGATGTGTGCCCTTCCACCCTGTCAGATGGCTGAAGAATTGAGAGAGGTGCAGGATTTTATCCGCAGCCGGAAAGGCGTGGAATATTATCTATAACAGGAAAAATCCCCTTTCCAGCCTTGTTGCTTGTGCTTCATTTTTGGACATTTTTACAGGAAAAGTTTAGTACAGTTTTTGAGGTGGTTTTGGAGGGATTGTTGGTATTGATGAATAGCTATTTTGGCATGAAGTGGATATACTGTGTATAGCGTTAGAGGAAAGGACGGTGAGCAAAATGGCACGATATGCAGTGGAACATATCTGGGAAGGGAAAAAGGAGTATTTCTTGATCCGGGATCACCAGAGCTGGCAGATGGTGCTGCTTCCGTCAAAATATCTGACGCATTTGATCAGAGCAAACCGTTCCCCGAATACTGTTGGCAGAAGGGCAAAATCCATTCGGTTTTACTTGGAATATCTGAATGAAACAGAATTGGAACTGTCCCAAGTGGCGGAACAGGAATTCCAGGAACAATATGAACATTATGTGGGATTTCTCCACTGGTTGAAAGCTGGAAATCATTTGAATGACAAGAAAGAGAAACTGCCAAGCAATAAAACCTGTAATGCGTATTTAAAAGACGTGTTCAGGTTTTTCTGCTTTTTAGAACTGGAAGCAGATATGGAAAGACTGAAGGTGTTATATTATGACAGCTTTACCACCCATGATTCTATCGGCGTGAAAAGAAAACTGCGGTTCCGGTCATTCAATGGATATCTGAAAGAGGAAGAACGAAATGTCCGTCCGGCAGAGCATAATGAGATTTTAGAACTTTTGAAGCAGTGTACCAATTGCAGGGATCAGCTTCTTATCATGCTGCTGGCAGAGACAGGATACCGGATCGGTGAGATTCTAGGTGTGAATTATACCAGGGATATTGATTATGAGCGACATACTATCCGGGTATTTTTCCGGGATGACAATGAGAACAGGGCAAGGGCAAAGAATGCCGCCTACAGAAAAGCTAAGATTAGTGATGCCACCTTTCAGTTTTTACTGTTTTATCTGTCAAAATACCGGGAACTTCTGCAGCATCAGCAGATGTTGTTTGTAAACATCGAAGGGGAGACGAAAGGGAAAGCATTGCAGGTGGATGCGGTCTACCGAATGTTGGAACGGATGGAGAAAAAAACGGGTATCCATACGACACCCCATATGTTGCGGAGATATTTCGGGAATATGAGACGGGATGCCGGATGGCCGCTGGAAATGATCAGTGAGGCGTATGGACATAAACACACCGACACGACCATCAAATATCTGAACATTGTAGATGACCAGCTTATGGAAGCCAGCGACCAATATTATGCAAAACATTCCGTACTTTATGATGTGGAGAAACTCCTGTAGGAGGTGAAGGACATGCCCGCTTATCAATTATATGTATATGAAGATCAGAAAAAGCGGGAAGCACTGGAACAAAAAATCTGTGAGCAGGTGGATGCCTGTACAGAGATAAATGGAACAATACGAAACCGGGTAAAGAAGTTCCTGATAGAAGCGGGAATTACTGATATTTCGGAGATGAATGCAGCCCTAAGAGTCCGGTATGAAGGGTATTTGGAAAGAAATGAAATCGTTCATGTACCGATTACTTGCCTTCGGGGATTCGACAGAATTTTCCTCCATCGGATGAAGGAAGAACTAAAAACGCTGGCAGGACAGAGGAAATATACTACAGAGTATCGTGATCAGTGGATGTGCCTTACCCATTATCCGGAGATTGAGATAGCGGAATCTTTTCTGGCAAGCAAAGACGGAAAGGAACTGTTGTGGGATTTTACACTGGGGTGTCCGAGAAATTTGAAAATGCAGATTTTTACGGTATTGAAAGTGGTGATACATACCTACGAAGGAGAGATGCGAAAAGAGAAGCTGCTGGCACTGCGAAGGTTTTATCAATTTTGTGTGAAACATCAAGTGGCTGATATTGAAACCATGACACTGGATAAAGAACAGCAGTTTGAACAGGAACTTGCGGAAGAGTTTAAAGGGAGAAAGAAACGTACTGTATTTGGCATCCTGAGAACGAGCAGAAAGATATTGTTTATACAGGCATCAGAAATTCATTGGCAAGCAAACGTGTGGTTTTTGGAACGCTTCCATTTTTCTAAAGAACGGATGAACCCCAGCAAACCTATAGAACTGGTGTCCTTTAAAGAAGTGACAAATTTGGAGAATCAAAAGATTTTGCAAAAATATTTGCGGTATCTGTTTGGAATCACAGATTTATGCATCAGCACCATCCGAATCAAGCTACTGGAACTTCGTACATTTCTGGTACATTTTAATGGAGAAAAAAAGCCGATCTATGAAATGGAAGCAGAGAAGATCCAGAAATATCTGGAGGGCATCCGTAATCAGAATACACGTGAAGCAACAGCCAATGGGCGGATTTTTATGATCCTGCAGTTTTACAATTTTCTCGTAGTCAAGAGGTACTTGAAAAAGATCCCCTTCCGGCATGAATATTATCTTCAAAAAGAAGTGCGTGTCCACAATGACCGCAGCGTACCAGAAGGAGTATATACGGAAATTTTGTCTAAGCTGGCAGAATTCCCAGAACATCTCCGACTGATGTTCCTTCATCTATGGTGTACCGGAATCCGGGGAAGCGAAGTGTGTACCCTGACAGGTGATGGTTATGAAGAAAAGGATGGAGATTACTGGCTGAAGGTCTATCAGGTAAAAATGAAAACTTATAAGCGGATTCCCATTCCGGAAGCATTGTACAAACTGGTACAGGTGTATAAAAAGAAATATCAGATTGGACCGGAAGAATATCTGTTTCAGAATCAGACAGGAGGCGCTTTCCGGTATGGAACCTTCCGGTATCAGATGCTGAAATACTGTGAGAAATATCAGATCGCAGATGGGGAATACCTTTTCAAATCCCATGATTACCGTCATAACTTGGCTACGCTGTATTATGATAGCGGGATTTCCCTCCAGGCAGTGCGGGATTATCTGGGGCATGAATATGAAGAAATGACTAGACAGTATGTGGATTATATGCCAAAGAAACTGGAAAAAGCCAGTGAAGCATACTTCCAGGAAGAAACCCACAGCTTTGCGGCGGAACTGATGAAAGGAGAGTTCCATGGATGAAAAATTATATCTAACAGATTTGAACTGCTATGCAAGAGCAGAAGAGAAGCAGAAAAAGAATGTAAAGGAATCTCATTGTTTTGATTTAGGACTGCTTCCAACAAAAGGACTTCAAAAAGAATTCTGTTCATTTATTGAGGAACGAAGTCAACAATGTGCTTTGACAACGATGATACAAGAACGAGCGACCTATCAGAGATTTTGCATGGTGTTGAAGGATAAGCATATCCGGGTAGAGAGTTTACAGGAACTTGAATGGAAGCAATGGCTGTTAAAAATCCGGAGCTGGCTTCTGGAACATGGACAGAAACTGACAGTACCGGGAGTCAGCGTATATGGGAAAGAAAAGACATTGCCATCGAGTCTCATCACGTATGTGCGTAAGGTATATCAATTTACAGAAAAGGAAGAGGAACGGGATGAGATTGAGAAAGATATCTGGAAATTAGAGAATCTGGACATTGCCTATAAAAAGAATCCGATTAAAAATGTGCAGACTTTGAATTTTACAACGATTATCCAGGATGACTTGCGGGAAGAAACAAAAAAGGCAGTTTATGAACATTTACATCATGAAGCGATTGCAACGATCATCAAAGAGCTGACAGCCATCCGGAGGTTATCCAAATATCTGAAAGAAACATATCCCCAAATCCATTCGGCAGAAGAACTAAATCGGGAGTTGCTGGAAGAATATCTGACGTACCTTGCAACAGAAGCAGAAGGTGTGAACAATTACCGAATGGATCTGACAAGACTCCGAGGGATACTGGAAACCATCGGGAAGTTATATGGATATTCGCATCTGGAAAGTATATTCCTGACCAGTGACCTTCCCAAACAAGTGCAGCCTAAATTGAAATCTTATTCAGACAGTGAGCTGATTCGTTTTAATGCAGCGCTTGCAGAACTGGATGAGCAGATTGAGCGACTCATGATCATTCACCAAATGTTGGGGACAAGAATCTCCGATACCTTAACTCTTCAGAGGGACTGCCTATATCGGCAGAATGGGCATCCTATGATTCAGATCAGGCAGATGAAAACACACACATTTATGAAACCCATTAGTGCAGAATTGGAACTACTGATTGAAAAAGCAATTGAGTACACCGAGAAAATGTATGGAGATACGATTTACATTTTTGTAGATGAGAAAAATACCCGGAAACCTTTGCAGTATAATACCGTTCAAAATAGAGTGATGGCCATCATTCAGAAAAAAGATCTGCGAGATGATAACGGCGAATTATTCGGCTTTGGAACACATATGTTCCGCCATGTATATGGCATCCGACTAACAGAGATGCATCTGGATGATTGGACCATCGCAAAACTACTGGGGCATACATCGGTAAAGAATGTGAAGTTTTATCGAAAGATGAGTCTTCAGATCATTGCAGATGAAACAAGAGAAATCAGAGCAGAGATGAGCCGGATGATCCGGGCGAACTTGGCAGGATGGGGGAAAGAGTATGAGCAAATATGACAAGATGCTGGAAATAAACCATAAGCAGAGCATGGAGAAGATTCAGAGGGCAAAATTGGCAATTCAGGAGATGATTGAAGAAGAGGATAAAGTAACAGTCCCCAAGTTGATGCAAAAGACCGGACTGTCCAGAGGATTTTTTTATAAGAACCCGGAAGTACGAAAAGCAGTAGATCATGCCTTGCAGCTACAAGCAGGTATGGTAGATAAAAGAAGAAAGATTTTAGATATGGCGATGGACAGTCGCATCCTGCAATTAGAACAGCAGGTAGCAAAACTAAAAAGAGAAAATGAGACATTACGGAAAGAAAATGAAGCAATGCGAAAAGCATTGAATAAAAGAGACTTGAATCTGATCAAGAATTTTTAATGAAGAAGAAAATAATCAGCGATTGGCAGGGGCGAGAAGAACGTGCCTGCTGGTAGTTGTTGAAATAAAAAGGTATTGTTGATGTTTAGATTGTGTGAGACAATAGAGATGTTAATTATATTCAGCCATAATTGGAGTTCATGATAAAGGAGAATACAATATATGAAGAAATATGTTCAGGAAGCAACGGATATAAATATCTGGACATCCATAAAGAACAATACTTTTGAGAGAAATAAAGATATAAAAGAGTTTATAGATGGGTTAGAACTCATAGATGAAAGTGCTTGCATTAGCTTGGATGCGAAATGGGGAGATGGAAAGACATTTTTTGTCCGACAGATTGAAGAAGTGCTAAAATATGTGTTGGCAAATCAACGGGCAGATGAAGAAAATCCGATTGAGAAAATTCCATCTTATGAATATTTGAAGGACAATGAAATGATGGCTAAAATAGATTTGAAGCATTCTTATTTGCCAATCTATTATAATGCATGGATGTATGATAATCATAGCGATCCACTTATGTCCCTGTTGTTAGTCATGACAAAGACTTGCAAGGGAGTTTATGATACGAAAATAGATTCTGAAAAAATTAGTGAAAAACTAATAAAAGCATTGTCAACGTTACCTATTTCATTAGGTGAATTTAAGATGAATCCATTTACAGTAGCTGAAAAGCTACAAGTGAAAAAGGTAGATATTTTATCACTTGTACAGACTGAGGAAGAAATCCGGGAACGAGTAAAAGGAATCTTCAATGACATTATTGTAGAAAGAGCGCAGAAACTGATTATATTTATTGATGAATTGGATCGCTGCAGACCATCTTTTGCCATAGAAATGTTGGAGAGAATCAAACACTATTTTGATGATGAGCGTGTGATTTTCGTGGTGTCTCTTAATAAGGAGCAGTTAATACATACCATAACAAGTTATTATGGAAGTGGATTTGATGCAACCAGATATTTGAATAAGTTTTTTGATGTGAATATAAATCTTCCAGTAATGGATCGGTATCAAAAACAGTCAATAGAATTTTCTGAACAACGAACAGAGAGAAAATATTGGTTGCATCAACTAGCGGAAGAGTTGAGTGACTATTATCACTTATCTTTGCGAGATAAACTGATTTACAAGAGTCGAATTGAATCAGTACCAAGTTCTACAGGAACATACATAAGTTCAGAGTCATATTTTATATCACTATTTGTAGCATGTATTATATTACTTGATATTATTGATATTCCAGAAAAGAAAAAATTTTTAGAGGGGAAAAGTACTTTTGTTGCAAGCGTATTACCAGAGTTAAAAGCTTACCAGAGATTTGTAAATAGATTGATTGGAGATGGAAATAGTACAGTTGAAGAAAGTCAATTTCAAAGTAATTGCGAAGAAGTTGTGAAAGTATATAAATATGCATTTGAAACAGAATCAGATGAATATTATGAAAGGTTTGAAATAAGCCGAGAATTAAAACAAA
This sequence comes from Lachnospiraceae bacterium Marseille-Q4251, assembly GCA_018223435.1. GTDB lineage: Bacteria > Bacillota > Clostridia > Lachnospirales > Lachnospiraceae > Limivivens > Limivivens faecihominis. Next base: position 1,205,024 of record JAGTTO010000001.1, on the reverse strand, counting down.
AATGTATTGCAGCAAGCAATGGACATAAGTATTATTAATATATAAAAGCAAGTGGGGACTTCTGGAAAGAAAAGATCTGCTTGCTTTTAACGTATAAAGAAAATGTACACAGTACACAAATGTACATACCGTTAAAGCCCCTATTTTCAAGGCATAAGGGGATAGGGGTACAGTTTACAGATGAGCCGACAGGCAATCTTGATTCTAAGACCAGTGATGAGGTAATCGCTCTGCTTAAGATGACAGCAAAAAAATATGGACAGACAATTGTAATGATTACCCATGATGACGAAATTGCACAGGTCGCTGACCGTATTCTGGTGATTGAGGACGGACAGGTGGTGGATTTCAGATGAAGACAATAAGCAGGATTGCATATAGCAATGACAAAAGGAACAGGACAAGAAGTATACTGATCATGATGGCAATCTGTCTGACCACGATGCTGCTTGTTATCATCAGTACTGTGGGAAATGGGGTAATTCATTTACAGAAAAGTCAGGCGGCAAGCTCATACGGAAGCAACTACGGCCTGTTTATCGCCGCAGATGGTACGCAATTAAAAGAAGTGGAACGCAGAGCTGAGATATCTGATATCGGCATCATGTGTACGGAGGGCATCCTGAAAGGAAATGAAAATGGCGGCTTTGTCAGTGCGGATGAAACGGTCAGGAAAATGCTTCCCTATAATCAGGAATATGTGTTGAAGGAAGGTACCTATCCGGAAAAGGCGCAGGAAATTGCCGCAGGACGCGCTTTCTTTGATGCAGTGGGATACCATGATGTAAAGGTCGGAGACACCGTAACATTGGAGTACCGTTCCGGCATGCAGTCGGAATACGCACCGGTGGAATTTACTGTCAGCGGGATTTTATATGACCGGGATGAATATACCATCGAGGCTTCCTATGTTGTATTCGGTTCGCAGGATTTTTATAATGAGCGTGTTGCGGAGGGTGACAGGCAATATAATATCTATTTTACCTTGAGCGATTCTGCAAATGTATCTATGAATAATGTTGCGCCCGTTATAAAAGAAATCGCGGATTCCTGCGGCATTGACCAGAAAAACGTGATCATCAATGACCTCTACCTGCAGTGGGTATTGCAGCCGAGCTATGAAATGATTGTGGTTTGTGGAACCCTGATTCTCGGAATCGTGCTGTTTTCCGTTGTGGTCATTTATAATATCTTCCAGGTCGGGATCGCCCAGAAGGTTCAGGAGTACGGAAAAATCAAGGCGCTGGGTGCAACCAGAAAGCAGATGAAGCAGTTGATCTTTCGTGAGGGCATTCTTCTGGCGGTTCCTTCGATACCGCTGGGGCTGCTGTTTGGTTTCCTGATTGCAAAAGTCAGCTTCAACTGGCTGGTGGAGCAGGGAAATCTGGTATCGTCCGGAATCAAGAACCATCAGGTGCCTCTGTTTTCACTGATAATTATGCTCATCTGCATTTTTGTATCGTTTCTTACGGTCGTTTTGGCTCTGCGCAAACCCATGAAAATTGTTTCCCGGATTTCACCCATCGAAGCGACACGGTATCTTGACGGCTCCAAAACGCAAAAACAGGGCAGACGAAAAGGCAGAAAAGATGTCACCGTTTTCTCCATGGCAATGGCAAATGTGACAGGCAATCCGAAAAGAACTATTGCTACGATTCTTACCATGGGGCTTTCCTGTGTATTGTTTGTAATTATCTCTAATTATGTTGGGAATATTGACACGGAGCACGAGGCGCGGATTGCAATCAACCATGGACAATTTGAGTTGCAGCTGGATTATTCCCAGAATTATGATGAAGCCTATTCGGAGAATAATCTGGACACAATCCTACAGAACAACCCACTGAATGATTCTTTGATTAAAGAAATCAAATCCATCCCCGGTGTAACGGATGTACTGACGAGAGAAATCGTCTCTGCAGATTTGAACGGAACAAAATTTCCGGTTGCAATCGTAAATCAAGAGGATTTTGAAATGATGCGCGGGGATGGCGATATCGGTTCCATGGACTATGCACAGGCTGTCAAAAACGGGGATGTTTTCTTTGGCTGGTCCATGTGGATGGAAGCTGACGGGTATTCTGCGGGTGCACCGATTACATTCAACTTTGATAACGGAAGCGGAACCTATACCTATCATGGAAAAATCGCAGGCTCCTTTGTAAGCGCGGACACTTATCTGGTCATTCCGGAAGAAGTATACCGCTCTGTAAATCCGAAAGGGACATCTTATGGATACCTGTGGGTGGATTGTGCTAAAAAAGATGTGGCATCTGTAGAGCAAAGCCTGAATGACCTGCTCTCCGATACTTCTCATATCAAGCTGAACACCTATCACGCAGAATTGCAAACCGCAGAATACGCAAGCCGTATGATGAAGCTTGGCTGCTATCTGTTCATGGCAATTGTCGGTCTCATTGGGTTTATGAATCTGGCAAACACCATGATCATCAATATCACCACGAAGAAGCAGGAATACGGTGTGCTGCAAGCGGTAGGCATGACCAATAAGCAGTTGAATCTGAGCTTACAAATACAGGGCTTGATTTTTACGGTTGGCACCATCTGCGTCGCACTTGCTGCCGGTCTGCCCCTTGGCTATGCACTGTTTTCCTATGCGAAGCATAATGGGATTTTTGGAATGAACGTTTATCACGTTCCTCTTATCCCGATTCTTGTTATGATTCTTCTGGTTGGTATTCTACAAATTGTGCTTTCCTGTGTTTTAAGCAGTAATCTGAAAAAGGAAACGCTGGTAGAAAGAATAAGGTATCAGGGATAGCAAGTATTGCTGGGATATCCTCAGTATCATAGTGGCGATAACGAGTACAGCTATTGCAATTTACTTTGGGGAATGGATAAAATCAGTTATTCCTATAGATCTCATTATGTTGTTGCTACTGGTAGATATGGTTTATATCGGAATCAGATGTTATGTGAAAGAACGGGGACATTATTAGGGAATAAATAGGATATTGAGAAAACGATGATGTAAACTGTCGTTTTCTCAATTTTTTACTTTATAGGAAAGACCGCCTTCGGCGCTCTCTTGAATTAAAAAATGCCCGCACGGAGGCGGGCACGACAACAAGACGGTCATTGGATTAGAAGATGTAAAAACCTTCTTCTCCAAAGCCGTCATCAAGTTCATCATCGTTTAGAAAATAATCCATATCCAGAAGTTCTTCCTCGCTCATGCGGCGAATGTCCCTGGAAGACATTCCTTCTGGTGGGTTATCCATGTATTTTTTGCGCAGTTTCTCGATATCTGGTTTCATGGTGTTTTCCTCCTTTGAGAGGATTATATCACAGAATCCATGAAATTTATGCAGAAGACTGCTTTCTACGAGATCGGGACATTGCTTTCTCGTACATTTCTTCGAGGGAGACGCGTTTGTGGTTATAGTAAAGTTCCAGAAAGAGCATTTCATGTTTACAATCCGGACAGTTCAGTGGATCATATTCAAAAGAAGAAAGGATAGCAGTCCGCCATCTGTTGAAACTGCGAAATACATGGCGTTTTTCTTTTGAAACTGCCAGGTAAAGATTTTTATCTATTTTGCGGTGCCGGGCATAAAGCCCGCCATAGCGGATCATTTTAAAGTGCTTTTCCGGGATATGCCGGATCAGACGTTTGATGAAATCCATTGCGGGAATGGTTTCCTGGATGTATTTATCATCTTCATGACGGTTGTAATGAAATGTAACGGTGCCGGCATACTCATCATAGTTGTCAATTCTGGATGTGGCAATGACTGGGCGCCCAAGATAACGTCCGATGTATTTTGCGACTGTTTCCGGGTTGCATTTGTTTGGTTTTGCATAAACATAAAATCCATCTTTATGGTTTGTATAGCACTGGGATTTTACTTTTTTGAAAGATGATCCAAGCTTGCGTTCCATTTCATCAAGCAGTGCAGTGCGGAAAGCATTACGCAGATAAGTGTAATTGAAGTGATGGACTGGACGCCAGAACCCATCATCGCTGTGTCCACCTTCGGATATGAGACAATGAATATGTGGATTCCATTTTAAATCCCTGCCAAAAGTATGGAGAACCATAATAAAACCAGGTGTATAGTTTTTGACTTGTTCATTTTGAAGAACATATGTGAAATGACACTGGTAACAGCGTGGAAAAGGTAGTTGAGCAGAGTACGGTTTTCCAGGAAAAAGTCACGAAGATTTTCATCAATCGTAAAGACACAATGGCGGTGTTTGACATTAATCAACTTAAAGGACATGGAAGTAGTACGTTCCATAGAATATTTGTTTCCGCAGGTAGGGCAGAAACGACTGTGACAACGGAATGGAACAAATTTAAGCTTGCCGCAGTGCGGACATCCATACATGGCACCGCCAAAAGATGGATCACCACAGTTGATCATCTTATCAATGTTTTCCGTTTCAGAAGATCTGAGATGGAGTGTACATTTGATTTCTTCATAGTAGTCAGTAAAGATTCTTTGTAAAATATTCATAAGGCTATTATGCAGGAAAAAACAGAAAAAAGAAACCCCTATCCCCTCAAGATTGAGGGGCAGGGGAGTTGAAGTGTCGAAGACACTTTTTTGTGTAATAAATGACTATTCCTCCGCACCCAGCCAGTTCGTCTTAAAGAGATAAAACAGAAACACGATTGAGCTCAGGGTCCAGGTCAGGGGATAAGCCCAGAAGACGACCCGGATGGAGTGAATGAAGTGGACGGTGACGGTGATGTAGGTGACGCGGATCACGCACCAGCAGACCATCATGACGATCATGGGGACGATGGATTTCCCGGCGCCACGGAGGATTCCGGCGGCACAGTGGGAGAAGGCCAGCAGGAAATAGAAGAGGGCGGCGGTCCGGGCCTGGGTGGTTCCATATTGGATGACTTCCGGCGTACGGTTGAATGCGGAAATCATATAGGGAACGAAGATGAACATGACGACACCCACCAGCTCCGCCAGAGTGATGGAACAGAGGACGCCGAACCGGGCGCCTTTTTTCACGCGGTCATATTTCTTCGCACCGATATTCTGGCTGGTGAAGGTGGTCATGGACAGGGCAAAGCAGGTCACGGGGAGAAAAGCGAAGCCCTCCACTTTTGAGTAGGAACCGCAGCCGGCCATGGCCATTTTTCCAAAGGAGTTGATGTTGGACTGAACCACCACGTTGGCCAGGGCGATGATGGAGTTCTGAAGGCCGGCGGGAAGACCGTTGGAGATGATCTGCCGGAGCATGAAGAAGTCCAGCCGGATTTTTTTCAGGGAAACCTGATATTCCTCGGGGCTTCTTAAGAGCTGCCGGAGACAGAGAGCGGCGCTCAATGCCTGGGAAATTGTGGTGGCGAGAGCCGCTGCGCCGACGCCGAAGCGGAAACCGGCGACCAGGATCAGGTCCAGAATCACATTTGTGATGGAGGAGATGATCAGGTAGTAGAGCGGATGTCTGGAATCGCCGACGGCCTGAAGGATTCCGACGAAAATATTGTACATGACGAAAAAGATCGAGCCTGCAAAATAGACCTGAAAATAAACCGTTGAATTTGGAAGCACTTCCTCCGGAGTGCCCATGAGGATCAGAATTTTCGGGGCGAAGATCACGCCGACGAGGGAGAGAACGACGCCGCAGATCAGGCCGAAAGCGATGGTGGTATGGATTGAGCGTTGGAGCGACTCCTTTTCACGGGCGCCAAAATACCGGGCGATCACGACTCCGGCACCCACGGCAATACCGTTGAAAAAGCCGACCAGAAGAAAAATCAGGTTGCCGGAAGAGCTGACTGCGGCCAGGGCATTGCTCCCGAGAAAATTTCCCACAATGAGGGAATCGGCCATGTTATAAAGCTGCTGAAAAAGGTTTCCGAGAAAGAGGGGAATGGCGAAAGCGACGATGCTTTTCCAGATCGTTCCCTCGGTCATCGAAGTGGTGTTTTTTGTTTGTGATGCCATCAGAAAAAGACTCCCATCTGCCGTAAAAGGCTGTAATTATATCCATTGTAATCAATAAAAAAGGAAACGTCAATGTTCGAGAGAGGCGGACACGGGGAAAAGCAGCAGGTCTTAAGAGAAAAGACAGGATTTTTCATAAAAAAGATAGGCATTTTTCTGAAGATCTGCTAAAATAAGAGTAGTCTCCCAAATAAGGGAACGAAGTTTAGGAAAGAACAAGCGAGGAGGTTTTATGATGAAGAAAAAATTTACCGGCGCAGCCGCTCTGGGGCTTTGTCTGGCACTGGGAATTTCCATGGGCGCGAGCGCAGACAGCAGAAAGGTAGTAACCCTTGGAGCTGATCTTACTGACCAGCAGAAACAGATCGTAATGAACTATTTTGGTGTGACCTCCAATCAGGTGGATATCCTGACGATCACTAACCAGGACGAGAGAGATCATCTGGGATCTTATGTTCCTCTGGAGCAGATCGGAACCCACACATACAGCTGTGCACTGGTTTCTCCGACATCTTCCGGCGGAATCCAGGTAAAGACAGCAAACCTGGACTGGGTGACCTGCAACATGATCGCAACCACCCTTTCCACTTCCGGCGTTGTAAACTGTGACGTTATCGCAGCTGCACCGATCAGGGTATCCGGAACCGGCGCACTGACCGGAATCATTATGGCATACGAGCAGGCCAGCGGAGAGAAACTGGACCCGCAGAAAAAAGAGCTTGCCACAGAGGAGCTGGTTATCACCGGCCAGCTGGCTGACAATGTAGGCCAGAAGGAAGCCACCGCTATCGTCAACGAGGCGAAGACAGAGATCATCTCCCAGAATATCACCGATATCACGGTAATTCAGAATATCGTCAACGAGGCAGCCAGCGACAACAACGCACAGCTGACTCAGGACCAGCTGGATATGGTGACAGAGCTTCTGGATAAGATTTCCCAGGAGGATTACAACTACGACGATATGAAGGATACTCTGGAGCGCGTGGATGAGAACGTGGGAGTGACCAGTCAGGTAGATGAGCTGAACGGCCAGGAATCCAACGATGAGGAAAGTGCCGCACAGCAGGCTGCTCAGGATGCCGAGTCTGAGGCAGCAGCAGAAACAGAGGCAAGTATTCTCGACAATACCAACGACGATGCTTTTGGTGATGATGTCATCACCGGTTCTACCCAGGAGACAGAGACCGATGCTCCGGCCACCGAGACCGAAGCTCCCGAGCAGGTTCTTGAGACTGAGATGCCCGCTGAGACCCACACCGATGGCAGCAGCGACGGAATCGACGCACAGATGCCGGCAGAGACAGAGATGCTTGTCGAGACAGACGGCTACAGCGACACCGATTCCGAGATACCGGAGTTTGATACCGAGGCTCCCGCAGAGACCGAAGCTCCTGCAGAGACTGAAGCTCCTGCAGAAACGGAGATGTCCACCGAGCCGGAATACACGATCGACGATCTGACCGAGGATAAGAAAGTAATCTACACTGAGATCAACTGGTATCTAGACAGAGTGCTGGATCTGACTACTGAGGAATCCAGAGTGGAAGCAGAGAACGGCCAGTACAAAGAAGAGTATGCAGAGATCAGCCAGATGGATGTGACTGCTCTGGAAGCAGACGAGGAAACCTCCAAAGAGCTGAAAGATAAGTTTGACAAGTTCCTTCTGAAAATGCTGGTCAAAGGCCTGGATGAAGAGGATAAGGCCATGGATGAGCTGGATACCGCTGAGTACGGCGCACCGGAAGTAAAGATGCTCTCTCAGGAAATCAAAGATCTGATCGTTACCGACGCAGATCAGAAGCTCACCAGCATCGACGGAACTCTCCGCCAGACCATCAGCGATGAGGCTGAGGCCTTTTTCAAGAAAATTTACGGTGTAGATGCCGGTGAGGAAGACGGAACCTACACGGAGGAAGAGCCGGGCGAGACTGAAGCTTACAGCGAAGATTATTACGATCAGGAAAGCTATGACGAGAGCTACGATGAAGGAATGATTCCGGAAGCAACCAACGACGGAACCATGGAATAAGCATTGTAAGTATAATGGTATCCTGGCAGATCAGAGATGGTTCTGCCAGGATATTTTTGTTGGGAGCGAAAACTGGCGGGAGAGGAGTCCGGCTTGTAATGCCGGTTGATCTGTGTTATAGTACAGGGCAGATAAAGAGGAGAGGCAAAAAAACATGATTTCAAGGAGCATGCATGCAATTTTACACGCGCTTTCGTACGGCAATATCGAAGTGGAATCCTCCAGAAGGCTGGTGGATATCAAGAAACTGGACGCCATCCGGATTTTCTTAAAGAAACTGGATGAAAAAGTATACAATGGGGACTATGAGGTTCCGATCCGTCTGTATTTTCCGAGTGAGGAAGCCATGAAAAAAGGAATGGAGGAGCAGCAGGAATATCCGGTGCTTCTCTTTTTCCATGGGGGCGGCTGGGTGACGGAGAGCGTTGATACCTACAATCGGGTCTGCGCCCGGATGGCCCAGTCCACAGGCCAGATCGTGGTCTCGGTGGAATACCGCCTAGCTCCGGAGTACCGGTTTCCGACGGCCCTTCTGGACTGCTATGCGGCGGCGGAAGCCCTTTATGGAGGAAAGCTTTCTCTGAAAACTTCTCCGAAAAAGATCACGGTCATGGGGGACAGCGCCGGAGGAAATCTGGCGGCGGCTGTCTCCATCATGGCCCGGAACCGGGGCGATTTTACCGTGAAACGGCAGATCCTGATTTATCCCGCCCTGAATAACTGCTATACGGAAGCCTCCCCTTACCTTTCGGTGAAGGAAAACGGGACGGACTATCTTCTGACGGCGGTCAAGATGGAGGACTACTTGAAGCTCTATGAGAGCAGCCCGAAAGACCGGGAAAATCCCTACTTTGCGCCCCTTTTGGAAAAAGATCTTTCCCATCTTCCGGACACGCTGATCCTGACAGCGGAGTTTGACCCACTCCGGGACGAAGGGGAGGACTTTGGCCGGAAATTAAAAGAGGCAGGAAATCAGGTGGAGGTTCACCAGATTAAGGATGCCCTCCATGGATTTTTCGCGCTGGGGATTCAGTTCCTTCATGTGCGGGAAAGCTTTACTTATATGAATGCGTTTTTGCAGAAAGAAGCGTGAGAAGCGTGGAAACAGGTTATTCAAAATGGAGAAAACTGGACAATGCGGCCCTGGCTTTTCCTCTGGTCACGGGAAAAGACGACACGAGAGTGTTTCGTTTTTACTGTGAGCTCAGGGAAGCGGTGGATGAGGAAATCCTCCAGAAGGCGCTGGAAGAGACAATGGAAAAATATCCGCTTTTTCAGGCGGTTTTACGGAAAGGTCTTTTCTGGTTCTACCTGGAGCACCGGGATATCCGCCCCGTTGTGAAAAAAGAGAAAAAGCCGCCCTGCAGCAGGCTCTATATTCCGGACAAAAAATCCCTGCTTTTCGAGGTCAGCTATCATGAGAACCGGATCAATTTCGAGGTTTATCATGCGCTGACGGACGGCACCGGAGCCATGTATTTTCTGGAGGAGCTCGTGCAGAATTATCTGATTCTGGCCCATCCGGAGGCGAAGCTGCCCCGCATCGAGCCGGTGGAGGAGATCACCCCGGGGGATCAGGAGGAGGACAGCTTTTCCCAGTATTATTCCGCGGATCTTCCGAGAAATAAAGAGAAGAAGCCTGCGGCGGTGAAGCTCAAAGGGGAAAAGGTGGTCCATGAGGAAATGCACATCCTCGAGGCCGAGCTTCCGGTAAAAGAGCTCCACGCCAAAGCCAGGGAAAGAGGTGTCTCCATCACGGTCTATCTCACGGCGGTTCTGCTCTGCGCGATTCACGAAGAGATCCCGAAAAATAAGCAGAAACGGCCCATTGGCCTGATGATTCCGGTAAATTTGAGAAACTATTTTCCGTCCCAGTCCATGACAAACTTTTTCGGTTGGATCGAGATCAGCTTTGCCTTTCAGGAAGATACAACCTTTGAGGATGTGCTGGCGGATGTGAAGGAACAGTTTAAGCGGGAGCTTACGCCGGAAAAGATCGCCATGCACATGAACGGTTATGTGCGGATTGAGAAGCATTTTCTTGTGCGGATGGTGCCTCTTGAGATCAAGCGGTATTTCCTGATGGCGGGGGCAAACCTGGGCAGCCGCTGTATCACGGCGGTCTATTCCAATATCGGTATTTTGAAATTCCCGGAGGAGTACCGGAATTATATCGAGCGGTTTGGCATCTTCGCAAGCACGGATTCCCTTCAGCTCTGTTCCTGTTCCTACGAGGGAAAAATGGTCCTGGGCTTCACCTCGAAGCTCCCGGACGACAGCATCCAGCGGAATTTCCTGCAGATCCTGAAAAAAGAGGAGATCCCCTGCAGGGAGAAAAAGAACGATTTTCCGGGTTGCAAGGAGCAGTACAAAAAGGAAGATAAAAAAGTGTTCCAGCTTTTCACCTTCCTCTGTATCGCGGCGGCCGTGCTCTGCGGCATGATCAATTATCTGACGGCGGAGACTTTAAACTGGTTCTGGTTCGCGGGAGCAGGCTGTCTCTGCACCTGGCTGATTGTGACTGTGGCTTACAGGAAGCGGCGGAATCTTCTGAAAAACGAGATGTGGCAGCTGCTTCTGGTGACAGCCATCGCCGTGCTCTGGGATATTTTCACGGGCTGGCGGGGCTGGTCGGTGGACTTTGTGTTTCCGATTGGCGCGCTGACGGTGCTCTGCTCGGTGCCGCTTATCGCGAAGGTCCAGAGGCTGGAGAGGGAAGAATATCTGTTTTATTTTATCCAGGCAGCAATGGCGGGCTGCGTGCCGATTCTTCTGATCTGGACCGGCCTGGTGAAATTTACTTATCCGTCGGTGATCTGTGGCGGAATCAGTTTCCTGGTGCTGGCAGCGTTGTTTATTTTTGATTTGAAAGATACGATACGGGAGTTTCGGAAAAAGTTGCGGATGTAAAAAAGACAGTTCCATGCAGATGAAAAATATCTGGTGGAACTGTCTTTTTTCATTTAGGGGAGTCCAAGGCTTACATCCCCGTCTCCGGGAATCGTGACAGGCGTGTCGCCGTCTTCCTCGGCCCGTCGTTCCGTATCTTGGGTCTGAGTGCTGTCAGGATCAATGACCGTCGTGCTATCAGGAGTCTGGCTGTCTTTCAGACCGTCCAGGATCGTGGCCGGTTTATGGCCGGGACAGGTCTGAGAGGGCGGCGCGTAGTTGGTGTCGTCGGTGGTATCATAGTTGTCCTCGGGCTGTTTGATGAAGACCCGGGTGACGGGGTTGCAGGTGGAGCTGGCCAGAAGGCCGGTTTCCTGGCAGACTGTGAGGGCCACATGCTTGTCGCAGGAACTCTTGGGTTCAGTGCCCCGGATGAAATACTCCTCGTAAACCTGGCTGCCTCTCGGATCCTGGTCGCAGATGCCCTCGATGGCCAGTTTGCCGGACTTCTTGCAGACCGTTGCAGTGACGATGTCCTCGGGCTGCTCGAAATCTTTTACCGGGAGATTCTGATGAATTCGGTTCATGATGGCGTTCCAGAGGATCTTGTGGTAGGTGTGATAGGTGTCGCCGTCCACGGTGGGAAGGTCGTCGTTGTTGTCGTAGCCGCCCCAGATTGTGCAGGTGTAATAGGGCGTGTAGCCGGAGAACCAGATATCTTTATAATCGGAAGTGGTTCCCGTTTTTCCTGCCACGGGCATATCGCCGAGAGAGATCAGTGTTCCGGTTCCTTTGGTCACGACGTCCTTCATGGCGCTGGTCAGAAGCCAGGCATTTCCCTCCTTTAAGACCTTCGTGGTGACAGGTGTGCGGTTGTCGATGAGGACTTCGCCGTCGGCGTTTTCAATGTGGGAGTAGAACTTCGGCTTGATGTATTCTCCCTGGTTCGCGATGGCGGCAAAAGCGCCCGTGAGCTCCAGGTTTGTGACTCCGTTTGTGATGCCGCCTAGGGCCAGAGGCTGGTTCACATCCAGGGCCTCGCTGTTTTCCAGGGTGGAGATTCCGAAGCGCTCCGCATACTGGAAACCGATGGACGGGGTGATTTCCGTCAGGCATTTGACGGCCACGATGTTGATGGAGTTCGTGATGGCCTCGCGGATCGTGGTGTAGCCGGTGTAGGTGTTGTTGCTGTCCCAGTTGTTGACGGGGACTCCGTTCCGGTAGGTGTAGGGCGCGTTGTAGTAAACGCTGGAAAGAGTCATATTGTCATAATCCAGAGCCGGAGCGTAGGTGGTAATGATTTTGAAGGTGGAACCCGGCTGGCGGGTGGTGGCGGTGGCCCGGTTCAGGGTAAGGCTCGCTTCTTTGGTTCCGCGGCCGCCCACGATGGCTTTCACATAGCCGGTGGCCTGATCCATGATGACGAGGGAGGCCTGGGGCTGTGGAGCCAGAGAAATCCGTTCGCCCAGGATCGTTTCGCCGTTGGCTGTCTTGCTCTCTTTAAAGGAAGCGAGGGCAGAGCGGGCGGAATCTTCATCGTTGAACATCAGATTAAAGGAAGAATCAAAGTTCTGGCGATACCAGGAGCGGAAATCGTCGTTTCCATAATGGATCGTTTCGCCTTCCGTGGTCTGGACGCTGAGGGCATAGTCCACGCCCACCTGGGTTCCCGAGGGGAAATTGGCAAGGTTGGAAAATTCCTCGTCACAGATCTGCTGGATTGCCATATCCTGAACGGAATAGATTTTCAGGCCCTTGGTGAACAGGATCTTATTGGCCTGCTGTTCTGTGTAGCCCTTCTGTTCCATGAGATCCTGGATGATCTGGTCGATCATGGCGTCCACATAGTAAGTGTAGATCGAAGTCTCCTCAGTCTGGGAATCCGTCTCCTGAATTCGGGAGTAAACGTCGTCCGCCACCGCCTCATCGTAGGCTTCCTGGGTGATGTAGCCCTGTTTCAGCATGTAGTCCAGAACGGTCTGACGCCGCACTGCATTTTCCTCCGGATGGGTGATGGGGTTATAGCGGGTGGGGTTCTGGGTGATACCGGCCAGCACCGCGCACTCGGAGAGATTCAGCTCGGAAACGCTTTTTCCGAAGTAACGGCGGGAGGCGGCCTGAACACCGTAGGTGCCGGCGCCGAGGTTGATGGTGTTGAGGTAATCCTCCAGAATCTGCTCCTTGCTGACCTTTTTCTCCAGCTGGAGGGCCAGGTATTGTTCCTGGAATTTCCGGCGGAAGCGGTCGATCAGGGAGGATTCGTTCATCCAGCCCGTGAAGACGCTGTTTTTCAGAAGCTGCTGGGTGATGGTGCTGGCTCCCTCGTCGAAGCGGCCGGAAGCAAGACCGTGAATGCCGGCGCGGAGAATGCCGCGGATGTCAATGCCCTTGTGCTGGTAGAAACGCTCGTCCTCGATGGCTACGACAGCATGCTGGAGATCATCCGGGATCTGGTCTATCGTGACAATGGTCCGGTTGGAGGAGCCGAGGGAGAGCTTCTGCATGACGGAACCATCGCTGTTATAGATGTAGGTGGCGGACTCCGAGGGGGTCACGGAAAGGTTGGAAATATCAGGCGCCGTGGCGATGAGGCCTTTTAAGGCACCGAAGCCTGCCGCCGTTCCTAAGACCGCGCCCACGAGAAGCAGGAGCAGGAAGATTTTGAGACAGGTATAAGCCAGCTTCCGCCCGGCTTTGGTGTTGAGGTCCGTCTTTTTTAAATTAGGTAAGTTCCATTTGCTGAAATTCATGAATGATACTCCTTGGATGTGTTGCTATCTTCATATGCCTACGAATTGCTCCGCTGCAAAGCAGCTTACGCAAGGTCTACGCTCCGCTTCGGTCGGTGCAAAACGAACATCCACTGGATGTTCTGCACCTCATGTTTGGCGGGTTCCAAGTTCAAAAGCTTTATCGTGCAAGCACGAACAGCTTTTTGAACTTTTGACCCTGGCATCTTCATTATACCAAAAGTAAATCCTTTTCAAAACCCCTATTTGAAATATACTCTCTTGTCTGATATACTGTTTCCAGAAAAAAGGTGATTATGCATGGGAGGAAATAGATGAAAACGCAGAAAATTTTATATAAAGGCGGGGAAGGGGAGCTCATCGAGAAAAAATCCCGCTTCATCGCCACGACCCGGCCGGTGGAATCCGAGGAGGAGGCTCTGGCCTTCATCGCGGAGATGAAGAAAAAATACTGGGATGCTACCCACAACTGCTCCGCCTTTGTCATCGGCGACCGGCAGCAGATCCAGCGCTGCAGCGATGACGGCGAGCCCCAGGGAACCGCGGGCCGTCCCATGCTGGATGTACTTCTGGGGGAAGATATCCACAACATGGCCGTAGTTGTAACCCGGTATTTCGGCGGCACCCTTCTCGGTACCGGTGGTCTTGTGCGGGCTTATTCCAAATCTGTCCAGGTGGGGCTGGAAGCCTCGGAGGTCATTGAAAAACGAAGCGGTTTCCTCTTGAAAATGGCTGCGGATTATAACGGCATCGGAAAGATTCAGTACATCCTCGGGAAAAAAGGCCTCCCCACGATCGCTTCCGAGTACGGGGCCGACGTGACGCTGGAGGTTCTGGTTCCAGAGGAAGAAGAGAAAGGCCTCAAAGAGGAGATCACGGAAGGAACCAGCGGCAGGACCGTCTACCAGGAAGAAAAGGCTGTCCTTTACGCGATACTCAGCGACGGCACGCCGCTGATTGAAGAGCTTCCGCAGTAAACTATGGCGCTTGCATTTTCCGGGGAGCCGGTGTACAATGAGACGATTCCTTTTCAGGAGGTAAGAAAATGAAAAACAGGTGTGAAGCACCCATCGGTGTGTTTGATTCCGGCGTTGGCGGACTGACCGTGGTCCGCGAGATCATGCGGAATCTTCCCAACGAGGAGATTGTATATTTTGGCGATACGGCCAGAGTTCCTTACGGAAGCAAATCCAAGGAGACGGTGACCCGCTATTCGAGGCAGATCGTCCGTTTCCTTCAGTCCAAGGAGGTCAAGGCCATCGTGGTCGCCTGCAATACAGCCAGTGCCTATGCGCTGGAAACCATCAAGAAAGAACTGGATATTCCCATCATCGGCGTGGTGGAGCCCGGAGCCCGGGTGGCCTGTGAGACCACGGTGAATGACCGCATCGGCGTCATCGGTACGGAGGCGACGGTCCATTCCGGCATTTATACGAGCTTTATCCGCAGGCAGAAACCGGATGTGCAGGTGGTGAGCAAGGCCTGCCCCCTCTTTGTTCCGCTGGTGGAAGAGGGGTGGCTCAAGGATCCCATCACGATGGAGGTCGCAAGGCGTTATCTGGAGGAGCTGCTTCAGTATGATATCGACACGCTGATTCTTGGCTGTACCCATTATCCGCTGCTCCGGTCTACAGTGCAGAAAATTGTGGGAGACAAGGTAAATCTGGTCAATCCGGCCTATGAGACTGCCCGGGATCTCAAGAAGCTTCTGGAGCGGGAAAATCTTTCCAATCCGGACACGGAGACCGATCCCAGCGAGATGAGCCACCGCTTCTATGTCAGCGACGCGGCGGACAAATTCAATAAATTTGCCAATTCGATCCTTCCGTATGATATTGATACGACGCAGGAAATCCCCATTGAGGAGTACTAAATGACAAAAGATGTGATGATCCGGATCAAAGGATTGCAGTACACAGAGGGCCAGGAGTCAGACACTACGGAGCTGATGCTGCCTGGCCAGTTCTTTGAGAGGGACGGTTTGAGTTTTGTAAAATACGATGAGATCGTGGAGGACGGCGGGGAGACAATCAGGAATCTCCTGAAGTTCAGCGATACGAAACTTACGGTGATCCGGCACGGAGCCGTGGAATCCTCCATGAGTTTTGAGAAGGGAAAAAAGCTCCGGAGCCTTTACCGCACGCCCTTCGGCGACCTGGAGGTGGGAACGCTGGTTTCCCGTTTTCTGATTCTTCGGACAGAGGAAAATATCCGGCTGGAAGTCGATTACGCGCTGGAAATGAACGGCGCCCACGCGGCGGAGAACCGCATTGCGGTCACGATCCGCTCCCGGAAAAATGCATAAAAAAATCCATCTGCTGAAAAAACTAAGGCAGATGGATTTTTTTTACTTTTTCTTCTTTTTCTTGGAACCTGATTTCTTTACGTTAGAAGCATTGCCTGTATTTTTTGCGGCAGCCTGTTTCTGCGGAGCCGGCGCTTTGCTGGCAGTCTGTTTTGCTGCCGGTGCGGAAGCTTTGGATTCGGAAGCGGTTTCTGCTTTCTTGTCCTTGCCGGTAACTTTGTTTTTCATGCGCTTGAAGAATCCCTCTTTGGCTTTCGGGGGCTCTAAAACCGTACCGCGCACGCCTTTTACATCAGTTATGTAAAGACCGCTGATGGTGGCTTTGACCTCCTTTTTCACGGGGATCATCTCAAAAACTTTGGCATCGGCGATGAAGGTCATGATCCTGGGGCCGACCTTTGCTTTGACAATGGGAAGTTTCGTTCTTCTCATGATCTTCGGCGTACTGTCAAGCACCATCTGAGGAAGTCCGGCTTCCTTCATCTTTAGCTTCTTCTTGTCGATGACCAGCATGGAAACCGTCTGCTTGGCAGCCTCCATCTGTTCCTGCTGTACCGCCTGCTTCTTCTGCAGTCTTCTTCCTACAAAGTAAAGAACAGCCAGCAGGACAACTACGATCGTCAGAATGATCAGGAATACATTTAAGACGGTATGCATAGTTTCCCTCCTGTTAAAAATATTACATTAGCTTATTGTACCATCGTTTCAGGGAAAGTGCAATAATTCTTTATTTTTTCTTAAAACGCATAGAATTGGGGAAAATGGGCTACTATTTAGGAGAAATTATGATATAATGAATGGGTGTCAGCTTACGCAGTATGGAGGAAACGAACTATGGACGAGAACGAAAGACAGCGTCGCGCCCGGCTTCGGATGAAGAAGCGGAGACGTCAGGTTCTGATCGGGAGAACGATCGTAGCACTGCTCCTTGTGATTCTGGCCGCCTTATGCGTCTTTGTGGTCAGAGATCTTGTGGGAGGGAAAAAAGATAAAGTCACGCCGGAGGGCAAAGCCACGGAAGCGGCGGCGGTACCCGGCACGGAAAGTACAGCAGCAGAGAGCGAATCCGAAAGCGCCGTGGAGACCGAGACGGAAGCCGTGGATGTGATGGCGGAGGCCAAACTTAAAGCCGCCCAGTACGATTACGACGGAGCCATGGAGCTTCTGAAGTCTTCACCGGATTATGAATCAAATACAGAAATGCAGCAGGCAGTCACCGATTATGCCATGGCGAAAAATTCCCTCGTGGAATATCCTATCGACCAGGTGACGCATGTATTTTTCCACTCGATGATCGTGGATGCCAACCGGGCTTTTGGAAAAGGAGCCGGAGATCCCACGACAGACGGCCTCAATCAGGTCATGACAACGATGAGCGAATTTACCCAGATCATGCAGTCCATGTATGACAAGGGCTATGTGATGGTGAGTCTCCACGATATGTGCAATGTGGATGAGAACGGCAACGTGACCAGGGGAACGATCCTGCTTCCGGAAGGAAAGAAAGCCTTCGTGCTTTCCCAGGATGATGTGAGCTATTATCACTATCAGGACGGTTACGGTCTGGCAGACAAGCTTCTCATCGACGAGAACGGAGATGTGAAGAACCAGTACACCGATGCTGGTGGCAACGTGCTGATCGGCGATTACGATATGGTTCCCTGGATTGATACCTTTGTAAAAGAACATCCGGATTTTTCCTATCACGGACACAAAGGCATCATTGCTCTGACCGGATATAACGGCATTTTGGGCTACCGGACCGATATCGCATACAAGACGAGAGAAAATCTGGACAGCTTCCAGCAGGCCTGGTTTGAGCAGCATCCGGATTTTGACGAGGCAGCCTACAACAAGGAATGTGAGGATGCCAAAGCTGTGGCGGATGCCATGAAAGCCACGGGCTGGGAATTTGCCAGTCACACCTGGGGTCACATCAATGTGGGCCAGAAATCCCTGGAGGGTATCCAGACCGATACGGAAAAATGGCTCAACTATGTATCGCCTCTTGTGGGCGGCACTGATGTGATCATTTTCGCTTTCGGCGCGGACCTGGGCGACTGGACCGGTTATACCACAGACAACGAGAAATTCAACTACCTGAAGAGTCAGGGCTTCGATATTTACTGTAACGTGGACTCTACCCAGTACTGGGTACAGTTCGGAAACGACGTGACCAACGGCGGCCAGTACATGCGCCAGGGCCGCAGAAATCTGGATGGTTACCGGATGTATTACAATCCGGAGATGGTGGAGGATCTTTTCGATGCCAAGGCAGTCTTTGATCCTGCCAGACCGACGCCGGTGCCGCCGATGTGATAATAAGGCTTTTGGACTGTTTCACGAAGTGCGGGAGCTGCTTCGCAGCGGAGCACTTCGTAGGTATTATCAGACTAATATGTATGTATGCCAAAACCATCCCCACCCGGGAATGGTATGGATCATAAAAAAGAAAAAGGGGACTAAACCAATGAAAAAGAAAGTAATTATGGCCCTTCTACTGGGCCTGTGCGTAACAGCAACCGGATATACAGGAGCTTACGCTTCTGAGACCGAGACAGAAACCGTAGCAGAGACAGAAACTGCAGCAGCAGAAGACACTACTGAGGCAGCTACAGAAGCTTCCAGCGAGGCTGAGACCACAGCTGAGACCGAAGCTCTGGGCGATGAGCCGGATTACAAGGCCCTTGACTATGTGACCCTGGGTCAGTATAAAGGCCTGGAAGTAACCGTTTCTTCTCTGGATGTGACTGAGGATGACATTCAGCAGCAGTATTACGATGACTGCAACACCAACGACAAGCTTCTTGAGGTAACAGAGGGCGAGGTTGCAGAAGGTGATGTGGTAAATATCGACTATGTGGGAAGTATCGACGGCGTAGAGTTTGACGGCGGCACCGATAAAGGTGTGGATCTGACCATCGGTTCCGGCACCTTCATTCCGGGCTTCGAGGATGGACTTATCGGAGCTGCCATCGGCAAAGAGGTAAATGTAAACGTAACCTTTCCGGAGAACTATCGGAATACCGATGTTGCCGGAAAAGACGCCGTTTTCGCAGTCACCGTAAACTTTGTGAAAAAGACACCGGAGATGACCGATGACATCGTTTCCGAGATCTCCAGCTACACCACCGTAGACGAGTATCGTCAGGGCGTGGAGGAGCAGCTGAAGGCTGACAAGGAGACCCAGCAGAATTCCGATAAGATCAACGGCATTCTGAATCAGATCTACAGCGCTTCCACGATCAACGGCTATCCCGAGGAAGTAGTAAACTATCGTACCGCTCAGATGAAAAACTATTACACTCAGATTGCAGAGCAGGCAGATATGACTCTGGCAGATTTCCTGAGCAATCAGCTCCAGATGACTGAGGAACAGTTCGACGAGCAGTGCCCGGCAGTCATCAAGCAGAGCATGATCCAGGAGCTCCTTCTGAAAGCCGTTGCTGAGTCCGAGAATATGGAGATCAGCGATGAGGAATACGAGGCAGGCATTGAGAAATATATGGAGAGCACCGGCGCAGAGAGCAAAGAGACTCTTCTTGCCAACTACACTGAGGCAGAGATCCGCAGAAGCCTGATCATGGACAAGGCTCTCGATTTCCTGAAAGAGAACACTACTGTAAAAGTAGAGGGTGAGGACGAGACCGAGGCTTCTTCTGAGGCAGAGAGCACTTCTGAGACCGAAGCGGCTTCCGAGGCAGCTTCCGAGACAGCAGCAGAGACAGAAACAGCCGCTGAGACTGAGAGCGAAACCGCAGCAGAGTAAAAGAGATGAGAAATGCCCCGCGGCGAAAGCGCTGCGGGGTGTTTTTATAGGGAGGTATTATGACGATCCGAGAATTAGAAGCCAGAGAGATCGAGAAGATCTACCGGGAAGAAATGACCGGAGATTTTCCGTCGGAGGAATTAAAGCCCATCGACCTGATCCTGAGACTGAAAGCGGAAGGCCGTTACTGCGCTTTTGGAAATTTTGAAGGGGAAAAACTCACCGCTTACGCCTTTCTGATCCATGAAAAAGACGATCCCGTCTACCTGCTGGATTTCTTTGCCGTGTGCAGGGGAGGAAGAGATCAGGGCATCGGAAGCACCTTTATCCGGGAGCTTTTACATAAGTTAAATCCCGAGTTCTGGATTCTGGAGGTGGAGGATATCGCTTCCGCGGCCAATGAGGAAGAGCGGGAGATCCGGACCAGAAGGATGGATTTTTATCATAAGAACGGTGTCAAAGATACGACGATGTACACCTGTCAGTACGGTGTGAACCTGAAGCTTCTCTACCTTTCCGAAAAAGAGATCACGGGCGATATCGAGCCCGGGCTCTATGAAAAGCTCGATGCGATCTATCAATTTACCTTTGGGGAGCGCTATCAGGACGGTACCGTCACGCTGATGAAGCCGGAGCGCCTCTGGTGGAAGGAAGCCGTGGTTTATCAGATCTATCCCAGAAGCTTTAAGGACAGCAACGGAGACGGCATTGGCGATCTCCGGGGCATCATTGAAAAAATGGATTATCTTCAGGAGCTCGGTGTGGACGTGATCTGGCTTTCTCCGATTTACGAGTCGCCGAACGATGACAATGGCTACGATATCAGCAATTATCAGGCCATCATGAAGGAATTTGGCACGATGGAGGATTTTGATGAGATGCTGGCCTCTGCCCATGCCCACGGCCTCCGCCTCGTTATGGATCTGGTGGTAAACCATACTTCCGACGAACATCCCTGGTTTGTAGAGAGCCGGAAATCCGTTGACAATCCTTACCGTGATTACTACATCTGGCGGGAAGGCAAAGACGGCAAGTTTCCCAATAACTGGGGCTCCTGCTTTACCGGAAGTGCTTGGGAGTTTGACGAAAGGACTCAGATGTATTACCTCCATCTCTTCTCCAAAAAACAGCCGGATCTGAACTGGGAGAACCCGAAGGTCCGGGAGGAAGTTTTCCGGATGATGAACTGGTGGCTGGACAAGGGCGTGGATGGCTTCCGGATGGATGTTCTGAGCCTGCTTTCCAAGGAGCCTGGTCTACCGGATCTGGGGCCGGTACTCAACGGCTATGCCGTCTACAATGCCTGTGCCAACGGTCCCCGCGTTCATGAGTATATCCAGGAGATGCGCCGGAAGGTTCTGAACCGGGCAGACACGATCACTGTGGGCGAGTGCTGTGCAGTAACCCTGGAGGAGGCAAAAAAATATGCTTCCCGCGATGGAAGAGAGGTCAACATGGTCTTCCAGTTTGAGCACATGGATGTGGACTCCGACGGCGAGAACAAGTGGACCGACAAAAAGATGGATCTTCGAAAAATGAAGGAAGTCCTGACCCGCTGGGAAAAAGGACTGGAGGGCATCGCCTGGAACAGCCTTTTCTGGGAAAATCACGATCAGCCCCGTTCCGTCAGCCGCTACGCAGACGACGGCAGATATCGCGTTCGCTCCGCGAAAATGCTGGCCACCTGTCTTCATATGATGCAGGGAACACCCTACGTTTATCAGGGAGAAGAGCTTGGCATGACCAATGCGCCCTTCCAGTCCGTTTCTGACTTCCGGGATCTGGACAGCATCAACGCTTACCGGGATCTCGTGAAGGACCAGAAGGTTTTCACTGAGGAAGAGATGCTTCGTTTCCTCCGGAAAAAGAGCCGCGACAACGCGAGAACGCCCTTCCAGTGGGATGATTCCGAAAATGGAGGCTTTACCACAGGAACGCCCTGGATCATGGTAAATCCCAATTATAAAGAGATCAATGCGAAGGAGGAGCTCGCCGATCCGGCTTCCGTTTTCCATTACTATCAGAAGCTGATCCGCCTGAGAAAAGAGAATCCGATCATGGTCTACGGAACCTACGACCTTCTTCTGCCGGAGTCAGAGACGATTTATGCCTACACCCGGACACTTGGCAAAGAAAAACTTCTGGTGGTCTGCAGCTTTTCCGGTGAGGAAGAGACGTTTGACTGCCCGGAGGAGTTCGTTGTCACAGAGCGTTTCCTGACCAACTGTGAGACGGAGATTCCGGAAAAATGCCCGGAAAAACTGGTTCTTCCACCCTGGGGAGCCGTTGTTTACCATCTGAAGGGTTGACAAAAAATTGCTTTTGACATAAAATGCAGATAGATTGGCGTTGAAGGGAGATAGTACAGAGAGACTGCTGCTTCAGAGAGGAGACCCACCGGCTGAGAGGTTTCCGCAGAAAAGGATCTGGAACCGGGCCCGGAGCCCCGTGCAAACCACGGCGTAGAACCGGCGTTAACGGAATGAATGAGAGGACAGCTTTGGGCTGTTAAAAAGGGTGGTACCGCCGGAGTGATTTTCGGTCCCTTGCAAGATGCATGGGGGACGAGAATCCTCCGGCGTTTTGCTTCTATTTATTAAAGAATAAAAAAGGAGAAAAAACATGGCACAAGACAAGAAACTTGTAGAAGCGATCACATCCATGGAAGAAGATTTCGCCCAGTGGTATACGGATGTGGTAAGAAAAGCAGAACTGATCGATTACACCAGCGTAAAAGGCTGCATGGTCATCAAACCGGCTGGTTATGCCATCTGGGAGAACATCCGCAATGAGCTGGACCGCCGTTTCAAAGAGGCTGGCGTGGAGAACGTTTATCTTCCGATGTTCATTCCCGAGAGCCTGCTTCAGAAGGAGAAGGATCATGTGGAAGGCTTTGCTCCCGAGGTAGCCTGGGTGACAAAGGGCGGACTGGAAGATCTCCAGGAGCGTCTCTGCGTGCGTCCGACCTCTGAGACCCTGTTCTGTGATTTCTATAAAAATGACATTCATTCTTATCGTGACCTTCCGAAGGTTTACAACCAGTGGTGCTCCGTTGTCCGCTGGGAGAAGACGACCCGTCCCTTCCTCCGTTCCAGAGAGTTCCTGTGGCAGGAAGGCCATACCGCACATGCCACTGCAGAAGAGGCTGAGGCAAGAACCGAGCAGATGCTGAACCTCTATGCAGACTTCTGTGAGGAGTATCTGGCAATGCCCGTTATCCGCGGACAGAAAACTGAGAAGGAGAAATTCTCCGGCGCAGAGGCAACCTACACCATCGAGGCTCTGATGCACGACGGAAAAGCTCTTCAGTCCGGTACCAGCCATAACTTCGGCGACAACTTCTCCAAACCCTTCGAGATTCAGTTCACCGACAAAGACAACAAGCTGAAATATGTTTACCAGACTTCCTGGGGAATGACCACCCGTCTGATCGGCGCGATCATCATGGTACACGGCGACAACAGCGGTCTGGTGCTTCCTCCGAAGGTAGCTCCCGTGCAGGTGATGGTAATTCCGATTCAGCAGAAAAAAGAAGGCGTTCTCGACAAAGCTGCTAAGGTGAGAGATGCTCTCAAGGCTGCCGGCATCCGTGCGAAGATGGATGATTCCGAGAAGAGCCCGGGCTGGAAATTCTCCGAGCAGGAGATGAGAGGTATCCCCGTCCGTGTAGAGCTGGGACCCAAGGATATCGCTGCCGGTCAGGCTGTTGTCGTAAGAAGAGATACCAGAGAGAAGATTACCGTTGCCATCGACGAGCTGGCTGCCAAACTTCCGGAGATCCTGGCCAGCATCCAGCATGACCTTTTCGAGAAAGCAAAGAAACATCGTGACAGCCATACCTATGAGGCTCACAACAAAGAAGAGATGAAAGATCTTGCTGACAACAAGCCTGGTTTCATCAAAGCTATGTGGTGTGGCTGCCGTGAGTGTGAGGATGCCATGAAGGAAGAGTTCGGCGTAACCAGCCGCTGCATGCCCTTCCATCAGGAGCAGATCGCTGACACCTGCGTTTACTGCGGCAAACCCGCCAAGAAGATGGTTTACTGGGGAAAAGCTTATTGATTTAGAACATGTAAAAAACTCCGCGGACGAGAAATCCGTGGAGTTTTTTGTGTTAGAAACATAATGGTTAGCGGCGGTACGCATAATCCGGCAGTCCGTTCTTCATCGGGATCGCCGGGTTTCCCTGAATCAGCGGGCGGGCATAGGTGAGAAATTCTTCGGAGACATCGGTGCCGTCCTTCGTGATCCATTCCAGGGGAACTTTTTTCTCCTGGTTGCAGATACTGTTCACATCCTCGAGGCTGCAGGTGAGTTCGTAGGGCTCATCGCTGGTACGGACGAAGGAGACCATTTTTCCGGATTCCCCTTTGAGGGCGGCCTCCACAGCGGAGCTTCCGGCGAGGGCTGCTTCTCTGGCGTCAGTGAGAGACTGGGAGAAGATGGAGCAGCGCTGGCAGAGGTTCAGCTCGACGGAGCGGACCTTGATTCCGAGGCGTTCCCGCACGAGGTTTTCCAGATATTTTCCGCAACCCGTGAGCATCTTGTGGCCGAAAGTGTCGGTGCCGGCGGAACCGGTGTATTCGCAGATAAATTTACCCTCCGCGTCATGGATGCCCTCAGAGACACAGACGATGAGGCTGTTTTTTGTCTCGAAAGCCTTCTCGATGCGGCGGATAAAGTCCTCCTGGTCGAAAGCGACCTCGGGAAGGTAGATCAGAATGGGATTGTCACCCTCAAATTTCCTTGAAAGGGCGGCGGCGGCGGTGAGCCAGCCGGCGTGGCGGCCCATGATCTCAATGATGGTGACAGATTTGGCTTCGTAGCCGGAAGCGTCCAGGCCGATCTCACAGACGGAGGCGGCCACATATTTGGCAGCGCTTCCGAACCCGGGTGTGTGGTCTGTGAGGATCAGGTCATTGTCAATGGTCTTGGGAACGCCGATGAAACGGATGCTGCTTTTGTGGATCTCGGCGGCCCGGGAGAGTTTGCTCACGGTGTCCATGGAGTCGTTTCCGCCGATGTATAAGAAATAGCCGATGGAGAGTTCCTCGAATTTCCAGAAAAGTTCTGCATAGACCGGATCGGAAAGATTCTCGGGAAGCTTATAGCGGCAGGAACCGAGATAGGCGCCGGGAGTGGTACGAAGCGCAGTCAGGGTCTGGGAATCCAGCTCCGCAAGATCCATATATTTTCCCTTCAGGAAGCCCTGAATGCCGTTGATCATGCCGTAAACATGGCCAATTTCTTCGCTGTGGGCAAGGCCCTCCTGGATCACGCCGTAAAGGCTGCTGTTGATAACGGCGGTGGGGCCGCCGGACTGTCCAACGATCAGATTTTTCATGAAAAAACCCCTTTCTTCTGTAAGGTTTTTGTTTTCTTCAGGATCAAAACGTATGCGGAAGGCAGACAGAACCTGTCTGACAGTCATACGCAGATCAGACTCAGACATCATTCTATCATAAAAGCGTTCAAAGAGATACCCCTAAAAGTCGGAAAAAGAAAAAAGGAAAACAGTTTCTGGAAATCCGTCGCAGAAAGACAAAAATCCGCTAGAAATGTACAAAAAACGGTTGACAAATAAAAAACCGGGGCGTATGATTAACAGCAAGATTTTAGTGCGTTGATATTCTACTTAATAGAAGAGACGCAGAAGAAGGAGGAGATTTTTATGAAAAAATTTATGAAATTTGTGAGCGCAGTCGCAGCGGTATCTCTGGTAGCAGCACCCCTTGCAGTGTCCGCAGATGAGAAGACCTTTCTGCTTGGTGGAAGCGGTCCTCTGACAGGAGCAGCAGCTTCTTATGGAACCTCTGTAAAACAGGGAGCGGAGATCGCCATTCAGGAGATCAACGATGCAGGTGGAGCACAGGTTGGCGAGGATACTTATAAATTTGAGCTTGCTTTTGAAGATGATGAGGCAACCGAAGATAAAGCTGTTCAGGCATACAATACACTGATGGATAAGGGAATCAATGGTTTCCTGGGATGTACCACCAGCGGTTCCTGTATCGCAGTAGCTCAGCTGAGCCAGCAGGACGGTATCCTTCAGATCACTCCGTCCGGTTCCGCAGAGGGCTGTATCGAGCCGGATAATGCATTCCGTATCTGCTTCTCCGATCCGGAGCAGGGCGTCGCAATGGCAGATTATGCAGTAGATACTCTTGGATATAAGAAAATCGCAGTGCTTTACAATGTAGCTGATGAGTACAGCACCGGTATTTATGATGCTTTTACCGCAGAGATTGAGGCAAAAGGCGCTGAGATTGTAGATGCAGAGTCCTTCAATACAGGAGACGTTGATTTTAACTCTCAGCTGACCAGCATCAAAGGAACCGATGCAGAAGCCATCTATGTTCCGGCTTACTATCAGGATATTACTTACATCACTAAACAGGCCAGTGAACTTGGCATGGAGCTTCCGTTCCTTGGTTCTGACGGATGGGATGGTGTGCTGAAGACCGTTACCGATCCGGCTACCGTAGAGGGATGCATCTTTACCAGCCCGTTCTGTGCATCTGTCGATGATGAGAAGGTTGTAAACTTTGTAAAAGCTTATCAGGATGCCTATGGTGAGACTCCGGATCAGTTCGCAGCAGATGCTTACGATGGAGTTTATGCTTTCAAGGCAGCTATGGAAGAAGCAGGCAGCATTGAGAGTGCTGATATGATCGACGCTATGACCAAGATCTCTGTATCCGGTCTGACCGGTGATCCCATCACCTTTGATGCAAGCGGTGCAGCTGTAAAAGATGTTAAGTTTGTAACCGTAAAAGATGGTCAGTATACATATGTTGAGTAAATAGAAGCGGTCAAGAGTAGATTCTGATACTTGCAGGGGAGACGGCATCGGCTGTCTCCCTTCCGTTTTTCAAAGAGAGAAAGGTGGAGAAAAATGAGTCTGATCAATGCAATTCTGGAACAGTTATTGAATGGATTGAGAACAGGAAGTATTTACGCACTGATCGCCCTTGGCTATACAATGGTTTACGGTATTGCCAAAATGATCAACTTCGCCCATGGTGATATTATTATGGTTGGCGCATATACGCTGTATGTCTGCGTATCTCTTCTGCATCTGCATCCGATCCTGGCTGTGATCATTACCATACTGGTATGTGCACTGCTGGGAGTCGTCATTGAAAAAATAGCCTATAAACCCTTGAGACAGGCGCCGCCGCTGGCTGTTCTGATCACTGCCATTGGCGTCAGCTATCTTTTACAGAATCTGGCACTTCTGATTTTTAAAGCCACACCGATTCCTTTTGCTTCTATTATTAAAGTGCCCTCCATCAAGATCGGAGGCGTACATGTTTCAGGGCTTACGATCGTGACCCTGATCGTGACGACCATTTCCATGATCCTGCTGACGCTTTTTATCAACAAGACCAAGGCCGGCCGGGCCATGAGAGCGGTATCAGAAGATAAAGGCGCAGCAGAACTGATGGGCGTAAATGTCAATCAGACGATCTCCATCACCTTTGCTGTTGGTTCGGCTCTTGCGGCTGTGGCAGGAGTTCTTTTCATTGCCCAGTACGAGACTTTGCTTCCTACTCTGGGAGCTCTTCCCGGAATCAAAGCTTTCGTGGCAGCTGTTTTAGGTGGTATCGGAAGTATTCCGGGAGCTATGCTTGGCGGATTGATCCTAGGGATCATTGAAAGCCTTGCAAAAGCTTACATTTCCACACAGCTTTCGGATGCTATCGTATTCAGTGTACTGGTAATCGTGTTGCTGGTGAAGCCTTCCGGGCTTCTTGGCAAGATGAAGATCGAGAAAGTGTAGGTGACCAAAATGAAGATCGACAAAAAAATTATCGTCAACGCACTGATCGCCCTTGTGGTTTATGCAGCTGTTATGGGACTGGTAAAGGGCGGTGTTTTAAGCCGTCAGATGATGTCACTGATCACTCCGGTCTGCGTTTATGTCATGATGTCTGTTTCTTTAAGCCTGGTTGTTGGTTTCCTGGGTGAACTGAGTCTGGGACATGCGGCTTTCATGTCCATTGGCGCCTATACCGGCTGCCTTTTCCTGATTGCAACGAAGGATATCCTGCCGGTTCTGGTGAGCCTGCTTCTGGCTGTTTTTATTGGCGGAGTAGCCGCAGCCCTTCTGGGAGTCGTCATTGGTATTCCGGTCCTTCGTCTGAAAGGTGACTATCTGGCGATCGTAACTCTGGGTTTTGGTGAGATCATCAAATCCGTTTTTAACAGCCTGAAGATTACCGGAGGAGCCAAAGGTCTTTCCAAAATCCCGCTGGTGGCCACTTATAAGAATTTTACCTTTGTGTTTATCCTGATGCTCCTTGTCATCCTTCTGGTGTCACATCTGGTAAATTCCCGTCATGGCCGTGCTGTCTGCGCCATCCGTGACAATTATATAGCAGCAGAGGCTGTCGGTATCCCGGTAAGCCGATACAAAATCTTGGCGTTTGTAATTGCTGCGTTTATGGCAGGGATGGCAGGTGTGATCTATGGTGCAAACTTAGGTATCCTGAAGCCTGCAAACTTTGATTATAATGCGTCCATTGAGATCCTGGTCATGGTAGTCCTGGGTGGAATGGGAAGTATCAAGGGTTCCATCATCGCAGCTGTGATCCTGACTCTGCTTCCGGAGCTCCTGCGTGGCGCTTCCGACTACCGTATGCTGATCTACGCCATCGCCCTGATCTCAATGATGCTCTTCAATAACTCTGCTTTTAAACGCAATCTGACAGAAAAACGGAATCTCAAGCAGGCAGAGAAGCTTTCCAAGGAGGAGGTATAAACCATGGGTGTTTTACTGGAAGTGAAAAACCTCGGAATCTCCTTTGGAGGACTCCGGGCAGTAGACGGACTGAATATGACGATTAACGAAGGCGCTCTGGTGGGCCTCATCGGCCCCAACGGAGCCGGAAAAACCACAGCCTTCAACATGCTGACCGGTGTGTACCGGCCGACAGACGGCACGATTCTTCTCGATGGAAAAAGCCTGGTGGGAAAGAAACCGGCGGAGATCTGCCAGGAGGGCGTGGCCCGGACTTTCCAGAACATTCGTCTTTTTACACAGATGAGCGTTCTGGACAATGTAAAAGTGGCTCTTCACAACAGCATCAGATATAATCTGGCGACAAGCTTTCTCCATCTGCCTTCCTATTTTTCAAAGGAAAAGGAGATGGATGAGGAGGCCTTAAAGATCCTGAAAATTTTCGAGCTGGATACCTATGCGGACACGAACGCCTCCAACCTTCCCTACGGAAAACAGAGAAAGCTGGAGATTGCCCGGGCTCTGGCGACGAACCCGAAACTGCTTCTTCTGGACGAACCGGCAGCAGGCATGAACCCCAACGAGACGAAGGAACTGATGGAGACCATCGAGCTCATCCGAAAAGAGTTCAAGGTGACGATCCTTCTGATCGAGCATGACATGAAACTGGTGTCCGGTATCTGCGAGTATCTGTATGTGCTGAACTTCGGTACGGAGCTGGCCCACGGAACCCCCGCAGAGGTGCTCAATGACCCGAAGGTGGTTAAGGCATACTTAGGCGAGTAAGGAGGAGCGAAACTATGGCAATGTTGCAAGTTACGGATTTAAAGGTAAACTACGGAGTGATCCAGGCCATCAAGGGCGTTTCCTTCGAGGTAAACGAAGGTGAGGTTATCGCCCTCATCGGAGCCAACGGAGCCGGAAAGACCACGATCCTTCATACGGTCACAGGCCTGATTGCGCCGAAGTCCGGTAAAATTGAATTTGAAGGAAAAGATATCACGAAAATGCCCGCCCACAAGATCGTGACCCTGGGAATGGCCCATGTACCCGAGGGGCGGAGAGTTTTCGCGGACCTGAGCGTTTACGAGAACCTTCTCATGGGCGCTTTTACGAGAAAAGATAAGGATGAGATCGCCAAGACACTGGAGATGGTTTACAAGCGTTTCCCGCGTCTGAGAGAGAGAAAAAATCAGGTGGCAGGAACCTTAAGCGGCGGCGAACAGCAGATGCTCGCTATGGGCCGGGCACTCATGTCCCATCCGAAAATCCTTCTGATGGATGAGCCGTCCATGGGACTTTCTCCATTGTTTGTAAACGAAATCTTTGATATAATAAAAGAGGTAAGTGCCAGTGGCACAACGGTACTTCTGGTGGAACAGAATGCGAAAAAGGCTCTGTCGATCGCAGATCGGGCCTACGTTCTGGAAACAGGAAAAATCGTGCTGGATGCAGCAGCAGATGTACTGATGAACGACCCGTCCATCAAGAAGGCATACCTGGGTGAATAAAAGGGGGATTTCATTATGGAGAATGTGATCGTAACCATTGCAAGACAGTATGGAAGCGGTGGAAAGACCATCGGTGAGATGTACGCGAAGGATCAGGGGATCAACTGTTACAGCAGAGAGATCCTTAGGATGGCTTCCGACGACAGCGGGATCAATGAGATGCTGTTCAATCAGGCGGATGAGCGCCTGAAAGGGACTACACTTTTCGGCTGGGCCAAGAAGGTCTACAAGGGAGATCTGATCCCGCCGGAGAGTGATGATTTTGTATCTGACAAGAATCTCTTCAACTATCAGGCGAAGGTAATCAAGCAGCTGGCGGAGCAGGAATCCTGTGTTCTTGTGGGACGCTGTGCTGACTTTGTATTGAAGGATTATCCGAATGTGGTCAGTGTCTTCGTCCATGCACCTATGGATTACTGCATTGCCCGCAGTCTGGAACGTTCATCGATCACCTCTGAAAAAGAAATGGAAAAATTCATTCTGAAGACCGATAGATTCCGTGGTGATTATTATCATTATTACACAGGAAGGACCTGGAATGATGCAAGAAACTATGACCTCTGCCTGGACAGCAGCAAGCTGGGCTTTGAAAAATGTGTGGAGGCCATCAAAGATTATGTAAAAATTCGTTTTGACAGATAAAAACAGGGACACCGCAGTAGAAAAACATACTGCGGTGTCTTTTTGTAACTATTCAGAGCCAAGCAGATTTTCTGTCAAAAGTGTGAGTCATGCTCGCATGAATAAACACTTTTGATTGAAAATCTATTTGGCGAGAAGCCACATCGAGATGTAGCGAAGCGGAATCGAGATGGGGCTGAATAGTTACGTTTATGTATATACTTTTTCAGCAAGGGATGGTAAGATATTCCTTATCGGGATGAATCTATCGAAAAAGGAGAAGAAAATGAAAGAAAAAAAGACCTTTCGTTCCATCCCGGGATTAAGCCGGGAGGAAGAAGAAAAACAGCTGGCTGACATTCTTACCATCGCACAGGGCAATCTGAAGCACACGAGGGAGCAGATCCGGTCTCTTTCTGAAGAAGTCTATGATCTCATGGAGACCTACGGACCGAAGGATAAGGAGGCTCTTTCCCTCCTTCGCAACACTCAGGCACAGCTTGAGGATACGAAGCGGAATCTGGTGCGCTGTGAGAAGGCGAGGAAAAAGCCTTATTTCGGAAGGATCGACTTCCGTGATCAGAAGCTTCCTCAGGAAGAATCCTACTATGTGGGACGGGTAGGCATTTCTGACAAAGACTCAGAGCCTGTTGTCATTGACTGGCGGGCTCCGGTGGCATCCATTTATTACGAGAACAGTACGGGACTCTGTCAGTATGAGGTGAAAAATCACGGAAGCTATGAGGTGGATCTGAAACGGAAACGGACCTATGAGATCGAAAACGACCAGCTGAAGGATTTCTTTGATTCGGATGTGGTGGCCAACGACGAGCTTCTCACCAAGTATCTGGCCAAGAGCAAAAAGGCGGTGCTGGGAGAGATCATCGCCACGATCCAGCAGGAACAGAATGCGATCATCCGGACCTCGCCGAAGACGAACATCATCGTTCAGGGAGTGGCCGGTTCCGGAAAAACCACGGTGGCCATGCACCGGATCTCTTACATTCTCTACAACTATGAGGACAAATTTCGTCCGGAGGATTTCTACATCATCGGCAGCAACCGGATTCTTCTGAACTACATCACTAGCGTTCTGCCGGATCTGGACGTCTACGGCGTTTCCCAGATGACGATGGAGCAGTTGTTTGTCCGTTTTCTATATGAAGACTGGGATCCGCGCTTTCATCGAATCAAAGCGCTGGATGCGAAAGATAAGGAAGCCTGGATGAAAGGAAGCTACGACTGGTTCCATGAGCTTGAGGCTTTCTGCGAGGAGTACGAGGAGCGGACAATCCCGTCGGAGGAGATCCGGATCGAGAAAAACGGCGTGCTTCTCATGGATGAAAATGTGATCCGCACTTACCGGAAAGACAATCCCACGGTTTCCGTTCAAGGAAAAATTGACATGCTCAACGAGATGCTCCATGCAAGGCTGGAAAATGAGCTCACCGGAAAATTTGTCTCCTACACGGATGAGGAGAAAAAAGAGCTTCAGCGGCTGTACCGGTGGCATTTCGGGAAAAAAGAGTGGAAAGGATCCATTTTTGAGGTGTATCAGGAGTTTCTGGAGGTGCAGAAGGAGAGAGGGAAGAAGGTTCCCTTCACGGAAAATGAGTTTGACCTCTATGATCTGGCGGCTCTCGCTTATCTTTATAAGCGGATCAAGGAGAACGACGGCATCCGGGAGGCCAGCCATGTGATCATCGACGAGGCCCAGGATTTCGGCATGATGGCCTACGGTGTACTGGCCTACTGTCTCAGGGGCTGCACCTACACGATCATGGGCGACGTCTCCCAGAATATCCATTTCGGCTATGGCCTCAACGACTGGAAGGACCTTCAGGAACTGATCCTCACCGGCCCCTTTGACAGCTTCGGCCTGCTGAAAAAGAGCTACCGAAATACCGTGGAGATTTCGGATTTTGCGACGGAGATCCTCCGCCATGGAAATTTTCCCATTTACCCGGTGGAACCCGTGATCCGTCACGGAAACGCGGTAGAAATCTGCGATTGTGCGGATGAAAAAGCCATGCTGGAAAAGACTGTAGAACTCATCCGGAAATGGCAGCAGGCGGGCCATGAGACCATCGCTGTGATCTGCCGGGACGAGGAGGAGACGAAGGAAGTCGATGCCCGGCTTGGCGAAAAGATCACACTGGTAAACAGCGATCTTTCCACGGCTGAATTTGGAAGCGGCGTCATGGTACTGCCCGTGGAGTACACGAAAGGCCTGGAGTTTGACGCGGTTCTTCTCTACCATCCTTCCGAGGAACACTATCCCAGCGAGGATGCCTATGTGAAGCTTCTCTATGTGGCGACCACCCGTGCCCTCCACGAGCTGGCGGTGGTCCATACAGGGGATCTGACAGACCTCATCGGAACGAAGGTTTCCGAGGAGAAAAGGCTCCATTCGCTGGAAAATCAGGTCCACAAGGAGTCTCAGGCACTCCGGAAAAAGCCGGCCCCTGTGGAGAAAAAGGCAGCTGATCCGGCAACGGAGAAGGTTTCTACAGCAGAAGAGCGGGGCCTTCTGGTGAAAGCGACCCACAGAACGGAGGAAAAGGTCGAGATCTCCGGCGGCATGAAGGTGTCCGAGGCCGGAAAAGAGAAGGCTCTATCCTCCTACAGCCGCCCGATGAAGCTGGGCTTTGTGGGAGAGCAGCCCGCGCCTCCGAAACTGAACCTTCCGAAGAACGGACAGCCGCCGAAACGGGAGGTGCCGGTGCGAAAGGCGCTGGAGAGCAAAGTGCGGACCACAGCGCCCATCAATCCCTCTTCCTATCCCTTCGGCGGCATCCCAAACAGCAGCGTTTTACGGCCGAAAGGCCACAGCCGCATTGATACGGCAGTCCGGATTTTGCGGAAAACGAAGAAATATCTGGAAGTCATCAGCAATTATGGAATCCTTCATCTGATTCCTCTGGAGGACGGCCTGATCCGGGTACAGTTCCAGAAGGGCATCCGGGCAGAGTTTGAACCGGGCTACTGGGATTACCAGCCGGAAAGTCCTGTGAAGTGGTCGGCGAGAGAGGGAAAAGGTCTGGCGGAGCTTACGACGGAGAAACTCACGGTGCGGATCGACAAGAAGACGGGGGCTCTCACTTTTCTTGACAAGACCGGAAAATGCCTGCTGGCCGAGAAAGCAGCCCTTCCGAGACAGATGGAGTACAGCTCCGTTGCAGAAGGCTGGCTCTACTTTGACTGGCCCAAGAAAGAGAAGCTCTACGCCAAAGGCGTCCTCGACAGCAAGCTGGAGCCCATGAACCAGAAGGCACGCTATATCAGCTTCGGCCAGAAAGCGCTCCGCATGCCGCTGGTGGTATCGGAGTACGGCTATGGCATCGGCCTGGCCTCGGAGGGCACGGCCCTCGCCTGCACGATTCCGATGTACGGATCCTATCTTTATATGGAAGGAAAGCAGCTGGATTATTACTTCATTTATGAGGGGAATTACGAAAGGGTACTGGAGAAGTACAAGAACCATTGGGGACGGGGAAAAGTGGCTCTCGTCTGAGAAAAAGGGCTGCCTCAAAAGCAGCCCCTGAAAGTTTGCCTTAAATCAGGAGAATCCACACCAGCATGGAAGCCATGGCGGAGCGCATCGGAACTTTTTTGGATACGCCTTCTATGATCTTCGCCAGCTTGTCGTCTTTTCCGAAGGTTTTCAGATCTGCAAGAGTCAGCTTTCCATTTGGAAAGATGGACAGAATCCGGTCGCAGTACATGTTCAGCGCGTGGCCGCTGATACCCAGTACCAGCATGATTTTCAGAACAGTCAAACTCATAATTTTTTACCTTCCTCAATTAGATATAATCGTTAATTATAGATTAGTCTAAACTAATCGTGATGTTAAGAATAGAAACTTTTTAAAATGCTATTTGGCAGATCTTGTGGTAAAATGAAGGCGAAAAGGAGGCATAGCAATGGTAAGACCGATAATGAAAGATGTTTTTTTCCTTTCACAGAAGGCAGAACCCGCCACAAAAGCAGACCTCTCCCTGGGAAAAGATCTGATGGATACTTTGAGCGCTCACCGGGAGGAATGTGTGGGCATGGCGGCGAATATGATCGGTGTCAGAAAGAATGCGATCATTGTCAGCATGGGCTTTATGGATGTAGTAATGTTTAATCCGGTACTGCTTCACAAGGATACGCCATACGAGGCGGAGGAGGGCTGTCTTTCCCTCGAAGGAACCAGAAAGACGCTCCGATATGAAAATATCGAAGTGGAATTTTACGATATGGCCTGGAAGAAACAGCGCCAGAAATTTAACGGCTGGACAGCCCAGATCATCCAGCATGAGATGGATCACACGAAAGGGATTATCATCTGAAAAATGAAGAGGAATACCCAGACTGAAGCGGCAGGTTCATAAAAAGCATTTAGTTCCGCGATGTGTTCATGCTTTTCAAAGGAGATTGCGGGAAAAATAATTAGTGAAAACTAATTAACCGTACCTGATCTAATTTCCATCGGCGTTTTTACCGCGCTTTATTTCGTGCTGGTAGCGGTCGCAACATTCAGCAGTGTTCTTATTTTTCCGGGATTCAATAATGTAGTGTTACCCGCATTCTGTGCGCTGATCTCAGGAAGCGTTTATATGCTCATGGTCGCAAAAGTGCAGAAATTTGGCGCCATTTCATTGTATTTGGAAAAGCCCTTTGCAAGTGCTTCAAATACTGCATTTGCATTTGTAATCTTTGAAATTTCCGAATTCAGGTACATAGATACTTCATTTTCCAGGCGGGCGCCCGGTGAGGCAATGAGGTCAATTATATTTTCACGAACACTCTTTTTGACGCTAATCAGTCTGTTGTAATAGGGGATTCCACCGAACACATTGAAAAGTCTGACTTTATCTTCATCAGAAAAGGCAGAATAATGCCTACCAGCTGGCAAAACGCTGTAACGAGAAGCGTGTCATGGTCCAGTGCGTCGAGTGGGGCAAACGTGGCGCGCGCCTGAATGCGATCGCGCCGAGCATCATTGTAACACCGCTGGCTATCGATGAATTGTTCCTGATGCTCTTCTAAATTTGCAAGAATAATCAGATGGTACAGACGTTATTTCCGTGCAACAAGATGTGCGCGGAAGCCTTTCTGCTTCTCCATCGTCAGCACGGTGAAGCCGGCCTTCTCAGCCATGGCGGTAAATTCCGCGGGTTTGCGGATTCGTACATCGCCGTGTCCGAAGAGATTTGCCAGAGGCATCTCCAGATGGTTCATCAGCCAGACCATGAGATCGGAGGAGGTATAATCACGCAGAACGAGACGACCTCCTTTTCGGAGAATACAGTAAGCACTGTTGAAAAAAGCCTGTGGGTTGGGGTAGTGATGAAAGCTGTTCGAGCAGATGACCGCGTCGAAGGAATATTCCGGGAAGGGGAGATTCTCGCTGTCGCCCACCACAAATTCGGTGTTGGAAAGCTTTTTGGCCTGAGCGACGTTGATCATCTCGGGAGTCAGATCGAGACCGACATAGTGTTTCTCCGGGTATTTTTCATGAAGCAGCTCGATCATCGGTCCGGTTCCGCAGCCGCAGTCGAGGACATCGTGAAACGGTTCTTTCTCCAGCTCTGCCAGAATGGGCGGGTAGTCGTCCTTGCACATTTCATAAATGCCGGCATGGTTGCTGTCGTAGATTTTGGCTGCCGCGGTAAATTCTTTGATGGAAAGCTGTTTATATTTTTCAGGTGTCATAGAGAAAGTCTCCTTCCTGTGAACTTTAAAAAAAGTTAGACATTGCTAACTAATAGTAGCACAAATTTCTGGAAAAGTCAAAAGGAACAGCAGAAAATGGGTGCCTTACGGAGAAGAATTTTCCTCCGGGCTTTTTATTTATCATACTTCCGATCAGAAGAATATGCAATAAGGCAAAATGGACTCAAAATGGAAAAAAGTGTGATTTTGTAATGATATCTGGATATAAAGTGATAACCGGACCGCGTAAATTGCGCTATAATCATAGCATACGAAACGAAAAGAAAAGAGAAAGAAGGGGAAGAAATATGATCTACACAGGCACATACCAGTCGCCCCTGGGCGGCATTTTGCTGGCAGCGGATGAAATCGGGCTTACGGGGCTGTGGTTTGAGGGGCAGAAGTATTTTGCCCATACGCTTACGGGGGAGCAGATTCCCAAGGAAACTCCAGTTCTTGCTGAGGCAAAAAAATGGCTGGATCTCTATTTCTCAGGAAAAGAACCGAACTTTATACCGCCGCTTCATCCAGCAGGCTCCCCGTTCCGGCAGGCAGTGTGGAAGCTTTTGCTGGAGATTCCTTATGGGCAGACGACTACCTATGGAGAGATTGCAGGACGGCTGGCGGCCATGCAGAATACTTCTTCCATGTCAGCCCAGGCCGTAGGCGGGGCGGTAGGCCACAACGAGATTTCCATCATCATTCCCTGCCATCGCGTGGTGGGGACAAATGGCAGCCTGACGGGCTATGCAGGGGGAATTGACAGGAAAATTGCGCTGTTGAAGCTGGAACATACAGATATGAAGGGATTCTTTGTTACGAAAAAAGGAACCGCGCTTTAAGAAATTCTTGCAATTTGCAGATTTCTGTGATAGCCTAATACCAAATGGACAGGAAAGGAGCACACAATGAGCTGGAAAACAACGACGCTTCATCTGATGAAAGGTAACGTTTTAGCTGTTTACAGGGATAGTGCGCTCTTTTTCAGGTAAACAGTTTATAAAAACGGATAAAAAGCGAAGCACTATCTCCTGATTAAGATATCCTATGAATATTTTAAAAAGGAGATTTTTTTATGTCGAAAAAACAAATCCATAAGTTGTATCTTTTAACGGCCGTGGGATATTTTCTGCCGGCAGGTTCCTCCTGGGTGGCCCTTCTGGTGCTGAGAGGTTTTTCTGTTCTAGAAATCGGACTGCTGGAAAGCATTTTTCATATTGTGAGCTTCTGTTTTGAGTTGCCATCGGGCGTGGTGGCCGATGTGTTTGGGCGGAAAAGGACCCTTGTGCTTAGTCAGGTGATGATGCTTTTGTCAGGGGGACTCATGATCCTGTCGGACAGTTTTGGAACCGTGGCACTGGCCATCGGCTGCAGCGCCCTTAGCTATAATCTTGCCTCCGGAACAAGGGAGGCTCTGGCTTATGACAGTCTTAAGAAAGATGGGAATGAAGGCGCTTATAATCGATTTTCATCAACAGAAATGATGTTCTATCGTATCACTCAATCTGCGGCTACATTATGTGCGGGGCTTGCGCTGTGGCTGGGATATCGAAAGGCCTACATGCTGGATTTGCTGTTTGGCCTCGTCGCCCTTTTCATCGCGGGCAGCCTTCAGGAGGTTATGAAAGATGTGGAGACAAAAAACAAAAGCAGCAGGGAGCAGCTCTATGAGGTCGTAAAAGAAAGCTGGACCTTTCTTCGCTCCAATAAAAGAGCAAGAAAGATCATGATTACAAACGCGCTGGTTGGCGCGGTATCGACGCTGCTATTATTTTTCCTGCAGGCGAAGCTTCCTCTTGCGGGACTTGACAGCGCGCTTCTGGGACCGGCCCTGTTTATGATGGGACTCGGTGCGGCAGCAGGCGCAAAAATATCGCAGTATTTTTCCGGCAGTTCTTATGTCAGAATGTTGCTGGCAAGCGGAGTAGGCGTGCTGTTCGCCTTTGGGATGACTTTTACAGGGAGACCTTATCTCATGATCCTGGGCGGTTTTGTGGGCGCTCTGTCCGATGACTTCCTGGAAGTTCGGACGGATGTGCTGTTAAATGAGATGATTCCGTCGGGACAGAGAGCAACT
Source organism: Lachnospiraceae bacterium Marseille-Q4251 (assembly GCA_018223435.1). Classification (GTDB taxonomy): domain Bacteria; phylum Bacillota; class Clostridia; order Lachnospirales; family Lachnospiraceae; genus Limivivens; species Limivivens faecihominis. The sequence continues at coordinate 1,166,690 of JAGTTO010000001.1, read as the reverse complement.
CTGATATCGGTAAGTTCCTTTCTGTTTTCCGTGGTGATGATCGTAATGTCAACACTGATAGGCTGGATCATGGGATAAAGCCGATCGGGAATGGAAAAAGATTCTGTTTTGTGGTAGAATCAGAGCAAATTGACAGGAAAAGGGTGATAGAACATGTACAATCCACAACTGGAGACCTTTATCCGGGTGGCGGATGCGGGAAGCTTTAATAAGGCAGCGGAGGAGAGTTATATTACGCCGACGGTTCAGCGCTTCCTGGATGCGGCGAAGAAACTTCGGAAAGAATTATATGGCTGACAGTTATTACTTACAGGTATATACTGCAAAACAAAGAGAGACTTCTTTGGAGGTCTCGTTTTTCTTATAATAGAATGATCTCTCGGAATTCTGATTGATCATGCCAGCGAAACTCTGGCATTGAACTTTGATAAGTAACTTTCTCAACAGGTTGAGCTTTAGAACCTTTCTGCTTAGGCTGTTTTACTTTTATCGAGGTTCCAGAAGCGTTCAATGATATCCCATGTATCACGGGAAAAGACATTCGGATCAGGATAATATTTACGAAGATTTTCAACAAGAAAATTTTGGTAGTCGGAATGACTGCCACAATTAACAGGTAACCAAAAAAATTACTACAATCGAATAATGTACTTTTGATCAAGGGCGCGGAGCGCCGCATTTTTCTATAGATTTGTCAAGTAATTTTGGCAAAAAAAGTGGGGGATTTTATAAAAAGAGGGATCTGAAGGCCTTGATTTTACTGGACTGAAGATTCCGAGAGATTATATCAGTAAGAAGGAGGAGAAATCATGAAAACATTAAAAGCATTGTTGGTAAACGGCAGTCCCCGGGCAAAGGGCTGCACCTTTACGGCTCTGAGAGAGCTGAAAAAGACTCTGGAAGCAGAGGGCATTGAGGTGGAACTGATTCATGTGGGGCACAGGGACGTGCGGGGCTGCATTGCCTGTCGTAAGTGCCAGGCCACGGGAAAGTGTGTGTTTGACGATGTTGTCAATGAAGTAGCGCCGAAGCTTGCTGAGGCGGACGCTTTTGTCATCGGTGCGCCGGTTTATTTTTCATCTCCGGCAGGAGGCGCGATCTCCTTTATGGACCGCCTGTTTTTCAGCACTCTGGGAACAGACAAGACCATGAAAGTCGGCGCTTCTGTTGTGACCTGCCGACGGGGCGGAAATACTGCTTCCTTTGATGTCCTGAATAAATATTTTACCATGACGGGCATGCCGGTAGCGTCGAGCCAGTATTGGAATATGGTATATGGCGGTTCCGCAGAAGAGGTACAGAAGGACGCTGAGGGCTTACAGACGATGCGTACCCTGGGCCGAAATATGGCATTTATGATGAAGAGCTTTCAGCTTGGCCGGAAAAGTCTTGGACTTCCGGAGAAGGAAGCAGCGATTTTCACCAGTTTTCACAGATAAACAGGGAAGAAACCCCGGCGCGAGCATCACGCAATCGCGCCGGGGTTCCTTTATCCCTTAGTATTTCCTGTCTGTCTCCCAGGTGTCCTCTGCCTTGTTTTTGTGGCAGTCTCGGGTATTTCCATCCTGCTTGTAGCCGTTTTTGCTTTTGTTTTCTTCCTCATAGGTGTTTCCCGTGCGGTCCATCTCGTACGCACTGCTGTAATTGTCATTTTTTACACCATTTTTACTCTTCGTATTCTTTGCCATTTCATTTTCCTCCTTGCAGAAACTTCTTGTGCAGGGGGCTCTTAAAAACTGAGCGCCGCTGCTTTTCCTATTGTGTCCGGAATTGAAAAATTTATACAATCACAGCTGCAAACCGGCCTTTTCCTTGCAGGCCTTCTGTTTTTATGATACAATATTCCCGAATGTGTGCGTCCACAACGGCAAGCTGCGGGCGAAGAAGGGAGCTTTTCTATGCTGAAAAAGAAGCAGTTTGTGTGCCTGTTAAGTGTGGGCGCGATGGTGGCTGTTCTGGCCGGCTGCAGCAATTCGGGCGTGAAATTTAAAAATCCAGTGACAATCACCGTATGGACCTATTATAACGGCGACCAGCTGGAGACCTTCAATTCCCTGGTGGACAAGTTCAATGAGGGTGAAGGAAAGAAGATGGGCGTTACTGTGGAGAGCAGCAGCCAGGGCAGCGTCAACGATCTGGAGACGAACGTGCTGGCCTCTGCAGAGGGAAAAGTCGGAGCCGATGAGATGCCGAATATTTTCTCCGCTTATGCGGATACGGCCTATACCGTGGATCAGATGGGAAAAATCGCCGATATTTCCGGTTATCTGACCAAAGAGGAAAAGGAAAAATACGTTCAGAACTATATTGAGGAGGGCGATTTCTCCGGGGACGGCAGCATCAAGATTTTCCCGGTGGCAAAGTCTACGGAGCTTCTTTTTCTGAACGATACCGACTGGCAGAAATTTGCCGGGGAGACAGGAGCCGCCTACGATGATCTGGCGACGGTGGAAGGACTCATCGAGACAGCAGAGAAATACTACGACTGGTCTGATGGCAAAGCCTTTTTCGGAAGAGACGCCATGGCAAACTATATGCTCATCGGTGCAGAAGAGCTGGGAACAGAGATTTTCCATGTGGAAAATGGCAGGATGACTCTGGATTTCAATGAGGAAGTGGCGAAAAAACTCTGGGATGGCTACTATGTTCCCTATGTGAAGGGCTATTTCAGCGCTTCAGGCTGGTTCCGCAGCGACGACATCAAGACCGGAAATATCATCGGCTATGTAGGTTCCACCTCCAGCGCGACCTATTTCCCGACTCGGGTGGTGGAGAGCGACACTGAGAGCCACGATATTGAGCTTAAAATTCTGCCGACCCCGGTATTTGAAGGCGGCGAGGCTTGCGCGGTGCAGCAGGGAGCCGGTATGGTAGTCATCAAGGCCACCGAGGACGAGGAAAAAGCCTGCGTCGAGTTTCTGAAATGGTTTACGAAGGCAGAGAATAACATCGCCTTTTCCGTTGGCTCCGGTTATCTTCCTGTGACGAAGGAAGCCAACGATATGAAGAAGATTAAAGAGAGCGATAAGGATCTCAGCGCTTCCATGGAAGCAATCCTCACGGTCGGTGTTGACACGGTAAACAACAGCACTTTGTACACGACGAAAGCCTTCAAGGGCGGTCTGGGCGCGAGGAATGTGCTTCAGTATTCCATGAGCGATCTGGCAACCGCAGACCGGGCCGTTGTGGAAGAGCGGATGGCAGGCGGAGAAACACTGGAAGCAGCGACGGCGGATTTCCTGACTGACGAGTATTTCCAGAACTGGTATCAGGATACCTTAACTCAACTTCAGGCCTTTGAAGGATGAGCACCTTTTTTGAGGAAAGGAGGGACTTCCTGAGATGATGAAGAAGGAAAGATCGATTTTCCGCATGATCCTGACAGCCATGCTGGTTGTCCTGGGACTTGAAGTCCTGCTGCTTCTATTGGCATTTTATTTCAGCAATATGGGCCCCCAGATGAACCAGAACGCCATGGATATTGTGGAAAAACAGGTGGAAAACCGGAGCGCTTATCTGGAAAATGTTATGCTGGCCAATCAGGACTTAAGCGTCCTGTCGGCAAAGATTAATGAGACAACGGCGTCTCTGACGGAAGAGGGAGCGATCGACCTTGAGACTCTGGATGACAGCGGAGAAAATGCCATGCCTCTTCTGAGTGCGGTCAGCGCTAATCTTATCAGCACGCTGCGGAGCAAGTCTGTCACTGGCATTTTCATGGTTCTGAATACGGAAGATCTGGATCAGATCGGGGCGGATGTTACCCTGCCGGGAGTTTATATCCGTGATCTGGACCCTTCGACCACGCCTTCCGAGAGAAATACGGACCTTCTTCTGGAGCGTTCACCGATTCAGCTGGTGAAACAGATGGATGTCGCCACAGACAAGGGCTGGTTTTCGTCCTTTCCGCCGGAAGCGCTGGAAGAGGAAAGCTTCATCTATCAGGTTTTCCAGGCGGCTTATCAGGATAAAGGCCAGCTCGATGCGGCGGAGTACGGCAGATGGACCAGAAAGCCTTTTGTCTTAAAAGGAGATGGCCGTTCCGCTCTGGCTTATACGATACCGCTGATTTTTGAGGACGGTACGGTGTACGGCGTGTTGGGTGTGGAGATGCTGACTTCCTATATGCAGTCTTTGATTCCGAATAAGGAACTCCAGAATCAGGGCTTCGGCACTTATTATCTGGCTTCCACTAGGGAGGAGCTTTCCGGAAAAAGCGTTGAATTTCAGGAAGCGGCCTGTTCCTCATCAGCGGGAACTATACAGAATTTTTCTGCTGAGAGTATGACGCTCACGAAGGAAAGTGGAGATTACTGGTTAAAGGATACGCCGACGAACAAGGTCAGCTTTGCCTCTGTACGGCCGCTGACGCTCTACAGCAGAAATGCTCCTTTTTCCGGGGAACAGTGGGTGCTGGTGGGAACGGTGGAGACCACCTATCTGTTTGCTTTTTCCAATCATGTAATCTTTCTCATGGGAGTCGCTATTGTCATGATTGTGGCAGTGGGTCTGATCTGCAGTCTGATTGTAAGCCGCTATCTGGCACGCCCTATCTCAAAGCTTTCCGGAGAAGTGGCTGCGGCGCAGAAAAATCCCACGGCCATGCCGAAATTTTCCACCACTCATATCCGGGAGCTGGATCAGTTTGCCACAGCTGTGACGCAGTTAAGCCATGATGTGCTCAATACTTCCACAAAGTTTCTGCGGATCATGGAGATGGCGAGTGTGGATCTGGGCGGCTATGAGGTCCGGAAGGATTCGCCCACGGTCTATGTGACAGAGAATTTTTTCAGTATGCTGGGGATTCCTGAGAAAAAGGAAGAGAACCTGACAAAAGAACGTTTCCAGGAGATCATGACAGAGTTTGAAAGCGTCTGTAGGAGCAGCAAGGGCTATGCGGGTGATCTGATCTACCACATTCCTCTGCCCGACGGAAAAATACGCTATGTCCGCATTGAGACCACCAGTGAAGCGGATGCCCAGGTCGGTCTGGTGGAAGATGTGACGGCTGTCACCACCGAGCGGCTTCGAATCGAGCATGAGCGTGATTACGATCCGCTGACGGGACTTTACAGCCGCAGAGCTTTCCAGAGGGAGAGCGAGGCTATTTTCGCCCGGCCAGAGAAATTAAAACACGCAGCCCTCATCATGATGGATACGGACAATCTGAAGCATATGAACGATACCTTCGGCCACGACTGGGGCGATAAGTATATCCGGAGAGCAGGACAGTGTCTGGCCTGGAATACGCCGCCGGGTACGCTCTGTGCCCGGATTTCCGGCGATGAGTTTAATGTGCTGTTTTATGGCTATGACAGCCAGGAGGCCATCCGGGAGGAGATTCGGAATCTGAAGACGGCGGTGAAGGAGACTTCGCTGACTCTTCCGAGCGGCAGAGAGCTGCACCTGAGCATTTCCGGAGGTATCGCCTGGTATCCGGAGAACAGCCGGGAATTCCCGATTATGAAAAAATACGCGGACTTCGCGATGTATCAGGTGAAACGGACCCAGAAAGGCGAGCTGGCCGAGTTTGATCCCGAAATTTACAGGAAAGAGGCAGCTGCCACCGAGAAACGGCAGCAGTTCCAGAAGCTCATCCGGGAAGAACTGGTACGGTATTATTTCCAGCCGATCATTTCCGGAAAGACCGGAGAGACTATCGCTTACGAGGCCCTCATGCGTGTGAGCCTTCCGATGATTACCAATCCGGGACAGGTCATGGAGCTGGCCAGGGAGGAGGGCTGCCTCCATGAGATTGAGCGTATCACGATGTTTAAATCCGCCGAGAGCTATCTTTTCCTGGAGCGGGAGGGCCTGATCAGCGGAAAAGAGAAGCTTTTCGTCAATTCTGTTGCAAGCCAGCATATGACGGAGGCGGAGAGCAAAGAGTATGCGCGGCGTTTCACTTCCCTCCAAAGCAGGCTCGTTGTGGAGATCACAGAAGAAGAGGGCATGGACAGCAGTGCGCTGGAGATCAAGAGAAATACACTTGGTTTACAGGGAAATTTTGCGCTGGATGATTACGGAAGCGGCTACAGCAATGAGAAGAACCTCATCGATCTGTCACCGGCCTACATTAAGGTGGATATTTCCATCATCCGGGACATCGACAAGAGCCAGGATAAACAGCAGATCGTTTCCAATATCGTTTCCTATGCCCATGGGAGAAATATGCAGATCATCGCAGAAGGAATGGAGACGGCGGCCGAGCTTGAAACTGTGCTGGCTCTGGGCGTGGATCTTCTACAGGGATATTTCCTGGCCCGCCCGGCAGCGGTTCCAAGTAAAATCAGCGATGAGGCCCTGGCTGTGATCCAGGCTTTTGAAGCAAAGCAGACGGCGTCTTCTTGAAAAAAATTATTGACAAAAAGAGCTCCATCCGCTATAGTTAAACCCATCTGAATATTTCGTGGGGGAGTAGTTCACACGCAAGTGTGGTTTGTCAACAGGCGCGGTGCCATCTGAGGTACCTGGCAAATCTTAAAGAATGAGACTCACATATGATTTTCCAATGGTGAAGTCATATGTGAGCTTTTTTTATGTTATGGTGACGCTTGCGGATCTGAACGGTCGGAAACGGAAAAAAACAGGTTCAGAAAACGGAGGAAAAAGATTATGAATGAAATTTTGCAGAGCGTACCCTTTGCAGTGGTACTGCTGGTCATCGGTTTTGTGTTTCTGGTAAAGGGAGCCGATGCCTTTGTGGAGGGCTGCAGCAGCGTGGCCAAGCGCTTTCATGTGCCGACTCTGATTATCGGAATGACGATTGTGGCGATGGGAACCAGCCTTCCGGAGACCGCAGTCAGCATCACGGCTTCCATTTCCGGAAACAATGCCCTGGCCGTCAGCAACGCCGTGGGTTCCAACATTTTCAATCTGATGGTTGTTGTGGGTGTCTGTGCAGTGCTGACACCGCTAGCGGTTCAGGTGGGAATCTTAAAGCGTGATTTTCCCTTATCCATCGCCTGTGCGATCCTGCTTCTGATCTTAGGAGCTATCGACATGACGCTGGGCCATGTGGACGGAGTTGTCTTTATCGTTCTCTTTGCTTTCTTTATTCTTTACATGATCCGTTCCGCGAGAAATGCCGGAAATGGGGCTGAGGGAGAAGAAGATGAGCTTCTGGCTGAGGCGGAGGAAATGGCCGTCATGTCCGTACCGAAGAGCCTCATCTACATCGTGGCAGGCGGTGTGGCGATTGCCCTTGGAAGCGACTGGGTCGTGGATGGAGCGACGACAGTGGCCTCTGCGATGGGCATCAGCCAGACGCTGATCGGCCTTACAGTGGTGGCTTTTGGAACCAGCCTTCCGGAGCTTGCAACCTCCATCGTGGCAGCAAAGAAAAAGGAAGTGGATATGGCCCTCGGAAACGTCATCGGTTCCAACATTTTCAACATTCTGATGGTGCTTGGTATCGCCTCCGCGGTCAGCCCGGTGGCTTTCCTGACGGAGAACGTCATCGATATCGTGATCCTCATCATTTTCAGTGCGATCGTATGGGTTCTGGCCTGGACGAAGAAAGAGCTGAACCGGAAGGAAGGTATCCTGATGCTGATTCTTTACGCCGCTTATGTGGTTTATATCTGCATCCGATAGGAGAAACGTATGGCAAATATCATAGAGATTACAGATTTTGAAGCTCCGGAGCTGGATGTCTTTACCCGGCTCACGGAGAATCAGCTTTTGAACCGGCACGAGCCGGAAAAAGGAATATTTATTGCCGAGAGCCCGAAGGTTATTGAGCGGGCTCTGGCTGCAGGCTGCCGTCCGGCAGCCTTTTTGGCGGAAAAAGGAAGAGTCCGGGGAGAAACCTGGGAGATCGTGGAGCGGTTCCCGGAGCTTCCGGTTTTCACAGCGGAGTTTGAGGTTCTCTCCAAAATGACAGGCTACAATCTGACCAGGGGCATGCTCTGTGCGATGTACCGCCCGGCGCCGAAGACCATCGAGGAGGTGGCTCAGGAAGCCCGGAGACTAGCAATTCTGGAAAATGTGGTGAATCCCACGAATGTGGGAGCTATTTTCCGATCCGCGGCGGCCCTCAACATTGACGCGGTGATTCTGACACCGGACTGTAGCAATCCGCTTTACCGCCGGGCAATCCGGGTGAGCATGGGGACGGTTTTCCAGATTCCCTGGGCTTTTGTGGATAAAGAGCTCTCCTGGCCCGAGGAGGGTGTAAAAAAACTGAAAAGTTTAGGCTTTCGAACGGCGGCGCTGGCTCTTTCCGACGACTCCGTCAGCATCGACGATCCGAAGCTCATGAGTGAGGAGAAGCTGGCGCTGATCCTCGGAACGGAGGGGGACGGCCTTGCGAAGGCGACCATCGCCGACTGTGATTACACGGTCCGCATCCCCATGTCCCACGGCGTGGATTCCCTGAATGTGGCGGCAGCCAGCGCAGTGGCGTTCTGGCAGCTGGGACGTAAAAAGTAATGTTGAAAAACCCTCTGTACAGTTTTTTACGCGGATGTTATAATAAAAAACAGTGAGAAAAAATCTGGGAAGCTGATGGAATGAAGGGGATATGAAAAAATGAGTGCAGAGATTACGGAAGAAAAAGATGTCATGAGCGGGCCGGAAGCGGAAGAGTTCATAGAAGAACTCAAAAAAGTATTTTCTATTGTGCGCCTTCTGGATAAAGACAATTTTGAGCACATGGAACGGCATTATAACGAACATGGCGAAGTTCCCTGCCAGTGTTACGAGATATGGAAAAAGAAAAGCCCCTGTGAAAACTGTATTTCCACCAAGACCTTTGCGGATGGAAAGCAGCGGACAAAACTGGAATTTATAGACTCCAAGATCTATCAGGTGATTTCCCGTTATATCGAGATCGACGGGAAGCCGTATGTGATGGAGCTGGTGAGCCAGCTGGATGAAAATTCCCTCGTGGATGCTGACGGCAGAAACCGTCTCTTAAAGAAGCTGGCAGGCTATAACAAAGAACTTTATACCGATGTCCTTACAGGTACTTATAATAGAAGGTACTATGAAGAACAGCTGAAAATGATGAGAGAGGCTGCCGGTGTGGCAATGATCGATCTGGACGATTTCAAGATGTACAACGACACCTACGGCCATAAGGCCGGTGACAGAGTCCTGGACACTACCGTACAGATCATCCGCAGCTGTATCCGGAAATCCGATATTCTGGTTCGCTACGGCGGAGATGAATTTCTTCTGATTCTGCCCGATATCGAGGAAAAGAATTTCGTGGAGAGGCTGAAGAAAATTCAGGAAGAGATCCATAAGAGCCAGATTCCCGGTTATACGAAGCTTCAGCTTTCTGTGAGTATCGGCGGCGTTCTGACAGATCGTGAAACCGTGGAAAGCGCGGTGAACAGGGCAGACCGCTTCATGTACCAGGCGAAGATACAGAAGAACATGGTCGTGACGGAGGACGGAGCGTTTCAGGGGTCAAACGGCAGTTTTGCCATTCTGAACCGGAAAAGAAAAAATCATCGGGTTCTCATAGTGGATGATTCGGAGATGAACCGTTTTCTGCTCCGGGAGATGATCGGACCGGAATTTGAGATTCTCGAGGCGGAGAATGGCGCAGAATGTCTGGATATGCTGAGGCGTTACGGCACAGGAATTTCCTTGGTTCTTCTGGATATCGTTATGCCTGTGATGGACGGTTTTGAAGTTCTGGAGAAAATGAACAAGAATCACTGGATCGATGATATCCCGGTTATCATGATCTCCAGTGAGGATTCGGCAGCCTTTATCCGGCGGGCCTACGATATGGGCGTTTCCGATTATATCAGCCGGCCTTTTGACGCCCAGGTGGTTTACCGCCGTGTCATGAACACGATCAAGCTCTATGCGAGACAGCGCCGTCTCATCAATCTGGTGACGGATCAGGTCTACGAAAAAGAGAAGAACAACCGGATGATGATCGGTATTTTAAGCGAGATTGTGGAGTTTCGTAACGGCGAGAGCGGCCCCCATGTGCTTCACATCAATATGCTGACGGAGCTCCTTCTGGAGGAGCTGGTTCGCAAAACCGATCTCTACAATCTGACCTGGAACGACCGCCTTCTGATCACGACGGCTTCCTCCCTTCACGATATCGGAAAGATCGGAATCCCGGAAAGCATCCTGAACAAGCCGGGGAAACTTACAAAGGAAGAGTTTGAGGAGATGAAAAAGCATACCCTCATCGGTGCTTCTATGCTGAAAAACTTGGGCATGTACCAGAACGAGCCTCTGATGGAGACGGCTTATCAGATCTGCCGCTGGCACCACGAGCGCTACGACGGAAAGGGCTATCCGGACGGACTGACCGGGGAGAAAATTCCGATTTCTGCCCAGGTGGTATCTCTGGCGGACGTTTACGATGCTCTGGTCAGTGAGAGAGTCTATAAGAAGGCCTATTCCCATGATACGGCGCTTCAGATGATCCTGAACGGAGAGTGCGGCACCTTCAATCCGATTCTGCTGGAATGTCTGAAGAATATTCATGAGATCGTGCGCCACGAGTATGAGAAGGAGGCTTCCAAGAGCAAGGATGCAGAAAAAACTGAGGATGTCGTGGCCAAGCAGCAGCAATACGAAAAAACCAAGGAATATTTTTTCAAGTCCATATCCAAGGATATAAAAAATCCCCAGGAGGATTTCTCCGAGCTGACCGAAGATATCGGAAAAAACTTCGGGGGGGGTATAACCGGATACGCGGGATGGTCTGACAAGAAAGAGAGTCAGTATTCGATCTGTATTGGAAAAACGCTGAAGTATCAGCAGGATAATAAAAGAAAATAAGAACACCTTAAGGAGAAAGAGATGAACAACTGGAACAATGTGGTTTTAGAGCCCGTTTTCAATGAGCAGGGAGTTATCTGTTATCGTCTGGAAGGCGAAAATTATGTAAATGAGTATTATGTGACCTCAGAGGCAGAGACCAGAAAGCTTCTGAACACACCGGAGATTGTAGGTTATGAGGTATACAACTGCCTGATTCCCTCCACCTCTCAGATGCTGTATTATTTAAAAGAGCAGAAAAAGGTGACAACTGCCAATATTCTCTCGATTCTCAGGGGGGCATTAAACTACCCTCTCGAGGAGAGCTGCTACCGGGAGCACATCCGCGTTCATGATATCAGCTTCCTCTCCAGTGAGCGTGTGTTTGTGGAGGAAGAGATTGCAGGTCTTGAGATCAAATACAGCAAGCTCACGATGGTGCCGGACAGCACGCTGCTGATTGGAGATATCATCGCCAGCGGCGAGACGCTGATCCATTGCCTCCGCTATGTGACGGACTTCTACAGAAGTCATGGCGCGAAGCTTCGCAATATTATCATCTTTACGATCGGCGGCACTAAGGGCATCGAGATCTTGGAAAAACTGACGCAGGAGATCCGGGAGTTCTGGCCGGAGTTTGAGGGCTTTATCACGATTTATTATGAAGGAATTTTCAGCACCTATCAGGACAAGGGCGTATCTGGCATCAACCTGCCGGACGTGGATTTCTACTGGAAGGACGGCATTGTAGCGCCGGAGTTCCGCCGGGAAACCCTGTCCATGTGCAGTCCCCTTTTTGAAAAATGTATCATTTACGATGGTGGTGCCAGAAGATATGAGATCCACGAGCATGTGGAGGAGGTTCTGGCTTTCTGGGAAGGCATTTTGAAACGGGCAGATCAGATCGATTTCGAGGAGCTTCTGGCGGAGAAACTGGGCCATGCGCTTGAGATCAGCTATGAGGACTGGATCGCAGTCAATCATTATCAGAAGATTCGCAGAGCAGACACCAGATGGCTTTATCAGCAGGAGCGGGGCTATATCGAGAGCGTCCGCGGTATGAGCCTCAAAGAACTGGCAGAGCAGCGAATCGCTGAGTTCACCGGCACACTGAAAAAGTACATTTTATAATTAAAAAGGGAGAAAAACACAGCATGGGTAAGGAAATGGCAGCAAAGAAAAGCACCACGGAAACCACTGACATCGACTATGCAGAGCAGGCCGTACCGAAAGAGAGCCGGAAAGGGTTTGTGAGCATGTTCATGATCATGCTGGGATTTACCTTTTTCTCAGCCAGCATGTGGGTAGGCCAGCAGCTGGCGGAAGGCCTGGATTTCTGGGGCTTTCTGGGTTCACTGATTTTGGGAGGAGCGATCCTCGGTGCCTACACAGGCCTTCTGGGCTATGTGGGAGCGAAGACGGGACTCAGTATGGACCTTCTGGCCAAGAAAGCCTTCGGTGAGAAAGGCTCCTGGCTTTCCTCAGCTATGATCAGCTTCACCCAGATCGGCTGGTTTGGCGTTGGTCTGGCCATGTTTGCAATCCCGGTGGCAGGAGAGATCTTCCACGGGAATGAGGCGGCAAAGTGGATCCTTGTCGTTGTGGCAGGCGTCTGCATGACGGCTTCCGCTTATTTTGGTATCAAGTCTCTGACCCTGGTCAGCAGCATTGCAGTGCCTCTGGTAGCGGTCCTGGGAACGGTGGCCATGGTTATGGCTGTGTGGCAGGGAGACGGCACGATCATTGATCAGTTTGCAGTCTCCAGCGGGTCCTTAAGCGTCATCGGCGGCGCCGGTCTTGTCATCGGCTCCTTCGTATCGGGCGGAACGGCCACACCGAACTTCACACGCTTTGCCAAGGATGCGAAGTCAGGCACGATCGCTACGGTGATTGCGTTTTTCATCGGAAACTCGCTGATGTTCTTCTTCGGAGCCATCGCCTATATCTTTGTGGGTGGAAATGATATCTTCGAGGTCATGATCCGGCTGAATTTGTTCTATATGGCGATTCTGGTTCTGGGAATGAATATCTGGACAACCAACGATAACGCCCTCTATTCGGCTGGCCTTGGACTGGCCAACATCTTCGGACAGAAGAAAAAGCCCATGGTGTTGATTTCTGGGGCGATCGGAACGATCCTTTCCGTATGGCTTTACTACAATTTCTGCGACTGGCTGAATATCCTGAACTGCACGCTGCCACCGGTGGGAATCATCCTGGTACTCAGCTACTTCATGAACCGGAAGGAGTATGAGGAAGACAAGGTGAAGATCGTCACCGTAAACTGGTTTGCAGTGGCTGGCGTGGTTCTTGGAGCCATCGTGGCAAACGTTGTGCCTGCGGGCATCGCCTCCATCAACGGCATGGCTGTGGCAGCCCTCTGTTATGTCATCGGAGAACTGAAAAAATAGAAAATGTGAGATCCCCTGTTTGCCGGACGAGCGAGCAGGGGATTTTTGGAAAGAAGGGAAAGATATGGCATTGTATGCGCTGGGAGATATGCATCTCTCTTTTTCTGTGGATAAGCCCATGGATATTTTTGATCCCGTCTGGAAGGATCACGAAAAGAAGATCGAGAAATACTGGAGAAAAAAGATCACGCCGGAGGATACGATCGTCCTCACCGGAGACCATTCCTGGGGAAGAAATGTGAAGGAGTGCGAGGCGGATTTTGCATTTATTGAGAGCCTGCCCGGACGGAAGATTCTCCTTCGGGGAAACCATGACATGTTCTGGGATGCCAAGAAGACGGAGCGGCTGAATCAGGAATTTGCGGGCCGCTTTTTCTTTCTCCAGAATAATTTTGCCGTCTATGAGGGCTATGCTCTGGTGGGCACGAAGGGCTACTGTTACGAGGGAAAAGATTCCATCGAGCATTTCCTGAAAATCCGCAAGCGGGAGACAGAACGTCTTCGAGTCTCTTTTGAGGCGGCGAAGGCCGCAGGTTATGAGAAGTTTCTGATGTTTCTTCACTATCCGCCGACGACCATCGGGGAGATGGAAAGTCCCTTCACGAGGATAGCCGAGGAGTATGGAGCCGAGCAGGTGATCTATTCCCACTGTCATGGAAAAGAACGGTTTGACGATAGTTTCAAGGGCGAAGTGAATGGCGTTTATTACCGGCTGGTGTCCGGGGATTATCTGAAATTTAAACCGGAAAGAATTTTATAAAAAAGAAATCCGCGAAGCTTTGAGGCTTCGCGGATTTCTTTGATTGAATTTTTACTGAGCCACGTTGACAAACTGGCTGTTGTAGAGGTGGTTGTAGAAACCGTCCTCCTTCATAAGGTCGTCGTGGGTGCCCTGCTCGATGATCTGGCCGTCTTTCATGACCAGAATCCAGTCCGCATTGCGGATCGTGGAGAGACGATGGGCTACGATGAAGCTTGTGCGTCCCTGCATGAGCTGATCGAAGGCTTCCTGAATCTGCAGCTCGGTACGGGTATCGATGCTGGAGGTTGCCTCGTCGAGAATCAGCATGGGCGGCAGGCAGAGCATGACGCGGGTGATGCAGAGAAGCTGTTTCTGGCCCTGGCTTAAGCTGTCCTCGGTGAGAACCGTGTCCAGTCCGTCGGGCAGACGGCGGATAAATTCCCAGCTGTGGGAGCGTTTGGCTGCCTCTTTGATCTCCTCATCGGTGGCATTGGGCTTTCCGATGCAGATGTTCTCACGGACGGTGCCGCTCTTGATCCAGGTGTCCTGGAGCACCATACCGTAGTTGCTTCTGAGGGAATGGCGGGTCACATTCTTGATGGGCTGACCGTCCACGAGAATATCGCCTTTGTCCGTGTCATAGAAGCGCATCAGCAGGTTGATGAAAGTGGTCTTTCCACAGCCGGTGGGGCCTACAATGGCCACGCGCATACCGGGTTTGGATTCAAAGTTAAAGTCTTCGATGAGCTTTTTGGATTTATCATAGGAGAAGGATACATGTTCGATGTTGACTTCTCCGGCTGCTTTGCCCATTTCTTTTTTCTCCTCGGGAACCTCAGCCGGTTCTTCCAGAAGCTCGAAGATACGTCCGGCGCAGGCCAGAGCGTTCTGAAGCTCGGTGATGACGGAGCTGATGTCGTTGAAGGGCTTCATGTACTGGTTCGCGTAGGAGAGCAGTACGGAGAGGCCGCCGACGGTGAGGAAGCCGCCTGGGATCATGAAAGCGCCGACCAGAGCCACGCCTGCGTAGATGATGTTGTTGACGCAGCGGGTGGAGGGGTTCGTCAGGCTGCTGTAGAACACAGCTTTCTGGCTGTAGTTTTTCAGATCCTCGTTGATCTCTGCGAAACGCTCGGAAGCCTTGTCCTCATAACCGAAGGCCTGTACGACTTTCTGATTTCCGATCATCTCCTCGATGAGAGCGGTCTGTTTTCCGCGGGTCTCACTCTGCTTCCGGAACATCTGGAAGGAGTGGCTGGAGATGAATTTGGCCACGAAAAAGCTTAACGGTGTCAGGACGATAACCAGGAGGGTGATCCAGACGTTTTTGGAAAACATGAAGATCAGGGTTCCGACGATGGTCACGATACCGGAAAACAGCTGGGTGAAGCCAAGAAGAAGACCGTCGGAGAGGATATCGGTATCGGCGATGACACGGCTGATGATATCACCGGTGCTGTGCTGATCCAGATAGGAGAGCGGCAGCTCCTGAATGTGACGGATGGCTTTGGCACGGATATCCTGTACCGTGCGGTAGGTCATCCGGTTGTTGATGATGCTCATAACCCAGGTGGAAACGGAGGAGACGATAACCATGACGAGAATCCGGGAGAGGTAATACCACATCCGGTCAAAATCAACGGCATGGGCGCCGACTACTTCATCAATGGCATTTCCGAAAAGGATCGGTACATAGAGCTGCAGCACGACGGTGACTGCAGCCAAAACAATACTTAAGATCAGAAGAAAACGGTAATTTCCGATCATCCGAAGGACTTTAAAGAAGGTCTCCATACTGCCTTTTGGCATTTTTTTCTTTTTGCTGTTACTCATTTGGCTGCCTCCTTGTAGTTTTTGCGTTCCTCAGGAAACTGAGAGAAGAAGATCTCGCGGTAGGTCTCGCAGGAAGACATGAGCTCCTGATGAGTGCCTTTTCCGGCGAGAAGGCCGTCGTCCAGAACGAGGATCAGGTCCGCCTGACGGATGCTGGCTGCACGCTGGGACACCAGGAAGGTGGTTACGTTGCCGCTGAGGCTGTGAAGCGCTTTCCGAAGGGCGGCGTCGGTGGCAAAGTCCAGAGCGCTGGCACTGTCGTCCAGAATCAGGAATTCAGGTTTTTTCACGAGGGCACGGGCGATGGTGAGACGCTGTCTCTGACCGCCGGAGAGGTTCCGGCCGTTCTGCTCCAGATGGAAATCCAGCTGGCCGTCTTTTTTCTCGACAATCTCTTTGGCCTGGGCGATTGTGAGTGCTTCCCAGATGTCTTTATCTGTGGCGTCATCGCGGCCCCATTTCATGTTGGCACGGATACTTCCCTGGAAAAGAGCTGCTTTCTGGGGAACCACGCCGATTTTACGGCGGAGCGCACCGCGGGGATAATCTTTGACATCCACGCCGTCCACGAGGACTTTTCCTTCGCTGGCATCGTAGAAACGGGTGATTAGGCTGACCAGAGTGGATTTTCCGCTTCCGGTACCACCGATGATGCCGACGGTTTGTCCGGGTTTTATGGAAAAGCTGATGTTGGAAAGGCTGGGAGCCTTGCTGTTCTGGTAGCAGAAGGTTACGTTGTCAAAGGTGACAGCCGGGCTGTTCTTTTTCGCGGAAACGTTTTTTTCCTTGTAATCCATGGAAGAACGGACTTTCAGAATGCCGGCCACACGCTCGGCGCAGGCGGCGGATTTGTTCAGGGTGATGATCAGGGAAGCCAGTTTGATGAGCTCCACGATCATCTGAGCCATGTAGTTGTAGAGAGCAACGACTTCACCCTGCTGCATGTTTCCGAGGTTTACCTCCACACCGGCTTTCTGGATCAGGAAGACGGTGGCGATGTTGATGAGCACATAGGTTGCCGGATTGAGGAAAGCGGAGATCCTTCCGACAAACTCATTCAGTTTGGTGAGGTCTCGGTTGCGGGCGTCAAACTCTTCTACGGACTGCTCTTCCCGGCAGAAGGCGCGGATGACGCGGACGCCAGTGAGGTTTTCACGGGTCAGACGGGTAACGGCGTCCAGACGGCCCTGCACTTTTTTGAAAAGCGGGATGCTGACATACATGATAACGAAGGCCACCAGGAAAAGGATAGGGATCGCAACCACGAAAACCAGGGCGCAGCGGATGTTGATTGTGAAGGCCATGACCATGGAACCGAGAACGATGAAGGGGCTTCGAAGAAGCAGGCGAAGACCCATGTTCAGTCCGTTCTGGACCTGGTTCACATCATCAGTCAGACGGGTAATCAGGGTGTCTGTTCCGAGGGTATCCAGCTCGCTAAATGAGAGGCGCTGGATGTGGTCGAAAACGGCCTGACGGAGATTTGCAGCGAAGCCGACGCTGGCTTTCGCTGCGAAGTACTGGGCGGTGAAGCTGCAGGTAAGACCGGCTGCCGCCATAAGGATCAGAATAAAAAATCTCTGGACAATGTAACCGTGGTCGTTCTGAGCCACTCCCACATCGATGATCTGGGCAATGACAAGGGGAACGATCAGGTCAAACACGACTTCCAGAAACTTGAAAAACGGTGCAAGAATACTTTCCTTTTTATATTCTTTCAGATAGCACGCAAGTGAGCGCATGTTTTTCCCTCCTAAATATTTTTTTCCGCTTTGACTTATCCATTATAGTCTTGTACAATGTAATATGAGTAATATTGTTTTTAAAGCAGATTGATATAAAAAATATATAAGTATAAAAGAGGAGCGTAAGTTTCGCGATATGCGAATAGCGGGCAGGATTGCGGGAGTGCGAAGCACGGAGCAATCCGTGTAATTATCAAAGGAGGTATTATCTATGGAGATCAGGCAGCTGGAATATTTTCGGGAGATCGCGACGACGGGGAGTATCAACGAAGCGGCCCGGCGGCTTAACATGTCACAGCCGCCCCTGAGCTATCAGATGAAGCAGCTGGAGGCGGAGCTCAACGTCACACTGTTTGAGCGGACCAGGACAGGGGTGACGCTGACAGAAGCAGGAAAGCTTCTGTATGAAAGGGCGGAGAATCTTCTGAATTTTGTGAGCTCCACCCGGCAGGAGGTGGCGGAAGCCGGAAAGAAGCGGGTGCTTCGTATCGGCATGACGCCGACCACTGTGGGTACCATGATGCCCTTCATCTCAGAGTTTGCCCGAAAAAATCCCGATGTAAACTTTGAAGTTCACGACGGGATCACTTATACCTTATATAATTATCTGATGGATGGAATTGTGGATGTGGCCGTGGTGCGGACGCCCTTACGGCTGGACGGCGTGGAATATACGGAGCTTCATCAGGAGCCGATGATCGCCGTGATCCCTTCAGAGATGCGGCTGGAGCGGGAGTGCGGTCTTCGATTGAAGGATCTCATGAACAGCCCGCTGATTTTGTACCGGAGATATGAAAAATTTATCATGGACGCTTTTTCTGCCCAGAATCTGACCCCGGATATTTTCTGCCTCTGCGACGACGCGAGAGGAGCCATGCTCTGGGTGCGGGAGGGGCTGGCCGTGGCGATTTTCCCGGAATCCATGCGCTGCTTCTGCGAGGGGCTCCATATAGAGACCCTGGCGGAGCCGGCCCTGGAGACGAAGATTCTCCTGATCTGGAAAAAAGGAAAGCAGCCGACGAGTCTGGTGCAGAAGTTTCTGGATATATGCATGAAATAAATTGCGTGAGCTGCGGAGCAGCGGGTGCAATTCGCAGGTATCACAGAAAAGCCAGTCGGAAAATCACTCCGACTGGCTTTTCTGTGATATGATCTTTCAGTCCATTCAGGCTTTGGCAGCGTCTGCATCGCTATCTTCTGCAACCTCATCCTCGCCATTGTTGGCATACTCGGCAATGTGGAAGATCAGCGTATCCTCCGGCGTGGTGATGTGTACGGTCTTGCCTTCCGGAATGACCAGATCTTTTACATGGAATTCACGGACATCCGGGGAAAGGGTCTTGAAGTCAATGACGATGGTGTCCAGCATGTTGGCAGGATCTGCTTTATAGTGAACCTCATTCAGCGTCTGCTCTACGATACCCTGAGCGGCATCCTCATTTTCCAGAATGACCTGAACAGAGGTGGCGACGGTCTCACCGGCGACCAGAGCCTGGAAATCCAGAGCCATGATCTGTTTCTTCATGGGATCATAGTCGATATTTTTTACAAGGGCATCGACCTGTTTTCCGTCGAGATCAAGCATTACCTGAGTACCTTCTTTGTTGGCTTTGATAAAGCGGAGGGCTTCCGGCTCCATGAGCTGAATGGGAGTAGACTCCTTCATTTCTTTTCCGTAAAGGACGCCGCAGACGAAACCGTCGCGTCTCAGTTTCTTTGCCTTTACTTCCGGGTTCCTTTTTTCAACTTTCAGTGTAATCATGATAAATGCCTCCTAAAATCAACTATTTATTCAGTCGGATTCATAGATCTGATTGATAATTTCTTTGTTCAGTTCCGTATTATAGCACCTTTTTTGAAATGTGAACCAGAAAAATTGTGAAATTTTTGTGACGAAAAAAATCCCGGCTGCCAGGAGTCGGGATTTTTCGGTATGGATCAGACAAAGTCGTCGAAGATCCAGTCTTTTTCTTTTTTCTTTTTCTTCACAGGAGCTTCCGGACCGTAACCGTACTCGGGGCCGTAGCCATTCTGCGGGTCATAGCCGTTTTCCGGTTCGTAGTAGCCGTCCTGGGGCTCGTAATTTTCGTCCGGATTGTAGTTATCCTGATTATCATAACCGTCTTCCGGGGGATAATCGCTCCGGGCGTCGTAGCCATTCTGGGACTGGTAGTTGTTTTCAGGGTCGTAATAGCCATTCTGTGGCTCATAGTTATTTTTCGGGTTGTAATACCCCTCCTGCGGCTCATCGTTTCCATCCGGAGAATAGTCTCCATTTTCAGGATGATACCCATTCTGCGGATTTTTCGCATACCGGGGATCGTACTGATTCTGCGGGCCATTATAATGGTAGGGAGCCCGCCGTGTCTGGGGATTCCGGTATACCGGCTGCTGCGGTCCGGGTCCATAACCGCCCTGGGGTCCATAGCCCTCCTGGGGTTCATAATATTCTTCCCGACTGTTTTTCTTCTTTCTGCCAAAAAACTTCTTCTTCGGCTTTGCAGGAGCTTCCTCCCAGGCTGGTTCCTGTTCGTACTCATACTCATAAGCAGCGGCCTTCTTCTTTTTCTTCCGGGGACGGAAGATCGTCTTTCTGCCGGTCCAGCCGATGATTCGTACGAGAATGATTCCCCAGAAAACGCCGAAGCTGTCGATGCAGACATCCTTCACCGCGGGGGACCGTCCCGCCACGAAGGATTGATGGTATTCATCCCCGCAGGAAAAGCCCACGCAGATGATTCCCGCCACCAGCATCAGGAGAAAACCGTGGAGCCCGTACACATAGAGCGGAAAAGAAACCGCCACGGCCAGGGCAAAATATTCTGTCATATGGGCCAGCTTCCGGGTGATAAAGTTGATCTTATCGGCCCACTGGGAAAGCTGCCATTCCTCATGCCCACCATCAAAGATATAGTCCGCTGTCTGGACAATCTTGTAACTGACTTTATAGCTCAGTGCCGAGGAGACTTCTCCGGGCTGGGCGGAAAACGAATAAATCATATACATCAGCATCAGTGCAGGAAGGAAAGACAATGGTTTCAACAATGTTTTAATCATAAGCATTCGCCTCCAATCCGCTCAATCATATCATTTGAGAAGGGAATTGTCCAGTTTGTTAAGGAAATACTAATAAAAATCCCCGGTGCAGGACCGGGGATTGAAAGTCGATATTTATTTGCCGGAGGCATCCGGGAAATCAAAGAAACATTTGATGGGAACTTCCAGTACGTCAGCGATGTCGAAGAGCGCTTCCAGGGAAATGCTGGTGGGCATGTTCGGAGCCTCCAGGTTGCTGATGTGGGTGCGGCTCAGATCGCACTCCTCTGCCAGCTGAAGCTGTGTCAGACCATGCATTTTACGGTAATAGGCAACTGCCAGACCGAGCTGTTTGTACTGCTGTTTTCGTTTGTCACTTTTCATGTGTAGTCCGCCTTTCTGTTTTTGAGAATCCATATAACTGACTATTCGGGATGTTCCAAGGGTTTGGAACGGTCAGTCTCATATCCTGCAAAGAGGCGCAGGAAACTGCCACTTTTCGCAGAGTTATACTATCATAAGTGTAGTATCTGGAAAATAAAAATGGAACAAATATCAATTATATAATAGCATAAAAATCATTTGCAAAATAGAAAAAAAGAGTTATAATAGATAAAAAAGGGCAAAATCAGGGCTGATTTTGAAGAAAAAGAGCAAATTCAATCAACTGTTCCCGGCGTTCGGAGGACAGTGAACGGTAGATATCCATCAGCTGCTGTTCCGGAGGCGTGAGTGGCAGAACGGGAGGTTCTTTCGAAGCGGCGATGAGATCCAGATTTTCCGAATTGAGGAAATAGGTGAAAGGCACCTTGTAGAAAGATGCCAGATCCATGATGACATCCAGAGAAGGCGTACGTTTGCCGCGTTCGTAGTTGGAATACGTTGCACGGCCGATATTCAGTTTGGAACTGACAAAGGCCTGCGTGAAATGATTCCTCTCGCGGAGATCACGCAGTCGTTCATACAGAATCTGATTGTTCATGGAAGCCTCCCGGACATAGCCATCATCTTTGGTAAAGGAAGTATTTTACTGAGTATTTTGCCTACTAAAGTCGTAAATCTCATTATAACAATCTCTGTCTCTTTAAAAAACGGTGTGCAACAAAATGAAACAAAAATATAGATAATGCAACAAAATGTTGCAAAATACTAGATGAAAATGATATAATAAACGTGGTATAGTAACTGTGGTTCAAGGCGGACACGACCTGTCCGTTTCGGGAGGGAAAGAGAATGAAGACTTCAGTTTTAAAATTTGGAATGGAACATAAGGGTTTTCTGGCGGCCTGTTGTAGAAAATGGGAGAAGTACAAAGCGGACCGGATTGAGAGAAAATTCCTGAAAGAGAATCCCCGGCGGCTGTCACGTCAGGATTCGGAAAAGATTTTGAAGAATATACTGGATAAGAAGAAATAGAAAGGGATGAGCCGAGGCTCATCCTTTTTTTGATAGATCGCAACTGTTCAGTACCTTCACAGTGGCTCTTGAATGGTTACGTCAGAGCCACTGAACTTAAATAGCTGTTATGGTATTCTTTTTTGAAGGTCACATCTTCGATGAACCAGTCCGGCGGGGTGAAAGTGTTGGCGGCTTCCTCTGTGGGAAACTCCACCTCGGCGAGGATCATGCCGGCGAAGGTCCCGGAGAAGAGATCCAGCTCGATCGTGAGGACGTCGTCCAGAGGGATGAGATAGCGCCGTTTGGTGATGACATTGCCGTCGGCTTTGGCCTTGAGATGCTCGTAGGCTTCCCTGGTGAGGGGCAGGTTGTACTCCTCGTGGGCCATCATGCCGCTGGACTTGTAGGTGAGAATGTAGCGGTCGTCCTGGCGGCGGATGCGGACCACCGGAGCGGTACAGAGATAGGCCTGCTCGATATCGTGGTAAGCGTAAGTTTCCAGATTTTCCGGAAGCTCACGGATCAGGTATTTGCGTTCGATTTCCATAAAAAAACCTCCTTTTACGGGGAAGTTTACCATAAATGAAAAATCTTGTAAATCACTTGTATCACAGCCGGAGATTTGCTAAGATAGGCGGTGACAACGTTTGACAGGGAGCTGAATCAGGCATCCCGGACAAGGAGGAAAGAATATGAGTAAGGTATATGTATTTCTTGCAGACGGTTTTGAAGAGATCGAAGGTCTTACTGTGGTAGACCTTTTAAGAAGGGCAGGCATTGAGACGATTACGGTTTCCGTTATGGGACGGGAGGAAATCATCGGTTCCCACCGGATTCCGGTGACAGCGGATACCCTCATCGGAAAGGTACACCCGACGAAGGAAGATATGCTGGTGCTTCCGGGAGGCATGCCGGGAACTCTGCATCTGGGAGACTGTGAGGGCCTCAAGGGCTTCCTTATGAAAGCAGCTGAGGAAAACGGCCGGATCGCAGCAATCTGTGCGGCGCCCACGGTTCTCGGAAAGCTTGGCTTATTAAATGGAAGAAAAGCCATCTGCTACCCGGGCATGGAGGATGGTCTTACCGGCGCTGAAGTGACCGTTGAACCGGTTGTGACCGATGGAAACATCACGACCTCCAGAGGTCTTGGCACCGCGATTCCCTTTGCGCTTCGCCTCATTGAGGAACTCTCCGGAAAAGAGACGGCGGACAGGATCGCCGAGAGCGTCGTTTATCAGGCGTAAGGAGGCTGAACAATCATGTGGACGAGAGAAGAGTTAAAGATCCGGGCGAAAAATGTTCTCCGGGGCTGTTTCTGGTCAGCAGTCGTTGTGGCACTGATCACCGGCATCCTCACGGGAAGTTTTTCCAGCAGCCGCTCCAATGTGCAGAATGCCCGGGAAATCAATTACAATGAGATTCAGAGCGGCGGAGAGAGCCTTGTGGACAGTGCAACCCAGATGATTACCGGAAGCGGTCACCAGACGGAAAATCTCCTTGCGAGAGTGGCTGGAATGAGTTTTGGCCTGGTGTTCCTGGGAGTCGGCATCAGCGTTATGCTTCTGGGCCTTGCCTTTGGTATTCTGGTGGGCAGTCCGATCGAGGTGGGAGCCAGCCGTTTCTTTATGCGAACCAGGGAAGAGAGCACCGGCATGGGCGAGCTTTTCTGGGCTTTCCGTCAGGGGCAGTTCTGGCATATCGTCCTCATCATGCTGGTGATGAAAGTGAAGATTTTTCTCTGGGGACTTCTTTTTGTGATTCCGGGCATTGTGAAATCCTACGAGTACCGGATGGTTCCCTATATTCTGGCGGAAAATCCAAATCTTCAGATGTCTGAGGTCTTTGCTCTCAGCCGTGAGATGACGATGAATCAGAAGATGAATATTTTTGTGTTGGATCTTTCCTTTATCCCCTGGCAGCTCCTTTCCAGCGTCACCCTCGGACTGGCCGGAATTTTCTGGGTAAATCCCTATACGCGGGCTACGGAAGCGGAGCTTTACGCCGTCCTCCGGCAGAATGTTCTGGACTCAGGCTTTGCCAACGGTTTTACTCTGCCGGGTTTTGGAAGCGGTACCGGTACTTTTTAAAAAAAAGAGTGGCTTTTTCTTTTGAATTGTGCTATAGTACTAAAATGACTGTAAGTATGGAGAAGTCTGTCAAATCAGCACCATGGCACAGAGCAGGGGGAAGAACAACCCCATAATCAAGCAGAACCGTTTGAAAAGACGGACTGCAAAAAACATAGAAACTTAGGAGGAGAAACACACCATGAGTTTACAGGTTGAAAAACTGGAAAAAAACATGGCGAAGCTGACCATCGAGGCTTCTGCCGAGGACTTTGAAAAAGCAATTCAGAAAGTATATCTGAAAGCCAGAGGAAGAATCAATATCCCGGGCTTCCGTAAAGGTAAAGCACCGCGCAAACTGATCGAGAAAATGTACGGCACAGGCGTTTTCTACGAAGATGCTGCTAACGATCTGATCCCGACTGCTTACGCAGAGGCTCTGAAGGACTGCGATCTTGAGATCGTTTCCCGTCCGGAGATCAATGTAACCCAGATCGAGTCCGGCAAACCCTTCATCTTCACTGCAGAGGTTGCTGTGAAACCGGAAGTTACCCTTGGCGAGTACAAAGGCGTAGAGGTTGAGAAGAGCGACGTTGAAGTAACTGACGAGGACATCAACAAAGAGGTTGACAAGGAGAGAGAGAACAACTCCAGAACCATCGATGTAGATGACAGAGCAGTTGAGAGCGGCGACATCATCAAGCTTGACTTTGACGGTTCCGTAGACGGCGTTCCCTTCGCTGGCGGAAAAGCTGAGAACTACACCCTGACCATCGGTTCCGGAAGCTTCATCCCGGGCTTCGAGGATCAGCTGATCGGTACCAAGATCGGTGAGGACAAAGACGTTACCGTTACTTTCCCGGAGGACTATCATGAGAAGAGCCTTGCAGGAAAAGAAGCCGTATTCAAATGCAAAGTAAATGCAATCACTGTAAAAGAGCTTCCGGACGCTGACGACGAGTTCGCAAGCGAAGTTTCCGAGTTCGAGACCCTCGCTGAGTACAAAGAGGACATCAAGAAGAAATTGACCGAGAAGAAAGAGAAAGAGGCAAGAGCAAAGAAAGAAGCTCAGGCCGTTGAGAAAGCAGTAGAGAATGCCACCATGGAGATCCCGGATGCCATGATCGACACCCAGGTTCAGAGCATGATGGAAGATTTTGCCAGAAGAATGCAGTCTCAGGGTCTTTCCCTGGAGCAGTACTTCCAGTTCACCGGCATGGATGCAAAGAAGATGCATGACCAGATGAAACCGGAAGCTCTGAAACGTATTCAGAACAGCCTGGTTCTTGAGGCTGTAGCAAAAGCAGAAAACATCGAAATTTCCGATGAAAAGGTAGATGAGGAGATCGCAAAGATGGCTGAGGCTTACAAGATGGAAGTTGAGAAGCTCAAAGGCATCATCGGCGATTCCGAGAGAGATCAGATGAAGAAAGACCTGGCTGTACAGGCTGCTGCAGATCTGATCGCAGACGCTGCTAAAGAGGCGTAAGAGACATCTGCCTGCGGAAGTTCCCGGAAAGGAGATTCTTCGAAATGAGCTTAGTACCTTATGTCATTGAACAGACCAGCCGCGGCGAGAGAAGCTACGACATTTATTCCAGACTTCTGAAGGACAGAATCATTTTCCTGGGCGAGGAGGTTACGGACGTCAGCGCCAACCTGATCGTTGCTCAGCTTCTGTTCCTGGAAGCGGAGGATCCTGGAAAGGATATTCATCTGTATATCAACAGTCCTGGCGGCTCTGTTTCAGCCGGACTGGCAATTTATGACACCATGCGTTACATCAAATGCGACGTGTCAACCATCTGCCTTGGCATGGCAGCCAGCATGGGAGCTTTCCTCCTGGCCGGCGGCACCAAGGGCAAACGTTTTGCCCTGCCCAATGCAGAGATCATGATTCACCAGCCCTCCGGCGGAGCACAGGGTCAGGCGACCGATATCAAGATCGTATCTGATCACATCATCGCCACAAGGAAAAGGCTGAATGAGCATCTGGCAGCCAACACCGGCCAGCCGCTTAGCGTCATCGAGGTGGATACCGAGCGTGATAATTACATGAGCGCTGAGGAGGCCAAAGCATACGGCCTCATCGACAGCGTCATCACAAATCACTAAAGGATAAGCGTGAGGGGATGTTACGTTCAGCAACATCCCCTCATGTGCGTTGATAAGTTTTGAAGAAAACTGCTGAAAAGTTTGTATGAGGTGGAAATTCTATGGCAGGAAAATATGGAGAACATAACAAAGTAAGATGTTCTTTTTGTAATAAATCAGAGGACCAGGTGAGAAAGCTCATCGCCGGTCCGGAGGGCGTCTATATCTGCGACGAATGCATCGAGATCTGTGCGGAGATCATAGACGAAGAACTGGACGAATACTATGAGCAGGACGAGAACCAGAGCGGCATCAACCTGATGAAGCCCAAGGAGATCACTGCTTTTCTGGATGATTATGTCATCGGCCAGGACGAGGCGAAAAAGACCCTGGCTGTGGCCGTCTATAATCATTATAAAAGAATTACCGTCGGCAAGCGCGTGGACGGCGTGGAGCTGCAGAAGAGCAACATTCTGATGCTGGGTCCCACCGGTTCAGGTAAAACCCTGCTGGCTCAGACACTGGCGAAAATGCTGAATGTGCCCTTTGCCATCGCAGATGCCACCACGCTGACTGAGGCCGGTTATGTGGGTGAGGATGTGGAAAATATCCTCCTGAAGCTGATTCAGGCAGCCGACTACGATATCAAGCGTGCCGAGTACGGTATTGTTTACATCGACGAGTTTGATAAGATCACGAGAAAATCCGAGAACGCCTCCATCACCCGCGATGTGTCCGGTGAGGGCGTACAGCAGGCACTTCTTAAGATCCTTGAGGGAACCGTAGCTTCCGTGCCGCCCCAGGGTGGAAGAAAGCACCCGCATCAGGAGCTTCTCCAGATCGATACCACAAATATCCTTTTCATCTGCGGCGGAGCCTTCGAGGGCATGGAAAAAGTCATCGAGGCACGTCTGGATCAGAAGGAGATCGGTTTCAACTCTGTGGTCAACGATAAGAAGAATCATAACGTGGGAGAAATCCTGCGCCAGGTACTGCCCCAGGATTTCGTGAAGTTCGGAATGATTCCGGAGATCATCGGCCGTGTGCCCATGGTTGTTTCCCTGGATCAGCTGGACCGCGAGGCTCTGATCCGCATCCTGAAAGAGCCGAAAAACTCCATCATCAAGCAGTATCAGAAGCTCTTTGAGATGGACGGCGTGGAGCTTTCCTTTGCGGATGACGCCATCGAGGAAGTGGCAGACAAGACCCTGGAGAGAAAGACAGGAGCCAGAGGCCTCCGGGCCATCATGGAGAAAGCAATGCTGGATATCATGTACAACCTGCCCTCCGATGAGAATGTGGAGAGCTGCCTGATCACGAAGGACGTCATCGACGGAAGCGGCGAGCCGGTGCTGATGTACAGCGACGACGGCAAGCTTCCCTCTGTAAAAACGAAAAAAAGCAAGAAAGATAAAGAGATTGAGGAAACTGCATGAATGAACTGATCAAAAACATACCGGTTGTGGCTCTCCGTGGAATGACGCTTCTGCCCTCCATGATCACGCATTTTGATATCAGCCGGGAAAAATCAGTCAAAGCGGTGGAGACTGCCATGCTCCGTGACCAGAAGCTGGTGGTTGTGACCCAGAAATCTCCGGAAACACAGGATCCTGGAAGGAAGGATCTTCATAAGATCGGTACCCTTGTCACCGTGAAGCAGATCATGAAACTGCCCCAGAATATTTTCCGGGTGCTGGCGGAAGGTCTGGAACGGGTGGAAGTGATGGATCTGGATGTGGCGGACGGCTGCCTTGTGGCAGATGCCGCCACTTTTTCGGAGGAGGAGCTGGCCCTTCCCGATGAGAAAAATCAGGAAGCTATGGTTCAGACCCTCCGGACCATTTTCCAGGATTACTGCCAGGCCAACGGCAAGATCAGCCGCGAGACGGCGCTTCAGATCATGGAGCAGACGGACCTCCAGAAAATGGTGGATCAGATCGCTGTGAACATTCCTGTGTTTTATGAGGAAAAACAGAAGCTTCTGGAAGCGGTGGATTTAACCGAGCGCTTCGAGCAGCTGTCTGTTCTTCTTGAAAATGAGATCCAGGTCATGAACATCAAGACCGAGATTCAGGAGAAGGTCAAAGCCCGCGTTGACAAAAATCAGAGAGAATACATCCTCCGGGAGCAGCTGAAAGTGATCCGGGAGGAATTAGGCGAGGACACCACCGGAGCCGAGGCAGATCATTTCCAGGAGGAGGCAGATAAGCTGGAGGCTTCCGACGAGGTGAAGGAGCGCATCGAGAAAGAGATCGAGCGTTTCAAAAATGCCGGAAACAACTCCGCGGAAAGTTCCGTGATCCGGGGTTATATCGAGACGCTTCTAGAACTTCCCTGGGATAAAGAATCTGTTGACAACATGGATCTTGCCAATGCCCGGGAGATCCTGGACGAGGATCATTACGGCCTTGAGAAGGTCAAGGAGCGGGTGCTGGAATTTCTGGCTGTCCGCGCCCTGACGAAGAAAGGCGACAGCCCCATTATCTGTCTGGTGGGCCCGCCGGGAACCGGTAAGACTTCGATCGCCCGCTCGATCGCAAGAGCCCTGGACAAGAAATATGTCCGGATCTGTCTGGGCGGCGTCCGGGATGAGGCGGAGATCCGCGGCCACAGAAGAACCTATATAGGCGCGATGCCGGGCCGTATCGCCAACGGTATGAAGCAGGCCGGGGTGAAGAACCCGCTGATGCTTCTGGACGAGATTGACAAGGTGAGCAGCGACTATAAGGGAGATACCTCCTCCGCTCTTCTGGAGGTGCTGGATTCCGAACAGAACAACAAGTTCCGCGATCATTATGTGGAGCTTCCGCTGGATCTTTCCGAGGTGCTTTTCATCGCCACGGCCAACGATGTTCAGACGATTCCACGGCCTCTTCTGGACCGTATGGAGCTCATCGAGGTTTCCAGCTACACGGAAAACGAGAAGCTGCACATTGCAAAAGAGCACCTGTTAGAGAAACAGATCGAGAAAAACGGCCTCTCCGGCTATGATTTTTCCATCACGGACAAGGCTATGAAGAAACTGATTTCCTCCTACACCCGGGAAGCCGGTGTGCGAAGCCTGGAGCGGAAGATCGGAGAGATCTGCCGGAAAGCGGCGCGGGAGTTTCTGGAGGAAGGCAAGGGAAGCATCAAAGTCACCGAGACCAGCCTTAAGAACTATCTCGGCAAGGAGCGCTACACGGTCAACCGTCTGAACGATGCCGATGACATCGGAATCGTCCGGGGCCTGGCCTGGACCAGCGTGGGCGGCGATACCCTGGAGATCGAGGTCAACGTCATGCCCGGAAAAGGAGAGCTTCTCCTCACCGGCCAGCTGGGAGACGTGATGAAGGAATCCGCCATGGCGGGCATCAGCTACATCCGTTCTGTCAGCCGGGAATATGGCATCGATGATAAATTTTTCAAGGAAAATGATATCCATATCCACATTCCGGAGGGAGCCGTTCCCAAGGACGGGCCTTCTGCGGGAATCACGATGGCCACAGCCATGACCTCCGCGATCACGAAGCTTCCGGTACGGGCCGATATCGCCATGACCGGAGAGATCACGCTGCGGGGAAGAGTCCTTCCCATCGGCGGCCTCAAGGAAAAGCTTCTGGCAGCGAAGAACGCGGGCATCCGCCTGGTTCTGGTGCCGGAGAAAAACCGGCCGGATGTGGCAGAGATTTCCTCCGAGATCAAAAAAGGTCTGGAGATCCGTTTTGTCTCCCATATGGATGAAGTCCTGAAAGCGGCGCTTGTTAAAAATTCGGAGAACTGATTATGATTATAAAAAATGTGACACTGGAAACGGTCTGCGGCATCACAAGCCCGCTGCCGAAAAATGAGCGCATGGAGGTGGCCTTCGCCGGAAAATCCAACGTGGGAAAATCTTCCATGATCAACGCCCTGATGAACCGGAAAGCCCTGGCGCGGACCAGTTCCCAGCCGGGAAAGACCCAGACTATCAACTTTTACAATGTCAACAGTGAGGTTTACCTGGTGGACCTTCCGGGATACGGCTATGCGAAGGTTTCTCAGTCAGAGAAGGAGAAGTGGGGAAAGCTCATCGAGAACTACCTCCACAAATCCCCGATGCTGAAAGCCGTGTTCCTGCTGATCGATATCCGTCATGAGCCCTCCGCCAACGACAAGATCATGTACGACTGGATCGTGAGCAACGGCTTTGACCCCATTATCATCGCCACCAAGCTGGACAAGATTAAAAGAAGCCAGATTCAGAAACAGTTGAAGCTGGTTCGCACGGGCCTGGGCGTAAAGCCGGGCACGGTCATCATCCCCTTCTCCGCGGAGACCAAGCAGGGAAGAGACGAGATCTGGGCCTATATTGAAAGCTTGTAACAGTTCAGGAGCCACTATCCCGCGAGGTGTTTTGGCATGAATATGCCAAAATCCCGAGGGTTGCATGCAAAAATCCCATCGCCGAAGGTGATTTTCATTGGATTTTTGCTCGTAACTGTGAAGGGACTGAACAGTTACGAGGCTTAATGAAAGAGCCGGAGAAAGTTTCTGAGGAGGAGTGAGCGAAACTCCCCCTTGACAAATGAAAAATCCTCGGCTATGATACAGACTATAGCGAAAAAGAACAAAGGTTGTGAGAAAGAGGAGTACATACCCGGGCACCGCCAGAGAGAGATTCCCGACAGGCTGAGAGGAATCTGTAGGAGAGCAGGTATGGAAGGTAGCTTTTGAACCGACAGGCTGAACTTTGACAGTAAGCCTGCCCGTCCGATCCCCGTTAAAAGATCTCTGAGATATGCGAGAAAGAAGCATAAGAAAAGGTGGTACCGCGAGACATTCGCCCTTTGCACATGAACTGTGTGCAGAGGGCTTTTCTTTTGCGCGTCAGGCATGAGCCATGCCGAAAGCCATGCGAGCGTGCAAAAGCTGCTTGCAGATTTTTGCACGTTTGAATGGCTTTTGATAGGGCGACGCCCGCGACTGAGGTTTTGCAAAGCAAAACCGAAGTGATGGCATGGCGTTCCTCCCGCACACTTCCTCACAACCACTCACAAGAAAGGAAAGAATCCCATGAACAAAGAACTGGCAAAAACCTATGATCCCAAGGGCATAGAAGACCGTCTTTACCAGAAATGGCTGGACAAGAAATACTTCCATGCAGAAGTAGACAGAAGCAAGAAACCTTTTACCATTGTAATGCCGCCGCCAAACGTAACCGGTCAGCTCCATATGGGCCACGCTCTGGACAACACGATGCAGGATATCCTGATTCGTTATAAGAGAATGCAGGGTTACAACGCACTGTGGCAGCCGGGAACCGACCACGCAGCCATTGCTACCGAGGTAAAAGTTACCGCGAAGCTTCGTGAGCAGGGCATCGACAAAGAGAAGATCGGCCGTGAGGAGTTCCTCAAACATGCCTGGGCCTGGAAAGAAGAGTACGGTGGAAAGATCATCAATCAGCTGCACAAGCTGGGTTCCTCCGCTGACTGGGACAGAGAGCGTTTCACGATGGACGAGGGCTGTTCCAAAGCCGTAGAAGAAGTTTTCGTACGCCTCTATGAGAAAGGCTACATCTACAAAGGCTCCCGCATCATCAACTGGTGCCCGGTCTGCCAGACTTCCATCTCCGATGCCGAGGTAGAGCATGAGGATCAGGATGGTTTCTTCTGGCACATCAATTACCCCATCGTAGGTGAAGAGGGCAAATTCGTGGAGATCGCCACGACCCGTCCGGAGACTCTTCTCGGCGATACCGCAGTGGCAGTAAACCCGGATGACGAGCGTTATCAGCACCTCATCGGAAAAATGCTGAAGCTCCCCCTCACCGACCGCGAGATCCCGGTGATCGGCGATTTCTATGTAGACAAAGAGTTCGGAACCGGCTGCGTAAAGATCACCCCGGCTCATGACCCCAACGACTTCGAGGTTGGAAAACGTCACAACCTGGAAGAGATCAACATCCTGAACGATGACGGAACCATCAACGAAAAAGGCGGCAAATACGCCGGCATGGACCGTTACGATGCCAGAAAAGCCATGGTAGAAGAGCTGAAAAACCAGGGCCTTCTGGTAAAAGTTGTTCCCCATACCCATGCCGTAGGAACCCATGACCGCTGCCACACCACCGTAGAGCCCATGATCAAACAGCAGTGGTTTGTAAAGATGGAAGAGATGGCAAAACCGGCCGTTGAGGCAGTAAAATCCGGCAAACTGAAATTTGTTCCGGAGCGCTTCGACAAGACATATTTCCACTGGCTGGAGAACATCCATGACTGGTGTATTTCCCGTCAGCTCTGGTGGGGCCACCGGATTCCGGCTTACTACTGTGACGACTGCGGCGAGGTTGTCGTAAGAAGAGGAGGCGCTCCGGACAAATGCCCGAAATGCGGCTGCACTCACTTTACACAGGATGAGGATACGCTGGATACCTGGTTCTCCTCCGCCCTCTGGCCCTTCTCTACACTGGGCTGGCCGGACAAGACCGAGGATCTGGACTATTTCTTCCCGACAGACGTACTGGTAACGGGTTACGATATCATCCTTTTCTGGGTTATCCGTATGGTATTCTCCTCTCTGGAGCAGACCGGCGAGGTTCCCTTCCATCATGTACTGATTCACGGACTGGTTCGTGACAGCCAGGGAAGAAAGATGAGTAAATCCCTCGGAAACGGTATCGATCCTCTGGAAGTCATCGACAAATACGGCGCAGATGCGCTCCGCCTGACTCTTATGACCGGAAACGCCCCCGGAAACGACATGCGTTTCTACTGGGATCGTGTGGAAGCCAGCCGTAACTTCGCCAACAAAGTATGGAACGCTTCCCGTTTTATCATGATGAACCTCGAGAAAGCCGATGTTCCGGCAGAGATGGATCTCAATGACCTGACCGGAGCAGACAAATGGATTCTTTCCAAGGTTAACCATCTGGCAAAAGAAGTGACTGAGAACCTCGACAAATACGAACTCGGTATCGCTGTGCAGAAGGTTTACGATTTCATCTGGGAGGAGTTCTGCGACTGGTACATCGAGATGGTGAAACCCCGTCTTTACAATGACGAGGATACCACAAAGGCAGCAGCTCTCTGGACACTGAAGACCGTTCTCTCCAATGCCCTGAAGCTTCTTCATCCCTACATGCCCTTCATCACAGAGGAAATCTACTGCACACTCCGTCCGGAAGAGGAGTCCATCATGGTCGCTTCCTGGCCGGAATATCAGGAGAGCTGGAACTTTGCAGAGGATGAGAACGCCATCGAGACCATCAAAGAGGCTGTTCGTGCAATCCGTAATGTGCGTACCGGCATGAACGTACCGCCCAGTAAGAAAGCGAAAGTTTTCGTTGTATCTGAGGACGAGGCAGTCCGCGAGATCTTCGAGAACGGAAAAGTCTTCTTCGCAACTCTGGGTTATGCCAGCGATGTCACCGTACAGGTGGACAAGGCAGGCATCGGCGAGGATGCGGTTTCTGCAGTGATCCACAAAGCGACAATCTACATGCCCTTTGCAGAGCTGGTAGATATCGAGAAAGAGATCGAGCGTCTGAAAAAAGAGGAGGAGCGTCTCACCAAAGAGCTGGCACGTTCTAACGGCATGCTGAACAATGAGCGTTTCATCAGCAAAGCGCCCCAGGCCAAGATCGATGAAGAAAAAGCGAAACTGACCAAATATACGGAGATGATGGCTCAGGTGAAAGAGCGCCTGGCCCAGCTCGCGAAATAAGATTGAAAAAAGAGAAGAGCTTTACCGGAAATCTACCCGGTAAGGCTTTTCTTTCACAAGGAGAAAAATATGCCCCTTCAGTTTATCCTGGGAAGCTCGGGAAGCGGAAAGTCCCGTTATCTGTATGAGACGGTGATCCGGGAATCCCTGGCTGCACCGAAAGAAAATTTTCTGGTACTAGTACCGGAGCAGTTTACGATGGAGATTCAGCGGAATCTGACCGAGCTTCATCCGCGGAAAGGAATCTTAAATATTGATGTGCTGAGCTTTCAGCGTCTGGCCCTCAGGGTTCTGGAGGACCTGGGGGCGGACCGGAGGCGGGTCCTCGAGGAGACCGGAAAAAATCTGGTGATCCGTCGCTGCGCCATGGAGCACAAGAAAGAGCTGACCCTTCTCGGAGGAAGTATGGAGAAAAACGGCTACATCAGCCAGGTGAAATCCATGATCTCGGAGCTGGCTCAGTACCGGATCGAGCCGGAACAGATGGACGGGATCCTGGAAGGCCTTGAGGGCCAGCCCCGCCTCTATTATAAATGGAAGGATATCGGTATCCTCTACCAGGCCTTTCAGGAGCGGATGGCGAAGGACTATGTGACGGCGGAGGAACTTCTGGAGGTGCTGGCGGAGCATGCGGAGGAGTCAGGCCTCCTCTCAGGCTGCACGATCGCCTTGGACAGTTATACGGGCTTTACCCCGATTCAGCTTGCCCTCCTTAAAAAACTTCTTCCGCTGGCAAAAAAAATCCTCGTGACTGTGACCGTCGATCCCCGTACGGACTGGGGAAAGCCCGGGAAAATGCATGAGTTGTTCTACCTCAGTCAGAAGACGATCCAGAGCCTGACGAACCTCTGTAAGGAGACTGGTACGGAAATTTTGGAGCCGGTGATTCTGGGAAGAAAGGGTGTCCGCCGCTTTAATGGCTGCCCGGCCCTTGCCTTTCTTGAGAGCCATCTGTTCCGCACGGGAAAAAACTATTTTGCCGGGGGGATCTTTTACCTGGAGAAGCCGTCGGATGAAATTTCGATCCACGCCTGTGCGAATCCGAGAGAGGAGGCGGAGTTTGCGGCCCGGACGATCCTGAAGCTGACCCGGGAGCAGAAGCTTGCTTTCCGGGAGATCGCCCTCATCAGCGGCGACATGGCGACTTACGCCCGGGAGATCCGCCGGGTCTTTCCGAAGTACGGGATTCCCTGCTTTATCGATGAGACGAAACGCGTTCTCTTAAATCCGTTCCTGGAATTTATGAAGGCGGCGCTGGAAATGCTGATCCGCGATTACAGCTATGAGACGGTTTTCCGCTTCCTTCGCTGCGGCTTGGTGGATTTTGCACCGGAGACCATCGATTATGTGGAAAATTATGTGTTGGCGGCGGGAATCCGGGGATACTCCATGTGGAAAAAGGAGTGGACTCAGGAGACCAGAAGCTTTTCTGCAGAGGATTTGCCGAGGCTTAATGCGTTCAGGGAGACTTTCCTTGAGAAGACAGCGGCTTACACGGAAGCCATGCGGGGAAAAAATATCACAGTGCGCCAGCGGACCGAAGGGCTCTACCGTTTCATCGCCGGGGAAAAGCTCCAGCAGAAGCTCACTCAGATGGAAAAGAACTTTGAGGAACAGGGAAAGATGGACGAGGCCAAGGTCTATCACCAGATCTACGGGACGGTCATCAGTCTCTTTGACAAGCTGGTAGAGTTTCTGGGCGACGAGGTCATGAGCCTGAAGGACTATAAGGAGCTTCTGGAGGCCGGTTTCGAGGACAGCCGCGTGGGCCTGATTCCGCCCTCGCTGGACGAGGTGCTGGTGGGCGACATGGAGCGAACCCGTCTCAAAGACATCAAGGTGCTGATTTTCTTGGGGCTCAACGAGGGTATCGTGCCTTCGGCGGGAAAAGGCGGAGGTATCCTCTCGGAGGAGGAGAGAAGCTTCCTCTCGGATCAGGGCGTGACGCTGGCACCGGGAACCAGGGAAAACAGCTTTGTGGAGCGTTTTTATCTCTATCTGCATCTTACGAAGCCCTCCGAGCGGCTCTATCTGACGATGGCGAAGGCAGATCTCGAAGGAAAAGCGATGCGGCCCTCCTATGTGGTGGGGCGGATTCAGAGGCTCTTCCCGGAGCTTTCTGTGACCGACGAGGAAGCGGACCAGTCCTTCAAAAAACGGGTCTGGACGCCGGAAAATGGCCTCTCCTGTCTGACCGAGGGGATTCTGAAAATGAAAGAGGGGGAATTTTCTCCGGAGTTTCAGGAACTCTATCTCTGGTACAGTAAGGAGCCGAAATGGAAGGAAAAGCTGGAGCGTCTTCTCCATGCGGCTTTCGCCGGGAACGAGGATTCCGGCATTGGAAGGGAGGCGGCGAAGGCCCTCTACGGAAACGTGCTGACCAACAGCGTGAGCCGGCTGGAGACCTTCGCGGCCTGTGCCTGCGAGCATTTCCTGCGGTATGGCCTTAGGCTTACCGAGCGGGAAACGCTGGAATTTGCCCCGGTGGATATGGGAAATCTCTTCCACAAGGCGCTGGAGATCTTTTCAGAAAAGGTGGAAGCGAGCGAGTGGACCTGGTTTGACCTGCCCGACGAGGAGGCGGAAAAGCTCACAGAGGAGGCTGTCTCTGAGGCAGCGGCCTTTATCCATAACCCCGGCCTTAAGAAGGACAGCCGGAGCGCCTATGCGCTGAAACGGATCCGGCGGATCATGGGCCGCACGATCTGGGCTTTGCTGATTCAGATCCGGAGCGGCATGTTCGAGCCCGGAAACTTCGAGGTGCCCTTTTCCGCGATTGAAAATCTGGAAGCGGTGAATCTGAGCCTTCCTGACAACACAAAGATGAAGCTCAAAGGCCGGATTGACCGCATCGATTACTGTGAAAATGAGGAAGAGGTTTTCGTGAAAGTGGTGGATTATAAGTCCGGAAACACGAAATTTGACCTGGCGGCTTTTTATTACGGCCTGCAGCTGCAGCTCATGGTCTATCTGAACGCGGCTCTCGAGCTGGAGCGCCGGGCGAAGAAGGAGAAAACCGTGACCCCGGCGGGAATCTTCTATTATCATGTGGAAGATCCCCTGCTGGAGCTTTCCGGGGACGAAGATCCCGATGAGATCCGAAAACAGCTCTTAAAGGAACTGAAGGTCAACGGTCTGGTGAACAGCCGCGAGGAGATCATCAAGTCCATGGACCGCTTTTTACAGGGAACTTCGAGCGTGATCCCGATCTCCGTCAACAAGGATGGGTCTCTCGGAAAAGCCTCCCGGACTGCCAGCACAAAGCAGTTTGCAGCCATGTCGGCTTACGCGGGCAAAAAGATGCAGGAGCTTGGAAGCGAGATCCTGAAAGGAAAGGCGGAGCGCCTGCCCTATGAGCGGAAAAATCAGACCGCCTGCGATTACTGCGTCTTCCGCAGCGTCTGCGGCTTTGATCTGAAGGATAAAAGTATGAAATTCCGTCGGCTGGAGGATTTAAGCGCCGACGAAGCACTAAGAAAGATCGAGGAGGAGATGAAATGAGCAATCAGTGGACCCCAGACCAGAAGAAGGTCATCGACCTTAGAAACCGGAATCTCCTGGTCTCCGCAGCGGCGGGCTCCGGAAAGACGGCGGTCCTTATCGAGAGGATCTTGAATCTGATCTCAGACCCGATCCGGCCTGTGGATATCGACGAGCTTCTGGTCGTGACTTTCACCCGGGCGGCGGCGGGAGAGATGCGGGAGCGTCTGAATACCGCCATAGAGAAGAAGCTTTCCGAGGGGGAAGAGGAGGAGCATCTGACCCGGCAGCTCACGCTGATCCAGAGCGCCCAGATCACCACGATTGACAGCTTCTGCAGTTACATTTTAAAGAGTTATTTCCACGTCATTGGCCTGGACCCAAACTACCGGGTTATGGACGAGGGCGAAGGGAAGCTTCTCAAGACCCAGGTGGTTCAGGAGCTTCTGGAGAGCTATTTTGAGGAGGCGACGCCGGAATTTCAGGAGTTTGTGGAGTGCCTTGCCACCGGAAAAAATGACCAGATCCTCGAGGATTCCATTCTCCGTCTCTATGAATTTGCCATGAGCTATCCCTATCCCGAAAAATGGCTGGAGGAATGCTTAAGCGTCTATTCCGCCCGGACGATGGAAGAATTTGAAAATGCCGGGTGGCTTCAGGGGTGGCTCAATTCCACCCGGGAACTCATCGGAGATCTCGAGGAATTGCTGGAGAAGGCTCTTTCCATCTGTAAGGAGAATGGAGGACCCTATCTCTATGAGCCGGCCATCCTTTCCGACCTGGAAAATCTGGAAAAATGCAAGGGAGCGAAGGGCTACCGGGAGTTTTACCAGGCCTTTCAGTCCATGGATAAATGGGCGAGACTTTCCACGAAAAAGGATGAAACGATCGACGAAAACAAGAAAAAACAGGTGAAAGCCCTCCGGGATCAGGTGAAAGACGAGATTAAGGCCCTGGAAGAGGACTATTTTGCCGAGAGTCCCGAGACGGAGTTTGCGGATATGCAGGCGGCGGGCCGGCCCATGAAGGTGCTGGTGGAGCTGACCCTTGCCTTTACCCGGCGTTTTGCCGAGGAAAAGAGAGCGCGGAATCTCTGCGATTTCCACGATATGGAGCATCTGGCTCTCTCGATTCTTGTGGATGAGGAGGGACAGCCGACGGATACGGCGAAGGAGCTCTCCGGTCGTTTCAAAGAGATCATGATCGACGAGTACCAGGACAGCAACCTGGTGC
Organism: Lachnospiraceae bacterium Marseille-Q4251; assembly: GCA_018223435.1. Lineage (GTDB taxonomy): Bacteria > Bacillota > Clostridia > Lachnospirales > Lachnospiraceae > Limivivens > Limivivens faecihominis. The sequence continues at coordinate 1,128,226 of JAGTTO010000001.1, read as the reverse complement.
AGGAGGCCATTCTGACGGCGGTTTCGAGGGAGCACGAGGGTCTGCGGAACATTTTCATGGTGGGTGATGTGAAGCAGAGTATCTACCGCTTCCGCTTGGCAAGACCCGAGCTTTTCCTGGAAAAATATGAGACCTACACGCTGGAGGATTCCGACTGCCAGCGCATTGATTTGAAAAAGAATTTCCGAAGCCGCCGGGAGATTCTGGCCTTCACCAACGAGATTTTCCGGGAGGTCATGCGCCAGAATCCGGGAAAAATTCTCTATACGGCGGAGACGGCCCTTTATCCGGGAGCAGACTATCCGGAAATGGACCCGATGACCCTCCGGCCTGAGCTTCTTCTTCTGGATCTTGACGAGGATGAGGAGCTGATGGAAAGGGTTCGGATGACACCGGGAGAGCTGGAGGCGGAGCTGACCGGCCAGCGGATCTTAAAGATGGTGGGAAAAGAGGAAATTTTCGATAAAACCATCGGCAAAACCGGCAGTATGAGAAAAATCGAATTTAAGGATATCGTGATCCTCTTCCGTTCCCCCTCCGCCTTTGCGGAAAGCTATGGAAAGGTGCTGGAGAATATGGGAATCCCGGTCTATGTGGGCACGCGGAGCGGCTATTTTTCCACACGGGAGGTGCAGGTAGTCCTGTCCCTCCTGAAAATCATCGACAATTCCAGTCAGGACATCCCTCTGGCGGCGGTGCTCCTTTCCTCCATCGGCGGTTTCACGAAGAAGGAGACAGCCCTGATCCGGAGCAGCTGCGGGGAGGAAAAAGCCTTCCATGAGAGCTGCCGCTGGTACCGGGAAAACGGGGAGGACGAGAAGCTTCGGAAAAAACTGGAGGATTTCTACGCTCTTCTGGAGGATTTCCGGCAGCAGGCGGCCTTCACGCCGATCCATGAACTGCTCTGGTATATTTTTGATGTGACCGGCTATGCGGAGGAAGCGGCGGCCATGCCGGCGGGAGAGCAGCGGGCACAGAACCTGAAAATGCTGGTTCAGAAGGCCTGGGATTATGAGAAAACCAGCTACCGCGGTCTCTTTAATTTCATCCGCTACATCGAGAATCTGCAGAAGTACGACGTAGATTACGGCGAGGCCCAGAGTCTCGGGGAAAACCGGAACGTGGTCCAGATCATGAGTATTCACCGAAGCAAAGGCCTGGAATTTCCTGTGGTTTTCTTAGGGGGTCTGGAAAAGCAGTTCAACAAAATGGACACCAGAAGCCGGATGGTGCTGGATGCGGACCTTGGCATCGGCTTTGATATGGTGGACCCGGTTTTGCGGGTTCGCCGGACCACTCTTTTTAAGCGCTGCATTCAGGCGAAGGTCAACGACGACAACATCGGCGAGGAGATCCGCGTTCTCTATGTGGCCCTGACCAGGGCGAAAGAAAAACTGATCCTTACGGGAGCCGTCTCCGGCCTTGAGAAAAAGCTGGAGCGCTGGTGCCAGAGCGCGTCACCTCTGAAATACGGCCTTTCCTATCAGATCCTTTCGGGGGCCGGAGGGTACCTCGATCTTCTGATGCCGGTGCTCTTAAAGTACGAGAGCGCCAGGGAGCTTCTGGGAGAAAAAGGCGAAATTCGGCCCCTGCGGGAGGAAGAAGATGCGGTCTGGACGACCCCGGTGGCGATTCGGAAATTATCGGTGCAGGATCTTCTGGCCGGTGGCGTGAAGCAGGAGGCCAGAAAAGCCCTGGATATCGAGAGCCTCAGGCTTCTTCGCTCCGATGAAATCTACGAACCGGAGTTTCACGAGATCCTGGGAAAACGCATGGCAGAGGCAGAAGAGCAGCATTACCAGCGGATTCCGGTGAAGCTTACGGTCTCCCAGCTCAAGCGCCAGAGCGAGGCGGAGCTGGAGACGGAGAGTGAGCTTCTTTACGGAGAAGAATCGAAAAAAGAAGCAGATTGGGAAGACTGGGAGAGGATCTTTGAGGACTCTCTTTTTAAAGAACAGACAGATTTAAAAACAGGAACGGAGGAAGCGCTTCCGGAAGTCGAAGAGATCATTCCGGACTTTCTGAAAGACGAAGCCCCCGTCCAGGGAGCGGCCCGGGGAACGGCCTACCATATTTTCTTACAGTATCTCGATTTCACCCGGGCGGAGAGCCTGGAAGCCGTGGAAGAGCAGCTTCAGGAACTGAAAGAGAAAGGGCGGCTCACCAGAGAGGAGGCCGCCGCCATCGACTGCCGGAGAATCTTATGCTTCTCAAAAGGAGCCTTGGGGCAGCGGATGGCGAGGGCGCAGCAGGCTGGTGTTCTCTTCCGGGAGCAGCATTTCATCTATGCGATCCCCGCAGCCCGACTCTACTCGGAAGCCGAAGAGGGACGAAAGCTCTTGATTCAGGGAGTTGTGGACGCCTATTTCGAGGAAGCAGACGGCCTTATCCTGGTGGATTACAAAACCGACTATGTGGAAAAAGGCGGGGAAGCGGTCCTTTACCGAAAATATGCGGCCCAGCTCAACTACTATACCGAGGCCCTGGAACAGCTGACCGGCAGAAAGGTGAAGGAGAAGATCCTGTATTCCGTCCGTCTTCAGAAAGAGTTAAGGGAAAACTGATTGCTTTTTAATAGGAAGAAAGGTATACTAGGGACAGATTTTGCGATTTAGAGAGGTATCAAGATGACAAACTGGATAAAAAAACTGTTTCAGAATCAGGCCATCCGCTACATCTTTTTCGGCGGATGCACAACTCTTGTGAACCTGATTTCCTATGCCATTTTCCGGCATTTTCTGGGAATTGACATTACCATTGCCAACTTTCTCTCGATCTCCCTGTCCATTCTCTTCGCCTATGTGGTGAATAAGATTTTCGTCTTTGAGAGCAGGACGAGGGGAATCCGGGAGCTTCTTGTGGAGGCGGGGCAGTTCATCGGCATGCGCCTCAGCACGATGTTTATCGAGATTTTCGGCGTGGTGATTCTCTGCTGTGTCTTCGGTGTGCCGGATATGATCGGCAAGCTGCTGATTCAGGTGGTGGTGCTGGTCCTGAACTATGTGTTCAGCAAGTGCTTCGTATTCAAGGACAAGCCCCCAAAAGAGTTCCTTTCCCCGGAAGAACTTCTGGAGAAAAAAAGGATCCGCCGCTGTGCCGCCTTCGGCTTTGTGATTCCGGCCGTGGTGGTGGCGGTGAGCTTCGCCGTGAACCTGGTTTATCCCTTCGGAGACCACGGCGTGCTGATCATCGATTCCCTTCACCAGTACCTTCCCTTCTTTACCGAGTTTCATGAGAAGCTGGTGAATAACGAGAGCTTCCTCTATTCCATGGGAGGCGGCCTGGGGATCAATTTCTGGGCGACGATCGCTTATTATCTCGCAAGCCCCATGAACTTCCTGCTGGTGCTTTTCCCGAAGCGGAACATGATGGATGTGATGGCTCTTTTCATCGTCCTGAAGCTGGGGCTCTGTGGCTGTACCTTCAGCTGGTATCTGGCTTACAAGGAAAAAGGAAAAAGCTATTTTCCGGTGCTTTTCGGCACGATGTATGCCCTCAGCAGCTTCATGATCGGCTACTATTTCAACCTCATGTGGTTTGACAGTATCGCCATGCTGCCGCTGGTGATGCTCGGCATCGAGCGCATCGTAAAGGGCGGAAACGGAAAAATGTTCTGCGTTTCTCTTTTCTACGCCCTCTACTGCAACTATTACATCGGCTTCATGCTCTGCCTGTTCTCCTGCCTCTACCTGCTGGTACAGTGGATCAGTACAAAAGGGCTGACGGTGAAGAAATTTTTCACCAGCGCCCTGACCTTTGGCTGGTATGCGCTGCTCTCCGGCGGTATGGCGGCTATCATGCTGGTTCCGGCCTTCTTAGGACTAGGCGTCACCGAGTCCGCGGAAAACAAATTTCCCTGGCCTCCGAAGCTTTACCTTCACGACGCTTCCCAGCTTACGAGCCAGTTCGCCTTTGTGGAGCCCATCAATATCGCGGACCATCAGTATGAACTCAATGCTTTCTGCGGCGTACTGACACTGGTCCTTGCGGTGCTTTTCCTGCTGGATAAGTATGTAAGTCTCCGGGAGCGGATCGCCAAGACGGCGCTCTGTGTCCTGCTTTTCATGAGCTTTGACACCAATATATTGAACTTTATCTGGCACGGCTTCCATACGCAGAACGGTCTTCCGAACCGTTTCGCCTTCCTTTACATCGCCATGCTTCTTGTCATGGCCCATCAGGCCCTCTGGCATGTGCGCTACCTCTCTGGCACAAGAGTGCTGATCGCGGCGGCGGTTCCGCTGGCTTTCACAGGCTATTCCTGGTGGACGGGCCTGGGGGACCGGGAGTTTTACGTTTATCTGGCTACAGAGTTTCTGCTGACGGTTTACGGCGTGCTCCTGCTTCTCTACGGTCTGGTGAAAAAAGCCCGGGAGGAAAAACTCTTCAAGCGGGTTCTCGTCTTCATCGGCGTGGCGGAGATGACAGCCACGGCGGTCTACGGCGTCAGCATGAACGGTACGGTCAGCCGGCAGACTTACCTGGATGACCAGATCGCCTACGAAAAACTCATGGCGAGAAATGAGGATGGCAGCAGCTTCTACCGGAGCGACATCGACAGCACCCGGATGAGAAATGCGGATATGTTCATGGGCGGAGACGGCGTCATGCTCTTTTCCTCCACGATGCCTGCGTCCACCGTGGATCTCTGTAAGGCCCTCGGCATGGAGGCCCGGACCAACAAGAGCGGCTATGTGGGCCTTACGAAGCTTTTCAACGATATTTTAGGCGTCAAATATGTAGAATCCAGAACCGTCACCGACCGTCTCTATCAGATGGAGCAGGTGGACTATGAGGAGCCTCTGGCCCTTTACCGGAACGATAATGCACTTTCTATCGGTTTTATGGTGGATTCGGATATCAAGGACTGGGATATCGACAGCGGAAACGCCGCCGACGTCCAGAATGAGTTCGTGGCCCTGGCAGTCAACGAAGGACCGCTTTTCACACTGAACCAGAGCATTGAGATGACTGACGGCGGAAGCTACGATATCGTGATTCCCGCAGGCATGCAGGCCTATCTTGAAGTCACGAGAAAGACGGAAAAAATCACTGTTTCCACACCGGACTACACGAAATCCTACGATAAGTACAACGATCATCTCTACGATCTGGGCTGTTTTGACGAGGATGAGATCGCCACTGTGACCTGTGAGTTCAGCGAAAATCAGGAGGGCAGCGTGACGGCCAACGTCTACATCTGCTCTGATGAAGAGTACCAGATGGTTCATGACAAACTGGCTTCGTCCCAGCTTGTGACCGACAGCGAGGATGGCTCATACTATGTGAAAGACGGAAAAATCCGCGGTACGATCGACGCCGACCAGGACGGAACCCTTCTTTTCTCCCTCCCCTATGATACGGGCTGGAAGGTGAAGGTGGACGGAAAAACCGTCGAGACCTACGCGGTGGGCCGTTCCCTTCTCGGTATCGACCTCACTGAGGGAAGTCACGAGATTGCTCTCGATTACACGGCGCCCGGACTCTGGGAAGGTACGATTTTAAGCATCCTCTGCCTGGCCCTGTTCTTCCTGACACTGATCCTGGAAAATCAGCGGCGGCTGATTCAGATTCCTCCGGAAGAAGGAATGGAAGCGGCAATTCCGCTTGCCAGACGGGAGGAAGAAGAGGAGCTGGAAGAAAAACAGGATTTAGAAGAATAATTTTTATGGCACCCCGGAAGACTTCGGGGTGCTTTTCTAAACTTAGGGCTTGAAGAAATCCGTTTGTTGTTGTATGATGAGAGTCATGAAAACGCACAGGGCAGAGGTCTGCCCGTTTGCGGCAGGAGAATAAACATGAAAAGTGATCAGAATTTATTGGAGCACCTGCGCCGGGCAGCCGGTAGCGGGGAAGTAGTCACAGAGGAGCCCATGAGCCGTCATACCACCTTTCGGATCGGCGGTCCGGCAGATTATTTTGTGACACCTCATACGAAAGAGGAAATCCGTCAGGTGATCCGGCTTTGCAAAGAGGAAGAGATCCCCTTTGCTGTTCTCGGAAATGGAAGCAATCTCCTGGTGGGAGATAAGGGGTTCCGGGGCGTTATCATTCAGCTGTTTAAGAATTTTTCCAATATCATCATAGAAGAGGAAAACATTTATGCCCAGTCGGGAGCGCTTCTGGTACGTCTGGCCAATCAGGCGGCGGAGCAGGGCCTGACCGGGCTTGAATTTGCCTCCGGCATCCCGGGAACCCTGGGGGGCGCAGTCGTTATGAATGCAGGCGCTTATGGCGGAGAGATGAAGGATGTCATCCTCTGGAGCGATGTTCTGACAGAGGACGGAGAGTTTTTAAGGCTTTCCGGAGAAGAACTGGAGCTGGGATACCGGACCAGTGTGATCCAAAAGAAACATTATTTTGTTCTGGGAGCTGCTCTTCGCCTGAAAAAGGGCGATCAGAACGAGATCCGTTCCATGATGGAAGAGTTGAAGGAAAAGCGTGTGAGCAAGCAGCCGGTGGAATATCCGAGTGCAGGAAGCACCTTTAAACGGCCGGAAGGCTATTTTGCAGGAAAACTGATTATGGATACAGGGCTTCGGGGCTTCTCTGTCGGCGGAGCGCAGGTTTCCGAGAAGCATTGCGGTTTTGTTATCAACAAAGGCGGGGCCACCGCAAAGGACGTACAGCTTTTGATAAAAGAAGTGGCTGACCGCGTGGAAGAGCGTTTCGGCGTCCGTCTGGAGCCGGAAGTGAAGATGTTGGGAGAATTCGAATGAAATTTGTCATTGTAACCGGAATGTCAGGGGCGGGAAAATCCACAGCCCTGAAAATGCTGGAGGATATGGGGTATTTCTGTGTGGATAACCTCCCCATCGCTCTGCTTCCGAAGTTTGCGGAGCTGGCTCATGCGCCCGGAAGCGATATCAGTCAGGTGGCTGTGGGCGTGGATATCCGAAACGGCCGTTCCCTGGATGAGATGGCCTCGGTACTGGAAAACTTAAAAGCATCCGGCGTGGCCTACCAGATCCTCTATCTGGAGGCCAGCGACGAGGTTCTGGTCAAGAGATACAAGGAGACGAGGCGTGCCCATCCCCTGGCCAAACAGGGCCGGGTGGAGGATGGTATCCGCCTCGAGAGAGAAAAGCTTCTTTATTTAAAGGAGAACGCCACCTATATTCTGGATACCAGTCAGCTGCTCACGAGGGAACTTAAGAAGGCCCTGGAACAGATCCTGGTGGAAGAAAAGAACTTCAAGAATCTGATGATCACTGTTCTGTCTTTCGGTTTCAAATACGGGATTCCCAACGACTGTGACCTGGTTTTTGATGTTCGTTTTCTGCCGAATCCCTACTATGTGGACGGACTCAAATACAAGACGGGAAACGATGAGGAGGTTCAGGATTTCGTTATGGACTACGAGATCTCCCATATCTTCCTGGACAAGCTCGTGGACATGCTGAATTTCCTCATTCCCAATTACATACTGGAAGGCAAGAATCAGCTGGTCATCGGCATCGGCTGCACCGGCGGCAAGCACCGCTCGGTGACACTGGCCAACAAGCTTTTTGAGGCGCTGAGCGACCGCTCAGAATATGGAGTCCGGCTGGAACACCGGGATGTGTCGAGGTGAGAGAGATGTCATTTTCCGGGGAAGTGAAAGAGGAGCTTTCACAGAAAGTCAGCACGGCAAGACATTGCCAGATCGCGGAACTGGCAGCCATCATGGGCATGTGCGGCGGCGTGGTCATCACCAGCGGCGACCGTTACCGGGTGAAAATCCAGACCGATAACCTGCCTGTGGCGAGAAAATGCTTTACATTATTGCAGAAAATATTTAATATAGAACCAGAGGTTTCGATCCGACAGCATCAGAAGCCGCAGAAGACCAGAATTTACAACGTTCTGGTGCCGAAGCATGAAGATGCGCTCCGGGTGCTCCAGGCCCTGAAACTCATCGACGGCCATATGGAGATCCGGGAAAACCTCACCGCTGCGGATAATATTCTCCTTCAGAGGACATGCTGTAAGCGGGCGTTTATCCGGGGAGCGTTCTTAAGTACCGGTTCCATGAGCGATCCCAACAAATCCTATCACTTTGAGATTGTCTGTTCCAGCGAGGCAAAAGCCCGGCAGATTCAGGAGCTCATCGGAAGTTTTGATATGGATGCAAAAATAGTGTGCCGAAAGAGATATTTTGTGGTATACTTAAAAGAAGGCGCGCAGATCGTCGATTTACTGAATGTCATGGAAGCGCATGTCGCGCTGATGGACCTGGAAAATGTGCGTATCCTCAAGGAAATGAGAAATTCTGTGAACCGGAAGGTCAACTGCGAGACTGCCAACATTCATAAGACAGTCAGCGCGGCTGTCAAACAGACAGAAGATATCAGATACCTGAAGGCAGCAGGCGGGTTTTCGGACCTGTCGGAGGAACTCCTGGAGACGGCGGATCTTCGCCTGGAAAATCCGGAGGCATCTTTAAAGGAACTGGGGCTTATGCACAACCCACCCATTGGAAAATCTGGAGTCAACCATAGATTAAGAAAACTAAGTAATTTAGCGGAAACGCTGAGAGGAAGTAAGGAGGAGCATTATTATGATTAAGAAACCAGTGATGATCCAAATCAGAAACGGTCTGGAGGCACGTCCGGTGGCACTGCTTGTACAGGTAGCCAGCCAGTACGACAGCGAGATCTATGTGGAGAGTGAGGATCGCCATGTAAACGCCAAGAGTATCATGGGAATGATGACCCTGGGCCTGAACTACGGTGACAGCATCGTTGTTTCCGCCAACGGAATCGACGAGGAAGAGGCCATGAAGGAAATTGAGAAATATCTGAGTGGGAATTGATCAGATCAAAAAACAAAAATCAAGGCTGTCGTACCGACAAAATCTTTGTCGGGCGACAGCCTTTTTTTATGGCTTGCATGCAGAAGAATCTTTTCGTTGCTTCAAGTGTACAGAACGTTAAGCAATCGTATTTATGAGTGAATAGCGACATCGGATTTCGATGCTTCGGAAGGATAGAGGAAAAGAGCACCTCCCTGACTTACCTGAAAGGTATGAACACTGGCTGTAAGTGCTTTTGTTTCCTCATGCACAATTTCTCCGAAACAATCCAGTTTTCTGATGAGAAAGACACCTGGAGCGGAGAAACGGAGTGTAAGTTCCGGGGTTTTTGTTCCATTGAGAAAAATGGTTTCTCGATAGGAAGCAGGATCCGGACTGGGGATGATTTGATTTTCCTTATAAGAGGCCGAGATCCATATCTGGTCTTTGCATGATTCCAGGAGTGGATAAAGAGCCAGTGGAGCATGCGCACGGAAATCTCCACACTGAAGAACTTCACGGTATTTGGTGGAGAAGTTCAGATAATGAGCCAGAACTTTTTTTTGCTCCGTGGTCTGTTCATTTAAATGTGCGGAGATCTGCAGAGTCGCAAAGATGTTATTAATAAGCTGAATTGCTACATCTTCTGGCTTCTCGTCCCTGTGCCACATGAGCATATCAGAATGAACGGCAGTGTTTCCACTGATGAGCTTTAAGTCAGTGATTCCTACCCGGTTGCTGATACCGGATAAGGGGCAGTCTCCCACACGAAAAATATTACCGAACCGGCGCATCCTGGGCCCGATATAATTCTGACGGAACTCAATGAGAAGAGAAGGGTTCTGCTTCTGCAGCCTTCTTGAAATCTCCAACATCAGAGCATAGACAGCGTCCTGGATTTCGGAATAATCCATGGTGTCGGAATAAGCGGGGGTATCCGGATAAGAGCGGAAGGAGTCGATGAAATCCAGCTTAAAACCATCCAGATTCCACTCCTTCATACCTTTTTCAAAAACAGAAACCAGATATTCACGAACCTCCGGATAACGAGGATCCAGAGTGCCACAGTGCAGCTCTTCGTCATAATGAAGCAGCTTTTCAGAAAAACGATTCCAGATACGGGAATAACGGCCGATAAAAGGAACACTGTACCAGAGCAGGCATTTCATATGATGGGAATGGATCTTTTTCACATGGGCGGCAAAATCCGGAAATTTATCCGGTGTGTTTTCCCAGTCACCACAGTAGCCGTAGCCTCTGTTATTGTCAGAGGTCTGCCAACCGTCGTCGATGATCACAGCTTTCATACCAAGAGTTTCTGCCGGACCGTATTCTCTGGAAAGAGCTTCATCGGAGATATCCTGATGATAGGAGTACCAGGTGGAGTACATGGGAATCCGGGCTTCTTCAGGAACCTTCATTGGAGCGTCAGAAGATACACTGTCCCACCAGTTGGAAACTTCTTTCAGTGATTCATAGAAAGGAAGTGTGCGGGTATCCAGTCGGATCGAAAGATGGTATTCCCCTGAAAGCGGCTCAGAGAGAAGAACGGCGGCTTCCAGAAGCATTTCCCCATTCTCTTCGTGGATACCAGGAAAAAGAAGAACATCACGGGCTGCCTCACTAAGCGCCAGAGTCAGGCAGTTCTGGTCATTTCCATTGAAGAAGCAGACCACAGGAGCAGAATGACTCAGATTGATTTGTTGCCCGGGAGCCCAGTCTGCCCGGAGATTTTTTGAAAAACCGGAATCTGCCATCCAGGTGCCGATGATCCCGAGAGCCGGGAATGTCATACGAAGGCGGATATAGGGAAGAGAAGAGGAAGAAAGCTGGAAGCGTTCTGGAAAAGAATCCTCTGCAGATGCATCCGGGCAAATCGTATAGTGGAAAGTGAGCAGGCCGTCCTCTTCACTGGAGGAAACAACATCTGCTTTAAGTTTACGAAAAGATATGTTTACTTTTGGAATGTTCATTAGTAAAACCTCCTGATTTAGTATGCTTTTACCATAGCATACGAAATAAAAAAAAACAAGTATTTTACTAAAAAAACAATACAGAAAATTGAAGCAGAAAAAGAAGTATAGTAAAAACAACGGAAAAATGAAAAAAAGAGTTGACATCACTGGATATAAGTACTATATTGGATTCATCAACAAAGAAAACATTTTACTAAAACAAAAAAGGTGTTTTCTACAATGGAATTACTGTTTAGTAAATGAAAGGAGAAACAGAAACGATGAAAAAGAAACTGGTTCTTGGAATGGCAGGAGTGATGGCATTTACCACACTGCTGGGAACAAATGTAGTAATTGGAAATGCAGACGAGGATAAGGTGGAGATCACTTATACCTCCAGAGGAAATGCTGATGAGATCAAGGTTTATCAGCAGGCAGTTGACGCTTTCAATGAGGCACAGGATAAGATCCATGTAACCTTTGAGGCATCTCCCAGTGATGGTTACAGTCAGCAGCTGATCACACAGCTGGCAGGCGGAACAGCAGCAGACGTCATCTTCGTAGAGGATACGGTTATGAGCCAGCTGGTGAAAAACGGAACCATCGCTAATATGAAGGATTTCCTGGCAACCGATGATTCTTATGTAAAAGAAGAAGATTTTGGTGAAGGCGTATGGGGCGCAGCAAGAAATGATGAAGGTGTTTATGGTCTGTCTGTAGACTGTAATCCGGTAGTTCTTTATTATTCTCCGAAAATGATGGAAGATCTTGGACTTGAAGATCCGCAGTCCCTGTTTGAAAAAGGTGAGTGGACCTGGGATAATTTTGATAAGATCTGCGATACCCTGAAAGAGAACGGAAAGAGTGGAATGATCCAGTCCGGTGATACCATCCGCCTTTACAACTGGGTATTTGCAAATGACGGAACCGTATGGCAGGGTGATGAGTACAAATTTGATGACAAAGCAAAAGAAGCTTTCCAGTATGTATGCGATCGTATCAATGATGGCAGATTCGTATACGGCGGAACCCTTCCGAATGGTCAGGGTGAGGATGCCATGTTTATGTCTGGCCAGACCGGCTTCATTGCAGCAGGCCGCTGGCTGACTAAAACCTTCTATGAAGAAGGAATCGACTTCGATTATATCCCGTATCCGACAAAGGATGGCTCTCAGTACAAACCCGCACAGGTTTGCTGTGGTTATCTTTCTGTCAATGCAAAATCCGAACATGTGAAAGAGGCAATGGAATTCGCAAGCTTCTACTGCGGAACCCAGGGCCAGGAAGCAAGAATCACCGGAGTTGGAACTTCTGTTCCGTCTGTTACCGATCTTGATGATATGATGCTGGATTCCAATGTTCCGGCAGATGTGAAACATATCCTTGAGGTTCGTTCCACCGGATGGGCTCTTGGTGATGACTGTGCAAAGGATGGCCTGTATCCGGGACTTCTGGATGCAACCAAAGCTGTATTCGAGGAAGCTTATGTAAATGGAGCAGATGCAGAAGAAACTCTGGCAAAAGCAGAAGAAAAAGCAGCAGAAGTAATCGCAGAGAACGAGTAAAAGCTGAAAAAAGAAAGGAAGCAGTCTTAAATGGACTGCTCCTTTCATTACAAGGAGAGAAATCATGCAGAAAAGACGTAGAATGTGGGGATGGGTATTTGTAGCCCCGCAGTTCATTGGACTTTTGATTTTTGCACTGATTCCACTGGTTATGAGCTTTGTGATCAGTTTTCATGACTGGGACGGAATCGCCGATACCATGAAATTTGTGGGTGTCAAAAACTATGTGCATCAGGTTATGGATTCGGATTTCCAGAAAGCACTGGTCAATACGGTTATCTATTCTATCATGTATATTCCGCTGAACATCGTACTGGCCCTGATCCTGGCTCTTGCAGTGCAGAAGATCAAAGGGAAAACTCTGTACCGGCTGTTTTATTTTATGCCGGTGGTAACCGGTTCTGTGTCCGTAGGTGTTATCTGGACCTGGATTCTGAACGGAGATTTCGGCCTTCTGAATTCTGTTCTGGCAGTTTTTGGAATCAACGGACCGAAATGGCTGACGGATACGCATATGGTCTTGCTCTCCATCGTGATCGTTTCTGTGTGGTGGAATGTTGGTTATAACATGGTATTACTTCTGGCCGGTCTTCAGAATATTCCCGAAGTTTATTATGAGGCGGCAGAGATTGACGGAGCAAATAAATGGGCACGTTTCCGGAATATCACGATTCCCATGCTTTCTCCGACTTTGTTTTTCGTATTGATCAACACAATTATCAGTTCTTTCCAGGTTTTCGACCAGGCCTTCGTTATGACCAAGGGCGGTCCGGTAAAGGCAAGCTATACGCTGGTATATCATATTTACCAGAGTGCTTTTGTGGAATTTAAGATGGGTCGTGCCTGTGCGGCATCCATGATTCTCTTTGTCATTATCCTGGCAATTACGATGGTTCAGATGTATGGATCAAAAAGGTGGGTGAACTATGAACAGTAAAAAAATCAAACCGTCAACGGTTCTTCTCTATCTTGCTCTCAGTCTTGGGGCAGTCATCATGGTGCTTCCCTTCTTATGGACAGCCTTAAGCTCCGTGAAAAGTATGGGACAGATTTTTACTGTTCCGCCGACCATCATTCCACGCCCCTTTGTGTGGAAAAACTATCCGGAATCTCTGGCAGCCCTGCCTTTCGGAAGAGCGTATTTTAACAGCTTTTACATTGCGGCTATCGTGGTAGTGGTGCAGCTACTGACTGCTTCCATGGCAGGCTATGCTTTTGCCAAGCTGAAATTTAAAGGGCATAATGTGATTTTTGTCCTGTTTCTTGCGACAATGATGATCCCGTCACAGGTAACCATGATTCCTCTGTTTATTATCATGAAAAACCTGAAACTCCTCGGAACCCACTGGTCTTTGATCCTTCCGGCCAGCCTGTTTAACGCCTTTGGCGTTTTCCTGATGCGCCAGTTTACTGCTTCCCTGCCGGATGAACTGGAGGAGGCTGCAATCATTGATGGAGCCAGCGTTCCACAGATTTTCTTTAAAATCATCATGCCGCTGATCAAACCTTCCATGGCTGCTTTTGGAATCTTTGTTTTCCTGGGTCAGTGGAACAACTTCATGTATCCTCTGATTTTCCTGAACAAAACGGAAACCTTCACAGTTCCGTTGCTTCTGAATTTCTTCAAGGGTAACTATGCTACGAATTATCCGCTTCTGATGGCAGGAACCATGATCTCTATTGTGCCGGTTCTGGTAGTCTATATTTTCTTCCAGAAACAGATCATTCAGGGAATTGCCATTACCGGAATGAAAAACTGAAAAAAATCAAGTACGGACTGCCGTACAGAAGAATGGATAAGGAACGGGAAGAACCGTCTGTACATTCGCCTGTACGGCAATTTTTACTGTTTCAGGATACGGCTAGCCCTAAAAAGCAGATTTTGATGCTTGATGGAATACGGAAGAATTACGAGGGGTTTCGCACGGTTAAATCTTGCGGGTAAACAAAGAAGTATGATATAGTAAAAATAAGTGAAGAAAATGACAAGGGAAAGGCGATAAAATGGCAACGCTGAATGATATTGCAGAGGCTTGCGGTGTATCAAAAGCTACGGTTTCCCGGGTACTGAATCAGGATCCGGGTTTTTCTGTAGGAGAAGAGACAAGGGAAAAAATTTTAAACACGGCAGCACAAATGAATTATGAAATGGGGAAAAAGCGCCGTTATGCCAGTGTCAGGCAGAAGTTGGAGAGGGAAAATAACGGAAAACTGACACCGGGATTATCCAGAACAATGAAAGTCGGAATTCTGGCTTATAGTTTTCCGGGAGATAATGTGGATCACGGCTATTATGATACGATCATAAACAGCGTGATGACAGAAATAAAGCGCTTGAATCCATCCATGCAGTTGGAATTTCGATATGTTCATCAGACGGTCTATGAACAGCTGAATGATCTGGACGCTTTGTTTATTATAGGAAAGTTTACAATGGATCCGGATCATGAGCTGGTGAAAGCCATTCGTTATAAGGTGATTGTGGACTATCCGGCTCCGGAAAACCGTTTTGATTCCATTCAGGTGAATTTTAAAGAAGTGGTCTATCAGGCCATGGATTATCTACGGCAAAACGGCAGAAAAAAAATCGGTTTTATTGGAGGAGAAGATCATCTGACCAGACTTGTGGATGGAAAAAAGCTTCCTTGTAAGGATATCCGGTTGGCAAGTTATGAAGATTACTGTAGAGAAAAAGCAATGGATTCATCAGAGAACGTCTGGATCACGGAGTGGTTCGAACCTGAAGAAGGCTACCAGCTCACGAAAAAAGCCATAGAGTCAGGAAATCTACCGGATGCCTTCCTCTATGCATCAGATGAGCTGGCTCTCGGCGGCTACCGTGCCTTTAGTGAGAGTGGGATCCAGGTGGGAAAAGACATTTCCATTGTCAGCATCGATAATCTCCCCTATGCAAGCTATCTGACCCCGCCCCTCACAACCGTGGCTCTGAACATGGCTCTTCTCGGAAAAACAGCAGCTATGGCACTGGATTCCCAGATCAGAGGAAGAGATTATCCGCTGACCTTTTTTACGCCGGTGGAGCTGATCAAGCGGGAAAGCTGTGTGAAAACGGCTTAAGAAAACTGCTCTTTCCGGTATTCCCGGGGACTGACATGGTGATAACGGCGAAAAGCCGAAGAAAAATGTTCCGCAGAAGAATATCCAAGTGCTTCCGCAATCTCTGCAATCTTTTTTTGCGGATCGGAAAGCAGAATGGCAGCGGCCGACATACGGGCTTCTGCCTTTTTTTGTTGGAAGGTTTTTCCATAATATTCCATCAGAAGACGTTGCGTCTGTCTGGGACTGAGCTTCAGCCGGTCGGAGAGATCCGGCAGGGAAAGATCCTGGTATTCGTACAGAAAATATTCCTCAATGATAACAGATTTGGAATCCGCCAGATTGTTGGGCGTGAAAACGGAACGGGAAATCTGCAGCTGTTCGTAATTACGGACCATGAGGATAACGAGCTGAGTCAGAAGAAGAGGAACCTGTTCCTGGAAACCGGTATAACGTTTGGCCAGTTCGTCAAAAAGCCGGAGCATAAGTGCATGGATGCCCTGCCGGTCCTGACCGAGCCAGAAGGAAGTCCGGATAAAGGAGGGAAGGACAGAAGCATTTTTCTTCATGTGAGAACTGCTGTCCAGCTTGAAATAGACGCAGTATTCCTCCATCGGGTCATCCGGTACCGGAGTCTGGGCGTGTTCCACATGGGGACCGGTGACAAAAAGCGTGTTTGGTGTAAGTTCAAAATAGGTGTCGTTGGCCTTCAGTTTTCCATGTCCGGTGGAAATGTAGTGGATCTCATAACAGCCGTTTCCATGGATGTGAGAAGGAATCGTTCGTTCAAAGTGTTCAAAAACAATGTTCAGGGCATGGAAAGAAACGCCTTCCAGGGAAAAGTGGATATCCATATCATTGTAGAGCGTGCGCATAAAAGTTTTCTCCTTTCCAATCCGCTGGTCAATGACAAGGCAGCAGATGGAAATCAGACAAAGGAAAGTGTCACTTCCTTGGTTTTCACTGTACAGTTACTTTAGATTTTACCACAAAATACCTTCAAAAACACGACATTTCTGATACAAAAAGGACAGGTTTCCGTCTGGTAATTTTTGGTGAAAACGCTATACTGAAAGTATCAAAAGAGCTTGTAAACTGTGAAAAATACAGAAAGAGAGGTATGGAAGTATGGCGGTTAAAATGTTGATGAAGGGTGCGATCCTTCCGGGAAATTCCACGGTGGAGATAAAAGATTTCGAGATTCCGAAGCCGGGTTACGGTCAGGTGCTGATCAAAACAAAGGCAACAACCATCTGCGGAAGCGATATCCGCTGCATTTACAGGGAGCATACCGGAAAAGGACCGGAGGGGTATATCCCCGGAATGGTAGCAGGTCACGAACCCTGCGGACAGATCGTGGAAGAGGGCGAAGGCCTGAAACGCTTCAAAAAAGGCGACCGCGTCATCGTTTATCATATTTCCGGCTGCGGCGTCTGCAACGACTGTAGAAGAGGCTACTACATCTCCTGTAAGAGCAAATTCCGTCAGGCTTACGGCTGGCAGAGAAACGGCGGTATGGCTCCTTACATTCTGGCAGATGAGAAGGATCTCATCGCCCTTCCGGACGAGCTTTCCTACAAAGACGGCGCACAGGTAGCCTGCGGTTTCGGAACCGTTTATGAGGCTATCGAGAAGATCGGTATCTGCGGAAACGACGCCGTTCTTGTCACCGGCCTTGGCCCCGTCGGCCTGGCAGCCCTGATGCTGGCAAAAGCCATGGGAGCAAACAAGCTTATCGGTGTGGAGATGAACGATTACCGCATCGAGCTGGCGAAAAAACTGGGTCTGGCAGACCTTGTCGTAAAACCAGGTCCTGACGCTCTGGATCAGATCCTCGCAGCCACCGGCGGCAAAGGTGTGGAGAGAGCCATCGATGCTTCCGCAAGTGATCCGGGAAGACAGCTGGCCATCCGTGCTACCAGAGAGTGGGGCAAGATCGCTTTCGTCGGCGAGGGCGGCACCTGCACTTTCAATCCGAGCCCGGATATCATTCATGGCCAGAAGACCATTTACGGTTCCTGGGTAACATCTCTCTGGAGAATGGAAGAGCTCGTGGAGCGTCTCGTTCGCTGGAACATTCATCCGGAAGACCTCATCACCCATGAGTTCCCGCTGGAGAAAGCAGGAGAGGCTTACAGCCTTATGGCCGGCGGAAAATGCGGTAAAGTGGCCGTTGTATTCAACGACTGAACAGAAGGAGACAGATAATAATGGAAAAAATTGATCAGAACAAGGTTCCGAAAAGGAAGTTTTATACAGGGGAGGAGATTCCTGCAGTTGGTCTTGGTACCTTCGGCTCTGACAAATACGGCCCGGAAGCGATTTCCGAGGCCGTGTACGGAGCAATAAAATTTGGCTACCGCCTCATCGACTGCGCCGCCGTTTATCAGAACGAGGCCCAGATCGGTCAGGTGCTGAAACGCCTCTTTGACGAGGGCGTGGTGGAGAGAAAAGACCTCTTCATCACCTCCAAGGTATGGAACGATATGCATGAGAAGGTGGGAGAATCCTGCCGTCAGAGCCTCAAGGATTTAGGGCTTGAGACCATCGACCTCTTTTTCGTTCACTGGCCCTTCCCGAACTATCATGCACCGGGCTGCAGCGGCGACTCCAGAAACCCGGATTCCAGGCCCTTCTCTGTGGAAGAGTTCATGAAAACCTGGCGTCAGTGTGAAGAGCTGGTGGATCAGGGGCTGGTGCGCTACATCGGCATGAGTAATATGACCGTTCCGAAGCTTGAGGCTGTTCTGCCTCTCTGCCGGATCAAACCGGCGGCTCTGGAGATGGAGCTTCATCCATCCTTCCAACAGCCGGAACTGTTTGATTATGCAGCAGCGCATGATATTTTACCCATCGGCTACTGCCCGTTGGGCTCTCCGTCAAGACCTGAGAGAGACCGCACAGCCGAGGACGTGGCAGATTCCGAGCTCCCCTCCGTGGCAGAAGCAGCGAAGGCCCATGGCGTTCATCCTGCAAACATCTGCCTTAAATGGGCAGCCCAGCGGGGCCAGGTACCGATCCCCTTCTCCGTCAAGGAGCCTCAGTACCAGTCAAATCTCACCTGCGTCACCGAAGATCCGCTGACAGCAGAAGAGATGGAAGCCATCACCAGGGACGACAGAAACTGCCGCCTCATCAAAGGCCAGGTTTTCCTCTGGGAAGGCGCCCATGGCTGGGAAGATCTCTGGGATCTGGATGGCAGGATTACAAAAAAAGAATAAGATTGTTATGAAAAGGTCCGTCGCTGCGCCGAACGAGGATTCCTTCTATCAGCGCAGCGAAGAATACACAGAAAAGGCTCTGGAAAAGAAATCCGTAGCACTGGGCTATACCTTTGATCAGACCGATTACTCAAATGAAATCGCAGCCGTGACCTCCGTGATGAGCCAGTACCTCTCTTCTCTGGAATATGGCACCGTGGATGATCTGGATTCATACTATGAAGAGTTCACAAGCGCTCTTGACGATGTCGGAATGGACAACCTGATCGCAGCAAACCAGGAACAGTTAAATGCCTTTTTAGGAAAATAAAAAAGCTTTTTAAAGCGACACAAAATGTGGCGGCAAGATTGCATCTTGTCGCCATTGTGATATGATTAGATCAGAAGGGGAGGAACTCAGGATGTTTGAAGTAAAGAAAGCGCTTCCGGTTTGGGGAGCAACGATGAAAAACAAGTGGAATCAGTTCGCCGGTTTTTACACGAAACTGGAAAAGCCAGGCGAAGTGACCTTCCGCATTGCGGCAAGATCCTATTACCGTTTGTATGTGGATGGAAACATGCTGGCTTCGGGGCCGGCGAGAACCGCGGAGCATTACTGCCGCGTGGATGAGATCCGGACGGAGCTCAAAGGTCAGGCAGATATCGCAGTGGAAGTGGTCGCTCTGTCCAAACCGGAAAAATACTGCAATGACTGCACGATGGAAGATGGGCTGTTTTTGTGTGAGATTCTGGATGCGGACGGAGAGGTTCTGGCGGCGACCGGCGGGGAAGAGTGGAAGTATAGGGAACTTCTGTACCGGAGAAGTCTTGTGGAGACGATGAGCCATAGCCGGGGAATCCTGGAATATTATGATCTGACGCCAATGTCCTTCGACTGGATGCGGGGAAAAAGTGAGTGGGAGCCCTGGGCACTGGTGGAGGAGAAGATCGGCTGGCTTCCGAGAAATGCCAAATATCCGACCTACCGGCCGCTTGACATGCAGACAATGACCGGAATCTATGATGAGGTTGTGGATAAAGAAGCCTTTGAGAATCCGCCGCTCAGCCTTGCGAAACTGTTCAATCCGACCTATTTTTCCGTCATTCCGGAAGAAAATTACTTTGTCGATCAGATCCGGGCAGAAAAGAGTGTTCCTTTCTCAGGAAAAATGAAGCGCCTGTCGCCGACAGAGTATGAGATCACTCCGGGAGCGCAGCCGACGGGCTGTGTGTGGGAGCGGGAATTTTCGGATGTTGGTTTCATTGACTTTACGATTTCTGTGGAAAAAGAATGTACGCTGGATGTGCTCAATACGGATCACAGGGGTCTCTATGGAGCGATCCGGGGAAATTCCTACTGCTCCCGCTACCATCTGGCTCCGGGCAGCTATCACCTGACAACCTTTGAACAGAAGCTGACCAGATATGTGAAATTCGTACTGCGGACAGAGGGAAAAGTCACAGTAACCAGGCCGAGACTGCTGGAAGATACCTATCCGGACGGAAGAGAAAATTCCTTCAGCTGCAGTGATGGGGAGCTGAACCGCATTTATGAGGCGGCAAGAAGAACCCTTCGCCTCTGTACCCTGGATATTTATATGGATTGCCCCCAGAGGGAGCGGGGCGGCTGGCTGTGTGATTCACAGTTCAATGGTCCGGCAAGCTGGCTGATGTTCGGTGATCTGACGGTGGAGCATGACTTCCTGGAAAACTTCCTTCTGACAGACCCGGATGAAAAATGGAAGAGCTTTTTCCCGGAGGTCTATCCCGGCGTTCACAAGAGTCCGGAGGAAGTGGGAATCACCAACTGGTCCTTCTGGCTGGTGACGGAGCTTTACGATTATTATCAAAGATCCGGAGACCGGGAGTTTATCGATAAATATGCGTGTCGGATTGAGCGGTTTATAGAGGGAATGCTGACCTTACGCGGAGAGAGCGGCCTGCTTGAAAATCTGCCGAACGCCTTCGTGGACTGGTCCATTTCCAACAAAGAGTTCAACCTGCAGCCGATCAATGTGCCGAATAACTGTCTGGCGGTCTGCCTCCTGGAGCGTGCGGCCGAAATGTACCGGAAGCCGGAGTGGGCAAAGACGGCGCAGGAAATGCGGACGGTCATTGAAGGTCTCACGGGCAGCGGGGCGCTTTTTGGAGCAGATGGAGACGCTGCTGTCCTGGAAAATGGCAGACTCCACAGAACGGGTGTTAAGACGGAGGCCGGCATGGCACTGGAGTTGTGGTCAGGCTTTCATCTGGAGAATAAAGTCTACATCCAGCAGTTTGTGAATGCGCTGGGACCATGCCCGGAATACCGGCCGAACCCGAATGTGGGCCGGACCAACATGTTTATCGGCATGATGATCCGTTTTGAGGTGCTTGCCCGTCTGGGACGAAGCGAACAGCTGATCCGGGAACTGAAGGACGTCTATCTGCAGGAGCTGAGAGACGGCTCGGGAACCCTCTTTGAGAATGTCCATGCCCTTTCCGGCTGTCATGCCTTCAATGGAGAAGCCGGTGCTCTGATCGTGAATCAGGTGCTTGGTCTTGGACAGCCGCTGCAGCTGACGAAAACCGTGACGATATGTCCGCATCCGGCTCGCCTTCGCTGGGCCGTCGGAACGGCGGAAACCGAGGACGGAACCATTTTCATGGACTGGAGCAGCGAACCGGATGAGCATCGGCTGGTCGTCCGGCTTCAGCTTCCGAAGGGGTGGAAATATGAGTTTCAGCGGCCCTTTGAGCTGGAGGGCTGGGAGATTAAAATAGAGGTTTCTTCCCTTGCAGCTTGATTTCATTTCCGGCCGCAGCGGAAGAGTCAGAAAGCATCCGGGTGGCCTGCTGGAGGGAAGCATCCATGCGACCCAGTTCTATGACTGGGAAGCGAAGGAAACCGGAGTGACCGCCTTCTGTGAGAAACCGCTCTTCATGTCACAGCTTCGGGAACTTCTGTCCAATCCCGTTCCGAAGGAAAAAACTCCGGAAGAAAAGCATTTTGACGAGGCCGGCATGAACAGCCACCTGGTCAAGCCGGTCAGCAGGGAGAAGCTGCTGAATATGATTCATAAGATTTTGAAAAAATAAGAGAAAGACGCCAGCGCGGAAGATTGCGCTGGCGTTTCTTATATAATATAACTATTGTGTTCCTAATTTTACAAAGATCGGTTCATGTTCCATAGCCGGAATGATCTTTTGCAGCAGATCTTCCGTGCGAAGCCGCAGGCTCGAGGTATTGATGCAGGGATGGCAGCCGATATACTTTCCTCTGAGCACGTCCTCGTCGATCAGGAGCTGTACCCGGTTTTCCTTGTCATTCATAAGTCCCAGCACGCTCATGGAGCCCGGCGTGATATCCAGAAACTCTTCCATATAAGTATCTTTTGCGAAAGAGAGTCTTGCTGAGCCGATCTGTGAGGAGAGCTCTTTCGTCTTAAATTTCTTATCCCCCGGTATCATCAGCAGGTAAAAGCTGGTTTCCTGCCGGTTGCAGAGAAAGAGATTCTTGCAGATCGTGGCATCAAGCATCTTGTCGATTTCTTCGCAGGCCTCCATCGTCATGGCTGCCTCATGATCGATCCTCTGATAAGCCACCCACAAACTATCCAGAAAATCATAAGTCCGAATCTCTTTCTCCAGTCTCCCGGCTGTATCTTCCGGCCGTCCGTTCACTAATTCCATGTAAAGTTCACTCCTTAAAAATAGTTTCGTTTGTCTCAGAGGATTATAGCATATGGGGGTGGAAAAAGGTAATACTTTGATGTTATGACATAAAAAACAGAACAAATATTCGAAAACACCCCTATACTTTTAAAAAAATTT
This sequence comes from Lachnospiraceae bacterium Marseille-Q4251, assembly GCA_018223435.1. Classification (GTDB taxonomy): domain Bacteria; phylum Bacillota; class Clostridia; order Lachnospirales; family Lachnospiraceae; genus Limivivens; species Limivivens faecihominis. The sequence goes on along the minus strand of JAGTTO010000001.1, from coordinate 1,105,863 downwards.
CTGCTATAATCGGAAGACAGAGCGCAAACCGGGCGGCGAAGCCGCCTTAGAGATAGATAGTGCAAGAAGGAGGTTTCCATGGATCATTTTGAGTTGCATTCCGAATATCAGCCCACCGGCGATCAGCCGGCGGCCATCGCGGAGCTGGTGAAGGGCTTCCGGGAGGGAAATCAGGCGGAGACGCTTCTGGGAGTCACGGGGTCGGGTAAGACCTTTACGATGGCGAATGTGATTCAGCAGCTGAATAAGCCCACGCTGATCATCGCCCACAATAAGACGCTGGCGGCCCAGCTTTACGGGGAATTTAAAGAGTTTTTTCCGGAAAATGCCGTGGAATACTTTGTCTCCTACTACGATTATTACCAGCCGGAGGCCTATGTGCCGTCTTCGGATACCTATATTGCCAAGGATGCCTCGACCAACGATGAGATCGATAAGCTTCGGCTCTCCGCCACTATGGCACTGGTGGAGCGGAAAGACGTGATCATTGTCTCCAGCGTGTCCTGCATTTACGGTCTGGGCAGCCCGGTGGACTATAAAGAGATGGTGATCTCTCTCCGGCCGGGCATGGAGAAAGACCGTGATGAGGTGATTCATCAGCTCATCGATATCCATTATGACCGAAATGACATGGATTTCCACCGCGGCACTTTCCGGGTGCGGGGGGATGTGCTGGAGATCTTTCCAGCGGAGTCTTCGGAGACCGCGGTCCGGGTGGAGTTTTTCGGGGATGAGATCGACCGGATCACGGAGATCGATCCTCTGATGGGAACGGTGAAGCGGACGCTGGAGCATGTGGCAATTTTCCCGGCTTCCCATTACGTTACTCCTATGGAAAAGATCAAAGAAGCAGCCGTTCACATCGAGGAAGAATTGAAAGAGCAGGTTCGTTATTTCAAGAGCGAGGATAAGCTTCTGGAGGCCCAGCGAATCGCGGAGCGGACCAATTTTGATATCGAGATGATGAAGGAGACGGGCTTCTGTTCCGGCATCGAGAACTACTCCAGGCATCTGACCGGCCTCGCGCCGGGAACGCCGCCCAACACGCTGATGGATTTCTTTCCGGATGATTTTCTCATTATCATTGATGAGTCCCACAAGACCATCCCTCAGATCCGCGGCATGTACGCCGGGGACCAGTCCAGAAAATCAACACTGGTAGATTACGGCTTCCGCCTGCCCTCAGCCAAGGACAACCGTCCTCTGAATTTTGAAGAATTTGAGAGCAAAATCGACCAGATCCTCTTTGTCTCTGCGACACCGGGAGAGTATGAGGCGGAGCATGAGCTTCTCCGGGCGGAGCAGATTATCCGTCCGACAGGACTTCTTGATCCGGAAGTGGAGGTCCGTCCTGTGGAAGGCCAGATCGATGACCTGGTGGGTGAGGTCAACAAGGAGACGGCCAAGGGAAACAAGGTGCTGATCACGACGCTGACCAAGCGCATGGCCGAAGACCTGACAGATTACATGCGGGAGATCGGCATCCGGGTGAAATACCTCCATTCCGATATCGACACGCTGGAGCGTACGGAGATCATCCGGGATATGCGTCTGAACGTCTTCGATGTGCTCGTGGGAATCAACCTTCTGAGAGAAGGCCTGGACATTCCGGAGATTTCCCTAGTGGCGATTCTGGATGCGGATAAAGAAGGCTTCCTCCGTTCGGAGACCTCCCTCGTGCAGACTATTGGCCGTGCGGCCCGAAATGCAGAAGGCCATGTTATCATGTACGCCGACAATATGACGGATTCCATGCGCCTCGCCATCGATGAGACGAAGCGCCGCCGCGCGATTCAGGAGGCATATAATAAGGAACACGGCATCACTCCGAAAACCATCAAGAAAGCGGTGCGGGACGCCATCAGCATCTACAAAGAGACCGAGGAAGCACCGAAGAAACCGGAGAAAGATCCGGAATCCATGAGCAGAAAAGAGTTGGAAGCAGCAGTAAAAGACGTGCAGAAGCGGATGAAGCAGGCAGCTGCCGAGCTGAACTTCGAGGAAGCCGCCCTGCTGCGTGACCAGATGATTGTTTTGAAAAAGCATTTACAGGAGATAGAGGAATGAGTGCAGAAAAAGATAAGAAACCGATGATCCGGATCAGGGGAGCAAACGTCAACAACCTGAAAAAGATCAGCGTGGATATCCCGAGAAATGAGTTTGTAGTTCTGACGGGCTTAAGCGGTTCAGGAAAATCTTCCCTGGCCTTTGATACGATCTATGCGGAGGGCCAGCGCCGGTATATGGAATCCCTCTCTTCCTATGCCCGTCAGTTTCTGGGACAGATGGAAAAGCCGGATGTGGAGAGCATCGAAGGCCTCCCGCCTGCGATTTCCATCGACCAGAAATCCACAAACCGCAACCCGCGTTCCACCGTGGGAACCGTCACGGAGATTTATGATTATTTTCGTCTGCTCTACGCGAGGGTCGGCATTCCCCACTGCCCGAAATGCGGAAAAGAGATCAAAAAGCAGGATGTGGACCAGATGGTGGACCAGATCATGGCTCTGCCGGAGCGGACAAAGATCCAGCTTCTGGCTCCTGTGGTCCGCGGACGGAAGGGTGAGCATGTCAAGATTTTCGAGCAGGCCAGAAAGAGCGGTTATGTGCGTGTCCGTGTGGACGGAAATCTCTATGAACTTTCCGAGGAGATCAAGCTGGAGAAAAATAAAAAGCACAACATCGAGATCCTGGTGGACCGCCTTGTCGTGAAGCCGGGCATCGAAAAACGACTGACCGATTCCCTGGAAAATGTTCTGAGGCTGGGAGACGGCCTGGCCATGGTTGACGTGCAGGACGGAGAAATGCTGCAGTTCAGCCAGAGCTTTTCCTGCCCGGACTGCGGCATCAGCATCGATGAGATCGAGCCGAGGAGCTTTTCCTTCAATAACCCCTTCGGCGCCTGCCCGGACTGCTATGGATTGGGTTACAAGATGGAGTTTGACGAGGATCTGATGATCCCGGATAAAAGCCTGAGTATCGCAGAAGGAGCCATCACGGCCATGGGCTGGCAGTCCTGCACGGACAAGCACAGCTTTTCCGGTGCAATTCTGGACGCCCTGGCCAAAGAATACGGCTTTGATCTGAAAACGCCCTATCAGGATCTTCCGGCGGAAATCCGCCATATGCTGATCCATGGCGCCGACGGCCGCGTGGTGAAGGTTCACTACAAAGGCCAGAGGGGTGTGGGCGTCTACGATGTGGCTTTCGAGGGGCTGATCCGGAGCATGGAGAAACGCTACCGGGAGACGGCTTCCGAGGCCATGAAGCAGGAATATGAGCAGTTTATGCGGATCACGCCCTGTAAGACCTGCGGCGGCCAGCGTCTGAAAAAAGAAGCTCTGGCAGTTACCGTCGGTGGGAAAAACATTGCGGAAGTGACAGAGCTTTCCATTGAGAAGCTGAAAGTTTTCCTGGATGAACTGGAACTGACGCCGCATCAGTTTATGATCGGAAGACAGATTTTAAAGGAGATCAAAGCCCGAATCGGTTTCCTTATCGATGTGGGACTGGATTATCTGACCCTGGCCCGGGCAACGGGGACCCTGTCCGGCGGCGAGGCACAGCGTATCCGCCTGGCAACCCAGATCGGTTCCGGCCTGGTGGGCGTGGCCTATATTCTGGATGAACCCAGCATCGGCCTTCACCAGCGGGACAATGACAAGCTTCTGGCTACACTCAAAAATCTGCGGGATCTCGGAAACTCCCTGATTGTCGTGGAGCATGACGAGGATACCATGCTGGCGGCGGACTATATCGTGGATATCGGCCCGGGAGCCGGAGAGCACGGCGGAGAAGTGGTGGCTGTGGGAAATGCTCAAGAGATCATGCAGAATCCGGCCTCCATCACCGGCCAGTATCTGTCCGGCAAACGGAAGATTCCGGTTCCGAAGGAACGGAAAAAGCCCACCGGCTGGCTGAAAATCCTGGGAGCCTCCCAGAATAACCTGAAAAACATCAATGTGGATATTCCGCTGGGTGTCTTTACCTGCATCACCGGCGTTTCCGGTTCCGGAAAGAGCTCTCTGACCAACGAGATTCTGTACAAACGGCTGGCGAGAGACCTGAACCGTGCCCGGATCATTCCCGGAAAGCATAAAGATATTTTGGGTCTGGAGCAGCTCGACAAGGTCATCGATATCGACCAGTCCCCGATCGGAAGGACACCCCGCTCCAACCCGGCGACCTATACGGGAGTCTTTGATCTGATCCGAGATCTCTTTGCCTCCACGGCGGATGCCAAAGCGAGAGGCTACAAGAAAGGCCGTTTCAGCTTCAACGTGAAGGGCGGCCGCTGTGAGGCCTGCGGCGGAGACGGTATTTTGAAGATCGAGATGCATTTCCTGCCGGATGTCTATGTGCCCTGCGAAGTCTGCGGCGGCAAGCGCTATAACCGGGAGACCCTGGAAGTCAAATATAAGGGAAAAAGTATCTATGATGTGCTGAATATGACGGTGGAAGAGGCCTTGCCCTTCTTTGAACATGTGCCCAGCATCAGGAGAAAGATTCAGACGCTCTACGATGTGGGTCTCTCCTATATCCGTCTGGGACAGCCTTCCACGGAGCTTTCCGGCGGCGAGGCCCAGAGAATCAAGCTTGCCACGGAGCTGTCGAGAAGAAGCACCGGCAAGACGATCTATATCCTGGATGAGCCCACGACGGGACTTCATTTTGCAGATGTGGATAAGCTGATTGAGATTTTGAGAAGACTGGCAGAGGGCGGCAATACCGTCGTGGTCATCGAGCACAACCTGGATGTGATCAAGACGGCGGATTACATCATCGACATGGGACCGGAAGGCGGTGACCGGGGCGGCACCGTCATCGCGACAGGCACACCGGAAGAGGTGGCGAAATGCCCGCAGTCTTACACTGGGCATTATATAAAGAAATACCTAAAATGATAATAAAAACGAAAACGCTCCGGGGGATTGCCGGAGCGTTTTCTGCTTTAAAAGGAAAGAGAAAAAATTAAAATATTTTGAGGGAGTACATCACAGTGTGTGGACACTGTGATGTGTGAGTTATGAAATATATCAGCTCCTCGCTGATACACTTATACTATAACCGATATTTGTGTATAAAATGTGTTCAGCAACAAAAGAAAATATGAACTTTCTGAAGAGAAAGGAAAGATCTTTTGAAGCACTACAACAAGAAAGCCCCGGGGGGTACCGGGGCTCCTTGTTTAAAAGGAAAGAGAAAAAATTAAAATATTTTGAGGGAGTACACCGCAGCGTGTGGGCACTGCGATGTGTGAGTTATGAAATATATCAGCTCCTCGCTGATACATCTATACTATATCCTATAGATGTGTTGAAAATATGGATGAAAACTAAAAAAAGTATAAAAAACATAAAGAGTATAATAAGTCGCAGAAAAGTATAAAATTTTCTGATAACAGTGTTGAGAAACAATAGGATTCCGCGAAAATAGTTTATAACTGACAGAAAAACTTTCGCAAACAGAAACGCTCCGGGGGATTACCGGAGCGTTCTGCTTAAAAGGAAAGAGAAAAAATTAAAATATTTTGAGGGAGTACACCGCAGCGTGTGGACACTGCGATGTGTGAGTTATGAAATGTATCAGCTCTTCGTTGATACATTTACACTATAGCGCAGAAATGTGTCCAAAATATGTTCATCCGATAAAGAATCTATAAAAGCCCTTTTCAATTAAAAAGAAGTTGGGTATAATGACAGTAAAACGTATGGTGGAAAGTCTTTGCTTCCGCCAGAAAGAGAAGAAAAGGTAACTGTTCAGGGCCACTGTTCCGCGAAGGCACTGAACAGTTACAGAGACAGGAAGGAGAGTATATAGATAGATGAATGCAGCAGATCTCGGAATTGATTTGGGAACATCCAGCATCCTTGTCTATGTAAGAGGCAAGGGTGTTGTTTTGAAGGAGCCTTCTGTGGTGGCCTTCGATAAAGACACAAACAGGATCAAAGCCATCGGGGAAGAAGCTAGGATGATGCTGGGAAGGACGCCGGGAAATATTGTGGCCATCCGCCCCTTGAGAAAAGGTGTAATTTCCGACTACACGATCACGGAGCACATGCTGAAATATTTTATCCAGAAATCTTTGGGAAGGATGTCGTTCCGCAAGCCCAGGATCAGCATCTGTGTCCCCAGCGGCATCACAGAGGTGGAGAAAAAAGCGGTGGAGGATGCGGCCTACCTGGCGGGAGCCAGAGAGGTGACGATCATCGAGGAACCCATCGCGGCAGCCATCGGAGCCGGCGTGGATATTTCCCGTCCCTGCGGAAATATGATCGTGGACATCGGAGGCGGAACCTGCGATGTGGCTGTGATCTCCTTAAACGGCATTGTGGTGAGCTCTTCCATTAAAGTGGCCGGGGATGATTTCGACGAGGCCATCGTCAAATATGTGAGAAGAAAATATAACCTTCTCATCGGAGAACAGACCGCGGAGGATATCAAAATCCGTATCGGAACCGCGGTGGAGCGTCCGGAACCCCAGAGCATGGAAGTCCGGGGCCGGGATCTCATCAGCGGTCTTCCGAAGGTCATTCGGGTCAACTCCGAGGAGGTGCGCGATGCCCTGAAAGACGCGCTCTCCCAGATCGTGGAGGTTGTACAGAGCGTGCTGGAGCGGACACCGCCGGAGCTGGCTTCCGACGTGGTGGACAGAGGAATCGTCCTCACCGGAGGCGGAGCGCTCTTAAACGGCCTGGAGGAACTCATTGAGTCCAAGACCGGCATCAACACGATGACAGCCGAGGAGCCCATGACGGCGGTGGCCATCGGCACGGGCCGTTATGTGGAGCTGGTATCCGGCGGCAGAAAGCTGGATGCCTGATGGAGCGGATCGAAGGATATGTGGATCATATCATTTACCGGAATCAGGATAACGGCTACACTGTGATGAACGTGATCGCGGACGGGGAGGAGATCACCTGCGTTGGCCTGCTTCATTATATTGGAGACGGCGAGCTGGTGGAGATCACCGGCCATTACAAGGATCATGCCACCTACGGCCGCCAGCTTCAGATCGAGACTTTGGAAATCAAGGCCCCCGAGGATGAGCTCTCCATCGAGCGGTACCTGGGTTCCGGGGCGGTGAAAGGCATCGGCGTCTCCCTGGCAGCCCGGATCGTGCGGAAGTTCCATGAGGACACCTTCCGGATTATGGAGGAGGAGCCGGAGCGGCTGGCCGAGGTCAAGGGCATCAGTGAGAAAAAGGCCCGGGAGATTGCAGCTCAGATGGAAGAGAAGAAGGATATGCGAAAAGCCATGATCTTTCTCCAGCAGTACGGCATCTCCACAACTCTGGGTGTGAAGATTTACAATCAGTATGGAAACAACATTTATCAGGTCATCAAAGAAAATCCCTACCAGATGGCGGACGATATCAACGGCGTGGGCTTCCGGATCGCCGATGAGATCGCCTCGAAGGTGGGGATTCATACGGATTCCGATTATCGGATCCGCTGCGGTCTGCTCTATGTTTTGCAGCAGGCCATGAGCGAGGGCCACGTTTTTCTGCCGAAGGAGATTCTGGAAAAAAGAACCGTGGACCTTCTGGGAGTCAGCCAGGAGGCTGTGGAAAAACACATTATGGATTTGGCCGTGGACCGGAAGCTGGTGGCCAAGGAGACGGGGGGCAGAGTCTGTGTTTACGGGGCCCAGGCCTATTATGTGGAGCTGAATACGGCGAAAATGCTTCATGATCTGAATATTTCCTGCGAGATCTCCGAGAGCGCCGTACTCACCAAGGTGGCGGCTATTGAGAAACGGACGGGAACGATTCTGGATGAGATGCAGAAGGAAGCCGTGGTTCAGGCCGCCGGCCACGGCCTTATGGTCCTTACCGGAGGACCGGGTACCGGAAAAACGACGACCATCAACACGTTGATTTCTTATTTCGAGTCCGAGGGTCTGTCCGTCATGTTAGGCGCGCCCACGGGCCGGGCGGCCAAACGGATGACGGAGGCCACGGGCTGTGAGGCGAAGACCCTTCACCGGCTGCTGGAGATCTCCGCAGTCCCGGAGAATGGCGCGGACCGCGGAAGCTTTGCAAGAAATCAGGAAAATCCGCTGGAGGCGGACGTGGTCATCATCGATGAGATGTCGATGGTGGATATTTACCTCATGCATTCCCTTCTGCTGGCCATCGTGCCGGGAACGAGACTCATCATGGTGGGTGACCGGAATCAGCTGCCTTCGGTGGGACCGGGCAGCGTTCTGAAAGATATCATCGAGTCCAAATGCTTCCCTGTGGTGCGCTTAAGCCGGATTTTTCGTCAGGCCACGGAGAGTGATATCGTCATGAATGCCCACAAGATCAACCGGGGCGAGCATGTGACTCTGGACAATAAGAGCCGGGATTTCTTTTTTCTCAAAAGGGACGATGCCAACGTGATCATCAGCGTGGTGCTGACTCTGATCCAAAAGAAGCTGCCGAAGTATGTACACGCAACACAGACAGATATCCAGGTGCTCACACCCATGCGAAAAGGTCTTCTGGGAGTGGAGCGCTTAAATGAGATCTTGCAACATTACCTGAATCCGCCGGACCCGAAAAAGCGGGAGCGGGAGTACGGCTCTTCCAGATTCCGGGAGGGCGACAAGGTCATGCAGGTGAAAAACAATTATCAGATCGACTGGGAGACCAGGGGAGCCTACGGAATCCCCATCGACAGAGGTCAGGGTATTTTTAACGGGGATATGGGGATTATCCGCGAGATCAATACCTTTGCAGAACAGATGACGATCGAGTTTGACGACGGAAAATTTGTGGAGTACCCCTTCGCCCAGCTGGAAGAGCTGGAGTTGGCCTATGCCGTTACCGTACATAAGTCTCAGGGAAGCGAGTATCCGGCGGTGATTATTCCGCTGCTTTCCGGACCGCAGATGCTGATGAACCGGAACCTCCTCTACACGGCAGTCACCAGGGCAAAATCCTGTGTGACCGTGGTGGGAAGCGAGGCCGTCTTCAATCAGATGATTGACAACACCTTTGAACAGAAGCGTTATACGACGCTGAAGGAGAGAATCCGTGAGCTGGTACAGTGAATATTAAGTAACTGGCACCTTGACTTGTCTGATTTTTCATCTGCTGCGTTGTCGTCAATCGACGTAGCCACCGCTACGCCTCATTCCTCTGCCTTGCATATGAAGAACTCATCCGGCGTCAATGTATCAGAGACTTAATTTTCACTGTGCTTACAGGGGAGAGCCTTTCTGTTGATTCATGAAAAAAAGAAAACGGATCCTCCGTGGACTGACCGGGGTTCTCTATCCACGGCGCTGTCCTCTGTGCGGAGAGATCCTTTCGCGAAAAGAAAAGCTGGTCTGTGAGCCTTGCGCCCCTCTGGTGCGTCTCATCGACGAGCCCTTCTGCATGAAATGCGGCAAGCCTCTCGCAAATCCGCGGCAGGAATACTGCCGGGACTGCGGGAAAAACGGGCGGTATTTTGACCGGGGAAGGGCAGCTTTTCCCTATACGGGAAAGATCAAGAAAAGCATTTTAAATATGAAGCTTCGCAACAAAAGAAGAAACGCTGACTTTTTCTCGGCAGCCATGACAGCGGTTCTGAAAGAAGAACTGGAGCACTGGGAGATCGATGTCATTGCGCCGATTCCGCTGCACCCGAAAAAGAGGCGTTGCCGGGGCTTTAACCAGGCGGAACTCCTCGCTGTTCCACTGGGAGAAGCCTTAAAAATCCCGGTCATTCCGGATCTTCTGAAGAAGAAGGAAGAGACCTCGGAGCAGAAGGAACTGGACCGGAAAAGCCGCCAAAAGAATTTAAAAAAAGCTTTTAAAATCGGCCCATATGATGTAAAATTAAGTAGAGTTCTGCTGGTAGACGATATCTTTACGACAGGGAGCACCGTGGATGCGGCAGCAGCTGTTTTGAAGGAAGCCGGAGCAGAGGCTGTATTTTTTCTGACGGCCTGCATCGGCACGGAGAGAGAAGACAGGACAGAATTGGTTACAGGAGAAAGGCATGGTAAGAGAAAACCGGATCCGGATTATGACCGCCATAGCGGCATATGAAAAACGTCATAGAGAAGAACTTTCCGGCACGGATCAGTGGTTTCGGAGCGATTATATCGGCGTCAGGATGCTGAAAAACGGCTGCAGGCTGACTTGTGGCTACCTGATTGGCTTTGCTTTTTATATTGTGCTTCATTTTGAGGAGATGCTGGACCGGCTCAATTCCATGAATGTTCTGGATCTGGCTGAGAATGCGCTGATTTTTTACGGAATCAGCCTTGGAGTCTATCTGATCCTCACCTATGTGGTCTGGAGCATCCGCTATTATCAGGCGGAGAAAAGGAGACGGACTTATGGGAGGCTGATCGACCGGCTGGAAGCAGAATATCAGAGAGAAGAAAAAGAAGTTCCTTCCACGGGAAGACGGAGAGAAGGACAGAACAGGAGCCGAGGACATGGTGCAGGAAATCCGTGAAATGATCCGAACCGTTTATGGAAAATATGATGTATGGCTGCGGGCGCTGGGGAAATTTTCCCTGGCTTTTGGCAGCCTTCTTGTCATTCGGAATTTTATGGGTTATCTGCCGCTTCTGGACAACATTTTAATTTTGCTGATTCTGGCGCTTGTGGCATCTTTTCTTCCGCTGAACGGCATGGTGCTGATCTGTTTCGTGGTGATTTTAGGCGAGCTATATGGTCTGTCACTCCCGTCCCTGGCGGTGGGAGGCGGCCTTCTTCTTCTGGTGGCCCTTCTCTATTTCGGGCTGGCCCCGCAGGGAGCCCTGGCTTTTTTACTGACACCATTGGCACTGGTTCTTCATGTTCCGCTGGCAGTTCCGGTGGCCTTCGGTCTTCTGGAAACGCCGCTTTCTGCCATCGGTATCGCTGCCGGAACCGTGAGCTATTACGGGCTTAAGAGCGTGATCGGTACGGAGTTTGTCCTCTCTGATCCATCTTTAAGCATGCAGGAAGCCTTTATCGAGGAAATGCAGGCGATGCTCTCCAATTTTCTTGGAAACGGAGAGATGATCCTGACACTGATTGCCCTGACGGCTGTACTGATTGCGGCCTTTGCCGTTCGGAGTACGGAGATGCGTTATGCCTGGCAGGTGGCAATCGGAACCGGTATTTTCATCTATCTGGTTCTGGAGATTTTCGGAGTCTTCACTCTCGATATCCCGGTTTCCATACCGGATCTGGTCATCGGTGTCATCGCGGCGGCTCTGGTGGGAAGCGTTTTGCAGCTTTTCTTTTTTGATCTGGATTACCGGAGCACGGAGAAACTCCGGTTTGAGGATGACGAATATTATTACTATGTGACGGCAGTACCGAAACGAAAACAGGAAAGGAGCGTGGATGAATGGACGCAATAAGAAATTTCTGGACAATGCATTTTTCCTGGCTTCAGCTTCCGACCTTAAGCATCCGCTGGACCGATATCCTGGAGATCATCATACTGTCATTTTTTATTTACCATTTTCTGATCTGGGTTCGCCGGACCCGGACCTGGGTTCTGTTGAAAGGCCTTCTGGTGCTGGTGTTTTTCGTCTCTCTGGCGTATATTTTTGAGATGGACACCATCAAATTTCTGATCACCAGAGGAATGGATGTGGCGATGGTGGCAGCGGTTATTGTTTTTCAGCCGGAGCTTCGGCGGGCGTTGGAGCAGCTGGGAGAACAGAAGCTGTTGTCGAATCTCATGTCGTTTGACGGTCTTAAGGATATCCAGGAGCGTTTCAGTGACAAGACAGTGGATGAGCTGGTCAAGGGAACTATGGCCATGGCCCGGGTAAAGACGGGAGCTCTCATTGTAATCGAGAAAAATACGCCGCTGACGGAGTATGAGCGCACCGGTATTCAGGTGGATGCGATTGTGAGCAGTCAGCTGCTGATTAATATTTTTGAACACAACACCCCTCTTCATGACGGAGCTGTCATCGTCCGGGGAAACAGGGTGACTTCCGCCACCTGCTACCTGCCCCTTTCCGACAATATGGAGCTGAGCAAGGAGCTGGGAACCAGACACCGGGCCGGCGTGGGCATCAGCGAAGTTACCGATTCCATGACGATCATCGTTTCCGAGGAGACCGGAAAGGTATCCATCGCGGAAAACGGCCGGCTGTTGAGAGCCGTCACGGAGGAGGAGCTTTGGCAGCATCTGACGGTGACTCAGGATAAATCCGTGGAGTCCCAGAAATTCAAATTATGGAAAGGGAAGGGAAAAGGATGAAAAAATGTTTGGGAAACAATTTTGGCCTGAAACTCCTTTCCGTGTTTGTGGCGATTCTGATCTGGCTGATGGTGGTCAATGTGGATGATCCGGAGAAGACGAAAGCCTTTGTGATTCCGGAGCAGAGGATTCAGATGACCAATGTGGAAGAGGCGCAGGCCAAGGCCGAGCAGGATCAGGACGGGAAAAAAGTCTACAGCGTGGTCCGTGATGACGACGAGAGCGGAAATGTCACTGTCTATGTGACGGCTAGGAGATCTGTGCTGGATAAACTGACCTCCGCGGATATCACGGTGAGCGCCAATATGCAGAATATGACGCTTCAGGATACGGTGCCCTATGAGGTGACGGTTCCCGGGGTAAAGAGAGAAAATGTCCAGTGTTTTCCCGTGGCCATGCGTTTCGTGCTGGAGGACAAGAGCGAAAAGACTTATGCGATCTCCTTGAGCACCAGCGGTCAGCCTGCCAGCGGTTATGAGCTGGGGGACGTGAAGATCCGGGAGGGCGAAAATATCATCATCGCCGGGCCGACCTCCATCACCAAGACCATCGATAAAGTCGAAGTTCAGGTGGATGTGAGCAATATGAGCGAAAATAAGACTGTCACCGGAAGCGTGGTCATCACAGACCGGAACGGCAACAATCTTTCCAAGACCCAGATGGACAGCCTGGAGATCAAGACTTCCAGCGGAGCTCTGATTAAGGACAATGAGGTCAATGCAGTGGTGACTTTGTGGAAAGTGCAGCAGAATATTCGCCTGAAGGTGGATACAAGCCAGATTCAGGTGGCTGACGGCTATATTCTTACTTCTGTGGATCTCACACCGTCCACGATTAACCTGGCGGGTTCAGAGGCCACTCTGGAAGCGCTGAACGGAGAACTGGTCATCGAGGGAATCATCAATTCCACAGGGGCTACCTCCACGATCGAGCAGAATATCGATCTTTCCGATTATTTGCAGGATCACTACAAGAAAGCACTGAAGCTGGAGAGCGGTTCCGCGACGGCGGTATCGGTAAGAATCCAGATTGAAAAAGTGGGAACCACGACCGTCAGCGTTCCGGTATCCGATTTTACAATCATCGGCCAGGCGGAGGATATGAAGATCGTGCTGACACCGGCAGACAAGGTACCGGTGGAGGTCCGCAAGGAGGATGACAACGCTGCAGCTATCACAGCCAAGGATATTTCCGTGACGATGGATCTCAGTAATTATCAGAACGAAGGAAACTATACCGTGGAGCTTCAGGTGGAGCTGCCCGATGGGTATGCACTGGAATCCGTGCCGAGTATCAAGGTAAATCTGGAGAAGATCCAGCCTGTGACAGAGACGGAGACAGAAACAACGGAGGAATGACAGATGGTAAGTCAGAAAGTAACCATAAAGAATCCTACGGGCCTGCATTTAAGACCCGCGGGGAACCTCTGTAAAGAGGCCATGCGTTTTAAATGTACGATCACCTTCTCCTTTCGGGAGCTCACAGCCAACGCCAAGAGCGTTTTGAGCGTGCTCAGCGCCTGCGCCCAGTGCGGGGATGTGATTGAGTTCACCTGTGACGGAGAAGACGAAAATGAGGCGCTCAAGGCCATTGTGGAAGCGGTGGAATCCGGCCTGGGCGAGTAATAAAGTAAATGAAATGAAATAACAAACCGGCTGAAAAAGGCAGAGATGCTTTCTTTCAGCCGGTTGTTTTTATGCATAAAAAATCTCCTGCTTTTTTGTGGAAAAGCAGGAGAACTTTTTTTATCAGCCCGTATAATCCGGAGCGTATCTTCTGTTGGTTGCATCAGTCGGATCGGTAGGATCCACGGTCAGATTTTCCGGAATGGTCTGGTAGGTCGGCTTCGTGACGGAGCTAGGAATGATGTAGTCGCCGACGGTAACAGTGGTTCCGGTGGGAACATTCTTATACAGCCAGTAGGCGTCGCCCATTCTCAGACGGATACAGCCCTGAGAAGCCTGCTGGCCCAGAAGGTTGTATTTGTGAGCCGGGAATGCGTAATGGCTGGGAGCATTGCCCGGGAGAGAATGGAACAGGATGTCGGAAGTGATGTGGGAACAATAGTAACCCCAGGTCGGTCCGTTCAGCTCATGAATGCTCAGTTTATCAAGAAGCCGGAAGGTACCGGTCGGTGTTGCATTGTTCAGACCGGTGGAGCAGAGGAATACTTTTACCAGATAGCTTCCTTTGTAGATGGCTACCATATTTCTCTGACGGTCAACCTTGATGCTGTAGGCGCCATCGGGTACCCAGTTGGTCTGACGGCCCTCAGAATCAAAGGTATAGGTCACACCTCCGATGGATACGGTCTTGCCGCGGATCGCTGCGCCGCCGTTGTTCGGATCCAGGTAGTAACGGTTGTTGTTGTAGAGAACCCAGCCGGTGACGAGGCTTCCGTCTGCGTTAGCGTAGTAAATGTTGTTATTCAGGTTGAACCAGCCTGTTCTTGCCATTCCGTAGGAAGTGCCGCTGAAGTTCGGAGCGAAGTAATAACGTTTGCCGTTCAGTGTCTTCCAGCCGGTCTGTACCACACCTGCTGCATTGAAGTAGTAGGTTTTGCTGTTGATGGTCTGAAGACCGGTGACGCGGGCACCGGTGGAATCTGCGTAATACTGCTTGGAATTTAAGCGGTACCAGCCGGTCTGAATCGCACCGGTTTTGGTTGCGTAATAAGCTTTCCTATTGGAAATGATCCAGCGCTTTGTTACCAGCATACCATTGTTTGTGTTGAAGTAATAGATGTTTCCGTCGATCTTTTTAAAGCCGGTGGCAAGGCGGTAAATACTGGTGACATAATACTGCCGGTTCAGGTAATCCTTGTGCCAGCCTACGCTCTGCAGAGGATAATTGCTCTTGGTGGCGTCTACCTGATAGTAGAGCGTCTTGTTGTTGACCACTCGTTTGCAGAGGCCGGTCATTTCGCCCTGACTGTTGAAGTAGTAGGAACGGGTCACGCCGCCGATTTTGATCTCCTGCCATTTGTTGGCGCGTAAGAAACCGCCGGAGGTTACATAGTAAACCTTGGTTCCAAGACGGCGGCGTCCTTCAGCAGCCCAGCGCTGGCCGTATTTGTTGAAACCGTAGTAGAGCTTTCCGATTTTTGCAACCTGGTTGGCAAGCAGCTTACCGTTGTTGGACGGACCGGAAACATAATAGGCTTTGGAATTACCCTCTGTGCGAATCCAGCCCTGAGTGGTAGCAATGGCACAGTTGCCTTTCGGACCGAACGTGTAGTAATAATCGTTTCCGATTTTAATGCGGCCGGCGGCTTCTGACTGACGCAATAGACCAGTGTCCGGGTTGAAGTAATAAAGATTTTTTTGTCCCTTACTGTTTGCAATCCACTGGAAACCGGTGACGATTTTACCGTTAATAGTGTAGTAGCTGGAACCGTCCTCATCATTTTTGTGCCAGCCGGTGGCGTTGGTTGTCTGTGTGTCCTGTGTGGTGCCTGATACGGTTCCTGCATCGGTGTTACCCGTGGCCCCGGCCGCTAAGGGCGCAGCCATGGTCAATCCCAGAGCCATGCAGAGAACAGGCAGCAATTTTCTGATTCTCATATCATACCCCTCTCTTTCCGGATCGTGAAAAACCCGGTTCCGGCAGATGCCGGTTATTATAAGTGTAATATCTGTTCATCCATAATTTACTATAAAAGGGAAAGGGATGCAATCGTTTTCTGCAACCCTTAAGAAAAATGTAAGAAATAATTACAGGTTTTATAGGAAGAAAATCTACAGTTGACAGAGAGAAGGTGGATATTTATAATAGATTTGTTACTGAATTATGAATGAATCATTACAAAGGAGATTGTGAAAAATGAGCAGAAAAAAAACACTGCTGTGTCTGATCTGGGCCTTTCTGCTGCTTCTGATACCGGCAGTCGGCGCCTCCGCAGCCACGGAACTGCAGTATGTATATCTGACACCCAGCGAGAATGGAAGCCAGACCGGTGTGATCGTTGCCCTGAACGGAACGGAACCGGAGAACGCTTCTCTGGATTATGGAACAGGAACGGTAAAAGCTTCTGAGATTTCCGGTAATCATCTGGTATTTCTGGTTCCCGGAAGCGGCGTTACGGAGAAAAATCTGAAAAGCCTGACCATCGAAAAGAACTCTGAGAAAGAGACGATCCGGCTGACTTCCTTTTTCCAGGCTGCCGGAACAGAGAAACTGAATCCAGCAGAGGAAATCTCTGACAGCGGCATTGCTTCCGGAAGAAGCAGGGCGGCAGGCGGCATCACGGAAGCTCAGGAAGCAACGGCGGAAGCCTATACCGCAGAGAGCAGCAGTGAGATCATTTCCACACTGGAAGCAGCCTCTGCTCAGGCAGGAACTTCTCTTTCCCGCTCCGGCACGAACAGCAACATTGTAGTGGTGCTGGACCCGGGCCACGGCGGAAACGAGGCCGGGGCAAACCGTACTTGGAACGGCGTCCTCTATGAAGAGAAGGTCATCAATCTGAAAATTTCAAAATATACCGCACAGGAACTGGAAAAATATGCAGGTGTGACGGTTTATCTGACGAGAACCGGCGATACCACTCTTTCCCTCGAAGACCGTGTGGACTATGCGGCCAAGAAAAATGCGACGGTTCTTGTGAGCCAGCATATCAATTCCACGAATAACAACCAGGATTCCGTCAGCGGTTCTCTGGTCTTTGTGGCTACGGGTAATTACCGGCCGGATCTGAAAACCAAGAGCTGGGCGCTTTCCAATACGATTTTGAACGAGCTTTCCAAGCTGGGCCTTAAGAATCTGGGCCTCCAGATCCGGACCAGCGAGAACAATACTCTCTATCCGGACAAGAGTCTGGCAGATTATTACGGAATTATCCGCCGGAGCGTTCTGGCCGGCTTCCCGGGAATCATCGTGGAGCATGCCTTTGTGAACAACCCTTCTGACTGCAAGAAGTATTTCGGCAGCGATGCAGCCATCCAGAAGCTGGGTGTGGCAGATGCGACGGCCATCGCCAAATATTACGGTCTGAAGCTGAAATCCGAAACGCCGGATACGGAGCCCACGACAGAGCCGACCACAGAACCGGACAGTGATACCGGAAGCTGGCAGGAGGAGAACGGTCATTATTATTATGTCAACAGCGATGGTTCCAGAGCAGGCGCCGGCTGGCTGAAGCTGAAGGACGGAACCTATTATCTGGACGAGAACGGTTATCGCATGGAGGGCCTGATCAATATTGGAGAGAAGACCTATTATCTGGATCCGGAGAATGGCAAACGGCTGACCGGCTTCCAGACCATCAACAAAAAGGTCTACTATTTCCGTCCGAGCACTGGCTCCATGATTCATTTTGGCTGGGTAAATATCAATGGAAACCGCTATTATTTCCATGACAACGGCCATGCCCAGACCGGACTGGCTGTCATTGGCGGAGAGCGTTATTTCTTCCGGACCGATGGCTCCATGATCCGCAGCAAGTGGGTTTATTACTGGAACAGCTGGTATTTTGCTTCCTGCAAAGGAAATCTCTACCGGAATACCTGGCACTACATCGATAAAAAGCGCTATTATTTCAATAACAGAGGCATTACGAAAGGGCGGAGCGACATTCCGTCCGGAATCTACACAAAAACAACTGTAGTAGAGAGATAAGCAGTACTTGCCGAAAAGACAAAAAAATGGTATGATCTTATCAACTATCGAAAAATTGTGACGAAAAGGAGATAAGAATGAAGCAATTGTTCCTGGGAGGGATCAGTCTGGGCTTCCACTTCTATTTCTTTCTGGCTTTCGGAAGCCTTTTCCGGAAAATTCTGGGGAGAAAAGAAGGATTAAACCGGTATTCACCGCTGTTTACACCAGTACTTGGACTGTTCCTTTATTATGGCCTGTTTGAACTTCTGGCTTTGCCCATGACGTTGCTGCTGGTACCGCTGCACGTTTTGACGGTTGTCTGGGGCGCAGCCCTGGCAGCT
Source organism: Lachnospiraceae bacterium Marseille-Q4251 (assembly GCA_018223435.1). GTDB lineage: Bacteria > Bacillota > Clostridia > Lachnospirales > Lachnospiraceae > Limivivens > Limivivens faecihominis. The sequence goes on along the minus strand of JAGTTO010000001.1, from coordinate 1,087,730 downwards.
GTCGGACTTGCAGCGGCTTTTTTATGCGGCAGAGACTGGGTGAAATCCGGAAAAACGTTGGCGGAAATCTTTAAGAAACAGCCGGGGATCTATCTTCTGGCCGGAGTCCTCGTGCTGGGTCAGATGATCTATGTGGCGGCTTACGATCTCAACTCGGCGGATGCGGCATACTATGTGGCAAATATCAGTACGTCCCTTTATACGGATACGCTGGGGAGATACAATCCCTATACCGGTTTTTTGAGCTCCGTCTTTAATATCCGTTATGTGACGGCAGCCTGGTATCTCGATACGGCGGCTTTTGCCAAGGTTTTCCATGTGCATCCGATGGTTCTGGCCAAGACGATCAATCCTGTCATGTGGACCTTTCTGGCAGATCTGGTGTATTACCAGCTGGGCTATGCGCTTTTCCGTGGAAAGAGGGAAGAAACGGCAGAAAAACTCCTGTCAGACAGCGGAAGAGAGCGGGGAACCGGCTTTTTCTCTGTGCGGAAAAAAGCGGTGGCCTTCCTTATAGCGGCTGTATTTTTCCTGCTTCTTGCTGGAAATCAGGAATTTTCCGGTTTCATTTTTTACCGGGCCTACGAGGGAAAAGCCATGCTGGAAGGCCTGGTGATTCCGTTTCTGTTTTTGCTCTTTGTGCGGCTTTACCGGGATCCGGAGGATAAAATGGCCTGGTGGGGACTTTTCTTCACCGCCCTGGGAGCGGTATGTCTTACCACTTCTTCCATGACTGTGGTGCCGGCCGCTGTGTTTGCGGGGATTCTGCCCACAGCGCTGAAACAGAAGAAAATCCGGCCGCTGTTCCGGGGGGGTCTCGCGATTTTGCCGGATATGGCAGTGCTGGCGCTTTATCTGGCCGTCAAGCTGAGAATCGTAATCCTGGCGGCGAAATAGGAAAGGAGACAGACGTTTATGAGAGGTTTATCTGTGGCAGAACAGGGGCTTCGTTTTATCTGGGACTGTTTTGTGAAATACCAGGGAACCTGGGCGTATCTGCTGCTGGGCGCTCTGGCGGTGGTTCTGGTTCTGCTGTACAGGAAAAAAGAAGCCGCTTTCCTTTTTCTATGGTATCCGCTGGTGCTTCTTCTTACGGTATTCAATCCGTTTCTGATGAACCGGATTATCGTAAAAATGGATTTTGAATCCGAGTTCTACCGCTTTTTCTGGCTGGTTCCCCTGCCGTTTCTACTGGCTTATATACTGGTGGAATCAGGAGTGCGGCTGAAAAAAGGCTGGAAGCGGGCTGTGCTTCTTCTGGCGGTGGGCGGTCTGGTCCTTTTCTGGAACCGGGCTTCGCTCAGGCAGCTTGCCACCGTTTCCATTCCGAAGAATGTTTATAAGGTGGAAGATGATCTTCTGGCGGTCAGCGAGCTGATCCACCGGGATAGCACGGAGGAAGAGCCGAAGGTGGCTTTCCCGCTGGAATACAACCTGCAGGCGAGACAGTATGATCCGAGCCTTCACCTTACGATTGAGCGAAATAAGATGCTCTTCTGGCTGGGCATCAATACGGCCGGCTCCTATACGGATGAAAATGTGAGCTACCGTTATCAGTCCGATATTATGGATGTGATTTACGGAGGGCAGAATACAGATCCGGTGACTTTAAGAATCGCCCTCAACAGAACAAGGACGGACTACCTTGTCGCCTACAAAAAGAATGACATTCATGAGACGATTCTGGCTGCCGGCTGCGAGGCCATAGGGGAAACCTCTGACGCGGTGGTATATCTTACCTTATTTGGAAAGAACCATAAAGAATAAACTTCCAACTGCTTAAAGGTTGTTTTTTGAGCTATTCTAGTGTAAGATATACGCAGCACGTTCCGGGCACCGAAACTTAAATCATTTAGGGGGGAAGACCTTGGAGAAAAGAGAAAAATACAAACATTTGCTCATGTTTCTGGCTTCGGTTCTGATCATGGCGATTCAGATCGGCGTCTTTGCATATATGTGGTACCATCATTTTGAAAAAAATATGCTGAGGCGGTACTGGCACAGGGGAAACTATGTAATCATTGGTCAGTATGCTCTGCTTCTGTTTCTTTTCTATAAGCTTTACGGCGGTTTTAAAGTGGGCTACCTTCGGGTATTTGAGGTGCTGTATTCGCAGATTTTGTCCGTACTCTGCGTGAATTTCATCACTTACCTGCAGCTGGCGCTGATCGGCCACTGGAAATTTGGCCATAATATCAAATATCTGCTTGAGATGACAGGAATCAATATGGTGGTCGTGGTGATCTGGGTATTTTTCATGCGCTGGGTCTATGCAAGACTCTATCCGCCCAGACAGATGCTGATGATTTACGGAAAATACAGTCCCAGGGACCTGGAAAAGAAAATCGGCACCCGGGACGACAAATACAATATCTGTGAGGAGATTCATCTGAGCGTCGGGGAGGAGGCCATCAAGGCAAAAATCCTTCAGTACCATGCGGTGCTTCTGGGAGATATTCCCTCTCATGAGAGAAATCTCTTTTTGAAATTCTGCTTTGAAAATAATATCCGCTGTTACAGTGTGCCGAAAATTTCCGATATTATGCTTATGAATGCAGATCATATCCATCTTTTTGACACAAGCCTGCTTCTCTTTCGGAACCGGGGACTGACTGCGGAGCAGCAGTTCGTGAAACGCCTCGTGGATATCGTATTTTCCCTTCTGGGCCTGATTGTGGCCTCACCCTTTATGCTGGTGATCGCCATTCTCGTGAAAGCCTATGACGGGGGCCCGGTTTTTTACCGCCAGCCCAGACTTACCAAGGACGGAAAGGTTTTTGATGTACTGAAATTCCGGAGCATGCGGGTGGATTCCGAGAAAAAAGGCGCCCGTCTTGCGATGAAAAACGATGACCGGGTGACTCCGGTCGGAAGAGTGATCCGGAATATCCATTTTGACGAGCTGCCTCAGATCTTTAACATCCTGAAGGGGGATATGTCCCTCGTGGGGCCGCGCCCTGAACGGCCGGAGATCGCCGCCCAGTATAAGCGGGAGATTCCGGAGTTCGACTACCGTTTGAAAGTAAAGGCAGGCCTGACCGGCTTCGCCCAGGTGTACGGCAAGTACAACACGACGCCTTATGACAAACTGAAGCTGGATCTGACGTATATCGAAAACTATTCGATCCTGCTGGATTTCAAGCTGCTTTTCCTGACCTTTAAGATTCTTTTTCAGAAAGAGAATACGGAGGGCGTGGAGCAGTGGCAGGTGACTGCGGCTACAAAGGAAAAGGGCGGAAAGGAAGATCAGGAATGAAAAAAGTATCGGTGATCATTCCGGCCTACCGCTGTGCCGCTACCCTGCGCCAGGCCATCGATTCGGCCCTGTTTCAGGAGGTACCGCTGGAGATTCTGGTGCTGGACGATTGTTCCGGGGAGGATATCGAAGGGATCGTGCGTTCCTACGGGGACGAGCCGAGACTTCGCTATCTGAAAAATGAAAAAAATCTCGGGGCTGCGGCCACGAGAAACCGGGGCGTGAAGCTGGCCACAGGGGATTATGTGGCGTTTCTGGATGCAGATGACTGGTGGGAGCCGGAAAAACTGAAAAAACAGCTGGCGCTTCTGGAACAGACGGGGGATGTGCTGGCCTGCACCGGCAGAAGGCTCTGCTCGCCGGAAGGAGAGGATCTCGGAAAATGTATTCCGGTGAAAAGCCGGATCACCTACAAAGACCTTCTCCATCACAACAGCATCAACTGTTCCTCGGTGCTGCTTCGCCGGGATGCGGCGCTCCGTTATCCCATGGAGCATGAGGACAGCCATGAGGATTACATCACCTGGCTGAAAATTTTGCAGGAGTACGGGACGGCATCAGGAGTGGATGAGCCGCTTCTGAACTATCGCCTGACGACAAAAGGAAAATCAGGAAATAAATTGAAATCCGCCGGAATGACCTTTAAGGTCTACCGTTACATGGGCTTTGGACTGGGAAAATCAATTCTCTGCTTCATCAGCTATGCCCTGAACGGGATCTGGAAATACAGATGAGGAAAGGGAGGCTTCTTTATGATAAAGGTATCAGTGATTCTTCCGGTCTATAATACGGGGAAATATCTTCGTCAGTGCCTGGAAAGCATTGAAAATCAGACCTTAAAGAATTTTGAGGTGTTTTGCGTGGATGACGGTTCCACGGACGATTCTGTGGAAATCATCAGCGAATATGAGAAAAAGGACAGCCGTTTTCACCTGCTGGAGCAGAAAAATGCCGGCGGCGGAGCGGCCAGAAACCATGGCATGGAGGCGGCGAAAGGAGAGTATCTCGCCTTCCTCGATTCCGACGATTTCTTTGAGCCGGGCCTTCTCGAAAAGCAGGCGAAACGGCTGGATGAGACAAAGGCAGATCTCTCTGTCTGCAAGGTGCGCTGCTGGCACGAAGATCTTCAGTTTTTTACCGATGAATACGCGGCCATGCGGGAAGAGTACCTTCCGAAAAAAGAGATCTTCAACTATCATGACTTCCCGGATTACATTTTCAACACCTTCCACAACTGGCCCTGGAACAAGATGTTCCGCCGCTCCTTTGTGGAGGAGAAGAAGCTGAAATTTCAGGAAATCCGCCGGACGAACGACCTTTTCTTCACCTGCTCTGCCCTGGTAAATGCGGAGAAAATCACGACTGTGAAGGAGTTTCTGGTCAATTACCGGGTTGGCATCACAGGAAACTGCCAGAGCACCAATACGGTGACTCCGCTGGATTTCTATAAGGCCTTCTCAAGAGTACGGGAGTATCTGCTGGAGAAGGGCTGCTATGAGGAGGTAAAGAGAAGTTTTATCAATCACGCCATCGACGGCTGCGTGGCCAACCTGCTTTCCCAGGAAAAGAGCGAGCAGCAGGAGACCCTTTACCATCAGCTGAAAGGAGGCCTTTTCAAGGCGCTGGATATCGAGGATCAGCCGGCGGAGTATTACTATGACTACAATCAGCGGATGTATCATTTTTACCGGACCATCATGGATGAGGATTACGACAGTCTCTTAAGGCTTCGGATTCAGGATCTCAAGGATGAGCGGGACAACTGCCTGCACCTGAACCATATCGAGAAAATGGGCATTATTCACAGGGATGAGGACCGGATTCATGAGCTGGAACGGGAAAAAGAGGAATTGAGACGGCAGCTGGAAGAACTTCAGGCTGAGGTAGACAATGTTTATGGTTCCTTCTCTTACAAGGCCGGCCATGTGGTGACTTCCCCTCTTCGGGCCTGCGCCCGGGCTGCCAGAAAAGCGGCGGGAGCAGAGCAGAAACACACGAAACGAAAATAAAAGATCAGACCGGGAGCGTTTGTTGTGCCCGGTCTGTTTTGCTGGAACAGGAAGGAATGTTGCGCTTCCTTGACAGTATATTTACAGATATGTTAAACTGGACAGTGAATCAGAGTATAAAAAATGAAAGGGAGTACCAATGGATAAACTTCTGACAGTGGTCATTCCTGCGTATAATATCGAAAAATATGAGGAACAGTGCTTAAGTTCCTTTGTAAAGCCCAAAGCCTTGCCGGAGATCGAGGTGCTGGTTGTCAACGACGGTTCCTCCGACCGGACGGTGGAGATTGCGGAGAAATATGTACAAAAATACCCGGATATTTTCCGGGTCATCAATAAAGAGAACGGCGGCCACGGTTCGACGATCAACCGCGGCATAGAGGAAGCCCGGGGAACCTATTTCAAGGTTGTGGACGGGGACGACTGGGTGGATGGAGCCGCCTTTGGGAAGCTCGTGCGTTTTCTTCATACGGCCAAATCGGATTTTATCGTGAACCGTTACTACTGGGTTCACAATCAGACCGGAGAAAAAAAGCTGGAATTTGAATCGCCCTTCCCGGGAGTCAGCTATGGAAGAGAGTATGCTTTTTCGGAGGTCAGCGGAAAGACCTTCCTGAAAATGCACGCGTTGACGATAAAAACGGAATTATTGAGAAAAATTCCCAAGATCGACGAACACTGCTTTTATGTGGATATGGAATACGTCCTGTTTCCGATTCCCTATGTGCGGACCGTGACGTTTCTGGAGGAGGTCGTCTATCAGTACCGGATCGGCCTTGCCGGGCAGAGTATGGATATGAAGAGCATGCAGAAAAATGAGGTCAATTATACCCGGGTTCTGGACCGGTTGCTGGCCTACTACGAAGAACAGCAGCGGAGAAAGATTCCCGTTTACTGTCTGACGTATCTGGAAAACAGTCTGGGACGGATGGCGGCTACCCGTTTCAAAATCTTTTTAAGCTTTCCCTATGACAGGAGTATTTCCGGGAAGATGAAAGCTTTCGATAGAAACCTGAAGGAACGTTATCCCAGAATCTATGCGGCTGTGATAAATAAACCGGTTCTTCTCTTAAGAAAGAGCGGCTATCTTCTTTATCCGGCGGCGCATCTGGCATTTTACTGGAAAGAAAGGATAAAAAAATAAATATGAGTATCTGGAAAGAACGGCTGCAGGTCTTTTTTCAATACAAAGATCTTCTGTTTCAGCTGGTACAAAGGGATGTGAAACTGAAATACCGGAGAAGCTTTCTCGGCTATGTATGGAGCGTCTTGAATCCGCTGCTGATCATGCTGGTCATGACGGTGGTGTTCTCCACGATGTTCCAGAGAAAGATCACAAACTACCCGGTATATCTCATCACCGGCCGTACTCTTTTTGAATTTTACAGTACCTCGACAAAGGCGGCCATGCGGTCGATTCTGGGCAACGGAACGCTGCTTAAGAAAACCTATGTGCCGAAATACATTTTCCCGCTGGCCAAGGTGACGAGTTCTCTGGTGGACTGCTTCTTCTCCCTTGGGGCCATGCTCATTGTTATCGTGTTCACCCACGCCAAGGTCAGCTGGTACCTGCTGCTTTCTCCCATTATTCTGGTGCAGATTTACATTTTCAGCCTGGGAGTCGGCTTTTTCCTGTCAGCGATCAATGTGTTCTTCCGGGATATGCAGCACATCTATCAGGCTGTGATCACCGCCTGGATGTACGCAACCCCGCTGTTCTATGATCTTGACAGCATCAAAAATACGACGGTTGTCTTTATCATCAAAGCCTTCAACCCGCTGTATTACTATGTGGCAGGTTTTCGTGACCTGGTTTATTACGGAAGATTTCCGGGACCCAGGATTTTCTGGGGCGGCTGGATTATCGCTTTTCTGGCTCTTGGCATCGGACTCTTTTATTTCAAGAAAGTACAGGATAAGTTTATCCTTTATATCTGACGGAGGAACAGCATGAGTGAAGAATATATTGTAGATGTGGACCATGTGACGATCCGCTTCAATCTGGCCAGTGAAAAGGTGGACAATCTCAAGGAGTATGTGATCCGTCTTCTGAAGCATCAGCTGATGTTCCAGGAATTTCTTGCGGTAAAGGACGTTTCCTTAAAGATTCGTCCGGGAGAGGCCTGGGGGCTGATCGGCATCAACGGTTCAGGAAAATCCACACTTTTAAAGGCAATCAGCGGTATCATGAAGCCGTATAAGGGAACCATAACCGTGAGAGGAAGCATTTCACCTCTGATCGAGCTTGGCGCGGGTTTTGACCCGAATATGACAGCCCGGGAAAATATTTATCTGAACGGCGCGGTGCTGGGTCATTCCAAGAAATTTATGGCGGAGCATTTCGATGAAATCGTGGAGTTTGCAGGAATTGAGAAATTCCTGGATTCCCCGATCAAGAATTTTTCTTCAGGTATGAAAGCGCGCTTGGGTTTCGCCGTGGCAACGGTGGTAAAACCGGACGTCCTGATCGTGGACGAGGTTCTGGCTGTGGGAGACGTGCGTTTCCGTAAGAAATGCATGAAACGAATGGAAGAGCTTCTGGATGGCGGCACCACCCTGCTTTTCGTTTCCCATAATATCGAGCAGGTGAGAAGTCTCTGCACCCATGCCCTCTGGCTGGATCACGGCGATACGGTCATGTCAGGTCCGGCAAAAGAGGTCTGCGCGAAATATATCGAGGCCATGGAGGCGGCAGACGTCAAAGAATCGAAGGATAAGAAAAAAACAGAATGAATTGATAAATAGAAATGGAGAAAAACAGCGTATGGATATCAAACAGGTGTTGTTGCCGGAGGCAATTGATACTGATGAACTCCTGTATTACCGGAAGGATGAGGAACTGGTAGAGACAGGGAAGGATGGCAGTCTGGTCTTCCACAAGGGAGGGGCGGCTGACTTCAATACGTTCTTTAACAGTTTTTCTATTGGAAAATGGAGAAAATATACAGTCCTTGAGACCGTTTCCCTGAGTCTGAAGCTACAGGGAAGTTTTACGGTTTCTCTGAAGCATCATGTGCTGAGCAAGGGTCAGGTGAAAACCAAGATTCTGGAAGAGCAGACCATTCTCAGTGCGGAGCCGAAGGTATTTACTTTCGATTTTGGTGAGGGACAGGATAATGGCATCTATTCTTTCAGCGTCAAATCCAATGCCCATGGTTCTATCCTCTGGGAGGGAAAGTATTTTGAGGAAGTGCGGATGCCGGTGAATATGAATGTCAATATCGCCGTGGATATCTGCACCTTCAAGAGAGAAGAGTATGTGGAGCGGAACATGAACGTGCTGAAAAAGACGATTCTTGAAAATCCCGATTCTCCGCTGTACCGTCACCTCTATGTGCTGATCTCCGACAACGCCAAGACCCTGGATCCGGAGAAAATCATTGGCGACAGCCCCTATATCCAGATCAATCCGAACCGGAACGTCGGCGGCGTGGGCGGTTTTACGAGAGGCATCATTGAGGCCATGAAGATGCAGAGTTCAAAGGATATCAGCCATGTGCTCCTGATGGACGACGATGCGGTGATCCAGCCCCACAGCCTGGAAGTGAACTATGTATTCCTCTCCCTTCTGAAAGAAGAGTACAAGGACTATGTCATGGCCGGCTCCATCATGCGAATCGACGAGCCCAACGTTCAGTACGAGCTGGGCGCCCGCTGGAACCGCGGAAATATCGTGGCCCAGCGCCATTATCTGGATATGAGAAAGCTTAAAAATCTGCTTTTGAACGAGGAAGAAGAGGAACCGGCAGAGTACACCGGCTGGTGGTACACCTGCTATCCCTTAAGCACACTGGATAAAAATAATCTGCCTCTGCCGCTTTTTATCCACAGAGACGACGTGGAGTACGGTATGCGTATCGGAAATGGCAAGTTCATTTTTATGAACGGTCTCTGCGTCTGGCATGAGGCTTTCGAGAACAAGATGCAGGGTCCGCTGGAATATTACGATATCCGGAATCTGGCCATCGTAAACGCAATTCATCATCCGGACTACGGCCCCAGGGAGTTCAAGAAAATCTTCACCCGCTGGGTCATCAACAATATCGTCCGCTACCGTTATAATTATGTGGATATGAACTTCCGTGCGGTGGAGGATTTCTGCAGGGGTATGGACTGGTTCATCCAGCAGGAAGCAGAGCCTCTGCACAAAGAGATTGCGGCTATGAATTACAAGGGACAGAAGAAAGAGGAGTTCTATGGCTACAAGGGCGTGAAGGAGTCCGATTTTGACTGGAAAGTCCTTTCCGATCCGGAGCAGCTGGCCGCTGTGAAAAAAGTGAAAAAATATTTCCAGATCCTGACGTTGAACGGCTATTTCCTGCCGGCGAAAAAAGACAAGGTTCTGGTGATGCCGCCCTACAACAACATGTACAAGATGTACCGGGTTCCCGAGGTGATCTACACCGATGCCAACGGAAACTGCATCCTGACGAAGCGGAGTGCCAAAAAGATGATTTCCTGCTTCATCGGCCTGTTCAAGATGTGGCGGTTTATCGATAAGAATTATGACGCAGCAAAAGAAACCTATGCGAAACGGTATACCGAGCTTACGAGCATGAATTTCTGGAGAAAATATCTGGAGCTGTAAGCTTAAAAAAACGGGGGAGATAAATGGGAGAGACGACAAAATACGATGTGGCGGTCCTTGGGCTCTGGTGGAGCAGCAATTATGGCAGTATCATGACCTACTATTCCCTTTACCGCCTGATAGAATCCTACGGCTACCGGACCGTGATTATTGACCGCCCGGGAATCGGACCGGATGATTTCCTGTTCACGACGGACGGAAGACGGTTTCAGCGGGAACATTTCCCGGTAACGCCGGTTTTTCGGTTCCATGAGCTGGGCAAACTCAACGACTACGCGGACTGCTTTGTCATGGGCTCCGACCAGGTCTGGAATTTCGGCATCTGTGAAAAATATCAGGGAGCCTTCTTCCTGAATTTTGCGGCGGACAATAAGAAGAAGCTTTCCTATGCGGCTTCCTTCGGCCATCCGGGCTTCTTTGCACCGCCCCAGGCGATCGAGGAGACGAAACACCTGTTGGAGCGCTTTGACGGGATTTCCGTCCGCGAGAGCAGCGCAGTGGATCTGATGCGGGATACCTTCGGCATCGTGCCGGAGCGGGTGCTGGATCCGGTTTTTGCCGTAGATCCGAAGATTTTTGACGATTTGATGAAAACTTCCCGGGCAGCGAAAGAGCGGGAGGGCAAGAAGGAACCTTTCCTCTGCACCTATATTCTGGACCCGACGGAGGCGAAAAGAGAGGCCCTTCTCTATGTGGCCGGGGAGAAAAATCTTCCGATGGTCCATATGCTGGACGGCTACACGGAGAACTTTGAGGTAAACAAAAAAGCCCTGGATCTCGACGGCATCGTGGAGGATCTTAAGGTGGAGGACTGGCTCTATTACATTTCCCACTGCGATTTCCTCATCACGGATTCTTGCCACGGAGCGAGCTTCGCGATTCTGTTCGGCAAGCCCTTTATCTGCATCGGAAACGCCAGCAGAGGGCTGCCGCGGTTTGAATCCCTGGCCGGTCTTTTTCATCTGGAAAAACGCTTTATCTACGATGCGGAGGAGATTGAGAAGCGGCCGGATCTTCTGGAACCCATTGATTACAGAGAAATCCATGAGATCCTGAAAAAAGAGCGGAAAGCTTCCAGAAAATGGCTGAAAGACAAGCTGGAAGCCCCGGTACGGAACGAGGCCTACCAGGAGCCCGAGAAATCGCCGGGCATGAAGGCGCTTCTAAAGCTCTATAAAGTGCTGCGTCCGCTGATCAGCGACAACACCAAAGCAAAACTGAAGGCTTTGGCGAGAAGAAAATAAGAGGAGAATAGGAATGAAATACGATTATCTTGTAGTAGGAGCCGGTCTTTTTGGCGCGGTTTTCACATATGAAGCGAAAAAAAGAGGAAAAAGCGTGCTGGTGATCGACCGGAGAGACCATATCGCGGGAAATGTTTACACTGAGAATGTACACGGCATCAACGTACACCGCTACGGCGCCCATATTTTCCACACGAGCAATAAAGAAGTCTGGGACTATGTGAACCAGTTCGCCGAGTTCAACAACTATATCAACTCTCCGATTGCTATCTATAAAGACGAGCTCTACAACCTGCCTTTCAATATGAACACCTTCAGCAAGCTCTGGGGCATCCGCACACCCGCCGAGGCCCAGGCCAAGATCGAGGAGCAGAGAAAAGAGCTTCATATCACCGAGCCGAAAAACCTGGAGGAGCAGGCTCTCTCCCTGGCAGGCCGCGACGTTTACGAGAAGCTGATCAAGGGCTACACCGAGAAACAGTGGGGCCGCCCCTGCACCGAGCTTCCGGCTTTCATCATCAAACGTCTTCCCTTCCGTTTCATCTACGACAACAACTATTTCAACGATCGTTATCAGGGAATCGCCATGGGCGGTTACACGAAGATCGTTGAGAAAATGCTGGACGGCGCTGATGTGAAGCTGAACACCGACTACTTTGACTTCATCAAAGAGAATCCGGATATTGCCGGGAAGACCCTGTTCACCGGTATGATCGACGAGTTCTATCAGTACAAACTCGGAACCCTTCAGTACCGTACCGTGCGCTTTGAGACAGAAGAACTCGATGTGGAGAACTACCAGGGAAATGCGGTAGTAAACTACACGGACCGCGAGGTGCCCTACACCAGAATCATCGAGCACAAGCACTTTGAGTTCGGCAAGCAGCCCACCACGATCATTTCCAGAGAGTATTCCTCCGAGTGGAAGCCGGGCATCGAGCCCTATTATCCGATCAACGACGAGAAGAATAATGAGCTCTTCGCGAAGTACCGTGAACTGGCTGACCAGGAGAAGAATGTGATCTTCGGCGGCCGTCTGGGCAACTATAAATATTACGATATGGATAAGGTAATCGCAGCAGCCCTTGAGACGGTAAAAGAAGAGTTAGATTGAGAAATAGAAACCGGGAGGTAGATCAAATGTCAGAAGAAATCAAAGATATCCGCGTCGTGCCGGAGTCCGAATGCTGCGGCTGTGCCGCCTGCGCCAATGCCTGCCCGGTGGATGCCATCCGCATGGAGGAGGGAAAGGAAGGCTTCGTTTTTCCGAAGGTGGACTTAAACACCTGTATCCAGTGCGGAAAGTGTGTAAAGACCTGCCCGGTGCTGGAGATCGACCGGCCGAACCGGAAAGAACCGGACTGCCGGGCCGCCTATGGAGCCGACGAGATCCGAAAAGTCAGCTCCTCCGGTGCAATCTTTACCCTGCTGGCTGATTATGTATTTCAGCGGGGCGGCGTGGTCTACGGTGTGGCCCTCAACGATGAGTTTGAGATCGAGCACCGGCGGATCACTTCGATGGAGGAGCTCTCGGCCCTCCGCCGATCCAAATATGTGCAGAGCCGGGTAGGCCTCTCCTACCGCCAGGTAAAACAGGACCTCAAAAATGGAAAAACTGTGCTTTTCTCGGGAACCCCCTGCCAGAATGCGGGCCTGAGAAAATATCTTGGAAGAACAGATACGGAGAAGCTGATTCTTGCCGATATCGTCTGTCACGGCGTTCCCTCTCAGAGCGTGTTCAATGAGTATTTGAAGGAACGCTTCCCGAAGGACGATCTGAAGGAGTTTCTCTTCCGTACCAAGGATGCGGGCCAGAACTGCATGGTCTGTCTGGCTACCCGGAAAGACGGAAGCCGGGAGATCAGCGATATCAACGAGGATGCCTTTGAAAAAGGCTTCCACAAATCTCTGTTTCTCCGGGAATCCTGCGCCCAGTGCCATTTCGCGGCTCCGCCCCGCCAGGGCGATTTCACGATCGGCGATTTCTGGGGACTGGAAAAATATAATCCGGATTACAAAGACCCTTTAGGCGTTTCAGAGGTGCTCTTAAACAATGAAAAAGCCGACCGGATCTGGATGGAAATCAAGCCGAAGCTCAAATTCGACGAACCGGTGCCCGTGGATTTTGCCGTGAAGCACAACCGCTACCGGGCAAAGACCAGAATCCATCCGGACCGGGCCAGATTCTTTGATCTCCGGGGCCAGGCGCCTCTCTCCGTGGTGGTGGACGCAGTCCTTGAAAACTGCTCCCTGGAAGAGGTACAGAAAGCCCGAAAAAAGGCAAAGCTTAAGGGAACAATCAAGAAGCTGACACCGGCTCCGGTAAAAGAGCTGGCAAAGAAAGTTCTGAGGAAAATTCGATAAACAGGAAAGTGCAGGTTAGAGGTATGAAAGATCATTACGATGTGGGAATCTTAGGCGTCTGGTATGGCTGCAACTACGGCAGCATCGCCACTTATTACGCGCTGCAGCAGACCATTGAGAAATTGGGCTACAGCACCCTGATGGTACATTATCCCCGCCTGAAACCGGACGACGGCCGTATGAAAGGCCGCCATTCGATCCGTTTTGCGGAGGAGCATTACGATATCAGCCCGTCCTACCATGTGTCTGAGATCGGCGAGCTGAACAAATACTGCGATGCCTTTGTTCTCGGCTCTGACCAGCTCTGGAACTACGGTGTCACCAAGATCTTCGGCCACAGCTATTTCCTCGATTTCGCCGGGGACGACAAGAAAAAGATCGCCTACGCCACCTCCTTTGGAAGCGGCGATTTTCAGGCGCCGAAGGATTTCACAGAGAAAGCGGTCAAGTGTATGCGCCGCATGAACGCCATTTCTGTCCGGGAAAAAGAAGGCGTGGATATCTGCCGCCGGGTCTTCGGCGTGAAGGCAGACCATGTGCTGGACCCGGTGCTCATGGCCGATCCTCATGTGCTGGGCGATCTGGCTGACAACTGCGGTCTGGATGAGAAGGAACCCTACATCGCCACCTACATCCTGGATCCGACCCAGGAAAAACGGGAGGCCCTCCTTCATGTTTCCAAAAAACTGGACCGGAAGCTTATCAACATGCTGGATGGCTGGTACAATAAATTCCCGGCCAACAAAAAGAAGCTGAACCTGCCTGATACCATCGAGAATCTTCAGGTGGAACAGTGGCTTTACTATTTCAAGAACAGCGATTTTGTCATCACCGATTCCTTCCACGGAACCTGTATGGCGATCCTTTTCAACAAGCCTTTCATCGCCATCGGAAATCCGGCGAGAGGCAGCTCCCGCTTTGAATCCCTTTTGGGCGCTTTCAACCTCTGGAACCGCTATGCGGAGCGCCCCGAAGATATCCTGAAGAATGACGAGTTCTTAAAGCCTGTTGATTACGCGCCGGTGAATGCGGCCATCGAGGCCCAGAGAAAGACTTCCCTTGCCTGGCTGAAAAACGCCTTGGAGCAGAAAGGCGGCAGCGTCCTCCTTCCCTTCAGCTACCGTGCTGGGAGCTGGCTGGGACGAAAGATATCCAGCGGGAAGTATTTCCTGAAACGGGTGGCAAAGAAGATTTTGAGACGGTAAGTACCTGAAAGGAACAGTTTATGGATCTGCTGAAATTTCAAAACGATATGGAAAACGAAACGCTTGAGACGGCTGTAAATACCTGGGAAAAAGAGCTGAATCAGAAAGAAAAAGGATCAGGCTATGATCTTTTAACGCAGATTTATGGATTAAAGGAAGTCGTCTGCTTCCTTGAAAAAAAATATTACGGAAAAGAAGACGAACTGGCGGAGCAGCTGGAACGTTCCGGGTTGAAAGAGGCTCACGCCCGCCAGGTGAAAAAAATTGCAACCTATTATCACCGGCTTTCCAATGGCGGGGTACAGCGAGTGGTCTCACAGCTGATTCCGCTCTGGTGTTCTATGGGTTATGAAGTGGTTCTTCTGACAGACGAAGAACCCAGTGCAGAGGATTATGAGCTTCCGGCAGGAGTAAAGCGGCTGGTGCTTCCGAACTGTGCAGGAATCAGAAGCGGAAACTATGAGGCCAGAGCAGAAATGCTGGAGAAAATAATAGAGGAGGAGCAGATAGACCTTATGGTTTATCATGCTTATCTTGGAAATATGTTATTCTGGGATCTTATGATGCTGAAAGGCCATAGGATTCCTTTTGTTGTCTGTACGCACAGCGTTTTTTCACGATTTGCCATGGAAGGCTACTACAGGACCTTTGTAAAAATGCCCTTCCTGTATCGCTTCTGCGACTGCCTGCTGACACTCTCGAGAACCGATGTGGAGTTTTACCGGGGTCTGGGAATCCGTGTCACCTATATGCCGAACCCGGTCGATCTTTCGGTGGGCCGGGAAAAGATGGCTTCCCTGGACAGTTTCTCCATGCTCTGGATGGGAAGAATTTCCGAAGAAAAGAATCCCGCCGCAGCCGTGGAAATTGCGGCAAGAGTCATAAAGGAAGTTTCGGAGGCCGAGCTTCTGATCGTCGGAAAAGGGGACGAAGCCCTGACCGGGCAGCTGAAAAATCGGATCGCAGAGCTTCATATGGAGGAAAAAATTCTGCTGTGCGGTTTTCAGAAAGACGTGGAACGCTTTTATCAGAGCGCTGCTGTCTGCATCAGTACCTCCCGGGTGGAAGGCTTCCCCTGTACGAATATTGAGAGCAGGCTGTACGGATTGCCCTCAGTCTGCTTTGACCTTCCCTATGTGGAACTCTATAAGACCGATCAGGGGCTGATCACAGTGCCGGAGGGAGATGTGGAAGGGGCAGCAAAGGCTGTGATTTCTTTATTAAAAGATGACGAACATAGGAAAAAGATGGGCCAGGACGCAAGAAAACTGGTGGAACAGTTTGCATCTTTTGATTATGCAGCTGCCTGGAAACAGGTTTTTGAAGGCACACTGACCTTTATGGAAGCTTCCGAAGACTGTCAGATCATGATGGAGACCCTGCTTCGCCATTACAAAGCCGGGCTCTCTTCGCACCGGGAAGTCATTGTATCACAGTGCAGAAAAGCAGAAGCCCAAAGAACGGCAAAACTGGAAGCAGAGCAGGAAAAACGCCTGGAAGAAGTCCGAAATTCCCATTCCTATCGCCTGGGGCATGCGCTGTTGTGGCTGCCGGGGAAGATCAGGAAGGTTTTTAGGGGAAAAGAAGAATCTGGCAAATCATAAATCGCTTGATGATATAGAAGGATATTGATAAATGACAGAAAAAGCAGGAAAAAGAATTATAAAAGAAATTTTGATTTTTGTTATATGCGGCGTGCTTGCCGTTCTGATAGAAACGCTCGTGTTTAACAGAAATGCAATCGCCGGTAAAAAAGTTGAATTTTGCATCAGTGAAAACTCAGAAATTTCGGAAGAGATCGAGAACGTAGAACGGAAAAACGCCGGAATCCGCATTGTGTTTAAGGAGCCGACTTATATCGGAAAAATGAAGCTATGCTTAAATACAGGAGAACGGACGGAGTATACGCTTTTTACAAAAAGGGAAAATGCCTTCGGAGCTGAAACTCTGGACGTGACGGAGGATGTTTACTGGCCGGAACTGGAATATGGTTATACCAGCATACAGAAAAAAATCACTGCTCTTTCTCTGGCAGTCAGCGATTCCAATGCGTCGATACAGGAAATCTGGCTGTATAACAAAGTTCAGTATAACAAAGATCGGATGCTTATCACGTTTCTTGCCCTCCTGCTGCTGGCTTTTTTTGTGAAAAAATGGAACTATCTCAGCAAAAAAGTGGAATACCTGGTCTTTCTGGGAGGAATTTTAGGCGTATGCTTTCTCTATACCGGCGGTATTCAGGAAAATGGCTGGGATGAACAGATCCATTTTATGACGGCATACCAGCTGTCGTTCAGGGGAAATGCAAGCGAGACAAATGACGCAGTGGTCAGAATGCAGGAGCGTATCCCCAAAGATATGTATAATACGCTGGAGGAAAAGCAGCTTTTTATCCAGTATATGAACAATGCCTATAATCAGAATAAAGAAATGACGGAGAAGACGGTCGGCTGGAACTACAGACAGACCGGATATATTAACCAGGCAGCGGCTTTGTGGATTGGAAGACATCTGAATCTGTCTTTTTATCAGCTTTTTCTGCTGGGAAAAGCGATCAATCTGCTGACCTATCTTGTGCTGATGTTTCTGGCGATAAAAATCACTCCGGTTTATAAAAATGTTCTGCTTCTGCTGGCTATGATTCCAACACAGATTTTTATTGCTTCGACCTATACATATGATGTAATCGTGCATGCCGGTCTGATGTTTGGTTTTGCATGCTGGGCGAAGATCGTCTTTGGGGAAAAACAGAAAAGAAGCAGTATTCTCATTGCAGTCAGCATTTTTGTGCTGCTTCTGGCATCTCTTTCAAAGGCGGTATATGTCCCCCTGGTTTTGCTGTGCTGCCTGATTCCAAAAGAAAAATTTTCTTCAGAAAGGCAGTTTCGTCTGTTCTGGGGAATTGTACTTCTGGGTTGTGCGGTGGTTGTCATGACATTTTCGGTTCCGTTGATCCGCTATACGATCAACGGACAGACCGGAATTATGACAGATTCAAGGGGAGGCGATACGGATGCCGTTCTGCAGCTTCAGAGTATTCTCCGGCATCCGGCGGTCTATGTGAAGATGCTGATCACATCCATCATAGAAGCGCTCAGTGATTTTTCCGTTGGTCATGCAGCGCTGGCAAATTTCGGAAGACTGGGAGAACTGGGAAGCGAGTTTTTACTGGTGACGGTGCTGTGGATACTCGACTGTTTTTCAGGAATAAAAGGAACGTTCGTATGTAGGATAACAAAAAAGATGCGTGTCTTCTTATGGGCGATCAGCCTGAGTATTATCGTTCTGGTCTGGACTTCCATGTATCTGATTTATACGCCTGTGGGAACGGACCATATGAATGGTCTTCAGGCGAGATACTATTTTCCGATACTGGCGCCTGTGAGTTTTGCTTTGCTGGGCGGAAGAAACGTGGAATTTTCAGAAAAGACACTGAAATTCAGTCTGCTGCCGCCTGTCGTACTCAGCCTGGCGGCGTTATATCAACTGTTTATTTATCTATAAGCAAAATGTGCCAACAGTTGCTTTGAGAAGGATTCTATAGTACAATGTAACGAAAAAGGATTCATGCAAAGGAAGACAGCTATGAAAGACAAGAGGAATGATCTTCTGGTTATTATTCCTGCTTTTAATGAAGAGGAAAATATTTGCCAGGTAGTAACAAATCTGATCGAGAAATATCCTCAGTATGATTATGTGATTATCAATGACGGTTCCATGGACCGGACCTCAGAAATTGCCCATTCGTTAGGCTATGAAATCATTGATCTCCCAATTAATCTGGGCCTGGCAGGCGCTTTCCAGACGGGAATGAGGTACGCGGACCGGAAAAAATATAAATATGCCATTCAGCTGGATGCAGATGGTCAGCATCTGCCGGAGTATATCGCTCCTATGCTTGAAAAAATTCAGGAAGGCTACGATCTGGTGATCGGTTCCCGCTTTGTGACGGAGAAAAAGCCGAAAACACTCCGCATGCTGGGAAGCAACCTGATTTCTCTGGCAATCTACCTGACAACAGGGAGAAAGATCAGCGATCCAACCTCGGGTATGCGCCTGTTTAATCAGGAAATGATTCGGGAATTTGCGCTGAATATCAACTATGGGCCGGAACCGGATACGGTATCTTTCCTTGTAAAGCAGGGAGCGAGAGTGGGAGAAGTGCAGGTACACATGGAAGAACGGATGCAGGGACAGAGTTATCTGAACTGGTCCCGCTCCATCATGTATATGGTAAAAATGCTGCTGTCAATTCTTGTGATACAGAACTTCAGGAAAAGAACAGTGATAGAAAACAGTACGGAGGAGGATGATAGAAAATGATTTCGCTGATGTTTCGGATCGCCCTGATCTGCGGTTCGCTTATTACAGCCGGATACATGGTAAAAAAAATCCGACAGTCTAAATTACAGATAGAATATTCCATTTTCTGGATGCTGTTTGCAGCCAGTCTGGTTATTTTAAGCATTTTCCCGGAGATTACCATATACGGCGCTTCTCTTCTTGGAATTTATTCTTCTACCAACTTTATTTTTCTGCTGATTTTTGTCCTTTTGATTCTCAAAGTATTCCTTATGACGATAGAGCTTTCCACATTAGAATATCGGGTGAAAGAACTGGCACAGAAACTGGCAATCTCAGAAAAAATAGAGCAGGATAAGAAAAACGCGGAAAAGGAAAAAACGGAGAACGAATGAAAGAAAAACATACTTTTGTAATTTGCGCGTATGGGGAAAGTCCTTATCTGGAGGAATGTATCTGTTCGCTGCTGAATCAGAAGAGGAAGAGTCCGGTTCTGATTGCAACTTCAACGCCGAATGAACATATTGAAAGGCTTGCTGAAAAATATCATTTGCAGGTGAAGGTAAACCAGGGGGAAAAGGGGATTTCCGCAGACTGGAACTTCGCCTGCTCCTGTGCGGATACGCCCTATGTTACGCTGGCCCATCAGGATGATCTCTATGAGCCGGATTACAGCGAGAACATCCTGGCTTTTCTGAAAAAAGCAAAGCATCCTTTGATAGCCTTTACCGATTACTGTGAGCTGAGGGATGGAAGAAAGACAGAAACAAACGAGTTACTCCGGATCAAACGCTTCCTCCTTTCTCCGCTGAAAATCAAAGGGCTGCAAAACAGTAAATTTGTGCGGAGAAGAATCCTTTCCGTCGGCTCGCCCATCTGCTGTCCCTCCGTGACGCTGGTAAAAGAGCATTTGCCGGAACAGCCTGTCTTTGAAAACAATATGAAAAGTAATGTGGACTGGCAGGCATGGGAGAAACTTTCACGGCTGGAGGGTTCTTTCGTATATGTACCGAAAAGGCTGATGTGCCATCGGATTCACGAGGAAGCGACTACGGCCAAGATGCTGAAGAAAAGTGAGCGGAGAGCGGAGGATATTTATATGTTCTGCAAATTCTGGCCGAAACCGGTAGCCTGCTTACTGGAAATGTTTTATAAAAAGGCGGAAAAACTATATTTATAACGTTTCAGAGACAAAGACACAGCTGATAAGCAGCGAGACGATATGGAGAATTATATGGATAAGGTGTCTGTAATTGTACCATTTTATAATAATGAAAAATATATAAAAACCTGTGTGGATTCCATTCGCAGCCAGACGTATCAGAACCTGGAGATTCTGCTTATTGATGATGGGAGTACGGATTCAAGCGGTGAACTTCTTAAGGACTGTGCGAAGACAGATTCAAGAATCCGTTTGATCTATCAGAAAAATCAGGGAGTGGCAGCAGCAAGAAATCGGGGGCTGGACGAGGCAACCGGGAAATATCTTACTTTTGTTGATGGGGATGATTACATCGCGCCGGATTATATTGAAAAGTTTTACCGCTGTGCCGTCGAAGAAAATCTGGAAATGGTCATCTGCGGTCTTACTTTTGTAGATGAAGAAGATAAAACTCTGAAAAAAATAATCCCGGGTGCATATAAAAGGTATGAAGAAGAAGAGTGGACTTTTCGTATATCAGCGGTCTGTTCTCATTTTTATCTGAGAGATTTATGGGAAAGATATGAAGTACGCTTTTTGACCGGAGCAAGGGGGGAGGATATGCCGATTTCCTTGTTTTTCAGTGCGGAGTGTGATAGAATAGGAACATTGACGGAGTGTGGGTATTATTATGTCCAGCATAAAAGCTCGGCTATGCATAATTTTAAAGGTTTAAAAAACTATCAGCTGCCCTATCGGGCTCTGGAAGATTCCATAAAAAAGGTCCGGGAACTGGGAATAAAAAACAGCCCGGAATTTTATGAATTGTTTGTGCTCCGTATTTTATCTACCTGTCTGTTTGATCTGGGAAGAGGAGCTTCAAGGGACAAAATGAGAGAGTTATGTCAATATATCAGATATATACTGCGGACTTATTTTCCGGAGTATGCTAAAAATCCAAAAACAAAGATTTTTTCAGGAGTGAATGTGCCGCTGTCCCAAAAGGCTGCTGTCTGGCTTCTGATCTGTCTTGTAAAAAGCGGGCTTCTGGAAGCGGCCGCTGTTTTACTGAGTTTCTGAGAGAAAAGGAGATTGTAGATGGAAATCATCAGTTTCGTCATTCTCCATTACGGAGATTCTGAAATCACGGATCGGTGTGTACAATCTATTTGTTCTATGGAAGGGCAGGAAGCTGTCCAGCTGGTAATCGTGGATAATGATATCGGTAAAAAAGATGCCCTGCGTTTTGAAAGAAAGAAAAAATATGAGCAGCAGGCGCCAAACATTACGGTTTTGATCAATCGTGGGAGCGGCGGTTTTTCCGAGGCAAACAATCTGGGCTATCAATACGCGAGAGATCGCTTAAAAGCTTCCTTTATTTTGGTTTTGAATAATGATATTGAATTTATACAAAAGGATTTTCCAACTCATTTGTATCAGGCCTATCAGGAGTGTAAATGCCATGTGTTGGGACCAGATATCATACGGAGCGGCACAGGGGAACATCAGAATCCTATGGATGAGCGGTTGCGTACAAAAGAAGAAGCGGAGGCAACCATCCGGAAAAACAGAATGGCACTGAAGCTTTATCCGCTGATCTACCCGCTGCTCTATTGGAATAACCGCTGGATGGAACGAACGCAGACACAGGAAAGAAAGAAAAGCAAAGATTATTATAAAAGTAAAAAAGAGAAGATTGTTCCCTTCGGAGCCTGCCTGATTTTTACTCCGCTTTTTGTGAAAGCAGAAGAAAAAGCCTTTGATCCGGAGACACAGTTTTATTATGAAGAATATATTCTGGCCTGTCGCTGTCAGAAAAAAGGCTACAGAATCGTTTATGATCCGTCACTTAAGATGCATCACGAAAGTGGGAAAGCCACTTCCAGACGGTTTCGTGGGGAGTATGGACGGCTGAAATTTGTGATGGAAAGAATAATACAAGCATGTACAATATATTGCACAATGCTGAAAAAGTGAATAAAATATAATTTATGTAGGAGTGCAGGATGAGAAAAAAATAAAAAAAATGGAATTGAATACGGCATTTGTATGTCAGTTTGCAATGGACGATTTTAAAACGAAGTATGCAGGATCAATTTTAGGCCTGATATGGGCGTTTATACAACCAATCATAACAGTGGTTATATATTGGTTTATTTTTCAAGTCGGATTTAATAATGATGCAGTTTCAGGCTATCCTTTTATATTGTGGCTGGTTGCCGGATTAGCACCGTGGATGTTTATTAGTGATGCAATTGTAAATGCGACAAATAGTCTTGTAGAATATAGTTATTTGGTGAAAAAGGTGGTTTTTAATATAACTATTTTACCGTTGGCAAAAGTAGTTTCAGTCTTTTTTATACAAGTAGTTTTAGTGGTGTTTACTATTATCCTTTTTCTTGCATATGGGTATATGCCGAGTATTTATTGGCTGCAATTAATTTACTATATGATTTATATGGTTGTTTTATGCGTAGGTATTTCATATTTTACATCTGCCTTGTATGTATTTTTAAAAGATGTGGCACAGGTAGTAGCAATTCTGATTCAAGTAATATTTTGGGTTACACCTATTGTTTGGCAAGTAGATATTATGCCAGAAAATATTCAAAAAATAATACAGTATAATCCAATTTATTATGTGGTACGCGGTTATCGAGATAGTTTCCTAAGGCAGAATAGTTTTTGTAGTTATAAAATTGGGACAACAATATACTTTTGGACAGTTGCGCTGATAATACTTGCGTTGGGGATTTATGTATTCAAAAAATTGAAACATCACTTCGCAGATGTGCTTTGATAATAAAATAAGAGGAAGATAATATGTGTGATTTAGCAATTGAAATAAGACATCTTGTAAAAATATATAAAATGTATAATAAGCCAACAGATCGTATTCTGGAAGCATTTCATTTGGGAAATAAAGAACGATATAAAGAATTTAGAGCGTTAAATGATGTAAGCTTTGAGGTAAAAAAGGGAGAGACAGTAGGTATAATAGGAACAAATGGAGCAGGAAAATCCACTCTGTTAAAAATAATTACAGGGGTTTTAAGCTCTACTTTGGGCGAAGTAACAATCAAAGGAAAAGTTTCTGCTTTGTTGGAACTTGGAGCAGGTTTCAATGATGAATATACGGGAATTGAGAATATCTATTTAAATGGAAGAATGATGGGATATACCAGAAAGGAAATGGATGAGCGCATTGGTAAAATTATAGAGTTTGCGGATATTGGAGATTTTATTAATCATCCGGTAAAAACTTATTCAAGTGGTATGTTTGCACGACTTGCATTTGCAGTAGCGATTAATGTAGAACCAGATATTTTGATTGTTGATGAAGCTTTAAGTGTTGGAGATGTTTTCTTTCAAAATAAGTGTTTTAAAAAGTTTGACGAATTGAGAAAAAGGGGAGTTACTATTTTATTTGTGTCGCATGATATTGGAAGTGTGCGGCAAATGTGTTCAAGAGTTTTGTGGTTGGAAAAAGGATCTACAAGAGCATTTGGTGAGGCTGGATCTATATGTGACATGTATATGGATGCACAACGTAAATCTTCAGAATATGTGTCAGGACATATTACGGATGAAAAAAGTGGTAATATTTTTATCCATAGAAATACGGAAAAAAAGAATTATCCAGCAGTTTCGTTTGTGGCTGATAGATTTAAAAATGATAAGGTGGCGATACGTTCAGTGTATTTCACAGATCAAAATGGTGAGTATGTTAATACTTTATATGTGGACAAAACGTATACTACACATGTTGTAGTAGAGTGTTTACGGCAAGCAAATGATTTGATTGTGGGCTTTGTATTAGAGACAGCAAAAGGACTTCCTTTGTTTGATATTAACAATTTTATCAATCAAGGTGAAGTTATAAATGGAGAAGAAGGTGATATTATAGAAGTCATATATAATTACAAACTTCCTCGAATTATGAATGGTGTTTATCTGGTAGGGGCAGCAATTGGGCAGGGAACACAAGCGCATCATGAGATGCTTACCTGGCTTCATGGGACAATGCAGTTAGAAGTAATAAATCAAGGATATAATTCATCCTATATAGAAATACCAAGTGAAATTTCTGTATATGCAAATAAAAAAGAAAATGTTTTATTTGTATAATAATGAGGGCTATGAATGGATATAGTAATTGTTACTTATAATTCAGAAAAATGGTTAGATAAGTGTATTAAATCAATAGCAGATGCCATGATGGATATATCGGATGAAACAGTTTGTATATATATAGTGGATAACCATTCTATTGATAAAACTTATGAAGTTTGTATGAAAATAAAAAAACAGTGTTCATTTGCTAAATTTGAAATATTGCAAATGAGCGAGAATAAGGGATTTGGAGCTGCAAATAATTATGGAGCCCGAAAGGGAGACCAAGATATTATCTGTTTTATTAATGCAGATACAGAAATGAGGAGAGAAACATTAGCTTCTTTAAGAAGAGAAATAAACAGGGCAGATAGAAGGACTGCTGTGTGGGAATTTAGGCAGTTACCATATGAACATCCTAAGATTTATGATCCGGTTACAAGAGAAACTAGTTGGGTATCTGGAGCTGCGTTTGCTGTTAGAAGAAGTGTGTTTGAGCAAGTTGGCGGTTTTGATGAGCATATTTTTATGTATGCAGAAGATGTTGACTTGAGTTGGCGCATAAGAGCGGCAGGATATATATTAAAATATTGTCCTAAAGTAGGAATTTTTCATTATTCTTATTTGGAAGCAAACGAAGTTAAACCGCGTCAGTATGTCGACTCGCTAATAAATAATTTATTGTTAAGATACAGATATGGCTCTATGGCTGAAATTTTGAAAGGGCACATAGATTATTTTAAGGTTTTGATGGTAAATAGGGAACCATTTCCTGGCGCTAAGAAACAATTATGGCTTGCTTATATAAGTCATTGGAAAAATGCGGAGCATTTTTGGAAAACCAGATTTAATGATGCGAGTGTAGCAAAATTTATTGGGTGGGATTATGAAATTATAAGAGATGGAAGTTTTTATAAAACGGAAATTTCAAAAGCAGATAAAAAAGTTTCTGTTATTATTCGAACATGTCAAAGACCGGAAGTTTTAAGAGAGGCGCTGATAAGTTTAAAAAATCAAACGTATCCAAATTTTGAAGTGCTTGTAGTAGAAGATGGAGAAGCTACTTCTTATGATATGATAAAAAAAGAATTTCCAGAATTAAATATCCGTTATCAGGCAACGGGGAAAAAAAGAGGAAGATCTGTGGCAGGAAATTTGGGTTTGTCCTTAGCGCAGGGAGAATATCTGAATTTCTTGGATGATGATGATGTCTTTTTTGCAGACCATTTGGAATGCTTAGTTAACGCAATAGAAAAGACAAAAGGAATCGCTGCGTATGCTTTTGGATTTGAAACTCCGCTGATAGTAGAAAACAAGAGTCCATACAGATATAGAATTATAGATTATAATAAGAGATATCAAGTAAAATTTAATGGTGTAGAATTATGTTATCATAATTTTATCCCGATTCAGACGATTTTGTTTT
This sequence comes from Lachnospiraceae bacterium Marseille-Q4251, assembly GCA_018223435.1. Lineage (GTDB taxonomy): Bacteria > Bacillota > Clostridia > Lachnospirales > Lachnospiraceae > Limivivens > Limivivens faecihominis. The sequence continues at coordinate 1,062,082 of JAGTTO010000001.1, read as the reverse complement.
CACGAAAATTATATGAAAAATATGGCGGATTTGATACTAAATTAGACTATTTGGAAGATTGGGATTTGTGGTTGCGATATTCACAAGAGGGTGCATTTGAATATGTAGAAAAAACAACTTCAGAGTACAGAGTACCCTATAATGAAAAGGAACAAAAAGGACGCCAAGATAAACTAGATAAAGCATTAAAGGTAATGCGGGAAAAAGAAAAAAAGTACTATATAAAGACAAATGCGGCCATCTTGTCTGGGTATAGAAAAAAGAAAAGGTGGGAGAGATGATGGAGTTACAGATACAATCCGTAATTTATGGAAATAAGAAAGAAGCATTATTAAAGGCAATAAGTGCCTTAAAACAAACAGTTCAAGTATATCACAAAAAAGTTGGAGAATTGAAGGTAAGTTTGGTGTATGGAGATGCTTCTCCTAATAGGATTTTTTCAGAAGAAGATGTAAGAAGAATAAATGAAAACTTAAATAATGAAATGGAGTTTCAGTACCGAATTTTTGGCTTTAATTCAGGAACGGCTAAGGGTCACAATTTGATGGGAGAAAATTGTACAGCGGATTTTATGATGATTATGAACCCAGATGTGATTTTAGAGCCACAATGTCTTACTAGAATGCTGATGGTATTAAAAGATCCAAAAGTGGGATTGGCAGAAGCAAGACAGACACCGTTGGAACATGCCAAAGAATATGATATAAAAACAGGTGAAACAGAGTGGGCATCGACGGCATGTACTGTTTTCAAAACCAAAATTTTTAAAGAAATAAAAGGCTTTGATGCAGATACGTTTTTTATGTATTGTGATGATTTGGATTTTTCTTGGAGAATCCGTTTGGCGGGATATAAAATTATTTATGTTCCATCAGCGATTGCATACCATGCAAAAAAATTGGCTGTAGATGGCGGATGGAAGCCAACCGGAGCAGAAGTCTATTATTCAGCGGAAGCAGCTATTTTACTTGCGTATAAATGGGCACAGCCTGATCGTGTTAAATATTTATGCGAGGTATTTTCACGGGGAGGTGAAAGTGAGAAAAAAGCAGTAAAAGAATTTGAAAAAAGAAAACAAGAAGGAAGATTGCCAGAGGTAATTGATAAAACTCATAAAATTGGCCGCTTTTTAGGGGATGAGTATTGTGAGATGCGTTTTAAATTTAGTAAATAAGGAAAGATAATATGAAAAAGCAGGAAAATTATATATTTGATTTTTTAAAAGATATGCCGCAGACTTCACAGATTGGAAAATATTTAGCTGATCTGCAAGAACATATGGGTATTTGTGAAGATGGTCTGTTTAACAGAAAATATAAAAAAATTATAGAACAGGAAGACAAGAAATCAGAGCCTTTTTTAAGTGTAATTATTCGTACACAAGGAAAAAGACCGGATGGTTTAAGAGAAGCTTTGTTGTGTTTAAACGCTCAAAGTAATCAGAATTTTGAAATCCTTTTGATTGCACATAAGGCAAGTGTTGCACAAAAGAAGAGTATAGCAGAAATTCTTGATGATCAGGAAGAAAATATAAAGAGTAAATTACGGTATTTCGAATTAGATGAGGGAACAAGAACTACACCCATTAATTTTGGATTTGCTCATGCCTGGGGAATGTATGCGGCTATTTTTGACGATGATGATATTCTTTTTGATAATTGGGTGGAATCATTTTGGAAAATACATACAGGAAATGAAGGCCGTATTTTACATTCATATGCATTTGCACAGAACTGGGCGAATATAAAAAAAATTGGATATCGGGCTGAATCGGCACCCATTGCATCCTATTGTGTACCCTATGATTTCTTGTCGCAGTTTACGGTGAATAGATGCCCGTTAATGACACTGGCGTTTCCGGTAAGGATTTTTCAAAAATGGGGAGTTATTTTTAATGAAGAGTTAAATGTTATGGAAGACTGGGAATATTTTACCAGAACGGCTTCTATTTGTGGAGTTTCTGATTGCTGTGAACCGACAGCCATTTACCGGTTTTGGCAAAATATTGAGACTTCTGCGACTCTTCATGATGAAGATGCCTGGTCAAATAGTTATAAGGAAATTCAAAATAGTTTTGATAAGAAAAACATCATTTTTCCAGTGGGAAGTGTAGGAAAAATTATTAATATGTTTGAAAAACAAAATAATTTTGGACAATTGGAGAGTCAATCAGCATTAACAAGTACTTTCTATTATAGTAAAGGCAGTTCTTTTAATGAGCAGATGCAAATAAAAGCTATAAGTGAAAAAGAATATCCGGAGTTTGATATTTGGTTTTTATTAGAACAAAAAATGAAGGATATTAAAGCAATGCGTTTTGATATCTGTGAAGAGGGATTATTTGTTTTAGAAAATATTGAAATTGTTGTTTGGTTTACGAATGGTGAAAAAAGAATTGTTGATTTTAAAGATTGCGTGCATACTGGTATAAATTATGGAAGTGCCATCTTATTTTTATATCCAGATCCTGAAATTGTATGGGAGTGGGAAGACGAACGTATGGTTGATGTGATTCATATTTCGGGAAAAATTTCGAGAAATGTATCTAAAAATGCAGCATTTACTTTAATGGGGAATTTATTACCTATCAAAGACATTTTTAAAAAAAGAGAATTGCATAAAAAAGGATATTTTTAGGAGGTACAAGATGAAAGTTGTTGTTACAGGTGCAGCGGGTTATATGGGAAAACATGTTGTAAAAGAATTATTAAATAAAGGGCATGAGGTATACGCCGTGGATCTGAACCATAAAGAGATTGATTCAAGAGCCAGTATTTTGGATGTGGATATTTTTTCTGGAAATGAAAATGTTTATGAGGAACTTAAAAGGCCAGAGTTGTGTATTCATTTGGCTTGGCAAGATGGATTTGTGCACAATTCTTCTAAACATATGGAAAATATATCAAAGCATTTTACTTTTTTGAAAAATTTGATGGATGGCGGATGCAAGAAGATTGCTGTTATGGGGACTATGCATGAGATTGGCTTTTGGGAAGGTAAAATTGATGAAAATACTCCGTGTAATCCATTGTCTCAATATGGGGTCGCTAAAAATGCATTGCGACAAGCTTTATTACTTATGACAAAGAATACGGATATAAAATTATATTGGCTGCGTGCATATTATATTTTGGGAGATGATAGTAGAAATAGCTCTATTTTTACAAAATTATTGGAAGCGGAAGAAGACGGAAAAAAAGAATTTCCTTTTACGACAGGGGAAAATAAGTATGATTTTATTGATATAAAGGAACTTGCACATCAGATTGTGGCTGCAAGTACTCAGGAAACAATAACAGGAATTATTAATGTTTGTACAGGAAGACCGGTTGCTTTGAAGGAAAAAGTAGAGGAGTTTATTAAAGAAAATAATCTTCATATTAAGTTAAAATATGGGGCTTATCCAGACAGACCATATGATTCAAAAATTATTTATGGTGATAATACGAAAATCACATCCATCTTAGGTCAAGCTTGAAAAGAGGTATTATATTATGGAATATGGGAACGGTGAGACAAACCAGCTTACATGGAAAACCAATGATAACAGATATCATAATGCAGATTTTCATGTAAATGAAGATAATTTAAATGTAAATGTAGCTATGCTTGGAAGGCTAGTGGAGAATGGTGACACCGTTCTTGATATTGGATGCGGTGAAGGAAAATTTGGGGCAGTGATTGCACATAAAAACTGTGATATATATGGTATTGATATAGATCCTACCGCATGTGTACAGGCTAGAGAGTCAGGTAATTATAAGAAAGTCTTTGTGTGTAATATTGAGCAGGTGAATATGGAAGAAACGGGATATCGAGAGTTAAAAAAGGCTAAAATTCTTTTTGATAAGATTGCATTAATTGATATCCTAGAACATGTAATTAATCCAACAGCGGTGATTGAAAATGTTATTCCTTTTTTAAAAGAAAACGGAAAGATTTTAATTAGTGTTCCGAATGTAAATAACGGAGATATCTTTTTGAATTTGTTAAGAGATCATTTTAACTATCAACAGTCTGGAGTACTTGATAATACTCATACCAAATATTTTACAAAAAGGTCTTTTTTGGAATGGATAAGTGAAATTAATGAAAATAATGATTTTTCATTAGATTGCGAGTATGTAGGAAGTACATATGGTTATACTGATTTTTTAGAGAAAATTAAATCTGAGAAACCGTATGTGTATGAATTTATACAGTTAAATCCTTACTTCCATGCAATACAACATTTATATGCATTAACGTATTCATCTCAAAAGGGTGAAGGAAAAACTACAAATTTAAAAAAGTTGTTGAATGAAAAAAGTATTGATCTTATAGCTGAATTGGAAAGGAAACTGAAAGGTGAAGGCTATGGTGAAAATCTTGAACTTTCTACGCTTCCTAATGAACGAACTATTTTAGAGGAACGGGTGGCGAGTGCAGAAGCAGGTTGGAGTAAATGTGCTCAAGAGTTAAAAAAGGCAGATAAATTTGAACAAAAAATGCAGTCGGATATAGAACAGTTAAAAACCGAAATTAAACGAGTGAGTAATAAAAATAGTAAATTACAGGAAAGGATGAGAGCCTCTTTAGAGAAAAATCAACAGGATGCTGAAGAAATAGTAAGGAAAAATATAGAGTTAGAAAAATTACAAAAAGATAATCAGCAAATTCTAATAGGGTGGAAAGAGTGTGCAGAAGCACTTGAGAAGACAAATGCAGAATGGAAAGAGTGTGCAGAAGCACTTGAAAAGGCAAATGCAGGATGGAAAGAGTGTGCAGAAGCATTGGGAAAAGCAAATGCAGGATGGGAAGAGTGTGCAGAAGCACTTGAAAAATTAAAACTTGAAAAACTAAATGAGTAGGGATGAATTATGGAAGGAAAAACAAATTCAAGAGAAAATAATTTTAATATTATTCGGTTTATGGCAGCAATAATGGTTATGGCAGGACATATGGCATACATAGGTGGGTATTCCTTGCCAACATTGTGGGGCCAAGGAATACAGAGCCTTGGAGTTAAAATCTTTTTCTTAATAGGGGGGTACTTGATTTCAAAAAGTTGGTTATCTGATCCTAATCCATTACGTTATAGTATTAAAAGAATATTTAGAATTTTTCCTGCTTTGGTTATATATACTGTTATTGCTGCATATGTGGTAGGCCCCCTTTTATCTGATTTACCTATGCGGGAATATTATATGAATTCGCAGGTTTCATATTATTTGAAAAATATTTTGTTATATCCTGTTTATGGATTGCCAGGTGTATTCTCAAATAATCCTTATCCGAATGCAGTCAATGGATCATTATGGACCTTGCCAGTGGAAGTTAGTTTATATATATTAGTGCCGTGTATACTTACGCTAATAGGGGCTAATAAAAAAAATAAAAAATCATTTGTTTTTTTGATAATGATAACAGGTCTTTTATGTGCAGTACAGATTTTACGCTTAAAAAAGTATCCAGATTGGTTTTGGGTTATTTATGGTACAGATATTGCATCAGCATTAGAATTAATACCATGGTATTTTATAGGAATGATATTTACATATCCATGTGTTCAAAAAAAATTGAATTTGCAGGTTGCTAGTATATTATTATTATGTCTGTCTTGTTTGAATGCAAATTCAGTATGTTATGAAATATTAAGATATATAATTTTTTCATATTTCGTTTTTTCTTTTGCGTTAGCTGAAAAACCATATTTTTCAAGAATGTTTGTGAAACATGAAATTTCATATGGGATATATTTATATGGATTTTTTGTTCAACAAATTATTGTATTTGTGTTCAAAAAAGTCAATATCGCTGTAGGAGAGATTTGGTTGTTTTTATTAAGTGTAATTATAACAATTGGTGTTGCACTGATATCTTGTATTACAATTGAGGAACCTAGTCAAAAGATTATTAAAAAAATAATAAAAAGAATATAAGAAGGGGGAGAGAGTAAGTAAATAAGGCCACTCTTGCTAAACTTCTGCTAGTATAGTAAAATGAAAAGAACCTTAGGTTTTTATCTGTTAGAAAAACAAAGGAGAATTAATTAATATGAAAATTTTTATAACAGGCGTCGGCGGACAGCTGGGCCATGATGTGATGAATGAACTGGCAAAGAGGGGGTACGAGGGTGTTGGTTCCGATATCGCTCCGGAGTACAGTGGAGCTGCAGACGGCAGTGCTGTGACGAAAATGCCGTATGTGCAGCTGGATATCACAGACAAAGAGGCTGTGGAGAAGGTGCTGACGGAGATTAAGCCGGACGTGGTGGTACACTGTGCAGCCTGGACGGCTGTGGATCTGGCGGAGGATGACGACAAGGTGGAGAAGGTCCGCAAGGTCAATGTGACCGGAACTGAGAACATCGCCCTTGCATGTAAGAAACTGGACTGCAAGATGGTCTATCTTTCCACCGATTACGTCTTTGACGGAATGGGAACGGAGCCCTGGCAGCCGGACTGCAAGACCTACAAGCCGCTGAATGTCTATGGAGAGACGAAGCTTGGCGGAGAGCTGGCTGTCTCTGAGAATCTGGAGAAATATTTCATTGTCCGGATTGCCTGGGTATTTGGCGTGAACGGAAAGAACTTCATCAAGACGATGCTGAATCTGGGTAAGACCCATGACAAACTGACCGTTGTCTGCGACCAGATTGGAACTCCGACGTATACTTATGATCTGGCGAGACTGCTGGTGGATATGATCGGGACCGAGAAATATGGTTATTATCATGCGACCAACGAGGGCGGCTACATCAGCTGGTATGATTTCACGAAGGAAATCTTCCGTCAGGCCATCGAGCAGGGGCATACGGAGTATGCAAAGGTAGAGGTAAAGCCGGTGACAACAGCGGAGTACGGAGCTTCCAAGGCAAAACGCCCGTTTAACTCCAGACTGGACAAGAGCAAACTGGTGGAGAATGGCTTTAAGCCCCTCCCGACCTGGCAGGATGCGCTGGGCCGTTACCTGAAAGAGATCGAGTTTTAGAGAGGAACGACAGAGATGTTATCAATTGTAATCCCCGCCTATAATGAAGAGAAAATGATTTTGAAGACAACGGATGTTGTGAGCGGGATTATGGAAAGAGAAAAAATTCCTTTTGAGCTGGTCTTTGTAAATGACGGCTCCAAGGATCGGACCTGGGAAATGATCGAGAAAGCGGCGGAGAAAAACAGCCATGTGACGGGCATTCGTTTTTCCAGAAATTTTGGTAAGGAATCAGCGATTTTTGCGGGCCTTGCCAATGCGGAGGGCGACTGTATCGCCGTTATGGACTGTGACCTGCAGCATCCGCCAGAGACTCTGGTGGAGATGTACCGTCTCTGGGAACAGGGTTATGAAGTGATAGAAGGCGTGAAGAGAAGCCGTGGAAAGGAAAGCATTCTTCATAGGGCCAGTGCCGGAATGTTCTATAAAATCATGAGCAAGGCGGTTCAGATCGATATGTCCCGGGCTTCGGATTTCAAGCTGATGGACCGGAAGGCCGTGGAGGCTCTGCTTTCCATGCCGGAGAGAAATGCCTTTTTTCGGGCGCTCTCTTCCTGGGTTGGATATCGGACAACCAGTGTGGAATTTGACGTTCAGGAGCGTACCGAAGGGGAATCCAAGTGGTCCACCTGGTCTCTGATCAAATATGCGGTTCGGAATATCGTAGGCTTTTCCTCCGCGCCGCTGCAGATGATCACGGTGGCCGGTGTGCTGACCCTTTTGCTGGCGGTGGTGCTGGGAATCCAGTCCTTGGTAAAATATTTCTGCGGCCATGCGCTGGAGGGCTTCACGACGGTGATTCTGCTTCTTCTGATTATAGGCAGCCTCATCATGTTGAGCCTTGGCGTCATCGGAATTTATATTGCGAAGATTTACGAGGAAGTCAAGGGAAGACCGCGGTATTTTATCGCGAGAAAGATCAGCGGCAGGAAAAAAGACAATTAAAAAAGACGTCTCACTTTCATCATTCGGATGAGGGTGAGACGTCTTTTTTTATGAAATTAGTTTTTCTTCCGGTAATAGCCTTTCGGGGAAGAGGAATAACCGCAGACGTATTTGCTGTTGACGAGGCGGTAAGCCTGTACTTTATAGTAGTATGAGGTTCCCTCTTTGGGAAGGTTGGTGAGATAGGAGAGGGTACGGCCGGAGGTGATAATTTTGATTCTCTGGTAAGTACCGTTTTTGCTGGTGCTGCGGTAAATGGAGTAGCCGGTAGCTCCGCTGACGGCATTCCAGGTCAGTAGGAGATTTCGATTGCCGTTTGCCAGGCGCACATTCTGAATGGAAGGTGTTGCCGGGATCACACGGACGCGGACGGTGCTGGAGTAGCCGCTGTGGATGGTGGTACTTCCAGAGGTTTTATAGGCCCGAATCCGGTAGTAATAGTTGACACCGGTTATTCTCTTGGTATCGGTAAAACTGGTGCGTTTCGTGGTGAGAATCCGTGTATAAGTGCCATTGAGGGAGGTGCTCCGGTAGACCTTATAGCCGGTGGCTCCGCTGACTGCTGTCCAGGAAAGAGAAACGCTGTTATAACCATGGCAGAGGTAACTTTTGATTCTTGGTGTGGAAAGGCTGACCGTTGAGCTGGAAGCAGAACCAGTTCCGGGAGTGACGGCAGCGGCTGTGTTTTTAGTAAAGGCCTTGATACGGGCCACAGCGCTCTTATTGCCGATGCTGGTCATATCTTTCCAGGTTCCGCTGCTTTTATAAAAGCTCTGCCCTGCGGTGGCGGAGGAATGGAACTGGATGCCGGCTGTGTTGGAGGTATAGTCCACAAAGGTGTCCACGCTGGTCTGATTTTTTCCACGGAAGGTGAGGACTACGGAGAAAGTATCTCCTTCCTCGAAGACAGGCTGGGTTTTCAGTGGAATCGTGTAATAGCCGCTGTAGGTGGTGCTGCCATATTGCTTGGAAGAAAACATGGCGGTTCCGCTTTCCGGTTCGCCTGGGTCCGGATTTTTGTACACCTGGATGCTGTAGTAGACGTCCGGAGTATAAAGAGCGAAAGAGACGGCCTTGAGCTGTTCTCTGCCACCGGGATTTCCGCTGACGGTGAAAATGTTGGCGAGACATTCTCCATTGTCCAGATCCAGGGTGGAAGCGCCGAAGGAACCATCGTACTGATAGTTGTGGTCATAGTTGTCGGCTTTCTCCAGATCAAAGGCATAGGAGAGGGCGTCTTTCCGGTTATTCAGCGTCTTGTCCTCGTAGGAGATATAGAAATATCCGCCGTCGCCGAAGCTGGTACCGTGGCTGTTTTTTGCAATCCAGGCCCCGGGAGAGGAAGGACGGCTGCCTTCTTTGAAGTGGTAGGCGGCATAGTTGTCATCCCAGCCCACCAGAGTGACGATGTGGTTGTTGTAGGAGGCAACTCTGGGGTAATAATAACCGCTGCTGTCAGAGAGATAACGGCTGTCGTAGTAAAAAGCGGAGGAGACAGCGCCGTATTCCATGATGAGCTTTTTCACACTGTCAAGATCCGCTGTGCTCACAAAGCGGGCATTCTGAAGATGAGCGGTGTCCTCATAGGCCAGGGCGCTGTTTAAGGAGGGAATGCTGGAAGAATTTTCGTAGGGAGCCAGAGCTTCTGGGGCGGCTCCGGTCCAGCTGGCCAGCTCAAACATCGTGAAGAGGTTGTTTCCACCGGATTCCAGGTAGTTGGAAGCGGTGGTGGGGAGACTTACCGTGTCTTTTGCTGTATTTCCCAGAGGATCTGTGGGGGAATTGAAGAAAAAGTAAGACAGGTGAAGCTCGGAGAGGTCCACAGAGGTGTCTGCCAGTCCTTTTTTGATGAGGCTGGCTTCTCCGGCACTGAGAGCGCCGAAGGCCCAGCAGGTTCCCCAGGGATTCTGGTTGCGGACGGGAGTGATCAGTCCGAGTTTTCGGGAGTCATAGCTTTCCGGAAGCGTCCCGTAGGAACGGGAGTAGGTGTCAGTCGATCCGTAGTCCGGAAGAGAGGGAAGCCCCGCCGATGGCAGAGCGGAAGGAATATCAGCGGCAGAAACGGAAGTGCCTGCCATAAGGCAGGCACCGGCCAGAATCAGCGCGCTGACAACATTTCGTAAATAGAGAGATGGTTTTCTCATGGGTCTGTCAGCTCTTTTCTGTCAGTTATAAAGATTTTCGGGGTAAACGCCGGCTTCGATGAGTTCCTTGAAAGACTGGATCACGAAGTCTTTGTCTTCTTTGTAGGTCACGCCAAACCATTTGTCGTGGGTGGGCAGGACGGTCACATCGGCCTGGCCGCTCTGGATCAGCTGATCGACGATCGTGGGCAGAAGATACTCGGCTTTGATATCGCCGGGCTTGATCTGGCTTAAAAATTCCGGGAAGCCTTTGGCCAGAATGTCCAGAATATCCGGTGTGAATCCCCACATATTCATGGAAACGAGGCTATGCACATCTACCGGGGTAAGGCCGCCTTTTCCGTCGGGAACGCCTGCACCCTCTGCGGTCTTGCAGATATCGTGGGTCTCAACGACGTGGGTCAGATGGTCGTTTTCGTTGGCCTTGCAGATGCCGCGAGTGACGGAACCGTTTTCACTTAAGGTATTTCCAAGGATGAAGCCCGCCATGCAGTAGTGAGCTTTGCCGTCTTTCGGCTGTTCGGAAACGAGGAACTTGTGGATTTTTTTCAGGCCTTCTTTTCCATAGTAGTCATCGGCATTGATGACGGCAAAGGGAATATTTAAGGTCTTGCGGCAGGCGAGAACGGCCTGACCGGTTCCCCAGGGTTTCTTGCGGTCTTCCGGGCAGGCGAAGCCTTCCGGCAGATCGTACATATCTTGGAATACATAGGAAACGTCAGCGATCTTCTCCATGCGGTTTCCGATGACGGTGCGGAATTCTTCCTCGATATCCTTGCGGATGATGAAGACGATCTTGTTAAAACCGGCTTCCAGCGCATCATGGATCGAGTAATCCATAATGATTTCCCCATTGGGACCCACCGGGGCCAGCTGTTTGATGCCTCCTCCGAAACGGCTGCCGATACCGGCTGCCATGACGACTAATGCAGTATCTTTCATAAAATAAATCTCCTTTGGTGAATAGTTTGGCAGAAAATGCTTTCCACTGTGTATAAAAAAGCCGTGAAATACGGAACTTTTTACCAGAACTGAATGATGCCGGAAACTTTGTCATAGGCGCAGTCCCAATCCTGATCTTTGGTCAGTCCATTGACCTTTCCTTTGATGGTGACGGCGCGGGCAGTTTCAAAACGGCTGGTATTTGCCTTGATTCCCGTATTTGTAGTGAAATCATATGTGTTCCAGCTCCGTTCCGCGTCATATTTTCCGTTCTTTTTGATCCGGATGTTGCTGAATGAGGCGCTGACACTGTCTCCGTTTAAACGGGCAGAGCCTTCGATGCGAAGAGCGATGTCATTCTGATTGGCCAGGTTTTTGTTTATGGCATAGCCAACGCGGACACCATCCACATAGAATTCGCATAGGCCATTTTTCCGGATGGTGAGCATCAGATGATAGGTCTTGTTGCGGGCTGCAAAGCCGGTACGGGAATAGTCCTGATCGCCAGGATTGTTGGATTTGACATTTTCTACGATGAAAGCCGTCTTGTCCGTATAGGGCGGGATACCATACTTATCGTACTGGATGCCGAAGCTGATGGCAGAGGTCGCTGTGCAGGCCACAAGCTTGGCATGGTAGCCGCTGCCGGTTCCGGCAAGCTTTACATCTGCCTCGATGGAATAAGAGGAAGCGGTATTTTCGATGGAACGGTACTCCGGACAGGTCCGGGTAAGGCCGGTCTTGCTGTAGGTGCTGCGGACACCGGCGGCCACAGCCTGAACTGTGTAGCTGTAGGTTTTATTTTTCTGGACGGTGTAATCCGTATAGGAAAGGACAGAGGCATTCAGAGGTATCTTTGTCACCTGTACGAACTTGCCTCCGCTGACTTTCCGGTAAATGAGATAGCCGGTGGCATTGGCCGACTTCTGCCAGGTGAGCTTCAGTGCATTGTTAGAATAGGTAAGAGCACTGAGCTTCGGCTGAACGGGCCGGGAGGCGAGAGTTTTGGTTACGGTCTTACGTTTGCTTACTTTTCCGTTTTTTACAGCGGAAACGGCATAGGTGAATTTCCCTCCGCCGGGAGCCGTACGGTCGATCCAGGAAGTCACAGTTCCTTTGACGGTGGCGAGCTTTTTGTAGGAGCCGGAGCCGGCTTTCCGGTAGATAAAATAGTGGTCTGCCCCGGCTGTTTTCGTCCAGTTAAGCTTGACATAGCCTGATTTTACCGTGGCCAGGAGTTTTCGGGGAACGGAAACTGTGGCTTCTGCTGCTTTTGCCGGGCCCGTGCCGAAATCCGGATTGCCGGATAAGGGGCAGAGGGCAGCGGTGAAAAGAAGCAGGGAAGCATAAAACTTTCTGCCTTTCTTCATTTTCTCTTCCTCCTTGACATAGATATATCCAGTTTACCATATTTGCTGAAAACTGTAAACCAAAGATGAAAAAATGAATAAAATCGGAAAAACAGCCCATGAGGGCTTGCTGTCCAGATGGAAATTTGATATAATAACCCAAAAGTCTGCACAAATGCAGAAAAAACAGGAGGAAAAAAATGAAAACTTATCTGGTTACCGGTGGCGCCGGCTTTATCGGGTCTAACTATATTCATTATATGTTCAAGAAATACGGCGACACTATCCGCATCATCAACGTGGACTGCCTGACCTACGCGGGCAATCTGGAGAATCTGAAGGATATCGAAGATAAAGAGAATTATACCTTTATCAAAGCTGATATCTGTGACGGAGAGAAGATGATCCAGATCTTCGAGGAGAACGATATAGACCGCGTTGTTCATTTCGCAGCTGAGAGCCATGTGGACCGCAGCATCAAGAATCCGGATGTTTTTGTTAAGACAAATGTTCTCGGAACACTGAACATGCTGAACGCTGCAAAGAATGCCTGGGAGTTGCCGGATGGCACCTTCAAGGAGGGTAAGAAATTCCTTCACGTTTCCACTGATGAGGTATACGGTTCCCTCACCGAGGACGGCGGCTATTTCTACGAAACCACTCCCTATGCGCCCCACAGCCCCTACTCCGCAAGTAAGGCTTCTTCTGACATGCTGGTGAAGGCTTATATGGATACCTACCATTTCCCGGCCAATATCACCAACTGCAGCAACAACTACGGCCCTTATCAGTTTCCGGAGAAGCTGATCCCGCTTATCATCAACAATGCCCTGCACGGCAAGAAACTGCCGGTATACGGCGACGGCAAGAATGTCCGCGACTGGCTTTATGTAGAGGATCACGCCAAGGGAATCGATATGGTACAGGAGAAAGGCCGTCTCTTCGAGACCTACAACATCGGCGGACACAATGAGAAACAGAACATCGAGATCATCCACATCATTCTGGATACTCTGCAGGAGATGCTTCCGGAGGGAGATCCGAGAAAAGCGCTTGTGAGCGAGGATCTGATCACTTATGTAGAAGACCGCAAGGGCCATGACCGCCGTTATGCCATCGCACCGGACAAGATCAAGGCTGAGGTGGGCTGGTATCCCGAGACCTGCTTCGCAGAAGGCATCAGGAAGACGATCAAATGGTATTTCGAGCATGAGGACTGGATGGATCGCATCACCAGCGGCGATTATCAGAAATACTATGAGGACATGTACAGCCATAGATAAAAGGAGTAATTACTTATGAAAGGTATTATCTTAGCCGGAGGCTCCGGAACCCGTCTGTATCCGCTGACCAAGGCCATTTCCAAACAGATCATGCCGGTTTATGACAAACCGATGATCTACTATCCGCTTTCCATTCTGATGCTTTCCGGCATCAGAGAAATCCTGATTATTTCCACCCCGAGAGACCTTCCGGTATTCGAGGATCTCTTAGGCGACGGAAAACAGCTGGGAATCGATATTTCCTATGCAGTTCAGGAGAGTCCCAGAGGACTGGCAGATGCTTTCATCATCGGTGAAAAATTCATCGGAGACGACAACGTGGCGCTGATCCTGGGCGACAACATTTTCTACGGACAGAGCTTTTCCAATGTGCTTCAGAGAGTGGCAACCAGAGAAGATGGCGCGACCATCTTCGGTTACTATGTGAGAGACCCGAGAGAGTACGGTGTAGTAGAATTTGACGAGAACGGCAAGGCCCTTTCCATCGAGGAGAAACCGGAGCATCCGAAGTCTAACTATGCGGTGCCGGGCCTTTATTTCTATGACAATGATGTGGTAGAGATCGCGAAAAATGTAAAACCCTCCGCAAGAGGCGAGATTGAGATCACCAGCGTGAATAATGAATATCTCAGAAGGGGCAAACTTCATGTAGAGACTCTGGGAAGAGGTTTTGCATGGCTGGATACGGGAAACCATGACTCTCTTCTGGACGCGGCTGACTTTGTGGCAGCCTTCCAGAAGCGTCAGGGTCTTTACATCTCCTGTATCGAGGAAATTGCCTATCGCAGAGGCTTTATCAATAAGGAACAGCTTCTTGAGCTTGCAAAACCGCTGATGAAGACCGCTTACGGCCAGTATCTGGTAGAGATAGCAGAGGGACTTTAAGCCTTCAGTGACCAGGAGGAACCAGGAGACTGGGGCCTTCTGGTTTTCATTGTTTAAAGGATAAAAAGTAAAAATGTCAGGAGGACAAAAAAATGGGAAAAATTACAGTGGAAACTTGTGAAATCGAGGGCCTGAAGGTCATTACCCCCACCGTTTTCGGGGATGAGAGAGGCTACTTTATGGAAACCTATAATTATAACGATTACAAGGAAGCAGGCATCGACATGGAGTTTGTGCAGGACAACCAGTCTGCATCCAAAAAAGGCGTGCTCCGCGGCCTGCATTTCCAGATTAACTATCCCCAGGACAAGCTGGTGCGCGTGGTGGCCGGCGAGGTTTATGATGTGGCAGTCGATTTGAGAAAAGGCTCCAAGACCTATGGAAAATGGTTCGGTGTGCTGCTTTCTGCTGAGAACAAGAAGCAGTTCTTCATCCCGAAGAATTTCGCCCACGGTTTCCTGGTGCTTTCCGACCATGCGGAGTTTGCTTACAAATGTACCGATTTCTACCATCCCAACGATGAGGGCGGACTTTCCTGGAGAGATCCGGACATCAACGTACAGTGGCCTATTCCGGAAGGCATGGAGCTGACCATTTCCGAGAAAGACCAGCACTGGGGTTCTTTCAAGGAATATCAGGAGAAAAATAAGTAGGAGAATCATATGCTGAAAGATCTGTGTACTTTGCCGTCTGACCTGTATCGAAACCGGCGGCTTGTAAAAAAAATGGCAAAGAATGACCTGAAGAGCCGTTTTGCCGGCTCCTATTTCGGAACGATCTGGGCTTTCATCCAGCCCATCGTGACGATTCTGGTCTATTATTTCGTGTTTGGCATCGCCATGCGGGGAGGGGCTGCCTCGGGAGACGGGACGCCTTTCGTCCTTTACCTGGTGTCCGGTATTGTTCCATGGATGTATTTCCAGGAGGGACTGATCACGGGAACCAACTCGTTTCTGGAATACAGTTATCTGGTAAAAAAAGTAGTCTTTGACATCAGTGTCCTGCCGGTGGTAAAGCTTCTTTCAGCTCTGGTTATCCATCTGTTTTTCGTGGCTTTCGCCATGATCCTGTTTGCCTGCTACGGCTACTATCCGAATATTTATTATCTGGAGATCCTTTACTACATGATCTGCCTCTTCCTGCTGATCCTGGCCATCGTCTATACGACGAGCTCTGTCATCGTCTTTTTCCGGGATATGGGACAGATCGTCTCCATTCTTCTGCAGATCGGCGTCTGGATGACTCCGGTTATGTGGGACCTTTCCTTCCTGAACGGTTATTCCTGGGGAAGCACGGTCATGCGGATTCTGAAGCTGAACCCGTTCTACTACATCGTTCACGGCTACCGGAATGCCTTTATCGAGCAGCGCTGGTTCTGGGAGGATAAGCTTCTGACCGTGTATTTCTGGGCGTTTCTGATTGTGTGCTATGTCTTCAGCACCTGGGTATTTAACAGGCTGAAGGGCCACTTTGCTGATGTACTGTAAGAAGAGCAGGAGGATGGATTTTTGGATAAGGATAAGAACATTGCGATCCGCGTAGATAATGTGAGTAAGATCTACCGGTTATACAACAAACCCTCAGACCGCTTAAAAGAGGCCCTTGGGTTTACAAAGGAAAAGAAATACCGGGAACACAAAGCCCTGGATCAGGTGAGCTTTGATGTACACCGGGGAGAGACCGTGGGCATCATCGGAACCAACGGTTCCGGAAAATCTACGGTGCTGAAGATCATCACCGGCGTGCTGCAGCCTACGATGGGAAATGTGACGGTGAACGGCAGAATCTCCGCTCTTCTGGAGCTGGGAGCCGGTTTCAACATGGAGTATACTGGCGTGGAAAACGTCTACCTCAACGGTACGATGCTGGGCTTCACGGAGGAGGAAATTAACAAGCGTCTTCCGGAAATTTTGCGATTCGCAGATATCGGCGATTTCGTCAACCAGCCCGTGAAAACCTACTCCAGCGGTATGTTTGTCCGTCTGGCCTTCGCTGTGGCGATCAATATCGACCCGGAGATCCTGATTGTAGACGAGGCACTTTCCGTGGGAGACGTCTTTTTCCAGGCAAAATGTTATCATAAGTTCGAGGAGTTCAAAAAACAGGGCAAGACGATCCTCTTTGTGAGCCATGACCTCAGCAGCATCAGCAAATACTGCGACCGCGTCGTGCTCCTGAATCAAGGCGTCAAGGTGGACGAGGGGAGCCCCAAAGCCATGGTTGACCTCTACAAACGTTTCCTGGTCCATCAGGAAGGGGAGCCGGAGAAACACATCGCCAGAGAAGGCGAGTGGAGAAGCAAGATCCAGGTGAACCCCAACCTCCTGGAGTACGGAGAAAAACTGGCGGAGATTGTCGATTTTGCCGTCGTGGATAAGGATGGAAAACTGACCAACACGATCGAGAAGGGAACCACCTGTACCTTCAAGATGAAGATTGAGTTCCATAAAGACCTTCAGGAGCCCATCGTGGCTTTCACGATCAAGGATATGAAAGGAACGGAGATCACAGGCACCAACACGATGTACGAGAAGATCGAGGTTCCGGCAAAAAAAGATACGGTGGTGGAGGTTTCTTTCACCCAGAAGATGGATCTTCAGGGCGGAAGCTATCTCATTTCCTTTGGCTGTACCGGCTATATGGAGGGAGATTTCCATGTGTTCCACCGTCTCTATGACGCCTGCAGCGTCAACGTGGTATCCATGAAGGACACCGTGGGCTTCTACGATATGAACTCCAGGATTGAGGTGCAGGTAACAAAATAAGAAAGGGAAATTTTATGAGGGAGAAAATTGGAAAAATCACTCTGGATGACACCTGTTATTCAGGCAGCGACCTGTACAGTGATGGTCCTGTGGAAGAGGAACTTCTGGAGATTGCGAAAAGCTGTCATACGCCTGAAGAGTACAATCAGGTCATCGCTGAGAGAAAAAGCTGGCCGGTGATGTACCATTTTTCCCATATCCGTGGGAATATAGTGAGCTGGCTGCCCATCACAAAAGAGGATAAAGTTCTGGAGATCGGAGCCGGCTGCGGAGCCATCACCGGAGCGTTGGCAAAGAAAGCCGGAAGCGTAACCTGTGTGGAGCTTTCCAGACAGAGAAGCCTCGTCAATGCTTACCGGAATGAGGATTGCGATAATGTGACGATCCTTCTGGGAGCCTTTGAGGAGGTGGAAAAGACGCTGGCGGAGAAGTACGATTACATCACCTTCATCGGCGTCTTCGAGTATGCGGCCTGCTATACGGACAACGAGAATCCCTTTAGTTATATGCTTCAGCTGGTGGAGCGCCATCTGGCTCCGGGCGGAAAGATCGTCATTGCCATCGAGAACCGTCTGGGCTTAAAATACTGGGCGGGCTGCGCCGAGGACCATGTGGGCCGTTTCTTCGAGGGACTCGAAGGCTATCCCAACACGAAGGATGTCCACACCTTTTCGAGAACGGAGCTGATCCGGCTCTTCCATGAGGCAGGAAATTTCCAGCTGGAGTTCTACTATCCCTACCCTGATTACAAATTCCCCTTCTCCATCTACTCGGACGCTTACCTTCCGAGAAAAGGGGACCTCAAAGAAAATATCTGCAACTACGACCAGAGACGGCTTCTGCTTTTCGATGAGTCAAAGGTCTTCGATACCATCATCGACAACGGGCTGTTTCCGGAGTTTTCCAATTCCTTTCTGGTGCTGCTGGGAAAGGAGGAGTCATGAAGAAGATTATTTATTCCAAATATTCCAATGAGAGAAATCACTGTCTTGCCATCCGCACGGACATTCTGGAGGATGAGGAGGGCGTCCGCTATGTGCGGAAACTTCCGGAATTCCCAGAAGGGAAACTTCATGTGGAGGCCATCTACCACTGGTACGAGGCGTTTTCCAGAGCTTTGGAGGGAACGAAACTCTCCTATAACGTGTGCAGCCTGATTCCCGGCGGCGTGGAGCTGGAGTATCTCACGGGGGAGACGCTGGAGGAACATCTCTTATCTGTGGAAAAGGAGCAGGGCATCGAGCCTTGCGCGGAGGAGCTTCTGGACTATCTCGAATTTGTAAAGTCCCTGCACAAAGGAGCGAGCTTTGAGATCACAGAGGGTTTCCGGGAGGTGTTCGGGGAACACGAGCTTCCGAAAGAAACGGTCTGCGCGCCTTTTTCCAATATCGATCTGGTCTGCGGAAATATCGTTCTCACCGGAGAAAAATGGACCGCCATCGACTATGAGTGGAGCTTTGATTTCACGGTTCCGGTGAATTTTATCCTCTACCGGATCATTTTTTACTTTACGGACCATGCAGACCGGGGCGAAGAGTTCAAATCCTTTGATCTCTATGGAAAAATGGGGATCACCAGTGAGGAGTGCAAGGCTTACGAGGCCATGGAGACTTCCTTCCAGAAATATGTCTGCCGTCGGCATACGCCCATCCGGGATCTCTATCAGGATATCAGCGCCGGTTCTCTTCGGGTGACGGACTACTTTCCACAGGAGATGCTACAGGTTTATTTTGACTGCGGAGATGGTTTTTTCGAGGAAAATTCAAGACTCTTCCAGATGAGTCACAGAGAGGGCTGGGAGATCGAAAAAGAGATTCTTCTGCCAGAGGGCGTGAAGAGTCTTCGGCTGGATCCGGGCTACCGTGCCTGCATGACGGAGATCCGGAAGCTTGCTTTTGACGGACAGACCGGTCAGGCGCCTGTGACGCTGGAGAAGGGAAGTTCGATGGGAAACTGGCTCTTTTTCGGGGAGGATGATCCGAACTTTTATCTGAGGGAGATTCCTGAAGGAGCGAAAAAGCTTCGGGTGGAGCTGGCGGTTTATCCGCTGGAGACAGGAGCGAAGAAAGAGCTTGGTCAGCTGGCGGAGCTTTCCGCATCCCGGGGAGAAGAGATTAGGAAGCTTCGGGAGCAGCTTCGCCAGGCAGAGAATACCATCAGTGAGATGAAACATACGAAGGTATGGAAAGCATATGAGAAATACAGAGGCTACAGAGAACAGCATCAGAAATAAGAAGGGCTAAAGGAGTATCGATGAGCATTCAGAAAGTAGTAGTTGACACAGAAAGTTACCAGTGGGTTCCGGGAGGGAGTCTGACGGTACAGGGCTGGAAGGCTGTGGAGGGAGAGAGCGCAGCGATCCTGGTTCTGGATGAAAAGGGAGAGCCGGTGAAGGCTGAGGTGAAATTTTATCCGCGACCGGATGTGGTAAAACGCTATCCGTCTTATGCGGCCCAGGCGGATGAACTGGGCTTTCGTGTGAAGCTGGGCGATTTTGAGAATTTCATAAAGGTCGGAAAAGGATTAAAGATCCTTCTGAAAGCCGGAGCCGAGGAAAAAGTCCTGCTGGAAAAGAATGCTTCGGAGCTGGAAGAGGGCTGGAAGGCCGCTTCCATCCAGTATTATGTGGACTTTTGCGGCCTGGAGGATCGGAAGATCGCGATCCGGGGCTGGATTCTTGATCTCACCGGGGAAAATGACCTTTCGATCACCGACGAGAACGGAAATGAGGTGCCCGGTGCCCTGAAGCGTTCCCTTCGGCCTGATGTGGCGGAAAATACGGGGCTGGAAGGCGTGGTGCCGGAAGATACCGAGGCCGGTTTTGCCTTTTCCTATCCGAGATCGGAGTTTGAGGGGAAAAAGCTGGTCTTCCATATGAAAAATGCTCTCGTTGAGAAAACTTACGAGATCTCGATGAAAAAATTTGATTTTTCCGTATCAAAGGTCGGAAGGCTTAAAAAGGCTATTGGCCGCGGAAAGCTGGCTGAGAACAGGGCGATCCTGAAAAAGAGAGGCATCACCGGTCTTGTGGAGCAGGTGAAGGACAATGTTTTCACCGACGAAGAGCAGTATATGATGTGGCTCAAAAAGAAGCGGCCTTCTGCTCTGGAGCTTCATCGGCAGAAACACACGCACTTTGATTATGAACCCCTCATCAGCATCGTGATTCCTCTCTACAATACGCCGCAGGAGTTCTTAAGGAAGCTTCTCCAGTCGATCACGTCGCAGAGCTACCGGAATTTCGAACTCTGTCTGGCGGATGGCAGCACGAAAAAAGGCCCCTCTGCCTTTGTGAAGAAGTTTTATGGCAATGATCCGAGGATTAAGCTGAAGCATCTTAAAGTCAATGCTGGAATTTCCGAGAACACCAACGAGGCGATCCGGATGGCCACCGGCGAGTTTCTGATGTTCTCCGACCACGACGATTTCTTGGAACCCGATGCCCTCTATGAGATGGTAAAGGCACTGAACGAAGATCGGAATCTGGATCTCATTTATACTGACGAGGATCTCTGCGATGAGAAGGGAGAGCGGTTCTTTGCTCCCCGGATGAAGCCGGATTTCAATCCGGATTTCCTCCGGAGCATTAACTATATTTGCCATCTGGTTATGGTGAGAAAGAGTCTTGCAGAAGAAGTCGGCCTTCTTCGGAAGCAGTGTGACGGGGCCCAGGACTATGATTTCCTGCTTCGCTGCATCGAGAAAACCGACCGGGTTCACCATATCCCGAAGGTGCTCTATCACTGGAGGGTCTCCGATACCTCCACGGCAGGCAACCAGGACAGTAAGACCTATGCGATCGACGCGGGCAAGCTGGCCCTCACCGAGCACTATGCAAGACTCGGCTATGAGGCGGAGGTGGACTATACCGGAATCTTCATTATGTATAAGATGCGCCTGAAGCTTAAGAGTGAGCCGCTGGTGACGATTCTGATTCCCAACAAGGATCAGGCAGAGACTCTGGCTACCTGTCTGGACTCCATCTATGAGAAGACCGACTATCCCAACTATGAGATCGTTGTGGTGGAGAACAACAGCGAGAAAGAGGAAACCTTTGCCTTCTATGAGAAGATGAAGCGGGAGCATGAGAACTTCCAGGTGGTGACATATCATGGCGGCTTCAATTATTCGGCCATCAACAATTTCGGCGTCCGCCGTGCGAAGGGCGAGTACATTCTCTTCCTGAACAATGACACGGAGGTCATCAGTCCCTTCTGGATCCGCGAGATGCTGGGTTTCTGTCAGCGGGAGGACACGGCAGCCGTGGGAGCGAAGCTTTTCTATCCCGATGAATTGGTACAGCACTGCGGCGTTGTGGTTGGCATCGCGAATTATGCGGCCCATGTGCAGAACTTCAAGACCAGACGGGACAACGGTTACTTTGGACGGCTTCGGGCCGTGCAGGATATCAGCGCCGTAACGGCGGCTTGCATGCTGGTGAAGCGATCGGTTTTTGAGGAGATCGGCGGCTTTGACGAGAGCTTCGAGGTGGCCTTCAACGATGTGGATCTCTGTCTTCGAATCCGGGAGACCGGAAAACTTATCGTCCAGGATCCGAATGTGGAGCTCTACCACTATGAGTCCAAATCCAGAGGCTACGAGAACACACCGGAGAAGCTTGCACGCTTTAAAGGCGAGGTGATCCGTTTCCGGAAACGCTGGAAGGCTTTCCTCGAAAAGGGCGACCCCTACTACAGCCCGAATCTGACACTTTTGAACGGGGAATGTACCCTGAGAAAGGAACACGAGGTCCCGGAGGAATGGGAAAAACTGTTCCCCAATGGGGAGGAGGTTTAAGATGCTGGCACAGGTGCTGGGAGCGGAACGGGAACGTTTCCTGCTCGGAGAAAAAAATACCTATATTATAGAAGGAAACTGGCCCGCCGGGGCAAAAATGGAGGTCCGTCTGGACGGCCATGAGATTTCGGCGAAGCTTGTGAGCGGGGAAAAGGAAGAGGAACTGAGCCGCTCTGAGGAGGCCGTCCGTCTTCTGGGTGAGAAAAAGAAGATCACCGTGGAGCTTCCGGAAGGCTGGGAGAAGGCCCATAAGCTCGCTGTCTATGCCATGGAAAACGGGCAGAAAAATGTCTGGTTCCGGATTCCGGTGCGGGAGCTTGAGAGAAAGCAGAAGACGCCGCAGTTTTATCTCGATCAGGAGGTCATCGACGCGAAGGCCGGAAGAATCCATCTGAGCGGCTGGACCGTATCCAGAGGGCCGGTGAAGATCACACTTTTTGACCGGGAGAAAAAGAAAATTCCCTGTCAGCTCAGCCGGAGCACAAGACCCGATGTGGCTGGCATGTACGAAGAGTGCGAGGTGGCGGCAGACTGCGGCTTTACGCTGGACGCTTCGGATCTTTCCGGGGATGCCGTCTATCTGGTCTTTGCCGGAAAAGACGGGAAAAACGTCTATCCCATCAGCCTCAAGACTCCGGTGATCCTGAAAAATAAGGTGGAAAAGTACGCGAGAAAAGGCTTAAGCTACTGGAGAGCCCACGGCACGGAGGCCTTCGTCTCCAAGACTGCCGGGAAACTTCGTTCCCTGAAGGATCGCCCGATGGAATACGAGAAATGGTTCCGTCTCCATGCGGCGGACAAAAAAGAACTGGAGCGGGAGAGAAAAGAAGTTTTTGCTTATCAGCCGCTCATCAGTATTGTGGTGCCGCTCTATAATACGCCGGAGCCCTTTTTGCAGGCACTCATCGATTCGATCACAGCCCAGACCTACGGAAATTTTGAGCTTTGTCTGGCGGACGGAAGCACCGACGGAAAGACCGCGGCTTTCGTAGAGAGAAGATACGGTTCTGATCCACGCATTCGCCTGAAACGCCTGGAGGTGAATGGGGGTATTTCCGAGAATACCAATGCTGCCATCCGTATGGCCACCGGCGAGTTTCTGATGTTCTCTGACCATGATGATTTCCTGGAGCCCAATGCCCTCTATGAGATGGTAAAGGCACTGAACGAAGACCGGAGCCTGGATCTGATCTATACGGATGAGGATCTCTGTGACGAAAAGGGAGAGCATTATTTCTCACCCAGGATGAAACCTGACTTCAACCCGGATTTTCTCCGGTGTATCAACTATATCTGCCATTTGGTTATGGTGAGGAGAAGTCTGGCTGAGGAAGCCGGCCTTCTTCGGAAGGAATGTGACGGAGCCCAGGATTACGATTTCCTGCTTCGCTGCATCGAGAAGACCGACCGGATTCACCATATCCCGAAGGTTCTCTATCACTGGAGGGCTTCCGAGACCTCCACAGCGGGCAATCAGGACAGCAAGACCTATGCCATCGAGGCCGGCAAAAAGGCCCTCACTGAGCATTACGCCCGTCTGGGGTATGAGGCGGAAGTGGAGTACACAGGCATTTTCATCCTCTATAAAATGCGCCTGAAAGTCAAAGGTGAGCCTCTGGTGACGATTCTGATTCCGAACAAGGATCAGGTGGAGACCCTCGATACCTGCCTTAAATCCATCTATGAAAAGACGGATTATCCGAATTTTGAGATCGTGATTGTGGAAAACAACAGTGAAAAGGCCGAGACCTTCGCCTACTATGAAAAAATGAAAATGGAGCATGAAAATCTCCATGTGGTCTATTATCAGGGCGGCTTTAACTATTCGGCCATCAACAATTTCGGCGCGCGTCACGCGAAGGGCGAGTATCTCCTGCTTCTGAACAACGATACAGAGGTTATCAGTCCCTTCTGGATCCGTGAGATGGTGGGCTTCTGCCAGCGGGAGGATACGGGAGCCGTGGGAGCGAAACTCTA
Source organism: Lachnospiraceae bacterium Marseille-Q4251 (assembly GCA_018223435.1). Classification (GTDB taxonomy): domain Bacteria; phylum Bacillota; class Clostridia; order Lachnospirales; family Lachnospiraceae; genus Limivivens; species Limivivens faecihominis. The sequence goes on along the minus strand of JAGTTO010000001.1, from coordinate 1,038,023 downwards.
TTATCCCGACGGTCTGGTCCAGCACTGCGGTGTGGTGGTGGGCATTGCCAACTTTGCAGGTCATGTGCAGAACTTCCACACAAGTCAGGATGCAGGCTATTTTGGACGCCTTAAGGCCGTGCAGGATATCAGCGCCGTGACGGCGGCCTGCATGCTGGTGAAGAAGTCTGTCTTTGATGCGATCGGCGGTTTTGACGAGTCCTTCGTGGTTTCCTTAAACGATGTGGATCTCTGCCTTCGGATTCGCGAGGCCGGAAAGCTTATCGTCCAGGACCCGAACGTGGAGCTCTATCACTATGAGTCCAAGTCCAGAGGCTATGAGAACACCCCGGAGAAAAAGGAGCGCTTCAAAGAGGAGATTCTCCGGTTCCGGCGGCGATGGAAGACTTTTCTGGATCAGGGTGATCCCTACTATAGTCCAAATCTCTCTCTGATGAATGGCGAGTGCGAGCTTCGCAGGGAGAAGGAAGTTCCGGTGGAATGGAAGAAGCTGTTCCCACACGGAGAGGAAGCAGAGAAATGAAAGTACAGGAATGGGAAGTCAGGCGGGCCCGGTTCAGCCTGAAAGAGGAAAATGTCTATATTCTTCAGGGAGACTGGCCTTCCGGCTATGAGCTGCTGGTCTTTCTCGATAAGGAAAAGATCCCTGCCCAGAGGGAAGCCTGGGAGTACGAAAGCGCCCTGGAGGTCTTTGGAAAGCCGGAAACTTTAAAAGGAGAGAAGATCACGGTCTTTCTCACTCTTCCGGAAAACTGGGAAAACTGTCGGCATCTTGGTGTCTTTGCCCTTAACGGCGAGGAAAAGCTTCTCTGGTATGAAGCTTCTGTGAAGCGGTTAAAAGAGGCCAGACGGACACCGCAGTTTTACCTCGAGGAGGAACTGGTGGATGGTAAAAACGGAAATCTCTATCTCCGGGGCTGGGCTGCAGACCGGGAGCAGGTAAAGATTGGCCTTTTTGATCAGGAGAAAAAGAAACTTGACTATAAAATCAGACGGAGCGACCGGCTGGATGTTCAGATGCTCTATTTTGAGACGGAGATCGGGAAAAACTGCGGTTTTACCATCGAGGCGGAGGGCGTTTCCGGAAGGCTGGCTTATCTGGTGCTCTCCGGTTCCGGAGGAAAACAGATTTATCCGGTCAACCTGAATCCTGCCCGGATTCTGAAGCATAAAATGGAAAAATATATGAAGCGGGGCATGGATTACTGGAGAATCCATGGCATGCAGGCCCTGACGGCCCGGGTGGCAAAGGAGCTCTTTCCAGCTTCTGAAGAAGAGAACGTGGATTATCAGGTTTGGATTCAGCGTCACATTCCAGGGCCGGGAGAGCTGGAGCGCCAGCGGAACACAGCGTTTCCTTATATGCCGAAATTCAGCCTGATCCTTCCGGTGAAAAGCATGGAGGAGCGGCAGTTAAAGCAGCTTCTCCGGAATCTGGAGAACCAGACTTACCGGAATTTCGAGGTTTGTCTGGCAGATGAGACAGAGGATGTTCACCTTCATGAGGTGCTCCATACCTTTGAAAAGGAGGAAACCAGACTCCATGTGACGGAGCAGCCTGAGCATACGGGAATCGCTGAGGGCGTTCTCTCTGAGCTTAAAGAGGCGAAGGGTGAGTATCTGCTCTTTTGTCGGCAGGAGGATCTTCCGACACCGGATGCGCTCTTTGCCTTTGCGAGAGTTATCAATGAGCATCCGGAGGGCGTGTTGTTTTATCCGGACAATGACCGGATGACGCTCGATGGCAACCGGTTCTTTGAGCCGGAGTTCAAGCCGGATTTCGATCCCGAGCTTCTGGAAACCACGAACTATATCGGCCGCTTCTTTCTGGTAAAGAGGGACTTTTTTGAAAAATATGGAAGCGTGGATGCAGACTTTTCCGGAGCCTGCGATTATGACCTGCTGCTTCGATTGACGGAGGCGGCAACGAAAGAGCAACTCATCCACATTCCGCGGATTCTCTGCCATATCCGGATGGAGGAAGGGGTTTCTGCGGGGGAGGAAGAGTGGGAGAAGGCAAGACTTGCTTTGACGGCCCACTATGAGCGTCTCGGCGAAAAGGCCATGGTCCGAAAGGGCGAGAAGACCGGGCTTTTCCGGACACGCTTTGTCCGGGAGGAGAGCCCGCTGGTATCGATTCTCATTCCGTACCGCGGGGAGAAAGAAGCGCTGCGGCGCTGCATCGCCTCCTTGGACCGGAAATCTTCCTATCAGAATTATGAGTATCTGATCCTGACAGCGGAAGAAAATGTAGAAGAGGGGCTGACGGAAAAGCCACTTCGGCTGGTTCATTTTGGGCAGCAGGCGACGAAAGCAGTTCTTTTCAATGAGGGCGTGAAGCAGGCGAAGGGAAACTATCTCTTCTTCCTGGCTCCGGATACGGAGCTCATCGGGGCGGACAGCCTGGAGGAGATGCTCGGCTCCTGTATGCGAAAAGCGAGCGGCATCGTGGGAGCGAGACTCTACGACGGGGAGAACCGAATCGCCCATGCAGGCGTGATCATCGGCCTTCACGGCCTGGCCGGAGCTGCCTTTGCCGGCTTTCCAAAGACGGAGGAAGATGTCTACAGCCGGATCTTAAGCCGTCAGTGTTACAGCGCAGTGACTGGAGCCTGTATGCTGGTGAAACGGAGTGTCTTTGAGGCGGCGGGCGGTTTCTCGGAAGACTTTGGCCTGGCTTTTTGGGATCTGGATTTCTGCCTCAGGGTTGGTGCTTTGGGAAAACGGGTGATTTATGAACCCTACGCGGAATTTTATCATTATGAGGACAGGGAGAAGCTTCAGAAGGAGGCAAAGGAAAGACTGGAGGAATTTCATCAGGCCATTGCTCTTTTTGAGGAGCGCTGGTCGGAGCTGATCCGAACGGGAGATCCCTTCTACAATCCCAACCTCACCCTGGAAAAAGAAGATTTTTCTTTAAAACGGAACTAGTATCGAAAGGTGATTTTATTTTATGGAAAAGAGAGACAAGAGGCAGAAAATAAGAACCGTGCTGATTCTGGAAGTGTTGCTGTTTTTCAGCGGCCTTCTGATTTACAGCCAGTTTGTCTTCGGGGATCGCTTTCTGGCCTTCGGAACCTTTGCGGATGTGGGCAGCGATACGGTACAGCAGTATCTTATGCACTATCATTCTGTGGTCAACCACATACGGGATGGAAACGTCAGCTTCTGGGATTTCAATAACGGCTTCGGCGTCAACATGTTCCAGATGAACCTCTTTGATCCGACGCTGATCCTACTTTACCTGATTGGCCTGATCCGGGGGAGCAACCATATCTGGGGAGCTCTGGTCTATGTGCAGATTTTGAGGATTCTGATGGCGGGGCTGGCCAGTTATCTCTTTCTTTCCGAGTTTAAACTCTCCGAGAGGAGCAAGCTCTTTGCGGCCTATATCTACGGCCTCAACGGCTTTCTCATGGTCTGGGGACAGCATTACCAGTTCGGTATCATTACGGTGTATCTGCCGTTGCTGCTTTTGTTTGCCGAGAGGACTTTTAGGAGAAAACGTTTTCGGGTCTGCCTGCCGCTCATCGTCTTTCTGACGGTTATCGACAGCACTTATCTCGCCTATATGAGCTGCCTGACAACGGGCGTTTACCTGATTTTCCGGGTGCTGCTGGCGACGGAGCTTCCGGTGAAGGAACGACTGATCCGTTTCCTGAAAACCTGTCTCGGGATGCTGCTCGGAGTGCTCATGGGACTTTGCGTGCTTCTTCCGACAGCTTATGTGATCTTCCGTGTCAGCTCACGGCTGGAGAGCGAATTATCTCTGGGACAGCGCCTGTTACAGGGCTTTGTTCCCATGGATGGGGAGACTTACCTCACGATGCTTTACCGCTTTTTTTCTGCCAACCTTTTAAATAAGAACGGAGACTATGCGGGAAACAGCAATTATTATGAAGATCCATCGCTCTTTGCCTCGATTTTTTTGGTGATCTTCGGCGTGCAGTATCTCTGTGTGCTATGGCGAAGCCGTCTGAGCCGGTACAAAAAAGGTGTTCTTTACGGGGCAGCGGCGCTCATCGGTTTCTGCCTCATTTTCCCGCTGGCTGGCATCGTGTTCAATGGCTGTAGCGGTTATATCAGCCGTTTTTCCTTTGTGCTCATGCCGTTTTTTGCTCTGGTCATCGCCTGGATGGCGGACCGCTTTCTGGAGGGAGAGAGGCTTTGCATCCCGGCTCTTATCGCTACGGGAGCTTTGAGCATCTGCATTTACATAAGCGGTTATGCGCTTACGACGCAGCCTCCACAGAAAAATCTGATCCTTGGGATGCTGGCAGTGAGCCTTCTGTCCATGCTCCTTCTTCTGGCGGGACAGTTCCTGAAAAAGACGAAGTACCGCAGAGCTTTTTATACGATCCTTCTTCTTCTCGCTGTGTCTGATATGTGTCTGGAGGGAAAAGGTACGGTTACGGACCGGGGAGCGGTGGAAAAAAACGATACCACCTGCCTCTCCGACCTTTACAATGAGGATGTAAAGGAAGCCATCGCCTGGCTTAAGGAGACGGATACGGGCTTTTACCGGATTGAAAAGACCTACCGGGAGGGTATCGCCTCCATGACTTCACTTGCCCAGGATTACAGCAGCATCAGCGCTTATAATTCCATACAGAATGGAAATGTGAAGGAGTTTGTTTTCAACAGCGCTCCGGACCTTCTCTTTGACGGCCTGAATTATTATTGCTACAGCGAACATCCGGAGGACGGAGAACTTCCTGTCTTCCTCGGAGTCCGATATCTTCTGGCGAAGGATGACCAGGTGCCGGATACTTACGAGTTTGTCCGCTCCTTCGGTACGATTTCCGTTTATCAGGCGAAGGAATACGCCGGTATCGTAAGCTTTTACAATGCCAGCCGTGCCATGACAAACGAAGATTTCAAGGCCAAGTGCAACAGCCGCGGAAACCAGCAGAGCCTGGATAAGGTGCTTCTTGCAAGGCTTGGTATTGAGGAGAGCCAGGAGGAGCTCGAGAGTTATCAGGCAGAGGCAAAGACGAAAGGTTCCACCGATCCGGTGAAAAAGACCGCGGAAGACAGTTATGCGGGCGACAGGGGAACTTTCACCCTGGAAAAAGCAGGGAACGATTCTCACCTGACAGGAACCGCCGAGGTGCCTTCCGACGGCTATCTTCTCATCACCGTTCCCTATGAAGGAGGCTGGGAGCTGACCCTGGATGGAGAAAAGCAGGAGATCCTCAAAGCGGACCTAGGCTTTATGGGTGTTCGTGTCAGCGCCGGAAGCCATACTTTTTCCTTAGATTATCATCCGCCCCTTTTCAAAGCGGGCTGTATCTTAAGCATCATCGGATGGCTGTTCTATCTCATCTATCTGGCAGTTATGATCCGAAACAAGAAAGACAAAAGAGGAGTGAAAAATCATGATCGACTTTAATGTTCCGCCGTTTACCGGGAAAGAACTGGAGTATATGCAGCAGGCCATAAAAAACAAAAAGATCTGCGGCGACGGCGAGTTTACCAAAAAATGCAGTCATTGGATGGAAGAAAAATTTCAGGCAAATCATGTGCTTCTGACGACTTCCTGTACCCACGCCCTGGAGATGGCGGCGGTTTTAACCCAGGTGAAACCGGGGGATGAGGTCATTCTTCCCTCCTACACCTTTGTCTCCACAGCGGATGCCTTCGTCCAGCGCGGAGCAACCCTGGTTTTTGTGGATATCCGTCCTGACACGATGAACCTGGATGAGCGTCTCATTGAGGATGCCATCACAGACAAAACGAAGGTCATCGTTCCCGTCCACTATGCCGGTGTGGGTTGTGCCATGGATGAGATCATGGAGATCGCAGCACGCCATCATCTCATGGTAGTAGAGGATGCGGCTCAGGGAATTTACGCATACTATAAGGGAAGAGCCCTCGGCACCATCGGTGATTTCGGCTGCTACAGCTTCCATGAGACGAAAAATTACTCCATGGGAGAAGGCGGCGCTCTGGTCTTCCAGAACAACGATTTTCTGGAGAAAGCGGAGATCATCCGGGAAAAAGGAACGGACCGGAGTAAATTTTTCAGGGGACAGGTGGACAAATACCGCTGGATGGATTATGGTTCTTCCTATCTGCCCAGCGATCTGAACGCAGCTTATCTCTGGGCTCAGCTGGAGATGGCGGACACGATCCGGAAAGACCGCCTGGACAGCTGGAACTATTATAATGAGGAGCTTCGTCCGCTGGCCGAGGCCGGTTACATCGAGCAGCCCTTCATCCCCGACTATGCAGATCACAACGCTCACATGTATTATATCAAGACGAAGGATCTGGAGACCCGCGGAAGACTGATTGATTTCATGAGAAAACATGATATTCTTACTGTCTTTCATTATGTGCCTCTCCACTCGGCGCCTGCCGGAAAGAAATTCGGCCGTTTCCACGGGGAGGATAAGTACACGACGAAGGAGAGCGAGCGCCTCGTCCGTCTCCCGATGTATTATCATCTGAAGGAAGAAGATCGGGAGCAGGTTGTAAAGGCCATTAAGGAATTTTATGAGTAAAGCAGGACAGATTTTTAAGCGGCTCACGCCCTATAACATCAAAAAAGGCATCCGTTACCTGAAGCATTACGGAGTCAGGGGCTTCTATGCCCGGCTTCTGGAGCGCTTCGAGGAGCGGGAGGTCGAGTATCAGGAATGGTATGAGAAAAACAAGCCTTCCGAGGAGGAGCTGGCTCGCCAGAGAAAGAAAAAATGGAAAGAGCCGGTGACGATCAGCGTGCTGGTGCCGGCCTACCGGACACCGGAGGCTTTTTTAAGACAGATGATCGAGTCAGTGCTGAATCAGACTTACCCATATTTGGAGCTCTGTATCGCCGACGGAAGCGGGGAGAATATTTCCGTGGAAAAGGTGGTGAAGGAGTACCAGGCGAATGATCAGAGAGTCCGTTACCAGCGTCTTGAGAAAAACGAGGGCATTGCAGGCAACACCAACGCGGCGATCCGGATGGCCACAGGCGATTATCTGGCCCTTTTCGACCACGACGATCTGCTGTCTCCCAACGCCCTTTTTGAGGTGGCTTCCACGATTGAAAAGGACAAGGCCGATGTGGTCTACACCGATGAGGACAAGGTGACGTCTGATTTGAAGGAGCATTTTCAGCCCCATTTCAAGCCGGACTTCAACCCGGACCTTCTCTGTTCCAACAACTACATTTGCCATCTTTTCGTGGTAAAAAGAAGCCTCGCTCTGAAGCTTGGCGGTCAGGATCCCGCCTACGACGGGGCTCAGGATTACGATTTTATCTTCCGCTGTACGGAAGAGGCGGAAAAGATCGTCCATATTGCGAAGATCCTCTATCACTGGCGGGTCCATCAGGCCTCCACGGCGGACAACCCCACCAGCAAGATGTACGCCTTTGATGCGGGAAAACGGGCTATTGAGGCGCACTTACAGCGGATCGGGGCGAAGGCTGAGGTGAGTCACACCAAGGATCTCGGCTTTTACCGTGTGAAATATCAGGTGCAGGGAAATCCGAAGGTATCCATCGTGATCCCCAATAAGGATGAGAAGGAGACGCTGAAAAAATGCCTGGAGTCCATCTGGCAGAAGACGACCTATTCCAATTACGAGATCATTCTGGTGGAGAACAACAGTACCACCCGGGAGATCCGGGACTATTATCAGGAACTGGACGGCAAAAACGGTGTGCGGGTGGTCTACTGGGATAAAGAGTTTAACTATTCCGCCATCAACAATTTCGGCATTTCCTACGCCAAAGGGGAGTATATCCTCTGCCTCAACAACGATATCACCGTGATCTCGCCGGAATGGATGGAGGAGCTTCTGGCCAATTGCCAACGGCCAGAGGTGGGCATCGTGGGCGCAAGGCTGTACTATCCGGACAACACGATCCAGCACGCGGGCATCGTCCTTGGCATGGGCGGCTGTGCGGGCAGTCTTTTCGTCGGCCTGGCGAGAAGCCGGGGCGGCTACCTTCATAAGGCGGCTCTCCAGCAGGATTTAAGCGCCGTGACGGCAGCCTGCTTTATGGTAAAAAAGGAAGCCTTCGAGAAAGTGGGAGGCTTTGAGGAAAAACTGGCGGTGGCCTTCAATGATGTGGATTTCTGCCTGAAGGTTCGCCATGCCGGTTATCTTGTGGTCTATGATCCTTATGCGGAGCTTTACCACCACGAGTCCAAGACCAGAGGCTATGAGAATACGGAAGCCAAGAAGCGCCGTTTCCAGGAGGAAATCGAGTATATGCGCTGCCACTGGATGCCGGATATTTTAAGAGATCCCTACTATAATGAAAATTTGTCTCTGAAGGCCAGCGACTATTCCCTTCGGAGCTGACAGCAGAATGGAGAGAAGCATGAAGAAACAAGTATCTGTCATTATTCCAAACTTCAACGGGAGAAATTATCTGAAGGACTGCTTAAACTCCCTGAATCAGCAGCATTTTCAGGATTTTGAGATAATTCTGGTGGATAACGCCTCCACGGATGACAGCCTTTCCCTAGCCCGGGAGTTCTGCCCGGAGATCAAAACGATCGTTCTTTCGGAGAATTTCGGTTTCTGCCGGGCGGTGAATGAGGGAATACGGGCATCGAAAGCTCCTTTCGTGCTTCTTCTCAACAATGATACGGTGGTAGATCCGGATTTTGTGGGTGCCCTCTACGAGGCCATCCGGGGAAAAGAAAAGGTTTTTTCCTGCGCCTCTCAGATGAGGAAGCTTACGGATCCCTCAAAGATGGACGACGGCGGCGATTTCTACTGCGCTCTGGGCTGGGCCTTCGCAAGAGGAAAAGACAAGCCCTATGAAAACTATGAAAAAGCGGGGCGGATTTTTTTCTCCTGCGCCGGAGCGGCCATCTACCGGAGAGAAGTCTTCGAGAAAATCGGCTATTTTGACGAGGTGCACTTTGCCTATCTGGAGGATCTGGACGTAGGCTACCGGGCACGGATCTTTGGCTATGAGAACCGTTATGAGCCGAAGGCTATCGTTTATCATATGGGAAGCGGCACCACCGGTTCCCGTTACAATGAATTTAAGGTCCGCTATTCTGCCCGGAACAATCTCTATGTGGTCTACAAGAATATGCCGGCCCTCCAGCTTATCCTGAACCTGCCGTTTCTTCTCGCGGGCTGCATCGTGAAATATTTCTTTTTTCGGAAAAGGGATATGGGCGGAGAGTATCTTCGGGGCTTAAAAGAGGCCTTTCCTCTGATGAAAAAAGAGAAAAAAGCAGGTTTCCGACCTGAAAATTTTTCTCATTATCTGCGGATTCAGTTGGAACTCTGGGGGAATATTATAAGAAGAGTGAAAGAGTTTAGATAACTTTTTGTTGCTCTTTGGGGTATTTTAGTGTATCATAACAGATAAAAATGTAAAATTATAAAAGTTATACAGGAGGAACGGGAATGATAAAAGATAACGAGCGGTTTTTCTACCGGCTTCACGTTGTCATTGATGCGTTTGTCATTGCATTTTCTTATCTGTTCGCGTGTTTCCTGCAGCTGGGTTTTTTTATTGAAAAGGACATCGGACGTCTGACTACAGAAGAATACCTTCTGCCGCTGTTTTTCGTGGTACCGGGGCTTCTTCTGCTTTATTATGCGTTCAATCTGTATACGTCGAAACGGGTCCAGGGCCGTCGTCTGGAGATCGGAAATATCGTAAAAGCCAATTCGCTGATGCTTCTGATTTTCCTGTCTGTCCTGATGCTGCGCCATATGGACGACTTCTCCCGTCAGCTGGTTTTCCTGTTTTACGGGATCGACACGGTGCTGGAGGTGGTGGTCCGCTTCCTGATCCGCCGGGCTCTGGTGAATATACGGAAAAAGGGCATGAACCTCAAACGGATTCTGCTGGTGGGCTACAGCCGGGCAGCGGAGGAGTACATCGACCGGATTAATGCCAATCCTCAGTGGGGCTATGTGGTCCGTGGCATTCTGGATGACAACATCGAGCGCGGTACCATGTATAAGGGTGTGAAGGTTATTGGCCGGATCGACAATTTGCTGGTGATCCTGCCCCAGAACCATCTGGATGAGATTGCAATCACCCTGGGACTGAATGAGTATTATAAGCTGGAACGAATCGTAGGTCTCTGTGAAAAATCAGGAGTCCACACGAAATTTATCCCGGATTATAACAACATCATTCCGACCAAACCTTATACAGAGGACCTCTTAGGACTTCCGGTGATCAACATCCGCCATGTGCCTTTGAGCAACACCTTCAATATGATGGTGAAGCGGACCATGGATGTCTGCGGCTCTCTGCTGTGTATTGTGCTTTTTTCACCGGTGATGCTTCTGATGGCAGCGCTTATCAAGCTGACCTCACCGGGACCGCTGATTTTCAAGCAGGAGCGAGTCGGCCTTCATAACCGTCCTTTTAAGATGTACAAGTTCCGTTCCATGGAAGTGCAGACGGAGCGGGAGGAGCAGAAGGGCTGGACCGTAAAAAATGACCCACGGGTGACAGGAATCGGAAGATTTATGCGAAAGACCAGCATAGACGAGCTTCCGCAGCTTTTCAATGTGCTGAAAGGGGATATGAGTCTCGTCGGCCCAAGACCGGAACGGCCGCAGTTTGTGGAGAAATTCCGGGAAGAGATCCCGCGCTACATGGTGAAACACCAGGTTCGTCCGGGCATGACCGGCTGGGCACAGATCAACGGCTACAGGGGGGATACTTCGATCCGGAAGAGGATCGAGTACGATCTTTATTATATTGAAAACTGGACAGTTGGACTGGATTTCAAGATCCTGTTTCTGACCTGTTTTAAAGGCTTTATCAATAAAAACGCGTACTGAGAACCGAAAAAGGGGATATTATGTCAGAGAGAAGAAATCAAAGAGAAACTACAGAAAACGGACAGAATTATACGCCTGAAAATCAGCAGGGCGCGCCGAATGGCCAGAATTACGGCCCTTACGGTCAGCCGAACCAGGGAAATCCCTACGGCGGCCAGAATGGTTATCAGCAGGGACCCTACAGCCAGAACCGGCAGAACTATGGTCCGAATCAGAACCGTCAGGGCAGACCCCAGGGCGGTCCGGGTTACAATCAGAACCGGGGTCAGGCTGGTCCGGGTTATGGCCAGCAGCGTCAGCAGGGCGCTTACCGTGGTCAGGGCGGCCCTAGTCCTTATTATCAGAATCGCCAGGGAGCTCCTTATCCGGGGCAGCGTCCTCCTAAGAAAAAGAAAAAAGGCCACAGAAAACTGTTTTTTGTGCTGGAGGTGCTGGTGCTGATGATCCTGGCAGGCGGCCTCTATGTGTTCTCCAGACTGAATAAGATGCAGCAGGTGAACATCAAACCCGGCGACGTTATCGTAAACAAGGAAGTTCAGGAGAAGGAGCCGGAGGTAGCCAACAGCTATACGAACATCGCTCTTTACGGCGTGGACTCCCGTGAAGGCCAGCTCACCATCGACGCCCACAGCGATGCCCTCATGGTGGCCAGCATCAATGACAAGACCAAAGATGTGAAGCTTGTATCCGTTTACCGCGATACCTACCTGGATAATACAAACGGCGAGTACCGGAAAGCCACCGAGTGTTATTTCTATGGCGGCCCCACCCGTTCCATCAGCATGTTGAACAAGAATCTGGACCTCGATATTCAGGACTATGTGACCGTAGATTTTAACGTGGTAGCCGATGTGGTAGATGCGATCGGCGGTGTGGAAATCGACGTGCAGCAGGACGAAATCAAGTGGCTTAATGGTTATCAGACCGAGGGTTCCCAGGTAACGGGAAAAGAGATTGTGGAAGTGACTCAGGCCGGTCCTCAGACCCTGAACGGCCTGCAGACCCTTTCCTACTGCCGTATCCGTTACACGACAGGAGACGATTATAAGAGAACCGAGCGTCAGAGAACCGTTCTCAACAAGATTCTGGAGAAGGTAAAGACCATGCCTGTGACCACTCTCGTGGGCATCGTCAACGATATGTTTGATCATATCAGCACTTCCCTGACTCTGCCAGAGATCATCGATCTCGCGAAAGACGTGGCAGCCTATAACCTGGTTGACACCACAGGCTTCCCCTTCAACAGCACACCGATGACACTGCCGACTGGAGGCGACTGTGTGGTTCCGGTAAATCTGGCAAACAACGTTCTCCAGCTTCATCAGTGGATGTATGGAAGCGACAGTTATGATGCTGTTTCCAGTACCGTGCAGGAGATCAGCGACCATATCATCAACGAGACAGGGGCACAATAATGGCAGAACAGAAGAAAATTGATGTTGTGATCCCGGCCTACAAGCCAGGAGAGAAATTTCAGAAACTCATAAAAATGCTTCAGAAACAGACCTATCCGATTCATGAAATTTTGATCATGAATACGGAGAAAGCATATTTTCCGGAGGCCTCCGTTGCGGGGCTTCCGAATGTGCGGGTGGAGCATCTGACCCGGGCGGAGTTCGACCACGGCGGAACCAGAGATAAGGCCGCAGGACTTCTTTCCGGGGATTTTTTTCTTTTTATGACCCAGGACGCGGTGCCGGCAGATACTTACCTGGTGGAAAAGCTTGCCGGGGCCTTTGATGATGAAAAAGTGGATGCGGCCTATGCCCGCCAGCTTCCCAATCCGAACTGTTCGGTTATCGAGCGTTATACGAGAAGCTTTAACTATCCGGACGCGCCGTCTGTGAAGACGAAAAAAGACCTTCCGAAATACGGGATCAAAACCTTTTTCTGCTCCAACGTCTGCGCCATGTACCGGGCGGAAACCTACTGGCGCCTGGGCGGTTTTGAGAAAAAGACGATTTTTAATGAGGATATGATTTTCGCGGGAAAAATCATCTTAAACGGCGGCGGCATCGCCTATGTGCCGGAGGCCCGGGTGCTCCATTCCCACAACTACGGAAATATAGAGCAGCTCCGCCGGAACTTCGACCTAGCTGTTTCCCAGGCGGAGCATCCGGAGATTTTTGCTATGGCCAGCTCCGAAAGCGAGGGCATGAAACTGGTGAAACAGACGACTCGTTATCTGATAAAAAGCGGCCATCCCTGGCTGATTCCGGAACTTGTCATCAAGAGCGGTTTTAAGTTCATCGGTTACCGCCTGGGAAAGGCTTATCAGAAGCTTCCTAGGGGACTGGTAAAACGGCTTTCCATGAATAAAAGCTACTGGGAAAAATGAACACAAAAGAGACAAGGGTTTTTCAAAGTTTGTTAAAACACTCATCACAGAATGAACACAATTCCTTGGTACACTCTAGTCATAGCAAATGAGAAAGAGCTATAAAAGATTTAAACAATAACAAAAATTCAGATAAATGAAAACAGAGGAGGAATTGATGATGTTAGAATTCAGAAATAACCAGAATGAGAACTTTGAGGAGAATGATTCCGTATACCATTACGATTATATTAACAGCGAGAGCAATGCTTCTGGCAACAGCCCGAAACATGACAAGGATCTCAGAAAAATGATGAAACGTGCAGCAGCCATTGCACTTGCAGTTGTAATGGTAGGCGGTTCTTTTGGAGCCGGCAGATACATGAGCAGCCAGTCCGGTACCGTAGCCCAGGCTTCTGAGACCGAGAGCGAGACGGAGACTTCCACAGAGGCAGCCAGCACCAGTACGGATGATGGCAGCACCTACAGTGTAAAGGAGATTGTAGCAAATGCCATGCCGTCCATGGTAGCCATCACCAACAAAGGAGTTCAGGAGGTACAGAGTTACTTCTACGGACAGACTTACCAGCAGGAGACAGAGAGTACCGGTTCCGGTGTGATCATCGGTAAGAACGATGATGAGCTTCTCATTGCTACGAATAACCATGTAGTTTCCGGAGCACAGACCCTGTCCGTATGCTTCTCCGTTGACGCAGAGGACAGCGACGACCTGGTTGTATCTGCCGATGTAAAAGGTACCGATCCGAACCATGATCTGGCCATCGTTACCGTGAAACTTTCCGATATTTCCGATGATGTGAAGAGCAAGATCAAAGTCATGGAGGTCGGCAGTTCCGATAACCTGGCTCTCGGCGAGCAGGTAGTTGCCATCGGTAACGCCCTTGGTTATGGCCAGTCCGTTACTTCCGGTATCGTCAGCGCTCTGGACCGTGAGGTTACAGTAGAGACCGACGACGGAAATACCGTTACTAACAATATGATTCAGACAGATGCCTCCATCAACCCGGGCAACAGCGGCGGCGCTCTTTTGAATATGAAAGGCCAGCTGGTCGGTATCAACTCCGTAAAAGCATCCGCTACAGGCGTTGAGGGTATGGGCTATGCAATCCCGATCGATACCGCAATGCCGATCTTCAGTGAACTGGAAGCTATCCAGAGCCGTGACATCGTTGACGAAGACAAACGTGGTTTCATGGGCATCAAACCGGTAGATATCACCAGCGAAGCAAAACAGATCTACAACATGCCGTCAGGTGCTTTTGTATATGAAGTAACCAATGATTCCGCAGCTGAGAAGGCAGGTTTAAAGAGAGGCGATATCATCACAAAGATGGACGGCGTGATTATCTCCTCCGCAGAGGATCTTTACGACCGGATGCAGTATTATGCAGCAGGCGATGAGATGACAGTCACCATCGAGAGAGCAGAGGGCGGCGAGTACAAAGAGCAGGAGATTACCCTGACCCTTGATGAGAAACCGGAATCTGCGAAGACTTCTTCCAGCAGTCAGAGCACACAGGGAAGCAATGGCCAGAACGGAAACGGTCAGAACGACCAGGGCGGAAATGATCAGAACGGCGGCAGCGATAACGGCAGCGACACCGAGCAGGATCCCTTCAGCCAGATTTTCCCGGAGTATTTTAGAAAATAGTTTAGAGCATTAACAGAAGGAAAATGAAGACTGTGCAAATTTATTTGCAATAGGCTGAATTTTCCTTCTGGTATGGGCGGAACGGCGCTGAGTCCCAGTGGGACTCGTTTGGCGCGGATCGAAATGGAATGTAGATCCATAAGCCTCAGACAGAAGCTGCGTAAGCAGCGAGAGTGCATGTAATGCACGGGGCTGAGGATTAATGCGACAAGAAAGAGACGGGGGCAAAAAAGGCTCCTGCCTCTTTTTTGCATGTTTACAAAATCTTCACTTGTGTGTTGACGGATTCTGGGATATAATTAGAACATATGCAGATTTTTGCAGTCGTCTGTGCTAGGACGGCTGTCACAAAAAAGGAGAATTGAATGTCAGACGATAAAGAAATCATTGTTGACGATAGAGAAAAGACCGAAAGCACAGAGAATCAGGATACTCATGAGGATGTGTGCTTTATCTGTCACCGGCCGGAGAGCAAGGCGGGAAAGATGGTTCATCTTCCGCAGAATATCTGTGTCTGCTCCGACTGCATGCAGAAAGCCTTTGACACCATGAACAACGGTGCCTTCCCCTACGGTGATATGATGATGAATATCCGGCCGGAGGATCTCAAGAATATGACCTCCAATATGCCGAATATCAGCATGATTAATCTGTCTGATCTGATGAATCAGCAGATTCCCGAGCGGCAGAAGATCAAGAAGAAAAAGAAAGAGGAGGGACCGAAGAAGGCCTTCGATGTGAAGTCCATTCCGGCACCCCATAAGATCAAGGCACAGCTGGACGATTATGTGATCGGCCAGGAATATGCCAAGAAGGTCATTTCCGTGGCGGTCTACAACCACTACAAACGGGTGGAGACCAACACGATGGATGATATCGAGATTGAAAAATCCAACATGCTCATGATCGGGCCCACCGGTTCCGGCAAGACTTATCTGGTAAAGACCCTTGCCCGGCTTCTCGATGTGCCCCTGGCCATCGCCGACGCCACCTCCCTTACCGAGGCGGGCTATATCGGCGATGATATTGAGAGCGTGCTCTCCAAGCTTCTCGCCGCAGCGGACAACGATGTGGAGAAAGCAGAGAAGGGCATCGTATTTATTGACGAGATCGACAAGATCGCGAAGAAGAAAAACACCAGTCAGAGAGATGTCAGCGGCGAATCCGTACAGCAGGGCCTGCTGAAGCTTCTCGAGGGCAGCGAAGTAGAAGTCCCCGTGGGAGCAAACAGTAAAAACGCCATGGTACCTCTGACGACTATGAATACAAAGAACATCCTTTTCATCTGCGGAGGTGCTTTCCCTGGCCTCGAGGATATCATCAAGGAGCGGCTGAACAAGCAGGCTTCCATCGGTTTCCAGGCAGATCTGAAGGACAAATATGATGCGGATCCCAATCTTCTGGAGAAGGTGACTCTGGACGATATCCGGAATTTCGGTATGATCCCGGAATTTATCGGACGACTTCCGATCATATTTACCCTCCGGGGACTTGACGAGGAAATGCTGGTCAAGATCCTGAAGGAGCCGAAAAATGCCATCCTGAAGCAGTATCAGAAGCTTCTGGCTCTGGATGAGGTACAGCTTGATTTCGATGAGGAGGCGCTCCATACGATCGCAAGGAAGGCGATGGAGAAAAAGACGGGAGCCCGGGCACTGCGTGCTATCATCGAGGATTTCATGCTGGATATCATGTATGAGATACCGAAGGATGACAATATCGGCAAAGTAACCATTACCAGCGATTACATCGAGCACAAAGGCGGCCCGGTGATTACCATGCGGGGCGTTCCGGCTCTGGAGAGCCAGTTCTGACGACTTAAGACCGCGCGGAAAAAAGCTGCCAAATACAAAAGAGTAGAAAAGCCGGACTTCTTCCGGAACTATGCGCGAAAGTTGACAGAAAACGCCGAAGATGGTATGTTATCAACGAGATTATGGTGAGGAGAATAATTATGGATGGAATGCAGCACGAACAGTTTATCAAGGCCCTGAACGGACTGGTAGAACTGGCGAAGACCAAGAAAAATGTCCTGGAGTACAACGAGATCAACGATGCGTTCCGGGGCTTTGAACTGACTGAAGATAAAATGGACCAGATCCTGGAATACCTGGAGAAGTCCAACATTGATGTGGTAAATTCCGGCATCGAGGACAGCGGAAAGGAAGATGATCTGCTCCTGGGCGATGACGACGATATCATTCTCAGTGAAGAGGATGAGGTGGAGATCATCGACGATGTGGATGTGCTGGAAGGTGTCAGCACCGAGGATCCCGTCCGCATGTACTTAAAGGAGATCGGTAACGTACCGCTTCTGAGTACCGAGGAGGAGATCGAGCTGGCAAAAAGAGTGGAAGAGGGAGACGAGGCAGCGAAGAAAAAGCTGACCGAGGCAAACCTTCGACTGGTAGTCAGCATTGCAAAGAAATATGTGGGCCGCGGTATGCCTTTCCTGGATCTGATTCAGGAGGGAAACATGGGCCTTATGAAGGCTGTGGACAAGTTCGACTACTCTAAGGGTTATAAATTCAGTACCTATGCGACCTGGTGGATTCGTCAGGCCATCACCAGAGGAATCGCAGATACCGGAAGAACTATCCGTGTACCGGTACATATGGTGGAGACCATCAACAAGACCCTTCGTATGACCAGAACCCTTCTGCAGGAGCTGGGACGCGAACCTACCCCGGAAGAGGTAGCAGACCGTCTGAATGTTCCTGTGAGCCGCGTAAGAGAAGTGCTGAAGATCTCCCGCGATCCGGTATCTCTGGATACCCCCATCGGTGAGGAGGACGACAGCCACTTAGGCGATTTCATCGAAGATGATTCCGCCCTGTCTCCGGCCGATTCCGCCGCTTTCTCCATGCTGAGAGAGGAACTCAATACCGCTCTTGAGTCCCTGACTGACAGAGAGCGTCAGGTGGTGGAGCTGCGTTTCGGTTTAAGAGACGGCAGAGCACGCACCCTGGAAGAGGTTGGACGGGAGTTCAATGTTACCCGTGAGCGTATCCGTCAGATTGAGGCGAAGGCCCTCCGGAAACTGAGACATCCCTCCAGAAGCAAGAGACTGAAAGACTTTCTGATTTAAAAAATAAGAAGACCGCAGGTCTGCAGAAAAAATGCAGGCGCTGCGGTCTTTCAGTTTTTAAGGGTTATTCTTTTTCTGTTTTTTCCGGAATGTTGACTTTTTCACGGATAATAAACTGAGGTGTGCTGTTCAGGTTCAAAATGGCTTTTCCAATGTATTCGCCCATAATTCCCAGCATCAGGAAGGTGACGCCGAAAAACAGAAACAGTACACACATCAGAGAAGCCCAGCCAACAGGAATACCCGGACTCAGCAGTTTCCGTATAAAGACGATCACTGCTCCGATTACTCCGCCTGCCGCACAGATGCCTCCAAGGAAAGTGGAAAGTCTTAACGGCACTACAGTGTAGTTCAAACAGGCGAGCCACAGTGTTAAAAGCTTTTTGAAGGTATAGTTGGATTTTCCCTCTTCTCTGGCGAAATGCTCGATTTCTACATTGGCGATATTGCTGGTGGTCCGGTAAAACAATACCTGTAAATACAAATTGTAATTTTTATACTGGACAATCTCATCTCGCACAAATTTCCGGCAGATCCAGAAATTGCTGGCCTGGATGCCTTTGGGGCGTTTGATCATGTGCCAGGTCAGAAAACTTGCTATCTTGCTGGTCAGTTTTTTGAAAAAACCGAATTTTGTTTTCGTGAAATGGCCAAATACCACATCATAGCCTTCTTCAATCTTTCCGATCAGTTTTGGAATCTGTGACGGATGTGTCTGCAAATCGTCATCCATTCCAATAATATAGTCGCCCTCTGCGTAATTCAGGCCTGCCATGATGGCATTATGCTGCCCGAAATTCCGGCTTAAATTGATTCCCTTCACAAAAGAATATTTGTCGCAGAGTTCTTTGATGGATGCAAAGGTGCCATCTTTGGAATAATCATTTACCAGTACAAATTCACATTCATATCCCGGAAGCTTTTTAAACTCTTCTACCGTAAGTTCTACGGTCTTTTTGATGCTGTGTTCGCTGTTGTAACACGGTATTACAATTGATACCAACATGTTGTTTCCTCGTTTCTATCCCTTTTCCTTTTGTACAAATCATCGGATCTCATACTGGATTCCTGAGAGAATCCGATTCGTTTTTTCCTTGCAAACCTCTACAGAATCGCCTTTTACAATCACCAGCCCTAACAGGTCCCGGCCATTCTGGTAAGTCCGCACAGGATCAGAAGGCTGGACGTTTAAAGTTATGGAAATATCCGGATCCTCCGCTTCTTCTGGCAGTTCAATTTTTTCCAGAATCCCGGTTTTGGGGGCTGTAAGCATTCTGGAAACACTGGGCTGACCGTTACTGTTTTTCAGTTGAAAAGCACTGGCCGTCGTTTCACCCATTGCCTGACGGCATAAAATCTCATAATAATTCAGGTCATAATAGATACCGACCATGTCGGAAAGTCCGGTGGCGCCTGCACGACCGTTGATCTCAATTAAATAGACTTTCCCGTCTTTTAAGATCAGATCGCAGTTAAAAGGAGTATTTCTGGCGCCAGCTTCGGTCAGCGCAGCTGTTATTATCTGTTCTGCTTCTTTTTGTATGTCTATTGTAAATGGCGCAAAATGTCCAATGCAAGTTGGAATTGTGCTCTGATAGTACAAATCTGTTCCGACAGGAAAACAGAACACCAGCTTACCATCTGCAAAAAGTCCTTCTGCACCAAAGATTACTCCCTCTAAAAATTCCTCCACCAGGCAGTAATCCCTGGAGGTACTTTTCATAGCGTTTGAAAACGCAGCAAAGGATTCTTCTCTGGTATTGCACTGGTAAATCCCTCTGCTTCCCATAAGATCCACTGCTTTGACTACTACCGGTAATGGAAGTTTCTCAAGTGCCTCTGACAGTTCTTCTTCGGTCCGTATCTGAAATGCTTTTGCACAGGGGACTCCTGCTTTTTCAAAAGCGAGTTTGCTTAAATATTTATCGGACAGAGTACAGGCTGTTTTATAGGAAATGCCCCACAGGCCCAGTTCATCGCAGACTCTGCCAATGGCACGGATGCCGGTATCCATTCCGCAGGTGGTAATTCCATCGATGTTCAGCTCTTTTGCCTTTGCAAGGACCTCTTCCGGCTTGGAAATATCCGCGTAACAGCATACATCTGCATAAGTAAATCCCGGATAATCTCCGGGAATGCTGGTCACGATGGTCTCATATCCCAGGCGCTTTGCTGCTGAAATCAGCGGCACCTGAGACGCTGCTGCCCCTAAAATCATTAATTTTTTCATTATACACACTCCATGCAAAGCAGGAAAAATTACCTGCCATTATTACATGCCCATTATAGCATCCTCAAATTAAAATCTCAATGTTTTCTTTTTGCATCGTCTGTGATATGATAGCAAAAGAAAATCATTGATTTATGATAAGAAAGGAATTACTTATGAAAAAAATTGCAATTCTGCAGTCCAATTACATTCCCTGGAAAGGATATTTTGACCTGATCAATCTGGTGGATGAATTTATTTTATATGACGACATGCAGTATACCCGCCGTGACTGGCGTAACCGCAACAAAATCAAAACTCCATCAGGTCTCCAGTGGCTTTCTATTCCGGTGATTAACAAAGGTAAGTTTTATCAGAAAATCAACGAGACGGAGGTCCTGGATCATGACTGGTGTCATGATCATTGGAGAGCCATTTCTTTGAATTACTGCAAAGCTCCGTTTTTTAAGGAATATGAAGACCGTATTCGCAGTGTCTATGAAGCTTGTGAAAAAGAAACTTATTTAAGCCGGATCAATTACCGTTTTCTCACGGAACTGTGCGATATCCTTGGCATTCATACAAAAATCACCTGGTCTTCCGATTATACCTTAAGTGAAGGAAAAACAGAACGCCTGGTGAACCTGTGTCTTTCCGCCGGTGGAGATGCTTATCTTTCCGGTCCGGCAGCGAAAGATTATATTGTGGATCAGTGTTTTATCGATGCCAATGTAAAACTGGCTTATATGGATTACAGCGGTTATCCGGAATATCCGCAGTCTTTCGGTGCTTTTGAACACGGAGTTTCTGTGCTGGACCTGATCTTCCACACAGGACCAGATGCTCACCGCTATATGAAGAGCTTCCCGGATTCTATTCATCCCGGAGGTGATCTTTTTAAATGAAACGACCTGCTGTAAAGGGAAAAGTTTTTCTGGCACTGCAGCTTTCTCTGCTTTTTTCCTCTTTAAGTGGCGTGGCTTCCAAAATGGCTGCAAAACAGCCATCTCTTTCTCTGCCATTTTGCTTTTATTATGGGTTGGTTCTTCTGATTATGGTGGGCTATGCCTTTGTCTGGCAGCAGATTCTGCATTATCTGCCACTTACCTTTGCTTACGCAAATAAAGGAGTCTCCCTGGTCTGGGGCATGATCTGGGGAGCACTCTTTTTTCAGGAAAAAATCACCTGGAATATGATTCTTGGGGCGGTGGTCATATTCTTCGGTATTTATCTGGTGGTGACCAGCGATGAATGATTCCATGACTTTTTCCGTTCTGCTCCTGCTTTTTTCGGTATTTATTTCCGCCGTGTCCCAGATTCTTCTGAAAAAAGCAGCTCAGAAACATTACCCCAACAGACTGAAAGAATATTTGAATCCATGGGTGATTACGGCATACAGCATTTTTTTATTATCCACAGTGCTGACTATGCTGGCCCTGCGTACCGTGCCACTTTCCATGCAGCCGATTCTGGAGTCTACCAGCTATATCTATGTTTCTTTGATGGGATATTTTCTGTTAAAGGAACGGTTTACCCGCAAAAAGGCAGCCGGAATTGCCGTCATTCTTCTGGGAATCTTCATATATTCTCTAAAATTTTGAAGAAAATACATGCATCAGCAGCAGTTTTTCATAAGAAAAAATTAAGTGGTAACCTGCAATTCTCCATGGTATAATGTTGTCAGAAAAAGGTCGTACATCCCGCGCGGCCGTTAAGTTTCAACAGAACCTATGGGAGGAGGATTTTTATGAGAATGAAGAACTGGATGAAGTATCTCTCCATGCTGATGTCATTGGTACTTCTTATGACCATGGCTCCGTCAGCCACAGCTTTTGCGGCAGAGGACGGCGCAGGTAAGATCGTTCTTACATCTTTTGAAAAACTGGAAAAACCGGAGAAAGACCATTTTGAACAGGGTACCGAGTTGAAGGACCTGGGTCTTCCGGAGAAGATCAAAGCTTACGATGCAGAAGGCACCGAATATGAGCTGACAGATCTCGAATGGACCATCCGTCCGGTGAAAGCCGAGGATGGCAAAGAAGATACCAATGTGGAACCGGTGAAATATGATCCGGAATTTACCGCAGCAGGTGAATACATCTTCACCTTAAAGCTTTCTGATGCTTATGAATATGTCGCTCCGGAAACGGATTCGGAGAACGGACTTCCGAAAGTGGATCTGACGATTGAACCGAAGGAAGACGAGACAGAGACGGAAATGCAGACTGAGGCTCCGACCGAAGCAGTCACCGAATCGATAACTGAGACCCAGACGGAAGCTCCGGCGGAAACAGAAGCCTATACCGAAGCACAAACTGAGGCTCCGACCGAGTCCGTAACCGAAGCTCCGGCAGAGACCGAAGCCTGGACCGAGGCACCGACTGAGACAGAATCTCAGACGGAAGCACAGACCGAGACCTGGACGGAAGCTCCTGTCGAGACGGAAGCCTGGACAGAAGCTCCCACTGAGAGCGAAAGCTCCGCAGAAGCTCCGGCTGAGGATGAGCCGGTCAGCGAAACCGACGATCAGAACTCTCTGATTGATGCACCGGTGATCCGGCTGCTACTTCCGGAAAAAATGGAAGTCGGCAAAGCTTATCAGCTTCAGTATGAGATCTCCAATGAGGAGCTGGCAGCAGCCGGAGAGGCCAGCGTCAGCTACAGTGTAGAGGAGGGCAGCGATCTGGTAGATATGCCGGATAAGAGCGGAAACTTCACTGTAGAAGCAGAAGGAACCGTAGCTTTCCAGGTAAATGTTATGCTTGCCAACGGAACTGAGCTCCAGGCTTATGAACAGGGTGAGACCGTTCCGGCAGACCCGACAGATACCGAGACTGACGCTCCGTCCATTCAGCCTGCAGATGAGAATAATCAGCAGCCCGTCGTTTCGCAGCCCGAGCCGGAGAATCCGGAAACACACTGGTATGACGGAATGAACCTTGCCATCAACACTCCGGGTTCCGGTGAAGGAAGCCTGGCAGTGGGAAGCGATTACCCGCTGGGTTATACTCTGACTGCAGCAGACGGCTCTCTTGTCTCCGCAGAGCAGATTCCTCAGGGTGTGAAAGCAATTTATACCGTATCTGATACAAACCTTGCAGAGATTGTTACTGCAGAGGACGGAAGCCAGTTCCTGCGAGTGAAAGAGGCAGGAAGCTTTAGTCTTCAGGTAAGCCTTGACGGACTGACCTCTGCAGCAGTTACCTATACTTCCGCAAGAAGCAGTGCCGCAGAGCTTGTAAGTTTCACCGTAGGCGATATCACTGCAGCACCGGAAAACGGCGAGATTCATATTACTCTGCCGTGTAATTCCGCTCTTGATCCGGCAGGAATCACGCCGGTGATTACCGTCAGTGACAAAGCAACGGTAAGCCCCGCTTCTGAAACTGTCCTTGATTTCTCCGACGGAGCAGCGAAGACTCTCACTGTTACCGCAGAGGACGGCGTTACCGTGAAAACCTATCAGGTGACAGTCACAAAAGCAGCTCACAGCTTTGGTGAGTGGACTGTTTCCAAAGAGGCAACCTGCACCGAGGCAGGCGAGGAAACCCGTACCTGCAGCGTCTGCGGAGCTACCGAGACGCAGGCCATTTCTGCAAAAGGGCATACAGCCAGCGAGAAATGGGTAACGACAAAGAAAGCAACCTGTACCGAGAAAGGTACTCAGGTTCAGAAATGTACCGTTTGCGGTGTGGTAGTAAATACCAGAGAGACGAAGGCTCTTGGCCATAACTGGGAGACCATCACCAAAGAGCCGACCTGCACCGAGGCAGGAGAGGAATACAAGAAGTGTACGAGATGCGGCGAGATCAAAGATAAAAAGACCCTTGAAGCTCTTGGCCATGACTGGATCAAAGATGAGAATACCGATGCAGATGGATGGAAGACCACGGTTAAGCCTACGACTACCAGCAAAGGCAAACAGGAGCGTACCTGCAAGCGCTGCGGAACGACAGAGAGCAGAGAGATCCAGCGTCTGAACATCATCGGCAACGCTTCCAACAACTATATCTGGGGCTTCACTAATCCGGCGAAATACCCGGTAAATTCCGTCATCACCTTTGAGGCAATCGGAGATGGAACGGACAATGAAGATCCGATCAGCGGAGACGTTCGCTATGTACCGACTTCCACCTGGAATCTGGTCAACGATTATAAGTGGGGCAGCAACGGTTATACCGCAAGCTTCCGTATCACGAAAGCCGGAAACTACACTCTGAAAGTTACATTCATGAAACAGATGTATGATGGCAGCCAGTGGGTAGATACCGGAGAAACCTCCGTCAGCACACAGGATTTCACCATCGCAGGTAAAGGCCAGTTTACTGATGAGAACGGAAACGGTACAGGAAATACCAAGAATCCGGATGAAGTCATCGGCGGCGGTGTAAAGACCGGAGATAACACTCCGATTGTAGCACTGGTTGTAGTTCTGGTGATTGCAGCAGCTCTGCTCGTGATTCTGGGTGTTGTCCGCAAGAAAAGTAAAAAGTAATAAGAAATGAAACGGCAGGAGCCGGACATCTTGAAAAAGGGTGTCCGGCTCCTTTCTTGTACAGGAACGCATATCTGGCGTCCTTTTTCATAAGATAGAAACAGAAGAATCAGTGGGGGAGCGTATCAGGATGGATGTGAGAAAGTTCCGGGGAGCGGGTGTATTGATGCTCTGCCTGCTTCTGACAGCGGCGGGAATCTGGAATTTCCGTCAAGGCAGTCTGGAAGTGGCAGGAGGAATCAGCGCCAGGCCGGTGAATGAGGTGGATACGGCGGAGGCAAAAGTGGGCCTTATTTTTCAGGTGACAGGAAATGGGGAGGAGACGGAAAACGTTTTAAAAATCCTCCGGGAAAATGGAAAAAAAGCTACCTTTTTTGTGACGGAAAGCTGGGGAGAATCCTGGCCGGAACTGGTGACGAAAATCATACAGGAAGGGCATGAGCTGGGACTTTTAAGCCAGGAGGGCAAACGATGGGATCGCCTGAGTGTGAGAGAAGTGCGCTCTCTTCTGGAACAGGCGGGAGAACGGCTTCGGAATATCACAGGGAGAGAACTTACGCTCTTTCAGGAGCGGGAAAAACGCTATGGGACAGGACTTTTGCAGGCGGTTCAGGGGGCAGGTCTCCAGCCGGTGGGCTGGTCTGTGGACTCAGAAGACTGGAAGGATTACGGGAGCGACGCCATTTTTAAGACCGTGACAGAGAGCGAGAGACTTCGTCCGGGAGCCCTGCTTCTTTTCCACACCGGGGCAAAAAATATGGCTCCCACCCTAGAAAAACTGCTTCCGGAGCTTGGAGCCATGGGATATGAAGCGGTGCCTGTCGGGCATCTTTTTTAATCTTCTTTGTGAGATTTCTCGGAAACGATCTCTTTTAACTCTGCAAGAGCGGACTCGAACTTCGGAGAAGCGATGGTCGGATGCGCTTTTAAGAGCTCCTTGCGGAAGAAACCGAGACGATTGGACAGAGCCTTGCGGTACTCGTTGTCCACAATGTACTTGGTTTTCAACTGCTCCAGTTCCTCACGGAAGGCAGTCAGCTGTTTGCCGGAACGGCGCTCCTCGCTGTGCTCATGCTTCTGCAGGAAATCCAGTTTGGCTTTGACAGACTGGAGGGTGCCGGAGAGACGGTCCTTGGAATTGGAAAGGGTTTTGAAAGCAGCGGTCTGGCCGGTGAAGGCGATAATGGCATCCAGACGGGTCTGGACTTTATCCATT
Organism: Lachnospiraceae bacterium Marseille-Q4251; assembly: GCA_018223435.1. Lineage (GTDB taxonomy): Bacteria > Bacillota > Clostridia > Lachnospirales > Lachnospiraceae > Limivivens > Limivivens faecihominis. The sequence continues at coordinate 1,012,256 of JAGTTO010000001.1, read as the reverse complement.
TCTTCCTTGGCGGCGGTCATCTTTGCAAGGAGATCCTTGATATCGAGGGCTGCCTTGAAGGAAAGGGAGAAATCAGCGGCGATATAGATCGTCACCACCAGGGCGATGATTCCTTCGGGCCTGGGCGGAATGGCATTTACTACGGCCTCCACAGGCGTCTGCAGAATATGAACCATGGCGAGAGTCAGAAAGCCCCAGGCGATGGTGGTGCCCAGACAGATGTGGCCGTTCAGGTTGAAGCGATTGTTGCTGTAATCCCAGTAACGGACCTTGAAGAGGGCCTCCATCGCGGCTCCGGTGAAGTATTCGAGGATCGTAGCTCCTACTGCGCCGAAGAGGAAGGTAAGGAAAACATTGTCCCGGACCGGAATGGTCACAAACAGCATAATGACAGCTCCGGAACCGTAGAGGGGAAGAAACGGTCCGCGCATAAAGCCACGGTTGATCCATTTCTTGTGCTGAATGGAAACATAGGTGGATTCAAAGCACCAGCCGAGGAAGCAGTAGATGTAGAAGAACATCAGCCAGTCCACGGTGGTATAGGTTTCATAGCTCATAGACTTACTCCTTTTTTAAAAAATTTGCAGGTTGAAGTTAATTCCTATTGTAGTGGATAAATGAGAAAAATTCCACTTCTTTTTTATATTAAGGGCGATAGTAACTGTGAAGATACTGAACAGTTACGAGCGGTAATATCGGAGCACATGGGAGACATATTCCGGGTCGCCGTACTGGCTCCAGCCAAGCTTTCCCTTCATATTTTCGGCAAATTCCAGCGCATTGTCCTGGGAATAACCGCCGTAATTGGTGAGAGCCCAGGAAGCGTAGGAATTTCCATAATTGTAGGTTTGTAAGGCGAGTTTTAGCCTGGACTTTTGCCTGGGGGAAGTGCAGCCGGCCTCGTTCAGGCAGTAGGCGAAGGTCTCCACGCCCACCCGGATGGAATAATCTGGATCCAGGATGCTGTTCGGTGTGTTGGCATACCAGGTGTTGAAAGGGCTTTCTGAGGCCTGCATGACGTCGGCCACAGAACCGGCGCTTTCCTGCTGCATGATGGCCAGCACGACCTGGGAGAAAGCCGGGATGGAGTATTCCTCACAGTACTGATCCACCAGGGCCTGATATTGAAGGACCGAGTCGGAGAGATTTACCGCCCGTCCTTTTCCGAAGAGCAGATGGGGCCCGAAAGGCGCCAGAAAGAGGAAGAATACAAGAAAAATTCCCGCCAGGGAAAGACCAATGCGAAGATGGAGCTGTTTTTTTCGCTCCGCTACGCTTAAAGAGCGCCTTTTTCGGGGCGGTCGCTTTGTTTTCGTTTTATTTTCCATAAGAATCCTCATTTCGTAAGAGTCCCCCTCAGTATAGCAGAGAACAGATAAATGTCAAATCGGGATTCCCAAATAAAAACAGTCGTGATAAAATGAAAAAGCGTAAGAATAGCCGGAGGGACGGCTGATATAGGAGGCAGAAGATGAAATTTACAAAAATGCAGGGAATCGGCAACGATTATGTGTATGTCAACTGTTTTAAAGAAGAGGTAAAGGATCCGGCGGCTGTGGCCCGTTTCGTCAGCGACCGGCATTTAGGGATCGGTTCGGACGGCCTGATCCTGATCCGTCCCTCAGAGAAGGCAGACTGCAAGATGGATATGTATAACCTGGACGGTTCTCAGGGAGCTATGTGCGGAAATGGCATCCGTTGTGTGGCAAAATACGCCTATGATTACGGCATTGTGGACAAGACGGATATCGCAGTGGAGACGAAGGCAGGTATCAAGTATCTTCATCTGACTCTGAAAGACGGAAAGGTTTCTGAAGTTCGGGTAAACATGGGAGCGCCCATTCTTGAGGCGGAGAAGATCCCCATTGTTTCCGAGAAGGAACAGGTCATCGATGAATCCCTTGAGGTTGAGGGAAAAGAGTACTATATCACCGGCGTTTCCATGGGAAATCCCCATGCGGTGATTTTTCTCGATTATTCCCCGAAGGAGCTGGAGCTTGAGAAAATCGGCCCCTCCTTTGAAAATCACAAACGCTTCCCGGACAGGATTAATACAGAATTTGTCCATGTGCTGAACCGGAACACCGTGGAAATGCGCGTCTGGGAGAGAGGCTCCGGGGAGACCATGGCCTGCGGAACAGGAGCCTGCGCTGTGGCAGTTGCTTCTATTTTAAATGGCTTTACGGAGGACGAAGTGACTGTGAAACTTCTGGGAGGAGATCTGAAGATCTTCTGGGACAGAAAAGAGAACCTGGTCTATATGACCGGACCGGCGACCACCGTTTTTGACGGAGAGATCGAGCTGCCGGAGGTAATCGCATAAGAAAAGGAGAGGAAAACTATGATCTATCAGGTAATGAATATTAAAGCAGAAACCTATGAAGAGCCTGCGAAGCTGTATCTCTATCTTCTGGAGAAATCACCGGAGATCGGCATCGACAAACGGCCGCTGATCTTTATCTGCCCGGGCGGCGGCTACGGCATGACTTCTGACCGTGAGGCGGAGGCAATCGCTCTGCAGTTTGTGGCAGCCGGTTTTCATGCGGCAGTTCTCCGCTACAGTGTGGCTCCGGCCCGTTATCCGACCGCCCTTCTTCAGGTGGCAGCAGGCTTCAAATATTTAAGAGAGCATGCGGAGGAGTTCCACATTGATGCGGACAGGATGGTGGTTCAGGGCGCATCTGCAGGCGGCCATCTGGCAGCCTCCTACGGTGTTTTCTGGAAGAAAAAAACCTTCCTGGCAGAAATGCTGCATACGACGCCGGAGATGCTGAAGCCCAACGGCATGATCCTGAGCTATCCGGTTATCACCTCCGGACCGAAGGCTCACAGAGGCTCCTTTGAAAATCTCCTGGGCGACCGCTATGACGAGCTGGTGGACGAAATGTCCCTGGAAAATCAGGTAGATGCGGACACGCCGCCCGCTTTCCTGTGGCATACCACGGAGGATGACTGCGTACCTGTGGAAAATTCCCTGCTTTTTTATCAGGCTCTCCACAACCAGGGAATCTCTGTGGAGATGCATATTTATCCCCATGGCCCCCACGGTCTGGGTCTGGCCAATGAGCTCACGGCTACCAAAGATGGTTTCGGCATCCAGCCCGAGTGTGCCACCTGGATCGACCATGCAAGGACCTGGCTGAAAAATCTCTGATACGGGGAATGGATATGGAATCGAAGATCGAACGACTGTTAAAAGAACTGACTCTGGACGAGAAAATCGGCATGATTCATGGAAAAGGCCTTTTTGAGACAAAGGGCGTGGAGCGGTTGGGGATTCCGCCTTTAAAACTTTCCGACGGCCCCATGGGTGTGCGGAACGAATTCCCGGGAGACAGCTGGGTTCCGGTGGGAAATTCCGATGATTATGTCTCCTATCTCCCCTCCAACAGCGCCCTGGCTTCCACCTGGAACCGGAAGCTTGCCGGAAAATGCGGCCAGGTCTTGGGAGAGGAGGCCAGAGGCAGGGGAAAAGACGTGATCCTGGCTCCGGGCATCAACATCAAGAGAAGTTCCTTATGCGGCAGGAATTTCGAGTATATGAGCGAAGATCCGTATCTTGCCGGGGAGATGGCAGTTCCTCTCATTGAAGGCATCCAGAAAGCGGATGTGGCGGCCTGCGTGAAGCATTTTGCCCTGAATAATCAGGAAACGGAGCGCCTCTGGGTGGAGGTGGAGGTAAGCGATCAGGCCCTCCGGGAAATTTACCTTCCGGCTTTCAAAAAGGCGGTGAAAAAAGCCGGTGCTTTGTCTCTGATGGGAGCCTATAACCGTTACAAAGGAGAGCACTGCTGCGAAAGCAAAGAACTTTTGACGGATATCCTGCGGAAAGAATGGGGCTACGACGGAATGGTGGTCTCCGACTGGGGAGCCGTCCACGACATGAAGAAAGCGGCGGAGAGCGCGCTGGATCTGGAGATGTCCGTCACCTATGATTTTGACAATTACTGTCTGGCGCGGCCTCTCAAAGAAGCGGTGGAAAAAGGCGAGATCTCCGAGGGGCTCATTGATGAGAAGGTGAAAAATATCCTCCGGCTCATGAATCGGCTCCATATGCTTCCGGGAGAGCACCGGCAGAGCGGCTCCTACAATACGCCGGAGCACCAGAAGACTCTTCTCAAAGCGGCGGAGGAGTCCATCGTTCTTCTGAAAAATGAGAACCACATCCTGCCCCTGAAGCCGGAGCGGATCAGAAAGCTTCTGGTCGTCGGCGACAATGCCAACCGGGCACATTCCGGCGGAGGCGGCAGCGCGGAGATCAAGGCTCTTTACGAGATCACGCCTCTTCTGGGGATCAAGATGCTGCTGGGTGGCAATACCCGGGTGGATTTCTGTCAGGGTTATCTGGCGGATGATCTCCTGACGAAGGAGGCCGGCTGGCAGGAGGAGAGCCTGAAAGACGGCGGCGGAAAGACTGCCGGGGAAAAAGATACGGACGGGGCGCTGCTGCAAAAGCAGAAAGAACTTCGGGAGGAAGCCCTGCGGAAAGCTGCTCTTTACGATCAGGTTATTTTTGTGGGCGGTCTCAACCATCAGCAGGATCTGGAGGGTCAGGACCGGCCAGATATGAAGCTGCCTTATGCTCAGGATCAGCTGATTCTTGAGCTTTTAAAGGCAAAGCCGGATACGGTTGTGGTTATGGTAGCCGGTTCTCCGGTGGAGATGGGGGCGTGGCTTTCAAGAGCCAAAGCCCTGGTCTGGAACTGGTACGCCGGTATGGAGGGCGGCAAAGCCCTGGCAGAAGTCCTTTTCGGTAAAGTCAACCCCTCGGGACGGCTTCCTGAGAGCTTTCCTTTTTCTCATATGGACTGCCCGGCCCACTGCATCGGAGAATTTCCCGGCGGAAAGACCGTGGCCTACAGAGAGGGAATTTTCGTGGGCTACCGCTATTATGAGACCCGGCAAATGCCGGTGGCTTTTCCGTTCGGCTATGGTCTTTCCTACACGGAATTTACCTATGAGCGGCTGAAAGCCCGGGTAAAAGGAAACGGAAATGGCGCGAAGGTCCAGGTGACGTTAGGCGTGGTCAATACGGGAGCCATGAAGGGAAAAGAAGTCGTACAGCTTTATGTGGGAAGAAAGAATTCGGGAGAAGACCGGCCCATACGGGAGCTGAAGGCTTTCGACAAGATTTCACTGAAACCGGGCGAGATCAAAAATCTGGAATTTATGCTGGATATGGAAGCTTTTTCTTACTATGATGAAAAGGAAAAAGAATTTCGGGTGGAAAAGGGCGCATATATCATCAGTGTCTGCCGGTCCGCCCATGAGGTTTGGATGGAAACAGAAGTGGAACTGTAAAAAAATGCTGCGGCGTCAGAAAATGACGAACCGCAGCATTTTTTATAGCGACGAGGAAAATGCACGCACTTGTGCAGGTGCATTTGACGACCGCTAATCAGATCGAGATGCGCTACGCGAATCTCGATCTGCGTTAGAGAAGTTCGATGCCGTGTTCTGCGGCAGCCTTGACGTCCTCCTCGGGCCAGAGAGAAGCCTGTACCTCGCCGATGTGGGCTTTTCTCAGGTAGAACATACAGATACGGGACTGGCCGATTCCGCCGCCGATCGTGTATGGAAGCTCTTTATTCAGGATGGCTTTTTGGAAGGGAAGCTCCGCCCGCTCCGGGCAGCCGGCCCGCTCCAACTGTTTTTTCAGGGAATTCTCATCCACGCGGATACCCATGGAAGAGAGCTCCAGAGCGATGTCGAGCACCGGATAGTAGACGATGATATCGCCGTTTAAGGACCAGTCGTCGTAGTCCGGAGCACGGCCGTCGTGAGGAATGCCGGATTTCAGCTTGTCGCCGATCTGCATGATAAAGACAGCGCCCTTGAGCTTTGTGATCTTGTATTCCCGCTCCTTCGGGGGGCAGTCCGGATACATATCTTCGAGCTCCTGAGAGGTGATGAAGAAGATATTTTTCGGAAGGATTTCCTCAATATAATCATACTCGATGGCCATGTATTTCTCTGTTTTTTTCAGAGCCTGGTACACTTCCTGAACCACCTGTTTCAGAGTGTCCATGTTGCGGTCTTCTTTGGAGATGATTTTCTCCCAGTCCCACTGGTCCACATAGATGGAATGGATGTTGTCTGTCTCCTCATCCCGGCGGATGGCGTTCATATCGGTATAAAGACCCTCGCCGTAGGAAAAACCGTATTTTTTCAGAGCGTACCGTTTCCATTTTGCAAGAGAATGGACGATCTCGGCATTTTCGCCCTTTATGCCGCGGATATCGAAGCTTACCGGGCGCTCCACGCCGTTCAGGTTATCGTTCAGACCAGAGGAAGGCTCAACGAAAAGGGGAGCGGTCACACGCAGAAGGTTCAGCCGCTCGGTGAGGGCGCGCTGGAAGAAATCTTTGACGGTCTTGATGGCAACCTGGGTATCGTGAAGATTCAGATCGGAATGGTAATTTTCAGGATAAATGGATTTGCTCATAAAAATCCCTCCTTTGTTTTCTTTTCAAAGGCCAAAAGACAGCAGATGAGTATTCTCTGCCGCTTTGAACCGCTACAGTACATGTTAGCATACCAGGAAAAAGGTGTAAACTGGAAATTTCAAAAAATTAGGGCTGTTTTCGGAAAAGGATCTGCTATAATAAAGATACTATCTTTTGCGTGGGAGAATGAGAAAATGAAAAGGAAACATTCTTTGAAACTGGTGATCGTAAGTCTGGCTTTTCTCTGCTGGCTGATTCCCATCCTTCTTATGGTGGCGGTGATGGGCTATTATGTGCTGAGTAAGCAGGATGACGAGCAGCTGGAGCGGCTGGCGGAGCAGATGGCAGCCAGCAGCCGGATCTGTCAGGAGCGGCTGGATGGGGCCATTGCCAATTCGAGAAGGATCAGCTATGACAAGACCGTGCAGCAGAAATATGAGCAGTACCAGCGGGGAGAGCTGTCCTACGCGGCCCTCTACTCGGAAGTCCAGTACTACCTTTCCGTGGAGTACAGCCGGAAAAAAGAGGCGGCCTTTGCTCTCATCATGATGAACGGAAAGGAAAAGGACGAAAGCTTCAACGTGGTAAACAGCAGTGCTGGCGGAAGCTATCAGGGGATTCTCGAGTTCTGGGAGCAGGACGCGGAGCTGGTGAAGGAGTGCGCGGCAAAACTTGATACGGCCATCGGTTTCGTTCAGAATCAGGGCCGCCTTAAATACCAGTTTGACCATATTTATGAGGAAGAGCTGGCCCTGAAGGACGCCAGAATCATGGCCCTGCAGTCCCATAGCAATCCCCATTTCATGAACAATACGCTGGAGATCATCAACTGGGAGGCCCGTCTGGCAGAAAACGACAAGGTTTCGGAGATGATCAGTTCTTTAGGAACCCTTCTGGATGCGGCGCTGGACCGGAAAAAACAGCCGGAGGTGCCGCTTAAGGAGGAGCTTACCTATGTGAAGGCTTATCTTTTTATTATGAAGGAACGCTTTGGCAAGCGCCTCGAAGTCACGCTGGAGATCCCGGAGGAGCTCTATCAGGAAAAGGTTCCGCGGCTGATCCTTCAGCCCGTCATCGAGAATGCCATCGCCCACGGCGTTCAAGTGCAGGGCACAGGAAAGGTGCGGATTACCGGAAAAAATATGTAAAGGAGGCGCAGGAAATGAAGGAAAAAAGATTTTCAGCAGGAAAATTCATCGTCTATCTCATCCTGATCTTCTGGGCGCTGACTACCATTTATCCTCTGGCCTGGGTGTTCTTAAATTCCTTCAAGGATAAAAAGCAGATCATGAGCAATTCCTTTGCCCTGCCTATGAGAGACCTTTTTACCACGGATAACTACGGCAATGCGTTTCAGAAGCTGAACATTTTCGGCGCTTACCGGAACAGCCTGATCATCTCCTGCAGCGCGGCGGCTCTCGTGATCCTTTTTGCGGGAATGGCTTCCTACGCGCTGGTGCGTTACAGCTTCCGGGGCAGAAAGCTTCTGAATAACCTGGTCATTGCGGCCATGATGTTCCCGGTTTTCGCCACCATCATTCCGGTCTACCGGATGGAATTTTCCTGGGGGATCGTCAATACCCAGAATCTCTGGCTTTCCCTTCTTTCCTGTGCCCTGCCGCAGATCGCGGGCAATATGGCTTTTGCGATTGTGGTCCTCACAGGATATATTCAGGGACTTCCCATTGACCTGGAGGAGGCGGCCTATATGGAAGGCTGCACGGCCATCAAGATCTTTTTCAAGGTCATCATGCCGCTGACCAAGCCCTCCTTCGCAACCGTTGGAATTTTCAGTTTTATCTGGAGTTACAACGATCTGTTTACCCAGCAGTTTTTCCTGAGAAATAAGGAACAGTACGCCATCACCCGTCTTTTGCTGGAGATTTCTAGCCGGGAAGGAACGAACTATGGCCTGATGGCAGCTGTAGTGTCCCTTATCGTGGTGCCCATGCTGATCGTTTACGCCTGCCTCCAGAAATACATCATCAAAGGAATGACCGCCGGAGCACTGAAAGGCTGAGAAGGCTTTACAGAAAGTCTGTAAAATGGTATGATGCAGAAAAAGCAGTGTGGGGAAGAGAACTTATGTATAAGGTAATGATCATTGATGATGAACCCATCATCGCCGAAGGACTTTCAAAAATCATACCATGGAGCCAGTGGAATGCGGAGGTTGTGGCTGTGGCGCCGGACGGTCTGACCGGGCAGACACTCATACGGGAGAAAAAGCCGGATCTGATTATCAGTGATATCTGTATGCCGGGTCAGGACGGCCTGAACATGATCGCAGCTCTGAAATCGGAATTTCCGGATATGGAAGTGACGATTCTCACCGGATATCGGGATTTTGACTACGCCCAGCGGGCTATCCGCCTGGGCGTAAGCCGCTTTCTCTTAAAACCTTCCAATCTGGGAGAACTCAACGAGGCCGTGGAGACCATGGTACACAATCTGAAGAAGAAGGGGATCCAGCCGGACCGGCAGGAACCTTCCGGAAAAGAGGAGAGCGAAGAGCAGAAAAACGCCGCCGGAAGCTTCATCGTCAGCAATGCGGTCCAGTACATGCAGGAGCATTTCCAGGAAAAGATCACCCTTCCGGAGGTGGCCGAGAAGATCTATGTGAGCCAGTGGCATTTAAGCAAGCTTTTAAACCGCCACATGGGGAAAAATTTTTCCGAAGTTTTAAACAGCATCCGCATTGAGAAAGCCAAGGAACTCATGAAAGATCCTTCCCTTCGCCTGGCGGACATCGCGGAGATGGTGGGCTTTCTGGATGTGGCCCACTTTTCCAGAGTTTTCAAGAAGCTCACCGGAGTCTCCGCCGGCGAGTACCGGAACCATCTATAACGACAGAAAAACCGAATGTATTTTTATAAAAACCCTCTTTACGATAGAGGGTTTTTGTTATATGATATAGAAGACTGTTCAAGAATTAGTGTGAAACGCACTGGAAATACACAACATATAGTATAATTGAAGGAGATTGCATATGTACGTTATCAAGAAGGACGGCACCAAGGAAGAATTTAATGTGGACAAGATCATTGCCGCAGTCAATAAATCCGCGAGCCGTATTATGTACCGTTTTACAGAAAATGAGATTGCCTTTATCTGTGAATATGCCAAGGAGAAAGCGAAGGAGAGAAGCAAAGACGGCATCACGATTCCGGAGATGCACAACATTGTGGAGGGAGCCCTGGACAAGGTCAATCCCGCTGTGGCCAAGAGCTACCGCGATTACCGGAACTACAAGCAGGACTTTATCCACATGATGGATGAGGTCTACACCAAGAGCCAGTCCATCCGTTACATCGGCGATAAGAGCAACGCCAATACCGACAGCGCTCTGGTGGCCACCAAGCGAAGCCTGATCTTCAACGAGCTGAACAAGGAGCTCTACCGGAAATTCTTCATGAACAGGGACGAACTTCAGGCCTGCAAGGACGGTTACATCTACATCCACGACCAGTCCGCCCGCCTGGATACGATGAACTGCTGTCTCTTTGATATCGGAAGTGTGTTGAGCGGCGGTTTCGAGATGGGAAATGTCTGGTACAATGAGCCGAAAACCCTGGATACGGCTTTCGACGTCATGGGTGATATCATTCTGAGCACCGCGGCCCAGCAGTACGGCGGTTTTACCGTACCGGAGGCGGATAAGGTTCTGGCGCCCTACGCAGAGAAGAGCTACCGGAAATATAAGGAAGAGTTCTTGAAATATGCAGATCCCTCCTGGCAGGGAGCCGAGGAAAAAGCCGAGCAGTACGCCATGAACAAGGTAAAACGTGACTTTGACCAGGGCTGGCAGGGCATTGAGTATAAACTCAACACGGTCGGTTCCTCCAGAGGAGATTATCCCTTCGTCACCGTGACCATCGGCCTGGGTACGGAACGCTTTGAAAAAATGGCTTCTGTCACTCTTCTGAACGTGCATATGGGCGGTCAGGGCAAGCCGGGAAATAAAAAACCCGTGCTTTTCCCGAAGATCGTCTTCCTCTACGATGAGAACATTCACGGACCGGGAAAATGCTGTGAGGATGTTTTCGAGGCGGGCGTGGCCTGTTCCTCCAAGACCATGTATCCTGACTGGCTCTCCATGAGCGGAAAAGGCTATATTTCCAGCATGTACAAGAGATACAAGAAAGTCATCAGTCCCATGGGCTGCCGGGCCTTCTTAAGCCCCTGGTATAAGCGGGGCGGCATGCATCCGGCAGACGACAAGGATGAACCCGTATTTGTGGGGCGCTTCAATATCGGCGCCGTGAGCCTGCATCTTCCGATGATTCTGGCAAAATCCCGTTCCGAGAGCAGAGATTTCTATGAGGTGCTGGACTACTATCTGGAGATGATCCGGAATCTTCACAAACGGACCTACGATTATCTGGGCAATATGAAGGCCTCCACCAATCCGCTGGCTTACTGCGAGGGCGGTTTCTACGGCGGCCATCTGAAGCCCTCCGAGCGCATCAAACCGTTACTGAAGCCTATGACTGCTTCCTTCGGTATCACGGCTTTAAATGAGCTTCAGGAGCTTTACAATGGCAAGTCCATCGCCGAGGACGGCGCTTTCGCCCTCGAAGTTCTGGAATATATCAACAAAAAGGTCAATGAGTTCAAGGAAGCAGACGGCTGGCTTTACGCCATCTACGGAACCCCGGCAGAGAGTCTCTGCGGTCTCCAGGTGGAGCAGTTCCGGAAAATGTACGGCATCGTCGAGAATGTTTCCGACCGTCCCTATGTGAGCAACAGCTTCCACTGCCATGTGACCGAGGATCTGACTCCCATCGAGAAACAGGACCTGGAAGGCCGTTTCTGGGAGCTTTGCAACGGCGGAAAGATTCAGTATGTCCGTTATCCCATCGATTACAACATCGAGGCCATCAAGAGCCTGATCCGAAGAGCCATGGATCTGGGATACTATGAGGGTGTGAACCTGTCTCTGGCCTACTGTGACGACTGCGGTCACCAGGAGCTGGAGATGGATGTGTGCCCGATCTGCGGTTCCAGAAACCTGACCAAGATCGACCGGATGAACGGCTATCTATCCTACAGCCGTGTCCATGGAGACACCCGTCTGAACGAAGCCAAGATGGCGGAGATCGCCGAGCGGAAATCTATGTAAAGAAGGCAAAACAATGTTTGGAGAAGCGCATGCTCACCTGTTTATGAACGGCTATGATTACCGGAAGGCCGTGGAGACGCATAAAGGGCATATCGAGGAGACAGTCCTCCGGGGCTACCTGGAGGAGTACCGGAAACGGGGCGTGACCTTTATCCGGGACGGCGGCGATGATCTGGGAGTTTCTTCCTTTGTGAAGACCATCGCCCCGGAATACGGGATCGATTACCGGACACCGGCCTTTGCGATCCATAAGAATGGCTGTTATGGCTCCATTGTGGGAAAAGGCTTTGATACGGTGAAAGAGTACGAGAGTCTGGTGCTGGAAGCGAAAAAGCGGGGAGCCGATTTTATCAAGCTTATGGTTTCCGGCATTGTGGATTTTTCAAGATATGGAGTCATCACATCGACGCCGCTTACCCGGGAAGAGATGCGGGAGTTCTTTCATATCGCCCACGAGAAAGGTATGGCTGTTATGGTTCATGCCAACGGGGCAGAGACTGTGCGAAACGCCGCGGAATGTGGAGCGGACAGCATCGAACACGGAAGATATGTGGATGAGGAAGCCATAGAAGCCATGGCGGAATATCATACGATCTGGGTTCCCACGGTGGTGACGGTGCGGAATCTCCTGGGCTGCGGCCGTTTCCCGGATGAAATTGTGAAACGTCTCTATGAGGAAGACTGCCGGAATCTACGGTTGGGAAAAGAAAAAGGTGCGATCTTAGGTCTTGGAAGTGACGCGGGAGCCTATCTGGTGCCCCACGGAAAAGGAATTGAAGATGAATACAGAACCTTTCAAGAGATATTCGGGGCATCCGAAGAACTGGATAACTTCTTAAGAAAGGGAGAAGAGGAACTCAGAGAACGCTTTCAGCGTTCCTGAGCTTTTTCTCTACCGTCACATGGTCGAACTCAAACTGGCTGCTGAAATGGCCGTCATCACCGATGAAATCGGCGGTTTCTTCCGGCTTCATATTGAAGACTTCTCCGATGGTCAGTGCTTCATGGGGCTTGAAGGCAGCGTTTTTCATCTCTTCCAGGAAGACGCCGATGCCTTTGGCTTCGTTCAGCATGTTAGCAATGGAAGAGAGTCCGTCGGGATGATCCACCGGATAATCCCGGAAGGGAAGGGCTTTCTTGATGTTGATGATGGCATCAATCTGGAAACCGGCGATGCCCTTTTCCAGCCACCAGTTGATCATTTTATAGAGCTCCTGGCGAAGCTCCGGATTCTCCCAGTTGAGATCCGGCTGACCTTTGTGGAACACATGGAGATAATAGAGCTCATCGTAACCAGGAACCGGTTCCCATACGGGGCCGCCGAAATAGGAGCGCCAGTTGGTCGGAAGCTTTCCGTCGTGGCCTTTCTCGAAGTAGAAGTATTTTCCATATTTTCCGTAGGGATCCCTGAGAGCTTTCTGGAACCACTCATGCTGGTCGGAACAGTGGTTGATAACCAGGTCCATGAGGATATACATGTTCCGTTTTTTTGTCTCAGCTAAGAGTTCGTCCATATCCTCCATAGTGCCGAACCGGGGATCGATGCCATAGTAATCGGAGATGTCGTAGCCCTGATCCTTCAGGGGAGAAGGATAGACCGGGGAAATCCAGATGATATCGATTCCCAGATCCTTTAAATAGTCCAGTTTTTCGATAATTCCGCGAATATCGCCGATACCGTCCCCATTGCTGTCATAGAAGCTCTTGGGGTAAATCTAATAAGCTACATTATTGTGCCACCATTGTTTTTTCATAGTCAAAATGTTCCTTTTCTGAATGAAAGTATCCTTATCTTATCACGCCTGTCTTCATTTTTCTTCCATAATTTTTCCTGTCAGTTACGGAATATTGACTTCTCTTAAAATTTTAAACTTTCCCGATAGCTGGAAGGAGTCTTTCGTGTGAGGCGCTTAAAGCAGGAAATAAAGTGGCCCATGTTCTGAAAACCGCAGTCATAGCAGATATCCAGGATTTTATCATCCGTGTCACGAAGAGACTGACAGGCCTTTTCGATACGAAGGGAGTTGATGTATTCGGTCAGGGTTTTGCCCAGAGATCTTTTGAAAAAACGACAGAGATACTGGGGATCCATACCGGCCAGATCGGCAAGCTCATGAAGATAGATCCGGTGCGTGTAATTTTCATGGATGTAGCTTAAGAGCCTTTTGATTGTGAGAATCCGCTGAGAATCTCTTCCACTGCCTGATTCGGAAGAAAGGAAAAGCTCATGGGAGCTGAGAATGGCAATGGTTTCCAGGAGAACTGCCTTTGCATGCAGAAGGGAGACTGCAGAGGGAGCAGGAGCACTTTTTAAAAGTAGCAGCAGAGAGGTTTTCAACTCCTGACCAGCAGGGGAAGCCAGGGGAATTCTGGAGGGAAAGAGAAGCTTCTGACCGAGAAGGGGGAGAAGCAGCTGCTGCTGGGTCAGGTCATAGGAGGAGAAAGAGAGCATATCCGGGCGGAAAAGCATAGCGTATTCCAGGCAGTCAGCGGAAAGCTCCACGGAATGAAGCTGCTCCTGGTTGAGAAAATAAAAGGAGGGTTCTTCGGTGGTGACATCATAAGTATCTACTTCAACCGAATAACCGCTGCCCTCAATGTAGAGGATCTCCATCTCCTCATGCCAGTGATGCGAGACGCTGGTAATGGTGCGGATGGAATTATAAAAGGCACAGGGAAATTCCATATTGCCGTGTTTTCGTGGTTCTTTCAGAGTCTCTGGAGGTTGTTTCATAAAATAAGATTCTCCTTTTGCAAGTATAAATAACGAAAGTCCCTGCCCAGTAAAATACAAAAGGCAGGGACTTGAATCTTAGATGGGTTTGAGATTTTGATATGAAGCTTTAGGACTGGCCGTGGGCAACTACCGGGGTAGGACGACGCTGATCGAAGACTTCGGAAGCCTTGAACATGTTGTCGAGGACCGTGGTCTGACCAAGGCTGGATTTGTAGAGCTGATAGCCATCCAGATCGATACGGCCCTGGCGGACGTAGTGATCGCGGATCTGTACCCAGTAGGGCTGAGAGGCATCCACATTGCAGAAGAAGTTGTAGCCGGCACTCTTGAAATACTGGTACTTTTCGTTGCTGTCACTGTAGTCATGCCAGTCACCGATGTCGTTTCCGTGGGCGAAAATGATAGTATCCACAGCGCCGACGATGTTCTGAACATTGGCTACCCATTTTTCATTGTCGGTTTTCAGTTCGTCAACCGTCTTATCAGTCACGCTTAAGTGGCCCCAGGTATGGCTTGCAAATTCCCAGCCTTCCTCTTTGAGGGCATTGGCAATGACAGTGGCTTCCTGGATCTCTGTCTGACGGTTGAAATCCGGATGCTCTTCCAGCCATTTTGCCTGATCTTCCTGGAGATGTTCTTTTGTCTCATAATCGGAGTCGGTACGATAACCGAAGACTCCGTTGTAACCGGTGAGAGCGATAAGACCTCTGGCACCTTTGTAAGCGCCGTCGGGATGTTCCTTTAAGAAGGTATTGAGCCGGGGAACCACGTCGAAATCGCCGACTTCCTCGGTGCCGTCTGCAGTGACATAATGGCATTTCACATCGCCGTTCTCATCGAGGATCAGCTTGTCCGGATAACCGGCTTTCTGGTAGGAATGGTAGTAGCTTAAGTCATCCACGGAGAGAACGACCGCTTTTTTGTCCGGAGGAAGCATGAGGTTCTGGTTCGGTGCAAAGGTGACATTGCCGTTTTCATCGGTAGTCTCTGTCACGAGATCCCGGAGCCGTACGAAAACATAGCCGTTATCGTACATGGTCTGGGTGATCTTGTCAAACTCTTCTACAGTGGTCATCCAGGCGTTCATGCCATCTACCTGGCTCTGGCCGAGGACTGAGACATCGAAAGCCCGAGTTGTATCGTTGATCAGTGAATGGTAAAAAATATGAGGTACTGTGGTGACATCCACTGCCACGCAGGAAGCCTTTGTCGTCTCAAATTCCTGGATGGCTGCCATGATCTCGGTGTTTGATTCGTAGGAATCCACGCTCTTTAAAAGATCAATAGCTCCGTCATAGTCGTAACCGGCGGCCAGAAGCCGGGCTTCGGCAATCGGATCGGAAGTACCTTCCGTCTCCGTTTCAGAACTGGTTTCGCTTTCTGTCTCGCCGGCAGAAGTGTTTTCTGTGTTTTTGGCGTCGGAGCTGGCTGTCAGGTTGTTGTCTTTCGGATTCTTTTTGGCATCACCGGAAGGTGACAGAAAATGCCACGCTGCGGAACTGGCGATAACCAGTACTACGACCAGGACTGCCAGGATGATGCCCTTCATCATCAGTACCTGATGCCGCCTTTTCTTCTGGCGCGCCCGTCGGCGCTCAGCCATACGTTCGTAATCGGATTCATTCATGATTTATATCCCCCTTTAAGATGAATGTGGTCTGCCGGAGCTTTCATACTCCGACAGAAAATCCCATTACTTTCAGTATACTGACATTTCATAATCTTGTCCAGAAAATACAGCACAATAATTTTCGAAAAGAAGAGGGTTAAAGTTGCATTTTGCCGGAATATTCATGGTGAATCCGTCTGAGGGGCAGCAAAGCGCGACTTTTACAGTCAGAGGACATAGGTCGTGGTGTTGATGATACAGGGGGCAGGGGCGTTGATTTCGGGCATTTCGTCATTTTTGCCGAAGATGTTTCCAAAAATGGAACCGGCCAGGTTTTCTGCCTTGGAGGCTAGGGAAGGTCCGATGGAGACATAGTCTTCGGCTACGGAGATGACAGCGCTTTTCTGCTCTTCGGTACAGCTGATGTCGACGCAGTCGGAGAAGTGCAGGAGAGAATGGATTTCCTCCGGAGTGATCGACGGATCCAGTTTGACACTGACGCAGTCCGTACAGGAAATTCCATCCGGGGAGAGGGATAGAAGATTCCGGTCAATGGTGACGGAGATGCGGTTTGTGAGGATCTGGCCCCGTAGGACTTTCAGCTCTTTGTAGACCGGATCAGTGGCCAGAAAAGCAGCCTCCTGGTCGGCGGAAAGCAGCACAGTGCCGTCGATATGGGGATTTTTCAATCGGGAAATCAGCGGTGTGGAAGCCTGATTCAGCGAAAGGTTTCCGTTGATATAAAAGCTGGGGCCGTATTTCTGAAGGAAGGCATCGTTCAGCACAGCATCGTCCTCCATAATATAAGTACCATTGTCCGGCAGAATTGCCAGATCGGCAGTGTCCGGGTTTTCCAGAAGCTCCAGAACAGTCTCCAGATCCTTGTCATGGAGCACAACTTTCTGAGCGGAAAAACGAACCTGCTTTTCGGCCAGGGCAGGAAGATCCAGCTGGGAATCCAGAAGAACCAGAAGCTTCGGCGTGTAGTAGAGACTTCCTTCTTTTGCGGTGCGATGGAAATACCGGTTGGGAAGAAAGACCGATTTTGTCAGGATGGCCTTATCCGGATAAGCAATGAGTTTTCCGTTGATCTCCACATTTCCCAGGGAGGAAGAGAGACTTTCCGGGCAGTAGATCGTGCCATTTACCACAATTTTCAGATAGGAGGAAAGGGAAGAGGCCGCATCAGGAGAGATGGAGAGCTTTCCGTTCACGATAAGGATCGTGGGTCTGGCGGGCAGAGTACCTGCTTTGATCTCATAGGAACCGTTATGAGTGGAAAAGGCAGGCGCTTCCTCCTGCTCCCAGTCAATGACGGTGGCAGAGTTTACGTTGACGGAATAGCGCCCGAGAAGCAGCCGACTCCTGGCGTTGCTCAGAAGGACGCCGGTATTGATGGAGACAGAGGCATAGGATGAGAGTGTTTCTTCTGTTACTTTTCTGGCGTCGCAGATGGCGCAGTTGACGCTGAGTTCCTGTTTTTCCATAGTTTAATCCTCCAATTCTTTCTTTAAATGCTGGCGGGCAGAGAAGAGCTTGGCCCGGACCGCCCCGGGTGAGAGGGAAAAAAGCTTCCCAAGCTCTGTGGAATTATAGCCCTCAATATAGCGCAGAACAAAAAGGACACGTTCGTCCTCAGGCAGACGGCGAAGCAGATCCTGGCTCAGGAGAGAATCATACTCGGAAGGAAGCTCGTCACCGGCCGTTTCCGGCAGTTCTTCCATCACTGCTTCATAGGCGGCATGCCGGGTCCGGTCGATAAAGAGATTTTTTACGACCTGATAAAGCCAGGCCCGGCGCTGGGGCGGTGTCATGGTCTGAAGCATTGCTTCATTGTTGATGGCTTTCCAGAAAGCCTCCTGCACCAGATCCTCAGCGGTGGATCGATCCTGAGTCATGGTGGTACACCAGCGGATCAGTTCGTCCCGGAGATCCCGGTAAAGCTCTTCAAGCATGTGACAAAATATCCTTTCTATAGATAGAACTGATTTCCGGAGCTGTTCTGTACCGGATCGGAGTAGAATAGATTCCGGGAAGCAGAGAGCGTGTCGGCCTCACATTTCTTGAAGTAGACTTCATAACGAGAGGTGCGGAAAAATGTTCTGAGCTGTGTTGCAATTGATTTAAGATCTGTTTTCATAATAAGCCTCCAAAAAGTTCTTTTACAGGATTGTTTTTGGAGAAAAGGTACCGTTTCTTCATCTGTTTTCACTTATATAACGGATGGAAAACGGAAAGTGTTGGAACTTTTTGAAAAAACTTCTGAAAATTTTTTAGAACACAAAAAAACTGCCGCATGGTTACTCCATACGGCAGTCTTCGAAAAGCGTTTATTCGTTGTCTTTGAGACGGTCAAAGACCATTGCATAGCCATCGTTTCCGTAATTCAGAGAACGGTTTACCCGGCTGATGGTAGCGGTGGATGCGCCGGTTTTCTCGGCAATCTCCAGATAGGTTTTTCCATCCTGGAGCATTTTTGCTACCTCAAATCTCTGTGAAAGTGAGAGCAGCTCGTTGATCGTGCATACATCTCCAAAAAAAAGATAGCACTCTTCACGGTCCTTCAGACTCAGCACAGCATCAAATAAAGCGTCTACTTCCTTGGTTCTTACGTTTTTGCTCATGTTACCCCTTTTATCTCCTTTGCCACGGTTTTCCGTTGAAATACGGCAAAACCGCTTTCTATTTTCACATTTTAACACATTAAACGACTAATGTAAAGTCGAGGTTTCCAGCTTACTTCCGGTTAATGTATTTCTGGTACTCCTTCACGGAGCGGTTGACGATGAGTTCCTCTGGAAAATCCAGTTCTTCCAGAAGGATCTGGACGAATTTATGATTGCCCACATCTTCCTGGGTGTGGGCGTCGCTTCCTAATATAATAGGTGAGCCGTATTTCATGCAGTATTCCAGCATCTCAATATCATTGGGAAGCGGATTCTGGCGGGCTCCCAGCGGATGGAGGGAATTGTTGTTCAGCTCGAGGAGTACCCCCTGCTCCTTGGCGGAACGCACAACGGCCTCGTAATCCAGCGGAAAACGGCTGTCATCCGGGTGTCCCAGGATGTTTACATAGGGATTTTCCATCGCTTTGATGGCTGCCCGGGTATTTCCGTCTTTTCCGGCGTTTTTCTGCATGCAGGGCGTATGCATGCTGGCGATGACCACATCCATCTGCTGCAGCAGATATTCGTCCATGTCGATCCTGCCGTCCGTGTCCATAATGTTGACTTCAGCTCCGTGGCGGATCTCGATGCCATACATGGTCCTTGGAAGAATCCGCATGTTCATGAAATAATATTCATGGCAGGTTCCCGGCATGGCCATAGCGTGTTCGGTGATCCCTAGGAGCTCCAGCCCTTTGTCCGCCGCGGCGCGGGCCATCTCATGAAGCGTGCTGTAGGCGTGGCCGCTGGCAATCGTGTGGGTGTGTGAATCCAAAATGTCTTTCATATTTTGTACCTTCTCTTTTTGTTCTCTAAGGTCATTATAGACAAAAAGGGAGAAAAAGTAAAGCCTTCCCTCTGTGACTATTTCCGGTTTTCTGTGTATTTGACCGTTACCAGTTTTTCATAGGGGACCCGCTCTTTCAGTTCACCGGCGTCGGTGAGGATATCCTGGAGAAGCTCGAAGCTTTCTTTTTCAAAATTCAGATCGGTCTTCCAGGTGTCCTGTTCGGCGTAACGGCGGACAATGCGGGTGATGACGTCAAGATCGGTCTCCTTAAACTGAGGCTGGATGGTTTTGGCGATATCCTCCGGCGTGTGGGAGCTGACATATTCCATGCCTTTTTTCAGGGCATTGACGAAGTTCTGAACGGTTTTTTCATTTTCTTTGAGATAACTGCCGCGGGCACAGTAGGCGGTGTAGGGGACATAGCCGGATTCCACGCCGAGGGAGTCCACCACATAGCCTTTTCCTTCTTTTTCCAGGGAGGTGGCCCCGGGCTCAAACTCCACCGTGAAATCTCCGGTTCCGCCGGAAAAAGCAGCGGCCGTGGAGCCAAAGTCGATGTTCTGGTCGATGGAAAGATCTGCGGCCGGGTCGAGCCCTTTCTGCTTCAGGATATACTCAAACACCATCTCCGGCATGCCGCCTGGCTGCCAGGGCTCCATGTAAATAAAAATTTGCATCGCCGGTTTCACTCACTTCGATGCGATCGATAAGAAGAGCCAGATCTTTCCGGGTGAGAGAGCGGTTTTCGATGAGCTGATCCAGAAGCGTCAACGGGTCTTTGAAAGGAAGCGGTTTCGTGGAAAGGGAGGCTTCTGTTTCCCGGAGTTCCTTTTCCAGAGCCAGGATTTTTTCGGAGCGTTCTTTTTGGAGAATAGCGTAGGCTTCCTGAATCAGGACTTCGTTTTCGGGGGCGAGGGAAAGGTCTCTTATTTTCTGACTCAGAAGAAGCTGTAATTGCTTTTTCTGGTAGTTGAGGGCCTGGCGGGCCTTTTCTATAGAAAGGGAACCGCCATTTCCGTAAGAGGTAAGTTTTATGGGGTCTTTTGTGAGAGTTTCCCGGTAGTGGCGAAGGAAGGTCAGAACATCCGTTATCAGAGCTTCTTCCTCGATGAGATGGGCTTTGGGGCAGTAGCGTTTTCCTTTGGAATTATAAGTGGAGCAGATATAATAGTTCCGTTCTCCCGAGGAGGTTTTTCGATGGATGGGCGTGAGCCGATGGCCGCAGTCCTGACAGAACAGGAGATTTACGAAAGGGCGGGAGGGGGAAGCGCCGCGATAAGCGGTTCTGGAGCGATTGGCTTTTTCTCTTTGGACCCGGGTAAAATTGGCGGGATCAATGATAGCCGGGTGGTGGTCAGGGAAAAAATGCTGCTCGTCTTTTGGCACGCGCTTATCCTTTCCGTGAACCGTGGAGCGGGAGCGTTTTTTTAGGCGGAGAACTCCCGTGTAAAAATCATTGTCGAGGATTTCCTTTACCATACCATCGGACCAGCGGTAGGCAACGGAGCGCCTGGAGAGTTTTCCAAGCTTGATTTCCCGTTCGTGGAGCGTCTGGGAAGGCGTGGGCACGCTATGGTCTGTGAGAAAAAGGGCAATCCTCCGATAGCCTAGGCCGGAGAGGTAAAGGCGGTAGATTTCACGGATGATCTCTGCCTCTTTGGGGATAATTTCCAGAATTTTTTTGTCATCGGGACTGCGCTGATAGCCGAAAGGAGGCCGCGTGAGGAGCGTTCCTTCTTTTTGACGGGCGTTGATGGCGCGTTTGATCTTTTGGCTTGTGTCTTTTACATATCGTTCATTAAACCAGGTCTTGATCCCGATCATGTCGTCGCTGGAATTCATGGAATCGTAATTGTCATCGATGACGATCAGGTGTTTGCCGCGCTCCTGAAATTCATCGAGCAGCAGAAGAACCTTTGCGTTATGCCGGCCAAGGCGCGAAAAATCTTTGACATACACGGTATCGATGCCGTTGTCGAGATCAGTCATCAGCTGCTGAAAGCCCGGCCGGTCAAAAATATAGCCGGAAAAGCCGTCATCCTCATACCACCGGTTGATGACTGCACCATGTGTCTCGGCGTACTGGCGTATAATCAGCTTCTGATTTTTGATGGAAACATAATTTCTCTTATCATCGTCTCTGGAGAGACGGACATAGCCTGCATTCATGGAGAATCCTTTCCAGAAGGGAATTATTAAATTGTATGCGAATGCCATTTCGCCTGATTGCGGAAAAGTATGAAATTTGATATGATTTAAAAAGATATGGACATTTAGGGGCATTCTGCGCTGGGATCCCGGTGCTTTTCAAGCAGGGCCCGGATACGGTCGCAAAGATCAGCACCTGAATCTCCTTCCAGAAACGCGACAACCCGAAAGCCCTGATCCGCATATTTCTTGCGTTCCTTTTCAAATTCATCCTCAGAAGAAAAATCATTGCGCCAGAGATATTGGGTTTGCTTACGCAAAAACAACACATCTTTTCTGTTACGTTTTCTGGAACTATCCTATGAAAAACAGGCGGTTCTGGTGTCTGTCCGAATCATTATTTTGGAGGTGTCTATGAAGAAATTATCAGATTTATCAACAGGACCTGACGGGGTAATATGGATTGTTTTTATCCTGTTTACCATACTTTCCATCATTTTGCTTTCCGGCCACGGAAGCTGGCTCATTTCTGGATATAATACAGCCTCAAAAGAAGAAAAAGCAAAATATAATGAAAAGAAATTATGCAGAACCATGGGGATCGGAATGGCGGTTATTGCCGTTCTCATACTGGTTATGGGGATGTTTGAGGATGTTCTGCCTGCATTTTTCGTCTATATTGCGGTGGGGATTATTTTGGCGGATGTTGCGGTGATTATCATCGTGGGAAATACGATATGCAGAAAGTAATGAATGAAAAGAGTATAGTTTACTGCGAGATAAAAAGAGAATGTTAAAACTCTTTGACAAGCATGCTCTGTACAACGGACTTGGAAGACTGATTCCGATTCAGACCGGCACTACAAATGATTGGCCGGTAATTTTTGTGCTGGACAGCAGAAACCGCATACTCACCGGGGGAGAATATAGTTTTGACTGCAGCTTGATCAGCAATCTGGCTTATCTGGCACTGATTCTCTTTTTTCTTTTCTTATTGCACAAAAAAGGCAGTTCCCTAGAAAAATCTGCGGTTTTTCTTGATCTGTGAGGTAGAGGATACAGGTAGAATTTGAGTAGGTATAGAAAAGGATTGAATGGAAAGGAACTCTGAATCAAATATTTGGATATTCATTCGGAATAGAAGATTTATAGATGAAAGAGATTATTTGGCAGGCGTCGCGGCTCCTGCATCTCTTTTAACCCATAGGGTGCGTGGTTGCAACGAAATTTACCACCTCAAATAATCTCTTTACTATCTTATACATAGTATAACCCAACTATGCTTTTTTGTAAATAATCTCCTTATTATGTAAGTAGTTATTCAGCCTCTTTTCAGTTATTTTCCAACTGGTAATTACAGAATTTTTATAATCCTTATTATCATCAGAAGTTATGATTTTAAGCACCGGAAGAGAATTTTCTTCATTATTGAATAACTGCGCGTCGCATTCTCGTTACTTCAGTGATGAGTTAGACGCGCAATTTTTTATAAAAATATCGTAACTATTCAGAGCCACCTCGATTCCTCTGTGCTTCCTCTCGTTGTGGCTTCTCGTCAAATAGATTTCCAGTCAAAAGTGTTCGTTCATGCAAGCATGACTCACACTTTTTACTGAAAATCTGCCTGGCTCTGAATAGTTACAAAATATCCAGAACAAATGTTTACTTAAAGAAGCACATATGGTATAATATAGACATGGAAAAAGAGATATTTAATATAAATAAAAATCAACTTTCATATGGTAGAGGATATGTATATTCTCTGCAGTATCATCTGGTCTGGTGTACGAAATACAGGAAGAAAGTATTAAAAGACGGGATTGACCTGGAATGCAAAAAGATGCTGCAGGATCTGGCAGAGGAGTATCAATTTCAGATCCTGGCAATGGAAGTCATGCCGGATCATATCCATATGCTTGTGGATTGCCGGCCGCAGTTTTATATTTCAGATATGATCAAGATCATGAAAGGGAATCTTGCACGTCAGATGTTCCTTGTACATCCGGAGCTGAAAAAAGAACTGTGGGAAGGACACTTGTGGAACCCGTCTTATTGTGCCGTGACCGTCAGTGACCGGAGCCGTGAGCAGGTATCTGCCTATATCGAAGGCCAGAAGGAAAAAGAAAAGAGAAAACTCTGAGTACAAGGGCCGGTTCAGAAACGTTTGTTTTTGTGGGAAAGGGGGAAGAAGATGCGGACAGTATCCAGTTATGGTGCGGAGATACGAAAACCGAATATCCCGCTCCGTCTGACAATGAAAACCTATCGTCAGGCAGTCAGTTACCTGACAGAGATCTATGTGCAGGTATGGGAAGAACTGCGGGAGATCCCGGAGACAAAAAAGCGTTTTAATGCTGCAGAGCATATGGTACACACGACGAAGAAAAATACTGCCCGGTTTGATTTTGACCTTTGTTTTCCGAAGATGCCGTCTTATCTCCGCAGGGCGGCGATCCAGCATGCACTTGGAAGTATATCTTCGTATGAGACCCGGCTGGAACAGTGGACGAAAACCGGAAAGCTGACCGGAAAGCCGAGACTCAGCTGCGAAAACCATGCCATGCCGGTCTTTTACCGGGATGTGATGTACCGGGAAGGCGGAGAAGGAAAGGATGAGGCATATCTGAAGCTGTACGACGGACACGACTGGAAATGGTTCCGGGTATGTTTAAAACATACCGATATGGAATATCTTCGGAGAAACTGGAAGGGGAAGAAAGCGTCAGCCCCGACCCTGGAAAAGAGACAGCGCCGGTATTTTCTGCGTTTTTTCTATACAGAAGAAGTAACACTTACGAAAACAGCAGTAGAAGAACAGATCATCTGCAGTGTGGATCTGGGGATCAATACCGATGCGGTCTGTACGATCATGCGTTCAGACGGAACTGTCCTGGGGAGGAAGTTTATCAACTTTCCCAGTGAAAAAGACCGGATGTACCGTGTGCTGGGACGGATCAGGAGATTCCAGAGGGAGCATAGTTCTGTACAGGCAGGAGGGAGATGGGAGTATGCCAGCCGCCTGAACGCAGAATTAGCGAGGAAGATCGCCGGGGCAGTCAGCGCTTATGCAGAAGAACACCATTCGGACGTTATCGTATTCGAGTATCTGGAGATGCAGGGAAAGATAGCGGGAAATAAGAAACAGAAGCTGCATCTGTGGAGAAAGCGGGATATCCAGAAACGCTGTGAGCATCAGGCACACAGGAAAGGGATGCGTGTATCCAGGATCTGTGCGTGGAATACCAGCCGGCTGGCATATGACGGGTCCGGGGCAGTCCTGCGTGATGGGAAGAACCATAGCTTGTGTACCTTTTCGACAGGAAAAAGATATCACTGTGATCTCTCAGCTTCTTATAATATCGGAGCGAGATATTTTATTCGTGAACTTTTAAAACCCCTTCCGGCAACGGAAAGGTCTTTACTGGAGGCAAAAGTTCCTTCCGTAAAGCGTAGAACCTCATGTGTTTATGCAGATCTGAGAGAACTTCATCTACAGATGGAGATTTTAAAGGCAGTATAAATGCAGGCAGATATACAGTGGACTACCTGCAATGTGGGAACCTGCCGTATCCGGTATGGAAAAAGCGCATAACCGCGCAGACCTAAGTTACAGGCGTATCCGCCGATATTTAGTCTGACGCCTAAAGCGTCTGGAAGCATGTGACTTTAGTCATGTGAGGGTCACGATGATTTAAAGACTCGAAGAAAGAGGTGATGTATATGTGTATGTATTGCAAAAACAGTACAACCGTAAATAGTACCACAACACACGTCGTAAATTATAAGAATTGTATTATTGTGATTAAAAATGTTCCTTGTCTTGAATGTGAACAGTGTGGAGAAAAATATTATACGGATGAAGTGGCTGAACAACTTGAAAAAATCATCAATACGGCTAAAAAGTTAATGCAGGAAATTGCAGTTATTGATTATCCTCAGGTAGCTTAAAAATATTATATATAGAATTAAGAGAGGGGGAGTTTTCCTCTCTCTTTTTTTAGTTTTCCATTTTAGGAGAATCTGTGGTAAAATTAGCACAAACTAACAAACGGAGGCCTAACAGATGAACCTAAACAAAAATTCCATAAAAAAACTCGTGCTGATTTTCCTGATCTGCACGGCGGATATTCTGTGGAGCGCTGGTTTTATTTACTTATGGAAAACAAAGGGAGTAGTTCTCTCTGTGAAGGAGGCTTCGGTGAATATTCCGGGGATCTTTGTGCAGAACCTGATCGTGGAGGCAGTTCCCATCCTACTGTTTTTTCTGTTCCTTTTTCGGCTGGGGAAAAATTTCCAGACGGAAATGTATCTGAAAATTACCGGGAAAATGCAGAAATGCACAGTTGGGATTCTTGGCGGCATTTTGCTGGCGCTGGCTCTCTGGTGTCTGGTCACGAAAGCGGATAAAGTCACAGTGCTGTACAATCTTCCGTATTACACGGTGTTTATTGCCTTTGCGGAAGAGTTTGTTGTGCGAGGCATTTGCGTATATCTGGTCAGGGGCGAGGAGCCATATATCCGCTATCTGGCGCCGAATCTTCTGTTCGCGGTCATGCATCTTTTTTCCTATGCGAACTGGGGAGCGATCACAGTGCCTTATGTGATATCTTTCGTGTCGTCGGAGCTGCTGGGCCTTCTCACCATGGGCTGCATTTTTCAGTTCCTGAAAGAAAAATCCGGAACGCTCTGGACAGCGGTGCTGGTTCATGCAATCCTAGTACAGTGAATATTAAGTAACCGCCATATTGACTTGTCTGATTTTTCATCTGCTGCGTTGTCGTCAATCGACGTAGCCACCGCTACGCCTCATTCCTCCGCCTTGCATATGAAGAAATCATCCTGCGTCAATATAGCAGATACTTAATTTTCACTGTACTAGATTATTCGGTTGTCTTAAGCTACCGGTAAGAATGATTGACAGAGTGTCTCCAAAAGGAATAGAATAACTTTTGAACCCGGCATTTTTTGTGGAAAAGGAGGAGTTTTCCAATGAAAATTAAAAAAATACCCTATGACTTTTCGATCTGCAAGGTGGCAGATTATTCAAAGGTAAATACAGCGGCAAAATACTGTTTTACCGGAAAAACGGACGAAGAAAATTCCCTAGTATGCCTCACGGCGGACGTTCCGGCCAATACGCTGGAGCGGGACGACGGCTGGATGGCCTTCCGCATCCAAGGAGTTCTTGATTTTTCACTGGTGGGCATCCTCTCCGAGATCACGGGGATCCTGGCGGAGGACAAGATCGGAATTTTTGCCATTTCCACCTTCAACACCGACTACATACTGACCAAAAAGGAAAATTATCAGAAAGCGCTGGATCTTCTCGACGCGGAAGGGTATAAGATTCTGGAATAAAGGAGGAATATAACATGGATCTTTCAAACTTTGTGGAAAAAGCCAAAGAACTGAACGTGCTCGGTGTCAAAGTGAGCCAGAACGGGGAACTCATCGGGGAGTGGTACAGCGAGCCTGAGTGCCGGAGAAACGTTTACTCGGCGACGAAAAGCTTTACTTCCTGCGCCGTGGGTTTTGCAGTCCAGGAAGGACTTCTCTCACTGGATGAAAAACTGACGGAGGCTTTTGCGGAGGATTTGCCCAAAGAGGTGGATGAAAATCTGAAAAAAGCCACGGTCCGGGATCTTCTGACCATGTGTCTCGGCCAGGAAAAGGGAAACCTGATGGGAGAACAGCGCCCTTTATATGCGGAGGACGACTGGGTAAAATTAAGTCTATCGCTTCCTTTTGTCTACGAGCCGGGCACGCATTTCGTCTACAACAATGTGGGCCCTTATCTTGCAGGCATCCTCGTCCAGCGCCGGTCCGGCTGCGATCTGGTTTCCTATCTCACACCGCGGCTTTTCAAGCATCTTGGCATCAAGCGGCCCACCTGGGAGACAGATCCTTTAGGAAACAGCTTCGGCGCAGGCGGTCTTTTCCTTACGCTCTCTGAGCTTCATAAATTTGGCCTCTTTTATCTCAATAAAGGAAAATGGAACGGAAAACAGCTTCTCTCGGAAAAATGGATTGAGGAGAGCACCCGCGCCTCGGATGTGGATTATTACGCCTATCTTTTCTGGCGGGGAGAGTACAATTCCTACCGGGCCGACGGCAAGTATTCCCAGCTTTCCATCATTCTGCCGGACAAAGACGCCGTGATTTCCCTGGTGTCCGAGTGCCGGAGAGGGGAAGAGCTTCAGCGGGCGGTGTATGACCTGATCTGCAGTAAACTATAAAAAATTGAGGTGGTTGTATGGAGAAAAAATCAGAATATACCTTTACAGAACCACAGCTTGCCCACATTCTGGCCTTACAGCAGCAGGGCGCGAGTCTTTCTGAGATTGCAGAAGAATATCAGGTTTCCGGCCAGGTTATTTGCGAGGAGATAAAACGTGCCCGGCATTTCAATGAGATTCCGGATGTGGCAATGCGTATATATTTCATGAATCGAGAGGAACTCTGTACAGCTATCGACATTGATTTCAGACATGAAAGAGTAAAGATTCGCAATTACACTGATCAGATCCCATTGCGGGCGTTTGGCGTTGTGACAGAGCCAGACTGGAAGGACTTTGAATATTTTCTGGAAGAGCGATGTTTTCCGAAAACACGAGATCACGCGAAAGAGATTCTGAAAGAGCTGGGACTTCCTTTTTATGATCCGCTTCTCATTGTGGAGAAAACGAAAGGCTATATGGCAGGAGATCAGCAATGGCTTCTGATTTTGAAAAAGGAGGCATGAGCAGGAGTGAAAAATGTAAATCTTGATACTTATTCGCCTTTTCACAAGACTGGTCATACCTCAAAAGGGGATCAGCGTAAGTGGAAGGTTGACGGTATCTGGTATAAGGCAGATTATATGGGATATGAAGGCCTGGCAGAGGTGCTGGTGTCTTCACTTCTCGGGAAAAGCAGTTTGTCCTATCCTTTTGTAGCATATCAGCCAGTTCAGATCGAATACAAAGGTCAGATGATACGGGGCTGTGTCAGCAGGGATTTTCTGAAAGAGGGCGAAATTCTGATTCCTCTGGAAAAATTGTACCGAAGATATACAGGTGAGAGCCTGGCAGTAAAACTGGCGGGATTTTCGAAGGTTACGGAACGGATTCAATATCTGACTGAACAGGTCGAGAAGATCACAAAGCTTAAAAATTTTGGCAGTTATCTGACTGCGATGTTGGAAATCGATGCCTTTTTTCTGAATGAAGATCGTCATACGAATAATATTGCGGTGATCTATCAGGAGGAAACGCAGCAGTATGCGTTGAGCCCGCTGTTTGATCAGGGACTTTGCCTGCTGGCAGATATGAAAGTGGATTATCCGCTGGAGCGGCCTCTGGAAGCATGTCTGGAGCATATAGAGGCAAAACCATTTTCAGCGGATTTTGATGAGCAGCTGGAAGCGGCAGAAGCGCTATATGGAATCCAGCTTCAATTTCACTTCTCTTTTAAAGAGGTGCAAAGAGAATTGGATCAGATCGCGGAAGGGTATTCTGATGCGGTTCGGGAGCGGGTGGAACAGCTGCTGCGCCAGCAGATCCGAAAATATGCCTACTTAATAAAGGCGTGATATTTCTTTCCACCGGCTCAATTCTATGCTAAAATATGATTATTCAGAGCGCAGCGGAATCGAGACGCGGCTCTGAACAGTTAGCATAAACCACAAATAACATCAACACGGAGGATAAGAAAATGGCAGTTCATTCAATCGATGCAGAGGATGATCAGTTCGCTTATCGTTACGATACGCAGCTGCTCATCGACAGAAGAGACGAGGATCTGGATGAGGATGAGATCGCAGAATATATCACAGAGCATTTCGAGGGAAACAGTCTCATTGCGGCTGGAGATGAGGATCTCATCAAGATCCATTTCCACACCAACGAGCCCTGGAAGATTCTGGAATACTGCAATACTATCGGCGAAATTTATGATATCGTTGTGGAGGATATGATTCGGCAGGCAAACGGCCAGCAGGGCTGAGAAAAAAGAGAAAGGGGCTGCATGAGACTGCGGCTCCTTTTTTTGCACAGGAGGAAAAGAGATGAAACTTACCATACTTGGAACGGGAAACGCGGCAGTGACCGAGTGCTATAATACCTGTTTTGTACTCAGCGAAAAAGACGACTATTTCCTGGTGGACGGCGGGGGCGGAAACGGCATCCTGCATCAGCTGAAGCACGCTGGGATCGACTGGAAACAGGTCCGGACTATTTTTGTCACCCATAAACATCTGGATCACATCATGGGCATCGTCTGGATGATCCGCATGGTCTGTCAGAACATCAGCCGCGGCCAGTACGAAGGGGATGCCGTGATCTATGCCCACGAGGAAGTGATTGGTCTTCTTAAGGGCATGGCAGAGAACTTGCTGCAAAAAAAAGAAGCCACTTTTCTGGATAAGCGCCTCCATCTCGTCACGGTTGAGGACGGGGAGTCAAAAGAAATTCTCGGGAAAAAAGTAACTTTCTTTGACATTCACTCCACCAAGGCGAAACAGTTCGGCTTTTCCATGGAGCTCGGCGATGGGAAAAAGCTCACCTGCTGCGGGGACGAGCCCTACAACGAAGCAAATGAGAGCTATGCCAAAGACAGCACCTGGCTTCTTCACGAGGCCTTCTGTCTCTATGGTCAGGCGGACATTTTCAAACCCTACGAGAAACATCACTCCACGGTAAAAGACGCCTGCGAGCTGGCGGAGCGCCTCGGCGTGAAAAATCTCCTGCTCTACCATACGGAGGACAAAAATATCGCCTGGCGGAAAGAGCTTTATCTGGAAGAGGGCAGGAAATACTACAGCGGAAACCTCTATGTGCCTGATGATCTGGAACAACTGAAGCTTGATGAGGGAGAAAAAATCCAGCTGAGAGATGGAAGAGAGGTTGTTTTAAGAGAGGCGGAGCCGGAGGATGCGGAGTCGATGATTGCCTATCTCAGACAGACGGCAGCGGAGACCCATTTTATGGTGCGCCTGCCGGAAGAGGTGGATTTTACGCTGGAAGAGGAGGAGAGAATCCTTCGGAATATCCGGAAATCAGACAAAGATCTGATGCTGGCGGTCTTTGACGGGGATCGCGTTGTGGGAAATGTGGGCGTTCACATTTTTCATGACCGCACGAAGGTCCGTCACCGTTCAAGTCTTGGCATTGCCATTATTCAGGAATATTGCAGCTCCGGTCTGGGAACGATTCTGATGGAGCGTGGCATCGATTTTGCAAAAAAGGCCGGCTTTGAGCAGCTGGAGCTTGGCGTTTTCGCGGACAATGACCGGGCGTTGCGCCTTTACAAGAAAATGGGATTTGAGGAGATCGGGAGAATTCCCAGAGCCTTCCGCCTTCCCAATGGAAGCTATATCGATGAGATCACGATGGTAAAGATGTTGTAAATTTACATAGTGCCCTGGCAGCCACCCTTTCGACCGCCAAGAACGGTTTTTCCTTTCAGATCATCCCAGGAAAAATCTGGCATTTTTTCCCGGGCTACGAGAAAGTTTCCGGCCCGCTGGGTGAGCTGGGCGAAATTGATGACGTAATCGGAAGCGCCCTGGGCGTAGGCATAGATGGAAGCCTCGCTTCCCATGAAGCCGATGTCCGCTTCGCCGGAGACCACGGCAGTCATCGTTTTGTCGGCTCCAAAGCCGGTGACAAGAGTTAGGTCAATCCCTTCCTCTTTAAAATAACCTAATTCAATAGCCGCATACTGCGGCGCATAAAAAATGGAGTGGGCTACCTCGTTCAGTGTGACTTTGGCAGCCTCCTCCGTTTTTTCTTTCTTTCCGCAGCCGGTGCCGAGAAGCATCGTGGCCGTGAGAAGTGCGGCAGTTATTTTTTTCCAGTTCTTTTTCATAAAAACCTCCCTGACTTTGATACTGTCAGCATATGCGGTCAGGGAGAAATGGTTCAGGAATCGAGAGAGTCGATGAGCTTCTCGATGAGCGTTTTTTTCATATAAGTGTCGAAAGCGAGAAGACAGATGAAGGAGAAAAGCTGGAGAAAATCCCGGTCCTCTTCCGGCGCGTCCTTGAAGGTCTCTTTGGAGATGGCGGATTTTTCCTCTATATCCTTCCGGAGCTTGGCGAGCTCGTCCTTTTCCAGACTGAACACTTCCTTATAGATGTCCTCGATGCCGAAATCTCCGCCCTTCTTGAAATATTTGTCCGTCAGCGGTTTCAGGAGGGCCTGAATATCGGTGATGGAGAGAAGATTTTTGAAATAATAGATGAAGGTCAGGACCAGCATGTGCTCCCGGGAATATTTTTTCTTCGTGGGAGGCGGAAGCAGATCATTTTTCGCATAATTGTTGATCATGGTCTTGGTGAGGATCTTGTCCTCGGGATAACGCCGGGTCTTCTTCAGGTGTTCTTCCATAAACGTAGTCACCTGGTCCATGTAAAGATCAATGTTCGGGA
The DNA here is from genome assembly GCA_018223435.1 of Lachnospiraceae bacterium Marseille-Q4251. Lineage (GTDB taxonomy): Bacteria > Bacillota > Clostridia > Lachnospirales > Lachnospiraceae > Limivivens > Limivivens faecihominis. The sequence continues at coordinate 980,330 of JAGTTO010000001.1, read as the reverse complement.
TATCCTCCGGCCGGATGTAATCCAGACCGGAAAAAGTATCAAAAATGCTTTTCAGCATGTCAGATGTATCGACTGTCATAGGGTTCACCTCAGATTTCTTTTTCATAAACCCATTATCTGGTTTTTAAAACCAGATGTCAAGTGGTTTTTTGAGTTTTGTCAACCGGCGGGGGTGACAGAATGAGAAATTTGCGGTATAATAAACACTGGAAGAAAAGGCTCTGGGCGGAATTGTGTCAGGGCATTAAGATATCACGATAGAGAGGAAAAGTACATGAGTATCTACGATACATTAAATGAACAGCAGAAAGACGCTGTACTGCACACAGAAGGACCGGTGCTGATTCTGGCGGGAGCCGGTTCTGGAAAAACAAGAGTGCTGACCCACAGAATCGCTTATCTCATCGAGGAAAAAGGCGTAAATCCCTGGAATATCATGGCCATCACCTTCACGAACAAGGCGGCCGGAGAGATGAGGGAGCGTGTGGACAAGCTGGTGGGCTTCGGCTCAGAGAGCATCTGGGTTTCCACCTTCCATTCCTCCTGCGTACGGATTCTCAGACGCTACATCGACCGTCTGGGCTATGACACGAATTTTGTCATTTATGACGCGGACGACCAGAAAAGCGTCATGAAGGATGTCTGCAAGCGTCTGTGCGTGGATACAAAGACCTATAAGGAAAAAGCCCTGCTGTCTGCCATTTCCCGGGCAAAGGATGAACTCATCGGACCGGAACAGTTCGAGCTGGATCACCGCGGAGATATGAACGGCGAGCGGATCGCTACGATTTATAAAGAGTACCAGAAAGTCTTAAAACACAATAATGCTGTGGATTTTGACGATCTCATCTGCCTGACTGTGGAGCTTTTCAAGAACAATCCGGATGTGCTGGAGAGCTATCAGGACCGGCTGCGCTACATCATGGTGGACGAGTACCAGGACACCAACACCGCTCAGTTTATGCTTGTGAGCCTTCTGGCCTCCAAGTACAAAAATCTTTGCGTAGTCGGTGATGACGACCAGTCCATCTATAAATTCCGCGGGGCAAATATTGCGAATATCCTGAATTTCGAGCATGTTTTCCCGGGAGCCTATACCGTGAAACTGGAGCAGAACTACCGTTCCACCAAGAACATCCTGAAGGTAGCAAACTCTGTGATTAAAAACAACCAGAGCCGTAAGGAAAAGAGCCTCTGGACCAACAATCCCGAGGGTGAGCCCATCAAGCTTCGGCAGTTTACCACAGGCTACGAGGAAGCGGATTATGTGGTGAGAAATATCGAGAAAAGGGTTTCCACCGGAGAATTTCATTATAAAGACTGCGCGATCCTTTACCGGACCAACGCTCAGTCCCGTATGTTTGAGGAAAAACTCCTGATGGCCAGCATCCCCTACCGGATCATCGGCGGCGTAAACTTCTATGCGAGAAAAGAGATCAAGGATCTTCTGGCATATCTGAAAACTGTGGACAATGCGAGAGACGATCTGGCGGTTCGCCGTATCATTAATGTTCCGAAGCGGGGCATCGGCGCGACCACTCTCACGAGAGTGCAGGAGTACGCCGGTGAGCATGGCATCAGTTTTTACGAGGCCTTAAAAGGAGCTTCCGGCATCCCGTCTCTGGGAAGAAGCTACATGAAGGTGGAGCCTTTTGTGAACTTTATCCAGGTGTTGAAGAGCAAGGCCGAGCATGTTTCCGTGAAGGAACTTCTGGAGGAGATCATCGAGGAGACCGGCTATATGAGAGAGCTCAGGGCGGAGGCTACCGACGAGGCCCTGTCCCGTCTGGAAAACATTGACGAGTTGATTTCCAAGGTGGCCGCTTACGAGGAGAGCACGGAAAATCCGACCTTAAGCGGTTTCCTGGCAGATGTGGCCCTGGTGGCAGACATTGATTCCATGGATGACAGCGACGACCATGTGACGCTGATGACCCTTCACAGCGCGAAAGGTCTGGAGTTCCCCAATGTCTATATGGCAGGCATGGAGGATGGCGTTTTCCCGAGCTATATGACTGTTTCCTCCGAGGACCCCACGGATCTTGAGGAAGAGCGCCGTCTCTGCTATGTGGGTATCACCCGTGCGATGAGGCAGCTGACCATGACCTGTGCCCGTCAGAGAATGGCAAGGGGAGAGATCCAGTACAACCGGATGTCCCGTTTCATCAAGGAGATCCCGGAGGAGTACTTAAGCATCGGCCAGCCGGCGAAGCCGAAGACGGAGCTCAATCAGCCGACCAAGCGGAAACTGGCGTTCCAGGATGCGAAAAATGCTTTCAAGAGCAAGGCTCTGGATCCGAAACAGTTCAAGGTGGAGAAAGCCGGCAGCCTGGATTACGGCGTGGGCGACACCGTGAAACACATCAAATTTGGTGTGGGTATCGTGGAATCCATCACTGATGGCGGCAGAGACTTTGAGGTGACAGTGAATTTCGACAAGTGCGGCGTGAAAAAAATGTTCGCCGGCTTTGCAAAACTGAAAAAGATTTAGAAAAATATTATAGTATTATCCGTGGAAAGGTGATATACTAAACACGAGAATAAAGAATGAAGAACGGCAATGGAGTTTTCCATGATGTCTGTGCAAAGGAGCGAAAGGACGTGGCAAATATGAACAGCAGATTAGAGGAATTATTAAACAGTCTTCAGAAAAAAGAAGAAGAGAAGCCGAAGAACGTAGTTCTCTGGGTTCTGGCAGCGATCGGAGCCGTAACAGCAGTGGCAGCCATCGCATACGCAGTATATCGTTATTTTACTCCGGATTATCTGGAAGATTTCGATGATGATTTTGATGATGATTTCGACGACTACTTCGATGACGAAGAGGAGGACAAGAAATCAGAGAAGAAAGACGAGGAAGCTTCCGAGGAGGAATAAGCTTCAGATCAGAGAAAATAAAAAGTGAGACAGATGTCTGTCAGGCAGGCACCTGTCTCTTTTTATGAGAAAGGAAAACAGATGAAAAAAGGTGAAATTTTAGAAGGTGTTGTAAAGGAGCTCCGTTTCCCGAACAAGGGAATCCTGGAGATCGAGGGCGCGCCTGTAGTGGTGAAAAATGCGGTTCCGGGCCAGAAAATCCGTTTTTCTGTGACAAAAGCCCGTTCCGGCAGAGGCGAGGGTCGACTTCTGGAAGTGCTGGAAAAGGCTCCGGGAGAGATTGAACCGCCCTGTCCTCATTTTGAAAACTGCGGGGGCTGTACGTATCAGAATCTGCCCTACGAGCAGCAGCTCGCGATGAAAAGTTCCGTGGTGGAGAAACTTCTCCGGGAGGTATGTCCGGACCTGAATTTCGAGGGGATCAAGGGCAGCCCCAGGGAAAAAGAGTACCGGAACAAGATGGAGTTCTCCTTCGGCGATGCCTACAAGGACGGTCCGCTGGCCTTAGGTATGCATAAGAGAGGAAGCTTCTATGATATCGTGACCGTGGATCAGTGTCAGATCGTGGAAGAAGATTTCCGGAAAATTCTCTCTGCTGTGCTGGATTTTGCTGCTGAGACCGGCTTCCCTTATTATCACAAGCTCCGTCATACGGGCTTCTGGCGTCATCTTCTCGTGCGGAAAGGCCTGAAAACCGGCGAGGTTCTGGTGGCTGTGGTGACAAGCTCCCAGAACAGCGCGGATATGAACGCTTTGGCAGAGCGTCTGAAGGCTCTTTCTCTGGACGGCGAGCTGGTGGGAGTTCTTCATATTATTAATGACAGCCTGGCAGACGTGGTACAGTGCGACGAGAGCCGGACGCTTTTTGGCCGGGATTTTCTCTATGAGGAACTGCTGGGCCTTAAGTTCAAGATTTCTCCGTTTTCGTTTTTCCAGACCAACTCTTTTGGCGCGGAGGTGCTTTATGAGACGGCCAGAGACTATGTGGGTGAGACGAAGGATAAGGTGATTTACGATCTTTACAGCGGCACCGGTACGATTGCCCAGATCCTGGCCCCGGTTGCCAAAAAAGTCGTGGGTGTCGAGATCGTGGAGGAGGCCGTGGAGGCAGCCAAAGTGAACGCAGGCCTCAACCATCTGGACAACTGTGATTTCCATGCAGGCGATGTGCTGAAAGTCATTGACGAGCTCTCTGAGATGCCGGATCTTATCGTCCTGGATCCGCCGCGAGACGGTATCAACCCCAAGGCCCTGGAAAAGATCATCCGCTTCGGCGTGGACCGCATGGTCTACATTTCCTGCAAACCCACCAGCCTGGCAAGGGACCTGGTGGCGCTCCAGAGCAGTGGCTACAGAGTAGAGAAATGTTGCTGCATCGATCTTTTCCCATCGACCTATCATTGTGAGACTGTGTGCCTTTTGGGCAAACGAAAACCAGATGCCAAGGTAAAAATAGGCATTGATATGGATGATTATTACCGTATCAGGGAGAATGCTGAAAGCAAATAAATCTTTACAAAACTGAATAATGCATTGAATTAAAGCAGGATAGAAGCTGTTGATGCGTTAGGAGATAACGTGTCAGCGGCTTTTTCTTGTTAGGGCATGCCCTGTTTCCCATTGAGAAGTTTTTCGTTGTTCCGAAAAACGAAACGTATGGAAATAGGCATTTCTGGTGCAGAGGGTATTATGTGGATACAGTAGAAAATTCCAATGCGATTAAATACAATCATTTTCATGGAACAGTGAATGTTCATTGTGAAGAATTATCGGATGATGGGAATATGGCTGTTTTTCAGTTTGTATGTTCAGATACCGGTCTTGGTATGAGTGAAGAATTTCAAAAACATGCGTTTGATGTTTTTGCACAGGAAGGCAAACGGTCAACTACAACATTCAGTGGCTCCGGTCTGGGACTTTCGATTGTCAAAGATATTGTTGAACTGATGGGTGGAACAATAGAACTGGAAAGCGAAGAAAATGTAGGAAGCACGTTTATGTTTACGGTTCCATTTGAGATAGATCATCTGGCTGAAAATAATGATCCGCAGAAGGATAATTGCCCACAGAGCATGGATCTGTCAGGGAAGCGGGTGCTTCTTGTTGAAGATAATGCCATCAATATGGAGATCGCCCATGCAATCCTGGAAGAAGAGCACCTGGATATTGCTGAAGCAAAAAACGGAAAAGAAGCACTTGAAATATTCCGAAATTCTAAGATGGGTGAGTATGATTTTATTATCATGGATGTGATGATGCCGGTTATGGATGGACTGGAAGCAACAAAAGCAATCCGTGGGTTGGAACGTGAAGATGGCAGAAAGATCCCGATCATTGCCATGACGGCAAATGCTTTTGAGGAAGACCGAAAAGCTTGTCTGGATGCCGGGATGGATGAACATATCGGAAAGCCGATTGATATTCCGCTATTAAAAAGAACGATCACAAAACTGCTGACAAAAAATCATAAAAACCGCATATATAATGAAACAGACATCCATACAGAATAAAGAAATCTCATTGAAGCTGTTGCAAAAATATTTATAAAAATGTTGTGGGGGTATTGAATATTAATGAATGTAAAATTTAAATCTGGAAGCAAGCAGGCGACTGTAGCCTGGAGGGTGGGAGAAAGATGAAGAAGTGCAAATTAGTATAGAATATAAGGAATTTCAAATTTTGTTACTTTATATTTTGCACAATTATATGTTTGGTTGTTTTTCATGTTTCCACATCTTCCAGGGAAAATTCTGATCATGTTGTCCGGGTAGGTTCTTTTGAAGAAACTTATAATATCGTCAATGAAAAGGGAGAAATTGATATTCTTGGCGGTATTTCCTATACAGACGAACGTGCCCAAAATATGCTTTTTTCCGATATGCCTATGGGGGAAGAGAAATATTACATCTATAAGAAATGAATTATTTACTCCATTGACGTGTAAAAACATTTATGGTATTTTATTTTAGATAAAAATAGAAATTATTTAAAGGCAAACCTGCTGAAAGGCAGGGACGCAAAGCCAGAAGGGGCTAAAGTCAGAAAGTTTGACTAGGTCAGCCGGTTGCAACTGTTTCCATATCATATATGGAAAAGATGTGAAAACGGAAGAAATCTCGATAACTTTTATACTATATGGATGAGTGATTCTAAAGAAATGTAGTAGGGACACTGGCATATTTTGGCAAGTGTCCTTTTTATATGCCAAAATGGGTACAAAAACTGGCAGGGACAGGTTTTCTGTATACAGATAAAAGCAGAATGAAGAAGGCATAAGACGGAGAGAGGATTTTTATAAAATGAAAAATTATGAAGACAAAATATATTCCTTAGGTGAGACTGTAACGGGGCAGACACAGGCCATGTCACAGGCCGTACAGAAAACACTGGAAAATAATGGCGGGGTAGGTATAATGACAGGATATTATGACCAAAACCTGTCTATTTTGTCTGTGAGTAATCTGCTGTTACATAGTACAGGATATACATTCGATACTTTCATGGAACAGACAAAAGGCTCATTGAGAAACTTCTTTTATGACGAGGAAGATATACTGGAGCGAGACCGTTTTTTGCAGCTTCACGGAGCAGGGGAGGCACAGATCCTTGCAGCAGACGGTACAGTGAATAATGTACGGCTTTGTAAAGAGGATGCGACAGATGAGGCGGGCAGACAGATCTGGGTTATGTCCGTACAGGTCAACTGGGATCATGTAAATTTGGCACTGCTCAATGAGGCTATCTGTTCCGGCTTCTGGTATTTTGACTGTGACGAAAACAGTGAGATTGTGAATGCAAACTGGAGTCATGAATTCCGAAAAATGCTGGGGTTTCATGACACTCTGGACTTTCCGAATAAACTGGAAGCCTGGTCTGACCTTCTGCATCCACAGGATAAAGAAAGAGTAATGGTGCAGCTTCAGGCGGCAATTAAGGATAAGACGAACCAGATAAAATACCAGGTAGAGTATCGTATGAGAATGAAGGATAATCAATACCAGTGGTTTCGGGCATCGGCAGAAGTGGTACGCCGGCTGGATGGTTCTGCCAGCAGGATTGCCGGGATTTTTATTAATGTTGATGCGGAGAAAAAAGAAGCCATGCAGGCACAAAGGTCTGCTGCTTTCCACCGGGCTTTTACGAAAACAGATCTGTGTGAGTATTATGTGAATCTGGAAGCGAATACTTTTGATACCTTTAAGGTTGAACCGTCTTTGATGACAGTTTTTGAACAGAGTCGCACATGGGATGAACTGATCCGTCATTTTGTGGATTCTTATGTTGTGGAGACAGATAAGAAGGCAGTATCCTCTTTTTACGACCGTGGTTATATTGCAGAAAAACTGAAAGGTCTGGAAACAGAATTATCTTTGGAGTGCCGGATCACTCTGAATGGAGAAGAACGATGGGTCCGCAATGTGATCATACGCGGTGAGATAGAGGATTCAGAATATGCCATGATCTTTCTGCGTGATATCACAGAGGCAAAGGTAGAGAGCGCACGGCATCTGCAGATGGCAGCGGATAATGCTTCCATGGAGCAGCTGATCCAGAGCATTGTGCGTCTGGTTGACCGTTTTGTTGTCTGTGATCTGGAAAATGACAGATATGAATTCTACAATCTGAATGGACAGATGATATATAAACCTCTGGGATTCTATCATGATTTTCAGATGCAGGTTCTTGAAAAATATAAGACACTGGAACCATTGGAAGCTATAGATATCCTGATAGCCCCGGATAATATTCGGAAAAAACTGAAAAGTGAAAATGATATTTATAAGTTTGAGTATTGCAGCCTGGATGAAAAGACTTATAAAATCGCTTCTTATATTCCCTTGGAATGGAAGAATGGAAAGCTGGAAAAGGTATTGCTGGCATCCATGGATGTGACACAGGAGAAGAAAGCAGAGATTGAATCCCGTCAGGCACTGAAAGAGGCTTACCGGTCCGCAGAAAATGCAAATCGTGCGAAAACAGAATTCCTTTCCAATATGTCCCATGATATCCGGACACCAATGAATGCGATTGTGGGTCTGACGGCAATCGCAGGAGCAAATGTTGAGAGCCAGGACAGAGTCATTGAATGCCTCGGCAAGATCACAGAATCAAGCCGCCATCTGCTGGGGCTGATCAATGAAGTATTGGATATGGCATGTATTGAAAGTGGAAAAATGACACTGGCACAGGAAGATTTCAATCTGTCAGAGCTGGTAGATAATCTTATTACACTTACGAAACCGGTGCTTGATGAACATAAACATAATTTTGATATACACATCAATCATATTGAACATGAGGCTGTCTGTGGTGACAGCTTGAGGATTCAGCAGGTATTTGTGAATCTGATGAGTAATGCGATCAAGTATACACCGGATGGTGGGAATATTACTTTTTCCATAGAGGAAAAGCCCAATGGATTTTCGGAACTTGGATGCTATGAATTTACGATTGAGGATAATGGGATCGGTATGTCACCGGAATTCCAGAAAATCATGTTTGATCCTTTCAGCCGCGCGGATGACCACCGGACAACCAGAGTTCAGGGAACTGGTCTGGGAATGGCAATCAGCAGAAATATTGTGAACCTGATGAATGGTAATATTAAAGTGGACAGCACCTTACACAAGGGGACCAGAATCACGGTAACGATTTATCTGGAACTTCAGGAAAAAGAAAAAGAACAGGACAAAAATCTGATGAATCTGCCGGTTCTGGTTGTGGATGATGACAGGACATGCTGTGAAAGTACAGTTGGCACACTGAAAGAGATCGGCATTACAGGTGAATGGGTTCTTTCTGGCAGGGAAGCTGTTGAGCGTTGCTATGCACGTCATGAGTTGAGCAGTGATTACTTTGCTGTGATCCTGGACTGGAAGATGCCGGAAATGGATGGCATAGAAACTGCCAGGCAGATCCGGAAACGGATAGGGAAAGAGATCACCATCATTGTACTGACATCCTATGAATTCAGCGAGATCGAAGAAGAAGCAAAGGCTGCAGGCATAGATGCTTTTATTGCAAAACCGCTGTTCCGTTCCCGGCTGACGGCTACGCTGCGGCAGTTTACTTCAGGCAGAAAAGAAAAAACAGCAAGGAATTATCTGGAGAAACTGTCAGAAGCAGATTACACAGGAAAGAGGATTCTGCTGGTCGAGGATAATGAGTTAAACAGAGAGATTGCTGTTGAAATTCTGCAGATGACAGGGGCGGAAGTGGAAACAGCAGAAAATGGCAAAATCGCAGTCGAAAAGGTGGAAGCTTCTTCGAAAGGCTGGTATGATCTTATTTTTATGGATATCCAAATGCCTGTTATGAATGGTTATGAGGCAACCGCAGCGATCAGAAGTCTCCCTGGCAAGCGGGGAAAACTGCCGATTGTTGCGATGACTGCCAATGCTTTTGCAGAAGATGTGCAGCTGGCAAAAAATACAGGCATGAATGGACACATCGCAAAACCGCTGGATATGAATAAGCTGAATGATGTTTTGGAAAGCTGGCTATAATGGATTCACGGGTGCATGGGAAAAGCAGGCGGGAAATATAAAGAGAGGATTTTGTTATGGCAGAAATGAAATATATATTTCTGGAGCAGCAGCAGTCTGTGGTTGCTTTGACTTTTATAGCCGTGCTGATCGTTCTGCTTCTTATCCTGACTGTAATGGTACATATGAGGAACAGAAAACTGAAAAGTATGCTGGAAGAACAGATGGCGGAAAGACGGCTTTTGGACAAGATATGTGCAGATTTTACGGCTGTCTATTATGTTGAATTAAATACCGGTTCCTTTGAAATTCTCCATATAAACGACGGAACCAACGTAAAAAAAATGAATCTGAAACAGTGTGATAATTTCAATTATTCTGCTGACCAATATGCGGTTCAGTATCTGTATGAGAAAGAAAGACAGGAATTTAAGGACTGGATTTCGACAGGGCATCTGAAGGAACAGCTTTCCCGGAAGGAGCGCATTGCCTACCATTACAGAAGCAAACCGAATCCGAACCAGCATGAATTTTTTGAGGCACAGGCAGTCAAAATATACCAGGACGAGAAACATTTTTTCGCACTGGTGGGTTTCCGGCATATTGATGATATCATGGAAAAGGAAACTACAATCCAGAATCAGTTAAAGCAGGCACTGGACGAGACACGGCTGAGTAATGAAATAATTTCGGCAATTGCCAAGAGTTACTGTTCTATCTACAGGATTGATGTGCAGAAAGATTTTTTTGAAGAGGTATCAAATGACAGTGAAATACACAAACTGACAGGAAACAGAGGATGTGCATCGGAGAAACTGTATCAGCTTTGTGATACCATGGTTGCACCGGAATACCGTCCGCTGATACGTCCATTTCTGGATGTTTCTACACTTTCAGCCAGATTGAAGACGGAAGAATGTATTTCTACAGAATACAGGATGTGTGATGGCAGCTGGCACAGGATGCTTTTTATTGTAAAAAAACGGGATCAGTCTGGAAATGTTACCCATGTTTTATGTACGGTCCGTGGTATCAGCGATTCCAAGAGACGCGAAGAGGATCTTAACTTTGCAGCGGAAGCAGCAAAGCGAGAAGCCGAAATGAAAACAAGGTTTCTGGCAACTATGAGTCATGATATCCGTACACCACTGAACGGCATTATCGGTATGGTAAATATGGGGAATCAGTACGCAGATGATCTCCAGATGCAGCAGAAGATCAGAGAGAAGGAAATGGAAGCTCTGAAATATCTGGTATCTCTGGTAAATGATGTGCTGGATATGAATAAACTACAGAGCGGAGATTTGAAGGATCAGCAGCTTTTGTTTGATCTGACAATGGTACTGCGGGAACTGAACCAGATTTATGATGAGCGGGCTGCAAAGAAAGGCATCCGGTATGAGGTTGACTGGAAAAATGGTACATACAGCCACATCGCTCTGATTGGAAATCCGGTATATCTTGGCAGAATCCTGTCGAATATTATAGACAATGCCATAAAATTCAGTCAGTCGGGCAGTGTGATCACGGTCTGGGTTAAGGAAGAAACTCTGGATGATGGCAGAGTATTTTTCACTTTCTATTGCAAAGACCAGGGTGTGGGTATGAGTGAAGATTTTATTGCACATGCTTTTGATATGTTCTCTCAGGAAAGCGAGACAAGCAGATCCCGGTATGAAGGCACCGGACTGGGGCTTGCGATTACGAAACAGCTTGTGGACAGGATGGGTGGAACTATTGAACTGAAGAGCAAAGCAGGTGTCGGGACAACAGTTATTGTAAAAATTCCATTCAAAATTGGCACACAGGATAAAAACAGTAATTTATCAGACAAGCCAGTAAGCCTTGATGATTATTCGGTGGCAGGCATGCGGGCATTGGTTGTAGAAGACAATGAACTGAACATGGAAATTTCCAGATGCATACTGGAAGACAGCGGTATGGAGGTTACATGTGCAGCGGACGGGAAAGAAGCAGTTGAAATCTTCGGGAAATCTGCACCGGATTATTTCGGGGTAATTTATATGGATGTTATGATGCCGCGGATGAATGGACTGGATGCGGCAAGAACAATCAGGGAAATGAAAAGAAGGGATGCCATGAGGATTCCGATCATTGCAATGTCCGCTAACGCCTTTGCAGAAGATATTATCAACAGCCGGCTGGCAGGAATGAATATCCATCTTGCAAAACCGCTGGATGCGGAAAAAATGATCGTTGCCTTAAAACAATGCATGGCAGATAATAGCGATATAAAACTACACGAAGATTTATAGGAATAAAAAGACAGAGCATATAAAGTTGTTATATGGTCTGGATGTGGGAAAGGCTTATAACAAGCCGGCGAAAACTAAAATAAAAGATGTTTTATTTTTGAGGATCCGGGCAGATGTCCAGATCCTCGTGAAAATCAGAACAAAAAGGAGCATTTCTATGGCATCAAGTATGATTCACCTAGCGATAACGGAAGCCATGATAAAGCAGGCAGACTTTCAGAATTTTAAGCGGCTACGGCTGGGGGCGATTCTGCCGGATGGGGCGGTGAGGGGGAACAGCCATCTGAAAAAGAAAAAGCAGCTTGATGGTGAGCTTACGTTTACATACACATACGATCTGGAATTTTACCGCTCCAGATATCAGAAGGAGATGAAGACGGACGACCTGTATCTGGGCTATTATCTCCATCTGATTCAGGATACCTTCTATCGGAAATTTATTTACGGGGAGCATCACTGGGATTCCAGAAACCCGGAGAATGTGAAAAAACTGCATCGGGATTATGAGATCACAAACTGCCATGTGGCACAGAAGTACGGCCTGAGTCCGGGGAATCTGCAGGTCATTGATCTTACCGGGGAGCCCATCACGGAGCTGGCAGATTTTGACGTGCCGGGGCTTGTGGAGGAAGTGAGTGAGCAGTTTGTACCGGTAGCGGAGACGGACATTTTCTTTTTCTCAAAAGAGATGGCTGAGGAGCTGGTGGAACGCTCCATCGTTTTCTGCCTGGACGAACTGAGGCGGCTTAAGGCGGGCAAAGCAGGTTTGAACAGCATGGACTGGAGCTGGAAAATCTTTTGACAATACTTCCCAGCATACTATAATAAAAGGAAACAAGCAGGGGGGCAGAAAGAGTATGGAAAAAACAGCGGAAAAATATATAAAGACACAATAAAGAGGCAGCTGGCGATCATAAGCGCCCTGGGAAAAGATTATCTGAACCTCTGTCTGGTAAATGTAAAAAGCAGAATTGCGACGCCTTTGAAGCTGAAACTCTGGAGTATCTCGCTGCAATCTTCGGGATGACAGCGTTGGCATCGGCGACACAATTTGCGTGGCGGAGACGGCGGCTGGGATCTACATAGGGGCAGGTGCATAAGAAAAAGGGCATGTCCGTTTTTTGGTCCATCAGATATTCGATGATGGAGCAGTAGCGGCCAGTGCGGGAGAATGGTCAAGAGGGAGATTTTTGGACAAAAAGAGACAACCAACTGACGGGATTGGTTGTCTTTGGATATTCTATATAATGATTGAAACTCGATTACTGAATGCTGTTTACAGCTTTGGTCAGACGAGAAACTTTGCGGGAAGCATTGTTCTTGTGATATACACCCTTGGTAGCAGCTTTGTCAATAACAGAAGTTGCGTTCAGGAGAGCAGCTTTTGCAGCCTCAGCGTCTTTTGCAACAACAGCGGCGTCCACTTTCTTGATAGCGGTTTTCACACCGGATTTGATAGCTTTGTTGCGCTCCATTTTAGTATTGTTTACGAGAATTCTTTTTTTTGCAGATTTAATGTTAGCCAATCCGTACACCTCCAAATATTTTCAATCGTTTTGTCTTTTTTGCTTTCCATCGAGCATGGACTTTGACACGGAGACGGACAGCCCGGTGGAACATACTTCTATAGTTTAGTCGATAAGTTCCTGCTTGTCAATACATATTTCAAGAAAAAAATGAGAAAAATAGATACATCATAATATAGAAAGGAAGGAGTTTATGCTGGGAAATTTTCATGTCCGTACGGACCTGGCTCTGGAGGCAAGAGAAAGCTTTGAAGAGGATGATGTGAAGATCCGGGGCGTACGGGTGGAGACGAGAGAGGATGAAGAGAAGGAGATCCGGACCACGCTGGTGAAAATCGAGACGGAAAACGGGGCCCGGACCATGGGAAAGCCCGTAGGCACCTATATCACGATGGAGGCCCCGAATATGTCCGGTCAGGATGAGGATTATCACCGGGAGATTTCGGAGGAGCTGGCGTATCATCTGAAAAAAATGATCGGCGAGCGGGAACAGTCGGTGCTGGTGGTGGGCCTGGGAAATCGGGATGTGACGCCGGACGCTCTGGGGCCCAGGGTTGTGAGCAATATTGAGATCACCCGCCATATGATCCGGGAGTATGGACGGGCTGCCCTTGAAGGGAAAAGGGCCAACGAGGTGAGTTCGCTGGTGCCGGGTGTCATGGCCCAGACCGGCATGGAAACGCTGGAGATCATCAAGGGCGTGGTGGAGGAGACGAGGCCCGATGTGGTTCTGGTCATCGATGCGCTGGCGGCAAGGAATACCAGGCGCCTGAGCCGGACCATCCAGATCTCCGATACGGGCATCAATCCGGGTTCCGGTGTGGGAAACCACAGAAACGGCATCAATAAGGAGGCTCTTGGCGTGCCGGTGATCTCGATCGGCGTGCCGACGGTGGTGGATGCGGCTACGATCGTGGGAGATACGATGGAGGAGATGGTGGAAACGCTGGATTCTTCCGGGAAGGTCCGGGGCTTTGGCGGAGCCCTGGGAACCCTGAACCGGGTGGAAAAGCAGCAGATGATCCGGGAACTGCTGTCGCCGCATCTGAATACGATGTATGTGACGCCAAAAGACATTGACGAGACGGTAAAAAGGATCAGCTTTACGATCTCCGAGGGGATTAACATTGCGCTGGGAGGAATGGCATAGTTTTCCAGAACGGCGCATACACTGATACTGGGGGCAAAAAAATCTTTTGCCCTCACTTGATGTTTGGAGAGATTTTTGACTGGCTCGAAAATGAGGTGGGAATTTGCGTCGTTTTCAAAAATGGTTTCCCTATATAATAGGTAGTATTTTGGTGCTTCTGGGGTTCTATGTTTTCTGTCGGGGACTTCTGATCGCCGGTGAGAATGGCTGGGGCGGCAGCGGCTTCTTTAAGAAACTGCCCGGAAAGATCGAGGAGTTGGCGGTGGATACATACAACGGAGTGTTGACCTGGGAGACGGAGACCGAAACCGGGGAAAGATCTGGAAAAAGTGTGGGGAGGAAGGTGGTGGATGTGCTGTTTCCGCCACTGGAGGAGACGGAAGAGAAGGGGGAGAAAACGGAAGATTGGCTGACGGAAGAGCAGGGAGAGACTGGTGCAGGCGGGGCTGATAGTCAGAGATTGTCTGAAACAGAGGCGGATGAAAAAATGAACGGATCAAAAGTGGTAGAGAGTATAGATTCCTCCGGAGCTGATTACGAAACAGAAACCGAGCCCGACACGGCTCTCCCTTACGTCAGCGCCTTCTCCAACTCAGCCATCCCCACCCCGGTGGCAGAGTCTCTCCGCCAGGCACCTCAGGTTCTGCCATGGGCGGACATGAAGGATTTCAATTTCCTTCTGAACCAGTATTTCATTCTGGACGCCTCCGCGGCGATCGACGAATCCCTCTTAAACGTCGATAATCTCATGGAAAAGGATCTCGCCATTGACACAGCTACCGACGGCCCGCAGATCCTGATTTACCATACCCACTCCCAGGAGGCCTTCGCCGATTCCAGGCCCGGGGATCTTCGCGATACGATCATCGGCGTGGGGGAGCGCTTAAAAGAGATTCTCACGGATCAGTACGGCTTTGAAGTGCTCCACCACACAAAGGTATACGATATGATCGACGGGAAACTGGACCGGAACAAGGCCTACAATCTGGCGGCTCCGGATATTGAGGCGATCCTGAAGGCCTATCCTTCGATCCAGGTGGTCATCGACCTTCATCGGGACGGAGTGGATGACTATCGCTTTGTGACGGAATTCAACGGAAAACCGGTGGCGAAAATCATGTTTTATAACGGACTCAGCCGTACGGCGAGAAACGGCCCCGTGGATTATCTGCCAAATCCCTACATAGCGGATAATCTGGCCTTTTCGTTTCAGCTCCAGATGAAGGCGGCGGAGTATTACCCCGGTTTCACCCGGAATATCTATCTTCAGAGCCTTCGCTACAACCAGCATCTCTGTTCCCATTCACTCCTCATTGAGTCCGGCACCCAGCTGAACACCGTGGAAGAAGAGTACAACGCCATGGAACCCCTGGCAGATATTCTGAATCAGGTCTTGCGCGGGGAATGAGATAATGTTAAACTATTCAGAGCCGAGCAGATTTTCAGAGAAAATGCGAAGCATGCTTGCGTGAATGAGCGTTTTTCTGTGAAAATCTATTTGGCGAGAAGCCATATCGAGATGGCTCGGTTCTGAAAAACTTACGGATATAGAATCCCCTTTAGGAGGAAATAGAATGGCAATGGACCAAAGCAAAATCAGAAATTTTTGTATTATCGCACATATCGACCATGGAAAATCCACCCTGGCGGACCGCATCATCGAGATGACCGGTCTTCTCACGAAGCGTGAGATGCAGGAGCAGGTGCTGGACAACATGGAACTGGAGCGGGAGCGCGGAATCACGATCAAATCCCAGGCTGTCCGCACGGTTTATCACGCCAAGGATGGCGAGGAGTATATCTTCAACCTCATTGACACCCCGGGCCATGTGGACTTCAACTATGAGGTTTCCCGAAGTCTGGCAGCCTGCGACGGAGCAATCCTCGTGGTGGATGCCGCTCAGGGTATTGAGGCTCAGACCTTGGCAAACGTTTATCTGGCTCTGGACCACAACCTCGACGTTTTCCCGGTCATCAACAAGATCGACCTTCCGAGTGCCGATCCTGAGCGGGTCATCAACGAGATCGAGGATGTCATTGGCATCGAAGCTCAGGACGCTCCCCAGATTTCCGCGAAGACCGGCCTTAATGTGGATCAGGTGCTGGAGGAGATCGTACACCGGATTCCGGCTCCCGGCGGAGACGCTACGAAGCCCCTGAAAGCCCTGATTTTTGACTCTCTCTATGATCCCTACCGCGGCGTTATCATTTTCGTCCGGATCATGGACGGCACCGTGAAAAAGGGCACTCCCATCCATATGATGGCCACGGGTTGTACGGAAGAAGTGGTGGAGGTCGGTTACTTCGGAGCCGGTCAGTTTATCCCCTGCGACGAGCTCAGTGCCGGAATGGTAGGCTATATTACCGCCTCCCTCAAAAACGTCAAAGACACCCGCGTAGGTGATACGGTCACAGACGCTTCCAATCCCTGCGACGCCCCGCTTCCGGGCTATAAGAAAGTCAACCCGATGGTTTACTGCGGTATGTACCCGGCGGACGGAGCCAAATATCCGGATCTTCGGGACGCACTGGAGAAGCTGCAGCTCAACGATGCTTCCCTGCAGTTTGAGCCGGAGACCTCCATCGCTCTGGGATTTGGTTTCCGCTGCGGTTTCTTAGGATTGCTTCATCTGGAGATCATCCAGGAGCGTCTGGAGCGAGAGTACAATCTCGATATCGTGACCACAGCTCCGGGCGTAGTCTATAAAGTCTACAAGACCAACGGCGACGTGATCGAACTCACCAACCCCTCCAACCTCCCGGACCCCTCCGAGATCGAGTACATGGAGGAACCCGTGGTGGCGGCTGAGATCATGGTGACCAGCGAGTACATCGGAGCCATCATGGACCTTTGCCAGGAGCGCCGCGGCATTTACGAGGGAATGGAGTACATGGAAGCCACCCGCGCCCTCTTGAGATACACCCTGCCCCTGAACGAGATCATTTACGACTTCTTCGACGCACTGAAATCCCGCTCCAGAGGCTATGCTTCCTTTGATTATGAGATGAAAGGCTATCAGCGCTCCGAGCTTGTGAAACTGGATATCCTTGTAAATAAGGAAGAAGTAGATGCACTTTCCTTCATCATCCACGCGGACACTGCTTACGAGAGAGCGAGAAAAATGTGCGAGAAGCTGAAGGAGGAGATCCCGAGACAGCTCTTCGAGATCCCGATTCAGGCGGCGATCGGAAGCAAGATCATCGCCCGCGAGACCGTCAAGGCCATGAGAAAAGACGTCCTGGCCAAGTGTTACGGCGGCGATATCAGCCGAAAGAAGAAACTGCTGGAAAAACAGAAGGAAGGAAAGAAGCGGATGCGCCAGGTAGGAAATGTGGAGATCCCGCAGAAGGCCTTCATGAGCGTGCTCAAGCTGGACGAGAATTGATGAAAGAGCTGGAGCTTTACCTTCACATTCCTTTCTGTGTGAAAAAATGCAATTACTGTGATTTTCTCTCCGCTCCGGCGGAGGAAAAGACCCGTGCCGCCTATGTGGACACGCTGATCCGTGAGATCGAGGACTTTGAGGAGCCGGAGGACTACGAGGTGGTGACGGTCTTTTTCGGGGGAGGAACCCCTTCCATCCTGCCGGGAGAGGCGATTCTTCGGCTGATGGAAGCCCTCCGGAAAAAGTTTCACTTCCGGGAAGAGGCAGAAATCACGCTGGAAGCCAATCCCGGAACTGTGGATGAAAAAAAGCTTTCCTTTTATAAAAAGGCCGGAATTAACCGCTTAAGCTTCGGTCTTCAGTCCACAGATGCGGAGGAACTGAAAAAGCTGGGCCGGATCCACACCTGGGAAAAATTTCTCGAAAGCTTTGAGCTGGCGCGGAAAGCCGGTTTTTCCAATATCAACGTGGATCTCATGTCTGCCCTTCCGGGGCAGACAGTGGAAAGCTGGGAGAAAACGCTCAAACAGGTCATCGCCCTAAACCCGGAGCATATCTCCGCCTACAGCCTGATCATTGAGGAGGGCACGCCTTTTTACCAGCTTTATGAAAAAGATGCGGAAAAACGGGATGCCGGGGAAGAGCCGGAGCTTCTTCCTTCTGAGGAGGAGGAGAGGGCCATGTATGAGCTCACGGGCAGCGTTTTAAAGGAAAACGGTTATCTCCACTATGAGATTTCCAACTACGCGAAGCCCGGCCGGGAGTGCCGCCATAATCTGGGTTACTGGCAGCGGAAAGATTACCTGGGATTCGGCTTAGGAGCCTCCACTCTCTTAAATCCGGTGCGTTATAAGAATACGGAAGATCTCTGCGATTATCTTGGCGGCGATTTTTCCAAAAAGGAATTTCTGGTGCTCACCAAGGACAACCAGATCGAGGAGACGATGTTTCTGGGGCTTCGGGTCCTTAATGGCGTTTCCAGAAAGAAATTTAAAGAGACTTTTTCCTGCGATCTGAACGTCGTTTACTGGCGGGAGCTGGAAAAACTGGAAGAGGATGGCCTCATCGAGGAGGAGGGCGATTTTGTCCGGCTCACGAGCCGCGGCATCGATCTTTCCAATCCGGTACTGGCGGAGTTTCTATTATCATAAAGAAAAGACAGCCTCACTGCTTGTCATAAAGCAGAGAAGCTGTCTTTTTTAGATTGTTTTAAGCTCAGGCGGCGGTCAGACGATTGGCTGGTACAGTAAAATTAAGTTTCTGATACATTGACACCGGATGATTTCTTCATATGCAAGGCGGAGGAATGAGGCGTAGCGGTGGCTACGTCGATTGATGACAACGCAGCAGATGAAAAATCAGACAAGTCAAGGTGTCAGTTACTTAATATTCGCTGTGCTAAATAATAGTGAATGGAAAGATAAGTGCTGTCCGTGTAATGAAGGCCGTCCACCGTGGAAAAATCGCCGGTGAGAAGATAATTGTAAACGTCCAGGTACTCATCCGGGAAAGCTGCTTTAATCTTCTGATTGAAGGCGTCGATCGCCGCGTTGGTGACGGTGGGGCAGTCATCGCTGACCGGATTTACCGACATCAGATGGAAATCGGTGTCGGGATAAGAAGCGAAGAGCTGTTTATAATAGGAAATGTAAGCGTCAGCTTCTGTGATATCGTTGACGCCCAGATTCAGGATCACCGTGGTATCCGGTGTCTCGGAAAGGGCGGCGGCCAGTTCGCTGGTACCTTCATTTTTCAGCCATTCGTAGCCTTCGCCTTCCTTTGCGATGAAGCGGCAGGTGTCGGAGGGCTCATGGGCTTTCACCGCGGTCGCCATACCGGCGGTCCGGGAATCGCCCACAAAGATGAAGCTGTGGCCTGCGGCGCCTTCCGTCTCCGTGATATAGATGTCAGGCTCCTGGATCGTGATGATATCGCCGCTGAAGCCGTTTTTCAGGACGCTGATGGACTTGCCGCTCATGTAGAAGGTGAGGTAAACGGCTCCGGCAAGGAGCACCAGGATCGTCAGGACTGCCAGCAGGATACCGAAGTTGGCAAAGCCGGATTTTTTTCTCTTTTTCATAGAATACGCTCTGCCGTCTCGTAAGACGGCACCTTTCTTTGTAGTTACTATAAATATATCTCAGCTGGAAGTCGCTGTCAAGAAAGCGATGTTTCACATTTTTTTCACAAAAAAACTGAAAATGCCTATTGACAAAGGTGGGGTCTGGTGATATGTTATGTACATAGATGTTAGCACTCTATAGAGATGAGTGCTAACAACATCCGAAAGGATGTGGGCGGACCACAGAAGATTCACTCTCTAGAAGAAAGGAGACCTTGAGAATGCAGGAACTTGATGAGCGCAAGCAGAAAATCCTACATGCGATTATCCAGAACTATCTGGAAACGGGAGAGCCGGTAGGTTCCAGAACGATTTCCAAATATGCAGACTTGGGGTTAAGCTCCGCAACCATTCGTAATGAAATGTCGGATCTCGAGGAGATGGGTTACATCATTCAGCCTCACACCTCGGCAGGACGGATTCCCTCCGATATGGGTTATCGGTTTTACGTCGATCAGCTCATGAAGGAGAAGGAGCAGGAAGTCACCGAGATGAAGGAGCTCATGATCCAGCGGCAGGACAAGATGGAACTGGTATTAAAGCAGATGGCCAAGGTCTTGGCAGCCAATACCAACTACGCCACCATGATTACCTCGCCTCAGTATCACCGGACGAAGCTGAAATTCATCCAGCTGTCGGTGATCAGCGAAGATCAGCTGTTGGCGGTTGTGGTAGCGGAAGGCAATGTGGTGAAGAACAAAGTCATTCCCATCAGCCACGGCTTGGACAATGAGACGATCCTGAAGCTGAACATTCTGCTGAACACCAGCCTGAACGGCCTGACGATGGAAGAGATCAATCTTTCCACCATCGCCAAGCTGAAAGAGCAGGCGGGCATCCATAGTGAGGTTATCAACAGCGTGCTGGATGCGGTGGCAGAGGCCATTCAGATGGATGACGACCTGGAGGTTTACACCAGCGGTACGACGAACATTTTCAAGTACCCGGAGCTGGCGGACAGCACGAAGGCCAGCGCTCTCATCAGTGCCTTTGAGGATAAGCAGCAGCTCGCAAGCCTCATGGAAGACATGAAGGACGGCGAGGATACCGGCATCCAGGTTTACATCGGCAATGAGACGCCGGGGCAGACCATGAAGGACTGCAGCGTGGTAACTACTACCTATGAGCTGGGCGAAGGCATGAGAGGTACGATCGGCATCGTAGGACCGAAGCGAATGGATTACGAAAAAGTGGTTGACAATCTGAAAACGCTGACCAATCAGCTGGATCTGATTTTTAATAAGAACAAAGAAGGGCGGTAACAAACGTGGCTGAGGAAACAAAGAAAACAATGGATTCCGAAGAAGTAAAAGCTTCTGAGGAAGAAAAGACAACCAGAGAGGAGACCGCAGAAGAGACTGAGAAGCAGGCAGAACATGCGGAGGGAACAGAGACCGAAGAGGAAAATGTTTCAGAGAAAAAAGGCTTCTTTGGAAAGAAAAAGAAAGACAAAAAAGATACTCAGATTGAGGATCTTACCGATAAACTGAGACGCCAGATGGCTGAGTTTGATAACTTCCGCAAACGGACCGAGAAAGAAAAATCCGGAATGTTTGAGATGGGTGCAAAAAGCGTGGTTGAGAAACTGCTTCCGGTGGTTGACAACTTCGAGCGCGGCCTTGCATCTGTTCCCGAAGATCAGAAGGAAGACCCCTTCGTGGCCGGTGTGGATAAGGTTTACAAACAGTTGCTCACCGTATTCGATGAGCTGGGAGTAAAACCCATCGAGGCTGTCGGCCAGCCCTTTGATCCGAATTTCCATAATGCAGTGATGCATGTGGAGGATGACGAACAGGGCGAAAATATAGTAATAGAGGAATTTCAGAAAGGCTACATGTATCACGATTCCGTGGTACGCCACAGTATGGTAAAGGTAGCCAACTGATGGATGTCTGATTCATCCAGGTTCATCCGCGAAAAGCGGATTTCAGATATAGACAATAAGCAAATAAGTACAGGAGGAATTGATCATGAGCAAGATTATTGGTATTGACTTAGGTACAACAAATAGCTGCGTAGCAGTCATGGAAGGTGGAAAACCGGTAGTTGTTACAAATACAGAAGGTTCCAGAACCACACCGTCCGTAGTAGCATTCACAAAGACTGGCGAGAGACTGGTAGGTGAGCCTGCAAAACGTCAGGCTGTTACCAACTCCGACAGAACCATCTCTTCCATCAAGAGACATATGGGAAGCGATTTCAGAGTAGAGATCGAAGGAAAGAAATATTCTCCGCAGGAGATCTCCGCAATGATCCTTCAGAAACTGAAAGCGGACGCTGAGAACTATCTCGGTGAGAAAGTAACCGAGGCAGTTATCACCGTTCCGGCATACTTCAACGACGCACAGCGTCAGGCAACCAAGGATGCAGGTAAGATCGCAGGCCTGGATGTAAAACGTATCATCAACGAGCCGACCGCAGCTGCACTGGCATACGGCCTGGACAACGAGAATGAGCAGAAGATCATGGTATACGACCTGGGCGGCGGTACCTTTGATGTATCTATCATCGAGATCGGTGACGGCGTTATCGAAGTTCTGGCAACCGCTGGTAACAACCACCTGGGCGGCGATGACTTCGACCAGAAAATTACCGACTACATGATTTCCGAGTTCAAGAGAACTGAGGGTGTAGACCTTTCCAACGATAAGATGGCTCTCCAGAGACTGAGAGAGGCAGCTGAGAAAGCAAAGAAAGAGCTTTCCAGTGCAACCACCACAAACATCAACCTGCCCTTCATCACAGCAACCGCTGAGGGACCGAAGCACTTCGACATGAACCTGACCCGTGCAAAATTCGATGAGCTGACTCATGACCTGGTAGAGGCTACTGCAGGCCCGGTAAACACCGCACTGAAAGATGCAGGCCTGAATGCCAGCGACCTTTCCAAAGTCCTTCTGGTAGGTGGTTCTACTCGTATCCCGGCTGTACAGGATAAGGTAAAAGCCCTGACCGGACATGAGCCGAACAAGAGCCTGAACCCGGATGAGTGCGTAGCCATCGGTGCTTCCATTCAGGGTGGTAAACTGGCAGGAGATGCCGGTGCAGGTGATATCCTTCTTCTGGATGTTACTCCGCTGTCTCTGTCTATCGAGACCATGGGCGGTATCGCAACCCGTCTGATCGAGAGAAATACCACAATCCCGACCAAGAAGAGTCAGATCTTTTCCACTGCAGCTGATAACCAGACTGCTGTAGATATCCACGTTGTACAGGGTGAGCGTCAGTTCGCGAGAGACAACAAGACCCTCGGACAGTTCCGTCTGGATGGTATCCCGCCTGCAAGAAGAGGTGTTCCGCAGATCGAGGTTACTTTCGATATCGATGCCAACGGTATTGTAAACGTATCCGCTAAGGACCTGGGAACAGGCAAAGAGCAGCACATCACCATCACCTCCGGTTCCAACATGAGCGATTCCGAGATCGACAAGGCTGTCAAAGAAGCAGCTGAGTACGAAGCTCAGGATAAGAAACGGAAAGAGGCAATCGATACCAGAAACGAAGCTGATTCCATGGTATTCCAGACCGAGAAAGCTATGGAAGAGGTTGGTGACAAACTGGATTCCAACGATAAGACTGCTGTTGAGGCTGATCTGAACGCTCTGAAGAGTCTCATCGCCAGCACCAATCCGGAAGATATGACTGATTCTCAGGTTGCAGAGATCAAAGCTGCAAAAGAGAAACTGATGGAGAGCGCTCAGAAGCTGTTCGCAAAAGTTTACGAGCAGGCACAGGGAGCTCAGCAGGCTGGCCAGGCTGGCCCGGGACCGGATATGAACGCCGGAGCAGGCACAGATAATTCTGATGATGTAGTTGACGGAGACTACAAAGAGGTATAAAATCATACAGGATGTAACACAGATCGGGGGAGGGTGAGAGCCGTCCCCCCGTTTGTGGTTTTATAAAGAAGCAAGAAGAAGAGCCTGATGTGCCGAATCTGCTGTTTTTTCGCGGCACATGGAATGGAGGAGAAAAATGGCAGAGAGCAAACGCGATTATTATGAAGTCCTTGGCGTTGATAAGAACGCAGATGAGGCTACCATAAAAAAAGCATACCGGCAGCTGGCAAAGAAATACCATCCGGACATGAACCCGGGTGACAAGGAAGCTGAGAAAAAGTTTAAAGAGGCTTCCGAAGCATATGCGATCTTGAGCGATGCCGAAAAGAGAAGACAGTATGATCAGTTTGGTCATGCAGCATTTGAGCAGGGCGGCGGAGCCGGCGGCTTTGGCGGCTTTGATTTCAATGGCGGTGATATGGGAGATATCTTTGGAGATATTTTCGGAGATCTTTTCGGAGGCGGTGGACGCAGCCGCAGGGCAGCGAACAACGGTCCGATGAAAGGAGCCAATTTACGCGCCAGCGTGACGATCACCTTTGAGGAAGCTGTTTTCGGCTGTGAGAAACAGCTGGAGCTGAATCTGAAGGATGAATGTACCACCTGTCATGGAACAGGAGCCAAGCCCGGAACGACGCCGGAAACCTGTCCGAAATGTGGCGGCAAAGGCCAGGTGGTCTATACGCAGCAGTCTCTTTTCGGGATGGTTCGAAATGTACAGACCTGCCCGGACTGCGGCGGTACCGGTAAGATCGTGAAAGAGAAGTGTCCGAACTGTCGTGGTGCGGGGTATACTAGCAGCCGCAAGAAGATCGCAGTAACGATCCCGGCCGGTATCGATGACGGTCAGAGTATCCGGATCCGTGAAAAAGGTGAGCCGGGTGTCAACGGAGGTCCCAGAGGAGATCTTCTGGTGGAAGTGAACGTACAGCGCCACCCGATCTTCCAGCGTCAGGATATGAATATCTTCTCCACAGCACCCATTTCCTTTGCACAGGCAGCGCTGGGCGGTGATGTGCGGATCAAGACGGTAGACGGCGATGTGCTGTACACGGTAAAACCGGGTACACAGACCGATACCAAGGTGCGTTTGAGAGGAAAAGGTGTGCCTTCTCTCAGAAACAAAGCGATCCGCGGCGACCACTATGTCACCCTGGTCGTTCAGGTGCCCGCAAAGCTGAATGAAGAGGCAAAAGAAGCGCTTCGCAGATTTGATCTGGAAACCGGCAATTCTCTGAATCAGAGTACAGAATCCTCTGCTCCGGCAAAGGAGAAAGAAAAAACAAAGAAAAAAGGCATTTTCAAAGAAGGCTTTGAGAAACTGAAAGAAACCTTTGAAGACAGAGATGAATAAACAGAACTCTCTCCCGCAGGAAAGGATCCGGCGGGAGGGAGTTTTTTCACTTGTATGAGGAAAGGGGGCGTGTTACAATTCTGGAAAAGGGGGAGTATGAGTGAAAGAACGATTTGGGATCCATTCTATTTTTGTGAAACAGCTGATCTGTTTTGCACTGGGAAATGCGATTATCGTGCTGGTTATGACCGCTATTTTTCTGAATGCGTTTCAGCTAGCCAGAGAAGAGGTTTATGACAGAATGAACGCACAGTCCGAGTATTACCTGGAGACTCTGGATGCTCAGCTGGAAAATATTTATAATCTGGAAATCAATTTCTTTTATGACAGGCGGCTTGTTTTTCTGATGGAGGAGAGGAGCAGCCTTTCTGACTATGAGCGGAGAGACGCCCTTCTGTCTCTCGAAGAACGTCTGCAGGCGATCCAGGGCTGCAGCAATCTGATCCAAAATATCTATCTTTTTATTCCCAATACCAATTATATGATAACGCCGTCCTCGGCCGGCCGTATGCAGAACGAGGAGGACTGGGCGCTTCTGGATGATTATATGCAGGACAATGTCTCAGGGCTTCATATCAATGAGAACGGCATGTATTTTTTGGAAGCGGACCGACATAGCATCAGCACGCAGAATTACCCTTCCCATATTGTGAGTATCATCCTTTCCAGGGAAGAGATTCAGAAGACGATGCAGACGATGATCAAGGATGAGACCAGCGGCGCTTTCTTTTACCGGGATGCTTCCGTGATCCTGGATACGGGAACCAGTGCGGAGTATCTGGGAAGCAATATCCTTTCACTTCTGAAAAAAGACGAAACCGGGATTTATGAGGAAACCCAGCGGGTAAAAATCGGTTCGGAATCTTATCTTGTCATCACGAAGGAATCTCCGTCACTTGGAACCTTTGTTCAGTATTCCAAGGAAGCACCGATCATGTATAAGATTAATCGGATGAAAACTTTTATCCTTGCAGCCTGGCTGATCATACTGGCGATCACGGTGATCTTTATTCTTTACACGCAGCGTCTCATCCATACGCCCATGCAGCATCTTCTCGGGGCGTTCAACCGGGTGAAAAAAGGAAATTTCCAGGAGCATATTGAGGAAAAGAATAACAGTGAATTTGCCTATCTTTATGAAGGCTTTAATGAGATGGAGGACCGGATACAGGATCTGATCCAGGAAGTCTATGAACAGAAGGAACTGAAGCAGAGGGCGGAATTAAAGCAGCTGCAGGAGCAGATCAACCCGCATTTCCTTTATAACAGCCTATTTTCCATCCGGAGCAAGATTTACCGGGAAGAATACGAAAGCGCTGAGGAGCTCACCGAGCTTCTGGGAAGGTATTTCCGGTATCTTACGAGAAATGCTCAGGATTATGTAGAACTTTCGCAGGAAGTGGATCACGCTTACTGTTATGCCAGGATCCAGGCATCCCGTTTTGCTGCCAGAATGGAGATCCGGCTGGCAGAGCTGCCGGAAGAGATGCAGAAACTCAAAGTTCCAAGGCTGATTATACAGCCTTTGCTGGAAAATGCTTTGGAGTACGGTCTTGGGGATAAGGAAGAAAACGGACTTCTGGCGGTTTCCTATGAAGAGAAGGATGGACGTTTTTACATTCATTCGGAGGACAATGGCAGTGTGACAGAAGAAGTTCTGGAAAAGATGAGGGAGAGCCTGCAGAAGGGAGCCAATGAAAAGGGTGAGGTCACAGGAATGATCAACATTCACCGGCGGCTTCAGCTCTATTACGGCGGAAGGGCCGGCCTGGAGATAAGGAGAAGTGTTTTTGGCGGGACCTGTGTGACTATTTGTCTGGAAGGAGAAGGAAAAGATGTACCGTTTGCTGATCGTGGATGATGAGATCGATAATGTTTACTGGCTGGAGGAGATGTTCCAGTATGATCTGAAAGAGGAACTGGAGGTTCACACGGCTGTTTCCGGGAAAGAGGCGCTGGAACTTCTGAACAGGATCCGTTTTGATGTGGTGCTGACAGACATCAAGATGCCGGGCATGACCGGAATGGAACTTTACGACCGGATCCGGGAAAACTGGCCGGCCTGCAAGGTGATCTTTCTCACTGCTTATCCACAGTTTGAGGATATTTACCGGGTAAGCCAGGATAAAGATGTAAAATACATCCTGAAAAGCGAAGAAGAGAAGGTTATCAAAGCCACGGTGGAGGAGGCTTTCGAAGAGCTCCGCCAGATGACACGCCGGAAAGAAGAGCTCCGTCAGGACCAGTGGATGAAGTACTGCGTGGAAAGGGAGAATTTCCGGGAACTGCTGGAAAGCCTGAGAAAGAAAGGAGAGCTTCCAAAGAAATGGGAGAAAGAGGGAAACTTTTCTCTGGATCTTACGAAGCCTATGCTCTGCACCCTGATCCGGCCGGAGCGTAGGGACCAGGCAGACCTGACACAGGAAGAAATGCTGGAAAATCTCTTTTCCGCTTTTGATCAGTATGTACCTGCCACTGTGCGGAAGCTGTTTTTTGGGATGGAGCAGGATTTCCTTATGCTCATGACGCAGCTGAAGCAGGAAGAAACGGAAACAAACCGGCTCTTTACCGTGATCCAGGGTGCACTGGAATATGCACAGGAAACACTGGAAAATACGGCGGATATGAGTTTTTCGGCCATTATGTCCTCAGAACCTGTGACAATTTCCGCCTTCAATGCAAAGCTTTTGGAACTTCGCCAGCTCATGTCTGTAAATATGACTGGTGAGGGAAGTCTTATCGCTCATGCAGAAATCCTGAAGACAGAGATGGAGACAACAAAGCTGCAGGAAAAAGGCAAACAGATGGAATTGTTGAAACTCTATCTGAAAAATGGCCAAAGAGAGAACTACTATCTGATCCTGGGCGAGATCGTCAGCCGCCTGAACCAGTTTGAGAGCATGCACGATATGAATGCCCTGGAGCTCTATTATTCGGTCTCCGTTCTTATGATGCAGTACATCAACGAGCAGGGGATCAGTGAAAAACTGGCCTTCCGCATTGGTCTTTACAAGCTTATGAATTTTAATGAGTACGGCTCCTGGGCGGAGGCGGGAAGTTATCTCTATGACCTCTCCGATGTCATTTTTGAGGAAGGCGAAGGGACGGATGAGAGTCTTTCCGACCGTTCTCTTGAAAAACTGACTGCTTACATAGAGGAAAATCTGGCAGGAGATCTGACACTGACCCAGCTGGCGGCGGTGAGCGGTTTTAACTCCAGCTATCTTTCGCGGATCTTCAAACAGAAATACGGCATCGGGTTATCGGAATTTATCCTGAGAAAACGAATGGAACTGTCCAGACAGCTTCTCTTGTGTACCGGGGAAAAAGTCCAGACCATCGCGAAAAAAGCAGGTTATCAGTCTTCACATTCCTTTTCGCGGACGTTCCGTGCCTGCATGGGAATGTCACCGAATGAGTACCGGGAGCAGAAGAAGTAATGAAATGAACCAAAAGTAAAATCATGCACATGGAAACTGGAGAAACCTGCCTGTATAATAAAAGCATCAAAAACAAACACAAGGAGGTTTACGGTATGAAAAAGAAAATGATGATGGCACTGATGGCATCCATGGTTTTAAGCACCGTACTCGGAGCGGCAGGAACGGCAAAGGCAGATGAGGACCTGTACGGGTTTGAGGAACCGGTAACGATCAAGATCGGGTATTCCTGGGGGAAGGATTTTTCCTGGAAATCAGGACAGGATTCCAGCAATAATGACTGGGTGAACCTGTATAAATCCCATAACATCATCCCGGATGTCATTTATGAAGTGGACAGTTCTCAGGCACAGACCAAGCTTTCCACAGCAATCATGTCCGGCGATTATCCGGATATCATCAGCATGGATGCTACGGATTATGTGAATTATGCGCAGACAGGTGTGATCGCAGATATCACGGAGCTTTATGAAAAGTATGCTTCTGATGAACTGAAAGAATATGTAGGTGTGGACGGCGGACAGAGCATGAATGCCCTCACGCTGGATGGAAAAATCTACGGTCTTCCCATGATGGGTAACGGTTATGATGAGGTTCCGGTCATGTTTATCCGTCAGGACTGGCTGGATAACCTGGGATTAAAGATGCCGACAACGATCGAGGAGCTGAAAGAAGTGGCAAGAGCCTTTACGGAGGATGATCCGGACGGAAACGGACAGAACGATACATACGGTCTGGCTGTGGACGGCGTGGAAGTCCTGACAAAATCCATCGGAACGCTGGAAGGTTTCTTCGAATGCTTCGGTCTCTATCCCGGCTCTGATGCCATGACTTTCATGGATGACGGAAACGGCAAGGTTGTATGGGGTGGAGAAAATGCCGAGAAAGCCAAGGAAGCCCTGACGACTCTTCAGGAGATGTACCAGAACGGCTCCATCACCAGAGATTTTATCACGATGGACAGCAACTCTATCTTTGAAGAAGCAGGTGCAGGACGCTGTGGTATCTGGTTTGCACCTATGTGGGGCGGCATGGTTCCCATGTCCAGTGCAATGAAGAGCACTCCTGAAGCACACATTACGGCAGCTCCCATTCCGGACGGAACAGGAACCGGCGATAACAAGAGTTATTTTGCACCGAGCTTTACCCAGGTTTACTGTGTAAGCTCCAAGTGTGAGAATCCGGAAGTGCTGATCAAACTGATGAACCTCAGTGTGAAAAAACTCTGCCATCCGGAAAACGAAGAGGATTTCAATACTTATTATGGAGACAATGAGCATACCGGTTATAAGTCAGGTCTGATGTGGACGCTGGCTCCGCTGAAAAACTACGATAATTTCCAGAAAGAATCCGCAGCTCTTCAGACCGGTGATACCAGTGAACTGAATATGGAACAGATGAGTGACTATACCAACATGAAAGCTTTCGTGGATGCCAAGGAAGCAGGAACCCTGGATGCAGAAGACGCAGCCCAGAACTCAGGTGCAGCTCTTTATACCGTATTCGGTGATCCGAACGGCGGTTATGCAGCTCTTGATCAGCTGATAAAAGAGGATGGTTTCATTTCTCCGGCTTATCAGGGAATCCCGACAGAGAAAATGGCAGAGGTTTCCCCGACGCTGAAAAAACTCACCATTGAGACCATTGTGAAGATCATTACCGGCGAGTCCGTGGACAGCTATGACGGCCTGGTTTCCAACTGGCATGCACTGGGCGGCGATGATGCCCTGGCAGAAGCGCAGGAATGGGCAGACAGTAACAAGTAAGCTTTGCCATGAATGAAAAAAGAGGCTGTTATACTGAAAGAAAAGGTGTAACAGCCCTTTTTTTCTCAAAAACCGGTCGAAGAGACAGAAAGGGGTTCCTATGAAACAGAAAAAGAAACAGACACGGCAGGGAAGTGACAACAGGGCGTTCCATCTGATGCTCCTTGTTCCGGTCATTCTCCTGTTCATCTATAACATCCTGCCGATCCCGGCAGGAATCCTCATGGCCTTCCAGAATTTTCATCCGATGAAGGGTTTTTTACATTCCAGTTTTGTCGGACTGGCCAATTTTAAGAAGCTCATGCTTTTGCCTGACACCTGGCCTGCGGTACGTAATACTCTGATCATTGCCATCGGAAAGATCATCGGAAATCTTGTGGTGCCGATCAGTTTTGCCCTTCTCCTAAATGAGATCCGGGTACGCTGGTTTAAGCGGGCGGCTCAGACCATTACTTACCTGCCTTACTTTTTATCCTGGGTGGTTTTAGGAGGAATCCTGATCAAATTCCTTTCTCCGGGCAGCTCCTCCACCACACCGGGCCTTCTGAATACGCTTCTGGTGAATTTACATATCATCAAAGAGCCCATCTATTTTCTGGGCAGCAACAGCACGTTCCGGGGAACGATGATCATCAGCGATATCTGGAAAAATTTCGGTTATAACACGATCATTTATCTGGCGGCACTTACCGGCATCGATCCGACGCTTTATGAGGCGGCCATGGTGGACGGAGCCGGCAAAATCAAGCAGACGATCCATGTGACCATGCCGGGCATTGCACCCTTTATCGCACTTATGACGATCATGTCTATCGGCAGCGTTCTGAATGCGGGCTTTGACCAGATCTTTAACCTGTACAGTCCGGCTGTTTACGCAACCGGTGATATCATCGATACGCTGGTATACCGTCTGGGACTGATCAATCAGCAGTATTCCCTGTCGGCGGCCGTTGGTCTTTTGAAATCCGTAGTGTCCTGTATCCTTGTGCTTACCGGCTACAAGCTGGCGGACAAATATGCCGGATACAAAGTGTGGTAGGAGGTGAAACGCATATGAATCGGAAAAAAACATCGATGGGAAGAAAAGTCTTTCTGGCAGTGGATGTGATCGTGATCCTGCTTTTATGCCTGATCTGTATGGTGCCGCTTTTGAATCTGCTGGCCTATTCCTTCAGTGCCTCTCAGCCCATCATTGAAAATAAAGTTTTTCTCTGGCCGAAGGAGTTCACACTGAAAGCTTATCAGTATGTGCTGGAGAGTAAAGAATTCTGGAGTTCTGTTTCTGTGAGTGTTAAAAGGGTTTTACTGGGTGTTCCACTGAATACGCTGCTGACGATCCTGGTGGCCTATCCGTTATCCAAAGATGAAAGACAGTTCAAAGCCCGGAAATATTATGTGGCTTATATGCTCACGGTCATGCTTTTTAACGGTGGTCTGATGCCCACTTATTACATTGTCTCCAAGACAAAGCTGATCGATACCGTATGGGCGCTGATCATCCCGGGAGCAGTTCCTATTTTCAACTGCATCGTTCTCATGAACTTTTTCCGCGGGATCCCGTCAGAACTGGAGGAATCGGCAAAGCTGGACGGAGCCAGCCAGTGGCAGATTTTATGGCGGATCTTTATTCCCATATCCAAGCCGTCTCTGGCAACGATCATTTTGTTCAGCCTGATCAATCACTGGAATTCCTGGTTTGACGGCCTGATCTATTCCAACCATACCACCAATTATCCGCTTCAGTCTTATCTTCAGACTCTGGTCACTTCCACAACGGAAATCCTGGCGCAGGGAGATGTAAAGGCGATCGCAAAGTTAGTGGATATCAACGATACGAATATGAAGGCAGCACAGATCTTTATTTCAGTCATTCCACTGATGCTGATCTATCCCTTCCTTCAGAAATATTTTACGACAGGGCTTACGATGGGAAGCGTGAAAGGATAAAAAATGAGACCGATCGATATCAAAATTCAAAACACAGCAGTCCGGGAAGGAATCGTAGAAGCTCCGGTGATCTGTTGGAAATTTTCTGAAAGAGATGCAGGAAAACGGCAGGCCGCCTGCCGGATCCTTTTAAAAAGGCCGGATGGCGGGTGCCTGTACGACACGGGGACACTGGAGACCGGAAAGCAGAACGGACACCGGCTGGAGCTTTCTTTTCAAACACATATCCGCTTCTTTGCAGAAGTAGAGATTACGGATACAGAGGGAAAAACGGAAAGCGGACGCTCAGAGATTTATGTAAGCGGCATTGCTTCGGAAAAGACTCCGGAGAAGAACTGGATCGGAAACGGGACGGGAGACCCGTTCTATGCCCTTCGTTTTCTTGAACCGGGAAAGAAACTGAAAAACGCATACTGCTCCGCAGCAGCGACAGGCCAGTATGAGCTTCGGATCAACGGAAAACTGCCGGATGACAGTGTGCTCAACGGTTCCTGGACGGATTTTCACAAACGGATCCATTACCGGACGTTCGAGATCACCGCTCTTTTAAAGGGAGGACGGAACTGTCTTTCCATGGAGGCTGGAAATGGCTGGTACTATGGAAAATGCAAGGACGGGCGGTATTTTTACACTATGGATAAAGGCTATGAGGCCTTTGGAGACAAGCTGGGAGTAAATGTTTTTCTGACGCTGGAGTATGAGGACGGCACCCGGGAAGAGGTGGTGACGGATGAAAGCTGGAGGATCCTGGAAAGTCCGGTGACTTATACGAATATTTATGGTTCGGAGGACTTTGACAGCAGAAAAGAGAACACCTACTGGCTGTTTTCACCGGAAGAGGAAGAAAAGCTGGCGAAGGCTGCATTTCTGGAAGACGGTCCGAAGCTTGGGACGCTGGAGCCTATGCTTTATGCTCCGGTTAAAGTTATCCGGGCTTATGAAGGAAAACTGGCAGCAGAGGAGGCGGATGGAAGCCGGATCTATGATCTTGGCCAGAATATGGCTTTCCTTTTTGAGCTTCGGGTGAAGGGAACCTGCGGCCAGAAACTTCGTCTCCAGTGTGCGGAAAACTGGAAAGCGGGAGAGTCCTTCCATCCCATGACAAATTCCTGGTGCGAGGAGACACTTTCCGGGGGGACGGAATGTTTTGAACCGAAGTTCACCTATCTTGCTGGTCGTTATGTAAAGGTGGAATTTTTGGATCAGACAGGGGGGAAAAGACCGGAAATCCAGTGTCTGAGAGGCTGTCAGATCAGCAGTTCTGTGGAGCGGACCGGAGAGTTTTACTGCTCGGATGTCCGTTATGCCGAGATTCAGAACCTGATAGAAAATTCAATCCGGAATAATCTTCAGCACGTCCATACGGACTGCCCCACGGCAGAGCGGCTGGGATGGCAGGAACCGAACCACCTCATGGCACCTTCC
Organism: Lachnospiraceae bacterium Marseille-Q4251; assembly: GCA_018223435.1. Lineage (GTDB taxonomy): Bacteria > Bacillota > Clostridia > Lachnospirales > Lachnospiraceae > Limivivens > Limivivens faecihominis. The sequence goes on along the minus strand of JAGTTO010000001.1, from coordinate 946,737 downwards.
ATCATGTATACTTATGATGTGGAACCTTTCTGGGAAAAGATCGAGTGGGACCAGTGTGACAGCCAGTACCCGAAAGGGGAAAAGGATGTGGATCACGGTGCGTTTCCCCATACTTACGAGGCAGGACTTCTGCCGTCGATCGCTCCCCGCTACGCCCGTTTCCTGGTGGATGGCGGAGACGGAAGCTTCTGGGATATCATTCCCTGGGGCAGCAGCCTGGTCATGGGGTTAAAGGAGAGGGAGCGCTTCTACGGAGAGAAAAAGGATGCCGGGGACTTTTATGAATTTATCCGGAAATATACCGATTACCAGTATGAGAAATATCTCAGCTATGCCTCTGTTTATGGAAAGAAAGAAGGCGTCTGCTTTTTAAGACAGGGCCTGGGTGACTGGGGAACCTGGAGAAAAGAGGACAATTCCAGGGAAAATATTGAGACGGCCTACTTTTACCGGAATCTTCTCCTGACAGCGGAACTGGCAGGTCGCACTGGCAGGAAAACAGACCAGAAAAAGTACGAAATACTGGCGGAAGACTGTAAGGAGCAGTATAATAATTTGTTATTAAAGAAACATCCGGTAACCGGAGAATGGTACTACCAGTCCTGGGAAAGCGATGATGACGGGATCATTCAGGGAAATCAGGCAGTACCTTTACAGTTTGGTCTGGTACCTGAGGATAAGAAAGCTTCGGTGGAAAAGAGCTTTCTGGAGTCGGTGAAGGAACACCGTTTTCTGGCCGGTGAGATTGCCCTGCCCTATATTTTCCGGACCCTGGGAGAACTGGGGGAGATGGATATTGTCCATGATATGATCCTTCAGAAGGAGCATCCCAGCTATTACCGTTTTGTGGAAAAGGGCGAGACCTGTCTTCCGGAGTTCTGGAGTGACGAGGCCAGAAGCAGGGATCATGATATGATGGGAAGTATACTGGAGTGGTTTTACCGTTATGTGGCGGGAATCTCCTCGGAAGACGGCTACTCTTCCATACGGATCGAACCCAGGCTTCCAAAAGCACTTGACTGGGCAGAGTGCCGTTATCAGAGCCTTACGGGGCTTGTGGAGGTCAGCGTCCGCAGGAAAGAGGGCGGACGGCTGGAAGTGAGCTGCCGGATCCCAGCGAACACCGTGGGAACGCTGGAAGTCAACGGAAAAGCTGTGGTCCTCACGGGAGGAATCACCTACCGGGTTTCCTGAAAAAAGAAAGAGGCGCAGGGGAGCGGATATTGCCTGAAAAGAGGAGCCGGCTGTGAAATACTGAGAAACTGACAGGGGGATAAGTGATGAACAATACATTCAAACCATATGTGACGCCGGTGGTCCTGCAAAATCATCTGCATCTCGGCGGAAAAAATGCCAAAGGAGACAGCCTTGCCGTCAATAGTCTTTACCTGGAGCGGCAGGGACGGCCCTGGATCGGGATCATGGGAGAGTTTCATTATTTCCGCTATGCCAGGGAGGACTGGAAAACGGAGCTCTTAAAGATGAAGGCCGGAGGCATTGAACTGGTGGCGACCTATGTGCCCTGGCTCTGCCACGAGGAAGAGGAAGGCGTTTTCGACTTTGAGGGACAGAATGATCTGCGTGCCTTTGTAACGCTTATCGGGGAACTGGGGATGGAGGCTGCGGTGCGGATCGGACCCTGGGTCCACGGAGAACTGCGGAACGGCGGTTTCCCGGACTGGCTTTTGAAAAAGCCTTTTCCTCTTCGGAATGGAAATCCGGGGTTTATGCAGGAAGTGGAAAGCTGGTACCGGATCGTGGCAAAACAGCTGGATGGCCTCTACTTTAAGGACAGCGGTCCCATTCTGGCGATCCAGCTGGAAAATGAGATGCCCGATGACGCGGAATATCTGAAAAAGCTGAAAGAGCTGGCGATAAAATGTGGGATGGAAGTGCCGCTTTATACGGTGACGGGCTGGAACAGCACCGGCGGGGCAAAAATTCCCGTGGATGAGGTGCTGCCGCTGTTTGGTGGTTACTGCGGCGCTCCCTGGGAGCAGAGTACGGAGGAACTTCCGCCATCCACTCACTACTTTTTCACCGGAATCCGGAATGATTCCTCTATCGGAAAAGATCTGCAGCAGATGAAAGCGGCAGACGGCTGGCAGCTGCCCTATGAGCGTTATCCTTTCGCTGACTGTGAGCTTGGCGGAGGTTTGCAGAATACCTGGCACCGAAGGTATCAGGTGCAGGGCATGGATATCTATGCGATGGCTCTCTGTGGTTTGGGGGAGGGTGTCAACCTTCTGGGATATTACATGTACCATGGCGGTACGAACCGGATGGGAAAATTATCCTCCTTTCAGGAATCGAGGGCTACGGGCTATCCCAACGACTGCCCGGTGCTGTCCTATGATTTCCAGGCGCCGCTTTCTGAATACGGGGAAGTGCGGGAACAGTACCGGCTCCTGAATCTTCTGCATCTTTTTCTGAAGGATTATGGGGAATGCTTTGCGAAGATGACCTATGTGCCGGCCGGCGTTTCGCCGGGGCTGATGGACACGGAGAAGCTCCGCAGTGCTCTGCGTACGGATGGAACGGGCGGTTTTGTTTTTGTGAACCACTATCAGCGTAGGACAAGGCTGAAGGATGTGGAACAGGCGGTGTTTGAAGTGGAGAGCCGGAATGAGAACGGCACCTGTGAGACGATCCGTTTTCCGGCACTGGATATCTGTGGGGAGGTGAGCTTTTTCCTGCCTTATAAAATGGATCTGGCAGGAGCAGAGCTTACCTGGGCCACAGCCCAGCCTCTTTGCCGGGAAGGAAACACCTTCTTTTTCCTGGAGATTCCCGGAATGGAACCGGTGTACTGTTTGGATGGCGAAGAATTTTCGGTGAAGACCGGGCGGGAGGCATTCCGGATTTTGGAAAAGAAAATTTCCATTGTGACCTTAAACCTGTCGGATGCCCGCTTTTTGCGGCGGCTGGATGGGAAACTCTATCTGGGTGAAGGCTGTGACCTTTATTTGGAGGACGGGACACTCCGTTCTGTGGAAGCGGGAGAACAGAAGGCATTTGTCTGGGAAAACGGGGCATTTCAGCCCTGTTCGGTGCAGGCGGAAGAAACGGGCTGTGAGGAAGCTCCGCGTCTGACTGCCGAAACAGGGGATGTTAGCTGTCGATCCAATGATTCCGTCTGCATGCTGACAAAGCTTTCTGATTCTCCTTTCACGCTTACCGGCCCCGGTCTGGAGGAAGTGCTCCTTTCCGCGCCCGGTCCGCTGGACTGGTACCGGCTGACGGTCCCGGATCCCTATGGCTTTGTTTCTTTGGAGCTTCCCTGCGACATCATGCAGCTTTACACCGATGGCACGCTTACTGCGGATGATTTTTATCACGGTGTTCCCTGGCGGCTGCCGAAGAAGCTCCTTTTCGGGAAGGAATGTTACATTGTTACCACAACCACAGAGCAGAAAATTTACCTCGAAAGATAACCTTATCCGTTTTCCTGGAGAAAAAATCTCCCGGAAAACGGATTTTTTTTACATCTGCTCCCATTGACAATTCCCGTCACCTGGGTGATAATTGATTAGTTAGAGTAGTGACCGTGAAAAGAAAGGAATTTATTTTTATGAAATGGAAAAAATTTACCTTAAAGACTTTATCAGAAGTGGAGGATATTGTGATCTCCACGCTGGCAGAAGCAGGTGTGGAAGGCGTTGAGATCGAGGACAAGGTTCCTCTGACTGAATCCGATAAGCAGCAGATGTTTGTGGATATCCTGCCGGAAGGTCCCAAGGATGACGGCATCGCTTATCTGAATTTCTATGTGGAAGAGGATACGGATGAGACGGAACTTCTTGAGCGGGTAAAGGCAGAGCTGGATGATCTCAGAAACTTTATGGATATCGGTGAGTGCACGATCACGGCTTCCGAGACAGAAGACAAGGACTGGATCAACAACTGGAAACAGTATTTCCATCAGTTCTATGTGGACGATATTCTCATCATTCCTTCCTGGGAGCAGGTGAAACCGGAAGATGAGAGCAAAATGATCATTCATATCGATCCGGGAACAGCCTTTGGAACCGGTATGCATGAGACCACACAGCTTTGCATGCGTCAGCTGAAAAAACATGTGACTTCCGAGACAGAGCTTCTCGATGTAGGGACCGGAAGCGGCATTCTGTCCATCGTTGCTTTAAAACTGGGAGCGAAGCATGCCGTCGGAACCGATCTGGATCCCTGCGCCATCAGTGCGACAAAAGAGAATCTGGAAGCCAATGCGATCCCGGAAGGTTCTATGGACGTCATGATCGGAAATATCATCGATGACAAAGAAGTACAGGATGCGGCTGGCTACGACAAGTATGACATCGTGACGGCAAATATTCTGGCTGATGTACTGGTTCCTCTGACTCCGGTGATCATCCATCAGATGAAAAAAGGCGGTATCTATATTACCTCCGGTATCATCGATGACAAAGAGGAAACGGTTGTGGAAGCAGTGAAAAAAGCAGGTCTTACGGTTCTGGAGGTGACCCATCAGGGAGAGTGGGTATCCGTCACTGCAAGAAAGGATTTTTAACAGCATGCATCATTTTTTTGTGGAACCGTCTCAGATTCAGGGAAATCACATTTTCATAGACGGGCCGGATGTGAATCATATTAGAAATGTGCTCCGCATGAATCCCGGAGAGGAAGTCAATGTGACAGACGGCACCGGAGAGAAGGTTTACCGCTGTGCCATTGCCGCCATCGGGGAAGATACGGTGGAACTGAACATTATGTGGGCGCAGGAAAAAGGCATGGAGCTCCCTTCCAAGATCTATCTCTTTCAGGGATTGCCGAAGAGTGACAAGATGGAGCTCATCATCCAGAAGGCCGTGGAACTGGGTGTTTATGAGATCATACCCATGGCTACGGCCCGGGCGGTGGTAAAGCTGGATCAGAAAAAAGCAGCAGCCAAGGTGAAACGCTGGCAGGCGATTTCTGAAAGCGCAGCCAAACAGTCCAAACGGCTTCTGATACCGGAAGTGAAAGAGCCGGTGAAATTTTCCGAGGCACTGAAACTCGCTTCTGACCTGGATGTACGGCTGATCCCGTACGAACTGGCAGAAGGGATGGACGGGACGCGCCGGATCATCCAGTCTGTGAAACCGGGGCAGTCTGTGGCTGTTTTTATCGGCCCGGAAGGCGGTTTTGAAGAAGCAGAGGTGGAACTGGCAAAAGAAGCCGGTTTTCAGGCGATCACTCTTGGAAGACGTATTTTAAGAACAGAAACAGCAGGAATGACGGTTCTTTCTATTCTGATGTATCAGCTGGAAGAGAACTGAAATCCTGGAAGGAGATAGAAATTTTGGAAGCATATCTGGATAATTCCGCCACAACCTGGTGTACTGAGCATGTGCGTGATGTGGTGGTAAAGACAATGATGGAGGATTACGGAAACCCTTCCTCCAAGCATACAAAAGGAATGGAAGCGGAGAAGTACCTCCGGGAGAGCCGGGAGATCATCGCGAAGACCCTGAAAGTCAATGAAAAAGAGATCTTTTTTACCTCCGGCGGAACGGAGAGCGATAACTGGGCCCTCATTGGAACGGCCATGGCCAACCGTCGCGCCGGAAAACACATCATCACGACGGCCATTGAGCATGCGGCAGTCTTACAGCCCATGCTGTATCTGCAGGAGCAGGGCTTTGAGGTGACGTTTCTTCCGGTGGATGAGACGGGACTGATCAGTCTCGAGGATCTGAAAGAGGCCCTTCGGGAGGATACGATTCTCGTTTCCATCATGTATGTGAACAATGAAGTGGGAGCAAGGGAGCCTGTCGAAGAAGCAGCAGAACTGGTACACAGACTGGCACCGAAGGCCTGGTTCCATACGGATGCCATCCAGGCTTACGGAAAATATCAGATCCGTCCGAAAAAAGCAGGCATCGATCTGCTCTCCGTCAGCGGCCATAAGATCCATGGTCCTAAGGGAAGCGGTTTTCTCTACATCAATGAGAAAGTGAAGATTCATCCCCTGATCCTGGGCGGCGGCCAGCAGAAGGGCATGCGTTCCGGTACGGACAATGTACCCGGGATCGCAGGACTGGGAGCAGCGGCAGCAGACTGCTATAAAGATTTTGAAGAAAAACAGAAGAAGCTGAGAGCACTCAGGAATTATTTTATAGAAGAAGTGGAAAAGCTTCCGGATATCCAGGTGAATGGTCCGAAGGAAGAAGAAAAAGCGGCACCGCAGATCGTCAGCGTCAGCTTCCGTGGTGTGCGGAGTGAGGTACTTCTGCACGCACTGGAGGAACGGGGCATTTATGTCTCTTCCGGCTCTGCCTGCTCTTCCAACAAGAAACTGCCGGTGAGCGCAGTATTGAAAGAAATCCATCTGGAATCCGATCTTCTGGATTCCACACTCCGTTTCAGCTTCTGCAATGAGACGACAAAGGAAGAACTGGATTACTGTCTGGAGAATCTGAAAGAACTGCTTCCGGTGCTTCGTAAATACGCAAGACACTGAGAATTATTAGAGGAGAAACTTCATGTATAAATCTTTTTTGATTAAATACGGAGAGATCGGTATCAAGGGAAAGAACCGTTATCTCTTTGAAAATGCCCTGGTGCGCCAGATTCGCTATGCGTTGAAGCGTATCGACGGGGAATTTGACGTTTACAAGGATCAAGCCCGGATTTTCGTGGACTGTTCCGGCGATTATGATTACGAGGAGACCGTGGATGCTCTGCAGCACGTCTTCGGTATCGTGGGCATCTGCCCCATGGTGCGGGCCGAGGACAAGGGCTTTGAGGCTCTGGCTGAGGACGTGGTCGCATTTATGGGAAAAACACATCCGGAAGGAAACTATACCTTCAAGGTCAATGCCAGAAGAGCGAGAAAAGACTATCCGATGCTTTCCATGGAGGTCAATGCGGCTCTTGGTGAGAAGATCCTGAAAGCCTTCCCGGAGACAAAGGTGGATGTACACAATCCTGAGATCGTGGTGAATGTGGAGATCCGCGATGAAATTTATATCTATTCCAAGATCATTCCGGGTCCCGGCGGTATGCCTGTGGGAGCCAACGGAAAAGCCATGCTGCTTCTTTCCGGCGGAATCGACAGCCCGGTAGCCGGCTACATGGTAGCAAAACGAGGTGTTCTCATCGACGCGGTTTATTTCCATGCACCGCCATATACCAGTGAGAGAGCAAAGCAGAAGGTCGTGGATCTGGCAAAGATCATTTCCAGATACACAGGACCGATCAATCTTCATGTGGTGAATTTTACGGATATCCAGCTTTATATTTATGAGCAGTGTCCGCATGATGAGCTGACGATCATTATGCGTCGTTATATGATGCGGATCGCAGAGCATTTTGCCAAAGAGACGAAGTGCCTTGGTCTGATCACCGGTGAGAGTATCGGTCAGGTGGCGAGCCAGACCATGCAGAGCCTTGCAGCGACCAATGAGGTCTGCACACTGCCGGTATTCCGACCGGTCATTGCTTTTGATAAACAGGAAATTGTAGATATTTCTGAAAAAATCGGAGCTTTTGAAACTTCTATTCTTCCTTATGAAGACTGCTGTACGATCTTTGTGGCAAAGCATCCGGTGACAAAACCGAATATCAAGATCATCAAGAGAAGCGAACAGCATCTGAATGAAAAGATCGATGAGCTGATGAAGACGGCGATCGATACCGTAGAAACGATCTGGATCGAGTAAGAACGTCTGCTGTCACAGATGTTCTGCAAAAAAAGAAGGCCGCTCGCATATGCGGGCGGCCATTGTATCCGGCAGGATTATTTGCTGATGATGTAGGGCTTCAGGATCTCAAGGATCTCATCCAGTCCGGCATCAGCATGGATGTTCAGGTTGATGGGTTTGGAAAGATCAAGGCTGAAGATACCCATGATGGATTTTGCATCGATGACATATCTGCCGGAGATCAGATCGAAATCATAGTCAAATTTGGTAATGTCATTTACGAATGATTTTACCTTATCGATGGAATTTAAAGAAATCTGTACTGTTTTCATTGGAAAAACCTCCCTGCTAATTTTAATATGATTCCAGTCCAGCGAAAATTAAGTTTCGGATACCTTGACGCCAACGCAGCTGATGAAAGATCAGAGCAGTCAAAGTGTCAGTTATTTAGGTTTCACTGTACCGGTGTAACGAGGCAGTCTTCCTTGGGACTGGAACGTTACATTCTAGTTTAATATTACAGAGATGGCAGATAAATGTCAAGAAGAAAACAATACAAAGTTTGCAGCGGTTTTTCATAGAGAAGAGAAACAGTAACAAAAATATGATGCCAGGGTCAAAAGGTCAAAAAGCCGTTCATGCTTGCATGATAAGGCTTTTGAACTTGGGACCCGCCAAACATGAGAAAGCAGCGATTTACGCAGTAAATCAGCGGATTTCGAATGTTTATAGAATTGCGGGAGCTGCTTTGCAGCGGAGCAATTCGTAGGCATCAGTTGGGGCAAAAGACCTTTTGACCCCAACATCAAAAATATGTTTTTATAAAGAGAAAGGATCAGACATGTCTGAGAGAAAAAAAGCGGCCCTTCATAACCTGGGCTGTAAGGTAAATTCTTATGAGACAGAGGCCATGCAGGAGCTGCTGGAACAGGCCGGATATGAAATCGTGCCGTTTGCTCCCGGAGCAGATGTCTATGTGATCAATACCTGTACGGTGACAAATATGGCAGACCGGAAATCCCGGCAAATGCTTCACCGCGCCAAAAAGATGAATCCCGACGCCGTCGTGGTGGCCGCAGGCTGTTATGTGCAGGCGGCAGCGGAAGAGGCGGCAGCGGATGAAGCCATCGATATTATTATCGGAAACAACCAGAAAAAAGATCTGGTAAATATACTGGAGAATTTCAGAAAAGGCGAAAAGTCAAAGACAGAGTGCTCCTGCGACGGGGACTGCGGCGACGATTGCACCTGCAAAGAAAAGCCGGAAAGTCAGGAAGCGCCGGCAGCGGAGCTCGCTTCCATGAGCGAGGAGGAATTTGCGGCCAGCGTCCATGAGACCCGGAAATACCTCAAGGATCTGACCCATGAGAAAGAGTACGAGGAGCTGAAAATTACCCACACGACAGAGCACACGAGAGCCTATATTAAAGTGCAGGACGGCTGCAACCAGTTCTGCAGTTACTGCATCATCCCTTACGCCAGAGGCCGGGTGCGAAGCCGGGAGCTTGCCGATGTGCTCAATGAAGTTAAAGGCCTCGCTGAGAGCGGTTTTCAGGAGGTCGTCCTCACCGGTATCCATCTGAGTTCCTACGGCATCGACAACGGAGGAAGCCTTCTGGAGCTGATTTTAAAGACAATGGAAGTGCCGGGCATCCGCCGGGTACGCTTAGGTTCTCTGGAACCCCGTATCATCACGGAAGAATTTGTCAATGCTTTAAAGGATCAGGAAAAATTCTGTCCCCATTTCCATCTTTCTCTTCAGAGCGGCTGCGACGCGACGCTGAAACGAATGAACCGCCGCTATACGGCTGAGGAATATTACGAAAAATGCGTGCTTTTAAGAGAGAATTTCGACCATCCGGCGCTGACCACTGATGTGATCGTGGGGTTCCCCGGGGAGACTGAGGAGGAATTTGCAGAGACTGTGGCTTTCCTCAAGAAAGTGGCCTTCTACGAGACACACATTTTCAAATATTCCAGACGAAAAGGAACCAAGGCCGCCGTCATGGAAAATCAGATTCCAGAGGAGCTCAAGACGAAGCGGAGCGATATCCTCCTGAAGCTGGATAAGGAGCACCGAAAGGAGTACGAGGCGGTTCTTGTGGGAACCGAGCAGGAGGTCCTTTTCGAGGAGGAGGTGACGATCGACAGAAAAGACTGGTTCGTGGGTCACACGAAAGAGTATGTGAAAATCGCCGTTCCCGCAGAGGAGAACCTTGCTAACCAGCTTCAGATGGTGAAGGTATCTGCTGAGAGAGCAGGCGACCTTCTGGCCGGAGAAGTCAGGTAGAGTTCGGAGCATGAGGCCACAGGTCTACGCGCTGCTTCGGTCGGCGCTAAACGAGTCCCGCTGGGACTCAGCGCTCCGTGCATTGCATGCACTATCGCTGCTGACGCAGCTTCTGTCTGAGGCTCATGGATCTACATTCTATTTCGGTCGGCGCTAAACGAGTCCCGCTGGGACTCAGCGCCGTTCCGCCCATGACAAAATGGAAATACAGCCTATTGCAAACAAGTCTGCATAGTCTGTCTCCCCATTTTGCTCTATACTCTGAACTGGAACTTGAACACAGATCGCGAAGCGACTGTGTTCATGAGCAAGTAGCGAAGCGGATTGCGAATGTCCGCTTTACTTTTTATAGGATATATATTAAAATAAACCCAAAGCAGCTTTTTTCCCAACGGGAAGGAAAAAGCTTCAGACAGTTGATAAGACAGACGAGGACGTGAGAAAATGAGTGATATCAATCAGACACAGTTTTTTAAGGTAAATGTGGAGCCGGAGCTTCGGGTCAAAGAGGTTCTGGACACTGTTTACAACGCCATGAGAGAGAAAGGCTACAATCCGGTCAATCAGATCGTGGGTTACATTATGTCTGGAGACCCGACTTACATCACCAGCCACAACGGCGCCCGCAGCATGATCATGAAAGTGGAGCGGGACGAGCTGGTGGAGGAGCTTCTCAAGGATTATATCAAGAACAACGCGCAGCAGTGACCGACAGAAAAGGAACAGACAGTATGAGAGTAATGGGTTTGGATTTCGGATCCAAGACAGTAGGCGTCAGTGTGAGCGATCCGCTGGGAGTGACGGCACAGGGCGTTGAGATCATCCGGAGAACCTCAGAGAACAAGCTTCGCCAGACCCTGGCGAGAATTGAGGCTCTGGCCAGAGAATACGAGGTGGAAACCTTTGTCTTAGGCTTCCCCAAGAATATGAACAATACCATAGGAGACCGGGCGGAAAAATCCCTGGCTTTTAAAGAGACGCTGGAGCGCCGCACGGGGATCCCTGTGGTCATGTGGGACGAGCGCCTGACCACTGTGGAGGCCAACCGTACGCTGATGGAGAGCGGAGTGCGCCGGGAAAACAGAAAAGAATATGTGGATAAGCTGGCTGCAGTTTACATTCTGCAGGGCTATCTGGACAGTGAGGGCATGAAAAATGGAAAAAATTAAATTTGCTTTTGCCGACGGAGAAGAGGCGGCAGAATTTTTTGTACTGGAACAGACCCGCATCGCCGGAGTGGACTATATCCTGGTGACGGATTCCGAGGAGGACGAGGCAGACTGCTGGATTCTCAAGGATCTGTCTGGCGACGGAGAGGAGGAGGCTGTCTACGAGATGGTAGAGGATGACAGCGAACTGATGGCAGTATCAAAGGTCTTCCAGGAGATGCTGGACAACGTGGATATTACAATGTAACGAAGGAGGTATTAGTTTTTGAAGCATGAAAACAATTCAAAACTGAAGATTATACCTCTGGGCGGCTTGGAGCAGATCGGCATGAATATTACTGCCTTTGAATATGAGGACAGTATTATTGTGGTGGACTGCGGCCTGGCCTTTCCTGAGGATGATATGCTGGGAATTGACCTGGTGATCCCGGACATCACCTATCTGAAGAACAATGCAGATCGGGTGAAAGGTTTCGTCATCACCCACGGTCATGAGGATCATATCGGAGCCCTTCCCTATGTCCTCAAACAGCTGAACGTGCCCGTGTACGGAACGAAACTGACGATCGGGCTCATTGACAACAAGCTGGAGGAGCACAACCTGACCAGAAGTGTGAAACGTAAGGTGATCCGTCACGGACAGTCCATCAATCTTGGGGCTTTCCGTATCGAGTTCATCAAGACCAACCACAGCATTGCGGACGCTTCCGCTCTGGCAATCTTTTCACCGGCAGGCATCGTGATCCATACGGGAGATTTCAAGGTGGACTATACGCCGGTTTTCGGTGATGCCATCGATCTCCAGCGTTTTGGAGAGCTGGGAAAGAAAGGCGTTCTGGCTCTGATGTGTGACAGCACCAATGCGGAGCGGCCGGGCTTTACGATGTCCGAGCGCACCGTGGGAAAAACCTTCGACAATATTTTTGCGGAGCATAAAAATACCCGTATTATCATCGCCACATTCGCTTCCAACGTGGACCGTGTGCAGCAGATCATCAATTCTGCTTATAAATATGGAAGAAAAGTGGTTATCGAGGGCCGGAGTATGGTAAACGTCATCACGACAGCCGCGGAGCTTGGCTATCTTGACATTCCGGAAAACACTCTCATTGATATTGAGACGATGAAGAATTATCCCGACGAGCAGATGGTTCTTGTCACCACCGGAAGTCAGGGCGAGTCCATGGCAGCCCTCTCCCGGATGGCGGCCAACATGCACCGGAAGGTTCAGGTGAAATCCGGCGATACCGTGATTTTAAGCTCCAATCCGATTCCGGGCAACGAGAAAGCTGTTTCCAAGATCATCAACGAGCTGACCATGATGGGAGCCAACGTGATTTTCCAGGATGTTCATGTTTCCGGCCATGCCTGCCAGGAGGAGATCAAGCTGATCTATTCTCTGGTGCATCCGAAATATGCGATCCCGGTTCACGGAGAGTACCGTCATATGAAGGCCCAGGCGGATATTGCCGCGGCCTTGGGCATTCCGAAGGACAACATTTTCATCCTTCATTCCGGAGATGTGCTGGAGCTGGATGAGAAGAAAGCGGAAATTTCCGACCATGTGCCCTGTGGTTCCATTCTCGTGGACGGTCTGGGCGTGGGCGATGTGGGAAATATCGTTCTCCGGGACAGACAGCATCTGGCGGAGGATGGTATCCTGATTGTGGTTCTGACACTGGAGCGTTTCAGCAACCAGCTTCTGTCCGGACCGGATATCGTGTCCCGCGGCTTTGTTTATGTGCGTGAATCAGAAGGACTTATGGAAGAGGCCCGCCATGTGGTGGAGGATGCCATTACAGACTGTATGGATAGGCATGTTTCTGACTGGGGCAAGATCAAGAACGTGATCAAAGATTCTCTCAGCGACTTCCTCTGGAAACGGACTAAGAGAAGTCCTATGATCCTGCCGATCATTATGGAAGTCTAGGTGAGAAAAAATGGATGAGATCAGACAGTGTACGGAAGCTCTGAAAAAGGCAGTACGGGAGAGTGACGATTACAAGGGCTTTGCAAAAGCCAAAGCAGCCCTGGAAGCCAACCCGGAGCTTCGGGAAAAGGTCATGACTTTTCGAAGAAGAAACTATGAGATTCAGAACCTCAAGGAGGGGACGGATGTCTATACGGAGATGGAGCAGCTGGAGGAGGAGTATCACGAGATCCGGAAAAATCCGCTGATCAGCGACTATCTCCAGTATGAACTGGGGCTCTGCCGCATCATGCAGCGGATCAATCTGAGCCTGGTGGGAACCGTTGATCTTGATATCGGAGATTTCAAGGATATCATCAAATGGTAGGAGGCTGCCCATGAAGAAGCAGACAGGAATCCGGCTCTTTTTTGCCATACTGAAGATCTTTGCTCTGGTGGCGCTGGTGTTCCTTCTGTATTCCTGGGGGAAAAAGGCCTATTCCTTCGGCTATCAGGTGGTAGCCCAGGAAGCGGTCTCCCGCCCTCCCGGCAAGGATGTGGCCGTCACGCTGGACAACGGCATGACCGGAGAGGAACTGGCAGAGCTTCTGGAGGACAAGGGCCTGGTGCGTGACGCGCGAGTTTTCTATGTGCAGCTTCTTTTTTCCAAGGAAAAGCACAAGCTGAAAAAGGGAAGCTACCTTCTAAATACGTCCCAAACGCCGGAAGAAATGCTGAAAGTGCTTTCCCGGGAAAATGAGACGGAAAGCGAATAAAATGAGGAAGAAACAGTGATTGTAGACGAGAGAATGGTCACTTACATTAATTCTCTGGATATGGGAAACACACCGCTTCTGAACGAGATCGAGAAAGAGGCGAAGGCAGATCTTGTGCCGGTGATCCGTAGGGAGATGCAGAGCTTTTTAAAAGTGCTCCTTGCGATTCACCGGCCCCTTCGCGTTCTGGAGGTGGGAACGGCTGTGGGCTTCTCGGCCCTTCTGTTCTGTGAGTACGGCCCGGAGAACATGCAGGTGACGACGATTGAAAAATATGAAAAAAGGATTCCGATCGCCCGGGAAAATTTCCGCCGGGCAGGCCGGGAGAACCAGATTACCCTTCTGGAGGGCGACGCGGCTGACATCTTAAAGGAGCTTCAGGAGTCCTACGACCTGATCTTTATGGATGCGGCGAAGGGGCAGTACATCCACTTCCTGGATGATGTGCTCCGGCTGATGAAGCCCGGGAGCGTGCTGGTCTCCGACAACGTGCTCCAGGGTGGGGATATCATTGAGTCCCACTATGCCGTGGAACGGCGGAACCGGACCATCTACAAACGGATGAGGGAATACCTTTACGAACTGAAACATAACGACAAACTGCTGACCAGCGTCATCCCCTTAGGAGACGGAGTCACAGTTTCTGTCAGAAAGGATATGAAATGAGAGTACCGGAGCTTTTGATTCCAGCCAGCAGTCTCGAGGTCTTAAAGACTGCGGTAATCTTTGGAGCCGATGCCGTATATATCGGCGGTGAAGCCTTTGGCCTCCGCGCCAAGGCAAAAAATTTTTCCATGGAGGATATGAAGGAGGGCATTCAGTTTGCCCACGAGCATAACGTGCGGGTCTATGTGACCGCCAATATCCTGGCCCACAACGGAGACCTTCCCGGCGTGGAAGAATATTTTAAGGAGTTAAAAGAGATCGGCCCCGACGCGCTGATCATCTCTGATCCTGGCGTTTTTATGATTGCAAAGCGGGTCTGCCCCGAGATTGAGATCCATATCAGCACCCAGGCCAACAATACGAACTACGGCACCTACCGTTTCTGGCATGAGTTGGGGGCAAAGCGCGTGGTTTCCGCGCGAGAGCTTTCCATGAAGGAGATCAAGGAGATCCGGTCGAACATTCCCGACGATCTGGAGATCGAGACCTTCGTCCACGGAGCCATGTGCATTTCCTATTCCGGCCGCTGCCTTCTGAGCAACTATTTCACCGGAAGGGACGCCAACCAGGGAGCCTGTACCCATCCCTGCCGCTGGAAATATGCGGTGATGGAGGAGTCGAGACCCGGCGAGTATCTGCCGGTCTATGAGAACGAGCGGGGAACCTACATTTTCAACTCCAAGGATCTCTGTATGATCGGCCATATTCCGGATCTCATCGATGCCGGCATCGACAGCTTCAAGATCGAAGGTCGCATGAAGACCGCTCTCTATGTGGCCACCGTGGCTCGAACCTACCGGAAAGCCATCGACGATTATCTCAAAGACCCGGTTCTCTATGAAAAAAATATGCCCTGGTATCTGGATCAGATTTCCAACTGCACCTACCGGCAGTTTACCACGGGCTTTTTCTATGGTAAGCCGGACAGCGAGGCCCAGATCTACGACAGCAACACCTATGTGAAAGAATACACCTACCTAGGCATCGTGGGCGGAAGCAATGCAGAAGGCCTCTACCGCATCGAGCAGAGAAACAAATTTTCTGTGGGCGAGACCATCGAAATCATGAAGCCAAACGGGGACAACATCAAGGCAAAAGTTCTTCGCATCGTCAACGAGGAGGGCGGGGAGCAGGAGAGTGCCCCCCATCCCAAGCAGGTTCTCTATATCGACCTCGGCGTTCCGATGGAGCAGTACGATATTCTCCGGAGAAAAGAGGACGCCTGAACAAGCACGAAAAGAAAAACTTTTTCATATGCTGTAATAAAACTCCCTTTGAGGTGCTTTTTTGAAGACGTTTCCCAGGCCCCTTACCACGGAGGAAGAGAAGGATTATCTGGAACGCTACCGGAACGGGGATCTGAAGGCGAAAGATGTCCTGATCGAGCGGAATTTACGGCTGGTGGCCCATGTGGTGCGGAAATACCAGACAGCGGAGGATGAGATGGATGACCTCATTTCCATCGGTACGATCGGCCTTATCAAAGCGGTGTCTACTTTTGACGGAAACCGTAATTCCAAGCTGGGGACTTACGCTGCCAAATGTATAGAAAATGCAATGCTCACATCAGGGCATCTCCGGAGAAAAAATTTTCGGAGGTGCCCTTTTTATTATGGATTCTTCACGGAAAATACGCTATACTGAACACAAAAACAGACAGGAAAGAAGGAAGTGTCGTGAAAAAGATAGAGACGATTCACGCCGTGGGCCATGTGCTCTGCCATGACGTGACACAGATCATAAAGGACAAGACAAAAGGGCCGGTTTTCCGAAAAGGCCATATCGTGACGGAAGAGGACATTCCGGTGCTGCTTTCCGTGGGAAAGGATCATCTCTACGTCTGGGAGAAGAACGAGAACATGCTTCACGAAAACGAGGCGGCTGAGATTCTTTTTGACCTCTGCCGCTCCGAGGGCATGAAGGGCTCCGAGATCAAGGAGGGAAAAATCGAGGTCATCGCCGATCGGGACGGTCTCTTAAAGATCGACCGAAAGAAGCTCTTTGCGGTGAACTCCCTGGGCGAGATGATGATCGCGGGCCGCCACGGCGATTTCCCGGTGAAAAAAGGGGACAAGATCGCGGGCACCCGAATCATTCCGCTGGTGATTGAGAAAGAGAAAATGGAGCGGGCGAAAGAGGCTGCTGAAGGCGGCCCGATCTTCCGGATCCTGCCCTTCCACAAGAAAAAAACGGCCATCGTCACCACCGGAAACGAGGTCTTTTACGGCAGAATCAAGGATACCTTCGGTCCTGTGGTAAAAGAGAAAATTGCCGAGTACCCGACGGAATTTCTGGGACAGACTTTGGTGGACGACCAGAAGGAGCACATTCAGGAGGCCATTCTTCACTATATCGACGAGGGAGCGGAGCTGGTTCTCTGTACCGGAGGCATGAGTGTGGACCCGGACGACTGCACACCGGGAGCCATCGCCGGAACAGGAGCGAAGGTAATCACCTACGGAGCGCCGGTGTTGCCGGGAGCGATGCTTCTTCTGGCCTATTATGAGAAGGATGGGAAAAAGATTCCGATCGTGGGCCTGCCGGGCTGCGTCATGTACGCAAAGCGGACGGTCTTCGATCTGGTGCTTCCGCGGCTGATGGCGGACGATCCGGTGACTTTTGAGGAGCTGGCGGCTTTAGGCGAAGGTGGACTCTGCCTGAACTGCGGCGTCTGTACCTTCCCCAACTGCGGTTTTGGAAAAGGAGTGGTCTATTGAAACGGCGGGAATTTTATCTGGAGCTTTCCCGGAAACTTCAGAACGGAGAGACGGTAAAGGTCTGGACAGACCTGGAAAAAGGCAGTCATTCCTTTGAAGAGCTGGGAGAGGGTACCTTTTTTGAAGAAGAGTTTGCCGGCAGGACGCAGGTCGTGGTCTTCGGTGGCGGGCATATTTCCCTGGCCCTCGAAAAAGTGCTGAAAACGCTGGATCTCACCCTCACGGTGGTGGATGACCGGCTGGAATTTGCAAACCGGGAGCGT
Source organism: Lachnospiraceae bacterium Marseille-Q4251 (assembly GCA_018223435.1). Classification (GTDB taxonomy): domain Bacteria; phylum Bacillota; class Clostridia; order Lachnospirales; family Lachnospiraceae; genus Limivivens; species Limivivens faecihominis. The sequence continues at coordinate 929,304 of JAGTTO010000001.1, read as the reverse complement.
TTTTCGGAGGCGGACCGGGTGCTGACCATGAGCTATGAGAAGCTTTCCGAGGTGGATTTTGGTTTTGCCCCGTATTTTATTATCGTCACCCGAGGTCATAAGGACGATGATATCTGCCTGCGCTATGCCCTGTCAGTCAAACATTCCTACATCGGCATGATCGGAAGCAAAGGAAAGGTGGCCTTGACCTTTGACCGGCTGGCGGCAGACGGAATCTCCCGGGAAGCCCTAGCGGAGGTCCATGCTCCCATTGGCCTTAAGATCGGTGGAAACACGCCGGGCGAGATCGCCATCAGCATAGCGGCTGAGCTCGTCCAGGTAAAAAATCAGAAGAAACGGAGTCTTTTTTCCGAGGAGCTGGCTCAGGGCCTGCGGGAAGAAAGAGGCCCTCTCGTTATGGCTACGGTTATCGAGAAGAACGGTTCCTCCCCGGGAAAACGGGGAGCCAGGATGCTGGTCAACGAAAAAGGTGATATCTACGGCACCGTGGGCGGCGGCACGGTGGAGTACACGGTGATCCAGGAGGCAGAAAATTTTCTTCGGGAAAATACCGGGGAAGACCTTTTCGAGATCCGGGAGTACAACCTCTCTAACGAGGGCGCCGCCTCCCTTGGCATGATCTGCGGAGGCCATATTAAAGTGCTGCTGGAGAAACTTTGAAACATGATAGATTTATATGGAAGAAACATCGATTATCTCCGGGTGTCCATCACGGATCGCTGCAATCTCCATTGCCGGTACTGCCTGCCGCCGGGGCTTGAAGCAGCGGAAAAGGACCGGGAGCGGTACCTCACGAAGGAGGAGATTTTAAGGGTCTGCCGGGCAGCCGAAACCATCGGCATCCACAAATTCAAGATCACCGGGGGTGAGCCGCTGGTGCGGCCGGAGGCTCTGGAAATTATCCGGGAATTGAAAGCTCTGCCGGGTACCGAAGCTGTGACCCTCACGACGAACGGTCTTCTTCTGAAAAAGGCTTTGCCGGAGTTTCAGAAGCTTTCCATCGATGGCATCAACGTGAGTCTCGATACACTGAAACCAGAGCGTTTTTCCTGGATCACTGGTCTTAACCGGGACGGGAGAGAACTCTGGAGCGGAGTGCTGGAAACGCTCAAAGAGGGCGCTTTTATGGGGATTCCCATGAAAATCAATTGCGTTCCCATCCGGGGGTTCAATGAGGATGAGATTCTGGATTTTGTGGAGTTGACGAGAGAGCTTCCGGTGGATGTCCGCTTCATCGAGCTGATGCCCATCGGGGAAGGAAAAGCTTTTCAGGGCAGAGATAAGGAGGAACTTCTGGCTGTGATCCGGAAAGTTTATCCGGATTTTAAAGAGACGGCGGAAAAACGGGGAAACGGACCGGCGGTCTACGGAAAAGTGCCGGGCTTTGCGGGCTATGTGGGCTTTATCGAGGCCCTTCACGGAAAATTCTGCAGTTCCTGCAACCGTTTGCGTCTCACTTCGGAAGGTTTTTTAAAGCCCTGCCTTTATTACAGAAGGGGTGTAGATTTAAAGGCGCTTCTTCGGGGCGGAGCCGGGGAAAAAGAACTGGAGGAGGCTCTTTGCCAGGCCATTCTTCAGAAACCGGAGGCGCATCATTTTCAGGAGAGGGATCCGGAAAGAGAGGCAGAAGAAACATTCATGGCAAGGATAGGAGGATAACGTATGGGATACATTCGGGCAGTCTGCATCAGTGAGAAAAAAGGAACAGGCAAGAAAAATGTGGGCGAGGCCGTTTTTATAGAGGACGAAGGTTTAAAAGGGGATGCCCACGCGGGAAAATGGCACCGGCAGGTGAGTCTTCTCTCAAAAGAAGCTGTCGAGGCCTTCAAGAAGCGGGGCGCCAGCGTGGAGGACGGCGATTTCGGGGAAAATCTTCTGGTGGAAGGTTTTGAACTCAAAAATCTTCCCGTGGGAACGATTTTTTCCTGCAACGGTGTGGTTCTGGAGTTGACCCAGATCGGAAAAGAGTGCCATTCCCACTGTGCCATCCACGAGGCTGTGGGGGACTGCATCATGCCCCGGGAGGGCGTTTTTGCGAAGGTGTTAAAGGGCGGTACGATCCATGTGGGCGATGAGATCCGGATCATCGGCGAGACCCACCGGTACCGAGTGGGCGTGCTCACGGTCAGCGACCGGAGCGCCAGAGGCGAGCGGGAGGATCTCGCAGGCCCGCTGATCCGGGAGCTGGTGGAAAAGGATTCCTACCTGGTGGTGGATCAGAGCATCGTTCCCGACGACCAGAAGACCATTGAGGAGGCTCTGATCCGGCTTGCCGACCAGGTGAAGGTGGATCTCATTCTGACCACCGGCGGGACGGGCTTTTCCGTCCGGGATGTGACGCCGGAGGCCACAATGGCCGTCGCCGGGCGGAATGCTCCTGGCATCGCGGAAGCCATCCGGGCCTATTCCGGCACGATCACGCCGAGGGCGATGCTGAGCCGGGCCGCCTCGGTGATCCGGGGCCGGACCCTGATCGTCAACCTTCCGGGCAGTCCAAAAGCCGTCCGGGAGAGTCTGGATTTCGTCCTGCCGAACCTTTATCACGGGCTGGACGTTTTGAAAGGAGAAGTGACAGATTGTGGATCGAAGGTCCATCATCTGCACCGGTAAAGCATGCAACAAAGAAGAAAAATCCCTTTGCAGATAACAAAGTAAGGAGAGTACACATTATGAAAAAAAGGCAGATCGCAGCAGTTCTTGCCGGGATTATGGCTATGAGCCTTGCCGTTCCGGCTATGGCAGCCGATGAGACCGAGGGAGAAGAGGTAAAACTTCTCATCGCGGCAGCAGCCAGCCTGGAGTATTCTATGGAGGAAAAACTGATTCCGCTCTTTGAGGAGCAGAATCCGGGAGTTAAAGTAGAGGGTTCTTACGACAGCTCAGGAAAGCTTCAGACCCAGATTGAGGAAGGCATGGAGGCAGACCTTTTCTTCTCCGCAGCCACCAAACAGATGGATGCGCTGACCGAGGAGGGCTACATGAAGGAGGACAGCGAAGCAGACCTGCTGGAGAATAAGATCGTAGCCATCGTTCCGAAGGACTCAACGCTGGAACTGAACAGTTTCGAGGATCTGGCCAATGCAGAGACCGTCGCTCTCGGCGATCCGGACAGCGTTCCCGCCGGCCAGTATGCGAAAGAGGCCCTCACCAGCCTGAATCTCTGGGATGAGGTTTCCGCAAAGGCAAGCTTTGGAACCAACGTAACCGAGGTGCTGAACTGGGTAGCAGAGGGAAGCGCTGAGGCCGGCGTGGTTTATGCTACCGACGCGGCAGCGAGAGCCGAGGACGTGGAAGTGAAGGCAGAGACTCCTGAAGGAAGCCTGGCAAAACCGGTTATTTACCCCGTAGGTATTCTGGAGAGAACTGAGCACAGCGCGGAGGCGGAGGCTTTCCTTGAGTTTCTTCAGTCCGATGAAGCCGGAGAGATCTTCAAGGAATACGGTTTTACTCCGTATAAAGCAGCCGAGGAGAATGAGACAGAGAGCGAGACTGATACCGAGGAGACCCCGGAAACTGCCACTGAGGAAGTAACTGAATGATCGACTGGTCGCCCCTTCTCATTTCCTTAAAGACCGCCTCCCTGACGATGATCTTCGTGTTTTTCCTGGGACTTCTGGCGGCACGCTGGGTGGTAAACTTAAAGAGCGAGGGCCTGAAAATGGTCCTCGACGGTCTTCTGACCCTGCCCCTGGTGCTGCCGCCCACGGTGGCGGGCTATTTCCTCCTCTATATTTTCGGAGTGAAACGCCCCATCGGGCTCTTTTTTCTGGAGTATTTCGGGGTGAAAATTCCCTTTTCCTTCGGTTCCACGGTGCTGGCGGCCACGGTCATCGCTTTTCCATTGATGTATCGCTCCGCAAGAGGTGCCCTGGAGCAGGTGGATGAAAACCTCATCTATGCGGCCCGGACGCTGGGTTTTTCCGAGTGGAAGATCTTTTTTAAAGTCTCCCTGCCGGCCTGCCTTCCCGGTATCGCTGGCGGCGCCGTTCTGGCCTTTGCGAGGGGGCTGGGAGAATTTGGAGCCACCTCGATGATCGCCGGAAATATTTTGGGAAAGACCCGAACCCTGCCGTTGGCGGTCTATTCTGCTGTGGCGGCCGGAGATTTTGATACTGCAGGAAAATATGTCATCGTCATTGTGCTGTTGTCCTTTCTCGCAGTGGTTCTCCTGAACTACTTTGCGCTCCGGGAAAAACGAAACAGAAAGGGGAAAAAGTCATGAGCCTTCAGGTGGATATCAAAAAGAACTGGAAAGATTTCAGCCTGGACGTACGCTTTGATTTGGACAAAGGCCCTCTGGGAATCCTCGGAGCTTCCGGCTGCGGAAAAAGTATGACGCTTAAATGCATCGCCGGAATCTGGCGGCCTGATGCGGGAAAGATCGTCCTCAACGGCCGGACCCTGTTCGATTCGGAGAAAAAGATCGACCTCAAACCCCAGAAGCGGCGCGTGGGTTATCTTTTCCAGGATTTTGCCCTTTTCCCCAACATGACCGTGGAAGAAAATGTGGGAGCCGGCATCACCCTTCCGAAGAAGGAAAAAGAAGAGCAGATCCATAAGATGATCGAGAAATTCCATCTCATGGGCCAGGAGAAAAAATATCCCTTCCAGCTCTCAGGCGGCCAGAAGCAGCGGACGGCTCTCGCACGGATTATGGCTTACCGGCCAGACGTGATCCTTCTGGACGAGCCCTTTTCCGCCCTGGACGCATATCTGAAGGAGCAGCTTCTTCTGGAGCTTCTCGAACTGTTGAAAGATTATTCCGGCGATGTAATCCTCGTGACCCACAGCCGGGACGAGGCATATAAGATCTGCCCCGAGCTCATGATCGTCTGGGAAGGCCGCCAGATGGAAAAAGGCAGCACGAGAGCCCTTTTCCAGAACCCCGAATACCTGGAAACCGCCCGGATGACGGGCTGCAAGAACCTTCTGAAAGCGAGAAAATGCGGCCCCAACGAGATGGAGCTTACCGAGCTTGGAATCCGGCTCGTCTCCGAACAGCCGGTACTTGATGATGTGCGCTATGCCGGCGTCCGGGCTCACTATTTCTATGTGCCCGCGGACCCGGCGAAAGAGGTGAACCTCCTTCATCCCCTGGATTTTCAGGAGACGGAGGCCCCCTTTGAAATCAATGTGATCTTCCACACAAAGGCCGGAGCTCCCGGCATCTGGTGGAAGCTTGAAAAAGAAACCTGGAACAGCCTCGGAAGAAAAATGCCGCCCGCCCTAGCGCTGGCCCCGAAGGATGTTCTGCCCTTAAGATAAAAGGAAAGGAAGGTGTCTATGTGGAAGAAAGCCATGTGGGTCGGAGTACCCAGAGAAGAAATTGAAGAAAAGAAGATTTATCAGGGCGATATGAACGGAAGATTTGCCTATTATCGTCTGGAAATCGAGCTTGAAGAGGCCGGAGAAGCGATTGTGGATCTCTCGGCAAATTCCAGATACCGCCTCTGGATCAATGAGAAACCGGTGCTCTCCGGCCCCTGCCGGAGCAATCAGTTCCGGCACTATTATGAAACGGTTGATCTGAAGCCTTATCTGAAAAAAGGAAAAAATATCCTGGCAGCCCAAGTGCTTCTCTATGACAGTATGTATACCGCCGGCTGGCAGGATCAGAGGGCGCCTCTGGTCAGCGTGGCTTCCCTTCCAGCCGGCCACCGGTTTGCCCTGGAGGGCGCCGTGAAGGATGCACAGGGTGTGGACGCAGCAGAACTGACCACAGGAAAGGCCGACTGGAGAGTTTGGCTGGACAACACCTTTTATTTATATAAGGAAGGTGCCGTGGACACTAATCTGGGCGCACTGGCGGAAAAAATCGATTTTTCCAGAACTCCGGGAAACTGGAAATCGGAAAGCTTCGATGCCTCCGGCTGGAAAAAAGCGGTGGAGCTGGAGACGGCGGCAGAAGGCCATGAAAAATTTTTAGGCATTCTGAAAACCTTCCGGCTGGAGGAGCGTCCCATTCCGCTGTGCGTTGAAGAAGAAGCCACGCTGGACAAAGAGCTGGGCGAGCCGGTTCTGGGAGAAAAAGAAGCTCTGACGGTAGAGCCGGGAGAGAAAAAGGTGCTTCTTTTTGACGGGAAAACGCTTTTTAACGCCTACTTCCGCTATCACATACAGGGTGGAAAGGGAGCGGAAATCTCCTTTACCTACTTTGAAAAATTTACAAAAGGCCGGGACGAAGTAAAAAGAGATGACTACAGAAACGGCGAGATCGGGAATAACGGCAGAACAGACCGGATTTTCCCGGCGGGAGGAGACCTTCTCTATGAGCCTTTCTGGTATCACACGATGCGTTTCCTGAAAATCGAGATTCAGGCAGGAGAGGAAGCGGTGAAATTTTACCGGCCTCAGCTTTTGAAGACCGGTTATCCGCTCCGGCCGGAGTCAGAGATTTCTTCCACCGCAGAATGGGTACAGCCGATCTATGAGATGTGTGTGCGGACCCTGCAGGATTGCATGATGGAGACCTACATGGACTGTCCCTTCTGGGAGCAGATGCAGTATCCGATGGATACCCGGCTGCAGGCGCTTTTTACCTATGTATGCAGTACAGATACGAAGCTGGCACGGAAGGCTCTTCAGGATTTTCATGATTCTATCCTGCCCATGGGACTGGTGCAGGGCCGGGCACCGAGCAATCCGCTTCAGGTGATCTCGACGTTTTCTCTCTATTATATTTTCATGCTTCTGGAGTACTACCAGAGAACCGGAGATCTTAAGGTTTTAAAACTTTACCGGTCAGATGTGGATGGGATTCTGGAGTATTACGACGGAAAAATCGGCACTTCCGGTCTGGTGGAAAATCTGGGCTACTGGGAGTTCATCGACTGGCAGGAAAGCTGGGAAAAGACCTGCGGCCGGCCTGTGGCTGCCGAGGAAGGCCCCTCAACGATCATCAATCTGATGTACGGCCTGGCTCTTTTGAAGGGAGCCAGGATCGCTGAGATCACAGGAAGAGAGGGCCTGGCGGAAGAGTACCGGAAGCGGCAGAAACAGATTGCGGAAAAGGTACAAAAGCTTTGCTGGGATGAGGAGCGGGGACTTTACCGGGAAGGCCCGTCTTACCGGCAGTTCAGCCAGCATGCCCAGAGCTGGGCGGTTCTGAACGGTCTTTTAAAAGGCGAAAAGGCCCGAGCGGTGATGGAGAAAACCTTCCGGGAGCCGGATGTGCTGCGCTGTTATTTTTCTACCTGTTATGAACTGTTTCGGGCCTGCGAGCTGGCAGGCTGTTATGAGCTGACCGGGGAACAGATGGATTGGTGGCTGAAACTGCTGGACGAGCACTGCACGACCTGCCCCGAGACGCCAGCCGGTTCCAGAAGCGAATGCCATGCCTGGAGCGCTCTGCCCATGTACGAGCTTATGAGCGTGATGGCGGGAATTCGAAGAGAATCCGGGGAGCCTTCCAACGTGGTCATCAAGCCGCATCTTAATGCTGTGCCGGATCTTAGAGGAAAATTTGCCACAGAATATGGCTCGATTCTCTTCTATTATGAAAAACAGGAAAATGGAATCCGGGGAAGCATCACGCTTCCTGCCGGAATGACAGGAACCTTTCTTTATCCGGATGGAACCAGCTTTTCTCTGGTTGCCGGAAAAAACCGGATCGGCTAGGCTAGGCGGTACTTATTTTTGCACTTTTGCGATACATATAGAAAGAGAGTGTGCAAAAAGCAGGTGAAGCCCAGCTATGGAGGGAAACATCGTCATTTATTCCAGAAAATCCCGTTTTACGGGAAAAGGGGAGAGCATCGGCAATCAGACGGAGCTCTGCCGGGAGTACATAAAATTTCATTTTGGGGAAGAAGCCCTGGAAGAGACCTTTCTCTATGAGGACGAAGGTTTTTCCGGGGGAAACTTAAAACGGCCCGGTTTTCAGCGCATGATGGCTTTTGTCCGGAAAGGCGGCTGCCGGGCCATCGTTGTCTACCGCCTAGACCGGATCAGCCGCAACATCAGTGATTTCGCCGGCCTTATCGAGGAGCTTTCGGCTCTCGGGACGGCCTTCATTTCCATCCGGGAGCAGTTCGACACGGGAACACCGATGGGCAGGGCCATGATGTATATCGCCTCGGTGTTTTCTCAGCTGGAGCGGGAGACCATCGCCGAGCGGATCCGCGATAATATGCGGGAGCTGGCCCGAACCGGCCGCTGGCTTGGCGGAACCACGCCGACGGGCTATACTTCGGAGGCGGTGAGCAGCATCTCTCTGGATGGGAAAACGCGAAAAAGCTGTCAGCTAAAGCTGGTTCCGGAAGAAGCAAAGATCGTCCGGAAGATTTACGAAAGTTACGAAGCGACGGAGTCTCTTGCCGGAACCGAGGCGGAGCTTATGAAAGCGGGGATACGGACGAAAAACGGCCGGTCTTTCACCCGTTTTTCCATCAGGGCCATTCTGGAAAATCCGGTCTATCTGACGGCGGATTCAGACGCCTGGGAGTATTTTGACCGGGCGGGGACGGAAGTTTCTTCTCCAAGGGCGGCTTTCGACGGCCTTCATGGAATGCTGGCCTACAATCGGACTCGCCAGGAAAAAGGAAAAAAGACTGAGTTTCTGCCGACGGCGGAATGGATCGTGGCGGTGGGGCAGCACCCCGGTCTCATCCCCGGGAGCCGCTGGGTTCCGGTGCAGGAAAACTTAAAGAGAAATGGTTCCGGAGCTTACCGAAAGCCCAGGGGCAGCGAGAATGAAGCACTGCTGACCGGGCTTCTTTTTTGTGCCTGCGGAAGCCGGATGTACCCGAAACTTACCCCAAGAAGGGATGCTGAGGACAAACGGATCTACACTTACATCTGCAGCCTCAAGGAGCGGAGTCGCAAGAGTCTCTGTAACCGGAAAAATGCCAACGGAAACCTTCTGGACCGGGAAATTTTAGAAAAAATCGACCCGGATTTGGAGGCGCTTTCCGTGGAAGAGAAGCGGCGGAAGCTGCGAACACTTCTGAAAAGAGTCGTCTGGGACGGCGAAGAGGCGAAGCTGGAGCCCTCAGGTGAGGATAGCAAATGAGCTTCTCATGCTCTTTCGTTCCAGAAAGAAAAACGGCCGGGAGGTCTCCCTTTACGAACCCATCGGCACCGACAAGGAAGGGAACGAGATCAGTCTCCTGGATATTCTGGAGAGCAGCGATGGCGATATCGCGGAGGCCATGGATTTCCGGAAAAACTTAAGGCGGCTGTATAAAATTTTTGATGGAACCCTGACGGAGCGGGAGAAGCGTGTACTGATCCTGCGCTACGGCATGTTCGGCGGGGAGGAGAAGACCCAGCGGGAGATTGCGGAGAAACTTCATATTTCCCGTTCCTACGTTTCCAGGATCGAAAAAGGCGCCCTGGGAAAGCTGAAAAAGCGCCTCGATTCAGAGGAAGTATTGTAAGGCGGAGCTTTCCGGCTCAAGGGCCGGAGGTTCCGCAAAAAAGGTACTTGCAGATTTTTCATCTGTGAGGTATGATAGTGTTATCGGGAGATGTTCTTCTCCTGTTCTTTCATGGCAGTTCTGCCGGAATTATCACAACAAATTTATAAAATAAAATAACTGCATGCCCGGGCCGTAGGTTTACTGTCTGTTTTTTGCGTGCAGAAAAAGAGGAGGCATGATCGTTTTGTACAGCAGTATACTCTCCGCGTCGGTTTTTGGACTCACAGCCCGGAAAATCCGTGTGGAGGCAGATGTGAGCAACGGCCTTCCGGGCGCGGTGATGGTGGGCTACCTGGCGGGGCAGGTCCGGGAGACCATGGACAGGGTCCGGACTGCACTGAAAAACAGCGATTTTGCGCTGGAGCCAAAGAAACTCACAGTCAATCTGGCCCCGGCAGGCTTTAAAAAGGAAGGTAGCTTTTTTGATCTTCCCGTAGCTCTGGCGATTCTTTCCGCCTACGGCCTTCTGGAGGAAAAACATACGGAAGGTCTTCTGGTGGTGGGAGAGCTCGGCTTAAACGGCGAGGTCTGCCCGGTGAGCGGCATTCTTCCCGTGGTGCTGGAGGCGAAAAGGGAGGGCTGCCGGGCCTGCATGGTGCCCTGGGACAATGTAAAAGAGGCGGAATATGCCGGGATTCTGCCAGTCATCGGCGTGAAAACGCTGAAAGAAGCAGTATCGTTCCTCTCACCGGAACCGCGCTGGAAAACGGTTTCCGTGACAGGAAAAGTTTCTGTTGAAGCTTCTGCCTACACCGGGCCTGATTTCCGGGATATCCGGGGGCAGCAGGAGGCCCGACGGGCGGCGGAGATCGCGGTCTCAGGTTTCCATAACCTTCTTCTCATCGGACCTCCCGGCAGCGGAAAATCCATGCTGGCGAGCCGGATTCCTTCGATCCTGCCGGGCCTTTCCCGGGACGAGGTTCTCGAAATCTCTTCCATATATAGTATCGCCGGTCTTTTAAATACAGAGCATCCGCTGGTGACGGAGAGGCCTTTCCGGGCGCCCCATCACACGATCACGACCCAGGCCCTCTCGGGAGGCGGAAGGATTCCAAGACCGGGGGAGATCAGCCTGGCTCACCGGGGCGTTTTATTCTTAGACGAACTTCCGGAATTTCCCCGGATGGCCCTCGAAGTCCTCCGTCAGCCTCTGGAAAACCGGAAAATTCTCATCAGCCGGAGCAATTATTCTGAAGAATTTCCCGCGGATTTTCTTTTACTGGCGGCCATGAATCCCTGCAAATGCGGCTATTATCCGGATCTGACCCGCTGTACCTGCACGGAACGGGAGATTCACGGGTATCTGCACCGGATCAGCCGCCCTTTGCTGGACCGGATGGATCTCAGCGCGGAGATGTCGAGGATTCCCTTTGAGGAACTTCTGAAAAAACAGCCAAAAGGAACAAAAGAGGAGGATTCTGCGGCGATCCGCAGCCGGGTGGAGAAGGTGCAGAAGATTCAGGCGCGGCGTTACGAGGGGACGTCCTACCGCTTTAACGGGGATCTTGATTCCGCCGGGGTGCAGAAATACTGCGCCCTTGGCGCGGCGGAGGAAAAGCTTCTGGAGGGCATGTATCAGAAATTTTCTCTGACGGCCAGGAGTTGTCACCGGCTTTTGAAAGTGGCCCGGACCCTGGCAGATATGGATGAGAGTGAAAACATCGGGAAAAAGCACCTGGCCGAGGCGGCGGCCTTCCGGGCAGCCGATGAGAAATACTGGGGATAAAGGAGGAGTTTTATGGAAGAATACTGGAGATGGTTTATGTATCAGACGAAAATCCTGCCAGAGCAGAGAGTGAAATGTCTGGAATATTTTGAAACGCCGGAAAATATGTTTATAGCGCCGGCGGCAAAAGTGGAAAAAGCGGAGTTTTTAAGTGAGGCCGCCCGGGAGGAGCTTTTAAGAACCCGGACAGCGGGGGAGCTTTCCCGCGAGGAAAAGGAGCTGCAGGAAAAAGAGATCGACTTTTATTCCATGGAGCATCCTGCCTATCCGGCCCGGTTAAGGGAGATTCCCCATGCACCCTGCGGCCTTTTTGTGAAAGGAAGGCTCCCTCAGTTTGAAAAAGAGAAAAAGAAAGTCCAGGCCGCGGCTATCGTGGGGGCCCGCTGGGCAAGCCACGTCGGTCTTTCGTTGGCAAAAGAAACTGCCGGAGCACTGGCTTTGGAGGGAATCCCTGTGATTTCCGGCATGGCATCCGGCATCGACGGGGCGGCCCAGGAAGCGGCACTTCTGGCAGGAGGAGCGAGCTATGCCGTCCTTGGCTGCGGGCCGGATCTCTGTTATCCGAGACATAACCGCGGGCTTTATCAGATGTTGGAAACGGGCGGAGGACTGATTTCCGAGTATCCGCCGGGCACTCCACCCATTGCCTGGCATTTTCCCTATCGGAACCGGATCATCTCAGGCCTTTCCGACGCGATCCTCGTGGTGGAGGCCCGTTTAAAGAGTGGCTCTCTTATCACCGCTGACTATGCGCTGGAGCAGGGGAAGGATGTTTATGCGGTTCCGGGCCGGATTGAGGACCCCTTAAGCCAGGGCTGCAACCGTCTCATCAGCCAGGGAGCCGGGATTTTCTGCTCTCTGAACGGCTTTTTGACGGAGCTTGGCATCACAAACAGAAATTATGAAAATTTAAGAAAAAATGAATTGACACTTGAAAAAACAGAAAGTATGGTTTATAGTTGTGTAGATTTCCGGGGGAAAAGTCTGGAAGTCATAGGGATTGAGACCGGGCTTCCGAGAGAAGAGGTACTCACCGCTCTGCTTTCCCTGGAGCTTATGGATCTGATCGAAGAAAAATCCAGGTATTATTATAGAAAGTGACGCGGAAGATCACAGGAAGCCTGCCATTCCGCGCCGCATGGAGGAGTTTGTTCATGGCAAAATATCTTGTGATCGTAGAGTCACCGACAAAAGTCAAAACGATCAAAAAATTCTTGGGCAGCAATTATGAGGTGGCTGCATCCAACGGTCATGTGCGTGACCTTCCCAAAAGCCAGCTGGGAGTGGACGTGGAAAATGACTATGAACCAAAATATATCACCATCAGAGGAAAGGGAGACATTCTTGCCTCCCTTCGTAAGTCTGCGAAGAAGGCGGACAAAGTTTATCTCGCAACCGACCCGGACCGCGAAGGAGAAGCCATTTCCTGGCACCTTTCCAAAGCGCTGAAGCTGGACGAGAGTAAAATGAACCGTATCACCTTCAATGAGATCACCAAAAATGCGGTAAAGGATTCCTTAAAACATGCAAGGGATATCGATATGAATCTGGTCAATGCCCAGCAGACCCGCCGGATTCTGGACCGTATGGTAGGTTACCTGATCAGCCCGGTGCTCTGGGCGAAGGTAAAAAGAGGCTTAAGCGCCGGCCGTGTGCAGTCTGTGGCCCTTCGCATTATTGCGGACCGGGAGGAGGAGATCAACTCCTTTATTCCGGAGGAGTACTGGACCCTGGACGCAGATTTTAATATCGCCGGGGAGAAAAAACCTCTGAAGGCAAAATTTTATGGAACAGACAAAAAGAAACTCCTGCTCCACAGCGAGGAGGAGGTCAACGAAATTCTGGAGAAGCTGAAAAATGCCGAGTACCAGGTCAGCGATGTGAAAAAAGGCGAGCGCGTCAAGAAAGCGCCCCTTCCCTTCACGACCAGTACGCTGCAGCAGGAAGCATCCAAAGTTCTGAATTTTTCCACCCAGAAGACCATGCGGATCGCTCAGCAGCTCTATGAAGGAATCGACATCAAGGGCAGCGGTACCGTGGGTCTGATTACCTACCTTCGTACCGATTCCACCCGTATCTCCGAGGAAGCCGACCAGGCGGCAAGAGCCTATGTAGCTTCCAATTATGGAGAAAATTATGTCGCGGAGGGAACCACCGAGGCGAAAAAAAGTGCCAAAAGGATCCAGGATGCCCACGAGGCCATCCGTCCTTCCGATATCACCCGGTCGCCGATTCTGGTGAAAGAGTCCTTAAGCCGTGACCAGTTCCGTCTCTATCAGCTGATTTGGAAACGCTTCACCGCGAGCCGCATGGCGAATGCAGTTTACGAGACTACCCAGGTAAAGATTCAGGCAGGGGATTACAATTTCCATGTGTCCGCTTCCCGTCTCTCCTTCGACGGCTTCATGTCCGTCTATGTGGATGACTCCGCAGAAAAAGAGGAGAACAACGTTCTTTTAAAAGGCATCGGCACCGACACGAAGCTGAGCCTGAAAGAGTTTCATCCGGAACAGCACTTTACCCAGCCGCCGGCTCATTACACAGAGGCCGCCCTGGTAAAAACGCTGGAGGAGCTGGGTATCGGACGCCCCAGTACCTACGCGCCGACGATCACGACGATCATCGCCCGCCGCTATGTGGCCAAGGAGAACAAGAATCTCTACATGACCGAGCTCGGCGAGGTAGTCAATTCCATCATGAAGCAGGCTTTCCCGAGCATCGTGGATGTGAACTTTACCGCTTATCTTGAAGCACTTCTCGATAAAGTGGAAGAGGGCACCGTGAAATGGAAGACAATTATCAGAAATTTCTATCCGGATCTTGAAGAACTGGTGAAAAAGGCGGACAAAGAGCTGGAACATGTGAAGATCGAGGACGAAGTCACCGATGTGATCTGCGACAAATGCGGCAGAAACATGGTCATTAAATACGGTCCTCACGGAAAGTTCCTGGCCTGCCCGGGCTTCCCTGAGTGCAAAAATACCAAGCCCTATCTCGAGAAGATCGGCGTGGCCTGCCCGAAATGCGGCAAGGATATCGTCATCCGCAAGACCAAGAAGGGCAGAAAATATTACGGCTGCGAGGACAATCCGGAATGCGACTACATGTCCTGGCAGAAACCCTCCGGAAAACTGTGTCCGAAATGCGGTTCTATGCTTGTAGAAAAAGGAAATAAGCTCGTTTGTTCCGGAGAAGCCTGCAATTATGTGGAAAATAAATAATTTTTTGATTATTCAGAGCCAAGCAGATTCATTGATGAAAGTGTGAGTCATGCTTGCATGAACGAACACTTTTGTCAGTGAATCTATTTGGCGAGCAGCCAAATCGAGATGAAGCGAAGCGGAATCGAGATGGGCTCTGAATAATTTAGTAATTTTTCAGATAAACATTGCAATTCTGAAAACTCTGTGCTATAGTGAAGAAAAGCTACGTTATTTTGATAACAGTTGCATTTTTTGGCCCTTTTGGAGCAATATTTCACCAGGCAAGGAGGAAAAGATGAGCGTACAGTTATTAGACAAGACAAGGAAAATCAATAAGCTTTTGCATAACAACAATTCCAGTAAAGTCGTTTTCAACGATATATGCCAGGTACTGACAGAAATTCTGGATTCCAATATTCTGGTTATCAGCCGGAAGGGAAAAGTCCTTGGTGTCAGTCTTTGTCCTGGAGTGGAAGAGATCAAAGAACTTATCGACGATGAAGTGGGCGGCTACATTGATTCCATGCTGAATGAGCGCCTCCTGGGAGTCCTTTCCACGAAAGAAAATGTCAATCTGGAGACCCTGGGCTTTGTGGGAGACAATATCAAAAAGTATCAGGCCATCATTAACCCCATCGACATTGCCGGCGAGCGTCTCGGAACTGTGTTTATGTACAAGAGCGACAGCCAGTATGAGATCGATGATATTATCTTAAGTGAGTATGGCACCACCGTTGTGGGCCTGGAGATGATGCGTTCCGTTCATGAGGAGAACGCGGAGGAGAACCGCAAGATCCAGATCGTAAAATCTGCCATCAACACCCTTTCCTTCTCCGAGCTGGAAGCCATCATTCACATCTTTGACGAGCTGGACGGCATGGAAGGTATCCTGGTTGCCAGCAAGATCGCAGACCGCGTGGGTATCACCCGTTCCGTTATCGTCAACGCCCTTCGAAAATTCGAGAGTGCCGGCGTCATCGAGTCCCGCTCCAGCGGAATGAAAGGCACCTACATCAAGGTTCTGAACGATGTGGTTTTCGACGAACTGGCCGAAATCAAGAAACAGAAGAAATAAAACATACAAAAGAAGCGCTGCATCAGAAAAAACTGGTGCGGTGCTTTTTTTCGGTAAAAAACAAAAACATATAAAAAAGAGAGTAAAATAGAGAAAATAAGAGATAATTTAAAAATATACCATAATTTGCAGGTATAATCCGGTTTGCACATTTTCCACTTTTTCACTAATATAAGGGCAACGGTTAGCACTCGATAAAAGTGAGTGCTAATAACACAAATGAGAGAGCATATTATTAAGGAGGAATATATTATGAAGTTAGTACCTTTAGGCGACAGAGTTGTATTAAAACAGTTTGAAGCAGAAGAGACAACAAAATCCGGAATCATCCTTGCAGCTAAATCCCAGGAGAAACCCCAGGAGGCTGAGGTTGTAGCAGTAGGCCCGGGCGGAATGGTTGACGGAAAAGAAGTTACCATGCAGGTAAAGGTTGGCGACAAAGTGATTTATTCCAAATATTCAGGCAACGAGGTAAAACTCGAGGACGAAGAATATATCATCGTAAAACAGAGCGACATTCTGGCTATCGTAGAGTAATAGAAGGAGGAAATTCATCATGGCTAAAGACATTAAATATGGAACAGACGCAAGAAAAGCTCTTGCAGCAGGCGTAGATAAACTGGCAGATACCGTAAAGGTAACGCTTGGACCCAAAGGAAGAAACGTAGTTCTGGATAAACAGTACGGTGCTCCCCTCATCACCAATGACGGTGTTACCATCGCAAAAGAGGTTGAGCTTGAGGACGCTTTCGAGAACATGGGCGCTCAGCTGGTAAAAGAAGTAGCTACCAAGACCAACGATGTAGCCGGTGACGGTACCACAACCGCAACCGTTCTGGCACAGGCAATGATCCGCGAGGGTATGAAAAACCTGGAAGCAGGCGCTAACCCCATCGTTCTTCGTAAAGGTATGAAGAAAGCAACTGAGTGCGCTGTAGAAGCTATCGCAAAAATGAGCAGCAAAGTAACCGGCAAAGCTCAGATGGCAAGAGTAGCAGCTATCTCTGCAGGCGATGACGAGGTAGGAAACATGGTAGCAGACGCTATGGAGAAAGTTTCCAGCGACGGCGTTATCACCATTGAAGAGAGCAAGACCATGAAGACCGAGCTTGACCTGGTAGAAGGTATGCAGTTTGACAGAGGATATATTTCCGCTTACATGTCCACCGATATGGAGAAAATGGAAGCTATCCTGGATGATCCGTACATCCTGATTACCGACAAGAAGATCTCCAATATTCAGGAAGTTCTGCCGCTGCTGGAGCAGATCGTACAGTCCGGCAAGAAACTTCTCATCATCGCTGAGGATATCGAGGGTGAGGCTCTGACCACCCTGATCATGAACAAACTGCGTGGTACTCTGCAGGTAGTCGGCGTGAAAGCACCGGGCTATGGCGACAGAAGAAAAGAGATGCTGCAGGATATCGCAATCCTGACCGGCGGTACCGTAATCTCCGAGGAGCTGGGTCTGGAGCTTAAAGATACCACTCTGGATCAGCTGGGAAGAGCAAAATCAGTTAAAGTTCAGAAAGAGACCACCGTTATCGTTGACGGCGCTGGCGACAAGAAGAACATTCAGGATCGTGTCGCTCAGATCAAAGCAAGAATCGAGGAGACCACTTCCGAATTCGATAAAGAGAAACTGCAGGAGAGACTGGCTAAACTGGCTGGCGGCGTAGCTGTTATCCGTGTAGGTGCTGCTACTGAGACCGAGATGAAAGAAGCAAAACTCCGTATGGAGGATGCCCTGAATGCTACAAGAGCAGCTGTTGAAGAGGGTATCGTATCCGGTGGCGGATCTGCTTACATCCACGCTTCCAAGTCTGTTGCCGAGCTGGTAAACGAGCTGGAAGGTGATGAGAAGACTGGAGCAAAAGTTGTACTGAAAGCTCTGGAGGCTCCGCTTCATCAGATCGCTGCAAACGCAGGTCTTGAAGGTGCCGTTATCATTAACAAAGTAAGAGAGTCCGAGGTTGGCATGGGCTTCGATGCATACAAAGAAGAGTATGTAAACATGGTAGATGCAGGTATCCTGGATCCGGCCAAAGTTACCAGAAGCGCTCTGCAGAACGCAACCAGCGTTGCTTCTACCTTCCTGACTACCGAGTCCGTAGTAGCAAACATCAAAGAGCCGGTTCCGGCAGCTCCCGCAGGTGCAGCTGGCGGAATGGGAATGATGTAATCCCAGCTATAAAAAATAAGCAAATCGAAGACCGTCGCCCCTGTGGCGGCGGTTTTCTTTTTATCATAAGTTTATAATTCTTTACTTCCATTCCCTAAAAAAAGAGTTATAATAGAAAATAATGATGATGTGTAACTGTTCAGAGCCAAGCAGATTTTCATGCAAAAGTGTGAATCATGCTTGCATGAATGAACACTTTTACCTGGAAATCTATTTGGCGGATACGCCACACCGACGAAATACGCAGCATTTTGGAGGTGGCTCTGAACAGTTACGATGATGTTTAGAAAAAACATCAGCATTTATGAGCAAACTGACAAAGGAGGAACAAATTTATGAGCGATTTGTATATAGAATTACTCGTAAAGAAAAAGAAGACATCCACCGACACTCTGCTGAAGGTTCTGATGATCGGCGCTACCGTCATTTTCGTATTGGGAGGCATCCTGTTCAATCCGATCATCCTGCTTCTGGCTGTTGTTATGGGCGTGGTGGACTACTTCAAGCTGCCGTCTCTGGATCTGGAGTACGAATATCTCTATGTGAACGGAGAGCTGGATATCGACAAGATCATGTCCAAGCAGAAGAGAAAAAGAGTGGGAAGCTACGATATGAAGAAAGTGGAGATCGTTGCTCCGAAAAATTCCCACGAGCTGGATTCCTTCCGTAACCGGAAAGATATCAAGGTTCACGATTACTCTTCCCTGGAAGAAAATGCTAAGACCTTCGGTATGGCGATCAACGGCGACAAGGGCATGGAACTCATCTATTTTGATCCCAATGAGGCGATCATCAAAGATATGCAGCGCATTGCTCCGAGAAGTGTAAAACTGTATTAAAAGAAAAAGAAAAGCGTATGCGGTTTTCAGATCATCTGAAAGCGCTTACGCTTTTTCTGTGAGGAGAAAAAATATGAATACTTTGATCATGTGGGTGATGGCCTGCGGGGCTGTCTTAGGCGGCCTGGACCGGATTCTGGGGAACCGTTTCGGCCTGGGAAAACGTTTTGAGGAAGGTTTTGAGCTTTTAGGGGCCACGGCTCTTTCCATGGCAGGAATCATCTGCCTGGTGCCCCTTCTGACCCTGGGCCTTGAAAAAACAATCGTGCCTTTCTGGAAGCTCCTTGGCCTGGACCCCGCCATGCTGGGCGGTATCATCGCTATTGATATGGGTGGCTTTCAGCTGGCAGTAGAACTGGCAGCCGATCCGAAAGTGGCCTCCTATGCAGGCATTCTCGTGGCAGCAACCCTGGGCTGTACCGTGACCTTTACCATTCCCGTCGGCATGGGAATGGTTCCGGAAAAAGACCGGCCCCTCTTTGCAAGAGGCATCCTTTTTGGCCTGATTCTGCTTCCGGTATCCCTCTTTCTTGGAGGCCTTCTGACCGGCCTGATGCCGCTGAACACGATCCGTCAAAGCCTTCCGGTGTTCCTGGCCTGCCTTGCTCTGGCCCTTGGCATTGCAAAATGGCCGGACCAGCTTGTAGGGGGCTTCCTTCATTTTTCCAATGCGATCCGCCTGATTTCCACGCTGGGACTGATCTTTGGAGCCTTCGCCTATATGACCGGCGTAAGCCTTCCCTTTCCGATGACGCCCCTTGAGGAGGCCATGAAGACTGTTTCCTCCATCGGCATCGTCATGCTGGGAAGCCTTCCGATGGCGGAGCTTCTCCAGCGGATTTTAAAAGTGCCCCTTGCCTGGCTCGGCAAAAAGACCGGCATGAACAGCGCCAGCATGACCGGCCTCCTCCTCGGCGGCGTCAGCGTCGTCCCCGCCATCGCCCTCATCCGCGACATGGACCGCCGCGGCAAGATCGTAAACGCCGCCTTCCTGGTTTCCGCCGCCTCCGCCCTGGCAGCCCACCTGGGATTTACCTTTGGAATACAGAAAGAAATGCTGGTGCCGCTGTTGGCGGTGAAATTTGTCGGCGGTATTCTGGGAGGAGTAACGGCGTATTTGCTGACGGAGAAGCCAATGGGGACCTAGATATACGTCCCTATGGATTTATTTTGCGATAAAGAGAACGCCTAAAGTTCCAGGGCCACAATGGCTGGAAATAACACCGCCAGCCTGAGTCTCCAGGATTTCATGAAAGACTCCTAAGGACTCCAGATAGGAGTGTACTGCATCGACGGTCGCACGGTCACAGCCGGAATGGGTAATAAATACACGGTCGGGCCGTGCGTCTTTTAAATCTTCTTCCATATCTTTCACATAGGCCATGATGACAGCGGCGATTTTTCCACGGTACTTTTTGTCTGCGTTCATGGCTCCATTTTCTACCACAATTTTGGGATGCAGTTTGAAAACGCTTCCTGCCATGGCAGCAACGGCATTGCAGCGGCCGCCCCGGTACAGATAAGTAAGAGTATCCACAACGAAACTTGCCCGGACCTTTGGTTTTAACGTCTCTATAGCGGAAACGATTTCTTTGGCTGAGCAGTGATTCTCAGCCATAATAGCGGCTTCTATTACAAGGAGCCCGATTCCGGTGGAAAGGCTGGCGGAATCGACAACGGTAATAAGGTCTGAAGCCTCCAGTTCTTCTGCTGCGAGGCGCATGACATTACCGGAAGTGGACATGCTGGAAGAGATGGAAAAACAGATCACTTCGCGCCGCTCTTTTACATAGGGCCGGAAAAGTTCAATAGCGGTTTCCAGTGACGGAGCAGAGGTTTTGGGAGTCGTCTTATGTTCATCGGACCAGGCATAAATCTGATCCGGTGCAATGTTTTTTCCATCCTCGTATTCATTTTCACCCAGAAGAATGTGAAGAGGCAGAATATCGATATTATATTTTGCGATCAATTCCGCTGAAAGGTCGCAGGTACTGTCTGAAATGATTTTTACTCTGTTGCAGATCGTCATGTTCTTTCTCTCCTTTTTGATTTTTGATTTCTATCATCTTACCATAAAAAAGGTGATTGTGCATATCAGATTTCACAATCAGGTGAGATTCCCCGTTGTAAAAAGTTCCCTGAAATGTTAAGCTTAACTAAAAGATTATACAAAGGAGACGTTATCATGAATTTACAGAACATTTTTGATTCCACGGATTTCGTTCATGCCAGCGGCACGAAGGAAGAACTGGCTGTGGCAGAATTTCTGAAGGGCCAGTGTGAAAGCTTAGGCGTTTCGGCGCGGATCGAACCGTTTCGCGTGGCCATGAGTGATATCGAGGAGGCTCATCTTTTTGCAGACGGAAAAGAGATTCCCTGCAAGGCCTTCAACTGCTGCGGCAGCGGTGTGGTAGAAGGAGAGCTTTACTACATGCCGGGAACAGACCCTGTTTCCATGGCCGGAGCGAAGGACAAGGTCGTACTTTTTGATACCCAGGGAATTGGCTTTTTCGCTTATCAGGATCTGATGAAAGCGGGAGCAAAGGCAATCCTGTTTCAGTATGGAAATGCTTATTATCCAAACGACGATATCGATCAGAGAGACCTCAGAGAGGTGGTAAGCGGAGAGAAAAAAGTACTCTGCGCCATGATTCATTCCCGCCAGGCAGTAGAACTGGTAAAAAATAAAGTAAAAACAATTCGTCTGGAAGTGTCCCAGAAAGAATACGACGGAGAATCCCATAATGTCATTGCCGGGCTTCCCGGAAAAAGAGAGGAATTTATCGTGCTAACGGCCCATTACGACAGCACTTCCCTGTCCCACGGAGCCTACGACAACATGAGCGGCTGCGCCGGGCTTCTCGGAATTATGGAAGCCATGAAAGACAAAGAGCTGAACTATGGCCTGCGTTTTGTTTTCTGCGGAAGCGAGGAACGGGGACTTCTGGGCTCCAAGGCTTATGTCCGGGATCATGAGAAAGAACTGGAAAAAGTGGCGCTGAACATCAACCTTGATATGATTGGAACCTATATGGGAAAATTCATTTCCTGCGTTTCCGCGGAAGAAAAACTGGCCGGTTACATTTCCTATATGGCAGCAGAGGTCGGCTTCCCGGTTGAGGCCAGAGCGGGCGTATATTCCAGCGATTCTACGCCTTTTGCAGACAAAGGGGTTCCTTCTCTTTCTTTTGCCCGCATTGCCAGCAAAAATGTGGCGCCGATTCACTGCCGCTACGATCTGAAAGAAGTCATGTCCATGGAGCAGCTCCAGAAAGATATTGATTTCCTGGCGAAATTTACCGAGCGCTTTGCGAATGCAGTTGTCTGCCCGGTTTCCAGAGAGATTCCGGAAAAAATTAAGAAAGAACTGGATGAGTACCTTTTCAGAAAGAGAAAAGAGTGATTTTTACAGGAGGTTCCAAAATGAAAACACGGAGACTTGGAAAAACAAACCTTCAGGTCAGCGAGATCGGTTTCGGCGGAGAATGGCTGGAGCGCCATCTGGAAGAGGAGGGCATCGAGCTGATTCATTATGCTGCTTCTCAGGGGATCAACATTCTGGACTGCTGGATGGCCGATCCGAAATCGAGAGACATCATCGGAAAAGGAATCAAGGAGAACCGCAGCCAGTGGTTTATTCAGGGCCATATCGGCTCCACCTGGAAGGACGAGCAGTATTTCCGGACAAGAGATATGAGATATGTCCGTCCCGCTTTTGAGGATCTCTTGAAACGGCTGCAGACCGATTACATTGATCTCGGAATGATCCATTATGTGGATTCCGAGGAGGAATGGGAGCAGATTCAGCACTCAGACTATCTGGACTATGTGATGGAGCTCAAAAACAGCGGCATCATTCATCACATCGGCATGAGCTCCCACAACCCGAAGGTGGCGATGAAAGCGGCAGAGTCCGGTTTTGTGGAGATGATCCTTTTCAGCATCAATCCGGCTTTTGACATGCTTCCCGCCAGCGAAAATATCGACACAATGTTTGCCGATGAATTTGATACCAGTTTAAAAGGTATCGATGCGGACCGGGCACGTCTCTACAAAGTCTGTGAGGAGAACGATGTGGGAATCACGGTGATGAAAGGCTTTGCCGGTGGCCGTCTCTTTGATGAAAAACGTTCCCCCTTCGGCGTAAGCCTGACTCCCATCCAGTGCATTCACTATGCCCTGACCCGACCGGCAGTCTGTTCCATCATGTGCGGCTATGACACGAAAGAGCAGGTGGAGGCGGCTGTCGCTTACGAAACCGCATCCGAGGAAGAAAAAGATTACGCTTCCGTCATTGCCAACGCGCCCTTCCATTCCTACCGGGGCGAATGTACCTACTGCGGCCACTGCAAGCCCTGCGTCTCCAACCTGGACATTGCAATGATCAATAAATTTTACGACCTGGCCACGATGCAGCCCGAAGTACCGGCCACGATCCAGTCTCACTACGAGCTCCTGGAACACAAAGCCTCCGAATGCATCGCCTGCCGGGCCTGCGAAAAACGCTGCCCCTTCGGCGTGCCTATTGCGGAGAGGATGGAGAAAACGGCGAAATTGTTTGGGTGTTAAAAAAGAAAACGGATTCTGCTTCGGCAGAGTCCGTTTTTTGAAAAGGGGGAAGTCATGCAATTACCTTATTCTGAAGAATTAAATATCGAAAATTTCAGTCGTTTGTTTGACAATACCAGTGAATGTTACAAGTTTTTCTGGTTTAAAGCAATCGTAGGAAAAGTCGTTGAAGGGAAACAGGAAATAACATATGAAGAACTCGCGGATGAAATGATTGCAGAAGCCTGGTATATGGTAACAGAATATCATTTGAATTTGGGGCCGCGAGACACATTGGAAAATTTAGTTGATCTTATCAAGAAAAAGAATCCGGAATTAAAGTCCTGTGAGAAGAAAAGTGCAATTATTGATTTATAAGAGGGAGGATGCTTCGAACGATTAATAGTAGGAAAACACATTTTGAAAGGAATTTATATGAGTATTCGAGTACTTTTCGTCTGCCACGGCAGGGTTTTGAGTACAGCTATAAGTGGCGATAAAGTGCGATAAAGCGGGGCAAATCGTGGTGGAGTGATAGGTGCGAGACTACGGTTTTTATACGGATGAGTAGGGAGAAAAATAGAAAATTGTGCAGAAAAAATGTGTTGAAGCAGGTGCAAAAGTGCCTGCTGATTTTGTGTTGGCAAGGTATTTTAATCAATAAAAAACTGGGATATATGAATGTTAATGTCCACAATCGTTTAGTAGAGGACTAATGGGGGCGTTGTTAAATTTGAAATAAAAATAATGAAGTTCAGTTGATAAATTAATTACTATAGGATATAATATGTTTAATAAGGTTAGGAGGTTATTAAACATGCCAACACTGATTACATTGACTGAGGCAGCTACTTTTCTTGGCGTTAGTAAGGCCACGCTCAGAAATTGGGATAATGACGGTAAACTTGTAGCTGTTAGAAATCCTATAAATGGATACAGACAATATGATATGGAAAGCCTTATCAAATTGAAAAATGAAATGACCGGTCAAGAAAATTCTTTGAAAAAACAAAATGATGAACTGAAGAGTGAAGAGGCAAAAGCTATCAAAAGAGCAGTAAATAAACTTCATTGTATAATAAGAGATAGTGATGCGAATAGTAACATTGTTACTCGTTTTGATGAGATATCTAAACTTTTATTTGTGCGTTTGATGTCAGGAAGAAATATTTTTGAAGGATTTGAACAAAAAGATGCATTATATAGTAGTAAAATACAAGAAGAATATAGAAGACTATTAAATGAGTCTGGAAGAAAAATTCCAAAAAGTTATTTGAAAATTAATTTGGATGCAGATACTATTAGACTTTGCGGAAAAGAATTATATTCGTTATTGATTGATGATTGCCAATGCGACATTAAAGGCTTGGCATATGAAGATACAATTCGTGGAACATTCGATAAAAGCGACAATCAGCAATATTTTACACCATATCAGATAGTTGATTTTATGGTTAAGGCATTAAAACCCTTTCTTAAAGGGACGGTTTGTGATCCGGCTTGTGGTACAGCAGGTTTCTTGACAAAAGTTAATGATTATGCCGATGTAAAGTTGTTTGGTTTTGAAGTTGATGAACGATTAGCCTGGGTATCCACACTGAATTTGTATATTCATCGAGCAAATGATTTTGAAACATGTTTTATGAGTAATGGTGGGAGTTTGGGTTCAGAAGCAGATTCTTATTATGAGTCTATAGATGTCATTTTGACCAATCCTCCTTTCGGAAGCGATTATACTGATAGAAAAATCCTTGATAAATATGTTTTGGGGAAGGATAAGAATTCTCGTAGAAGGGGAATTTTATTTATTGAACAATCATGGAATTTACTTAAAAAAGATGGAATACTTGCCATAATTATTGATCAGGGAGTTCTGAATTCTAAAACAAACATGGATGTTAGAGAGTACATTTTTTCGCATTTTGAAATTATGGGAGTGATTGATTTGCCGGAAAGTGCTTTTTTGCCATATGCGAATGTGAGCTCATCTATAATGATTCTTCAAAAGAAAATGGGCAATGTAAAGCAACGACAGACATTCTTCGCAAAATCAGAAAAGATTGGAAGAAAATCTAATGGTGATGATGATATTATCTATTATCAAAACGGGGATTTTAAACTAGATAGTGATTTGGATAATATCTTATATGCATGGGAAAAGTTTATTGCTGGAAATTATCAAATTCACGATAAAAATTGCTTTGTTGCAAGAGTAGACGAATATTTGGAAGAAGACAAGAGTATGAGATTGGATTATACATTTCACCATCCATACAGAAATGAAAGCAAGGAATTATTAAATAATTCAAAATCACCACTTATTTCTTTATCAGAGATATGTACTGAAAGAAGTCAATCTTATGTGCCTGCAGCTGATACTGATGCAACGAGCATACTGTTTACTGGATTAGCAAATATTGAGTCATTTACAGGAATCGCAACTCAAGAATTAACTCCAGCAGCCTCAATCAAGAGTGCGGTTAAACGGTATGAACCAAGGGATATAGTTTTTTCTAAAATGAGACCTGCGTTAAGGAAAGTTGCTGTTATGAATACGAACGAGGGTGGGTATGTTTCATCTGAATGTACGGTCTTTACAGTGCGAAATGATAGTGATGGTAAACCTCTCGTTGAACCGGAGATTCTATCGGCATTACTTAGGTCGGACTTTGTATATGGTCAAATAATGTCATGTGTGACAGGTATAGGTCGCCCTAGAATAAGTGGTAAAGATCTGAGAAAAATTATGATTCCATTACCGGATAAAAAATTGCAAGAAAAAGTAATGCAAAATTTAAGAGCTAACGAGATTTCTATAAAGCAGCTTAAAGATAGAGCGGAGGCACTTAAAGAAGAAGCGGAAAATTTGGAAATTAAAACGATAAATGAAGTTGCACTCACAATGGCAGGAGGTTATTAATGAATAGAGAAGAACTAATTAAGATTCTACATGCAACAGAAACTCCAGATAAAATTGCTAAATGGCTTAGGGAACAATACTTTCCTGAAATTATGAATCGATATAATTCGGAAGCATCTAGGAAAAGGTTTGGATTGTATAGAAATGAACAGATTCCGTCGAATGAACGTAATTTGACGGATGTTAGAACAAGAATGGGTGTTCTTATTGAGTTTGAGTTAGCTAGAATATCCAATGAGATTTTGCCGGAACTTGGAATTGATGATGTGTTTTGGAGTTATGTAGTTGCAAACAGATTTCCAGATTTGGAAATAAGAGAGAACAATGGGAATCGTTTATTGAGATTAGAAATTAAATGTCTTCAATGTGTTGCAGAGGAAAAGTCAGCAAACTTTGATACATTGATAAAAGATATTAATCCTAATACAGATTTTGTAATCGTATGCTTATGGGATTGGGATAACAGGGGAAATAATATCTGTCAATGGGATTCTGCTCCTAAATTGTTTAAAATTTATGTATTTCATGCATATTCATTGGCACAATTAAGGGATACATATTGGCTAAACAAACCACCAGCAAATCTTGGTACAGGTTATCAAGGATTTGATGTAAGATATGCAGTCATATGTGCTGATAGCATCTTTTCAAAAGAACAAGGGAACTATGGAAAATTAACAAGAATTTGGAAAGAAGGTTTTGAGTATAGACCTGTTGAAACACCTGCATTATTAGATACTGAAGCAGAATATATCAAATTCCAAAAAGAAATAATAAAAGCAGGATTTGAAATTCTGGCAAAAAAACAATTGTCGGAACTATGCAAAGAGGAAATATCTTATGTAGTGTATGGAGGACAGGATATAGGATATTCTGCGGGGAATATTGGATATGTTATGGAAACAATGAGAAAATCAAAAGCACAAGAGATTGCTTTACAGAATAGGCTTTCCATTTTAGTATCGATGACTGAGAAGTACAGAAGCACAATTTATAAAATGCAACGAGATAGCATCGATGAATTGGCGAAAAATGAAAAGCCTAAAAATGTTGTGAATATTATCAATCAGTCCGAAAATTAATACTGTTTTGACAATAATCGAGGAGCTCAGAATTAAATTTTCTGCCTGAAGCATGGTTGATGAAATTAACAAGGGTGTCAAGATCAAAGTCATCGACATAGACGCCTTCTATTGTTTCAAGTTGAAATGAATTATCATTATTTTTATGTATACAGAAATAATAGCCACCTCTATTTGGATGTCCAGAGCTGGAACGTACACATAATGTGATACTATCTTTGTTACAAAACAAGGATTGTATTTGGTCATTGGTTAACGCGATATCAGTATCTTTTGTGACAATTGGGTACTGTGGTTGTTGAGATAAATTAAAATTAGGCATATATTATTTTCCCTCCGTATATTCATCTGGTATGTGTTTTATTACAGATTCGACATTACAATTTAATACATTACAAATATCATTTAAGGTTTTCATTGTAATGTTTTTATTTTGGCGGAGAGAATCTAGAGTTCCAGTGCTAAAACCATAATCTTT
Organism: Lachnospiraceae bacterium Marseille-Q4251; assembly: GCA_018223435.1. Classification (GTDB taxonomy): domain Bacteria; phylum Bacillota; class Clostridia; order Lachnospirales; family Lachnospiraceae; genus Limivivens; species Limivivens faecihominis. The sequence goes on along the minus strand of JAGTTO010000001.1, from coordinate 901,832 downwards.
TATTAGACTGTACTGACTAATATTTCGTTGTTGTAGTGTTATCCATAGGGGTTCGTAAGTTATCAATGTTATCACCTCAATAAAATTCTACAACATAACCGAACTATCGACAATTGCCGATATATAGGCTATAATGGGATTGGATTTGGTTAAAATGAATTTGTAGATAGGGGAGGGAGAATCTCTACAGAAAATTGAATTTAAGACCGATGCCCCCTCTCACGCATATTTTCACGAAATTGCACAGGGGGTATTGTGTTAACTTGGTTTTAGCAACTCGAATGGCCGAAATTAAGTAAAAATATTAAAATGCTGTGCGCGAAAAGTATTGTCGATTTGTGTAAAAGTAGGGCTGCCTTGAAATAGGGCAGCTCTTTTTCAAATATTGTGTTGACTAATTGGCCTGGTAGAGTGATATATGTACATACAAAAAGGAAAGGCAGGTATGTGCAATGATTACAGAAATTGATTTTAAAGTTACAGGAGAAGAACGTAAGAAGCTGGCTTATGCCATTGGTGAAACACTTGGATTACCTGTAAAGTATACGAGAACACCAAGATGATTATTCCGGGGTTCTTTGAGCCACCTGTCCGGACTTTGAGAGCCACCATTCCGGAGAATGAGAGCCATATATTCCGGTAATTCAGAGCCACCTTATTGGGCTCTATTACATATATTTCCTTTATACTGCAAATACACACCTTTGGTGTGAATACAGATAAAGGAGGTCGTAAGTTATGACCAAGTATCGTGAAATCCTACGCTTGAAAAGCTTAGGATTCAGTGAGAGGAACATCGCACAGAGTTGCGGTGTATCCAGAAACACAGTCGCTAAGGTTTTGAAAAAGGCAGCGGAAATCAAGCTTTCATGGCCGCTGGATTTCGACATGACCGACAGCGCACTAGAGGAGCTGATGTTTCCTAAGGATAAGTCGGCAACGAATAAACGCATGCCAAACTTTGACTACATTCGCAAAGAACTTCTGCGAAATGGTGTAAACAAAAAGCTTCTCTGGGTAGAATACTGTGAGGAGTGCCGCATGAGCAGCGAAGAGCCTCTAATGTATTCTCAGTTCTGCTACTACATCCAGAAGGATGAAGAAAAACGCAGGGCTACCATGCATATCCCCAGAAAACCAGGTGAACAGATTGAAGTTGACTGGGCCGGTGACCCTGCCCACATCATTGATCCGGACACCGGAGAAATCACAGATGCATGGATATTTGTAGGTGTATTAACTTACAGTCAGTATGCTTTTGTAAAAGCATATATGAATGAGAAAACCGACAACTGGATCAAAGCTCATGTCCAGATGTTTGATTTCTTTGGCGGTGGCACACCTATGCTCGTTTCTGATAACTGCACAACCGCAGTGAATCATAAAAAGAGTGACTGGTACAACACTGCCTTAAACACAACTTATCATGAGATGGCAGAACATTACAATCTTGTCATCCTTCCGGCCAGAGTCCGGAAACCCAAAGATAAACCGAATGTAGAGGGATCGGTAGGAAAGATATCCACATGGATAACAGCAGCCCTTCGCAATGAACAGTTTTTCTCTCTTGCAGAATTGAATGCTTCAATCCGTGAAAAACTGGATGCCTACAACGCCCGTAAATTCCAGAAAAAGGAATGTAGCAGACTCAGTTTATTTCTTGGGGAAGAAATGCCATTACTGGCTCCGTTGCCTGCTACACCTTTTGAACTGGCTGAGTGGAAACAAGCCACCGTCCAGTTTAACTATCACATCGCAGTAGACAGAATGTTCTACTCCGTGCCTTATCAGTATATCAAAAATAAGGTTGATGTGCGTATAACAGATACAACGGTTGAAATATTTTATAATCACAATCGTATTGCCTCTCACAGACGACTCTATGGACGAAGCGGTCAGTATTCTACAGTGACAGAACATATGCCGCAGGAACACCAGAGATATCTGGAATGGAACGGTGACCGGTTCCGTAAGTGGGCTGATTCGATTGGAATTAACACAAGTAAGGTTGTCGATGCAATACTTACCTCCGGCAGGATTGAACAACAATCCTACAGAAGCTGCATGGGATTACTGAAACTGGCAGAAAAATATTCGCCAGAAAAGCTGGAACAGGTCTGCGCTAAGGCGCTCTCTTATTCCGGTAAACCCAGCTATAAAAGTATCAAAAATCTATTGGTTGCAACAAAGGATGCACCTGATATCGGATCAGAATCATCTCAAGTAGAAAAACCACACGGCATAACCAGAGGAGCCAGATACTATGGAGGTAAAAAATCATGACAAATCAAAGTACAATCGATAAACTTATTGAAATGCGTCTGACTGCTATGGCAGATGTATTCCGCAGCCAGATGGATGATCCTGCAATGAAGGAAGTTCCATTCGAAGATCGGTTCGGCATGCTTGTTGATGTCGAATACAGCAACCGCAAAAACAATCGTCTGAAAAGGCTGATCCGCCAGGCTGAGCTTGAACAGCCAGATGCGAGCATTGCAGCAATTGATTACCATTCTGGACGAAAATTGAACAAGACTCTGATCAACCGTCTGGCAACCTGTGAATACATTACAGAATACCGGAACATCTTTATTACTGGAGCAACCGGAAGTGGAAAAACTTACATGGCCTGTGCCTTTGGCATGGAAGCATGCAAGCACTATTACTCCGTACGATATATACGACTGCCTGATCTGTTATTGGACTTACAGGCTGCCAGGGACAATGGAACTTTTTCGACTGTCCTAAAGAAATACACCAAGCCAATAGTACTGATCATTGATGAGTGGCTCCTTCTTAAACTGACAGAAGCTGAAGCCAGAAATCTTTTTGAACTGATACATAAAAGACGTAAAAAATCTTCAACAATCTTTTGTTCTCAGTTCCGTGAAAGTGAATGGTACCAGCAAATCTGTGATGGTGAAAGTACTCTTGCCGATGCCATCATGGATCGTATATCGTATGATTCCTATAAGATCGATATTGAAAATGCTGACCCATCTAAAGACCTCTCTATGAGAGAAGTATATGGACTGGATCCAGCAATGGCAAAGTAACTTAATAAACAAAATGGGGTGGCTCCGTTAGTCCGGACAGGTGGCTCTGCCGCACCGTAATATTCAACCAAGATTTGATTATATGATTGGTGAGAGTATTCTTGATAAAAAAGGTGTATTTCAGGCATCCAATGAAATTACAGAAAGCCAATTGGACTTGATTATAGAGAGATTTTATACAGGTGAGCCTTTGCAGAATGCGATACAGTCAGAAGATGAGATAATAGAGCAAAATGTATTAAGCATTTCGGTTCCGAGAAGCATGTTTACAGATGACAAACTGGAAAATTTGCAGAAGTTGATAGAAGGAAAGCAAACGCTTATGAAGCATGCATTCCAGGCGGAGCAGTTGGATGTAAAAATTACTGATGACCAGATTTCATTCCCTGGTTTCCACTTGCGTCTGAGCCGGATGCTGTGAATGCTTATACGGAATTTATATCCAAGTTATGTGACTTGGCAATCAAGCTGAAACGAGTTTCGCTGACAGATAAAGAAGTTGAAAATGAAAAATATGCATTCCGATGTTTCTTATTGCGATTAGGATTTATCGGTGACGATAGCAAAGCTGCTCGCCGGATTCTTCTTAAAAATCTTTCAGGAAATGCAGCGTTTCGTAAAGCATAAAAGATATTTCTTTGGTGCGGGGTGTCGGAGCGATGCCCTGTATTATTTTACTTTCAAAAGCTTGACTGCCTCTGGTCTAATGAGCTTTCCATCAATGCGCTCATAAGCAGCGTAGCCTGTCTGGTTTTCACGGGCATACAGTTCTGTCAAAATTTTTACAGAAAGGGGCTATCTCTCTAATATCCAGAAGTAGGATAAATCTCCAAACGCCACAGGAATGCTGTTGGCTGCTATATCTGGCATATATGGAGAGATAATTACTGGTTTTCCTAAAATGGTATCGTCAGACTGACGCCACAAATAATTGCCATTAATATCCTTTAATGTTCTAAGAATTAAAGCGGTATTGTCATTCATAAGCCAGACACCGTTTTTCCTGAATTCCGGTTTTGCTGCAAAGAACAACGAAATAATATCATCATAAGATAAACTATCAGAAGTATCAATATAATGCCCGGTCTCGGCGGTTATTAAAAGGCCTGTTGGCTCGTTTACACCGGTTCCGTTGATGAAGAACTGTTCTTCAGATCTGCCAAATCTGCGTGCAAATTCATTTGTTAAATACTTTTCTACATTGAAGTGCATATTTTTTACATGGGAGGATGGAAGAAAATATAGTATTGACAGAATTTTGAAAATTGAGCGATGCGCCAGCAGAAAGGCAGGCGGTGTAGGAATGATGTATACCTGTATGATACAGGGGCAGGAAAGCCACTTGTTTTACGAAGTGGATAAATGGTTTATGGAGAGAAAAACAGCATAAGGAGAGATTGGTATAGACGATATTATTTGGATTATTAACCGGCAGGGATAGTCACTTTCCCTTTATATTCCTGCAGGTTTTACATAAGAAGATGGATTTCGGTCAGCAAAGGCAGTTCCCACAATGCCTTTTGGATATCCGCTTCTGCAAGTTGTAGTAAGTAATTGCTTCCCATCAAAATCATGGGGAAAGCGAACTGGTCTGAAAGACCGCCAGTTAGTGTGATGATGATAAGGAGATTTTGAAACTGATGACAGACAGAGATTATGCAATTAAATCAATGAAAGAAATTACCTTCCAGATGGCAAGTCATGCACAGGATTATCTGGAAGTTACAATCGAAAGACATTATACTGATATTAAAGAACTGATGACAAGCTACCAGAAACTGATTTTAGAAAACCAGGTTGTATTGGAAGAACTGGATATGGAGTGCCAGGAGAAAATCAATGAAGATATGGCATATGCATTGAGTTATCTGAGCATTTATAACAATCAGCTGAATGTGCCAAAGATGCACCGGGAAATGAATAACCTGATGATCATTTATGGCTTGTCTGATATGATCTATCGTGGAATGACACTGGTGAAGTTCTATGCACCGAATGGTGTGATGCTCAGTGAAATCCTTCATTCCTGTTTTTGCAGTCATTATAATAAGACAGATGTGGAAGTACAGCAGGAGTTAGGAATAGGCAGGACTTCTTTTTATAAAATGAAGAAGCAGGCACTTGGATATTTAGGATTTTATTTTTATGAGATCGTGGTACCGCAGGCAAAGGATAAAAGATTTAAACCGTCACTGGGCGTTGAGGAAGAGTAGGTGAGTAATATGAGATACGAAGATTCGATGAAAGGTGTAGCTGATCAGATAATCAAAGAACAGCAGCGAGTCAGTAAAATTAAAAACAATCCAGAAGAGTTCCATTGGCATGACGAATATGCAACGTTGAATTTCTTTCGGTTTATCTGCTGTTAGAGTCCGGGAGAATCGACCACTCAGAGTCCGATAGAAACAGCCAATTTGAGCTCAACAGAAATAGCCAATGGGGAGTATCCCAAAGTTTGTGTAAACCTCCAAACTGATGTAAGATAGAATTACTCAGTTTGGAGGTTTATTTTATGGCAAGAAAAAAGGATTCACCACAAAAAGCAGCGCTTAGAGAACTCATGGGAAACTACCTGAAAGAAAACAATGTAAAAGTAAAAGATGGAACAGATGTTAATTCCATTATGCGGGATATGATGTCTATCATTTTGGAAGGTGCCCTTGATCAGGAACTGGATGAAGAACTGGGATATCCCAAGTATGATTATCGAAATAAAGAAACCGATAATTCCAGGAATGGACATTCCCAGAAAACGTTACATACCAGTTACGGAGATATGGAGATTGATATTCCAAGGGATCGAAAAGGTGACTTCGAACCACAGGTTGTAAAGAAGTATCAGAATTCGATTACGCAAGACATGGAAGAAAAGATCATTTCCATGTACGCAAAAGGAATGACTACTGCCGATATAGAAAGCCACATGCGTGAATTATACGATCTTGAGATCTCCGACAGTACTGTCAGCCGGATTACTGATAAGATCCTGCCAATAGTAAAAGAATGGCAGGAAAGGCCATTAGAAAGTGTGTATGCTGTTGTATTTATGGATGCGATCCATTTCCATGCCCGTAATGAGGGGCGGATTGTAAAACGTGCTGTTTACATTGCGATTGGGATCGATATGGAAGGACGTAAGGATGTCCTCGGAATGTATGTTGGTCAAAATGAAAGTGCCAAGTTCTGGCTCTCCATCCTGAATGGCCTGAAAAACCGGGGTGTAGAAGATATATTGATTGCGTGTGTGGATGGACTGACCGGTTTTCCACAAGCAATTGAAGCAGTATTTCCCCAGACCGAGATCCAGCAGTGCATAATCCATCAGATCAGGAATACCACGAAATTTGTTTCTTACAAAGAGATCAAACCACTTATGGCAGATCTGAAGCGTGTATATGCAGCTCCTACAGAAGAAGTTGCATTGGCAGAACTGGACAGCTTTGACGAAAAATGGAGCGGGAAATACCCTAAGATTGCAAAGTCATGGAAAGATAACTGGGCAAATCTTTCAACGTATTTTAAGTATCCGGAAGCTGTCAGACGTCTGATCTATACCACGAACACGATTGAAGGATTTAACCGTCAGCTCCGGAAAGTCACCAAATCCAAGACGGTATTTCCATCCGATGACAGTCTCCTGAAAATGCTGTATCTGGCCATGATAGATATCACCAAAAAATGGACGGGACACCGTCAGGATTGGGGACAAATCCATTCTCAGCTGGAAATTTTCTTCGAAGAAAGATTGGAAAGGTTATAAGCAGAATGCATGCTAGGCAGGGCTGGCACAGCCAGTCCTGCTTGACATGCCTTAAAACTGCATTATAATACAAACAAGGACAGAACCCTGAAAAACAGGTTCTGTCCTCGATAACTAATGACATATCTTACATCAGTTTTTTCTGTTTACACAAAACTTGAAACGCTCTCAGCCAATGCACCTTGGCTAATTAATCATCAACAGTTATTCAGCCGGATCACTGATTTCTATTGAATAGGTTTTCAAGTTTCGTCCTCGATAGCTTTCTCCCTTCATAAGATAAACGGTAGCAGCATCAAAAGTTCTGTCCAAAGCACAAAGTAACGAATCTTCTTCCCGGAAAAAGTCACGCCATTTGTCTGGAGTCAGATTACTGGTAAAAATCATACAGTTTGGTCCTTCTTTACTGCATCTACGATCAATCATGTCAAAGAAGAGACGGGTATTTTCCATATCGAAGATACTTCTGCCTATTTCATCTATAATCAGGCAAGAAGGTCTAACCAAACCAGAGACAGCACTGCTTTCAGTTCCTGTTCTTCGTGCTTTTGTGAATTTTTCATTTAGTTCTGTCGCTTTTATAAAATAAGCTTTCAGACCTTTATGACAACAGGCGTTTCCATAAGCCATTGATAAATGAGTTTTTCCGACCCCTGGCGGGCCTATAAAAGCGATATTCTGCCTTGAATAAAGTGCTGTCAGATTTGGAAGCGATTTTATCTGGGCAGCATGTTCGCCAGTCACTCTGCTAAAATCAAAGTTTTCAAAGGTACTTGGCTCTTTCTGAGGAATACGACTGTGCTGTAACAGTGCACTGATTGCCTTATCGCGTTGATTCTGTCTGAGATAAATCATAAACTCTTTCAATGCTTCCAAATGTTCCGGAGGAACTTTATTTTCGGAAAGATATAGTGCTATTTCCTGGGTTGTTATCTTGATATCCAGTGCAGAAGCGTCTGCCTGAATCTGTTCAATCAGCGTTTCATTCATTTCTGCCACCTCCAAATGCAAACTTTGCAAAAGCTGATTTTTTTGGAGTTTCCGTTTTCTGCGAAATACTGATTTTTATCAGAACAGATGGCTTTTCTTCCGGCTGTTCATCCACGAACTGGTCCTTGCAGAAACTGTCTTTCCTGCTCCATGTAACATCATGTGTAATCAGGATCTTGCGCAGTTCCAGGTCATAGACATACAGAGTAAAGTTCTCTCTCTGAACACGGCAGAGATGTTTGCCATAACTATAAGGTATTCCAAAACGCCGCCCTTCGTAAGTAACAAAACCATCAAATGAAATACAGCGGATGGGGCATAAATATTTTTTGACATCAAAAGTATCCTTCAGTAATGAAGCATTTTTCATACAGCTGACAGAATGCCGTTTATGCGGAATACAATCAACCGCTTTATGATATCGGTGATTCTGGTTGTCGCACCATTTCCATGCTTCATAGTTAAGATCTGTGATGGTTCCGAAAACACGCCCTGCGAGGAAATTTTCTTTTACAAAACGTACCAGGCGTTCCACAGCTCCTTTGGTAAACGGATGCCGGGGTCTGCACAGCTTCGTATCAAAGCCGATTGTATTCATAAAAGCCTCATAATCATGATTCCATACTGGATGCCCTTCTGAATCACGATAAAGAACAACACTTTTCATGTTATCTGTAAGCACATGATCTGGAACACCCATACGTTTAAACGCATGAATCATACCAATAAACAGATTTTCCTGTTTGGCATTTGGAAAGAATTCTATGTAACGTTCGCCACAATGATGACAAATCATTGCAAAACAGGCTACTTTATAAGAAGTGTTATTGTCTGTATCGACATTAACAAATCCCCAATCCATTTGATAGCTTTCACCAGCATCGCTGGTATATCTGCGTCCGCGATTTCCCTGCGGTGCAACTGCCTGCCTTTTAGGTGGAATAAGATCTTTATGCTCACTGATGTATCTTTTTACAGTAGTCAGGCTTCCTGTATATCCCTGTTCCTGGATTCGTTCCAGGATAACTTCGGAATTAGATACATTCTTTTTCAGCAGATCATCTATGACTCCCCTATATCCAGAGATAATTGTAGAAGCTGCTTTTCTCCCAGTAAGGGCGTGTGGAACAACAAGGAATCCGTTTGCTTTTATTCTACGGAGTTGAGCTCTTGTCAGACCGGTACGGCGTCCCATTTCAGCAAGGTTGATTTTGTTTGGATCAAACTTATCCCCCTGCTCAGACTTCATTTCTTCTATGACTTGTGTTATGATAGTCTGCAAGTCATTACTATTATTTTCGTTCATGTTTCTCCTTTCATGGTGCATTGGCTAACACCATTATAGAGCATGAATTAATATGGTAATGGCTTTTCTAATTGGACTCGGAGTGGCTTTTTCTGTTGGACTCAGATTGGTTGTTTCTGCTGGTCTTAGGCTAGCTGTTTCAAGCGGACTCTAACACTGCAAAAATATCGGTAACTTGAGAAATGGAGAAATTGAAAAAATGGTCACACGTTTAAAGAACATAGATCAGAAAGCAGTGGAAAACCATGTGAATGGTGCTGTTTGGGCATTTGATTATGATAAGATGTTCTGTGTATTGATGGAAAATGAAATTTGCCGAAAGGTGTGTGAAAAGAATAAATATAACAGTTGGATGAATCTGATTGGACAGTATTGTGTTTTAAGGACTTAAAGACGAAGAAAGTTGTTGGAGAGAAATAATTTCCGGCAACTCTGTCTTTAATGAATAGAGTTCATTTTTTTATTCAACTATTCCCATGATATATACAGTGTGTAAATGTGCAATTCAAATATCAGTTTATGCTAAGTGCAAAAAAATAATAATAATTACTATTATTGACAAAAGAATAATTATCATGTATAATACAGATATACAAGAAACAAAGTGTTAGAAAAATTGCTAGGAACTTGGTAACAAAAATAAATCGACATTGAAAAGGGAAAATGACTATGATAAAATATGAATGTGAACCATGTGGATATATTTATGATCCGGCAGTAGGGGATATAGACGCCGGTATCGATCCAGAAACTGCATTTGAGGATATTCCAGATGACTGGACATGCCCAATCTGCGGATTAGGAAAAGACGTTTTCGTTCCTGTAGAAGACTAAGCAGAAAATGCAGGTACGAAACTGCCAGACATTAAAAGAGCCTAAGAGAACATATAAAAGAAATGGAGGTCAAATTATGACTTACGATTTAAACATTACCTTTGATGACAATTTAGTAACAGGAAATAAAACAATCGATACACAGCACAAAGAATTGATTGACTGTATTCAGAACTTTGTAATTGCCTGTCAAAATGGCGACAGCAAGGTAAAGGCGATCAAACTTCTGGATTATCTTAACGAGTATACTGACTTTCATTTTAAAGAAGAAGAAGCACTTCAGGAAAAAGCCGGTTATCCAGAGCGTGAAAAACATTATGAAAAACATGAAGAGTTTAAAAAGACAATTCAGGAACTGTATGAATACCTTCAGGAGTATGAAGGACCAACAGATCGGTTCAGTGAACTTGTACAGAAAAATGTAATCGACTGGCTGTTTGGACACATTAAAACATACGACCGCTCTGTGGCAAAATTTATCTTTATGAAACAAAATCCAGACCGATGCTAAAATAAACCAGGGAACGAGTTCACTCAGAATGTAGACAACGTGATGAAGTAAACTAGGGGCTGTCACAATGCAGCCCCTTTCCTGTTATAGCGATATTCTAGGTAATATATTGCGCTGGCATGACATATTATTTTACTACTACTATATGGGAAGAGCAAGCAGCTCTTCTTTTTTTGTCCTTTTTATCCAATTTTAAGTTGTAAAGTCTCTTTTCATTCGACAAAATTCTCCACAGACAGAGGATATGCGACGAGCATTGATATGAACATCTATTTATGGAAAGAGGATATTGAAGACGGGGAATCGGTAATGACAGCCGAATATAGACCTGTAGAATACGGAAAGGACTATGATGTTGTCAATAATCCTGATAAATTTCAACTATATATAGATGGAAAAGAGATTAAATAGTAATCTCCTGAAAGCAAGCTTTTTGTCAATTATTTCAAAGAAAAATTAAAGGATAACAATACATAGTTTTGACAATGATATTTTGAAAAAATTTATAGGAATGCTCTATTATCAAATTGACATAGGAATATGGTAGCGTATAATTAGAATTGAATACACTGAAAAATGGAGGAATTACATGAAAGCACATAAATATTGGTCAGTAGGAGCATTGATCACAATGCTTGGGACTTTTTACACTGGATATAAAAAGCAAAAATCAAGTCACAAATACTTTGCTTTAAGTTCTATGTTATGTATGGTAATGGCGATATATACAGGTCATAAAATGATTACCGGGAATAGGAAGAAAAAGGCGAATAAAGAGAAAGATACAGAAAGGGAGGGATAAATAATGTTGGAAGTAGGGGTTAAGGCACCGGATTTTGAGTTGCCAGATCAAAATGGGAAAATACATAGATTATCGGATTATACAGGAAAAAAAGTGATTTTATATTTCTATCCCAAGGATAATACAGCGGGATGCACGAAACAGGCATGTGGGTTTTCTGAGCGATACCCTCAGTTTACCGAAAAAGGAGCAGTTATTCTTGGAGTCAGTAAGGATTCTGTATCCTCTCATAAGAGATTTGAGGAAAAATATGGATTGACATTTACACTTTTAGCAGATCCAGAGCGGAAAGTTATTGAAGCATATGATGTATGGAAAGAAAAGAAAAATTATGGCAAAGTCTCTATGGGAGTAGTAAGAACCACATATCTTATTGATGAACAGGGGATTATTATAAAGGCAAATGATAAAGTCAAGGCTGCAGATGATCCTGAAAATATGCTCAAGGAATTAGATTAATGAAGATAATATTATCCCCTGCTAAAAAGATGATTACAGATACTGACAGCATAGCGCCGGATGGATTGCCTGAATTTATTGAAAAGACGACAGAGATACAAAGTTGGTTGAAAAGTAAGTCAAAAGAAGCACTGAAGACTATCTGGAAATGTAATGACAAAATTACAGAACAGAACTTCAATAGATTGGAAAACATGGATCTTTATCATTTACTTACCCCAGCTGTCTTATCATATGAAGGAATTGCTTTTCAATATATGGCTCCATCCGTGTTTGAGGACAGTCAGTTCGAGTATGTACAAAATCATTTGAGAATAATATCTGCATTTTATGGTGTGCTAAAACCAAGGGATGGTGTGACACCTTATCGTTTGGAAATGCAGGCGAAGGTTGGAATAGGAGAAACAAAAAATCTGTATGAGTACTGGGGAGATTTATTATACCGCTCAGTGATTGATAACAGCAGGATTATAATCAATCTGGCATCGAAAGAATACTCTAAGTGCATAGAAAAATATCTGACACGACAGGATAGATACATTACGATTACATTTTGTGAGTTATCAGGAGATAAACTGGTGACAAAAGGTACATATGCTAAGATGGCCCGTGGTGAAATGGTTAGGTTCATGGCTGAAAACAGAATTGAAAATCCTGAGGATATTAAGAAATTTGATAGACTAGGCTATTCATTCTGCTCTGATTTATCATCAGATGCAGAATATGTTTTTGAACGGAAAAAATGATGATTGAATGATTATTTTAAATAAAAGGTAATCAGTAATATTGATTATTATAATAATAGTAATTACTACTATTATTTATTGATAATAAACAGATTGAGAAGCACCACGAAGAGAGATATCGTGCACTTCTTAAGAATATTGAAACTGCACAGGTGTTTGAAAAGAGTGAAGTTAAGGTATGGGAATGCCGTAACTGTGGACATGTTGTGGTAGGAACAAAGGCACCTGAGATATGTCCAGTATGTAACCATCCACAGAGTTATTTCGAAGTATGTGAAGAGAACTATTAAAGAGAAGGAGATTATTACAAAGAAGAAAGTGATTATTAAAAAAAGCAGTAATGATAGGCTGTGGCTTTGTTGGTTCTGCATCAGTTGGTAAAGAAGCATTAAAGTTTAAGAAATCGGCGGATGCTTTGAAAAAAGTTATAGAAACAATTGGATTTTAAATTTTAAACATAGGAAGATAAAAAAGATGGAAGTAAAATATTATGTATGCAATCATTGTGGAAACATTATTGAAATGGTAAAGGATCAAGGCGTACCAGTAATGTGCTGCGGAGAGGCTATACATGAGTTAAAAGCTGGAGTGACAGATGCTGCTGTTGAGAAGCATGTACCTGTATATACAGTGGACAAACAGCATGTACATGTTGTGGTCGGTGAAACAAAACATCCAATGCTTGATAATCATTTCATTGAATGGATTACACTAAATACAAATCAGGGTATTTATAGAAAACAGCTAATTCCAGGACAGGAACCTATTGCGGATTTCTGCCTCTGTGATGGAGAATATGTAGAAGAAGTATACGCATACTGCAATCTTCATGGACTCTGGAAATGCTAAAAACACTTGACTTTCGTGCTAAGATTACAAAATAATTCAGATACAACAGTAATATATGCTGTGTATTAATATATTTATAAGGAGGAACAAACTAATGAAATATGTATGTGACGTTTGCGGATGGGAATATGATGAAGAGGAAGGTTATCCTGAAGGTGGTATTGCACTAGGAACAAAGTGGGAGGATGTTCCGGAAGATTTTGAATGCCCATTATGTAATGTTGGAAAAGATCAGTTTTCAGAAGTTGAATAGAAGCCTAATCTTGTGTTAAATACGGATGGATAAATCAAAACCCTGTTGCGTGAGCAACAGGGTTTTTTATTGCGATATTTTGTGATGATATCACAGAAAATAATCTACCTTTTGCTTATAATGTAGCTAGAAACTAAGTAAGGAGGTAGTCTAAATGAGATTAAAAGATAAAGTTGCAATCATTACGGGTGGAAGCCGTGGCATAGGATTTGCTACAGCTGATAAATTCTTGAAGGAAGGCGCTACAGTTGTATTGGCGGCAAGTTCACAGGAATCGGCAGATACTGCTGTAGATAAATTAAAAGAAAAATATCCCAATGCAATAGTTGCTGGAATTAGTCCAAATCTTGCAAGCATGGAGTCTGTCAGAAAGGCCTTTAAAGAGGCAATTGAAAAATATGGATGTGTCGATATACTGGTAAATAATGCAGGAATTTCAGAAAACACTTCATTTATGGATTATACAGAGGAGACTTTTGATAAAGTCATGGATCTAAATGTAAAAGGAGTATTTAATACTACTCGTGTAGCTGCAGAATGTATGGTGGCAAGAGGCAAGGGGGTCATTCTCTCAACTTCTTCCATGGTGAGTATTTCTGGACAGCCAAGTGGGTTTGCTTATCCTGCATCCAAGTTTGCAGTAAACGGATTGACTGTATCATTAGCAAGAGAACTAGGACCTAAAGGTATTCGTGTTAATGCAGTTGCACCTGGGATTACAGAAACTGATATGATGAAGGCCGTGCCAAAGGAAGTTATCGAACCTATGATTGAAAGAATTCCATTGCGTCGTCTTGGACAGCCAGAAGATATTGCCAATGCGTTTGTGTTTCTTGCTTCAGATGAGGCGAGTTACATTACAGGTGTTATATTAAGTGTAGATGGTATGGCAAGAAGTTAAGTTAATGAGGTATGGTGATGTAATCACGGAAAATAAATGAAATTAAGACTATAATAAATCTACAAAAAGAAAAAGATAAGGAGGACTGTAAAATGTCTGCTATTAATATCAATAAAAATAATTTTCAGAACGAAGTACTGAATTCCGATAAACCCGTTCTTTTAGATTTTTGGGCATCTTGGTGTGCGCCTTGCCGTATGGTAGTACCTATTGTAGAGGAGATTGCAAGTGAGCGTAGAGATATTAAAGTTGGAAAGATTAATGTAGATGAAGAGCCTGAACTGGCAAATAAGTTCAGTATTATGAGCATTCCAACTTTAGTGGTTATGAAGAATGGGAAGATTGTACAGCAGGTTTCAGGGGCGAGACCTAAGAATGCGATTTTAGAAATGCTTTAGGGGGGTGTGCTAATGGGATTTTTTGATCTCTTTAAACAGTCGAATATTAATCAAGGCATAGAAGAATATAAAAGGACTGATGATGCAGTTCTGCTGGATGTACGTACACCGCAGGAATATCAGGAAGGACATATACCAGAAAGTAAAAATGTGCCGTTGCAGCAACTTGACAATATTGCTTCTGTAGCGAAGAATAAGGATATCCCACTGTTTGTATACTGTTATTCCGGTTCACGAAGCCGCCAGGCAACTGGGATACTGCAACGAATGGGATATTCTAAAGTAAATAATATCGGTGGCATTGTAGCTTACTCAGGAAAGGTGGAAAAATAAGATGAAGGTAATAATTGTAGGAGGTGTAGCCGGAGGAGCTACAGCCGCAGCAAGAATACGCAGACTGAATGAACATGCTGAAATTACTGTGTTTGAAAGATCCGGATACATATCCTATGCAAATTGTGGACTTCCATATTATATTGGAGACGTGATCACAGACCCGGAAGAACTTACACTACAGACACCAGAGAGTTTTTTTAAACGCTTCCGTATTAACATGAAAATTCATCATGAAGTTATCTCCATACATCCGGAACGTAAAACGGTTTCAGTGAAAAATTTAGAGAATGGTGGGATATTTGAAGAAAAATATGATAAGCTGATCCTCTCTCCAGGTGCAAAGCCAACACAGCCGAGACTTCCCGGAGTAGGTATTGATAAACTTTTTACACTTCGTACTGTAGAAGACACTTTTCGGATAAAGGAATATATAAATAAGAATCATCCAAAATCGGCTGTATTGGCAGGTGGCGGTTTTATTGGTCTGGAACTGGCAGAAAATTTGAGGGAGCTTGGCATGGATGTTACGATTGTCCAGAGGCCTAAGCAGCTGATGAACCCTTTTGACCCGGATATGGCATCCATGATCCATAATGAAATGAGAAAGCATGGGATAAAACTGGTACTGGGCTATACAGTAGAAGGATTTAAAGAAAAAGACAACGGAGTGGAGGTCATGTTGAAAGATAATCCATCCCTTCAGGCTGATATGGTAGTTCTGGCAATCGGAGTCACACCAGACACAGTATTAGCAAAAGAAGCCGGTCTGGAACTTGGCATCAAGGAAAGTATTGTAGTGAATGACAGAATGGAAACCTCTGTACCGGATATTTATGCTGCAGGTGATGCAGTTCAGGTAAAACATTATGTTACGGGTAATGATGCGCTGATTTCTTTGGCAGGACCAGCCAATAAACAGGGCAGAATCATCGCTGATAATATTTGTGGCGGTGATAGTCGTTACCTGGGCAGTCAGGGAAGCTCCGTTATCAAAGTATTTGATATGACAGCAGCTACTACAGGTATCAATGAAACCAATGCCAAAAAGTCAGGGTTAGATGTAGATACAGTAATTCTTTCTCCTATGAGTCATGCCGGTTACTATCCTGGTGGAAAAGTGATGACCATGAAGGTGGTTTTTGAAAAAGAGACTTATCGTTTGCTTGGTGCTCAGATTATTGGATATGAAGGTGTTGATAAACGTATTGATGTGCTGGCAACAGCAATTCATGCAGGACTGAAGGCAACCCAGTTGAAAGATTTGGATCTCGCATATGCACCGCTATATTCCTCTGCAAAGGATCCTGTAAATATGGCAGGATTCATGATAGACAATATAGCAAAAGGAACCTTAAAACAATGGCATTTGGAAGATATGGATAAGATTTCTAAAGATAAAAATGCTGTGTTGCTGGATGTGAGAACAGTAGGTGAATTTAGCAGGGGCCATATTAATGGATTTAAAAACATTCCTGTAGATGAACTGAGGGAACGTATCAATGAAGTTGAGAAGGGAAAGCCTGTTTACCTGATATGCCAGAGTGGGCTACGCAGTTATATTGCAAGCCGTATTTTGGAAGGAAATGGATATGAAACATACAACTTTTCAGGTGGATTCCGCTTTTATGATGCAGTGGCTAATGACCATGCACTGATTGAAAGATCATATGCATGTGGTATGGATTATTAGAAATAAATAAAATATTTTTATAGTTTGATTGTAGTATAAAAAGATCCCCCATTTATTAGAATGACTTTCATAATTCTGATAAATGGAGGATTCTTTAGAGAAAAAAACGTTTTATGATCTTTGTAGTGTTTCCAGTCTTTTCGAATCAAGGATTGTTATTTTGCCGCGAGAGAGTCTGACGAGTCCTTCGCCTTGAAAGTATCGAAGCATTCGAGTAATAACTTCCCTGTGGGAACCAAGATGGTTTGCGATAGTTTCGTGAGTGATTTTCAGTTCATTTGTTCCTTCAATGGATGTTTCTTCTAAAAGAAATGAAGCAACACGCTTATCCAAACTCTTCCACATAATCTGTTCAATCAGCCACATGACATCAGAAAAACGGGTAGCCATTAACTCATTGGTATAGTTTGCGACAGGAGCAGATTCTTTCATGATGCCCTTATAGATTTCAGCAGGGATGATCCAAAGATCCGTATCTTTTTCTGCTTCAATGGTTACTTCAAATTGAATAGACCGCATGATACATGAGGCGGATAAAAGACACATATCCATATCGAACAGACGGTAAAGTGTAATCTCCCGTCCTTCATCTGAAAGTATGTAAGTTCGAAGCTGCCCGGATTTAACCAGCAATAATCCAGTACAGTCCAGGTTTCCATTGTGAATGATCGTTCCTTTTTTTACATCCCGTGTGATTAAATTGTCTGAAATTAGTTTTTTCTGTGCTGTATTTAAGTCATTCCATAGTGGAAAATAATTTTCGAAGCTCATAGCAGTCATCTCCTTTACGAACATAGTATACTTGCTTTTTTAAGATGCGTCAATTAAATAATTGACATATGCCATAAATAAAAATATACTGACTATAGTACATGACGGTTGTAAATATGAGGGAGGGATAAATAATGCAGGGAGATGTCAGTTTTACATTTTTGGACCGAATTGAAGAAGTAGAACTGAATATTGTAGATGGACGATGGCAGTCTGCACTGGCATTGGCATTGACTTTGCCAGATATTTGTGGAGGTATTGCTTTCCCGGAAATTGTTAAACATTATCGAGATGGCCGGGTTATGCTGGATCGGCAAAAGAATCCGACCCGTGATGTGGGAACCCAGTATATTCGCTGGTTTGATGAATATGCAGGGGGACTACTTTAAACTATCTCAATCCGGTGAAAAGCCATATATTTGCGGAGAACGCTGTTGGCAGCTTCGATGTGAATATCTTCATCAAAATAAAGGATTTTTGAATGATGAAAATAATATACGCTTTCATCTTGGACTAAACTGTGGAATGTCAGTTTGTCAGTTGGACAGTATGAACATACAGGAGAACGGAAACGATATTCATATAGACATAGAACAGTTTTGTCTGAGGATGTGCAAGGCAGCAAAGAGTTATTATGGTAAAGTTCATTTGGAAAAAGACTTTAGTCTCTATAATACACCAGTTTTGGATTTTGTTCAGGTAACACAAAAAAAGAAAGCTGCTTCCATTATTGCACTAGTCTGTGGCAGTGAACGTTATGCAAAAGGATTAAAAGAAACATTGCAGTTTATTTCAGATCAGATCATGCTGTTTTATACACCGGAAAGTGCTAAAACAAAATTAGGCAGACATAAGCCGGATCTTTGGATTGTTACCGAAGATATGACGAGCCAACCGAATCAGCCATGGCGTGCGGACAGGACAACACCTGTAATTTTAATCACAGGCAATCCTGATGCTGTTGAGATTAAAAAAAATTCAGAAAAACTAACTGTTCTTTCTATGCCATTATCAATAGTTGATTTGCGGAAAACCGTCGAAATATATGTGTCGTGAGGAGAAGTTTATGCTGTACATAATACTATTATTTGGATTTGTAGTTGTATATTTGATGATGCTTATGCGGAGACAGAAAGAAAAGATGAGTGAAATTAAAATACAAATAGATCAACTGCAAATACAACATGATCAATTGCAGAAAGAAAGGGATCAGTTACAAGAACGGATGAATCATCTAGAAGAGCAACGAGAACACTTGCAAATGCAAACAGACCAGGCATTTCGGAGTGCTGATGAAATCGAGAAAATTTGCGATGAGATATGGAATCATGCTAATACCATTCACCTTTACTCTTCGTTAGCTGAAGAAGAAAGCAAATCTATAACAATGAAAGAAAAACAAAAAGAAATTATTCGAACAACTGAGGAGATTCTAAACATCATATATAAATATAAAGGTAATGTATAATAAAAATATGTCATTGTAATGATTAGCGTTCAAGGTAAATTCTTATGTAATAATGTCGCAGAAGGATTTACCTTTTTCAGGTACAATAGAGATACAAAATTTGAAAAGGGAACAAAGCATTAGCAAAAAGAGTGGCAAGTGTCGATAAAAAAAGATGTGTTGCCTGCGGAGTATGTGAAAATACTTGTCCGCTTGCAGCGGCCAAAGTTTACCATGGATGTTATGCTGTGGTAGAAGAAACAGTGTGTGTAGGATGTGGAAAATGTGCAAAGTCCTGTCCGGCAGGTTGTATTGAAATGAAAGAGAGGACAGCGATGTGAAGAAAAAGAAACATTGGTATGATTATTTATGGATATGGGCGATCCTTTATTTTGCTCTCGGTTTTTTTAATGTTTTGTTCGCTTGGTTTGGGATGATTGATTTCCTGTTGCCGTTAGGAATAGCAATATTCGGTGGAAATAAATTTTTCTGTAATCATTTGTGTGGACGTGGCCAGCTTTTTAGTAAGCTTGGGTGGAGATTTAAAATGCTCAAGAAATAAACCAACCCCGCGATGGATGAGTTCAAAATGGTTCCGATACGGCTTTTTGATATTTTTCCTTACAATGTTTGGGAATATGGTATTTCAGACATATTTAGTTGGTGCCGGAGCATCCTCCTTGCGTGAAGCCATCAAATTATTCTGGACCTTCCGTGTTCCGTGGGGATGGACATACACTGCCGGAACAGTAGCTGATTGGGTGGCACAGTTTAGTTTTGGATTTTATAGTTTGATGCTTACATCTTTGTTGTTAGGGTTGATTGTAATGGTGTTATATAAGCCACGAACCTGGTGTACATTTTGTCCAATGGGAACAATGACGCAGGGTATCTGTAAATTAAAAAATAATGAAAAGAAGTAATACTATAAGGTGATTCATAAAGGGCATATGTCAAAAATATTATTGACATATGCCTTTTATAGGACTATTATATAAGAAAAGCGAGAAAGGAGCAGTTTATGCCGAGACCAGTAAAATGCAGAAAAGTCTGCCATTTCCCCAATGTTTTAGAATTTCTTCCGGCAGATGATACGGAGAAAAAAACACCCATTGTTCTGACGGTGGATGAGTACGAGACAATCCGTCTTTTGGACAAGAAAGGTTATAGTCAGGAGCAGTGTGCAGTATCTATGCAGATCGCAAGAACGACAGTCCAGCGGATTTACGAGATTGCCCGGAAGAAAATAGCAGATGCACTTATTGACGGACATCCGCTCAGAATTGAGGGCGGGGATTTCAGAATCTGTGACGGTCAGAGCGGCAACTGCAGCTTTGGAGGATGTTACAAACAGGAAATTTACAAAAAATATGCAGCAGAAAAAGGAGAAGGTATTATGAGAATAGCAGTAACATATGAAAATGGACAGATTTTCCAGCACTTTGGACACACAGAGACATTTAAGATTTACGATGTAGAGGAAGGAAAAGTAGTACATTCAGAAGTAGTAGATACGAATGGAAGCGGACATGGCGCATTGGCAGGAGTTCTTAATGCATTGAATGCAGATGTTTTGATTTGTGGCGGAATCGGAGGCGGCGCACAGACAGCGTTAGCGGCAGCAGGCATCAAGCTCTTCGGAGGAGTTTCCGGAGATGCAGATGAAGCAGTAGAAGCTTTTATCAATGAAACACTTGAGTATAATCCGGATGTGAAATGTTCTCACCATGAGCACAACCACGGGGAAGGACATACATGTGGTGAGCATGGATGTGGAAGCCACAGCTGCCATTAAGAAGAATAGCAAAAAATAATAGTACGAAAGGATGTGCCAAGGTAATGTAGAAGTTACCGCAGCACATCCTTTTGTGTTATGTGATTCTCATATTGATTATTTCTTACTTGCCGAAAATAATGAATTGAACGTATAATACTCCCATCTTTTTGTAACTGTCAAAGATGAGAGTATACTTAATTTATTGAGAAGAGTCAATTATATAACTGACATATGCTGTAAATAGAAGTAATAAAGCGTAATAAAGTAAATCAACTTTTCTGTGATATCATCACGGAAGCAAGCACTTATTTGGGGTATATTAAGTTCAAATAGGAGAAGGAGTTGAAAAATATGACATCTATAAATATAAATAAAGAAAAGTTTGGACAATTAATTCATAAGGAAAAACCGGTTTTGGTTGATTTCTGGGCACCTTGGTGTGGTTATTGCCGTAGAATTGGAGCAGCTTATGAAAAAATAAGTGAAGAATACAGCGATATTCTTGTTGCTGGAAAAGTAAATATTGATGAAGAACCACAGATTGCAGAAGCTGAAAAGATTGAGGTGATTCCTACGCTGGTTTTATATCGAAATGGAAAGGCAATAGATTCTATTGTTGCACCTGAATCAAAAATAATGATAGAGAATTTTATTAATGAAGCATTGGAAAAATAAAAGGAGGACTGCTGTATGAATGAAAATCATGTTTACGATATGATTATCGTGGGGGGAGGACCTGGAGGGTATACTTCAGCATTATACGCAGCCAGAGCAGGATTTGATACCATTGTTTTAGAAAAATTATCTGCAGGTGGTCAGATGTCATTGACCTGGCAGATTGATAACTATCCTGGTTTTGAAAATGGAATTGACGGATTTTCATTGGCAGAGAAAATGCAAAAACAGGCGGAAAAATTTGGCGCTAAAAGTGAATATGCTGAAGTTTTTAATATGGATTTAACAGGAAAGCTTAAGAGAGTAGAAACTAGTTCGGGAATTTATATTGGGAAAACAGTAGTGATTGCTACTGGAGCAAATCCAAGAGAACTTGGTCTCGCTAAAGAAAAAGAATTGATAGGTCATGGGGTTGCTTATTGTGCCTCCTGTGATGGTATGTTTTATAAAGATAAGATCGTGGTGGTTGTTGGTGGTGGAAATTCTGCTGTATCAGATGCTGTTCTTTTAAGTCGAATTGCTAAGAAAGTCATCATTGTTCATCGAAGAGATACATTACGTGCAACGAAAATCTACCATGACCAGCTGATGAAAACTGAAAATATAGAGTTTCGATGGAACAATACAGTAAATGAACTGATTTATGGAGAACGATTGACTGGTGTGCGGTTGAAAGATACAGTTACAGGAGAAGAAAACATTATAGAATGTGACGGCCTGTTTGTGAGTATAGGAAGAAAACCGACAACAGATTTTTTAGATAATCAGATAAAACTGGATAATAAAGGATATATTGTGGCAGGTGAAAACACTGAAACGAGTATTCCGGGTGTTTATGCTGTAGGAGATGTCAGAACAAAGTTACTTCGTCAGATAGTAACAGCAGTGGCAGATGGTGCTATGGCAGTACATATGGCAGAAGAGTATGTGGAGAAATAATAATCAGAATTTGAATGGTGAACTTTTCATACTGAAATATGTACAATTTCAATAATGACATGAACTTATGGGAACGTATTGCGGATACTTTGTGAACTTTATCCTGATACAATGATTATGCTGATGAAAGAAGGCATAGATAACTGAATACAAGAAAGAGACGAAAGCCTCAGTAGTTAAGAAAAAAACTACTGGGGCTTTTTTTCGTGCCTGAATTTCTCGGCCAATAACTGCGGGGATGTCCCGGCAGGATAAAGGTGGAGCAGGCATGATCCTAAACAGAGGTCCGCCTTCTGAAGTTGAAACGAGCAACAAGATTTCAAATTCAGGAGGAACGGATATGTATATTGAACACCCATATTTTTATGAAGGAAAGTACTACGCAAATATTGATGGAGAAATGATTGAGATTACAAAAGAAGTTGCGTATGCGATGAACAATTTTTACAGAAGCAGCAAGGCAAAAAAAGTTGAGATTAAGAACGAGCTGGGGGAAGTCGTGGATAAGATGCTGCGGGAGGTACCTTACAGTGGACAGTCCATCGATGGGGAAGGATTCATGATTGAGGATTTCCCAGATTTGAATTGTGACGTGGAGCACAGTGTACTGACAAAAATGGAACAGTAGGATATTCATAAAGTGATCGATCAGCTGAATATCGAGGAACGCATGATTATTTACGGCATTTTCTTTGAAAATAAGACACAGACACAGATGGCTGAGATTATGGGGATTTCCAGACAGGTATTAGCGTACAAGTTGAAAACGATCCTTAATAAAATGCGTGAAATGTATATGAAAGAATTTTTTAAAAAAATATTGGAAAATTTTTTGCATCAGCCGAAGTCATTTGACTTTAGTAATTAGAGGAGCTTTAAGGACTCCCTAAAATGCACCATGATAACTGAATATCCAATAATAACTGACGTGACATTTCATACAGTGAGCACGAGGAAGATGCCGCTATAGGATTATAAGACGTAAAAACATTTTTAGAGCTAATAATGCTGCGAAAAAGCACTGACCAAAGCCAGTCGGCAGGCTGGTGATGCGATGACATGTGTGAGATGCGATACACTTGCAGACCCTGAGAAGTCTGTAACTGGTAAACCTATGAACTGCTGGAGCCTGGAAACGAGAGTTTTCGGGTTGTGGTCCGGAGTATGCATTCGGGCAGGTTATTATTCCCTTCCTGCATATGCGGGAGTAACGATTCGGGGTATCGGGGATAAATAGAATCGAGCGAGCACTGTTTAATAATCAAATTGGCTATAGAGGTTATGCGGCAGAGCTTTCCTTATGGGAAAGAAACTCTGCCGTATTCCTGTGGAGCCAATATAGCGCTATGGATGCTTTACAAGTAAAAATAATAGATTGGAGAGAGGACAAATGACAATCCGCAGAGGAGATATCTTATGGGCGGATCTCGGTATGTTCCCGACAACTTCGGTTCAGGGTGGAGTAAGACCGGTGATCGTAGTAAGTAATAACAAAGCTAATACATACAGTTCAGTCATTACAGTAGTTCCGCTGACATCAAGAATATATAAGAAGCGGTATTTACCAACACATGTATTTATCAGTAAATATGACATGACAGGGATCCGAAAAGGAAGCCTGGCCTTGGCTGAACAGGTTATGAGCATTTCTACAAAATGTATTATTGAGAAATGCGGAAGAGTAAATAAGTGGAGCCTGGATCGGGTACTGAAAGCAGTACGGATTCAGATGGGAATGGAAGGAGAAGGGCATGACGGCAGAGAAATATAGAAACTATCTGGAGCAGGATTTCAGTGATGTAGATATCAATGAAATGACTGACCTACGGATGATAAAAGCAGACAGAAATAAATCGCTTCAGGAACGGAGAGATATTTTTCTGAATAAAGTAGGAAATCCATATTTGGTCCGGATCGGCAATATGAAAGTAAAAGTCAGATTTGCCAATAACGGTATATCTATGGAGCAGGCATTTGAGAATATGCTTCTGAGTGTCTGAAAAAGTACTGGCAAGATTGAGGGGACTGTGTTAGAATGTCGGTAAGGACAAATTATGCAGCCCCCTTTTATTACATGGATTTTCTGACGTAATAAAAGGAGGTAAGATATGTATCAGAATATCAATAAAATCTATCATGCCGCCATCTATGTCAGATTATCTAAAGAAGATGGCGATATTTCCAGTTCAGCAAAACTGGAAAGTAACAGCATTTCTAACCAGAAAGCTTTGATTCTGGATTTCCTGAAAGACAAAAAAGATATTGAAGTTGTTTCAGTCCGAGTTGATGATGGATACTTAGGCTCTAATTTTGAGCGCCCAGCATTCCAGGCAATGCTGGAAGATATCCGGCGTGGGATTGTAGACTGCGTAGTGGTAAAAGACTTATCACGATTTGGAAGGGAATATATTGATTCCGGGAAGTATATCGAGAGATTATTCCCGGCTCTTGGCGTGCGCTTCATTGCCATAAATGACAATTATGACAGTCTCAAGGGAAAGAATCAGGCAGACGAAATCATTATTCCATTTAAGAATTTAATCAATGATGCTTATTGCCGTGACATTTCTATTAAGATCAGGAGTAATCTTGAGATTAAGAGGAAAAAAGGCGAATGCGTGACTCCGTTTGTAGCATTTGGATACAGGAAGACAAAGACAGATAAGCATAAATTAGAGATTGACCCATCTGCAGGCAGTGTAGTACAGGATATTTTTAAGATGAAGCTGCGGGGAATGAGTCAGGATGCGATCGCTAATCGTTTAAATGAACTGGGTATTCTTTCCCCATTTGAATATAAAATCAGCAGCGGCAGTCATTATGAAACTGGCTTCCGGCAGAAAGAACAGGCACTTTGGAGTTCTGTTACAGTCCGTAGGATACTGAAAAATGAGGTTTATATCGGAAATCTTGTGCAGGGAAAAAGGACAACACCGAACCATAAAGTGAAGCAGACTTATGTGAAACCGGAAGATGACTGGATCCGGATTGAGAAAAATCATGAGCCACTGGTGAGTGACCGCGATTTTGAAATTGTTCAGAGACTTCTGGGCATGGATACACATACTTCACCTGACCAAAAGCAGGTATATCTGTTATCCGGAATTGCTGTAAAAGATTTGTCCAGACTTGGAAGAAATTATGTCGAAACCAGCAATTATATTGAACGAGTATTCCCGTTTTTCCATGTAAGATTTCTGGCTGTGACAGATGATTTCGATTCCTTCAGAGAGGGTGTGGATCTTACAGTTCCACTGAAGAATATTATCAATGAGTTCTATTCGAAAGACCTTGCCAAAAAGAGTAGCAGCGCAAAAAAAAGCTCTTTGGAAAAAAGGAAAATTTACAAGTGCCTGGGAACCGTATGGTTACAGAAAGTCAGAAGAAGACCATCATCAGCTGATTATTGATGAAGAAGCTGCAGAACATCTGAAAAGTATATTTTCTATGTATATGGATGGCAGGAACTATAGTGATATTGCAAGACAGCTCAATAAAGATGGAGTTTTATCGCCGACTTTACAGAGAAAATTCTATAAAACCGGTGAAAAGCCGCTACCGGAGTCAAAACCCTGGAACAATTATGAAGTGAAACGAGTTCTTCAGGATGTTCATTGCACAGGTGATTCTGTATTTGGAAAATATCAGCAAAGTGTTTTCCAGGGAAATAAACAGAGAAATCGACCAGAGAGTGAATGGGTGCATGTGGAAAACACGCATGAAGGGATTATAGATAGAGAGTTGTTTCAACAGGTACAATCTAAAATCCAGGAATATACGGAAGCTTATAAGAAGAAACATCAGCAGAACAATGGGGCTATTCGAAATCATAATTTCTATACAGGAAAGATATGGTGCGGAGGCTGTGGCAACCGCATGACGTTGTCCAGAGAAAGAAATGGCACATTCTTTTATATCTGTGGAGCCAATACTAACCATAAATCCGGAGGAAAGCAATGCAAAGGGCACAGAGTCAGAAAAGAATATGTGGATGACGATGTTCTTCGCCTGATCCAAACGCATATGAAAACCGTATTGGATACAGAAAAAATGATTCAGGAGATGAATGCAGCTTCCAAAAATCAGACACAGTACCTGCTTTTGGATAAAGAGGTGGGGAAACTTCGACGGGAACTAAGCCGTATCAGTAAGCGTAAATCGGATTTATATGAAGATTATTCTGAACGTTTGATTACAGAAGAAGAATACATACAGTTTTCTCGAATCTATTCCAATGAAATTGAGAATATCAAGAGCCGTCTGGACACAGTATTGGCGGCACAGGTTCGGTATTCCCAGGATTATCACATTGAAGAAGGCTGGGGAAATGTGATACATACTTATATGTCAAAGCGTAAGCTGACAAAAGAAATGGCAGATGCCTTTGTGGATTCAATTATTATCCATGGTAAGTATGATTATGAGATCAAGCTGGTATATGACGATCAGTTTGCAGATTTACAGAAATTAAAGAAAGAGAAGGAGGCACAGTCAAGATGACAGATCATAGAAAAACAGCTGTTTACATCCGTTTATCCGCAGAAGATGACAATGTAGATGGCAGAGCCAAAAAAGAGAGCGACAGTGTAACTTCTCAGAGAATTCTGTTAAAATCATTTGTGATTGATCAGTTAGGTGTTGCTGAGGCAGATATCCTGGAATATGTGGATGACGGTGTCAGCGGTACTCATTTTAAAAGGCAGGGATTTCAACAGCTGCAGGATGACATGAAAAGCGGAGAAATCGGCTGTGTAGTTGTAAAAGACTTTTCCAGATTCGGAAGAGACTATCTGGAAGTTGGATTTTATATTGAATATATTTTTCCACTTTTACAGATTCGATTTATTTCGATTAATGACAGCTATGACAGTGCAGCAAGCAGCGGAATGACTGGTGGAATGAATGTAGCATTGCAGAATCTGGTATACAATATGTATAGCCTGGATTTGTCCAAGAAAATTTCATCAGCATTGCAGACAAGAACGAGAAATGGTACACGCCTTCCAGTAAATGCCAGATATGGCTATAAAAAAGGAAAAGACGGAAGACTGGAAGTTGATCCGGAGGCTGCAAAAGTCGTGAAAATGATTTTTCGGATGGCAGCGGAAGAAACAAGTTTTGCAGATATTACAAGGGAATTGAACAGACAGGCGATTGCCACTTGTGATGAGCAGAAATTATCAAGAGGGGATCAGGTGCAGTTCCAGAGGTTTGACACGATCAAAAAGAAACACTGGAGCCCTACGACAGTAGCGGCAATTGTCCGGGATGAGATTTATATTGGAACCAGAATCTGGGGAAAAACACGTTGCAGTATGCATACCGGTCATAAAGCAGTTCTGAATGATGAAACAGAATGGGTTCGCCTGGAAAATCATCATACGGCAATTATAGACAGGGTATTGTTTGAAAAAGCAAATGAAATGCATCCGAAAAAGAAGAGAAGTGTTGCGGAATCACGCACCAATTTTACTCTGGAAAGACGTAAAAAGCAGCCAGCATTGCTGTTATGTGCCAACTGTGGGCATTCTTTGCTAAAAGAAACGGAGCATCTGCTAAAATGCTCAGATGCTCGAACCAATGGAGATCCTGTGTGTCGAAGTCTGGTGATCCGACGGGAACCGCTGGAGGAGAATATCCTTGGGCTTGTTCATCAGTATGCAGCGTCAATGTTGGAAAAAGAAAAGAAAGTATCTTACAACAGGCAATGCGACTACAAAGAAATCAATACCGCAGAATTGCAAAAATAGAGCCGACAATTGACTTCAGAAAAGATGAAACTCTATGATGATTACAAAGATGGTCGTATGGATCGTGATTTGTATAAGCAGAGAGCGGAAAAGATAAGTGGACAGCTGGATGAAATTAAACGAAAAATAGAAGATGCGGAGAATAGCAAAAAGCTTCTTGAACAAAATGAACTTTCTGATAAAATAAAACTAAAAGATTTCTTGGGAATTCAAAAGTTCGATACAGAGAAGCTGCGTGAGATTATCAAGGTGATCCGTGTTCATAGTCAGGATGAAATCGAAATCGAATGGAATTTTGACGATATTTTTTCAGAACAAAGATAACTTGAGCAGGACAAAAATGACTTATCAGAAGATAATAAAGGTGCTGGGACTACCTGATGGAAGCGTCAGATAGTCTTCGGCAGAAAAAAATAAAATTTTTTTTGTCCTATACTTGACACATCCACATGTGTGCCGCCATACATATTGCTCCAACATGGCCAAGTCAGGAATGAATCCTAAGACATTGCAATACCTGATGGGACATTCAGATATAGGAGTTACTTTGAATGTGTATACCCATATGGGATTGGATGATGCAGAGAAAGAACTACAGAAAATGCAGGGACTGGAAAATGCAAGAAAAGAAATGGGAATTTCGGATAAAGATGATAAGCCTTTGAAGCAGAATATGTTCAAGGTAGTTTAAAAATAAAATATTGTAATAGGAAACGATAGCATCCAGGTTTATGTAACTTGGGTGCTTTTCTGTGGTGAAAAGATTGGAGGTATGATATAATTCTGAATATACAAAAAGGATTTATATATTCAATTTAGATAAAAACAAAAGAAATGTAATCAAATGACAAAGGTAGAAACACTTACAGCATATTCATGTAAATTTAGTTATTTACAAAGAAATAATCCATTAATAGAGGAACAAAGAGAGGCAATTAAAGAAGGCAAAAAACCTGAATATAATTTTTCTGATTTTATAGAGAAATATGAAAAATATACAGAAAATCTTGCAATTGGAGAAAATACAGATAGAGCAATTCTTTTGACTGGTGATAAAATATCTATGAGAGAGAAAGAAGGAACTAAAATATGGCATATTATTCCAGGAGCAGGTAAGCAGGGAAAACCAGTAGTTGTTATAAAAAGGCAAACTGGTAAAAAATATAATTTTGATTCAGATTCAGCGGCTCTTTATGCTTATCACATTTTTGTCTATGAAAATGGAGATACAATAGTTGCCATTTTTCATAGACAAAATGGATCAGGGTGTAAAAGTGTATTTCTTGAAACAGCAAATAAAACGTTGAAATCGGTTGGGTTAAAATTAGATATGGATCTTATAGTCCCACCGTTTAATGAAATACAGGGGGTTTCACCGACTAGAATGACACTCCAATTTACTAGAGAAAATAACTCAAGTGATATAGCAGATCATATGAAAGTATCTAAGAAAAAATGTATTATTCGTGATTTAGGGTTAAATTTGGAAGCAAGTGAAAATCGAAAAATTCTTGGAATAATTCAAAAGATGCAGTTAAAAAGAATTAATAAGGAAGATGCATTTTCCCAAATTAAAGCGGAACTTCCAAATTCAGAAGAATATAATGATGCAGAAATTAGATTAAAAATTGGGAATCAAGCTAAAAATGTAAAATGGAATGATTTTGAGCATATTATGGGAAATTATGATATTACTCAAAAACTTTATGAAGGTTATAGAGCAACACAAAACTTTGCTGAGGTGTTAATAGAACTTGCTGATGAATATTATCAAAAAATAATTGAATCGGAGGTAATATAGTATGTATGGTAAAGCGGTACTTGTAATAGCAACTACTGTTATAATTTTACTTATGTTATTTGGAAATGCAAAAGTACGAGTATTTAGTGTATTAGTAAATCAAATAAAAGTGTTTAAAAATGCAAAAACTGAAAAACTATCATGGTGGGATATTGTTTGCTTTATTATTATGCCAATATGTTTAGCAATAATTCTTACAATAGGATTTAGATGTATAATTGATGATGATTTGGCAAGTGTTTTAACAACAGTATTCGCTTTTGTGTTTACTGTTTTATTTGGATTTGCAGCTATTCTTGTAGGAAAAATGGAGAGCAATAATGATATAGAAAGAAAAGTAGTAGGTGAAACCTTTGTCTCTATAGTATCGTCAACTATACTGTCTTTGTTGGCAGCAATATTATCTATCATAATACTTGAGACGGAGTCTGAAATGGCTGAAAAAATTATATCTTGTGTTGTGTATAGTTTTTCTTTTATGATAATAATGTTACTGCTAATGATTACAAAGAGAACATTTCTTATATATAATGATAAGGATGAAAATGAGCAAAAATAAAAAAGCGTTTATTTTGAGCAGTAGTCTGCACCCCCTAAACTGACTACGATTTAACTACTACAGATGGAAATGATTTGCTTCATTTTGCACTTTTTTGTAAAAAATGTAGTAAATGAGAAGAAAATTACGATACCTTGAAATGCTGATAAAACCTTGCAAAATACGGCATTTCAAGGCAATTTGAGAGGAGAAAAAACAATGATTCGAGTACTTTTCGTATGCCACGGCAACATTTAAAGTATGGCGAGAAAGACTTGATTTTGTGGGATTTTCTAGATAGAAACAAATAATTTACACCTTATTTATACCTTTGGAAGACCGAATCGGAATAATTAAAAAAGTTGTCATAATTCAGTTGGCCAAAAAATAATACTACACTCAAAATCAATTAAAAAATCAATCGTAAAAAAATACGATTGATTTTTTGCGCATTTTTGCATATAATATAATCATTATGGTTGGAAAGGGAACGATTACTATGCGTGAAACAAGAATATTAGAATTCAAGGAAACGATTACGAATACTTTTTTGAAAACAGTTAGTGCCTTTTCGAATTACAATGGTGGAACAATTCTTTTTGGGGTTGATGATAATGGAAATGTGAAAGGATTGCCAGATGTAAAACAGGCCTGTCTGGATATCGAAAATAAAATCAATGACAGTATATCACCTCAACCAAACTATACACTTGAAATACAGAATAATGACCAGACGATAAAACTTACTGTAAAAAGTGGTCTTCAAAAACCGTATTTATATAAATCAAAAGCATACAAACGAAATGATACAGCAACGATAGAGGTAGATACATTGGAATTTTCAAGGCTTGTATTAGATGGAAAAAATATTAGCTTCGAAGAATTACCTTGTAAAGATCAGGAGCTATCTTTTAAAATTTTACAGTGTAAACTGAAAGAAAATATTTACATTGAAACTTTCAATCAAGATACTTTAAAGACATTGAACCTGTATGACAATATAAATGGTTATAATAATGCAGCGGGACTTTTGGCAGATAAAAATCATTTTTCAGGAATTGATATTGTTAAGTTCGGTGAGAATATCAGTATTATTCAAAAAAGAGACCAGCTATGAAAAGTCAAGTATAAATTAGCCAGAAATTTATTTTTCTGTTTCGGGTGAAAAAGGGTAACTTTAATAGAGCTCCCTTAGAGTGCTTTTTCAAAATCTATCGATATTGGTATACAGACCTCTTATTCGAGGTTAAATTCTACGTTGTCAGTGAGCATCTTCCAGATGACTCTGACAAGTTTGCCGGCACAGTGCCCAAGTGCATTGTAATGCGAACGTCCCTCTGCTTTCTTAGAATCATAGTAATCTTTGAAAGTTGAGTTGTTTTTAACGACATTGTGGGCAGCGTTCATGAGTGCGTAACGTAGTACTCTTGAGCCACGCTTTGACATCCGTGTTTTTTTAGCTTGGAAGTTCCCAGACTGATGAACTGACGGATCCAGACCGGCAAATGCAAGTAACTTCTTTGGTTCAGAGAAACGGTGTATATCACCGATTTCACCAAGGATTAATCCACCATTCACGAAACCAATACCGGGAATGGTCATAATTACAGAGTGCAGGCAGGTGACAAGATTTGCCATTTCAAGCTCTGTATGAAATAATTGGCTATCCAATAACTCAATCTGTTCAATGGTATGAGTTATCTGAATAGATAAAGAACTGTCATTGACACCGACAGACTTCTGTGCGAGAACTCTTAAATCTCTGGCTTTGTCCTTACCGAAATGGCCGTGGGAAGCAACTTCGAGGATGTGAGCAAGATGGGTCATATGCATAGAAGCAATTGCATTAGGTGTTGGAGCCTCCTTAAGGAGGGCGTAGACAGAATGCTGATGCAGGCCAGATTTAAAGAAATACTGTAGTTCAGGGAATACCTGATCCACATAAGAAGTCAGCTGTATTTTTAAACGGGTACGCTGCTTCACCAGTTTCTGGCGGAATCTGCCGAGTTCTTTGAGCTCAAGATAATCCAGATCCTCTAAGGTCAAAAACCGAAGAGAATCCTGCATCATAAGGGTTTTAGCAATAACAAACGTGTCGACTTTATCAGTCTTCGTCTTGCGTACATTATTTTTGCGCATGAAAGAAGTCTGAATCGGGTTGAGAACACACACTTTAAAGTCCTTGCTGATAAGAAAACGAACAAGGTTGTCACCATAGTGTGCCGTTGACTCAAGACCTATGATGATGCTGTTCTGGTCAAGTGGTGCCAGTTTAGAAAGCAGCAGATAGAAGCCATCATAGTCATTTGTGAATTTGAACGGCTCAATGAGTATCTCGCCGTCGGAAGAAACCGCAGCGGCGAAATGGTTAAGTTTGGCAATATCAATGCCGACGTAAATCATGAGGTTGTACCTCCCTTTCATAAAGTCTGATACCGTGGTATCCACCAACAATTATCATCGTAGACTTGATTGAAATAAGTACTCAGAGCAAACACTCTGGCAACATCCAGCTAATAAACAATTCAGATAAAAGAGATGGCAATACACTCCTGTTGAGTAGTCAGAGCTACAAAAACGAAATCAAAAGTCACAGTATCTGAATGTATTAAACCACGAAACAAAAAAAGAAAGGAAGTATGTTGTTTTTGCTTCTAATAACATCATACAAGTAACGTATGAACATATATCGGTTTTAGAAATATATGAAAAAGCACTTGCTGTATTTAGAGATTATTACCAATATGAAGTAATACAGGGGGCTGACAGAAAGATGGTAGAGAAAATACCGGAAGCAGCTTTCAGAGAAGCAATTGCAAATGCTTTGATTCATAGGGTATGGGATATTAATTCACACATCAGAGTTTCTATGTTTGATGATAGAATAGAAGTAGTGTCTCCTGGTGGATTGCCGGCTGGAATAACGGCAGAAGAATATTTATCAGGTAAACTATCTATTTTAAGAAATAGAAATCTTGCAAATGTATTTTACAGACTGGGATTAGTAGAGATATTTGGAACAGGAATTACACGAATCAAACAACTATATGCAGAGAGTTTGATAAAACCAGAATTTGAAGTGTCAGAAAATGCTATAAAAATTGTACTACCGATATTTGAAACGAATGTCAATTTAACCGAAGACGAAAAAGTGATTTACAAATTTTTAAGTAAGACGATGCTGAAACCAATAAGTGAAATTGCACCATATGTCCCATTTGGCAAATCAAAAACAACACAATTACTGAAAGCTATGGAGAAAAAGGGTGTGATTGCAGTTGAAGGAAAAGGTAGAGGAACAAAATATATTATTAACTAAAACTTCCCACACCGTATCGGTGTGTTGAACCTTGAAAATTCAATATTTCAGCCAATAAAAAAGGCATAAATCTGTTCCTCTTGGTATAATGGAGTTGTCGAAAAACCATTTTAACAAAGGAGATTTATGCCATGTCCAGTATACCACAAAACCATTCCGATGAGAAAGACTTAGTTGATTGTGTTCAGAGATTTTTTTCTAAACACCATGTTGGCAAACTTCTTGCCAAATGCAATGGGATGAAAGAAAAAGGTATTTCTCCCGTTTCTCTGCTTCGGTACAAACTCAGCAACATTTTTGTCGGAAGAAGTATGTATATGCAGCGACGGACTGGCTCTTTTAAGGAAGAGTTTTCCAAGAACACGTTTTACCGTTTCCTTAATTCCGCAAAAACAAACTGGCTCCGTTTTACTTCTCTTCTTGCCGCAGATATCGTAAACAATGACATCAAAGGTCTGACGAATGATAGCAGGAAAAATGTCTTCATCATTGATGACAGTCTTTTTAACCGCACCAGCTGCAAGAAAACAGAACTGGGATCAAAAGTTTTTGATCACACGGATATGCATTTTAAAAAAGGATTCCGAATGCTTACTTTAAGCTGGAGCGATGGAAATACATTGATCCCGGTAAACAGCTGTCTGCTGGCATCTGCAAAAGATACAAATATCATTGGTCCGGTAAAGACCTTTGATAACAGAACCGTTGCAGGAAAAAGACGCAAGCTTGCTCAGACAAAAGCGCCGGAAGCAATGATGACCCTGTTGGACACTGCCCTCACTGCAGGAATGAAAGCGGATTATGTCCTGTTTGATTCCTGGTTTTCCAACCCGGCACAAGTCACAGACATTCACTCAAAAGGTATGAATGTGATCGCCATGATCAAGAAAAGCAGCCGGATCAAATATTCATACTGTGGTGAACAGCTGAACATCAAAGAGATTTATTCCCGGAATAAGAAGCGTCGTGGCAGATCAAAATATCTGCTTTCCGTTGACGTTATGGTCGGAAAAGAGAATCCGATTCCAGCAAAGATTGTTTGTGTAAGGAACAAAGCGAATCGCAAGGAGTGGCTTGCTTTTATCTGCACAGATACGACTCTTTCCGAAGAAGAGATCATTCGTATTTATGGAAAACGCTGGCAGATTGAAGTTTTCTTCAAGACCTGCAAATCTATGCTGAACCTGATTGGAGAATGCCACAGCCTATCTTATGACGCACTGACAGCCCATGTGGCCATTGTGTTTACCAGATATATGTTACTTGCGATGGAACAGCGCCAAAATGAAGATCAGAGAACTCTTGGTGAGTTGTTCTTCTTTCTTGTCGATGAAATGGCAGACATTACTTTCAGCAGATCGCTTGCTATTCTGATGGCTGTCTTAATGGCAAGCCTTCAGGAAATCTTAAAGCTCAGTGACGAACAACTGACTGCTTTTACTGCTGATTTTGAGGCAAGATTACCAGAATATCTGCGTAATGCACTTCATCCAGAGATTGCAACGGCATAAATCACTATTTTGTTAGCTGAAATATTGAATTTTTAAGGTACGAATCCCATTTTAGGTATGGGAAGTCTTAGTTATTAAATGAGTGAGGGTATATAATAATGATAAATTGTAAATGTGACGTAAAAAGAGTCATGTTTATAAAAAGATGTTAGCAGATTAGTACGTTTTGGAGTTGATTTATGATAAATGGGGAAAGTTTATGAAGAAAAAAACAATAGAGCGTATTCGCAAATTTACAGAAGAGCGGGATTGGGATCAATTTCATAGTCCAGCAAATCTTGCAAAATCGATTGTGATTGAGGCAGCAGAGTTGTTGGAGTGTTTTCAATGGAGTGATACAAAGTATGATCTGCAGCATATAAAAGAAGAACTGGCAGATGTACTTGTTTATTCACAAAATCTTCTGGACAAATTGGAACTTGATGCTGATGAAATCGTGAATATGAAGATGAAACAGAATGAAGCAAAGTACCCGGTAGATAAAGCAAAAGGAAATGCGGCGAAATATACTGAACTATAGTTAATGCGAAAGATGATGTGTTTGAGCAGATGCTGTTATGTAAAAATAAACAAAGTTATGCCAGAAAGCAAAAATTTACAAAGGCTTACAAAGCCCGAAATACCAAGAAAAACTAAGAAATGCGAGGTTATGCAACAATGATAAAAGTGCTTTTTATCTGCCACGGCACTACCTTAGCAAAATTCTGAAAAACCTTGATTTTACAGTATATTTTTGAACCAGTAGGGATGTTTTACTAAGTTTTTACTAAAGAGGAATCCCTAGCACGAATTGTGAAAAGTAACATATAGTATGACCTTATTAATTGGTAGAACAATTGGTAAGGTCCTTTTTTATTTCAAGGAGGTTCAAAATGAAAAGTACAGCGTTAGGAGCAGAAAACATTATTTTTATCAGTGATGCACATGAAAAATTCTACTATGAAAAATTACAAGAAGTACGGTATCAGGATGTGTACCATAAGGCATTGTGTTATTGTCTGGGTATTAATGGAGATACCAGAAAAAATGCTGACAGAATTTATAATTTTAAAACGGGGTCTGTTAAAACGAAATGTTTACATGAAGGATGGCAGACAAGCGGTAGCTTAAAAGTAGTGAGGATGGCATTTAATCTGTACTGTAACAGCACGCCAAGCGTTTGGGATTATGAAGATGCAGAGGAACAGGTAAACGAGTGCAGACAGTATACAGTAGAGGATATCTTCTGCTGTGCATATGCACCATATTTTTGGCAGGCAGTACAGATCCGTTATCCGGAATATGTAGTGTACAATCAAAAGTTACATGCCATGCTTGGAGGAATAGATTAATGCTGAAAGTGAGACTGATGGGAACAAAAAATGATATTGCATGGTTTCAGAAAATCCTGCAGCGTCATCCTAAAATTGAAGTTATGGAATTATCGGAACTTTATTCCAATAAAGGGACGAGCAAATATTATAGAGCTTATGCTGAAATTGAAAAAAGTAATGTAAATAAAAAATAGTAGAAAAACAGGAGAATTATATCATGTGCAAAATAATCGCAATCGCAAATCAAAAAGGTGGAGTAGCAAAGACTACAACCACTATTAATCTTGGAGTAGGACTGTCTAAGGTTGGAAAACGTGTAATGCTGATAGATGCTGATCCACAGGGACATTTGACAATGGGACTTGGTTTTCCAAAGAACTTAAGGGTAACATTGAAAACAATGATGGAAAATATCATTATGGGATTAGAATTTGATCCTAGGGAAGCAATTTTACACCATGAGGAAGGAATAGATGTAATTCCATCTAATAAACTTCTTTCGGGAATGGACATGTCATTATTTACGGTAGAGGACAGAGAAAAAGTCTTAAAAGAATATCTGGAACTTTTGGAAAATGATTATGACTATATCCTGATTGATTGTATGCCCTCGTTGGGAATGATGACAATTAATGCGTTAAGTGCGGCTGATAGCGTTTTGATTCCGGTGCAGCCTCAATACTATGCGGCAGATGGCCTCATGGAATTACTGAAAGTTGTGAAAGGCATTCATCAGAGATTTAATCCTGATTTACAAATTGAAGGGATTCTGTTTACAATGGACAGCAGTCATTATAATAATTCAAAGAGAAATAAGCAGGCAGTACGAGATGCTTATGGAGCAGAGATTAGAATTTTTGATCAGACGATTCCAAGAACAGAGGCTCTTGCCGAAACTGCATCAGAAGGTGTCAGTATTTTTTCTTATTATGCAAAAGGAAAAGGTGCGTACAGTTATCAGGCACTTGTCCAGGAGGTGCTGAATCATGCGTAAACCTAAGAAAGAAATTCAGCTTACTTCTTATGATGAATTGCTTGGAATCAATGAAGCCGAACAGAATACTCTTAATCAGATTGTTGAAGTGCCATTAAATGAGTTACATCCTTTTAGAAATCATCCATTTCATGTAAATGATGATGAAAAAATGGCTGAAACAGTAGAAAGTATCAAGAATTATGGCATCTTAAATCCTGCATTGGTACGTCCTCGCGCAGAGGGAGGATATGAACTGATTGCTGGTCACAGGAGAAAACGTGGTTGCGAACTGGCTGGAAAAAGTAAAATGCCAGTACTCATACGGAACTATACCGATGATGAAGCCGTAATCGTTATGGTGGATTCTAATATACAGAGAGAAAATTTGCTTCCAAGCGAAAAGGCATATGCTTATAAGATGAAGATGGATGCAGTAAAACATCAAGGCATAAAAGAGGAAAACGCAGTTTCTGTTGACAGTGCAGATCTGGTTGGACAGGCTGCAGGTGACAGTGGAAGAACCGTTCAGCGTTACATACGCTTGACCTGTCTTATTCCGGAATTGCTGAAATTGTTGGATGAAGGAAAGATTAATTTTACAGTAGGTGTTTCATTAACCTATTTATCAGAAATGGAGCAGATTTGGGTGAAAGACTGCATAGTGTCTGGAGCAAGCTCTGTTACAGGTTCAATGGCAACAAAACTGAAGCAATACAGCGATGAAGGTAATCTGACAGAATTAGCGGTACAGCTTATTCTGAATGAAAAGAAAACAGAGACAGGAAAAGTTACTTTAACTGAAAAGAAAATACGAAAGTATTTCCCAAAGGAATATAACAGAGAACAGATTGAACAGGTTATCTATGAACTGCTTGATAACTGGAAGAAAAGCCAATAACGAGGGAAGGAGGGAAAGCAAAATGGCAAAATCCGAAAGCACAAAAATAGAGTTTGGTTATTTTCACGATTATGAATCGGAACAGTTTGCTTTTTACCGTATTCCCAAAGTATTATTCACAGATGAATATTTCCGTAATCTGTCCAGCGATGCAAAGGTTCTTTATGGGCTGATGCTGGACAGAATGGCTTTGTCTATCAGAAATAATTGGGTGGACAATGAGGGGAAAGTTTATATCATATTTACATTGGAACAAGTGATGGAATATATGAATTGCGGAAAAGACAAAGGTGTGAAAATTCTTGCAGAATTAGATACTGATAAAGGAATTGGTTTGATTGAAAGAGTAAAGAGAGGATTGGGAAAACCAACAATTATTTATGTAAAGAGCTTTGTATATAGAAAAGAAAAAGTATTAGATTCAGCAGAGAATGATAACCGAAGTCAAGAAGTCGGAAAAGCCGAAGTCAAGAGTTCGGAAAAACCGAAGTCTGGAGTTCTGGAAAGTCGAAGTCAAGAGTTCGGAAAAACCGAAGTCTGGAAGTCGGAAAAATCGAAGTCAAGAGTTCGGAAAAACCGAAGTACAGAAGTCGGAAAAACCGACCCTAATAATACTAATTATAATTATACTGATATTAGTAATACTGACAGAAGTAATACTGATCTTATCAATCTTTCAGATTCTTCCGAACAGCAGTCAATGGATTTGATGGAAGAGATGGAGTTATTCCAGATGAATACTGCACTTGTAAAAAGAAATATTGAATATGACTGTCTTGTACAACGATGCAGACTAGGGGAACAGCAACAGTTGGATGAAATTGTGGCACTAATTGTGGAAACAATCAGCATAGAACGGGAGAATATTACGATCAGTGGAGTGAAATACCCATATCAGTTCGTAAAAAGCAGATTATTGTTGCTGGAAGAAAGCCACATAGAGTATGTACTTGACTGTCTGCATGAGAATACCAGGGAAGTAAAGAACATAAAAGCGTACTTGCTTACCTGTCTTATGAATTCAATAACGACAATAGGCAATTATTACCAGGCAAAAGTAAATCATGATATGTACGGAGGTGGCATATGAGAGGAAAAGAAATTATAACAAAATTGATAATTCCTGGTGCAATAGCTATGATTATCTGCTTAATTGTTCACCCTATGTGCATGAATGGTGAAATATTAGACTGGAGAAAATTATTGCTTTTTGTGGGAATACCTTTCGGAATCCAGAAAATGTTTTTGTTGGTCGTTCCAAGAAATGTGGGGACAGGGGAAATGCTTGGTTTGGTGGTACTTAAACTGATGGTAGGAAGTTTGATTGGAATAGGAGTTCTTGCCTGGAGATTATTAGCTGTAGCAGGCATTTTGCTAAAAAACGGCATTTCTGGAATTATATGGATCATAAAAAGACTGAAAGAAATGGTGATCAAAAATGAGCGAAAAGCAACTGGAAAAATTGTATTATAGCATTTATCCAATGAATCAATGTGAAACACAAAGTAAAAGTTATGAAGAGACAAAGGAACTGTGTGAAACATTAGAAAAGGAAATGATAAGTCTAATGAGTCCGGATCTGCAGGCAATGTTTGAGGATTACAAGGAATATACTTTAAATCTTAAACAAACAGAACAGAGAGACGCTTACATAGATGGATTAGCGTTTGGGATTCGCACAATTTCGGAAGCCTTTTTACATGAGAACAAAAATAGAATATGGTGATTGAAAAAGCAGTCTGTCAAGGCTGCTTTTTCTGTACCGCTTACATAGGAGAATGAGATGTGATTGATTTGATAATTATTATTCTGGCAGGAATGGTGCTTTTGTTTTTGCTGTCTTGTTGCTTTATGGTTGCAAGGCTATTGGATGAGGAAATATCTATGTATGGATATGAAGCAAAAAAAAACTGGGAAAGGGAACAGCTTCCCGACAAATTGTCGAGAAGTTCAACAGACGAAAGATATGGAGATAAATGAAAAGATTCGTTATTTTCGGAAACAGAGAGGGATATCGCAGGAGTTGCTTGCAGAACGAACAGGAATTAATGTGAATACAATTCGGAAGTATGAAATAGGCATACGAAAGCCGAAAGTAGAACAATTAAAGAAAATTGCGGATGGACTTGAAATCAGTGCAATAGAATTTCTGGACATTGAAATAGAAAATGAAGCGGACTTGATTGCTATGTTGAAAAAAATCAGTCCGTTTTTTAAGTGGGACGGATTGCTTCATGTATTGGAGGGGGAAAAGTTTTTATGATTGGTGTAGGAAGTGCATTGATATCACTATTTCTGGCTTTGGTTTGTTATTCATTAACACTGACAGCGAAAAGAGCAGATGAAAACTTATTGATGATCTGTGAACAGAATCAGAAAATTGAAGAAGAGAAAGGAAAGCAAGAAATGGAATCAAAGAGAGACATTTTGAGAGTAATTGAAAAAGAAATCAAAAAAGGAAGTGCGCCAGTTGCATTTGCGGGTTTAGGGTTTTCCGAGGAATGTTATCATTTGGTAGATAGTCAGGCTAAGATGAACCAACTATTAGATTATTTTTTTCGCAATGAAGAATACGCAGCTTTGGCAGATCGGCAGGTGAAAAGTAATATCTATGCAGAAATGGGCAAAAGGCTGAATTTCCGTAGTGCCAGATCTGATCGAGACAGAAAGAATATGGAGGTAGCGGCGAAACGATGGATTAAGAAAAAACATCCAACATTTGATGGTGATGTATATGTCGAAAATATCCGGTGTTTTCTGGATATTTCCCAGGAAGAGTTAGAAAAACGTAAATGTACTGTTAATGAACAGGATATCACAGCACTTATTTTCAGTCAGAAACATCTGGAAGCATTATATCTGCAATGCCTTATGCACAGGCGAAACGCAATGCAAGAGGTTCTGGAATTAAAAGGTTTGTCAGAAACGTGCAATCGGATTTATAAATTGCAGGATGTAGATGTATTATTTCAGTGTTTACTGATGGATCAGATGGATTGGGAAGAAGGAAAGTTGTATGTGCAATTCAGTACTGTATATTTATTACTGAGTTTAAGAAATAAATGACAGAATAAGTATGATTGGTTATAATAAAATAAATTGAACAAATAAGTAGAGGGAGGGTCTGATGAATAAAGAAGATCATTTTATAGATACAGATAAATTGGGTGATGTGTTACTTGAGTTTTCAAAAAAAATAAGTCGTTTCTCACAAAATATACCAGATACTTTATTTGGAAGTTTGACAGAATTTTTAAAAAATATACCAGATGATGTTAAGAATACGCAACTTTTTGCAAACGTTCAAAAACTAAGTAATTATGATTTGAATTATGAAGATGTCTGGTGGTTGGTAGACAGTTATGGGCTTATTGATAAAGAAGATGCGGAAGAAGAACTTATGGAGTATTATGAGCAAGAAAATAAATTACATTGTTATATAAAAAGTATTATAAGCAATCCATCCATAAGTGAACGTGAAAAATTAGTAATATTGTTATCACATATAGAACCGTTAATATATAATACTTTAAATTACACGAAACAGCCTTATTCAAAAGTGAAACAAATAGTAAAACGAATGTCTATAGATGAAAATGAGGGAATGTCTTCTGAGAGTGTGGGAAAACTTTACGTTATGGGAATTACATATGTAGTGTTTGCAAATACTGACGCTTATACAAAGGAAATTGATAAAAGAATTCCGTTTAGAAATAATATTCTGCATAATGGAATTGTTGAATATGGAACGGATGATATACATAGTGCATATGAGTTGTTAGTTGAGTTCATTTCAATGCTGGTATTCATAAAAAAACAGCTTATTAATGAAAAAACGAAATAGAGAATTTGTAGCCGGTTGGTCCATTTTATTAGAAATTGGAATCAGTCGGCTTTTTATATTTAAGAGAGGACTTCTCGACAATTTGTCGGGAAGTGGAAAGGAGCCAAATTCCGATGAAAATATATCTCCCCCATCTGTTAGTGCCACCGTAATTTGCTGATCGGAATCGAAAGGAGGCGTGCAAATTGCAGGAAGAAGTTACACAGAAAACAATCGCATTGTCGGTTAAAACTGCAAGAGTGACTGCCGACGTGTTAAAAAATATGCTGCGGAAGTATCTGTCAGGACAGCAGCAAAAGGGAAGGAATCCTTATAAGGTTGGAAAACAGTCATACAAAGAATTGAAAAGCCAGGGTTCTGGTTTATCTAATATTGAGATCACAGATGGAAATATCAAGTCTTTTGAACGTGTGGCGAAGAAATACCGCTTAGATTTTGCCTTGAAAAAAGACAGTTCAACCAAGCCACCGACCTACTATGTGTTTTTTAAAGGGCAGGATACAGAAATGATGAATCTAGCATTTAAGAAATATTTGGGTGTCCAGATGAACAAAAAGGATAAACCATCTGTTATGAAAAAACTCATGCACTTTAAGGATGCTGTGTCTAAAGGAAAGAACAGAGAACGAGCAAGAGAACAGCAGAAAGACAGAGGGCAGAGTTTATGACGGAGAAAAAACAGCAGCATAAGAAAAAAAGAGGAAAAGTTCAGCATATCAGAGGTTCTCCGAAAAAGAGAAAAATATCTGGAAAAGCTGTTTTTTCTTCAGAGAGTATCCCAGGAAAAATGCTTGCGGATGTGAAAAATCTGATCACGGATAAGGCAAGTGAATTGAAGAGGGCAGATCAGAAAAAGCTGTTTTTAGCTAATTTCCCCTATCTGATGTTTGCTTATTTTTTCAATAAGATTGCCTGGCTGTATCGGGTAAACACCGGAGCAACTTCCTGGGATAAATTTATGAACACTATTACTTACTTTGAACTGGCGTTTCGGAATCTCTGGCCAAGTTTGAATCATATGGATCTGTTTTGGGGAATCGCAGGAGGCGTGGTTGTAAAACTTGTTATTATTTACCGCACGAAAAATGCCAGGAAATATCGGCTGGGTGTGGAGTATGGTTCTGCTAGATGGGGAACAGAAAAAGATATACGACCATATGCGGATCCTGAATTTGAAAATAATATTATTCTCACAGAAACAGAGAGTCTTACTATGTCAAGCAGACCAAAGAATCCGAAATACGCCAGGAATAAAAACATTCTGGTAATTGGCGGTTCCGGTTCTGGAAAAACCAGATTTTTTGTAAAGCCTAACATTATGCAGATGCACAGCTCTTATGTGATTACTGATCCGAAGGGAACTGTGCTTCTGGAAGTTGGCAGTATGCTGGCAAAAGGCAGTCCGATGACGGATGAGAATGGAAAAATCGTGCGGGACAAAGAGGGAAAAATTATATACGAACCGTATAAAATCAAAGTTTTGAATACAATTAATTTCAAAAAATCCATGCACTATAATCCATTTGTATATATCTGCAGTGAAAAAGATATTCTAAAACTGGTAACAACTATTATTGCTAACACCAAAGGTGAAGGGCAGCAATCGGGTGAGGATTTTTGGGTAAAGGCGGAAAAACTCTATTATTGTGCCCTGATTGGTTATATCTGGTATGAAGGCAGGGAAGAAGAAAAAAATTTTAAT
Organism: Lachnospiraceae bacterium Marseille-Q4251; assembly: GCA_018223435.1. Classification (GTDB taxonomy): domain Bacteria; phylum Bacillota; class Clostridia; order Lachnospirales; family Lachnospiraceae; genus Limivivens; species Limivivens faecihominis. The sequence goes on along the minus strand of JAGTTO010000001.1, from coordinate 857,680 downwards.
ACTCTGTTGGAAATGATCAATGCGTCAGAAGCCAGGGAAGATGATGAGAATTTCAAGAATCCAGTGGATCTGATGTTTGATGAACTGGAGCAGAAAGACCCGAACCATTTTGCGGTAAGGCAGTACAAAAAATACAAGCTGGCTGCAGGTGATATATGCTCTAAGTGACTTCTTAATCATGATTTTGTCATGGTTAGTGAAGCAATCACTTAGAGCATTTTTGTTTCAGGAGGTACAGCCATGAGAAATGAAAAAATTACCCCACTGTACGAGCGCCTGAGCCGGGACGATGAGTTACAGGGCGAGAGCAATTCCATATCCAACCAAAAACAGATGTTGGAGGATTTTGCTCGCCGGAACGGGCTGCCAAATCCTACGCATTTTACAGATGACGGTATCTCAGGCACCCGGTTTGACCGCCCCGGATTTTTGGCGATGATGGAGGAAGTGGAGGCAGGGCGTGTAGAGGCAATCGTCATCAAGGACATGAGCCGGTTAGGACGCGACTATCTGAAGGTCGGTCAGGTTATGGAGGTTTTGCGGCAGCGTGGTGTTCGTCTGATTGCCATCAACGACGGTGTAGACAGTCTGAAAGGTGATGACGATTTTACCCCGTTCCGCAACATCATGAATGAATTTTACGCCCGTGATACCAGCCGGAAAATCCGCTCTGTGTTTAAGTCAAAAGGCATGAGTGGTAAGCACCTGACAGGCACCGTGATTTACGGCTACTTATGGGACGAAAAGCGGGAGCATTGGCTGGTAGATGAAGAAGCCGCCGAAGTGGTACGCCGTATCTTTTCCCTCACGCTGGAGGGATATGGGCCTTATCAGATTGCTTGCAAACTATCCGCAGACCGGATTGAAATTCCTGTCGTACACCTTGCCCGCTTCAACGAGGGTGTGAACCGTTCAAAGCCGGTCAAAGACCCCTATGGATGGGGATCATCTACCATCGTGAACATTTTGAAAAAGCGAGAGTATTTAGGGCACACCATCAATTTCAAGACCCGCAAGCACTTTAAGGACAAGAAAAGCCACTATGTTTCTGAGGACGAATGGACGATCTTTGAGAATACCCATGAAGCCATTATCGACCAGCAGACCTTTGATTTGGTGCAGAAAATCCGCAGCAATGTACGGCGTTATCCAAACGGCTGGGGCGAAGCGGCTCCCCTCACAGGCTTGCTCTATTGTGCAGATTGTGGCGGCAAGATGTATGTCCACCGCACCAACAATGGCAGGCGGATTTCTCAATATACCTGTTCCAATTATACCAAAATTCCGTGTGGGACACTATGCCCCACTCAACACCGTATCAATGAGAGCGCTGTTCTGACATTGGTTTCCGACACGCTCCGGGCTATCGCTGAATATTCCAGAAATGACCGGACGGAATTTATTCACACTGTTCAGGAGACGCAGGTTGCTCAACAGAGTGCCGATATATCGAAAAAGCGCAGGCGTTTGGCTGCTGCCCAAAAGAGAGCCGGAGAACTGGAAAAACTGATTTGCAAAATCTATGAGGACAACGCCCTCGGCAAGCTGCCGGATGCACGATATAAGGCGCTTGATGCACAGTATGCCAAAGAGCAGGATGCACTTGAGATTGAAATTGCAGAGCTGGAAAAGGCTGTTACCGGCTATGAGCAGAGCCAGAAATCAGCAGAGAAATTTATAGCCCTGATTGATAAGTACGAGAATTTTGACACGCTGACAAACACCATGCTCAACGAGTTTGTAGAGAAAATCCTTGTCCACGAACGCGCCCGAAAAGGCAGCCAGGACACCACGCAGGAAATTGAAATCTACTTCAATTTTTTAGGGCGCTATATCCCACCATCCTTACAGCCGGTTCCTTTAACCCCGGAGGAACAGGAAGAACTGCGGAAAAAAGAAGAACGCAAGGACAGGCTTCATCAGAATTATTTGAAGCGGAAAGCCAGCGGCGCACAGAAACGGTATGAGGACAAAATCAAGGCGAAGAAAAAAGCGGAAATGGACGCTAAGAAAGCCATGATCCGGGCTGAGGATATGAAAAAAGGTGTTTTTTCTACTATCGGGCAGCTACCAAAAGAAGAACCGCGCAAAGGCAGCATAGCAGCCAGCGCAGCAGTCTAATCATCACGGAGCAAAGGAGCATGAATATGAGTAAGTTGACTTACATTCGTTGTGGAGATTATGATATACCCAACCTAAAACTTTCTGAACAGCCGGAAACTTCTATCGGCAAGTACGGCAGAATGCGAAAATCCTACCTAAAGGAACATCGCCCCATTCTCTACAACCAACTGCTGATGAGCGAGAAGCTGTATCCGCACCTGATAGAGATTGACCGGACAGCGCAGGAGCGTGTGGACACCATGTTGCCTCACATGATGGAGACTGCGGGTGTCACGGAAGAACTGAAAGCCTGTGATCCTATGCGTTGGGTGGGGCTGATGAACACATTAACGGCACAGATTGAGGAAATTTTAATCAGGGAACTGATTTGCAGCTGAATGGGAGGTGCGGGAAATGCTGACCTTTGAAAAGGTTTTGAAAGTGTTTCAGGCATATCTGGAGGATGACCCTCTGTATGAGGTGGTTCAGACCAGTCATGGTTATACATTGATGGCATGGGAACCCCACCGGAATGACTGGTACAGCGCTGAAATACAGAAAACCCCGGAGGATTTACGGAACGCTTTGTTGGGTACATACGCCAACTTTCTGGAAGATAAGATTACTGGAAATGACCGTGACCTGACTGTGACAGAAACCGGAGAAATCCAGCAGAGGTGTCGGGAACTTTTGGAAAAGTGCCGGGAACCTTGATATAGAAATGCCAGAAGGAGGCCGCGATTATGCGTCCTCCTTCTGCTTCGCAGTCTGTTCCATTTTGAGCGCCCCGTCTATGGCACCTTCGATAATCGGCAGGTATTCTTCAGGGCAGAGTTTCAGCTTGTGGCTGACCCGCTGCCGCTGTTCGCTTTCTTCTCGCATAATCTCCGGGTTAAAATACCGTTCCACGGGAAGTCCGCAGACCTTAATCAACTGGATCATCACAGGCAGGCTCGGAATCGCACCTTGATTCTCAATGTTGGCAAGATACCGCCATTCAATCCCAACCATTTCTGCCAATGTTTTTCGTGCCAGACGCTTTGCCTCTCGTGCAGCTTTGACATCTGCGCCGAAGGTTTCAAAACCGGGACAATCTTCAACTTTCGCCATATAACATCACCCAGTTACATTGTATAATTCATACTTTGCCCGTGGAATGTCGCTATATGCAGGTTGGTTGAAGTTTATAATTCATATATTACATCTTATATTTTTCAAGAACAGGAATTACAATAGAAGGGAAATGAAAAAAGTAAAAGAAAAATTTCTAAAGTTAAATCCTTTTGGGTTACTCAGTTGTATATTAAGTGTAAGGCGTTTTACACATGGAAGGCGGTGACACGGTATCGAAGATTTCATACTAATTAAAAAAATCCAGTCGGGTGACACAGATGCATTTGAGATAATTGTCCGAAAATATTATCAGTCAATTTATCTATTTTGTTGTCGGCGATTGAACGGCAATCCAGATACCGCCGCAGATATTACACAAGATGTTTTCTTGAAATTGTTGGAGAATATTCAATCAGTACGAAAGATCGGGAAATTTCAAAACTACCTGCTAACGATTGCTGTTAATACCTGTAACAATTATACTAAGAAAGCAAAACCCCTGTATATGGATTTAGAAACTCTTGAAGATATAGAAGATACTGATAATGCCTTTGAAAAAATTGAGCTTAACGAACTTAAAGCGCAAATTCAATATGCAATCAACACATTACCGGACTATCAAAAAGAGGTCATCATTTTACGATTTTATTATGATTTGAAAATCCGAGAGATTGCAACCATTACAAAAGCTAGTGTTTCTACTGTAAAATCTAGGCTCCAACAGGGGATTAAAAAACTGGAACGATATTTGGCTGATTTTAGAGGAGGCGATAATGTATGACCCAAAAACAAAATGGTGTATTAGAATGGTTGCAGAGTTGTGAAACGCCTGCTCCATCTGAACCTAAAATTAAAGCAGTAATCGTAGCTGGAAAAAGTTACATGAATAGTTCTGAATTCAATAAAAATTCAATGCGAGATATTATATTGAACCAACTTCAATTTCTGCCGCTTTCTTTCTGGATTGTTCAAATAATACTCACTATATGTGCAGTATTATTAGCATGTATCCTGGGCCAATGGAGGGTTCCATTTTATTATCCATTGACAATCCTTGCAGTTATGGTTCCATTCCTTGCGTTATTAGGTGCAATAGAAATATCTAAAAGCAACATCTATGGTATGTGGGAAATTGAACAGTCTAGTAGAACAACGCTGGTAAAAATTGTAGCAGGTCGTATGCTGATTATTGGAGTAATCAACCTTTTCCTAATAACAGTCATTTTAATTTCAATGGCATATATTTACCAGAAATCAATGATTGAAATGGTGTTGTATGGTTTGATTCCATTTAATATTTCTTGCACTTGTTATCTTTTTATATGCGCGAAAAGCAGGACAAACGATAGCTTGTATCATTTAATCGCTTGTATGATTTTTCTTTCTGGAACATTTTCTCTTGTACTCCATCAGCGATTTATATTTGAAGCGTCTATGTTCTGGGGATGGATTGGATTTTATGTGTTATCTATTATCCTATTAGGGAAAACACTTCAACTGTACTTGAAAAAAGAAAAAATGATTGGAGAATTGATATGGAACTTACAATAAATGATCTTTCAAAAGAATATGGAAGAAAAAAAGCTGTAAATCATTTCAGCGCAAAATTAACAAATGGTGTTTATGGTCTACTCGGGGCAAATGGTGCGGGCAAGACAACTTTGATGCGAATGATTTGCGATGTCCAAACTGAAACGAAAGGAGCCATTTTTTTTAACGGGAAAAACATTCATGATTTGGGCGAGAAATATCGTAATATCTTAGGCTACCTGCCACAAAATTTTGGCTATTATCCTAACTTTACAGCGTATAAATTTTTGATGTATATCTCTGCAATAAAGGGGCTGCCGCCTAAAAAAGCCCATAATCGCACAATGGAGCTGTTGCAGGTTGTTGATCTGCTCACACAGAAAAACGAAAAAATCAAAACTTTTTCCGGCGGTATGAAACAACGCTTGGGAATTGCTCAAGCATTACTAAACGATCCCCGTATTTTGATTTTGGATGAACCTACAGCTGGACTTGACCCGAAAGAGCGGGTGCGGTTTAGGAATCTGATTAGTTCTTTGGCAGAAAATAGAATTGTAATTTTGTCCACTCACATTGTTTCTGATGTTGAATATATCGCAAATGAGATTCTGATTATGAAAAATGGCGAGTTAATTCAACATGGTTCTCCAGAAGAAATTTTGAAGCCGATTGAAAAATGTGTTTGGGAATGTGATGTATCTCGAAAAGAGGCCGAAGAATTAGAATTGAACTATGTAACAGCAAATCTGAAACATAATAATGGTGCAGAACGGCTGAGGATTATTTCTCAAGAAGCACCATGCAGAACCGCTTGGAATGTTGATCCAACATTGGAAGATTTGTATTTATACTATTTTGCGGAGGTATCCGAGCATGAATGAAATGATAAAAGCAGAACGAAATAAAATATGTTCGAGAAAGCAAACACGAATGTTGTTTTTAGCTGGTATGGTTCTTATCGTTGCCTATTTTTTCTTTTTTCAATTTAATTATCAAAATGTTTTCTATGATTATGACCTTGAAAAAATGGCATTAGCAAGCGGTTTTACAGCCATTGAACAACGGAAGGAAGTAGCAGAAATATTTGAAGGAAAACTCTCTCAAAATACATTACTTACTATGCAAGAAAAAATCGACCAAGCAAAACAAGCAACTGTTGGACAAGATGAAAATTCTGCTTTTTCTGCTGTTCATGTTTATCGTGACCAAGCGGCGATTCTGGAATATTTGACAAATTCTGATGGTAGTTTTAAGTCACTCGAAACAGCATATCCAAATAGTCCAACTGTGACTTTAGGATATTGCGATGGCTGGGATAAGCTATTATCTGGAATGGGGAGCATCTTGTCCATAATGATATGTTTAATTGTTGTAATCACTCTATCTCCTGTTTTCTCAGAAGAGTATGCACTTCATACAGATAGCATTATTTATTCGGCTCGGTATGGCCGAACCAAACTCACAACTTCAAAAATTATAGCGGCCTTGGAAGTTGTAATTGGCACATACCTCTTGTATTTACTGCTAAATTTAGTTCTGTATGGCTGTACCTATGGGTTACAGGGGTGGAATGTAAGCATTCAATCTTCATTACATTATGCTTCTTCAATATATAATTTGACCTTTTTGCAAATGTTCTTTATCTCTGTAATATTGAATATTTTTGGGATTGTAGCCTTGACAACTATTACATTGTTTTTAAGTGCTCAAATGAGTTCTCCTGTTACAGCGCTTATTACTTCTTGCGTCATCTGCTTCTTGCCAGTTGTGTTTGATTTTAATGATAGCCTTCCTGTTTTACAAAAAATGCAGGAAATTTGCCCGATTTTTATGCTTCATACAAACGGTATATTTTCTGATATGAAAACATATTTCGGTATGAGCCAGCCGGTCTTTATGATCATCCTTAATGTTGGATTGATATTCGTATTTTATAGACTAACAAAAAATATATCAAAGAAACATCAAGTTACGGGGTAATTTTGATGAAAGAGACAAGTTGGGTTAGTTGTCCTATATGCCATAATAAAACCCGAATAAAAATACGAATTGACACGGAATTAAGGAATTTCCCCTTGTTCTGTCCAAAATGTAAACAGGAAACGCTCATTCATGTAAAGCAACTGAATATATCCGTTATTAGAGAGCCAGACGCATAGACGCAGAGCCGATAACACGCAGGCTAACATGACTGCTGTTATCGGCTTTTCATATTCTTTTAAACCTGCCCCGCCTAATGGGGAAAGAAAAAAACCGTAGCTGGGCAGGTTGATTTTGTGCGCTTACTCTAGATACCCTGGCGGCGGTTTTGAGAAATCAGAGCCGCCGTTTCTTTTCGTCTACCCTAAACCAACGACGACCCAACACCGTGTAAATCCACGGCGGCATATAGGAGGATGCCGCCGTGTCTATGTTTGCGTCTTTTCACAGTATCCATGATCTGCACCAGTTAAAAAAAGCCTGTTCCCAGCAGCGGAGCAATGCGGTCAGAAGTATGCACTATACCATGTAACTAAACAGCAAAATATACTCTATTACGCTCGTATGGCTTTATGCCGTCCGGGCGCTTTTTTGTCCCTATGGAGCCGGAACATCGGGTCAGCATGGCCCGAACTTTATCCCCGGTGCCGCTCCCCGCCGCCTCATTCAGATTTACCAAAAAATCTGAATGGAGGAAAGGCAGATGGAAGTTACCATCAATTATAACGGACAAGCTGTGACCGTGGAGGTCACGCTGGAAGTCTATGAATTTCTTGACCGCGCCGATCACAAGACGGAAAACCTTGCCCATGAACAGCGGCGGCATTGGGACGGGCGGGAGTTTGACGAGTACATAGCTTTTACCGAGGGCGTGGGCGTTTACAGCGAAACGCCGGAGGAATACCTTTGCCGCATGGAAACGCTGCATGATCTGATGGCTGTTCTGGACACCTGTACCGAGGCCCAGCGCCGCCGGTTCCTGCTCTATGCGCTTGACGGGCTGAGCCTTGCGGAGATCGGTGTGCTGTGCGGCTGCTCCAAAGTAGCTGTTTATCAAAGTGTGGAGGCGGTCAGAAAAAAATTTATAAATTTCTTTGAGAACAGGCTTAACGAATGACCTGTTTTCTGGCTACCAAGTGAAAGGGATCATTTCCCTTATCTCAGCGAGGGGCGGACAGCGGACGAGCTGTCCGCCTCTCCGATTTTCAGGAGGTAAGCCTATGAAAACAATCAATCTGCGGTGGATGTATCCCCACTACCGGCATGACGAGTTTGTGGATGTTACGGACGAGGTATGGGCAGCGATGTATCAGGCCCAGCGGGAGATGGAGAACTATGAGCGTCGGAAAGTCTACCACCGCGCCTACTACTCTCTGGACGCATACAGCTGGCTGGAAAATTACGCACTGGAACACAGCAGATCGCCGGAAGATATTTTGCTGGAACGAGAAGAAATGACCACCCGCCTGCACCTGATTGCAGCTCTGCCTGCGGCTCTGGCTCATGCCACTCCGACACAGGCCCGCCGTGTTCACGCCTACTACATTGCCGGTATCAAGCAGCCGGAAATCGCCCGGAGAGAGGGTATCCATAGCAGTAAGGTCAGCGTTGCCATCCACCGGGGGCTGCGGAATATGCGCCGCTGCTATGATGACCTTTTTCAAACAGAGTGAGGGCGTGCCTATGCAGACCATCAATCTCAAACAATATTATCCATTTTGCAAAGAGGACATTTTTGTGGAGGTGTCCGATGAGATCGTCGAAGCGTTTCTTCTGGACAAGAGAGCCGAGGCCGCCAGAGATCGCAAGATGTTCCGGTATAAGGCGTTTTATTCCCTCGATTGTAACGATGGAATCGAAAATGCCGCCATCGGCTGGGCGCAGCCATCTCCGGAGGACTACCTGATAGAAAAAGAAGAATTAGCCGAATATGAAGAACTGATACGGCGATTGTACGAAGCCATTTCTTCCCTGCCGCCTATGCAGGCTCGCCGTGTCCACGCCCGCTATATGCTGGGTATGAAAGTGAAAGATATTGCCGCAATGGAGGGTATCACGCCATCACAGGCGGGAAAATCCATCCACGCTGCACTGCGAAGGCTGCGCCGGTACTTTGCGCGTCAGAAATGGACGGTCAATCTATGAGTATTTCCAAAGAAAAGAGGTGCATGACATGAACGAAAAAAATACAGCCCACCCCCAAAAAGAAGAACGGGAGAAAGTCCTGAAGGAGATCCGGCAGCTTGAAAACCGAAAGAAGATTTTGGAGAACAAGCAGCGAAATGAAGAACGCAGGGTTCGCACCCGCCGCCTGATTGAGCGTGGAGCCGTTTTGGAGGGGATTTTCCCGTTGGCTCCCGACCTTTCCGGCGCAGAGGTCAAAGCATTTCTGATTACCCTGTCCCATCTTCCGGGGGCTGCGGAATTGACTGCAAACCTGCCAAAATCCGGGGACACGCCATAAGTCCCTTGTTTACAAGGGCGCACTTATACACCGTTGCCGGTGCTGTGCGCCCTGCTGGGGGCATTGCGTACTTCGTCCGCGATGGGGCGCTACACTCCCCAAACCCCTTGTGCGCCCCGCGCAGCCAAACACCCGCTTCGCGTTTGTTCGGCTCCACGGAGCCTGAAATATCCCCGCCGAAAGGAGGTGCCACCCATAGATTTCTGTCATATCCCCGTCAGTATCATCAAGCGCAGCGAGGGTCGTTCCGCTGTTGCCGCAGCCGCCTACCGAAGCGGAACCAAACTGACAAATGAATGGGACGGCCTGACCCATGATTACACCCGGAAGGGCGGCGTTATCCATGCGGAAATCATGCTGCCCGCCCACGCCCCGCCGGAATTTTCAGACCGCTCCACTCTCTGGAACAGTGTGGAGCAGATTGAGAAAGCCAGGGACAGCCAGCTTGCCCGTGAGATCGAGGCAGCTCTGCCCCGTGAACTGTCCGGTGAACAGCAGCTTGCCCTTGTGCGCGCCTATGTGAAGGACAACTTTGTAGACAAAGGAATGTGTGCTGACTTTGCTATCCATGACAAGGGAACCGGCAACCCTCATGTCCATATCATGCTGACGCTCCGGCCTCTGAAAGAAAATGGACAGTGGGGCGCAAAGTGCCGCAAGGCATACGATCTGGACGAGAACGGCCAACGCATCCCGGACGGGAAAGGCGGCTGGAAGAACCACCGGGAGGACACCACCGACTGGAACGACAAAGGGAATGTGGAGATTTGGCGAGCAGCATGGGCGGCTTATAGCAACCGGGCATTGGAGGCAGCCGGTCAGCCTGCCCTGGTAGACCACCGCAGCTACAAGCGACAGGGCATTGATAAAATCCCCTCTGTCCACCTGGGGCCAGCGGCCAGCCAGATGGAGAAGCGCGGCATCCGCACCGACAAGGGCGAAGTAAACCGGCAGATCGCTGCCGACAACAAGCTGCTGAAAGAAATCAAAGCCCGCATTACCCGTCTTTATCGCTGGTCGAAAGCCGAAGCAGAAAAACCACAAACGCAGCAAAGCAGCTTGACCGCCTTGTGGGAGGCCCAGCAGCAGTTGAACGCTCCCCGCACCCGCACCGGCAAAATCCGGGCTTTGCAGGAAAGCGCTGCACTATTCAGCTTTTTACAGGCAAACGGCATCCAGTCTATGCAGCAGCTTCATGAAAAAATCGCTGATATGAACAGCCGTTACTATGACCTGCGGGGAAAGATCGTCAAGGCTGAGCGCCGGATCGCCATTCTTACCGAGCGCGGGGAGATGTGGGAACAGTACAACCAGTACAAGTCCATCCACAAGCAGCTTGCCAAAGTAAAGCCGGAAAAGCGGGAACAGTTTGAGCAGCGCCACAGCCGGGAACTGATCCTGTATGACGCAGCAGCCCGGTATCTGAAAGAACTGAAAGACGGCAGCGAGGGGATAACCCCGAAGGCATGGCAGCGGGAAATCGACCAGCTGGCCGCCGGAAAGCAGGCGGACACGCTTGCCATGAAATCCATGCGGAAGGATTTGAAAGCAGTGGAACAGCTCCGCAAAACCGCCGAGCAGCTGTCCCGACAGGAACGGGACAAGCCTCACGACCGGGAGCCGGATCGGTAAAGGATACTGCATTTTGGCGTACCCCTGTCAAGTGCGTCGCATTTCACGACATACTTTTGCACACAGAAAAACCGCCGTACAGGTTTCCCCATACGGCGGCAGACTGTTTATTTGCCGAACAAGTCGCTGTGTGTGCCGGTGCGGGCCAGCGTCAGCACCAGAACATCATCTTCTATGCGGTAGACAAGCAGCCAGTCCGGGAGAATGTGACATTCCCGATGGCCTGCCCAATCGCCGGACAGGTCATGGTCACGGTTCTTATCCGGCAGCGGTTCGCCCATCGCCAGCAATGCTACGACCTGCTCCAGCAGTTCGATCTTCAAGCCACGCTTGATGGCTCGTTTGTAGTCTTTTTTGAAACTGGTCGTGTACTTGACGGTATATTTGGTTTCTTTCATCTTTTCAGGTCAGCAAATAACTCGTCAAGGTCATTGTAGCCCTTTACAGACGGGTCTTTTGCAATCCTTTCCGCTTCCAGCATGGCAGCAACCGTTTCTTTGTTCGGCTGTTCCAGCCTTACCTCAAAGGGAATGCCGCCTTCACGAAGCGACTGGCGCACAAAGATGTTAAACGCCGTAGTCAGGTTCATGCCAAGTTCAGTAAACAGTGCGTCCGCCTGTGCTTTCAAATCTGCGTCCATGCGGATACTGATGTTTGTGGTATTTCCAGCCATACGATCAACCCCTTTCTGCTGGCAATTATAGTATATGCCATTTGCACGAAGAAAACAATACTTTGCACGAATATTTAACAATAAATTCATTTAAGGAGGTTACCGGCTTTATGAAAGAAATCATTTATGAAGAACAATAAGTCTGAACCTATCCCCGTCATGGATTACCGCCAGTACCGCAGAGTGCGGAGGCTGGTGCATGAGTGCTGTAACTACATCGACGGAAACTGTATCGCCCTGGACGATGGGGAGGAATGTGTCTGTGTCCAGTCCATTTCCTATTCCCTGTTGTGCAGGTGGTTTCGGACGGCGGTATTGCCGCAGGATAAGGAACTGGAAACGGCGCTGTTCCACCGGCTGAATGCGAAAAAGTGCGCCGTATGTAGGGCGCTGTTTACCCCCGGTTCCAACCGGGCCAAATACTGCCCGGAATGTTCCGCACGCATGAAGCGGATCAATGCCGCAAAGCGCAAGCGGAAACAACGGGAAAAATGTCACGCTTTAGGGGCTGAAAAACCCTTGTAAATCAAGGCTTTTTTCGAGGGTGTCAAAGGCAGGCTGATAGATTTATCCTCTGACCCCTAAAACGGCCTTAAAATGCGTACAGAATCCCAAGAGAAACCCCAAGGAGGAACCCTATGTCAGACAACCGAAAATATTATTACCTGAAACTCAAAGAAAACTATTTTGACGATGATTCCATCGTGCTGCTAGAAAGTATGCAGGATGGTGTGCTGTATTCCAACATTCTGCTCAAGCTGTATCTGAAATCGCTGAAACATGGTGGACGGCTTCAACTTGACGAGGACATTCCTTACACGGCGCAGATGATCGCCACCATTACCCGCCAGCAGATCGGCACTGTGGAGAGAGCCTTGCAGATCTTTTTGAAGCTGGGTCTTGTGGAGGTGCTGGACAGCGGCACATTCTACATGAGCAACATCGAACTTTTAATCGGCCAGTCCTCTACCGAGGCCGAGCGAAAGCGGGCTGCAAGGCTTCAAAATAAGGCTCTTTCTGCGCCCCGGACAAACGGCGGACATTTGTCCGACATTCGTCCACCAGAGATAGAGATAGAGATAGAGTTAGAGAAAGAGATAGAGATAAAGAGAGAGATAGAGAAGGGACGCTCCGCCCGCGCCTATGGCCGTTACCAGAATGTTTTCCTGACGGACGAGGAACTGGCAGACTTGCAGGCCAGTTTTCCCACTGTATGGGGCCAGTACATCGAAAAGCTGTCCGAATACATGGCCTCTACCGGTAAGCGGTATCAGAGCCATGCCGCCACCATCCGGCGCTGGGCCGGTGAGGACGCGAAAAAGGCGGCCCCGCCCACCCGCAACCGTGATTACAGCGTAAAGGAGGATGAAACCGTATGATGGAGATTACCGCAGAAATCCGGGCGCTGATCGACAAGGCAGCCGTCGGTATGGAACTGGCCGGGGACGAGTACATAGACCCGGCAGACGGGCTCATTCACTGTAAGAAGTGCGGCGGCCAGAGGCAGACCGTTGTGCCATGCTTCGGGAAATCCGGCTACTTTATGCCGCGCTGCATCTGCCAGTGCCAGCGGGAGGCTGAGGAGCAGCGCAAGGCTGCTGAAGAACGGCAGCGCCGCATGGAGCGTATCAAACGCCGAAAGGCACAGGGCTTGCAAGACCGCTATCTCTATGACTACACCTTTGCCAACGACAACGGCAAAAACCCATTGATGGACAAGGCCCGCGCCTATGTGGAGAACTGGAAGGAGGCATATAAGAGCAATATCGGGCTTTTGCTGTTTGGAGATGTGGGAACCGGCAAGTCTTTCTTCGCCGGATGTATTGCCAACGCTTTGCTTGACCAGGATGTGCCGGTGCTGATGACGAACTTCCCCACCATCCTGAACCGCCTGACGGGGATGTTTTCCGAGGACAGGGCCGACTTTATCGCCAGCTTTGATGAGTACGACCTGCTTATCATTGACGATCTGGGAGTAGAGCGCAGTACCGAATATGCTATGGAGCAGATGTTTTTCGTCATCGACAGCCGCTACCGCAGCCGCAGGCCCATGATTATCACAACAAACTTGAAACTGTCCGAGCTGAAAAACCCGCCTGATCTGGCCCACGCCCGTATCTATGACCGTATTCTGGAACGGTGTGCGCCGATTCTTTTTGACGGGAATAATTTCCGGGAAGAAAATGCCGGTGCTACCCGACAGGCAGCAAAAGACATTGTAAACAGTAAGCACGACTGATTTTTTACCGGCGGCACAGACCCGTTCGGAGAAAGGAGCGCCATGAACAAAGAACCCTGTACTATGCAGGTGACAGACGCCGTTACTGCGTCCAGAGCGCCGGAAAACACGCCAGCGATGGTAAAGAAAATCGGCAAGACAACCTACAAGGTTCATGTCCATTTCAGCCAGACCAGCACAGAAACCATGAGCGATAAAATCAAGCGTATGCTCAAAAATGAAATTCAGCAGATGTGACAGACTGATAAACGAAGCCGCCTTGTGCTAAACTGATAATGGTACGCACCAAAATTTTTGTCAAGGAGGACACGAAAATGCTTTACACAGAAAAAGAGAAGCATGAAATTGAACGAGTAAAGGAGGTCTTTGCGGAACATCTGTGGCAAAGCCCTGATTTTGAACTGCTCTGGTCGGACAAGGTAGGCTATGTCTGGCTGGCGATTGGCGTCAATCCGCTTTATGTGGATACTGGCATTAGGATAGAATCAGCTGCTGATCTCTGCGGCAGGTGTTTGGATGATGTTGCTACGGATGTTTTATATATGACAGGCAACGATCATGCACTGGAGAAAGCCGATCCGCTGGAATTGGCGGAAATCAAGCGGCGCTGGGAGCCATATATCAACCAGCTGCCAGACTATGCGTATCTCTGCAAAGACCTGCTGAACGGAAAAATGTAATCTGTCAAACGAGGTGTCAGGAGCCATACGGTGCTTCTGGCACCTTTTTTGTGAATTTGATTAAAAAGTCCTTGACAATTTGTCTCTGGTAAGACAGCAAAATCTATTCTGATCAGTTGTGGTGCAAGACTCGCACCCTTTGATATTGCGGAACTGCGGGAGCTTATGAGTTATGACGAGCTGGAATTGGATCTGGTTGGTGACAGGAAAACTGCATTGTTTGTTATTATTTCAGATACCGATGATACCTTTAATTTTATTGTTTCTATTATGTACACACAGCTTTTTAATCTGCTCTGTGACAGAGCTGATGATGTATATGGAGGCAGACTTCCAATTCATGTGAGGTGTCTCCTGGACGAGTTTGCGAACATCGGACAAATTCCTAAATTTGAAAAATTGATTGCTACGATTAGAAGCCGGGAAATCTCAGCTTCTATTATTTTGCAGTCAAAGTCTCAGCTTAAGGCAATTTATAAGGATAATGCCGATACCATCGAAGGGAACTGTGATACGACCTTATTCCTGGGGGGAAAGGAAAAAACGACATTAAAGGAAATAGCGGAGATCCTGGGAAAAGAAACCATAGATCTTTATAACACATCGGATACGAGAGGCAGTCAGCGGTCTTATGGAATGAACTACCAGAAAACAGGAAAGGATATGCCATACTTGTTCGTGAAGAGTTCAGTTGCCTTGAATTTATCATGAACAGGGACACGATCAACTGGATTCTGAAAAAACTGAATACAGGAGGTCGAACATGGAGCATTTACCAAAGAAAATCCATCAAAACGGCATCAGCTACACGCTGGTGGGAGAATACTACATCCCCGACCTGAAGCTGCCGGAGGAAAGCCGCCCCATTGGACGGTGGGGCCGGATGCACAAGGCGTTTCTGCAAGAACACCGGCCCGGCCAATACAATGCCCTGCTTCTGTCTGGAAAACTCTGGACATATCTTGCTGACCTGAATGAACAGGCTGCTGACCGGCTGGCGTGTATCGTCTCGATGATGCAGGTGGCAGAGGGCGTCACTGAGGAACTGAAAGCCCGTGACCAGCTTGCGTGGGTCGGAGCTATGAACAGCATCCGCAGCCGGGCAGAGGAAATCATCCTCTCTGAGATGATTTTTGTCTGAGGGAGGTGGCGCATGATACTGGAAGAAATGTTTAATGGCAGATTTTATCCCTGTGAAACGGTGGTCGCTGATTCACCGAGGTTCAAGCAGGCAGTCAAAGCCAGCGCCGCCCTGATGGACGCCTTATCGGAGCGTCTGAGCAAAGAGGACTATGCACTGGTTGAAGAACTGCGGGCGCAGGTGGCAATCGCTCAGTGTGAGGAAAACGAAAGCCACTTCAAATACGGCTTTTCGGCGGGGCTGCTTGTCCAGCAGGAAGCCCATGCGCAGGTGTCGCAGAAAGACAAAGAATAGCATCTTCAATAATGGCTGTTCCCAAACTGGGAACAACCACCACAACAGAATACAGCTTCACAAAAGCCATTTGCCAATCAACCGGCGGATGGCTTTTTTGCCGCTCAATTTCACTTCCGCTTACGTCTGGCCTTGCGGTTGGGCGGGATGGGGCTGGCCTTTCCTCTCATATTGTTGGGGCTTTTGAGCTGCTTGGACAGGCTCAGTATCCGCAGGAACGCCGAGAAGTCCTCCGAGGAAATCTTCTCAAAGGGTATCTGCAACTTATCGCAGAACTCGTGGATCAGCATTTCTGTATCGCTGCCCTGTCCTATGGCCTGCTCAAATTTTTTCTTTACATCATCCAGCGTGGGCTGCGGGTCGGCGGTGGTCTTGTCCTTGCGGTGTGCTTCCCGGATGTCCCGGACGATGCTGTCCAGATCATCGTGCATAACGTGGCTGTAAAAATCGCTTTCCTGCACCTGCCCCAGTTCCAGCGTCCGCATATAGAGGTCATCTTCTCCGGGCGCATACTTGCTCATGACGGTCTGCCGGGTGGCCTCCAACACCAGATTCATCTGCTCCACCCGCATATTGGCGATCTGGTCGATGCAGATTTCCATATCTATCATCAGCCGCCGGAAATTCGGGTGGGTAGCCAGTTCGCAGAGAAGCCGGTTGTTGATTTTGCCGCTGCTCAAAAGTTCCACCATATCATCACTCAGATGCAGAGATTGAAGTTCTGTGTTTGGGTGATTTTTATTTTCCGTCAGCCCCATCAGATAGTCGGTGGACACGCCGTAAAAGTCCGCCAGCGTTGCAATCGCAAACGGGCTGATGTCCTTGTAGTCATCGGTTTCGTATTTTCCCAGCGCGGATTTAGACAGGCCGGTCTGCTCCGCCAGTTGTTCCAGCGTCAGGTGCTTGTCCACCACCCGCAGGTCTTTGAGCCGCTCCGGGATTGTCAGCTTTGCGTACATCCAAAGCCCCCTCTCTCGTTCTCGTTTTTCAGTGATTACACCCATTATAGCACGATTCCATAAGCGTGGAAATATGCGGATTTCAAGCGTTTTTCCGACGTTTTGGATATACGGGGAAGGGCCTCTTTTTTCGGTAAACTGGTTCTTGCAGACAGGCACAGAACCTTGAAAATCGAATGACCGGCTGCAAGGGGTATGGCCTCCGGGGAAGTGACGCCAGGACAGAAATCGAGCGCACCAAAGAGGCCGATACGCCGGGAGAAATTCCGGGCAGGAGCGGCTTGCAGGCAGACCGGCGGACAGGAAACAAGTTTATCATGCGGGGCGTATGGCTCCGCAGCAAAGAAATGGAGGAAATCATTATGACACTGAGTATGAAAGAAAAGAAGATTCTCTACGCTTACGGCTGTCCCAGCCACCACAATACGGTGACACGGCTGAAATGGCTGACGGCCCTGACGGTTGACCCGGAGGCCAAACGCCGGATGCTGGGGCTGGCCCGGAAAGTGGAGACAGAGGTGGATGAAAGCTGGTACGAGGATTTTTACCACCATCTGCGGATGGAGATGGACGAGTACCGCCGTCTCAAGCGCAGCCTGCGTGTGCTGAAATCTTACACTGATTATGAGGAGGATCTGTATGAGGAAGCTGTCTAAGTATGAGAAAGAAACCATCATCAACTGGAACGAGGCGGAGAACCTTGCCAGCATCTACACCTTCAACGCCAGCTTGAAGCGCAGGCTGGCTGATTTCAGCCGGAAGTACCCGCTGCTGTGCCGGTTGGAGCGCAGCACGCCGGAGGGCAGCGTGACCTATGTGCTGGATAAGTCCCGGCTGTCGATCCGGCTGGTGCCGCCGTACAGCGAGGAACGGAAAGCCGCCGCCAGCGCCTACGCAAAAGAGCATGGCTTTCAGGTGGTAGGGGCGGAAGAAAAAATCGCCTGAAATCGGGGCGTTTACGGAAAAAATGACGGGTCTGCACCCGCTGTTTTGACCGGCAATCGCCGCAGGCGTATTCCGTATCCATTCCCCGCCTATGGGCGCAAATGTGCGGATACGGAGCCGGTGAAACTGGCAAACACCGCTTCTGCGGTGGAAGCCAGCTTCGCTTGCGGGAGTACAGAGGGCAGCCAGCCCTTTGTGCCGGGGTGCAGGGGCGGCAGCGCACTGCTGGGGTCAAGGGGCAACGCCCATTGGCAGGTTAAGGGCGGCAGCCATTATCGGGTCAAGGACGAAGTGCCTTGGCGGGTTGAGGGCAGCCGCCCCATCGGGTCAAGGGTGAAACGCCTTGCCCAGGGAGAGTTGATGCCTGCGTCAACTCGTATTGGGTATTACCTGACGCAAAATTCGCAGGATTTGCGGCTTCGCCGCCCCTTCCCCGGCCCCGCAGCATCTTCGCAGGAAGGAGGAAATCTGTTTGAAACTGACACGACACAATGGGCGCTCCGGCAGGCATGGCACCTACAATCCCCGCCACAATGACCGCCGGTTCGATGTGGAGAACAGCGAACACATTGACGCAGAACGGGCAAGGAAAAATGTCTACTGGGACTGCTACCGGGGCTTTACCACCCATGAGTTCCGGGAGAACCCGGAGCAGCCGGATTTCAGCTTTGAGGAAATCGAGCGGATGTACTACTACGAGCATTATGGCGGCCATGTGGAGGCCCAAAACGCCCGGAATGAGAAAACCCGGCACACGGAGCGCAACCGCACCGTGGAGGACTTGCTGAAAAACAACAAAACCTGCCCGGAGGAAAGCATCTACCAGATTGGCACGATAGGAGAATCCGTCCCGCCGGACACGCTTTTTTCCATCGTCAATGAGTTTTATGAGGAATTTGAGCGCCGCTTCGGTTCCCATATCCACATCTTAGACTGGGCGCTCCATCTGGACGAGGGGACGCCCCACATCCATGAGCGGCACGTCTTTGACTGTGAGAACCGCTACGGGGAACTGTGTCCCCAGCAGGAAAAGGCGCTGGAAGAACTGGGCATCCCTCTCCCAAACCCTGAGAAGCCCAAAGGCCGGAACAACAACCGCAAGCAGACCTTTGATGCGGTTTGCCGGACGATTCTGTTTGACATCGCCAGACGGCATGGGCTGCATCTGGATCAGGAGCCGTCCTACGGCGGGCGGGATTATCTGGAAAAACAGGATTATATCCTGATGAAGCAGAAGGAGCAGCTTGCGGCGCAGGAGCAGAAGCTGGAAGAACTGACGCTCAAAATCGAGGACGTGGAGACGTTGTTAGATGATGTTTCCGATGCGGCCTATGACAAGGCGGTGGAGGTCGTGACCGATACCGTCCGGCAGGAGACACACAAGGAAGATATTCGTCTGGTGGAAGAATCGAAAAAATGGGTGCTTTCGCCGGAACGGAAAGCCCCGAAAAAGGAACGTGAGTATGCCGCTGAGCGTCTGGATGGGGTCATTACCAAAATCAAAAACGCCATGCAGCACGCTCTGGCAAAAATCCAGCGGACGCTGATGCAGCCGGAGGTCAAGCAGGCCGGGAAGGAGCAGGTCAAGAAGAAAGCCAAAGAATCCATTATGGATATGCTGGCAAAGGCAAAGATCAACGCTGACCGGGATAACCGGGAGCGTTGGGAACGGGAGGGGCGGATTGCCCCTACAAAGAAACAGGATATGGAGTTGTAAGGCATCTGATTTTCTGCGGAAACCGGATGCCTTTTTCTCTGTCTGGAGGTGAGAAAATCGAATGTGTTTGAAGCGGTAAAGCAGGCTGTCCCTACAAGGCAGGCTGCGGAATCTTACGGGGTGCAGGTCGGAAGGAACGGGATGGCCTGCTGTCCCTTCCATGATGACAAACATCCCAGCATGAAGGTTGACCGCCGGTTCCACTGTTTTGGCTGTCAGGCGGACGGAGATGTGATTGATTTTACCGCCCGTCTGTTCGGGCTGAACAAAAAAGAGGCGGCCTTGAAGCTGGCGGAGGATTTCTCGGTCAGCTTTGACGCCAAAGGCCATGACCCGCCCCGCAGGAGGCCGGTCAAGCGAAAAATCAGCGAGGAACTGCGCTACCGGCAGGCGGAGCAGAAATGTTTCCGGGTGCTGTGCGATTACCTGCATCTGCTGGAACGCTGGGAGAAGGAATATGCCCCGCAGACGCCGGAGGAAACATGGAACCCGCTGTTTGTGGAGGCCCTGCAAAAGAAACCATACACGGAGTATCTGCTGGATATTCTGCTGTCCGGCAGCATGGAGGAACGGGCCTGCGTGGTCGCTGAATACGGAAAAGAGGTGAGGAAGATTGAGCAGCGAATATCAGAGTTTACCGCCAGCCACCCGGCAGGCCGCCATGAGCGCAGCCGAAGCCTTAGCGCCGGAGCAGAGCGTTGACGAGGTTAGGGAAAGCCTCTCCGTCACGGAGAAGGGCCAGCCTGCCAATACCATCGGCAACTGCCGGACAGTGTTCTGCCATGACCCGCTGCTGCGTGGGGCAATCCGGCTGAACCTCCTGACTGACCGGGTGGACATCGTGCGGGATTTGGGCTGGCGCAGGAACACCAGCGCCTTGACGGATACGGATGTGAAGTATCTGCTTCTCTATTTTGAGCAGAACTACGGCCTGACCAGCGAGAAGAAAATGACGGCGGCCCTGTCCATTGTGGCGAATGAGAACTGCTACCATCCCATACAGGATGTATTAAACGGCCTTGTGTGGGACGAGACGCCCCGCATCCGCTCCTGTCTCCATCACTTCTTAGGTGCGGAGGTCAGCGACTATGTGGAGGAAATGTTAAAGCACTTCCTGCTGGGCGCGATCCGGCGGGTGTTTTCTCCCGGCTCCAAATATGAGGAAATGCTTTGTCTGGTGGGTGGACAGGGGGCTGGCAAGTCCAGCTTCTTCCGCCTGCTGGCGATCCGGGACGAGTGGTTCAGTGACGACCTGAAAAAGCTGGATGATGACCGGGTGTTTTTGAAGCTGCAAGGCCACTGGATCATCGAGATGTCAGAGATGCTGGCGACCAGCAGCGCCAAAAGCATTGAGGAAATCCGCTCGTTCATCAGCCGCCAGAAGGAAACTTACCGCACACCCTATGAGGCCCAGCCCAAAGACCGGCTGCGGCAGTGTGTGTTCGGCGGTTCTTCCAACACGCTGGACTTCCTGCCCCTTGACCGGGCCGGGAACCGGCGTTTCCTTCCCATCATGATTTACCCGGAGAATGCGGAGGTTCACATTTTGGAGGACGAGGATGCTTCCAGAGCCTACCTGTTGCAGGTCTGGGCGGAGGCCATGACGATTTACCGCAGCGGCCACTATTCCATGAAATTCAACAAGTCCATCCAGCGGCAGCTTGTGGAGGTGCAGAAGGATTTCATGCCGGAGGACACGGAGGCCGGGCAGATACAGGGCTTTCTGGAACACTACACCGGCAGCATGGTCTGCTCCAAACAGCTTTTCAAGGAGGCGCTGGGCCACACCTATGACGAGCCGAAGCGGTGGCAGCTTCACAATATCAACGAAATCATGAACACGGTGGTGACGGGCTGGAAGCCGTTCTCCAATCCGAGGATGTTTGCCGGATATGGCAGGCAGAAGGGCTGGGAACGGGACGTTTCCGGCAACGAACTGCCCGGCAACGAAGATGGATTTGTGGAACTGAGCGAGGAAGAATGCCTCCAGTTGGAACTTCCGAAGGAGTGGATCGCCTGAAAATGGCGGTCAGTTGCCGGGATGGTTGCCGCTTGGTTGCCGGGTTCGTTGCCGGGGATTTCCCTGTCTGGATGCGGGAAAAACCAGTAAATAAGGGATATTTTAATCATTATCTTTATCTCCGGCAACGAAAGCAACGAGATTTTTCAAGAAAATTCACAAAGTAAGATTTACAGGCCAGACGGTAGTTTACAGGTTTTCAGAGGTTCGTTGCCGGACTTCGTTGCCGGTGCTGCCGTCCGGCCTGTCTCTCTATGGAGGTAGCCTATGGGAAAAAGCAAAAATCAGAAGAATAAAGTCCGTTTTGTGGTGGTGCGGGAGTTCTCCGGGGAGAAGTCCATGCGGGAAGCCTTTGAGCAGCTCATTGAGCGCCAGACCTGCGAACACTTCGAGGAATGGCGTCATCAGCGGGAAATGGCAGAAAAAGCTGCGTAAAAACGGTTGATTCAGGGACAGGGACATGGTACTATAATGGTATCGTGTCCCTGTTCATAGAAGGAGAACGCTATGAGCAGGAAAAAACAAGTCTATGAGAAAATCACCGCTCTCTACTGCCGTATCTCTCTGGATGACGGCGGCGACAATGAGAGTATGAGCATCAGCAACCAGAAACTCATGCTCCGGGACTTCGCAGAAAAGCATGGGATGTTCCAGTATGAGTATTATGTGGATGACGGCTATACGGGCCGCAATTTCAATCGTCCCTCGTTCCAGCGCATGATCGCTGACATTGAGGCGGGGAAAATCGGCTGCGTCATCACGAAAGACCTATCGAGGCTCGGCAGGAATTATATCGAAGCTGGAAGCTATATCGAAATCTTTTTCCCCAAACACAATGTGCGCTATATCGCCGTCACGGACGGTGTGGACAGCCTGACCCGTCAGGAAATGGACATCACGCCCTTTAAGAATATCCTGAACGATATGTACAGCCGGGATATTTCCAAAAAGGTGCTGGCGGGACGCATGACCCGTTCCCGGCAGGGAAAGTTCTGCGGCGGGCAGCCGCCTCTTGGCCTGATGCGCGACCCGGAGGACAAAGGACATCTGATCCTTGACCCGGAGACAGCGCCGGTGATCCGAAAAATCTATGATATGGCACTGGACGGCTGGGGCTGTATGCGGATCGCAAAGCAGCTCATGGATGATAAAGTCCCAATCACCAGAGTAAAAAGCAACACAGAATGTGATGTGAACTACTATTCGTGGGGGAGCGCAAGGATCAGCCATATCCTGAGAAATCCCTTTTATAAGGGCGCACATCTTGTCTGCCGGACACACCAGAAAGGCATCCGCTCTAACACTTATGACATTATCCCCCGTGAAGATTGGGAAGTCATTGAGGGCTGCCATGAGGCGATTGTGACGCCGGAGGAATGGGAACAGGTGCAGGACATCATTGACCGCAGGCCAACCATTATGAAAGGCAATGCCTGCCCCTTCTATAACCTGTTCCACGGGCTTGTCTACTGCGCCACCTGCGGGAAGTCCATGCAGGTGCGGTATGAAAAGGTCGGCAGAACCGGAAAGAACCGCTTCACCGGCGAGATGCGGGAGCCGATTGACAAGGCATACTATATCTGCCAGACCTACAACCGGCTGGGCAAGAACGCCTGTACCAGCCACAAGATTGAGGCAAGGGATTTGTACAATCTGGTGCTGAAGGATATACAGGAATTGGCGGAGCAGGCCATGAAGGACGCCGATGCGTTCTACCAGCGGCTCAGCAGCCGGATGGAGCGCCGGTATCTGGTGGACGCTTCTCAGACGGAGAAAGAACGCCAGCGGCTGGAAGCCCGGAATCAGGAAATTGACGGGATGTTTCTGAGCCTGTATACCGATAAGGCAAAAGGCATCCTGACCGAGCAGCGGTTTGTGAAGCTGACGGCGGCGCTGGAACAAGAGCAGGAATCCAACCAGAAGCGCCTGCATGACCTGGCAATGATGCAGAGCCGGGCGGATACCCAGGAGAGTGAAGTCCGCACCTTCATCAAGGAAATCCGGCGCTATGCCACCATCGAGGAACTGGATGAGGCAGTGCTGAACCGGCTTATCAGTAAAATCCTGATCGGCGAGGTCAAGAAGGTGGACGGCCAGAAGGTGCAGGAAGTCAGGATCGTGTATAACTTTGTCGGGGAAATCCCAGAGATTGCAGCATAAAGACAGAGAAGCCCTCCCCATGACGGGGAGGGCTTTTGTTTTGCAAAAGCAGGAAAAACAATCAACGCTGGTTATTTTACTGCTGAATATTTTAACGAGCCTTTGTATAAATTCGTTTCACATATTTTGTGATTTCCACTTGAAGAATCGACATCAAGGACAACCCAATGACAACCAGCCATTGTGTTCCATTCAACAGGGTCAACTGGAACGCGCTTTGCAGTGCGGGGATAAACAGAATACACGCCATCAAGATTGCAGATGCAACAAAAGAAAGTATCAGCCAGGGATTGATTCCCTCTGCCCGCACCCAGATGGGCTCCGTATTGGAGCGCTGATTAAAAGCGCGAAGCATCTGCGAGAAGGCCAGCACACAGAACGCCATTGTCTGACCGGTTACATGGCCGTCCATGCTTGCGCCGATCCAGTAAGCGCAAGTGGTCATGGCCGCTACAAAGATACCCTGCGTAATAACCCGGCGTACCAGATCTTTTTCAAACAGAGTGCCCGATTTTACTGGCTTATGCTTCATAATGTTCTTGCTGGCCGGATCAACACCCAGTGCCAGGGCAGGCAAGGTAGCCGTGGCAAGGTTTACCCACAAAATGTGAACGGCCAGAAGGGGTGCATCCCAGTTAAACAGGGTTGCAACAAACAAGGTTAGAATTTCTGCGATATTACCAACCAAAAGGAACTGGATTACCTTCTGGATATTGCGGTAGACACGACGGCCTTCCTTGATGGCATAAGCAATGGTGGTAAAGCTGTCATCCAGCAAGATCATATCGGCGGCATCCTTGGCCACATCCGTACCGGTGATACCCATCGCAACACCGATGTCCGCTGCTTTCAGGGCGGGGGAGTCATTGACACCGTCACCCGTCATAGCCGCTACTTCACCGGTGCGTTTCAAACTCTGGATGATGCGTAATTTATCCGCAGGGGATACACGGGCGAAAACGGTTGTTGTTTTTACCGCATCGTCCAATTCGTCATCCGTCATCGTATCCAGTTCCTCACCGGATATGACGGTGTTGCCTTCTCGGTAAATATCCAGCTCTTTCGCAATGGCAAGGGCTGTCACCTTATGGTCGCCGGTGATCATAATCGTTCGGATGCCCGCCTGACGGCAGGTACGCACGGAATCGGCTACTTCCTTTCGGGGCGGGTCAATCATTCCGGTCACACCCACAAAAGTCATGTCAAATTCTACATTCTCATCATCATCTGTAGGCAGCTCCGTGAGGGTGCGCATGGCAAAGCCAAGCACACGCAAGGCACCCTCCGACATGGAAAGGCAAAGTTTTGTAATGTTTTCTTTGTCAGCCTCCGTGATAGGCCGCACACCTTCCGAAGTCAGAATGTGAGTACACAGGGGCAGCATTTCATCCACCGCACCCTTGGTATAAGAAATCCACTTTTCATTGATGCGGTGAACAGTGGTCATCCTCTTACGCTCGGAATCAAAAGGCTGCTCAAAAAAGCGGGGATATTCATCCTCCAAGGCTTCATGGTCAATTCCAAACGCTTGTGCCAGATAGATCAACGCGCCCTCTGTGGGGTCTCCGATGATTTCTCCCTTTCTATCCGGGTCAAGACTGGCGTCATTGCAGAGAGCCGCTGCATAAACCAATTCCTTATAGACCGCAGGATGCTGTTTGGCAGCATTTTCAACCGGGGTAGTCGTACCGTTTTCAAAATCTCCGTTGACCGCAATGTGTGTTACCGTCATCTTGTTGAGTGTAAGAGTACCGGTTTTATCGGAACAAATAACGGTGGCGCTGCCCAGGGTTTCCACTGCGGGCAATTTACGAATCAGTGCATTTTTCTTAGCCATACGCTGCACGCCCAGCGCCATCACAATCGTGGCTGTGGCAGGCAGTCCTTCGGGGATAATAGAAATTGCAAGCGAAATTGCAACCAAGAACTGCGGAATCAGCGGGCGCTGATAGAAAGCGCCGATGGCAAAGATCAGGGCACAGACGATTAGTCCAACAATGGTCAGTGTCTTACCAACTGCGTTCAGCTTTCGCTTTAAGGGCGTATCCGTATCGTCCTGATTGTCCAGCATACCGGCGATGTTGCCTACCTCGGTATCCATGCCGGTGGCTACTACAACGCCATTCGCTCGTCCGTATGTGACAATGGCTGAGGTGTACGCCATATTACTGCGGTCACCCAGAGGGCAGTCTTCTGGCAGAATATCTTCTGCTTCCTTTTCAGAAGGGACGGATTCGCCGGTCAAAGAAGCCTCCTGCACTTTCAAATTGGCGGAATCTATCAGGCGTAAGTCCGCCGGAACCATATCTCCATCGCCAAGCATCACAATGTCACCCACTACCAACTCGCTGGCGGGTATAACGCTCTCCTCCCCCTGGCGCAAAACCCGAGCCGTTGGGGCACTCATATTGCGCAGAGCTTCCAGAGAGGACTGTGCTTTCTTTTCCTGCACAATACCGATGACGGCGTTGACGATTACAATAATAAAGATTACCGCCGCCTCTGTCCACTCCTGTAAAATTGCGGAAAAAGCTGCCGCGCCGATGAGGATAAGTACCATCGGGTCAATGATCTGCGCTTTCAGCATTTGTAGAATGGTTTTGGGCGGTTTCGAGCGCAGTTCATTGCGCCCATATTTTTTCAGCCTTTCGGCAGCCTCGGCGTCACCTAATCCTTCCTCGGAGGTATGTAAAGTTTCATAGACCTCCGTAAGTTTCCGTGCGTGCCAAGGCGTCTGTCTGTGTCGATCCATAATGGATCAATCACTCCTTTCTTTGATAAAATTTATATTCTGACCGCCTTTCAGCGGTGGTCAGCAAAAAGAAACACAAAAAGGCATAGCCTGCTATCTAAATGCTTAGACGCAGGTTATGCCTATATATAAAAATGTATTCAGTTTACAATAAGTGTTACTTCGGTCAGCGTCGCTACTGTCGGCGTCGTCCATGGTTGGTCTTCCAATTCCTTTCTTTGACGTGTTGTTTTATAGGATACAGGAGATGTTGTAAAAAGTCAATAGGTAAAATGTGATTTGGTGTATTGCATACATTTCATCTAAAGAGAGCGGTTTATAGCCGCAGAATAAACAGAGGGCTCCCCGCTTTTGCGGCGGAGTTCTATGCCCCAGAATTATTCAAATTTCCTGTCGTACAACAGCGCCGCGATCAGCACCACAAAGCAGGAACCTGCATAGTTACCACTCCTTGTGCCACCTTAGGTGGATGTGGGAGTATGACATGAGGATGGAAGAAGCCTGTACGGCACTTCCGTCCTTTTTTGTGGAATAATGAGGCTTCTTTGAATTCATCACTTGACATTGTGGCAAAGAGTTGATGAGCCAGGATGAAATAGCAGTTATGGACGGAGGAAAATGTATTCTGCAGGTGAGAGGTGTCAGACCATTTTTCTCAAATAAATACGATATTTGCAAACATAAAAACTACAAATATCTGTCCGATTATGACAAAAAGAATACCTTTGATATTGAAAAATATCTGAGTACTAATCTGATACTGAAACCAGAGGATGAAGTGGAATTGTATCAGATGTAACTTCTCGACAAATTGTCGGGAAGTGGATCATGGGAGGAAATCATGAATAATTTGGAAAAAGGGAACAGTCGGTATCCATCGACGAAAATGAATATACCGACTGTACGTGTGAGGAATTTTCCAAGTAGAAAATCCTATGCTTAGTGTAGCACAAAAGGCAGGGTTTATATAGTGTTTTCTTCCATTTCTGGAAAAAATCTAAGAAAGGACTGGAAAATGTAAGTTTTCCAAAGGTACACTTATGGCATTTTTTACAACGGCAATTACGACCTTAAAAACATTGGTTTGTGCGATCGGAGCCGGACTTGCAGCCTGGGGAGTGATCAATCTGCTGGAAGGATATGGAACGGACAATCCGGGTGCAAAGTCACAAGGAATAAAACAGTTCATGGCTAATTAAAGGGAACAAAAAGAAAGAAAAAGCACAATCCAGACGGTATCAGCGGCAGGTTACAAGAATAAATTGTGATTTCACAAGATTGGTGCTATAATAATAAGAGAAAAGTTCCTGCCGGGGCAGCCGCCCCGGTGGTATGGATAGAAAGGCAGGAAAACAATATGCACATCAGCTATAAACCACTCTGGCACACACTGTTAGAGCGTGATATGAGAAAAGAAGATTTAAGGCTTGCCGCCGGTATGACAACGAATATGATTGCCAACATGAGCAAAGAGGGAAAGCACATCAGCATGGACACATTAGCCCGTATCTGCGAAACGCTGAATTGTGAGATTACCGATGTGATTGAGTTAGTACCAGACGAGCCTGCTTCCACAGGAGGTAAGGAACATGAGCGAATTGAAACCAAGAATAACAGAAAACGGAATTGATTATATCCTTGTTGGGGATTACTACATCCCGGATTTGAAGCTGCCGGAAGAACACCGCCCCATTGGAAAGTATGGACGGCTACACCGGGAATATTTAAGAGAAGTCCACCCAGCCAGATTGAACACATTGATATTGACCGGAGAGCTATGGACATATCTTACAGACCTGAACGAACAGGCACAGGAACGGTTAGACACCATCATGGAACAGATGAAAGCTGCCGAGGGCGTGACCGAAGAATTAAAGCGTACCCATCAAATGGAATGGGTGCAGCGTTGCAATAACATTCACAACCGGGTAGAAGAAATTATTTTGCGTGAGATAATTTATTCATAACGGTGTGATAGAATGATTATGACAAATCGGGATTGGTAGGTGATAGTATGAAAAAGAAAACAAAGATTATTATTGGAATTTTGGTTGTTTTTGCAATTTTAGTGGCAGGAATTAGTTATAGAGAATATATAAAGGCACACACATTTACACTCTCTGGCAATGAACAGATACAATCAATCACAGGAACTGTAAAAGTAAGTAGTCCGAAAGATACAGAAGTGATTTTTATTGATGTAAAAACTGGGGTAAATTATGCTATTCCTTATATTACCTCTGGAGCAAGTGAAACGATTAAGCTTGAAAAGGGAAAATGGTATAGTGTTGAAACAGGCGAAGGACTTACAATGAGTTTGGTGAATGTTCGTATAGAATAGATAGGGCGTATATTTATTTTTTTGTGGGGCGTAGGATCAAAAGTCAATAGAAAAAGATATGAGAAAGCATAAATAAAGAGAGCGTTTCAAGTTTTGTGTAAACAGAAAAAACTGATGTAAGATATGTCATTAGTTATCGAGGACAGAACCTGTTTTTCAGGGTTCTGTCCTTGTTTGTATTATAATGCAGTTTTAAGGCATGTCAAGCAGGACTGGCTGTGCCAGCCCTGCCTAGCATGCATTCTGCTTATAACCTTTCCAATCTTTCTTCGAAGAAAATTTCCAGCTGAGAATGGATTTGTCCCCAATCCTGACGGTGTCCCGTCCATTTTTTGGTGATATCTATCATGGCCAGATACAGCATTTTCAGGAGACTGTCATCGGATGGAAATACCGTCTTGGATTTGGTGACTTTCCGGAGCTGACGGTTAAATCCTTCAATCGTGTTCGTGGTATAGATCAGACGTCTGACAGCTTCCGGATACTTAAAATACGTTGAAAGATTTGCCCAGTTATCTTTCCATGACTTTGCAATCTTAGGGTATTTCCCGCTCCATTTTTCGTCAAAGCTGTCCAGTTCTGCCAATGCAACTTCTTCTGTAGGAGCTGCATATACACGCTTCAGATCTGCCATAAGTGGTTTGATCTCTTTGTAAGAAACAAATTTCGTGGTATTCCTGATCTGATGGATTATGCACTGCTGGATCTCGGTCTGGGGAAATACTGCTTCAATTGCTTGTGGAAAACCGGTCAGTCCATCCACACACGCAATCAATATATCTTCTACACCCCGGTTTTTCAGGCCATTCAGGATGGAGAGCCAGAACTTGGCACTTTCATTTTGACCAACATACATTCCGAGGACATCCTTACGTCCTTCCATATCGATCCCAATCGCAATGTAAACAGCACGTTTTACAATCCGCCCCTCATTACGGGCATGGAAATGGATCGCATCCATAAATACAACAGCATACACACTTTCTAATGGCCTTTCCTGCCATTCTTTTACTATTGGCAGGATCTTATCAGTAATCCGGCTGACAGTACTGTCGGAGATCTCAAGATCGTATAATTCACGCATGTGGCTTTCTATATCGGCAGTAGTCATTCCTTTTGCGTACATGGAAATGATCTTTTCTTCCATGTCTTGCGTAATCGAATTCTGATACTTCTTTACAACCTGTGGTTCGAAGTCACCTTTTCGATCCCTTGGAATATCAATCTCCATATCTCCGTAACTGGTATGTAACGTTTTCTGGGAATGTCCATTCCTGGAATTATCGGTTTCTTTATTTCGATAATCATACTTGGAATATCCCAGTTCTTCATCCAGTTCCTGATCAAGGGCACCTTCCAAAATGATAGACATCATATCCCGCATAATGGAATTAACATCTGTTCCATCTTTTACTTTTACATTGTTTTCTTTCAGGTAGTTTCCCATGAGTTCTCTAAGCGCTGCTTTTTGTGGTGAATCCTTTTTTCTTGCCATAAAATAAACCTCCAAACTGAGTAATTCTATCTTACATCAGTTTGGAGGTTTACACAAACTTTGGGATACTCCCTTTCATTTTGGATAAACAACTTCCAGTGTCGTTCTGAAAATTCAACTGAATAGCCACAACACAAACCGCTGCTACATGGAAGCCAACAAACCATGCAACAGCGGTTTTTTGTTACCGTTTTTTCCTCTGGCTGATAGGCGTTCCCATTTTCTTTGATTTTTTGAGAATCCGAATCAGCCAGCGAAATTCTTCATCTGACAGATTTTTATAGTTGATACCAAGCTGCTTACAGTAAAGGACAACCAGCTTTTCATCACGGCTGCCCTTGAAATTTTCAACCGCTTCCAGATTTTCTTTCAGTTCATCGGCAACGGTGGTCTGAGGTGCACTCTCGCTGTCCTTTTTATGGGCTTCCCGAATATCCCGGATAATCAGGTTGAGGTCATCCCGTACCATGTGACTGAAATATTCATCATCACTGATATGGGCGGCTTGCAACACTTTCAAATGGGGGTCATCTTCGCCGGGGCGATACCGTTCAATGATTTCATGCCGGACGGTATCGACAAGGGCGTTGAGGTTTTGAATCTGCATGGTGGCAATCCCATCCACATAAATCTCAATGTCCGCAAGAAACTTGATAAAGTCCTTATGGGTGGCAAGTTCGCACAGCAGACGGTTGTTAATCCGACCGCTTTTCAGAAGTGCTACCATCTCATCACTCAAATGCAGCTCCCTTAATGGCGTGTTGATCTCCGCCCGGTTCTCTGTCCGGCAAAAGAGATAATCGAGGGACACCCCATAAAAATCTGCCAGCAGGATAAGGTTGCCATGATTGATTTCCTTATAGTCATCTTTTTCATAACTGCCAAGAGCCGATTTTGAAATACCCGTTTGCTCTGCCAGTTCTTCCAGTTTTAATCCTTTGTTTAATCGTAAATCTTTTAGCCGTTCCTGTATTGTAGTAGCTCCGTTCATTGAAGCAGTTCCCCCTTCTGACGACATTTATAACCGTTGAATTGATTATACCATATCAATTCCGCAATCGTGGAAATTTCTGATTTTTACCCCGAATTCCTACTTTGTGGACATACGGCACAGGGCACAAAAATGTTCTATGATACAGGTAGTTCATCGATGGATTATTCCAATCGAATGACCAGCCTGTGTGGGATATGCTTCCCCGGCGATGTAGTGCCATGACTTTTGGCAGGGATGTGGAGGAATCCTGACCAAAACGAGCGTACCAAAGGGAGCGATACGCCGCTGTGAGATTCAGGGGAGGAACGACACCGGGGAGAACTGGCGAACTGACACCGAAATGATACCGAAACACGACAATCTGATAGGGGGATAGTCTACCCTATCGCTGATACTTCGGGAGATTTTAAGCGGCTCTATGAGCGTAATTTTGCCGAAAATCGCCCCGAAACCATACACTAAAACGGGAGGAAGCGCAATATGCCGAGAATGAGCAAAAAGAGGAAGCATGAGCTTTCTTTTTACCTCAATGACCGGGGGCGTGTCACTTACAACGAATTATGCCGGAAATGCCAGCATGGGTGCAGGCAGAGCTTCCGGGCGGTTGTGATTGACTGCCCCCGTTATTTATCCAAACGAGCAAAGAAAAAGGAGGAACACACTGAATGAATTTTGAATTTATGACGATAGACACACCATTGCCGCCCTGTATGCCTTTTCCCAGAGCGTTGACAGGATTTCCAGTCAGCAGCACCGCAAAGGTCATGTACTGCCGGATGCTGGACGCTATGCTATCCAAAGGGCAGGAGGACGAAAACGGAATCCTGTTTGTCTGCTTCCCTGTTACAGCCATTGCCGCAGTCTTGTCCCGCAGTTCCATGACGGTCAAACGTTCATTGAATGAACTGGAAACCGCCGGACTTATCATGCGGGTGCGTCAGGGCGTTGGAGAACCAAACCGGATTTATGTACTGATACCGGGAAAGGGGGACGCTGCTCTTGCCTGATACCTCAAAGTTGGAAAAGCTAAACCGGGAGTTGGAGAAAAGCGAAAAGAAACTGCGGAAAGCAATCAATGATGAAAAGGCATTGCAGCACCAGTTAAAGCAGCTTACCCGAAAGGAACGGACGCACCGGCTCTGTACCCGTGGCGGTATGCTGGAAAGTTTTCTGCAAGAGCCGGAACACCTGACAGATGATGATGTCATGCTGTTATTGAAACTCATTTTTCACAGGCAGGACACGCAGGAACTATTGAAAAAACTGCTGGAACGGGAGAAGCCGGAAACCCCTTAGTTTACTAAGGGCGCAATTATACACCACCCAGAGGTTGGTGCATTGCGTTCTCCGAAGGCTCCTCGCCGGAGGGCTGTGATTTTCCGCAGTCATGGTCTGCTCCAAATCATACAGGGGACGCTACGCCGTCTCCGCTCCGCTTCGGTCGGTGCAGGGCAAACGTCCACTGGACGTTTTGCACCCCTGCGCTGGCTGCCGCCAGCTATCCTTTTGTGGACTTGCCATCTGGGGACACCTTGCGCTGCAAGCTGTTCCCATCTGACAAGTTTCATAAAATACGCTATCTTTTCGATAGGTAATAAAGTATAATGAAATCAATAACAAACTGGACTTGAATAACGGGAGGGACGCCTATGTTATGGTCTATTAGTGGTGGAGTTATAATTTTGGTTTTAGGTGTGTTTATTTTTTTAAAGCCAGATTTAGTGTGGAAATTAACAGAAGCATGGAAATCTTATCGTGCAGATGAGCCATCTGAGTTATATCTGAAAACCACAAAAATTGGCGGTATTTTATTTGCTCTATCAGGAGTTGTTATGATAATACTACCCTTTATTTTGAAATAATAACTTTCAGATTGCATGACGAGCGACAAATCAATTTTAGGAGGGATATAGATGCCGGTTATCGAGATTATAACGATTGTATTTGCAGCGATTACAATTTATTTGTGTTATGACGAATATAAAAAAGGAAAAATGAGTTTGAGGAATTTTAAAATAGTTTCTATATGCGAAAGTCTTGCGATTTTAGGAATGATATTTTTGATAATTTGCTGTTATTCAAATATGAAATTATAATGGGGAGCTAAAAATACGAAATGATGAAATATCAATGTCCTTGCTGCGGATATTTTACCTATAATGTTCCGGCAAATGAAGATTGTGGGTATATCTGTCCCGTTTGTTTTTGGGAGAATGACCCGTTCATTGCTTCTGATAACGAACCAAGTGACTCTAATCATGGAATAACGCTAAAAGAAGCGAAATCCAATTTCTCAAAATTTGGTGCTTGTGAAAAAGAAATGTTATGTTATGTCCGACCACCAAGAGATGATGAAAAAGAAATTTCATAGTAGTGTGTAAAGGAGAATCAAATGAAGCATAAAAAGTTTTTGTTAATTGCACTGATATGTTTAATCGGTATAGGTATTAGCTTTCTTTTGTTTTCTGCTCATAGACCATTCAAAGATTTAGAGGCAGCAGATATTACTTCGGCAAGTGTTCGGTTATCGCCACCTGATACAACAATTCAGATAGTAGAAACAGAGGAATTAGTATCATATCTCAATGAGGTAGTTATTTACAATAAGGACAACTCATATACAGAATATGCCGGACAAGCAGTTATTTTCACTCTGTCTTTGGCAGATGGTTCTCAAGTGGAGATTATAGCATACAATCCATTTATTATAATTGACGGTATTGGTTATAAATGCAAATATGAACCTTGTGAAGCTCTTAATCATTATGCTAATGAGCTAATGACAAGAGAACCATAATTTTTAAGTGTACCATCTACCCATCGGGTCAACTTGTCCCGAACTTTTACAGCTAAATATCCGCCGCCCTCACAGCGGCACACTGAGCAGGAAATCTGAAAAAGGTCTCCTGCTTTTTTTCTGCCAAAATGAGGTGGTAAAACGCCACCCCATCCACCAATTACCGAAAGGAGGGACACGAAATGCCCTGCCCACACAACGAAATCACGATTGTTCAGCGTAGCCAGCGGCAGTCTGCGGTTGCCGCCGCTGCTTACCAAAGCGGCGAAAAGCTGTTCTGTGAATACGACCAGCAAGTGAAGCACTATCCGGAAAAGCGTGGTATCGTCCACAATGAAATCCTGCTCCCGGCAAATGCCCCACAGAAATATGCAGACCGCAATACCCTATGGAACGCCGCCGAAGCGGTGGAGAAGCAATGGAACTCCCAGCTTGCAAGGCGGTGGGTGCTTACCATCCCCAGAGAGATACCGCCTGACCAGTACGCTGTCCTTGTACGGGAGTTTTGTGAGCAGCAGTTTGTTTCCAAAGGCATGATTGCTGATTTTGCAATCCATGACCCCCATCCGCCGGGACACAATCCCCACGCCCATGTCCTGCTGACCATGCGGGCAATGGACGAACATGGGAAATGGCTTCCCAAAAGCCGCAAGGTTTATGACCTTGACGAGAATGGGGAACGGATTAAGCTTCCGTCCGGCAGGTGGAAAAGCCACAAGGAGGATACGGTTGACTGGAACGACCAGAAGTATTGTGAAATCTGGCGGCATGAATGGGAGGTCATCCAGAACCGCTATCTGGAAGCCAATGACCGTCCGGAGCGTGTGGACTTGCGTTCCTATGCCAGACAGGGGCTTGATATTGTCCCCACTGTCCATGAGGGGGCTGCTGTCCGGCAGATGGAAAAGCGTGGTATCCAGACGAATATCGGAAACCTGAACCGGGAAATCAGAGCCGCCAACAG
The DNA here is from genome assembly GCA_018223435.1 of Lachnospiraceae bacterium Marseille-Q4251. GTDB lineage: Bacteria > Bacillota > Clostridia > Lachnospirales > Lachnospiraceae > Limivivens > Limivivens faecihominis. Next base: position 822,687 of record JAGTTO010000001.1, on the reverse strand, counting down.
TCTGATGAAGTCCATCCGGCAGCTTATCCAAAACCTCAAAGGCTGGATTACCGAGCTGGGAGAAAAACGGAAAGAGCTGCTTGCACAAAAGGCGGCGGAGGAAGCGACACTTCTTCCCAATCTGCTGATGAAGTACATGGAGATACGAAAGGAAGAACGGAAGGACTGGACGAGGGCTGGACAGAACCGGGGGACTTCACAGGACTTAAAGGCAGTCAGCGAAGCCCTGTCCTATCTCCGGCAAAAGGGGCTTTCCACTGTGGAGGACTTGGAAGCCTTTCTGGAATCTTCCGGGAAATCAGCCGCAGATTACCGCAATCAGATGAAGCCAAAGGAAGCCCGCAGCAAAGTGATTGACGGGATTCTTGCCAGCCGGACAGACTGCAAGGAATGTAAGCATGTCTATGAGAAGTACCAGAAGATATTTTTCAAGAAAACAAAGGAGAATTTCAAACAGGAACACCCGGAGGTTGCCCGGTATGCGAAAGCCGCCGCCTATCTTGCCAAGCACCCGGACGATAAGGACAGTACCCAAAAGGAGCTGCAAGAGGAGCAGGAAATGCTTCTTAGCGAAATCGCAGAGCTGAAAGTACCGCTGACCGAGGTACAGGAGGATTTGAAGAAGCTGCGGGACATCCGCTACTGGGTACGGAAAGCCACACCCGGCACAGAGGAAAGTAAAGAGCCGCCCAAGAAACAGCCTATCAAAGAAATCTTGCAGGATAAGACTGACGAGAAAAAAGCACAAAGAACCGCCCAAGAACAGACAAAACACAAACAACAGGATATGGAACTTTAACAGGCACTTGCCATTTTCAATCAGAGAATGTCAGGTGCTTTTCTTTTTTTCAAGGAGGGATAGATTTGAATGTATTTGAAGCTGTGAAGCAGTCCGTCACAACAAGACAGGCTGCGGAGCATTATGGAATCCATGTAGGTCGGAACGGGATGGCTTGCTGCCCGTTCCATCACGATAAAACCCCAAGCATGAAGCTGGATCGGCGTTACCACTGCTTCGGCTGCGGTGCGGATGGAGATGTGATTGATTTTGCCGCCGCCCTGTATGGGCTGGGAAAGAAAGAAGCCGCCGTACAACTGGCACAGGACTTCGGGCTTTCCTATGAGGACTGGAAGCCGCCGGGAAAGGCGAAAAAGCCCAAGCCCCGGCAGAAATCCCCGGAGGAACAGTTTCAGGAAGCAAAAAACCGCTGCTTCCGTATTCTTGCCGACTATCGCCACCTGCTCCGGGCATGGAGAAAGGAATATGCCCCGCACTCCCCGGAGGAAGCCTTTCATCCCCGGTTTATAGAAGCCTTACAGAAGCAAGATCAAGTGGAATATCTGCTGGATGTGCTGCTGTTCGGGGAGACGGAGGAAAAAGCGGCTTTGATTACGGACTACGGAAAGGATGTGATACAGCTTGAACAACGAATGGCAGAGCTTGCAGCCGCAGACGCAGCAAGAACTAAAAAACACCATGAACGCCATGCAGCCACCCCAGAGCGTTGAGGAAATCAAGGCGGGGCTGGAAACTACCGAGAAAGGCGGTGTCCGTCAGAGCATACGGAACTGCCTGACCGTATTCCAGCGTGACCCGCTGCTTTCCGGGGCTATCGCATACAACATCCTAACTGACCGAAAGGACATCATAAAGCCCATCGGCTTCCACAGAGAAAGCACCGCCCTGAACGATACGGACATGAAGTATCTGCTTCTCTATCTGGAAGAAACCTACGGGCTTACCAATGAGAAAAAGATTGATAACGCCATCGGGATTGTGGCGAATGAAAACAAGTACCATCCCATCCGGGACTATCTCAATACCCTTGTGTGGGACGGGACAGAGCGAATCCGTTTCTGCCTGCGGCACTTTCTGGGGGCTGACGCAGACGATTACACCTATGAAGCATTGAAGCTGTTCTTGCTGGGTGCAATCTCACGAGCCTTTCAGCCGGGATGCAAATTTGAAATCATGCTCTGTCTGGTAGGCGGTCAGGGGGCTGGCAAGTCCACCTTCTTCCGTCTGCTGGCAGTCCGGGACGAGTGGTTCTCCGATGATTTGCGGAAGCTGGACGATGACAATGTGTACCGCAAGCTGCAAGGGTGCTAGATGTCCAGTGGACATCTGTTCAGCACCGACCGAAGCGGAGCGTAGACCACTGGATTATCGAAATGTCGGAAATGATGGCAACCGCCAACGCCAAGAGCATCGAAGAAATCAAGTCATTTTTAAGCCGGCAGAAAGAGGTTTACAAGATACCCTATGAAACCCACCCGGCAGACCGCCCCCGTCAGTGCGTGTTTGGCGGCACTTCCAATGCCCTTGACTTCCTGCCCCTTGACCGTTCCGGCAACCGCCGCTTTATCCCCGTCATGGTGTACCCGGAGCAAGCCGAGGTTCACATTTTGGAGGACGAAGCCGCTTCCAGAGCCTATATCGAGCAGATGTGGGCAGAAGCGATGGAGATTTACCGAAGCGGCAGGTTCAAGCTGGCTTTCAGCCCTGCCATGCAGCGGTATCTCAAAGAACACCAGCGGGATTTTATGCCGGAGGACACCAAAGCCGGGATGATACAGGCATACCTTGATAAGTACACCGGGAGCATGGTCTGCTCCAAGCAGCTCTACAAGGAAGCCTTGAACCATACCTTTGACGAGCCGAAGCAATGGGAAATCCGGGAAATCAACGAGATTATGAACCAGTGCATTACCGGCTGGCGGTACTTCCCGAACCCAAGAATGTTTTCCGAATATGGCAGACAAAAGGGCTGGGAGCGTGAAAACCCAGCAACGGACTCCGGCAACCCGTCTGAAAAAACGATGGATGGTTTTGTGGAGGTCACAGAACAGATGGAGCTTCCATTCTGAAAATGACAGCCCGTTGCATCCCCTGTTGCTATCCCGTTGCCGAGCCGGTTGCCGGGGAAAACCCCGAAACTATCAGCTTTTCTCCCTTATAACAACCAAAACAACAGAAAAATAAAAGAAAAGTATAAATAGTAAGTAGTGCCAGATTGAGATTGTTTGCAAGGTCTTTTGAAGCCCGTTGCCGGACTTCGTTGCCGACACCCTCTGTCTGGCTATTTTCATGTATGGAGGATAACTGCCTATGGCGAATAATAAGATGAATATTGAAGGAAAAAATTACTCGGATGTTCCGGTGTGGCGTAGATATACGCTTACCATTGAGGAAGCAGCCAGATATTATCATATCGGCGAAGGAAAATTGAGAACGCTTATTGACACACATCCCAATGAGGATTTTTATGTGATGAACGGCAATCGTGCCCTCATTAAGCGTGAGAAATTTGAGAGGTATCTGGATCAGGCTACTGCTGTGTAAACAGAGCTGACAGATTTACCGATTTCACATGATATAACTATGCGGGGAGCTGGATTTGTGCTATGATAAGAGCGCAAGTCTGGCTCTCTTTTTTGAAAGGAGAGTTCACGATGAGTGAGAAAAGACGAGATAACCGTAATCGGATTTTGCGAGAGGGCGAGTACCAGCGTAAAGATGGGAGGTATCGGTTCCGCTATATTGATGAGGACGGAAAAGAGAAAAATGTATACAGTTGGCGTTTGGACAAGAATGACCCAATGCCAAAAGGGAAGAAGCGGGAGCCTTCCCTGCGTGAGAAAGAAAAACAGATTGAAGCGGATTTGTTTGACCGTATCGTAACAAACGGCGGCAACTATACTGTTTTGGAACTGGTAGAAAAATATGTTTCATTGAAAACAGGAGTTCGTCACAATACGGTTGCCGGATATAAAACGGTCATCAATATGCTGAAAAAAGAGAGTTTTGGGAATCTGCGAATTGATAAGGTGCGTTTGTCAGATGCAAAGGCATGGTTGATTAAGCTCCAGCAGATTGATGGACGGGGATACAGTTCCATTCATTCTATCCGGGGAGTTCTAAGACCGGCATTTCAGATGGCAGTCGATGATGACCTGCTTCGTAAAAATCCATTTGAATTTGAGCTTGCATCTGTCATTGTCAATGATTCTGTTACCAGAGAAGCGATTACCCGAAAGCAGCAGAGAGATTTGCTGAAGTTTATTCAGGAAGATAAGCATTTCAGCAGATACTATGATGCAATCTATATTCTTTTTCACACAGGGCTTCGTATCTCAGAGTTCTGTGGGCTGACAGTTTCAGAAATTGAGTATGGAGAAATGCGTATCAAGGTAGACCATCAGCTACAGCGTACTGCACAGATGCAGTATGTGATCGAAGAACCGAAAACAGACAAAGGTATTCGATATGTACCGATGACAGAAGCTGTTGCAGCGTGTTTTCGCAGAATCATTGCCAACCGAAAGACGCCAAAGGTTGAGCCGATGGTGGAAGGATATGCCGGATTTTTGTTTCTGGATAAAAACGATATGCCGATGGTTGCCCTTCATTGGGAGAAGTATCTGGAGCATATCATTCAGAAATACAATAAAATTTACCGTATCCAGATGCCGAAAGTTACCCCTCATGTATGCAGGCACACCTTTTGCTCTAATATGGCAAAATCCGGGATGAATCCAAAAACCTTGCAGTATATCATGGGTCACGCAGACATCAGTGTAACCTTGAACACTTACACCCATGTAAATTTTGATGATGCAAAGGAAGAAGTATATCGGATAGCGAATAGTTAAAAAAGCCCGTTGGTAAGGACGCTTGCTTTACCAACGGATTTACCAAGATTGCAGGGAAAAACATAAGAAAATACGAGAAGATTTGAGAAGATACCTTAAAAAGAAAGGAAAATTCAAAAGTCGGAAAACCCTGAAATATCAAGTGTTTGAGAAGAAATACAAGACTTAAATGGAGATATAAAAAGATGATAAAAATACTTTTTATTTGCCACGGCAATATCTGCCGTTCCCCCATGGCAGAGTTTGTTTTAAAAGATATGGTAAAATCCTGTGGTATCGCGGAGCAGTTTGAAATTGCGTCCGCAGCCACCAGTACGGAGGAGATCTGGAATGGGGTGGGGAATCCGGTGTATCCACCGGCGAAGGCGGAGTTAGAAAGGCATGGAATCAGCTGTGAAGGGAAGAGAGCGGTTCTGCTGAAGGCTTCGGATTATGATGAGTATGATTACCTGATCGGGATGGATTCCATGAATATCAGAAATATGGAACGGATGACGGGGCATGTTCGAGGTGAAAAGATTCATAAGCTTCTGAAGTTTGCCGGAAGTGAGGCAGATTGCCAAGATCCATGGTACAGCGGGCAGTTCGATGTGACCTATCGGGAAGTGGTGGCCGGGTGCGAAGGCCTGCTGAAGTATTTAAAGGAAGAAGGAAAGTTGTAAGAGAGTTGTACGGTCTCACTCACATTCTGCATAATGACCTGCCTGAATTTTCAGTTTGTCAATCGATGATACTACTACATCGCATCATTCTTCTGCCTTGCAGGATTAAAATTGTTATGCTGAAAATGAATGATACAGTACACTGGTTTGCCTGAGAATAGCAGACCTTGCTCCAAGATAACAGAAAGAAAGGAAAACAAAAAAAGATGCAGTCCGAACGGGATAAGAAAGGCGCCGGGTTAGCGGATGAAGATGTGGAAACGATACATTACTGGATTTATTCACCTGGTGACGGGGCGTGTAAATGGGATGAATTTTGTAAGCGTGGAATAATGGGACTTGGTTGGAGTGCGATTGGTGATCTTTCGCAATATACTTCCAAAGATGAGATGAAGACGGCAATGAAAGCGAAGATTGATCCGACGAAAACCTATAAAAACGATGCACACGCTACCTGGCAGTTTTTGCGGGAGATGAAACCGGGTGATGTTGTGTTTGCAAAGAAGGGCATGCATTCGATCATCGGCCGCGGCGTTGTTGCTTCCGATTATATGTATGACACGACAGACACAGAGTATCCGAATGTTCGCAAAGTAAAATGGACAAACATTGGTGAGTGGGCGCATCCCAGCCAGGCAGTTATGAAAACACTGACGGATATCACCATATACACAGACTATGTGGCAAAGTTAAATGCCTTGGTAGATGATGCTGATACAGAGCAGGAAGATATAGCGTTCCCTGAATATACTCCGGAGAAATTTCTGGAGGAAGTATATATGGATGCTGACTGCTATGACACATTGGTGGAACTTGTCCGTATGAAGAAAAATGTTATCCTGCAGGGGGCTCCGGGTGTGGGAAAGACGTTTGCTGCAAAACGTCTGGCCTATTCTATGATGGGATGTAAGGATCAGAATCGTGTTATGATGGTTCAGTTTCATCAGAGCTATACATACGAAGATTTTATAGAAGGCTTTCGACCGTCAGGTACGGGAAATACTTTTGAGATCAAAAAAGGAGCGTTTGCAAATTTTTGCAGGAGGGCCTCGGAAGACCCGGATCATGAATATTTCTTTATTATTGATGAGATTAACAGGGGAAATCTGAGCAAAATTTTCGGAGAACTGTTCATGCTGATTGAGAATGATAAGCGCGGCAATGCATTGCAGTTACTGTATTCCGGCGATAAATTTTCTGTGCCGCCCAAGCTTTATATCATTGGAATGATGAACACCGCGGACAGAAGTCTTGCGATGCTGGATTATGCGTTGCGCCGCAGATTTGCCTTTTTTGAGATGAAACCGGAATTTGAGAGCGACGGATTTCGGGAGTACCGAATGCATTTGGCAAATGGGAAGTTTGATCGCCTGATTGACTGTGTCGAAAAGCTCAACACAATCATTGCTGCCGATGATTCCCTTGGAGAAGGATTTTGCATCGGACACAGCTATTTCTGTAATTTGAAAGAGATTACGGATAAAGTGCTTTCCAATATTGTCGAATATGAGATGGTCCCGCTGCTGAAAGAGTACTGGTACGACGAGCCAATCAAGGTTAAGGATTGGGCGGAAAAATTAAGGAGTTCGGTAAAGTGATACCTGTTCAGAATATTTACCATATGCTGGCTTATGCATTTCGGGTCCTCAATGAAGACGGATACAGGAGTGTGGCCACAGAACAATTTCATAATGTGGCCGAACTATGTGCGGCAATCCTGATAAAGGGTGTTTCGCTGCAGATAAAGAGAGGGCTTGAGCGAGAGTATGTTTCTGAGACGGATACCTTATCCGGGATCAGGGGAAAAATAGATCTTACGGAATCCATCAAAACACAGACTCTGCTCAGAAGGCAGATGGTTTGCACTTATGATGAATTTTCAGTGGATACCTATCGGAATCGAATCATTAAAACCACCCTCTTGAAGCTTCTTCATGGAGATATTAACAAGTTGAGGAAAAAGGAAATCCGGAAGCTCTTGGTTTTCTTTGCGGATGTACAGGAGCTTGAGCTTTCTTCCATTGATTGGAACCAGCAGTATGCAAGGAATAATCAGACGTATCGTATGCTGATATCCATATGCTGCCTGGTGCTGAAAGGACTGCTGCAGACGACGGCAGATGGAAGCATGAAGCTGATGCAGTTTATAGATGAACAGAGAATGTGCAGGCTTTATGAGAAGTTTATTCTGGAGTATTACAGGAAAGAGCATCCGGAGCTTACGGTAAATGCATCGCAGATTTTCTGGCAGTTGGATTCGGATTCCAGTGATATGCTTCCGGTGATGCAGACGGATCTTATGCTTTCCAGGGAGGAAAAGGTACTTATCATTGATGCGAAATACTATGAACATACGACGAGGGTACAATATGGAAAACATAAACTTCATTCCGACAATTTATATCAGATTTTTACCTATGTTAAGAACAAAGAGTATGAATTGAAGGATCAGCCCCATGAGGTTGCGGGTATGCTTTTGTATGCCCGGACAGAGGAGAAAATCCAGCCGGACCAGAAATATAAGATGAGCGGGAACTGGATTTGTGTAAGGACGCTGGATTTGAATCTTGATTTTACTGAGATCAGAAAGCAGCTGGACGGGATTGTGGAAGAATACTTTGAAGAGGCGGATAAATTTTTAGAATCGGAATCATAAAGCTGAGACAGAAAACATATATTGTTTTTAAAGTGTTCGGCAGGAGCGCTTGAATTTACTTGCACATAAAAGGAATAAAGAACATTCAGATAAGATTTTGTGATTGCCACAGATGTTATCTGAATGTTTTTTATTGGGGAAAAATGAGTTCTTTTGGGAAAAGGAGAGATAAGAAATGTTTCATAAAAGGAAGGAAAGAAAAGATTGTCGTGGGAGTTTCTGGCGGCGGAGCCTGAGTTTTCTGCTGGTGTTGCTGCTGGTGGCAGGCTGTGTTCAGGTGGTGGGAAACCAGGCGGAAGCAGCATCGGAACCGCTTTCTGAGTTTCAGCCAGAGACACAGGCCGGAATGGAAGTATTACTATCAGAGACGGAGCTTGTAACGGAAACGGAGAGTGAAATAACAACAGAAGCTCATTCGGAACCGGTTTCGGAGTCTGAAAGTGTCGCCAACTCAGAGAATCTTCCGGAAACGGAAACAGAAACGATCCGGGCGACGGAAGCGGATTTCCAACTGGAAACCGAATGGGAAACAGAGACAGCCTCTGATTTGAATCCGGAGACAGAGTCAGAATCTGAGCCTGGCACAGAAACCGAGACAAAAGTGGAAACGCAAGCAGAAACTGAGTCTGAGTCGGAAACCGTTTCTGAACAGGAAACCGAGTCCGAAGCTGAAACAGAAACGGAAACAGAATCGGAGACGAAAACGGAATCCGAAATAGATACGGAGAAGCAGCATGCCAATTTTGTTGCTTTCCAGGAAAAACTGGTTTTGTTTGAAGCTTCCGGAATCCAGGATGACAACTGGCTGGAGGCGCAAACACTCCTGGAAGAGATCCGGAAATCCTATGAAGAAGAAGGGCTGACGGAGGAGGATTACAAGGACTTGTCTGAGCGCTTAAAGGCTTTACTGGAAGTCTACTACAATCGTATGGCGGAGCGGGCCGAAGGAAATGCCTGGCTCAGTCTGATAAACAGCGGCTGGTTTCAGCAGTACAGCGGCTATGCGGGAGCCGATGCTGAGGTGGAAGCGGAAGGAACCGCAGTATCTTTTCAGAGTATGGAAGCGCAGATGAATCAGCGCCGAAGCGCCCGGGTTCCGCAGCCGTCAGATGTTCAGGTTGTAAATCAAGGCGGAAGCGAGACTTCTGAGGATGGAGTAACGATTAGTAAAACGATCCAGGGAACGGATCTGGAAAATGTGTTTGATATCACGCTTCAGGTAAGCACGCCGAGGGATATTCTGGAGGTTTACAAGGATCCGGATATGGCTGTGGTTATTGTGATGGATATTTCCAATACGATGACCAATGGTTTTGGTGGTACGACTCGTTATCAGGCGGCTATGACAGCGGCAGAAACGTTTCTGGATCAGTTTGCGGAGAGTTCCACTTCTCAGGAAATCAGCAAGGTTGGGTATGTGGCCTTTAATACCGATGCACATGAGATCTTCGGGCTTCAGTCCTGTAGCAGCCAGGATCAGGCGAATACATTGAAAAATACTATGAGGACTGAAACTGAGAAAATTATTGATAAAGCCGGGTATAAAGATGACCATTCCCGATTTACGAATATCGAGGCGGGCCTTTCTATGGGAAAGGATATGCTGCAAGGGGCAACAAATAAGAATAAATATATTATTTTTCTGAGTGACGGTTTCCCTACGACTTATATTAGCAGTGGTTACAATGGATATGATCCGTATGATTCAGCAGGTACAAGATTTAAAGATCGAGTTTTAAATAAACCCTGTACTTACGGCACCAGCTACAGCAACGAAGCGGCTATTCGCGCCCGCAACAAAGCGGCCGAGGTCAAGGCATCAAGCATTACTATTTTCTCAATCGGTGTGGACGTAGGTGGTCAGACCATTCAGCAGTATACCACACAGTCGGAAAAGGCAGATGGTTTTTCTGTTGTAGACCGTACTGGTACTACCTATGAAATCGGCGATGCCGCCAGTACCGAGGCCTACAAAACCTGGCTTCGCAACAGCATCGGTTCAGGCTACTATTACGACAGCACCGATTTGACAGGTCTTCAAAAGGCCTACGAAGAAATTTTTGCCAAGATTCGTGACTTTAACGAGATCACAGCAGAAGCTCAGTGGGTAGCCAACGATCCGCTGCCCTTCTCTGGCACGGCTTCCCAGATGGTGGAATTTATCGGTTTTTATAATCAGACGCCGGAGCTTGTCAAAGAAAACCTCAGCGGGGCACACGAAAACGGCGGTGAAAACACAGCTGTCTATGATTCGGATAAAACGACGATCCGCTGGGATCTGAAAAAATCGGGTTATGTGGAGACAGGAAGCGGTACTTCGCAAATTTATACTTATCAGCTGGTTTATCGCGTCCGCCTGAAGAATGAAGCGGCAGGTTTCACTGAAAACAAGGATTACGACACCAATGATACCACGTCGCTGACCTATCAGATCTTTGAGGGTGATGGTGATAATGTTACAGCTTCTGAACCAAAAACGATGGAGTTCCAGATTCCCTCGGTAAAAGGCTATCTGGTGGAGCTGGAATTTTCAAAACAGGATCCCCATGGCCAGGCGGTAGCCGGAGCGGAATTTACTCTGAGTCATGATACGGAAAAATGCAGGCTCTGTCATGGTGACGGGACGATAACGGTTATCCCGAACAAAAAAGCAGTTTCAGATGAAAACGGGAAGGTCTCTTTTACTGCGATTCCCTCCGGGCATCAGTACCGGATGACGGAGAGTAAAGTGCCAGAGGACTATTATTCCAATGGAAATCAGTATTTACTGACGGCAGCTTACAATGAACTGACAATAAAGACGATTGACCGGAATGGAAATCTTCTCACGGCTGCAGATGGTACGGCGCGGCCTTGGAGTGGAGTTGTAACAAACAGTACCCGGTATGAGCTTCCAAGCACCGGCGGAATGGGAATCCTGTGGTATACGACAGGTGGATGGCTGACGCTTTTCGTGGCGTCTCTCTTCCTATTGTATAAAAAAATAAAAGGAAAGGATGATGGAAGAAATGAAGAAATTCATTAGCTTTTTACTGACGATAATCATGGTATTTTCCATGGCAGTGTCCGTTTTTGCGACCAGCGGAACCAATGATGACACCGGAAAAATCACGATCAATAATGCAGTGGAGGGGGAGACCTATAAGGTCTATCAGCTTCTGGTATTGGAAAGCTTTGACACGGTGAAAAAAGCATATGCTTATAAAGCAGTTCCAGCCTGGGAAAACTGGCTGAGAAGCCAGACGACTTATTTGAGTTTTGACGGGCAGGGGGGATATGTGAGCTGGAAAAAGGATGCGGATCCGGCAGCTTTTGCCAAATTGGCTCTGGCAAAAGCAAAAGAGTTGGAAAAAACAGATCCGGAAAATCCGGAGGAATCCGCAAAAATCACCCCTATTTCCAGAACAGCAACAGGGAACACGGTAGTTTTTGACAATCTGAACCTTGGCTACTATCTGGTAGACACGACCCTTGGTACCCTCTGTTTCCTGGATACCACGGCAAAAGAAGTGACGATAGCAGAGAAGAACGAAGAACCTACGGTCGATAAGGAAGTTAAGGAGGATTCCACGGGTGAATTTGGCTCCACAAACACAGCTCAGATCGGTGACACTGTAGAATTTAGAACCACTATCCATGCAAAAAAAGGTGCTCAGAGCTACGTCCTTCACGATAAAATGACCGAAGGTCTGACTTTGAATCCAGACAGCATTTCCATAGAAGGTCTGGAGAAAGGAACAGATTATACGGTGCAGTTTGACAGACCACACCAGAAAAAGGACGGCACCACCGATTATACCTGCACTTTCGAGATCGTATTTGCCCAGGCATATCTTGACACGATTACTGAAGATACAGACCTGGTAGTAACCTATTTCGCAACCCTCAACGAAAAAGCAGTAATCTCCACCGATGCAAACTTAAACGACACCCGTTTGGAATACGGTGAAGCCAGCACCACAGAATGGAAACAGACTGAAACTAAGACTTTTAAATTTGGCCTGGTAAAACTGGATGAAGAGAAGAAACTTCTGACGGGAGCGGAATTTAAGCTTTACGATGCAAAGACCGGCGGAAAAGAAATTATTCTTGTGAAGGAAACGGATGGCGTTTACCGTGTAGCAACAGAAGCCGAGACAAAGGCCGAAGGTTTTACTCCTGCAACGATCGAAGCTGGCTATGTGGAAATAAAGGGTCTGGATGCAGACACCTATTACCTGGAAGAGATAAAAGCTCCTGACGGTTTTAATAAACTGAAGGAACGCAAGGAAGTAAAGATGGAAGGCGGAAATAATACAATAACCATGGATGGTAACGTTTATAAGAACGGCGTACAGATCGTGAACAAAAAGGGCACCGAACTCCCCAGCACCGGCGGCATGGGCACCACGGTTCTTTATATCGCGGGCGCACTCCTGATTCTGGCTGCTGCCGCTGTTCTTTTACTGAAAAAATACTTCCATAAGGAAGCTTAAAAATTCGCTGCATGGCCGGGGAGAAAGCTTTCTCCGGCGGTGCAGCAGTGAGGAGAAAACTGCAATGAAAGGAAAGAAAAAGAAGGGAAACTTCATATTTAATAGCGTTCTGGCGCTGTTGCTTTTTGCAGGTGTGTCCTTGCTGCTGTATCCGACTTTCAGCAACTGGTGGAATGCCTCCCGGCAGTCCCAGGCGATTTCTGACTATGCGGGAAAGGTGGATGAGATGGATGCGGAAGAATATGCCCGGCTCTGGAGAGAGGCCCGGGAATACAATCGGGCCCTGGCGGAACAGAGCACCCGGTATGCCCTGACGGAGGAACAGAAGGAACGCTACGAAAAACTTCTGAATGTTTCCGGTGACGGGATCATGGCCTATATCGAGATTCCGAAGATCGGCTGCCGCCTGCCCATTTATCACGGGACCAAAGAATCCGCGCTCCAGATTGCTGCAGGGCATCTGGAATGGAGCAGCCTTCCAGTGGGAGGAGAGAGCGCCCATTGCGTAATTTCCGGCCATCGGGGGCTTCCAAGAGCCAAACTTTTCACGGACTTGGATAAAATGGAAGAGGGCGACCAGTTTTTTATCACAGTTCTGAACAAACGGCTGACCTATGAGGTGGATCAGATCCAGGTGGTGGAGCCGGAGGAGGTGGAGGATCTTGCCATTGAAAAAGGAAAAGATTATGTGACGCTGGTGACGTGTACGCCCTACGCGATCAATACCCACCGCCTTCTGGTGCGGGGGCATCGGATCAATGGAAAGGGGGATTCCCTGTGAAAAAAAGTTTTTTGCTGTTGTTGTTGTTTGGGCTCTTTTTCTGGCGGGTTCTGGAAAGTTCGGCAGATAGTCCGGATGAGAATCGCCAGGGGACTTTGACGGTGACGCTTTTTTATGAGGAAGAAAAGACTGCTGTAGAGGGAGCTGGTCTGGAGTTTATAGAGGTTGCGGATCTTAAATTTTCCGAAGGGCAGGTTTCTTATTCTCTGCTTCCGGATTTTGCGGAGAGTAGTTTAAAATTAGAAGGAATGAAAGCCTCTGAGGCGCTTCTGGCAGCTAAAAAACTCCAGGCTCTCTATCAGCAAAAAGGAAAAACGGGATTTTCAGCCAGGACGGATGAGAACGGAAAAGCTCTTTTTGAAAATTTGAAACCGGGGATGTATCTCATCTGGCAGAGTTCCAGCGAAAAAACGGCAAAACGCTTTGAAAAAATAGATCCGTATCTGGTGTCCGTTCCCCAGGGGGAAAAGATTTCCGGCAAAATGGTATGGGATTATGAAGTGAAAACCCTGCCTAAAGTGGAACTGGTTCTGAAAAATACACCGGAGAGCGAGCCGCCCCGCCAAAGTCAGCCTCTGAAAAAAGTAAAAACCGGAGATGAGACCAAAATTGCCGCTTATCTTTTATTAGCCGGCGCTTCCGCCATGATTCTTCTGAAAGCTATATGGAAAAAAGAAAGAGCAGACCTCCTCTGAAAGGGAAGTCCGCTCTTTCTTGTATTTCAGCTGGGTTTGTAACCGAGATGGAGGGCGGACAGAACGCCGCCCGCGCCGGGCGTAACCGGGCTTCGTCGGGTTTTCTTGAAAGCTGCCGGGCTGGAACCGATTTGGGACCGGGGAGAAGGCTCGGAAACCGGACAGACTTCTTCTGCCGGAACTTCTCGTCCGGTACCGTTGTCGGGTAAGAGATTTTGCTGGATAATGCATCTCACCGTATCATACAGATAGGGCTTCAGCTCGTTGATGGGTTTGGGCTGATCGTAAAGAATCGAGTTATAGCTAGTTCCGCTGATGAGCTCGATGATCATATAAATCATGATCTCCGGATTTTTAAAATGCAGCCCGGATTTTTCCAAAAGCTGGCAATACTCGTCATAGATGCTTTCCTGACCTTCCTCCGCTACATCGATCAGGGAGTTTTTGAAAAGCGCCCAGCTTAAATGTTTGGAAATAAAAAAGACCAGTGAGTGGTCTTCCTGGAACTGCGTAAGAATGTGGTCGATGATGAAAATGATCTGTTCCTCAAAGGTTTTGATTTCCGTATTTAAAAGAGCGTTGTAGGCATTGGAGAAAACCTGGATCGCTTTATGGGAGATAAGCTTGTTCCGAAGATCGTACTTATCGGTAAAATAAAGGTAGAAGGTTCCCTTTGCCACGCCGGCCTGATTGACGATGTCGGAGATAGAAGTTTTGTGAAAACCATTCTCCATGAAGAGTCCGAATGCAGCATCCAGAAGAGAATCTTTTTTCTGCTTCTTGTTCTGATCTACTTTTCTCATGAAAAATTCCTCCGATTCGGGGCTCCAGCCCCTTTTTGTGATTATTATATCATATTGTTGCGTAAAAAGTATTAAGATTTTCTAAAAAATATTGACTATTAGTCAGTTTTAGTGTATAAGATTAAAAGTGACCGAAAGTCATAAATAAATATAGCATGAAAGTAATTATTCAGGAGCCACTATCCCGCGAGGTGTTTTGGCATGAATATGCCAAAATCCCGAGAGTTGCACGCAAAAATCCCATCGCCGAAGGCGATTTTTATTGGATTTTTGCTCGTAACTGTGAAGGTACTGAACAGTTACGAAGGAAAACATTAAATATAGAAGTATAAGATCAGGAGGATGTCTTATGAACCGTAATCGGAAATTGAAAAAAGCGGTCGCTTCCACGACAGCAGTTGTTTTGAGTGCATGCATGGTGGCTGCGCCTGCTCTGACTGTAGACAGTGCAGCACCGGAAAAAGAGGAAACCGTTTATGTAAATATGGATGCGTCTGGTAATGTGGAGAAGATTACCGTCAGCGACTGGTTAAAAAATGCCGCCGGCTCCGCTGAACTGAGTGATTCCTCATCCCTGTCCGACATTAAGAATGTCAAAGGAGATGAGACCTTTACCCAGGATGGCGAGAAGCTGACCTGGCAGGCCGATGGCTCCGATATTTACTATCAGGGTACCACGGATAAGGAACTTCCGGTTACTGTAAAGCTGACCTATTATCTGGACGGTCAGGAGATTTCTCCGGAAGATCTGGCCGGTAAGAGCGGAAAGGTAAAGATCCGCATCGACTACACCAACAATGAGAAAGAGACCGTGAAGGTCAACGGCGAGGACAGAGAAATCTACACCCCGTTTGCCATGATCTCCGGAATGATCCTTTCTCAGGACAATTTCAGCAATGTAAAAGTTACAAACGGTAAAGTGATTTCCGACGGAAGCAGAAACATCGTTGTAGGCGTGGCTCTGCCGGGACTTTCCGAGAGCATCGGTCTTTCTGATACAGAGGATCTGGATGACATTGATATTCCGGACTATGTGGAAGTGGAAGCCGACACCACGAACTTCAAACTGGATATGACGGCTACTGTGGCTACCACTGGTGTGCTGGATGATCTGGGCATTGAAAATCTGGATGATCTCAAAGACCTGAAAGATTCTCTGGATGAGCTGACAGAAAACTCTTTGAAGCTGGTAGACGGAAGCAGCGACTTGGCAGATGGTACCAGCGATCTCAAAGATGGTGTGGATGATCTGGTTGATGGCGTCAGCGATCTTTCCGACGGCGCTTCTGATCTCTATGACGGAGTGAAAAAAGTGGATGATGGAGCCGGAGATCTTCAGGACGGAGCGAAACAGCTGGCAGACGGAGCCGGAGATCTTCAGAGCGGAGCTGCACAGCTTCAGACGGGAGCCGGAAGCCTTCAGAGCGGAGCCGGAAGTCTCCAGAGCGGAGCACGGAGCCTGGCAAATGGAGCCGGCAGCGTGAAGAGCGGCGCTTCTGATCTTTCCGATGGAGCAACAACACTCAGCAACGGACTGAATACTCTGAATACCAAATCCAAAGATCTGGTGGATGGTATTAACCAGCTGAATGATGGAAAAGGCGCTCTGGTGGATGGACTGAATACCCTGGTAAAAGGCATCACCTCCGCAGATACCGGAGCCAAGAGCCTGAAAACAGGTGTGGACAGCTATACAAAAGGAGCTGACAGCCTGGCAGACGGAACTACCGCCTATGTGACAGGAGCCGGCCAGTATACGAGCGCTGTGAACTCTTATCTGAGCGGTGAGGAGACACTGAATGAGGGCGTGCAGAGCTTCGCAAGCCAGGCAGGAACCCTTCCGAGTTCCATGAAAGATCTGTACAGCGGAATCAGCACTGCAAAGACCGGAAGCGATGCGCTGGTAAATGAAGATACGACCTCAAAATTGATTGATGGAATTACCAACCTTCATGAGAGCATTGTAGCAATTCAGAACATGATTCCTTCTTCATCCGAAGGCGGATCGACCGGTTCTGAGGGTGAAGCAGCAACCGCTTCTTATGCAAGTATCGCAGAGGCTGTTTCTGGAGTAGACGAGGAGCTCAGCAATGCCATCGCAACTCTCCAGAGCAGTATTGATACGGAGGAAAGCGTAATTGCCGATCTGAACAGTGTTCTTGCGACGGCTCAGAGCTATTACAACAGCTACAGCGGAGCAGCAAATGTCATGGAAAAACTCGGATCGGGTACCGTTTCTCAGGCGATCAGTGATTACCAGTCTGTCGTTGATAAACTGAACAGCGATATTACGGCTCTGACAGAAAAGAGAAATGAGCAGATCGCCGAGAGAGATGCACTGCAGAGTGTATCTGCATCCGCAGAGAATTGTGTTGTACTGGCAGAAAGTGCAGAAGAAGGCGGCACAACGGAGAAAACACCGGAAGAGCTGATTGCTGACCTTTCTAAGGCTTTGGCAGGGCTTGAAGCAGCTACCAATGATGAGAGCGAGCTTAAGACTGGTGTAATACAGTATGTAGCTGGTGCGCAAGAGCTGAATGCCGGACTTACCACTCTGGAAGAAGCGGCTTCCCCGCTGAATAGCAGCGCCGATACACTGGCAGCTGGCATGAAGAGCCTGACAGACGGTGCAACCGCCCTGACAAACAACAACAACGACCTCAAGAATGCCGGCACCAGCCTTACCGCCAACGGAACCGCCCTGACCACCGGCGCAGCCACCCTGAAAGGCAGCAGCCAGGATCTGAAAGACGGTGCAAAAGCCATTTCTGATGGAACTGGCAGCCTGAAGACCGGCGCAACCCAGCTCCAGGCCGGAGCCGATACCCTTTCCAAGGGCTTAAGCCAGCTGGCAACAGGCGGAAAGACCTTAAAGAGCGGCATCAAGACCCTGGCAAAGGGTGGCAAGACCCTGGCCAGTGGTGCAGCTACCCTGAAAGCAGGAACCGACAGCTTAAAGAGCGGAGCTGATACCCTGAAGAGCGGAGCCGATACGTTAAAGAGCGGAACCGACAGTCTGAAAGACGGAGCCGATACGTTAAAGAGCGGAACCGATACTTTGAAAGACGGAGCCGATACGTTAAAGAGCGGAACCGATACCCTGAAAGACGGAACCAACCAGCTGCTTGATGGAGTCGGTGATCTGAAGGACGGCGTCAGCGATCTCTCTGACGGTGTAGATGAGCTGAAAGACGGAGCCAACGATCTGAACGATGGAGCAGAAGAGCTCAGAGACGGCATGAAGGAGTTCGATGAGGAAGGTATTCAGAAGCTCAACGAGGCTTATGAGAACAATATCGAGATCCTTGTAGACCGCCTGGATGCAGTTCTTGACGCAGACAAAGCTTACAAGACCTTCGCAGGAAGCAGCGAGGGCATGGACAGCAAAGTGAAATTCATCATGGAAACCGGTGCCATCGAAGCCAAAGAAGAATAACAGAGAAAAAGGAGTCCCCCGGAACGGAGCTTTTATCAGCTCTGCCGAGGGACTTTTTCTGTAAAAAAATGCTTTTTCTTTCCTTACTTGCCATTCAGGAGGACTTGCGTTATAATAAAAACACCATTACATAGAGAAAGGAACAAAAGGTATGGACAATTTTAGAGAATGGCTTTCCGATAATCTTCGATATTTCCTGCTAGGATTTGCAATTCTGGCAGTGGTCATCATAGCGGCAATTGGTATCCGTATTTATCAGAGAGTGGAAGGTTCTGCACAGAAACCGACAGACAATG
Source organism: Lachnospiraceae bacterium Marseille-Q4251 (assembly GCA_018223435.1). GTDB lineage: Bacteria > Bacillota > Clostridia > Lachnospirales > Lachnospiraceae > Limivivens > Limivivens faecihominis. Next base: position 804,230 of record JAGTTO010000001.1, on the reverse strand, counting down.
TGCGAGTGGAGTCAGAGACGAGTTCAGCTGCCGGGGAGACAGCCAAGGGTACGGAGAAGACTTCCGAGACAGAGAAACAGTCAGAGACCAAAGCTTCTGAAAAAGCAACGGAGGCGGAGACCAGGGCTTCTGAAGCTAGAGAGACAGAGAGTGTAACAGAGAGCGGGACGAAAGCGGCAGAGACAGAAAAAGAGACAACAGCTTCGGAGACACAGGCTGCTGAGACAGCTGCTTCCGAGACCGCAGCCACAGAGGCAGCGAAGGATCCGGAGTATCTGAAAGTCACGACGACCCTGAATCTTAGAACCGAACCCAACGGCACCGTCATCAATTCTTATGCAGCCGGCCGGATTGTGAAATTCCTTGGGAAAGAAGGAAACTGGTATAAGGTCCGGGTAGGCGGCCGGGAAGGCTATATGAGCAGAGATTATCTGGAAGAGGTTCCATACGAAGCAGGAATGGAAAACGAAGTGGAGACCGAACCTCAGACCGAAGCGCCCACGCCGATCTATAAGACGCTGAAAGGCGCCTGCTACTTAAGAGCAGAGACCAGCAAAGAGTCCCAGATCCTGGGAACCTACATGGCAGGAACCACCGTACAGTTTCTGGAGGATGTGGGAGGCTGGTACAAAGTATCCGTGGACGGTATGACCGGCTACATGGGAGCAAAGTTCTTCTAAAAAATGAGACCCTGCGGCAGAGCTGCCGCGGGGTTTTTCGTAACTATTCAGAACCACACCTCGATTCAGCTACGCTCTGAATAGTTAAAAAAGTATGAACTGCTTGCCATGGGTGTAAAATCCATGTAAAATGGTCTGACAGAGAGGCCTCTGCGCGGGAAAGGCTTCTACAATAAAAAAGAGGGCGAAAAAATGAAGAGAGTCTTATTTATTGTAAATCCGAGATCCGGAAAGGGTAGCATAAAATATCACATTCTGGATATTCTGGATACTTTCAGCAAAAAAGGAATCGATGTGACCGTACATATCACGCAGGAGCGGCTGGATGCCTGCCGCACAGCGATGGAAGAGGGCGGCAATTATGATGAGATTGTTTTAAGCGGCGGGGATGGAACCCTGGACGAGGTGGTTTCCGGTCTCATGAAAGGCGGCCATGACACGCCGGTGGGCTATATCCCAGCGGGCAGCACCAACGATTTCGCCAGCAGTCTGAAGCTTCCGGTCCGGATGGGAGATGCGGCGAAGATTGCAGTCTCAGGAGCTTCCAGACGCTTTGATGTGGGCGCTTTTAACGACCAGTATTTTATTTATATCGCGGCTTTCGGCCTTTTTACAGATGTGGCATATCAGACCAGCCAGGAGGCGAAAAACGTGCTCGGCCATATGGCTTACCTTCTGGAGGGAGCCAAGCGGCTCTTTAATATCAGAAGCTACCATATGAAGGTTCGGACGAAGGAGCGGGAGTTCGAGGGTGATTTTGCCTACGGCATGATCACAAATTCCGAGTCCGTGGGCGGTTTCAAGAAGATCACCGGAAACGATGTCTGCCTGGACGACGGCCTTTTTGAGGTGATCCTGATTTACCAGCCGGCCAATGTCATTGAGTTTCAGGAGATTATCACGAGTCTGATGACCGGTCAGCTGGATTCGAAGTTTATCGAGACCTTCAAGGCCGACGAGCTGGAGCTGGAAGGAACGGAGGAGGTTCCCTGGACCCTGGACGGAGAGGACGGAGGAACCCACAAAACGGTGAAAATCACCAACCAGAAACAGGCAATTCCCATCATGATAAAAAAAGAACGCAAATAATGGTTCCCTTTTTGAAATTTTTGCGTTATAATGGTGGCGATAAATGGGGCATTCCGGAAAATACCGGAGGCTTACAATAAAAATATCATTTATGGAGGTTCGCATTATGTTAGTATCTGCAAAAGAAATGCTTCAGAAAGCAAAAGCTGGTCACTATGCAGTAGGTCAGTTCAATATCAATAACCTGGAGTGGACAAAAGCAATTCTGGCAACCGCTCAGGAGTGCAATTCTCCCGTTATCCTTGGTGTTTCCGAGGGCGCAGGCAAATACATGACCGGTTACAAAACCGTTGTTGGCATGGTAAAAGGTATGATGGAAGAGATGAACATCACTGTTCCGGTAGCTCTTCACCTTGACCACGGCAGCTTCGAGGGATGCCTGAAATGTGTAGAGGCAGGTTTCTCCTCCATCATGTTCGACGGTTCTCATTATCCGATCGAAGAGAATGTTGCAAAGACCAAAGAGCTGGTTAAGATCTGCGCAGAGCACGGTATGTCTCTGGAGGCAGAGGTTGGTTCCATCGGCGGCGAGGAAGACGGCGTTATCGGTATGGGCGAGTGCGCAGACCCGAACGAGTGCAAGATGATTGCTGACCTTGGCATCGATTTCCTGGCAGCAGGTATCGGTAACATCCACGGAAAATATCCGGCAAACTGGAAGGGCTTAAGCTTCGAGACTCTGGATGCAGTTCAGAAGCTGACCGGCGATATGCCTCTGGTTCTTCATGGCGGTACCGGTATCCCGACCGATATGATCAAGAAAGCAATCTCCCTTGGCGTTTCCAAGATCAATGTAAACACCGAGTGCCAGCTTGCATTTGCAGAAGCAACCCGTGAGTACATTGAGGCAGGCAAGGATCTGCAGGGCAAAGGCTACGATCCGCGTAAACTTCTGGCACCGGGTGCTGAGGCAATCAAGAAGACCGTTAAAGAGAAAATGGAAATCTTTGGTTCCGTCGACAAAGCCTGAATATCATCTGTTTTGTCAGAAACTGTGGCATCTCTTCCCAGGAAGGGATGCCATTTTATGTAAAAAAATATGTGGAGGAATGTGATGAGCGAGAATGTGAACGTCACCGGAATTTTCGGAGAAAATGTCTTCAACGAGCATGCGATGAGGGAGCGTCTTCCCAAGAAAGTCTACAAAGAGCTGCACAAGACCATTGATGAGGGAAAAGAACTGGATCCCATGACGGCTGAGGTTGTGGCTTCCGCCATGAGAGACTGGGCGATGGAAAAAGGGGCAACCCATTATACTCACTGGTTCCAGCCGCTGACCGGTTTTACAGCAGAAAAACATGATTCCTTTATTACGGCGCCGGATGAGGACGGCAATGTCCTGATGGAATTTTCCGGAAAAGAGCTGATCAAGGGAGAGCCGGATGCGTCCTCCTTCCCGTCAGGTGGTCTTCGTTCCACTTTTGAGGCAAGAGGCTATACCACCTGGGACTGCACTTCACCGGCTTTTGTCCGTGAGGATGCCACAGGAGCGATTCTCTGTGTGCCCACGGCTTTCTGTTCCTATACCGGCGAGGCTCTGGACCAGAAAACACCCCTTCTTCGTTCCATGGAGGCGGTACAGGCTCAGACCTTACGTCTGCTTCGTCTTTTCGGAAACACGACTTCCCGGAAGGTTTTTCCGTCCGTAGGTGTGGAGCAGGAGTATTTCATTGTGGATCATGAGAAATATCTTCAGAGAAAAGACCTGATCTTTACCGGAAGAACCCTGTTTGGAGCAATGCCGCCGAAGGGCCAGGAGCTGGATGACCATTATTTCGGTGTCATCCGTCAGCGGATTGGCGCTTTCATGAAGGATGTGAATAAAGAACTCTGGAAGCTGGGCGTTCCGGCCAAGACACAGCACAACGAGGTAGCTCCCGGACAGCATGAGCTGGCTCCGATCTATGAGAAGTGCAACGTGGCTTCCGACCATAACCAGATTATCATGGAGACTCTGAAAAGGGTGGCAGAGCAGCACGGACTCCAGTGCCTGCTTCATGAGAAGCCTTTTGCCGGTGTGAATGGTTCCGGTAAGCACAACAACTGGTCGCTCACCACAGACGACGGCATTAACCTTCTGGAGCCGGGAAAAACTCCTCACGAAAATATTCAGTTCCTTCTGGTGCTCTGCTGTATCCTCCGTGCGGTGGACCGTCATGCGGATCTTCTCCGGGAATCCGCTGCCGATGTGGGAAATGATCATCGTCTGGGTGCCAACGAGGCTCCGCCTGCCATCATTTCCGTATTCTTAGGAGAACAGCTGGGAGATGTGCTTCGTCAGCTGGTCAATACGGGAGCCGCAGCTCACAGCTTAAAGGGCGGCCATCTTCACACCGGTGTAAAGACCCTTCCCGAGGTTTCCAAGGACGCCACAGACCGGAACCGTACTTCACCCTTTGCCTTCACCGGAAACAAATTCGAGTTCCGTATGGTGGGTTCCCGGGATTCCGTGGCAGAGTGCAACGTGGTCCTGAATACCATCGTGGCAGAGGCTTTCTCCGATGCCTGCGATATTCTGGAAAAGGCAGAGGATTTCGATCTGGCCGTTCATGATCTTATCAAGGAATATGCGACCCTCCATCAGCGCATTGTTTTCAATGGAAACGGTTATTCCGAGGAGTGGGTAAAAGAAGCAGAGCGCAGAGGTCTTCCGAATATCCAGTCCATGGTAGACGCCATTCCGGCTCTGGTGACGGAGGAATCTGTCCGGATGTTTGAAAAATTTGGTGTCTTCACGAAGGCAGAGCTGAACTCCAGAGCGGAGATTCAGTACGAGGGCTATGCGAAAGCCATCAACATCGAGGCAAGAGCGATGATCGATATCGCCAGCAAGCACATCATCCCTGCAGTGATGCGTTATGCGAAGAATCTGGCAGAGACAGCCAACGAGATCCGGGAAGCAGGTGCGGACGATTCTGTTCCGGTAGAGATCTTAAAACGGCTGACAGCTCTTCTCTCCGAGGCGAGAAAAGCTCTTCTGATCCTCAAGGATGTGACCAGAACCGCCAACTCCTTGGAAGCGGGTGAAAAACAGGCCCACTATTATCATGATGAAGTCTGCACAGCGATGGCAGCCCTTCGTCTTCCAGTGGATGAGCTGGAGATGATTGTTGACAAAGAAGAATGGCCCATGCCTTCCTACGGCGACCTTCTTTTTGAAGTTTAAAAACAGGAAAAAGGAGCGCAGCGGAACCGTCTGCTGTGCTTCTTTTTTTGCTCTTCTTTACAGACAGCGCCTTTTCTGGTATGATAGAAAACAGAAAAGACTTGGCAGGAGATGCAGAATGAAAGACATAATGGGAATTGAGATCGAGAATATGAGTGCCGCTTCAGCTGTCCGGCGGATCATGGGGCTTCTTGCCAGGGAACCTTTAAGCGTCTGTACGGTCCTTCGGGCGGATATGCTCCTGCTTGCGGAGAAGGATGAGGAGTATCGTGAGTATTTAAGCCAGACGGCTCTTCGGATCGTGGGCGATGCGGCCATCCTGAAGGCTATGGGAGAGGAACGAAAAGACCGGCTGGAAGAGCTGGAAAATCATTCCTTCCAGACGCAGCTTTTGAAAGAACTCTCTGAGAATGGCCGTCCGGTGGCTGTTCTGACGGAAACCGAGGCGGAAAAAGAGAAGACCGTGGAAAATCTGAAAAGAAATTACCCTTCTTTATCTTTGGCGGGGGCCTTTTCTATGGAGACCTCGGATGATATGGACGATGCGGTGAATCATATTAACGGTCTGGATGCGGAGCTGGTCATCGCGAAGCTGCCGCCGCCGGAGCAGGAGGCCTTTATTTTCAGCAACAAAGGACGGCTGAATATCCGTCTCTGGCTGGGACTGGGCCAGGCTTCCGTCGCCGGGGAGAAGAAGGAAAAGACTGCCGGTTTCCTGGAAAACCTTTTCATCAAGCGTCTGTTTAAGAAAAAAGTGAACCAATATCAGGAGGAGAAAAACTGAATTTCTGTGAAAAAACGTAAAAATTTCACAATTTTTACTTCCCTTTTTTGGCATTTTATATTAGAATATCAGATAGACATTGGATTTTTCGGGGGTAGAAATGGAAATATCCGGAATAAGGTATGAAGTAAAGGAGTGGCAGAAAAATGATTTCAAATCAGATTTTACAGTCTACCATAGATGGACTGAAGGTGATTTCCAGAATTGATCTCAGTGTGATGGATCTGGAAGGAAATGTACTGGCAGCGACCTATCCGGAAGCAGAAGAACATCATGCTTCCGTGCTCTCTTTTGTGGATTCGCCGGCGGACAGCCAGGTGGTGCAGGGCTACCAGTTTTTCAAGATCTTTGATGAAAGCCAGCTGGAATACATCCTGGTGGCAAAGGGAAGCAGCGATGATGTTTACATGGTCGGAAAGATGGCTGCTTTTCAGATCCAGACCCTTCTGGTGGCGTATAAGGAGCGGTTCGACAAGGACAATTTCATAAAGAATCTTCTTCTGGACAACCTGCTTCTTGTGGACATTTATAACCGAGCTAAGAAGCTTCACATCGATACGGAAGCCCGTCGGGTGGTATTTCTTCTGGAGACGGATCACGAGAAGGATAATTCTTCTCTTGAGAGTGTCCGCACGGTCTTAGGAAGCAAGAACGGCGATTTTATCACGGCGGTGGATGAGAAGAGCATCATTGTGGTGAAGGAAGTGGGCGAGCAGGAGGATTACTCCGATATGGAGCGCATTGCCCATCAGATTCTGGAGGCGCTGGAGCCGGCCAAGAGAGAATACGCCTATGTGGCTTACGGAACGATCGTGGAGGAGATCAAAGAGGTGTCCCGTTCCTATAAGGAAGCGCGGATGGCTCTGGATGTGGGAAAAATCTTCTTCAGCGAGAGAAACGTTATCGCCTACAGCTCTCTGGGAATCGGCCGTCTGATTTATCAGCTGCCCATTCCGCTGTGCAAGATGTTTATCCGCGAGATCTTCGACGGCAAGTCACCGGATGACTTTGACGAGGAGACGCTGACCACCATCAATAAGTTTTTCGAGAACAGCCTGAATGTTTCTGAGACTTCCAGACAGCTGTATATCCACAGAAACACCCTGGTATACCGTCTGGATAAGTTGCAGAAGAGCACGGGACTGGATCTTCGGGTCTTCGAGGATGCCATCACCTTCAAGATCGCGCTGATGGTAGTCAAATACATGAAATATATGGAAAATCTGGAGTATTAAGAGAAATTTTAAGGTGAGAGGGTTTTGTGAATATGCCAAAGCCCTCTCCTTTTAGGTAAAGGAGTGTAAGATTGGACGAAGAAAAGGATCTGTTTTTGGGGGAAGTAAAGAGCGAAAACGAGGAAGAGGATACGGAGGAGAAAAAGAAACGGCCGCATTTCTGGAAAGGCTTTGCGGCGGGGGCCGGAGCCATGTTTTTGGTGGCGGGCGCCGTATTCTGTGTCACAAACGGAGTTGTGGACCGGCTGTTTTACCCTGAAAATGCGGGAAGTCTTTCCCTTTCCGGTCTGAAAACGTCCAGGAAGCTCAGTGAGCTTTCCAATGTGATCAATTACTACTATCTCAATGACATTGATGAGGAGCAGGTGGAAGACTGGATGTACAAGGGGGTTATGGCCGGCCTTGAGGATCCTTATGCGGATTATTACAGCGAGGAAGAGCTGAACAGCCTGAAGGAGAGCACCAGCGGTTCCTATAAAGGAATCGGTGCCGTCATGACCCAGGACAAGGATACCAGCGAGATCTCTGTGGTGCGCTGCTACGAGAATACACCGGCGGCTGAGAGCGGCCTGCTTCCCGGTGATATCGTCACCAAATATAATGGGGAAGATACTTCCGGGCTGGATCTTACGGAGATCGTAAACGAGATCAAGACCGGGGAAAACGATGAGATTACCTTTACGATTAAGCGGGAAGGCGAGTCGGAGGAAAAAGAGATTACGCTCACACGGCGGGCTGTGGATATCCCGACTGTGACCAGCGAAATGCTGGAAAACAACATTGGTTATCTGGAAATCAGCGAGTTTGACACGGTAACGCTGGAACAGTTCCAGGAGGCGAAAGCGTCTCTGGAGAGTCAGGGCATGGAGAAGCTTATCGTGGATCTCCGGAACAATCCCGGAGGAAATCTCTCCACGGTGGTGGATATTTTGAGGGAGATCCTGCCCGAGGGCCTCATCGTTTACACGGAAGACCGGTATGGAAACCGGACGGAGTACAGCTGCGACGGGGACAGGGAATTAGAGATCCCGCTGGCGGTGCTGATCAACGGAGACAGCGCCAGTGCATCAGAGATTTTTGCGGGGGCTGTGAAGGATTACGGCATCGGCACTCTGGTGGGGACGACGACCTTTGGAAAAGGCATCGTTCAGCGGATCGTGGAACTCTCCGACGGCACGGCGGTGAAGCTTACCATCGCAAAATACTATACGCCGAAGGGAAACAACATCCATGACAAAGGCATTGAGCCGGATGTGGAAGTGGAGCTGGAGGAAGGACTGGAGCAGCAGATCACAATTCCAAAGGATCAGGATAACCAGCTTCAGAAAGCAATTGAGATACTGGAGGAAGAATAATGCAGGAAAGATATATTTTTCGTGAAATGTTAAGTGAGATCAAGGAGCTGGCGGATCAGAAGGGAAATGTTCTGACGCTGGATGAGGTAAAAGAATTTTTCAAAAATGCCCATCTGACGGATGAGCAGCTGAACATGGTCTGCGTTTACCTTATCGGAGAGAAAATCCGGGTGGAGGGCTACGAGGGCCCGGAAAAACAGGAGCAGACGCCGGAAAAGGAAGAGGCGGGAGCCATGGAGGAGAGCGACTGTCTGGAACTTTATCAGGCAGAGCTTGAAGAAATCAAAGGACTTTCCGAGGAGGAAGAACTCAAGTGTTTCCAGCTGGCCAGTGCAGGCGACCCGGCGGCAAAGAGCCGGCTCACCGAGCATTACCTGAAAACGGTCTATGACCTTTCCAGAACCTTTGCTTTCGGCTCTGTTCCGAGAAGCGACTTGATTCAGGAGGGAAATGTGGCGCTGATGCTGGCGCTGGAAGAGCTGGAATTTTTTGGAAAACTGGAAGATTATCAGAATTTCCTCTACGAGAAGATCCGGGAAGCCATGGAGGACGCTTTAAGAGAGGGCCAGGACCTGAAAGATATGGGCGATAAAGTAGCCCAGAAGGTTAACCATCTGAGCGAAGCCGTCCACAACCTGGAAGAGGACCTGGAACACAAAGTTTCTGTGGATGAGCTTTCCGCTTATCTGGATATGCCTGTGGAAGAGATACGGGATATTCTCCGTATGGCCGGCGATGAGATTGATGTGAATGAGTAAAGAGAAAGACCTGCAGTTGACACTTTCTGGTGTGTCTGCAGGTCTTTTTTGTTACAGATAATTCTCTTCGGTCTCGTCCTCTTCCTTTTTCGGCGGAAGATAGATGTGAACCCGGTCAATTCTTTTTCTGGTGACGGTATCGACCACGAGACGGATTCCGTCCTCCGTGACAATAAATTCTCCGGCTTTGGGGAGGTGATCCAGATGCTCGATGATGTAACCGCCGATGGAATCGTAATCCTCGGATTCCAGATGGATTCCCAATTTTTCATTCAGGTCATCCAGCTTGGAGGAACCTAAAACCTGATACTCATTTTCCTGAATCCGGCGGATCGGGTCTTCCTCGTCGTGGTCGTATTCATCACGGATGTCGCCGACGATCTCCTCGAGGAGATCCTCCAGCGTGATCATTCCCACGGTGGCGCCGTACTCGTCCAGCACGATGGTGAAGTTCACGGAGTCTTTCCGCATTTCCACCATGAGCTCGGAGGTCTTTTTGTACTCGTAGGTGAAATAGGGCTCGCGCATGATATCCCGGATATGAAATTCCTTCGCAGGATGAAACAGAAGGAGATCTTTCATATTGATAACGCCAACCATGTTGTCGCCGTCTCCCTCGTAGACCGGGATACGGGTAAAACGCTCCGCACGGAAGATCTCAAGAAGCTCTTCGTAGGTGCTGTCAATGTCCGCACAGACCATATCCACGCGGGGGATCATGATGTCCTTGGCGGTGGAGTCGCCGAAATCAAACACGTTGTTGATCATCTGCCGCTCGTCGCTCTCGATGACTCCGTTTTCATGGCTCACATCCACAATTGTGCGGAGCTCATGCTCAGTCATAAAGCTGGGCTTGGCATTGGGGTCTACATGGAGGAGTTTTAAGATGAAGCGTGACAGGTGATTGATGATAAAAATCACCGGGGTCAGAATCTTCATGAGCCAGGAAATAACGTTGGCATAGCTGAGAGCAAATTTCTCCGCATGGATCGTAGCCAGGGTTTTCGGGGTGATTTCGCCGAACATCAGCACTAGGAAGGTGAGAATGCCGGTGGCGATACCCACGGTGGCGCTTCCCAGAAGATTTATGGCCAGGGTGGTGGCCAGGGAGGAAGCGGTCAGGTTGACAATGTTGTTTCCAATTAAAATGGCGCTCAGCATTTTTCCGGAGTCTTTCCGGATTTTGAGAACCGTCTGAGCCCGTTTGTTTCCTTGCTCGGCAAGGCTTAAGAGACGGATTGTGCTTACAGTCGTCAGAGAAGTCTCGGCGGAAGAGAAAAAGCCGGACAGCACCAGCAGCAGAATCAGGATGATCAGCTGCAGGGCAGAATTTGAATCCAAAAGATCAGCTCCTTTTTCTATATTAGTATTGTTACTGAATATACAATATTTTTCGGGCGAATGCAATAAGGCAATATTATTGAAAATAGATTTTAATAATTTTGTAATAAATGCTTGAAAAATATTACAAAGATGTGATAGAATCAGTGTCAGTACATCATAAAATGAAAATGGCCGATTTTTGGCTGCGAAGATAAAAAGGGAGCAGAAGAGTATGAGAAGCAGAAAGGCAATCCTTCTGGGGAGCATCCTGGCGCTGGTCTTTTCCGGGACAGGGAATGCTTCCGTGAGAGCGGCGGAGACAGAAAGTAGTTCCGCCTATATTTCCAATGAAACGGCGGAGGCCATCGAGGAAGCCGACCGGATCGGAGCACTGGATCTGGATCTTTCCGGACTTTATTCCGTGGCAGGAAGTACGGTGATCGCCGGTATCGGCATCACTTCCGAGTTTGATTTCTCGGAGGACGGGACGAAGACGTCAGAGACCTCCAAAAAGACGGAGACTGAGGCAAAAACGGTGGAAGCAGGGAAAACTTCCGGTTCTTCAACAGGAACGTCCGGCAAGACAGGAACGACGGAAAGCAGCAAAACAACGGAGACTGAGAAGAAGACCGCAGAAACCAGTAAGACGACGGAGACCGAGAAGAAGACCGCAGAAACCAGTAAGACGACGGAAACCGAGAAGAAGACCGCAGAGACCAGTAAGACGACGGAGACCGAGAAAAAAACAACCGAGACAAGTAAGACGACCGAGACTGAGAAAAAGACTATAGAGACGAATAAAACAATTGAGACTGAGAAGAAAACGGCAGAAACCAGCAAAACTCCGGAGACTGAAAAACAGGTGACAGAGACGAAGGGTGCGGCGGAGTCAAAACCCAGCGCAGCATCCACTCAGCCGGTCGTATCTGAGACCGAAAAGCCAAAAACTATCGAGACAGAAAAAGAAACCGAGCAGGTTTCAGAAAACACCGCCGCCGAGGATCTGCAGGCAGAACCCGCAGTCACCGGAGACGAAACGGACCTCGTTCCCTTCCTTCTGCTGGGAGCGGCAGCAGGCCTCCTACTTGTCGGCGACCTGATCATGAAACGAAAAGCAGATTAACGAAAAGAGATTCTTTCCAGGAAATTTCCTGCGGAAGGGTCTCTTTTTTTCGTGAGGCGCATATAGTAAGACAGGGGGGGATGAGAATGGAGAATGCTTCCATCGGGAGAAAGATGGCCATCCTGATCCGTGCCCAGCTGACGGCATGGGTGGTGACGGCCCTTCTTCTGTTACTTATGGCGCTGCTCCTCTTTAAATTGGAGCTCAACGAAAGCAAGGTTTCGCTGGGGATGACCGCAGTCTATGTGCTGTCCTGCTTTTTTGGCGGGCTGGCGGCAGGAAAAGGCGGAAAAAAGAAAAAATTCCTCTGGGGGCTTCTCACCGGGGCAGTTTATTTTCTCGTACTGTTTCTGCTGTCCTGGAATCTGGGAGCAGAGAGGGATGGTTTTCTCTCGCTGATACTGACCGGAGCACTCTGCTTGGGCGGCGGGATGCTGGGCGGAATGATTTCCTGAGCGGGAAAAACAGGGGCGTGCGGGAAAAATCAAGCGCGCTCCTGGAAAATACCGGTGGATTTTTAAAAAAAGATATGATATACTTAAATTGTTTTTATGACTTCAAGTCGATTCTGACAAGAAATCCCGAGTTTATGTATCCCTATTTTTGATGAAAAAGGTATATTTGATAATGATTCAGAGCCAGGCGGCTTTTCTGGTAAAAGTGTGAGTTCCCCTGTGTCTCTTCTGAGTCGTTGCTAATGCTGCAAACTATAGATTTACACAAACAGAAAGCTTGTTTTATAAAAAGAAAGGATAGAGTGGATGACCAGAGAACAATACAAATCTCTGCAGCTGGTTCAGTTAAAAGAACTGGCAAAATCAAGAGGATTAAAGCATATTTCCGGTCTTAAGAAGGACGAGCTCATCGACCGGATGCTGGAGGAGGATGCGCGGGAAGCCGCAGAGAAAGAGACGGCTGCCCAGGAAGAAGAGACTCCTTCTGTGGAAAAGGAAAAGCAGGAGGAAACATTCCGTCCCCGGCAGAATACCTATACGAACCGGAACTATAACCGTCCCCAGGAGAATACCAGGACCTATTCCTATGGAAGAAATCAGGAAAACGTCCGGAGCTTTGCGCCGAATCGCAACCGGAATCAGAACAATCAGGACGGCGGATACGGCTATTCCAATAACCGGAATCAGAACTGCCAGGAAAACAATGGCTACGGTTACAATCGCAGCCAGAACCAGAATACAGAGAATAACGGAAGCTACGGCTATAACAATAATCGAAACAATCAGGAAAATAACGGCTATGGAAACCGCGCCCAGTATCAGGAGAATGGCGGTTATAATTCGCGGAATCAGGAAAATCGTACGGAAAATACTTACGAGAGAAATCAGGACTATTCCCAGGAGCGTTCCGGTGAGGACTGGCAGAACGAAGATCGCCCGGCACCGGATTTCGGACAGCTGGATTCCGGTCAGATTGCTTGCGGTATTCTGGAGGTTATGCCGGATGGCTTTGGTTTTATCCGAAGCGACAATTATATGCCGGGAGACAACGACGTCTATGTTTCCCCTTCTCAGATCCGCCGTTTCAATTTAAAAACCGGAGATATCATCTCCGGAAATACCAGAATCAAGGCACCCCAGGAGAAATTCTGCGCCCTGATGTATGTTCAGACAGTCAATGACCTGCTTCCCTTTATTGCTTCCAAGAGGCAGAATTTTGAAAATATGACGCCGATTTTCCCGAATGAGCGTCTTCGGATGGAGCGGGAAGGCCACCATATGGCCATGCGTATCGTGGATCTGGTTTCTCCTGTGGGAAAAGGCCAGCGAGGCATGATCGTTTCACCGCCGAAAGCAGGTAAGACTACCCTCTTAAAAGAGATGGCCCAGTCCATCGTTCACAACAACCCGGAGATGCACATCATCATCCTTCTGATCGACGAGCGGCCGGAGGAGGTGACGGATATCCGGGAGTCCATCGTGGGCGATAACGTGGAAGTCATCTATTCCACCTTCGATGAGCAGCCGGAACACCACAAGCGCGTGGCGGAGATGGTAATCGAGCGAAGCAAGCGTCTCGTCGAGCATAACAAAGACGTGACGATTCTATTGGACAGCATCACCCGTCTGGCCAGAGCTTATAATATGGTAGTTCCGCCCAGCGGCCGGACTCTTTCTGGAGGTCTCGATCCCGGAGCACTTCATATGCCGAAGAAATTTTTTGGCGCAGCCCGGAATATGAGGGAGGGCGGAAGCCTGACGATCCTTGCCACTGCTCTGGTGGATACGGGAAGCAAGATGGACGATGTGATCTACGAGGAGTTTAAGGGAACCGGTAACATGGAGCTGATCCTGGACCGGAAGCTTTCAGAGAAGAGAGTGTTCCCAGCCATTGATATCGTCCGATCCGGAACCAGAAGAGAGGATCTTCTTCTGACGGCGGAGGAGAAAGAAGCCGTGGATATCATGCGGAAACAGCTCAACGGCATGAAGCCCGAGGACGCCGTGGAGAACATTCTGAACACCTTTGCGAAGACAAAAAGCAACGAAGAATTTATTCAGATCGTAAGAAAACAGAAATTTATATAAAACTGTTGCAATTCAAAAAAATCTATGCTATAATGCAATAGCTGTTTAGAGATAAGTAAACGGAAATTAAAAGTGATATCATTGAATGGGGGGCATTGATTCCCCTTCGATGCCATAATATGCAAGACAATGTCTGCATAAAGCGAAGGAAGAAGAGGTGAAAATCATGAAACAGGGTATCCATCCGGAATATCATCAGGCAACCGTAACCTGCAACTGCGGTAACACTTTTGTAACTGGTTCCACAAAGAAAGAGATTCATGTAGAGGTTTGCTCCAAATGTCATTCTTTCTACACCGGTCAGCAGAAAGCAGCTCAGGCTCGTGGACGTATTGATAAGTTCAATAAGAAATACGGTCTTGGTGAAAACAAATAATAGTATTCCGATGGGTTGGGGTTTGAAAAAATCCCAACCTTTCTTATTATTAAAAAAGAATAAGAAAGAAGGCGAAGGATGAAGTATTCAAACATCGGCGGCCAGGCTGTCATGGAAGGCATCATGATGAAAAACGGAGATCACTACGCCGTAGCCGTCCGGAAGCCGGATAAAGAAATTGAAGTAAAAGTAGAAGAATGCCATAGCTTTATCAAGAACAAGAAGATCCTTCAGCTCCCCTTCATCCGCGGCGTGTTCAACTTTGTGGATTCGCTGGTCCTGGGTATGAAGAGCCTGATGTTTTCCGCGGAGTTTTTCATGGATGACGAGGAAGAGGAAAAAGAGCGGGAGAAGGAAGAAAAACAGCGCAAAAAGGGCAAAGATCCAGAAAAAGAAAATTCCATCCTTCTGGGATTTACCGTTGCTTTTTCCATTGTCCTGGCTGTGGGCGTGTTTATGATCCTTCCTTATTTTATTTCTCTTTTGTTTCAGAAACTGACAGATTCCCAGCTGCTCATCTCCATCGCGGAGGGTGTGGTCCGGATTCTGATTTTCGTCGGTTATATTCTTCTGATTTCCAGGATGAAGGATATCCAGAGGACGTTCATGTACCACGGGGCCGAGCATAAATGCATCAACTGTATTGAGCACGGCATGGAGCTGAATGTAGAAAATGTCCGCAAGAGCTCCAGAGAGCATAAGCGCTGCGGAACCAGTTTCCTTCTGATTGTTATGATCGTGAGTATCATTTTCTTTCTATTTATACGGGTACATTCCCCGATTCTCCGGGTGGTGGTTCGTCTGCTTCTCATTCCGGTGATCGCGGGCGTTTCCTATGAGTTCATCCGTCTGGCGGGAATCAGCGAGAATAAGATCGTAGGTCTTTTGAGCAAACCCGGTCTTGCCATGCAGCATCTGACCACCAAGGAGCCCACGGACGATATGATCGAGGTGGCCATTGCTGCGGTGGAAGCGGTCTATGACTGGAAGAAATTTTTACGGGAGAATTTCGGTAAGGAATTTCCGGAGGATAAAGAATCATGACTTATCGTTCCATGGTGACAGAGGGCGGCAGGGTTCTTGCGGCGGCAGGAGTGCCGGAGGCGGAGCTGGATGCCTGGTATCTTCTGGAATATCTGAGAAAAGAGAGAGGAGAGCGCTCCGACCGGCAGTGGTATCTTCTTAACCGGGAGGACGAGGCCAGGGCGGAGGAAGAGAAAGCCTATCAGGAGCTCATTGAGCGCCGGGCGAAACGGATTCCGCTCCAGCAGATTACCGGGGAACAGGAATTTATGGGCCTTTCCTTTCGGGTAAATGAACATGTGCTGATCCCCAGACAGGATACGGAAACTCTGGTGGAGGAAGCTATGGGAAAAGTAAAAAGCGGAGACCAGGTGCTGGATATGTGTACCGGTTCCGGCTGCATTCTCTTAAGTCTTCTCAAACTGGTACCGGGGCTTACCGGTACGGGAGTGGATATTTCCGGAGAAGCCTTAAAAGTCGCTGTGGAAAATGGAAAGAGGCTTCAGACGGAGGCCTCTTTTTTGGAAAGCGATCTTTTTGAAAAGGTGGAGGGAAGCTTTGGTCTCATTGTTTCCAATCCGCCCTATATTGCTTCGGAGGAGATACCCACTCTCATGGAAGAGGTAAGGGATCATGAGCCCATCGGCGCCCTGGATGGAAGCGCGGACGGGCTGGAATTTTACCGCAGGCTGGTGCGGGAGGGAAAAGAGCATGTAAAGCCCGGCGGCTGGATGCTTTTTGAGATCGGCTGCACCCAGGCTGAAGCGGTAATGGAACTTTTGAAAAACGGTGGTTTTCTGGACGTCTATGTGAAAAAGGATCTGGCGGGGCTGGAGCGGGTCGTAGGCGGAAGGAGACCGAAACAGGAGGAGAGAAACGATGTTTGATCGTCTGGAAGATTTACTCATCCGTCTGGAAGAGATCATGAGCGAATTAAGTGAACCTTCCGTGGTAAACGATACCGCAAGGTTTCAGAAGCTCATGAAAGAGCAGAGCGAGCTGACTCCCATTGTGGATGCGTATAAAGAATATAAAAAATGCAAAGAAACCGTAGAGGAAAGCCTGATGATGCTGGAGGAAGAGACCGACGAGGAGATGAAGGAACTTCTGAAGGAAGAGCTTTCCGATGCGAAGAAACGGATTCCCGAGCTGGAAAACGAGCTGAAGATCCTGCTTCTGCCGAAGGATCCCAACGATGACAAAAACGTTATCGTGGAGATCCGTGCCGGCGCAGGCGGAGATGAGGCGGCTCTTTTCGCGGCCGAGGTTTACCGGATGTATGTGAAATATGCCGAGAGCCGCCGCTGGAGAACCGAGATGATGTCTCTCAACGAGAATGGCATCGGCGGTTTCAAGGAAGTCACTTTCATGATTACCGGCCAGGGCGCTTATTCCCGGCTGAAATATGAGAGCGGCGTTCATCGCGTGCAGCGTGTACCCGAGACCGAGTCAGGCGGAAGAATCCATACTTCCACCGTGACCGTAGCTGTCCTGCCGGAAGCGGAGGAGATTGATTTCCACCTGGATCTCAACGAGTGTAAATTTGATGTGTTCCGTGCCTCCGGAAACGGCGGTCAGTGCGTCAACACGACGGACTCCGCTGTCCGTCTGACCCATATTCCTACAGGTATCGTGATTTCCTGTCAGGACGAGAAATCCCAGCTAAAGAACAAGGACAAAGCGTTAAAGATCCTTCGTTCCCGTCTCTACGAGATGGAGCTGGCAAAACGTCACGATGCAGAAGCTGAGGAAAGAAAGAGCCAGATCGGAACCGGAGACCGTTCCGAGAAGATCCGGACCTACAATTTCCCCCAGGGTCGTGTGACGGACCATCGGATCAAGCTGACCCTGCATCAGATCGACGCGGTTTTAAACGGCGATCTGGATCTGGTCATCGATCCTCTGATCGCAGCAGATCAGGCAGCCAAACTGGCAAAAATGAACGAACAGTGAGAAAAGAACAGCAGAGAGTAAGGTGAAAAACCTTCTCCCTGCTGTTTTTCTGTTTTGTCTTGTCAATTTTTGCGGGGGGAAGTATAATGAAGGACAGTACGAAAAAAAGAAAAATGGGAGAAATAGGATGAAAGAGAAAATGAAACAACTGGCAAATTACTACAAGCCCTACCGTTTCCTGTTCTGGTCGGATATGGTGGTGGCAGTGATCGGCGCCGGGATTACGCTGGTGATACCGTTGATTGTCCGCTATATCACAAATCATGTGATTCACCTGGAAAATCCGCTGCCGATGATCCTGAAACTGGCGGTGCTGATGCTGGGGCTTGTGGTTCTGGAAGCCTTCTGTAACTTTTATCAGGCCTATTACGGTCACATCATGGGAGCGAAGATGGAACGCGACATGCGGGCGGAGATCTTCGAGCATTACCAGAAGCTGTCCTTCCATTTTTATGATAACCAGAAAGTGGGCCAGCTCCTCTCACGAATTACCAACGACCTCTTTGAGATCAGCGAGCTTTTACACCACGGACCGGAGGATGTGGTGATCTCCCTCATCAAGTTTGTGGGTTCCTTTATCATTCTCTGTACGATCAATCCGGCGCTTACGCTGGTGACGTTCGCTTTTCTGCCGCCGATTCTGATCTATGCTTTCCTCTTAAATGGAAGGATGAAGCGGGCTTTCAAGCTTCGGCGGGAAAAGATCGCGGATATCAATACCCAGATCGAGGACAGCCTGGCCGGCATCCGGGCCGTGAAATCCTTCGGAAACGAAGAGATCGAGATGGAAAAATTTGCCCAGGGAAATGAGGCTTTCGTGGACAGTAAACGGATCAGCTACCGCTATATGGGACTTTACCATTCCGGGCTGGGAGCCATGACGACGATGGTGACGATCGGCGTTCTGGTGGCAGGGGCGGTCATGATGACAAACGGAAGACTGGAGCTTACTGATCTGATCACGTTCCTTCTCTATATCAACAACTTCACCGAGCCGGTGAAAAAGCTGATCGACTTTACCGAGCAGTTCCAGAACGGCTACACCGGTTACGAGCGTTTCCTGGAGATCATGAATGTAGATCCGGATATAAAGGATGCGCCGGATGCGGTGAAGCTTAGCGACGTAAAAGGAGATATCACCTTCGAGGACGTCTCTTTCCGGTACGAGGAAGGATTGGATAAGGTGTTAAGCCATGTGGATCTGAAGGTCCATGCCGGAGAATATCTCGCCATCGTGGGAAGCTCCGGAGGTGGAAAAACCACTCTCTGCAGCCTGATCCCGAGATTCTACGATGTGGATGAGGGACGGATCCTCATCGACGGAACCGATATCCGGAAAGTCCAGCTGAAAAATCTCCGGGATCAGATTGGTATCGTCCAGCAGGATGTATATCTTTTCACGGAAAATGTCATGGAAAATATCCGTTACGGCCGGCCGGATGCCACCGATGAGGAAGTCATCGAGGCGGCAAAGCGGGCTAATGCTCACGAATTTATCGTGGAACTGCCAAACGGCTATGAGACTGATATCGGGCAGCGGGGCGTGAAGCTTTCCGGAGGCCAGAAACAGCGCCTTTCCATCGCCAGAGTCTTTTTGAAAAATCCGCCGGTGCTGATCTTTGACGAGGCTACCTCAGCCCTCGATAACGAGAGCGAGAAGATCGTCCAGGAATCCCTGGAAAAACTGGCGAAAAACCGCACCACCTTTGTTATCGCCCATCGTCTTTCCACGATCCGCAACGCGGAGCGAATCCTTGTCCTGACTGAAAAGGGTATCGAGGAGGAAGGAACGCACGAAGAGCTTCTTGCAAAAAACGGTATTTATGCAAAATTATATAGAAAATAGAAAGAAGGATAACAATGATTTCAGAAAAAATGCAGGGCTATGTAAAAAACAGTTCAGCGATCCGTGCCATGTTTGAGGAGGGCAAAAGGCTCGCTTCCATTTACGGGGCGGAGAATGTCTATGATTTCAGCCTGGGAAATCCCAATGTGCCGGCTCCAGAGGCGGTGAAAGAGGCAGCACTCCATGTTCTGAATGAGGAAGATTCCCTGATGGTTCACGGTTACATGAGCAATTCCGGCTATGAGGACGTGCGGAAAGCGGTGGCAGATTCTCTGAACAACCGTTTCGGAACCCACTATGACGAGAGCAATCTGGTGATGACCGTAGGTGCTGCCGGCGGAATGAATGTAATCTTCAAGACGCTGCTGAATCCGGGGGATGAAGTCATTGCCTTTGCTCCATATTTCGGAGAGTATCGCGCCTATGTGACCAATTATGACGGTGTTCTGAAGGTAGTATCGCCGAACACCGAGACTTTTCAGCCGAATCTTGAGGCGTTCGAGGAGCTCCTGACAGAGAAGACCAAGGCGGTCATCGTCAATACGCCGAACAATCCCACCGGCGTGGTTTATTCTGCGGAGACCTTGAGAAACCTTGCAGAGATTCTGGAGAAAAAGCAGAAGGAATATGGGACATCGATCTATCTCATCTCTGACGAGCCGTATCGGGAGCTGGTATACGGCGGTGTGGAGGTTCCCTGGATTCCGGATTTCTACTTGAACACGATCGTGGGCTATTCCTTCAGTAAATCCCTGTCCCTTCCCGGCGAGCGGATCGGTTATCTGGTTCTGCCCACAGAGATGGACGACAGCGAGGCGATCAAGAATGCGGCCAATGTAGCCACCAGAATCTTGGGCTATGTCAATGCGCCATCCTTCTTCCAGAGAGTCGTGGCCCGGTGCCTGGAAGAGAAAGCCGATATCGCTTACTATGACAGAAACAGGGAAATACTTTATGAGGGGCTTAAGAAAGCCGGCCTTTCCTGCATCAAACCGGAGGGAGCTTTCTACCTCTTTGTGAAATCTCCGGTGGAGGATGAGAAAGAATTTTGTGAGGAGGCCAAGAAACAGAATCTTCTGCTGGTTCCAGGAAGTTCTTTTGCCTGCCCGGGCTATGTGCGTCTGGCCTACTGCGTTTCCTATGAGATGATCGTCCGCTCTCTTCCTCATTTTGAAGAGCTGATGAAAAAATACCGCTAATTAAGAGCATTATGACAGAAAGGGTAAAAAAATGAGAACATGGGAAAAAAATGTCCGCACGGTGGTTCCCTATACACCGGGAGAGCAGCCGAAATTTGTGGATGTGATCAAGCTGAATACCAATGAAAATCCGTATCCGCCTTCACCGAAAGTAAAAGAATGTCTGGAAAAAATGAACACAGAGGCTTTTCGTCTGTATCCGGAGCCGGCCTGCGATACCCTGGTGGATGCGCTGGCAGAAACCTATCACATGGATCGGGACGAGATTTTCGTGGGAGTGGGTTCCGATGATGTTCTGGCGATGTGCTTTCTGACCTTTTTCAATTCCGGAAAGCCGGTCTTTTTCCCGGATATCACCTATTCCTTCTACGATGTCTGGGCAGATGTGTTCCGGATTCCGTATGAGTGTCAGCCGCTGGATAAGGATTTCCGGATTGTGAAAGAGGATTATTACCGGGAAAATGGCGGCGTGGTCTTTCCGAATCCCAACGCTCCCACAGGAATCTTTATGGAGCTCTCCGAGATCGAGGATATCATCCGTCACAATCAGGACGTAGTGGTCATCATCGATGAGGCTTATGTGGATTTCGGCGGAAAGAGCGCTCTGGAGCTGGTTCACAAATATGACAATGTGCTGGTGGTGCAGACCTTTTCAAAATCCCGGTCCATGGCGGGTATGCGAATCGGTTATGCATTCGGAAGCAAGGTGCTCATCAAATATCTGAATGATGTGAAATATTCCTTCAATTCCTATACGATGAACCGCCCGGCCCTGGAGCTTGGCAAGGCGGCTCTTGCGGATCCGGCTTACTTTGAGGAGTGCTGCGGGAAGATCATCGCCACCCGGGAGCGGGTCAAGAAAGAACTTTCCAGACTGGGTTTTTCCTTCGGGGATTCCATGGCAAACTTTCTCTTTGTGACGCATGAGCGGATCTCTGCCCGGGAACTTTTTGAGGCGTTGAAGATCAAAAAGATTTTTGTGCGGTACTTCAACAAGCCCAGGATTGACAATTATCTCCGTATCACCATCGGTACGGATGAAGAGATGGATCAGTTGCTGGCATTTCTGAAAAAATACATTCAGGAGAATTAAAGATGGATGATACGATTCATAGAAGCTATGAAGGTTTCGCATATGTGTACGATACCTTCATGGACAATGTGCCCTATGAAGAGTGGGCGGAATATGTGACCGGTATTCTGGAAGAGTACGGCATTACCGACGGGCTGGTGCTGGATCTTGGCTGCGGTACGGGAAGCATGACGGAACTTCTGGCAGAGAAAGGTTACGATATGATCGGCGTTGATCTCTCCGCGGATATGCTGGAGATTGCCATGGACAAAAGAAGCCGCAAAGGTCTGGACATCCTCTATTTACAGCAGGATATGAGAGAGTTTGAACTTTATGGCACGGTCCGGGCCATCGTGTGCATCTGCGATTCTATCAATTATCTGGAGTCCGAGGAGGATCTTCTGGAGGTTCTGCGTCTGGCCAACAATTATCTGGATCCCGGCGGAATCTTCGTGTTCGATCTGAACACACCTTACAAATACCGGGAGATCCTCGGCGATTCCGTGATCGCGGAGAACCGGGAGGAGTGCAGCTTTATCTGGGAAAACACCTTCTACGAGGAAGATGGAGTGAACGAGTATGACCTCACCATTTTCCGAAAGGAGGAGGACGATCTTTATCGGAAATACGAAGAGACGCATTTCCAGAAAGCCTTTGAACCGGAACGGGTAAAAGAGCTGATCCGGGAGGCTGGAATGGAGTTTGTGGCGGAATATGACGCTTTTACCAGGGAGGCTCCGAAGAGCGACAGTGAACGCCTCTACTTTATTGCCAGAGAACAGGGCAAATGAAAAAACAGAAAGGTTTGGTTTTAAATATATGGGAGATTATATTGTAAGAGCAACGGCGGCAGACAATCAGATCCGTGCTTTTGCGGCAACGACAAGAGAACTGGTGGAGAAAGCGCGGCTTGCTCATAATACCAGTCCGGTGGCCACGGCGGCTCTCGGACGTCTTCTCACCGGCGGCGCCATGATGGGTGTCATGATGAAGGGCGAGAAGGATGTTCTGACCATTCAGGTGAAGGGTGACGGCCCTATCGGCGGCCTCACAGTGACGGCGGATAGCCAGGGGCATGTGAAAGGCTATGTGGACAATCCGGAGGTGATGCTTCCGGCCAATGCCCTTGGAAAACTGGACGTGGGCGGAGCCGTAGGTCACGGTATGCTTCGCGTGATCAAGGATATGGGCCTTAAGGAGCCCTATGTGGGTCAGGTGGCTCTGGAGACCGGAGAGCTCGGCGACGATCTCACCTATTATTTTGCTACCTCTGAGCAGGTGCCTTCCTCTGTGGGGCTGGGTGTTCTGATGGAGAAAGACAATACGGTGAAGCAGGCAGGCGGCTTTATCATTCAGCTGATGCCCTTTACCGATGAAAAAGTCATTGAAGCACTCGAGAAAAAGATTTCTGAGGTGCAGAGCGTGACAAGCATGCTGAATCAGGGAATGACGCCGGAGGATATTTTAAACGAACTCCTGGGAGAGTTCCAGCCGGAGATTTCAGAGAAGGTTCCCGCGGAATTTCACTGTGACTGCAGCAAAGAGCGGGTGGAAAAGGTGCTGGTAAGCTTAGGCGAGAAGGAACTGACCTCTATGATCAAGGAGGGCAATCCCATCGAACTCAAATGTCATTTCTGCAACAGCGGCTATACCTTTACGCCGGAGGAACTGAAGGAACTTCTAAAAAAAAGCCGATAGGAGGACTTTTGTCATGCGGGACGGTTTTATAAAAGTGGCGGCCTCAACGCCGGAGATCCGGGTAGCGGACGTAGATTACAATAAGGAACTCATCGCTCAGGGGATGGATCAGGCCTGGAAGGATGGAATCCAGCTTCTGGTTTATCCGGAGCTCTGTCTTACCGGCTATACCTGCGGGGATCTTTTCTGGCAGGAGGAACTTCTGGAGAAGGCGCGCCGGGGGCTTACAGAGCTTGTGATGCACAGCCTCGGAAAGAAAATGCTAGTCTTTGTGGGGCTTCCTTGGGAAAAGGACGGAAAGCTTTATAATGTGGCGGCGGTTATTTCTGACGGAGAGCTGCTGGGACTGGTGCCGAAGCGCTTTCTGCCGGCTTACTCGGAATTTTATGAGGAGAGAAACTTTACGCCGGGAGAGGAAGAAGTGACCTGGGTGACAGTGAATGGGAAGAGGGTTTCCTTCGGAAGTAAGATACTCTTTTCCTGCCCGGAGGTACGGGGGCTTTCTGTGGCAGCGGAGCTTTGCGAAGATCTCTGGACGCCGATGCCGCCCAGTATTTCCCATGCCATGGCAGGAGCGACGGTGATTGTCAACCTCTCTGCCAGCGACGAGACCACCGGGAAAAACAGTTACCGTAGAAATCTGATCTCCGGCCAGTCTGCCCGCCTGCTCTGCGGTTATGTCTACGCCAGTGCGGGAGAAGGCGAGTCCAGTACGGATCTGGTCTTTGGCGGCCATAACGTCATTGCGGAGAACGGAGTGATACTGGCGGAATCTCCGCTGTTTAAAAACAGCAGGATCGTGACGGAACTGGATATTCAGAGACTCCGGGCGGACCGGAGAAAACAGACCACTTTTTCTGTCAAAGGAAGGGAAGGCTACGAGGAGGTTCTCTTCCATCTGGAAGAGAGAGAGACGAAGCTGACCCGTTTTATTGATCTGGCTCCTTTTGTTCCCTCGGACGAGCGGCGGAAAGCGCAGCGCTGTGAGGAGATCTTCAGCATTCAGGCCATGGGGCTGAAAAAACGGCTGAAACATACGGGCTGCAAAAATGTTACCGTGGGAATTTCCGGGGGGCTGGATTCCACGCTTGCCCTCCTTGTAACGGCCCGGGCCTTTGATCTTCTCGGTATTGACAGAAGCTCCATCACGGCTGTGACCATGCCCTGCTTTGGAACGACAGATCGGACCTATAAGAACGCCTGTGAGCTCACGAGACGCCTGGGAGCTTCCTTAAAAGAGGTGGATATCAAGAAAGCGGTGCGCCAGCATTTTTCAGATATCGGTCACAGCGAGGAAGATCATGATGTGACCTACGAAAACTGCCAGGCCAGGGAGAGGACCCAGGTATTGATGGATATCGCCAACCAGTCCGGCGGCATGGTGATCGGAACCGGCGATATGTCCGAGCTGGCTCTGGGCTGGGCCACCTATAACGGAGATCACATGTCCATGTACGGCGTCAACGCCTCCGTACCGAAGACATTGGTGCGCCATCTGGTGCGCTATTATGCGGATACTTGCGAGGATGAGAGACTGAGTGCCGTGCTGCTGGATATTCTGGATACGCCGGTGAGTCCGGAGCTTCTTCCTCCCAAAGATGGAAAGATTGCTCAGAAGACAGAGGATCTGGTGGGACCCTACGAGCTTCACGATTTCTTCTTATACTATATCCTGCGTTTCGGCTTCCGACCGGCGAAAATCTATCGGCTGGCGCTTCTGGCCTTTGAGGGAACTTATGATAAAGAAGTGATCCTGAAATGGCTGAAGACCTTTTACCGGAGATTTTTCGCTCAGCAGTTCAAGCGTTCCTGTCTGCCGGACGGCCCGAAGGTGGGAACAGTAGCCGTTTCCCCGAGAGGAGATCTTCGGATGCCCAGCGATGCCAGCGCGGCGATCTGGCTTGCGGAACTGGAAGGACTGGGAAAATAAGAAAAACAGAATAAGTAAGGAAAATACAGGAAGACTGTTATGGAGAAAATCCATGGCGGTCTTCTTTTTTATAGAATTGTGCAGCCTGTTTTGCTGTTGGGCTGTTAGCAGCTGCCTTTGGAAGGATACCCAGATTATACCAGAACAAATATTCGAAAAATAGTCTTGATTTCAAAAAATATCTGTGCTATACTAGGAACAAACGTTCGAACAATGATGCAACAAGAGTAAGATCGTGCCGGGGAGACGGCAGAACGGAGTTTCTATGAAGATTACGGAACAGATGACGATAGGAGAAAAACTACATATCCTGACGGATGCGGCAAAATACGATGTGGCCTGTACCTCCAGCGGCAATGGACGCCGGGGGGACGGGAAAGGCATGGGAAACTGTGTGGAGGCCGGGATCTGCCACAGTTTTTCAGCGGATGGAAGGTGTATTTCCCTTCTGAAAATTCTGCTTACCAACGAGTGCGTTTTTGACTGTCATTACTGCGTTAACCGCTGTTCCAATGATGTGCCGAGGGCTGCCTTCACTCCGGACGAGGTCTGTCAGCTGACCATGGAGTTTTACCGCAGGAATTATATCGAAGGCCTGTTTTTAAGTTCCGGCGTTTTTCAGAACCCAGCCTTTACGATGGAGCTTCTCTACCAGACACTCTATCGGCTCAGAAAGGTCTATCATTTTCAGGGTTACATCCATGTGAAGGCAATTCCGGGGGCACCGGAGGAACTCATTGAGAAGACGGGCTTTCTGGCAGACCGCATGAGCATCAATCTGGAGCTGCCCACGGCGGATGCGTTGAAACGGCTGGCTCCTCATAAGAGCCGCCGGACCATTTTGACGCCGATGAGGCAGATCCAGACCAGGAGAAATCACAATCAGGAGGAACTGACCCTGTACAGGAGTGCTCCCCAGTTCGTGCCGGCGGGACAGAGCACCCAGATGATTATAGGGGCGTCGGGAGAGAGCGATTATGAGATCGTCTCTGTGGCGGAGTCGCTCTATCAGCGTTTTGAACTGAAACGGGTCTTTTACTCTGCTTTCGTCCGGGTAAATGATGACAGTCTTCTTCCGGCATTGCCCGGAGGCCCGCCGCTTCTTCGGGAACACCGGCTTTATCAGGCGGACTGGCTTCTTCGCTACTATGGCTTTGAGGCGAAGGAACTTCTCTCGGAGAAACATCCAAATTTCAATGTGTTTCTGGATCCGAAATGCGACTGGGCGCTGGGACATATGGAGCATTTTCCGGTGGAGATCAACCGTGCCCCCTACGAGACGCTTCTTCGGGTGCCGGGCATCGGTGTGAAATCCGCCCAGAGGATTGTGAAGGCCAGACGGTTTTCCAGTCTGGATTTTGAGGATCTGAAGAAGATCGGTGTGGTGCTGAAGCGGGCTGTCTATTTTATCACCTGCAAGGGAAAGACGCAGTATCCGCTGAAGATGGATGAGGACTTTATTTTGAGGAATCTGTTGAGCCAGAGAGACCAGACACTTCCGGAGGTCGGGAACTATCAGCAGCTGAGGCTCTTTGATGACAGCTGTTTTTCAGACAGTCAGGCAGTGATGAAGCTGCTTCAGAGTTAGAGAACAAGAGGAGGAGATAAGATGAACCGGGTGATTTTTCAGTGCGAGGACAGTATGGAAGGGATCCTCACCGGAGTTTATGATGCCTGGGCCAGCAGAGTCGGCCATGACAGGGTAAAGCTGGAGGCAGGTCCGGATCATGAGATGGAGCTTTTTTCCGAATACCGGAGAGTGGAGACCGATGGAGAAAAGGCAGAAAAAGTGGCAGGGACGATCCGACGGCGCATGGGTCAGAACTGCTGGGAGAGTATTTATCAGGCCACGCTGGCGGAAGAGAAGGAAAAAGCGGAGGCAGTCTACCGGAGCGTGGTGCTGGGGCTTTCCCTGGCCCAGAGGAAAAACGGCAGCGTTTACCGCCTGATGGAAAATATCCAGGAACCCTGTATTTTTCAGGTTATGACCTTATCCAGGACAGTAGCCAGGGAGGCTCATCGTTATCTTGGATTTGTAAGGTTTCAGGAGATGAAAGGGAAACTTCTCTATTCGGAGATTGAGCCTTTCGGACAGATTCTGCCGCTGATTGGAGACCATTTCGCCAACCGTTATCCCGGGGAGCGTTTCCTGATTTTCGACAGGCATCATCAGATGAGTCTTCTTCATCAGCCGGGAGCTCCCTGGTATCTTTTCAGAGGGGAAGCGCCGAAGACAGAGCTTCTGGAGCAGTCGGACGGGGAAAAAGCCTATGAGGAGCTCTGGAAAAGGTTCGTGGATACGATCGCTATCCGGGAGCGGGAAAACGGAGGACTTCAACAGCAGCTTCTTCCGTTGAAATTCCGGAAATATATGACGGAATGGGGCTGATTTATTTTTTCTTTTGTCTTTTACGCGGAATGTGGTAAGATAGAGCAGCAGACCCGGCCGGAGAAAGCCGGGAAAAGGCTGGAGCCGGGAGGACAAAAGCGTGGAGACAATCCGTATTTCAGTGAGAAATCTGGTGGAATTTATTCTGAGAAGTGGCGATATTGATAACCGGAAGGGCGGGATAGCAGACAAGGAAGCCATGCAGCTGGGCAGCAGACTGCACCGGAAGATTCAGGGGCAGATGGGAGCTGATTACCGGGCAGAGGTGCCGCTGAAATATATGGAGACCTTTCCACTTTCCGGAAAGGAGAACATGCCGGAAGATTCGGAAACGGGCAGCTATGAGCTTTCTGTGGAGGGCCGGGCGGACGGCATTTTTACAGAAGACGGGCAAGAGATTATAGATGAGATCAAAGGAATCTACCGTCCACTGATTTTTTTGGAGGAGCCGGTGGCGGTTCACCTGGCTCAGGCGAAATGCTATGCCTGTATCTATGCAGTGCAGAAGAAGCTTTCAAAGATCGGGATCCAGATGACCTACTGCAATCTGGAAAGCGAGGAGATCCGGCGGTTTCCCTATATTTATTCCACGGAGGAGCTTAAGGAGTGGTTCGATGAACTGATCCGGGAGTATCGAAAATGGTGCGAATTTCAGATTCTCTGGAAGGAGAAACGCCAGGCATCCATCCGGAAGATACGCTTTCCTTTTCCTTACCGGGAAGGCCAGAAAGATCTGGCGGCGGCAGTTTATCGGACCATTGAGCGGAAGAAGAAAATCTTTATTCAGGCGCCTACGGGTGTGGGAAAGACCATCTCCACGGTGTTTCCGGCGGTAAAAGCCGTAGGAGAGGGTCTGGGCGAGAAGATTTTTTATCTCACGGCGAAGACAATCACAAGGACGGTGGCGGAGGAGGCTTTCGGTCTCTTGAAAAAACAGGGTCTTTCCTATAAGGTGGTGACGCTGACGGCCAAGGAGAAGATCTGTCCTCTGGAGGAGGCGGAGTGTGATCCCGTCCACTGTCCCTATGCGAAAGGGCATTTTGACCGGATCAACGATGCGGTGTTTGAGATGCTCAAGGAGACAGACGATTTTTCCAGGGAGGCTCTTTTAAATCAGAGTGAAAAATGGAATGTCTGCCCTTTTGAGCTGAGTCTCGACGTCTCCACCTGGGTGGATGCGGTAATCTGCGACTACAATTATGTTTTTGATCCAACCGCCCATCTGAAACGCTTTTTCGGGGAGGGAAGCAGCGGAAAAGGTTCTTACATTTTTCTCATCGATGAGGCCCATAATCTGGTGGAGCGGGGAAGAGAGATGTACAGCGCCCTTCTCTATAAAGAAGATTTCCTGGAGGCGAAAAAGGTCATTCAGCAGAAAAACAAGGACAGCGGCCGTAATTACCGGGGAAAGAAGCTGGTGGGTCAGCTGGATCGGGTAAACCGTCAGATGCTGGCCTGGAAAAGAGAGTGTGAGGAAGGCTGCCGGGTGATGAAAAGTCTGGAAGGTTTTCCAGTAATGCTCATGAGTGCGGAGGGGCTTCTGGAGGAGTATCTGGAGGAGGAGCCGCCGGGGGAAGAGAGGAAAAAGCTGCTGGATCTCTATTTTCAGATCGATCAGTTTTTCAAGATCGCGGACCGGCTGGATGAAAGCTATGTGATCTACAGCATGCTGGATGAGAACGGAAGTTTTCTGGTGAAGCTTTTCTGCATCGACACCTCGACGGCCATTCAGGAATGCCTGAATAAGGGAAACAGTACGGTTTTCTTCTCTGCAACCCTTCTTCCGGTGACTTATTATCAGAGCCTTTTAAGTCAGGCGAAGGACGATTACGCCGTTTATGCTAAAACACCCTTCCTGCCAGAACAGCGGCGGGTGCTCATCGGAAGGGATGTGAGCTCCCGCTATAAGCGCCGGGGGCCGAAGGAATATGAGCGGATTGCGGATTACATCAAGAAGACAGTTTCCGGCTGCAGGGGAAATTATATGGTATTCTTTCCTTCCTACAGGATGCTGGAGGACGTAGGAGCCAGCTTTGAAACGCGCTGGGGAGCAGAGTTTCGTACCCTTTATCAGAAAAGCGGTATGACGGAGGAGAAGAGGGAAGAATTTCTGAAGGCCTTTGAGGAGACGGAGGGCGAACAGAGCCTCATCGGCTTCTGCGTCATGGGCGGCATTTTCGGTGAAGGTATTGATCTTAAGGGAGAACGGCTAATCGGTGCTGTCATTGTCGGTACCGGGCTTCCCCAGGTCTGTGCGGAGCGGGAGCTTTTGAAAGACTATTATGACAGCCGGGGAATGGACGGTTTTGCCTATGCCTATCGGATTCCGGGCATGAATAAGGTCCTCCAGTCCGCGGGCCGGGTGATCCGGACAAAGGAGGATCGTGGCGTGATTCTTCTTCTGGATGAACGGTTCTGTGAATGGGAATACCGGGGAATGTTTCCGAGGGAATGGACAGATGTGAGAAGCTGCGGTCTCTGGAATGTGGAGGAAGAGCTCGCGGCCTTTTGGAAAAGTTGAGGGATTTCTTTCTTGAAAGATAGAAAGACCGGTGTTACAATGATGAGGTACAATCAGCGGATGTGCGAACAAAACACGCAGAATATGGAGGAAACTATGAGCAGCGTAAGAAGAGTTTATGTGGAAAAAAAGCCGGATTTTGCCGTTCAGGCGAAAGATTTGAAGCATGAAATCCACAGTTATCTTGGAATTTCCGAGGTGACTGGTGTTCGGGTTCTGATTCGTTACGATGTGGAACATATCTCAGACGAAGTCTTTGAGAAAGCATGCAGGACTGTTTTTTCAGAGCCTCCGGTGGATACTCTTTACCGTGAAAGTTTTAAGACCGGTCCCAGTGACCGGGTGTTTTCCGTGGAATTTCTTCCGGGACAGTTTGACCAGAGAGCAGATTCTGCCGTTCAGTGTGTGAAATTCCTGAAAGAGGATGAGGAGCCGATCATTAAATCAGCTACCACCTATGTCATTGAAGGAAACATCACCGACGAACAGTTTGAGGCGATCAAGAACCATTGCATTAACCCTGTGGACTCCAGAGAAACAGGCATGGAGAAGCCTGAGACACTGGAAACTCATTTTGACGAGCCGGAAGATGTAAAGATTTTTGACGGCTTCCAGGATATGCCTGAAGAAGAACTGAAAAAGCTCTATGACTCTTTAAATCTTGCTATGACCTTTAAGGATTTTCTTCATATTCAGAATTATTATAAAAATGAAGAGAAACGCAATCCTTCCGTGACAGAGATCCGTGTGCTGGATACCTACTGGTCCGACCACTGCCGTCATACCACCTTCTCCACAGAGCTTAAAAATGTGACTTTCGGCGACGGCGATTACCGCAAGCCCATGGAAGCAACCTATGAGGAGTATCTGAAGGATCACAAGGAGATTTTCAAGGGAAGAGACGATAAATTCGTCTGCCTGATGGATCTGGCTCTGATGGCCATGCGGAAGCTGAAAAAAGAAGGCAGGCTGGAAGATCAGGAGGAATCCGATGAGATCAACGCCTGCAGTATCGTAGTTCCGGTGGAGATCGACGGAAAGACTGAAGAGTGGCTGGTGAATTTCAAGAACGAGACCCATAACCATCCCACAGAGATTGAGCCCTTCGGTGGCGCTGCAACCTGTCTGGGAGGAGCTATCCGGGATCCGCTGTCAGGCCGTACCTATGTATATCAGGCCATGCGTGTGACCGGAGCTGCTGATCCGACCGTATCTGTGAAGGAGACGCTGAAAGGCAAACTGCCGCAGAAGAAGATCGTCCGCAGCGCAGCTCACGGCTATAGCTCCTATGGAAACCAGATCGGTCTGGCTACCGGTTATGTAAAAGAAATTTATCATCCGGATTATGTGGCAAAGCGTATGGAGATCGGCGCAGTTATGGGCGCAGCTCCGAGAAAAGCTGTCAAAAGAGAAAATTCGGATCCGGGAGATATCATCATTCTTCTGGGCGGACGGACCGGCCGTGACGGAATCGGCGGAGCTACCGGTTCTTCCAAAGTACATACAGAGGCTTCCATTGAGGTCTGCGGCGCAGAGGTGCAGAAAGGTAATGCTCCCACTGAGCGTAAGATCCAGCGTATGTTCCGTCGCCCGGAGGTCAGCAGCCTGATTAAGAAATGTAACGACTTCGGTGCGGGCGGTGTCTCTGTTGCCATCGGAGAGCTGGCTCCGGGCCTTCGTGTCAACCTCGACAAGGTGCCGAAAAAATATGCAGGTCTTGACGGAACCGAGATTGCCATTTCCGAGTCTCAGGAGCGTATGGCAGTCGTTGTGGATCCGAAAGATGTGGATGAGTTCCTCAAATATGCCAAGGAGGAGAACCTGGAGGCCGTAGAAGTTGCAGTCGTGACCGAGAGTCCGCGTCTGGTTCTGGTATGGAGAGGAAAAGAGATCGTAAATATCTCCAGAGCCTTCCTGGATACGAATGGAGCTCATCAGGAGACCGACGTTTATGTAGAGATTCCTTCCAAAAAGGATTCCTTCTTCAAACGGGAAGAGGTAGCCGATGTCAGAGCCAAATGGCTGGATACGCTGAAAGATCTGAATTGCTGCTCCCAGAAGGGACTGGTGGAAATGTTCGACAGTTCCATCGGTGCAGGCAGTGTTCTGATGCCTTACGGCGGAAAATATCAGCTCACTGAGACCCAGGCCATGGTAGCGAAGCTTCCGGTTCTCAAAGGAAAGACCGATACCGTTACCATGATGAGCTATGGTTTCGATCCCTATCTTTCCAGCTGGAGCCCTTACCACGGAGCAGTCTATGCAGTTCTGGAATCCGTATCCCGCATTGTGGCTGTTGGTGGAGATTACAGCAAGATCCGTTTCACCTTCCAGGAGTATTTCCGCCGCATGACGGAAGATCCGAAACGCTGGAGCCAGCCCTTTGCAGCCCTTCTGGGCGCTTACAGCGCACAGCTCGGCTTTGGTCTGCCCTCCATTGGTGGTAAGGACAGTATGTCCGGAAGTTTTAACGAGATCGATGTTCCGCCGACACTGGTATCCTTCGCAGTGGATGTGGCCAGTGATAAGAATATCGTGACTCCGGAGCTTAAGAAAGCAGGAGACAAACTGGTTCTTGTGAAGATCGAGAAGGATGAATATGACCTTCCGAAATATGATCAGGTGATGGATCAGTACGGAAAATTCCATGAGGATATCAAAGCTGGAAGAATCGTAGCTTCCTATGCGCTGGATGCCAATGGCCTGGCAGCAGCAGTGAGCAAGATGGCCTTCGGAAACGGTCTTGGCGTGAAGATTGAACATTCTGTGGATAAGAGAGATCTCTTTGAGGAAGGCTTCGGCTGCATCGTAGCAGAAGTTCCGTCCGAGAAGGTCGGTGAACTGGCCGTCACCTATACGGTAGTTGGTGAAGTCCTTGCAGAGCCGGTTCTCCGTTACTGCGATATGGAGCTGTCCCTCCAGGATGCAGAAAATGCATGGAAGAGTACTCTGGAAAAAGTCTTCAAGACTGTATCCGGCGAGACCACCAAAGGGGAAGAGTATCCGGATACCTGCTATCAGGCAGAAAGCGTCTATGTATGCAAACACAAGATCGCGAAACCCCGCGTATTTATCCCGGTATTCCCCGGCACCAACTGCGAGTATGACAGCACCAAAGCCTTTGAGCACGCAGGGGCAGAGGTGGATGTAAAGGTATTCAAGAACCTGACTGCAGAGGATATCCGCGATTCTGTCAATATTTTTGAAAAATCCATCGATCAGGCCCAGATCATCATGTTCCCCGGGGGCTTCTCCGCAGGCGACGAGCCGGATGGCTCCGCGAAATTCTTTGCGACGGCCTTCCAGAATGCAAAGATCAAAGAGGCCGTTATGCGTCTTCTGAATGAGAGAGACGGACTGGCCTTGGGTGTCTGCAACGGCTTCCAGGCCCTGATCAAGCTGGGACTGGTTCCCTATGGCGAGATCCGTGGTCAGAAAGAGGATTCTCCGACACTGACCTTCAACACCATCGGCCGTCACATTTCCAAGATGGTTTACACGAAGGTGGTCAGCAACAAGTCTCCGTGGCTCGCTCTGGCTGAACTCGGCAAAACCTATGCGATCCCCGCTTCTCATGGTGAGGGCCGCTTTGTGGCAAACGAAGAGTGGCTGAAGAAGCTCTTTGCCAATGGACAGGTGGCAACCCGTTATGTGGATGCGGATGGCAAGCTTTGTGTGGAGAACGAAGAGTGGAATGTAAACGGCTCCTATGCAGCCATCGAAGGAATCACGAGTCCGGATGGTCGTGTATTCGGAAAGATGGGTCATGCAGAGAGACGTGGCGATTCCGTAGCCATCAATATTTACGGCGACCAGGACATGAAGATCTTTGAGTCCGGTGTGGCATACTTCAAGTAAAGATAATAAAAGGGACAGCCCCTCAGTTGGAAGAATCTGACTGAGGGGCTGTTTGCATGGGAAAGAAGAGTTGGGGCGGAAAAAAGGCAACGCCTGCAACGTTATGAAACATTTTTAAACGAAAAAAAGTATTTTTTGACGCACTTTTATAAACAATCCATTCTGTGCAACTTATTGTTGCAGAAATAAAGAATTGCTTGAATAATAGCAAGGTATATACTATACTTTTCTTAATAAATTTTGTGCTTTTGACACAGGAAGCTCTGTCATCGGGACAAAACGAAAAGGAGAAGAAGAATGGATAAGATGAAGGTTTGTCACGATGTTCTGCGGGCTGAAAATCAGCCCTTTGCAGATGAGCGGGATAAGAAAAAATTCCTGGATCTGGTAGAGGAGCAGAAAAAGGAAAAGGAGCTGGATATTTTTGCTTTTTGCGTTACCGACGAGGAATGCCATTTTCTGGTGCTGGGCGATTCTGAGGGAAAGCTTGCCGAAGCGGCGGATGCCGTGGTGAAGAATTTCGCCGCCCATTACAGCGCGCATCATAAAGGCGAGGAAGTGCAGCTTGTACGGAAAAACAAGTCCCGGGAACTGATGGATCACGAAGAACTCATCGAAAGCTGCCGCAGGATCCATATGATCGCGATAGAACAGAAGCTGGCTCTGAAACCGGAAGATTACTGGTGGAGCAGTCTTGGGGAATACCGGAAACTGCCGCCCCGTCAGAGGGACATGGTAAATACCGGCGTGATACTGAAGTACCTGGATAGAAACCGGAACCGGGCGCTGGGAAAATTCCTGAAGCTTCATCGTTCTAATGAATAAAACGCTGCCGCTGGAAAAATATGACGCGAATACGAAAAAAATGTGTTATACTGGCAGTAAATAACAGCGGCAGAAAGGGGAAGGTTTATGAGTTTGGAAAATGAGATCATTGGAGTGGATCATCTGGGGATCCTGACGGGAGATCTGAAACGGGATGTGGCCTGGTATGAGGAGAAACTCGGCTTTGAGAAAATCCAGCAGCGGATCGTGGTGATGAACGGGAGAACAGAGATCGCTCTTCTAAAAAAAGAAAATCTGGTATTAGAACTGGTGGAACCGGCAGGAAGACTGAAAGATGAGGCTGCTCATCTGAGCAATGGAAAATGGGATCATTTTGCCATGGAGGCGCCGGAGCTTGAGAGGGAGGCTGCTCTTGCGAAGGAAAAAGGACTGAAGGTTCATCTGTCAACGCCGGAGGGGCTGACGTTCTATGAGCACCTGGGAGAAAAAGGCGTGCGGGGGATCAATTTTTACGGCCCCGGCGGGGAGGTTCTGGAGTTCTGCCGGGATGAGGCCCTTGCTTATCATGGAAAATCCGGACTTACCGGCTGGTCTCATCTGGCACTGAAGGTAGAAAATATGGAGAGTACGGAAAACTTTTATGGAAAGATGGGTTTCCGTACTATCAGCAGAGGGTATCTGTCCACACCGGAAGGCGATATTCAGATTCATTATCTGGAAAAGGCCGGCTTTGTCATTGAGGTATTGGAAATGATCGGTTCTGGACTGGAAGAGCTGAGACAGCGAAAAGAGGGAAGACTCGACCACATTGCCCTGCGGGTAAGAAATGCCCGGGAAGCCTTTGACGAGGCGAGAAAGAGCGGTTTTTCCATGCGGAATCACACGATTCAGGAGCTTCCTCTTCTGGAAAAAGGAATTCGTTTTTTCTTTGTCAGCGGGCCCGACGGAGAAAAAGTAGAATTTGTTGAAAAAATTTGAAAAATTCCCTTGACATTTCCAAAAGTCTATAGTATACTGAGTGAGCGTCAGGAAGTGATGAAAACGGAATGACAGCTTACATGGGGTCTTAGCTCAGCTGGGAGAGCATCTGCCTTACAAGCAGAGGGTCATAGGTTCGAGCCCTATAGGCCCCATGAATCTGGCGGAATAGCTCAGTTGGCTAGAGCACACGGTTCATACCCGTGGTGTCGAGAGTTCAAATCTCCCTTCCGCTACTACAAGATGATGGCAGAGCTTGTCATCATCTTTTTTCAAATTGCAGGTATAGTTCATCGGTAGAACGCTAGCTTCCCAAGCTGGAGAGACGGGTTCGATTCCCGCTACCTGCTCTTTCTATATATATTATTAATGAAGGAGCGTGAGTAATACATGGACGACAGTTCCGATGGAGATAACCATAAGGACAGAACAACTGCTTCATGTAGCATTATGAATAACTAGGAGGTATAGTCTGCGGAGAGTTTTCCGGAGGCTATACCTCTTTATGTTTATTCTGATGTAAAAAATTTGAAGGAGAAGAAATGATAGAAGCAGTTATTTTACAGGCGGTACTTATTTTTATCAATGCCATTTTTGCCAGTGCGGAGATCGCAGTGATCTCCATGAATGAGACCAAATTAAAGCACATGGTCCAGGAAGGAAATAAAAAGGCGGGAAAACTTTCCGCCCTGACGGAACAGCCGGCGAAATTTTTGTCAACGATCCAGGTGGCCATCACCCTGGCGGGTCTTTTGGGCGGCGCCTTCGCGGCGGATCATTTTGCAGACCCTCTTATCAGGAAACTGAGAGAACTGGGAGTTGCCCTGCCGGAGCAGGTGCTGCGTTCCATTGTGGTTCTGGTTATCACTTTAATTTTGACGTATTTCAGTCTTGTCTTCGGTGAGCTGGTTCCCAAACGGATCGCGATGAAAAAGACGGAGAAGCTGGCCCTTGGAATGTCCGGTCTGCTCTATGGCGTGTCAGTGGCCTTTGCCCCGCTGGTCTGGCTTCTGACAGCTTCCACCAACCTTGTCTTAAGGCTGATGGGTATCAATCCCAATGAGGAAGAGGTCGTGGTGACGGAGGAAGATATCCGGATGATGCTGGCGGAAGGAAACGAGCAGGGAACAATCCAGGAAGAAGAAAGCTGGATGATCAAAAATATTTTTGAGTTTGACGATACGACGGCAGGCCAGATCAGCACCCATAAAAGAGAAGCTGTCTGTCTTTATATGGAAGACAGCGCGGAGGAGTGGGCGGAGATTATTCAAAAGAGCCGCCACACCTATTATCCGATCTGCGGGGAAGATCAGGATGATATTATCGGAATCCTAAATACGAAGATTTATTTCCGTTCTGAACAGAAGGACCGGGATTTTATCATGAAACAGGCGGTGGAAAAGCCCTTCTTTGTCCCGGAGGAGATGAGAGCCAACGCTCTTTTCAATCAGATGAAACAGACACGCCATTATTTTGCAGTGGTGCTGGATGAATACGGCTGCATGTTTGGTATTGTGACGATCCATGACTTGATTGAGACGCTGGTGGGAGATCTGGAGGAGGAAAAAGGCCCGGCAGAACCGGCGGATATCGAGAAGCTGGATGAGAACACCTGGAGAATCCAGGGAGATACGAGTTTGGAGGACGTGGCAGAATGTTTTGATGAAAAACTTCCGACGGAAACCTACGATACCTTCAGCGGTTTTATCTCGGAGCTGATCGGCCGGATTCCGGAAGAAGGAGAGCATTTTGTCTGTGAATCAGAGCATTTGACGATTGAAGTCATGAATGTAAAAAATCATATCGTAGATTATGCCTTAGTAAAGAAAAAAGGATGATTTTTGTGCAAAACTTAAAAAAAATTAAGAAATTTAAGGAAATTTTCTCTGATATTTTATGAAAAAACCATGGACATTTGAATTTAAAAGTGATAAGATAAGCGACGTAATTTAGAAGAACAGGTGCGATCCCTTAAGGAATCGCTAATGAGGAGGAAAAAACTATGAAGAAAAAAGTTATGGCATTAGTTATGGTTGCAGCTGTTGCATCTCTTATGGCAGTAGGTTGCGGAAGCAAAACAAAAGAGACTGAGAAAGCTACCGAGGCAGCTACCACTGCAGCTACTGAAGCAGCTACCACTGCAGCAACTGAGGCAGCTACTACTGCAGCAACTGAGGCAGCTACTGAGAAGGCAACCGAGGCAGCTACTGAGAAAGCAACTGAGGCAGCTACAGAAGCAGCAACCGAGGCAGCAAGCACCGAGGCAGCTACTGAGGCATAATTTTTTGGAATATCGAAAAGGCCTTCCGGGAAACCGGGAGGTCTTTTTTGTAAGGAAAAAAGGATTGACAAACCCGCAGGGAATGAATAAACTGGTTACTGTGAAGAAAATCTCATAGATAAAAAGCAGAGAACGGAAAGAGTAGAAGAACAAAAGCTCCGTCAGAGAGAAACTGCCACTGGCTGAAAGCAGTTTTCGGGGAAGGTTTTTTGAAAGTGCATCCGGGAGCTGATCAGGAGAACGGCGAGAGCCCCAACCTGGTCCGTAGCGCATACGTTACATGCAGGAAGAGTGAAGATCATTAGATCTTTAGTAGAGTGGAACCGCGGATCATTTCGTCTCTAATGGAGAGATGGAGTGGTTCTTTTTTTATTATAAGAAAGGAGCAGAACAATGCGGGTAGGAATGGGATATGATGTCCATCGCCTGGTGGAAGGCAGAAAACTGATCCTGGGTGGCGTGGAGATTCCTTATGAGAAAGGACTTCTGGGCCATTCGGATGCGGATGTCCTGATCCATGCGATCATGGATGCTCTTTTGGGAGCAGCGGCTCTGGGAGATATCGGCAAGCATTTTCCGGATACGGATCCTCAGTATAAAGGCATCTCCAGCGTGGAGCTTTTAAAACATGTGGCAAAGCTTCTGGACGAAAACAATTATGTCATCGAAAATATCGATGCGACGGTCATTGCCCAGAGGCCGAAGCTTCGTCCTTATATGGAAGAGATGACGAAAAATATTGCCGGGGCTCTGGGAATTGAGGAGAACCGTCTGAACCTCAAAGCCACGACGGAAGAGGGCCTGGGTTTTACCGGAACCGGTGAAGGGATGGCATCTCAGGCCATCTGCTCTCTGGTGGGGCTTATGGATTATGCCGGTTCAGACCGGGACGCGCTTTCAGGCTGCGGCAGCTGTCCGGGATGCAGGCGCTAAATACAGGAAAAGGAGATCGAACATGAAATTATACAACACACTGACAAAGAAAAAAGAAGAATTTGTGCCGCTGGAGCCGGGAAAGGTCAAGATGTACGTCTGCGGCCCCACGGTTTATAACTTTATCCATATCGGAAATGCCCGCCCGATGATCGTTTTTGACACAGCCCGCCGTTACATGGAGCACAAGGGTTACGAGGTCAACTATGTGTCCAACTTTACCGATGTGGATGATAAAATCATCGCAAAAGCCAACGAGGAAGGCATTTCTTCCAAAGAAGTTTCCGAGCGTTACATCAAAGAGTGTCAGAAAGATATGGCCGGAATGAACGTCAAACCCGCGACCACCCATCCCAAGGCTACCGAGGAGATCGGCGGAATGGTGGAGATGATTTCTACTCTCATGGAAAAAGGCTATGCCTACAATGTAAACGGCACCGTTTATTTCCGCACCCGCAAATTCTCCGAGTACGGAAAACTTTCCCACAAAAATCTGGACGATCTGAGAAGCGGCGGCCGTTCCCTTCTTGTGACTGGTGAGGATCAGAAGGAAGATCCCCTGGATTTCGTTCTCTGGAAACCGAAAAAAGAGGGCGAGCCCTCCTGGCCTTCACCCTGGAGCGACGGCCGTCCCGGCTGGCATATTGAGTGCTCCGTCATGTCAAAAAAATATCTGGGTGAGGAGATCGATATACATGCCGGCGGCGAGGATCTGATCTTCCCACATCATGAGAACGAGATTGCCCAGAGCGAATGCTGCAACGGCGTGCCCTTTGCCCGCTACTGGCTCCACAACGCTTTCCTGAACATCGACAACCGGAAGATGAGCAAATCTCTGGGCAATTTCTTTACTGTTCGTGAGATCGGCGAGAAATACGATCTTCAGGTGCTGCGTCTCTTCATGCTGAGCGCTCATTACAGAAGTCCCTTAAACTTCAGCGCCGAGCTGATGGAAGCCTCCAGAAACTCTCTGGAGCGTATTCAGAACGCCGTGGGCAACCTGAATCATCTCCTGGCAAATGCCAGCGCAGAGGAGCTGACAGAGGAAGAAAAAGAGCTGGTTTCTCAGCTTTCTTCCTATGAAGAAAAATTTGATGCCGCCATGGATGACGACCTCAACACGGCGGACGCTCTGGCCGCTATTTTTGAGCTGGTTCGTTTTGCAAATACCCATGCCGGCGAGGAAAGCTCAAAAGCCTTCCTTTCTGCCCTGAAAGAAAAGATCGTTTCCCTTTCCGATGTGCTGGGTCTCATCGCTGAGAAGAAAGAAGAAATGCTGGATGCTGATATCGAAGCTCTCATTGAGGAACGTCAGGCAGCCAGAAAGGCAAGAAACTTTGCAAGAGCAGACGAGATCCGCAATGAACTTCTTTCCAAAGGAATCGTGCTGGAAGATACACGGGAAGGTGTCAAATGGAAAAGAGCGTAATGGATCTGCCTGAGATCCTGAAAGAACAGTTCGGAGGCGAGACTGCGGATATCCGCACCTACTCGCCTCTGGTCCTAGCCTATATCGGGGACGGCATCTACGATCTGGTGATCCGTACCCTGATCGTGCGCCACGGCAGCTGCCAGCCCAACAAGCTTCACAAGAGGACCAGCGCCCTGGTAAAGGCTTCCGCCCAGTCGGAGATGATTGATAAACTTATGGAGAGCCTGACGGAGGAGGAGCTGGCCGTTTATAAACGGGGCAGAAATGCCAAATCCTATACGATGGCGAAAAATGCCACGATGAAGGACTACCGGAAGGCCACAGGCTTTGAAGCGCTGATGGGATATCTTTATCTGAAAGGCGAGACGGAGAGGCTGGTATCACTGGTGAGAGAAGGCCTGGGAGACACCTGGGCGGAGGAAAAGAAAGAAGAGGACAGAGCATGAGATATGAAGAACTGACCATCGAAGGAAGAAACGCGGTTCTGGAAGCGTTCCGTTCCGGAAAGACCATTGACAAGCTGTTCGTGCAGGACGGCTGCAAGGACGGTCCGATTTTGAGTATCACCCGCGAGGCGAGAAAACACGATACCCTGATCAAATATGTACCAAGGGAACGTCTGGATCAGCTCTCTGAGACCGGCAAGCATCAGGGCGTCATCGCCTATGCGGCAGCTTACGAGTATGCCGAGGTGGAGGATATCCTGAAAAACGCCAGAGACAAAGGGGAAGAGCCCTTTATTTTCCTTCTGGACAATATTGAGGATCCCCACAATCTGGGAGCCATCATCCGTACCGCAAACCTGGCAGGAGCTCACGGGGTCATTATCCCGAAAAGGCGAGCGGTAGGTCTGACTGCTACGGTAGCAAAAACTTCCGCCGGAGCATTGAACTATACGCCGGTGGCGAAGGTGACGAACCTTGCTGCAACCATTGACGAGCTGAAAAAAGAGGGACTCTGGTTTGTCTGCGCCGACATGGGCGGAGAGAGCATGTACCGCCTGAACCTCAAAGGGCCGATTGGTCTGGTCATTGGAAACGAAGGAGAGGGCGTCAGCCGCCTGGTAAAAGAGAAGTGTGACTACATTGCCTCCATCCCGATGAAGGGCGATATTGACTCTCTGAATGCCTCTGTGGCAGCCGGTGTTCTGGCCTATGAAATTGTGCGTCAAAGACTGAATTGAATGTACTGATTAAAAAACAAAAAAAACTTGAAAAAAGTAGTTGACATTTTCGGGGAGTTATAGTAGTATACTTAACTGTAGCGAGCAATCGCAAACAACTGAATAAGCTGCTGTAGCACAGTCGGTAGTGCGTCGCATTGGTAGTGCGGAGGTCACGGGTCCGATTCCCGTCAGCAGCTTTGTAAATTGTTTGTGGCGCTTAATACAAGCTGCTGTAGCACAGTCGGTAGTGCGTCGCATTGGTAGTGCGGAGGTCACGGGTCCGATTCCCGTCAGCAGCTTTTTTCATATTTGAAACAGAGCTGTCTGGAAAAGTCCAGACAGCTTTTTTTCTGGGGAGGGATTTTATGAATTACCGTCTGACCTTACAATATGATGGAAGCCGTTACGACGGCTGGCAGAGACAGGGCAATACGGAAAAGACTATTCAGGGAAAAATAGAAGAGACTTTGACCAGGCTTCTGGGCGAGACGGTGGAGATCGACGGGGCCGGAAGAACCGATGCCGGTGTTCACGCTCTCGGGCAGAGCGCGAATTTTCACACGGACCGGAAACTGGATCCGGAGAAACTCAAAGCCGAACTGAACACTTATCTTCCAGAAGATATCGGCGTGGTCCGGGTGGAGGAAGTGCCGGAGCGTTTTCACAGCCGCCTGAACGCGCTGGGAAAAACCTACCGTTACCGGGTGGCCACCGGCGAGGGGAAAAATGTTTTTGAGAGGAAGCAGATCTATCCGCTCAATCAGCCTTTGGATGTGGAGGCCATGCGCCTGG
The DNA here is from genome assembly GCA_018223435.1 of Lachnospiraceae bacterium Marseille-Q4251. GTDB lineage: Bacteria > Bacillota > Clostridia > Lachnospirales > Lachnospiraceae > Limivivens > Limivivens faecihominis. Next base: position 761,942 of record JAGTTO010000001.1, on the reverse strand, counting down.
GAGCAGCCCTTCTGGTGGGAGAAAAAGATTTTCGCGGCTTTTCTTCTATGAAGAAGACGAAGAAGTCCACCGTCCGCCGTCTGGAGTCTGTAAAGATCCGGGAACTTCCGGGGGAAGTGGAGTTTGATTTTACGGGAAACGGTTTCCTCTATAATATGGTGAGGATTCTCACAGGCACCCTTCTGGAGATCGGAATGGGAAAACGGGAGCCGGAGAGCATCGGGAAAGTCTTTCAGAAAAATGACCGGAACCTGGCCGGATTTACAGCCCCGGCGAGGGGCCTTATGCTGGTGGAGGTTTTTTACCCGAAAAACAGTTGAAAATAGTGGTTTGAAAGGCTATAATAAAGAGTATTCTGCTCACAAAGCAGAAGCTGTATGGAGAAACGAGCAAAAAGAAAAGGAGAAATACATGCAGAAAATTCTGAATTTGATCACAGAAGAAATGATCCAGGCTTTTCAGAAGGCTGGCTATGACGAGAAATTCGCCAAAGTCACCCTGTCCAACCGGCCTGATTTATGTGAATATCAGTGTAATGGAGCCATGGCGGCTGCTAAAACCTACAAAAAAGCCCCGATTATGATTGCCAATGCGGTGGTGGAAGCATTTTCCGGTTCGGAAATCTTTTCAGATATCCAGGTTGTGAATCCGGGCTTTATTAATCTGAAGCTGAACCCGGAGTTTCTGGCTGCGTATCTTGATAAAATGCAGGCAGACGAGAATCTTTCCGTGGAGAAAGCCAAAGAGCCGAAAAAGATCATCATCGATTACGGCGGACCGAACGTGGCAAAACCCCTGCACGTTGGTCATTTAAGATCAGCCATCATCGGTGAGAGCATCAAGAGAATGGGCCGTTTCTTGGGCCATGAGGTCATCGGAGACGTGCATCTGGGCGACTGGGGCCTGCAGATGGGACTCATCATCGTGGAGCTGAAAAAGAGAAAACCGGAGCTGGTTTACTTCGATGAAAGCTACACCGGCGAGTACCCGAAGGTGGCTCCCTTCACGATCAGCGAGCTGGAGGAGATTTATCCCGCAGCCAGCGCTTACTCCAAAGAGCATCCGGAATACAAAGAGGCGGCCATGCAGGCAACCTACCTTCTGCAGCACGGCCACAGAGGCTATCAGGCCATCCTGAAGCATATTATGGAAGTTTCCGTGACGGACCTGAAGAGAAACTACGCAAATCTGAACGTTTCCTTCGATCTCTGGAAGGGCGAGTCCGACGCACAGCCCTACATCCCGGGTATGGTGGAAAAAATGAAAGAGCAGGGACTGGCTTACGAGGATCAGGGCGCTCTGGTTGTTGATGTCAAGGAAGAGACCGATACGAAAGAAGTTCCGCCCTGCATGATCCTGAAATCCGACGGAGCATCTCTTTACACCACGACAGATCTGGCTACCATCGTTCAGCGTATGGAGGACTATCATCCCGATGAGATCCTCTACGTTGTGGACAAGCGTCAGGAGATGCATTTCATCCAGGTATTCCGCTGCGCGAGGAAAGCTGGTATTGTGGATGAAAATACCAAACTTTCCTTCCTGGGCTTCGGTACGATGAACGGAAAAGACGGCAAGCCCTTCAAGACCAGAGAGGGTGGCGTGATGCGTCTGGAGAACCTGATCCGCGATATCGACGAGGAGATGTACCATAAGATCATGGACAACCATGAGATCGACCCGGAGGAAGCAAGAGCGACCGCCAAGATTGTAGGCCTTTCCGCCATCAAATACGGCGATCTTTCCAACCAGGCCAGCAAAGATTATGTCTTTGACCTTGACCGATTCACTTCCTTCGAGGGAAACACCGGTCCTTACATCCTGTACACGATCGTCCGGATCAAATCCATCCTGAACAAATATCAGCAGGCCGGAAACAGCCTGGAGGGAATCTCCATCCACAAGGCAGCCAACGACAGCGAGAAAGCGCTGATGCTTGAGGTTTCCCGTTTCAACATCGTGATGGAGAATGCCTTCGAGGAGATCGCGCCGCACAAGATCTGTTCCTATATTTACGATCTTGCCAACGCCTTCAACCGTTTCTACCATGAGACGAAGATCCTTTCCGAGGAAAATGAAGAGCAGAAAGCTTCCTGGATCGCCCTTCTGAGACTGACCAGAGACGTTCTGGAGAAGTGCATTGATGTGCTGGGCTTCTCTGCACCGGAGAGAATGTAATAGATAGAATTGCGGGAGCTGCTTTGCAGCAGAGTAATTTTTGAATGTTTGTTAAGCGCCTTATCCTGTTTTGCCGGGTAAGGCGTTTTCTTCATGTCTTGTGCAAAGCGACGAAATACTTTGCCCAAGTGTAGAAATACACAGTCCGGAAATTGCTGAAATTCGTGCAGTCTGCGAATGGACAAAAAATACGCAATGCGGTATAATGGCGGTACACGAAAGGGAGGTGCTGGAATTGAAAAGGGGAACCATGATCGGCGGAACCTATCAGGTTCTGGAGCCTCTCGGGAAAGGCGGCCAGTCGGAGGTCTGGCTGGTTCTGCACAAAAGAATCTGTAGCCTTCTGGCGCTGAAAAGAATTCCTTTAAGGGCCAGGTGGCCCAGAGGGGAGTTGGATTATGCCAGGCATCTGGATCATCCCGGACTTCCGAGGATTTACGATGTCTTTGAGGCGGAGGGCTATATTTGTATCGTTATGGAGTATCTGGAAGGAAAGACGCTGGAACAGCTGAAGCAGGAAAAGGGGAGCTTTTCGGAAAAAGAGCTGCTGCTTTGGCTGAGACAGCTTTCGGAGATCCTGGAATATCTTCATTCCCGTACACCGCCCCTGATTCATGGGGATATCAAGCCCTCCAACCTGATGATCGGGCCCGGAGGCAGGCTGGTCCTTCTGGATTTTGGAGCCTGCTTGAGCCTTGGAAAGGAAAAAAGGGAGCGGTACGGGACGAAAGTCTTTGCTGCCCCGGAGCAGCTGGATGAAAAGCTGGAGCCGGATATCCGCAGTGATTTTTACAGTGCCGGGAAGACTTTCCGCTTCTTAAGCGGGGGAAAAGAGAGCCCTGGTTTCCGGAGGTTTCTGGATATCTGTATGCAGGAAGACCGGAGCCGGCGTTTTTCGGACGACAGGAAGCTTCAAAGAAGGCTTCTTAGGGTTTGCCGAAAGGGTAAGAGAAACTGCCTTTTGTTTTCTTTTCTCGCAGTATTCCTGTTGTTTTTTGGAAGTATCATACACATTCGCCGTCAGAACCGGACGGCGGAAGAACAATATCAAATCTTAATGGAGAGCAGCCAGACAGAGGAGCTGGTGTCTGCGATCCGCCTGTTTCCCGATCGGGAAGCGGCTTATCAGAAACTATTGCAAATTGATCTTTTGGATCAGGTATTTACCCGGGAAGAGAGCCGGAAACTGGAGGAAATTCTTGGTTCCTGGGGCGAAAAACTGGAAAAGGAGGCCTATGGAGACCTTGCTTATGAGCTGGGAATCGCTTACTGGTACTATTTTCAGCAGGCAGAAGGAAAAAACTATGCGGGGGTCTGGTTTGAGCGGGCGCTGGAAGGCGGCCTGACGCCGGAAAGACAGAAAAAGGCAAAGATCTATAGAGAACTGGGGAGCTACTGCGAGAAAAAGACCCGTCAGGAGCTCTCAGGGGAGGGCGCGCTTAACTGGAAGGGTTTCTTTGAGGCAATCTGCGCGTGTTGTGTGGAAAACAGCCAGGAAAGTGTCCCTGCGCTCCTGCGGGAACGGCTTCAGGAGGAGCTTTTGTCGCTCTGCTACGACGGACTTCTGTATTTCCGGGACAATGGAATCACGGAAACCGAGCTTCAGGAGCTGGTAGAGGAACTGAAAAACATGGCGCCGGGGAAACAGGCGGAAGCCTTTTCTGTCACAGAGGAGAGTGTTCAGGCGCTTTATGCGGGGCATACTTTTACAGAAGAAGGAGGAAGAAAAGATGAAAAATAAAAAGTGGATGACGGCGGCCTGTACGGCGGCGCTCCTTGGAGCTCCGCTGCAGAGTTTGTCCTTTTTGGGAGATAATTACTTTCTGGAGAGCAAAGGAAGCGAGGAGCAGGGCGCTTTGGGAGAAGAGACAGAGAGTGAAAGTGAGACGGAAACGGAGACAGAGAGCGACTCTGAGACAGAAACTGAGAGCGAGACAGGAACGGAGTCTGAGAGTGAGATTGCGCCAGTGGGTGGAGAAGAAATGGACACGGAATCGGTTACGAAAGCACCAGCGGAGAGTGAGACGGCTGCGGAGTCCGTAGAGACAGAAGCAGCAGAATCTGAGAGTGAACATACGACGGAAGCACCTGCGGAAGAAATGACGGAATCCGAGGTGGTTACGGAGGGTGAAAGGGAGTCGGAGGTAATGTCAGAGCAGGAAACGGAAATGGGGTCGGAGGATATTACGAAAGATGAGACGGAGGCAAATACGGAAGCCGGGACTGAGCCTGGGGAGTCGGAGAGGGAGACAGGTAGCAAAGAAAATACAGAGCCAGTTACGGAGCCGATGGAGACTGAGTCCGAATCCGAGACAGTGTCTGAGCCTGTAGAGACCGAAACTGTCACGGAAATTCCAACGGAGCCTGTGACAGAGCCCGTGACTGAAGAACCCGTCACAGAACCGGCAGAGACAGAAGTGCCTACAGAACCTGCGGAAACGGAATCGGAGACAGAAGTAGTCACGGAACCCGTAGAGACCGAATCACCTACAGAACCCGCGGAAACGGAGCCTGTGACAGAGCCGCCCACCGAACCTCAGCGTCGTCTGATCGTCGAGCAGATTGCGGTGAATCTTCCAGGCGGGGAGAAGGTATACGACGGAACGAGCCGGATTCCGCTGTCTGTGAAAACCAGACAGGAAGGAAAAGGCAGAGTAGGCCTGGAAATTTACGGCGAGGCGGAGTCTGCAGATGCGGGAGTATGGAAAGTAAAGCCGGTGACTGTCCTCACAGGAACAGACGCAGGAAAATTCGAGTTGGAACTTCCCAGGGGAGAACTGACTGTCCGCATAAAGAAACGGTCGCTGACAATCTGTATCAGCGATGCGCTGAAAGAGTACGGCGCTCCTTTCAGCATCCAGGGACTTCAGTTCAAAGAACGCAGTCCGGTGCAGGTGAGCGGCTTTGTGAGGGATGGTGTGCCAACTTCCGAAGCACCGGCGGGCTTTGAGGCCCCGGGCATTGATTTTGATCTTTCGGTGATCCGTACCGACAGCCCCATGTACCAAAATGGCGAGCTCATCACCTATGCGGGAGCTCTTGTGCCTGCGAGCAGGGGAGACGGTACTCTCACCGGCAATGCCACAGAGAATTATTACTTTGATCTTTCTACTTGCCAGAAAGGCAGCATTACCCTTGTGGAGGGAAAAAATCCTTCCTACCAGGTGGAAGTCCGGAATGGAAAGGGCTTCTATGACAAAGACGGTATTTTCTGGGTGTCAAAGGGGAGCGTGCTCCTGGCAAGGCCGGACAAAGGCAGCGGTTTTAATCAGCCCATCCTTTCCGGTGCGGTGACAGAAGCGGGAGAGTGGGTCTTTGCTTTAGAGAGAAGAGACCGGGATGGCAGCCTCCTGGCCAGCTCCGCTAAGAATGGTTTCCGCTACCGTATCGATGACCGGCCGCCGGAGATGAAGCTTACCGGGGATGCGAAAAGCGCGGGCGGCCGGATTTATAAGAGAAACTGCCAGCTTATGGGAACAGAGATTGTGGACAAAGAAAGCGGTCTGAACACCGTGGAATACAGCGTCGCTTTTCTTACAGAAAAAGGAAAAACACAGGACTATCGTCCCTATCAGCCGGGGAGCGCTATTGCGCTGGAAGAGGAAGGAACCTGGCAGGTTCTTTTCCGGCTGCGGGATCAGGTGGGGAATGAGCGAAAAGTAACTTCACAGACTATCGTTATCGACAGGACAGATCCTGTCGTTTCGGTGCAGGGAGTGATGGAAGGAAAATCTTATCAGAAAGAAGAAACGGTGGCGGCTTCTGTGGAGGATGAAAATCTTTCTGCAAAGACAGCAGTTTGCGAGGTAAAAGATCAGCTGGGGAGAACGGTTTTCACCCCGGCTAGGGAAACAGAGAACGGAAAAAAGCTTTCCTATGACTTTTCTACGGCCCGGCTGGCGGACGGCAGTTATACGCTTTTCGTGCAGGCAGAAGATCTGGCGGGGAACCAGACGGAAAAAAGCGTATCGTTCCGGGTGAACCGTTCCGGCTCCCTTTATACGCTTTCTTCAAGGACAGCCGGAATCGGTACGACCTACTACATTCGAAATGCGGAAAATCTGGAAGTGACGGAACGGAACAGGGATCAGCTTTCGAAAAAAGCCATCGTCTGCGTGAAGGACGGAAGCTTTCGGATCCTTCAGGAGGGGCGGGATTACCAGACCACAATTCAGAAGCTAGGAGAGCGCTGGCTTTACCGCTATCAGATCTTCCGGAAGTGTTTTCTGGAGGAGGGCGTCTATACGCTGGCCTTTCAGTCCCTGGATCAGGCCGGGAATCAGAGCGATAGCCGGGAGAAAAATACGTTCCTGGAGTTCTGTATCGACAGAACCGGCCCTGTAAGCTTTCTGACGGGCCTTCCGGAGGATCTGGAGCCGGGAGAGGCAGAATTTACCATTCAGGCCAGAGACAACGGCAAACTGGCGTATATGGAGCTCTGGAGGAATGGAGAACGGCTGTTTCGGACAACAAGAGAAAAAACGGAGGTGGCTGTGGAACTTTCTGGAACGACAGATTTTCGGATTCTGGCTGTGGATCAGGCTGGAAACGAGAGCTGGTCGGAGAATTACCGGGTCTATGTGGGAGCGGAAGGAAAGAAACAGCGGCAGGAGGAAGATCCAAAAGAGATTAAGACAGAAGTCTGGGGATTAAACCGGGCGGGAGCAGAAACGGAAATGGAAGAAACCGGTGAGATCAAAACGCTGATTCAGAGAAAACGGATGGAGCTGGCGGCAGGAACAAAAATATCCCGGGGCAGTCAGACGCTGGATGAGGTGGAAGAATTCTGCTCCGGAGACGGCTGGTATCTGAAAGAAGCGGGAGCACCAGAGAAAACGGGAAACGATCGTTCTGAAGAGACAGAAGAAGTGCTGACAGTCCTCTCAGAAGAACAAGAGGCAGAGACAGAAACTTCCGGTTTGAAAAAAGGAGTGTGGATCCTGGGGCTCCTTACGATGTGGATGGGAGCGGTTTCCTGGGTTATCCGGAAATTTCAGTGAATGGATTTTCAGAAGAAATTATGGTATGATAGGAAGAAAAACGAAAGGAATTACGAGATTGAAAAAACTATCTGCCTATCAGATCCTGGAGATTCTTTTTCCAGTGGCTTTTCATTACGGGATGATGCTTCTCGCGGCGATGCTCACAGGAAATTTTCTGGATGCGGCTTCCCAGACTACGCTGGCAGCTCTTCTGGCCCTCCCTTTTCTATGGATGCTTTATAAAAAAGAGCCGAAGCCAGAAAAAAAATATTCCCGCCGTTCCCTCTGGCTTCTGCCTTTTGTGGGAATGGCCGGGAACACCCTGTTTTCTTTGATTCTGAATATGGTTCACCTGACGGAGCATTTTTCCAATGCCTCCCAGGAAGCGCTCTTTCAGAGTAACCTGCTGGTCCAAATCATCGGAATCGGTCTTTTTGTCCCCTTTGTGGAAGAACTGGTCTTCCGGGGACTGGTGTACGGAAAAATGAGAAGACTCTTTTCTTTCCGGGCGGCAGCCGCGGTCAGCGCAGCGCTTTTTGCCCTTTATCATGGAAACATCGTTCAGCTGGTTTATGCCTTTCCCATGGGACTTCTTCTGGCCTGGTCCTACGAACGCTGGGGAAATCTTTCCGCGCCGGTGCTCCTTCACATCGGAGCCAATCTTCTTGGGATTCTGGAGACGGTGATCAGGGGTTTTTCGATTCGGTGATGTGCTCCATGCCCTGACTTAAAATGCTGTGGACATGTTCGTCGAGCAGGGAATAAAAGATGGTTTTTCCCTCTCTGCGGAATTTTACAAGACGGCTCTGCTTTAAGATCCGAAGCTGGTGGGAAATGGCGCTCTGGGTCATGTTCAGAAGCTGGGCCAGATCGCAGACACACATTTCGTGTTCCAGGAGAACATAGAGAATACGGATCCTGGTGGAGTCGGCAAAGATCTTAAAAAGTTCGGACAGAGCATAAAGCTCTTCCTCGGCAGGCATATTTTCTTCCACTGCCTTTATGGTTTCAGGATGAGCATGGATGAATTCACATCTGGGGACCTCATCCTGGAGTTCTTCTTTTGCTGCCATGGAAATCCTCCTTTCAAAGCTGCAACTGCTTTTATTATAAGAAAAAAAAGGGATTCTGTAAAGAGATGATTCATTGCCCTTTTTCAGGCAGTATGCTAAAATAAAAAGAATAGCTGTAACTGTTCCATACTTTTACAGTTACGAATAATCGCGAAAACAAGGAGAGGAAAAATGAATATTGTAGATATGCATTGTGACACCATAGGACGGTTTTATTTTTCAGGAGAAAAAGGGAAAACAAAAGAGGGACTTCTTGAAAATTCCTTTCAGGTAGATTTGAAAAAAATGAAAAAGGGAGAGTATCTTTTGCAGAATTTTGCCATGTTCGTGCCGTTTGGCGAAGTGGAAGATCCCTTTAAAACGGCAATGGAAATGATAGATCTTTATTACTGTGAACTGGAGAAAAACAGTAGTCTGATCGCACCGGTATTTTCTTTCAGGGATATTATGAAAAACAGAGAAGCAGGGAAAATGAGTGCTCTTTTGACCATCGAAGAAGGGGAAACGGTGCTGGGAAAACTTTCCTATCTGAGAGATTTTTACCGTTTAGGCGTGCGGATGATCGCACTGACCTGGAATTTTGCCAATCAGATAGGCTGTCCGAATATGCATCCCGAATGTGAAAAGACCGGAAAAGGCATAGAACTTCGGACGGAAAAAGGCCTGACGCCTTTTGGGATCGAGATGATCCAGGAGATGGAACGTTTGGGAATGATCGTGGATGTTTCTCATCTTTCCGACGGAGGTTTCTGGGATGTGTACCGGCATACAGAGAAGCCTTTTGTGGCCAGTCATTCCAATGCTGCCTCCGTGCAGAATGTCTGTCGGAACCTGACAGATGAAATGATAAAAGCGCTGGGAGAGAGAGGCGGTGTCTGCGGCCTCAATTACTGTATGGATTTCCTGACCTGGGAAGCAAAAAAGATGGATACGGAGCAGCTCCTTGGCGTGATGGCAGAGCATGTCCGCCATACAGCAGATATCGGAGGTGTGGAGGTCTGTGCACTTGGCGGTGATATGGACGGGATCGATCCGAATCCGGCCATTCCGGATGTGTCTTTTGTTCAGCGGCTGGTACCTGCACTGAAAAAGAAAGGCTTCCATGAGAGTGAGATCGAGAAAATCTTCAGCGGAAACGTCCTGAGAGTTTATCAGGAGATCCTGAAGTAGGGGGGGCAGCAATGAAAACACAGGCAAAAGATATGACAAAAGGGCATCCCGGCAGACTTCTGCTTCAGTTTGCACTGCCGTTGATGCTTGGAAATATATTTCAGCAGACGTATACCATGGTAGATACGGCGGTTGTTGGCCAGCTGGTGGGAGTGCATGCGCTGGCGGCCCTGGGCTCGGTGGACTGGTTTAACTGGATGAGCCTTGGGATCTGCTCCGGCTTAAGCCAGGGCTTTTCGATCATGATCGCCCAGCAGTTCGGAGCAAAAGAGTACGAAAAAATGAAAAAGACGGTGGGAGCTTCTCTGATCCTGGCAGTGCTTTCTGCAATCGTGGTGACGGTTGTCTTTCTGCTTTCTGCCGCTCCTGTGCTGCGTCTTATGGGAACGAGAGAAGAGATCCTTGGCGATGCGCTTCTTTATGTCTACATTATGTTCAGCGGGATCCTCATTGTGATGATCTATAACTGGATGTCCTCTGTGCTCCGGGCCATAGGAGACAGTACGACGCCGTTGATCGCCATGGGAGTGGCTTCTTCCAGTAATGTAGTACTGGATCTTCTTTTTGTGGCAGTCTTCCACTGGGGAATCGTAGGTGCGGCAGCAGCAACGTTGATCGCTCAGGGGATTTCCTGCATTTACTGTTTTTTGAGGATGAGGAAGGTTTCTCTCCTTCGTCTTTGCCGGGATGATTTTTCTGTGAAACCGGAGCAGGCGAAAGAACTTTTCTGCCTGGGTATGCCTATGGCTGTCCAGAATATGATTATTTCCATTGGCGGCATGATCCTTCAGTCGATCGTCAATGGCTTTGGTGTGGTGTTTGTGGCTGGCTTTACGGCGACCAACAAGCTTTACGGACTCCTGGAGATCGCGGCCGTTTCCATGGGCTTTGCGGTTTCTACTTACGCAGGACAGAATCTGGGAGCAGGAGAACATGAACGCATTAAAAGCGGTGTACGAAAAGGCGCTGCCATGGCGGCAGTGATCTCTGTGGTGATCAGTATGGTGATGCTCCTTCTCGGCAGGAAGATCACAGGGCTTTTTGTGGATCATTCCAGTCCGGACGCGGGTGAAGTGCTGAACTATGCTTACCATTATCTGGTGGTGCTTTCTCTGTTTCTGGTGATCCTTTACTGCCTGCATATTTACCGTTCGGCCCTGCAGGGAATGGGAAATACCATCATTCCGCTGATCTCCGGTTTTGTGGAGCTTGCCATGAGACTGCTGACAGCCGTTTTTCTGCCGCGGTTTGTTGGAGAATATGGAATTTATTTTGCTGAGGTGGCAGCCTGGACAGGGGCAGCCGTGCTTCTGGTCATTGCTTATCAGAAGCAGATACATAGCCTCCTTGCGAAAAATATCCGTATAAACGGGGGAGAGTTGTAATGTTTTTGGATGCTTATATTCTGTTATCGATCTTGATCGCACTTATGGATCTGTATCTGGGAGTATTATCCATACGGAAAAACCGGACGACTGGGCGTTATCTGGGGCTTGCCTGTATCGGGGCGGCCATCGTTGATCTGAGTTATCTCATCAGTATTTTAAGTGACAGTTATCTCTGCATGTCAGTGATGTCCAGTATTTATTTTATAGACATAGATTTTATGCTGTTGAGTTTTGTGGCTTTTACCGTGTATTTCACAAAAGGAAGCTTTGTGAACTGGGGAAAAAAGCAATGCGTCTGGCGGTGTTCTATGCCGTTTTTGAGGTGATCGTTTTTTCTGTTAATCCGTTTTGTGAAATCACGGTTCATTATGTGAAAAGAAATACACAGATCGCCCAATATGCTTATCAGATGCTGCCTCTTTACTGGATGCATCTGATTTTTTCCTATACCATGGTTGCAGTCGTCCTGCTGCTGTTATTAAAAAAGATGAAGCGGACGCCCAGAGAATACCGGGCACAGTATGAGTATGTGATTCTGGGAATCACGGTTATTGTATTGGTGAATGCAGCGTTTCTGTTTTTACCTGGTGAATCTGTTTATAATCTTCTGGATTATTCCATCTGTGCATACAGCCTGACATCGTTCCTTTTGTACTGGAGCTGTTTCGATTATTCTACGCATGGGATGCTGAATTCTCTGAAAAACAGTATTTTTGAAAACATTGGTCAGGGGATCGTACTGTTTGATTATGAAGACCGGCTGGTTCTGTATAATAAAAGAGCAGAAGATCTGCTTGGAAAGATGCAGGAAAAGGATGGGATCGCTTTGCAGGATTTCCTGGAGCACTATCAGCTGGAACTCCATCTGGAGGAAAACGAAAGCAGTTCTCTTCAGTTTTATGTAAAGGACGGTGAAGAAGAACGGCCGCTCCGATGTGACATTCGCAGACTGAAGAATGAAAAAGGACAGCATTTGGGACAGCTGTTTGTATTTTCCGATGCAGCACTGGAGACAGATCTTCTCACCGGTTTCCAGGAATGGGAAAGTTTCCAGCGTTTTGTGAAGGAAAGAAAGGATTCCTTTCCTCCTTCTACAGGGATCGTCATGTGTGATATCAATGGGCTGTCTGTTATCAACAGCACCATGGGAACACAGTCGAGGGACCAGAAGATCCGGCATCTGGCAGAAAGTATGAGAAAATGTTTTCCGAAACAGACGTATTATGTGCGTGGAACAGAGGCGGCACTGATCGCCTTATGCAGTCACAGCAGCGAAGAGGAAATGCGGAGCCTTTCGGCGGAGGTGGAAAAAACAGAAAACGATGTTCATCCTGTCTTTTACAGCAGCTATCGACTGGATGAAGACATGAAGATCCTGTCTGTGGATGATGCTTTTGAAACGATCACCGGTTACAGCAAAGATGATATCCGGAAAAAGCAGTTCTTTCAGGTTGATCTGATACCGGAGGAAGAAAGGACCGAGTATCTTTGCAAAGTAAATGCAGAGCTGGCAAAGTGCCCGGTGGTTTATCTGGAACATAAGATCCGGCGGAAAGACGGAACGGATAATTTTGTCTTCTGTTATGGCAGGGTTTACTATGATTCTGCTGCCCGCTCTCAGCGTTCTGAGATCACGATTGCGGATATCAGGCAAACGTATTCCATGAAGCGCTTGCTGGATGCGGAGCAGAACCGGGCCAAGATCCGTCTGCATTACTGGGAAAGGACTTATCGAAAGGATTCCCTGACCGGGCTTCTGAACCATGCGGCTTTCCGCAGTGATCTGGAACTGAAGCTTCTCCAGGGAAAATGCAGGACCGTGATGCTGATGATGGATATGGATCATTTTAAGGAGTATAATGACACCTACGGTCATCACAATGGAGATAAATATCTGATTCTGATGGCGCAGACTCTGGAAGCGGCACTCAGAAAAGAGGATCGTGCCTGTCGTATGGGAGGAGACGAGTTTGCGGCTGCGCTTCTGTTTCAACCGGATGTCAGCGAAGAAAAGATCCAGGAGCGGGTACGGATGATCTTCGATAAGATCAATCTGACTCTGAAAGCTGTGGAAGGCGGCAGCGGACTGTCCATGGGTGTTGCTTTTGCAGAACCGGAGATCACCTTTAACCAGCTCTATGAACTGGCAGATAAAGCCCTTTATCAGGCGAAAGAGAGTGGCCGGGGACGCTGTGTTTTTTATAAAACGAGGGGATAGACAGGGAGAGAGAAGATGATTCGGATAGCAGTCTGTGATGATGATAAAAAGACGATAACGACGATGGAAGAACGGTTGCTTGAACTGTCAGAAAAAGGAAATATTAAGGTCAGGATCGAGACTTATTCCGATGGCGCTTTTCTGCTGGCGGATATCAGAAAAGGGGTGGAATTTGATCTTTTATATCTGGATATCGAGATGGAGCAGCTGGATGGTCTGTCCCTGGCAAGGGAATTTCGTAAAGATCACCCTAATGCGGTCTTGATCTACATATCCAATCATGAAAGCTATCTGAAGGAACTGTTTGAGGTGGATACCTTCCGTTTTTTAAGCAAACCGATAAATACTGAGAAATTTGAAGCGTATTTCAGAAATGCAGTAGAAAAAATTCAGCTCCAGCAGGAAGAAATCTTTTTTTCTTATTCCTATGACAGGCAGTTTTTCAAGGTGTTGTTAAGCGACATTGTGTACTTTGAGAGCCAGAAGAGAAGTATCCGGCTTTATAAGAAAGACGGAACGGAAGGAAGCTTTTATGGAAAACTGAATGAAGTGGAGAAGCAGCTGAAAGAAGCGGCGGTTCCCTTCCTGCGGATTCATCAGTCGTATCTGGTTAATTACAACTATATAAAGCAGTTCGGCAATACGGAGCTGGAGTTATCGAATGGAAAACAGCTCCCGATCAGTGAAGACCGACGAAAGACGGCAGAACAGAAATATGGCGAGCTTTTGCGAAAGGAGCTTTTTTATGAGTGAACTGCTGATTTATTTTTTGTTGGAATGCTGTACTTTGCCGGTCATAAAGGGCTTTTTTGATATTTTTCTGGATAAAAAAGATTTGGGAAAAAAGTTCTGGATCTGTAATCTGCTTTTCTGTCTGGTGGGTACCTTTTCTGATCTTGGCTTTATGCCGCCATATTTGAATATTTTCTATGGGGCTTTGACTTATGAGCTGATTGCGGTTGTCTTTTTTGAAGGCGCCTTTTCCAGAAAAACTTTTGTGAATGTTATTTTTGTGGCAGTCTGGATGCTGGATGAAGCGATTGTCGGACTGTTTTTTGGAGTGATTGGAATCTCTTACCGGGAGCAGTTTCTTCTGGGAGTAATCCTGACCAGACTGGTTATTTTTCTGCTGGAAAAAATCATTCAGTATTTTTATGTGAAGAAAAATGACATTCCTGTGGAGAGAAAAGAAGGGGCAGCCCTGCTGGTCTTTCCTGTCGTCAGTATCATCCTGATGTTTTGTATCTTTGTTTTATGCCAAACTTGTACAAATCGCAGCCTGCGTCTGGGGACAACGGTTGTGAGCCTGTTGTTGATTCCCATGAATATTTTTCAGTTCCGGATTTATGACAAGATCAAAGAAAAGACAAAAGTGGAAAAAAGAAATCTGATTTATCAGCAAATGGTGGCTCTCTACGAAAAACAGATTGCAGAACGGGAAGAGACAACGAGGAAAATCCGGCAGTTCCGGCATGACATGAAACTGCATTTATCAGCGGTGCGGGAACTTGCGGAGGAAAAAGACACAGATGGCATTATTTCTTACATAGATGAGCTGGCAAACGATCCCGGAATGAGAAAGAGTGATTTTGCGAACAGTGGAAATCTTCTGCTGGATGGTTTGCTGAATCAGGCTTACGAACGGGCTGTAAAGACAAAGATACAGATGAAATTACGTCTGGAAATTCCTTACAAACTAAATATTTCCGATGCGGATTTATATGTGATCCTTGGAAATGCACTGGAAAATGCGTTGGAAGCTTCAGAAAAAGTTCCACAAGAAGAACGCCTGATAGAGCTTTCTCTTGTTTACAAAAACGGGGACCTTCGCATTGGAATCAGAAACCGCTATGTGGAAGAACCGCGAAAAGATTCCCAGGGAACCTTCCTCTCATCAAAAAATAATTCCGAATATCATGGAATCGGCCTCTATTCCATCCGTGAAACGGTAAAAAAATATCACGGGTTTATGGATATCCATACGGAAAACAAAATATTTTCTCTGGTTATTGTAATCAGAGAGGAAAAGAGCTGTTGACGAAAGGTCAATGGTTCTTTTTTTATGGGCACTTAAGGGAAAAGTTACATGAAACGCCGGGATAATTACATGATCCGGCACGGAAGAAAATTATGTGGTAATATACAGAAAAATGAATGGAGGAGGCCTAATTAAATGAAAAAAATAGGACAAATGATAAAAAAATATGGAAATACGGTTCTTTTATTTTTGGCTGTGTTCAGTGCATCCGAGATTGGAAATAAAGGATGCATGTTTATTTTTCATCAGCCGGAGATACCGGAAGAATTGAAAAATATGTAAAAACTATATTTGGAACAGATTGATGAAAATTATATAGTTTACTTAAAATTAAATATATTATTTATAGTAGGAGAGGATGCCAATGCATTATTGAATTTGTTTGTAAAGGATTACTAGCTAAGATATAGGGAGGAATTATGCATATGAAAAATAAAAGTATAAAAAGAATTTGCTGCACTATCATTTCTACAATTACAATTATGGGAACAGCATTAGGGGTTTCAGCAGATACAGCGGATAAATTGTATACGTTTTCTTTATATACATCAGAAGCAAATACCGGTTCCTATTATAAAGATAATTCGTCATCAGTTTATGTAAATCCTACAATGTCACCGGCTAATGGTGTTCAATTTGCAGGTTATCGTTATGATGGTGCAACATGGTATAATGAAACAATTGGTGGATGGGCTTATATTGCAGCTGGAACAAAAAGAAGATTACGAACAAATATTTATGAGAATGCAGGCTATAAAAGAACTTTATGCAGGTTAAGTGGGAAGTTGTTATCTGGTGGTTCTCCTTATGAAGGAAAAATCGCTCGAGGCTATTGGAGTCCAGATACAGCAGGAAGTTATCCGGCAGCAAATTAACAAAATAATGGGAACAAGGCCATACGCTAATATGGGTATGGCCTCTATATTAAGAAAATGAAAAAAACGAGATACATTTTTGCGTCAGTGGCGCTGTTATTACTTCTTATCGTTATAAGTAATCCCAAGTGGAAGCCAAAGAAAAGTAACCATCTGGATGAAGATCAAAACATCGAAATCGAAACACAGAACTTAATCGAGGAGAAAACGGGAGTTTATCAGGGTTTTACGGTCGATCTTATCGATATGGAAGTGACAAAAAATTTAAAAGAGATGGGAATTTCTCAAAAAGACTGTCAGGTATCCGGAGTTATCGATGAGGAAGGAAACGTTATTCCTGATGAATTAACCGGAAGTAATTCTTTACTGCTGGTACGTTTTAAAATTTATAACGAGAATGGAGTGGGACAGGCAGGTGAAAGGTATCTTCTTTTGAATGGGGCTTTCCAATGTAAAGAGTTGCTGGACAAAAATATCGATTCTCTGCCATCTGTTTTACTGCAGCCCCGCGGGCCGGAAGGTGTTGATGGAAAGGATGTGAATCGGCTGTACCTGGATAAAAAAGCAATCGAGGAAAATGCGGACCGATTATTTTTAGGAAAAGGCGAAGAAGCAATTTTTACGATGGGAATGATGGTGAGAAAGGAGTGGCTGAACAAGAAATCAGATGCCCGTCTGATATTATTCCCGGGAAATATGGACGGCGGCTTGGTATTTCAGATATCAGAAGAGGACTTACTATGAAGATGATAAAAATAGAGCTGAAAAAAGCATTTACCGGAAACCGGTTTTGGCTGGCATTTGGTATAGGACAGTTTTTAGGGATATCCAGTATTTTAACGGTGTACCGTTCCTGGTTAAGCCAGAGAGACTATATACAATATTGGGAAAATCGTTTCCCGGTCAGGCAGGCCTATACACTTTATAATGTCTGGATGTTAAATGAACAGATGAGCATCGGACGAGTTCTCTTTTTCTTCTGGCTCCCATTTCTGGCGGCTTTTCCTTTTGCAGCTTCTTATTATCAGGAAGAAAAGAAAAAACAGCTTCGTCTGGTATTGGTGAGAACCGGGAGAAGAGAATATTTCCGGGCAAAATATCTGGCTGTTTTTCTCAGCGGCTTCGCTGTAATCAGTGGAACGCTGCTTGTGAATCTGGCAATATCAGCTGCATGTTTTCCATGGGAAAAGCCTCTGCCCTTTTATCCATATTTTAGTATTCTTGAAAACGATTTTGGGGCTGCCCTTTTTTATAGCTATCCGTCTCTTTATGCAGGAATGTATATTCTGATAGAGGGGATCTTTGGCGGCTTGCTTGCAAATTTTGTGTTTATCTGTACCATGTATGTGAAGAATCAGTTTCTTTCTTTCGGAATCGTTTTGCTGGTTTATGTGGGAGCTGAAGCAATCAAAAATATCCTGTTTGTAGGAAATTTAAAAGCACAGGAAATATCGGTCTATGGTTTCTTAAGAGGCTCCGGCTATGTGAGAAACGGATGGATCATACTGGGAGAAGGGCTTTTTTTCCTGCTCATTCAGCTGATACTTGTAGAAAAACAGGTAAAAACATATGAAATATATTAGACTTTTGAAAATGGATCTCCGCTGTTGTAAAAAACGAATCCTTACAGGCCTTGGCCTCTCGGTAATCCTTGTCTTATTTTTGTGCGGGGGATACGAAACTTCCATAAGATTTGGAATTCAGCAGCAGGGGATAACCTCAAAGGGGACCGTAATGAATGTACTCGCGTATCTTCTGGCGGGAACCGAGTATATTCCCTCAACAGAAATCCGAATACCGGAATTGCCATTGCGCTGGTGCATAATATATGTCTATGGCTTGTATTTATTGTCAGATTTTCCTTTTCAAATGAAAGAAAAAATAGGCTCTGCACAGATTCTAGCGTTACGTTCACAAACAGGCTGGTGGCTGGAAAAACTTTTCTGGACATTTCTTGTGGCGATCGGCTATTTGATAACTGTGACCTTTACGATCCTTTTATTTTGTGTCTGGCGCGGGGTACCACTCGGCCTGAAAATGAATGAGGAAATATTTGCCTGGATGTATCCGTCAATTCAGGGCGCGACTCCGACAGAATTTTTCTGGATTTTTGGTTTGATCATCAGCCCTGTGAATACGTTTTTTATCTTGATTTTATTGCAGGCAGCGATGTCTCAGCTGCTTGGTCCAGTAGGCGGTTTTTGCATGAGTGTCTCTCAGATAGCAGCCGCTATGGTATATCCGTCCGTTTTTCTCATAGCGAATCAGGGAATGGTGTTCAGGGATCAATCTCTTGTAAAAACCGGTGTCAACAGAAAGGAAGGCCTAATGGTTCTTACGGGAGTGGGAGTTATCAGTCTGCTTTTGTGGGGATTGGCAATCCGTGTAAAAGAAAACCTTCCAAAAGAGAGGGAAAATATATGAGTTTGAAAAAACTGGAAGTTCATCATGCCACAAAGCGCATACATGGAAATACAGTGCTGCAGGATATTTCCTGTACCTTTTTATCAGGGAAAATTTATGGTTTAAAAGGGATCAATGGATCGGGAAAAACCATGTTCATGCGTTTATTGTGCGGTTTGATTCGTCCGTCAGAGGGAGAGATTTTCTATGATGAAAAGAAGCTGGGGACAGATTTTCGTTTTCCGCCAGGCGTTGGAATCCTTTTGGAAAATCCTTCTTTTCTGGATTCCTATACGGGGCTGCAAAATTTAAAAATGATTGCAGATATCAATCAAAAAATTACGGAAAAGGAAATAAGAAATACTCTTTTCCGGGTAGGGCTTGATCCGGATGACCAGCGAAAATATAAAAAATATTCATTGGGAATGAAACAGCGTCTTGGGATAGCGGCAGCTGTTATGGAAAAACCGGACCTGCTTATTCTGGATGAACCGTTTAATGCATTGGATACATCCGGAATAGAGATGGTTTCTCATTTGCTGGAAGAAGAAAAGAAAAATGGAGCATTGGTGATATTCTCCTGCCATGACAATGAAATTTTGAAGATGCATTCTGACCAGATATTGGAACTTTCAGAAGGGAGAATTGTGGGGAAATCTGATGAAAAAGAAAAAGATATTGATTACGGGTGCAATCCTTCTGATCTTTCTCTGGGGCCTGCGGGTCTGGCGGGTAAATAAGAACTATCCGGATATTCCGCAAAAAACATATGAAGCGGGAGAATGGATAAACTTAAGTGGAAGCCAGATGGAGGAAAACGATAACCGGGACGGATATTATCTCCGTATTGATGAGAAAAGAATTTTATCAACAGAGGAATACCTGCATCTATATGCGGAAGTATCAGAAAAAACGGAATATGACGAACAGGTAAAGAATCAGAACCTGTGGAAACCGGACAAAGTATATCTTCTTACAGTGACATTGAAAAATGAATCGGAGGATGAAAGCACCGAGAGAGGGGTAAACTGGTCTTTTTTCTATCTGTATGAGAAGAATCGGGTGCTTGATTTTGAACCGGAATTATATAGATTTGCCAATCGAAGTGCAGAGGGAAGTCCTGCGTTATCCCTGAAGCCTGGAACAGAAAAGAAATTTTACCTTCCATACGGTGTCTATGAAGAACGTATGGGAAAAGATATCCGGGATTTGGAAAAGCTTCCTTTTCAACTGATTGTGTCTTTGTGGCCGGTTCGGAATCTTGTGAAAGTTCCTGATTAAGGGAAAAGTTACATGAAACGCCGGGATAATTACATGATCCGGCACAGAAGGGGATTCTGTGATAGTATTCAGAAAAATAAACTGAGGGGTCTGAGAGAATGAAAAAAGACTGCAAATTATTTTTATATATTACGCTGGCATTCTGTTTGATGATCGTTCCATGCAAAAATATCTGCGCTGCTGATCAGGGCTGGTATTCGCAGAATGGAAAAGTATTTTATCAGATGGATGGAGAAAAGGCGAAAGGCCTGGTAACTATAAAAGGCAGTCCTTTCTATTTTGATCCCAACACAGGGGAGCGGTTGAGCGGCTGGAGAAGGGTTAAGGGAAAGCTGTATTATTTTGGGAAAAATGGGGCGGCGCTGACCGGTAAACAGAAGATTGGAAAATATCAGTATTATTTTAGCCGGAACGGTGTTCTACAGAAAGATACTTTGATTCAGCGGACTTATTATGCAGGAAAAAGAGGACAGCTTGCCAGCGGATGGATTCATTATGGTGTAAATGATTATTATTTTGACCCGGTTACTTTCCGTATGTATACGGGCTGGCGTGAAATAAAAGGAAAGCATTATTATTTTAATGCGTATGGGCAGCTGGTCAAAGGACGGATGGTAGGAAAGACCTGGTATGTAAATGAAAGTGGAGAACGCCAGTATGGCTGGGTAGATGAGGGAACGAAGCGCTACTATTTAGATCCAGATACAGGCAAAGCAGCTAAAAATGGGTGGTATGTCATAAATAAACAGAAATTCTATTTCCTGGAAGATTGTTCATTGGCCAGAAATTATTGGCTGAATGAAAATCAGTATCTGGATGAGAACGGGAAATTAGCGATCGGCTGGCAGCAGATTGATGGAAAGACCTATTATTTCAGAAAATGGAAAAAAGAAAAAGTAACCGGCTGGCTGCGAATTTCGGGGAAAGTATATTATTTTGATGAAGAGGGAGTCTGCCAGAAATTGTCCGGTCTGGTGCGAACCGATTATGGAATCTGCTATTATTTTGATCCGGTAACAGGAGAGATGAAGACTGGCTGGGTTCACTATGGCGTAAATGACTACTACTTTGACCAGAAAACGGGACGGGCTTATAAGGGCTGGCATTCCATAGAAGGGAAAAGATATTTCTTTAATACTTTCGGTCAACTGGCGAAGAATCGGTTTGTAGGTAATACCTATTTTGTAGATGCAGAAGGAAAAATGGTGACAAATACATGGATTCTTTCCTATGAAATCGGAGCAGACGGAAAGAAGACCGGAAAAACAAGAACGCCCGGATTGTTTTCAGAGAATGGGAAAACTTGGTTTTTGGATGAAAATTATGAGAAGCTGACTGGCTGGAGAGAAGTGGATGGACAATGGTATCACTTTGATGAAGCCAGCGGAGAAATGGACAGAGAAAAATGGATCGACGGATATTATCTGAAAAAGGATGGAACGCGCACCAGCGGGCAGCTGGCCTGGATTGATGGAGAGACCTATTTGTTTCTGGAAGATGGAAGCAAGGCAAAGGGACTTATCGAATATGAAGGGAAAAAATACTATTTCAGCACGGTAACAGGCGCTTTATATACGGGATTCAAAGTGATCGATGAGTATACCTATTACTTTGATCCGAAGCAGAACGGAGCAATGGCACTTGATACAGAAATATCCATAGAAGGAATGATTTATCTGTTTAATACAGAAGGTCACATGAAACCTAAGATGCCGGACAGTGGAAAGGAGGAATTGGGCGAGCAGATAGCAGCATATGCTCAGGAATTTGTAGGATATCCATATAAAGAACAAGGCGATCAGGATCTGAAACAGGGAGTTGATTGCTCTGGGTTTACCATGCTGGTAATGCGCCATTTCGGGATCAATATTCCGAGAACTACCTGGACCCAGCATGACGGAGCAAAGGGCTACAAACAGCCAATTCAGATCCCCATTGAGGATCGGAAACCAGGAGACTTGATTTTCTATTACAGTGGAAACAGCCATGTGGGAATTTATATCGGAAATGATAAAGTGGTACATGCCTCAAACAGCGCACCCTATCCGAAAGGAGGGATAAAGATTTCTACCTACGATTACGTTTATATTTATGGGTGTGTGAGGTATTGGTATTAAAAAATTGAAAAGTTAAAAAAGGAGAATAGAGAAAATGTATAGTTGGAAAAAGATTATAATGATGATAAGCTGTATGATTATGTTAGTGCCCTTAAAGAGTTTTGCAAGTGAAGATGTTCCATTTGAAATGTTGAATTACAATTTAGAGACTAAAACAGTAGAAGAATATACTTTTAAAGGGAATAAAGTTCCAGATTTTTGCCCGGGATTTGAAGGAACAGAAACAGAAAATAATAACGGAAGAGGGATTATTGGTTCAGATGATCGAAATTTGGTAAATACAAAAACGGCACCATACAGCTACATAGGTATGTTAGAAGCAAACTACAATGAAGATGCAGCGCATTGTACAGGTTTTTTGGTATCACCAGATACAGTTGTTACAGCTGCGGGAGCAATATTCAGATATGCTGGAAATAAAACAGGTAGTATGCCAAATGAAGTTTATTTTTATCCGGGATACTCAAAAGGTAGTATGCCGTATGGAAAAGCCAAGGTAACTTCTATTCATATACCATCACAATTTAAGACACAAGGTTATGAAGGCACGTTATACAATTTTGCAATATTGAAACTAAATACACCAATTGGAAATAAGAGTGGATATTTTGGAATAAGAAATAATGTAGTGGGTACAGCTGGGGAAAGTATAGGTTCATATATGATTTCTGGATATGTGAATGGTGAGGTAGAAGGTCCGGATTCATTTGCCTATAATCAGGTATGTGCTACGGGAAATGTCCTTTTATCTTCTAATGGCTATACACTAAAATATACCATAGACACTGCTAACGTTGGGCAAGAAGGAGCTCCGATTTTCAAAAGAAGTGGTGGAGTTGATTATATTGCAGGTATCAATTGTCTTACTATAAAAAATGATAATGGAAGTTGTATTGGAAATCAAGGAAGATATATTACAAAAGCTTTGTATGAATTAATTGTTTCACTAAAAGGATGATATTATTTAGAAGGCGCACGTTGCTGAAAAGGCATGTGCGCCTTCTGAAATAAAGTTAGAAAGATAGTGTTAAAAATGGAAAAAATAGCAAAAAAATTAACCGATTATTATATGCGAAAAGGACTTATCAATGAAAAAGATACTGCAATATATCAATTTGGCTGGCAGGTAAGTATAGAAATATTTATAAGCATAATAGCAAGTGTGGGCATTGCCTTATACCTTAAAATGTTTCCAGAAATGATATTTTTAGGCGGTATTTTTATTCCACTTAGAACATGGGCCGGAGGTGTTCATCTGGACCGATACTGGAAATGTTTCGTTTGCTCTGTGATGGTCTTGGTGGTGGGACTTGTTTCTTCAAAGTATATACACTGTGATGAAACATATAGTTTTATCTGTATTTGCGGACTGCTTCTTATTATTTCAGGTTTTGGAGTGTGTAAAAATTCCAATGTAAAAGAAAGATATAAAGAAAGCCTTTTGAAGAAGCTTCGGGTCTTTGAATTGGGAATTGCTATTGTGGCTGTGATTTTAAAGTTGAGAGAAAATGGTCAATATCTTTTTCTGACAATGTATACGCTTGCAGTTGTTTTGATTAGTTTACTGCTAAAGGATGCGAGAATAAAAAGAGATGGAAGTATTAGTCTTTTCGGAAAGAATCGGGTATCCGGATTGCTCAAAGAGAGAGCTGCTGCATCAAAGTGCTTATGTAGATATATATCCTTTGAAAAGGATAGAGGAAGCTTTAATAAAAAAGCGGGATTTGATAATTTTGGATGTACCGGATCAGAAATTAAAAGCAGGAGAACTGGAATTTATAATAAAAATTCGTTGCAAAAGTAAGGCGCCAATACTGGCAATCGTAGATTCATGCTGTGAAAATGATTATTGGATGTTGGAAGAAATGGGAATTACGGAGTATATAAACAGACCATTGAAGGAAGAAGAATTTAACAAAAAATTAGCTTACCTGTTAAAAAAATAACCTTGCAAACCTCCTGTTCTTCTCTATAATTAAAAATAGAAAAGAACGGGAGGTTTTTACAATGAGCGAAGACAAAATTTTCTGCAAGGGCGGCGGCTGTACGGCGAAGCTGGGGCCGGAGGTGCTGGACCGGATTCTGCCGCTGCTGCCGAGAAAGCAGGACAAGGATCTTCTGGTGGGGTACGATCATGCGGATGACGCGGCTATTTACCGGCTGACGGAGGACCTGGCCATTGTGCAGACGCTGGATTTCTTTCCTCCGATGGTGGAGGATCCCCATGTATTCGGGCAGATTGCCGCAGCCAATGCCCTGAGCGATATTTATGCCATGGGAGGGACGGCGAAAACGGCCCTCAATATTGTCTGCTTTCCGGAGAGTATGGATCTCAATATCCTGGGAAAAATTCTTACCGGGGGAGCAGAAAAGGTGGAGGAGGCGGAGGCCGTCCTGGCCGGGGGCCATTCCATTCAGGATGCGGATATCAAATACGGCCTTTCTGTCACCGGTGTGATCCATCCGGATCAAGTGCTGGCGAATCAGAACTGCCATCCCGGGGATATGTTGATCCTCACGAAACCTTTGGGTGTGGGTATTGTCTGTACGGCCTCCCGCATGAAGGATGTGCGGGAAGCGGATTATGAACTGGCGGTAAAATCCATGACTACGCTCAATAAATATGCTTCCGCTCTGGCCGGAAACTACGAGACTCACGCCTGCACGGACGTCACGGGCTTTGGTTTCCTCGTCCATTTAAACGAGCTTCTGGGCGAAAACTGTTCCACCCGAATTTTCAGTGACGCGGTGCCCTTTATTCCGGGTTGTCCCGCCTATGTGGAAGAATTTTACATTACGGCAGCAGGCCAGAGAAACCGGAATCACATGAAAGGAAAGGTAGCATTTCAGAAGGAGTCTTTTTTCATGGAGGAGCTTCTCTTTGATCCACAGACCTCCGGCGGCCTCCTCCTGTCGGTACAAAAAGAGGATGCCGAAGGGCTTCTCTCTGAGATCCGGGACCTGGGCCTTCCGGCGGCCATCGTGGGGGAAGTGACGGAAAAAGAGCCGTTAAAGATCCTCGTGGAGTGACCTTGAGGAAAAGTTTTCAATAACGCCATTTACAGAAAATTTTTTTCGTAGTATAATCATCTACTGGACAGAAAAAAGCAACAGCAGTCCGGAGGGAATGTGGCCGGGCTGTCAGAGATAATACGGGCGGAGGTATCCTTCGTCCGCTTTTGCAGTAAAAGGAGATGCATAAAAATGACAAAGATTGATATTATTTCCGGTTTCCTCGGAGCTGGAAAAACAACTCTGATTAAAAAACTTCTGCAGGACGCTTTCAAAGGCCAGCAGATCGTTCTGATTGAAAATGAATTTGGTGAGATCGGTATCGACGGCGGTTTCCTGAAGGATGCAGGAATTGAGATCCGCGAGATGAACTCCGGCTGTATCTGCTGCTCTCTGGTGGGCGATTTCGGAACCGCTCTGAAAGAGGTCGTAGAGAAATATCATCCGGACCGCATCGTCATCGAGCCCTCCGGTGTCGGCAAGCTTTCCGACGTGATCCATGCCGTAGAGCGTCTGCATGACCAGGATGTGGTGCTGAACAGCGCCGTTACCGTTGTGGATGTGCTGAAATGCAAGATGTATCTGAAAAACTTCGGCGAGTTCTTCAAGAATCAGGTGGAGGCTGCCGGAACCATTATCTTAAGCCGTACCGATCTTCCGAAGGCTACCGATGAGAAAGTGGAGACTGCCATTTCCATGATCCGCGAGCTGAATCCGGATGCCACCATCATCACAACTCCGGTGGAGCAGCTGGAAGGCAAGAAGATTCTGGACACCATCGAGGGCAAAAAGATCGATCTCTCCCATGTGGAGGAAGAGCACGAGGATGAGTGCGACCACGATCACGAGCATCATCACGACCATGATGAGGATCACGATCACGATCATGACCATCATCATGATCATGACGAGAATTGCACCTGCGGCTGCCATGATCATGACCACGAGCATCATCACGACCATGACGATCATGACCACGAGCATCATCATGAGCATGACGACCATGATCACGAGCACCATCATGAGCATGACGAGAACTGCACCTGCGGATGTCACGATCATGACCATCATCACCACCATCATCATGCCGATGAGGTCTTCACCAGCTGGGGCAAAGAGACCGTTCGTAAATTCAGCAGAGCTGAGATCGAGGAGATTCTTAAGACGCTCTCCGAGGACTCTTCTTACGGCGTGATCCTTCGTGCAAAGGGTATGCTGGAGGATGAGAACGGTACCTGGACCTATTTTGACATGGTTCCGGAAGAGTACGAGCTCCGTGACGGCAATCCGGAGTACACCGGCCGTATCTGTGTGATCGGTTCTAAAATGGATGAAGCAAAACTGGAAAAACTCTGGTTTGAAAGAGGTTAATTATGGACGATTTTGAAATTTCAACACCGGTCTACCTGGTGGACGGAATCCTGGAGAGCGGAAAAACGTCTTTCCTGAACTTTACCATCCGTCAGGATTATTTCCAGGTGGATGGAACCACCCTTCTGATCAGCTGTGAAGAAGGTGAGGAAGAGTACGACGAGAAAGATCTTCTGAAATACCATACGGTTCTCGAAACCATCGAGGAGCCGGAGGATCTGACTCTTTCCACTCTGAGAGCCTTTGAGAAAAAATACCGCCCGGAGCGTGTGATCATTGAGTACAATCCGCTCTGGGGCGTCAATAAGCTGAGAGCCATGGAGATGCCTCCGGGATGGGGCATCTGCCAGGAGATCGTCATCATCGACGGCGGCAGTTACGAGATCTACCGCAACAACATGCAGTCTGTCTTCACCGAGATGGTGCAGGATGCGGATATGGTGATTTTTAACCGCTGTAAAACATCTATGTCTCTGGCAAACTACCGCCGTGGCCTGAAGGTGGTCAATCCGGCCTGCGATATCAGCTTTGAGGACGAGAACGGCGACCTCATCGATCTTTTCGAGGAGAGCATGCCTTACGATATGAATGCGGATATCATCGATATCGACGATGTGGATTATGGTATTTTCTACATTGACATGGAAGACAATCCGAAAAAATATGTGGGCAAGACCGTGCGTTTCAAAGCCCGGGCTATGAAGAGCCGGAAGGAAGAGGCAGAATACTTCGTTCCCGGCAGAAAGGCCATGACCTGCTGTGCGGATGATACCCGTGTCATCGGCTACATCTGCAAGACTCCTCTGGCAAAAACGCTCCGCCATGGACAGTGGGTGCAGGTGACTGCAAAGGTTGCCTTCGAGTATTCCAAACAGTACCGGGGCAAAGGTCCTGTTTTCTATGCTTCTGAGGTGGTTCCCTGCGAGGCACCGACAGAAGAGATGGTATATTTTAACTAAGCGATATGCCCCTGGAAATAAAAAACATTTCCGGGGGTATTTTTTTACTGATTGTTTTTTTCAGAGGGATTTCGTATGATAGAAGAAGAACAGACTCATCGGAATTTTTTGCGAAGAGACCGGGAAAACCGCTGCTTTATGACCTTCCCGAACACGACGGAGGCCATGAAGATGGAGGCGGCCTGTCATGGGGCCGGGCTTCCGGGAAGACTGGTGCCGGTGCCGGGAGAGATCACGGCGGGCTGCGGCCTGGCCTGGATGGCAGAGCGTTCCTGGCGGGAAGAGATGGAAAAACTGGCGGTCCTTAATGGCGTAACCTACGAGGCCGTCTACGAAAACTGAAAGGATGGAAGAATAATGAAGATCGATGCAAGAGGAAAACAGTGCCCGTTACCTGTGATCGAGGCGAAAAATGCCTTAAAAGATGCGCCGGAGGGAGAAATCATGGAGATTCTTGTGGACAATGAGATCGCCGTGCAGAACCTGCTGAAAATGGCAAATCACAAAGGCCTGACGTCCAGTTCCACAAAGACCGGAGACAGGGAATATCTGGTGAAAATCGTGGCCGGAGCTTCCGGGGAGGAGGCCCTGAAAAAACTGGAGGAGGAAACTTCTCTGGAGCCGGAGAAAAAAGATGAGCGCCGCAGAGGCATGGTGGCTGTCATCAGTGCAGATCATATGGGAGAGGGCGATCCGGTTCTGGGTCATCTCCTTTTAAAAGGCTTTCTCTATGCGCTGACGCAGCAGGAGGAGCTTCCGCAGACCGTGTTATTCTATAACGGCGGCGCTTTTCTGACGACGGAGGGCAGCGAATCCCTGGAAGATCTCCGTTTCCTGGAGGAGAGCGGCGTGGAAATTCTCACCTGTGGTACCTGCCTGAACCACTATGGTCTGGCAGACAAGCTGGCTGTCGGTCAGGTGACAAACATGTATGAGATCGCGGAGCGGATGACTCACGCTTCCCTCATCGTGAAGCCGTAACCGGAGGAGAGAGGATGCAGAGAAAACGAGAAACACTGGTAGTTGTTCGGGGCGGCGGAGATATCGCCACCGGAACGATTCAGAAGCTCTGGAACAGCGGCTTTGGCCTGGTGATTCTGGAGACGGACCGGCCCACGGCGATCCGCCGGAAGGTGGCGCTTTCCCAGGCGGTTTACGAGGGGACTGCGACGGTGGAGGAGCTCACGGCGGCAAGAATCGAAAGCACGGATGAGATCGAAAAAGAATGGGAAAAAGGACGGATTCCGCTTCTGGTGGATCCGGAATGCCGCTGCCTTGAGGATTTAAAGCCGCTGGCCCTGGTGGATGCGATCCTGGCGAAGAAAAATCTGGGAACTCATCGGAAAATGGCAAAATACACCCTTGCGCTGGGGCCTGGCTTTACCGCGGGGGCAGACGTGGATCTGGTTATTGAGACCATGCGCGGCCATTCCCTGGGCCGGATCATCCGGGAGGGCTCTGCGATGCCGAATACAGGCGTTCCCGGCATCATCGCCGGTTACGGAAAGGAGCGGGTGGTTCATGCCCCGGCGGATGGGACGCTTCATATCCTCCATGACATCGGGGATTCTGTGGAAAAAGGAGAGCCCTTGGGTCTGATCGGAGAGGTGAAAGTGCCTTCGCCTCTTTCCGGTCTTCTCCGGGGAATCCTTCCCGACGGCTTTGCTGTGACGAAGGGCCTGAAAATGGCGGATGTGGACCCGCGGCTTTCGGAGTACGCGAACTGCTTCACGATCTCCGACAAGGCGCGCTGCATCGGCGGAGGCGTGCTGGAAGGCCTCCTTTCTCTGATGAGGGAGGGAGAAGCGTGATCTATCTCGACAGTGCCGCTACCAGTTTTTTTCGGCCGCCGGAGGTGCTGGAGGCGGTGGCGGGGGCTATGACTTCCTTTGGAAATCCCTCCCGAGGCGGCTGCGGCCCTTCGCTTCTGGCTTCGCGCACGGTATTTCAGGCAAGGGAAGCGTTGAACCGGCTTTTTGACGGGGACGGACCGGAGCAGGTGGCTTTTACGGCCAATTCCACGGAGAGCCTGAACCTGGCGATCAAGGGGCTTTTAAAGCCCGGAGAGCTCGCAGTTTCCACGATGATGGAGCATAACAGTGTTCTCCGGCCCCTCTATGAGATGGAAGGGCAGGGGGCGAAGCTTCTGCTGGCGGGCTGCGATGAGAAAGGGCGTCTGCTCTACGAGGATCTGGAGGAAAAGATCCGCCGGGGAGCGAAGCTTGCCGTGGTGACCCACGCCTCCAACGTGACGGGAAACCGGAACGACCTTCGGCGGATCGGGAAAATCTGCCGGGAAACCGGGACGCTTCTTATCGTGGATGCTTCCCAGACGGCCGGAATTTTCCCGATTTCCATGAAGGAGGACAATATCGACGTGGTCTGCTTTACGGGCCACAAAAGTCTGATGGGTCCCCAGGGAACCGGGGGCTTGTGCGTGCGGAAAGGTGTGGAGATCCGGCCGTTGCTTTCCGGCGGAAGCGGAATTCTTACCTTTGAAAAAGAGCACCCTTCCGCCATGCCGGTGCGGCTGGAGGCGGGAACTTTGAACACTCACGGGATCGCCGGGCTTCTGGCCGGTGTCCGGTATCTCATGGAAGAGGAACGCTGGAAGAATTTTCAGGAGAAAGAATTGCGTCTCGCGGAGCTTTTTTACAGGGAACTGAAAGACTGTCCGAAATTCATTTTTTATGGGGATCCGGCGGGGGGACTTCGCGTGCCGGTCATTTCCCTGAATCTTAGGGAAGAGGATTCCGGCGAGGTCAGCGACTGGCTTTTTCATGAGTACGGGATCTGCACCCGCCCCGGCGGTCACTGTGCGCCGCTGATGCATGAATTTTTCCACACGGAGCGCCAGGGCATGGTGCGGTTCAGCTTTTCTCATGGAAACACAGAGGAGGAGGTGCGCCGGGCGGCGGCGGCCTTAAGAGAGATGACAGAGCAGTAGGTCTTTTTTGCCTGCTGCTTTTCTGTTGCCATCTTTTTGTTGACAAAAATTCTCAATAAGTCTATCATAGCTCTAGTATGTAAAAGGAGGGCAATTTTTTATGACTCTCGATACTGGAAAGATCAATGAGACCTACACCATTGAAAAGATCGATCTTCCGCTGAAGTTGGAAAAACGGCTGGAGGCCCTGGGGATGACGGAGGGAACTTCCATCCTGGTTCTCAATGCCAAGAGCCGGGGAACGCTGATCGTCAACGTCAGGGGAACCAGGTTCGCCCTGGGAAGAGGGATCACAAAACAGATTACGGTGAGGTAAAAGAGCATGAGAGAAGACTTGAGAATTGGATTTATCGGAAATCCGAACTGTGGAAAGACAACACTTTTTAATGCTTTCACCGGCGCGAAACTGAAAGTGGCCAACTGGCCGGGTGTGACGGTGGAAAAGGTGGAAGGAGCCATGAAGTACCATGGCCATGAATTTAAACTGGTGGACCTTCCGGGCACCTACAGCCTGACTTCCTATACGATGGAGGAACAGGTGTCCAGGCAGTATATTCTGAGTGATGAGGTGGATGTGATCATCGATGTGGTGGACGCTTCGGCGCTGGAGCGAAATCTTTATCTGACGCTGCAGCTTTTGGAGCTGGGCAAGCCGGTGATCATGGCGCTGAATATGATGGATATTGTGGAAAAAAGAGGCATGGAGATCGACCTTCATCGTTTTCCGGAGATGCTCGGAATTCCTGTGATTCCTGTTTCTGCGAGAAAAAGGGCAGGCCTTGACATTCTGATCCATGCGGCGGAGCATCATAAGGATTCTTCGCACCCGGAGGGGCTGGAGCACAACCATTCCGGCGTGACTCACCACAAACATAATCACCACAAGGACTACGCCATGGTGTATTCCGACGAGATCGAGGACAAGATCGATCAGATCAAGGATGTGCTGAAGGTAAACTATCCGGAAATTACAAACCACCGCTGGGTGGCGTTGAAACTTCTGGAGCAGGACCCGGAGATCACGGCAAAATATCCGGTGAATCTTCCAGAGGTACTGGACCGGAGCTATGAGACGGATATCATCAACCAGAAATATGATTTTATCCAGGAGATCGTGGAGGAGGTCGTGGTAAACAAGGCCCAGAAAGCGGAGCTGACCGATCATGTGGACCGTTTTCTGACCCACCGGATTCTGGGCATTCCCATTTTCCTCTGTATCATGGCACTGGTGTTTCTTCTGACCTTTACTGTGGGAGACTGGCTGAAGGGCTATGTGGAGCTTTTGATGGAGCTGATTTCCGGGGCCGCGGGAGATGGGCTTACGGCCCTTCATGTCCGGCCGGAGATCATTTCTCTGGTGACGGATGGCATCATTGCCGGAGTGGGCGGCATGCTGACCTTCCTTCCGAATATTTTCATCCTGTTTCTGGCCCTGGCTTTTCTGGAGGACAGCGGCTATATGGCGAGAGTGGCCTATGTCATGGACGGCATCATGGGAAGGCTGGGACTTTCCGGCCGGGCTTTTATCCCCATGATTCTGGGATTTGGCTGCAGCGTTCCGGCGCTGATGGCCTCAAGGGTGCTGGAAAATCAGAAAGACCGTTACCGGGTCATGCTGGTGACACCGTTTATGTCCTGTAGCGCGAGACTTCCGATTTATATTCTGTTTTCGGAGATGTTTTTTGGAAAAAAAGCCATGATTGCGGCTTATTCCATGTATGTCATCGGCCTTTTCGTAGCCATCGGCATTGCGGCGATCCTTCATCTGGCGGATAAAGGGGAAAATCCAAACATTCTTCTGATTGAGCTTCCGGAATACAAAGCGCCCAGCGCCAGGACTGTGGCCATTTATGTCTGGGAAAAAGTCAAGGATTTCGTCACCAAAGCGGGCACTACGATTTTTCTGGCGTCCGTTATCATGTGGTTCATTCTGAATTTCGGCCCCGGCGGCTACACCACGGAAATGGAAGCAAGCTTCGGAGCGGTTCTTGGAAAAGTGATCGTGCCCTTTTTCCAGCCTCTGGGCCTGGGCTACTGGCAGATCGCCATGGCGCTCATCGCGGGAATCTCCGCCAAAGAGGTGGTTGTCACCAGCTGTGCCGTGCTGTTCGGAATCTCCAACATCAATTCCCTGGCGGGTATGGAGCTCCTTCAGGGACAGCTTGCTGCCATGGGCTTTGGCGGACTGAACGCCTACTGCCTGATGATTTTCTGTCTGCTCTACATCCCCTGCGCGGCAACCCTTGTTACGATTAAAAAAGAGATGGGCGGTTGGAAATGGGCGCTGAAGGCAGCGCTGTTTCAGCTGGGGACCGCCTGGGTTGTGACGCTGCTGGTGTATCAGATTGGAAGACTCTTTGTGGGCTGAGAAAGGATAAAGATATGATAGCAGGAATTGTGATTGTTCTTTTGATTGTTTTGTATGCGTTTTTCGTGATCCGGAAGAAACATAAGGATATCAAGAACGGCGGCTGTGGCTGCGGTTGCAGCGGCTGTTCCGGGAAGAGCGGCTGCGGAAGCAGACTTAAGGAAAAATGATCGCTGTTCCCCTTCGGCACTGCATGTTTTTGAGAGGCAATGAAACAGATAGCCAGGTTTGCAGAATTGCAGTGGAAAAGGGGGGCAAGTTGTGGTACAATGGCACTATACGAAAAATCACAGCCGGATTCATCCGGCATAAGAGGAGGAAGATACCATGAACAAAGTAATTTCCACTGATAAAGCACCCGGAGCAATCGGACCCTATTCCCAGGCCATCGTTGCCAACGACACCCTGTATACTTCCGGACAGATCCCCATCATCCCGGAGACCGGAGAGCTGGTAGACGGCGACATTAAAGCACAGGCTGAGCAGGTCTGCAAGAACCTGGGCGCGATCCTGAAAGAGGCTCACGCAAGCTTCGACAGTGTCATCAAGACCACCTGCTTCCTGGCAGATATGAACGATTTCGCAGCTTTCAACGAAGTTTACGCAAAATATTTCGTGTCAAAACCGGCGCGGTCCTGTGTGGCAGTTAAGACTTTGCCGAAGAACGTGCTGTGCGAAGTGGAGCTCATCGCAACTGTTGGGTTAATCCGCTGAAATATTGCAGGGGGAAACCATCGGAGTTGCGAAGTCCTGGTTTCCCCCTGCACCCCCTTCCAGGGCACGCTAGAAAATAGGGGGGCTTACGTCATGCAAATAGTGTGTGAAATGACGGGTGGGTGTGGATTCATATTATATAGGAAGAATTTCTATTTGGTTCTGGGAGTAACAGGATCAAGAGGTTGTTTAGGCCTATATTATATTCTCTGAAAAGCATTCGTCGTGCTATGCCACTTGTTGTCATACACTATCCGGCGAACAGAGATTATCTTGTTGACGTAAGCCCCCTATTTTTGTCAATTGGTAAATAGGCAATCCAAGAATTTTTACAGTAAACAATTCCACATCCGTCTCATACACCTTTGTATAACCAAAATAAATAAAAATCCCCATAATCAGCATTGCAACAGCAAATCCTACGATGAGCGTCAGCAGTAATTTAATTCTTTTTTTCATAAGAGTTCTCCGTGATGTATGGGATATTTTTGGTATTTAAATATTGTCTGATTTCGGTAATAATAAACTCTGCTGCTGCATATTGTTCCATTGCGTCTGTTAAAGATGTGATATAGAAATTATCGTAATCGCTAGTGTACTGTATCATTGACATTTCGCTAAATAACTTGCCTGTTTTCCCATCGAACTGCGTTGACTTCGCTCAACGATGCCACCGCATCGCCTCGTTCAGTCGCCTTGTCGATGAAAAAACATTCTGCGTTATTTAACTGAAAGTCAATGAGACAGCACACTAGTTTCACGCTCTTGTTTCAGTCTTCCAAGCTTTTTGCCAAGTTCTCTTGGAAAAATACTTGTTGCCACATAGGTCTTATTAAAATATGCAACAGCATCTTTATGACGCTTAAAATCTACTTCATCTAAGGCTAATACTGCTTTTATGGCATAAAAGGAAGCATAATAACTGCGGTTTATGGAGTCTTTGTAATAGGCATAATGTAGCGACTCCTAAAGTCTCTATTGCATTTGCAATACGATATATACACAAATCTATTTTCTTTTCACTCACTGATTACATCCCCTCATTCCTTACATTGCGATAAAAAGGTAAAGTGTCTACCCAGTATTCATACTGCTTTTCATTTTTGATAATGGGGGATAATTCTATCCCGGTACTCATTTCCACATCGAAAGCAAGATCATAAATATCATTTTTTACAGCTTTGATCTCTTCGTCGGACATTTTGACCAAGATCATAATATCAACATCGGAATTATCACGATAATCGCTTCTGGCATACGAACCGTAGACAATAACCTTTGCCAGATTATCGCCCAGTATTTGTTTCAGTTCCTGGGAAAATTTATATATAATGATATGAATGTCAAAAGGTCTTTTGACACTCATATCATATGATGTTGGGGTCAAAAGGTCTTTTGCCCCCAACTGATGCCTACGAATTGCTCCGCTGCAAAGCAGCTCCCGCAATTCTATAAACATTCGAAATCCGCTGATTTACTGCGTAAATCGCTGCTTTCTCATGTTTGGCGGGTCCCAAGTTCAAAAGCCTTATCATGCAAGCATGAACGGCTTTTTGACCTTTTGACCCTGGCATCATCATATAATGAAACTTTTTATTTTGAGTGAGTAGCAAGTCAGGTGGCTGGCTGTATATTCTTCGAAAAACATCCATAAATCATGCTTGCGCTACTTACCATACCACACATCCTTCCTGTTGTCACACCACAACCGACGTACAATGTCTACCTGTTGCCGTAAGCCCCATATTTTTTGAACTTGAAGGGCCACAAGGGGGAGGCTGAGGGGGAGGGCGGCCCTGGAGCCGTCCCCCTCGCATTTACGTTCCCTGCCGGCTTCCAAAGCCGCCCCACAACAAAAGTTCCCACGGCTTCTCAAAGCCGCCCCTCAACAAAAGCTTCCTCCTGGCTTCCAAAGCCGCCTATTCTGCAGTGGCCCTGCAAAAAGCCAGAAACACCCTCCCCCAAATTCTTGAAAAATCCTCCCCCATATGTTATTCTATAAAGAAGCGATTTCACCCGCCTGCCTCAAAACAGGCACGATATGGAGGAATATATATGAAGCTTGAACAGTTATTGGAACGTTTGGAATATACCTGCGTGCAGGGAAGTCTGGACAGGGAGATCTCAGGTATCGCCAATGATTCCAGACAGGTAGTTCCCGGGACGCTTTTTTTCAGCATCCGGGGAGCTGTGACGGATGGACACACATATGCCGCTGAAGTGGCAGAGAAAGGCGCTGTCGCTCTTCTGGTGGAGGAGCCGGTGGAGGTACCGGAGTCCGTTACCGTGATCCAGGTCAAAGATACCCGCTACGCGATGGCCCTGGTTTCCGCAGCCTGGTACGATTACCCGGCGGAGAAGCTGAAAGTCATCGGTATTACCGGAACCAAGGGAAAAACAACAACTACTTATATGATCAAATCCATTCTCGAATCCGCGGGCCACAAGGTAGGCCTCATCGGAACCATCGAGACCATCATCGGTGAGACTCATATCCCGTCCAGCAACACCACGCCGGAATCTGTGAAAATTCAGGAATATTTCCACCGGATGCTGGAGGACGGCTGCGATATGGCTGTCATGGAGGTTTCCTCCCAGGGTCTCATGCTGAACCGTACCGCAGGTATCCCTTTTGAGATCGGTATTTTTACCAACATCGAGCCGGATCACATCGGACCCGCGGAGCACAAGAGCTTTGAAGACTACATGCACTGCAAAGGTCTCCTGTTCCGCCAGTGCCGCATCGGTATCGTGAACGGCGATGACGAGCATCTTGATCAGGTGCTTGCGGGCCATACCTGCAAGGTGGAGACCTTCGGTCTCTCCGAGGAAAACGATCTCCGGGCAGAGAATCTCAAGATGGTTCACAAACCCGGCTACCTCGGCATTTCCTATCATGCCGCAGGAATGATAGACATGGATGTGGAGATTGATATTCCGGGAAAATTCAGCGTTTACAATTCTCTGGCAGCCATTGCAGTCTGCCTGCATTTCAAGGTGAGAGAGGCTGACATCAAGACCGCTCTCAAACAGGCGAAGGTCAAAGGAAGAGTGGAGCTTGTGAAAATTTCTGATGATTTTACTCTGATGATCGATTACGCTCACAATGCCATGAGCCTCGAAAGTCTTCTTACCACCTTGAGAGAGTATGAACCGGGCAGACTGGTCTGCCTCTTTGGCTGCGGCGGAAACCGCTCCAAAGCCCGCCGTTTCGAGATGGCGGAGGTCTCCGGAAGACTGGCTGATTTCACGATCATCACTTCCGATAATCCGCGTTTTGAGAAGCCGGAGGACATCCTGGATGACATTGAGAACGGCATCAAGAAGACCGACGGAAAATATGTCAAGATCGCCGATCGAAAAGAAGCAATCCGTTACGCCATCCTTCACGGCCAGCCCGGAGATGTCATCGTCCTGGCAGGAAAAGGCCACGAGGACTATCAGGAGATCGAGGGCAAAAAGTATCACATGGATGAAAGAGAACTGATTCAGGAGATCCTGGAGGAAGAGAACTTACGTTGACTTATGCCAATATCATCGTGGATATTTCCCACGAAAAGCTGGATAAACCCTTTCAGTACCGGATTCCCGAAGAACTTGAGGGGAAACTCCTTCCTGGAATGGTGGTCGAGATTCCCTTTGGCCGGGGCGACCGCCTCATCAAGGGCTATGTGATTGGAACCACGGACCGGGCGGAGATCGCTCCGGAGCGTATCAAGTCCATTCATGCCGTCTCCACCGACGGCGTGGGCGTGGAGTCCCGGCTTATCGCTCTGGCGGCCTGGATACGGGATTACTACGGCGCCACGATGATCCAGGCTCTGAAAACCGTAATTCCGGTACGAAAAAAGGAAAAACCAAAAGAGAAAAAGCAGGTACTGCTGGCGGTATCTGAGGAAGAGGCCAGGGAGCGCCTTGCCTTTTTTGAAAAGAAACATCAGACCGCCCGCTACCGGCTCCTCAATGCCCTTCTGGAGGAGGGAAGCCTTCCCTGGGAGCTGGTGACGGCGAAGCTCAACATTCCGCCCGCGGTGATCCGTAGCCTGGAAAACATGGAGCTTTTGAAGATTCAGGTGGACACGGTTTATCGAAATCCCGTCCATGTCAAGGCATCGAGACAACAGGCCGTGACGCTCAACCCGGAGCAGCAGCATGCGGTGGAGGGAATCCGCGAGGAGTGGGAAAAAGAAACGCCCCGCCCCTGCCTGATCCACGGCGTCACGGGCTGCGGCAAGACGGAGATCTATATGGAGCTCATCGCCGGAGTCCTGAAAGAAGGAAAACAGGCCATCGTTCTGATTCCGGAGATCGCCCTGACCTATCAGACGGTCATGCGTTTTTACCGGCGTTTCGGGGAGCGGATTTCTGTTATGAATTCCCGGCTTTCCCCGGGAGAACGTTTCGATCAGTACGAGCGGGCGAGAAAAGGCCTCATTGACGTGATGATCGGCCCCCGGTCGGCTCTTTTTACTCCTTTTCCAAATTTGGGGATTATCATTCAGGATGAGGAGCACGAGACCTCTTACCAGAGTGAGACGGTGCCCCGCTATCTGACCCGGGAGACCGCGGTGAAGCGTGGCGAGCTGGAAGGGGCCCATGTGGTTTTCGGAACGGCCACGCCTTCCGTGGATGCCTATTATAAGGCGGAAAAAGGAGAGTACCGCCTCTTCACGATCCGGAAGCGGGTGAAAACGGCCGCTCTCCCCGAGGTTTCCATCGTTGATCTCCGGGAAGAGCTGAAAAAAGGGAACCGCTCCGTTCTGAGCAATACCCTGAAAGATGAGATGGCCCAGTGCCTGGCCGCCGGCCATCAGATGATGCTTTTCCTGAACCGGAGAGGCTATGCGGGCTTCCTGTCTTGCCGTTCCTGCGGCCAGGTTATCGAGTGCCCCCACTGCGATGTGTCTCTCTCCCTTCACCGGGGCGGGCGGCTCATCTGTCACTACTGCGGTTACGAGACGACGGTCCCGAAGACCTGTCCCTCCTGCGGAAGTCCTTTTCTGCGGGATTTCGGCATTGGGACCCAACAGGTGGAGACGGTGGTGGCAAGGGAATTTCCGGAGGCCAGGATTCTTCGGATGGATCTTGACACGACCCGGGAAAAGGACGGCCACGAGAAAATTCTTTCCGCCTTTGCAAACGGCGAGGCGGACATTCTCATCGGGACCCAGATGATCGTCAAAGGCCATGATTTTCCAAATGTGACCCTGGTGGGGATTCTGGCGGCGGACCTTTCCCTTCACGCCAGCGATTTCCGGGCGGCGGAGCGGACCTTCCAGCTTCTGACCCAGGCCGCGGGAAGAGCGGGCCGGGGCGATTTGCCCGGCAGAGTTGTGATCCAGACCTACGACCCGGAGCACTACAGCATCCAGGCCGCGTCAGAGCAGGATTACGAAGCCTTTTACCGCCAGGAGATCGCTTTTCGGGCGATCGGAGGCTATCCGCCGGCGGGAGGCATGCTGGCGATCCATGCTTCCTCAGAAGATGAGGCCTACCTTTCCATGGCGATGGAATATCTGAAGAAATTTCTGGATCTCCTGGAAAGCAAGACCGGAATCCAGGTTATCGGCCCCGGGGATGAGACCATCGCCCGGATTCAGGACGTCTACCGGAAGGTGCTCTACGTCCGTCATCCAAACGAAAACCGGCTGACTATGGTGAAAGAAAAAGTGGAACAATATATTGAAATGAATGAAGGCTATCAGAAGATTCACATACAATACGAAAGGGCTTAATAAGGAGGATTAAGAAAATGGCAATCAGAAATATAAGAATTATGGGTGACGAAGTGCTGGGTAAGATCTGCAAACCGGTGAAAAAGATGACCCCGCGGACCCGGCAGCTCATCGACGATATGTTTGATACGATGTACGACGGCTGCGGCGTAGGTCTGGCAGCAAACCAGGTGGGTATCCTGAAACGGATCGTGGTCATCGACACTACAGGGGAAGATCCCTATGTGCTCATCAATCCGGAAATCCTCGAGACCTCCGGTTCCCAGACCGGGCAGGAGGGCTGTTTAAGCCTCCCAGGAAAAGCCGGTATTGTGACCCGTCCGGATCATGTGAAGGTGAAAGCCCTGGATGAAAACATGGAAGAGTTCGTTCTGGAGGGTGACGGCCTTCTGGCAAGAGCAATCTGCCACGAGTGCGACCATCTGGACGGTCTGATGTACGTTTCCAAAGTGGAAGGAGAACTCATGGATGTGGAGCCCATCGAGGAAGAAGAGGAGGAACTGGAGTGAGAGTCATTTTTATGGGAACGCCGGACTTTGCGGTAGGGACTCTGGAAGCCCTCGTGAAATCCGAGCATGAAGTGGTGGCTGTCGTTACACAGCCTGATAAACCAAAAGGGAGAGGCAAGGCCATGCAGCCCACGCCGGTCAAAGAGGTGGCTCTCCGGGAAAACATTCCGGTGCTTCAGCCGAAAAAGGTGCGGGAGCCGGAAGTGGTAGAAGAATTAAGTAAATTAAATGCCGATGTCATCGTGGTGGTGGCTTTTGGCCAGATCATCCCGAAGACCATTCTGGAGCTGACAAAGTACGGCTGCATCAACGTCCACGGCTCCCTGCTTCCGAAATACCGCGGAGCAGCGCCGATCCAGTGGGCTGTCATCGACGGAGAAAAAGAGTCCGGCATCACGACGATGCAGATGGATGAGGGCCTGGACACCGGAGATATGCTTCTTAAGAAAGTTATTTCCCTGGAAAAAGAGGAGACCGGAGGCAGCCTTTTCGACAAACTGAGTGCTGCCGGGGCAGAACTACTTCTGGCGACCCTTACCGCCCTGGAAAAAGGTACGGTAACGCCGGAAAAACAGGGCGAGAGCCCCACGGCCTATGCGAAAATGCTCACGAAGGAGATGGGAGCCATCGACTGGAATAAGGATGCCGTCTCCATCGAGCGGCTGATCCGTGGCTTAAACCCCTGGCCCAGCGCCTACACCCATGTTCACGGCAAGACTTTAAAAATCTGGCGGGCAGAGGTAGTGGCCGGAGATGAGACAAAGGCTCCCGGCACCGTCCTTCCCGGAGGGAAAGGAGAACTTCTCGTCCAGACCGGAAAAGACGCATTAAAGATTACCGAGCTTCAGCTGGAAGGAAAGAAACGCATGGACACTGCAGCTTTTCTTCGCGGCTACACGATTGAGGAGGGAACCAATTTATGCTGTTAGCAGCTTATCGATACGGCGGTTACGGTTTTTACTTTGATCCGACGTATTTCCTTGTAGTCATTGGACTTCTGTTGTCGCTCTGGGCTTCCAGCGTGGTAAACAGTACCTTCAACAAATATTCTAAAGTGCGCTGCATGTCCAATCTTTCCGGGGCTGAGGCCGCGAGAAAAGTGCTGGACAGCTGCGGCCTTTATAATGTGTCCATCGAGCACATTTCCGGAAAACTGACGGACCATTACGATCCGAGAAGCAAGGTCCTGCGATTGTCGGACAGCACCTATGCTTCAAGGTCTGTGGCTGCCGTCTGCGTGGCAGCTCATGAGTGCGGTCATGCGATCCAGGACCAGAAGCAGTATGGTCCGCTGGTGCTCCGGAGTACGCTGGTGCCGCTGGCAAACTTTGGGTCCACGGCTGCCTGGCCGGTATTTATTCTGGGCCTTATCATGTCCCTTCGCCCGCTGGTGATGGCCGGCATCGTGCTTTTCACCCTGGCTGTCCTTTTCCAGCTGGTGACGCTTCCCGTGGAGTTCAACGCTTCCGCGAGAGCCATCAAAGTGCTGGAGAGCACCGGCATGCTGGGTTCCACCGAGATCGACGGGGCGAAAAAAGTGCTGCGGGCAGCAGCCATGACCTATGTGGCAAGCCTGGCAGCTTCTGTTTTACAGCTTTTAAGACTGATTATTCTGGCAGGAGGAAGAAGAGACCGTGACTGATGTGATCAATACAAGAGAGATTGTCCTCGCCGTTCTGAACGAGGTTCTGGAGGAGGACAAATACAGCCATATCGTTCTTCGCGAAGTGCTGGAAAAATACCAGTATCTGGAAAAAAGAGACCGCTCCTTCATTACGAGAGTGGCAGAAGGAACCCTGGAAAACCTCATCGAGATGGACTATATCATCTCCCAGTTTTCCAGCGTGAAGGTTTCCCGTATGAAGCCTGCTATCCGCAATATTTTACGGATGTCGGTTTATCAGCTGAAATATATGGATTCAGTACCGGATTCCGCCGTCTGCAACGAGGGCGTGAAGCTGGCCCAGAGAAAGGGCTTTTTCAATCTGAAAGGTTTCGTGAACGGTGTCTTAAGAAGTGTGGCAAGAAATCTGGACAAGGTAAAATATCCGGATCCGAAGGAGATGCCGGTGCCCTATCTTTCCGTCACCTATTCCATGCCGGAATGGATTCTCAACAGCTGGCTCCGCCTCTATGATTTTGAGACCGTGGAGACCATCTGCAAGGGCATCCATAAAGATCATGTGACCACGGTGCGCTGCAACCTCAACAAGGCTTCCAAGAAGGATATCATGGAGAGTCTGAGGAACCAGGGCGTTACCGTGACGGAGCATCCGTACCTTGATTATGCACTGAATCTTTTCGATTATAATTACCTCAAAGCGCTGGATGCTTTCCGGAATGGCTGGATCCAGGTACAGGATGTGAGCTCCATGCTGGTGGCGGAGGTGGCGGCTCCCAAATGGGGAGATTACTGCATCGACGTCTGCGCCGCTCCTGGAGGAAAATCCCTTCATCTGGCGGACAAGCTGGAGGGCAGCGGTTTCGTGGAGGCCCGGGATATTACCGAGTCCAAAGTAAAACTCATGCAGGACAACATCGAGCGGACGGCTCTCATCAATATGAACGCTGTTGTGGCGGATGCCACGGTATTCTTACCGGCTTCCGAGGAGAAGGCAGATATCCTTCTGGCGGACGTTCCCTGCTCCGGTCTTGGCGTCATCGGCAGAAAGCCGGATATCCGTTATAAAATGACAGAGAAAAAACAGGAAGATATCGTGAAAC
Organism: Lachnospiraceae bacterium Marseille-Q4251; assembly: GCA_018223435.1. Lineage (GTDB taxonomy): Bacteria > Bacillota > Clostridia > Lachnospirales > Lachnospiraceae > Limivivens > Limivivens faecihominis. Next base: position 719,880 of record JAGTTO010000001.1, on the reverse strand, counting down.
TCCAGCGCCAGATTCTGGATACGGTCTGGAAATATGTGAAGGTGGGAGGCACGCTTGTCTACAGCACCTGCACGATCGGAGCGGAGGAGAACCAGTACAACCTCAAATGGTTCCTGGATAATTATCCCTTCAAGCTGGAAAGCATCGATCCCTACCTTCCAGAGGAATTACAGGGAAAAACCACCCGGGCGGGCTACCTACAGCTCCTGCCGGGCATTCATGAGAGCGACGGCTTTTTCCTGGCCAGATTAAAGAGGGTATCAGAATGATGGAAAAAACAGATATCAGATCGCTGAATCTGGAAGAACTGAAGGCCTGGTTCAAGGAACGGGGGGAAAAGCCCTTCCGGGCCGGCCAGCTCTATCAGTGGATGCACCAGAAGCTCGCGGGAAGCTTTGACGAGATGACAAATCTTTCCAAAGGCTTAAGAGAAAAGCTGGCCGGGGAGACGGAGTACACAGTCTTAAAGCCAGTGGAGATCCTGACTTCCGAGATCGACGGCACGCAGAAATATCTTTTTGAGCTGAAAGACGGGAACGTGATCGAGAGCGTTCTCATGAAATATCACCATGGAAATTCCGTGTGCATTTCTTCCCAGGTGGGCTGTCGTATGGGCTGCCGCTTCTGCGCCTCCACGATCGGGGGAAAGAAGCGGGATCTGACCGCATCGGAGATGCTGGAGGAGGTCTATGAGATCCAGAAGATCTCCGGCGAGCGGGTTTCCAACCTGGTCCTGATGGGAACGGGAGAGCCGCTGGACAATTATGACAACGTGCGGAAATTCATCGAGCTGCTTACCGACGAGAACGGCCTACATATCAGCCAGAGAAACGTCACCCTTTCCACCTGCGGCATTGTACCGAACATCCGGCGGCTGGCCGACGAGGAGCTTCAGATCACGCTGGCGCTCTCTCTTCACGCGTCGAGCCAGGAGAAAAGGGAAAAACTTATGCCTATTGCGAAGCAGTATGAGCTTTCCGAGGTCATGGACGCCTGCCGGTATTATCATGATAAAACCGGACGGAGACTGACCTTTGAGTACAGTCTTGTGGGCGGCGTCAACGATCACACCGAAGATGCCAGGGAACTGGCCGGGCTTTTGAAAGGGCTGAACGGCCATGTAAACCTGATTCCGGTAAACCCCATCAAGGAGCGGGATTTTGTCCAGCCGACCAGCGCTGTGACCCAGGCATTCAAAAATAAACTTGAAAAATACGGAATAAATGTTACTATAAGAAGGGAAATGGGCCGGGATATTAATGGGGCCTGTGGACAGCTTCGAAGAAGTTATATGGAGAAGAACAAAGGAGAGGAAGAAATATGAAGGCGTTTTGCATCACTGATGTAGGCCAGAACCGGTCCATGAATCAGGATTTTGTGTTCGCCTCTGAGACACCGGTGGGTAATCTTCCGAACCTCTTTGTGGTTGCAGACGGAATGGGAGGCCACAGAGCCGGTGACACCGCGTCGAGAGATACGGTAGGGACGCTGATTGAGAGCGTCCGCAAGAGCCGCGAGACCAATCCCATCAAAATCATCCGTACTGCAGTGGAGGAAGCCAACCGCCGGGTATACGAGAAATCTCGGGAGGATGAAAATCTGGCTGGCATGGGGACCACCGTGGTAGTGGCTGTCATCGAAGGCCGTTATCTCTATGTGGCCAATGTGGGAGACAGCCGTCTCTATCTGATCCGCGACGACATCCGTCAGATCACCAAGGATCATTCCCTGGTGGAGGAGATGGTACGAAGCGGCAAGCTTAAGAAAGAGGAAGCGAGAAAACATCCCAACAAAAATGTGATCACAAGAGCCGTGGGCGTGGAAAGGGAAGTCAACATCGATTTCTTTGATCTGCGGGTACGGAAAGGCGATAAAATACTGCTCTGTTCCGACGGCCTCAGCAATATGCTGGAGGACAGCGAGATCTGCGCGATCGTAAAAAGTGGGGGAGATGTGGAAGAAAGAGCCAGGAAACTCATTACAGCGGCAAACCAGAACGGAGGAAAAGACAACATCTCCGTAGTGCTGGTGGAGCCACTATCAGGTGAGGTGAAAGAATGTTAAAAGAAGGAATGTTTATACAGGAACGATATGAGATCATCGGACGGATCGGTTCCGGCGGAATGGCTGATGTCTATAAGGCAAAAGACCACAAGCTGAACCGTTTTGTGGCGGTGAAGGTGCTGAAGCAGGAGTTCCGGGAAGATAAGGCCTTTATCTCCAAATTCCGGGTGGAAGCCCAGTCGGCGGCAGGACTCGCCCATCCCAACATCGTCAATGTGTACGATGTCGGGGAGGATCACGGCATCAGCTACATTGTCATGGAGCTGGTGGAAGGCATCACCCTGAAGGAATACATTGACAAGAAGGGACGGCTTGCAGTCCGCGAGGCCACCAGCATCGCGATCCAGGTCTCCATGGGGCTCGAGGCGGCCCACCGGAACGGCATCGTTCACCGGGATGTGAAGCCTCAGAATATCATCATTTCCACAGATGGAAAAGTAAAAGTCACAGACTTTGGAATCGCGAGAGCAGCCAGCTCCAACACGATCAATTCCAGCGTCATGGGTTCCGTCCATTACAGCTCACCGGAGCAGGCCAGAGGCGGATACAGTGACTATAAGAGTGATATCTATTCCCTGGGCATCACGCTTTACGAGATGCTGACAGGAACCGTGCCTTTTGACGGGGACAGCACTGTGGCGATTGCCATCAAACATCTTCAGGAGGAGCTTCCCTCCCCGAGAAAATATGTGCCGGATCTACCAAAGAGCACGGTGCAGATCATTTACAAATGTACCCAGAAGAGTCCCGACCGCCGTTATAACGATATGACGGAGCTGATCCGGGACCTCAAGGAATCCCTGGTAAACCCCGAGGGAGATTTTGTCCAGCTGGCTACGATTAATAACAACGCCCGTACCGTGGTGATCTCCGGAGATGAGCTGAACAAGATCAAGCAGAGCTACGGCGAGACACCGGTCAGTCCACAGAGAAACAGCGTGCCTAACATACCGCCGGTACATAAGGCCACGGCAGGAGCTCCGGGAAATGGAAATCCCGGTTATGGCGGCGGCTACGGAAACGCTTATCCGCCCCAGGGCGGCCGTCCGGCAGGTCAGGGAAGCGCCTACCCGCCCCAGAGAAATCCCTATCAGGAGAATTATTTCGATCCCGATGAGGACGAGGATGAGGATGGCATCAGCCCGAAGCTGGAAAAATTTATGACCATCGGAAGCATCATCATCGGTCTGATTATCCTCTGCATTTTCCTGGCGCTGGTGGGAAATGCGGCAGGTCTTTTCAACTTCAAGGGAAACAAGACGAAACTCAACCAGACTACGACGGAGGTCTCCACGGAAACCGAGACAGGCAGCGAGACTGAGAGCGACAACCTGCAGCAGGTAACGGAGGCGGCAAACACTCCTGTCACCGTACCGTCCCTGACCGGAAAAACTGAAAAAGAGGCTCTGGAGGCATTGAATGCCTTAAGCATCGGCGGCGTGAAGAGCGGCGAGCAGCCCTCTGCAGATTATGCGGCAGGCCAGATCATCTCCCAGACCCCGACAGAAGGAACCTCTGTGGAGAAAAATACCACGGTTTACTATGTGGTGAGCAGCGGTGTGACCGATGTCACCGTTCCTGAGGTGGCAGGTCTTCTCTTAAGCGACGTACAGAGTGCCTGCGACAAGGTTGGCATCAAATACAATGTGAAATATACGACGAACCCCAACGTGGAAGGCAATCATGTCATTTACGCGAACCCCGAGGCAGGAAGTACGGTAAAAGCCGGAGATACGATTGAACTCTGGGTGAGCCAGCCTGCGGACGGAGATACCAGTTCCGCCACCACGCAGACGCTTAAAAACTACACTGGCCAGAGTGTCATCGACGCCCAGTCAGGCCTTGAGGCTGCCGGTTATGTGGTGCAGATCACCGAGCAGGTCAGCGCTGATATCCCGGCAGGAACAGTTATCAGTCAGAATCCGATCGACGAAACCCCGGCAGCGGGAAGTACCGTCACCCTGACTGTCAGCGTGGGAGCCGGAGATCCGGCAGAATCCGGAAACGGAACCAGCTCCGGAACGACGAATACCACGTCCTCCGAGGCCGCCACAGAGGCAGGAAACACAACCGCAGAGTACTCCTGTAACGTGAGCCTCCAGGCTCCGGATGTCTATGCGGGTGAGCCCGTACAGCTGGTCATCACCCAGGACGGCCGTTCCACGACTCTGGTGAACGGCGAGGTCATCACCTTCCCCTACTCCGTGAAATGGAGCAGCGAGTCCAACAGCAGCGGAACCATCACCGTCTACATCCTGGACCCGGGTTCCGGTGAGGTGAAGTATCAGTACGACTACAATAACGTGCCCTTTAAATAGTGAACCAAAGTCATATATACGCTTGTGCTTGCACAAAAGCGTATATATGATCTTGGGACACGCCCCGGGATGAGCATAAAAGCGGGGTGGACGCTCCGCGATGTGCGAATGCCGGGAAGGATTGTGAGAGTGCGAAGCACGGAACAATCCTTATATTTAATGATATTAAGGAAGACTTTATGCAAAAAGGAAAGATTATCAAGGGAATCGGAGGCTTCTACTATGTGCACACCCGTGACAATGTGATTTACGAGTGCCGTGCTAAGGGAATCTTCCGGAAAAACGGCATCAAGCCCCTGGTGGGGGATGATGTGGGCATTGAGATCCTGGATGAGAAAGAGAAGACAGGAAATCTCATGGAGATCCTTCCCAGGAAAAATACCCTGATCCGCCCGGCCGTGGCCAACGTGGATCAGGCGTTGGTGATCTTCGCCGTGAACCGGCCGAAGCCCAACTTCAACCTTCTGGATCATTTTCTGGTCATGATGGAATACCAGAAGGTGAAGACCGTGATCTGTTTTAATAAGGAAGATCTTTCCACAAAGGAAGAGCTGGAAGAGCTTCAAAGGATCTACGCGGGCTGTGAAAGCCAGGTGCTTTTCGTCAGTGCCGGCCAGGAAAAAGGCATGGAAGCAGTCCATGAGATCCTGAAAGGAAAGACCACGACTGTGGCCGGGCCCTCCGGTGTGGGAAAATCCACCCTCATCAACCGGATCTGCCCCCAGGCCTCCATGGAGACCGGGGAGATCAGCCGGAAGATCGACCGCGGAAAACATACCACCCGCCATTCCGAGCTTTTCTATGTGGAAGAGGACACTTATCTTATGGATACGCCGGGGTTCAGTTCCCTGATGCTTCCTGAGATGGAAAAAGAAGACTTGCAGAATTATTTTCCGGATTTCACTCCTTTTGAGCCCTTCTGCCGCTTCCAGGGCTGCCTTCACGACAAGGAGCCTGACTGCGGCATTAAGGAAGCGCTTGCGGAGGGAAAGATCAGTGAGAGACGGTATCAGAGCTATCTGGAAATGCTGGAAGAGTTAAAGGACAGGAGGAAATACTGAGATGTACTTTTTATCACCATCAATGCTGGCTTCCGATTACAGCAGACTGGGAGAGGAGATTCGCACCATTGACGAGGCGGGAACTCCCTATATTCATGTGGATATCATGGACGGAAACTTCGTCCCGAGCATCAATTTCGGAATGCCCGTGGTCCGGGCTTTCCGGAAAATGACAGACAAGGTTCTGGACGTTCACCTGATGGTGGAGGAGCCGGATCGTTACGTCGCAGAGTTCGCAGACTGCGGCGCCGATATCATCACGGTACATGCAGAGGCCTGCACCCATCTTCACCGGACCCTCCAACATATCCGTTCCCTTGGAAAAAAGGCCGGCGTGGCTTTGAATCCCGCTACCCCGCTTTCCGTTCTGGACTATGTCCTCGACGAGGCGGATATGATTCTCCTCATGTCCGTAAACCCGGGCTTCGGCGGGCAGCCCTACATTCCGGCGGTGACGGGAAAAATCCGTGATCTTCGGGAAAAACTGACGGCAGCTGGAAAAGATACGGATATTGAGGTGGATGGCGGCATCAATTTAAAGAATCTCTCTGAGATCCTGGATGCGGGAGCCAATGTCATCGTGGCAGGCAGCAGCGTCTTCAAAGGGGATGCGGCGGCCAATGTCCGGGCATTTTTGGAAGCCATGAGGGCTTACGAGGAAAAGAAATGAAAACAGCCGTTATTATCAGCGGGGGCAGTCTGAATCCGGACTTTGCCCTTGCTTTTTTGAGAAAAGAAGAGCCGGAGATCCTCATTGGAGCGGACAGAGGGATCTGCTTTTTAAGGGACAAAGGAATCCGCCCCACCCATATCGTGGGAGATTTCGACTCGGCTTCCGGGGACGCCCTGGAGTATTTCAGGCGGTTTCCGGAGATTCCGATCCGGAAATTCAATCCGGTGAAGGATCTGACGGACACAGAGATTGCGATGAACCTTGCAATCGAGCTTGGTGCAGAGCGGATTTTTATCCTTGGCGGCACCGGCACCCGACTGGATCATGTGGTGGCAAATATCAAGCTTCTGGCCATGGCCCTCGAGCAGGGAAAGGAATGTATTCTCCTCGATGAGCACAACCGGATCCGCCTCACGGATCAGCCGATGAAGATCAGAAAAACGGAACAGTACGGCAAGTACGTCTCTTTGTTCGCCTTTGGCGGACAGGTGACAGGCCTGACCCTCCGGGGTTTCTTTTATCCGTTGACAGAATACGACATGACTCCGGAGAATCCCATCGGCGTCAGCAACGAGATAACAGCGGAAAATGGGGAGATTTCCTTTTCGTCGGGAATGCTTCTCGTCATGGAATCGAAGGATTGACGAATCCTGTCGAAGACTTCTCCCGCAAAGCGCTTGCATTTCTGTCAGTTCCTGTGCTAAACTGTCTCATGAGCAGGAAACTTGTATAGAAGTGTTTGCCCTGAATCATAAAACAAAAGATAAGAATAAGAAAGGAAGTTTTAATAGATGAAGTTAGGAATCGTCGGATTACCGAATGTAGGAAAAAGTACTCTCTTTAACTCTCTCACCAAGGCAGGAGCGGAGTCAGCCAACTATCCCTTCTGTACCATCGACCCGAACGTGGGCGTTGTGGCAGTACCGGATAAAAGACTGAAGCTCCTGGCTGACCTCTACAATTCCGAGAAGGTAACGCCGGCCGTCATTGAGTTTGTGGATATCGCCGGTCTCGTAAAGGGTGCATCCAAAGGAGAAGGCCTGGGAAACCAGTTCCTGGCCAACATCCGTGAGGTGGACGCCATCGTTCATGTGGTGCGCTGCTTTGAGGATCCCAACGTCATCCATGTGGACGGCAGCGTTGATCCGGTCCGTGACATCGAGACGATCAATCTGGAGCTGATTTTCTCCGATCTTGAAATATTGGAGAGAAGAATTGCAAAGACTACCAGAGGAGCGAGAAATGACAAAACCCTTGCCAAAGAGCTGGAGCTTCTGAACAAGCTGAAGGCTCATCTCGAGGACGGCAACCTGGCTATCTCCTACGAGACCGAAGATGAGGACGAGCTGGCCTGGATTCCCACATACAACCTTCTGACCGCCAAACCAGTGATTTTCGCCGCTAACGTGGCTGAGGATGATCTGGCAGACGACGGAGCGAAAAATCCGTACGTTCAGGAGGTTCGGGAGTATGCGAAGAAATCCGGCAGCGAGGTCTTCGTGATTTGCGCCAAGATCGAGGAAGAGATTTCCGAGTTGGACGACGATGAGAAGTCCATGTTCCTGGAGGACTTGGGGCTTTCCGAGTCCGGCCTCGAAAAACTGATCCGCGCAAGCTACAGCCTTCTTGGACTTTTAAGTTATCTCACCGCAGGCGAGAAGGAAACCAGAGCCTGGACCATTACGAAGGGTACCAAGGCACCTCAGGCAGCAGGAAAGATTCACTCCGATTTCGAGAGAGGATTCATTCGTGCCGAGGTCATCAATTATCAGGAGCTTCTGGATTCCAAGACCTATGCGGCAGCCAAGGAAAAAGGTCTGGTTCGCCTGGAAGGAAAGGATTATGTAGTGCAGGACGGAGACGTCATTCTATTCCGCTTCAACGTTTGATGAAAGGAAGCCTTTTATGAGTGAAGCGATCAATTTTCCACACCTGGGCATCTACCTCGATCATGTGGGAAAGAGCTTTTCCGTCTTCGGCATTGAGATCGCTTATTACGGCGTGACCATTGCCGTCGCCATGCTGGCCGGGATTTTTCTGGCGCTCCATGTGGCGAAGATCACAGGCCAGAACCCGGATGACTATTTTGATATGGCGATTGCCGGTATCATTGTTTGTGTCATCTGCGCCCGGCTCTACTATGTGATCTTCTCCTGGGATCAGTATAAGGATGATCTCTTAAGCATCCTGAACACCCGGGAGGGAGGGCTGGCGATCTACGGAGGCGTCATCGGAGCGATCCTCACGATGGTCTATTTCAACCGGAAAAAGAAGATTCCCTTCGGACTTCTGGGAGATACCGCGAGCTGCGGCATCGTTCTCGGCCAGATCATCGGCCGCTGGGGGAATTTTTTCAACCGGGAGGCCTTCGGAGGCTATACCGATAATCTCCTGGCTATGCAGCTCCCGCTGGACGCTGTCCGTTCCGGCGAGGTGACGGATCAGATGATGGCGCACCTTCAGGTCATCGGCGGAGTGCAGTTCATCCAGGTGCATCCCACGTTCCTTTACGAATCTCTGTGGAATGTAGGCGTACTCATTTTTTTACTTTATAAGATAAAGCGCCGGAAATTTAATGGCGAAGTGTTCTTGTGTTATCTGGGAGGTTATGGCCTCGGCAGAGCCTGGATTGAAGGACTCCGTACCGATCAGCTTCTGCTTCCCGTGGTACACTGGCCCGTATCACAGCTGCTGGCCGGTGTGATGGTTGTCATTTCTATACTTTTAATCGTGCTTTTGAGAAGAAGAGGAGATACACCGAAAGGAGAAAACAGACGCTATGAATCAGATGGAAACATTAAAGGAACGCATTGAGGAAGAAAGAGAAAAACTAAACCGCCTGGCCCTGGGCGACGATCTGGAGGCGACTTACCGCCAGAGTCTCGTACTGGACCGGTTGGTCGAGGAATATCTGGACTGGCAGAGTGCCTGAAAAGAGAAGAAACCGTAAATATCCCCCCACAAAAATGGGGGGATATTTTATATTCAATATAAAATCCCGTACGGCAGTATTGAGGAAAAGACAAAAATAATCCGAATTTCCCATTGCTTTTTAGGGAGAAATGAGCTATTATTAACCCATAAGTGGTAGAAAGTGGAGGAAAGTGGTTGGAAAGTGTGGCATGTGGCTCACAGGATAGCGTTTTTCCACAGGGCACAGATGTGGACGTAATCTGTGTCGTTAGAAAGTAGGTGGCCACCATGTTCATGGGAGAATACAGTCATACGATTGATACCAAGGGCAGGCTGATCATCCCTTCCAAGTTCCGCGAGGAACTCGGAGAGACATTCGTTGTCACGAAGGGACTGGACGGCTGCTTGTTTGTGTTCTCTGATGAGGAATGGAAGGCCTTTGAGATCAAACTGAAATCATTACCACTTACCAATAAGAACGCCAGGCAGTTTGCACGCTTTTTCGTGGCGGGTGCGACGCCCTGTGAACTGGACAAGCAGGGGAGAATCCTCTTACCGGCGACGTTAAGAGAATTTGCAGGTCTGGAAAAAGATGTAGTGCTGACCGGTATGCTGAACAGAATCGAGATCTGGAGCAAAGAAAAGTGGAATGAAAACAATTCCCTGGACGATGTGGCAATGGACGAGATCGCCGAACAGATGACAGATTTAGGTTTTGGCATATAGTCAGGGGAGGACAATATGGAATTTAAACATCAATCTGTACTGCTCAGTGAGTGCATGGAGTCACTGAACATCCGACCGGACGGTATCTACGTTGATGGTACACTGGGCGGCGGCGGTCATTCATACGAGATCTGCCGCAGGCTTTCGGACAAAGGCCGGCTCATCGGGATCGACCAGGACGAAGCTGCCATAGAAGCTGCACGGGCGCGCTTAGGGGAGTTTAAGGATAAAGTGACCATCATTCGCAGTAATTACTGCAACATGAAGGCAGAACTGACAAAATTACACATTACAGCAGTGGACGGAATTCTTTTGGACCTGGGGGTCTCATCCTATCAGCTGGATAACGCGGAACGCGGTTTCACTTACCGGGAGGATGCCCCACTGGATATGCGGATGGATCAGAGACAGGAAATGACGGCCAGAGATATCGTCAATGGCTACAGCGAGAGTGACCTGTATCGGATCATCCGTGATTACGGAGAGGACAAATTTGCGAAGAATATCGCGAAGCACATCGTCAGCGCGAGAAGTGAAAAACCATTGGAAACAACTGGGGAGTTAATTCAAGTGATAAAAGCGGCGATTCCGATGAAAGTCCGTGCCGTAGGCGGACACCCGGCCAAAAGAACCTTTCAGGCGATTCGGATCGAACTGAACAGGGAACTGGATGTGCTGAAAGATTCCCTTGGAGATATGATCGATCTTCTGGATGACGGAGGCAGGATTGCAGTGATCACCTTCCACTCTCTGGAGGACCGGATCGTTAAGAATATTTTTAAAGAAAACGAAGATCCTTGTATCTGTCCCAAAGAGTTTCCTGTCTGCGTCTGCGGACGGAAATCAAAGGGAAAAGTTATAACAAGAAAACCGATTGTTCCGAGTGAGGAGGAGCTTCTGGAAAACAAGCGTTCCAAGAGTTCCAAGCTCAGAGTTTTTGAACGGAAGATCATTCTCTGAGCTAGCGGAGGTAATGACCGGGTGAAAGGGGAGTTATCATGGGGAGCCAGATGAACACTCGCAAAAAATTGAACAGCGGAGCTTATATCGAAGGTACCGCCGTGAGAAAACTTTCACAGTATGAGCAGGCAGTGCCGGAGGAGATGCCCGGGCGGCATCATGCACCTGAGAAGAGACAGCAGACACCGAAGCGCAAGACCAGCCAGAGTCGTCCGAAGACCCGGCAGAAGGCCGTCGCCAGACGCAGGGCCAGAGCAAGAGCTTTTCAGATGAATAAGGGATATGTGACCTTCTTAAGTATCGTAGCCGTAGCCTGTCTGTTTATCTGTGTCAATTATCTGAAGTTGCAGGCTCAGGTGACGGAATCCAGAAAACAGATTTCCCGCATGGAGAGTTCCTACAGCGATCTGAAGCTGTCCAACGATGCGGCTTATTCCAAGGCCGTTTCTTCTGTGGACCTGGATAAGATCCGTGACATTGCGATCAATGAGCTGGGTATGGTATATGCCAATCAGGATCAGATCGTTACTTATGAAAAGCAGGACAAAGACTATGTCCGTCAGTACGAGGAAGTACCGAAGGAATAGTACACAGGTGGTTTGATTGAAAAAAAGAAGAAGAAAGCAGAAATTTGATAAACAAATGCAAAAAAAGCTCTTGGGCGTTTTTGCATTTGTTTTGTTGGTTTTAGTGATATTAAATTTAAAAATTGCCTATATCAACATCAAGAGCGGCGATAAATATGCCAAGCAGGTGCTCTCCCAGAAGGAGTACGACAGCCGGACGATTCCTTACCGGCGGGGCGAGATCCAGGACCGGAACGGCAATGTTCTGGCCCGGAGCGAAAAGGTTTACACCGTGATCCTGGATTGCAAGGCGGTCAACGAGAAAGAAGCCTATCTGGAGCCGACGGTACAGGCTCTGGCCTCCTCCTTCGGCCTCGATGCGGTGAAGCTACGAAGCCTTATCACAGCGGAGGACACAAAGAACAGCCAGTACCAGGTTCTGAAGAAAAAAGTCACCCAGGAAGAGAAGGACGCCTATGAGGCTTCCATTTCCACCTCGGATGAGAATCTCACGAAAGAGGAGATCAACCAGAGAAATAATGTCAAGGGCATCTGGTTTGAAGAGAGTTATGTCCGGGAATATCCGATGAAATCTCTGGCCAGTACCGTGGTGGGCTTCTCCAATGACTTAAGCGACGGTATTGTGGGGCTGGAATCCTACTATACCGATGTTCTCAATGGCGTGAACGGCCGGGAGTTCGGCTACCTCAACGAGGATTCCGAGTTGCAGCGGACCGTCATTGAGCCGGAGAACGGTTACAGTCTGGTTTCCACGCTGGATGTCAATATCCAGCAGATCGTGGAGAAATACATCAAGCAGCTGGATGAAGAACTCAGCGACGGCTCCAACCAGGAGCTGAACGGCCACGGAGCCAAGAATATCGCGGTCATCGTCATGAATCCGAAGACCGGCGAGATCTATGCCATGGCCACGAACCACGGCTATGACCTTTCCGATCCCTACAATGTGAGTTCCTGGTACGATCAGGATGAGGTGGATGCTTTGAGCGAAGAGGAGCAGGCAGTGGTTTACAACGATATGTGGAGTAACTTCTGCGTTTCCTACGCCTTTGAGCTTGGTTCTACCTTCAAACCGATTACCGTATCCGCGGCCCTTGAGACCGGTTCCATCAATCCGGATGACACGTTTTACTGTGATGGTTATGAGTTTATCACTGATACCCGGATCAACTGCGATAATGTCAATGGTCATGGCATGGAGACCGTACGGGAGGCCATTCAGAACTCCTGCAACGATGCCCTGATGCAGATCGGTTATCGTCTGGGTGTGGAGAAATTCTGTAAATACCAGCGGCTTTTCAATTTCGGAAGCCGGACAGGCATCGATCTTCCCAATGAGAATATCGGAAGCCTCTATACGACGGAGAACATGCACGAGGTAGAACTGGCCACCAATACTTTTGGTCAGGGTTTTACCAGTACGATGATCCAGGAGATTGCCGCTTTCAGTGCGGTAGTCAACGGTGGTTATTACTATCAGCCCCATATGGTGAAGCAGATCATCAACGATCAGAGTGGCGTGGTGAAAACCAACGATCCGATTCTTCTTCGCCAGCCGATTTCCGAGTCAACCTCCAAGGTTCTTCAGGAAGCCCTTGAGATGGGTGTCCTTTACGGAACCGGAAAGAAAGCCTGGGTTCCGGGCTACCGTATCGGAGGTAAGACAGGTACTGCGGAGAAAATCAATCCGGAAACCGGACAGCGCTGGTCAGGACGATACATCGTTTCCTTTATCGGTGCAGCCCCCATCGACGATCCGGAAGTGGTGGTTTATTCCGTAGTGGATGAGCCCAACGTGGAGGATCAGACCCAGGGCGGCTATCCCCACATCATGTCCCGAAAGATCCTGATGGAGATTCTGCCGTATCTCAACATTCCCGCTACCGAGGAGTACACCGACGAGGAGCTGGCAGAACACGGCATCACCCGGGAGGAGGCGGAGGCCGGACGAATCACCGAGACCGAGACACCGGAAACGGATGAGAACGGAAACGTCATCCAGAGCGCCGACAGTCAGGTGGCAGACAACCCCAACATTTCCAATCCTCCTGCGGAAAAGACTGACGAGGAGCAGCAGGAAGGCCTGCCGGACAACGCCGGCATCACGAGAGAAGATCTCGCGGCAGAATAAAAAACACATAGACCTTCGGAAAAGCGACTATACATAATAGAAAGCTTTTCCGGAGGTTTTTCTATGTCCACGCTGAAGATTTTTCACAAGAAAAAGATCCTTCTGGTCTTTCTCCTCTGCGCGGCCATGCTGGTGGGACTGGTGGGGCGTCTGGGCTATCTCATGCTTTTTCAGTCAGAATATTACCACAAAAAGGCTACGGACCTTCACGAGAGGGAACGGGATATCAAGGCGGCTAGAGGGCGGATTCTGGATGTCAACGGCACGGTGCTGGCGGACAATCAGCCGGTCTGTACGGTTTCTGTGGTCCACAATCAGTTGAAAGATAAGGAGGAAGTGATACATGTTCTCACAGAGGAACTGGAACTTCCCGGGGAGCAGGTGCGAAAACGGGTGGAAAAGGTCAGCGCCCTGGAGCGCATCCGCACCAACGTGCCGAAGGAGACAGGAGATAAGATCCGGGAATACAATCTGCCCGGGGTGAAGGTGGATGAAGATTTCAAGCGCTATTATCCATACGGGACGCTGGCCTCCCGGGTCCTGGGCTTTACGGGAAGCGATAACCAGGGCATCATCGGTCTGGAGGCGGAGTACGAGGAGGTCTTAAAAGGAACCAACGGAAAGATTCTGACCCTCACCGACGCCAGGGGCGTGGAGCTCTCTGATGCCGGTGAGTCGCGGCAGGAGGCTGTTCCGGGGAAGGATCTCATCATCAGCCTGGACCGGAATATCCAGGAGTACGCGGAGCAGGCGGCCCTGAAAGTCATGGAGGAGAAACAGGCGGAAAAGGTTTCGATTCTCCTGATGAATCCCCGGAACGGGGAGATTTACGCCTGTGTCAATGTGCCGGAGTTTGATCTTAACCATCCCTTTGATCTCGGGGAAATGGATACCTCGGGGCTGTCGGAGCAGGAGATCCAGGATGCCAGAAACCAGATGTGGCGGAACGGCTGCATCAACGATACCTACGAGCCCGGGTCGGTTTTTAAGATCATCACGATGTCCGCGGGGCTGGAAGAGGGCGTGGTCCATCCTTCGGATTCGTTTTACTGTCCTGGCTACTGCATCGTGGAGGACCGGAGGATCCGCTGTCATAAGGTGGGAGGTCACGGGAGCGAGGATTTCGTCCATGGGGCCATGAACTCCTGCAACCCGGTCTTTATCACGGTGGGTTTAAGGCTGGGCATCGATGCCTATTACCGGTATTTTCAGCAGTTTGGCCTCCTGAAAAAGACGGGCATTGACCTTCCGGGAGAGGCCGGAACGATCATGCATAAAAAGGAAAACATGGGGCTCGTGGAGCTGGCGACGGTTTCCTTCGGCCAGTCGTTCCAGGTGACGCCGGTGCAGCTGGCGGCCACGGTGAGTTCCCTCATCAACGGCGGCAGGAGAGTTACGCCGCATTTCGGTATCCAGGTACGGGACCGGGACGGAGCCCTCTTAAAAGTGCTCGAATACCCCTTGGGGGAGCGGATTCTTTCGGAGAAAACTTCGGAAACCGTGCGGGGGATTTTAAAGGAGGTGGTGAGCGCCGGTTCGGGGAAAAATGCGGCCATTGAGGGGTATTCCATCGGCGGAAAGACCGCCACTTCGGAGACGATCCCGAGAAGCGCCCATCGCTATATTTCGTCTTTTTTAGGCTTTACTCCGGCGGAAAATCCCACGGTTCTGGGAATCTGTGTGATCCACAATCCCCAGGGCGTCTACTATGGAGGCACCGTGGCCGCCCCGGTGATCCGGGATATTTTTGCAAATATTCTCCCTTATCTTGGAGTGGAACGAACGGAAACGGTCAGTACGGAAACAGAGGCGGGTTAAGAAAACCTTGCGTAATGGGGAAAAAAGAATTATACTGTAACTATTCGGAGCTAAGCAGAATTGGGCTGTAGCTCCAAATAGAATTAAATAACAAAGAGGTGCAAAATGGTTATAAGTACAGAAATCATTCAATCCGTGATGATCCCGCTGCTCGTTGCGTTTGCGATCAGCGTGGCGTTAAGTCCTTTCGTCATTCCCTTCCTT
Source organism: Lachnospiraceae bacterium Marseille-Q4251 (assembly GCA_018223435.1). GTDB lineage: Bacteria > Bacillota > Clostridia > Lachnospirales > Lachnospiraceae > Limivivens > Limivivens faecihominis. The sequence goes on along the minus strand of JAGTTO010000001.1, from coordinate 704,425 downwards.
CGGAGACTCAAGGTCGGACAGACAGAGAGAGTCGAGGGCGTTCAGTCCCATCTGAAGAAAGCGGGAACCCCCACAATGGGTGGAACGATCATTCTTATCAGCGTCCTGGTGACCTGCCTGTTTTTTGTGGGCCGTTATCCCCGGATCATTCCGGTTCTGTTTCTGACCCTGGGCTTTGGAATCATCGGTTTTCTGGATGACTATCTGAAAGTGGTGCTGAAGCGTTCCGACGGACTTCTTCCCAAACAGAAGCTGTTCTGTCAGCTGGCAGTGACCACTGTTTTTGTGGTTTATCTGATTTTTAAGGATGAAAGCGGTCTGACGATGGTCCTTCCTTTCACGGACTATGTGCTGGATATCAAATGGATCACGGTTCCGCTGGCCTATTTCGCGATTCTGGGTACCGACAACGGTGTCAACTTTACCGACGGTCTGGACGGCCTGGCTTCCAGCGTGACAGCTGTGGTAGCTGTTTTCTTCACGATCGCTTCCCTGGCGCTGGGCGGCGGCATCGAGCCTGTGACCGCAGCTGTGGCAGGCGCACTTTTGGGCTTCCTGCTCTTTAATGTGCATCCGGCCCAGGTATTTATGGGTGACACCGGTTCTCTGGCACTGGGCGGTTTCGTGGCAGGTTCTGCCTATATGCTCCGCATGCCCTGGATCATTCTGGTGGTGGGTCTGATTTACCTCATCGAGGTTCTTTCCGTTATCATTCAGGTCACTTATTTCAAGAAGACCGGAGGAAAACGTTTCTTCAAGATGGCGCCTATTCACCATCATTTTGAGCTTTGCGGCTGGTCCGAGACAAGGATCGTTGCCGTATTTTCCACTGTTACCATGCTGCTCTGCATCGCAGGGCTTCTGCTTATTCGATAAACTCAGGAGGACATGATTGTCATGGATTTGAAAGAAAAGCGCGTGCTGGTATTCGGCACGGGAAAGAGCGGTATTGGAGCCGCTGAACTTCTGGAGGACATGGGAAGCATCCCCGTTCTCTACGACGGAAATGAAAAAACAGACCCGGCGGAGGTGAAAAGCCGCCTGAAAGAGGGCACAAAGGCCGAGGTCTTTATTGGAAATCTGCCGGAGAAAGAGATCGATAAACTCTCCTTGGTTGTATTAAGTCCCGGTGTTCCCACGGACCTTCCGCTGGTCCTTCATTTTAAGGAAAAAGGACTGAAGATCTGGGGCGAGGTGGAGCTGGCCTACGCTTTTGGAAAAGGCGACGTGCTGGCCATCACGGGAACCAATGGAAAAACGACAACCACCAGCCTTCTGGGAGCCATCATGGAGCATGCGAGAAACTCCGTTTTCGTTGTAGGAAACATCGGAAATCCCTACACGGAAGCTGTGGAGCAGATGAATGAGGATTCCGTTACGGTGGCGGAAATCAGCAGCTTCCAGCTGGAGACTATCGAGCATTTTCACCCGAAGGTGAGCGCGATCCTGAACATCACGCCGGATCATCTGAACCGCCATCATACCATGGAAGAGTACATAAGGGTGAAAGAGCTGATCACCGCCAATCAGACGGCGGAAGATACCTGCGTCCTGAACTATGAGGACGAAGTCTTAAGAAAATTCGGAGAGACCCTGAAGACGAAAGTCATATTTTTCTCCAGTGCGCGTAAGTTAGATCAGGGAATGTACTACGAAAACGGCGCGATTTTCTACAATGACGGCAAAGAAACCATAAAGATCTGCGATACCGACGAGCTGAACCTTCTGGGCCTTCATAACTTCGAGAATGTCATGGCGGCAGTTGCCATGGCGCTTGCCTACGGCGTCAGCCTGGAGGAGATCCGCTATGCACTGGTTCGCTTCCATGCGGTGGAGCACCGGATCGAGTATGTGACGGAAAAAAATGGTGTTGCCTACTATAACGATTCCAAGGGAACCAACCCGGATGCAGCTATCAAGGGCATTCAGGCCATGAACCGGCCCACCTGGCTCATCGGCGGCGGCTACGACAAAGGTTCTTCCTATGAAGAGTGGATCAATGCCTTCGACGGAAAAGTAAAAGGCCTGGTTCTTCTCGGAGCAACGAGAGAGAAGATCGCCGAGACCGCAAAAAAATGCGGCTTTGAGCCGGTATATTTCGTGGATTCCCTCAAGGAAGCAGTGGAGTTCTGCGCGTCCCATGCCGTAAGCGGAGAGGCAGTCCTGCTCTCACCGGCCTGCGCGAGCTGGGATATGTTCCCGAGCTATGAGGTTCGCGGAAAAGAGTTCAAAGAGTTTGTAAATCAGCTGTAACAGGAAACAGGGGGTGCCATGGACCGGAAAAAGGGTACGATGGATCACACACTCCTGATACTGGTGGTCATTCTGATTGTTTTCGGACTGACCGTCCTTTTAAGCACAAGTGCATACAACGGGCAGGTGAAGTTCTCCGATCCTGCCAGTTATTTTAAAAAACAGTTTTTTGCTACCATTTTAGGCGTTGTTGCCATGTATGTGGTGGCGGAAATGGATTACCATGATCTGGAAAAATGGGCAGGGGCGGCGTATCTTCTGTCCCTGGTCCTTTCCACTCTGGTGCTTTTTGTGGGAGCTTCGATCAACGGCTCCAGACGATGGCTGAGCCTCGGGCCCTTATCCTTCCAGCCATCGGAGTTTGCGAAACCGGCGGTGATTTTATTTCTGGCCCGGACCATCAGCAGAAGAGAGAAGAAGAAAAAGGGGATGCTGGAGCTTTTCCGGACCCTGGTTCTGATTCTGCCCATCGTTGGTCTCGTGGGAACCAGTAATCTCAGCACTGCCGTCATTATCCTTGGCATCGCCGTGATTCTGGTCTTTGTCTCCAGTCCGTTCTATCTTCCCTTCGTGGGGCTTTTTGGGGCGGGAGCAGGCTTTATGGGAATCTTTCTGGGGCTTGAGAGCTACCGTCTTGAACGCATTGCGATCTGGCGGGACCCGGAGAGCTACGAGAAAGGATTTCAGACGATCCAGGGGCTCTATGCCATCGGCTCCGGCGGCCTTTTTGGCACGGGTCTTGGCGGAAGTATCCAGAAGCTGGGCTTTGTCCCGGAGGCACAGAATGATATGATTTTTTCCATCATCTGTGAGGAGCTGGGGCTTGTGGGGGCAGGGATTCTGCTTCTTCTCTTTCTGGTGCTGATCTGGCGTTTTTTCCTGGTCTCCGTCCATGCGCCGGATCTTTTTGGTTCCCTCATTGCCGCGGGGGTCATGGGCCATATTTCAATCCAGGTGATCTTAAACGTGGCCGTGGTCACGAACACCATACCGAATACGGGCATCACCCTTCCTTTCGTCAGCTACGGAGGAACCTCGATTCTTTTCCTTCTGGCTGAGATGGGGCTGGTCCTGGGGATCAGCCGGAAATGCTGATGCACGGAATCTTTGCTTTCTGCATACCTTATGATACCAGGGTCAAAAGGTCAAAAAGCTGTTCGTGCTTGCACGATAAGGCTTTTGAACTTGGGACCCGCCAAACATGAGGTGCAGAACATCCAGTGGATGTTCGTTTTGCACCGACCGAAGCGGAGCGTAGACAGTAGCGATTTACGCAGTAAATCAGCGGATTTCGAATGTTTGTAGGTGCTGTGTGCCAGTGGCACACGTTTAGCACCGACCGAAGCGGAGCGGAGACCTTGCGTAAGCTGCTTCGCAGCGGAGCAATTCGTAGGTATCAAGGAAAGAAAGCGGGGGACGTTCTTTGGTATGGTATGAGGTAAGGGGCGGCAGGCCCTTAGACGGGGCAGTGAAAATCCAGGGTTCCAAGAATGGAGCCCTGCCTGTTCTGGCCGGAGCATTGCTCCACAGAGGAAGGACGGTGCTCCACAACTGTCCGGGGATCACAGACGTGGGTTATACCCTTGAGATACTGAGAAGCCTGGGCTGCAGTGTCACCGTGGAAAAAGATGCTCTGATTCTGGATGCCGCGGGACTTGACAGAAACCGGGTTCCGGAAAGCCTCGGGGAAAAGATGCGCTCCTCAGTGATCCTTCTGGGAAGTCTGCTCGGAAGGTTTGGGGAAGCCTGTCTTCCCTATCCCGGAGGCTGCACCATCGGAAAACGTCCCATCGACCTTCATTTAAAAATGCTCTCAGAGATGGGAGTGACCTTTACGGAGGAGGAGCGGGGGCTTAAGGCCAGCTGCAGGAGGCTTTCCGGGGCGGAGTTTTCCCTTCCTTTTCCAAGCGTGGGGGCCACGGAAAATGTGATCCTCGCGGCCGTACTGGCGGAGGGCGTAACGGTCCTTTCCGGAGCGGCGAGAGAGCCGGAGATTTCAGAACTCTGCCGTTTCCTTCGGGGAAAAGGAGCGCGGATCGAAGGGGACGGGACGGAGACGATCCGGATCGAGGGCGTTTCCAGCCTGGAGGACAGCGAATTTATTTTTTCATCGGACCGGATTGTGGCGGGGACTTATCTTTTCGGAGGAGTGCTCACCAGAGGCCGGGTATTCCTGGAAGGAGCGGAAACCGGGACGCTTACAGAGGTCCTGAAGGTTATAGAAAAGACAGGGGCGGTGGTTCACACGAGTCCCAGAGGGATTTTTCTCGATGCCAGGGAGGCCTTCCTTCCTGCGGGAAGAGTGGAAACCAGCCCTTATCCGGGCTTTCCGACGGACCTTCAGTCGGCCCTGCTCTCGGCCATGACCGTGGCCCGGGGAAAAAGCGAGATTGAGGAAAATATTTTTGAAGCACGTTTCCAGACGGCGGCTCAGCTTCGCCGGATGGGAGCGGATCTTGAGATAAAAGGGAACAGGGCCCTGATCCGGGGCGTTTCTTCCCTTCACGGCACCTTTGTCCGGGCGAAAGAGCTCCGGGGAGGGGCTGCTCTGGTTCTGGCCGCTCTGGGAGCGGAGGGAACCACACTGATTCAGGATGACGGGTATATTGAGAGAGGCTACGAGGATCTTTTGAGAGATCTTGGCGCTCTGGGTGCCTGCATGCAGAGCAGCACAGTGAAAACTAAGTAACTGACACCTTGACTTGTCTGATTTTTTATCTGCTGCGTTGTCGTCAATCGACATAGCCACCGCTACGCCTCATTACTCCGTCTTGCAGATGAAGAAAGCATCCATTGTCAATGTATCAGCAACTTAATTTTCACTGTAGCAAAACTTACGGGGGACAGAATGAAGAACAGTCATAAAAGACGGAAGAGAAAAGGCAAAGTGATATGGGGGTTCATCGGGGTACTGGTCCTGACGGCAGCGATCGTCTTCGGACTTTTCCGGGTAAATGAGATTTCGGTTTCCGGAAACAACACCTTTACTTCAGCCCAGATCCAGCAGGCTATCCTTCAGGATGGCCTGTGCCAGAACACCCTTTATCTCATGTGGAAATACAGCGATAAGACGAGAGCGGAGAAGGCCCTGCCCTTTTTGAGCAGCGTGGAAGTGAAGATGGAAAGTCCCTTCAAGGTTCAGGTCCACGTCTATGAGAAACAGGCCGTGGGTTATGTGCGGACCCAGGGAAAATATGTTTATTTTGACCGGACAGGCCTTATTATCGAAAATTCCCAGAAGCTTCATGAGAATGTGCCGGAAGTCACAGGTCTTACGTTGGATAAGGTGACGCTCTACAAAAACCTGACGGCCACCGATCCGGACAAACTTGACACGGTGATCCGGGTGGCGGACCTTTTAAACCAGGAAGGCCTGACGCCGGACGAGATCCGCTATTCCACGAAGGACGAGCTGATCCTGATTTTCGGAAAACTGAATGTGCTCATGGGAGACGAGTCCTCGATCGAGGATAAGATTTCCGTCCTTTCCTCCATTCTTCCCACCGTGGCGGACAAGAGTGGCAACCTCAATATGGAGAGCTATTCCAGCCAGTCCCAGTCTGTCACTTACCGGGATACGCCCGAGACGGAGACAGAGACCGCGGGAGAGACGGAGACGGACGAGAACGGAAATGTGATCGCCGGAAGCTCCGACAATTCCGACAGCGAGGAGACCCATACCACCCAGGCCAGCGGTGCTCTGACCTATCAGGAGTCTGATGGCACCTTCGCCGAGGACGCCGACGGAAACCGCTACTACACGGACAAAAACGGAAATGTCACTTACAACGTGGATTCCTATAATTATGTGGACAGCAACGGAGACATCATCACCGACGGCTATGGCTATATCGACCCCTACACGGGAGCCTACATTCAGTAAATAAAAATTTTTTCAAATATATACTTGATAATTTCGGGAAAAACCTATATGATATATGATAAAGATTGCGGCAATGGGTGTAGTATGCTGTAATCGGGAAAGAAAGATGCTGTTCAGTGTTCGCGAGGAGACTGAAAGGTCGTATATAGACGCGAGAAGGAGGAAATACCCTTGTTAGAAATTATGACAAATGAAACTGAGTCTGCTGCTAAGATTATCGTCATCGGTGTCGGCGGAGCAGGCAATAATGCTGTAAATAGAATGGTTGACGAGACCATCGGCGGCGTAGAGTTCGTCGGAATCAATACCGATAAGCAGGCACTTCAGCTCTGTAAGGCTCCTACCACCATCCAGATCGGTGAGAAGCTGACCAAGGGACTGGGCGCAGGAGCAAAGCCGGAAGTAGGCGAGCAGGCTGCCCAGGAGAGCACAGAGGATATCAAACAGGTGATGCAGGGTGCCGATATGGTATTCGTTACCTGCGGTATGGGCGGCGGAACCGGAACCGGAGCTGCTCCGGTAGTGGCAGGACTTGCCAAGGATATGGGTATCCTGACCGTCGGCGTTGTGACCAAGCCCTTCCGTTTCGAGGCAAAGACCCGTATGAGCAATGCTCTTGCAGGTATCGAGAGACTGAAAGCCAACGTGGACACTCTGATTGTGATCCCCAATGACAAGCTTCTTGAGATCGTGGACCGCCGGACTACAATGCCGGAGGCATTAAAGAAAGCAGACGAAGTCCTGCAGCAGGCCGTTCAGGGTATCACAGACCTGATCAATATGCCGGCTCTTATCAATCTGGACTTCGCAGACGTACAGACCGTTATGACCAACAAGGGTATCGCTCATATCGGTATCGGACAGGCCAAGGGCGACGACAAGGCTATGGAGGCCGTGAAACAGGCCGTATCCAGCCCGCTTCTTGAGACCACGATCGAGGGCGCTACCGATGTCATCATCAATATTTCCGGTGATATCTCCCTGATGGATGCCAACGATGCAGCCAGCTATGTAGAGGAACTGGTAGGAGAGGATGCGAACATCATCTTTGGTGCTATGTATGATGATACATACGCCGATGAAGCAAGCATTACCGTTATTGCTACAGGCCTTCACACAGAGGAGGCCCAGAATGCCGGTGTGGAGACACAAAAAGTGAACAGTACTTCCACCGCTTCTTCCTTCAGCAATCCGTTCCAGAGCCGTGAGAGAGCCAATGTCAGCGCTTTCCCGAAAAAGAGCCCGGCTCCTTCCTACAGCCAGCCGAGACCTTCCGTGAATCCGGCCCCGGCAGCTCCCGGTCTTAACAGACTGAGAACTCCGGAAAGCAAGATCCAGGAGAAAGATATCCAGATCCCGGATTTCCTGAGAAAGAGATAAGTAATAGAAAGATGGGACCCGATTTTGTGGTCCCATCTTTTGTAAACAGCTCAAAACGCAGCAGCGTTTTTATAAAAAGGAGGACACAGCTATGAAAATCTTAGTAACAGGCGGAGCCGGTTATATCGGCAGCCATACCTGCATCGAGCTTTTAAACGAGGGTCATGAGGTCGTTGTCATGGACAACCTTTACAATGCCAGCGAGAAGGCTCTGGAGCGGGTGGAAAAGATCACCGGCAAGAAAGTTATTTTTTACAAAGAAGACATGCTGAATAAAGAAGGCATGAACAAGATCTTTGACGAGCAGAAGATTGACGCTGTTATTCATTTTGCGGGTCTGAAGGCCGTAGGCGAGTCCGTGTCAAAGCCCTTGGAATATTACCACAACAACATGACCGGAACCTTCAACCTCTGTGATGTTATGAGAAATCATGGTGTGAAGAACCTGATCTTCAGTTCCTCCGCAACCGTATACGGCGATCCGGCTTTTGTACCCATCACCGAAGAGTGTCCGAAGGGTGAGGTGACAAACCCCTACGGCCGTACCAAGAGCATGCTGGAGCAGGTTCTGACCGATCTTCATACCGCAGATCCGGAGTGGAACATCCTGCTTCTCCGCTATTTCAACCCCATTGGTGCTCATGAGAGCGGCCTCATCGGCGAGGATCCGAAGGGTATCCCGAACAACCTGGTTCCCTACATTGCACAGGTAGCTGTGGGTAAACTGAAATGTCTGGGCGTTTTCGGTGACGATTACAATACACCGGACGGAACGGGTGTGCGTGACTATATCCATGTCGTAGACCTGGCAAAAGGCCATGTGAAGGCTCTGAAGAAACTGGCACCGGGCAGCGGCGTCAACGTCTACAACCTGGGTACCGGTAAGGGCTACAGCGTTCTGGATGTGCTTCATGCATTTGAGAAAGCCTGTGGAAAGACCCTTCCTTACGAAATTAAACCGCGCCGTGCAGGCGATATCGCTACCTGCTACTGCGACGCTTCCAAGGCAGAGAGAGAGCTGGGCTGGAAGGCTGAGTTCGGTATCGACCGCATGTGTGTCGATTCCTGGAGATGGCAGAGCAACAACCCCAACGGTTACGCTGGCTGATTTACATACCAAAGTGCTGTCGAATCCTGTCGATGAAAATGGCAGATTCGCTTTCTGATTATGACAAAATATGCACCCCCTGTATTCTATAATGGATCTTGCTTGAAAGAGCAAAGGCCCAGTGGGATACAGGGGGTGTTTTGTGTATTACGAGCTTTATATGGATGAGTTCTTTCTGGAAAACTTCTGCCTGGATTTTCTGCTGCTGTTCCTGACGGGAATCGCGGCGAAACTTCCAATACGCTTTGGACGCATGGCGGTGGGGGCAGCCTTCGGAGGCCTGTGCAGCTGCCTGCTGCTTTTTCTTTTTCCGGGGGAAGGGGGACTTCTTTTTCCGGCGGCACTGGCGATGGCGCTCCTCATGGTGAAGGGAAGCTATCAAATTCCCTTCGGGCAGAGAAAACGGCTTTTGAGAAGTACGGCTGTCTTTTTCGGAATGGCGTTTCTCCTGGGAGGAGTGCTTCCGGTGCTGCGCCTGGGACTCACCCTTCCGGTGATCCTTTCCGGCATCGCCGGTACGGCTCTGATTTACGCTGCCCTGCGCCTGAAGGAGAAGTGGAAATACGAGACGGAGAATCTTACGGAAGTCACGCTTTTCTGGAATGGGAGACAGAAGAAACTTTTCGCTCTTCGGGATACGGGAAACCGGCTGGTGGACCCATACTTTGGAAAACCGGTGGCCGTGGTAGAGTACCAGGCGGTGAAAGAGCTTTTTAATCAGAAAACGAAGGTCCTGTGGATTCCTTATCAGACGGTGGGAAAGCAGAGCGGCTGCCTGCCGGGGATCTGTCTGGACTGTCTTTTTATCAGCAGGGATGGGGAAGAAAAGAAGATCGACCGTCCCATCGTGGCAGTGTGTAAAGAAACGCTGAGCGCCAAAGGCAGATATCAGATGATCCTGCCCAGCGCGCTGACCGATGATTAGGAGGGAATAGAGAATGGTGATAAAAGTAGCAATGCCGGGTAAATTTCAGTTTCGCATGGTTCCCGCTTTTCAGACCGTGCTTTTTCAGAAGGAAAATGAGATCCACTATATCGGGGGAAGCGAAGTCCTGCCTCCGCCTCTTTTGCCGGACGAGGAAGCCTCCGCCATCGAGCGGCTGGGAAAGACAGGCAGCGAGGAAGCCAAATCCCTCCTTATCGAGCACAACTTAAGACTGGTGGTATACATAGCGAAAAAATTCGACAATACGGGAGTGGGTGTGGAGGATCTGATTTCCATCGGGACGATCGGCCTCATCAAGGCCATCAATACCTTTGTGCCGGAGAAAAAGATCAAGCTTGCCACATACGCCTCCCGCTGCATCGAGAATGAGATCCTCATGTACCTTCGGCGGAACAGCAAGACCCGGATGGAGGTCTCCATCGACGAGCCCCTGAATGTGGACTGGGACGGAAATGAGCTGCTTTTATCGGATATTCTGGGAACGGATGAAGATGTGATTTACAAAGATATGGAGACGGAGGCAGAGTACCGTCTTCTGAACCGGGCCATAAGAAAGCTCAGCAAAAGAGAACAGACCATCGTTTCCCTGCGCTTCGGGATCAATTCCCTGGACGGGGAGGAGAAGACCCAGAAAGAAGTGGCAGATATCCTGGGGATCTCACAGTCTTACATTTCCCGCCTGGAGAAAAAGATCATGAAGCGGCTCCGGAAAGAGATGGTCCGTTTTTCTTAATACTATTTACTCATATGGGTTCCGGCCCGGCTGACGTCGGAGGAGAAATCAGGATTTTCATAATCAAAGACATACTGATCATAACCATTGATGATCACGGTGTCCTGATAATGGTCGATTCTCTTGTACTTTCGACCGTAGCTCATATGAACATGGCCGTGGATAAAATATTTGGGCTTATATTTTTCCAGCAGGGTCCGGAAACACTCGAAGCCCTGGTGGGGCAGATCCTCGCCGTCGTTGATATCCTTGGCCGGAGAGTGGGTCAGGAGGATATCGAAACCCTTGTAGCGGATCAGTTTCATCCAGAGCTTCCGGATGCGGGTCCGCATTTCTTTTTCCGTGTACTGGTGTGTGCCGTAGCGGTAACGCATGGAGCCGCCCAGGCCCAGAATGCGGATTCCATTGTAGACGTAGAGATCATCGTCCACGCAGATACAGCCCTCGGGCGGGGTCATCTCATACTTGTCGTCATGGTTTCCGTGGATGTAGAGTACCGGGGCGTGAGCCATTGTCACGAGGAAAGAAAGGTATCGGGGGCTTAAGTCTCCGCAGGAGATGATAAGGTCGATATCCTCCAGTTTGGAAGGTTCGTAGAAATCCCAGAGGGATTTGGATTCATGATCGCCGATCACTAAAATTCTCATGTATTTTACTCCTCTGTATTCAGGGGTCCCTGCAGCAGTACCAGTTCCCTGGCCTCATCGGTCAGGTCGCTGAAGGTAGGAATCACTCCGAGAACGTTGTCAGCCAGCCAGTCCATGGTCACGATCTGCTCCGGTGTCATGCTTTCATCCTCAGATTTCTGCACGATGCCGTCCTGGGAATAGAGAACGCCGTAGAAAGGCTCCAGAGTGCCTTTGATGATGGAGGCTTCCAGAAATTTCAGAAGCCGGCGGGTGCCTACAGGCAGATTGTTGGAATAAACGATATCAATGACGTCGGAGGAAAGGCCAAGCCAGTAGTTCATGGCTGTCTTTGTCTTTTTCCAGGTGCCGTCCAGTACGTTCTGGACGATCTGCTCGTAGAATTTACCCCAGTGCCACATCGGAGAGGCGATGTTCTCGATGCCGTCTTTTCCTTTTTTGTAAATACCGAACTCCCGGGAAGGAGCGTCGGGGCGGATCATATCCTGGCCAGAGATGACCTGAACCTCCTCCATCTCGGAGAGGTGACGGCCGCTCCAGTGGTTGATGCGGGACCATTCCAAATGGATCATGGCCCGGGGATTGATCATTTTTGCACCCATGGCGAAGGCGTTGATGTTGGCGATGGTTCCGTAGATGGGGTAATCTGCCAGGTAGCCGATGTGGTCCGTCTGGGACATGGCGGCGGCGATGGCGCCCATGAGGAATTTGGCTTCGTACATTCTGCCGTAGTAGGTGCGAAGCGAGTGGTAGAACTGATTCAGGGAGCAGTTCAGGATAATCACGTTGGGGTGAGCCACAGCTGCCCGGACACTGGATTTGATGAGGCAGGGGGAGGTGGTGAAAATGATATCGCTGCCCAGCTGGATCGCGGACTCGATGGCTTTCTCGGCGCTCTCGCCCTCCTCCAGGTTGTCGATGTGGAAGGTCTCTACGTTGTTGGGATAGGTCTCTTCGAGATACAGGCGGCCCAGCTCATGGCTGTAGGTCCAGCTGGAAGTCTCGCTGGTCTTCTCGTTTAAGAAAGCAATCTTGACTTTCTGGGTTCTGCCGGAGAAGAGGCGGGTCAGGCTTAAGAGACCCTTCGAGGTGGTGGTGGCGTCCCCGGTGTCTTTTACCAGGGCAGAGCCTTCATCACCGGTAACGGAAAACTCATCCCAGAGCCGGTTGACATCTTCCTTGACCTCAGCGGGACTCTTTTTCAGGATATCCTCGTAATCGTAGATTTCCAGATATTTGAGGAAGGCATCGGCGATGGTCACAGGGAGCTTTTCGCCGCCCTTTGCCAGGAAATATTCGGAGAAGGTATTATAGAGGGAAAAGAAATCCCGGCGGAACTCATCGGACCAGGGCTCTCCGGGCTTCTTTCCGATGGCCTGGATGAGAGCAGGAAAGCTTCCCAACTGGCTGAACCAGATCTCGTTGGTGTGGGCTACATTATAGAAATCGACAAATTCGTAATAAATCAGGTTGTCTTTTTCCTCGGTCCGTTTGGGAAGGATCCGGGTAACGATAGCCGGGATATAGGCGGCGTCTACGGCCCGCATGACGCTGACACGCTTGTTTCCTTCCTCTACATAGAATTTATTCATGAATTCGTAGGCTTTGATGGGGTCCCGGATGCCCTCGTTTAACTGGGAGTCGTAGAGGGTAGCCCATTTCATGCCGAACTCGGTATTTTCTCCCAGAAGGGGCATGAAGTTGCTGGCAAAGGCTTTCTGCCGGCCGGCGGTTTTTGTTCCGACAATAAGATTTAAGGGAATGTCCACCCGGCCTAAGGGGTATTCTCCCTGGGTTTCGGAATAAGATATCATATCATCCAGGGCGGGCAGGTAGGGATAGCGGCCGGCCTGTACATCGGCCCGGTACGCCTTGCGGCCTGCCACACGCGCGTTGTGGTAATCTTCTCTAGCCATAGTATACCTCCAAAAGTTTTCTTATGTTTATCCTAAAGAATAGACTTTCATTTGTCAAGAGAAGCAGAGCAAAAACCGTCGTTGACAGATGACTTTTGCCGCGTTACACTGGTCGTAAAGACAGACTTTCTGTAACTAAGGAGGAGCTTACGATGGGGAAATATGTAATGGCGCTGGATGCGGGAACGACGAGCAACCGCTGTATCTTATTTGACAGGGAAGGAAACATGGTGAGCGTGGCTCAGAAGGAATTTACCCAGTATTTTCCGAAGCCCGGCTGGGTGGAGCATGACGCGGGGGAGATCTGGTCCACGATGCTGGGCGTGGCTGTGGAGGCTATGCAAAAGGCCGGGGCCGAGGCTGTGGATATCGCTTCCATCGGCATCACAAACCAGAGAGAGACGACCATCGTCTGGGACAAAAATACCGGAGAGCCGGTCTATCACGCCATTGTCTGGCAGTGCCGGAGAACCTCGAGATATTGTGATTCCCTGATGGAAAAAGGACTGACGGAGAGTTTCCGCCAGAAGACAGGCCTTGTCATTGATGCTTACTTTTCGGCGACGAAGCTAAAATGGATTCTGGATGAGGTGCCCGGCGTGCGGGAGCGGGCAGAACGGGGAGAGCTTCTTTTCGGAACCGTGGAGACCTGGCTCATCTACAAGCTGACCAGGGGGCAGATCCATGTGACGGATTATTCCAACGCCTCCCGAACTATGCTGCTTAATATCAATACGCTGGCCTGGGATGAGGATATCTTAAAGGAACTGAACATTCCTGTCTGTATGCTGCCGGAGGTGAAGCCCTCAAGCTGCATCTACGGGGAGACGGCTCCGGAGTTTTTCGGCGCGCCGATTCCGTTGGGCGGAGCGGCAGGAGACCAGCAGGCGGCGCTTTTTGGCCAGACCTGTTTCCAGGCAGGAGATGCGAAAAATACTTACGGTACAGGCTGTTTCCTTCTGATGAATACAGGCGAGAAGCCGGTCTTTTCGAGCAACGGCCTTGTCACGACGATCGCCTGGGGCATCGACGGAAAGGTGAACTATGCGCTGGAGGGTTCGATTTTCGTGGCCGGAGCGGCTATCCAGTGGCTCCGGGATGAGATGCGTCTCATCGATTCCGCTGAGGATTCCGAGTATCTGGCCCGTAAGGTGAAGGATACCCACGGCTGTTATGTGGTGCCTGCTTTCACCGGTCTTGGAGCGCCCCACTGGGATCAGTACGCGAGAGGAACGATCGTCGGCATCACCCGTGGCGTGAACAAGTACCACATCACCCGGGCCACACTGGAATCCATCGCCTACCAGGTGCATGACGTGCTGGATGCCATGCGGGCAGACTCCGGTATTTCCTTGAGCGAGCTTAAGGTGGACGGCGGCGCCAGCGCCAACAATTTCCTGATGCAGTCCCAGGCAGACATCATCAACGCGCCGGTGAACCGCCCGAAATGTGTGGAGACCACCGCTATGGGAGCAGCCTACCTCGCCGGCCTCGCCGTAGGCTACTGGAAGGATCAGGACGAGATCCGCAAGAACTGGGCTATCGACCGGACCTTTACCCCGGCCATCACCGAGGAAGAGCGGGCAAAGAAGCTCAAAGGCTGGAATAAGGCTGTGAAATACGCGCTACATTGGGCGAAGGATGAGGAATAAAGAGTAAGATAAGAAACAGGCAGGAGCTGGGGAAGGCTCCTGCCTGTTTCTATTTATAGTTGTTGCTATAGCGATGAGGAAAATGCATGTACCCGTACAGGTATATTTAACAACTGCGAATCAGAGTGAGATTTGTGCAGTGTATTTTATTTTTGGAAAATTTCTGTCTGAGACGCGGTGTGTTTCGGAGTTACTGGCTGTAGAATTGACTGCGTTGAGCTTTTTTTGATTTGCGTTCATGCGATTTGGTGTGCATTTGACTTGTTTTGGAATTTTTAGGATTGCAGTCATGCGATTTTGGGGGTATGTTTGACTCATTTTGAGATTTTACGATATGCGGTCAATGTCAGGTCCAGACGGATGCCCCGCCGGGAAGCAGTGGGCGGGGCTGTGTGGTGGATACCTGTATATTCTGGTTTCATACCCAGGCCAATTTCTATGTGATCATCATCTTCTTTGATACAGAAGAATCCATATAACAGGTGATCATGAAGGACTGAAAAATAGTGATTTCCCTGTTTCGATTCGCTTATTATATCACACAAAACAAACCTTGCGGAACCCCTCGGGTTAGTGTTATACTTCCTAGGAGTATGTATATCAATGAAAGCCAATGAAAAAGTGCAGGTGAAAGTTTTGAAAAGAAGAATCGAACAGCTGTTAAACGGAATTTTTGAATATGAGACTCCGAAGCTTCAGATATCCGAGGATAAAATAGAGGCAAAAGTGCGGGAAGGCAAGCAGGTGAGGGGAAGTTTCAGCCTGGAAAATCCGGCCCAGAAGAAGGTGAAGGGCTTTCTTTATGCGGAGAGCCCCAGAGTTGCCTTTGAGCCGGCGGCTTTTTCTGCCATCAGCGAGAAGGTGATCTACGAGATCGACACCACAGGCATGGAAAAAGGAGATGTGCTGGAGGGAAAACTGACTGTGGCCTCCAGTCTGGGCGAGTATGCCATTCCTTATCGCATCGAGATCGAGGCTCCGGAGGTGAAGGAGCTTGAGAAGCCCTGCGAGAGCCTAGAGGATTTTGTGACCCTGGCTCAGAAGGATTTCCAGAAAGCCTATGTGTTCTTTGCATCCGGGAGCTTTGGGGAATTTTTAAAAGAGAAAGCGCCAAAACTCAGGCTTCTCTACGAAGGCTTCCAGAATGAAGCCATGAGCTATCGGAGCATGGAAGAATTTCTGGTTTCCGCGGGCTTAAAGGAACCCGTGGTGATTCAGGCAGATAAGACGGAAGCTTCCTACGATACAATGCCCCAGACCATCCGGGAGAGCCTGACTCTCACGAAGAGCACTTGGGGATTTTTCAAACTGGAGGTGACTTCTGACGCACCCTTCCTCAAGGTGGAGAAGCCCGTTGTCACCACCGATGAGTTTATCGGAAGCACCTACACTCTGAATTATCTCATCGACCGGGAGGAACTTCATGCCGGACGGAATTTCGGCAGGATCCACATTCACGGCGTGGGAACGAATCTGACCTTTGAGGTGCGAGTCCACGGCGGAATTTTGCGAAAGAAGGACGGAAACCTCAAGGAGCAGCATCGGGAGCTGGCGGCTCTCTACGACTGCTATATGGATTTCCGGCTGAAACGGATCCAGGCGGAGACCTGGGTGGAGCGCTCCATTAGGGCCTGGGATGAGTACACGAAGGCCGGCGGCACCGGAACCATGATGGAACTCATCCACATTCACCTTTTATTTTCCGCGGGAAAAGAGGAGGAGGCCTGCTTCCTTCTGGATCGGATCGAGCAGCAGAGAAACCATCTGACAGCACCGGAGCAGCAGGGATATTTTCTGTATCTCACGACCTTTTATAATAAGGATAAAAAATATATCGACTATGTGGAGGAAAAGCTTGGGGAGCTGAGTTTACGGAATCCCGAGAACTGGAAGCTCACCTGGTTTCTCCTCTATATCCGTGAGAACTATCTCCGCCATCCGGGACAGAAGCTGGATGCAATCCGGCAGCAGTATATCTACGGCTGCGCGAGCCGGATCATGTATCTGGAGGCGGCTCTGGTTCTGCAGAAATCGCCGCTTCTTCTGAAACGGCTGGAAGATTTCGAGATCCGCGTTTTAAGCTTTATGGTGAAGGAAGATCTTCTGAATGCGGAGCTGATCATGCAGATCGTGGAGCTGGCCGGCCGTTACCGGGAGTACCATCCGGGCCTTGTGGACACGCTGGAAAAAATTTATGCGAAAAATCCCACCAAGAGCCTTCTTCGCGCGATCATCAGCCTTCTGCTCAAAGGCAGGAGAAAAGACAGAGAGTGTTTTGTCTGGTATGAGCGGGGCGTGGAGCAGGATCTTCGGATCACCGGGCTTTACGAGTATTACATTGAGTCCATGGAGGATCCCATCGAGAAGCCGCTTCCCCAGATCATCCGCATGTATTTTTCCTATAATAATACCCTCGATTACCGGAAAAAAGCCTTCGTCTACGCCAACGTGATCCGAAACAAAGACAAGGACCCGAAGGCCTACCAGAGCTACCGGCCCGCCATGGAAAAATTTATGGTGGACGAGCTTATGCTCGGCCATATCAACGACGACCTGGCCTTCCTCTATGAGATCTTTATCACGGAGTCTCTCTTAAACCGGAGAATGGCGGAGAACCTTTCCCGGCTTCTTTTCACCTACCGGATTCAGGTGGAGGACCCGTCGATCCGCTATGTGCTGGTCTACCATGAGGAGCTCAAGAAAGAGGAAAAATGCCCGCTGAAAAGCGGCCGGGCCAACGTTCAGATCTATACGGAGAATCATCGGATTTTCCTGGAGGACGAGAATGGAAACCGCTACGAGTCCTCCGTTCCCTATACAATCAAAAATATGCTGACGGATATCCGTTTCCGGGAATACTGCCTGAGACTGGCTCCGGACAGCGCAGGTCTTCTCTTGAATATCTGCAGCAGCGAGAAGCCTGACCGGGAAACCGTGCCGAAATATGCCGCTCTTCTGGAGATGGAGGAAATTCGCGAGACCTACCGGAAAAAACTTCGCCAGGAGCTTCTGGATTTCTACTGCCAGAATCCGGGGGAGGAAAGCCTCTATGAGTTTCTTCACGAGATCAACCTTACCGCCTTTGCCAAGACAGACCGCTATCATCTCACAGAGCTTCTGATCTCCGAAGGCATGAGCAGGGAGGCCTTTTCCCTGGCGGGAATTTACGGGCCGGAAAAGGTGAACCTTCTTTCTCTCGTGAGCCTCTGCCACCGGATGGTACTCACGATGGAATATGGCGAGGACGAGATGCTTCTGGCCCTCTGCCATTACTGTTTTGTCCATGAAAAATATGACGAGGTGATTCTGGCCTATCTGCTCCGTTATTACGACGGCCCGGTGGAGCGCATGAAAGAGCTCTGGCAGGCCGGAAAGGATTTTGAGGCGGACACTTTTGTCCTGGAGGAAAAAATCCTCGTCATGGTCATGTTTACCAGGAGCGGAGCTGAGAACACCGAGGAGATCTTCGATTCCTACCGGAAAGCCCTCGGAAGAAAAATGCTTCTGCAGGCCTATGTTATGTACCGGGCCTACGATTATCTGGTGAAAGATCAGCCCGTGAAGGAGCCTGTGTTCCGCTACATCGAGCGGGGCTATATCAAGGGAAAAAATAATGAGGATGTCTGCCTTCTGGCCCTCCTTCGCTTCTACGGGGAGCTGAAGGAGCCTGACGAGAAGAGAAGAGCCCTTTCCCGGGAGCTGCTTCAGAACTTTACAAACCGCGGTCTTCGGATGGCCTTTTTCAAGAACTTCCCGGCGGAGGATCAGAGAGCCTGCCAGCTTTACGACAAGATCTTCGTGGAGTACCGGGCCAATCCCGGAGCTCTGGTGAACATCCGTTACCAGATCACAGACGGAAAAGACAAGGGCGGCCGCGTCATTACAGAGCCCATGACCATGGTCTACGAGGGAATCTTCGTGAAAGAATTTACCCTGTTTTACGGGGATCATCTGAAATATCAGGTCATCGAAGAGTGGAATCAGAAGACAAAAGAAAGCGAAATGCTGGAAAAGAACTATCAGGATATCAATCTTTCCCGCAGCAGCCGGTACGATCTTCTGAACCAGATGTCCAAAGCCTTCCTGGAAAAAAATCTGGAGGATGCGGAGTTTGCGGTACTGCAGTTTAAAGAGCAGGAGGCTCTGGCGGACCATATTTTCAAGCTGTTGTGAGGAGAAGATAAATGATCAGTGAAATCAATGAATTGGCGCTGGGAATCGATCTGGGGCCGGTAAATTCCCAGCTTACCTTTTATAACCGGCAGAACTCCGGTCCCAGGACCGTGAGCGTCGTGCCGGGGGAGGAAAATTACCAGATCGCCACGCCGGCAGAGCTGTTTTCTCTCATGGAACAGCGCTTAGAGGAGGGTGTGGCCCTGCTGGCGGACTTTTTCGCTCAGTGCCTGGAGCTTCTGGCCACCGCCGGAAAGCCGGATTCTATCCTGGCTGTGGTGACGATGCGGAAAATGAATGGCACCTGGGCCGACGGCATCCGCGCAGCCTTTGAGCGGGTGGGCGTTCCGAAGGATCATGTATTTCTTCAGGATTACCGGGAGAGTTTCTACTGGTATATGCTGAACCAGCGCAAGGATCTCTGGACCTACCAGGTGGCCCTTTTCTCCTGTGAAAATGGAAAAGTCACGGCTTTTGAGTTTTCCGTGGAACGGAAAACCCGGCCGGCCCTCGTCTCCATCGAGGAGAAAGGCATGCTCTATCTCGATGAGCTGGCAAGAGAGGGCCGACCCGACAAGCTCTGGCTGGAAGTCAAAGACCAGAAATTCCTGGAGCTTGCCACGAAAATGTTCGGGAAACGGACCTTTTCCAGCGTTTACCTCGTGGGCGAGGAGTTCGATAAAAGCTGGATGGGCAATTCTCTGGCCTTCCTCTGCAACAGGAGAAAGGTCTTCATGGGACAGAATCTTTACACCAAGGGCGCCTGCTATGCAGCCATGGAGTATGCCCGGATGAACCGGGTGGGGGATTATCTCTACGCGGGTCCCGATATGATCGAGCAGAACATGGGCATGGAAATGATCATCCGCGGTCATCAGGAGTTTTATCCGATGATCAGCGCCGGTGTCAACTGGTACATGGCCCGGGCGGAATGTGAGTTCGTCCTGGACGATACCAGCGAGGTGATTCTCTACTCCAAGAGTATGGCGGGGGAGGAACTCTCCCATACGGTGCGGCTGCCGGGCCTTCCCGACCGGCCGAACCGGGCGACGAGGCTGCATCTGGATCTTTCCTTCATTGGGAAAAGGAAATGTCGCGTCCGGGTGACAGACCTGGGGCTTGGAAATCTCTATCCTGCCTCCGGTAAGCGCTGGGATGCAGTTATCACCTTTGCGGCGGAGAAGACTCCGGGAAAGGAGGGAGAAGCATGAGCGGCTACCATCTTTGTCAGGTGAAAAAAGCCCGACACCCCTATTTTATCGAGAGTATCAGCACAAACATTTTTACGATTGAGGAGCTCTGTTTTTATCTGGAGAAAAATATTTATCTTCTGGATCAGACCATCATCAATGAGAAGCTTCTGGACTGGATTCGGGACGAGCTGGGTCTCGTCCGTCTTTACCGGAAGCTTTATGAGCAGCTGGAAAACGAGGAGACGATCGGAAATTTTATTTTGCCGATTTTCAAGGAGATTGGCTATCTCTCCCACGATGAGTTCCGGGAGCTCCAGGAGAAGATCCGCACGATTGAGATCCAGCCCGAGGATCTCCGGCGAAAAATAAAGGCGGACTACTTGGTGGAGTACCATATGTACAACAATGCTATCCAGGAATATTCCACCCTCTTAAAGAAGCGGAACCCGGGAAAAATGGGCGTTCAGTTCTATGCGGCGGTTTATGCGAACCTGGCCTCCGCCTATGCTCGTCTCTTCCTCTTTGAGGAGGCGGCGGACTGCCTCTGGAAATCCTACGAGACCGTCCGTTCCAATGAGATCTACCGGAGATATCTGGCGACGCTCTCCCTTTTCCTCTCGAGAGAGGACTACGAAAAGCGCCTGGATGAGCTAAAAGTGCCGAAGGTCCAGCGGGAGAAGATCGAGGCCTGGCTCAAGGAGAGCCGGCAGCTTCCGGAGGAGCCAGAGACCGACGAGAAAGAGCGCTGGAAAGCGGTCCAGACCTTCCTGGAGGAAGAGAAACTCGCCTATCACAAAAGTACCTGTGCGTCATAACGAAAAGCCGATCGCGAAAACGGTCGGTTTTTTGTAATATTCAGAGTCAAGCAGATTTTCTGTTAAAAGTGTGAGTCATGCTTGCATGAACGAACGATTTTGACCAAAAATCTATTTGGCGAGCAGGCACATCGAGATGAAGCAAAGCGGAATCGAGATGGGCTCTGAATAGTTACACTTTTTCCTTGACAGAGCAGACGCGCTGTGTTAGTATAACGGCAGGTTTTGATTTAGCATAGTAGAGTGGTCAACTGCTAATATACTAAAGGAGGATAAATAATTATGAAAAAAAGAGTGATCAGCGCGATCCTTTGTGGAATGATGGCAGCTTCCCTTCTGGGAACCGTTGCTTTTGCAGATGAGACAAAAACATTTACCGTAGGTTTTGATGCGGAGTATCCGCCTTACGGTTACATGGGAGACGACGGAGAGTACACCGGCTTTGATCTGGAGCTGGCTCAGGCAGTCTGTGATCTGGAAGGCTGGGAGCTTGTGAAGACCCCGATAAACTGGGAGTCCAAGGATATGGAGCTGGATTCCGGTTCCATTGATTGCATCTGGAACGGTTTCACGATGACCGGAAGAGAGGATGACTATACCTGGTCCCAGCCCTATGTGGATAACAGCCAGGTGATGGTGGTGAAGAAAGATGCCGGCATCAGCGCTCTTTCTGATCTTGCAGGGAAGACCGTAGGCGTGCAGGCAGCCAGCGCAGCCCTTCAGGTTCTTCAGGATGAGGACCAGCAGAAAGCTCTTGCAGACACCTTCGGAACCCTTCAGGAGTTTGCCGATTACAACAGCGCTTTCGTGGAGCTCCAGGCAGGAGCTGTGGATGCCATCGCCATGGATATCGGCGTAGCCAAATATCAGATCGAGAGCCGTGACAACGGCGATGATTACGAGATCCTGGATGAGCACCTCAATTCTGAGAAATATGCCATCGGCTTCAAGAAAGGCAACACCGAGCTTCGCGACATCGTTGATGCTGATCTTGATAAGCTTCTGGAAGACGGCACCTTCGACAAACTGGCTGAGAAATACGAGCTCACCGATATGGTATGCTTAGGCCAGGATAAGGAGGAAGCTTCCTCCGAGGCTGAGAGCGAGACCGCTGCGGAAACTGCTGAGACCGAAACTGAGAGCGCAGCAGAGTAAATAAAAATACAAAAACCTTACGGCCCCCGGGAGCCTGTGCTTCCGGGGGTTATAAGTGTTTATGGAGGATATCATATGAGCTTACCCCAGATTCTGTCACAGCTTTCCGGAGGCATGGTGCGGACCGTCGGGATTTTTTTCCTGACGCTGATCTTTTCTCTGCCTCTGGGCCTTGTGATTTCTTTTGGCCGGATGGCGAAAAATCCGGTGCTGAAGAACCTGTTTAAAATCTACATTTCCGTCATGAGAGGAACGCCGCTGATGCTTCAGCTTATGGTGTTCTACTTTGGCCCCTATTATCTGTTTAAAATGAACATCGGAGGAAACTGGCGCTTTACAGCCATCATCCTTTCCTTTTCCTTAAACTATGCGGCTTATTTTGCGGAGATCTATCGTTCCGGCATTGAGTCCATGCCGGTGGGCCAGTACGAGGCGGCGAAGCTTCTGGGCTACAGCCGAAGCCAGACCTTTTTCCGGATCATTTTCCCACAGGTGGTGAAACGGATTCTTCCCAGCGTCACCAACGAGGTCATTACGCTGGTAAAAGACACCTCCCTGGCCTTCGCTGTGGCTTATATGGAGATGTTCACGATTGCAAAACAGATCGCCGCGTCGAAGACTACCTTTGTACCCTTCGTGGTGGCGGCCATTTTCTACTATGTCTTCAACCTTATTGTCGCCGTTGTCATGGAAAAACTGGAAAAACGCATGGATTATTACCGTTAAGGAGGCTTTATGAATTATCTTGAAATCAATCATATCAAAAAATCTTTCGGAGATCTTGAGGTTCTGAAAGACATCTCTCTGACGGTAAAAAAAGGAGAGGTGCTGGCCATCATCGGCCCTTCAGGCTCCGGAAAATCCACACTTTTAAGATGTGCGACCCTGCTGGAGACCATGGATGGCGGAGATCTGAGTTATCTCGGCGAGAAGGCTGTTTCGATGGATGCTTCTGGCCGGTCGGTCTACGCAAAGCCTGCCGAGCTCAGGGAAATCCGGAAAAAATTCGGCCTGGTCTTTCAGAATTTTAACCTTTTCCCCCACTACAGCGTGATCAAAAACGTGACCGATCCGCTAATCCATGTCCAGAAAAAGTCAAAGGAGGAGGCTTACCGCATCGGCCGGGAACTCTTAAAAAAAATGGGCCTTTCCGATAAGGAGGAGTACTATCCCTGCCAGCTTTCCGGCGGTCAGCAGCAGCGTGTCTCGATCGCGCGGGCTCTGGCCTTAAATCCCCAGGTGCTCTTTTTCGACGAGCCCACCTCTGCCCTGGACCCGGAGCTTACGGGCGAGATCTTAAAGGTCATCCGTGACCTTGCAGCCGAGCACATGACCATGGTCATCGTCACCCACGAGATGAACTTCGCGAAAAACGTGGCCAACCATGTGGTCTTCATGGAAAAAGGCCTCATCGTAGAGGAAGGAACGCCGGAGGAGGTCTTCCATTCCGACAACCGCCGCATGCAGGAATTTCTGGGAAAATACAATGAAGAATAGGTAACTATTCAGCAGCCACTATTCCACGAAGGTACTGAACAGTTACAAGAGTAGTTACAACTGTGTACACATCAAAACGAATGGAGGTACGGCAGGTGCTGATAAAGGCCACGCCTGAAGATATAAAGAAATATGGAGAGTTTGCTTATAGTGTTGCTCTCAATCCGAAAAAGTCATGCTATCCAACCTACGCAGACGGTATTAAAACCAAGACAAATTTCTTTAAGGCAGCTGAACGTGCCATAGCAAAGGAAACATACGAACTGCTGCTGTTCGGTATTGACGGGAAGGTTGAGGGCTGGATTTCGTATTATTGGATTCCGGAGGACAGATATCTCCAGCTGTATGAGTTTAATATCAATCGTGGTACAAAACAGGCGCTGGCAGAGCTGCTAAAAACTATTGAAACAAAGTTTGCCGGATATACGGCTTATTTCGGTTTTCCGGGAGATAATCAGGAAGCAATCCACTTCCTTTCAGAACATGGTTTCCAATGCATTGAGCAGGACTGGAATCACTCTTTTTTCTTTGATGGATATACGGCGAAGGAACATGATGACTGCATTGAAAAGATTTTTCGATACAATTTTGATAAGTTCCGAAGGGTATATCACGAAGATCCCGACACCTACTGGAATGCCGACCGTATCTTTGAAACGATTGATGATTGGACGATCTTTGTTTACAATCAGGCAGATCAGCCAATTGCTGCCGTGTTTTTGACAGGTAAGGATGGGTACTACGAAATATACGGAAGTGAGTTTGCTGATGAGGCTTTCAATGAAAGTGTGTTCCGTGAACTGCTGACAGCTTCATTGAGTGAGTGCAAACGTTTGGATGCCAAATATATGACATACTTCTGCGCTGAGGATGAAAAGTCTGTTTTGGGCGAACTTGGATTCCAATGTGTGGGTCAGTACGTTTTGTACATAAAAGAATTATGAAATAAGTGAGGAATTACGATGACCTTTATGGAAACGAATCGTCTGCGTCTGCGAAATGTTGCGGTGAAGGATGCGGAGATAATGTATGACTACCGCAACAATGAGATTTGCGCCCGGTACCAGCGTGGGCAAGTCAAAGACTACGATGGCATCGTTAACCTGGTGGAATGTCATAAGGACGACATAATGTCCGTAGACGCTCCTTTTCTAGTGGCGGTGGCATTGAAGGACACGGACGAGATGGTGGGCGAAATCGTGGTTATGCCGAATGACGGAACCATTTCTATTGGATACACGTTTTCCTATAAACATCACCGCAGAGGATATGCGTTCGAAGCATTGACAGCTCTGATTGATCTGCTCCACGAGCGGTACACGGAGTGGGATTTTATCAGCTTTACTGAGCCGCAGAACGAGCCAAGTATGGCACTATTGAAGAAATTGGGATACAAAGATATGGGGGTTATTCCGTCTAAGGAATCTCGAGTATTCGGTAAATGGACAACTCCGGCAACAGAAGCAGAAATTACTCAAGCGACAAATTCAGCGAAATAAATCAGAAGAGTCAAAATGCTGTAAATAAGAAATTTAAAATTGAAAATAAAATAAAAATATGGTATTCTATATATGCCTTACAAGTAGTTGTAAGGGTGGGAGATTGTTGTCAACAGTTCAACCAATAAATCGAAATCGAAAGTTGGAAACTGTCTGTTGGTATAGATGACCAGTTCGGTCAAGACTACAAATAAGATAGTGCTGAACATAAAGTTGTCCTCCTGCTTGATTGTAACACAATTAAGTATTGCATCTACAGGATAGCTGGCAATCAAATATAGGCAAATGTCTATCATAACGATTACTAAGAATAAAAGTATACCCA
Organism: Lachnospiraceae bacterium Marseille-Q4251; assembly: GCA_018223435.1. Taxonomy (GTDB): domain Bacteria; phylum Bacillota; class Clostridia; order Lachnospirales; family Lachnospiraceae; genus Limivivens; species Limivivens faecihominis. The sequence continues at coordinate 679,250 of JAGTTO010000001.1, read as the reverse complement.
TCGGCTAAGGAACGCTATCCTCCATGTCGATGGGTATTGCAAATTTAGGGAGAGGATTTATTGAATATTACAGCGTGGGTATCAAATCCAAAGGTAATAGCAAATAGTAGAAAAGGATATACTCATTTTGATGTGCGTACGGACATATCAAAAGTATCAGGATATATTACGAACCCCATGAAAGTTGCTCATCACAGCTTCTATCCTTTTATTCATTATGTAATGAAAATGGATAAATATAATAAACGGACTGGAGTAAAACATAAAGAAAGAGAAATTTGTTATGCATCACATATGGATAGATGCATATACCAGTATTATAGTGCGATATTGAATGAGAACTATAATGAATATCTAGATAAAGAAAATATCGCAATGGTGCCGGTTGCGTATAGAACAAATTTGAAGAAGAGTAATATTCAGATTGCACAGGAAGCATTTGATTTTATACGAAAGACACAAGGTGCTTATGTTTTAATTGGTGATTTTACGGGGTTCTTTGATTGCTTGGATCATCAGTATTTGAAGAAACAATGGTGTTCTGCTATGGAAGTTGAAAAGCTTCCGGCTGATCATTATGCAGTTTTCAAAAATGTGACTAAATATAGTATATGGGAACTAGAGGATTTGTTGTCTATTACTGGATTAAGTTTGAAGGAGTTTAATAAGCGAAAAGTTGCATTGGACAAAGAAGACTATCGCAAATATAGAAAACATATTCAGAAAAATATGAAAGATCATCAAATTCCGCAGGGATCTTTATAAGTGCAGTACTGGCAAATATTTATATGATTGAAGCAGATAAGAAAATAAATGAATATGTTGTTTCACTAGGTGGAATGTATAGAAGATATAGTGATGATTTTATAGTAGTTGTTCCTAAAATAGGACAAGAGCTCTCAGTTTTCAATAGAATTATAGACATAATACATTCGGTTCCTAATTTACAATTGGAACCTAGCAAAACACAGATTTTTGAGTTTTCGAATAATCAAATTGAAAATGTCGGAAAGAAATTATTAGAGAATGCAGATACAAGTAAAAAGGTAATTAATTTTCTTGGATTTACATTTGATGGGGTGCATGTGTCTGTTCGTTCAAAAACAATAAGTAAATATTATTATCGAATGTATCGTAAAACGAAGTCGATTGCTAAGAATCCAAAGTTAAAAGGTTCAGACAATCTGTATCGAAGATATTCTGTTCATGGGGCTGATGCTAATCCGGGAAACTTTTTTACATATATAAAACATGCGGAAGAAGCATTTGGCGAGGATGAATTGATTTATAAAGATTTACAACGCCATATTCCTAAAATTCGCAAGGCGTTGAAGAAAAATGAATATACAGCTGCATGTAGGATTTTTGGGAAAATACAATGAAGAATAGTTACTCTTGCTTTTAAAAAAACTTTGAGCTATAATCAAGAGGAATCGGACAGGGGCTGTGAGACATCAGCCCCTTTCTTTAAGCTTAGATGAATAAGAAAAGGAGACTGGAAAGATGAGTGGTACCGATAAGTACGTTAGCCCGTTATCCGAGCGTTACGCAAGTAAGGAGATGCAGTACATTTTTTCACCGGATATGAAATTCCGCACCTGGAGAAAGCTCTGGATCGCCCTGGCAGAGACTGAGAAAGAGCTGGGCCTTCCCATCACCGACGAGCAGATCGAGGAGCTGAAAAGCCATGCGGAGGATATCAACTATGAAGTGGCGAAAGAACGGGAAAAGGTTGTCCGCCACGATGTAATGTCCCATGTATACGCATACGGTGTGCAGTGTCCCAAGGCAAAAGGAATCATCCACCTGGGAGCAACTTCCTGCTATGTAGGCGACAACACGGATATCATTGTGATGAGCGAAGCCCTGAAGCTGGTTCGCAAAAAGCTTATCAACGTCATCGCCGAGCTCCGCAATTTCGCAGATAAATACAAAAATCAGCCGACCCTGGCTTTCACCCACTTCCAGCCGGCACAGCCGACGACCGTGGGCAAGAGAGCGACCCTCTGGATGCAGGAGTTTCTGATGGATCTCGAGGATCTGGAGTATGTGGCAGGCACCTTAAAGCTTCTCGGCTCCAAGGGAACCACCGGAACCCAGGCCAGCTTCCTGGAGCTCTTCGACGGAGATCAGGAGACCATCGACAAGATCGATCCGATGATCGCTGAGAAGATGGGCTTCAAGGCCGCTTATCCCGTATCCGGCCAGACCTACTCCAGAAAAGTGGATACCCGTGTGCTGAACATTCTCGCAGGTATCGCAGCCAGCGCCCACAAATTCTCCAACGATATCCGTCTCCTTCAGCATTTGAAAGAGGTGGAGGAGCCCTTCGAGAAGACCCAGATCGGTTCTTCCGCTATGGCTTATAAGAGAAACCCCATGAGAAGTGAGCGTATCGCTTCCCTGTCCCGCTATGTGATGGTGGATGCCCTGAATCCGGCCATCACCTCCGCAACCCAGTGGTTTGAGCGTACCCTGGACGACTCTGCCAACAAGCGTCTCTCCGTTCCGGAAGGCTTCCTCGCCATCGACGGCATCCTGGATCTCTGCCTGAACGTGGTTGATGGCCTGGTGGTATATCCGAAAGTCATCGAGAAACATCTCATGAGCGAGCTGCCCTTCATGGCTACCGAAAATATCATGATGGACGCTGTAAAAGCCGGCGGCGACCGTCAGGAGCTTCACGAGCGCATCCGCGAGCTTTCCATGGAAGCAGGACGCACCGTGAAGGTGGAAGGAAAGGAGAACAACCTTCTGGAGCTCATCGCAGCAGATCCGGCCTTCAACCTGAGCTTGGAAGACCTCAAGAAGACCATGGACCCGGCAAGATATGTGGGCCGCGCTCCGCTCCAGGTGGACAATTTCCTGAAAAATGTCGTAGATCCAGTGCTGGATGCCAACAAAGAACTTCTGGGAGTCAAAGCAGAGATCAACGTTTGATGAAAAAGCAGGTGTCTTTTGAATATCAATCTCGAATATTATAAAATTTTTTATTACGTTGCCCGGCAGGGCAGCGTCACAGCGGCGGCGGCGGAGCTTTCCGTCAGCCAGCCCGCGGTGAGCCAGGCCATCAAGGCTCTGGAACATGCGGTGGGGATCCCCCTGTTCGTGAGGACCGGCAAAGGTGTGCGCCTGACTCCTGCAGGGGAGATCCTCTATTCATATGTGCAGAACGGCTATGAGACCATCCTTAGGGGCGAGAAAAAGCTCCGGGAGATGAAGGGGCTGGAGAGCGGAGAACTCCGGATCGGAGCCAGCGATATGACGCTCCGCTTTTTTCTGCTGCCTTACCTTCAGCGGTTTCACGAGGCCTACCCGAAGATCAAGCTCACGGTCACAAACGGTCCCACGCCGGAGACGCTCCGCTATATGCAGGAAGGGCGCATTGATTTTGGCGTCGTGACTTCACCGGTGACGGGCCATGAGGAAGTGAGTGTTTTTCCGGTGCGGCCCATACGGGACACCTTTGTGGCCGGGTATAAGTTCTGGGAGTACAAAAACCGGATTATTCCCCTGAAGGAACTGGCGGATGTACCCCTGATCTGCCTGGAGAAAAACACGAGCACCCGCCGGTATATGGACCAGTTTTTAAAGGCGAGCGGCGTTCTCGTCCACCCGGAGATAGAGCTTGCCACCAGCGATATGATCGTCCAGTTTGCGAAACGGAATCTCGGCGTGGCCTCGGTGGTCTACGATTTCGCCCGGGAGGCCCTGGAGAGCGGAGAGCTCTTCGAACTCAAGATCCAGAAAAAAATTCCCGAGCGCTCCATCTGTATCGTCCAGGGAAGCCATGCGACCTTATCCTCGGCGGCCCAGAAGCTGATTGAGCTGATACGAGAAGATATAAGTTAATGTTATAAGAAATATAAATATTATTCATTTTACTTATAATAAAAAATGCGCTATAATATAACCTGTCTGCGGGGCAGACAAGATGAATTAAAGCAAATAAACGCATTTCTATAGGAGGAATGAACATGATTACCGCTGTTGTAGGAGCAAACTGGGGAGATGAAGGAAAAGGTAAGATCACAGATATGCTGGCAGAGGATGCCGACATCATCGTGAGATTCCAGGGCGGAGCAAACGCCGGACATACCATTGTAAACAATTATGGAAAGTTCGCCCTTCATACACTTCCGTCAGGCGTTTTTTATAACCATACTACAAGCATCATCGGAAACGGTGTGGCACTGAACATCCCGCTTCTGTTCAAAGAAGTACAGAGCATCGTGGACAAAGGGGTTCCGACTCCGAAGATCCTGGTTTCTGACCGTGCTCAGATCGTGATGTCCTACCACATTCTGTTTGACGAGTGCGAGGAGGAGCGTCTTGGTAAGAAATCCTTCGGTTCTACAAAGTCCGGAATCGCTCCCTTCTATTCTGATAAATATGCAAAGATCGGCTTCCAGGTCTGCGAGCTCTTCGATGAGGAGTTCCTGAAAGACAAGGTTGCCCGGGTTCTGGAGCAGAAGAATGTCATTCTTGAGCATCTGTATCACAAACCGGCTCTGAAGGTTGAGGATATCCTGGAAGAGCTTCACACCTACCGCGATATGGTAGCACCCTTCGTATGCGACACTTCCACTTTTCTGTGGAACGCACTGAAAGAGGGCAAGAAGATCCTCCTCGAGGGTCAGCTCGGTTCTCTGAAGGATCCGGATCACGGAATTTACCCGATGGTAACTTCTTCCTCCACCCTGGCTGCTTACGGTGCCATCGGTGCAGGCCTTCCGCCTTATGAGATCAAGAAGATCGTTACCGTTGTAAAGGCATACTCCAGTGCTGTAGGAGCAGGCGCTTTCGTCAGCGAGATCTTCGGCGACGAGGCAGACGAGCTTCGTAAGAGAGGCGGAGACGGCGGAGAGTTCGGAGCCACCACAGGCCGTCCGAGAAGAATGGGCTGGCTCGACTGCGTTGCCACCAAATATGGCTGCCGCATGCAGGGAAGCACAGACGTGGCTTTCACAGTTCTGGACGTTCTGGGCTATCTGGATGAGATTCCGGTCTGCATCGGTTACGAGATCGACGGCAAAGTGACCACCGATTTCCCGACTACCCCGACTCTGGAGAAAGCAAAACCGGTATTCACCAAGCTGCCGGGCTGGAAATGCGATATCCGCGGTATCAAGAAGTACGAGGATCTGCCGGAGAACTGCCGCAAATACATTGAGTTTGTGGAAGAGCAGATCGGCTTCCCCATCACCATGGTTTCCAACGGACCGGGTCGTGAGGACATCATCTACCGCAATAAATAATCTTAAAAATAAAAGCCGTTTCGGGATTTTCCGGGACGGCTTTTTAATGGGCACTATTTGTACAATGTGTCGAAAAATAAAGAAAAAACTCAGGAAACTTTAGAAATAATTTAGAAGTTTAACATGACATCTTCACATTTCTTTGGTATACTTTTGATGTCCGGTAAGGGGAGTTCCGAACGAAATGGAGCTGCCGGGTCAATGAAACACAATGCAAACAAGCAGCATTAAAGGGGGATCATAAGTGATATACACAACCTATTATGCACAGACCAACAGTATTACAGAAGAACGATATAAAGAACTGAAGGAAGCCTACCTTTCCACGAATACCGGGAACCTCGAGAGCTTCCATTTAAGAAAACTGGAATTTCAGGGAGCCGGCCAGCGAAAGGCCGTGGCGAGCTATTATCTCTGTATGAAGAACAGAGACGAGAGCCAGATCTTTCTGGAGAAAAAATATATGCAGAACGGGCTCTATTTCAAGAAATGTGCGAAGCTTTCCAGAGAGGAGAGCGAGAAGCTTCTGAACGGCGATCTGGAGTGGATGAAGAACCACAGGAAAGAGCTTCTGGCTGATTTTTACCGCCAGGCTACCCTGAACAGCCTCTATCCGGGGCGCATCACCGATTACCGGAGAGAAATGTGCCGCGTGAAAAAGGGCGAATATGTGACCTTTACCACCGCCATCGGGCGGGGCATCGGTCCATGCAGGAGCCTCTTCGAGGAGCCGGAGATGAAGCTCCCTTGCCTGGATAAGGGCAAAGTTCTTCTGACTTATAAGAAAAGTGCTTCCCTTCCCCAGATGGTCAGCAGTATGCTGCAGGGCCAGAGCATGGAAGAAAAGCAGGATGAATACGGATTTATCTTCTAAAATAAGAAAAGATGAAAGGCCCGGAGAGGCTTTTCATCTTTTTTTCTTGTCCGGGTCGTCGGCGGTATCGTCGGGTTTCAGGATCCGGTAAATGATCTGCATGGCGTAGAGCAGCACCGGGAAAACCACGGTAGCCGCGAAGGAACCGCGAAACAGCGCCTGAGCCATGGGGCTGCCGGAAAAGGCCAGAATCAGGGTGGTGACATAGAGCCCAACTAGGACGACGATGCCGATCCAGGCAAAGATCCGGCGGATGCGTTTGAATTTTTTCATAGAGAACTCCATTCTGCCGCAGAAAAGACGGCTGAGGTCATTATAACTTTTCCAACAGGGAATTGCAAGGAAAGATAGAATTTTCTCCGGAAATGTGATAGGGTATAAGGTGGAACTTTTTACTATGAAAGTCCGGACGGCGGCCATGAATGAGCCATGCTTGCATGAGCGTCACAGGCGCGAAACAGCTGGCTTATATGTGATGTCGCCGGTAGGCGACATGTCCATTTTATCAGGAGGAACAAAAGAAAATGATCTTTTTTAACTGTGATTATAACGAAGGCGCTCATGAGCGTATCATAAAGAGACTGGTTGAAACCAATCTGGAGCAGACCACCGGCTACGGGGAGGACGATTACTGCCGTCAGGCCGCTGAGATGATTCTGGAAAAATGTGAACTGCCCGAGGGCCAGGTCCATTTCCTGGTGGGCGGTACCCAGACGAACCTCACGGTCATCGCTGCGGGATTGAAGCCCTGGCAGGGCGTGATCTCCGCCGATACGGGCCATATCAACTGCCACGAGACCGGCGCGATCGAGGCTACCGGCCACAAGGTCCTGGCTCTTCCGGGACGGAACGGAAAGCTCAAAGGGGACCAGATCCGGGAAGTAGTAAAGGCTCATCGGGAGGACGGAAGCCACGAGCATATGGTGCAGCCGGGTATGGTTTACATTTCCAACCCCACGGAGATCGGCACGATCTATCATCAGAAGAGCTTGGAGGATCTCTACAATGCCTGCCAGGAGTGCGGCCTCTATCTCTATATTGACGGTGCGCGCATGGGCTACGGCCTGATGGCGAGGGATAATGACCTGACCCTTCCCTTCATTGCCCGGCACTGTGACGCTTTCACCTTAGGCGGTACGAAACAGGGAGCTCTCTTCGGGGAGGCTGTGATCATCACAAACCCGGCTCTCGGAAAAGATTTCCGCTATCTCATCAAACAGCGGGGCGGCATGCTGGCGAAGGGACGGCTTCTCGGTATCCAGTTCCAGGAGCTCATGAAGGACGACCTCTATTTTGAGCTTTCCGCCCACGCCAATGCCATGGCAATGAAGATCCGTTCCACCCTGGTGGATCTCGGCATTCCGATGCCCATTGGCAGCACTACAAACCAGCAGTTTGCGGTCTTTACGGATTCTGAACTTGGCCGTCTGGCAGGAAAATACAGCTTTTCCTACTGGGAGCGGGTGGACGCCTCCCACAGTATGGTGCGGATCTGCACCAGCTGGGCCACCAGAGAAGAGGACGTGGACGCGCTCATAAAGGATATTCGCCGTGAAAAATAAATATCGTATTCTTATCGTAGAAGATGACGAGGTCATTGCCCGCTCCATTCAGAAGCTTATGGGGGACTGGGGCTGGGAGGCCTGTTGTGTGGAGGATTTTTCCAAGGTTCTCGACACCTTCGCCTCCTACAATCCCCATCTGGTGATCCTCGATATCGCCCTTCCGGCCTGCAACGGTTTTTACTGGTGCATGGAGATCCGGAAAATTTCCCGGGTGCCGGTGGTTTTTCTCTCCTCGGTCTCCGACAACATGAATATCGTTATTGCCATGAATATGGGCGGGGATGATTTTATCGCCAAGCCCTTCGACCGGAACGTGCTGGCGGCGAAGATCCAGGCTATCTTACGGAGAACCTATGATTTCGCTGCCAATACGGAGCTCATTGCCCATAAGGGGGCCGTGCTGAACACCGCGGACGCCACATTGACCTACGAGGGCCAGCGCATCGATCTTACGAAAAACGACTACAAAATCCTGAAAATGCTCCTGGAGAACAAGGGAAAAACCGTGAGCCGGGACGCTCTCATGACAAGACTCTGGGAGACGGACTGCTTTGTGGATGAGAACACCCTCACGGTAAACATCACCCGCCTCCGCAAGAAGCTGGAGCAGGCGGGACTTACAGACTTTATTGTCACCAGAAAGGGAATGGGGTATCTGATCTCCGATGAAGATTGATCTGAAAGAATATATTCTGGAGAAACGCCAGGTCCTTCTGGCGGTGGCCCTGGGGCTTCTGATCTATTCGCTGGTACTTTTGCTCTACCAGATTCCGCCGGAGGCCGCCGGGTACGGGATTCTTCTCGTGTTTATCGCAGAATTTGTCTGGCTTCTCAGTGGCTTTGGGCGCTTTCGGAAAAAACAGAAGCTTTTAAGGCAGCTTGCGGGAGAGCGGGCGAAGGATTTTTACCTTCGGGATCTCCCGGAGAGCGAGGACCCGAAGGAGGAAGCCTATCAGGATCTCATCGAGTCGCTGCTCAAGGAGAAGAACCGGAAAGAGGCGGAAGCCGCAGAGAAACTCCGGGATATGGAGGAATACTATACGCTCTGGGTGCATCAGATCAAGACGCCGATCGCGGCCATGAGTCTCCTTCTTCAGGAAGAGGACACGCCGGAAAATGGCGAGCTTTCGATGGAGCTTTTCCGGATCGAGCAGTATGTGGAGATGGTGCTCCAGTATCTCCGCCTGGACAGCCCGGACCATGATCTGGCTTTCCGGTCAGTGGATGTGGACGACTGCGTCCGCCAGGCCGTACGGAAATACGCGCGGTCTTTTATCCGGAAAAAGATCGCTCTGGACTTTCAGGAGACCGGCATAGAGACAGTCTCTGATGAGAAATGGCTGGTCTTTGTGCTGGAGCAGCTTCTGTCCAACGCCCTCAAGTACACGAAGAAGGGAACCATCCGGATTTACGGAGGAAACGGCTTCTTATATATAGAAGATACGGGCATCGGCATCGCGCCGGAGGATCTGCCGCGGATCTTCGAGAAGGGCTACACGGGCTACAACGGCCGCCGGGACAAGAAGTCTACGGGCATCGGCCTCTATCTCTGCCAGGAAATTTTAAAGCGGCTGGCCCACGGAATCACCATCACCTCGACCCTGGGCGAAGGCACAAAAGTGACGCTGGATCTTCTGAGGAATTTTTCCTTGTAACTGTGAAGGTACTGAACAGTTACCTTTCCGTTTTGTAAGGATGAAGGGGGAAATGTAAGCCAAAGAAATGGCAGATATTTCTCCCTTCTCCTATAATCAGAGTGTAAAATGTGATTGTTTAAGGAGGTTCATCATGGCGATTCTTGAAGTCAGCAATGTGAAAAAAATTTATACGACCCGTTTCGGCGGCAATCAGGTTGAGGCGCTGAAAAATGTGTCCTTCAGCGTGGAACCCGGAGAATATGTGGCGATCATGGGCGAGTCCGGTTCCGGAAAAACGACCCTTCTCAATATCCTGGCGGCTCTGGACCGGCCCACAGCGGGGGAGGTCCGCTTAAACGGTCAGCGTATGGGAGATATCCGGGAAAAAGAACTGGCGGCCTTTCGCCGGAAAAATCTGGGTTTTGTGTTCCAGGACTTTAACCTTCTGGACACTTTTTCTCTCAGGGATAATATCTTCCTGCCCCTGGTTCTCTCCGGGGTGCCCTATAAGGAAATGGAAAGCCGCTTAAAGCCCCTGACGGAAAAACTGGAGATCCAGAGTCTTCTGGACAAATACCCCTACGAGGTCTCCGGAGGCCAGAAACAGCGGGCAGCGGCAGCCAGAGCCCTGATCACCCAGCCGAAGCTTCTTCTGGCGGATGAGCCGACGGGTGCTCTGGACTCCCGGGCTTCCGGAAAGCTTCTGGAGCTTTTTGACCGGGTCAATGAGGAAGGGCAGACGATCCTTATGGTGACCCACAGCGTCCGGGCGGCGGCCCACGCGGGAAGAGTGCTCTTTATCAAGGACGGCGAGGTCTTTCACCAGATCTACCGCGGAGCTGATTCTCTGGAGGAGATGTACCGGAAGGTTTCTGACGCGATGACGGTCCTGACCACGGGAGGTGAGCGTCATGCGTAAAACCATGTTTTTTAAGATGGCGGCGGGAAATCTGAAGAAAAACCGTCAGGTGTACCTGCCCTTTATCCTGACCCTGACGGGAATGGCGGCAATCTTTGACATCATGGGAGCCCTGGCCGTGAGTCCGGCGCTGGATTTCATGCTTGGTGGCGGTTTTATGAGAGAGATCCTGCTGATGGGGGAGCGGATTGTCGGTATTTTCTCCCTGATCTTTCTTTTTTATACGAACAGCTTTCTTCTGAAGCGGCGGAAAAAAGAGTTCGGCCTCTATCACATCTTAGGCATGGAGAAGCGCCATGTGGCCCTGATTCTGGTTCTGGAGCTTTTTTACACAGTTTTGCTGGGTCTGGGCTTAGGCCTTCTGGCGGGAACGGTCTTTTATAAGGCGGTCCTTCTGCTACTTTGCCGGATTCTCCATGCACCCCGGATTCTGGGCTTTGAGTTCTCCGTATCAGCCTTTACGGAGACGGTGGTGCTTTTCGGAATGGTCTTTTTTCTGCTGGCCATCCATGGCGTGCGCCAGATCTTCCGCTCTGAGACCACGGAGCTTTTAAAAAGTAATCAGACGGCGGAGCGGGAGCCGAAAAACCGCTGGTTTCTCGTTCTTGTGGGTCTTGTCTCCCTGGGAGCCGGCTATTATCTGGCGGTAACCATCGAGTCGCCCCTGGGCGCTATCGCCTATTTCTTCCTGGCGGTGGTGCTGGTCATCATCGGAACCTACTGTCTTTTCACGGCAGGAAGCATCTTTATACTGAAAATGCTGAAAAAGAACAAAGGCTACTATTATCAGAGCCGCCATTTTACGAGCGTTTCCGGTATGCTTTACCGAATGAAGCAGAATGCGGCAGGGCTTGCGAACATCTGTATCATGTCCACGGCGGTGATCCTCATTGTATCCACGACGACCTGCCTTTACTTCGGAATGGACGACCTTTTAAGGACCCGTTTCCCGAGAAATGTCCAGGTGACAGCCAGCGGGGTGACGGAAGAAGAGATCACGGAACTGGAACAGCTGACTGCTGATGCTGCGGCTCAGTACGGTCTTTCGATTCAGGATAACGAGGAAAATTACCGGTACCGGAATTTTTATGCCCAGAGAAACGAGAAAACCTTTACCTATGATCCGAATGGAGGCCTGGGAAGTGCAGTGGCGATTTACTGTCTGTCTCTCGACGATTTCAACCGGATTACCGGGCAGAATCTCACGCTTGGTCAGGGGGAGATCTTTTATGACAGTGTCTATGGAAAGGCCGAGAAAGCTCTGGAAGGAACTCTGACGATCCAGGGAAAAGAGTGGAAGATGATGGGAGCCGTGACAGGCCTGGATTCTGTGAAGGCTCAGAGGGTCATGATGGGCTCCATCTATTATCTGATCTTTCCGGATCAGGCTTCCATTGAAGAACTGACCGGGGAAATCGTGACAAATGGGACCTGGAATTATTTTATGGGTATCGATCTTGACGGAAACAGCAAGACTCAGGCGGAGATGGAGACAGCTCTGTCCTCCCTTCTGGCAGAAAAAGACTGGGGAAGTCTGGTGTATATCGAGGGAGCGGCTTCCTCGAGAGAAAATTTCTATTCCCTTTACGGCGGCATTTTCTTTGTGGGCATTTTCCTGGGCTTTCTGTTTCTCATGGCGACGGTGCTTATCATCTACTATAAACAGGTTTCCGAGGGCTATGAGGATCACGACCGCTTTGTCATCATGCAGAAGGTGGGCATGGATAAACGGGAGGTCCGCCGGACGATCAACAGCCAGGTGAAAACGGTCTTTCTTCTGCCCGTGCTGGCCGCAGGGGTTCATATGGTCTTCGCCTATCCGATGATGAGTAAGATATTACTTTTGATGAATCTGGGAAATCAGAAGATTTTTCTCATCGGCGTGCTTCTGACCTTTTTTATCTTCCTGGCTTTTTACGGCCTGGTCTACTTTTTCACAGCCCGGACCTACTACCGCCTCGTACGCTGGTAAACAAAAAAGACAGTTGCTCTTTGGAAAAACTCCTGATATACTTTGAATACCAGGGTCAAAAGTTCAAAAAGCCGTTCGTGCTTGCACGATAAGGATTTTGAACTTGGGACCCGCCAAACATGAGAAAGTAGCGATTTACGCAGTAAATCAGCGGATTTCGAATGTTTGCAGAATTACGAGAGCTGCTTTGCAGCGGAGCAATTCGTAGGTATGTGCTAAAGGAGGAGAAACAAATGAGCAAGGATATGACCCGGGGCAATCCTCTGGGACTGATACTGAAATTTTTTATCCCCGTGCTTCTGGGCAGTGTGTTCCAGCAGTTTTACAGTATGGTGGATACGATTGTCGTGGGAAAATTCGTGGGAGTCAACGCCCTGGCAGGAGTGGGAGCCACCGGTTCCATCAACTTTCTGATTCTGGGCTTCGCCATGGGCATCACGATCGGTTTTGGCGTCAAAGTGGGCCAGCGCTTCGGAGCGAAGGACTACGAAGGCATGAGAAACTATATGGCGAACGGTTTTTACCTCATCGTCATCATCTCGGCCATCATGACGCCGCTCACGATGTATTTCTGTAAGGATATTCTGGAACTGACCGGAACTCCGGAGGAGATTTTTTCCGATTCCTATAACTATCTCATCTGGATCCTGGCGGGAACTTTTTTCTCCATGCTCTATAATGCGGCTTCCGCGATTTTGAGGGCGATTGGAGACAGCCGGACCCCGCTTTTTGCCCTGATTTTTTCTTCCGTCCTGAATATCATTCTGGACCTTCTCTTTGTCATCGTCTTCCATATGGGAACCACGGGCGTGGCTGTGGCGACGGTGACTTCCCAGGGAATTTCCGGCGTCCTCTGTCTTTTCTACATGTTCCGTCATTATGAGGTGCTTCGGATTCGGAAGGAAGAGTTCCAGGTTTCCCTGGAAAAAATGGGCGCTCTCTTAAAACAGGGTATTCCCATGGCGCTGCAGTTTTCCATCACGGCTGTGGGCGGCGTCATTTTGCAGAGCGCGGTAAACGGTCTGGGTTCCGTTTCCGTGGCGGCCATGACTGCGGGAAACAAGATTTCCTTCATTTTCTCAGCAGTCTTTGAGAGCATGGGAACCACGATGGCCACCTACTGCAGTCAGAACCTCGGAGCGAAGGAGTATGGCAGAATCCGGAAGGGCATCCGTTGTGCCTGTCTGATCTGTGCCTGCCTCTGTGTGATTTCCTTTGTGATTGTCTGGAGCGCAGGCAGATATATCGCCCTGCTCTTTATCGATTCCAATGAGACGGAGCTCATGGATCAGATTCAGCTCTTCCTCCGGGTGATCTCATCGTTTTATCCCTTCCTGATGCTGATCTTTATCCTGAGAAACAGCATTCAGGCCATGGGCTACAGCTTCATCGCCATGTTTGCCGGCGTTTTCGAGCTTGTCGGCCGTGCCTCCGTGGCCTTTGGTCTTGTGGGAAGGCTGGGCTTTCTGGGTGTGGCTTTCGCCTCCCCGGCAGCCTGGATTCTGGCAGATGTGATTCTGATCATCACTTATTTCTCCGTTATACGGAAATTTCCGTCGGAGGAGAACGCTGCCGCATAAATTTTTTATCCGTCAAAGATCGGCGAAACTGCCGGTTTTTGGCGGATTTTTTTGTTTCCGGGAGAAAATTTTGGGCAACTTGAAAAAAAGCGGGGCTTGCCTATCAGGGAAAAAATGGTTATACTGTAAAAAGGGTGAAAAGAGAGCGTCTCTTTTTTGAGATGCCGGGCGGAATAAAAAATAATGAGACAGCATGCCCGGGACGTGTGGGCGTGCGGAAAAAACAGCAGGAGATGAACATTGAAAACAGACAAAAAAGAAAGTAAATCAGTAAAAATTATCCCTTTAGGGGGACTTGACAAGATCGGAATGAACATTACCGCCATCGAGTACGAAGATACCATCGTGGTGGTAGACTGTGGAATCGCGTTTCCGGAAGGCGACATGCTGGGTATCGACAAGGTGATCCCGGATGTTTCCTACCTGGTGAAAAATAAAGAGAAAGTCAAAGGCTTCGTTATCACCCATGGTCATGAGGACCATATCGGAGCCCTGCCTTACATCCTGCCTCAGCTGAATGTGCCGGTGTATGCCACACGGCTTACGATGGGCCTTATCGAGCACAAGCTGAAGGAAGCCAATCTGATCCGGAAAACCCGACGCAAAGTAGTAAAACAGGGCGGCTATGTCGTTTTAGGCGATATGCGGGTGGAATTTATCAAGACCAACCACAGCATCGCAGGAGCCTCTGCCCTCGCCATTTATACGCCGGCAGGCGTCATTCTCCACACCGGAGATTTCAAAGTGGATTATACGCCGCTTTTTGGAGAACCCATCGATCTGCAGCGCTTAAGTATTATTGGTAAAAAAGGAGTGCTGGCTGTTTTGAGCGACAGTACCAACGCCCTCCGCCCGGGCTTTACCCCGTCTGAGACCAAGGTAGCCAAGACCTTTGATACCCTTTTTGCAGAGCATAAGAAGAGAAGAATCATCGTTGCAACCTTCGCTTCCAATGTAGATCGTGTGCAACAGCTCATCAATACGGCCCACAAGTACGGCCGGAAGGTTATCCTTCAGGGCCGGAGCATGGAGACGGTTATTGAGATCGCCACAGACCTCGGCTATGTGAAGATTCCGGACAAGACCCTCATCAGTGTTAACGATATGAACCGTTACCCCGACGAGCAGCTTGTCTTTATCACTACCGGAAGCCAGGGCGAGGAGATGGCAGCCCTGTCCCGTATGGCCGACGGCACCCACAGAAAGGTGCGGATTAAGCCCAACGATACGATCATTTTAAGCTCCAATCCGATTCCGGGAAATGAGAAAGCCGTATCCCGCATCATCAACGAACTGACGGAAAAAGGAGCTACAGTGATCTTCCAGGA
This sequence comes from Lachnospiraceae bacterium Marseille-Q4251, assembly GCA_018223435.1. Classification (GTDB taxonomy): domain Bacteria; phylum Bacillota; class Clostridia; order Lachnospirales; family Lachnospiraceae; genus Limivivens; species Limivivens faecihominis. The sequence continues at coordinate 664,117 of JAGTTO010000001.1, read as the reverse complement.
TACCCATGTATCCGGCCACGCCTGCCAGGAAGAGCTGAAGCTTATCTATTCCTTACTGAAACCGCGCTACGCGATCCCCGTCCACGGCGAATACCGTCACCGGGCGGCAGCGGCAGGTCTTGCACGGGAGCTTGGCATCCCCGATGAGAGAGTTATGCTGATCCAGTCAGGAGACGTGCTGGAGCTCTCAGAGGAGGAGGGAAAAGTCACCGGAAAAGTTACCGCGCGCGAGGTCTTTGTGGATGGCCTTGGCATCGGCGATGTGGGCAATATAGTCATCCGCGACCGCCAGAACCTTTCCGAGAACGGTATCATTGTCGTGACTCTTTCCCTGGAAAAAGGTACCAACAACCTTCTGGCCGGCCCGGATATCATTTCCAGAGGCTTCGTCTATGTGAGAGAATCCGGCGAGCTCATGCAGGAGCTCCGCGCCGTGGCCATGGAAGCTGTGAAACGCTGCGAGAAGAAGAATTACCGGGAGTGGGGCAAGATCAAAGGAGAGATCCGGGATGCCCTGGACGAGTTCCTCTGGAAGAAGATCAAGAGAAAACCGGTAATTATCCCCATTATCATGGAGGTTTAACGCATGAAAGAATTTCGTTTTGTGATTCTGGGAGCCGGAAATATCGCCGGAAAATTCTGCGAGGCCGTCTCTCTGATTGAGGGCGCGGCTGTGGTGGCCGTGGCCAGCAAAAGCCTCACAAAAGCAATGAATTTTGCAGAGAAAAACGGTGTCGTGAAGGCTTATGGGGACTATGAAGAAATGCTTCAGATGGAAAAACCGGACGGAGCCTACATTGCGGTGACACCGAACGATCATCACCGTCTTTCGATGCTCTGCCTGAAATACGGCGTTCCCGTGCTCTGCGAAAAAGCCATGTTCCGAAACAGCCGGGAGGCAAGGGAGGTCTTTTCTCTCTCTGAGAGAAAAGGAATTTTTGTCATGGAGGCCCTCTGGAGCCGCTTCCTACCGGCCGTGCGGGAAGCAGAAGAATGGCTGGCTACAGGGAGAATCGGCAAGGCAAAGCTTGCCCATTGCACCATCGGTTTTCGGGCAGATCAGGATCCGGAAAAACGTTATTATTCACCGAAGCTTGGGGGCGGCGCTTCCAAGGATATTACGGTTTATGCCTATGAGATCACGACGTATCTCATCCGCCAGAAACTGAAAAACCGGACTGTTTCCGCTATCTGGAGCGAGAGCGGCGTGGATGAGAGCAGTATTGTGACGCTGGAATTTGAAGAGACGCTGGCAAGTCTTATGACAACCTTCGCCGCAGATACCGACGAGCGGCTGGTCATCTACGGAGAGAGAGGCCGCATCGAGCTTCCTTATCCCCATTATGCATCAGAGGCCTTCCTCTATGGAGAAAAAGGTGAGCTTCTGGAACATTTCCGGGATGAGGTGACGAAGAACGGCTTTACCTATGAGATCGAGGAGATGATCCGCTGCGTGGAGATCGGTCTTTGTGAAAGCCCGGTGGTTCCCCACAGCGCGACGCTTTCCTGCGCGGAGCTTTTCGACGAGATCGACGCTACAGAGCCTGAATAAAAGGAGAGGCCGGCTGCACATTCGGCGGCCGGCCTTCTTTAAGGGGAGGATAAGTATTCTATTTTCTCTTCTGTAGACACTAACAGTATGACCCTTTTGAAAAGGTTTATGCAATAAGCGTTGAAAAAATTTTAAAGTTAGTATATAATAAAATAAGCGTGTCGTAAAGACACCATGTCCTATGAATGAAATAGACATGGCAATGACTAATCTGAAACAAAGGATGGTATAAGTAAAATGGGATTATTACAGGAATGGCGTGAGATTGCCTACAATCAGGAGGCTGATAAAAAACAGCTGCAGAAATTCTGGACCGAGTATTTCCTCATCGAGAAAGGAATCTATGAGAAACTCCTTTCCAATCCGGATGAGGTTGTAAAAGGTACCGTAAAAGAGCTGGCTGACAAATATGGCATCAAGGTTCTGACCATGGCAGGTTTTCTGGATGGTATCAATGACAGCCTGAAAGTGCCGAACCCGATCGAGACCATGGATGAGAACACTGAAGTAACCCTGGCTTTCGATAAAGAGATGCTCTACAAGAACATGGTAGACGCCAAGGCTGACTGGCTGTATGATCTGCCCATGTGGGACGAGATCTTCGAGCCGGATCACAAGAAGAAACTCTTCATCGAGGCAAAGAAGGCAAACACCGTTGTCAAAGGACCGAAGATCGGCAGAAACGATCCCTGCCCCTGCGGAAGCGGAAAGAAATACAAATACTGCTGCGGCAGAAATAAATAAGAAAGTAAGGGAGAAGGCGTCTGTGGAAAAACGGGCGCCTTTTCTTGTAATTCGGAGGAATATGTATGGTTGCAATGATCCTTGGAGGAATCTGTCTGGTCTATTTTGTAATGCTCCTCAGCGTGGGCATGGATTTTTCCGTGATCTGGCTTCTGGTGGGTGGTTTTCTCTCAGCCTCGGGAGCCCTTCATCATTTTGGAAAATGGCATTTGCCGAAGTCGGCAGCCCTGGCGGCGGGAGGCATCCTGGGGGTCTGCCTCCTGATTTTTGCAGGGGTGGAAGGCCTTATCATGACCGGTATGTTTGCAAAAGGGAAGCCGGAACTTGATTATCTGGTGATTCTCGGAGCCCAGGTCCGGGGAACGGTTCCGAGCAGGGCCTTAAGGAAGCGCCTGGATACGGCGCTGGCTTATCTGGAAGAAAATCCCGGGACGATCACTGTGGTTTCCGGCGGCAGAGGCCCCGGGGAGGACATCACAGAAGCGGAGGTTATGAAGGAGTATCTGTTGCTGCATGGCATCGACGAAAAGAGGATTCTTGTGGAGGCGGACTCCACAACCACCAGTGAGAATCTGGATTATACGGGAAAACTCATCGACCGGGAAAAGAAGGTCGGACTGGTGACAAATAACTTTCATATCTATCGGGCGCTTAAGATGGCGAAAAAGCAGGGGTATACGAATGTGAGCGGACTGGCGGCTCCCTCGGACCCGCTTTATCAGATCCACTATCTGGTACGGGAATTTTTTGCCATGATAAAAGCAGTGGCGAGAGGGGATATCTCCCTCAGGTAAGGCGAAAAGCCGGAAAGGAATACTATGGAGACACTTGAGATGATCAGAGAGGAAGCGGCGCGGGCAGCAGCCCAGCTTTTTGAGGTGGCAAAAATGAAGGAAGGAGAGCTCCTGGTGGTAGGCTGTTCGAGCAGCGAGATCGGAGCGGAGAAGATCGGTACCCATTCCAGCGCGGAGATCGGACAGGCTGTCTTTGAGGGAATCAAAGGAGAGCTGGACAGGCAGGGCGTTTTCCTCGCGGCCCAGTGCTGTGAGCATCTGAACCGGGCGCTGATTCTGGAGCGGGCAGCAGCAGAGAAATACGGCTATGAGGAGGTCAACGTCGTGCCTCAGCTCAAGGCCGGCGGTTCCTTTGCCACGGCTGCTTATGCAGGCTTTAAGGACCCCGTGGCCGTCGAGGAGATCCGCGCCCATGCTGGAATTGATATCGGCGACACTCTCATCGGCATGCATCTGAAGAAAGTGGCGGTTCCCGTCCGGATCGAACAGAAGACCATCGGTTCCGCTCATGTGGTCTGCGCCCGGACAAGACGGAAGTTTGTGGGCGGGGAGAGAGCGCATTATAACCACGATCTATTATAAGTTTTCTTAATTAAAAATGAAGTCCCTTGCTTTGGCAGGGGACTTTGTGATATAAGAATACTAGTACAGTGAAAATTAAGTATCTGCTTACCAGGGTCAAAAGTTCCAAAAGTCGTTCGTGCTTGCACGATAAGACTTTTGAACCTAGTACAGTGAATATTAAGTAACCGCCATATTGACTTGCCTGATTTTTCATCTGCTGCGTTGTCGTCAATCGACGTAGCCACCGCTACGCCTCATTCCTCCGCCTTGCATATGAAGAAATCATTCTGCGTCAATATAGCAGATACTTAATTTTCACTGTACTGGAACCCGCTATGGAGGAGCCTATGATAGAAATTAACGGTGTAAATAAGAAATTCTCCAACACAGACGCCCTGAACAACGTCATCGCCGCAGTCCAGGAAAAGAGCATTTTCGGGCTGGTGGGGACCAATGGAGCGGGAAAAAGCACCCTCCTTCGGATCATGTGCGGTGTGATCTGCCCGGATACCGGCAGCGTCATGGTGGACGGAGAAAACGTATACGAAAATCCGAAAGTCAAAGGGCGGATCTGCTTTCTCTCCGACGAGGCCTATTTTTTTCCGAATGCCACAGGGGAAAGCATGGCGGAATATTACGAGATCCTCTATCCCCATTTTGACGAGTACCGCTTCTTTGATCTCATGGAGCGCTTTCAGCTGGACCGGAGACGGAAACTCGCTTCTTTTTCCAAAGGAATGAAGCGTCAGGTGCTCATGCTCCTTGGAATCTGTGCCGGGACCAAATATCTTCTCTGCGACGAGACCTTCGACGGCCTGGATCCGCTGATGCGTCAAGCCATGAAGAGCATCCTGGCCGGGGAACTCTCCAAACGCGATTTTTCCGTGGTCATTGCGTCCCACAGCCTTCGTGAACTGGAGGATATCTGCGATCACATCGGTCTTCTGCACAAGGGCGGCATCCTTTTGTCCAGGGATCTGGAGGATATGAAATATCACATCCACAAGCTCCAGTGCGTGATCCGGGACCCGGAGAAGGAAAAAGAGCTCCTAGAAGAGCTGAACGTGGTGCAGTACGAGAAAAGAGGCTCGCTCCTCACGGTCATCGCCCGGGGAACGAGACAGGAGATTCTTATGAGTATAGAGGAGAAGGACCCTGTATTTTCCGAGGTACTTCCGCTGACTCTGGAAGAAATTTTTATCAGCGAGACGGAGGTTGCCGGATATGATATCAAAGAGATCATTCACGATGCTGTTAAAAGATGACCTGAAAAAGAGAAGCTGGCTCCTGGTGATGTCATTCCTCGTTTTCTGCCTGATCTTTCCGGGAGTCATCCTAGATAACATCCAGGGGATGATCAGCATTTACGGGGAGACGGACCTGAGCCCGCGTTTTCTGAATGCGCTCACCTACAGCGGAAACAATTACTACGCGCTGGCGGTGGTATTGATGGCGGCTATCTGTGCCCTCACGGGTTTCTCCTATATTTATTCCCGGCCGAAGCTGGATTTCTATCACAGCCTGCCGGTGAAACGGGAGACCTGGCTGCTTTTAAAGGCTGCTTCCGGTCTTGTGATCTTTGCCGGAGCCACGGGGGCTGCCGCGATCGAGGAGCTTTTCATGGGAGCCATCTATCATGTGGCGGATCTGAACCTTGTCCAGGCGGTGCTGGGGAAATTTTTCCTCTATTTACTGATCTTTCTCGTGGCCTATTTTCTCTGCCTCGTGGCGATGCTGATGACGGGGAAGCTTCTGGTCAGCGTTCTTCTGGTGCCGCTGCTTTTTGGCTTTACCGGTCTCGTGGCCTGGCTTTACCGGCTCTTTGAGCGGACCTTTTACACGGGGTATCTGGAGCAGGAGATTCCCAATCTTTTCCAGAAATATCCCTGCCCGGCCACCTGCATGCTGGACCTCACAGAAAAATGGAACCAGTATGTGGAAAATGGCCTTTCCGGAGATTTGCCCTTTCTGGAGCTGGGGATTCTGATTCTGTTTCTACTGGTGGAGATTCTGCTTTCCGTCTGCCTTTACCGGAACAGGAGGTCGGAGGCGGCAGGAAATTCAGTGGTCTTCCCGAAGATCGGCGTGCTCATCAAGATTCTGGCAGTCTGCACCGTCTCCCTGGCCGTGGGAATCTGTCTCAAGACCTTTTCCTATACCCAGAGTGATCTCTGGTTTTTCGGCGGCATTGCTCTGGGGCTGCTGGTATTTACGGGAGTCGTGGATTTCATTTATTATACAGATATCCGGAATGTGCTGAAACGGCCACTGGAGCTTCTCGCGGTGACGGTGCTGACTTTTGGCATCGCTCTGGTATTCCGCTTTGATCTTCTGGGCTATGACACTTACCTTCCGGATGCGGATAAGATCGCCTGCATGTCAGTGAATAATTATGCCCTCGCCAACGTTTACCATCAGGTCATGACCTATACGGAAATGTCAAGCACCAGCACCACCAGCGAGGATTCCACTCAGGTGCTGGATTCCTACCAGTTGACGGAGTTCGAACCCATCTATGCCATGGCGGAGAACGGAAGTCAGAACGCCGACAAAGGAACCGAGGAGGATGTGACAAAAATCCTGGTGGATATCCGTTATAACCTGAAAAATGGCCGGGTCGTTTATCGGACTTACCCTGTGGACAGAGACGTTTTCGAGGAAAATGCGGAGAAGCTTTATGAGAAGCCGGGCTTTATCAAGGCGATGTATCCGATTTTCGGAAGAAAATGCGAGGAAATCTCTTCGATCTGGGCTTATGGCGTCAACACCCGGAATGGAAGTTATACCTTCCAGAGCCAGCAGGAAAAAGAAGAGTTTGCCAAGGCTTATGAGGAGGATCTTCTGACGCTTAAATACAGCGATATTTCTGGCAGCGAACTTCTGGGAACGATGTCCATCAGCTACGAGCCGGAGCATCAGGAAGTGAAAAACGGAAGCATAGAGGCCAACCTCATCAGCGACGAGGACAACGGCTATCCTATTCTCAGGTCCTTTACGCGGACGATTCAGGTTCTGGAACAGTTCGGAGTTGTTTTCCCGGATACCCTGGACCCGAATGAGGTGAGAGCGCTCACGGTCTGGTATGAAAATAATGATTTCGCTTTGAATCTTCTGGCTGTGGGAGCCGGAGAGACGGATCTCATTTCCGACAGCCAGAAAAAAGAACTTTTGAGCATGCTTTCCTATAAGTACTGCACGGCTCCGGATACGGATGATGATATCTATTACATCACTGCCTACGGCTCGGATGACGACTACCTGCAGACCTTTATGGTGCCGGGAAGTGAGCTTCCGGAGGACATCCGTACGATCCTGGAAAATAATATGCGTCAGAGAACTTCTGAAAAAAGTCGGATCACGCCTTGACAAAATGAGAAGCTGTGTTTATAATCAGTCCCAGATAAAGCATTAGAAGACGAATAGAGTGGCAGAATGTCTCAGAGAGGGATGATAGAGGTGCGAGTATCCCGGCAGGAACCATTTGAAGACCAGCTTCTTTTTAAGCGGCCCCAATCCGGCCCGGTTTGACACCGTTATCATCTCAATGAGTGGCTGTGCCAGAAATAAGGGTGGAACCGCGGGAAAATGATAACTCGCCCCTTGTGATCTTTCCGAGAAGAAGGATCACAGGGGGCTTTTAATTTTGTAAGGAGGAAAATTATGATCATCACACTGAAAGACGGCTCTAAAAAAGAGTACGCAGAAGCAAAAAGCGTTTATGACATCGCTATGGACATCAGCGAGGGCCTGGCCCGGGTTGCCTGTGCCGGCGAGATCAACGGCGAGGAGGTAGATCTTCGTACCGTTGTGGATTCTGACTGCGAGCTGAACATTCTGACTTTTGACAGCGAGGGAGGAAAAGCTGCATTCCGCCACACTGCTTCCCATATCATGGCTCAGGCCATCAAACGTCTGTATCCGGAGACCAAACTGGCCATCGGACCTTCCATCAAAGACGGTTTCTACTACGATGTAGACAGAGAAACTCCTTTTACCAGCGAGGATCTGGAGAAGATCGAGGCTGAGATGAAGAAGATCGTCAAAGAAGCCCTTCCGCTGGAGCGTTTCACAATGACTCGCGAAGAGGCCATCAAATTCATGCAGGAAAAAGAAGAACCCTACAAGGTACAGCTGATTGAGGATCTTCCGGAAGATGCAGAGCTGAGCTTTTATCGTCAGGGCGAGTTTGTGGACCTCTGTGCAGGACCGCACCTCATGAACACCAAGACCGTGAAGGCCTTCAAACTCACCAGCCTGGCAGGTGCTTACTGGAGAGGAAACGAGAAAAACAAGATGCTGACCCGTATCTACGGTACTGCATTTACCAAGAAAGCAGACCTCGAAGAGTATCTTGCCCGCATCGAGGAGGCAAAGAAGAGAGACCATAGAAAGATCGGTAAAGAGCTGGGTATCTTCATGATGAGAGAAGAGGGACCGGGCTTCCCGTTCTTCCTGCCGAAGGGAATGGTTCTGAAAAACACTCTGCTGGACTACTGGAGAGAGATCCACAACAAAGCAGGCTATCAGGAGATTTCCACCCCGATCATGCTGAACCGTCAGCTTTGGGAGACCTCCGGTCACTGGGATCACTACAAAGAGAACATGTACACCACCGTCATCGATGACCAGGATTTCGCTATCAAACCGATGAACTGCCCGGGCGGCGTTCTGGTTTACGAGTCCGAGCCGCGTTCCTACCGTGATCTGCCGCTTCGTATGGGAGAGCTGGGACTGGTTCACCGTCATGAGAAATCCGGACAGCTCCACGGTCTGATGCGTGTGCGCTGCTTCACCCAGGATGATGCCCATATCTTCATGACTCCGGATCAGATCCGTGAGGAGATCAAAGGTGTTGCAAAACTGATCGACGAGGTATACAGCCTCTTCGGCTTCAAATATCATGTAGAGCTCTCTACCCGTCCGGAAGATTCCATGGGAAGCGACGAGGACTGGGAGATGGCTACCGATGCTCTTCGGGCTGCTCTGGATGATCTGGGTCTGGATTACGCAGTTAACGAGGGCGACGGCGCATTCTACGGACCGAAGATCGACTTCCATCTGGAGGATTCTCTGGGAAGAACCTGGCAGTGCGGTACCATTCAGCTTGACTTCCAGCTGCCGCAGCGCTTTAACCTCGAGTACATCGCAGCTGACGGCGAGAAACATCGTCCGATTATGATTCACCGCGTTGTATTCGGTTCCATCGAGCGTTTCATCGGTATTCTGATCGAGCATTTCGCAGGCGCATTCCCGACCTGGCTGGCTCCGGTACAGGTTCGCGTACTGCCGATCTCCGATAAATACATGGAATATGGCCAGAAAGTTCTTGCTGAGCTGAAAGAGGCCGGTATCCGTGCCGAGATCGACACCAAGGCTGAGAAGATCGGCTACAAGATCCGTGAGGCAAGACTGCAGAAGATCCCCTATATGCTGGTAGTCGGCGCCAAAGAGGAAGAGGACGGCGTCGTATCTGTGAGAAGCCGTTTCAAAGGCGACGAGGGCCAGAAGGGTCTTGATGCCTTCATCTCTGATATCAAAGAGGAGATCAAAAACCGCGAGAACCGCAAGGTGGAAGTGGAAGAGCAGAAGTAAATTTTTTTGAATAAAAAATGAGATAACGGCAGATACTGCTTCTGTACGCAACTGTTCAGTACCTTCACAGTTACGAGCAAAAATCCAATGAAAATCGCCTTTGGCGATGGGATTTTTGCATGCAACCCTCGGGATTTTGGCATATTCATACCAAAACACCTCGCGGGATAGTGACTCCTGAATGGTTACTGTGCGCCAATAAAAAAGGAGGTAGTATCATGCCGTTATTAGTTTGTTCAGCGATGAGCTGTATCTACAACAAAGGAGAGTACTGCAGCAAGGGAGATATCACCGTCGGAGGAAAAGAGGCCGAGCAGCCGGGAGAAACCTGCTGTGAGAGCTTTATGGCCAGAACCGGAAACGGAGTGACCAGCAGCGCCGGCGTTCCCAGCGCCACCATCGACGTGGGCTGTAAGGCCTGTCACTGTCAGTACAACGAGGGTCAGTGCTGTACCGCACCGAAGATCGATATCGACGGCTCTTCTGCAAAACAGAAGGAAGAAACCCAGTGCGGAACTTTCCATTGTAACTGTGGAAAATAATTTGAAAAAAACTTGTTGACAATGTGGGAAATCTATGGTATCCTAGTGCAGGTTAAGAAAAGAAAGCAGAGTGTCCACTCTCACCTCAGCACGAGTCAGTGACTGGCGGTTCATAGATTTCCCTGTTGAAACGGGGCATTTGTATGGTGGACAATCGCGTCCATCTTTTTTTATGTCCGCTGATCATCATGAACAAACAACGGTACGGAGGTGCAAAACAATTAGCGAATTAATGATTAACGAGCAGATCCGCGATAAGGAGATCCGCTTGATTGGAGAAAACGGAGAACAGTTAGGTATTATGTCTGCCAGAGATGCTATGAAGATGGCAAAAGAGGCAGAGCTTGATTTGGTAAAAATTGCTCCTGCGGCTAAACCGCCCGTCTGCAAGATTATCGATTATGGAAAATATCGTTACGAGCAGGCCAGAAAAGAAAAAGAAGCTAAGAAAAAACAGAAGACCATCGAGGTCAAAGAAGTTCGCCTGTCACCGAATATTGACGTGAATGATTTGAATACCAAGGTAGGAGCGGCAAGAAAGTTCATCGAGAAAGGCAACAAGGTAAAAGTTACCCTGCGTTTCCGTGGACGCGAGATGGCTCATATGCAGAGTAGCAAGCACATCCTGGACGACTTCGCAGAACAGCTGAAGGATGTCGCCAGTGTGGATAAGCCCCCGAAGATCGAGGGTCGAAATATGACAATGTTTTTAACTGAAAAACGCTAATCACGCAGTTAAAATAGGGGAAAGCCTTCGGGTTTGACCGTGCGGTGTCATAACCGCAGATAGATTCAGAATAAGGAGGAACATAAGAATGCCCAAGATTAAAACCAGCAGAGCAGCTGCAAAACGTTTCAAAAAGACAGGAACCGGTAAATTAAAGAGAAATAAAGCTTATAAGAGCCATATCTTAACCAAGAAGACCACGAAGAGAAAGAGAAACCTGAGAAAGGCTACAATCGTGGACGCTACCAACTTCAAGAACATGAAGAAGATTTTACCGTATTTATAATCGAAAGACTGAAGGAGGAAATTAAGAGATGGCAAGAATTAAAGGCGGCTTAAACGCTAAGAAGAGACATAACAGAACCCTGAAACTGGCAAAAGGTTACAGAGGCGCACGTTCCAAACAGTATAGAATCGCAAAACAGTCTGTCATGAGAGCTCTGACCAGCTCCTATGCAGGAAGAAAAGAGAGAAAGCGTCAGTTCAGACAGCTGTGGATCGCTCGTATCAACGCAGCAGCTCGTATGAATGGTCTTTCCTACAGCAAATTCATGTATGGCCTGAAACTGGCTGGCGTTGAGATGAACAGAAAGATCCTGGCTGACATGGCTATCAACGATGCTGAGGGCTTCAAGACTCTGGCAGAGCTGGCAAAGAGCAAACTGGCTTAAGATAAGTGGATCATAAAGGCAGGCTGAATGGAGAAATCCGGCAAGACTGCCTTTTCTCTTATGCAATGAGTAAGACAGATGGTCGCGGCTGACAGTCCGAAAGGTGTCAGACGAGGAAAGTCCGGGCTTCACAGGGCAGGGTGCCGGATAACATCCGGTGGAGGCGACTCCAAGGACAGTGCAACAGAAATGAACCGCCCGCTTTGGCGGGTAAGGGTGGAAGGGCAGTGTAAGAGACTACCGCCCGGCTGGTAACAGACGGGGCACATGTAAACCCCATCCGAAGCAAGACCGAATAGAGACATACGGCGGCCCGTCGGTCTCAGGTAGGTCGCTTGAGCCTGCTGGCAACAGCAGGCCTAGATAGATGACCATCCAACGACATAACCCGGCTTATCGTTTTGCTCATTAAAAAAGTATATTATATATAGAAGGAATACCCGCAGTCCGCTGCGGGTTTTACTTTATCCAGAGGAAGATCGAATGAAGAAAGTAAGAAAACATTTTTGTTTTTACGGAAACGTCCAGGGTGTGGGCTTCCGCTCCAGAGCCAGATGGATGGCTTCTGGCCTTGGCCTTACAGGCTGGGTGAAAAATGAATGGGACGGAAGTGTGGAGATGGAAGTTCAGGGCGACCCGGCGGCCATCGCGAAGCTGCTGGAACAGCTGAAGAGAATGAGTTATGCGTGGATCGACCGCATGAGCTGCATGGATATGGATGTTATCGAGGAGAGCGGCTTCCATGTGAGATGAGCCACTGGGGACGGAGTTAATGGCTTTTTCTGTCCCTGATGGTTTGGCGTGTTGCATTGTTCATATTCTGCAAAACTGCTAAATGTTCGTGAGTATCAGGACGGTTGCTTTGCCTGCAACTCTGCTTGGATGATTGAAAGCTTTTTAGTATATTCTGGTGGATAAAAAATTGGAAAAATTGAAAAAAAGTGGTTGACAGATGGCGGAATTACATGTATAATACTAAATGTTTGTGAGGAACAGAAAACTTCATAGAGCGAGCGGGAGTGCTGGAATTGGCAGACAGGCTAGACTAAGGATCTAGTGTTGGCAACGACGTGTGGGTTCAAGTCCCATCTCCCGCATCCTTCTTAAAAAGTTGGATGCAGCGAACAAAATGCGGAAGTGGCGGAATTGGCAGACGCGCAGGCTTCAGGTGCCTGTGGTAGCAATACCGTGCGGGTTCAAGTCCCGCCTTCCGCATTCTTTTTTGTTTAAAATGAATTGCGGAAATGAGAGTTAAGATGTGAAGTCTTAGCTCTTTTTTTATATAGTGGCTTTGGAAGCCTCTACGGGAATATGCAGAGGGGAACAATCAGAGTCACTCATGGTGTGTCCGCCTTTCTGCTTATTAATATATCACAACAGCAATGGTGGTTAAATCTTTGTCTACAAGTTGAAAACAAGACAATAAACGAGTAATTGTTTGGCTGATTTTATGTCTGCAACTTGGAAAACATCGTCGTTACCTCCCGGTCTGACGTAAGCCCCTCTATTTCCTGGCATGCCAGTCTGACGTAAGCCCCCTATTTCCTGGCGTGCTCTGGAAGGGGAGACACGAGGGGAGTGGGACTGGTGCAACACCGATGGTTTTCCTCTCGTTATATTCCGCGGTGGCTTTTCAAAGCCACCATACAAAAAAGAGCCAAGGCCTTTCGGTCTGACTCTTTTATTCATCCCTGCAATTCTTTTTAAAAAACAAAAGAATGCGGAAGGCGGGACTTGAACCCGCACGGTATTGCTACCACAGGCACCTGAAGCCTGCGCGTCTGCCAATTCCGCCACTTCCGCATTTTGTTCTTCGAACAACACATCCAACTTTTGAGAAAGATGCGGGAGATGGGACTTGAACCCACACGTCGTTGCCAACACTAGATCCTTAGTCTAGCCTGTCTGCCAATTCCAGCACTCCCGCTCACTCTGTGAAGTTTTGTGTTCCTCAGGAACAAGACAGATTATAGCATCGTTTTTGCCACTCGTCAACCACTTTTTTCGAATTTTTCAAAATTTTTTAAACTAGCGAAAAAAATAAAAAAATTCAAAAAAGGTGTTGACAAACAGAAATTCCTGTTGTATTATAAACCTGTGCTTGAGAGACAGCACAGAAAAGTTCATAAGAACTGAAATGCGGAAGTGGCGGAATTGGCAGACGCGCAGGCTTCAGGTGCCTGTGGTAGCAATACCGTGCGGGTTCAAGTCCCGCCTTCCGCACTTTTTCGTTTTACAGGATCTTTTCCTTTGCGGCTTTATGGTATAAGAGAAAAATCCTGAGTAGTTATCATGAGGGCAGGGTTTCATAGAACAGTCGATGTTCTGTGGAGCCTTTTTGTGTATCGTGGCTTGCAATCATGTTTTCCCGATGTTATACTACTATAGTTGAAAGAGTATTTGTCCCTTGTGGCGGTCGTCAGATATCCATGCAGGCATGACTGTTTGATTCGCTGTTTTTCAGGGGAATAAAAATGCCGCCGAAAGGCATCCATAGATAAGACTGGAGGATAAGAAGATGAAAAAAATTGAAGAATATGTCAGAAGTATTCCGGATTTCCCAGAACCGGGTATTATTTTCCGTGATATCACAAGTGTGCTGAATGACGCAGAAGGCCTGCAGCTGGCCATCGATTCCATGGATGATCTTCTGAAAGGAGTCGATTTTGATGTGGTAGTCGGAACCGAATCCAGAGGTTTTATCTTTGGTGTGCCCATCGCATATAAAGAGAAAAAGCCCTTCGTTCCGGTGCGTAAGAAAGGCAAACTTCCGCTGGAGACTATTTCTCAGGACTATGATCTGGAGTATGGCAGCGCTACAATCGAGATGCACAAGGATTCCATCAAACCGGGCCAGAAGGTTGTTATCGTGGATGACCTCATCGCTACCGGCGGAACCGTGGAGGCCTGTATCAAGATGATCGAGCGTCTGGGCGGAGAGGTTGTCAAGGTAATCTTCCTGATGGAGCTCAAAGGCCTGAAAGGCAGAGAACGCCTGAAAGGCTACGATGTGGCTTCTGTCATCAGCTACGAAGGAAACTGAATTTCCTATATAAAATAAAAAACGATACAGAAAGCGGTGATGGATATGGCAAAAGACGAGAGCGGCAACTATAAAGTAGATGAAGTGAAAAAAGCGGATGCCAGTGTGAAGACCATGGCAGATTTTACCAGCCCGGATATTCTATACAAAGAATTGATCGACAGCGTAAAGAAATACCATCCTTCCACGGACATTTCCATGATAGAAAAGGCTTATCATATTGCTGACGAGGCGCATAAAGGGCAGCTTCGTAAGTCCGGTGAGCCTTATATCATTCACCCTCTCTGTGTGGCAATCATTCTGGCGGATCTGGAGCTGGACAAGGAGAGTATTGTGGCTGGCCTTCTTCATGATGTGGTGGAGGATACGGTCATGACACCGGAGGAGATCAAGCAGGAGTTTGGCGAAGAGGTGGAGGTCATCGTTGACGGCGTCACCAAACTGACTCAGCTGTCCTATAAAGTGGACAAGGTGGAAGAGCAGGCGGAGAACCTCCGTAAGATGTTCCTGGCGATGGCCAAGGATATCCGGGTCATCCTGGTCAAGCTGGCGGACCGTCTCCACAATATGCGTACACTGAAGTACATGAAGCCGGAGAAACAGAAGGAAAAGGCTCGAGAGACCATGGAGATCTATGCGCCCATCGCTCACCGTCTTGGTATTTCAAAAATCAAGGTGGAGTTGGATGACCTTTCCCTGAAATATCTGGAGCCCGAGGTTTATTACGACCTCGTGGAAAAGATCGCCCTCCGGAAAAGCGAGCGCGAGAAATTTGTCCAGAGCATTGTAAAAGACGTCCGCGAGCAGATGGACAAGGCCGGGATCAAAGCCGAAATAGACGGCCGTGCCAAACATTTTTTCAGTATTTATAAAAAGATGGTCAACCAGGAAAAGACCCTGGATCAGATTTATGACCTTTTTGCGGTGCGTATCATCGTCGATACGGTGAAAGACTGTTATGCAGCCTTAGGTATCATCCATGAGATGTACAAGCCGATTCCGGGCCGTTTCAAGGATTACATCGCGATGCCGAAACAGAACATGTACCAGTCTCTTCATACGACCCTGATCGGTCCGAATGGCCAGCCTTTTGAAATCCAGATCCGTACATTTGAGATGCACCGTACCGCCGAGTACGGTATCGCAGCCCACTGGAAATACAAAGAGGCGGCTAACGGCATAAAACCGGCGGCCCAGCAGGAAGAAGAGAAATTGAGCTGGCTTCGTCAGATCCTGGAGTGGCAGCGGGACATGTCCGATAACCGGGAGTTCATGGGTCTTCTGAAAAGTGACCTGGACCTGTTTGCAGAGAGTGTTTACTGCTTTACACCGGCGGGCGATGTGAAAAACCTGCCGAACGGTTCCACACCCATCGACTTTGCCTATAGTATCCACAGTGCGGTCGGAAATAAGATGGTAGGAGCCAGAGTCAACGGAAAACTGGTGAATATCGATTATGTGATCCAGAACGGAGACCGGATCGAGATCATTACCTCCCAGAACTCCAAGGGGCCCAGCCGGGACTGGCTCAAGATCGTCAAGAGCACCCAGGCGAAAAACAAGATAAACCAGTGGTTCAAAAATGAGCTGAAGGATGACAATATCATCAAAGGAAAAGAGCTCATGGCGACCTACTGTAAGACCAAGGGCATTCCTTTGAGTGATCTTCTGAAAAATGACCTGATGGAAGCGGTCATGCGGAAATATGGCTTCAAGGACTGGGATTCCATCCTGGCAGCCATTGGCCACGGCGGCCTCAAGGAAGGTCAGGTCGTAAATAAGCTTGTGGAAGGTTACGAGAAGAAGAAGAAAAAAGAGCTTACCGATGAAAAACTCGTAGAATCTGTCGTGGAACATGCCCAGGAGATCGAGCACCGCAGAAGCAAGAATCACAGTGCCATTGTGGTGAGAGGCCTTCACGATCTGGCTGTCCGCTATTCCAAGTGCTGTTCTCCGGTGCCCGGCGATGAGATCGTGGGCTTTGTCACCCGCGGAAGAGGTGTGTCTATTCACCGGACCGACTGTGTCAACATCATCAACCTGAGCGCGGAGGAGAGAGCCCGCCTGATCGATGCAGAGTGGCAGGAAGGAGAGGCGGACAATCCCAACGAGCGATTCCCGGCAGAGATCAAGATCTATGTCAACAACCGTACCGGCGTGCTGGTGGATGTTTCCAAGATCCTCACGGAGATGAAGATCGACCTGACCGGCGTCAATTCCCGGACCAACAAGCAGGGAAAAGCGACCATCACGATGAGTTTCGACGTACACAGCAAGGAGGAGCTCAATTCCATCATTGCCAAGATCCGGCAGGTTGAGAGCGTCATTGATATCGAGAGAAGTACGGGCTGACAGAAAGGGAGCATACGATGAGTGAAGCAAAGAAAATGAAGCTGGTGGAGCTCCATCTGGGGCCAATCCGGACCAACTGCTATCTGGTGATTCAGACGGAGAAAAAAGAAGCTCTGATCATTGATCCCGGGGACGGGGCGGCTACCGTGGCGGCGAAGCTTACGGAAGAGGGTGTGACACCGAAGGCCATCCTTCTGACCCACGGCCATCGGGATCATATCGGAGCCGTACCGGAGCTTAGGAAACATTATGGTATTCCGGTTTATGTGGGTGCGGAGGACCAGGAAATGCTGGGGGATGCGGATAAAAATCTTTCCACCGGCCTTTTCGGAAAGCCCATGACCCTGCAGGCGGACCAGCTTCTGAAGGATAAAGACCAGCTGGAGCTGGCCGGTTTTTCCATTCAGGTGTTCCATACACCGGGCCATACACCGGGAGGCTGCTGCTTTTATTTTCCGGAGGAGCAGGTGCTTTTCTCCGGGGATACCCTTTTCTGCGGCTCCGTGGGAAGAACGGATTTTCCGGGGGGAAGCAGCTCCGCACTGGTGACTTCCGTGCGTCGTCTTCTGAAGGAACTTCCGGCAGAGACCGAGGTTTATCCGGGCCACGAGAACGATACGAGCATTGAACAGGAAAGGTGCTGGAACCCCTATGCGTAAGGAAAAAACGAAATGATTTTAATACAGTTAAACAAACAGGATTTTGAGTATGACCTGCATTCTCTGGTGAAGTCTTTTTATCCCGGCGAGGATGTGACTGTCTGTTATGAGGAACCGGAAAATGCCGGTGAGGCCCTTCTGAAAATCTCTGTGATCTACAAAGAACAGGAAATTGCGGTTCGTTTTGAGAAGGACGGCCAGGTGGTGAAGGAAGACACCGAGGCGGTGGAGTACGAGAAGAACCGGAAAGAGACGAAAAATCATCTGAAATACCGGGTTTACCGGATGCTCAGCGACTATACGGGAACCACGCTTCCATGGGGGACACTGACCGGCATCCGGCCCACGAAGATCCCCATGGCTCTTCTGGAGCAGGGCATGAGCAACCGGGACATCGCGGATTATATGCGAAAAACGTATCTTATCAGTCCGGCGAAGACCTCCCTTGGCATCTCAATTGCCAACCGGGAACGGCATATTTTGAGAGATATCGATTATGACAACGGCTACAGCCTCTATGTGGGGATCCCGTTCTGTCCCAGTATCTGCCTCTACTGTTCCTTCAGCTCCAGCCCCCTTTCCGTCTGGAAAAAGAAGGTGGACGATTATCTGGATGCTCTCTGCAAGGAGATTGCCTACGGGGCGGAGATCTATAAGGAACGGCAGCTGGATACGGTCTACATCGGCGGCGGAACCCCGACGACCCTGGAGCCGGAGCAGCTGGACCGGCTGCTGACAGAGATCAAGCGGCATTTTGATCTCAGCAAGGTGCAGGAGTTTACCGTGGAAGCGGGCCGTCCGGACAGCATTACCAGGGAAAAACTGGAAGTCATCAAAAAGCACCCCGTCACCCGGATTTCCATCAATCCCCAGACCATGAACCAGAAAACACTGGAGATCATCGGCCGGAGACATACGGTGGAGGAGACAAAAGCAGCCTTCCTTCTGGCTCGGGAGCTTGGTTTTGACAACATCAATATGGATCTCATCGTTGGTCTTCCCGGCGAGGGAAAAGATGAAGTGGAGTATACCCTCCAGGAGATCAAAAAACTGGATCCGGACAGTGTAACCGTCCATTCTCTGGCAGTCAAAAGGGCCGCCCGGCTGAATATGTTCAAGGATCAGTATAAGGAAATGTCCTTCATCAACAATATGGAAATCATGGATATGACCGAGAAAGCCTGCATGAGTTCCGGTCTTTTCCCTTACTATCTCTACCGCCAGAAAAACATGGCAGGCAACCTGGAGAACGTGGGCTATGCCCGCCCGGGAAAAGAAGGCATCTACAACATCCTGATTATGGAGGAGAAACAGTCCATCCTGGCACTGGGAGCCGGCGCCTCCACGAAGCGTGTCTGGCCTGAAGCCAACGAGGATGGCACGCACCGCATCGAGCGTTGCGAGAACGTCAAGGATGTGGCATCCTACATCTCCCGGATCGACGAGATGATCGAACGAAAACAGAAATTTTTTGCAGAAGTATAGAAATAAGAAGCAGCAGACTTTTCATAGATCTGCTGCTTTTTTGCGTTTTTCCGGATAACAAACGCTCTTGTCAATTTTTCCTCAAACTGGTAGAATGAAGGTATCGTCGGGGAAAATTTGCCCGGCACTTTGGAGGAAACAATGGAACGAGTCAAAACTTTTATACAGGAACGCCTTCTGCCGGAGGAAGCCGAGAAGCTTTACCAGCAGGGTGCGAAATTTGAGGAAATCATGATGATGTACGGCTGCGCGTTGAGAGAGGTGCAGACCAAGCTTGAGGTACTGAACGACGAACTCTCCGTACGCTATAACCGCAATCCCATCGAATTTATCAAGACCCGGGTGAAGAAGCCTTTAAGCATTGTCAATAAACTGCAGAGGAGAGGGCTGGAGGTCAGCATCGAGTCCATGGTTGAGAATCTCAACGATGTGGCAGGCATCCGCGTGATCTGCTATTTTCTGGACGACATTTACGATGTGGCCCGGTGGCTCTCCAGCCAGGACGATATCCGCCTGCTCCAGGTCAAGGACTATATCAAAAATCCAAAGCCTAACGGCTATCGAAGCCTTCACCTGATTGTGGAGGTGCCCGTCTTTTTCTCAAAAGGCCGTCAGATGATGCGGGTGGAGGTGCAGATCCGGACCATCGCCATGGACTTCTGGGCGAGCCTCGAGCATCAGCTCAGCTACAAAAAAGACGTACCCCACAGCGAGGAGATCGGTGCGGAATTGAAGGAATGCGCGGAGGTGATCTCCCATACGGACCAGCGAATGCAGGAAATCCGCGAAAAGATCGGTATTTTCACAGAACTTACATAAAACTGTGTTAAAGTAACTCTTAAATTTAAAATATAGAGGTGGAGCTTTATGGAAAAATTAAAGGTAATGGTAGTCGATGACGAAAGCAGAATGAGAAAACTGGTCCGTGACTTCCTGGTCCGTCAGGATTTTGACGTGATTGAGGCCGGAGACGGAGAGCAGGCTGTGGACCTTTTTTTTGAGGAAAAAGATATCGCTCTCATCATTCTGGATGTGATGATGCCGAAAATGGATGGCTGGCAGGTCTGCCGGGAGATCCGGAAGCATTCCAAAGTACCTATCATTATGCTGACGGCCAGAGGCGACGAGCAGGACGAGCTTCTGGGCTTTGAGCTGGGCGTAGACGAGTATATTTCCAAACCCTTCAGCCCCAAGATTCTGGTGGCCCGGGTGGAAGCAATCCTTCGGAGAACCAACGCGATCTCTTCTGACAGCGTGATCACCGCAGGCATCCTCTCCCTTGACAAGGCGGCCCATCAGGTGAAAGTGGACGGTCAGGAAGTAGAACTGAGCTTTAAGGAATTTGAGCTTCTTTCTTATTTTATGGAAAACCAGGGCCTGGCTCTTTCCAGAGAAAAGATTCTGAACAATGTGTGGAACTATGATTACTTTGGCGATGCCCGGACCATTGATACCCATGTGAAAAAGCTCCGCAGCAAGCTTGGAAAAGCAGGCGACTATATTCGGACAATCTGGGGCATGGGATACAAATTTGAGGTGGAAGCATAAATGAAACACTCCATAAGAAACAGGATCGCTGTGGCCATCGTGGCTCTGCTGCTCTTTGTCCTGGGAACCAGTTTCCTGATGAATAATGTTTTCCTGGAAAAGTATTATATGGTGCAGAAAGAGCGGTCCCTCATTAAGGTATATACGCTCATCAATTCCTATGATCTGCCAAATTCCTACCAGGAGGACGATTTCCAGAGCAATCTGGAACTTCTCTGCAACCGCTATAACATCCGCCTGGTCATCAGCGACGAGGAGATGAATCCCGAGCTCTGGTGCGTGAGCTCCGATCAGGATAAATCCCTGCTGGCAGGCCGGCTTTTTGCCTACCATTACGGGGTGAGCTCCTACGATAAAGATGTACTGATCAAGACGGATAATTATACCGTGCAGAAGATCCGGGATCCCTTCAATGAGCAGGAATATCTGGAGATCTGGGGCGGCTTGGACAACAGCTACAACTTCATCATGCGGCTGGCTCTGGACAGTATCTGGGACAGTGTGAAGATCTCCAATGAATTTTTTACCTATTTTGCGATTGCAGGTGTGGTCTTTGGTATTATCCTGGCGGTCTGGCTTTCCAAACAGATCACCAAGCCGATCCAGGAGCTGACGGATCTTTCCAAGCGCATGGCGGATCTGGATTTTGAGGCCAAATACACCCGCGGCGGAAATGATGAGATTGCCCAGCTGGGAGATCATTTTAACCGGATGTCCGATAAACTTCAGGAGACGATCTCGGAGCTCAAGACGGCAAACAATGAATTACAGAGTGACATTGAGAAAAAAGAACAGATCGATGAGATGCGAAAAGAGTTCCTCTCCAACGTTTCCCATGAGCTGAAAACTCCCATCGCGCTGATCCAGGGCTATGCGGAGGGCCTCAAGGAATGCATCAACGACGATCCCGAGAGCCGGGAGTTTTACTGCGAGGTTATCATGGATGAGTCCTCGAAAATGAACCAGATGGTGAAGAAACTCCTGACCCTGAACCAGCTGGAGTTTGGAAACGACGTCGTCACGATGGAGCGTTTTGACCTGGTGAGTCTCGTCAAGGGCGTGATCCAGTCGGCCTCCATCCTGGCCCAGCAGAAAGAGGCGAAGCTCCTCTTCAATGAGGAGGAGCCCGTCTATGTCTGGGCGGATGAGTTCAAGGTGGAAGAGGTCGTGACCAACTATATCAGCAACGCCTTGAACCATCTCGAAGGAGAGAAGGTCATCGATGTTAAACTGATCCATGAGCCGGGCAACGTGATCCGCACAACGGTATTCAACACCGGAAAACCGATTCCGGAGGAGGATCTTGACAAGATCTGGATCAAGTTTTATAAAGTAGACAAAGCCAGAACCCGTGAGTACGGCGGAAGCGGCATCGGTCTTTCGATCGTGAAGGCCATCATGGATTCCTTCCATCAGAAATGCGGCGTGAAGAACTACGACAACGGCGTGGAGTTCTGGTTTGAGCTGGATGGAGGCGAAAAGTGTGGAAATTCAGGAAAAGATGATCAGCGGTTACTGCCGGGCGCAGAACAGAGCTAACACGGTCTGCTGTGAATACGAAGAGCGGCCCGAGGGCCTGGTTCTGACCTTTGCGGATTGCAATTTCAGGCGCTGTGTCCACTTCCAAACCTGCCTTCTCATGAAAGAAGCCCGGGAAGGGACACTGGAAGAAGAATAAATGATCCTATAGGAGAACCTTATTGGTGAAAATCAGTGAGGTTCTTTTTTTATGAGCGTTGATTTCCGTGAGCAACGAGCCAAGCAGCCATGCTTGCATGGATGTTTGGCGACTGCCGCGAGAGTCAAAGATCCCGTTGCTTGCAGCGGGATCTTTGATTTGTCCAATGATTGCATAATCGTCCAATGGAAAACGGAAAAATCCGCTGATATAATAAGCTCATCAAAAACACAGAGCTTATTTCAGAAAGGAGAAAAAAGTTATGAAAAGAAAAGTAATTAGCTGTGTACTGGCAGGAGCTTCTGTATTTTCACTGGTGTGCATAAACGGTGGAAACCTTGTGGCAAAGGCAGACGGTGACGTGACCGAGATCCGCTTTACCGAGTGGGACGGCGGAGATACCCTGGCTGTGTACGAAGAGATTGCAGAGAAATTCAACGAGAGCCACCCGGATATCCATGTGACCGTTATGAACGTCCCGGATGAGTATGACACGAAGATCACCGCTATGATCGCTGGAAACGATATTCCGGAAGTCTGCATGATGAACAGTGATACCCTTCTTTTCCCGCTGGCAGAGCAGGGAATTGTGGCAAACCTGCAGGAGTACATCGACAAGGACGAGAGCTTCGATACCGAGTGCGTGGGCGATCAGTTCAAATACATGCTGAATGAAGACTATATGGCTGGTTATGGTATTGGTTCTGAGAACATCTGCATGTTCTATAATCCGTCACTCTTCGAGCAGTATGGCGTGGAAGAGCCTCCTGCAAAATATGCGGATGCCTGGGATTGGGATACCTTCGTAAAGAATGCACAGCAGCTGACCATTGACAAGAATGGAAAGAATGCTCTGGATCCCGATTTTGATCCGGAAAACATCGACGTTTACGGCGTGAACATCTCCAAATGGTGGGCAGGCTATATGCCCTTCCTCTTCAGTGAGGGCGGCGATTACCTGACTGAGGATGGAACCTCTATCGGTTATGCAACTGACGAAGGAAAAGACGTTCTCCAGAAACTGGCAGATCTCATCTACGTTTATCATGTAGCTCCCACACCGACCGCAAGCGAGACGATGCCTGGCCTTTCCGAGGCACTGGCTACCAATAAAGTGGCTATGAGCTTTGACGGACAGTGGTCCAATGCAGGGCTGATGTCCGATGGCGTAGAGTACAACGTAGCAGCTCTTCCGAGAATGGGTGAGACCCCGGCAACAGTTGCAACCTACGGAGCCATCGCTCTGATGAACAGTGAGAAAATAGATGCCGCTTTCGAGTTCGTAAAATACATCATGACCGAGGTTGGAGCCTGCGAGCCGCTGTTCAAATCCGGCCTGTGGCTGCCCACCAACATGAAAGAGTACAACGACGATTATATCAAGACCATCATCACCGAGAATCATCCGGCAAACTACTATGACAGCATCGTAACTCCGATGATGGATGGAACCGCAAGAACTCCTATCACTGCTTACGTCAAGAACTTCAACAAGATCAACGACGTGATCAGCCCCGCACTGGATGACCTCTGGTCCGGAGAGAAGACCGCAGACGAAGCAATCAGTTCGATCGAGGCAGATGCAAATGCCCAGGTTCAGGGCTTCTATGGTAAATAATCATGGAAATGTGAAGAAGAGAGCTGCCGGATAAAAACGGCAGCTCTCTTTTCAACAGGGGAGAGAAAGGATGAGCAAAATGAAAACGATGAAGACAAAAACAAGAATGAATCTTGTGGGCTGGGGCTTTGCTCTGCCGGCGGTACTGGGATTTCTGATCTTTAACCTGTTTCCGATGCTGCTGAGCGGCTACTACAGCCTTTGCGATTACAACATCATAGGCAAACCCTCCTGGGTAGGCCTGAAAAACTATATAGAATTGCTGAGCGGTCACGAGAAGACCTTCTGGATCTCCGTAAAAGCCACCGTTTTGTATTCGATTATGGCAGTTCCTGCCAATCTGATTTTTGCATTTATGATTGCGCTTCTTTTAAACAGGGATATCAAATGCAGAGCCTTCTTCCGGTCGTTGTTTTACCTGCCCTGTATTCTTCCGGCAGTTGCCACGAGCTTTGTGTGGCTCCTTCTGATGAACCCGGATTTCGGCCTTTTCAACACGATTCTTGAGTTCCTGCACCTGCCCAAGAGCCAGTTCTTCTGGGGAAAAGGAAGCGTTCTCCCGTCCATCGTCTTTATGGGAATCTGGGGGACCGGTTCTACCCAGGTTATTTTCCTGGCCGGCCTTCAGGAGATTCCGCAGGTCTACTATGAGGCTCTGGAGATCGACGGCGGAAACAGCTGGGATAAATTTTGGAATATCACATTACCGATGGTATCCTCTACCCTGTTTTTCAACCTGGTAAACGGCATCATCGGAGCATTGCAGGTCTTCTCCCAGGCGTACATCATCACCGAGGGCGGACCGAACAATGCGTCTTTGTTTTATGTATATAATCTCTGGAGACAGGCCTTCAAGTACATGGATATGGGAAAAGCTTCGGCCATGGCCTGGATTCTGTTTGTAGTCGTGATGCTTCTTACGGTTATTGTATTTAAGTCATCGAAAAAATGGGTTTACTACGAAGGGGGAAATGATTAAGATGAAGAAGAGAAGAAGAAAAACTTCCTACTATATAAAACAGGCGGCAGTCTATGCGGTGATTATTCTTCTGGCTCTGGTCTGCGTAATCCCGCTCTACTGGATGGTCCGTTCTTCCTTTATGAAAAATACGGACATTTACAGCATGCGTCCCTTCGTGTTCTGGCCCAAGGAAATGCTCTGGAGCAACTACACGGACGCTCTCAAGGCTGCTGATTTCGGAAGATATGCGATTAACACGATCACAATCGTTGCGGGCTGCCTGATCGGTACGCTTCTGACGTCTTCCATGGCGGCTTATACTTTTTCCAGAATCAAATGGAAAGGCCAGGGCTTCTGCTTTGCACTGGTGCTCTCCACGATGATGCTTCCAGGTTCCGTTACCCTGATCCCACAGTTCATGATCTGGAGAAATTTCCACATGATTGATACCTACTGGCCCCTGATTCTGCCCTCCTTTTTCGGAGGCGGCGCCTTCAATATCTTCCTGCTGAGACAGTTTTTCTTAGGCATACCAAAGGATCTTGACGAGGCGGCCCGCATCGACGGAGCCGGTCCGCTGCAGATTTTCTTCCGGATTATTATGCCGCTGGCAAAATCAGCTCTGGTGGTGGTGGCTCTTTTTACCTTTCTCGGCAACTGGAATGATTTCTTTGGCCCCATCATTTACCTGAACACAAAGACGAAATTTACGCTGGCTGTCGGACTCTTGCAGTTCCGTGGCGATTATTCTACAAAATGGAATCTTCTGATGGCTGCTTCCACCATCGTGGTGGCTCCCTGTGTGGGCGTTTTCCTCGTGGGACAGAAGCACCTCATCGAAGGCATCTCACTGACAGGTATGAAAGCGTAAGCGAAAGGAGAACAAAATGGAAAAATGGAGTGGAAAACCGGTGAGCTTTGCGGACAGCACGATTACCGGAGGTTTCTGGAAGACAGAGCAGGATCTCTGCCGGAAAGTGACCGTCAATGCGGTTTATGACCGGTTTGAGGAGACCGGGCGCTTTGAAGCACTGAAAATGCAGTGGAAAAAAGGCATGCCCAATCAGCCTCATATTTTCTGGGAGTCTGACGTGACAAAATGGATCGAGGGAGCTGCCTATTTCCTGAAAAAAGAACGGGATCCTAAGCTTGAGGCAAAGATCGACGAACTCGTGGGTCGTATGGAGCGGACCCAAGATACCAATGGTTATCTCAATGCCTATTTTACCGTGGTGGAGCCGAAGGCTCGCTTTAGCAGAAGAACCGACCATGAGCTTTACTGTGCCGGCCACCTCATCGAGGGAGCCATCGCCTATAAGGAGGCCACAGGAAAAGACAACATGCTCCGGGTAGCCATGAAATATGCGGATCTCATTGACCGGGTATTCCGGGTGGAACACTCCGCGGCCTTTGACACGCCGGGCCACGAAGAGATCGAGCTGGCTCTTATGAAACTGTATCATTACACCGGCGAGGAGCGCTATTTCAAGCTGGCGGAATATTTTATCAATACCAGAGGAACCAGCGACCGGGATGAGACCTATTCCTTCGCCGATCAGGAGCATATGCAGTCCCACCTTCCGGTACGGGAACAGGTGACGGCAGAGGGCCACAGCGTGAGAGCACTCTACCTCTATTCTGGCATGGCAGATCTGGCTCTGGAGACAAAGGAAGAGAAACTGACGGAAATCTGCCGGACCCTTTTTGAAAATATCACCGAGAAGCGTATGTACATCACCGGTGGTGTGGGTTCCACCTGCCGCGGCGAATCCTTTACGTTTGATTATGATTTCCCGGAATATACGGCTTATAACGAGACCTGTGCCTCCATTGCCCTGGCACTTTTCTGCCGGAGACTCTGGCTCATTGAGGCGGACGGACGCTATGCCGATACCGCAGAGAGAGCTCTTTACAATACGGTGCTGAGCGGCATTTCTCTCTCGGGAGACAGCTTTTTCTATGAGAACCCGCTGGCGGTGGATCCCAGAAGAAACGCGTTTAACGACAGCCGTCCTGAGGGTCTTAAGGAGCATCTGCCCATTCTGGAGCGCGTGAAAGTCTTTGGCTGCTCCTGCTGCCCGCCGAACCTGGTTCGCACGATCGGTTCCATCGGCGATTATCTCTATTCCACCGCGGGAAACACCATTTTTGCCCAGTGCTACATGGATGCGGATACGACGCTGCATCTGAATGGAAAGACAATTACCCTTCAGGAGCGTACAGAATATCCCTGTGACGGAAAGATCAGCTGGACCCTGAAAAGTGAGGGAAATTTCACGTTTGCCGTAAGGATTCCGGGCTGGTGCGATAAGGCAGAACTTCTGGTAAACGGAGAAAAAGTTCCCGCCGCAGCGGAAAAAGGTTTTGTATATCTTGAGAGAGACTGGAAAGACGGAGACCGCATCGAGCTGGAGCTCGAAATGAAAGTAAAACTCTGGGAGGGCAATCCCGAGATCGTCGATACCTGCGGAAGGGTGGCTGTCACCAGAGGACCGTTGGTTTACTGCGCGGAAGGTGTCGATAATGATGATACTCCTTTACGGGATGTGCGGATCGACTGGGATGCCGCTTTTGAACTGGAAAAAGCGGAGGTAGCCGGAAGAGAGATGCCAGTGCTCAAAGTCCAGGCATCCCGCAGAGAAGCATCCAAAGCGCTTTATTCTGACCGGAAAGGAAAAAAAGTTTCCTTCCAGTTAAAATTACTCCCCTATTATGCTTGGGCAAACAGAGGAGTAACAGAGATGGATGTCTGGTTCCTGGAGAAATAAATTTAGTATTCGACGGGGATCCAGATCTTGATGGAGGTACCTTCGCCCGGAGCGGAGACCACATGGATTTTATAATTTTCCCCGTAGATCAGGGAGAGGCGGCGATGAACGTTGGAGATGCCCACATGACCGTCCACGCAGATGGCATGGATGTACTTTTTTAACTGTTCCTCGTCCATGCCGATGCCGTTATCTCTGACTTCAATACAGAGGGAGTTTTCACTCTTGGAAATTGCGAGAGTGAGGACTCCTTCTTTTTGCATATCCGAAAAACCGTGAAGGATGGAATTTTCCACCAGAGGCTGCAGGATGAATTTTGGAATCCGGCAGTCCATTAGGTCCTCGTCGATATCCAAAACTGTCCGGAAAAGGCCATTATAGCGTTTGGACATGAGGAAAAGGTAATTGGAGACCCAGCTGATCTCAGCCGAGAGGGGAGCCTGGTCCGAGGAATCTTTGCAGGTGTACTGGAGCATTTCCGAGAGGGAAACAATGAGCTCCGCCGTTTCGTCGTCGTCATTCTGGATGGCCAGCATGTTAATCGTATTCAGGGTGTTGTAAAGAAAATGCGGGTTGATCTGCATCGTAAGAGCCATGAGCTGCGTCTCTTTTTCACGGAGGGAGATCTCATAGTTTTCATGGATCAGCCGGCTGATCTCTTTTTCCATATGGTTAAAGCTTTCCGTCAGTACCTTGAAATCACGTCCCCGGGGAACTGGTGTGTTGGCCGAAAAATCGCTCTTGGAGACGCGGATGGCAGCCTTTGTAAGGGCTGCGATAGGGCGGGTGATGGTCCGGGAAAGGACAAAGGCCACCAGAGCAGCGAGAAAGATTAGCACCAGGGCACAGATCCAGAGGAGCTGACGCATTTTCCAGACTGCATTCTGGGTTAGATTTTTCATGGGAATAAGGGCGAAAGAGAAGAACCCACGCCCATCCAGCGTATCGTAGCAGAGCAGATTTTTTTCTCCCTTCAAATCATAGGTCACATAGCCGGAGGTTCTGAGATAGGGAGAAAGATCCTCGGGAAGCACCGTGCCGACAGGAAAGGTGTCGTTGTCGGAGGAGACCACGCTTCCCTCGCTGTTGGCGATGACATAGAGGCTTCCGTCGTAGGGGACGCTGTCTTTATAGAGGTTCCGAAGACTTTTCTCCAGTACCTGAACCACGAGAATCGGCTTTTCAGTATCCTCGGAAAGCCGCTGGTAATATCCTTGTGAGGTGTACTGAAACTGCATTTCCTTCAGCATCGTCAAAGGGTAGCGGAAATCGTAAGAGCTCTTTTCTACCAGATAATCATTCTGGGTCTGTTCTCCATAATCGTAGCCTGTGATCCAGCAGGAGAGGCCGCTGGCGTTTCGGGCCAGCTCTTCAAAACCGGCTTTCCGGAAGGAATCGATGGTGATGGGCATCAGTCCTGTGTTGACTCCGAAAAGCCATTTAGAGGTGTAGAGATATACGTCATAGACAGCTTCCTGGTAGATAAACTGCTTGGCGAGCTCTTGGGTCAGAATCCGGTCATAGCGAAGACAGTCTCCCACGGAGAAATCGTTCAGTTCGGAAAAGGTATCATAATAAAACTGGCTGTCAATCATTTGTTGGGCGGCTGTCTCAATGTTGTCGAGAAGCATATCCAGAGAGTTATTGTTGGCGTTGACGATGGAGTAGGCGCTGTTTGAGGCGCTGTCCACGATATGTTTTTCGTAAAAATGCATGAGGATCTGCTGGATCAGCAGCATGGGGATCAGGGCAAAAAGGATCAGGATGATGCAGAGCCTCTGCCCGAACCGCATGGAATAAAAAAGGTTGGTTAATTTTCGGAACATTTTTTGTGCGCCTTTCTGTATTGCTCCGGGGTAGTCCCGTATTTCCGGCAGAAAATCCGGTTGAAATAGCTGTTATCATGGTAGCCGCATTTTGCCGCCACCTCGGAGACCTTGAGGTTCGTGCCGGTGAGAAGCTGCTCCGCGTACTCCATACGGAGAAGCGAGACGTAGTTGATATAGGACATACCGGTCTTCTTTTTGATCTGAGCCGACAGATAATTGGCTGAAAAATGAACGTTTTCCGCGAGCTGGGGCAGAGTCAGATCCTCTGTAAAATGCCTCCTTATGTAGGCGATGATATCCTCCACCACGTCGGTGGTTCCGGTCTCCTGAACGAAATAGACGGAGGTGCTTTTTAAAAGCTCATAGGAAATCTGAAAAAGCTCCGGGAAGGAGTCGCAGATGCTGAAAAGTGAGTAGGCCCGGTTCAGAAGATCGTCATACTCCCGGGAGGGAATCATGCTGTCCAGCTCACGCAGAATGTTGACTGTCATGGAAGAGATCCGGTACCGGACATCTGTGGGGAAACGCCGGGGCTTCCGGGAAAGCAGGGAATAGAGCTCCTTTAAGCTGCGCTCGGCAGCCTCCAGTTTTCCAGCGTGTACTGCCTCCCGAAGCGTTTTCTCGTAAGCGTGGAGAGACAGCATGGAAGGAACGGCGGCCAGGATCTCCGGATCCAGGGAAAAGGTCTGACTGCTCTCAGGATAGTAAAAGGAATAGGAGAGCAGCTGGTTGGCCTGCTGGAAGATCTCCTTGAGAGGGGCCATTTCTTCTATAAAATAGGAAGCCACGACGGTCCAGCAGATGAAATTCCGCTGGAAACTGCTTAAGCTTTTGAAAAGTTCTTCCTCGGAACGGCTCTCCGACAACAGAACCAGAAGGCGGCATTCCGAGCTGTCCAGCCCTTTTCTTAAGGGGAGAAAAATGCCTTCGGGGAAATTCTGGCACAGCTGGATCAGCAGCTGCTCCTGTTGGCGGTCCGTCAGGACATTTCCGGGGGCCGGGCTTTTGACAACGCCATGATTTTGCCGGCTCTTCCAGCGAAAGAGAAGGAGATGACCTCTGGGCGGGACGAGAGCGGAAAGATCAGTTTCCTTGCCTGCTGGCAGGGGCAGACCATAGAGACTGGCGGAAAGGGCCATCAGCTGCTGATTGGTGGCGGCTTTTTTCTGGAGCCTGTCCCAGAGAGACTGAGCCTGGGCCGCGCTGATTTCCGCGTCCAGCTTTTCCAGGAGCTTTCGGATCTCCTCCGGTCGAAAAGGTTTCAGGAGATACTCGGAGACGCCGCAGGTGATGGCGGTCTTCGCGTAGGAAAATTCGGAATAGGCGCTGATGAGAACGGTCTTTAAGGAAGGATAGCGGGAGGAAACCTCTTTGATGAGTTCCATGCCGTCCATCACCGGCATTCGGATATCGGTGATCAGAAGATCCGGAAGCTCTTCTTCGATCAGTGAGAGAGCGTCCCGGCCGTTGGAACAGAGACGAATATCGGCGGAAACATAGCGCTGGATGATCGTCGATAAAGTGTCGCGCTGAATGGATTCGTCATCAGCGAGTACAATACTGTTGATTGCCATAACTCATACCTCCATATACAAATAAGTATATAATATTAGAAGAATAAATACAAATAAAAACGTTGACTCTGCCATGGGAAGGGCTTATAGTAAAAACAGTTAGCAAGTACTAATTCATGAAAAGAGGGATAACATGCGTTTTTACGGAAGCGGGGAAAAAGGAAAGCCGGTGATCTTTCTTTTCCCGGGGACCTGCTGTCTCTGGACGAGTTTCGATCATGTGCTGGAGGAGCTTCATAAGTCTTTCTATACGGTAGTCGTCTCCTACGATGGCTTTGATCCGAAGGAAAAGACCGAGTTTTCGTCCATGCTGGAGGAGTGCGAAAAGGTCGAGGCGGAGGTCCGGAAAAATTACGGCGGGAAGATCAAGGCCGCCTATGGCTGCTCTCTGGGTGGAAGTTTTGTGGCCCTTCTGATTCAACGGAAGAAAATCACCATCGAGCACGGCATCATCGGCAGCAGCGATATGGATGAGGCCGGTCCTCTTCTGGCGAAACTGGAGAGCGCGATCATGCTTCCCATCCTTTATCCCATGGTGAAAAAAGGAGAACTGCCGGGCTGGATGAAGAAGCGGATGGATAAAAATGCCGATCCGGGGAAAAAAGAACTGATGGAAAAATTTTGCGGCATGTTCGGGATCGGAAAGGGCGGCTGTCCCTGGATCACAAAGAAAACCATCCGCAATCAGTTTTATTCCGATCTGGTGACAAAGGTGGATCACGGCATTGCGGTACCGGGCACAACAATCCATGTCTTCTATGCCCTGAAGATGGGAGAGAAGTACAGGGAGCGTTATCACCTGTATTTTAAGAATCCGGATATCCGGGAGTTTGATCTTCAGCACGAAGAGCTCTTCTGCTGTCAACCGGTAAGGTGGGCAGAAGAGGTTGTTGAGTGTTGTAAATAGAAAGTGGAAAAAACTTGAAAAAAGTAGTTGACAATCCGGCGGCAGTGGTGTATTATACTCACTGTCGCCAATGAAATTGATTGAACTGCTCGAACAATTCAAACAATTGTAACTTTTGAATCTTTCAAAAAAAGATGAAAAAAGTGGTTGACAAACAAAAGAAGTTGTGATAGAATATAAAAGCTGTCGCAAGAGAGCAAATGAAATCACAGAGAACCTTGATAACTGAACAGTGACATATCCTTGAAAGTTCAAAAGAATATAGTTCTTAAAGAACAAAACCAAAGTAAATTTAACGGGATAAGAATTTTAGCCAAGCTAAGTTTTGATCCTGGACAAACTTTTTTAGAGAGTTTGATCCTGGCTCAGGATGAACGCTGGCGGCGTGCTTAACACATGCAAGTCGAGCGAAGCACTTATGATGATTCTTCGGATGAACCATTTGTGACTGAGCGGCGGACGGGTGAGTAACGCGTGAGTAACCTGCCTCATACAGGGGAATAACAGTTAGAAATGACTGCTAATGCCGCATAAGCGCACAGGACCGCATGGCCCGGTGTGAAAAACTCCGGTGGTATGAGATGGACTCGCGTCTGATTAGCTAGTTGGTAGGGTAACGGCCTACCAAGGCGACGATCAGTAGCCGGCCTGAGAGGGTGAACGGCCACATTGGGACTGAGACACGGCCCAAACTCCTACGGGAGGCAGCAGTGGGGAATATTGCACAATGGGGGAAACCCTGATGCAGCGACGCCGCGTGAGTGAAGAAGTATTTCGGTATGTAAAGCTCTATCAGCAGGGAAGAAAATGACGGTACCTGACTAAGAAGCCCCGGCTAACTACGTGCCAGCAGCCGCGGTAATACGTAGGGGGCAAGCGTTATCCGGATTTACTGGGTGTAAAGGGAGCGTAGACGGCTTTGCAAGTCTGACGTGAAACTCCGGGGCTCAACTCCGGAACTGCGTTGGAAACTGTAAGGCTTGAGTGCCGGAGAGGTAAGCGGAATTCCTAGTGTAGCGGTGAAATGCGTAGATATTAGGAGGAACACCAGTGGCGAAGGCGGCTTAATGGACGGCAACTGACGTTGAGGCTCGAAAGCGCGGGGAGCAAACAGGATTAGATACCCTGGTAGTCCACGCGGTAAACGATGAATACTAGGTGTTGGGGGACAAAGTCCTTCGGTGCCGCCGCAAACGCATTAAGTATTCCACCTGGGGAGTACGTTCGCAAGAATGAAACTCAAAGGAATTGACGGGGACCCGCACAAGCGGTGGAGCATGTGGTTTAATTCGAAGCAACGCGAAGAACCTTACCAAGTCTTGACATCGATTCGACGGGAGTGTAATGACTCCTTTCCCTTCGGGGACGAAGAAGACAGGTGGTGCATGGTTGTCGTCAGCTCGTGTCGTGAGATGTTGGGTTAAGTCCCGCAACGAGCGCAACCCTTATCTTCAGTAGCCAGCGAGTAAGGTCGGGCACTCTGGAGAGACTGCCAGGGACAACCTGGAGGAAGGTGGGGATGACGTCAAATCATCATGCCCCTTATGACTTGGGCTACACACGTGCTACAATGGCGTAAACAAAGGGAAGCGAACCTGTGAGGGTGGGCAAATCCCAAAAATAACGTCTCAGTTCGGATTGTAGTCTGCAACTCGACTACATGAAGCTGGAATCGCTAGTAATCGCGAATCAGCATGTCGCGGTGAATACGTTCCCGGGTCTTGTACACACCGCCCGTCACACCATGGGAGTCGGTAACGCCCGAAGTCAGTGACCCAACCGCAAGGAGGGAGCTGCCGAAGGCGGGACTGGTAACTGGGGTGAAGTCGTAACAAGGTAGCCGTATCGGAAGGTGCGGCTGGATCACCTCCTTTCTAAGGAAAAGAGCTAGTAAAGGATAGTCACTGTTGAGTTATCAAGTGTAAGCAGGACGCTGTTTGTGCACCTCGCGAATCATTACATGGTTCACTCGGTCGCGGCAGAGCCGCTTATACAATCAGCTGTATATGATCTTACGGAAGCAAGCTTCCAACGATCACCTCCATCTGATTGTGCACTTACAACTGGATAACGAATATTTCTGGTGGCGATGCGCTTAGGGGACACACCCGTTCCCATCCCGAACACGATGGTTAAGACCTAAGCGGCCGATGGTACTTTGCTGGAGACGGCACGGGAGAGCAGGTGGCTGCCAGAATAGATGGGCTTGTAGCTCAGCCGGTTAGAGCGCACGCCTGATAAGCGTGAGGTCGGTGGTTCGAGTCCACTCAAGCCCATTGGCGAAAGCCAACGCGAGCCCATCGAGAAGAAACAAGAGATATAAAGAAACAATCGAAGATGGCACCGCATCCGTGGGGGTGTAGCTCAGTTGGGAGAGCACCTGCCTTGCAAGCAGGGGGTCAAGAGTTCGAATCTCTCCATCTCCACTTAATAATTCAGAGAGCAGCCGCTGGATTGGCTGGGAAGCTTTTTCGAGCTTGCTCGAACAAAGCAGGCCAGACAAGCCAGACAGGATATTCGAAGAATATCCTGAACGAGGAAAACTTGTTTTCCGAGTGCTCAGGCTGCGGAGTAGTGAGAAGCACCAAGAAACTAAGCTTTTCATTCCTGAATTATTAACCAATCATTACCAAACATGATTGTGTATAAGAATGTACCTTGAAAACCGCATACAGAAAAGAAAGTTTTTTCTTAAATATTTAAGAGAAAGACATCCGAGGAGATTACCGAGAGGTAATCACAAGACGTAGTGGAATCTGGTTTTTAACTTTCATTTGAATGTTAGAAACATCGGAAACCATGAACTTGATAAAAACCCAGACCAACTGCCGTGACGCTACATGGCAGAGAAAGTTGGTTAAGCGAAGAAGAGCGCAGGGTGGATGCCTTGGCACTAAGAGCCGATGAAAGACGTGATAAGCTGCGAAAAGCTTCGGGGAGGAGCAAATATCCATTGATCCGGAGATATCTGAATGGGGAAACCCGGCTGAGCAAACCTCAGTCATCCATACGCCAATCCATAACGTATGGAAGGGAACCCGGTGAACTGAAACATCTAAGTAGCCGGAGGAAAAGAAAGAAAACTCGATTTCCAGAGTAGCGGCGAGCGAAATGGAAAGAGCCTAAACCAGCGTGCGTGCATGCTGGGGTTACGGACTGCACAAGTCATTGTGGAAGGTTAAGGGAACGGTTTTGGGAAAGCCGGCCAGAGAGGGTGAAAGCCCCGTACCTGAAAACCAGACACAGGCGGCAGGATCCAGAGTACCACGAGACACGAGAAACCTTGTGGGAAGTCGGGGGGACCACCCCCCAAGGCTAAATACTACTTAGTGACCGATAGCGCATAGTACTGTGAAGGAAAGGTGAAAAGGACCCCGGGAGGGGAGTGAAAGAGAACCTGAAACCCTGTGTTTACAAGCTGTGGAACATCTATATACGATGGACCGCGTACTTTTTGTAGAACGGTCCGGCGAGTTACGCTGGCTGGCAAGGTTAAGGACCTAAGGTCCGGAGCCGGAGGGAAACCAAGTCTTAATAGGGCGAAATAGTCAGCCAGAGTAGACCCGAAACCGGGTGATCTACCCATGTCCAGGCTGAAGTTGCCGTAAAAGGCAATGGAGGGCCGAACGCACATCCGTTGAAAAGGGTGGCGATGAGGTGTGGGTAGGGGAGAAATTCCAATCGAACCCGGAGATAGCTGGTTCTCCTCGAAATAGCTTTAGGGCTAGCCTCGACAGAGTCTGATGGAGGTAGAGCACTGAATTTCCTAGGGGGCGTCAAAGTCTACCGAAGAATATCAAACTCCGAATGCCATCAAGATGCTTGTCGGGAGTCAGACTGCACGAGATAAGTTGGGTAGTCAAAAGGGAAAGAGCCCAGACCTCCAGCTAAGGTCCCAAAGTGCGTGTTAAGTGGAAAAGGATGTGGGATTTCAAAGACAACCAGGATGTTGGCTCAGAAGCAGCCATACATTCAAAGAGTGCGTAATAGCTCACTGGTCGAGAGGTCCTGCGCCGAAAATGTCCGGGGCTGAAACACGACACCGAAGCTGAGGAATTTAACGTCTGTTGAATTGGTAGAGGAGCATTGCATACGCGAGGAAGCAGTACCGTAAGGAGCTGTGGAGTGTATGGAAGAGAGAATGCCGGAATGAGTAGCGAGATGGAGGTGGGAATCCTCCAGGCCGAATATCCAAGGTTTCCAGAGTAAAGCTGATCTGCTCTGGGTAAGTCGGGACCTAAGGCGAGGCCGAGAGGCGTAGCCGATGGACAACAGGTTGAGATTCCTGTACTGCTGTATATCAGAACTGTGGGGACACAGAGGGAAAGCACAGGCGCGGAACGGAAAGCCGCGTGCAAGCGAGGTACCGGACTGGTAGGAAAAACCGCCAGCCAACGGGAAGA
Source organism: Lachnospiraceae bacterium Marseille-Q4251 (assembly GCA_018223435.1). Taxonomy (GTDB): domain Bacteria; phylum Bacillota; class Clostridia; order Lachnospirales; family Lachnospiraceae; genus Limivivens; species Limivivens faecihominis. Next base: position 628,106 of record JAGTTO010000001.1, on the reverse strand, counting down.
CGTGATGCGGACCGAAATTTAGTAGGGAAGTGTGTGAGCCAGCTGTCAAGAAAAGCCGCTATTGTGTATACAGTACCCGTACCGTAAACCGACACAGGTGGATGAGGAGAGAATCCTAAGGCCGGCGGAAGAAGTATTGTCAAGGAACTCGGCAAAATGACCCTGTAACTTCGGGAGAAAGGGTGCCTCGAAAGAGGCCGCAGAGAATTGGCCCAAGCAACTGTTTAGCAAAAACACAGGTCTATGCGAAACCGAAAGGTGAGGTATATGGGCTGACGCCTGCCCGGTGCTGGAAGGTTAAGGGGAGATGTTAGAGCAATCGAAGCATCGAACTTAAGCCCCAGTAAACGGCGGCCGTAACTATAACGGTCCTAAGGTAGCGAAATTCCTTGTCGGGTAAGTTCCGACCCGCACGAAAGGCGTAATGATTTGGGCGCTGTCTCGACAATACATCCGGTGAAATTGAAGTACCAGTGAAGATGCTGGTTACCCGCGCCAGGACGGAAAGACCCCATGGAGCTTTACTCCAGCTTGATACTGGGATTCGGTATTGCATGTACAGGATAGGTGGGAGGCTGAGAAGCATGGACGCCAGTCTATGTGGAGCCGCTGTTGGGATACCACCCTTGCGGTATTGGATTTCTAACCAGCCGCCGTGAAACCGGCGGTGGGACAATGTCAGGCGGGGAGTTTGACTGGGGCGGTCGCCTCCGAAAGGGTATCGGAGGCGCCCAAAGGTTCCCTCAGAATGGTTGGAAACCATTCGAAGAGTGCAAAGGCAGAAGGGAGCTTGACTGTGACACCGACGGGTGGAGCAGGTACGAAAGTAGGGCTTAGTGATCCGGTGGTATTAAGTGGGAATGCCATCGCTCAACGGATAAAAGCTACCCTGGGGATAACAGGCTTATCACTCCCAAGAGTTCACATCGACGGAGTGGTTTGGCACCTCGATGTCGGCTCATCGCATCCTGGGGCTGTAGTAGGTCCCAAGGGTTGGGCTGTTCGCCCATTAAAGCGGTACGCGAGCTGGGTTCAGAACGTCGTGAGACAGTTCGGTCCCTATCCGGCGTGGGCGCAGGATATTTGAGAGGAGCTGTCCTTAGTACGAGAGGACCGGGATGGACTGACCTCTGGTGCACCGGTTGTTCCGCCAGGAGCATAGCCGGGTAGCCAAGTCGGGAAGGGATAAACGCTGAAGGCATCTAAGCGTGAAGCCCCCCTCAAGATGAGATATCCCATGCGAAAGCGATAAGACCCCTTGAAGACGACGAGGTAGATAGGTCAGAGGTGGAAGTGCAGTAATGCATGGAGCTGACTGATACTAATAGGTCGAAGGCTTAACCAAGCCAAAAGCACTTGACGATTGGCAAGTCGAAGACGAAGACAGAGTCTAGTGCGTTGGTTGTTCTGCGAGCGTAGCGAACAGAACTTCCAAAAAAGGCAGTCTGGGTAGAAGAAAATCGGATGGAAAGAAACAAAAACATTTCTGTGTGTGGTTTTGAAGGTATATGAAATGAGAGCCAGGAGCAAAAGCTTCTGGTTTTTTTGTTGTCTGAAAGGTTTCTTTTATATGGTCTATTGCTTTTTTTAGCTAAGTTGTTTAAAATATTGATAAAGTATTGATAAAGTATTGCTTTGTGGTGATAAAATTGCACAAAAACCGGTTTTATTTGCCGGATAGAATGAGAGGTAGGATATTATGCTGACAGAAGAAATGGAAATTTTTATGGAAGAAAACCAGGCAGAGGTAAAAGCACTTCTCTGGAAACTTTGTGAGATCCCTTCACCCAGTCATCATGAGGAACGTCGGGCGGCCTTTATCAAAGAATGGTTGGAAATGCAGGGAGCAGAAGGAGTCTTTATTGATGAAGCGAAGAATGTGATCTATCCGTATCATTATGAAGAAGGTGTGCCGACAGCCCTGTTTATGGCACATATCGATACGGTATTCCCGGATATGGAATCCATGGGTGTCCGGGAAGAAGACGGAAAAATGTTTTCTCCGGGGGTCGGAGATGATACAGCTAACGTAGCGATCCTGATGATGATGGCAAAATATGTGGCAAAATATCATCCCAAGACAAACGGAAATCTGATTTTTGCAGCCAATGCCTGCGAGGAAGGACTGGGAAATCTCAAAGGTTCCCGTGCTTTGAACAGTCGTTATGGAGAAGATCTGGTCCAGGTGGTTTCTTTTGACGGATATATGGATAGTATCTGTACCCGCGCAGTTGGTTCTGTCCGTTACCGGGTAGAAGTCCGGACGGAAGGAGGCCATTCTTACTTTAATTTTGGAAACAGGAATGCACTGGCAGAGCTTTCTGCCTTGATCCAGGCACTTTATCAGTATCAGGTGCCTCAGGATGGAAGCAAGACAACCTATAATGTAGGCATGGTAAAAGGCGGCACTTCTATCAATACCATCGCCCAGCAGGCAGAGATGCTCTATGAATTCCGCTCGGATAATCTGGAAAGCATGGAGAAAGTGCGGGATTATTTTGAAGAAACACTGGAGAAATTCCGAAAAACAGGTCTGGATATCCGGACGGAGATCATAGGAGAACGCCCCTGCGGAAGAAAAGGAAACGAGGATCCGCGCCAGAAAGAACTTGCGGAACTGTGCCGGAGGATCATTACAAAACATTATGGAAAAGAACCGGTTTTTGCACCTTCTTCCACAGACTGCAACATTCCGCTGTCCCTTGGGATTCCTGCTGCGACCATCGGCCTTTGCCTGGGCGACGGAGAACACACCAGAGAAGAGTGGATCTATACAGAGAGTCTGAAACCGGGCTTTGCCATTGCGGCCGATCTGGTCTCGGAGCGGTTTGTAAGATAAACAGGAAGGGAGAGTTCCTGATGAAAAAAACGAATAAAAGTGCAGGAGTTCAGTATAAACTCATTTTTTACTATGCACTCTTTGCGCTTCTTCCCATGTTTCTCATTGCAGTCTTTACTTATGGAAATACAAAGAAAATTCAGCTGGAACGTCTTTATGAGGAGCTGTCCTACCAGATGGAGCATACCATCAAAAATCTGGATGAAAAAGCAAACAATTATTATGCAGTCTCTAATATGTTTTATATGGATAATACGCTGCAGAGTTATCTTACAGCAGACTACAGCCAGAGAGGGTATGAGGATCTTTATTCTTATGTAGATGATCTTTTTAGCAATATCAAAACCTTTAATCCGGATATTACAAAGATTTCCGTTTATACCAGCAACCGCACCCTTCCACAGGATGAGTATTATTTCTATCTGCTGGATCCGGAAAATCTGCCGGACTGGTGTCAGACGACCGGAAACGGTGGGGTCATGCATATGCAGAACACTGGTAACGGAACAATTTCTTTTACCAGAAAACTGAATTTTTATGAATCAGGTCAGTATCAGATATTTGTGTATATGGAAATAACAGAAGATTATCTGAATCAGATGTTGGGCCTGGGAGATGAAGAGATCATCATGGTGCTTCTGGATGATGCTGGAGAAATCCAGGCCTCCAATGATCAGGAACTGATCGGTAAAAATATGGCTTCCATAAATCTGGAAAAACAGCTTTTTATGAAAAACAATACTGCCTACTGCGGTCAGCTTCAGTTGTTTACGGACAGTCGGCGTTATGATAAAGAAGCGGGACTGGTAGCTTCCAGGATTTTTTTGGTCTTTTTCGTGAGTGCGGTTCTGGCTCTTGCGGCGATTTATCTTTACAGCCGTTCCTTTCGGAATAAAGTGGATAAAGTCCGTCAGGGAGCCAGATCCATTGGTGAAGGCAAACTGAATTACCGGATTTTTCTCCCTGAGAACGGCAGAGACAGGGATGAACTGGATGAGATCGCGGACTCGGTCAATCAGCTGGGAGAGAAGATCCATACTCTGATTGAAGAGTCTTATAAAAAGGAACTGGATCGGAAAATTTCAGAACTGAATCTTCTGCAGGAACAGATCAATCCTCATTTTCTATATAATGCCCTTTCATCGATTTCTGTGCTTGCCATGGGAAATGGAGACAAAGTTGCCTCTAGGGCAATCCTTTATCTGTCAGATTTTTACCGGATCACGTTGAGTAAAGGAAAACAGGATATTACTATCCGAGAAGAACTGAATCTTCTGGAAAGTTATCTGAAGATCCAGAGAATGCGGTTTGATGATTCCATAGAGGTGGAATATGAACTGGATGAATCTCTTCTTGATGTGCATGTGGTAAAACTGACGCTCCAGCCTATTGTGGAAAACGCGATTCACCATGGCAGAGATGATGATTCAGAAGTTTTCCATATTTTGATCCGCCTCTTTGAAGAGCAGGGAAAAACAGTGTTCGAAGTTATTGATGATGGTTGTGGCATGGATCCGGAGAAACTGATGGATCTACAGAATTCCATGAATCATTCGGAAGGAGGCTACGGTCTTCGGAATGTAAACATTCGGATTAAGCTGCAATATGGTCCTCAGTATGGCGTCTATATTGAGAGTGAAAGGGGATTTGGAACGAAAATACGAATTGAATTTCCAGGGAGAGAAAGGGCAAAAGCATGAGAAAATTTACGAAAATTCTTTTTTTAGTGGCAGTGGCTTTTTTTCTGACTGGTTGTGTCGGACCCCAAAAGACAGAGGATACGGAACAGTCAAAGGAAGGGGAGACAGAAATACCGGAGATCACTGTGTTTGATGTGAATTCCGGTGAGTACCAGTTCGATGACCGGATTGCACGGGAAATCATGAAGCAGACGGGTGTGAAAATCAACATCATGGATCCCACAGATGATGTTACAGAGAAAGTGAGTCTTATGCTGGCTTATCAGGACTACCCGGATATGATTCTAATTAACATGGACAATATTCAGAAATATGTAGAAGCCGGTTATCTGGTAGATCTGGAACCTTATATGGAGCAGTTAGCCAATGTGAAAAGTATGTACGGAGATGTGCTGAACAGGCTCAGGACAGAAGATGGCAAACTCTATTATTTAAGTAACTGGTACGGAGTAGATGAGGATTCCTCATCAGCATTTCAGATCCGCTATGATTACCTCTGTGAACTGGTAGGAAAAGAACGGGCAGACAGCAATGAGCCTTTTACGCAGGATGAATTTCTGGATCTTTTGAGAAGGTTTCAGAAAAAATATCCGGAATCCGAAGGAAAAACTTCTCTCCCATTAGCTCTGTGTACAAGTCTGAATTATAATACGCCTCTTCGCGGCATGTATGGAATGAAAAATTATTATGAAAACAATGGAAAATTATATCATCTGACAAGAGATCCTAAATATCGGGAATTGATCCTTTTTCTGAATCAACTGTATCGGGAAGGTTTGCTGGATAAGGAGTGGATCGTGACTCAGAGAACTCTTTTTTCCAAAAAACTTACGGAAGGAAGAGTTTTTGCCACAGCTTGTGCCTACTGGGATCTGGATAAAGACCGCAACCAGGTAAAAGAAAAATGGGGAGAGAATGCGGATTATTATCCTTATAAGGTTCTTGGAAAAGGGATATCAGCAGATGAAACTACTTATAACGGCAGAAGTACTCTGGGCTGGGATGCAATTGCGGTAACTGATCACTGTAAAAACATGGATGCCGTGCTGAAAGTCATCGACTTTCTGGCCAGCGAAGAGGGACAGTACCTGATGCTCTGGGGGATTGAAGGAGAAGATTGGAATTATGTGGATGGCAAGCGGACACCGGATGCGGCAATATTGGCAGAGGCAGTCAGTGATATCAATCAGGCCAAAAAGAACACGGGTATTCGGCGGTGGAGCTGGTTTATAAAAAACGGTCTTGGGAGTGATGGAAGTCCTTATGACATGATGACCAAATATGAGATATCCAAGGAGGCAAAACTGGGAAATGAACGGTTTCGGACAGACCGGTGGGATACCTCTTTTTATACAAATCTGGATCCTGCCAGCGGTACCGAGGAGGCTCTGATCTGGAAAAATGTTCAGGAAATTTACCAGAAAGCTTATCCGCGGCTGATCGATGCATCCAGTGAAGAAGAATGCCTCCGGCTTTATGATAAAATGATTGCCGATATGGAAGTGGAGGGACTTTCAAAAGCAGAGAAAGTCATAACAGAGAATTATAAAAAACGGATCAGACTGTGGGGAGAGGAATAATATATGTATCGAATTTTACTTGTTGATGATGAAAAGATGGAACTGGAAGCTCTGAAAAATTATATAGACTGGAAAACGCTGGGCATTGATCATGTAGATACGGCAAAAAACGGAAAGGCTGCTTATGAACTGGTACTGGACCGGCAGCCGGATATCGTCATTACAGATATTCAGATGCCTGTCATGAACGGTGTCAATTTGGCGAAAAAGATTTATGAGTGGAACAGGGATATTAAGATCATCTTTTTAACAGGCTATGATGATTTTGCTTATATAAAAGAAGCCTTTCAAGTAAACGCTGTGAATTACATCTTAAAGCCTTTTTCCGAAGAGAGCATCGCTGAGGTGATTCATAGGGCAATCAAACAGATTGAAAAAGAGAATCTTTTTCAGAATTCTGTGGATGTGATGGAAAAACTCCTTCTTCAGCGTCTCTGTACAGAAGAACAGATACCGGAGGACAGACTGCTTCAGGAGCTGAAACAGGTATCCGGGGAAAAAAACGACGGCCGTTTCGGTATGGTTCAGTTTTTTCAGGTTTTTCAGAAGAACCTGGACCGGAGTATGGAGAAAAAACTGGCAGAGATCGAAACTGTCTGGCTGGATGGCAGTACATTGACTTTTTTGATATGGGGATATGTGGATTTTCACGATGCGGCTTTTCGGATCCAGAAGATCCTGAAAGAACTTACAGGAAAAAGCTATGGAGGTGTCTGGCTGAAGCAAAGTGTGGAGAAAGAAGGTCTCCGGGCGGCCTGGCATCAGCTGAAGAGCTGGGAAAAAGAGATTTTTTATGAAGAAAAAGGATCCTTAAAGCCGATACAGGAAAGCTTCAGAGAACCGGAGGGAACCGGAAGAAAAGAGTATTTTCGGGAATTAGAATCTTTTAAGAATCAGCTGGAAGGACTCATACGCGCTGGCCAGGATGCTGAAATCGGTAAACTTCTGGCTCAGGCTTTTACCTTTTTCTCTGAGGAAAAAATAGAAAAAGAAGAAGTTTTGCAGTTTCTGTACCGGGTTTCTCTTAAACTGGAGAGAAAGATCATGCCGGAAAATAGAGAGGGAAAGGAGAAACAGAGAGAAAATCAGTATGAGAATCTGCGGAAATGCTGCTGTATCGAGGAAGCCAGAGACTATGTGGACGGAATTTTGAAAACCATAGAGGAAAAGAGGAATCAGCAGCTCGGTGACTGTAAAAGTGCCTATGTGGTGCGGAAAGTCCAGGAGTATGTCAGAAGCCATTACAGCCAGTCCGTAACGGTGGAAGATATGGCTGCGGAGATTCATTTTTCAGCTAATTATATCCGTACTATTTTTAAGGAAGGAACCGGTCAGACAATTCTGGAATATATCACGGATTACCGGTTTGAACAGGCCTGTGAATTGTTGAAAAATCCGAAATACAAGGTGAAAGAGGTCAGTATGCAGGTGGGATATGAAAATGTTTCCTATTTTTGTTCTATATTTACAAAAAGATATGGAGAAACGCCCAATGAATACCGAAAAAAATACTTATAGCAGTGTTAAAAATTGATATATTTTGGTGAAAAACAGCATTCAAAAATTATGGGATGCTGTTTTTTTGTATATTTAAGATATAAAATGGAAAAAAGAAATATGGTAGAGATGGAAAAATAACCATAAAATATAAAATATCAAAGGAACAATTGAACATATTACACAAAACAAAGGGAGGATAAGAAACATGAAAAAAAGAATTGCATTACTTCTTGCAAGTGTTATGGCAGTCAGCTCTATGACCGTGATCCCGGCAGCAGCCGATGAGGAGCGTCCGACCATTTCTTTTTTTGACAAGAACTCTGGTATCAAAGCATTTGATGATCGTATTGCCGAGGAACTGATGAACCGTACAGGCGTAAATATTGACCTGATCAGCCCGACCGGAGATCCGGGAGAAAAACTGTCCCTGATGCTGGCAGGACAGGATTATCCGGATATTATCCTGATGGACAGAAGCTCCGATATTGTGAACAAATACATTGAAGCAGGCGCTCTTGTGAACTTAAGCGACTATATGGACAAGCTGCCGAATGTGGTTGAAATGTATGGAGATACCCTGAATAAGACCAGATACACGGATGGAAATAACTACTATCTTTCCAACTGGTATGGTCCGGATCCAGATCCAGTAAATGGTTTTATCTGCCGTTATGATATCATGGTTGACCTGTTAGGTCAGGAAAGAGCAGACAGTGATGAACCATTTACCGTTTCCGAGATGGAAGAGGTTTTCAAACAGTTTAAAGAAAAATATCCGACCCTGGAAGGAAAAGATTCGGTAGCACTGATGCTCAGTGAGCCTAAAAAAACAGACGACCTGAATGGAACCTTTGCAGGTATGTATGGAATGAAAACCTATTACAAAGATGAGGACGGAAAACTTCATTTCCGTGTCAGTGATCCGAAATATCTGGAAGCGGTTCATTCCCTGAATGATCTTTATGCAGAAGGCTATCTGGATAAAGAGTGGGTAACACTTACATCTGATCTGAAAAACCAGAAACTGGCAGCAGGAAATGTGTTTGCTTATGCAGGTGCTTACTGGGATGTGTGGACGGCAAACGCCAGCCTGAACCAGATGATCGGTGAGGATGCGAAATACCTTGCTTATAAAGTGGTTGCGGATGATGTGGATCCGGATGAGACTACATTGGGCGGCAGAAGCTCTCTTGGCTGGGACGCTATCGCCATTACCAATAACTGCGAGAATCTGGATGCGGCGCTTGCTTTTGTTGATTACTGCGCAAGCCAGGAGGGCCAGGATCTCCTGCTGTGGGGTATTGAGGGAGAAGATTACACCATTGAAGATGGTGTCCGTACTCCTGTCGGCGATATTGTAGAGCGTTTCAAAGCAGACAACACCAAGATGCAGGAAGAAACAGGTATCACCAGATGGACATGGTTTGTTAAAAACGGTAACCACGAAGACGATGGAACTCCGAGCCGTATCTCCATGGCTAAAAAAGACATCACCGCTCAGTTCGCAGAGAAGAATCTGACCAATACATACTGGGATACCGCAGAATTTGACGGCCTGATTCCGACTGGTAATACTCCGGTTGCTTTGAAAGCACAGAAGGTACAGGACATCATCGCTCAGGCTTATCCGCACATGGTAAATGCTGCTTCTTCTGACGAAGTAGACAGTGTGTATAACCAGATGATGAGTGATCTGGATGCAGCCGGCATCGCTGAGGTAGAGGATGCAATCAATGAAACCTATGCCGCACGTATGGAGCTGTGGAACGAGTAAATCAGGAAACGTAACTGGGAAAGTACGGAACGATTACAAAATAAATAGAAAATATCCGGAAACGCAGTTTGAAAAAACTGCGTTTCTTTGAAGAATTGAAAACGAGGTGACAAAATGAAAAAGATATTCTGGACTTGTACAGAGAATGGAACTTTTGAACTTCACTGGGAAGGAAAAAGAATCCTGCAGGCATATGCACAGGCTTTTCATGTAGACGGAAGAAGAATGGACAGTCGTTATTCCAGACTGACAGATAAAGTAGAAGAAGGAGGCAGACTGAAGCTTACTTTTGAAAGAGACGATGACCTTATTCTGACAGAGGAACTGGAGGTTCTGGAAAATCATGTGCCGGTTGCGAAGGTGAGTCTGTCTTCCAGTGAAGGAAACGGGGTAGAGACGCGTTGCCTGGTTCCACTGGTTGTGCAGGAAGCTCCGGAAACAAATGAAAAACTCTGGAAAAGCCTTTGGTCAAAAATGCTTCTTGTTCCCTATGATAATACCATGTGGCTCCGCTATGAAGCAGTACCGCTTCGTGCAGGCAGAAAGAGCTATGATCTTACAGTCCTTTTTCAGGAGGATACAAGGGAAGGCCTGCTGATCGGTGCGATTGATTTTGATTTCTGGAAAAATGGTCTGATCTGTTCTGCTTATGATGCAAAGAGTATTTGCGCAGTCAGCGGACTTGCAGATGAAGGAAGCCATGATACGGAGGAACATGGAAGCCTTGCAGGAAAAAAGGTATCGTCTTCCCGCTTCGTTGTCCTTTACGGTACGGATTACAGAGAACTTTTAGAGAAATATGGAGATCTTGTTGCAGAAGAAACACGGCCTCTTGAATGGAACGAAGGTGTTCCTTTCGGTTTCAACAGTTGGGCAGGACTGGCATTCAGACTGAATGCGGATAATTACCAGAAAACAGGAAAATTTCTGAGAGAAGAACTGACGCCGAAAGGATATGAAAACAAGGGAGTCACTTATGTCAATCTGGATGCTTGCTGGAATACGATTCCGGAAGAAGTTCTTACTGCCAGAGTAAAGGAATTGCATGAAAATGATCAGAGGGCAGGAATTTATGATGCACCGTTTGCTTTTTTTGGAAAAGAACCGGATGCGGAGATTCCGGGAATTGCCGGACACTGTTTCAATGAGATCCTCCTTCGGGATTCCAAGGGGAGACTGCTTCCAAGGGTGGATGGCGCGATTCCTTACGATGTGACACATCCGTTGTGGAAGGAATATACAAGAAGAAAATTCAATGACTTTGTAAAATGGAACTTTGATTATGTGAAAGTGGATTTTATGAGCCATGGTGGTATGGAAGGCGTTCATTATGATTCTTCTGTACGGACCGGACGGCAGGCATTAAATGCAGCATATCAGTTTATAGATGAGCTTTTAAAACCGGAAAAAACAGGGAAACCTTTCTTTATCAGCCTTTCGATTGCTCCTCTTTTCCCAAATGGTTACGGTCATGCAAGAAGATTTTCCTGTGACGCATTTGGAACAGCGGAGGATGTAGAGTATGTTCTGAATGCACAGACATATGCCTGGTGGCAGAATCATCGGCTCTATGCGTTTAATGACCCGGATCATAGCTGCCTTTTGAAAAGCTTTTGCATGGATCGTGACAGCAGTCTTGGGGAAGCAAGAGCCAGGTATACCGCTTCTGCGATTGCAGGAACCGTTATGATGCTGAGTGATGATTATGAACGGGAAGAAGCAAAAGAGCGCAGTAGGATTCTTACCGGAAATCCTGAAGTAAATAAAGTGGCAGCTTCGCGGGTGGCTTTTCGGCCGACAGAAGCGGGAGGCACTTCTGCATCCCACTGCTTTACGGCAGTTATTGACGGAAAACAGTATATCGCCATGTTCAGCTGGGAAACAGGAGAGCAGATCGTGGAGTTGGATCCTTTAAGGGCAGGTCTGAAAACAGGAGTTTCCTACAGGGAACTCTGGAGTGGAAAAACTGTCCAGGAAAAGGACGGACGGATTTCATGGAATATAAAAGACTGCGATGCTGCACTGTTTAAGGAAGAGTGAGCAAGCAAAAAGGAGGAAGTTATATGGCAAAAACAGCTGCTGTGAAAGCATCAAAAAAGCCGCTAAAGAAAAGAATATGGGACCAGCGTTATCTATTCCTTCTGATGATTCCGGCTATTATCTGGGTTGCCGTGATCTGTTATGCGCCCATGACCGGTCTTTATATGGCATTCACCAATTATGCACCGTCTACCAAGGGATATTTTCATGACCTTTTAAGTGCACCTTTTGTAGGCTTGGAATGGTTCCAGTACTTTTTTGAAAATGATTTTAAGATGATCATGAGAAATACCATGGCGACCAGTCTTCTGACTCTTTTGTTTTCTTTTCCGGCGCCAATCATCATTGCTATCCTTTTAAATGAGGTACGGAGCACAAAGGCGAAAAAGTTCGTGCAGACCGCATCTTACCTGCCCTACTTTATTTCCTGGGTTATCGCATCCAATATTTTCCTGACCTTCCTCTCAGGAGATGGTCTCATCAACAAAATTCTGCTTGCCCTCCATGTGACGGACGAGCCAATCCTTTTCTTCCAGAAAGGTCCCTACTTCTGGTGGATCATCGCCCTGGCAAACACCTGGAAGAACATGGGTTACAATGCTATTATTTATCTGGCAGCTATTTCTGGTATTGATGCAGAGCTTTACGAAGCAGCAGAAGTGGATGGAGCCAACCGTCTTCAGCGGATCTGGCATATCACTCTTCCGGCTCTTCGTCCCCAGATTGGTATCCTTCTGATCCTGGCTATCGGCGGCATCCTGAATACCGGTTTCGAACAGCAGCTCCTGATGGGAAATAATGCGATCCTGAACTATTCTGATGTACTGGATACATACGCTTACCGTTATGGTATGAAGAATGGCATGTATTCCTATGGTACTGCCGTGGGTTTCTTCAAATCTGCCGTTTCCTTTATCCTGGTGTTGGCTGCCAATAAGATTACTGCGAAACTGAATGATTCTGCACTGTTCTAAGGAGGAGAAAAAATGAAAAGACATAAAAAAATAACAAGAACTCCAGGCGAATGGGTGCTTGATATTGTGAAAGTTGTTTTTCTGGCTTTTGTGGTTGTGGTAACGGTATATCCTTTCTGGAATATCTTTATTATATCCATCAATGACGCAACGGATGCCATCCGTGGCGGACTTTATTTCCTTCCCAGAAAACTGAGCCTTAGCAGTTATGCGGAAATCCTGGGAAGATCCACGTTCCTGGCTTCCATCAAAGTCAGCGTGGGCAGGACGCTGATCGGTACTCCCATTGCTGTCCTGGTGACGGCCATGCTGGCCTATCCCCTTTCCAGAAAAGATCTGGTAGGAAGAAAATTCTGGAACCTGCTGTTTGTATTTACGATGTATTTCGGCGGCGGTCTGGTTCCCTATTACATGGTATTGAAAGGCATTCACATGCTGAATACCTTCTGGGTTTTCATTTTTCCCATGATGATGAGTGTTTACAATATGATCCTGATCCGTTCCTATATTGAATCTATGCCGGATTCTCTCTTTGAGGCGGCTAAGATCGATGGAGCCAATGATCTGGTCGTATTTGTAAAAATGGTGATTCCGTTGTCCAAACCGATTCTTATGACAGTGGCTTTGTTTGTGGCCATCAACCAGTGGAATTCCTGGTTTGACGCCTATCTGTACACTTCTGATCAGGCACTGAAACCCATGCAGTCCATTCTGGTTGAAATTCTGAACCAGTATCAGACCGGTGCATCAACCTCTCAGGCAATGTCCAATGCGAAAGCCGGTGTTACAGTGACTCCTGACAGTATTCGTATGGCAGCTACCATGGTTGCTACACTTCCGATCATTATGGTCTATCCTTTTGTCCAGAAATATTTTGTAAAAGGTATTATGCTGGGCGCTGTAAAGGGATGACCATACATCCTCCCTGTCCCCGGGCGATTTCGTCCGGGGACTTTTCCATGGGGACGGTGTTTTTTGTTTTTTTCCATCCCCAATGGCTAAATCTTAAGAATTCTGAAAATTTCCATGGAGCCATTTCTAAGAGCGGGAATGTATGGTAAAATAGCCTTAAGAACTGTGCAAAGGAGTAAGTTATTTATGGAAAAACAGAAGGTTCTGGACCGGATCAAGAGTTCCATGATGGTCCTGGTGGGGATCGGTACGGAGATTTCGGAAAAACATCATACAAGAGAAGAACTGCTGGCTTTTTATCAGGAGATCGCCGGGGCGGTCAAAGGGAAATTTTACTTTGTGGTCACACTGAACACGGATGATCTGATCTACGAAGCGGGTTTTGATCCGTCGCTTATCGTGGCTCCCTGCGGAAGCGACAGGACAGGCAACGTTATCACCAACGGCCATTATGACGAGAGCGGCTATCTCCCCCAGTGGAAGGCATACCAGACCTGGCTGGGGAATACGCTGAACCGGGAGCTTGTGATCCTGGAACTGGGAGTAGGCTTTGAGTATCCATCTGTTCTACGCTTCCCGGATGAAAAGATGGCCTTTTTCAATCAGAAATCCACACTGGTCCGGATCCACAGTGAATTTCCTCAGATTCCGAAGGAGATCCGGGAGAGAAGCCTTTCCGTGACAGCAGATCCAGTGGACTTCTGGAGTAAGTAAAGAAACTTGTCTTTGTATGGCGCAGCTTTTAACGACAGAAAAGAAGGGAGAACTTTTATGAAGAAAAAACAATTGCTTTGTGTACTGCTGACAGGTATTATGCTTCTCGTTCCGTATTCCGGTGTTCTTGCAGAGGAGCCGGAGATTCAGACAGAAGAGCTGACGCTGGCCTCCGGAGTGGAAGGTGAGGAGGCGATGATCTCCCGCTTTGACCGGTATGTTATGACGGAGGGGCAGGAATATGAGCTGGATCTGGACGGGGACGGAAAGACCGAGACCATCAGCTACAAGGACACTTCCGTCACGGATGAGGACAATGGAAACTACCAGGCAAAGGCGGAGATCTACCGGAACGGGGAGCTCCTTTTCAGTCTGGAGAGCAGCGAGTACAGCTATTACTGGAGATTGAGCTACTGCACAATGAAGGATGGAAAGACCTGTCTTCTGGCAGCCAGTGTCAGCGATAACGACTGGACTGCGGAGCTTCTGCTCTTATCCCAGGAGGATGAGGACAGCCTGACGATCGTCGGAGATCTGGCGGAGCTCTCCCGGAAAAACAGTGAGACCTCCGAAAATTTCCTTTCCGGCTGGGCCCGCTTTGGTTATGTGAGTCCTTCGGAGAAGGAAAATCAGTTTACTGTGACCTGGTCCGAGACCCTGAGGGCAACGGGGATTGTGGAAGCAGATCTCACCTATGAGCTCACAGAGGAGGGCATCCGGCTTCTGGAGCCGCCCTATAAGATCTACCGCCTGGGAATGGATGGCAAGCTGAACGGAGAGGGGCAGGACTGGACCGCAATTTCCGCACTGGATGTGAAAAAGGAGCCGGGAAGTGAAGAAACGGCGTATACAGTGCAGCCGGAAGAAACCGTGAAGCTTCTTGAAACGACCTGCCAGGATGGAAAGATCTGGATCTTCTGTGAGAACAGCAGCAAAGAGCAGGGCTGGCTTGAGGATCCGGAAGAATATTTGTATGATGAAAGCACAGGATGCTCCGGCTGCTTTAAGGAAGCTGTCTTTGCCGGCTGATGTGAGAAGGCACATTTTTTCTTGTAGTCTTGTGTGAAATATGCTAAACTGGAGGGGAATTTTGTAGAAAAATAAGCAAAATTCCCTTTCCTGTTTCTGACAAATAGGGAAGACGAATGAAAAAACAGAGAGTAAGGATGTGAAGACTTGATAGGAATCATTGATTATGATGCAGGCAACCTGAAAAGTGTGGAGAAAGCACTGTTACATCTTGGACAGGAAACGGTGGTCAGCCGTGACCGGGAAACTCTTTTACATGCAGATAAGGTCATCCTTCCGGGCGTGGGTTCTTTTGGAGCTGCCATGGAAAACCTTGAGAAATACGGTCTGGTGGAGCTGATCCATGAGATCGTGGAAAACAATACGCCTTTCCTTGGCATCTGCCTGGGACTGCAGCTTCTCTTTGAAGAAAGCGAGGAAAGTCCGGGCGTAAAGGGGCTTGGGATCCTGAAAGGAAAAATCTTACGGATACCGGAGCACGAAGATTTAAAGATTCCGCATATGGGCTGGAATTCCCTGAAGTTATCCGGGGACGGACGACTTTTTAAAGACCTGCCGGAGGATCCGTATGTGTATTTTGTACACTCCTATTATCTGAAAGCAGAGGAGGATATCGTGAAGGCCAGAACCTGGTACAGCACCGATATCGATGCTTCTGTAGAAAAAGGGAATGTCTTTGCCTGCCAGTTTCATCCGGAAAAGAGCAGCAGGACCGGCCTTCAGATACTGAAAAATTTTGCAGAGCTGGAAGGGGGAAAAGGCTGATATGTTTACGAAAAGAATCATCCCCTGTCTGGATGTGAAAAACGGCCGGGTTGTAAAAGGCGTCAATTTCGTGGATCTGAAAGATGCCGGAGATCCGGTGGCCATCGCGAAGGCCTATGACGAGGCCGGGGCCGATGAGCTGGTCTTCCTCGATATTACGGCTTCCTCTGACAACCGGGCGACTGTGGCAGATATGGTGAGCCGGGTGGCGGACCAGGTGTTTATTCCCTTTACGGTGGGAGGCGGAATCCGTACGGTGGAGGATTTCAAGGCGATCTTAAGAGAGGGCGCGGACAAAATTTCGGTCAATTCCGCGGCCATCAATGAGCCGGAGCTCATCAGCCGGGCGGCGGACAAATTCGGCAGCCAGTGCGTGGTTCTGGCCATCGACGCAAGACGAAGAGAGGACGGCGGCTGGAATATTTACAAAAACGGCGGCCGCATCGATACGGGCCTTGACGCTGTGGAGTGGGCCATCCGGGCAGAAAAGCTGGGTGCGGGAGAGATTCTTCTCACCAGCATGGACGCCGACGGCATGAAAGCGGGCTACGATCTGACCCTCACGCGGACCATCGCCGACGCAGTACATATTCCCGTCATCGCTTCCGGCGGGGCCGGAACAAAGGAGCATTTTTACGAAGCACTGACAGAGGGACATGCAGATGCGGCCCTGGCGGCATCTCTGTTTCACTATAAAGAACTGACCATCCGCGAGGTGAAGGATTATCTTGCCGAGCGCAACGTACCGGTCAGAAGAGAGGGAGAGCGATAAAATGGCAGCGATATCCAATGACTGGCTGGCTCCTCTGAAACCGGAGTTCGCCAAGCCCTATTACGCTACTCTTTATAAGAAAGTAAAAGAGGAGTATTCCACGCGGCAGATCTTTCCACCGGCGGATGATATTTTTAACGCTTTTGCCCTGACGCCTTTAAGCCAGGTGAAGGTCGTGATTCTGGGCCAGGATCCCTATCACGGGGATGGTCAGGCCGAGGGACTTTGTTTTTCCGTGAAGCCGGGAATCGACATCCCGCCTTCCCTGATGAATATTTACAAGGAGCTTCACGATGACTGCGGCTGCTACATTCCCAATAACGGCAGTCTGGTTAAATGGGCAAAAGAAGGCGTTCTGCTTCTGAACACCGTGCTCACGGTCCGGGCCCACCAGGCCAATTCCCATCAGGGCATCGGCTGGGAGGAGTTCACCGACGCGGCGATCCGGATTCTCAACGAACAGGATCGGCCTATCGTGTTCCTGCTCTGGGGAAGACCCGCCCAGATGAAAAAAGCCATGCTGAACAATCCGAAGCACCTCATTCTGGAAGCGCCTCACCCGAGTCCGCTTTCCGCTTACCGTGGCTTCTTCGGCTGCGGCCATTTCAGCCAGACGAACCGTTTCCTGAAAGCCAACGGCCTGGATCCGATCGACTGGCAAATTGAAAACCTATAGATAAAGGAGGAGTATACAAATGGGCAAGAAGATTTTCGGACATCTTTTGTTCGTGGCAGCGCTGGCAGGCTGTGTCGGCATGACCCTGCTCATGGGCAGTCAGGGAACAAAGGAATCCATGCTGTACAATCTGATCTTTCTCGCGATCATGGTCGTCCTGTATTTTGCAGGCCTCATCGGCGGCTTCTTCCGGATGAGCGGCTTGGAGCATGACTTCCAGATTGCAGCGAAGAAAGCCGAGAGAAACGATCCTACACTGAAAACAGACAAGATTTTTGCAATCCGCTCCATCGACAAGCAGCTCAAGGATTTCTGGGGTTACGCAAAGAGCTCCAAGGGCGGTATCGCCGATGTGGAGGATTACATCAATGAGGATCTGGTGGACAGCAGCATCCACAGATCTCTCCTAGAGATGATCCCCGACATGCTTACCAGCCTCGGTATTCTCGGTACCTTCATCGGTCTGGTCTGGGGTCTTAAGAATTTCAACCCGGCAAACTATGACGCGATGACTTCTTCCGTGGCTTCTCTGGTAGAAGGAATCAAGGTGGCTTTCCTGACTTCCATCTATGGTCTGGCTCTGGCTCTCGTCTATACTTATAATATGCGGAGTAGCTACGATTCCCTTGTCACCGCTCTGGATGAATTTCTGGACAAGTTCCATGCCCATGTGATGCCTTCCGCTGAGATGGAGTCCAAAAACCTTATGATCTCCTTCCAGCAGACTCAGGCAGATTCCATCAACCGTATGGCAGATCAGTTCTCCGATCAGCTGGCAGACAGCTTTGAGAAAGTTATCACCCCGGCTTTCCGGAAAATGAACCAGTCTCTTGACATTCTCGTGACTTCCATGACCAAGGGCCAGGAAGAGATGGTCAAAGGCATTTTGGATGAGTTCCTGAAACAGATGAACAGCTCCTTCAAGATGGAGTTTGACGGCTTTAATAAGGCCGTGACGGAGCTTACCCAGGCCCAGGAGAGCAACGCGGTTTACACGAAACAGCTCTATCAGCAGCTGGCCACCGAACTTAACGCCACCTTCCAGCAGGAGCAGAAGAATATGCACCAGCAGATTCAGGAGATGGTTCAGTCTCAGGGCCAGTACATGATCAGCGCCGACCAGGTAATGCAGGACAGCCAACGGATCATGAAGGAGCAACAGAACGCTTACAAGCAGATCATGGATTACATGAAAGAGGCAGAGCAGACCTCCGCCAAATTCTGGGTTGCCTGCAACCAGACCATGCAGAAATATGTCAACGCCGCCGCTTCCGGCCTCGAAGGCTTTACAATGTCCCAGAAATACAATGAGCAGATCTTTGAGGCCAACACCCGTCTCATCGAGAACTACTCCGAAAAAGTGGACGAGTACATGGCCGCCCAGAAAGAGGTATCTGCAGCTCTTGAGCAGATCAAGCGGGTATTTGAAGATCTGGCTGTCAGCAGAGATGATAAGAATGTTTACCTTCACCGGGGAAATCTGCAGAACGTCAGCTCCAACCGGGAACTGGTACAGCAGATGGAAAATATGTTGAAGGAGGAGCAGGAAAATCAGCGCGAAACCATGCAGGAGATGTCCGAGTGGGTTCAGGAGCTGGCAAAGAACGGCGGAAAAGCCAACGCGAAGTTCGGCTTTTTCAAGAATAAGAATGACAGGTAGGGTTGCATATGAAAAGAAGACGTAAGAAAAAAGGAAATGGAAGCTTTAACGTCTGGCGCTCCTATTCCGATATGATGTGCGGCCTTCTGCTCCTGTTTGTACTGATCATGTGCGTGACTCTTTTCCAGGCCCAGAAGACCTATGACGACAGCATCAAGGAGCGGGATGAGAGAATCGCTGCTCAGGCCCAGGTCATCAGCCAGCAGACCACGCTGGATGAGCAGCAGGGCCAGATCGAGGACAAAGACCAGCTCCTGGCAGCCCAGAAGGCAAAACTTGACGAGCAGCAGGCGAAGCTGGATGAACAGCAGAGCAAACTGGATGAGCTGGCAGCGGCCCTGGCTGACAAGCAGATCACGCTGGATGAGCAGAGCACGCAGCTCGCTGCCCAGCAGAGCGCGCTGGATGAGAAGAACCAGCAGCTTCTGGATCAGCAGACCCAGATCGAGAACATCATCGGCGTCAAGGCCGACGTCATTTCAGCCCTGAAAGAAGAGTTCACAGCTCAGAACCTGAACGTGGATATCGATTCCAAGACAGGAGCCCTGATGCTGGACAGCAACGTCATGTTTGACTACAATAAGGCGGAGCTCACCGAAGAAGGTATGGCAGTTTTGGATCAGGTGCTTCCGGTATACTGTCAGGTGCTGATGAAAGAAGAATACAAGGATTATCTGGCAGAGATCATCATCGACGGTTACACCGATACTACCGGTGATTACGCTTATAACTTAAGCCTCTCCCAGCAGAGATCTCTGGCAGTTGCCCAGTATCTGCTCTCGATCGAGGATGATTTCCTGAGCAGTACCCAGGAGGAAGACTTAAAACAGGTGCTCACGGTAAACGGCCACTCTATGTCGAACCCGATTCTGGATGCAGACGGAAATGTGGATATGGACGCCTCCCGCCGAGTGGAAGTTAAATTCCGTCTGAAGGACGACGAGATGATCGACGAGCTCAACAAGATCATGAGCGGAACCACAGACGAGACCGAGACAGAAACCGAGACTCAGGCAGCAGAATAATAAAAAAGCATAAAAAAGCGTTCCCGGACGCCATCATAAAAGGATGGCAGCGGGAACGCTTTTTTTCGCTATGCGTCTTTTTGTGCTTTCAGATTCTTCTGGGCTGTGGAGAGCATCAGCTTGATACGGTTCAGCTGGTTTACTTCGCTGGCGCCGGGGTCATAGTCGATGGCCACGATATTTGCCAGTGGATACTGATGGCGGATCTCCTTGATGACGCCTTTACCAACGACATGGTTGGGCAGGCAGCCGAAGGGCTGGGTGCAGACGATATTGTTGACTCCGCTGTGGATCAGTTCGAGCATCTCACCGGTCAGGAACCAGCCCTCGCCGGTCTGGTTTCCGAGAGAGACAATATCCTTGGCATATTTTGCCAGGTCCTCAATGTGGGCCGGCGGCGTGAAGTGACGGCTGGCCTGGAACTCTCTGGCGGCGGCTCCGCGGATCTGCTCCACGAGCTTGATGCCTATGTTGGAAAGAGTCGCGGTGGATTTCTTCATGCCAAGCGCTTCCGCCTTGAAGTTGCTGTTGTAGAAGCAGTAGAGCAGGAAGTCAATGAGGTCCGGCATAACGGCCTCGGCTCCCTCTGCCTCCAGAAGCTCTACCAGATGGTTGTTGGCAGCCGGCAGGAATTTTACCAGGATCTCGCCGACGATGCCGACTTTCGGTCTCTGCTCGTCGGTGATCGGAATGTTGTCAAATTCCCGGATGATCTGACGGCAGATCTTCTTGAACTGGCCGTAGGTCGGATAACGGCTGGAGATGAATTTCTTGCAGATGCCCACCCATTTTTTATGGAGCTTATCTGTGGTGCCCTTCACCTGCTCGTAAGGCCGCATCCGGTAAACGCAGCGCATGAAGACGTCGCCGAAGAAGGCAGCGTAGACGCCGCGGATCAGAAGCTGGGGTGTGAGCTTGAAGCCCGGGTTCTTCTCCAGTCCACTTAAGTTGATGGAGATAACCGGAATCTGCTCCATGCCGGCTTTCTCCAGGGCCCGGCGGATGAAGCCGATGTAGTTACTGGCCCGGCAGCCGCCTCCGGTCTGGGAGATCAGGACTGCTGTCTTATTGAGATCATACTTGCCGGAGAGCAGAGCGCTCATGATCTGTCCTACGACGATGATGGAAGGATAGCAGGCGTCGTTGTTTACATATTTAAGGCCGAGGTTTACAGCCTCTCTCTCGTCTCGGTTCAGAACCTCCAGACGGTAGCCGGAGACATTAAAGGCGGTCTCGATGAGGTCGAAATGGATCGGTGTCATCTGGGGGCAGAGGATCGTGTAGTCTTTTCGCATCTTCTCGGTGAAGACCACACGGTTGAAGCTGGCGGGAATGACTTTTCGCTCCTCCTTTTTCTCTTCACGGGCGCGGATGGCAGCCAGAAGAGAGCGGACACGGATACGGGCAGCGCCCAGATTGCTGATCTCATCGATCTTCAAGCAGGTATAGATCTTTCCGGAGTTGGCCAGAATATCTTTTACCTGGTCGGTGGTAACGGCGTCCAGACCGCAGCCGAAGGAGTTCAGCTGGATGAGATCCAGATTTTCCGTGGTCTTCACATAGTTGGCAGCGGCATAGAGACGGCTGTGGTACATCCACTGGTCCATGACGATGAGGGGACGCTCCGGCTCATTGAGGTTGGAGATGGAGTCCTCGGTAAGAACGGCCACGCCGTAGGAATTGATGAGCTCCGGAATACCGTGGTTGATCTCGGAATCCACATGGTAGGGTCTTCCTGCCAGAACGATGCCGTGGCGGTTGTTGTCCTTCAGCCATTTTAAGGTCTCCTGACCTTTTTCCCACATGGCCTCTCTGGTCTTTGCCAGCTCGTCCCAGGCCAGGCGGACAGCCTCCTCGATCTCGGAGGCCGGGATTTCCGGAAACTCTTTGGTAAGGCCAAGGGTGATGGTCTCGGGACTCTCGAAGTTCAGGAAGGGATGGCGGAAACGGATGCTGCCGTCCCTAAGTTCGTCGATGTTATTCTTGATGTTTTCCGGATAGGAAGTAACGATGGGGCAGTTGTAATGGTTGTTCGCATCCGGGAACTCTTTCCGCTCGTAAGGAATGCTCGGATAGAAGATCTCCTTGATGCCCTGACGGATGAGCCAGGTCACATGACCGTGAGCCAGCTTGGCGGGATAGCACTCGGACTCACTGGGGATGGACTCGATGCCCAGCTCGTACATTTTGTGTGAGGAGGCCGGTGTGAGGATGACCCGGTATTTCAGCTTCGTGAAGAAGGTGAACCAGAATGGGTAGTTCTCGTACATGTTCAGAACTCTCGGAATACCGATCTCTCCGCGCTCTGCCTCGTCTGCCTCCAGCGGTGTGTAACCGAAGAGGAGTTTATTCTTATATTCAAAAAGGTTCGGGATCTTTTCTTTATTCTTTTCCTTGCCCAGACCGCGCTCGCAGCGGTTTCCGCTGATGAACTGACGGCCGCCGGTGAAGCGATTGATGGTCAGACGGCAGTTGTTAGTGCAGCCTTTACATTTTGCCATCGTGGTGGTGAACTGAAGCTCGTTGATCTTCTCGATGGAGAGCATCGTGGTTTCGGCCCCTTCCACATAGCGCTCTCTTGCGATGAGGGCGGCTCCGAAGGCTCCCATGATACCGGCGATATCCGGACGGATGGCCTCGCAGTCGGCGATCTTCTCAAAACTTCTGAGAACTGCGTCGTTGTAGAAGGTTCCTCCCTGGACAACGATGTGGCGGCCGAGCTCTGTGGCGTCGGAAACCTTGATTACCTTATATAAAGCGTTCTTGATGACGGAGTAAGCAAGGCCTGCGGAGATATCGGCGACGGTTGCACCCTCTTTTTGGGCCTGTTTTACCTTGGAGTTCATGAATACGGTACAGCGGGTTCCAAGGTCGATGGGGTTCTCGGCAAAGAGAGCGGCCTTCGCGAAATCCTGGACGCTGTAGTTCAGGGAGTTGGCGAAGTTCTCGATGAAGGAACCGCAGCCGGAAGAACAGGCCTCGTTGAGCTGTACGCTGTCCACGGCGTGATTTTTGATCTTGATGCATTTCATGTCCTGGCCGCCGATGTCAAGGATGCAGTCTACGTTTGGATCAAAGAAGGAAGCAGCGTAGTAATGGGAGATGGTCTCCACCTCGCCCTCGTCCAGCATCAGGCCGGCTTTGATCAGGGCCTCGCCGTAACCGGTGGAGCAGGAGTAGACGATTCTTGCGGTATCCGGCATCAGGGAGTAGATCTCCTGGACGGCGCGGATGGCGGTTTTTAAGGGGCTTCCGTTGTTGCTGCTGTAGAAAGAGTAAAGCAGGCTTCCGTCCTCACCGACGAGGGCTGCCTTTGTGGTGGTGGAACCGGCGTCGATGCCGAGGAAGCAGTTTCCTTCATAGGTGGAAAAGTCTCTCTTGGACACGCTGTACTGGTTCTGGCGCTCGGTGAACTTCTCATAAGCTTCTCTGGAAGCGAAGAGGGGATCGAGTCGTGCCACCTCAAACTCCAGCTTGATGTTGGAGGAAAGTTTTTTCACCATCTCGGAGAGGGAAACGGAAACCTTCTCGTCGTAGTTCAGCGCGGAGCCGATGGCTGCGAAAAGATGGGAGTTCTCCGGGGTGATGGCGTGCTCGTCGTCCAGCTTCAGCGTGCGGACGAAAGCGGCTTTGAGCTCGGAGAGGAAGTGCAAAGGTCCTCCCAGGAAAGCTACATGGCCGCGGATCGGTTTACCGCAGGCCAGGCCGCTGATGGTCTGGTTTACGACCGCCTGGAAAATGGAGGCGGAAAGGTCTTCTTTTGTCGCGCCCTCGTTGATCAGGGGCTGGATATCGGTCTTTGCGAAAACGCCGCAGCGGGCGGCAATGGTGTAAAGAGCTTTATAATCTTTCGCGTATTCATTCAGGCCGGTGGCATCCGTCTGAAGAAGGGAAGCCATCTGGTCGATAAAGGAACCCGTACCGCCGGCACAGATACCGTTCATACGCTGCTCCACATTTCCGCCTTCAAAGTAGATGATCTTCGCGTCCTCACCGCCGAGCTCGATGGCTACGTCCGTCTGGGGAGCGCAATGCTGCAGGGCTGTGGATACGGAAATTACCTCCTGAACAAAAGGAACCCCGAGGTGTTTGGCCAGGGTCAGTCCGCCGGAACCGGTGATCATGGGATGAACGGTGAGTTCCCCTAAGGCGTCGTGGGCTTTTTTCAGAAGAGAAGAAAGAGTCTCCTGGATGTTGGCGAAATGCCGCTCATAGTCAGAAAAGAGCAGATTTTTTTCTTCGTCCAGGATCGCGATCTTCACAGTAGTGGAACCGATGTCGATTCCTAAAGTATATCGGTTTTGCGTCATATGTACTTACAGGAAAATCCTGTGTCCTCCTATTCTCTGTATGGAATAAAACGATGGTGTGTCAGACTCTGAGAGAGAAACTTCCTTTTATAATAAAAGGTTTCTCAGAGCATATGAAGCTATTATAGGGCAAAGCCGGAAAAAATTCAACTGACAAAGATACCAAACTGTCAGCTTCTGAATCGAAACTTGTTGCAAAAAAAGCCATATCACGGTATACTAAACTGATGAGCAATCAATGACAAAAAAAGGATGGTGAATCATGTATCAGCTGATAAAAAGAGACGGCAAGGCAAAAAGAGGCCGTTTTACAACCGTACATGGAGTGATTGAGACGCCGGTATTCATGAATGTGGGAACTGCGGCGGCGATCAAGGGCGCAGTCTCCACCATGGATTTACAGGAGATCGGTACCCAGGTGGAGCTCTCCAACACCTATCATCTTCATGTGCGCCCCGGCGACGAGGTTGTGAAGAAGATGGGAGGTCTTCATAAATTTATGGTCTGGGACAAACCGATCCTGACCGATTCCGGCGGATTCCAGGTCTTCTCCCTGGCAGGACTCCGGAAAATCAAGGAGGAGGGCGTGAAGTTCAACTCCCACATCGACGGCAGAAAGATCTTCATGGGACCCGAGGAGAGTATGCAGATTCAGTCTAACTTGGCCTCCACGATCGCGATGGCCTTCGATGAGTGCCCGCCGAGTACCGCCAGCCGGGATTATATCCAGAATTCCGTGGAGCGGACTTACCGCTGGCTCGTTCGATGCAAAAATGAGATGGCCCGCTTAAACAGCCTGCCCGATACGATCAACCCCCATCAGATGCTTTTCGGCATCAACCAGGGCGGTATTTATGAGGATATCCGTATCGAGAATGCTAAGGAGATCGCGAAGCTTGATCTGGACGGCTACGCTGTAGGCGGTCTGGCTGTGGGAGAGTCTCACGAGGAAATGTACCGGATTCTGGACGAGGTTGTGCCCTATCTTCCGTTGGAGAAACCGGTTTACCTGATGGGTGTCGGCACACCGGCCAATATTCTGGAGGCCGTGGACCGGGGCGTGGACTTCTTCGACTGCGTATACCCGAGCCGGAACGGACGTCACGGCCACGTTTACACGAAGTACGGAAAGCTGAACCTTTTCAACGCGAAATATGAGCTGGATCAGAAGCCCATTGAGGAAGGCTGCCAGTGTCCGGCCTGCCGTCATTACAGCAGAGGCTATATCCGTCACCTTCTGAAAGCCAAGGAAATGCTGGGCATGCGTCTCTGCGTGCTCCACAATCTCTATTTCTACAACCATTTAATGGAAGAGATACGCACAGCCATCGAGGAAGGACGCTACAAGGAATTCAAGAAAGCCAAGCTCGAAGGAATGGAACAGGGCGAATAATCAAGAAAAAAGGCTTGATGTATTCGGGAAAATTGTGTATAGTAGTAAGCATGCACAGGCGTTAGCCATAAGGAGGAAAAAAATATGTTTTTATTATCAAGTGACACCGCAGCAGCAGGCGGTATCGGCATCGGCTTCACTCTGGTTTACATCGTTGTAATCGTAGTGATCATGTACTTCCTTGCCATCAGACCCCAGAAAAAAGAGCAGAAAAAGCTGAATGCCATGCTGGCAGAGCTGGCTGTAGGCGACAGCGTAGTAACCACCAGCGGTTTCTACGGCGTTGTCATTGACATCACCGATGAGGACGTGATCGTGGAGTTCGGAAGCAACAAGAACTGCCGTATCCCCATGAAAAAAACTGCAATCTCTCAGGTTGAGAAACCGGAAGCAGAATAATTTTACCGAAAAGGCGTTGGATTTTCCAACGTCTTTTTTTATGCATCACTGTAACTTTTTATTGAAAAACAGTGAAAAATGAATTATGATATACTTTAACGCAGCAGAGAAAGGATGATTGTGATGAATTATAAGATAGCAGTGATTTCCGGTGACGGTATCGGTCCGGAGATCGTCCGGGAAGCAAGAAAAGTCCTGGATGTGACAGGAAAAAAATATGGCTTTTCTTTTGACTACACAGATCTTCTCATGGGAGGCGCTTCCATCGACGTGAACGGCGTGCCCCTCACCGACGAGACCATTGAGAAAGCCAAAGCAAGCGATGCAGTCCTGATGGGTTCCATCGGAGGAGACGCCAAGACTTCTCCCTGGTACAAGCTTTCACCGGACAAACGCCCGGAGGCAGGCCTTCTGAAGCTTCGGAAATCATTAAATCTTTTTGCAAATGTGCGGCCGGCTTACCTCTATGAGGAACTGAAAGCAGCCTGCCCCTTAAGAGATGAGATTATCGGCGACGGTTTTGATCTGGTGATTATGAGAGAGCTCACCGGCGGCCTTTACTTCGGTGAGAGAAAGACCATCGAGGAAAACGGTGTGAAAAAAGCCATTGATACCCTGACCTACAGCGAGACCGAGATCCGCCGGATTGCCAGGAGAGGTTTCGATATCGCTATGAAGCGTCGGAAGAAAGTCACCAGCGTGGATAAAGCCAACGTGCTGGATTCTTCCCGTCTCTGGAGAAGCGTTGTGGAAGAAGTGGCGAAGGATTATCCGGAAGTCACCCTCGAGCATATGCTGGTGGACAACTGCGCGATGCAGCTCGTCCGTGATCCGAAGCAGTTCGACGTGATCCTGACCGAGAACATGTTCGGAGATATCCTTTCTGACGAGGCCAGCATGGTGACCGGTTCCATCGGAATGCTTTCCTCCGCCAGCCTCAACGAGACAAAATTCGGTCTCTACGAGCCGAGCCACGGTTCCGCGCCGGATATCGCGGGCCAGGACAAGGCCAACCCCATCGCAACCATTCTTTCCGCAGCCATGATGCTCCGCTTCTCTCTGGATCTTGACGAGGCGGCAGATGCCATCGAGGCAGCGGTAAAACAGGTCCTGAAGGACGGCTATCGCACCGGCGATATCATGTCCGAGGGATGCACCCTGGTGGGAACCGTGAAGATGGGCGATTTGATCGCAGAGAGAATCCAGTAAGAGATAGAAGGAGTGTATATTATGAGAAGTGACGCAGTAAAAAAAGGCGTACAGCAGGCACCGCACCGTTCTCTTTTTAATGCCCTGGGATTTACCAAGGAAGAGATGGAGCGTCCCCTGGTTGGTATTGTAAGTTCCTATAATGAGATCGTTCCCGGCCACATGAATCTGGACAAGATCGTGGAGGCTGTAAAAATGGGCGTGGCCATGGCAGGCGGAGTACCGAGAGTATTCCCGGCCATCGCCGTCTGTGACGGTATCGCCATGGGCCATGTGGGCATGAAATATTCTCTGGTTACGAGAGATCTGATCGCTGATTCCACAGAGGCTATGGCAATGGCTCATCAGTTTGATGCTCTGGTTATGGTTCCGAACTGTGACAAAAACGTCCCGGGTCTTCTGATGGCAGCAGCCCGTCTGAATATCCCCACTGTATTTGTCAGCGGCGGCCCGATGCTGGCCGGCCATGTGGAAGGCAGGAAGAGAAGCCTTTCCAGCATGTTCGAGGCAGTCGGAGAGTACACCGCAGGTAAAATCAATGCGGAAGAGCTGGAAGAGTACGAGTGCAAGGTCTGCCCGAGCTGCGGTTCCTGTTCCGGTATGTACACCGCCAACAGCATGAACTGCCTGACCGAGGTTCTCGGCATGGGCCTCCAGGGGAACGGCACGATTCCGGCTGTTTACTCTGAGAGAATCCGTCTTGCGAAAAAAGCTGGCATGCAGGTTATGGAGCTTCTCCGGAAAAATATCCGCCCGAGAGACATTATGACCAGCGAGGCCTTCATGAACGCCCTGACCGTAGATATGGCTCTCGGCTGTTCCACCAACAGCATGCTTCACCTTCCGGCTATCGCTCATGAGGCAGGCGTGGAGCTGAATGTGGATATCGCCAACGAGGTGAGCGCACGGACTCCGAACCTCTGCCATCTGGCGCCGGCAGGCCCGACTTACATGGAGGACCTGAACGAGGCAGGCGGCGTTTATGCCGTGATGAAAGAGCTGACGAAGAAAAATCTTCTGAACCTCGACTGTATGACTGTGACAGGAAAGACCGTCGGCGAAAATATCGCAGACAGCGTCAACCGCAACCCGGAAGTTATCCGCCCCATCGACAATCCCTACAGCACCACCGGCGGCCTGGCTATTCTTAAAGGAAATCTGGCACCGGACTCCGGCGTTGTCAAACGTTCCGCTGTTGTGCCTGAGATGATGGTTCATGAAGGACCGGCCAGAGTCTTCGACTGTGAGGAGGATGCGATCGCAGCCATCCTCGGAGGCAAGATCGTGGCAGGGGATGTGGTTGTCATCCGTTACGAGGGACCGAAAGGCGGCCCGGGCATGCGTGAGATGCTGAATCCGACCTCCGCGATTGCAGGTATGGGTCTTGGTTCCAGCGTAGCCCTCATCACAGACGGCCGTTTCAGCGGAGCTTCCAGAGGAGCCTCCATCGGCCATGTGTCCCCCGAGGCAGCTGTGGGCGGCCCCATCGCTCTGGTGGAGGAGGGAGATATCATCTCCATCAATATTCCAGAGAACAAGCTGGAACTCAAGGTCAGCGATGAAGTGCTGGCTGAGAGAAGAGCAAAATGGCAGCCGAGAGAGCCGAAGATCACTACCGGCTATCTGGCCCGCTATGCAGCCATGGTTACATCCGGAAACCGCGGCGCAATCCTTGAAATCCCGAAGACAAAATAAGTGACTAACTGGAGGAAGAAGAATGAAATTAACAGGTTCCCAGATCGTTGTAGAATGTCTGAAAGAGCAGGGAGTGGATACCGTTTTCGGTTATCCCGGCGGCGCGATCCTGAATATCTATGATGAACTCTATAAACATGACCAGGAGATCCGTCACGTCCTCACCTCCCATGAGCAGGGAGCTTCCCACGCGGCGGACGGCTATGCGAGAGCCACCGGAAAGGTCGGCGTCTGCATGGCTACCTCCGGACCAGGCGCTACCAATCTGGTCACTGGTATCGCCACCGCATACATGGATTCTGTTCCCGTCGTTGCCATCACAGCCAACGTGACCGTCCCCCTTCTGGGCCGGGACAGCTTCCAGGAGATCGACATCACCGGTGTTACGATGCCAATCACAAAGCATAACTTTATCGTAAAAGACGTTGCGGAGCTTGCTGATACGATGCGCCGCGCCTTTTTCATCGCCCAGGAAGGCCGTCCCGGTCCTGTCCTGGTGGATATCACGAAAGACGTGACCGCAGCTGTGACGGAATATACCCGTCAGGAGCCATGGCCGGTTCTGCGGAGCACCGAATATATCAAAGATGCAGATCTTGAGACGGCTGCGGAGATGATCAACAAGAGCGAGCGTCCCTTCCTCTATGTGGGAGGCGGAGCCGTGATCTCCAACGCTTCCGAGGAAGTGCGGGCTCTGGCTCACAAGATCAACGCTCCCGTGGGCGACAGCCTGATGGGAAAAGGCGCTTTCGACGGCAGAGACGAGCTCTACTGCGGCATGATCGGTATGCATGGCACAAAGGCTTCCAACTTCGGTGTGACAGACTGTGATCTGCTCATCGTCATCGGCGCCCGTTTCAGCGACCGTGTGGTTGGAAAGGTCTCCAAGTTTGCCGAGAATGCCAAAATTCTTCAGATCGATGTGGATCCCGCAGAGGTCAACAAAAATGTCATGGTGGACGCTTCCATCATCGGCGATGTGAAGGAGGTGCTCAAACGCCTGCTTCCGAAGCTGGATGAGAACGCTCACGAAGACTGGGTAAAACATATCGAGGAGTATAAAAATAAATTCCCGCTGAAATACGATCCTGCAGGTCTCACCGGCCCCTATGTGGTGAAAGAGCTCTACCGGATCACCGAGGGAAATGCTCTGATCGTCACCGAGGTTGGTCAGCATCAGATGTGGGCGGCTCAGTATTATAAATACAAAGAGCCCCATCAGCTTCTGACTTCCGGGGGCCTGGGCACCATGGGTTACGGCCTGGGCGCAGCCATCGGAGCCAAAGTGGGCTGCCCGGAGAAGACCGTCATCAACATCGCCGGAGACGGCTGCTTCCGTATGAATATGAACGAGATCGCCACCGCTGCCCGGTACAACATTCCGGTCATCGAGGTTGTCATCAACAACCATGTTCTGGGAATGGTGCGTCAGTGGCAGACTCTTTTCTACGGAAAACGCTATTCTAACACGATCCTCAACGACAACGTGGATTTCGTGAAGCTGGCAGAAGCCATGGGTGCTGTAGGCATCCGCGTGACGAAGAAGGAAGAGTTTGAGCCCACCCTGCGGAAAGCCATGGAGCTTGGCCGTCCGGTAGTCATCGACTGCATCATCGACAAAGATGACAAGGTATTCCCGATGGTTCCTGCAGGAGCAGCCATCGAGGAAGTCTTCGATCAGGATGACTTAAAATAAAAATCATTAGCTGCATATGCAAAGAAAGAGCCCATAATCAAAAATGGGCTCTTTCTTTATCCGCGGGCGGTGGATTTGCTGGTAAAAGCTTTCGCGTTGTGGTACAATAAATTTTATATACTAAGGAAGATTGGGGCCGTTTTAAATGGTATCGCGGAAAGACATAGAAGATTTTTACAAAAAATATAAGAAAAATTTGGATGCGGAAGCGCAGGTGATCGACCGCCTTCTTCAGGCGGAGGATCAGGAAATCTGGCTGGAGAAGCTGAGGAAGAAAGCCAGGTCCATGAGAAACCTCTACATTGAGAACGAGGCTCTTCTGAATCTCTATGTCCGTCCGTTCCTGAGCGGAGAGGTTCTTTTAAACGATGAGCTGGCTGACTGCTTCCTCCATGAGATCATCGACTGCAGAGCAGAGGGCTACGAGGATGATCTGGCCTTCCGGGAAGTGACAGAGCTTCTGAATGGCTATTTCAGGGAGACGAAGAACCGGGGCGGCGAGATCTGGTGCCTGAACATTCTGGGCGGCTTGTACAACGCAGGCTCCGGGGAAGGCGACGGGGAGCGGAGCAAGGCATATTTCCAGCAGATTGTGGAGCGAAAGGATCTCTATTTTGAGATCGAAGATCTGGGTGTGCGAAAAAGGATCATTTACGCTTTTTATAATCATCCCGTGGTATCGGTCAATTTCCGTCAGGTAAGCTGTGAGGAGCTCTTGAGGATTCTGGATGAGGCTATGGACTTTTATAACGACCCCAGAGTACGGGAAAAAGACGGAGAAAATCTGGACTTTGACGAGCTCATCGACGAGCTGAATTATGACGTTTTAGGAAACTATATCTGCGGTTCGGACCGGGCGGATGTGACGGATGAATTTCTGATTCGCGGAGAAAAAGTTCTGGGGGCGCTTTACGAGGCAGAGCTGAAGAAAAATCCCAACCGTTTCGAGATGCCCGATGAGATTTACTGCAACTACCATCGCTGTCTCTTTTTCCTTGGGAAAATGAGCTGCACGGATTTTGTGGAGGATTACTGGGCCTTCTGCAGCTATATTCTGGAAAATGAGCCCCTGGGCAGCCAGAAGGGCGTGGAATTTTATGACAGCCGGGTCTTTCAGATCGCGACAGTCCATCTGACGAATATTCTCTATGTGATCGTCCACTACAAAGACGAGTACCACGGCGACCGGGAGATCTGGAAGAAATGTGCGGATCAGTATCTGAACATCATCCGCAACCTTCCCCGGACCGGAAATAGTGCCTTTGTAAACGATATGGTGACCCGGTCACTGGCAGATTTTATTGAGCTGGTGGATGAGGGGGAGGTGGATTTCAACCTCCTGATGAACGCCACTCTGAACCGGGACGAGGAAACCCTTCTTCATTCCTCCATGGTGGGCCAGATCGCGGCACGGATTATGGAAAGCGTTTTCACCAACTGCCCCGACCTTCTGGTAGGGTCTCTGGACTGCCAGAACGTTGTGGAGGTCTTTGAAAACCGGGAAAAAATCATGACCTACGTCAATGAGGCAGCTCAGGTCTTCGATATCGGAAAGATCAAGATCGGCGAGATCATCAACAAACAGTCCCGTCAGCTGACGGAGCGGGAGCGGAAAAGAATCCGAAAGCACTGTGAGGATGGCTATGAAATTACCCGGAAGGGAAAGTTGCTCCGGAAGTACGGCGACGTTGTACTGGGCCATCATAAATCCTACGACGGAAAAATGGGATATCCGGCAGATTTTGACAACACCGCCTCGCCTTATCGTTTTTTTATCGAGCTCATCCACATCGCGGACAGCATGGATGCGGCCACTGACAGTCTCGAGAGAAGCTATAAAGGTGGAATCCGTTTTCAGCAGTTTCTGGATGAACTGGAGCAGGGCCGCGGCTCACTCTATTCTCCGGAGCTGGTGGATCTCCTTCGCTCCGACCAGGCGCTTCAGGAGGATCTGACTTATCTTCTGAGCGCCGGAAGGAACCGGATTTACTATGATATTTTCGGCACTCTGGTTCGGGAGGAGACGAAGGACAGCGAGGA
Organism: Lachnospiraceae bacterium Marseille-Q4251; assembly: GCA_018223435.1. GTDB lineage: Bacteria > Bacillota > Clostridia > Lachnospirales > Lachnospiraceae > Limivivens > Limivivens faecihominis. The sequence continues at coordinate 595,404 of JAGTTO010000001.1, read as the reverse complement.
AGAAGAGGCTGCGCTTCCCCTGCTTCGTGAGTTTTTCTGTCTGGACGATATCCGCAACTTTCTGGAGACCGCCGGAAAGAGCCAGGGCGCTTCCTTTGCCCTGAAGGATGAGAAAGGCCTCATTTGGGAAAGCGGAGAAAGCGGGGATGGAGAGAGCTTTCTGGAACCTATTTCCCTTCACGGAAAGACCATTGGTCAGCTTCAGGTAAAGGTGAAGCCGGACAGCACTTTTTCCGAGGAGCAGCGGCAAAGTCTGGCTGTACTTTGCCGTTCTCTTCTGACCAAAGAGTACGAAAATACCTGTCTGGTGAAAAAATATGAGAGTGACTTTGACGAGCGGGACGATCTTCTGAACATGATGCAGGAGCGCGGAAATGAAAACCTGGGATTGATCCACGCGCTGGCGGAGGATTTTCTCCTGATTCTCTATGTGAACATGCGAACCGGCGAGTATAAGGTCTCTCACAGAAATTTAGGCGGCTGTTTCCGGAACCTGCACAGCGGCTATTATGACGATTTCCGCAAGGATGTGCTGGCGAAGGCTGCCTGGCCGGAGGACTGGGAGACGATCCATGGAAGCCTGCGGCTCCATGAGATCTCCAGGTTTTTTGTGAAGCTGGGAGGCATCTTTGAGACGGAGCTTCGCCTGGAGACAGGGGAAGGCTATCGCTGGGTGCGTCTTCGTTTTACTCAGCTGGAGGAGCAGAACACAATCCCCAGCGTCATGTCCGTTTCATTCCAGGATATTCACGAAACGAAGAGCCGGAGCGAGCAGATGAACGAGGCTCTGAAGGAGGCCTACCATACGGCGGAGGGAGCCAACCGGGCCAAGAGCCTTTTCCTCTCCAGCATGTCCCACGATATCCGTACTCCCATGAACGGCATTGTCGGAATGACGGCCATCGCCATGAAAAATCTGGACAACCGGGAGCGGGTGGAGGACTGCTTAAGAAAGATCGACGACTCCTCCAGGCTTCTCTTAAGCCTCATCAACGATGTCCTTGATATGTCCAAAATCGAGAGTGGCCGGATGGAACTGAGCCGCCAGCGGATTTCCCTGAAAAAGCTGATGAACGAATCGGCGGAGGTCACAGCGACGGAAGCTCGGAAAAAGAAACAGGATTTCCGGGTGGAGATCGATCTCATCCACGAGTACGTCCAGGGCGATCCTGTGCGCCTTCGCCAGGTATTTATCAACCTTGTCTCCAACGCTGTGAAATATACGCCGGAGGGCGGCCGGATCCGCATGCGCCTGATGGAATTTCCGAATAAAACGGGCGAAGAGTGCCGCTACCGCTTCCAGGTGGAGGATAACGGCATCGGTATGTCGAAGGAGTTTCTTGAAAAGGTTTTCGAACCCTTTACGAGAGCTGATAACAGCATGACCCAGAAGAACCAGGGAACGGGACTCGGCCTTTCCATCACCCATTCCGTGGTGGAGATGATGGGTGGCGTCATCGAGGTGAAGAGCGAACCTGGAAAAGGAAGCATTTTTACCGTCATCTTACAGTTCTCGGCAGAAGAAGCACCAGAGAAAAAAGAAGAAAGCGGCCAGGAGAAAAAACGGCCGGCTGCAAGCTTTGAAGGCTTCCGAGCTCTTCTGGCGGAGGATAACGAGCTTAACCGGGAGATCGCCGAGACCTTCCTGGAGGACTTTGGTATAAAGGCAGAGTCCGTTGTCAACGGACAGGAGGCAGTGGAGCTTCTGAAAAAACGCGGCGATGGCTACTTCGATGTGGTCTTTATGGATATCCAGATGCCGGTGATGAACGGCTACCAGGCGACCCGGGCCATCCGGGAGCTTCATACCCCCTATACCGATCAGCTTCCTATCATTGCCATGACGGCCAATGCCTTTGCGGAGGATGTGCAGGAGGCTTTCCGGGCCGGCATGAACGAGCATGTCACCAAGCCGGTGGATGTGCGGAAACTGGCCCTGGTTCTTGATAAATATCTGAGTAGAACAGACCGATGAGCGACTCCTTTCCGGGGAAAACGGAAACCTGGAAAGGAGTTTTTTACATTAAAACTGTCTGCGAAACAAAGACAAGTGTAACTGGTAGGAAAATAAAGGGTTGACAATTCTTTCACAACGCGCTACACTTTAGTGAATTAAAGAGATAAGAGGAGGAAGCAAGTAGTGAAGAGAGTGTACAATTTTTCAGCTGGACCGGCTTGTCTGCCGGAAGAAGTATTAAAAGAAGCTGCGGAGGAAATGCTGGATTACAACGGTTCCGGAATGTCCGTGATGGAAATGAGTCACCGATCTTTGGCTTTCGACCAGATCATCAGGACCGCAGAACAGGATTTAAGGGATCTGATGCAGATTCCTGACAACTATAAAGTGCTTTTCCTGCAGGGCGGAGCGTCCCAGCAGTTCGCCATGATCCCCATGAACCTTATGAAGAACCGCGTGGCCGATTATATCGTCACCGGCCAGTGGGCGAAGAAGGCATGGCAGGAAGCACAGAAATACGGAAAGGCCAACAAGATCGCCTCTTCCGAGGATAAGACCTTTTCCTATATCCCGGACTGCAGCGATCTTCCTATCAGCCCGGATGCGGATTACGTCTACATCTGTGAAAACAATACGATTTACGGAACAAAATTCAAAGAACTCCCCAACACGAAAGGAAAGACTCTGGTGGCTGACGTGTCCTCCTGTTTCCTTTCCGAACCGGTGGATGTGACAAAATACGGCATTATCTACGGCGGCGTCCAGAAGAACATCGGCCCGGCCGGTATGGTCATTGCCATCATCCGTGAGGACCTTATCACTGAGGATGTCCTTCCGGGAACGCCCACGATGCTTACCTACAAGACCCACGCGGATGCGGGTTCTCTCTACAACACCCCCAACTGCTACTGCATTTACATGTGCGGCAAGGTCTTCAAATGGCTGAAAAAGAACGGCGGTCTCGCTGCCATGAAGGAAAAGAATGAGAAAAAAGCGGCGATTCTTTATAATTATCTCGACGAGAGCCGTCTCTTCCATGGCACCGTGGAAAAGAAAGACCGTTCCCTCATGAATGTGCCCTTTGTCACCGGCGATAAAGAGCTGGATGCCAAATTCGTCAAAGAGGCAGAGGCGGCAGGTCTTGTGAACCTGAAAGGCCACAGAACCGTGGGCGGCATGAGAGCCAGCATCTACAACGCCATGCCGCTGGAAGGCGTGGAGGCTCTCGTTGCCTTTATGAAAAAGTTTGAGGAGGAGAATGCGTGATGTTTAAATATACCTGCCTGAATGCGATTTCCGAGAAAGGCACGAGCCTTTTCGGAGCGGATTTTGAGAAAACAGAAGATATCAGGGAAGCCGACGCGGTCATGATCCGCAGCGCTTCCATGCATGAGATGGAACTTCCTCCGATGCTGGAGGCCGTGGCGAGAGCCGGAGCTGGCGTCAATAACATTCCCCTGGAAAAATGCGCGGAGCAGGGCATCGTGGTCTTCAACACCCCGGGAGCCAATGCCAACGGCGTGAAAGAGCTGGTTCTGGCCGGCCTGCTCCTGGCTTCGAGAGATATCATCGGCGGTGTCGCCTGGGTCCAGAGTGAAAGGGATAGTGAGGACCTTGGAAAACGGGCCGAGAAGGAGAAAAAGCATTTTGCCGGCTGCGAGCTCAAAGGAAAGAAGCTCGGCATCATCGGCCTGGGAGCCATCGGCGTTCTCGTGGCCAACGCGGCAGTCAATCTGGATATGGAGGTCTACGGCTATGATCCCTACATTTCCGTGGACGGCGCCTGGAAGCTCTCCAGAGACATCCATCATATCCAGGATGTGAACGATATCTACCGGGAATGCGATTATATCACGATCCATGTGCCGCTGCTCGACAGCACGAAAGAGATGATCAACGCCGATGCCCTGAATCAGATGAAGGACGGCGTGGTGATCCTGAATTTTGCCAGAGACCTTCTGGTGGATGAGAAAGCCATGATCGACGCCCTGAACCAGGGAAAAGTAAAACGCTATGTCGTGGACTTCCCCACACCGGCCATCGCGAAGACACCGGGAGCTATTGTGATTCCTCATCTCGGGGCTTCCACCCAGGAGTCCGAGGACAACTGCGCGAGAATGGCTGCGGAAGAGCTCATCGATTACCTCGAAAACGGAAACATCCGCCATTCCGTCAACTATCCGGACTGCGAGATGGGTGTCTGCCAGGAGGCCTGCCGTATCGCCATCAACCACCGGAACATCAAGAACATGATCGGTCAGTTTACCACCCTGTTCGGCGAGGCGGATATCAACATCGCGAAGATGCTCAACAAGAGCAAAGGAAATTACGCCTATTCCCTTTTCGACCTGGAAAATCACCCCACGGAGGCGGTTCTCGAAAGCCTGAAAAAAATCGACGGCGTCTTAAAAGTCCGTATCTTAAAGTAAAAAGCAAGAGGCTGCGCCACGCAGCCTTTTGGCGTTTCTGGGGCTGCAAAAAGGAAATATATGAAAAAAGCTTGAAAGTGAAAGTAAATATGGTAAAATTATGACAGCGGCGGAGCGGAAGTTTCGCGCAAAATAAAGGATACAAGGGGAGGTGTGTTGGGATGAACGAAAGACTGTATAACCTGATGGACTGGGCAGAGATCGAGGCAGTCACTTATGCGGAGACCGATAACCCGCACAGTCTTTTGGGAGCACAGGTCACGGATGAGGGCATCCTGATTCAGACATTTGTTCCCACGGCAGCAGCCATCAGTGTTGTATGCGGAAAGAAAACGTACCCAATGGAACTGGAGGATGAGGCGGGCTTTTTTGCAGCCCTGATTCCTGGAAAAAGGATTCCGTCTTATACACTGCAGGTGACCTTTGACAGTGGAGATACGGCCTGCTGGCAGAATCCCTACGATTTTGAGCCGCAGATCACGGAGAAGGAGCTGAAACGCTTCCGGGCGGGGATCTGCTATGATATCTATGAGAAACTGGGAGCCCATCCCATGACCGTGAAGGGAGTTCCCGGCGTCTATTTTGCCGTCTGGGCGCCTCATGCCATGCGCGTGAGTCTGGTGGGTGACTTTGATCTCTGGGACGGCCGCAGGCTTCCCATGAGAAGACTTTCGGATTCCGGTATTTTTGAACTGTTTGTGCCGGGACTTCCGGTGGGAACCCTTTATAAATATGAGATCAAGGCGAAGAACGGCCTTGTTTTCCTGAAAGCAGACCCCTACGCCAATGAGACGGAAGAGCAGCCGGGAACAGCCTCCGTGGTGACGGAGCTTTCCGGTTTTGAGTGGAAAGATCAGGACTGGATGGCCGGAAGGAAGAAGCATGACTTGAAAAAAGAGGCCATGGCCGTCTACGAGATGCATCTCGCTTCCTGGAAAAAGAAAGAAAACGGTGAAATTTACAATTTCCGGGAACTGGCTCCTCTGGTGGCCTCCTATGTGAAGAAGATGAATTACACCCATGTGGAGCTTATGCCCGTCATGGAGCATTTTTCTGAGGAATTCTGGGGTTACCAGGTCACCGGTTATTACGCGCCGGCGAGACAGTACGGAACGCCTGAGGATTTCATGTATTTCATGGATTACCTTCACCGGGAAGGAATCGGCGTGATTTTGGACTGGGTTCCGGCTCATTTTCCAAAGTATGATTTTGGCCTGGGCGGTTTCGACGGCACCTGCCTTTACGAGCATCCCGATCCCCGGCGGGGCATCCATCCCGAGTGGGGTACCTACGTTTTCGATTATGGCAAGCCGGAGGTTTCTAACTTCCTCATCGCCAACGCTCTTTTCTGGGCGGAAAAATATCATGCCGACGGTCTTAGGATGAATGCTGTGGCTTCCATGCTCTATCTGGATTACGGCCGTCAGGGCGGCGAGTGGGCTGCCAATATGTACGGCGGAAATGAGAATCTCGAGGCAGTGGAATTTTTCAAACATTTAAATTCCATCTTTAAGAAAAAAGAGCCCGGCGCCGTTCTCATCGCAGAGGAGTCAGCTGCCTGGCCCGGCGTCACCACTCCGGTGGAAGAGGACGGACTTGGCTTTGATTTCAAATGGAACACCGGCTGGACTGATGATCTTCTGGGCTACATGAGCCTGGATCCGATCTTCCGCGGGTATCATCATGGCGAGCTGACCTTTAGCATGATCTATGCCTACAGTGAGGACTACATGCTGACTTTTTCCCATGACGACATCGTGAACGGAAAGGAATCCATGATCCGGAAAATGCCGGGCAGAACGGCCCAGCAGGAGGCAAACCTGAGAGCTGCCTACGCCTATATGGTGGCCCATCCCGGAAAGAAGCTCCTTTTCATGGGACAGGAGTTTGCCCAGGAGGAAGACTGGAAGGCGGAAAAAGAGCTGGAATGGGATCTTCTGGAAAAGGAAGATCATCTGGAAATGCAGCAGTTTGTCAGTGAACTGAATGATTTTTATCGTAAGCATCCTGCTCTTTACCGTATGGATTATGACCCTGAGGGCTTCGAGTGGATCAACAGCATCTCCGCCAATGAAAATATGCTTGTTTTCACGAGAAATACGGAGAAAAAAGAAGATACCCTTCTGGTGGTGGCCAATTTCTCGCCTGTCACCTATGAAAAGCACACGGTGGGCGTGCCCTGGCCGGGAAAATACAAGGAGATTTTCAACAGTGACCGGAAGGAATACGGCGGCAGCGGGGCCGGAAACCCCAGAGTAAAACAATCCAGAAAGGAAGAGTGCGACGGCAGGAAGGATTCCATCACGATTACCGTTCCTCCCATGAGCGTTCTTTTCTTTGCCTACACGGGGACTGCTCCCAGAGCGGCAACCAACCGGGAGGCAAAAATGGATAATAAGAAAAAACAGGAGGAATTATGAGAAAACAGAAGAAAAAGCATACCGTGTTGAAGGTGATCCTGCTGATCGTACTGATCCTGCTCCTTGTAGCAACAGGAGGAGCCTTCTGGGTGTACCAGAAATTCAGCGATACGGTAGGAGAGATGAATTACCGGGAACTGGAAAGCGATAAACTTGAGATCAATCAGCAGGTGAAAGAGAACAAGGCCTTAAAAGGCTATACCAACATTGCTCTCTTCGGCCTGGATTCCCGCGAAGGAAATCTGGAGCAGGCCAACAGCGATACCATCATTATCGCCAGCATCAACAACGACACGAAAGAGATCAAGATGGTCTCCGTTTACCGTGATACTTACCTCAATATCGGTAATGATATGTATCGGAAAGCCAATGCGGCTTACGCCAACGGCGGTCCCGAGTGGGCAGTCAGCATGCTGAACACGAACCTGGACCTGGATATCAAAGAGTTTGTCTCCGTGGACTTCAATGCCCTGGTAGACCTCATCGATGCTATCGGCGGAATCGAGATTACCGTGGACGAGGAAGAGGCAGGTTATGTAAACGGCTACTGCGTGGAGACCTCCCAGGTGACCGGAAAATCCTATGAAGACCTTCCCGGCGCAGGCACCTATCTCATGAGCGGTGTACAGGCTGTCTCCTACACCCGTATCCGTTATACCTCCGGAAATGACTTCAAGAGAACCGAGAGACAGAGAGAGGTCATCGGAAAGATCGTGGATAAAGTGAAGACTATGGGTATCAGCAATCTGATGGATCTGGCTCACACGATGTTCCCGAAGGTGCTCACCAGCTTCTCTGAGACCGAGCTCATCAAGCTTGGCCTGAATATCCTCAACTACAAGCTGGGCTCCTCCACGGGCTTCCCCTTCGCTCACCGCACGAGCCAGAGCGATTACAATGAGGTTCCCGTCACCCTGGAAAGCAATGTGATCCAGCTCCATGAGTACCTTTTCGGTACGACCGACTATCAGCCCTCCGACACCGTCATCGCCCGCAGCCAGGAGATCATCAACGCCACCGGTTACGACGATCCCTCCCTTGCAAGCACCGAAAACTACAGTACCGGCGAATAAACAGTCTGTGTACTGATATATGAAGAAAAGGCATCCTTCTTGTGTGAATGAAGGGTGCCTTTTCTTTGTATAGATCAGCATAAACTAATTATCCATTTACGTCTTTTAAGAGGGATTTTATCCCGCCTTCCCGGCTCTGGCCTGCACCGATCCGGACAAAGCAGAGTAACCGCTTTCCAAAATTGGAAAGCAAAACTCAGATTGATTACTCATTTCCAGAATTGGAAAAAGGGTGTGTCAGGAATGTCCACCCCCTTGCAGATCTGGAGGAATGCTTCCTTAAAATTGAGGAGCGGGGCAACCAGCGCAAAAATGAGCGGGTTCAAAGATGGAGTAACGAAATGGGACCACAGCCCGGCAGGCCAGAACCCGCGGTGTACTCCTAAGGTACATAGCTTTTGGACAAAATTGTCTGAAAGGTCAATGTTGAACTATCCCGGTGTAGCTCAGCGCAAAATTGAGTTCAGAGCCTCTTGAAATATAATATGCTTAACTAGGCAGCCAGCAGAGCGACCGTGGCTCTCCGTCTTGAGTCTTGCACAGGAGGGGATGCCTTATGAGTACATACGAGGAATTTATGATCATCATAGCTGTTGCAAGCTTAATTGTATCAATTCTGAATCTGACACATAAAAAATAGCCGCCCTGCTCTCTGGAAAAGATAGGCGGCCATTTTTGACTTAACATCTTGCCAGGACGGGGAGGCTTAACCTCCCTTGCTGGCTGTCTTGCTAAGCATATTATAGCAGATTGTACGGAAATGTCAATTATCGGATGAAGCTTTGCTAAACTACATTATTATATAGGAAGATACACAAAGATAGACAAAGATAGACAAAGATAGACAAAGAAAGGGTGATTGTATGGCCTATATCAAGGCAAGACCTAACGGGGGCTTTCTCATCACAGTGAGCTGTGGGAGAGATGCACAGGATCACAAGATCAGCAAGTCGGTAACATTCCGTCCGGATCCATGTACAGCAAAGGGACATTTGAAGAGTGAAAACACGATCCAGCGCGAGGTGAAAGAATATGCTGCTGCTTTTGAGAAGAAAGTGCTGTTGGGACAATGCATAGAGGGAGATAGTCTCACTCTGGAAAAATACTCAGAGAGGTATTTACGGGACTACGCAACTATTACGCAGGCTCCACGGACCCTGGAGAATACCAGAGCCAGTATAAAGCAGTTCAATAATGACTTTGGGTATATGGTCTTGAAGAACTTGAACCGAGACCGGTGTAATGTTTCACACAGGAAGAGGCAGAAATCTTTTTGGAAGTGCTGGAAAATCCTTTGGTATATCAGTATAAGCCCAGGCAGAGAGTAGACAGGAAAGGGAAGATCTTATATACAGCCATGCGCTCAAAGAATTGGAGAAAACAGCATCGGAAAAACTGGGAGATATGCTCTTGAAAAGTGGAAGTTGAAAAAAGTCCGGTCGACAATCGGTCGACAAAACCGGAAAAAATGGAGATTTTGAGCTGTCAGAAAATTAAAAAGAACATGAAAAAAGCCCGTAAATACGGGCTTTTCCTTTAAGCTCCCGGCCGGATTCGAACCGGCGACCTACGCATTACGAATGCGTTGCTCTACCAGCTGAGCCACGGAAGCTTATCAAGCGCTTTGCACTGACTCATACATTATATACGGGATTCCCAGATTTGGCAAGTGTTTTTTGAAAAAAAGTGAAAAAAGTGAAATTAATATATTTTTGGAAAAAACTTGAAAAAAGTAGTTGACAATCCGGCGGCAGTGGTGTATTATACTCACTGTCGCCGATGAAATTGATTGAACTGCTCGAACAATTCAAACAATTATAACTTTTGAATTTTTCGAAAAAAGATGAAAAAAGTGGTTGACAAACAAAAGAAGCTGTGATAGAATATAAAAGCTGTCGCAAGAGAGCAAATGAAATCACAGAGAACCTTGATAACTGAACAGTGACATATCCTTGAAAGTTCAAAAGAATATAGTTCTTAAAGAACAAAACCAAAGTAAATAAAACGGGATAAAAAATTAGCCAAGCTAAGTTTTGATCCTGGACAAACTTTTTTAGAGAGTTTGATCCTGGCTCAGGATGAACGCTGGCGGCGTGCTTAACACATGCAAGTCGAGCGAAGCACTTATGATGATTCTTCGGATGAATCATTTGTGACTGAGCGGCGGACGGGTGAGTAACGCGTGAGTAACCTGCCTCATACAGGGGAATAACAGTTAGAAATGACTGCTAATGCCGCATAAGCGCACAGGGCCGCATGGCCCGGTGTGAAAAACTCCGGTGGTATGAGATGGACTCGCGTCTGATTAGCTAGTTGGTGAGGTAACGGCCCACCAAGGCAACGATCAGTAGCCGGCCTGAGAGGGTGAACGGCCACATTGGGACTGAGACACGGCCCAAACTCCTACGGGAGGCAGCAGTGGGGAATATTGCACAATGGGGGAAACCCTGATGCAGCGACGCCGCGTGAGTGAAGAAGTATTTCGGTATGTAAAGCTCTATCAGCAGGGAAGAAAATGACGGTACCTGACTAAGAAGCCCCGGCTAACTATGTGCCAGCAGCCGCGGTAATACGTAGGGGGCAAGCGTTATCCGGATTTACTGGGTGTAAAGGGAGCGTAGACGGCTTTGCAAGTCTGACGTGAAACTCCGGGGCTCAACTCCGGAACTGCGTTGGAAACTGTAAGGCTTGAGTGCCGGAGAGGTAAGCGGAATTCCTAGTGTAGCGGTGAAATGCGTAGATATTAGGAGGAACACCAGTGGCGAAGGCGGCTTACTGGACGGCAGATGACGTTGAGGCTCGAAAGCGTGGGGAGCAAACAGGATTAGATACCCTGGTAGTCCACGCGGTAAACGATGAATACTAGGTGTTGGGGGACAAAGTCCTTCGGTGCCGCCGCAAACGCATTAAGTATTCCACCTGGGGAGTACGTTCGCAAGAATGAAACTCAAAGGAATTGACGGGGACCCGCACAAGCGGTGGAGCATGTGGTTTAATTCGAAGCAACGCGAAGAACCTTACCAAGTCTTGACATCGATTCGACGGGAGTGTAATGACTCCTTTCCCTTCGGGGACGAAGAAGACAGGTGGTGCATGGTTGTCGTCAGCTCGTGTCGTGAGATGTTGGGTTAAGTCCCGCAACGAGCGCAACCCTTATCTTCAGTAGCCAGCGAGTAAGGTCGGGCACTCTGGAGAGACTGCCAGGGACAACCTGGAGGAAGGTGGGGATGACGTCAAATCATCATGCCCCTTATGACTTGGGCTACACACGTGCTACAATGGCGTAAACAAAGGGAAGCGAACCTGTGAGGGTGGGCAAATCCCAAAAATAACGTCTCAGTTCGGATTGTAGTCTGCAACTCGACTACATGAAGCTGGAATCGCTAGTAATCGCGAATCAGCATGTCGCGGTGAATACGTTCCCGGGTCTTGTACACACCGCCCGTCACACCATGGGAGTCGGTAACGCCCGAAGTCAGTGACCCAACCGCAAGGAGGGAGCTGCCGAAGGCGGGACTGGTAACTGGGGTGAAGTCGTAACAAGGTAGCCGTATCGGAAGGTGCGGCTGGATCACCTCCTTTCTAAGGAAAAGAGCTAGTAAAGGATAGTCACTGTTGAGTTATCAAGTGTAAGCAGGACGCTGTTTGTGCACCTCGCGAATCATTACATGGTTCACTCGGTCGCGGCAGAGCCGCTTATACAATCAGCTGTATATGATCTTACGGAAGCAAGCTTCCAACGATCACCTCCATCTGATTGTGCACTTACAACTGGATAACGAATATTTCTGGTGGCGATGCGCTTAGGGGACACACCCGTTCCCATCCCGAACACGATGGTTAAGACCTAAGCGGCCGATGGTACTTTGCTGGAGACGGCACGGGAGAGCAGGTGGCTGCCAGAATAGATGGGCTTGTAGCTCAGCCGGTTAGAGCGCACGCCTGATAAGCGTGAGGTCGGTGGTTCGAGTCCACTCAAGCCCATTGGCGAAAGCCAACGCGAGCCCATCGAGAAGAAACAAGAGATATAAAGAAACAATCGAAGATGGCACCGCATCCGTGGGGGTGTAGCTCAGTTGGGAGAGCACCTGCCTTGCAAGCAGGGGGTCAAGAGTTCGAATCTCTCCATCTCCACTTAATAATTCAGAGAGCAGCCGCTGGATTGGCTGGGAAGCTTTTTCGAGCTTGCTCGAACAAAGCAGGCCAGACAAGCCAGACAGGATATTCGAAGAATATCCTGAACGAGGAAAACTTGTTTTCCGAGTGCTCAGGCTGCGGAGTAGTGAGAAGCACCAAGAAACTAAGCTTTTCATTCCTGAATTATTAACCAATCATTACCAAACATGATTGTGTATAAGAATGTACCTTGAAAACCGCATACAGAAAAGAAAGTTTTTTCTTAAATATTTAAGAGAAAGACATCCGAGGAGATTACCGAGAGGTAATCACAAGACGTAGTGGAATCTGGTTTTTAACTTTCATTTGAATGTTAGAAACATCGGAAACCATGAACTTGATAAAAACCCAGACCAACTGCCGTGACGCTACATGGCAGAGAAAGTTGGTTAAGCGAAGAAGAGCGCAGGGTGGATGCCTTGGCACTAAGAGCCGATGAAAGACGTGATAAGCTGCGAAAAGCTTCGGGGAGGAGCAAATATCCATTGATCCGGAGATATCTGAATGGGGAAACCCGGCTGAGCAAACCTCAGTCATCCATACGCCAATCCATAACGTATGGAAGGGAACCCGGTGAACTGAAACATCTAAGTAGCCGGAGGAAAAGAAAGAAAACTCGATTTCCAGAGTAGCGGCGAGCGAAATGGAAAGAGCCTAAACCAGCGTGCGTGCATGCTGGGGTTACGGACTGCACAAGTCATTGTGGAAGGTTAAGGGAACGGTTTTGGGAAAGCCGGCCAGAGAGGGTGAAAGCCCCGTACCTGAAAACCAGACACAGGCGGCAGGATCCAGAGTACCACGAGACACGAGAAACCTTGTGGGAAGTCGGGGGGACCACCCCCCAAGGCTAAATACTACTTAGTGACCGATAGCGCATAGTACTGTGAAGGAAAGGTGAAAAGGACCCCGGGAGGGGAGTGAAAGAGAACCTGAAACCCTGTGTTTACAAGCTGTGGAACATCTATATACGATGGACCGCGTACTTTTTGTAGAACGGTCCGGCGAGTTACGCTGGCTGGCAAGGTTAAGGACCTAAGGTCCGGAGCCGGAGGGAAACCAAGTCTTAATAGGGCGAAATAGTCAGCCAGAGTAGACCCGAAACCGGGTGATCTACCCATGTCCAGGCTGAAGTTGCCGTAAAAGGCAATGGAGGGCCGAACGCACATCCGTTGAAAAGGGTGGCGATGAGGTGTGGGTAGGGGAGAAATTCCAATCGAACCCGGAGATAGCTGGTTCTCCTCGAAATAGCTTTAGGGCTAGCCTCGACAGAGTCTGATGGAGGTAGAGCACTGAATTTCCTAGGGGGCGTCAAAGTCTACCGAAGAATATCAAACTCCGAATGCCATCAAGATGCTTGTCGGGAGTCAGACTGCACGAGATAAGTTGGGTAGTCAAAAGGGAAAGAGCCCAGACCTCCAGCTAAGGTCCCAAAGTGCGTGTTAAGTGGAAAAGGATGTGGGATTTCAAAGACAACCAGGATGTTGGCTCAGAAGCAGCCATACATTCAAAGAGTGCGTAATAGCTCACTGGTCGAGAGGTCCTGCGCCGAAAATGTCCGGGGCTGAAACACGACACCGAAGCTGAGGAATTTAACGTCTGTTGAATTGGTAGAGGAGCATTGCATACGCGAGGAAGCAGTACCGTAAGGAGCTGTGGAGTGTATGGAAGAGAGAATGCCGGAATGAGTAGCGAGATGGAGGTGGGAATCCTCCAGGCCGAATATCCAAGGTTTCCAGAGTAAAGCTGATCTGCTCTGGGTAAGTCGGGACCTAAGGCGAGGCCGAGAGGCGTAGCCGATGGACAACAGGTTGAGATTCCTGTACTGCTGTATATCAGAACTGTGGGGACACAGAGGGAAAGCACAGGCGCGGAACGGAAAGCCGCGTGCAAGCGAGGTACCGGACTGGTAGGAAAAACCGCCAGCCAACGGGAAGACGTGATGCGGACCGAAATTTAGTAGGGAAGTGTGTGAGCCAGCTGTCAAGAAAAGCCGCTATTGTGTATACAGTACCCGTACCGTAAACCGACACAGGTGGATGAGGAGAGAATCCTAAGGCCGGCGGAAGAAGTATTGTCAAGGAACTCGGCAAAATGACCCTGTAACTTCGGGAGAAAGGGTGCCTCGAAAGAGGCCGCAGAGAATTGGCCCAAGCAACTGTTTAGCAAAAACACAGGTCTATGCGAAACCGAAAGGTGAGGTATATGGGCTGACGCCTGCCCGGTGCTGGAAGGTTAAGGGGAGATGTTAGAGCAATCGAAGCATCGAACTTAAGCCCCAGTAAACGGCGGCCGTAACTATAACGGTCCTAAGGTAGCGAAATTCCTTGTCGGGTAAGTTCCGACCCGCACGAAAGGCGTAATGATTTGGGCGCTGTCTCGACAATACATCCGGTGAAATTGAAGTACCAGTGAAGATGCTGGTTACCCGCGCCAGGACGGAAAGACCCCATGGAGCTTTACTCCAGCTTGATACTGGGATTCGGTATTGCATGTACAGGATAGGTGGGAGGCTAAGAAGCATGGACGCCAGTCTATGTGGAGCCGCTGTTGGGATACCACCCTTGCGGTATTGGATTTCTAACCAGCCGCCGTGAAACCGGCGGTGGGACAATGTCAGGCGGGGAGTTTGACTGGGGCGGTCGCCTCCGAAAGGGTATCGGAGGCGCCCAAAGGTTCCCTCAGAATGGTTGGAAACCATTCGAAGAGTGCAAAGGCAGAAGGGAGCTTGACTGTGACACCGACGGGTGGAGCAGGTACGAAAGTAGGGCTTAGTGATCCGGTGGTATTAAGTGGGAATGCCATCGCTCAACGGATAAAAGCTACCCTGGGGATAACAGGCTTATCACTCCCAAGAGTTCACATCGACGGAGTGGTTTGGCACCTCGATGTCGGCTCATCGCATCCTGGGGCTGTAGTAGGTCCCAAGGGTTGGGCTGTTCGCCCATTAAAGCGGTACGCGAGCTGGGTTCAGAACGTCGTGAGACAGTTCGGTCCCTATCCGGCGTGGGCGCAGGATATTTGAGAGGAGCTGTCCTTAGTACGAGAGGACCGGGATGGACTGACCTCTGGTGCACCGGTTGTTCCGCCAGGAGCATAGCCGGGTAGCCAAGTCGGGAAGGGATAAACGCTGAAGGCATCTAAGCGTGAAGCCCCCCTCAAGATGAGATATCCCATGCGAAAGCGATAAGACCCCTTGAAGACGACGAGGTAGATAGGTCAGAGGTGGAAGTGCAGTAATGCATGGAGCTGACTGATACTAATAGGTCGAAGGCTTAACCAAGCCAAAAGCACTTGACGATTGGCAAGTCGAAGACGAAGACAGAGTCTAGTGCGTTGGTTGTTCTGCGAGCGTAGCGAACAGAACTTCCAAAAAAGGCAGTCTGGGTAGAAGAAAATCGGATGGAAGAAATGAATTTCTGTGTGTGGTTTTGAAGGTATATGAAATGAGAACCAGGAGCAAAAGCTTCTGGTTTTTTTGTGCCATGGGGACGATGTTTTTTGGCCTTTTTTTCGTCCCTCTGGTCAATGCCAGTTAGGGACAGGAAAAAGACCGAAAAACACCGTCCGCAATGAGAAAATAATTCAGCGTTTCATGAATTCTTGCCATCCTTTTTATTTTCATGTATAATAACTCTCGGTAAGCTTGAAACTAATCCAAAAGGAGGAGTTTTATTATGAAAATGCTATTTTTTGGAACAAAAACCTATGACCGTGAGTTCTTTGACAAAGGACTCAAAGAGGAAAGATATAAGGATATTGATATCCATTATATTGAGCCGAACCTGACACCCGAGACCGCTGAGCTGGCTCATGGCTACGATGCCGTATGCGCTTTTGTAAACATGGATCTTGGAAAAGAGACAGTGGACATTCTTCATGAGATGGGCGTGAAGCTGATTCTCATGCGCTGCGCGGGTTATAACAATGTGGACGTTGAGGAAGCAAAGAAACACGGGATGACCGTAATGCGCGTGCCCAGCTATTCTCCGGAGGCTGTTGCAGAGCATGCCATGGCGCTGGCTCTCACTGCAAACCGCCATACACACAAGGCTTATATCCGCGGCCGCGAGAACGATTTCAGCCTGAACGGTCTTTTGGGCGTGACACTTTACCACAAGACGGCCGGTATCGTGGGAACTGGACGAATCGGAGCTGCTATGGCCCGGATCTGCCATGGTTTTGGAATGAGAGTCATCGCTACAGATGTCTATCATAATCTGTCTCTGGATTTTGTGGAGTATGTGGATTTTGACACCCTGCTTCATGAGTCAGATCTGATTTCTCTTCACTGCCCCATGACAGAAGAGAACCATCATATGATCAATCTGGAGAGCATCGCGAAGATGAAGGATGGTGTGATTCTAGTGAACACCTCCCGCGGCGGCCTGATTAAGACTGACGATCTGATCCAGGGAATCCGTGATGGAAAATTCTTTGCTGTAGGTCTGGATGTGTATGAGGAAGAGACCGGTTTTGTCTATGAAGATATGTCTGATCAGATCCTCGACCGTTCTACCATGGCAAGGCTGCTTTCCTTCCCGAACGTTATGGTAACTTCCCATCAGGGCTTTTTCACAAAAGAGGCGCTGGAAGCTATCAGCCATACCACACTGGAGAACGTAATCACCTTTGCAGAGGGAAAAGAAAGCCCGAATACCTTATAAATCAGAGCTTATCAAAAAGATAAAGATTCACCCCGGCGTATCCAGGGAAAACGTAGGATATGCCGGGGTGTTTTTAAAATAAGGAGGAATAAGTTTATGGAAAAGATGAAAATGGGAATCTTAGGTTCCGGCGGCATTGCTCATACCATGGCCAACACGGTGAAACAGATGGCTGATGTGGAGCTCTATGCAGTGGGGGCCAGAACTCTGGAAAAGGCCCAGAGCTTTGCTGAAGAATTTGGAATGCCGAAGGCCTATGGTTCCTACGAAGAGCTGGCAGCAGATCCGGAGCTGGATCTCGTCTATGTGGCAACACCCCATTCTCACCATTATCCCCATGTGAAGCTTCTTCTGGAGCATGGGAAAAATGTACTCTGCGAGAAAGCTTTCACGGTCAATGCAGACCAGGCCAGAGAGCTTTTTCAGATGGCGGAGGAAAAGAAGCTTCTTCTGACAGAGGCCATCTGGACCCGCTATATTCCGATTCAGAAGACGCTGAATGAAGTGATCGAGAGCGGAGCCATCGGAAAAGTACATTCCATGACGGCCAATCTCTGCTATCTCATCAGCGGTGTGGAGCGTCTCAAAAAGCCGGAGCTGGCAGGTGGAGCTCTTCTGGATGTGGGCGTTTATCCTCTGAATTTTGCCTGTATGATCGACCGGACGCCAGTGGTTAAGGTGACTTCCGACGCCGTGATGAACGAGTACGGCGTGGACAGTTCCAACAGCATCACCCTCACTTTCGCAGATGGAGCGACCGCCATGCTTCACAGTTCCACGCTGGTTATTTCAGACCGGAAGGGAATGATTTATGGAGATCAGGGTTACATAGAGGTGGAAAATATCAATAACTGCCAGGGATTTAAGGTGTACGATACCCATTACCAGCTGGTGAAAGAATACCCGGTTCCGCCTCAGATCAGTGGCTATGAGTATGAAGTGGAAGCATGTAAAAAGGCCATTGAAGAAGGCAGGAGTGAATGTCCTGAGATGCCGCATAAAGAGAGTATCCGTATGATGGAGATTATGGATACCATCCGAAAGGAGTGGGGATTGAGATATCCCATGGAATGATATGGACAGACAGAAATTTCAACAGGGACTGAAGGATGGTTTACCCATCTGTCTCGGTTATTTTCCGGTATCTTTTGCTTATGGAATGTCTGTGGTGCTGTCCGGGATGCCGGCCTGGGCAGCCGTACTGATCTCCCTCACCAACTTAACCAGCGCCGGTCAGTTTGCAGGTTCGAGCCTGATGCTGGCCGGAGGCAGTTATCTGGAGATCGCCGTCACCACAGTGGTTATCAATATCCGCTATTTTCTCATGTCCCTTGCCATGTCCCAGAAGACAGATAAGAAAATGACTTGGATTCAGCGGCTTCTGGTGTCCTTTGGAATCACCGATGAGATCTTTGCCGTTTCCATGCAGGCGGAAGAAAAACTTACCGCTTCTTATATGGCCGGTCTGATCCTGACGCCGGTGATCGGCTGGAGCGGGGGAACACTGGCTGGAGGAGTCCTCACTTCCTTTCTTCCGACGATTCTCGCCAATGCCCTTAACATCGCCCTTTACGGCATGTTTATCGCCATCATTGTGCCGCCTGCGAGAAAGAAGAAACCGGTACTTTTCACCGTGCTTTTTGCCGTTCTTTTGAGCTGTTGCTTTGCATATTTTCCGGTATTTTCCAGTCTCTCCGGCGGCTGGGGAATTATCATCATCACGATTGTGGTAAGTGCCGTTGCAGCACTGCTGTTCCCGGTAGAAGAGGAGGAAGCCAATGAGTAACCGTTATATTTTAACCAGTATTCTGGTGATGGCTGTGGTGACTTACCTTATCCGGATGCTTCCCATGGCAATCTTCCGGAAAAAGATCAAAAACCGTTTTATTCAGTCTTTTTTAAGCTATGTGCCCTACTCTGTGCTGGCGGCCATGACCTTTCCGGCCATTTTTTCCGCCACAGGGACGCTGCCCAGCGCCTGCGCGGGAACTGTGATGGCCGTGGGACTGGCCTATTTTGATCAGGGACTTTTAAAGGTGGCTGTAGGTGCTTCTGCCGCAGTTTTCCTGGTACAGCTTTTTGGATTGTGATATCCGATAGAAAAACTTCTGGAAAATCAGAAGTTTTTTTGTTGAAATTGAGAATTGCATAAAGGTTCTTTTTTTTATATAATTTGCGGTGAATTGCTAAAGTGGGGAACAAAGAAACCTTGCGGATGCTTTAGAAGGAAGATCAAAACAGCTAGGTGAAAGGAATGAAAAAATGGCAGCAGAGAAAGACATGACTGTGGGAGATCCGCAGAAGATAATTCTGAATTTCACGATTCCGGTCTTTATCGGAAATGTGTTCCAGCAGGTCTATTCCATGGCAGACACCGTTATTGTGGGAAAATTTGTGGGAACAAAGGCGTTGGCAGCGGTAGGTGCCACCGGAACGATCAACTTCCTGATCTTAGGCTTTCTTCTGGGACTGACGGCTGGTTTTACTGTACTGACAGCACAGAAATTCGGAGCCGGAGATATGGAGAGCATGCGGAAAACGGTAGGAAATGCAGCAATTCTGTCCTTTATCGTAGCAGTAGCCATGACGTTGGTCAGTATGCTTGGCATGCGTTGGCTTTTGACTTTTATGAACACGCCGGAGGATATTTTTGATGATGCCTATACATATATTATGATTATTTGCGGCGGTATCTTCACGCAGGTGCTTTACAATCTTCTGTCCAGTATCTTAAGAGCACTTGGAAACAGTAAGACACCTCTTTATTTTCTGCTTCTGTCGGCAGGATTGAACATTGTGCTGGATCTGGTGCTGATCATTTATTTCCATATGGGAGTAGCAGGGGCTGCTTATGCGACCGTAATTTCTCAGGGAGTTTCCGGTTTTCTCTGTCTGATTTTTATCATTAAGAAAGTTCCGGTTCTTCATATGGAAAAAGGAGAGTTCCGTCTTGAGAAGAATCTTTCCATTCAGCAGCTGAAGGTCGGTTTTCCGATGGCGCTTCAGTATTCCATCACGGCCATTGGTACGATGATGGTACAGTCTGCTCTGAATATGCTCGGCTCGATCGCGGTGGCGGCCTTTACCGCGGCCAACAAGATCGAGAACCTTCTGACCCAGGCCTTTGTGGCCCAGGGTGTGACGATGGCTACCTACTGTGCCCAGAATATGGGCGCGGGTAGACCGGACCGGATCCGGAAAGGCTTCCGGGCGGCGGATATGCAGGGCTTTCTGTACGGGATCGGGGCCGGCATTTTCTTTATTTTTGCCGGAAAATATCTGACCTATCTTTTCCTCTCTGAGAATGTGGAGGAAGTCATTGGAAACGTGGAGATTTATCTTCGTTGCATCGGTATCTTTATGATTCCCCTCGCAATTGTGAATATTTATCGGAACGGTATCCAGGGAATGGGCTACGGTCTCCTTCCGATGATGGCAGGCGTGGCTGAGCTTGTGGGCCGTGGAGCCACAGCCCTCGTGGCCGCTCATTACCGCAGTTATTTCGGTACCTGTATGGCCAGTCCTGTGGCCTGGATCCTGGCTTCCGCCCTGCTTCTTGTGATGTATCATTTTATTATGAAGGATCTGGATCAGCGCTTCAAAAGTAATGTAGAGTCGGCGAAAAATAGATTGTGAAGCGGCGGAAAGTAAGTTATAATAAAGCCATGAAGAAGAATATCATGGCTTTTTTTCATAGGCCGGATATTTAAGGAGCGGAAGGAGAACGGTGTATGAAAAAATGGGTAACGGCGGCAGTCTGTTTCTTTGCGTTTTTTCTTTTGGCAGGCCAGGCGGAGGCTGCCGGAAAACGAAAGATTGCCATTGATCCGGGGCATCAGGGAAGCTGGGTGGATATGAGCGCTCAGGAGGCGATGGCTCCCGGTTCATCGGAAACGAAGGCCAAAGCCACCACAGGAACGGAGGGACGTTTTTCCGGGGTGCCGGAGTATGAGCTGAATCTCCGCATCGCCTTGGCACTGAAAAGCGAGCTGATCAGCCGGGGTTACGAGGTGGTCATGACGCGGGAGGACAACGATACGGCCATCAGCAATCAGGAACGGGCGCAACTGGCCAATGATTCAGGAGCGGAAGCCTGCATCCGGATTCACGCCAATGGCAGCGACGACAGCTCCGTGTCTGGGGCTCTTGCCATGGCGCCCTCCGAGCAGAATCCCTATGTGGGAAATCTCTCGGCAGAGAGCGTACGGCTTTCCCAGTGCGTGCTGGATTCATACTGTGAACGGACAGGGCTTTCCAACGACGGCGTTATTTATGCGGACGATATGACGGGGATCAATTTCAGCGAGATTCCGGTGACGATCCTGGAGATGGGGTACATGAGCAATGAGAGTGACGATCTCTACATGACATCTGAGGAGAACGAAAACGACATGGTTCAGGGCATCGCGGACGGACTGGATCTCTACCTCAGTGAGACCGTGCGGAGCGAGGCGAAGCTGGAGTCGGCCGAAAAGGGTCTGGATTTTACCTCTCTGCAACAGGAGGTGAACCAGCTCTGGCTCGACGAGCTGACGGAGGCAGGAGAGCACTGGGCGGTGGAAGTTATGGATCTCAACAGTGGTTCCACGATGGAGCTTCAGGCGGAGGATTCCATGCAGTCGGCCAGCGTGATTAAGATTTTTATCATGGGAGCGGTTTATGAGCGGGGCGTCTACGCGGCGGAATGCGGCAAGGAGCTGATTCCCATGGGAGAAGCTTATGACGGGGAACTGAAAGATCTTCTGACAGCGATGATTGCGGTCAGTGATAATAACGCCGCCAACGAGCTTGTGACCCGGCTGGGCCAGGGAGATTTTGAGGCGGGAGCCGCTGTGGTGAACGAGTTCTGTAAGGAACATGACTTTACGGCCACTCATCTTGGCAGACGTTTTCTGGCGGAAAATCCCACAGATGACAATTATACCTCTGCGGCGGACTGCGCTGCCTTCCTTTCCGGCCTTTATAACGGCACCCTTCTCAATGTGGAGGCTTCCGGAAAAATGTTGGAGCTCCTGGAAGGACAGACCGTAAAGGGAAAGATTCCCGCAGGTCTTCCAAACGGTGTGGAAACCGCCAATAAGACCGGAGAAATGCCGTCGGGTTACGGTCTTGGAAGTATTGAAAATGATGTAGCCATCATTATGAATGGAAGATACCCTTATATTCTCTGCGTGCTTTCCAATGACATCGCAGATAACGGAAGCGCTCAGAGTGTGATCCGGGGAATTTCGGAGAGAACCTACCTGTTCTTTTCCGATGTGGTCCGGTCATAAAATCCATGGAAAGGAGGATTTTATATGAAAAAAGACAGGAAAAAGATGTGGCAGGTAGTCTGCCTGTTTGTTCTCAGCATGATTTTGAGCGGTACTTTCGGGGCCATGGGAGCGGAGGCCGATGCAAAGGCTTATGAGTTTATCATCCCCGATGTGGATATCGAGTATCTGAGTTCAGCGGATATTCAGGATATGCCTCTGCAGGTGGTCTGCTATGCGAAAAACGAAATCTATGCCCGCCATGGACGGATGTTCCAGTCCCAGGAGCTGACTAATTACTTTGAAGAGCAGCTCTGGTATTACGGCTGCATCAGTCCCTCTGAATTTTCTTCTTCTGTTCTCAACGTCTACGAGACGGCCAATATCAAACTCCTTTCTGACCGGGAGAGCGCTCTTAGAAGCGGCGGTTATGTGCTGGATCAGCCGGGCTATGATTTTTCAGCGGTTTATCAGTATATTTACGGTAACATTTCCTATGAGATGCAGAACGATTACTATGTATTTCCGGACAGCGATGCTAGATATCTCTCCAATGCGGATATTTCCGGCATGAGTGCCCAGGAGCTCTGCTATGGAAAAAATGAGATCTATGCCCGCCATGGACGGACCTTCCGCTCCCGGGAGCTGACGGATTATTTCGCCACAAAAACCTGGTATTACGGAAGCATCGCTCCGGCAGATTTCAATTCTGCGGTGTTTAATACCTATGAAAATACCAACATCAAGTTTCTGACGGACGCGGAAAATGCTCTGACCGGCGGAGCGGGTTATGTGCTGGATCAGCCGGGCTATGACATTTATGCCGTTGGAATTTCAGATTATTATTATGACGATGATCGGCTGGAAAATGATTTCATTTTCTACGACAGCGACACCCGGTATCTGACAGATGAAGAAGTCAAAGGTTTGTCTCTGCAGGTGGTCTGCTATGCGAAAAATGAGATTTATGCCAGAAGAGGCCGGATCTTTGATTCCCAGGAGCTGAACGATTACTTCTATTCCAAGCCCTGGTATTATGGAAGGATTCTTCCAGAAGATTTTTCTTCCGATGTGTTCAACAAATACGAGCTGGCAAACATCACACTGCTGGATGGATACGAGCGTGCACTGGATCCCAACGGCTATCAGCTCTACTGATACGACGAAAAGCCTGTTGTCAGGAAAAAAGCCTGGCAGCAGGTTTTTTCTATGTGATTCTCCATGAAAATCACATAAAGATGTGATAGACTGGAAGCCAATAGTGTAATAAAAGGAGAACTTATGGAAAAGATTCTGGTGGTAGAGGATGATGCGGATATTCAGGAGGTATTGAAAAACTATCTGATGGCGGAAGGCTATGAGGTGCGTCTGGCGGAGGACGGCGTGGAAGGTCTGGCGGCTTTTCAGAGTTGGGGGCCGGACCTCGTCCTTCTGGATGTGATGCTTCCGAAGGTGGATGGCTTTGCGGTGCTGGAGCTGATCCGGAAAGAATCTCTGGTTCCGGTGCTCATGGTGACAGCCAAGGACAGCGTGGAGGATCAGGTACGAGGCTTTCATCTCCAGGCGGACGACTACATTCCGAAGCCTTTTGACATGCCGGTGCTGCTCTGTAAGATTGCTGCGGTCCTTCGCCGTACGGGCAGGACCGAGCAGAAAAAAGACCTGGTTTACGGTGGGTTGAAGTTAGATGAGGAAGGTCATCATCTTTTTAACGAAGGGCAGGAAGTGGAGCTCACCCAGAAAGAATTTGATCTTCTCCGGCTGTTTCTCAAGAACCCCGGCAGGGTTTTTACCCGGCAGAATCTTCTGGATCAGGTCTGGGGTGAGGACTATTTCGGGGACGAGCGGATCGTGGACACCCACATCAAGAACCTTCGGAAAAAATTAGGAAATCAGCTCATTGAGACTGTGAGAGGAGTGGGATACCGGCTTGAAAAGATTAAGAAGTAGCCTGACGCTGAAAATTTTTATTCTGACGCTGTTTCTTTTGCTGGCCATCAGCGGGATCACCTATACTTCGGTGGCCGTTTTTTTGCCCAAAACCTATCGAAACTCCCTGGAAAAAGACCTGGCGGCGGTTTCGGAATCTCTGAAAACGGAGCTGGAATCCTATGCTTCCATTGAGGAAGCGGAAAATTTTCTGGAGTTTTTCGAGCGGAACAATCAGGCTTCCGTGACAGTGCTGGATAAGGAAGGAAATCAGGTTTTTCCCGAGGTCGAGACGGAAGTCGCAGACACGGTGAGTACAGGAAGTGAAGAAAGTATGGTTGTGGAAGAAGACGGGCTTGTGACCTTCAGCGGAATTGCCGTCAGCGACGAGGCTGCGGAGGAGCTGGGGGATGACACTTACGGAGTTACGGTTTCAGATGCGGGGTATTTTACTCTCAGCACCAGCTATCCTTCTGCTGTGAAAAGCTATAAGGTTACGGTGGGCGGAAAAGCTTACACGCTCCTGGTAGTGGGAGATATGGAGGCGGTAAGTCAGGCGGCAGCCATCGTCAAAAGGATTTTTCCGATGGTGTTGGGTATCACTCTTCTCATCGCCTTTTTCTGTGCCATTCTGGCTTCCTGGTATCTGGTACGGCCGATTCTTCGTCTGAGCCGGGTGTCAAGAAAGATGGCGGCTCTGGATTTTGGCGAACACTGTGAGGAAAAGAGAAAAGACGAGATCGGCGTTCTGGCAAAGAATCTAAACGAGCTTTCCGACAGCCTTTCCACCGCGCTCTCGGATCTTCGTTCCGCTAATGAAGAATTGAAGCTCTTTTTCGCGGCGGCCTCCCATGAGCTGAAAACGCCGGTGACGATCCTCAAAGGCCATCTCGGCGGCATGCTGGAGGGCGTGGGGGAGTACCGGGACCATGAGCGGTATCTTCAGCGGTCCTATGAGGTGACGGAAACCCTGGAGACCATGGTAAAAGAAATCCTGACGATTTCCCGCATGGGAACCGGAACCTGGAAAACAGAGAGAAAGAAAACGGATCTGGCGGAGCTTTTCCGGCAGGAGATGGCAGAGGTCTGGGAGCTTCTGGAGGAAAAAGAGATGGAGCTTACCGGGGAGATTCCGGAGCATGCCTATGCGCTGGCGGATTCCGAAGGGATGAAAAAAGTCTTCCGGAACTTTCTCACCAATGCGATCCGCTATTCTCCGAAAGGGGCGAAGCTGACGGTCTGCTTTCAGGAAAACGGCTTTTCGCTGGAAAATGAAGGGACGTCCATTCCGGAGGAAGCCCTGCCGAAGCTTTTTGAAGCTTTTTACCGGGTGGAAGATTCCCGAAACAGGAAATCCGGAGGAAGCGGCCTGGGGCTCTACATTGTCCGGATGATTCTGGATGCCCACGGGGCGGCCTACGGGGCGGAAAACACGGCCGGAGGCGTCCGTTTCTGGTTCCGATTGAAAGAAAATCACACAGAATCCACACAAAGGCTCCCTGAAACTCCCATAAAGACGCGCTAAGATAGGGACAACAGAAATGAGAAAAACATTTCTGGAAAAAATAAAAACAGGAGCGTGATTTTTTATGAAGAAAAGATTAGCAGTATTGGTGGCAATGGGAACCCTGGCAGCTTTCTCTCTGGGAGCGGAGGCAAAGACTTATGCGGTGGAGGATGAGGACGGAAATACAAAATATATCACCGTATACGACGGAAAGGTGGAGACGACCACAGAGGAGGATGAGGAGATTAAGACAGAAGACAGCGACCTCTATGACTGGGAAGCGGGGGAGGCTGTCGATGACGGGACATTGGATGCCTATGCCGTGAGCGAGTCCACCTATGTCACCGGAGACTCGGAAGGCACCATGGATGAAGAAGAGTTTTTAAAGGCTGAGCAGAAGCGCATCGTTGAATATGAAAAACTGGGAATCCAGTGTAAATATGGTGTTTATACTTGGAAAGGAGACAATGTCAATGTCATTCTTGATGATGACGGTTCCATTTCCACCTGGTCTGACGGCGGTTCCAAAGCCGACCGCGTTTACCTTCATATCGTGAGAAATAAGGACGGAAAAGCCACAGAGTTGGAGGCAGTTACAGCCAGAGAAATTCTGGAGAAGATCGCTGAGCAGGATCTTAAGAAGACCGACAAAGAGTAAAAAATCTTCGCTTTCTGCTATGTTTGCCAAATCAGAAGCAGAAGGGAGTGGCTTATATGGCGGTATCATTGAAATTACCTGTCGGTATAGAAGATTTTCAGGAAATCCGCCGACTTGGTTTTTATTATGTTGATAAAACGAAGCTGATCGAACAGCTTCTCGAAAACTGGGGAAAGGTGAATCTCTTTACCAGGCCCCGGCGCTTTGGGAAGACTTTGAATATGAGTATGCTCCGCTACTTTTTCGAGATCGGAACAGACAGGACGCTGTTTGATGGCCTTTATATTTCACAGAACAAACAGCTTTGTGAAGAGTATCTGGGAAAATTTCCGGTTATATTTCTTTCATTGAAGGGCGGGCGTGGACGGACTTACATTTGAAAAAGCAAAGGCTAAGCTCGTCAGACTGCTTGCTCTGGAGGCAGAACGGTTTGATTTTCTGAAGGACAGCGATAAACTGACGGACAATGAAAAAGAAAGGTATCGTGCCCTGACCCGTTTGTACAATGGAAAATATTCGATGGATGAAGAAAGTCTTGAAGCCGGTTTACAGACTTTATCGGAATTACTGTTTCGGTATTATGGACAGAAAACGATCATTCTGATTGATGAGTATGATGTGCCTCTGGATAAGGCTTATCAGCATGGTTATTACAGAGAAATGACAGCTTTGATCCGTGCATTATTTGGGGAGGCTTTGAAGACAAACAGTTTTTTACAGTTTGCTGTTTTAACCGGATGTCTGCGCGTTTCCAAAGAAAGTATTTTTACGGGGCTGAATAATTTTAAGGTTCTTTCCATCACAGATTCCCGTTTTGATGAGCAGTTTGGATTTACGGAAAAGGACGTCAGGGAGCTTTTGAAAACCTATCATTTGGAAGACCATCTGGAAGAAGTGAAAGAATGGTATGATGGTTATCGTTTTGGTGATGCGGATATCTATTGTCCCTGGGATGTCATTAACCATGTGGACAGACTTTGTGGTGAGCCGGGAGCACAGCCGCAGTCTTACTGGCTGAATACCAGCGGCAAGGAGCTTGTGAAACGCTTCATTGATAAAGCAAACAAAACGACGCGGGATGAAATCGAACGCCTGATTGCAGGTGAGGCTATCGAAAAATCTGTCCGGATGGAGCTTACTTATGATGAGATCGACAATCACATTGACAACTTATGGAGTGTTTTGTTTACAACGGGATATCTGACCCAGACCGGAAGAACAGAACTTGGAGCATATAAGCTGGTTATCCCAAATAAAGAAGTCAGAGAAGTGTATAAGCTTCAGATACAGGAGTGGTTCAGCCATACGGTTCTGAGCAATACAGGGCAGCTGACAGCTTTCTGGACTGCGGTTGAAAAAGGAAATACGGAGTCGATAGAAAAATATCTGAATCGGACACTCAGTAATTCCATCAGTGTTTTTGATACAAAAGCGCCGGAGGCAGAAAAAGAGAACTCCTATCATACTTTTTTAGTGGGTTTTTTGGCTGGAAATTCTGACTGGCTGGTGAAATCGAATGTAGAAGCAGGAGAAGGCTTTGCTGATATTGTTGTGGAAACAGAAAATCCGGATAGCGGAATTATTTTTGAACTCAAGTATTCGAGGGAAGCAGCTGGTCTGGATAAAGCCTGTGAAAAAGCAATTGCACAGATGAAAGATCGAAGGTATGAGGAATACCTGAAAAATGACGGTCGGCATGACCTGCTGTTTTATGGTGTGGCTTTTTATAAAAAGCGATGCAAAGTCATCGTGGAAGAACAAAAAGAAAAATAACATTTGGGCTCATTGGCTATGGTACGCTGATGAGCTTTTTTCATGCAATTTCATAGAATGTATAGAATTTCCCCCACAAAAATGCTATGATAAATAAAAAGTCAATTTGCCAAACTGAAATGTAAAGGGGCTGTTATATGAACGATCTTAAAATCCCCGTAGGAATCTCTGATTTCACCAAAATCCGTGAAAACGGTTATTATTATATTGATAAAACGGAACTTATCTGCAGTCTTCTGGAGCCGGAACCGGCGGAGGTGACGCTGATCACCCGGCCGAGGCGGTTCGGAAAGACGCTAGGGATGAGTATGCTTGCCAGTTTTCTGGATATCCGGAAAGACAGCAGAAGTCTGTTTGAAGGTCTGGAAATTCTGGAGCATGAAGGACTTTGTGAGAAATGGATGAATCAGTATCCGGTGTTATTTTTATCTTTTAAAGATGTGGATGGAACTTCTTTTGAAAATGCGCTGGATTTTCTTGGGTTTACCATTGCTCAGTTTTGTATCGAGCAATCTTATCTTGCAGAAAGCGAGAAGGTAAATAGTGATTATAAGGCAGTTTTTGCACGTCTGAAAAGCAGAGCGGCGTCTCTGACAGATATCAAGGGCTCCATTCTTACGATTATGAAAATGATGCAGGCCTATTATGAAAAGCCTGTGGTTTTGCTTCTGGATGAGTACGATGTTCCAGTGGCGAAGGCAAGTAGCAATGGCTATTATGCGGAAATGCTGGAAGTAATCCGGGCGATTCTGAGTACAGCATTGAAAGATAATACAGCGTTAAAGTTTGCGGTGGTGACTGGTTGTCTGAAAATCGCGAAAGAAAGCATTTTTACAGGAACTAATAATTTTGTCTCAGATACGATCGCATCTTCGCGCCTGAATGAATACTATGGATTCACGCAGGAAGATGT
This sequence comes from Lachnospiraceae bacterium Marseille-Q4251, assembly GCA_018223435.1. Classification (GTDB taxonomy): domain Bacteria; phylum Bacillota; class Clostridia; order Lachnospirales; family Lachnospiraceae; genus Limivivens; species Limivivens faecihominis. The sequence continues at coordinate 566,653 of JAGTTO010000001.1, read as the reverse complement.
GGAGAAACTTCTTACGGCAGCAGCCATACCGGAGCAGGCAGAGAATATCAAGAACTGGTATGATGGATATCATTTTGGAGAGTTTGATGTTTACTGTCCCTGGGATGTGATGAATTATCTTCGGGATCTTCAATATGATCCGGCGGCCAAGCCGAAGGGCTATTGGAAAAATACCAGTGATAATGCAGTGATCCGTTCTTTTATAGACTATGCAGGCAGTAATATCACCAGAAAACTGGAAATTCTGTTGTCTGGCGGCTATATTGTGCAGAAGATTGAAGATGACCTGACTTATGATTATTTACATTCTTCGGAAGAAAATCTCTGGAGTGTTTTATACCTGACCGGATATCTGACAATGGTCCGGGAGAAAGAATTGCAAGAAATGCTGCCAGATGGGATGTATGCTTTAACGATTCCAAATGCGGAAATCCGGGAAATTTTCGAGACAACCGTAAAGGTCTGGTTTGATGACAGTGCAAAAGGCTGGGACAGAAAAGCACTGTTTGAGGCAGTCTGGACAGGAAACTGTGAGAAAGCCGGCAAAGAGATGAATCAGCTGCTTCGTATGACGATAAGTTATCACGATTACAGAGAGGATTTTTACCATGCTTTTCTGGCAGGAATTTTTGCAGGAGCCGGATATATGGTGGAATCCAATAAGGAACATGGGGAAGGACGAAGCGATGTGATTGTCTTCGATTCGCGAAATGGCAGGGTAGCCGTCTTTGAAGCAAAATACTCCAGAACCTTAAATCAGATGGAGCCGGACTGTGAGAAAGCAATCCGGCAGATTGATGCCAGAAAATATGCGGAAGAATTTGAGGATTATTATGATGAGGTGCTGTGTTACGGAATTTCCTTTTACAAGAAGCGTTGTCTGATAAAGAGAAAGGAACGGTGAAAACTCATGTCAAAACTTGCCATCTATTTTCCCGGCATCGGCTACCACTGCGACAAGCCGCTTCTTTATTACAGCCGAAGCCTTGCCCGGGAACTGGGTTATCAGGAATGCAGAAACATCAGTTATACATACGAAGGCAAAAACATCCGCGGCGATCAGGCGAAGATGAGGGAAGCTTACGAGACCTTGTTTCAACAGGCCGAAAAGGAACTGGAAGAGATAGACTGGTCGGTTTACGATGACATTCTGTTTGTCTCAAAGAGCATCGGGACGATCATTGCAGCTTCTTATGTGAAGAAACACGGGCTGGTTGGTGTGAGACAGGTCCTGTATACGCCGCTGGCTGAGACGTTTTCCTTTGCACCGGAGAAGGGGCTTGCCTTTATCGGAACAGCGGATCCCTGGAGCACTACGGGAGAGATCATTCAGCTGGCCCGGAAAAATCGCCTGCCGCTGCATGTGTATGATGACTGCAACCATTCACTAGAGTGCGGGGATACGGAAAGGAATCTTGAGATCCTCAGAGATGTGATGAAGAATACCAGAGAGTTTCTGGTGGGAAGCTGAATAGATAGATGCCCGTTTGGGAGTCAGACTGTTATTAGGAAACTTCCCCGCTTTCTGCCTGACAGCGAAAGCGGGGAAGTTTGATTTTACAGACGTTTCATCAGGAGGATAGCTTCCAGATAGTCGGGCTGTTTCTTAAGGATTTCCTCAAGAAGCAGGCCGGCTTTCTCTTTGTCCTGAAGGCCGAGAGCGCCCAGGGCACGGAGATAGTTGCAATACTGATCGTTTCGGAGTTGGATATCATCCTGATAAACCTCGATCTCCGGGAGGGAGACGGCGAAAAAGTCGTAGGCGGCTTTGTCGAAGATGTGTTTTTCTCCATAGAGGATCAGCTGATGGAAGGATTTTCTGGCAGCAGCTTCCTTTCCAAGGGCCAGAAGGGCCAGTCCCTGATAATAAATGTAATCGGAGGGCTGATCGTTATAGTAGAGCACCGGAGCCGGGAGCTGGGAACCCTCTGCGGCTTTCTCAAAAGCTTCCCGGGCTTTCTCTGTATCTTTTTTCATCTCGTAGGCCAGACCCATGTAATACCAGGCCTCGTTGTCGGGGACGTTGGGAAGCTTGCCCTCGCCTAAGTTGTCCGGATAGGAAAGGCTGGCGGTGAGAAGGAGCAGAGCCTTGTCCGGCTTTTTCTCTTCCAGAGCTTTGCGAGCCAGAGAGAGAAGGGCCCGGTGGTACTGGGTGCTTACCTTGCCTTCGCCGCCCTCCCAGGGATGGAATTTCCGTGTCTGAAGGGCATCGAGCGCTTCTTCATAGCGGCCGGTGCAGTTCAAAAGTGTGATATAGCGAAGGAAAAGATCATCTCTTCCAGCAGTCACTTTCGGATGGCTTTCCATGGTTTTTAGGCGGTCTTCCACCGGAAGAGCCATCTTAGCGGCCAGCTGGTCGTATTCCAGCCAGAGGCGGGGATAGGCGGGATCCAGGGCCAGGGCGTTTTTCATGGCAGTCATGGCTTTAGAGAGATCCTGTTCCTTGTTGCAGTAAGCGATCGAGAGGTTCCGGTAAGCCATGGAGATGGTGTCTTTTTCTTTTACCGTGGTCTCCCAGTGGAAAATGGCCTCCGTATACTGCTTTTTGTCATAGAGCAGATTTCCAAGGTAAAGATGGGCCATGGGAGCGGTCTTGGCCAGGCGGATGGCCGTTTCGAGAATCACAATCTCTTCCAATTTATTGGGGAAGCAGCCGTCCGGGGAAAGGGCTTCTGCCTGAGTAATGGCGGAGAGGGCTTCTTCTGGCTGACCGTTTTTCTCCAGGAAATAGGCCTGGTAATAGAAGAGCAGGGGATTCTGGCCATCGGAAGCTTTCAGAATCTGGACAGCGTCTTCGTAAAGACCGGCTTTTCCATAATCCAGGGCCAGCTCGAGGTAATTGTGGGCTTCCTCACGCATGACAGTATGGAAGTTTTCCATGGAATCTTCGTGTAATGCTTTTTCATAGAGAAGACCCATGTAAAGGGGATCAATAGCAAGGCTTTCCGTGAGGAAGGCGGAGTTGTCCTGGCCCATCAGCCGGAGAATGGAGGCTTTGAGGGTGCGGACTTTCATATTGTGCCAGTTGCGGACCAGGGATTTCTCGGCGAAATCCAGGGCATTTTCCAGGTCGCCTTTCCGAAGGCTCAGAGCAGCCAGCCAGTAGAAGGCAGGGCTCTGGGTTTCGGCACTCCAGGTGGCTTTGTAGAAGGCATCGAAGGCTTTTTCATCCTCTCCTTCCGCGGTGAGGGTCAGTCCGAGGTTGAAATAGCACTCTCCGTGGTAGGGATTGGGGTTGCGGAAGGTCTGTTTGTCGATTGCTTTCTGGAAATAGGGGATGGCTTCCTTCGCGTGACCTCTTCGGAGGAGGAGAAGGCCGTAGCCATTGTTCAGCCGGAGGTCTGTGGGATCCCGGCGCAGGCCTTCGAGATAATAGTCCGCAGGCTCATAGGTCGCGTGGCGGTACTGCTCCAGATGAAGGGCGGAGAGATAGAGCTCTTCGGTGGTGGGGATGTTTTCCGGCACTTTCATGACGCTGGCTGGTTCCGGGATGGGCTGAAGCTTCGGAGCTTCGATTTTATGGGAGACCAGAAGAACGGAGCCATTGGAAACGGTGACGGTCAGGCCTTCCGGGAGACCGTCAAGGCCGGGATCCTTTGTCTCGGGCTCTGCGATGAGGTCTGCGGCTGTTTTTCCCGGAAGAGGAATGGAAACCTCATAGCAGTTTTCAGGGGAGAGGGAGGTTTCGGTTTCGTAAAGGACGGTATCTTTCAGCGTGACTTTGATGGAAGCGTTCTCGTAAACACCGGTGGCGTATACCTTGAGAAGGGCTTTGTCTCCTTCTTTTCGGAGGCTGAGGGCGGCGTTTTTCGTGGCGTTGCCCACGCGGCCTACGCCTTTGTAGGGCATGAAATACTGGACGAAGGTTTTTTCCTCCTGGGGTTTCAGCCAGGAGAAATCCGGCTGGTTGTCCGTGAAGACGCCAGTCATCAGCTCGATGTAGGGGCCGTCTTCGTCGGTGAGGTTTTTGTCCCAGGTGCGGCCGAAATCACCGTTGCCCCAGGTCCACTGTTTCTTACCGGGGGAAACGTGATGATCTGCCACATGGAGAAGGCCGGCCTCTCTGTTCTCGTCGTAGTTTCCGATGAAATCGTAGTCGGAATGAGCAGCCATGTAGGAGGTGGGAACCTTCACATTTTTATAGCGGGAAATGTCCACGCCGGCAGAATAGTCGTATTTATAGTATTCCCCGGTGGCGATGGGGAAGGTGGAGACTGCCCGTTTTCCGTGGTCCATAACAGCGTTGACGTCCGGCGGGAAGACGGAGTAGGTGTGATCGTTGACGGGAACCGCCGGGTTTGCCCACCAGAGGAAGGTCTGGGGAAGGTCGGTATTATTATAGAGGCGGCCTTTGATCTCGATATAGGCTTTGCCGGGATAGAGAGTGATGGAGGCCATACCTTTGGTGCCGTACATTTTGTCGATCTCGCTCAAATGAACGGTGCAGGAGCCGTCGGGATTCTCTTTCAGGAGATAATCCACCGGCGCGTAGGTGGAGGGACGATGGTGCTGGGGCCAGTTAAATTCGATGCCGCCGGAGATCCAGGGGCCTGCAAGGCCGACCAGGGCTGGTTTGATAACATGATTATAATAGACAAAATCGTAGTTGTTCGTTTTGTCCAGGGCCCGCTGGATGCGGCCGCCCAGTTCGGGAAGGATCATGAGTTTCAGGTATTCGTTTTCCAGGTAGACGGCGTGGTAGGAGACGTCTTCTTTCGTGTCGGAAATTTTTTCGGTTACGGGCATGGGATAGACTTTTCCGGTACTGCCCTGGTAGGCTCTTTTTTCGATGAAGAGGGGATTTTTTTCGGGCGGGTAGACTTTATAGGTGGGGATGATGGTGTCTTGTTCCCAGATTTTTACGGTTGACATAGGGATGATTCCTTTCTTTGAAAAATGAGGACGCGCCGCTGGTTGATGGATAAGCTAAGAGTCTTGTAAGTTATGGCTTTAGTTTATATGGAAAATGGGAAAATTGGAATGGGATATCTTGGAGAATGATGGACAATATTCCAGTGATGTGGTATGCTCGAATAAAAATAAGGGAGGGGAATGGAAGATGGAGGAACAGAGGCCTGATACAGAGCGAAAGAGGGATGGGTTCCGGGGGGAGCGGATGATTGTGCTGCCGACGGAGGCTTTCTCGGATTATGTGAGGCATCCGCTGGTGCGGAGGCTTTATCTGACAGATGTGGGCTTTTTTCCGAGTGCGGCCCATCATTACCGGGAGCGGAAAGAGGGGATTGAGGAATATATTTTTCTGTACTGTATGGATGGAAGCGGGCAGATTACCGTGGAGGACAGGACGTATACGCTTCGTGGGGAGGAGGCGTTCTGTATTCCGCGGAACAGGAGTCATTGTTATTATGCCTCGGAAGAGGATCCCTGGAGTATTCTCTGGGTCCATTTCAAGGGAGAGGATACGGTTCATTTTCCGCTGGAGGAGGGCCGGGTGATTTCTTTTCAGTCGCAGCACGCCACCGGGCGGATGCAGTATCTTTTCGAGCTGCTTTTCCGGGTGCTGGAGGGAAACTATACGCTGGGAAATTTTATCTATATTTCTCAGGTACTTTCCCTGATCCTAGCGGAAACCTACAACCGGGAGAAAAAGGATTCCGTGCCGGAGCAGAACCGCCATGTGACGGCGGTGGTTCGCTATATGTACCGCCACCTGGATGAAAATCTTTCCCTGGGTGCGCTCTCCGAGGAGTTTGAGCTCTCCAAGAGCTATCTGAACCTGATTTTCCAGAAAGCCACCGGTCACACCCCCATGGACTTTTTTCAGGAACTGAAAATGAAGGAGGCCTGTAAGCTCCTCCGCTCCACCGAACTCTACATCTACCAGATCGGCCAGCGCCTGGGCTATCAGGACCCTTATTACTTTTCGCGGATCTTCCGAAAGGTGGTTGGGGTGTCGCCGACGGAGTATCAGGAGAAGGGGAGAGAGCAGCAGGATATGTAAGTTTATTCAGCCTGGAAACCATCCACGCCTTTGAAGGAAGAATAACCGTCGTCAGCCATAACCGTGGTGCCGTTGATGGCGCTGGCTTTCGGAAGGGACATCAGCCAGATGGCGTTTGCGATCTCCTCAGGCAGGATGATGCGGCCTTTCATGTGAAGGCGGCTTCCCGTCGATGGAGCCAACTGCCATATTTTTCGATGGCGGTGGAGATAACCTTACGGCAGTCATCAGCAACGGAGACGTCTGCTTTCAGGAAAGTGACCTCTCCTTCTTTTTTGAGTTTCGCAAGAGAGGCTTCATTTTCATGACGGCCAAGGATGATGACTTTATCGCTGCAGGAAAGAAATTTTTTTGCAGCGGCAAAACCGATTCCTTTGGTTCCGCCGGTAATGTTAACGATCTGATTCATGAAAAATCCCCCTTTGTGTATGTTTGTTTCTGATCTGTATTTTACTATAAAAGGAACGAATAGCGAAAAGAAAAGAGGAAAAAAGAGTTATGAATAAAAACAGAAAACAAAAAGGAGCCGAAGCGTTCTGCATGACCGTTATACTGATATTTCTGCTTCTTTTGATGAAAATCCTTTATCAGCCGGAAACGGAAACAGAAAGACACACCGTCCGTTCACTGGGCAGCTGCTGGTATCAGATACGGGATGGAGAAAAGATCACCCTGGAGCTTCCATGCCAGGTTCTGACCGATGCAGATGGAAAAGCAGTCCTTTATAACGACACACTGTCTGCGAAAGACGAGGGAAAGATCGTGTCTACCAGAGGAATACAGGATCATCTGGAAGTCTATATGGGGGATCGTCTTCTTTATCATTACAGTGATAGCGGCTTTCTAAAAAACAGACCGATGAAAGGGAAACTGTGGGCAGATATCTGCCTGCCGGATGAAACGGGAGAAGAACCGTTATGCTTTATTTTTGAAGGAAAAGAAAACAGTCTGCTCTATGTAGAGGCGCCCATCCTTGGAAGCTTTTCTTCCGTTGCCAGACATCATCTGCAGGCATCCATATTTTTAATCCTCATGGTCCTTGGAATGCTGGGAATGGGAATCGTAGCTGTGATCGTATTTCTGTACGCAAGGCATCGGCAGATGATGGAAAAACGCTTTCTTAATGTTGCCTTTTTTCTGATCCTGTGCAGTTTATGGTGTATTTTCGACTCAGGACTCTACCAGATGTACGGACGACAGAGCGCCGCAGGAACATTGATTTCTTTTTATGCCTTTATGCTCATGTCGATCCCGATGCTTCGGTTTGTGCAGAACACTGTACATAAAGAAGTACAGTGGATCCCGCAAATATGGGTTTTTCTTTTTTACGGAAATACGATTTTGCAGGGGATCCTGAACCTCCTGTTTCAGATCCCTTTCATACATATGCTGTTTCTGACACATCTTTTATTGTTTACAGGGGTTGCTTCCATGATCCTTCTTCTCTGGAACGAATACCGCAAGACCGGGACTCAGGAATTGAGTCTCTGCCTGAAAGCATTTGCCGTGCTGGGGATCAGTGGTGTACTTGCCCTCATTTTATACTGGATCTTCTCTATTTACTGGTATGATACGGTTTTTCAGTTTGGGATTCTTCTTTATATCGCCTTCCTGTTCTGGGGGCTGCTCTGTAAGGTGGCAAATGACTCGCAGTTCCGGCTGGAACAGGCCGTTTACGAAAGAATGTCTTTGGAAGACCGTATGACAGGGCTGAAGAACCGAAAAGCCTTTGAAAAATGTCTGGAAAAAATCCAGGATGATTTTTTATTACTGGAAAATGCTTTACTTCTGTTTATTGATATCGCAGGCTTGAAAGAGATCAACGATATATATGGCATGCAACTGGGAGATGAGGCAGTCATCCGGACAGCACGAAGCATCCAGACAGCCGGGAATATGATTTCCGAACAACAGGCAGAGTGCTTTCGGATCGATGGTGATGAATTTGCAGTTGTTGTGAGCGATCCTCAAAAGCTTCCATCCGAGTGGATCCGGCTGATAAAAGCAGAAATGGAAAACGAAGTCCCAGGTAAATATCATGTCCGTCTGAAATTCGGATACAGCTATCTGAGAAAAACGGATGGAGTCCTCAATTCCGTCAGTGACTGGAAACAGCAGGCAGACAGGATGCAGCATTACAACAAAGAAGAGACAGCGGAGGCAGACTATGATCTATAATATTGATTTTTTGATCGCAGCGATCGTTATACTGCTGCTGATCCTGTGGTATTTTCTTGGACAGAAAAGAGCAGAAGATCTGAATAACCAGGTATTTCTTTTCTTCGCTGTTCTTGGCGTCCTGGATGTCATTGCAGAGTTTTTCAGTACCTACTGTATTACTTCGCCGGAAAGCGGCTTTGGAATAGCAGCCGTATTTATAACAACGGTATTTTATCTGTTGCAGGCATTGCTTCCTTTTACGTTCCTCTGTTATATCCTGTCCATGCATGACAATAGACTCGTTTCCACAAAGAAAATGCTGTTATCCGGTCTGCCGACACTGGTACTGATTGGTGTGATACTGACCAATCCGTTTACCGGGAAGCTTTTCTGTTTTGATCCGTCAAGAGGGTATGTAAAAGGGCCGTGGTACCTGCTGATGTATTACAGTGCCATCCTTCATCTGGCAGTTGCTTTGTTTCTTATTATAATCTGGAGGAAGAAACTTGGTTTTCAAAGAGTGAAAGTGCTTCTGGAGATCCTTGTGATATCCGGTGGCGGAGTGATCATTCAGCTTTTGAACCCTTTCCTTTTGACAACAGGCTTCGGCGTGAGTCTCGGCATACTTGCATTATTCATTACCATCAACAATCCCTATGCAAACATGGACAGTCTTACCGGTCTGTACAATCATCTTTATCTGACCAGAAAAGGGAATGAACTGGTAACAGCCGGAAGATCTTTTCACATCATTACCGTATATCTTTATCAGATGAAACATATCAATAAAATTGCGGGGATCCAGGGCGGTGACTTTGTCTTGCGTCTGACTGCCAGAAAGCTTGGTGCATTATGCGGAAGAAAAGCTTTTCATATTACGGGAAAACGTTTTTTGATCCTGACCTCTTCCCTGAAGGAATATGAATATTATCTTGACGAACTGAAAAAGATCTTTGATGTGAACATAAAGCTGAATGTGGAAAATAAAAGTATCACGATCCCTGCGATCATAAGCGGTATCCTCCATGCAGAAAAACTGGGAGACAGCGGCCGCATCCTGGAATATGCCGAGTATCTGGAATCCTTATCACCGCAAAACGGGCTGACCGAAGTGATACAGGACGACCACCAGACCATGAATGGCTTTCTCTATAATAAACGGGTGGAACAGTATCTGCATACGGCGATCGCAGAAGATTTGTTTGAACTTTACTACCAGCCGGTATATTCCACACAGGAAAAACGCTTTGTCACACTGGAAGCCCTGAGCCGTCTGCATCATCCGGAACTCGGATGGATCGCACCGGATGTATTTATCCAGATCGCGGAAAAGAATCATTTGATCGAACAGATCACAGATCTGCAGTTTTGCCGCGTCTGCAGATTTTTAAAAGAGCATGGAAAACTGATGGAACAGCTTCTGAACGTGAAAGTGAATCTCTCGTCTCTGGATCTGATGAGAACGGACTGCAGCAACCATTTCATCCGCATCATGGACAAATATGAAATCCCTCATGAATGGATACAGTTTGAGATCACAGAAACTGTGGCAACGGAATATAATGCAAGTTTGAGAATGGTTGTGGATGAATTTACAGCCGCGGGGATCCGTCTCTGCCTGGATGATTTCGGTTCCGGCTACGCCAATCTCAATACGGTCATGAAGCTTCCGTTTTCCACGATCAAGCTCGACCGGTCCCTGCTTTTTGATATCTGCAAGGATGAGAAAAGGGCACTGTTCTATCAAAGTGTTGTGGAGACCTTTCAGAAAATGAACTATCATATTGTTGCGGAAGGTGTGGAGACAAAAGAAGAAGTCGAACTGCTCAGCCGCTGGAGAGTCGATATGATCCAGGGATATTACTTTTCCAGACCTCTTCCGGCGAAAGAACTGCTGAAATTTTTCTGAAAAAGAAAGCGATTACTGTCAAAAGTGCCAGTGCAAATAGAAATGCTTCCAGTATAATAACAATAAAAGATACCTTTTACATAACATTCAATCATGCTTCACCGTAAAAGAAGGGACAGTGAACATCTGTCAAGTGAATTGTATAGAGAAGGAAATCAAAGATGGAAAATCATATTTCAAATATCAAAATCAAAACTTTTCGTGGAATTAAATCTCTGGAATTAAAAGATTTACAGCAGATTAATATTCTGACCGGTGACAATAACTGTGGGAAAACCAGTGTATTGGAAGTGCTCAGAAGTATCGAAAATCCTTATGACTTTAAGTCGTGGATGACCTTGCTCCGAAAAGATCTGGTGGGGCCGTTTGCATTAAAGGGCAGAATGAGTTTTTATGAGGGCTTTTATGATTTATTTGATATCAATGCTGCTGAGAAAAAAATAGGTTATGATGTGGAACTGAAAAATGGAGAAACGCACACTTTTTCCATGGCGGCAGAAGAAACAGAGGAAGAAATGACAGAGGAGGAGATAGAAAGTCTGCATGGTTTTTATCAAGTGACGCAGGAGAATAAAGAGTGGTATGCTAATAGTACAGAGATGGTTCCGAGGCTGGATTTAAAAATCGAGATTGATGGCGAACAAACAGCAAAAGATTCTATTTATAAAGAACAGGAGATTTACAGCCCTGAAAAAGTCAATGTAAATCCTTTTTTTGAAGGAAAAATCATACATGTTTCGCCGGTGTGTCATGCAGAAGGAGGGTGTTATCATTGAATAAAGACCTTTCAAAACTCGCCATCTATTTCCCCGGCATCGGCTACCACTGCGACAAGCCGCTTCTCTATTACAGCCGAAGCCTCGCCAGAGAGCTGGGGTACAAGGAGTACAGAAACATCAGTTATACATACGAGGGTCAGAATATCCGCGGCGATCAGGCAAAGATGCGGGAAGCTTATGAGGTTCTGTTCTGGCAGGCTGAGGAGGAATTAAAAGATATAGACTGGTCGGCTTACGATGAGATTTTGTTTATCTCAAAGAGCATTGGGACGCTCATTGCGGCTTCTTATGCGAAGAAATATGGGCTGATCGGTGTGAGACAGGTTTTGTATACGCCGCTGGCCGAAACTTTTCAGTTTGCTCCGGAGAAGGGGATTTCCTTTATCGGGACGGCGGACCCCTGGAGCAGTACGGAAGATATTATTCGGCTGGCCCGGAAAAATCGCCTGCCGTTGTATGTGTATGATGACTGCAATCATTCGCTGGAGTGCGGGGATACGGAGCGGAATATTGAAATACTCGGAGATGTGATGGAGAAGACGAAGGAATTTATGCTGGAAAGCTGAATATATAAAAATATATTTGTTAGCTAGAACCACTGCAGAGCAGTTTGCAAAAAGTTTCAAAATCCAAAGAGGAGGCAAAGCAAAACTATCAAATTTCCGTACCGGCACCAATTCCGCCGGTACGGAAATAACATCCTTAAGCGTGCTGTCTCCTGTGATAAAGTTTCTCCGCCGCCGTAACCCCTCCATAAAGCAACATAGCCATAAGGCAGAGAATCAAAATGGATAGAATCACCAGATCCAGCTGAAAGACCTGACTTCCGTAGATGATGAGGTACCCGAGGCCGTTTCGTGCGCCGATGAACTCTCCGATGACGACGCCCACGAGGCAGAGGCCGATATTAACCTTCATGATGCTGATGATCATCGGAACCGTAGAAGGAAGGACGACCTTCGTGAGGGCGTCTTTTTTTGTGCCGTGAAGGGTGTAGATGAGGCGGATCTTCTCGCGGCTGGTCTCCGTAAAGCCGGTGTAGAGATTCAGGATCGTTCCGAAAATGGCCACGGACATTCCGGCGACGATGATGGTGCGGCTGTTGGCACCGAGCCAGACGATGAGAAGCGGGGCCAGGGCAGATTTCGGAAGGCTGTTCAGGATCACGAGGTAGGGCTCCAGCACCTGAAAAACGCTGTCAGAGAGCCAAAGCAGAAGGGAGACGGCGAGACCGATGACGACCACAAGGGCGAAGCTTACCAGAGTCTCCGTGAGGGTGATGCCCACATGAAGAAAGAGGCTGCCGTCCTGCCACATGGAGAGAAAAAGTCTGCCAAGTCTTGAGGGGCTGCTGAAAAAGAAGCTGTCGATCCAGCCCCGGTCTGCCGCAGTTTCCCACAAAAGAAAAAAGGCCAGCGCCAGAAGAATCCGGGCGGCCATGATTTTTCTGCGCTGTTTTTCCAGCCTGGAAAGGTAGGCTTCCTGAAGACGGGATTCTTTATTCATGATGATTCAGCTCCTTCCATAAGAGATTGAAGTAGTCCTTAAATTCCGGGGCATTCCGTGTCCGCATGGGGGTCCGGTCCGGAATGGAAACGGAAATGGGGACGATCCGCCGCACGGTTGCAGGGCGGCTGGAGAGGACGATGACCCGGTCTGCCACACTAATGGCCTCCGAGAGATCATGAGTGACGAGAATGGCCGTTTTATTTTCCTTCTTAATAATGGAAGCGATGTCGTCACAGACCGAAAGCCGGGTCTGATAATCCAGAGCGGAAAAAGGCTCATCCAGCAAAAGAAGTTCCGGGTTCACGGCCAGCGTCCGGATCAGCGCCGCCCTCTGGCGCATGCCGCCGGAGAGTTCCGAGGGCCTGGCATTTGCAAAAGGTTCCAGGCCGTATTCTTTGAGCATCTTTTTTACCTGGGAAAGACTTTCCGGGTCTTTTTTTCTTTGGAGTTCGATACCGAGGGTCACATTTTTATAGATGGAACGCCATTCAAAGAGCTGATCCTTCTGGAGCATATAGCCGAGCTCTTTGTTTTGCTTCGGCATGGGTTTTCCTTTGAAAAGCACCTCACCGGACTCCGCCGGGATCAGCCCTGCGATGATGGAGAGGATGGTCGTTTTTCCACACCCGCTGGGCCCGATGATGGCGAGAAATTCTCCGGGAAAAACCTGAAAGGACAGATTGGAGAGGGCGCTGGTCTCGCCGCCTTTGGTGTGGTAGGCATGGGATATATTTTTTAATTCTAAAAGCGGCTCCATGGATACCTCCGTTTCAGAGATTTACGGGCAGTGTACCCGCATAGTTTATCCTATGAAAAATTCCGGAAAGGGTGTATAATACGCGAAGAGCGCTCTTGCGCCGAAGGAGAATACAAGGAATGAACAATATAAAAAGAAATTATCAGAAGGAGCTGGAGGCGGTCTTAAAAAAGCTGCCGCAGGAAAAAGTTCCGACTCTGCTTCTTCACAGCTGCTGCGCGCCCTGCAGCAGTTACTGTCTGGAATATCTTTCGGATTATTTTGAGATCACGATTTTCTATTTTAATCCGAACATTTACCCGGAGGAGGAATACCGGAAACGGGTGGAGGAGCAGAAGCGTCTGGCGAGAGAACTTCCTGCCCGCTATCCGATCCATGTAATAGAAGGAATTTACGAGCCGAAGCAGTTTTATGAGGCAGTGAAGGGGCTTGAGAAAATCCCGGAGGGCGGTGAACGGTGCTTTGCCTGCTTTGCGCTGCGTCTCAAGGAAGCGGCCCGGCTGGCAGCGGAGAAGGGCTTTGACTTTTTCACGACGACTCTGACCATCAGCCCGCTGAAAAATGCAGCGAAGATTAACGAGATCGGCCAGCAGTGCGCTGAGGAGAGCGGAGTGGTCTGGCTGCCCACGGATTTTAAGAAGAAAGAGGGCTACAAACGCTCCATCGAGCTTTCAGCGGAGTATGGACTTTACCGGCAGGACTACTGCGGCTGCGTTTTTTCCCGGAGAGAGCGGGAGGAGCAGAAGCGGGCGGCCGCGGAAAAAGCGGGGCAGGAAGGTTGACTGAACCCGCGTCAGTGTGGTAAACTGTAAAAGATTAAAGAAAAGCTTGATTTTTTTGAAAAAGTGGTATATTATCACATCCATAATACAAAAACATGTGTACGCAACACAAAGACAAGCGGCACGCGAATGAGGAGATTAGAAAAATGAGTCAGAAATTACGAGTTGGTATCCTTGGCGCTACCGGAATGGTAGGCCAGCGTTTCATTTCCCTTTTGGAAAATCATCCCTGGTTTGAGGTAGTGACGGTGGCAGCAAGCCCCAGAAGTGCCGGAAAAACTTACGAAGAAGCAGTCGGCGGCCGCTGGAAAATGGATACTCCGATGCCGGAAGCAGTGAAGAAACTGGTCGTTATGAATGTAAACGAGGTAGAGAAGGTTGCTTCCACCGTAGATTTTGTATTTTCCGCAGTTGATATGTCCAAAGAGGAGATCAAAGCCATCGAGGAAGCCTATGCAAAGACTGAGACTCCGGTCGTTTCCAACAACAGCGCTCACCGCTGGACACCGGACGTTCCCATGGTAGTGCCGGAGATCAACCCGGAGCACTTCGAGGTCATCGAGCATCAGAAGAAACGTCTGGGAACCACCAGAGGCTTTATCGCAGTAAAACCGAACTGCTCCATTCAGAGCTACGCACCGGTTCTGACTGCATGGAAAGAGTTTGAGCCCTACGAAGTGGTAGCCACCACCTATCAGGCCATTTCCGGAGCAGGAAAGACCTTCAAGGACTGGCCGGAGATGGTCGGAAACATCATTCCCTTCATTTCAGGTGAGGAGGAGAAGAGCGAGAAGGAGCCGCTTCGTCTCTGGGGTAAGATTGAGGATGGCGTAATCGTTCCGGCTGCCAGCCCGGTGATCACCTGCCAGTGCATCCGTGTTCCGGTGCTGAACGGTCATACCGCCGCTGTTTTTGTGAAATTCAGAAAGAAACCGACCAAAGAGGAGCTGATCGACCGTCTGGTGAACTTCAAGGGTCTTCCGCAGGAGCTGAACCTTCCCAGCGCTCCGAAGCAGTTCATCCGCTACATGGAGGAGGACAATCGTCCCCAGGTAGCTCTCGATGTCAACTATGAGAACGGCATGGGCGTTTCCATCGGCCGTCTGAGAGAGGATACCGTTTACGACTGGAAATTCGTCGGTCTGTCTCACAACACGGTCCGCGGTGCAGCAGGCGGAGCCGTACTCTGTGCAGAGACTCTGAAAGCAAAGGGTTACATTCAGGCAAAATAAGAGATTGAGCAATTTGCCTCCGGCAGAAATGCCGGAGGTTTTTCTTTACGGCTTTTTTGGAGGGGTTGTAATTTGTCTAAAAATTCGATACAATGATGCAAGTGTCGAAAACTAAGCCTTCGTTCGTGCTTGCACGGTGATAAGGCTTAGCTTAAGACCCGCTAAACATGAGAAAGCAGCGATTTACGCAGTAAATCAGCGGATTTCGAATGTTTGCAAAATTGCGGGAGCTGCTTTGCGGAGGAGCAATTTGTAAGCATCATAAATGATACCAAAGAGGGGAACGACCATAAAATATGATCCGTTTTAGAAACCTGACAAAAAGTTACGGGACAGGCAGAGGGGTGTTCGATCTGTCCTTTGAGATTACCGACGGGGAGGTGTTCGGTCTTCTGGGACCGGAAAATTCCGGCAAGACAACGATATTTTCTTTGCTCCTGGGTTTTTCCACCCCGGGAAACGGCTGGTGCTCTGTAGATGGAAGAAACTGCCATGACCATGCGAAGGATCTGCCCTGTCAGATCGGTTATCTGCCGGAGCAGCCGGAATTTCCCACAGCCATGACGGGGCTTCAGTATCTGAGGTTCCAGACAGCCGTGCGGGAGAGAAAAAGTATAGAAAAAGGCATCCGTACCGCCCAGAGGCTGGGGCTGAATCTGGAGGAAAAGATTGCGAAGCTTTCTCCTATGGATAAGAAAAAGCTGGGCATTGCGGGAGCTCTTGTCCACGACCCCCGGGTAGTGCTTCTGGACGAACCGACGAGGGATCTGGATCAGGCCGCCCGCCACTGCCTGGCGGAGCTGATCCGGGAAGAGAAAGAAAAAGGAAAATCCGTGGTCTGGGCTTCGAGAGAGTTTGAGGAGATGGAGCGCTGCTGCGACCGGATCGGAATGCTGCGAAGAGGCAATCTGGTAAACATTGACGATGTGGCGGCTCTTCGCCGGCAGAAGCGGCAGAGCTATATCCTGACCTTTTCCTCCGAGCAGGAGGCTGTGGGCTTTCTGAAAGAAAATGTGGAGGTCCAGGGCGTCTGCGGCAGTCAGGTGACGGTGGCCGTGACCGGAGAGCTGACTCCTTTCCTTCCTGTCCTTGAAAAGTATCATCTCATGGGCTGGGAGAAGGTTCATCAGCCCATAGAAGTGCTGTTTATTCATTATTACGGAGGTGAGATCCGTGGTTAGTTCGCCTGTATTTCTGGAAAATATAAAAGAGACCTGGAAAAAATGGTGCGGCATCGAGCTGGCCCTCTGCCTGATTCTGGCTCTTCTGATCTTGTCCTGCGTGCCCACCGGCGAAAGCCTCCTTCTGGGACTGGAAGAATATTTCCTGGACCCGGCCTTGAAGCTGGTTTCTCTGAAACTTACGGATCCTTCGGTCTCCGGCACAGTCGCCACTGTTTTCTTCGGTTTCTGGGCGCTTCTGCTCCCGACGGTATACACGCTTCGCCGGGCGGAAGAGCTGGTGGCGGAGGGAATGGAGAGCGGCAGGCTCATCGTCTACATAGCAACCCCTTTAGGACGGGAAAAAGTGATCCGCACGGAAGCGTTTTCTCTTGTTTTCGGTCAGTTTGCGATGCTGGCTGTTTCCATGGGAGCCGGCGTTCTCTTTGCGGAGCTTCTGCGTCCGGGAGAGCTTGAGATTATGGAGTTCCTTTTTCTGGGCCTGGGAGCCTTTGCCATCCAGTTTGTGCTGGGGGCCTTCGGTTTTCTGATTTCCTGCTCCGGAATGGGGAAAAAGCTGCGTGCTCTGTTTCTCTGGGGCCTTACGGGACTGAGCTTTGTGCTCTATCTCCTTGGAAATTTAGGAGGAATCCTGGAGCTCCCGGGAAATCTCGCAGTATTTTCGGTTCTGCGTTCAGAACGGTTTGGCGCAGGAAATGGAGCTCTGGCAGCAGCTTTTCTTCTGCTTTTGGGGCTCGTCTTTTATGGCTTTGCTTTTCTGATTTTTCGGAAAAAAGATCTACAGTTTGGAAGAAAAGGAATTAGTTGAATGGGAAAATCATTATATATTGCGGAGAAACCCAGCGTGGCCCAGGAATTTGCCAAGGCTCTCCATGTAAACGGCGTCCGTAAAGACGGCTATCTGGAGAGTGAGGATTCCGTGGTGACCTGGTGCGTCGGCCATCTGGTGACCATGAGTTATCCGGAGGTCTACGACGAGAAATACAAGCGCTGGAGTCTCGCGACCCTGCCTTTTATCCCGGAAAAATTCCTCTATGAGGTGATTCCGTCGGTGAAAAAGCAGTTTCAGATCGTCAGCGGCCTTCTTAAAAGGAAGGACGTGGACGTGATCTATGTCTGTACCGATTCCGGGCGGGAGGGAGAATACATCTACCGTCTCGTGGAGCAAATGGCCGGAATCAAAGGCAAGGTACGGAAAAGAGTCTGGATCGATTCGCAGACGGAGGAGGAGATTCTTCACGGGATCCAGACAGCGAAGGATCTTTCCGAGTACGACAATCTCGCCAGCTCCGCCTATCTGAGGGCCAAGGAAGATTACCTCATGGGAATCAATTTTTCCAGGCTTCTCTCGCTGAAATACGGAAATGCCATCTCAAATTATCTGGGAACGCGTTATACCGTGATCTCCGTGGGCCGGGTTATGACCTGCGTGCTGGGCATGGTGGTCCGTCGGGAATGGGAGATCCGGAATTTCGTGAAAACGCCCTTCTACCGCGTGGTAGCTACACAGAGCCTCGGCGATGGAAAGGAGTTTCCGGGAGAATTTCGGGCAGTTCAGGGCTCTGACTGGTACCAGTCCCCGAAGCTTTACAAGGAAAATGGTTTCAAGGAAGAGAAGGATGCGAAGGAACTGATCCGTATTCTGGAGAAAAATCAGCCCCTGCTGGCAGTTCTGGAGCGCATGGAAAAGAAACGGGAGACAAAAAATCCGCCGCTTCTCTATAACCTCGCGGAGCTTCAGAATGAGTGTTCCAGATATCTGAAAATCAGTCCGGACGAGACGCTGAAAATCGTCCAGGAGCTCTACGAAAAAAAGCTGGTGACTTACCCGAGAACCGATGCCAGAGTCCTTTCCACGGCAGTGTCCAAGGAAATCTATAAAAATATCCGCGGACTTGCGGCTCTTGACTATGCGGGCGGTTTCGTGCAGGAGGTTCTGGCCGGGGAAGCCTATAAAAAGATCGCCTCCACGCGCTATGTCAATGATAAGCAGATCACCGACCACTACGCCATTATTCCCACGGGTCAGGGGCTCTCTGCCCTCCGGTCCGTCGGCGGCCACGGGGCGAAAATTTATGAGATGATTGTGCGGCGGTTCTTAAGTATCTTTTATCCGCCGGCGGTCTATCAGAAGGTCAGCCTGGTTTCCATGATCGGAAAGGAGCGTTTTTTCTCCAATTTCCGTATTTTACAGGAGCCGGGATATCTCAAGGTGGCCGGGATGCCGAAGGAAAAAAAGAACACGGAAGGGGACGGTGAAAACCTGGATGCAGATCCGGCCCTTTTGAATGCCCTTTCCGCCCTTAAAAAAGGAAGCATCCTTCCGGCGAAAGGCTTAAGCATCAAGGAAGGCGAGACCTCGCCGCCCAAGCGTTACAATTCCGGTTCCATGATCCTTGCCATGGAAAATGCGGGGTCTCTTATCGAGGATGAGGAGCTCCGTTCCCAGATCAAGGGAAGTGGCATCGGCACCAGCGCGACCCGGGCGGAGATCCTGAAAAAACTGGTAGCGAACAAGTATCTGGCATTAAATAAGAAAACTCAGGTATTGACACCGACCCAGCTCGGTGAGATGATCTTCTGTGTGGTCAACGTATCCATCCGGTCGCTTTTGAACCCGGAGCTTACGGCCAGCTGGGAGAAGGGTCTGACCTATGTGGCGGAGGGAACCATTTCCCAGGAGGAATACATGGTGAAGCTGACGACGTTCATCCGCCGCCATACGGATCAGGTCATGGCAGGAAGCTATCAGACGGCCCTCAAGGGCATGTTCGACCAGCTCTCACCCTATTATCAGAAAACAACGAAGCCCGCTCCAAGACGGGCAGCAGCCAAAAAGGAGGAACAGACAGTATGATGGAAACGTGTAAAATCGAAAATCTTTATGATCTGAAGGAAACCATTGCGGCAGAGCTTTTTGAAGGAGCAGAGTATCCCTGGGAGGTTCTGGGAAAAATCAAAGATTTTATCGTGGCTCTCGGAAACACCTTGAGCGAAGAAGAGTACGAAAAAAGAGAAGGCAACGTCTGGATTGCACGGTCAGCCAAAGTAGCGCCTACGGCTTTTATCGGTGAAAACGTCATCATCGGGAAAGATGCCGAAGTACGCCACTGTGCATTTATCCGGGGAAACGCCATCGTGGGAGAGGGCGCTGTCGTGGGAAACTCTACAGAGCTCAAAAACGTGGTGCTTTTCAACAAGGTGCAGGTGCCCCATTATAACTATGTGGGAGATTCCATCCTGGGTTACAAGGCTCATATGGGAGCAGGCTCCATCACTTCCAATGTGAAATCCGATAAAAAACTCGTGGTAGTCAAAGCCGGAGAGGAAAAAATCGAGACAGGCCTTAAGAAATTCGGCGCCATGCTGGGCGACCGCGTGGAAGTAGGCTGCGGTTCCGTCCTGAATCCGGGCACGGTCATCGGCCACGATTCCAATATTTATCCGCTTTCCTCCGTCCGCGGCGTGGTTCCGGCAGGAAGCATCTACAAGAAACAGGGCGAAGTTGTAGAAAAATATTGACTTGAAACATAAGAAACGTTTATAATAAGAGCAGCCGAAGCCATCCGGCTGCTCTTTCTATATAAAAAACAAAACCCCTTCCGGCATATCTGCCAAAACCATTCCACAGACAGAAAAAATGATTGACAATCGGCAAATTTTATACTACTATAGACACAGGCAAAGAAACGAACATAGGTTCTATAGCGATTCAATAAAATGATGTCAGGGTCAAAAGCTCAAAAAGCCGTTCGTGCTTGCACGATAAGGCTTTTGAACTTGGGACCCGCCAAACATGAGGTGCAGAACATCCAGTGGATGTTCGTTTTGCACCGACCGAAGCGGAGCGTAGACAGTAGCGATTTACGCAGTAAATCAGCGGATTTCGAATGTTTGTAGAATTGCTATAGACAAACGTTCGCGTGAGATAGATCTGTAAAGGAGAAGAAAATGGCACAACAGGATGAGAAAGCATTAAACAGAGAAGAGAAGTTAAAAGCACTGGAAGCCGCCATCGTGAAACTGGAGAAGGATTACGGTAAGGGCGCAGTGATGAAGCTGGGTGACGGAGCCAGCATGAACGTGGAGACCGTTCCGACGGGTTCCTTAAGCCTTGATATTGCATTGGGACTGGGCGGTATCCCCAAAGGCCGTGTGATCGAGATCTACGGACCGGAGTCCAGTGGTAAGACTACCGTAGCTCTTCATATGGTAGCAGAAGTTCAGAAGAGAGGCGGTATCGCAGGCTTCATCGACGCGGAGCATGCACTGGATCCCGTCTATGCGAAGAACATCGGTGTTGATATTGACAACCTCTATATCTCTCAGCCGGACAACGGTGAGCAGGGCCTCGAGATTGCAGAGACCATGGTCCGTTCCGGCGCTGTGGATATCATCATCGTGGACTCTGTAGCGGCTCTGGTGCCGAAGGCAGAGATCGAGGGCGATATGGGAGACAGCCATGTGGGTCTTCAGGCGAGACTGATGTCTCAGGCTTTGAGAAAGCTGACCGGTATCATCAGCAAGTCCAACTGTACGGTGATTTTCATCAACCAGCTTCGTGAGAAGGTGGGCGTGATGTTCGGAAATCCGGAGACCACCACCGGCGGCCGGGCACTGAAATTCTATTCCTCCATCCGTCTGGATGTACGCCGGATCGAGTCCCTGAAGCAGGGAGGCGAGGTAGTCGGAAACCGTACCCGTGTCCGTGTGGTGAAGAATAAGATTGCTCCGCCCTTCAAAGAAGCAGAGTTCGATATCATGTTCGGTAAGGGAATCTCCCGGGAGGGTGATATCCTGGATCTGGCGGCAAACTTAGGGATTGTCAATAAGAGCGGTGCCTGGTATGCTTACAACGATGCCAAGATCGGTCAGGGCCGTGAGAACGCCAAGCTTTACTTGAAAGAGCATCCCGATGTGATGGCAGAGATCGAGACTGCTGTCCGCGAGCATTATGGCCTCCAGGGCGATGTAGTGGAGACTCCGGGGGCAGCCCCGGCGGAGGAAAGCAGCGAGGAAGCTCCAGAGAACTTCTTTGACGGAGAGACAGAAGAATGATTGTGACCGAAATCGAGGACTGCGGAAGCGGAAAACGAAAGGTCTATCTGGACGGACAGCCCGCCTTTGTGCTTTACAGAGGTGAGCTGTCCGGCTGTCATATAGAGAAAGACCAGGAGCTTCCGGAGGCGGTCTACCGTGAGATCATGGATGAGATTCTCTGGAAACGCATCCGCATGCGCTGTCTTTATCTTTTAAAGAGTATGGATCGGACGGAATACCAGCTTCGGACGAAGCTGAAGCAGAATTTCTATCCCGAGGAACTCATCGATCGGGTCATTCTCTGGCTTGAGAATCTCCACTATCTCGATGATGTCCGCTATGCGGAGAGCTATATCAGGACCCACGGGGAGAGTCTGAGCACGCTGCAGTTAAAGCAGAAGCTGACCCAGCGAGGGGTTCCCCGGGATGTGATCCAGGAAGCCCTTGAAAACCAGGAGGGACCGGACGAGGAGGAACTCATCCGCAAGTGGGTGAAGAAGAAAAAAACAGACCCCTCAGATTGCACTCCGGCCGAAAAACAGAAGCTTTACGCCTTCCTGATGCGGAAGGGATTTTCCTCCTCAGGCGTGCGAAAAGTCCTTCAAAGCGGCAGTGAAATGCAGGATGAATACTCTTGACAATTTGCACAAAACAGTATACAATTTATGTGTTGTATTTGTACAATGAAAATTTAATAAGGAGGTGCTCCTGTGCCAGGTGCAGTAATAGCGGTTATAGCTGTGCTCATCACTCTTGTGGTAGCTGTTCCTATTACCTACTTTGTCTCCATTTCCAATCACAAGAAGACGGTGGAAGCCAAGATCGGAAGTGCGGAAGAGAGAGCTAGGAAAATAATAGATGACGCTCTGAAAACTGCCGAGACAAAGAAGCGCGAAGCATTACTCGAAGTAAAGGAAGAGTCTTTAAAGACGAAAAACGATCTCGAGAAAGAAACCCGGGAGAGAAGATCCGAACTTCAGAGGTATGAGAAGCGTGTTCTTTCCAAAGAAGAAACAGTGGACAAGAAAGCAGATGCCATCGAGAAGCGGGAAGCAGGTTTAACAGCCAAAGAAGAAGAACTGCGTAAGAAGAGCAGCGAGATTGAGCGGCTTAGTGAAGAACGTGTGCAGGAACTGGAACGAATCTCCGGTCTGACCTCCGAACAAGCAAAAGAGTATCTTTTAAAAACTGTTGAAGACGAAGTCAAGCATGACACGGCGAAGCTCTATAAAGAGCTGGAAGCCAGAGCAAAGGAAGACGCAGGCAAGAAAGCAAAGGAATATGTGGTCAATGCCATTCAGAAATGTGCGGCTGATCATGTATCCGAGACGACAATCTCTGTGGTACAGCTTCCCAATGATGAGATGAAAGGTCGTATCATCGGTCGCGAGGGAAGAAATATCCGTACCCTTGAGACCATGACCGGTGTGGATCTCATTATCGACGATACACCGGAAGCCGTCATTCTTTCCAGCTTCGATCCCATCCGCAGAGAGGTTGCAAGAATCGCTCTGGAGAAGCTCATTGTGGACGGACGTATTCATCCGGCCAGAATCGAGGAGATGGTGGAGAAAGCCCAGAAAGAAGTGGAGAACATGATCCGCGAGGAAGGAGAAGCCGCTACTCTCGAAGTCGGAGTACACGGTATCCATCCGGAACTTGTTCGTCTGCTGGGCCGCATGAAGTTCCGTACCAGTTATGGTCAGAACGCGCTGAAGCATTCCATTGAGGTTGCTCAGCTGTCAGGTCTTCTGGCAGGAGAGATCGGCGTAGATGTTCGTCTTGCGAAACGTGCAGGTCTTCTGCATGATATCGGTAAGTCCATCGACCATGAAATGGAAGGCTCCCATATTCAGATCGGTGCTGATCTTTGTAAGAAGTATAAAGAGTCCAGAGTGGTTATCAACGCAGTGGAAGCTCATCACGGCGATGTAGAACCGGAATCTCTGATTGCCTGCATCGTACAGGCTGCAGATACCATTTCTGCCGCCCGTCCGGGTGCCAGAAGAGAGACTCTGGAGACTTATACCAATCGATTAAAACAGTTAGAGGATATTACAAACTCCTTCAAGGGAGTAGACAAATCTTTTGCTATTCAGGCAGGTAGAGAGATTCGGATCATGGTTGTGCCCGAACAGGTCAGCGATGCCGATATGGTATTGCTTGCCCGCGATATTTCCAAACAGATCGAAGCTGAGCTGGAATATCCGGGACAGATCAAGGTCAGTGTTATTCGTGAATCCCGCGTGGTAGATTACGCAAAATAAAAGATTTTATAAGGCAGTGGATGAAAAGTCCGCTGCCTTTTTTCATGGAAAAAGTCGGCGGCGCATAGAGATAGACAGGACTTTTTTGAAAAGGTGAGTTTATGAACAGGATGCGCTACCCGGAGGAGAAGCTGACACTGCGTTTCACTCTTGCCTTTCTGCTGGGCTTTTTTGCAGCCCTTCTGGTGAGCTGGTGCGGGAGAGAGTATTATCTTCAGAAGGCTGGCCTCATCAGCGATTTTTATCTGCGGCGGCTGAAATACAAAAATCTGGAGGGAAGACGGCTTTTCGGTTCCTTTCTGGGGAAACGGATGAAGTGGGCGGCGCTTTTTCCGGGGATCCTTCTTCTGGGGGCGGCGGAGCCTGTTATGCTCCTGGCGGGCGGCTGGCTTGGATTTGCCTTCGGTGTGGTTGTGAGTCTTTCCGTGCTGAAATTCGGCTTTTTCGGCCTCGGAGTGGGGCTTCTTCTCACGATTCCCCAGGGGCTTTTCTATGTGGCCGGGGCTCTTGTCATGTTTCAGGGTCTGGCGGACTGGAAGTGGAATTTTGCTAACTGGCTGGCTTTTCCGGGGAGAAAGCTTATGACCGGGACGTTTTTTTTCTTTTTGGGTATTTTGACGGAAAGCTTTGTGAGTCTCTGGAATCTCCGGCTTCTTTTTTATCTGATCTGAAAGAAAAACGCAAGATTTAGTTCAGAAAATCTTAAGAAAAACGATATCTGGTGGTTCGAAGGAGAAAACCATTTTTGTAGAAACTGCCATTGGAATTTTGACA
This sequence comes from Lachnospiraceae bacterium Marseille-Q4251, assembly GCA_018223435.1. Lineage (GTDB taxonomy): Bacteria > Bacillota > Clostridia > Lachnospirales > Lachnospiraceae > Limivivens > Limivivens faecihominis. Next base: position 542,301 of record JAGTTO010000001.1, on the reverse strand, counting down.
GAAATCGACTATAATTAACGTCTGAGAAAGAAGCGGAGGCATAAATTTTATGGAGAGACTGATTCCCGGATTCATGACTTATCTGATGCAGGTAAAAAATGCGTCAAAAAGTACCATGAGTTCTTATGAAAGAGATTTGAAAAGACTGGCTGCTTTTCTGGATGCAAAGGGCGTTCATACACCGGAGGATGTGACAGCCACCTCTTTAAATTCCTATATTCTTTTTCTGGAACGGGAAGGTTTTTCCACAGCCACGGTTTCCAGAAATGTGGCTTCTATGAAGTCTTTTTTTCATTATGTTTGTGACAGTAACCGGAGGCTTAACGATCCCACTAGCCAGATCCGTGCGCCTCATATCGACCGGAAGGCTCCGGAGATCCTTTCTGTGGAGGAGGTGGAAAGCCTTCTGGAGCAGCCGGACCCGGGGACAGCGAAAGGAATCCGCGACAAGGCTATGCTGGAGCTTCTCTATGCCACGGGAATGCGGGTGACGGAGCTCATCACCCTGAAGGTGACGGATCTGAACCAGCGCCTCTCCTATGTGATCTGCAGGGATGGAGAAAAGGAACGCGTGATTCCCTACGGGCCCAAGGCCCAGGCGGCTCTCGAAACCTATCTTAAGGATGCCCGGGAGGAACTTTTAAAAGGGACGATAAGCGACCTTCTCTTTGTGAACTGTTCGGGAAATCTCATGAGCCGTCAGGGCTTCTGGAAGCTCATCAAGCAGTACGCGGCAAAGGCCGGCATTGAGACGGATATCACGCCGCACACGATCCGCCATTCTTTTGCGGCACATCTGGTGCAGAACGGGGCAGATCTGAAAGCAGTCCAGGAGATGATGGGGCATGCGGATATCGCCACGACCCAGACTTATTTGAATCTCAGCGTGAACCATGTGAAAAATGTATATGCGAAAGCCCATCCTAGAGGATGAAAAAAGACGAATCCGGCCGGAGATAAAATCCGTGGATTCGTCTTTTTTACTGTTCTGGCTGGTTTAAAAGCTCCCGTATCCGGTCGGAAGTCTCCCGGGCCGCTTTGTGGTTGTTTCCGCTGGCGGTGATTCCTACTACGAGATTGTCTTTCCGGACAATGCCGGGAAAATAGAAATCGCATTTGTTCTTATCGCTGCAGACGTTGACGGTGATTCCCATGCATTTGCAGACGCTGTAAATATCCTCGTTGGTCTGATGATCGTTCGTGGCGGCGATGACCAGATCGGCATCGTAGATGTCCTCTCTCTGGTACTGCTTTTTCAGGATCAGGATCTTTCCCTGAGACTGGAGTTCCAGAAGCTCCGGATTGACTTCGGGAGCGATGACGGTCAGATTTTCGGTGAAATCCACCAGTGTGCGGATCCGGCGTTTGGCGATGGTGCCTGCGCCCACGACGACGACTTTTTTATGAGAAATGTCCACAAACATGGGAAAATAGGGTCTGGCTTCATCTGTCATAAATGTTATTCCTCCTTTGAGCCTGTGCTCGTCTGTACGGACGGATTCTTTTATCTTATCACATTATGGAAGAAAAGGACAGAAAAATTAAAAAAAGGATTCAAAAATGACGAAAGAACTGGTATGATAAGATTGGGAAAAGATATATCAAATCAGGGAGAGAGAATATGACCAGAAAAAAACGAACAGATAAAATTTTTTTCCGATATTATGAGATCCCCAGAGACAGCTATGTGCTGGCTCTTTTCGGGGAAGAGTGGAACCGGAAATATGGTTCGGAAGGAGAAAGCCTTCATTTCCATAACCATCTGGAGGTGGGTTACTGTTATAAAGGGGAGGGTGTCATCAAGCTGGAGAACGGAGATTATCCCTATTTTCCCCAGACCTTTACGATGATCCCGAAAAACTGCCCTCACTCGACCTTTGGGGATCAGGGCGGGATCAATTCTTGGGAATTTCTTTTTATTGATGTGGAGCGCTTTCTGGCGGATCTTTATCCGGGACGAAGCCGCCTGGCAGAGGAGATCAGCAGGAGAATCAACAGTGGCGCAAGATTTCTGACCCATGGAAAAAATCCGGCTCTCGGTGATCTCGTTCAGGAGATTTTCCGAGAGATGAAGGAGAAGAGCGAATTTTATCAGGAGAGCGTAAAAGGCTATCTTCTGGCTTTCCTTATGGAAGCGGCCCGGCTGAACGATGAGGATTCTCTGCTTCCCGGAGAGGAATTGCCAGTCGTCGGAAAACAGATCTGGAAGGAAGAGATCACCCAGGTGGAAGCGGCGCTCCGTTATGTGGAGGAACATTATGCAGAACAGCTTCGGGTGGGGGATCTGGCGGCGGTCTGCGGCCTCAGCGAGACGCATTTTCGCAGATTTTTCTTGAAAAACATGCAGCTGACTCCCATGGAATATGTCAATAAAGTACGAATCCGGGAGGCCTGCCGCCTGATGAACGGAACAGCCTCATCCCTGGAGGAGATCGCCATGAAGACCGGCTTTGTTTCCATGTCCACATTTAACAGAAACTTTACCCGTTTTCTGGGCACTTCGCCACATGTCTGGCGAAAAAGCAAGGGGAGAGAACGCAGCATCCTCTTTTAAAAGGGTTTTACTGGAAAAAAATATGGCAAAAAGCCTGCATTTTCGACATTTCTTTGGGCAAAAAGCTCTCCTGTAAGAAAAACAGGAGGGCTTTTTATTATGCATAATATCTAAAACAAAGGGATTAAAAATGAAAAAAAGATAAAAAATGAATTGTTTTTGGTCGAAAATGCTTCCCATAGAAAAAAGATATAGAGTAAAATAGTCACATATTCACCAGAAAGAAGGATTCAAAATTATACAAAATGTTCAATGGTTTTGAATCGAAAAAAGTTGAGAACTGGTGAAAATGTACAAAAAAATAAAGGAGGATGTGTAGTATGAAACTGAAAAAGGCAATGGCATGTATGCTGGCAGGCGCAATGGTACTTTCTATGGGGGCTGTTCTTCCGGCGGCTGCAAGCGAGGATGACAACACACTGACCGTATGGACCTGGGATCCGAACTTTAACATCTATGCAATCAACAAAGCAGCAGAAATCTATGCAAAAGACCATGAGGGCTTTAAAGTAGAGGTTACAGAGATCAAATCCGATGCGATCGAGGCAAAGATCACCACAGCAGTGAATGCAGGTGACCTGAGTACTCTTCCGGACATCTTCCTGATGCAGGATAACTCCTTCCAGAAATATACAACGTTCTACCCGGACGTTTTCACCGATCTGACCGATTCTGGAATCGATTTCTCTCAGTTCTCTGAGGCAAAGGTTGCTTATTCCACACTGGATGGCGTAAATTACGGTGTTCCGTTTGACAATGGTGCAGTTGTGAATGCAGTTCGTACAGATTTGATCGAGCAGGCTGGTTATACCGTAGATGATTTTACAGACATTACCTGGTCTGATTACATGGAAAAGGCAAAGGTGGTTCTTGAAAAGACCGGTCTTCCGATGCTGACCGCTCAGGCAGGTTCTCCGGATGTGATCATGATGATGCTTCAGTCCTGTGGAGCTTCCCTCTTTAACGAAGACGGAACAGGCAATATTGCTGACAATGAGGTTCTGAAAAAATGTGTTGAGATCTATGCACAGATGGTTGCAGATGGTACTCTGGTAGAGGTTACCGACTGGGATCAGTATATTTCTTCTCTGAACAGCTCCACCGTAGCAAGCACCTTCAACGGATGCTGGATCCTGGCTTCCATTCAGGCAGCAGAGGATCAGTCCGGTAAATGGGCAATCACAAATATGCCGAGACTGGATGATGTAGATAGCGCTACCAACTACTCCAACAACGGTGGTTCCTCCTGGGCAATCTCTTCCAACTGCGCAAAGACCGACCTGGCTGTTGATTTCCTGAATTCCACCTTTGCAGGCAGCACAGAGCTTTATGATGACATCATTTCCAAGGGCGCTCTGGCAACCTGGGCTCCGGCTGGAGAATCTGACGCATACAACGTACCGGTTGACTTCTACGGCGGCGATACGATCTATGCTAAGATTGTTGATTTCGCAACCAAGACTCCGTCCAACACCACCGGCGCATTCTACTATGACGCCCGTGATGCGGTAGGTATCGCACTTTCCAACATTACCCAGACTGGTGCAGATGTGGATTCTGAACTCCAGACCGCACAGGAAACTCTGGAATTCACCATGGGTGCTTAATGTTTCCGCTGAAAAAGAAACAGTAAGGTAAGATAAATGGAAAAGGTCTGTGACTGTTGTTCAAGGCAGAACAGCAGGCAGACCTTTTTCCATATAAAGAAGGGAAGGTATGCTTCATGCAAAAAAAGAGAAAAATGACATTGGAAAGAAGGCATAACCTGACAGGCTGGGCGTTTCTCTCCATTGGTGTGGTTCTGATCTGCTGGACAAGCTTCTATCCGATGATCCAGGCGTTTATCCTGTCGCTGAAAAGCGGACTGGGCGTCAATCTGAAGTTCAACGGTTTTTCAAACTACGCACGAATCCTGAAAGACCCGACATTTAAAGGGACACTGTTCAATACATTCTTTTATCTGATCATTCAGGTGCCGATCATGCTGACACTGGCTTTGATCCTGGCATCGATCCTGAATAACAAAGATCTTCGTTTCAAGGGACTCTGGAGAACCTGTATTTTTCTTCCCTGTGCGACTTCTCTGGTATCCTACTCCATGATTTTCCGTTCCCTGTTTGCCAATGACGGTTTTGTAAATACAGTTCTTCGTGCTGTCGGAGCAACCCCGATCATGTGGTTTTCCAATGCGTGGACAGCAAGAGCGGTAATTATCATTGCCCTGATCTGGAGATGGACCGGCTATAACATGGTATTCTATCTGTCAGGCCTTCAGAACATCGAGTACTCCGTCTATGAGGCAGCCAGAATTGACGGCGCTTCTCCACGTCAGATCCTTTTCAAGATCACGATCCCGCTGCTGAAACCGACGATCCTTTTGACGACCATTACTTCTACCAATGGTACCCTGCAGCTGTTTGATGAGTCTTTGAACCTGACCAACGGCGGACCTGGTAAATCAACGATGACCATGTCCCATTATATTTATAATACATCCTTTGTACAGAGCCCGAACTTCGGTTATGCGGCAGCAATGTCCATCGTGATCCTTGTAATGGTGGCTGTCCTGGCCCTGATCCAGATGAAAGTAGGTGATGAACGATGAATAAAGGCAAAAAAGCGGCAATGTATATTTTTCTGACCATTTGTTCGTTGCTTTCCGTTTTCCCGCTGTACTACATGGCGTGTGCGGCTACAAACAAGAGCGTGGATGTATCCAGAGGAAAACTGATTCCGGGTACTTATCTTGTAGAGAATTTTAAGACACTGATCGCGAATCAGGATCTTTCCCGTGCACTCTGGAATTCCTTCCGGAATGCGACCGTGCTGACTCTGATCTGTCTGCTGGTCTGCTCCCTGGCCGGTTACGGTTTTGAAATCTATCATGACAAAGGAAAAGATATCGTATTTGCTATTCTGCTGACAGCTATGATGGTTCCTTTTGCAGCGATCATGATCCCGCTGTTCCGTATGTTCTCCAAGCTGAAGATGGTCAACACGATGGCAGCTTTCATGCTCCCGTCCATCTCGACCCCCTTCATGATCATGATGTTCCGTCAGGCATCCCGGTCTTTCCCACATGATATCATAGAAGCGGCCCGTCTGGATGGTCTGAGTGAGATTGGAATCTTTTTCCGCATGTTCATTCCAACTATGAAATCTACATACGCAGCAGCTCTGATCATCACTTTCATGAACGCATGGAACAACTATATGTGGCCGAAGGTTATTCTGCAGACCAACAGCTCCATTACCATGCCTATGCTGGTTGCCAACCTGCTGAGCGGATATGTGGTTGATTATGGTATGCTGATGCTCGGCGTACTGATCTGTACGATTCCGACCGTTATCATTTTCTTCTTCTTCCAGAAGAGCTTTGCGGAAGGTATCACAGGCGCAGTCAAATAAAAAGAAAAAGAAAAAAGGCGGGTATTGCAAAAGATATCCGCCTCTTTTGTAATGATAAGGAGGTTATAACAAATGAGTGAATTTCACTACGAAAAAGTAAAAGACCCGACTTATTTCAGCGAGAATCGGGTAGCTGCCCATTCCGATCACCGTTATTTCACTTCTCTGGCGGCGATGGAGCAGGAAAAAGAGGAGCTCCGTTACAGTCTGAACGGCCTCTGGAAATTCCATTATGCGAAAAATTACAGGAGTACGATTCCTGGTTTTGAGAAGGAAGACTACTGCTGTAAAGCCTGGGGCGACATTCGCGTGCCGGCCCATATCCAGATGGAAGGCTATGATAAACCGCAGTATGCCAACGTCCAGTACCCCTGGGAGGGCAGAGAAGAGGTAAAACCCGGCGAGATTCCAGAGGAGTTCAATCCGGTGGCAAGCTATGTAAAATATTTTGAAGTACCGTCTTCCATGAAGGGAAAGAAAATCTTCGTCTCCTTCCAGGGAGCGGAGAGCGGCCTGGCCCTCTGGCTCAACGGAAAATTCGTGGGTTACAGCGAGGACAGCTTCACCCCGTCCGAGTTTGAACTGACTCCGTATCTGAAAGAGGGAGAGAACAAGCTGGCGGCCCAGGTCTTCAAATGGACCAGCGGAAGCTGGTGTGAGGATCAGGATTTCTTCCGGTTCTCCGGTATCTACCGTGACGTTTATCTCTATGCGATTCCGGAGGTCCATGTGGAGGATCTGACGATCCGTACGCTTCTGGACGATACCTTTACGAAGGCAGATCTCACCGTGGAGCTGAAAGCCACAGCTGCCGGAAAGGTTCGTTTCACTCTTTCCAGAGAAGGAAAAGAGGAGGCAACTCTTGAGGATGCGCTGGAGAGCGGAAAAGCCTATGTGATGAAGATGGAAAATCCGCTGCTCTGGAGCGCAGAGGAACCCCATCTTTACGACCTGCTTATCGAGGTTATGGATACAGAAGGAAAGATCACGGAAGTGATTCCTCAGAGAGTTGGCTTCCGCCGTTTCGAGATGAAGGATTCCATTATGACTCTGAATGGAAAACGAATTGTCTTCAAGGGCGTGAACCGTCATGAATTCAGCTCCAGGACCGGACGGAATGTTTCCAGAGAGGAACTTATCAAAGACCTGACCACGATGAAACGGAACAACATCAATGCGATCCGTACCTGCCATTACCCGGATGCTGTGGGAATTTACGAGCTCTGCGATGAGTTTGGTATCTATATGATTGCTGAGAACAATATGGAAACCCATGGAAGCTGGGACACCGTGGGAGAAAGCAAAGACTACACCGGCGTGGTTCCGGACAACAAACCGGAATGGGAAGGCCTGCTTATGGACCGCATCAATTCCACTTATCAGCGGGATAAGAACCATCCGGCTATCCTGATCTGGTCCTGCGGAAACGAATCCTTCGGCGGAGAGGTCATCTATAAGATGTCTGAACTCTTCCGGAAACTGGATCCGACCCGTCTGGTTCATTATGAGGGCGTCTTCAATGACCGCCGTTTCAACGATACCAGCGATATGGAAAGCCAGATGTACACCTCCGCGGAAGATATCAAGAAATTCCTGGAAAATGACAGAAGCAAGCCTTTCATCTGCTGTGAGTACACCCATGCTATGGGAAATTCCTGCGGCGGCATGCATAAATATACAGATCTGACAGATACGGAACCCTCCTATCAGGGCGGTTTCATCTGGGACTACATCGACCAGTCCATCTATAAGAAAGACCGGTACGGAAAAGAGTTTCAGGCTTACGGCGGTGATTTCGGCGAGCGTCCCACGGACTATAACTTCAGCGGAAACGGTATTGTTTACGGCGGTGAGCGGGATGAGTCTCCGAAGATGCAGGAAGTGAAGTTCAATTACCAGAATATTTCTGCTGTCGTGGACAAAAAGAACGTTCGCGTCATCAATAAGAATCTTTTTGTGAATACCGATTCCTTCGACTGCGTTGTAACGGTAGAAAAAGAGGGAAAACTTCTGGAGAAGAAAGCCCTGGAAGCCCATGTGGCTCCCCTTTCCGAGGAAACCTACGAGCTTCCGGTGAAAGAGCAGACCCTTCCGGGAGAGTATGTGATCACCGTTTCTTTCCGTCTCAAAGAGGATACGATCTGGGCGGAGAGAGGCCATGAGGTTGCCTTCGGTCAGGCAGTTTACACAGCGGAAGCCAAAGAGGAGCCGAAGAAGCAGCCGAAATTCCGTGTGGTTCGGTCTCTTCATGATTTTGGCGTGAAGGGCGAGAATTTCGACGTGTTGTTCTCTTATCTCAACGGCGGCCTAGTTTCCTACCGTTACGGCGGCGTGGAGATGATCGAGATGATTCCGAAGCCCAACTTCTGGAGAGCGCCTACCGATAACGACTGCGGAAACCTGATGCCCATGCGGTATGCACAGTGGAAGATCGCATCCCTTTATCTCTCCCACAAATATCCTACCGGAGGTCATTATCCGGGAGGAAAGGCTCCGAAGATCGAAGTGACCGAGGACTGGGCGGAGATCACCTTCACCTATGTAATGCCCACAACGCCGGCGGCAGAGTGCGAGCTGACCTACCGTGTCTTCGGCGATGGAAGCATCCAGACCACCCTTTCCTACGATCCGGTGAAGGAACTGGGCGATATGCCGGAGTTTGGCGTGATGTTTAAGTTCAATGCCGATTACGATCATGTGGCCTGGTACGGAATGGGACCGTCTGAGACCTATGTGGACCGTATGCGCGGAGCGAAACTCGGCGTTTACAAGAATCTGGTGGCTGACAATATGGCGAAATACCTGGTTCCGCAGGAGTGCGGAAACAAGGTAGGCGTGCGCTGGGCTACCGTCACCGACCGAAGAGGCAGAGGTATGGAATTTACCGGAGATGGAATGGAATTTTCTGCTCTGCCGTATACCCCCCATGAGGTGGAAAATGCCATGCATCCCTATGAACTGCCCGAGGTACACTACACGGTTGTGAGAGTGTCCAAACAGCAGATGGGCATCGGCGGTGATGACAGCTGGGGAGCAAAGACCCATCCGGAATACCTTCTGGATACGAGCGAGAAGATGACATTTACCTTCACATTCAAAGGGATCTGAACAGAATAGGCAGCAGGACCGGGAAGAACAGAACTCCCGGTCCTGCTTTTTTAGTGGGGCAGTTTTTTCTCAAAAGCAAAAAAATCCTTGCAGGAATGTATAAAAAGACGTATAGTTATTAGAAATGATACATCAGGTTTTAAAACGCTAACTGTCGTTCCTGGATATCATACTTTAGATAAAGAGGAGAATGATTATGAGCTTTGAATTTGTGACAAAACTTCCCACTCCGGAAGAAATTCGACTTCAGTATCCGATCACAGAGAAGATTGCCCGTGTGAAGGCACAGAGAGATCAGGAGATCAAAGATATATTTACAGGGAAGTCCGACCGATTTCTGGTGATCATCGGCCCCTGCTCCGCAGACAATGAAGATTCCGTATGTGATTATGTGGGAAGACTGGCGAAAGTCCAGGATCAGGTGGGCGACCGTCTGCTTCTGATCCCGCGTATCTATACCAATAAACCGAGAACCACCGGCGAGGGTTACAAAGGCCTTCTTCATCAGCCGGACCCTGAGAAAAAACCGGACGTGCTGGCAGGTCTGGTGGCTATCCGTAAACTGCATATGCGCGCCATTGAGGAGACCGGACTCACCGCAGCAGATGAGATGCTCTATCCGGAAAACTGGCGTTACCTTTCTGATATCCTTTCCTATGTGGCCATCGGAGCCCGTTCCGTGGAGAACCAGCAGCACCGTCTGGTGGTCAGCGGCATGGATATCCCCGCAGGAATGAAGAATCCCACCAGTGGCGACCTTTCCGTCATGTTGAACTCCGTAGTTGCGGCACAGCATGGACATACGTTCATTTACCGTGACTGGGAAGTGAAGACTACCGGAAATCCCTTGACACATACCATTTTGCGTGGCGCAGTGAACAAGCACGGCAACTGCATCCCCAACTATCATTACGAGGATCTGAAGCTTCTTCTGGAGCTTTATAAGGAGCGTAAGCTGGAAAATCCGGCAGTGATCGTGGATGCCAACCATTCCAACTCCAACAAGCAGTACGCCGAGCAGGTCCGTATCGTCAAAGAAGTGCTTCACAGCAGAAATGTCAATGAGGAACTGAAAACTCTGGTCAAGGGTGTTATGATCGAAAGCTATATCGAGCCCGGAAATCAGAAAATCGGTCAGGGAGAGCATATTTATGGAAAATCGATCACCGATCCCTGCCTTGGCTGGCCGGAATCCGAGCAGCTGATCCACACGATCTACAAGATGTGCGAGAAATAAACGGAACAAACCGGAAGCCGTGTCTTCATGAAAAAGGCATGGCTTCTTTTTCTCTGCAAGAAAGGGGGATTTCTTATGAATGTAAACAGTGATAACCGGACTATAGCGTTTCTTTTGATTCTGGGTTTTATCGCCTTTGCGGCCTTCGCGGTCTGGGAGACCTGTAAGAGCAGAAAACGGGTTTTCGGGAAAATCCGGAAAACTTACGGTCAGTGGCCGGAACGGGAATACTCCATGGAAGAGTTTGACGCTATTTCCCATTATTATGTTCACCGGAAAAAAGAAGGCCTGCCGGTCATCGACGACATCACCTGGAATGACCTGGATATGGACCGGATTTTCATGCTTCTCAATCACACCTGGTCCTGCATCGGAGAGAGCTATCTCTACTGCCTTCTGCGGATGCCCGCCATGGAGGAAGAGACCTTAAAGGAGCGCAACCGCCTCATCGAGTATTTCCGGACACACCCGGAGGCACGGGAAAAGATGGAGTACCGCTTTGCCAGAATCGGAAAGACCGGAAGTCAGTCCATGTTTGATTATATCTACAATCTGGCGGAGCTGAAACCCGAAGCGGTCTGGCCGGAATTTGTCTGGATCATCGCTGTGGTTGTTTCTTTTGGCAGTATTTTTATCAATGCGGCCTTTGGCGTGCTCCTTTTCCTGGCAGTGATGTTCGGAAGCTGGTACTATTATTATAGGAAAAAGAAGCGCATAGAGCCTTTTCTCCGGTCCTGCAGCTGTCTCATCCAGATTTTGAAAGAATCAGAATCTTTCGGGAAAATAGATGCGCCGGAGCTGAAAAATTATCAGGAAAAGATCGTTCAGGCGGGAAAACTCCTCCGGAAACTGAAACGGAGTACCCATTTCGTGGTGGGTGGAAATGCCGGAGAGAATGGAGAGCTGACGAAAGTATTTTTTGACTATATCAATTATACGTTCCATCTGGATCTCATTGAGTTCAACACGGTGATCCGGGAGCTGGCGGCTCATATGGATGATCTGGAAGGTCTCATCGACGCGGTGGGAGCCCTCGAGTGCGCCACGGCGCTGGCCTCTTTCCGGACGCTGGCAGAGGGAAGCTATTGTGTTCCGGAGTTTAAGAAAGGCGGCCGGGCTTCTCTTTCCTGTGAAAATGTATTTCATCCGCTGATTCCCGATCCGGTGAAAAATTCCATCACAGCAGAGCGCGGCGTCCTGCTCACAGGCTCCAACGCCTCCGGAAAATCCACGTTTTTAAAGACGGTGGCCGTCAATGCGATTCTTGCCCAGACTATCGATACCTGTATGGCGGACTCCTGGAAGGGCAATTTTTTCCGGATCTGCACTTCCATGGCCCTCCGGGACGATCTGGCGGGAAAAGAGAGTTATTTCATCGTGGAGATCAAGTCTCTGAAGCGGATTCTCAATGCGGCAGATGGGAAAATACCGATCCTTTGCTTTGTGGATGAGGTCTTAAGGGGCACCAACACCGTAGAGCGGATCGCGGCCTCGTCGGAAATTCTCGAGAGCATGGAGAGGGAGGATATCCTCTGCTTTGCGGCCACCCACGATATTGAACTCACCCATATCCTGGAAAAGGGATATGACAATTATCATTTTGAAGAAGAAGTCCGGGACAATGATGTGCTCTTTAATTACCGCCTTTTCAAGGGAAGAGCGGTTTCCCGAAACGCCATCAAGCTTCTTGGCGTTATGGGATACGATCCGAAGCTGATCGAGAAGGCGCAGAACATGGCAGATCATTTTCTTGAGACAGGCGAATGGAGACAGGAGGAAGCGTAAATGCTGGTAAGAATCTATACGGACGGCTCCGCGAGAGGAAATCCCGACGGGCCGGGCGGCTACGGAGCCGTTTTAAAGTATGTGGATCCGAAAGGGACCTTACACGAAAGAGAGTTCAGCCAGGGCTATGTCCGGACCACCAACAACCGGATGGAACTTATGGCGGCGATTGTGGGCCTGGAAGCCCTGAAAAAGCCCTGCGAGGTGGAGCTTTATTCCGACTCCCAGTATCTCATCAAGGCCTTCAACGAGCATTGGATCGACGGCTGGATCAAAAAAGGCTGGACCCGCGGGAAAAAAGAGCCAGTGAAAAATGTGGATCTCTGGAAACGCCTCCTGGCGGCGAAGGAACCCCATCAGGTTACGTTCATCTGGGTAAAAGGCCATGCGGGCCACCCGGAAAACGAGCGCTGTGATGCTCTGGCCACCCAGGCGGCGGACGGCGACAACCGGATCGTGGATCCGGGGGTATAAAAATTGCGGCGGCCTAGTTGAAAAAACGCTGGCCATATGCTATATTAGTAGGTATTGTGAATAAAAATCCTTTTTCAAAAACGAAAAAAGGCTAGGAGGAGTAAGTTCATGTCAACAAATGTTTACGATATTCTGAAGGAGAGAGGCTTCCTGGAGCAGGAGACTCACGCAGAGGTCCGCGATCTTCTGGGAAAGGAAAAAGTTACCTTCTATATTGGTTTTGATGCCACGGCAGACAGCCTGACAGCCGGCCATTTCCTGACCATTATGGCCATGAAACACATGCAGAACGCCGGCCATCGTCCCATCGCCCTGTTAGGCGGCGGTACCACCATGATCGGTGACCCGAGCGGTAAATCCGACATGCGTTCCATGCTGACCCGGGAGACTATCGAGCACAATGCAGAGCGTTTCCACGAGCAGCTGTCCCATTTTATTGATTTCTCTGATGGAAAAGCCATCGTTGCCAACAATGCAGACTGGCTGCTGGATCTGAACTACGTTCAGCTGCTCCGCGAGGTGGGCGTACATTTTTCCGTAAACCGTATGCTTACCGCAGAGTGCTACAAACAGAGAATGGAGAGAGGACTTACCTTCTTCGAGTTCAACTATATGATCATGCAGTCCTACGATTTCTGGAAACTGAATCAGCTGTATAACTGTCAGCTGGAGATGGGCGGAAACGACCAGTGGTCCAACATCATCGGTGGCGTGGAGCTGATCAGAAGAAAAGAGCAGAAACCGGCCTTCGGTCTGACCTTCAAACTGCTGACTACCAGCGAGGGCATCAAGATGGGCAAAACCATGAAGGGTGCGCTCTGGCTGGATCCGAACAAGACCTCTCCTTACGAGTTTTATCAGTACTGGAGAAACATCGAGGATGTAAAAGTTGAGGAGTGCTTAGGTCTCCTGACCTTCCTTCCGATGGAAGACGTACGCAGGCTCGGCGCTCTTGAGGGTGCGGACATCAACAAGGCCAAAGAGGTTCTGGCCTATGAGACCACCAAGATCGTTCACGGCCAGGAAGAGGCAGAGAAGGCGCAGGTAGCAGCCAAGAGCATTTTCGTTCACGGCACCAAGAGCGCAGACATGCCCACTACTACCTATCCGAAGGCAGAGCTGGAGGAAGGAAAAGACCTGATCACCCTTCTGGTTGACACCAAACTGGCTAAGAACCGTTCCGAGGGACGTCGTCTGATCCAGCAGGGCGGCGTAACCGTAAACGATGAGAAGATCACCGATTTCGCCCGGGTATTTACCACTGCAGACTTCGATGAAGAGGGCACTCTGGTCATCAAAAAAGGTAAAAAAGGATTTCATCAGATAAAAGCCGCTGAGTAATACAGCGTTTGAATGGAGGATTTATTGTGAAAAAATACGGCGTAAACGAACTTCGCCGAATGTTCCTGGAGTTCTTCGAGAGCAAAGGACATCTGGCAATGAAAAGTTTCTCTCTTGTACCCCATAACGACAAGAGCCTGCTTCTGATCAACTCAGGAATGGCTCCTCTCAAACCCTACTTCACAGGAGCTGAGATCCCGCCGAGACGCCGAGTGACCACCTGTCAGAAATGTATCCGTACGGGCGATATTGAGAACGTAGGTAAGACTGCCCGTCACGGCACCTTCTTTGAGATGCTGGGTAACTTCTCCTTCGGTGATTATTTCAAACATGAAGCCATCGCATGGAGCTGGGAGTTCCTGACTCAGGTCGTAGGCCTGGATCCGGACCGTCTCTATCCCTCCATCTACCAGGATGACGATGAGGCTTTCGATATCTGGAACAAAGAGATCGGCATCGCTCCGGAGCGTATCTTCCGTTTCGGAAAAGAGGACAACTTCTGGGAGCACGGCGCAGGTCCCTGCGGCCCCTGTTCTGAGATCTACTATGACCGCGGAGAAAAATACGGCTGTGGCAAACCGGGCTGTACCGTAGGCTGTGACTGCGACCGTTACATGGAAGTATGGAACAACGTATTCAGCCAGTTCAACAACGACGGCGAGGGTCATTACACCGACCTGATCCAGAAGAACATCGATACCGGTATGGGTCTGGAGCGTCTGGCTGTTGTCGTTCAGGATGTGGATTCCATTTTCGATGTGGATACGATCCAGAATCTGAGAAATAAAGTCTGCGCTCTGGCCGGCGTAACTTATGAGACCGATCCGAAGAAGGATGTTTCTATCCGTCTGATTACCGACCATATCCGTTCCGCTACCTTCATGATCTCCGACGGTATCATGCCCACCAATGAGGGAAGAGGCTATGTACTTCGCCGTCTGATCCGTCGCGCTGCCCGTCACGGAAGATTGCTCGGCATCGACAAACAGTTCCTGGCAGAGCTTTCCGCTACCGTGATCGAGGACAGCAAAGACGGATATCCGGAACTCGAGGAGAAGAAGAACTTCATCTTCAAGGTGCTGAGCCAGGAAGAGGAGAAATTCAACAAGACCATCGACCAGGGCTTAAGCATCCTTTCCAATCTGGAAGCTTCCATGAAGGAGGAAGGAAAGACCACTCTCGATGGAAAAGACGCGTTCACTCTCTACGATACCTACGGCTTCCCGCTGGATCTGACCAAAGAGATCCTCGAGGAGAAAGGCTGCGGCGTGGACGAGGAAGGCTTCCGTGCAGCAATGGAAGAGCAGCGTACCAAAGCAAGAAATGCCCGTCAGACCACCAACTATATGGGAGCTGACGCTACGGTATATGACGAGATCGATCCGAAGATCACCAGCACTTTCGCAGGCTACGATCATCTGGAGCACAACTCCAAAATCTCTGTTCTGACTACAGATACCGAGGTGACAGAGGCAATTTCCGATGGCGAACACGGAACCATTTTCGTGGACGCGACTCCGTTCTATGCTACCATGGGCGGACAGACCGGCGATATCGGTGTGATCCGTATCGGCGATGGCGCAGAGTTTGTTGTGGAAGACACAATCAAACTGCTGGGCGGCAAGATCGGCCATGTGGGCCATGTGGTAAAAGGCATGTTCAAGGTCGGCGACGAGGTGACTCTTTCCGTTGACGCAGCAGCCCGCGCCAACACCAGCAAAAACCACAGCGCCACCCATCTGCTCCAGAAAGCACTGAAGACCGTTCTCGGTTCTCATGTAGAGCAGAAAGGTTCTCTCGTAACTCCGGACAGACTGCGTTTTGACTTCGCTCATTTCCAGCCGATGACCAAGGAGGAGATCGAGAAGGTAGAGGCTCTGGTAAATAAAGAGATCCAGGCAAATCTTCCGGTTGTCACCGAGGTCATGGATGTGGAGTCTGCCAAGAAGACAGGCGCTATGGCCCTCTTTGGTGAGAAATACGGCGAGAATGTAAGAGTCGTATCCATGGGAGACTTCTCCAAAGAGCTCTGCGGAGGTACCCATGTAGCAAATACCGGCGTGATCAGCGTCTTCAAGATCGTTTCCGAGACAGGAATTGCAGCAGGCGTACGCCGTATCGAGGCCCTGACCGGCGACGGAGTTTTCGCATATTATCAGGAGCTGGAGGATCGTTTGAACCGTGCCAGCGCCCTCTTAAAGACCACTCCGGCTGAGCTGGAGAACAAGATTGCTCATCTCCAGGGCGAGATGAAAGCACTCCACAGCGAGAATGAGGCTCTGAAGAGCAAGCTTGCAAAGGATGCTCTGGGCGATGTTATGGATCAGGTACAGGAGATTAAAGGCGTGAAACTTCTCGCAGCAAAACTGGCTGACGTGGATATGAACGGTCTCCGTGACCTGGGCGACCAGCTGAAAGAGAAGCTGGGCGAGGGCGTGGTTGTCCTTGCTTCCGACAAAGACGGCAAGGTAAGCCTTCTGGCCATGGCAACTGACGGCGCTATGAAACAGGGCGCTCACGCAGGAAACCTCATCAAAGGCATGGCTGCCATCGTTGGCGGCGGCGGCGGCGGACGTCCGAACATGGCTCAGGCCGGCGGAAAGAAACCGGAGATGATCGATGAGGCTCTGAAAGCAGCAGCTGAACTTCTGGGAGAGCAGATCCACTAAAAAAATCCGAAAAACCAGAAAAAAGTAGTTGACGGATGAAAAAAATGTGGTATAATTCTTATCAGTGCAATTAAAATACCCAGACAGTTGTATTATGATGCACAATTTACAACTGGAGGGAGGTTAGGTGTGAGACAATGTCAAATGTAATCGTAAAAGAAAACGAGACACTGGACAGCGCTTTACGTCGTTTTAAGAGAAACTGCGCGAAGGCTGGTATTCAGCAGGAGATTCGTAAGAGAGAGCATTACGAGAAACCGAGCGTAAGACGTAAAAAGAAATCTGAAGCTGCCCGGAAACGTAAGTATAACTAATCTGTGCAGGCAAAAGCCTCTGAGTTGATTCGCTCAGAGGCTTTTTTCGTGTCATAAAACAGGCATAAACTTTTCCTGAGTTTCTTATATTGTGATATACAGGCGGAAAGAAGGCAGGAAAGGTATGAAAAAAAGAAAACGAACAGGCTGTGCGGTTTATGGGCTGGTGCTCTGGCTGGGAATTTCCCTGATTTTCGGGAATGTGGGTCTTCGGGTCTACGGGGCGGAGGAGCAGAGCAACAGCCTTGCCATCGAATCTCCGGGAGCTTTTCTCATGGAGGCTTCTACCGGGACGGTGATTTATGAGAAGGATGCGGACACCAGGCGGAGCCCTGCGAGCGTGACGAAGATCATGACGGCCCTTCTGATCTTTGAGAACCTTGAAAAAGGAAAGATTCAGCTTACCGACGAGGTCGTCACCAGCGCCCACGCCAAATCCATGGGCGGCTCCCAGGTCTTTCTGGAAGAGGGAGAGAAGCAGACCGTGGAGACCCTGCTTAAATGTATCATGGTGGCCTCAGGTAACGATTCGGCGGTGGCCATGGCGGAATATGTGGCGGGGAGCGAGGGCGAGTTTGTGAACCAGATGAATCAGAAGGCGGCGGAGCTGGGCATGAAAAACACCCATTTCACGGACTGCTGCGGTCTCACGGATTCGGAGGACCACTACACGACGCCGAGGGATATTGCCCTCATGTCCCAGGAGCTGATCACGAAATATCCGGAAGTTTTTGACTATACGAAGATCTGGATGGAAAACATCACCCACATGACGGCCCGGGGCAGCAGCGAGTTCGGCCTGACCAATACCAACAAGCTTTTAAGAAGCTATGACGGCTGCGACGGTCTCAAGACCGGAAGTACCAGCAAGGCGCTTTTTTGTATTTCCGCCACGGCGGAGCGGAACGGCATCCGGCTCATCAGCGTCATCATGGCCGGTCCGGACTCCAAGACGAGATTCCGGAATGCGGCGGAGCTTCTGAACTACGGTTTCGGCAGCTGCCGCCTCTATGTGGATGAGAACCGGGATGCGCTCCCGGAGACAAAGGTCCGGGGCGGCGTTACGGAGACGGTTCCCTGCAAATATCAGGAAGGCTTCCGGTATCTCGACACAAAAGGCGTGGATTTTTCGGCGATAGAAAAGGAAGTCCTTCTTGAGGAGGAACTTACAGCTCCTATCGAAAAAGGGGAGGCTGTGGGAAAAGTGGTCTACCGCCTGAACGGAGAGATCCTGGGGGAAGTGCCTATCCTCGCAGGAGAATCAGTGGAAAAGGCGGAATTTTTGGATTATCTGAAAAAACTCTGGGAAAGATACCAGAGTATCTGATACATAATAAAGAAAAGGGGGCATAAGGTACATGAAGAGTTTTCGGACCGTCCGCTATGAGACGGGAAAAGATACGGGGAAAGCGGCGCTGACGTTCGCTCATTTAAGCGATCTTCACGGCTGCTTTTACGGGGAAAACCAGGAAGGCCTTCTGGAGGCGATTTATGAGGCAGATCCGGATCTGGTGGTCGTGAGTGGCGATATGATTGTGGGAAAGCCCGGCATCAACAGGAAGACCTTCGCGTTTTTTAAGGAGCTCACAGCGAAATATCCGGTGTTTTTCAGCAACGGAAACCACGAGAGCCGCTATGAGGCGACGGAGGATTTCCGGCCGGTTTACAAGCATTTTATCTACGGGCTCTGGAAAAACGGCGTGGAGGTTCTGAATAATAAGTCTGTACCCTTTGAGAAAAATGGCAGGAAACTGATGATCGCCGGTTATGAGGCGGAGATCTCTTATTTCAGCCGTTTCAACCGGAAAATACCTTCCCTGGAAGAGTTGAAAAGTCATCTGGGGGAGAAAGATCCGGAAACTGAGACCGTGCTTCTGGCCCACAACCCGATGTTTTTCTCTGTTTATAAGGAATGGGGAGCAGATCTTACGTTTTCCGGCCATCTTCACGGCGGTTATATACGGATTCCGGGGATCGGCGGCGTCATCAGCCCCCAGTTCCAGCTTTTTCCGAAGTATGACAGAGGTGTTTTTGAGGAGGAGGGGCACACGCTCTGTGTCAGCGCAGGCCTGGGAGACCACACGATCTCGCCGCGGTTTTTCAATCCGGCGGAGCTTCCAATACTGATCTGGCACGGCTGAGCCTTTACAAAAACCACCTTTATGAGGTAGAATAGTACCCGATACAAGAAAGCGGAGAGGAAACTGGAAAGATGGGAATTCCCGTAAAACTGGAGGCATTTGAGGGTCCTTTGGATCTTCTTCTGCATCTGATTGACAAAAACAAAGTAAATATTTATGACATTCCCATCGTGGAGATTACCGCTCAGTACATGGAGTACATCCATGAAATGCAGCGGCAGGATCTGAATGTGATGAGCGAGTTCCTTCTGATGGCGGCCACCCTTCTGGCCATCAAGTCTAAAATGCTCCTTCCAAAAGAGATCAACGAGGAAGGCGAGGAGGAGGATCCCCGTCAGGAGCTGGTGGAACAGCTTCTGGAGTACAAGCTCTACAAATATATGTCCTACGAGCTTCGGGATATGCAGGCGGACGCGGCCTATGTGATGTACAAGGAGCCGACGATTCCCGCTGAGGTCCGGGCTTACCGGCCGGAAATTGATCCGGCGGAGCTTCTGGAGGGCGTGACGCTCTCGAAGCTTCACAGCCTGTTCAAGACCATCATGAAGCGGCAGAACGACCGGATCGACCCCATCCGAAGCACCTTCGGAACGCTGGAAAAAGAAGAAGTGGACATGGATGAAAAATGGATCTATGTGGAGAGCTGCATCAAGCGGAAACGTCATGTAAGCTTCCGGGAGCTTCTTGGGGCCGGGCATACGAAAATGCAGATGGTAATCACCTTTCTTGTGATTCTGGAGCTCATGAAGATGGGAAAAATCTCCATTGTCCAGGAACATACCTTTGACGATATTCTGATTGACTGGAGAGAGGACGCGGACGACACGCCGGGCCGGACCTTCGAGTCAGATTTTACATAAGGAGAGACACTTTTGGAAGAGAAAAAGCGAAAAGCGGCCATTGAAGCTATCCTTTTTACAATGGGGGACGCGGTGGAGCTGAACCGGATTGCCGAGGCCATCGGGGAGGATCCGGAGACCACGCTGGAGACCATCCGGAAAATGATGAAGGATTATCAGAAGAAGGAGAGAGGTATCCAGATCATCGAGCTGGATCATTCCTTTCAGCTCTGTACGAAAAAAGAATACTATGACGATCTCATCCGGATCGCGAAGCATCCGAAGAAACCGGCGCTTTCCGACGTGGCCATGGAGACGCTTTCCATCGTGGCCTACAAACAGCCGGTGACAAAGATCGAGATTGAGAAGATCCGCGGAGTCAAGTGCGACCACGCGATCAATAAGCTCATTGAGTACAATCTGATCCGGGAACTTGGGCGGCTGGACGCTCCGGGGCGGCCCATTCTTTTTGGTACCACGGAGGAATTCCTGCGGAATTTCGGCGTGCAATCCCTGGAGGAGCTGCCGGCCATCAACCCGGTTCAGGTGGAGGACTTCAAGGCGGAGGCCGAGGAAGAGGTGGAACTTCGCCTCAACGTGTGAGCATACCGCTGCTTTTTCGGGCATATAGTTTTGAAAGAAGCTGCCGAAGGAGCTGTGTCGATGAAAAAAATAAAAAAATATCTGCTGTTCTGGCTTTTGTTTCTCGTGATTCTGCCCTGCTTTGTGCGGGCAGAGGAAATGGAGGAGCCGGGAACGCTTTACGCCCGGTCTGCGGTCCTGATGGATGCGGATTCCGGGCGTATTCTTTTTGACAAAAACGGGGAGGAAAAACTGGCCAATGCGAGCACCACGAAGATCCTCACCTGCATCCTGGCCCTGGAAAAAGGCGAGCCGGAACAGGAAGTTGTTTTTTCGGAGGAGGCGGTAAAACAGCCGGAGGTCCATCTGGGGGCGGCAGAAGGCGAGAATTTTCATCTGGGGGATCTCCTCTATTCCCTGATGCTGGAGAGCCACAACGATACGGCGGTGGCCGTGGCAGAGGCGATTTCCGGGAGCACGGCGGCCTTTGCGAAGGCGATGAACGAAAAGGCGAAGGAGATCGGCTGCAGGGAGACGCATTTTGTCTCGCCGAATGGTCTTGACTGGGAGGATGCGGAGGGAGCCCACGAGACCACAGCTGCCGATCTGGCACGGATTCTCCGCTACTGTATTCAGGAATCCCCGAAACGGGAAGAGTTCCTGAAGATTACGCGGACGGGGGAGAAGACCTTTTTCAACCTTGCCGGGAACAGGAGTTATTCCTGCGTCAACCACAATGCCTTTCTTTCCATGATGGATGGGGCCCTGACGGGAAAAACAGGCTTTACGGGGAAGGCCGGCTACTGTTATGTGGGGGCGCTGAAAGATGGAGAACGTACTTTCGTCATTGCCCTTCTGGCCTGCGGCTGGCCGAACAATAAGACTTATAAATGGAGCGATGCCAGGGCACTGTTTTCCTATGGCTTGTCTGCCTATCAGTACGATACGCTGACGTTTCCGGAGAATTTCGGTGAGGTAGCGGTGGAGGAGGGAATCCTGCCGGGCCAGGGGATCGATGAGACGGCAGAGGTGCCCCTTCTTTTATCCGGGGAAAAGAGCCTCCAGCTTCTGCTTTCCGGGAAAGATGAAGTGAAACTACAGGTGACTCTGCCCAGGAGTCTTGCAGCTCCGGTGGCTGCCGGCGAGGAGGAAGGAAAGGCAGTTCTCTTACTGAATGGGGAAGAGATCGCCGTCTGTCCGATAACAGCGGGCAAAACCGTTAAAAAAAAGGATTTTTCCTGGTGCTTCTTGAAAATTTTTGAACAATATCTGGAATTATAAACAGATAGGCCGGAAGGTATAATAATAAGAAGAGATAAAAATATGACAAAAGGCTTGCTATTTTGTCCGAAACAGGCTAAAATTATAATCGGCTGAAAATTTAATTTCAACAGTTTTCATAGTAAATCTTTTACAAATGGAGGGCTAAGAATGAGTAACACATCACAAAGCTTGGCAAGCACACGTATCAACGCTCTGCTTGATGAGAACAGTTTTGTTGAAATCGGTGGATACGTTACAGCCAGATCAACAGATTTCAACATGCATGAAAAAGAGACCCCAGGAGATGGCGTTGTTACCGGATATGGTGTCATCGACGGAAATCTGGTTTACGTTTACAGCCAGGACGCATCCGTTTTAGGCGGTACCATCGGTGAAATGCACGCAAAGAAGATCACTGCCCTGTATGATATGGCAATGAAAATGGGAGCTCCGGTTATCGGTCTGATCGACTGCGCCGGTATCCGTCTTCAGGAAGCTACCGATGCGCTGAACGCTTTCGGTGAGATCTACCTGAAACAGACCCTTGCCTCTGGTGTAATTCCGCAGATCACAGCTGTATTCGGCACCTGCGGCGGCGGACTGGCACTGGTTCCGGCACTGACCGACTTCACTTTCATGGAGTCCAAGAAAGCAAAACTTTTCGTAAACTCCCCCAACGCACTGGATGGCAACCACGAGTCCAAATGTGACACCGCTTCCGCTAAATTCCAGAGTGAGGACGCAGGACTTGTAGACTTCACCGGCAGCGAGGATGAGATCTACGCTGGTATCCGTGAGCTGGTATCCATGCTTCCGTCCAACAACGAGGATGACATGTCCTACGAGGAATGCACCGACGATCTGAACCGTGCTTCCGAGACTCTTGAGAATGCAGTTGGAGATCCCGCTGTGATCTGTTCTGAGATCGGCGACGACCATGTATTCGTAGAGACCAAGGCTGCTTACGCCAAAGAAATGGCAACCGGTTTCATCCGTCTGAACGGCATGACGGTCGGCGTAGTTGGAAACCGTACCGAGAGCTACGACGAGGATGGCAATGTGGCTGAGAAATACGCAGATGTCCTGACCGCAAGAGGAGCAAGAAAGGCTGCAAAATTCGTGAAATTCTGTGACGCTTTCGAGATCCCGGTTCTGACTCTGACCAATCTCACCGGTTTCAAGGCAGATCTGCATTCCGAGAGATGCATCGCCAACGCAGCAGCAGAGCTTACCTATGCTTTCGCTGACGCTACTGTTGCCAAGGTAAACGTGATCACCGGCAAAGCATTCGGAAGCGTTTACACCATCATGAACAGCAAAGCTCTGGGCGCAGATATGACCTATGCCTGGGAGAATGCAGAGATCGGTATGATGGATGCAAGATCCGCAGCCAAGATCATGTATGACGGCGAGGATGCAGCTGTAATCAACGAGAAGGCAGCTGAGTACGCAGCACTTCAGTCCAGTGCTCTTTCCGCAGCAAAGAGAGGCTATGTTGATACGATCATCGACGCGAAGGATACCAGAAAGTATCTGATCGGAGCCTTTGAAATGTTATTCACAAAGAGAGAAGACCGCCCCGGCAAGAAACACGGCACGGTTTAAGAGAGGTGGATAATATGAAGGAAAAAATGAAAAAAAGCTTACTGAGCCTTGCACTGGTTGTGTGCATGGTATGCCTGTCCTGCGTGACCGTTTTTGCCGCAAAGGATAAAGTGCTGACCGAGGATCAGGTGGCTTCCTACAAATCTGGCGCTGTAAAAGTGATTGAACAGATTGCGGGACTTTCCGATGAAGAGATTCAGAACTATCTGGATCAGGATGATGATTTTGTTACAGCAGCCCTGACTTCCTGGGACAATGCCAAGGATGAGCTGGGTGCCTATGTGGAAGTCGGCGATCAGACTGTTACCACCGATGGAAATAATGTAATCATCAATTCCGATGTCACCTACGAGAACAAGACAGCAGATGTGGAGCTGATTATCAATTCCAAGACCAACACATCCGAGAGTATGGCTTTCAACATCAACTACACCATGGCTGAGAAGATGGAGCAGGCCGGTCTGAATACTCTGATGGGTCTTGGTATCGTATTCCTGATGCTGATCTTCTTAAGCTTCCTGATCAGCCAGTTCAAGCATATCAGCAAGCTGACAGAGAAAAACAAGCCCGCAGCTCCGGCAGCACTTGCTCCCGCTCCTGCACCCGCAGTTGTCGAGGAGGAGCCGGAAGAAGAGCTTGCCGATGACGGAGAACTGGTTGCAGTTATCGCGGCAGCCATCGCCGCATACGAGGGAAGCACCAGCACCGACGGTTTTGTTGTCCGCTCGATCAAGAGATCAAAAACCAATAAGTGGAAAAGAGCATAAGCAATAGGAGGAAGAATTCAAATGAAAACTTATACAATCACCGTTAATGGAACCGCATATGACGTAACCGTTGAAGAGGGTAACGGAACCGCTGCTCCGGCAGCCGCTCCGAAAGCAGCACCGAAGGCTGCTCCCAAGGCTGCTCCGAAAACAGCACCGAAGGCTTCCGCAGGAGCAGGTTCTGTAAAAGTAACCGCTTCTGTTCCGGGTAAAGTCGTAAAGATCGAAGCATCTGTCGGACAGGCTGTAAAAGCCGGTGACAGCATCGTGATCGTAGAGGCAATGAAAATGGAGATCCCGGTTGTCGCTCCGCAGGACGGCACCGTAGCAAGCATTGAAGTAGCAGCAGGCGACGCAGTAGAGAACGGCAGCACCCTGGCAACACTGAACTAATCAAATTGGAGGTAGAAACATGTCATATGTAGCTGATACATTGTCGAATCTGATCCATCAGACGGCATTTTTTAACCTGACATGGGGTAACTACCTGATGATACTGGTTGCGTGCGTTTTCCTGTATCTGGCAATCCGCAAGGGCTTTGAGCCCCTTTTGCTGGTACCCATCGCATTTGGTATGCTTCTGGTAAATATTTATCCTGACATCATGTACAGTGCGGAAGAAGCTTCAAACGGAGCGCCGGGCCTTTTCCATGTATTCTATATCCTGGACGAGTGGAGTATCCTGCCGTCCCTGATCTTCATGGGCGTAGGAGCGATGACAGACTTCGGTCCCCTGATCGCAAACCCGAAGAGTTTCCTTCTGGGAGCAGCAGCACAGCTCGGTATTTACGTTGCTTATTTCCTGGCAATCTTCCTGGGCTTCAATGGAGCAGCAGCAGCAGCCATCTCCATCATCGGTGGTGCTGACGGCCCGACCTCCATTTTCCTGGCAGGTAAACTGGGACAGACCGCTCTGATGGGACCCATCGCTGTGGCCGCTTATTCCTATATGTCCCTGGTGCCGATCATCCAGCCGCCTATCATGAAAGCTCTGACCACCGAGAAAGAGCGGAAGATCAAGATGGAGCAGCTCCGTCCGGTATCCAAACTGGAGAAGATCCTCTTCCCGGTTGTGATCACCATCGTTGTCTGCCTGATCCTTCCGACCACCGCTCCCCTGGTTGGTATGCTGATGCTTGGTAACCTGTTCCGTGAGTCCGGCGTTGTAAAACAGCTGACCGAGACCGCTTCCAACGCTCTGATGTATATCGTCGTTATCCTGCTGGGTACTTCCGTAGGAGCATCCACCAGCGCAGAGGCTTTCCTGAACCTGGATACCCTGAAGATCGTTGTCCTTGGTCTGGTTGCCTTCGCTTTCGGTACCGCAGGCGGTGTTCTTCTCGGAAAGGTTATGTGCAAGCTGACCCATGGAAAGATCAATCCGCTGATCGGTTCTGCCGGCGTATCTGCCGTTCCCATGGCAGCACGAGTATCTCAGAAAGTAGGTGCGGAGGCTGATCCGACCAACTTCCTTCTGATGCATGCAATGGGGCCCAACGTAGCAGGTGTTATCGGTACTGCTGTAGCAGCAGGTACCTTCATGGCTATCTTTGGAGTATAATAATAAAACACTGATGCTGTCCGGGAGACGTAAAAATCCGGACAGCTGCAATAAATGGAGGTTTAGTAATGTCTGAAATCGAAAAAAAACCGATTAAAATTACTGAGACCATTCTGCGTGATGCCCATCAGTCTCTGATCGCCACCAGAATGACCACAGAGCAGATGCTTCCCATCGTAGAAACAATGGATAAAGTAGGCTACCATTCCGTAGAGTGCTGGGGCGGCGCTACTTTTGATGCATCTCTTCGTTTCCTTCACGAAGATCCATGGGAGAGACTTCGTAAATTCCGTGATGGCTTCAAACACACCAAACTGCAGATGCTGTTCCGTGGACAGAACATTCTGGGTTATCGTCCCTACGCAGATGATGTGGTAGAGTATTTTGTACAGAAATCCATCGCAAACGGTATTGATATCATCCGTATCTTTGACTGTCTGAACGATCTCCGTAACCTGGAGACTGCAGTAAAGGCTGCCAACAAAGAGAACGGACATGCACAGGTAGCCCTGTCCTATACCCTGGGTGATGCTTACACTTTGGACTACTGGACCAAGACAGCAAAAGAGATCGAGGAGATGGGTGCAAACTCCATCTGTATCAAGGATATGGCAGGCCTGCTCCTTCCGTATACCGCAACCGATCTTGTGAAAGCACTGAAAGAGACCGTTAAGATCCCGATCCAGTTGCATTCTCACTATACTTCCGGTGTTGCTTCCATGACTTACATGAAAGCCGTAGAGGCTGGTGTTGATGTGATCGATACCGCTATTTCCCCGTTTGCACTGGGTACTTCCCAGCCGGCAACCGAGGTTATGGTTGAGACCTTCAAGGGTACTCCCTATGATTCCGGTCTGGACCAGAAGCTTCTGGCTGAGATCGCTGACTACTTCCGTCCGATCCGTGACGAGGCTCTGGACAGCGGCCTTCTGAATCCGAAGAACCTGGGCGTAAACATCAAGACTCTGCTGTATCAGGTACCGGGCGGAATGCTTTCCAACCTGACCAGTCAGCTGAAAGAGCAGCACGCAGAGGACAAGTTCTACGATGTGCTTGAGGAAGTTCCGAGAGTAAGGAAAGACCTCGGTGAGCCGCCTCTGGTTACTCCGTCCTCTCAGATCGTTGGTACACAGGCTGTATTCAATGTCATCATGGGCGAGCGTTACAAGATGGTTACCAAGGAGACAAAGGATGTTCTCTGTGGTAAATACGGAAAGACGGTAAAACCCTTCAACAAAGAAGTACAGAAGAAATGCATCGGCGATGCAGAAGTGATCACCTGCCGTCCGGCAGATCTCTTAAAACCGGAGCTTGAGACTCTGGAAAAAGAGATGGCTCAGTACAAAGAACAGCCGGAGGACGTTCTGTCCTATGCTCTGTTCCCGCAGGTAGCTACTGATTTCTTCAAATACAGAGATGCGCAGCAGACCAAAGTGGATCCGACCAAGGCAGACACCAAGGATAAGGCTTATCCCGTATAATAAAAATGACTGATGAAAGACCAGTTGTAGGAAACTGCAGCTGGTCTTTTTTTCTGCCAATCTGGTGTTTACAAGAGGGCGGGATTTTGTTATCATAAAGGTATCGATTCGGGAAACAGGAAAAGGAGGTGAGCTCCATGTCAATGACAGGAAAGAGAAGAAAGGCCACAGCTTTGCTGGTCGTCTTTTTTGTACTGTTTTCGGCCCTTTATCTCAGTATGGGAACGGAAAATGGCGGGACGGAGAGCGGGAGCGCCGCCTCTGTCGTTACATGGAGGAGCGAACGGTTTTCTGTGACGGAGCAGGTAAATGTGGAGGAACTCTCCGGAGTCCGTTCGCTGATGCTTCGGCTGTTTCCCGGAATGAGACGCCATGCGGAGGAGAAGGAGAGCGGAACGCTTACCGTTACGCTGGAGTTTTTGTGTGTGCTCTATTTTCTCCTGAGGCTTCGTTTTATCCGCATGACAGGGGAGCAGGCGGAGGCCTGTATTTCCCTGAAAGAGGCAGTGATCCGCTATATACACAGGCAGGACGGACAGAAGGATAAATCCGGTCATAAAACAGAAAAGAACCAATTGTTTTATGAAAAAATGACCGGAGGTTATACATATGGGAATAAACATTTTTGCAGGAGTTCTGATCGTGATCGTTGTTGTGGCAACCGCATATGCTGTCTGGCATGAGCTTCACTGACAAAAGAAAAAGAGTGGAAAGATGAGGAAAAAGTGACATGAGTACATTTCAGGAACTGCTGGAAAAAATGGGGCTGAAAGGGCATAAGGAGAATACGGAAGCCCTGGGCTTTTCCGAACGCATGAAAAAGATGTTCCATATGAAGGAAAAATTCGCGGAGATACCCGAAAAAGAGGTGCTGACGGAGATCCTTCAGTCGGATATGGAGAACATCAGAGGGACGATGGAAAGCCTGGATAAGGATACCTTTTCTATGGCGGCGGAGCTGATCCAGAATGCGAAAAAAATCTACATCGTAGGAATCCGAAGCTGCGAGCCCCTGGCAGATTTCCTGGGCTTTTACCTCAATATGTTATTTGATGAGGTCCATGTGGTACGGACCAACAGTGCCAGCGAAATTTTTGAGCAGCTGATGCGGATCGGGGCAGGCGATGTTCTGATCGGCATCAGCTTTCCGAAATATTCCATGCGGACCGTGAAGGCCATGGAGCTGGCCAACAGCCGGAGCGCCGGGGTGATTTCCATCACAGACAGCATTCATTCGCCGCTGAATCTCTATTCTTCCTGCAATCTCATTGCAAGAAGCGAGATGGCGTCAGTGGTGGACTCCCTGACGGCTCCGTTGAGCGTGATCAATGCGCTGATCGTGGCTCTCTGCCTCAAAAATCAGGATTCCTTAAAGCAGTCCATCGAGACTCTGGATCAGCTTTATGACGATTATCAGATTTACGGCAGAGACGAGATGGACCCTTCCGGCGGGGAGATCGAGATCTTCCACCAGGGAAGCAGGGTATGAGAAGGAGAAAAAGATGAAAAAAGTTCTGGTTATCGGCGGCGGAGCTGCCGGAATGTTTGCGGCGATTTCAGCGGCGGAGGAAGGCCACGAGGTCCATCTGTTTGAAAAAAATGAAAAATGCGGAAAAAAGCTGTACATCACAGGAAAGGGCCGTTGCAATCTCACGAATGCGTGCGAGATGGAGGAACTTTTCAACAACGTCTGCAGCAACAGCAAATTTCTCTACAGTTCGTTCTATGGCTTCACCAATCAGGATGCGATTGCCTTCTTCGAGGAGAACGGCACGAAGACCAAGGTGGAGCGGGGGGAGAGAGTCTTTCCTCTGTCCGATCATTCTTCTGACGTGATCGGAGCACTCACGAGAAAGATGCGTGCGCTGGGCGTTCAGGTACATTTAAATATAGAAGTAAAAGAAATTCTCACGGAAGAAAATAAGGTGACAGGCCTTCTTTTTTCGGACGGAACGAAGGAAATGGGAGATGTGGTGATTTTGGCTACCGGCGGTCTTTCCTATGCCAGCACGGGCTCCACGGGCGACGGCTACCGCTTTGCAGAAAAGCTGGGCCATAAGATCACGGAGCTTTCCCCTGCTCTGGTTCCGATGAATGTGAAAGAGGAGGACTGTAAGCGGCTCCAGGGCCTGTCGCTCAAAAATGTCCGCGTTTCCCTTTCTGCCGGAAAGAAATGTTTTTATGAGGATTTTGGCGAGATGATGTTCACCCATTTCGGCGTGACAGGACCGCTGATCCTGAGCGCCAGCAGCCAGATCCCGAAGAAATTTCGGGGGCAGGAGCTGACTCTTTCCATCGATCTCAAGCCGGCCCTTACGCCGGAACAGCTGGACGACCGGCTCTTAAGAGATTTTTCCAGGGAGAAAAATAAACAGTTCAAAAACGTTTTGGGAGGCCTTTTCCCGTCGAAACTCATCCCGATTATGGTGGAAAGATCAGGAATTGAGCCTGAAAAACAGGTAAATGCCATAGAAAAGGCAGAAAGATTGCAATTTGTAGAAAAAATTAAAAATTTTAGGTTGACCGTAACCGGACTCAGAGATTATAATGAAGCTATTATTACCAGAGGCGGAATCTGTGTGAAGGAGGTCAATCCTTCGACCATGGAATCCAAGCTGGTATCCGGACTGTTTTTCGCAGGTGAGGTCTTGGATCTGGATGCTCTTACCGGAGGCTTTAATCTTCAGATTGCCTGGTCCACCGCCTATGCAGCCGGAAAAGGAGTTTAGGAGGTTATCAATGGGATTCAACATTGCGATTGACGGACCGGCCGGCGCTGGCAAAAGCACCATCGCACGCCGGACGGCCCAGGAGCTCTCCTTTATCTATGTAGATACAGGAGCTCTTTACCGTGCCCTGGCAGTCTTTCTTGTGGATGAGGGGATCTCTCCGGAGGACACAGAGAAAGTGGGAGAGGCCGTAAAGAGTGTAAAGGTATCAATTGCCTACGAAAACGGAGAGCAGCAAGTACTGGTAAATGGTAAAAATGTGACAAGTCGTCTCCGGGCAGAGGCTGTCGGCAACATGGCGTCCAAGGTTTCGGCCATACCGGCGGTTCGGGCAGCCCTTCTGGATCTTCAGAGAGATCTGGCGAAGGCCCATGACGTCCTGATGGACGGAAGAGACATCGGCACCAACGTTCTGCCTGAAGCTGAGCTGAAGATTTATCTCACGGCCAGCGTGGAGACCAGAGCAGAGCGCCGCTATAAGGAATTACAGGAGAAGGGTGAGAAGAAAGATTTCTCTGCGATCAAGGAAGAGATCGAAAAGAGGGATTACCAGGATATGACCCGTGCTATCGCTCCTTTAAAACAGGCGGAGGATGCCGTTTACCTGGATACATCCCATATGAATATTGATGAGGTGGTCGAGGCCATCAAGAAACTGTATCGGGAGCGTAAGGAAGCATGAAAGTGATCCGCGCGAAGACCGCAGGCTTTTGCTTTGGCGTGAAGCGGGCCGTAAATACGGTTTATGAAGAGGTGGAGAAGGGCGTTGGCCCCATTTACACCTACGGACCCATCATTCACAACGAAGAGGTGGTCCATGATCTGGAGAAAAAAGGCGTCTCTGTCCTCAATTCTCCGGAAGAACTTGAGACAGTCACGAAAGGGACCGTGATCATCCGATCCCACGGCGTGTCCCGGGACATTTATGAGATCATTGAGAAAAACGGACTTCATCTGGTGG
Source organism: Lachnospiraceae bacterium Marseille-Q4251 (assembly GCA_018223435.1). Lineage (GTDB taxonomy): Bacteria > Bacillota > Clostridia > Lachnospirales > Lachnospiraceae > Limivivens > Limivivens faecihominis. The sequence goes on along the minus strand of JAGTTO010000001.1, from coordinate 511,482 downwards.
ATGCCACCTGTCCCTTTGTCCTGAAAATCCATAATATCGTCCAAAAAGAGAGCGAAGCAGGGAAAAATATCATCATCATCGGAAACGGCAACCATCCGGAAGTGGAAGGAATCAAAGGCTGGTGCTCCACCGAAGCTTTTGTGCTGGAATCAGAAAAAGAAGCTGAGAATTTTTCCTACAATGGAGAAAAAAAGCTTTGTGTCGTGTCTCAGACGACATTTAATTACAAGAAATTTAATAATTTAGTTGAAATTCTTGAAAAAAAGGGTTATGATATACATGTTTTAAATACGATCTGCAATGCGACCGAGGAGCGCCAGACAGAAGCCCGTCGGATTGCAAAAGAGGTGGATGCAATGATTGTCATTGGCGGCAGGCAGAGCAGCAACACCCAGAAGTTATTTGAAATATGCAAACAAGAATGTGAAAATACTTACTATATACAGACACTAGATGATTTGGATGTGCATTCACTACAATCCGTTAGTTGCGTAGGTATTACCGCAGGGGCATCAACCCCAAATAATATTATTGAGGAGGTTCAAAACAATGTCTGAAATGAGCTTTGAACAAATGCTGGATGAGTCTTTCAAAACAATTCATAATGGAGAGGTAGTCGAAGGTACCGTAATCGATGTCAAAGATGACGAGATTATTCTGAATATTGGATACAAAGCTGATGGTATCATCACCAAGAGTGAGTATACCAATGATTCCAGCATCGATTTAAAAGAAGCTGTTCATGTTGGCGACACCATGGAAGCTAAAGTCCTGAAGGTAAATGACGGTGAGGGACAGGTCCTTCTCACTTACAAACGTCTGGCAGCTGAGAAAGGCAACAAACGTCTTGAGGAAGCTTTCGAGAATCACGAAGTTCTTACCGCTCCGGTAGCACAGGTTCTTGACGGCGGCTTAAGCGTAGTCGTAGATGAGGCAAGAGTCTTCATCCCGGCAAGCCTGGTATCCGATACTTATGAGAAAAACCTTCAGAAATATGCTGGTCAGGAGATCGAGTTCGTTATCAGCGAGTTCAATCCGAGAAGAAGAAGAATCATCGGTGACCGCAAGCAGCTTCTGGTTGCTAAAAAAGCCGAGATGCAGAAAGCTCTCTTCGAGAGAATCCATGTTGGCGATGTAGTTGAGGGAACTATTAAGAATGTAACCGATTTCGGTGCATTCATCGATCTGGGCGGAGCTGACGGACTGCTTCATATCTCTGAGATGTCCTGGGGCCGCGTAGAGAACCCGAAGAAGACCTTCAAAGTTGGCGAGAAACTGAAAGTCCTGATCAAAGACATCAGCGGCGACAAGATCGCTCTGAGCCTGAAATTTGCTGATCAGAACCCGTGGCTGACCGCTGCTGAGAAATACGCAGCAGGCAACGTTGTAACCGGTCGTGTTGCAAGAATGACTGACTTCGGTGCATTTGTTGAGCTGGAGCCGGGCGTAGACGCTTTGCTTCATGTATCTCAGATCTCTCAGGAGCATGTAGAGAAACCCTCCGATGTTCTGAGTGTAGGTCAGGAGATCACTGCAAAAGTCGTTGATTTCAATGGCGAAGACAAGAAGATCAGCCTGAGCATGAAGGCTCTTCAGTCCAAAGCACCGGCAGAGGATGCTGAGGAAGAGTAAAGAAAATTGAGAGGACATTTTCAAAAGTCCGACAAGCTGAGCAAAGACAAAGAAAGCGGATGCATTTTAGCATCCGCTTTTTTGTAAACAGAGATGAGAGATTTCAAAGCTGTTCCAGTACAGTGAAAATTAAGTATCTGCTATATTGACTTGTCTGCAAATCCGATTGCACAGTTGAAAAGCCTCAGTGTAGCCCGCTACGCCTACGTTTTTTCAACAGCACACTCGAATCTGCATCCTGCATGAATGGTTCAGTTATTTTCGAAACGTTATACTAGGGAATGAAAGACGCAGTCATGAAGCAGCTGCGGCTGCTGGAGCAGTCTGTCATCCATGAGAAGATAGCAGGTTTTATCTTTTCGGTCCCGATAGAAGGCCGGATGGAACCAGGGGGAACTCTGGGGAAGAAAGATTCCTGCTTTTTTTGTATAACAGGTGTTTTTTGTGGCCTTTTTCCGGTAGGACGGATCCACGGAGTCCGCTATGCTTTTGTGGATAACCATATCTTCTTCCGAAAGATAGTAATAATTCTGGTAATCCGGATAGAAATATTTGAGGGTATCCCGGATTCCGTACATTAGAAAGCCGAATTCCTTTTCCTCACAGGAGAGATAGCCTGTGGGAAGATGGAGGGAGAAAGGCTTTGGAACGGGTTTCAGAAGCTCTGCCTGGATGGAGAGGGCGGGTTCTTCGGAGTCGCCGCCCTTGAGGGAAGCACTGGTAACGCTGAAACCGCCCTCCAGAAGGGCGAGATAGGAAAAGAGTGGGAGAAGACCGGGAAGCTGGAGCAGGTCGTTGATGAAAATGCCGGTCCGTTCCAGCCCGAGGAAGTTTTCCAGGGAGCGCTGGTCCAGATGCGGAAAGCCGAGAAGCTTCTTTAAGGGAGCGAAAGCCCGGTAGAGATCCACACTTTCCATCTGGGAAAGGTCCAGAGGAAGATTTAGGGCGCTGCAGCGTTTGGTGAGAACAGGGAGGTCGAAGCTGTTTCCATTATAATGGATGAGACAGGAAAAGCACGGAAGAAGAGAGAGCACTTCCTGAAGCATGGTTTTCTCTTCCTCGGGCTCTTCGGGCAGCCACTGGCGGACCTGCCAGGTGCTATTTTCCAGAAAGATCAGGCCCAGATAGAGGATGTGGCTGTTTTTCCGGCCGTAGGCTTTGGTTTCAAGATCCAGAAAGGCGATCTTTTCCGGCGGGTATGGGATTTCATCCAGGAGCGCGATGGCTCTTGGAAAAGTAAAATTCTGAAGGATCATAGAAAACTCCTTTGTAATACATGTTTGGCGGGCAAGTGGCCCTACCTGTAAGTATACCATAAATTCTGTGTGGCGGTTTGAAAGATTCTTCGTAACTGTTCAATATTTTCGGCGAGGGGATTTTTGCGTGCAACTCTCGGGATTTTGGCATATTCATGCCAAAACACCTCGCGGGATAGTGGCTACTGAAAGGTTACGATTATCGCACATTTTAAAAAAGAATAAAAGGAGGAGGGAAAAGAATGTTTGGACATACCTTCAAAGGGGGCATTCACCCCTATGATGGCAAAGAACTGTCAAAGGACAAGGCCATCAGCAGCATCTTTCCCAAAGGAGACCTGGTCTATCCCTTGTCCCAGCACATCGGAGCGCCGGCGGTGCCCATTGTGGAAAAAGGCGAGCATGTGCTGGTGGGCCAGAAGATTGCGGAGGCCGGGGGTTTTGTCTCTGCGCCCATTCATGCGTCAGTATCAGGAACCGTGAAAGGCGTTGAGAAACATCTCACAGTCACTGGAAATCTGGCGGACTGTATTGTCATCGAAAATGACGGCAAATATGAGGAGATCGTTTGGCCGGAGCGGAAACCGCTGGAACAGATGACGCCGAAAGAGATTCTGGAAATCGTAAAAGAAGCCGGTATTGTGGGAATGGGCGGCGCAGGTTTCCCCACCCATGTGAAGCTTTCACCGAAGGAACCGGAGAAGATTGACTATGTCATCGCCAACTGCGCGGAATGTGAACCCTATCTGACTTCCGATTATCGAAGGATGATCGAAAATCCCGAGCTTCTGGTGGGCGGCATGAAAGTTTTGCTTCAGATTTTCCCACAGGCTAAAGGCGTGATCGCCGTGGAGGACAACAAGAAAGATGCCATCGAGTATCTGGAAGAGGCGGCCAAAGATTCAAACATTCAGGTGGTTCCGCTGAAAACAAAGTATCCTCAGGGAGCAGAACGGATGCTGATCTATGCTGTGACCGGAAGAAAACTCAATTCCTCCATGCTTCCCGCGGACTTAGGATGTGTGGTGGATAACTGCGATACCGTGGTTTCTCTTTACCGGGCGGTGGTTCAGGGGCGGCCTCTGATGCACCGGATTGTGACGGTGACGGGGGATGCGGTCCAGAATCCAAGAAACTTTTCCGTCTGTACGGGAACCTGCTACCGCGAACTTCTGGAGGCGGCCGGCGGTTTTACCACGGAGCCGGAGAAGATCATTTCCGGCGGCCCGATGATGGGCTTTGGACTCTACAGTCTGGACGTGCCGGTGACGAAAACCTCCTCTGCCCTTCTCTGTATGACGAAGGATGAGGTTTCCCGCTATGAGGAGACGGCCTGCATCAACTGCGGCCGCTGTGTGGAGGCCTGTCCGGAGCAGCTGGTTCCCTCGAGGCTTGCGGATGCTTCCGTTCATCACCGGGAAGAGTGGTTCGAGCAGCATAACGGTCTCGAGTGCTGCGAGTGCGGCTGCTGCAGCTACGTCTGTCCGGCGAGAAGACCGCTGACCCAGTACATCAAATCCATGCGAAAAATCGTTCTCGGAAAGAAGAAAAAGAAATAGGAGGAAGAAAAATGAGTGAGTTATTAAAAGTGTCCTCCAATCCCCATGTGCGTGCGAGGATGAAAACAGACAACATCATGCTCCTGGTGCTGATTGCCCTTCTGCCCTCTGCCTTTTTCGGAGTCGTGAATTTTGGCCTCCGTTCACTGGCAGTTCTGGCAGTTTCTGTGGTGTCGGCGGTCCTGACGGAGTATCTTTATGAGAAACTGATGCACAAAAAAATCACCATCGGCGATTTCAGCGCAGCGGTGACGGGTCTTCTTCTGGGACTGAACCTGCCCTCGACGGTGCCCCTCTGGCTGCCGGTCATCGGAAATGTGTTTGCGATCCTTTTTGTCAAACAGCTTTTCGGCGGCCTGGGGCAGAACTTTATGAACCCGGCTCTGGCAGGAAGATGCTTTCTTCTGATTTCCTTTGCGGGAAGAATGACGGATTTCACCTGGGATGGAGTTTCAAGCGCCACCCCTCTGGCAGCTTTGAAGGCAGGAGAATCTGTACAGGTTCTGGATATGTTTCTTGGAAAGACGGCGGGAACCATCGGCGAGACTTCTGTGATCGCTATTCTTATCGGAGCCATTGTGCTTCTCTGGTTTGAGGTCATCGACCTTCGGATTCCGGGTTCCTACATCCTGTCCTTTGCCGTCTGTACCCTGCTTTTTGGCGGTCACGGCCTGGACTTTGGCTTTCTTCTCGCAGAGCTCTGCGGAGGCGGCCTGATGCTCGGAGCCTTCTTTATGGCGACGGATTATGTGACTTCTCCGATTACAAAAAGCGGACAGATCGTTTACGGCATCGCCCTTGGCATTCTGACGGCCATTTTCCGGTATCTCGGAAGCGCGGCGGAGGGCGTTTCCTATGCGATTATCATCGGAAACCTTCTGGTGCCTGTCATTGAGAAAGTGACGGAGCCCACCGCTTTCGGAAGAGAGCCATTCTGGAAAAGGGGGAAAAAGGCATGAAGGAGATCATAAAAAACGCACTGATCCTTATGGCGATCACGCTGACGGCTGGCTTGGCTCTCGGCGCTGTCCATGAGATTACGAAGGAACCGATCGAGGCCCAGGAGAAAAAGACGAAGGAAGAAGCCTGCAAGGCCGTTTTTCCCGAGGCGGAAAGCTTTGAGGCCTGGACGGATTTTGATGCGGAGGCAGCTTTGGAGCTTCTCGCGTCCGCCGGTTTTTCTGCGGACAAGGTAGACGAGGTGTCCCTGGCAGAGGATGAAAAAGGCGAGGTACTTGGCGCTGTTCTGAATCTTACCAGCACGGAAGGCTACGGCGGAAATATCTCTTTTTCCATGGGAATCTTAAAGGACGGTACCGTGAACGGAATCAAGATCCTTTCCATTAGCGAGACTGCCGGTCTCGGCATGCGGGCCACGGAGGAGAGCTTCTACGGCCAGTTTGCCGGACGAAAGGTGGAGAATTTTTCCTACACAAAGACGGGAGCGACGGCTGATGACGAGATCGATGCCATCAGCGGGGCGACCATTACGACCCGGGCCATGACAAACGGCGTCAATGCGGGGCTCGCTTATTTCAGCGAGGGTCTTGTGAAAGGAGGCGTGATCCATGAATAAAGCAGCAGAACGGCTGTATAACGGCCTTGTAAAAGAAAATCCCACCTTTGTGCTGATGCTGGGCATGTGTCCCACTCTGGCGGTGACGACGCTTGCTGTGAACGGTATCGGCATGGGTCTCACCACAACGGTGATTCTGGCCCTTTCCAACGTGATGATCTCAGCCCTTCGGAAAGTGATTCCCGACGGCGTCCGGATGCCGGCCTACATCGTGATTGTGGCCTCCTTCGTGACGATCGTTCAGTTTCTTCTCCAGGCGTATCTGCCGAACCTTTACGATTCTCTCGGTATCTATATCCCGCTGATCGTCGTAAACTGCATCATCCTGGGCAGAGCAGAGGCCTACGCTTCGAAAAATCCTGTAATTCCCTCCTTTTTTGACGGACTGGGCATGGGACTTGGCTTTACCGTGGGTCTCACTGCTATCGGTATCGTTCGGGAGCTCATCGGTTCCGGTAAGATTTTTGGCTTTCAGGTGATGCCCTCCGCCTACGAGCCGGTCACGATCTTTATCCTGGCTCCCGGCGCTTTTCTGGTGCTCACCCTTCTGGTGGCCCTTCAGAACCGGGTAAAACGTTCCCTTGAGAAAAAAGGCATCGAGACGAAGATCGGAAGCGGCTGCACCGGCGAATGTGCTTCCTGTCAGGAAAGCTGTAAAGGAGGGAAAAACGCATGAAAGAACTGTTTATGATCGGCGTGGGAGCCGCCTTTATCAACAACGTAGTGCTGAGTCAGTTTCTCGGAATCTGCGCCTTCTTAGGCGTGTCGAAAAAGACAGGCACGGCCGCAGGAATGGGAGCGGCAGTCGTCTTTGTCATCACTCTTTCTTCCTTAATTACGGGAGTTCTTTACCGTTTTATTCTGGTGCCGTTGAACGTGGAGTATCTCCAGACGATTGTTTTTATCCTGATTATTGCGGCTCTGGTCCAGTTCGTGGAGATGGCGCTGAAAAAATACAGCCATGCCCTCTATGAAGCCCTGGGCGTCTACCTGCCCCTGATTACCACCAACTGTGCCGTTCTCGGCGTGGCTCTGATCAACGTTCAGAGAAATTACAGCATTCTCGAAGGCGTGGTTTACGGCTTTGCCACGGCGGCCGGTTTCTTCATTGCCATCGTGCTCATGGCTGGTATCCGGGAAAAAATCGAGGACAACGATATTCCGGAGTCCTTCAAGGGTACGCCCATCGTGCTTCTGACAGCCTGCCTGATGGCCATTGCATTTTTCGGCTTTTCAGGGCTTAAATAGGAAGGGGGAGAAGAAATGTCTGGAATTATCATTGCAACGGCTCTGGTAGGAGGAACGGGACTTCTTCTCGGCCTGTTTCTCGGGTTTTTCGACCGGTTTTTCCATGTGGAAGTGGATGAGAAAAAGGCGGCAGTGCGGGAAGCTCTGCCGGGAAATAACTGCGGCGGCTGCGGTTTCGCGGGCTGTGACGCCTGTGCTGGTGCTATCGCTTCCGGGGAAGCTCCGGTAAATGCCTGCCCGGTCGGCGGAGATGCCGCCGCGGCAAAGATCGCGGAGATCCTGGGAAAAGAGGTGGAAAAGACAAAGCGGATGACGGCTTTCGTCCGTTGTGCAGGTACCTGCGGGAAGTCAAAACAAAATTACGATTACTGCGGAGTCAAAGACTGCGAGATGCTGGCCTTTGTTCCGTCCGGCGGCCCGAAGGCCTGTCACGGTGGCTGCTTAGGCTTTGGAAACTGCATGAAAGCCTGTGCTTTCGGGGCCATTCAGGTCATCGACGGCGTGGCAGTGGTAGACCGGGAGAAATGCCGGGGCTGCGGCCAGTGTGCTCTTCACTGTCCGAAGCATCTCATCGAGATGCTTCCCTATGAGCAGAAAACAGCCGTCGTCTGTTCCTCAAGGGAAAAAGGAAAAGCCGTCATGGCAGCCTGCGAGGCCGGCTGTATCGGCTGTAAGAAATGCGAGCGGACCTGCCCGCAGAGTGCGATCCGGGTGGAAGAGAGCCTGGCGCACATCGATCCGGAGAAATGTACGGGCTGCGGAGCCTGCATCGAGGCCTGTCCGCGGAATATCATTCACCGGATCTGAAATATTTCAATTTTATGATACCAGTGTCAAAAGGTCAAAAAGCTGTTCGTGCTTGCACGATAAGGCTTTTGAACTTGGGACACGCCAAATATGAGAAAGTAGCGATTTACGCAGTAAATCAGCGGATTTCGAATATTTGGAGGTGCTGTGTGCCAGTGGCACACGTTTAGCACCGACCGAAGCGGAGCGGAGACCTTGCGGAAGCTGCGTAGCAGCGTAGCAATCCGGGTATCAAATGAGTGTCAAAAGACCTTTTGACACTCATATCATTTTATAACACAATAGAAGGATGACAGAATTATCATGAGTACAAGAATCAGACAAAAGAACGGGTGGGAAAGTTACAAAGCAATTCTCGCCCTGGCCATTCCAATCATCATTCAGAATCTTTTCAGTGCCGCCGTAAGCTCGGCAGACGTCATCATGCTGAACTCGGTGGGCCAGTCCGCCGTGTCCGCCTCTTCCCTGGCGGTTCAGTACACCAACGTGCTCTATATGATCTTTTACGGTCTGGGTACAGGCTCCACCATGCTCTGCGCTCAGTACTGGGGAAAGAAAGACCTTCGGGCCATCGCGAAAGTGGAGGGTATCGCCCTTCGCTTTGCTCTGGGCTTTTCCATTCTCTTTGCGGTACCTGCGGCGGCTATACCGGAGACCATGATGAGGCTTTTTACTGAGGATCAGGAGCTGATCTGCCTGGGAGGACAGTACCTTCGGATCATCAGTATCAGTTACCTGTGCTGGGGTGTCTCTGAGATCTACCTTTCCGTCCTGAGAAGTATTGAGCGCGTGCGGATCAGTATGCTTCTGAACGTGACGGCACTGCTTTTGAATATCATTCTGAATGCCGTTTTCGTTTTCGGCCTTTTTGGCGCTCCGAAAATGGGCATCAGAGGAGTGGCTCTTGCAACCTCCACCTCCCGTGCAGTGCAGCTGATTGCCAGCCTGGTGGTTTCCGCTTTTTCCAAGGATGTGAAGCTTCAGTTCCGACTGATGTTTGAGAAGAGCGGCGTTCTTTTGAAGGATTTTGTGCGGCTCTCTCTGCCGGCCCTGGGAAATGACGTGATCTGGAGCGTGGCTTTTTCCATGTATTCCGTCATCATGGGCCATATGGGAAGCGACGTGGTGGCTGCCAACTCCCTGGTTGTGGTTGTGCGTAACTTCAGTACGGTATTCTGCTTTGCCATCGCCAGCGCAGGCGGCATCTACATCGGTAAGAGAATCGGCGCCAACGAGATCGAGGAGGCCAAGGAAGATGCCAGAAAGACGCTGAAGCTGACGGTGTTCACCGGAATCATCGGCGGTGTGATCATCCTTATCGTATCGCCCTTTGTGATCCATTTTGCCACCTTCAACGAGACGGCTATGGGTTATCTGAAAATCATGCTTCTCATCAATGTGTACTACATCATGGGCGGAGCTGTGAATACGACGCTGATCGCCGGAGTTTTCCGGGCGGGCGGCGACAGCCGGTTCGGTTTTATCTGCGACATCATCGATATGTGGGTTTACGCCGTGCCTCTGGGCTTCTTCGCGGCTTTCGTGCTGAAGCTTCCGCCCATGGTTGTTTATTTCCTGCTCTGCACCGATGAGTTTGTGAAATGGCCCTGGGTTATCAAGCATTACCGCAGTATGAAGTGGCTGAAAAATATTACGAGGGACGAGATCTGACACGAGGAGAGACTAAAAATGAAAAAGACAGACATCAAGAGCCCCCTGCTTTTATTCCTGGCGGCTTTTATCTGGGGCGTGGCTTTTGTGGCCCAGAGTAAGGCTAAGGATTATTCTGTGGAGCCGTTTACTTTTAATGCGGTACGAAATGTCATCGGAGGCCTGACTTTACTGCCTTGCATTTTTTTCCTGGGCAAGAGAGAACCGAAAGAGAAGAAAATAGAGGATAACCCGAAGACTCTGCTCATTGGCGGAATCCTCTGCGGAACTGTTCTCTGTATCGCCAGCAACCTCCAGCAGATCGGAATCAACTATACCACCGTCGGAAAGGCCGGTTTTATCACGGCCATGTACATTGTGCTGGTGCCAATCCTGGGAATTTTCCTGAAAAGAAGAGCGGGCATAAAGGTCTGGATCAGCGTGTTTCTGGCGGTGGCTGGTCTTTATCTTCTCTGCATGACGGAGAAGCTTTCCCTGGGAAAAGGAGATGCCCTGGTGCTTCTCTGCGCGCTGGTATTTGCCATCCACATTCTGGTCATCGATCATTTTTCGCCGAAGGTGGACGGGGTAAAGCTTTCCTGCATCCAGTTTCTGGTCTGCGGCGTGTTGTCCGCCATTCCCATGTTTCTCTTTGAGAAGCCGGAGCTGGGGGCGATCTGTTCTGCCTGGCTGCCCATTCTCTACGCGGGCATTTTTTCCAGCGGAGTCGGGTATACCCTGCAGGTCATCGGCCAGAAGAATATGGACCCCACGGTGGCTTCTCTGATTCTGAGTCTGGAATCTGTGATTTCCGTGCTGGCGGGCTGGGTGCTCTTAAAACAGCAGCTCTCCGGACGGGAACTTTTGGGCTGTGTGGTCATGTTTGCGGCCATCATTCTGGCCCAGCTGCCGGATAAGAAATGAGAAGGAAGACTGTCTCCTGGCCGGGGGCAGTCTTTTTCTGACAAATTTACGAAAAAAGCAGTGAAAAAAGTTGAAAAATATACTGGATTTTTTCTACGATTTATGAGAAAATACAATCAGGTATGGCGTGGGTTCATCTGACCCGGCATACATAGAACAGGCAGCAGGGCGGATCGCCTGCAGCTGAAACCACTGCTCAAGGTTTTGCTGTCGCTGCTGGTAAAGTATTTAACTTGAAAGGAGTCTTACAATGATTTATTCACAGGAAGTAGAACAGATGTGTACAGTTGCACAGGGTGTTAATCACGGCGCAGCTCCCATCCCCGAAGAAGCAAAATGGGTAAAAGCCAAAGATGTCAAAGACATTTCCGGTCTGACTCACGGTGTCGGCTGGTGTGCTCCGCAGCAGGGTGCATGCAAATTGACTCTGAACGTTAAAGAGGGCATCATCCAGGAGGCTCTGGTTGAGACTATCGGATGTTCCGGTATGACCCATTCCGCAGCAATGGCTGCTGAGGTTCTTCCGGGAAGAACCGTCATGGAGGCGCTGAACACCGACCTTGTATGTGACGCTATCAATACTGCTATGAGAGAACTCTTCCTGCAGATCGTTTACGGACGTACCCAGAGTGCATTCTCCGAAGAAGGACTTCCGGTTGGAGCAGGTCTTGAGGACCTTGGTAAAGGACTTCGTTCTCAGGTTGGTACCATGTACGGTACTCTGAAAAAAGGCCCGCGTTATCTGGAGATGGCAGAGGGTTATGTTACCGGAATCGGCCTGGACGAAGAGGGCTGCATCATCGGTTACCAGTTTGTAAACCTCGGCAAAATGACCGACTTCATCAAAAAGGGCGATGACCCCAACACTGCTTACGAGAAAGCAAAAGGTCAGTATGGCCGTATCGCAGATGCTGTTAAAATCATTGACCCGAGAAAAGAGTAATCGAGGAGGAATATAGATCATGGCTTTATTTGAATCATATGAAAGACGTATTGATAAAATCAACGCTGTCCTGAACAGCTACGGCATCTCTTCTATCGAAGAGGCTGAGAAGATCACCAAAGATGCCGGTCTGAACGTTTACGATCAGATCAAAGGCATTCAGCCGATCTGCTTTGAGAATGCATGCTGGGCATACATCGTAGGCGCAGCGATCGCTATCAAAAAGAACTGCCGCAAGGCTTCCGAGGCTGCAGCAGCTATCGGAGAGGGCCTTCAGGCTTTCTGTATCCCGGGTTCCGTTGCTGACCAGCGTAAAGTAGGTCTTGGACATGGTAACCTTGGTAAAATGCTTCTGGAGGAGGATACCGAGTGCTTCGCATTTCTGGCAGGCCACGAGTCCTTCGCAGCAGCAGAGGGCGCTATCGGTATCGCTACCAAAGCTAACCGTGTACGTCAGAAACCGCTCCGCGTTATCCTGAACGGTCTTGGAAAAGACGCTGCTCAGATCATCGCCCGTATCAACGGTTTCACCTATGTTGAGACTGAGTACGATTACTACACCGGCGAGCTGAAAGAGGTATTCCGCAAGGCTTACTCTGATGGTCCCCGTGCAAAAGTAAACTGCTACGGCGCTAACGACGTTCGTGAGGGCGTTGCTATCATGTGGAAAGAGAACGTTGACGTTTCCATCACCGGAAACTCCACCAACCCGACCCGCTTCCAGCATCCGGTAGCAGGTACCTACAAGAAAGAGCGTATCGAAGCTGGTAAGAAATACTTCTCCGTTGCTTCCGGTGGTGGTACAGGACGTACCCTGCATCCGGATAACATGGCAGCAGGCCCGGCTTCCTATGGTATGACCGATACTCTTGGCCGTATGCACTCCGATGCACAGTTCGCAGGTTCCTCCTCCGTTCCGGCTCACGTTGAGATGATGGGTCTGATCGGTGCTGGTAACAACCCGATGGTTGGTATGACCGTTGCAGTTGCTGTATCCATCGAAGAGGCAGCTTCTCAGGGAAAATTCTAATCTGAACTGACAATTAAGATAAAAAAAGTACCGTGGTTTGATCGCCACGGTACTTTTTTTGTGCAAACATATATGCAATTTTATAAACAGCAAAAATATATGATAAGAATTTTAATGTAATTAGTAGAATTGCAAATGTATATATGATATACTATAAAAGCTGCCGAACCTCCAGCAGAAAGGAGGTGATGATAAATGGTAGAAATTATTGTTGCTTTCGTAGTTTCTGTCCTGGCAGGTATAGTCAGCTATTATATCTGCAAATGGCTGGACAGAAAGAAAAGGCAGTAGCCTGAAGGTCTAAGCCGCTTTACATAAAAGAGCATAGAAAACCCCAAGAGTCTCGCACACTCCTGGGGTTTTCGTTTTTCTCCAGCATTATTGTCGCATTCGTTACAATTTCAGTATAGTAGATTTTTTTATGTTTGTCAATGACATTTTGAAAAAAGTAAAATTGCAAAAATGTGATTTTTATTTGTTTTCTATATCAATCCCACCACCTTCAGCACATACAGCCACCCCGTCATGGTAAAGGCGCTGGCCAGGGTGGTGATGAGGACCGTGTTAGAGGTGAGGGCTCCGTCATGGTCCATATTTTTGGCCATGATGTAGCAGCTGATGGTAGTGGGGGAGCCCAGCATTACGAGGATGGAGAGCAGTTCACTTCCGTGGAATTTCAGCAGAACAGCCAGGGGCAGGAAGATGACTGCAAAAAGCACCAGCTTATTGAAGCTGGCCAGCAGAGCAGGTTTTAAACTGGCGACGGCTTTTTTTCCATCGAAGGAAGCTCCCATGGCCATAAGACCTAAAGGCGTAGCCAGGACAGCCACGTTATGTACGGTCTTTTCCATGATAAGCGGCATGGTAAGGCCGGAGAGAGACCAGAGAGAACCAGCCACAATGCCCAGAATGATCGGATTGGTGAGGATTCCCCAGATGGTTTTCTTCAGCAGCGGACGATCAATGGACTTGATGCCGGGCTTTAAGAAAGAAAGCACAATCACAGCCATGATATTGTAAAGAGGAACGGTACCGAGAATCATCAGCGGGGCCATACCGGAGTCTCCGTAGACATTTTCCACGAAAGCAATGCCGAAAAGAGCGGCGCTGCTCCGATAGGAAGCCTGGACAAATTCTCCTTTCAGGGAACCGTCCTTTAAGAAAAAGGAAATCACAATGCTGATGACGATACTGAAAAACGTAGCCAGGAAACAGAACAGAACAAATTTTCCATCCCAGAGCCCGGCAAAATCTGAGGTCCCCAGATCCTGAAAAAGGAGCACCGGGAGAGCGCCCTGGAAGACGAAACGGTTTACCTGCTTGACAAAATCCGGTGTAAAAAGACCGACCTTTCGGAAAAAAGCACCCAGAAGCAGGGTAAGAAAAATAGGGATGGTGGCATTCAGACAGAAAATTAGATTATCCACAAAAACACTCCTCTCGTTTTGACAATCTTCTCCATTGTAGCACTTTCGGAAAAGATTGACCAGAGAGGGGATGGAAAAAAAGAAAAAAGTCTGTTATAGTAAAAGCAGTGCGAAAAAAGACAATTAAGGGGTATTTGAGGAATCACTGCTGCCATGGGCGGTCAGATATTTGATCAGAAGCCTTGCAGCCAGCCCGGGTTGCTTGGAGGTATCTTCCACGAGGCAGACATAGCGTTCCGGTATGTCTTCCTTCAGCTTCAGCTGGAAGACTTCCTCGCGCTCCAGAGGCACATGGGCGAAGGTTTCCGGGATAAAGCCGATTCCCAGATTGGCGCGGACGCCGGGAAGAACGAGATCGGAGGTTTCCACCTCGATATCCGGATTCAGAATCTGGCCGTGGCGCTCAAAAAAGTTCTCATAAAAAGCCCGCGTACGGGTTCCTTTGGCGAGAGTGATAAGGGGATAGCGTACCAGTTCTTCCAGCTCGATGGCATGGTCCAGAAGATGCTGATAGCGGGGACCGCAGATGCAGATTTCCTGAATCGGCAGGAGACGGGTCATCCGCATGGGAGGAACGAGTTCCAGCGGTGTGGAGACAACGGCCAGATCCACGTTACCGTTTTTCAGGTTTTCCAGAGCCTCGGAGGCCGTGTGATTGTAGATTTTCAGCTTGATGGCAGGATGCTCCGCATAGAAAAGCTCCAGATTATCAAAGAGAAAACAGCGAAGAGCCGTCTCGCTGGCGCCGATGCGGATCGTATCACCCTGAAGGCCGTAAGAGCGGGAGAGCAGTTCTTCCCCCACGAAAAGCTCCTCACAGGCAGGGGCCACATGGTCGAAAAGTTCTTCCCCTTCCGGAGTCAGAGCCACGCCCTTCCGGGTACGGATGAAAAGCGTACAGCCCAGCTCCTGCTCCAGGATCTTGATCATCCGGGAAATGGAAGGCTGGCTGGAATAAAGCAGAGACGCCGCCTGGGTGATACTTTTATATTTGGCAACATAATAAAAAATCTTGTAATACTCAAAATTTACAGACATAATAAAAGCTCCTTTGTCGTATACCGGTTTCTTATCTCTTGTTTTGTCAAAAAACCGGGAGGCTTGCACTATTATCTATTTTAGCATAAAATTTTGATATGGCAAGTATCAGTTTTTAATAGAAAGGATGATTACTTTGAAAAAAATGAAACGAGTGGAGGATTCCCTCACAGAACAGACTTATCTTCTGATGCACCGGCACATTAACGGTTATGGCCGGCTTTTCGGTGGCCAGCTGCTCATGTGGATCGACGAGCTGGCAGGAATCGTGGCGACCCGCCATTCCGAGTGCCGGATCACGACGGCCTCCATCGACAATCTGAACTTTAAGAAAGCGGCTTTCCTGAATGATACCGTCGTTCTCATCGGTAAAATCACCCATGTGGGCAGAAGCTCCATGGAAGTCCGGGTGGACACCTATGTGGAGACCCTGGACGGCATGCGCCATGTCATCAACCGGGCCTATGTGGTCATGGTGGCCATCGACGAAGAAGGCAAAGCCGTCCCCGTTCCCGGCCTCATCGTAGAGACTGAGAGCGAAAAAGCCGAATGGGAGGCAGGAGAGAAACGGTACCAGCTGCGGAAACAGAGACGGCTGGAGGGGTTCTGATGAAAAAGAATGAGCTTGGAGGTCTTTTGCGGCGCCTGCGTAAAGAGGCCGGTTTTTCGCAGGGCCTTTTATGCAGCGGACTCTGTTCCGTCTCCAGGTATGCCCGCATAGAGCGGGAAGAACTTGAGCCGGATTTCTTTCTGCTGGACCGCCTGATGGGGCGGCTGGGAAAATCCGTGGAGCGGCTGGAGTATGTAATGCCCCTCAGTATTTACAGAATCTATGAACGGCGGCAGGACATTCAGGAAGCCATCCTGCACGGGAGGTTAAGCGAGGCGGAAAACCTGTTGAATCTGTATGAAAAAGAAAAACTTGCGGAAGGTTCCCTGCACAGACAGTATATTCTGCAGGAGCGTGCCCAGGTTGCCTGGATCAGGGAAGAAGATCCGGACGAGATTCTGAAACTGCTGGATCAGGCCATAGGGGAAACGTTGCTTTCGGAGGAGGAGATGAAGAAGGAGCGCTGCTTCAGTGCAGAAGAAGGGAAGCTCCTTCTTTTTCGCTGGGAAGTTTCCCGGAAATCGAGAACTGCCAGCAGAGATTTTGAAGAACTGAAACGGCTTCTTCGCTGCATCTGCGAACAGAAAACGAACCGGATGGACCGGTCAAAAATTTTTCCCTATGCCGTGCTCTTATATGGAGAGCATGCACCGGAGGAAAAAATCACCACTGTGAGAAGCCTCGCCGAGGAGGCACTGGAACTCTTGCGGGACGAGGGAAAGCTTCTCTACATGCCGGAACTCTTGGAACTTTGCGGAAAGCTTCTGAGAAAAAGCGGTGTTCCGGAAGAGAAACTTCAGGCCCAGCTTCTGGATCGTATGCGCCAGAGCCTTCTGGAAACCGAGCAGGAGTATGGGATTTCCTTTGAAAAATACCGCCTTTTCGATCATGTGATCCGCCGTTTCTATATCGATGCGGAGATGATCCGGAAAACGCGGACTGCCGTAGGTATGACGCAGGAAAAATTGAGTGAAGATATCTGCGCCCAGGAAACGCTGGCGCGGGTGGAAAACGGCCGCCAGACGCCCCAGAGCAGAAAGCTGCAGCAGATGATGGAAAAGATGGGCCGCGGCTGCGTCCGGGTCAATATGGCGATGGTAACGGAACAGTACGAAACCATAGAGCTGGAGCAGGAGCTGTCGAAGTATATCCATCAGGAAAAGCATGAAAATGCGAAGGAAGTATTGGGGAAGATAAAAACATGCCTGGATATGAATTCTCCAGTGAATCAGCAGTATGTTCAGGCAGAACAGGTGAATATTGATTATGTGGAGAAAACAGCTGACTGGAACGAATGCCTTGAAAGATTAAGACTCCTCTACCAGATGACGGTAAAATCTGACCCGGAAGAGGAATGTGAATTTGTTCTTTCGACTGAAGAGTTTCGCATTTTAAGCCAGATGGCATTGATTTATTTTGATAATCAACAGAAAGATAAATCCATATTTATTTATCGAAGACAGGTGAAACAATTCAGCATGACCTGTGTTAGGCCGGTGTTTCACATTTTAGATTGGGGCGTTTCAAAAAATAATCTGGCTTTATGTATGACTGGTGAAAATGGAGATCTAGAGGAAGCAATCAGTCTTTCGATCGAGTCAATAAAAATAGACATAAAGGCTGGACTGGGAGCCTCTTTAGGGCGAAGTTTGATTACGCTTGGAGATGCCTGGGAGCAAAAAAGAGATGAGCGATATGTACACTATTTCAAAAATGGTATTTTCTTGCTAAAGCTATATAAGATGGACTATTTATACCATGATGTAATATCTCACATACAGTTAATGAAGTTTCCAGATAGAAATCAATTTAATGACGTCCTCCGTTGGGATGGCCAATTTCTGAAGTAGGAGATGGTTTTATGAGTGCATCCGGAATATTAGGGAATGACAAAGATAGAGGAATACGGATAAGTATCGTTGTTATAAGTAGAGTAGATAATAGTTGACGTTTAAAATGTTTCATTGCAGAAACCTCCTTCAAAATAATTTTTGATAACATAAGTGTATGGTAAAAAACTGAAAAAGTTATGACGTTTCGCGAAAATAAAATTTGCATAAAACGTCATAAACTTTTTTGACTTTATATGATACTATTTGACCAATAAAAACAAGAGAACAAGCAATGGCTTCGTATAAAATGGAAGGAGTGAGAAGAAAGGTTATTGATGGGCATGTTCATATGTGGCATAAAATATGTAAAACAGAAGAATTTTTGGGGAAATTGTTTAAAACAGGAGTGGATGGAAGTATTGTAATATCACAGCCTCCGGTTTCTTTTGAAAAAGGTTATGAATATCTGTCTTTTGAAAAAAGAATAGACAATTTGATTTCATTTTCTGATAAGCGAGATCTGCTGTTTCCTTTCTCCTTATCTTTGATGTTTTGGCTTACAACAAAGACAAGGGTAATTGATTATCTGTATGTCTGCAATGGATTTTTGCATTAGATCCAACTTAGGAGCTACCATCCGGCGCCGCCTGTTCCTAGGATTCTGATGCTTTGCAATTACCTACAAAATGTAGCTGCAATCACCTACATTTTTGTTTTGCAACTTTCTACATTTTTATTTTACAACAAACAGTGGCTAAACAGACTGGAGAAACTCTATGTCCGTTACCGCAGAATCGGCAAAGAGTCCTTTATGCCTCAAACGGAGAAATGGCGCTGTATGAGTTTTTGAGTCAGCTTTTGTCTTATGGAACTTACTGTATTGTAGGAGTGCTTGCGGTTACTGGGCTGGAGACGGTAACTGAGACACTTATGGAAGTGTTAGATCCTCTTTGCAGAATCGTTCTTTTGCTCTGCGGGGCGCTGGGTGTGGCGAAAGGAGCGCTGAATGCTGGAGCTCTGGTTGTGATGCTTGGCTATTTTTACGAATATAACGAACTCATTTCGGATCTGAAATATATGGTGACACAGCTTCACGTTTTAAGAAATCTGGAGGAACGGATTTCTGTTTTTTACAGGGATCAGGAATCCGCGGAAAAAGAAGTGCTAACGGTACTTCCAGAAGGAATAGAAATAGAAAACCTTCATTTTTCCTATGAAAATGCGTTAGGTGAAGTACTTCGTGGTCTGAACATTCATATTCCGCTGACTGGAAAAATCATGCTATATGGTATATAAATTGTAGGATTAAACTTTTCATGCTTTTTATGATACGATCTGTTTGAGAAATAATAGTATTGCGGAGAGGGATATTTGCAAATGAAAAAGAGATGGAATACCGCCATGCTGACTTACAAAACAGTCTGGTCTGTCGATCGTTTTTATTTTCTTTACACGATCGTTTACAATCTTTTGAAACAGTTTTTTAATGTTTTTTACAGTGTATATTTTCTGCGTACGCTGCTGGCATATATAGAAAATGGCCAGTCGGTCTTACGGATCGTGGCTTTGCTGCTGTTTATGGCCTGCGTGGAGATTGTTTTTTACCATTTGGATAATCATTTGAAACAGGTATATTTTGTCAATTTTGAGACAAAACTGAAGGAAAATGTGAATGAAAACATCTTCCGTGCGGCCAGAAGCGCAGGTTATGAAGCGTTCTGTGATCCGAAGTTTCTGAATCAATATCGCCAGGTATTGGACAATACAGCTGTGAAAATGGCAGGGGTTGCGCAGACTTCCGGGGCTGCCTGTGGCCTCTGTTTTGCATTGGGCCTTGTGCTTGTGTATCTTGTGAAGGTGGATTTGGGAGCAATTCTGTTTTGTCTGTTTTCACTCGTCTATTCGTTTCTGGCGGGAAGCATTGGAGAGAAGATAAAATATACCTTCAACCATGCGACGACGGAGGCGGAACGGAAAAAAGAGTATGCGAGAAGGATTTTTTATCTTCCAAAGTATGCAAAGGATCTCAGAATGTATGCGGAATCCGACCTGGTAGAAGGAATTTACGAGGAAGGAACGGAAGAAATCATCAGAGAGCAGAAGAGATTTGGCGGGAAACTTGCGCTGTTTTCTTTTCTGGAAGCCTGTATCGGCGATGCGGTGATCGTTCTCTTTCCGATTGCTTATGTGGCGGTTCGCATTTTATCAGGCGCACAGATGCTGGTGGGTGATTTTGTTGGAATTGCTCAGTCGGTGGCAATTCTGGGCTGGGATGTGGAAATGCTGCTGGATCAGTTTGTGGAAATCGGGAGCTCTCTCCGGTATGTGCAGGATTATGAAGAATTTCTGGCGGCTCAGGAAGAGAAAACAGAAGATACGGCAGTAAAAACAGGAAAAATCTCCGGAAAAAATGATTCCTGGGTGCTGGAATGTCAGAATGCGGGCTATCAGTATGCGAGTGGGAAAAAAGCGCTGCATGATGTCTGTCTGGAGATTCATTCTGGTGAAAAAATAGCGGTTGTAGGCGAAAACGGAGCAGGAAAGACGACGCTGGCCTCTCTCTTGGTGAATCTTTTTCCCTGTCAGGAAGGAAGCGTAGTTTTAAATGGCAGCAGCCTCTCTACATATAGCAGAAGAGACTTAAATCGCTTTTTTGGAGTTGTGAGCCAGGATTTTCAGATCTATCCGTTATCGGTACGGGAAAATCTTTGCGTAAATGGTCCTGTCTCAGACGATATTTTATGGAAATCCCTTGAAAAAATGGGATTGAAGGAAAAAATTCCGGATCTGGACAGGCAGATGACGCATGAATTTTCGGATGAGGGACTGCTTTTATCCGGAGGGCAGATGCAGAGGCTGGCGCTGGCGCGGGTGGTTGCGAATGATTTTCCGTTTTTGATTTTGGATGAGCCCACGAGTGCGCTGGACCCGATCACAGAACGTGAAATCGACCGTCTTCTGCTTCAGGCTGCCGAAGACCGGACGGTTCTGATTATTTCTCACCGTCTGGCGACAACGCGGCTGGTGGATCGGATTCTGGTAATGAAAGAAGGTACGATCGTTGAAAGCGGTAGCCATAATCAGTTGATTGAGCAGCAGGGAGTATACTGGAACATGTATATGGCTCATCAGGAGTTATATGGAGCAGGGCTTTCTGAAATGCGGGGGAAAGAAGATGAAAGAATTTTGGAAAAGTGTTCGGAATAATGGGTACTTTTTGCATTTAACGCTGCGTACCACACCTCAGTATCTTCTCACAGCAGGGTTACTCCGGGTGGTGGGCGGTGTCCGGTCGGTTTTTCTGAGCGTATATTTTCTCTCTTATATCGTATCCTGCGTGGAGCAGAAACGGAGCATAAGGGAAATTTTATGCTTTACGGCTGTAAGCTTTCTGATTGTGGCAGTGAGCTTCTGGGCGGAAGCTGTTTTCAACTGCAAAAAGGTTCCGGTTTATCAGGAAAAACTGACCGGTGTTTTGCAGCATAAAGTGTTTGAAAAGACGAGATCGCTGGATATCAGGGTGTATGATTCCGAGGAGTTTTATATGATGATCACACTGGTCAACGAGGAGTGTAAGGACCGGATGGTTTCTGTTTTGGAAAATACGCTGCGTCTTCTGGAGTATGCAGCAGTTTTTGTCAGTATCATCGGTTATTCCCTGACGATTGACGTCATTGCGCCGGTGATTGGCTGCCTGTCGCTGGCAGTCAATTATGCGATCAATCAGAAGCTGGTTCAGCTTCAGGTGGCATATGACTGGAAGCTGAAAGAAAAAGGAAAAGAAGAAAATGCTTACGAACGGATTCTGTTTCTCCCGGAATATGCCCGGGAGGGGAGGCTTACGGGGATTCGGGATGTGGTAATGAGGCGTTATCATACGCTTATGAAAAGCAGGGAACTTCTGATTCGGCAGTCCGGAGGTGAAATCGGCAGACTTTCTGCATGGAAGCGGATTTTCTGTGAAGCGGTCTGTATGGATTTTCTTGTTCCCTTTTATCTGACGATCCGGATACTGGTGCTGAAAAATATAGCGGCGGCAGATTTTCTGGCGATCATCAACGGCAGCGCTTCACTTCAGATGCGCCTGGGGGATTTATCAGATGAGATTGCAGTTTTCCGGCAGAATGGACTTTTCATTGAACGTTTTCGGCGGTTTGAGCAGCTGCCTCAGGAAACGGAGAAGAATCTGGAGAAAAAGTGGAATAAAATTCCTTTCCGGGAGCTTGAGATGAAACAGGTGTGTTTTGGCTATTCTCCTGAAAAGCAAGTGCTGCAAAATATTGATTTATGCATCCATAAAGGTGAGAAAGTGGCTGTGGTAGGAAGAAATGGTTCCGGAAAAACAACGCTGATCAAACTGCTGCTCCGCCTGTATGAGCCGGATGCGGGGGAGATGAAATACAACGGAAGAACCGTGCAGGAGATCGCAGTCGATGAGTACAGGAACTGTTTTTCTGCAATGTTTCAGGATTTCAGCATCTATGAAGCCTCTGTGGCGGAAAATGTTGCCATGAGCCGTCAGCCGGATAAAAAACGGGTGCGGGACGCATTGGAAAAAGTGGAGCTTTTGCAGGAGCTTCCGGATCTCGATCAGAAAATCGGGCAGGAATTTGGAGAAAACGGCAAACTTCTGTCCGGCGGTCAGCTGCAAAGACTTGTTCTGGCAAGGACCATCTATGCAGACCGGGAAATTCTTGTGATGGATGAGCCCACCAGCGCGATCGATGTGCTGTTTGAGAAGAGATTTTATGAATTAGTCCATAAATATCTGAAAGATAAGACGATCATCTTTGTATCGCACAGACTGACCTCCGTCGTTCCCTGCAATCAGATCTTTTATATGGAAGACGGAAAAATTATCGAGAATGGAAAACATAACGAACTGATGGAGCTTAATGGTGGCTATGCAAAACTGTTTCTGGCGCAGAATGCGATATGAAAAAGCAATAGGCTTAAAACTCATGCCCATCCCCTTTCAGCTGCTCCAGGCCTTCCTATTGTCGCAGCTTGTCCTGCTGGCGACGGACGGAGAGGTCAGGAAAGTAGGGTTTTACGGTGGAATCCTGCTGGGACTGCTGGTCTTTTACCATGGGATAAGTATGGTACTGAAAATGAAATATAAGAAGGAAAAGCGGATAGAGATCCAGATTGCTAAGCTGTCTTTTTATCAGTCGTATCTGAGGCTTCCGTTGGAAAAACTGTATCATTCCTCTGTGGGAGAGGATTTGGAACATTTTACCAATGATTTTGATACGGTGATGGAAAAACGGTTTGAAAAATTCCCTTCGCTTGTGGCAGCTGTTGCGGAGGTTTTGATTTTCGGAGGGTATCTTTTCTTTCTGAATCCTATGATGGCGGTTCTTCTTCTGGCGATCGGGATGGTACAGATCGTTCCGCCGTTGATTGTCAAAAAGTATATGCAGGTTAGTTATGAAAACTGCCGGGATATCGAGGCGGAGATCACAGATTTCATCCTCACGGCTTTTTCGGGCTTTCTGACGATAAAAATTTACAATCTGACAGAATGGTGGCTGAACAGACTGGAGAAACTCTATGCCCGTTACCGCAGAATCGGCAAAGAGTCCATCTATGCTTCAAATGGAGAAATGGCGCTGTATGAGTTTTTGAGTCAGCTTTTATCTTATGGAACTTACTGTATTGTAGGAGTGCTTGCGGTTATGGGTAAGGTTCCCTTAGAAGTCGGAATCCAGGGAATTGCTCTGTCCGGGAATTTTTATGGAGCGTTGAAAAGCAGTTTCCTGCTCTGGCCGAAACTAGCAGTCGCGAAGGTGGCCGAAGAGCGGCTTACACAGCTGTTTGCCAGTGAAAACCGGGAAGAAGAAATAGAAGGAAATGAGATTACGTTGGAAAACGTGAGTTTTTCCTATAACAGAGAAATCCTGAAAGACGCATCCTTTTCCATGGATCACAGAGCAAAAATTCTTTTGAGAGGAGCTAATGGTGCAGGAAAATCTACCCTGTTGAAATTGCTGACCGGGCTGGAGCGGCCGGAAAAAGGAAAAGTTCTCCTCGGAAAAGTGAAGGCAGGGGAGCTTAGCAGAAAGATGTTTTCCGGAAAGGTTTTGTATTTACCACAGGATGATCCGATGCTCAGTATTACTGGGGAAGCCCTGTATGACGAAATACTGAAGAGGGATAAGGAAGAAGCTCTGGGATATACGGATCGGTTTGGCCTGAATCGAAAAACAGTGAGTAATCAGGAGATAGCGGCCCTTTCCGGGGGAGAGCGGAAAAAGATTTTTCTGGCTCTTGCGCTGGCTGTGAAACCTCCTTTTTTACTCCTGGATGAGCCGACGAACCATCTGGATGAGAAAGGAAAGCAGATTTTGGCGGCCTGTCTGACGGAATACTCCGGCGGTTTTCTGATGGTCACTCATGATCAGCTGATGGAAAAACTGGACGCCCGGGTCTGTGTGCTGAGAGAAGGAAGACTATATGATAAGGGATAGAAAAGAAATCAGGAGAGATTGTCGGCGCTATTATTTCCTTCCGGTTTTGCTTGGCGGTCTTTCCAGAATGACAGGAAAGATTTTGACGATTTATTCCATGGCTGTGCTGGGAAAATTTGCAGATGAAATCTTTTCTGAAAGCCAGAGGATCAGTTTTCCCTACCTGTGGCAGATTCTGGGCTGCGTCCTGGCTGCGGTTCTGATTCCTGCTGTACTCTCCACAGCAAATGACGTTGTTATGACCAACGCTTCCCTGAAGCATGGAAAATGTATCCTGAAAAGATATCTGAATAAGACTTATGAAGGCGCCAGGAAGCTGAACGCCAGTGAAGTGCAGTATCGTCTGGAGGATGATCAGATCGAACTTTCCAATGTCTGGGTCCTTTTAAAAACGAAAGAGCTCTATCTTCCCGTTGTGTCTGGGTATCTTCTGTATCAGTCGATCCGGTGCTGCGGCTGGCTCACCGTTCTTGTTCTGGCCCTGTCTTTTTTCCGGCTGCTTGTTCCCCTGAATGTGAAAAACCTACTGGCTGTCTATGATAAGCAGGAGAGAGAATACAGGAGCGATATTCGGAAAATGGAAAGTGAGCTTGTGAGGGAAGCCTGCAATATAAACCTGTTTGGCCTTCAAAAGCTTATGGTCAGCCGTCTGGAAAAACGATTCCAGACGCATACGGCCGCGTTTGAAAAAAATAACCGTCTGGAGACTATAACTGAGACACTCATGGAGGCGCTCGATCCTTTTTGCAGGATTGTTCTTTTGCTCTCTGGGACCCTGGGCGTGGCGGAAGGTGCGCTGAATGCCGGTGCTCTGGTTGTGATGCTGGGCTATTTTTATGAATATAATGAACTCATTTCGGATCTGAAATATATGGTGACGCAAGTTCCTGTTTTAAAAAATCTGGAGGAGCGGATTTCTGTTTTTTATAGGGATCAGGAAGCCGTGGAAAAAGAAGAGCTAACGGTACTTCCGGAAAGAATAGAAATAGAAAATCTTCATTTTTCCTATGAAAATGCGTCGGGTGAGGTACTTAATAGTTTGAACCTTCATATTCCGCTGACCGGAAAAATCATGATATTTGGAAAAAACGGAAGCGGAAAGTCCACGCTTATGCGGTTAATTCTGGGATTGTATCCTGGCTATACGGGAAAAATCTGGCTCGGGACGCAAGAATTGCGGGAAATTCAACCGGAAAGCTGGAGAAAACAGTGTGCCTATGTGGAACAGAATCCCTTTCTGTTTGACGGAACAGTCCGCGAAAATATTTCTTTGGGAGCCCCTTCTGCCTCAAAAGAAGAGGTAGATGCGGTTATGGAAAAATTGCAGCTTCTTCCTCTGGCAGAACAAAACGCCGGCGGGGAAAACGTCAGTCTTTCCGGGGGAGAGCGGCAGAAAGTGGCGATTGCGAGGGCACTTCTGAAAAAAGCACCGCTTCTTTTTCTGGATGAACCTGCCAATCATCTGGATGCGGAGGCGCAGCAATGGATCAGGAACTTTATCCGTACCTATGAAGGAACCATTCTCTTTATTTCCCATGACCGAAGCATGTTGGAAGTGGCGGATCGTGTGGTAACTCTTTAAAATGATAAACTCGGAGGACACCAGTGAGTGAGCAGTTGATGATGGACTTTCAGTAGCTCAGCAACGACACGAGAATAACTTTATTACAATGGAAACAGAAATATTTTTGTGTTATATTGATTGCACTCTAACTTGAAAGGAGCGTTGAAATTGAGTGATTTGATACATACTAATTTTATGATGAATGAAATCAGAGAGTTGTTATTGAATGCGCGTCAGCGTGTGACGGTACAGGTAAATACAGAATTATTGTCTACATATTGGAATGTAGGAAAGATTATTGTTGAGTATGAACAGAAAAATAAAGACCGGGCAGATTACGGAAAGCAAACTTTAAAGCAGCTTTCAAAAGAATTAACTGCGGAATTTGGAAAAGGTTTTTCACGTTCTAATTTGCAGAATATGAGGGCGTTTTATCTTGCATATCCAATTTGCCAGACAGTGTCTGGCAAATTGAGTTGGTCGCATTATTGCGAGCTATTAACAATTTCAGACCCGGACAAACGCAGTTTTTATGAAAAGGAAACGATCAACTCCGGATGGTCGATACGCGAATTAAAGCGGCAGATTTCCACTTCTCTTTATGAACGATTATTATTGTCAGAGGGAAAAGCAAATAAAGAAACAGTTCTTGCTCTCGCAGAAAAAGGAATTGAGATGGCTACTCCATTAGATATTATCAAAGACCCATATGTATTTGAATTTTTAGGAGTGCCGGAAAACAAGCCTATGCTTGAAAGTGACCTTGAAAAAGCACTGGTCGCACAAATAGAGAAATTCTTGTTAGAGTTAGGACGCGGTTTTATGTTTGTAGGAACGCAGCAGCGCATTACACTGAATAATACTCATTATTATGTGGATATGGTTTTTTATAATAAAATTCTTCGGGCGTATGTGCTGATTGAGTTAAAAACAACTAAGCTCACGCCGGAAGCTGCCGGGCAGCTTAATATGTATCTGAACTACTATGCTGCAGAAGTGAATGATGAACATGATAATCCGCCAATCGGTATTATTCTGTGTACGGATAAGGACAGTATAGCTGCTGAATATGCTCTTGGTGGTCTGTCCAATAATATTTTTGCGTCCCGTTATGTTTCTTATATTCCAAATAAGGAGCAGTTAATTGCACAGGTAGAAACTGTTTTGAATGAATGGCATAAACCAGAAAAAGGGGATTGACTATGACATTTTATAAGTGCCATAAAATATTGTCTGCTATCTTATAAGAGTATAGTAGCGTTCAGACACTGTCTGAACGTTTGAACTGCTCATATTAGTGCCAGACCTGCTTTTTGAGGAAAGGAGCCTGCTATGTTATTATGGAAAGAAGTATACTGCACTTCCGATATGGAAAAATTTTTCCGGGCTAAAAATTTGTTGGATGCCCAAAACATAGCCTACAAGACAAATACTACAAATAATAATTTAAGATTATCCATGAATAATCTTACTGGTTCAAGCGTTGCCCTGAGCAGAGATGGAAGTGTAAAAGATTTTTATGAAGTGTTGGTAGAAGAGAAAGACGAAGCCAGGGCAAGATCCATCTTGTTAATGGAAAATACAACGAACTAATGGAGCTTAATGGTGGCTATGCAAAACTGTTTCTGGCGCAGAATGCGATATGAAAAAGCGGAAAGCTAAGTACGGAGGAATCCTCAAAAATGAACCGAATCCAATCGGCCTACAAAGATCTTTTTACCATTCTATCATCCACAAATCCGTTTCTGGTGCCTCTGGCGTTTGCTTTAGCAATACTTTCCGGTGTTCTTCCGCCGGTTTTTGTCCTGGCGAGCGAGCGGCTGATGACGGATGGGCTTTCGATCGCCAGGGGAGAGCTGGCGTTTTCGGCGATTGTTCCGACCATGCTGGTTTTTATCGTGAGCGCGGTGCTGCCGGATCTTTTAAATCTCCTGCAGCAGGTCTATGTGGAACCTCAGACGGAGTTGATTTTCCGGTCTGCTTATAAGGGAAGGATGCTGCAGAAACTGAAAAAACTGCGTTATGAGCATTACGAAAACAAAGATTCCAGAGAGATCATAGACAAAGCCTACGGCCGGGCGGAAACAGCTGCGCTGCATCTTTTTCCAAAGTATTTCTGCAATGCGCTGACAGCGACGGTGGCCACTGCCGGAACTTTGATTCTTTTTCTAAAAATCCGCTGGTGGTTTCTGTTCACGCTTCTGGCTCCCGTTGTGCTGGAACGTGTGCTGTGCTTTAAAAACTCCTTCAACATTTATGAGGAGATGGAAACTTACTGGGAGAAGGAGATCCAGTATGAAAAGCTGGAAAAAATGCTCTGTGAGCCAAAAACGATCCGGGAAAATCGGTTAAACCAGTCGTCCGATTTCCTGATCCGCACGTTTCAGAAGCGGCTCGGAGGTAGAAACCGGGAATATGAACGCTATTATTTCCAGAATCTCCGCCATCATTTTGCAGAGAGAAATATCTCCAGAGTTGGTCAGCTGATAAATGCAGGCCTTCTTCTGTGGATTTATCAGACAGGGGAGCTTTCTTTTCCGACGTTTGTGGCCCTGGCGGGGGCTATATTTACGACGCTGGCGGAAAATCTTTCCTATTACACGAATATCGTTGCAAACATGGGCTATCACAT
Source organism: Lachnospiraceae bacterium Marseille-Q4251 (assembly GCA_018223435.1). Taxonomy (GTDB): domain Bacteria; phylum Bacillota; class Clostridia; order Lachnospirales; family Lachnospiraceae; genus Limivivens; species Limivivens faecihominis. The sequence continues at coordinate 483,284 of JAGTTO010000001.1, read as the reverse complement.
AAAGGCCTATGAATATTATGACAGGTTTTTCAACCTTTCGGAAGAAACCTATGGAGAGGCGAAGGAAGTTCCCAAAGACTGTTCCATTTCCTTTGAGGACGTCTGTTTTACATATCCCGGGACGGACAGGCAGGTGCTGGCCCATATGAGCTTTGAGATCAGGGCCGGAGAAAAAATTTCTGTTGTGGGAATGAATGGAGAAGGAAAAACGACGATGGTCAAACTCCTGCTCGGGCTTTTCGAACCGGACAGCGGCCGGATTCTGATCGGAGGAAAGCCTCTGCAGGCTTATGCGAGGGAAGCGCGGGAAAAAATATTCGGAACGGTTTTTCAGGACTTTACACGGTACAGCATTTCATTAAGGGAAAACGTGGGAATCGGTGATGTGGAGCAGCTTTCTGACAGGGAGGCGGTAAGAAAGGCGATGCAGAAGGGAAAGGTGCTGCCTTTTCTGGAACGCCTGCCAAAGGGAGAAGATACCATGCTGAACCGGGATTTTGAGGGAGGCGTAGATCTTTCCGGAGGGCAGTGGCAGCGGATTGCTCTGGCCCGGGCATTGATGGGCGACAGGCCTGTTTTGATCCTGGATGAACCCACGAGCCAGCTGGACCCTATGGCGGAAAGTGAACTTTACAGTGAATTTGCGAAGCTCGCAGAGAACAAGACCTCGCTTTTTATCACCCATCGTTTGGGCTCTACCAGAATCACCGACCGTATTCTGGTGATCTCCAAGGGCCGGGTCGTGGATACGGGAACGCATGAGGAGCTGCTGGAGCGGGGCGGTATCTACGCAGATATGTGGAAGGCCCAGAAGCAGTGGTACCAGAAGAAATGGGCCCAGAAGAGGGAGGTGAACTCCCATGAATGATCATACGACAAAAAAAGAACAGGAGATCCAGAAGGAGCAGAAGCCTTCTTTTCGCCATTTGCTTCGCCTGTTTCTCTATGTTTTCCGTGCAACAAAAGGGATCAGCTGCATCTATCTGGGACTTTTTGTCCTGCTTTCTTTCTTAAGACCGCTTATTGCGGAAATCTGGGGCCGGTATATTTCCGTGGTGGAAAATGCCGGGAATCGCGTAACAGAAGCGGCGCTCATGCTCGTGCTTTACTGGGGAATCTCGTTTGCGGCGGACCTTCTGGAGAGTTACCTTGCACCGGAAGGCGGCGGAGATTTTGAGCAGCTGGATATGGTTCAGGCCAACCGGCAGCAGGAGCTTTTCAAGGTACATCTGCTGAAAAAAGTCAATTCCGTTTCGCCGGAGTACCTCGAAGCGCCTGTGATGAAAGACCGGATGTGCCAGGTCTTTGACTTTGCCGGGGACAGCTGGAATGGAATCAACCGGAAAGTGATGATCAGCGGTTATGTGGTGGTCGCGAAGGTAATTTCTGTGCTGACGATTGCGGCGGCGCTCTATCTTTATCATCCCTTGCTGAGCGTCCTTGTACTTCTGGCGCCTCTTCCGACCCTTTACAGCGTTTCTCTGGGGGAAAAGCTGCAGTTCCGTTTTGTGAAGGAGAGTACGGAGCTTCAGCGGGAGACCGAATATTTTGAGGAGCTTTTGCTTTCTCCGGCGGAAAAAGAGATCAAAACGCTGGGGCTTCATGACTTCTTTTACGGAAAATGGAGAGAGCGGGCGGATGCCTATGTGATCCGCCAGAAAAAACTGATTCGGAACCGCGCGTTATTACAGATCGTAAATTCTCTTTTTTACAATGTGGCCCATGTGGGCGGCATGGTTCTGGCGATTCTTCTCCTGGCCCAGGGAAAGCTTTCTCTGGGAGCCATGAGCGCGGTTTTTGCTATGACGGGGACACTGATCACAGATTCCGCCCAGCTGATCCGGGCCTTTGGAAGCTTTCAGGCGCAGAAAAACCGGGCGGCGCAGTTTTTTGACCTGATGGATCTTAAGGAGGATGAAACTCTGGAATCGGAGAAAGTGTCGCTCCATAGGGCGGAGGCAAAAGGCGTGAAATACCGCTATCTGCTGACCACACGATATACGTTAAACGGTGTGGATTTTACCCTGCATCCTGGCGAGAAGGTCGCCTTTGTCGGGGAAAACGGCGCAGGAAAATCGACCTTTGTAAAACTTCTTACCGGCATGCTGAGTCCGTCTGAGGGGACGCTCCTCCTGAACGGGAAACCGACGGAAGAGCTCCATCCGGAGTCTCGTTTTGACGCCCAGAGCGTGGTTGTCCAGGACCCGACCCATTATGAAACGTTTACGCTTTATGAGAATGTATTTCTTGGAGAGACCCATCAGCGCTATGAGGAAAAGGTGATAGAGCGCGCCCTTGCTTTTTCCGGGCTTTCGGCTCTGGAAAATAAGCTTCTGGGAAAATATGTGGGGGGAACGGATCTCTCCGGAGGCCAGTGGCAGAAGCTCGCAATCGCCCGGGCGGCCTATCGGAACCGTGATCTGATCGTTCTGGACGAGCCTACCAGCAACCTGGATCCTCTGGCGGAAACGGAAATTTTTGAGAAATACAATTCCCTGGCGAAGGATAAAACCGTCATCTACGTCACCCACCGGATCTCCGTCGCCAGGCTCGCAGACCGGATCATCGTCTTCAAAAACGGGAAGATAGAAGAGGATGGCAGCTTCGATGAACTGATGCAATTACAAGGGGAGTTTGCCCGGCTTTATGAGGTGCAGTCACAGTGGTATGACAGGTGATGATATTCAATAAAAGAGTGTGAAAAACTCAATATTACCTGACAATAGCATGATTTGCTCCAAAAATATAAAGAAAACTCCCCTTTCCCGAAAATGGAATGAAAAAAATAAAAAAACAGGCTTGACAAGTCGGATATTTAGTGTTAGACTTTACCACAACAAAGAGCAAACCGATGAGAAAGAGTAGTAAGCATCTTGGAAGATCAAAGAGAGTTGCAGATGGTGAGATTGCAGTATGGACTGATTTGCTGAATGGACTTTCGAGGGCGGCCTGAAATGAAGTCACAGAGTAGGAGCAGCCGGGAACCGAACCCGTTATCAATCCGGAGCGTATGATAGTGCGTGCGAGAGAGGGCATGTGTGAAAGCACAGCTAAGTTGAGTGGTACCGCGATAATAAGATTTTATTACCGCCTCAAATCAGGATGATCTGATCTGAGGCGGTTTTCTTTTTATACAGAAGATCGCTTCCGGCCCTGAGCTCTCTCATTTTCTTTCCGACACCGGTGTATCTTTGACGAACAGTAAGACATTTACAAAAACACAGTATGGAAAAGGAGAATGAAAGATGAGAAGAAAAGTAATGGCAATGGTAATGGCAGCAATGACAATGGCAGCAGCAATGGCAGTTCCGGCAATGGCAGACGAGGAGTCCGTGACCATCGGTATCAGCCAGTTCGCAGAGCACGGTTCTCTGGACAACTGTCGGGAAGGTTTTCTGGAAGGTTTAAAAGAAGCAGGTTATGAGGAGGGCAAAAACCTCACGATTGAATATCAGAACGCTCAGGCAGACACCGGAAATGCAGCGACCATCGCTGACAGCTTCGTAAATAAGAAAGTGGATCTGATCTGTGCGATCGCAACACCGAGTGCCATGAGTGCTTACAACAGTGCTATGGATGCAGACATTCCCGTGATCTACACCGCAGTATCCGATCCGGCCGGCGCAGGCCTTGTCAATGAAGACGGAACCAATGTGGGAAATATCACCGGTACCTCCGACAAACTGCCGGTAACAGAGCAGATGGCGCTGATCCGTGAGCTGATGCCGGATGCAAAGAAGATCGGTATCCTTTACACCACCAGCGAAGCAAACTCCGTCAGCACGATTCAGGAGTACAAGGACCATGCAGAAGAGTACGGTTTTGAGATCGTAGATACCGGTATCAACACCATCGCCGATGTGGAAATGGCAGCCAAAGATCTGGCTTCCAAGGTAGACTGCATCTCCAACCTGACAGACAACACCGTTGTTTCCGCTCTTCAGACTGTCCTGGCAGCAGCAAACGACGCGAAGATCCCGGTATTCGGTTCTGAGGTAGAGCAGGTGAAAAACGGCTGTGTGGCAGCTGTCGGCATCGACTATGTAGCTCTTGGAAAACAGACCGGCGAGATGGCAGCAAAAGTCCTGAAGGGCGAGGCAACTGCAGCAGAGACTCCCTTTGAGATCTGCGAGGGCGGCAATGTTTATGTAAACACCGAGGCAGCAGGCAACATCGATTTCACAATTTCTGATGATGTTCTGGGCGAAGCAGCAGAGATTTACGAGACGATTACCGTAGAGTAAGAAAGACCGGAAAGGTTCAGCGCCCCGGATGAAAACAACGGGGCGCTGAACTTTCTGTAAAAAAGAATTGAGAGGTTTATGAGATATGACACTTTTGATCAGTGTACTGGAGCAGGGAATGATTTACGCCATCATGGCCCTGGGAATTTATATCACCTATAAGATTTTGGATTTTCCGGATCTGACGGTGGACGGCAGTTTCCCGATGGGAGCAGCCATTGCGGCGGTACTTATCAGTAAGGATTTCAATCCGGTGCTGACACTGCCGATCTGCTTCCTGGCAGGAGCAGTGGTGGGAACCCTTACCGGTCTCATTCATGTAAAGCTGAAGGTCAGAGATCTTCTTTCCGGAATCATCATGATGACGGCTCTTTACACCGTAAACTTAAGGATCGCGGGAAGAGCAAACCTTCCTATATATAATAAGGTTACGATCTTTGAAAATGATCTGGTCAAAAGTATGCCGGAAGCCATTCTTCCTTTTAAAAATGTAGTGGTGATCGTCATTATCACCTTCGCCTGCAAATACATCCTTGACTGGTATCTGGAGACGAAAGCGGGCATGCTTCTTCGGGCAGTAGGAGACAACGACAAGATCATCACTTCCCTGAGTGTGGATAAGGGCAAGGTAAAGATCATCGGTCTTGCCATTGCCAACGGTCTGGTATCCCTGAGCGGCTGCATTTTCGCACAGGAACAGCGCTTCTTCGATGTTTCCATGGGAACAGGAACCATGGTCATCGGTCTTGCCAGCGTTATCATCGGTACAAGTCTTTTCAGAAGGATTACTTTCCTTCGGGTGACAACCAGTGTCGTGATTGGTTCTGTGATTTACAAAGCCTGCGTGGCCCTGGCCATCAACCTGGGCTTTGCCTCCACAGATCTCAAATTTATTACCGCAGCCCTGTTCCTGATTATTCTGGTTCTGGGAATGGAGCGAAAGAAGAAGGTGAATATCCATGCTTGAGATGAAACACATTTATAAATATTACAATCCGGGTACGGTCAATGAAATGTGTCTGTTTCAGGATCTGAACCTGACTGTGGAGGATGGCGAATTTGTAGCCATTGTAGGAAGTAACGGTTCCGGAAAGACCTCTCTTTTAAATCTGATCTGCGGAAGTATCCCTGTGGATTCCGGAAGTATTACCATCAACGGAGAAAATATCACCGGACAGAAAGAGTACCGGAGAATGAGCAAGATCGGCCGTGTTTTTCAGAATCCTGCGATGGGAACCTGTCCCAGCATGACGATCCTGGAAAATCTGGCTCTGGCAGACAACAAGGGCAAACGCTACGGCCTGGGACTCGGTGTTCAGAAGAAACGGGAAGAGCATTACAAAGAGATGCTCCGGCCGCTGAACCTGGGACTGGAGGACAAGCTCCATGTGAAGGTCGGTTCTCTTTCCGGTGGTCAGAGGCAGGCCATGTCCCTCTTCATGTCCACGATGACACCGATTGATTTCCTGATCTTGGATGAGCACACGGCGGCTCTGGACCCGAAGACGGCAGATATCAACATGCGCCTCACCGACCAGCTGGTTCGGGAGAAAAAACTCACCTCCATGATGGTGACGCACAATCTTCGCTATGCCATCGAATATGGAACCCGTATCCTCATGATGCACCAGGGAAAAATCATCCTGGACAAAAAAGGCGAAGAAAAGAAAGCGATGAAAGTGGACGATGTGCTGGATCTCTTCAATGAGATCAGCATTGAGTGCGGAAACTGATAAAAAACAGGCAGACGGCTTCTGAAGCGAAAGTTTTGGAAGCCGTTTCTTTTTTGCAAACAAGGCTTGACTCCCTCGCCCTGAGATGTTACTATAGTGAACAGCGCACCATATGGTGTAAAAATAAAATGAAAAATACTAAATCTGGTGCAGGAGCGACCAGGCAGTTACAATTGCCTGTCACTGTACTGATATAGATGAAACGGGGCGACAACAACATGAGATACCACAATATTACCAGGGATGATATGCTCAACGGGGATGGCCTTCGGGTGGTCCTCTGGGTGGCAGGGTGCAACCACTGCTGTAAGGAATGTCAGAATCCGGTGACCTGGGATCCCAATGGGGGACTTCCTTTTGACCAGGCAGCAAAACAGGAACTCTTCGATCAGCTGGAGAAAAGCTATATTTCCGGCGTTACCTTTAGCGGCGGAGATCCGCTCTATCCGGGAAACCGTATGGAGATCACGGCTCTGGCGAAAGAGATCCGGGAAAAGTTTCCGGAGAAGACGATCTGGATGTATACGGGCAGTCTCTGGGAGACGGTAAAAAGTTATGAAGTCATGAAATATGTGGATGTGCTTGTGGACGGTGAGTATGAGTGCGACAAACGCGACACGCAGCTTCACTGGAAAGGCAGCTCCAACCAGCGGGTGATCGATGTGCAGGATTCTCTCCGCAGAGGACAGGTAGTATTGCACAACAGCTGAAAATGAGGAGGATCAATAGATGAAGAAAATTGCTAAATTCCATAAAGTAAGCTTTGATGAGTTTGAGAATGCCTGGAAGGGAGAGTTTCCGGAGGCAAAAGAAGAGGAGATTAAGGCAGTCTATGAGGAACTGAAGCTTCCGAAACGGGCCACCAGAGGTTCTGCGGGTTATGATTTCTACACTCCCTTCAATATAATTCTCAAGCCGGGTGAGACTGTGAAAATTCCCACCGGCATCCGCACAGAGATGGAAGAGGGCTGGGTGCTGAAGCTTTATCCCAGAAGCGGTCTGGGCTTTAAGTTCCGTCTGCAGCTCAATAACACCGTGGGCATCATTGACAGCGACTATTTTTATTCCGATAACGAGGGCCATATCTTCGCGAAGCTGACCAACGATTCCAAGGAAGGAAAAGTAGTCTGCATCGAGAAAGGCACTGGCTTTATGCAGGGAATTTTTGTAGAATACGGCATTACCGTGGATGACGACGCGGTGGAGATCCGAAACGGAGGTTTCGGAAGTACCACCGGCCAGAAATAAAAGAAAATCAGAGGCTGTTCGGGGAAAGTTCCCGGACGGCCTTTTTTAATGCCGCCTCGCGGTCGGAGACCAGAAGCCCGGACGAAGCGTTTAAGTAGGCTTCCACCAGATGAGAGCCGAGGAAGGAAGCGGAGAGAGGGTTTTTGGAAAGCTCTGTGATGAGATAAAGGTAAGGCGGATCGGCAAAATTGTCGGGTTCCAGAAGAGAGCAGGCCAGACGGACAGACTCTGCCAAAGTTTCTTCCGTTTTCTGAAAAGCCGCCCGTTTTTCAGTATAGAAACTGCGTACATTTTCTTCCTGGGTCTCCTGCGGCAGGGAGAGGGCGAAATCCTCCAGTCCTTCCAGAAGCTTTTGTTCCCAGAGGGCGTCAGGAATGGAGATCAGGGCGTTTTTCCTGCGGATGACCAGACTTTCCAGCCGTTTTTTCAGAAAATCGGAAAGACCAGACTCCTGGCGATGCCAGTCAGAGAAAAGCTCCCGGTATTTGAGCAGCTCTTCCTTTTTCTCAGACCAGCTTTCAAAACGATTTTTCAGAAAGGAGGCGATGAGGGAAGCAGCGGCGAAGCGTTCCTCCAGCGGGGCGTTGCTGAGGCTTTCTTTCAAAGATGGATCCGTAAGCTTTCCGGTGAGAAAATCAGCCAGCCGCGGATCCTTTTTCTCCTTCTCATACCAGCGGTAGTAGAGAGAAAAACTCCGGGCGATGGCTTCTTTCCGGAGATATTCGCCGAAAAGAAGCTCGGTCACGGGTTCCTTCAGGGATTCGTAGGAATAAAGGATGCAGGAGAGGTCCTCCCAGCCCCGGGCGGTGACGAAATGTTTGCCGTCGGCATTGCTCTCCATGCAATAAAAATGCTCCGGATGGAGGGCCAGATAGGAGCTGACAGCCGGATGAATGTTGGCGCGTCTGGCGTAGTCCTGCCAGACGGAGAGCTCCGCCTCGATCTCCATATATTTGACACGGTCCATGGTCACGATATCAAACTCCCGTACGGACTGATTGTATTCCGGCGGGTTTCCGGCAGCCACGATGAGCCACCCCTCCGGTACCGGATGATTGCCGAAAGTCTTATTCTGGAGGAACTGGAGCATGACCGGGGTGAGGGTCTCGGAGACGCAGTTGATCTCATCGATAAAAAGAATGCCGGTTTTGTGTCCGCTGTCCTCCATATACTGATAAATTGAGGCGATGATCTCGCTCATCGTGTATTCCGTGATGGAAAAATGCTTTCCTTCGTAATCTTTTTCCTTGAGGAAGGGAAGACCGATGGCGCTCTGCCGGGTGTGGTGGGTCATTGTGTAGGAGACGAAGCCCGCCTGACATTCCTCTGCCACCTGTTCGACGATGGCCGTCTTTCCGATGCCCGGCGGTCCGATGAGCAGAATTGGGCGTTGGCGGACTCTGGGAATCCGATAGCCCTCGGGGGCGGTATAGGCGCGGAGCGTGCGCCGGATCTCCTCTTTTGCGTCTTTAATGTTCATATTGAAAAACCTCGTTTCCGGCCTGGTTTGTTTCCAGGCAGAGTTTTGTGATAAAAGCTGGGACCGGATAATTCAGAAAGGAAAAATCTGTGAAAACGAAAGCGGTCTCATAGGGCGGCGGGCTGGTCGGATAGATCCCGTCCCCGTCGGTGAAATAGAGAAGACCCTTCAGATGGGTGAGTTCCTTCTTTTCCAGAAGCTCTTTTACATAGGAAAAAACAGGAGTGAAATCCGTGCCGCCCCGGCCGAGAATACGGATTTTCCGGGAATTTTCCATCCATTCTTCCACGGAATGGATGACGGTGTGGGACTGGATGGCGGAGTCGCACTGGATCAGGTGGACGTTCATCTTCTTAAAAAAGTTCTCGCTGGAAGAAAGGATTACCAGGGTTTCGGAGAGAAAACGGCTGACGGTCTCAAGGGAACAGGAGCCGGAGGTATCGATGGCGATGACCAGATCCTGGATTTTCGTGGAGTCACGGTATTCGAGAGGCTCCAGAAAGAGAAGCTTTTCCGGCCGGGAAAGACCGTAACAGTAGGGAATGTAGTCAAAACTGTCAAGATCTGCCTTTGTCTCCTCCCGGGTGATGGTGAAGCGCCTTAGATAGCGGCGGAAATCGTAGCTCCCCTTTTTCTCCAGCAGAAGCCATTCGAGGCGGCTCCCGGGAGCTGCGCCGCGGCGGCTCTTTTTCCGGGGAGAGGGAGTGAGAGCGGAAAGAGAGAGAAGCTCCAGTGTTTTCCAAATCCGCTGAAGCTGCTCCGTACGGGCAGAAGAAGCCGTCTTCTGGGGAAAATCCGGGCTGGAAGTGACGCTAGAACCAGAACTGTTACCACTGTCAGAAGGTGTTCCCGGAAAAAGATCGGAAGCCTCTGTGCCACCAGACCCCGTAAAAGAGCCAAAAACATCGTCTCCCTTGGAAAACCAGCGGCTGTGGTCATCCGCCTGGCAGGCAAGAAAGCCTTGCCTTTCTTCAGCTGGTAGCCCCGCTAGGAAAGAGTAAAACTTTTCGGCGCTTCGAGCTCCCGGCGGCAGTTTGACATAGATTTTCTGCCGCTCCGTCGCTTCGGGGCTTTCTGTGAGCAGATAAGTATCCACAAAATAAGAGGCGGCAAGATCAGCCGCCAGATTCCAGACCTCCTGTTCCACGGAAGCCTCCGGGAGAAAATGGAGAAAAAGCATATGGGTGAGGCTGTGGAGAAAGAGAAAATCCAGCCGGTTTTCAAGAAAAGCGTTCCGAAGCGCCGTTTTCTCATAATAGAAGCAGCTGCCGTCAGTTCCCATATTTTCACTTTCCTGAAAGGAGAGAAGAGAAAAGGCCGGAGCAAGAGCCGGGAACTGCTCTGTCAGCCGGACGGTCATGCAGGAAAGAATCTGCTGTTCAAGAGTTTTCAATGGACTGCCTCCTTAGAAATCGAGAGCAAAAGGATCTTTTGTTTCCTCCTCCGGGTCCAGCCGTTCCCGCTGCCGGAGTAGATAGACGGTCATTTCGGTTCGGCCGGCGTCGGCGGTTTTGAGGATGGCCTCCTGGTAAAGGGCATGGGTGAGAAAACCGCCCTCCGCCAGTTTTACCATTTCCTGGAACGAGCCGTCTTTGATGATCTGGAGCATGGCCGCCCGGCTCCGCTGCCGCAAAAATTTTTCATACCGTTCTTTGAGATCAGGCTCCGTCAGCTCACCGGAAAAATACCGGGAGATGGCGATGGAGAGCTTTCGGGGCTCCTGGGTTGTCGTTAAAAATGTTTCGTCTGCCTGCTGCATAATACCCTCCTTTGTCTGCTCTTATCCTATCACAAACGGGAGCTTCCGGTAAAGGGTGATTTTGCGGAAGAAAGGTCTGCCGCTGGAAAAAATGTCGGTTGACAAGGGGAGGGATACTGTTTATGCTTGTCTATACACGAACAAATGCGCGAGACGGAAAGGAGCCGATATGGGCGAAAAAATACTGGAAATCGAAGGAATTACGAAAAAATACAAAGATTTTAAGCTGGAGCCGGTGAGCTTTTCTCTGGAAGCCGGAAGACTTATGAGCGTTATGGGAGCTTACGGCGCGGGAAAGACGACGCTTTTTAAGCTTTTGACCGGACAGCTCCGGATGGACGAGGGAAACGTGATATTTTTTGAGAAAGGAGAGGTGCTGGAACACTGCGGGTTTGTTCCTGCGGAGGGCGGTTTCCCGGACTGCCTGAACGCGAAAGAGATCAGCCGGATCCTGAAGGGGTGTTATAAAAACTGGCAGGAGTCTTACTTTTTTGAACTGGCAGACCGGTTTTCCCTCTCTCTTACGAGGCCGTTGCGGGAACTTACCCGGGGAGCGGAGCAGAAGGTACGGATTCTTTCTGCCCTGGCCCATGAGCCGAAGCTTCTGATCCTGGATGAGCCCATGGCTGGCCTGGAGCTCGAGGACAAAGAGCTGGCTCTGAGCCTGTTTCAGGATTTTGCAAAAAAAGACGGCCAGGCCGTTCTGCTTTTCATGGAAAAAACAGCGGAGGCGGAGGCAATATCCGATGATCTGGCTTTTCTTTACAAAGGAAAACTGATCTTTGCGGAAGAAAAGGAAACCTTGAAAAAGCGCTATGGCTTTCTTACGGCCTCCGATGAGGAGCTGGAGAAAATTCCGCGGAGCGCCTGGAGAGGCATCTGCCGTACGGAGACTGGCGGCAGCCTGCTTTTTGAGAAGAGTCTTCTGCCTGAGGGCATGGAAGAAACGCTTCTTCTGGAAGCTCCTTCCCTGGAAAACATCATGCAGTATCTGACAAAGGAGGCGGTGAGACGATGAAGGCACTGTTATATAAGGATTTTCTGATGCTTCGGAAAAAAGGAAAGATGTTTTTGGGCTTTACCGTGATCTTTGCTCTCTTTGGCGTGGTGGAGGAAAACGTGTTTTTCTTCTCCCTTTTGAGCTGCCTCTATCCCTCCATGGCGGTGATAACGCTGCTGGGCCTGGAGGAGCAGGCAAAATGGGCAGGTTATGGCGTGCTTCTGCCCGTCTCCAGAAAGGTACAGACCGCGGAAAAATATCTGTTTTCCGTTTTGGGTCTTCTGGCGGGCATCCTCATCAACCTGATTTTCAATCTCGTTGGCGGAACCAATACGAGAGATTTTCTGGATGTGCTTCCGGTGATTCTCATCGTGGGTCTTCTCTTTGCAGCCTTTGAACTGCCGCTGATCTACAAGGTCGGCATAGGAAAGGCAAAACTGGGCTACCTGTTCCTAGCGGGGCTTGCCATCGCGGCCGTGGCCATTTTTACAAGGATCACGGGAGAAAATTCCGAGGCCTGGAGGATCGTCTTCTCCGGGGAGGTGCTCTGGGGCGGAGCCGCCGCTTCCTTCTGGCTTTTCCTGGTGTCGATGGTCTTTTCCATGAATATCTGTGAAAAAAAAGCCTATTAAAAGGAGGAAAAGCATGCGTTTTTTTCATATTTCTGATCTTCATATCGGTAAACAGCTCTATTCCTACAGTCTGCTTCCCGATCAACGGGCGGTTCTGCATGAGATCACGGAACGGGCAAAAGAGTATCATCCGGATGCGATTCTGATTGCGGGGGATGTTTTTGACCGCTCGATTCCCTCCGGGGAGGCCTATACGGTGCTGGATGAGTTCCTCACGGAGCTTTCCGACATCACGCCCCGGATTCCGGTGCTTCTCATCGCGGGAAACCACGACTCGGCGGAGAGGCTGAACTATGCCAGCGGTTTCCTTGAAAAGCATCAGATTCATATCGCGGTTTCCGCTCCGGAAAAAGAAGGAGAATATCTGAAAAAAGTGACTCTCACCGACGAATTTGGTCCGGTTCATTTCTACCTTCTTCCCTTTTTAAAACCGGCCTATGTACGCTCGCTGTTTCCGGGGGAAGAGATCAGCGACTATGAGACGGCGATTCGGCGGATCCTGGAACGGGAAGCGATTGATTTTTCCGGTAGGAATGTGCTCCTTTCCCACCAGTTTTATAAAAACGGCAGCACAAGTCCCGAGACCTCAGATTCCGAGCAGGTTTCCCTGAATGTAGGAGGCCTGGACAGCGTGGACGTTTCCCTCGTAGAAAATTTTGACTATGTGGCTCTGGGCCATATCCACGGCCCGCAGAAGGTGAAAGTACCCCACATCCGTTACTGCGGGACGCCGCTCAAGTATTCCCTCAGTGAGGAGTATCAGGAGAAATCCATCACAATGGTGACTTTGGGAGAAAAAGGAAGCGAACCCCTCATCGAAACACTGCCCCTTCATCCGCTACGAGATGTGCGCCGGGTGAAGGGCACGCTGGAAGAAGTGCTGAAAAAAGCGGAAGAGGAGGGCGCCTGCGATTTTGTCAGTGTGACTCTCACGGACGAAGAGGAGCTTTACCGGCCGGGCGAACGGCTCCAGAAGGCATACGAATACCTGCTGGAATACCGGATTGAGAACCGCAGGACCAGAAACTTTATGGAGGAGACGGAGAAAGACCTGAAAGTGGAGGATCCGCTGTCGGTATTTCGGACCTTCTATGAGGAAGTTCAGGGCGTTCCTCTGGATGAGAAGGAGGAGGCATTCATGAGTCGGATTCTGGAGAAAGCGAGGGAAGAGATATGAAGCCGTTGAAACTGACCTTATCTGCCTTCGGTTCCTACGGCGGGACGGAGGTCGTGGATTTTGAAGCCATCGGAAGCGGCATTTTTCTCATCACCGGGGACACCGGAGCGGGAAAGACCACGCTTTTTGACGCCATTACGTTCTGTCTTTTTGACGAGACCAGCGGCGGAAAGAGGGACGGCGAGATGATGCGGAGCCAGTATGCCTCCGATGAGACGTCGACCTATGTGGAATTTACGTTTCTGGCCGGAAAAGACCGCTACACGGTACGGAGAAATCCGGCCTACCAGCGGAAAAGCCGGCGAAAAAACAAGGACGGCATCTATGCCCTGACCCGGGAGGGCGCGGGCGTGGAGCTGACCCTTCCCGACGGCAGTATTTTTAAAGGAAAGATTCCGGAGACGAATAAAAAGATCGCCGAGATCGTAGGCCTGGATGCCAGCCAGTTCCTTCAGATCGCCATGATTGCCCAGGGCGATTTTCTGAGGCTTCTCCTGGCCCCGTCCAAGGAACGAAAAGAGATTTTCGGGAAAATTTTCAATACCCGGATCTATGGCAGGATTCAGGCGAAACTCCGGGAAGCGGCGGGAAACCTGGAGGAGGAGCTTTCGGAGAATCGGAAGGACTGTCTCCGGGAATTTGCCGCCCTTTCTGCTCTGCCGGAAAGCACTGAAGCGGAGGAACTTCAGAAATTGACGGAAAACGAGGAGCGCTGGGGGGAGAACGCCCAGGTGACCATCGAAGCGGTGCAGCAGGATTTTTCGGAAAAACTGGCCCTTCTCAAAGAGCAAAAAAAGACGGTGCAGGATGAAATTGGGAAAAAAGAACTTTATCAGGAGCTTCAGAGCCGGAAGATAAACTGCGGGGAACGGATGGCGGCCCATGAAAGCTGGATTCTGGAAAAAAAGCTGCAGGAACAGGAGCTCCGAAAAGCAGCGGAGGAGGCGGCGAAGGCGCTGGAAACCAGAGGCGCCCAGGTGGAAGCGGAGCTTCTTCGGATTCAGAGTCTCCTTCCGGACTATCAGGAGCTGGAAAATCTCGAAGGAAGGCTTAAAAAGGCGGAGGCGGACCGGAAAAAGCTGGAAAGTGCCAGTGATTTCTGGCAGGAAAAGCGAAAAGCCGGAAAAGAAGAGACGGAAGAACTCAAAAAAGTGCAGGAGTCCCTGGAAGGGACGGAAAAAGAGATCCCCGATCTGGAAAAACGCCTGCGGGAGCTGAGCCTTGCGCGGGAGGCCTGCACGGGCCTTCAGGAGCAGCAGGAGCTGCTTCTGGGCCTGGAAACTTCTTTGCGGAAGAAAAAAGCGGCCGCAGAGCAGGGGCTGGCCCTCTACAAAAAGCAGGCGGAGGAGTATAACAAGCTCTACACCTGTTTCCTGGCGGAGCAGGTAGGCCTGATCGCAGGTCAGCTGAAAGAGGGAGAACCCTGTCCGGTCTGCGGTTCCCGTGAGCATCCGTCCCCGGCGAAAGCAGTTCATCAGGATGTGACCCAGGAAAAGGTCGATGCGGCGAAGGAGCGGGCGGAGAGTCTCCAGCAGGAGCTGAACCGTCTGAAGGAAGGTTTCGTGGCGGAGAAACAGCGTTTCCAGGTGGAAAATGCCCATCTTCAGGAGGAGAGCGCCCGCTGGTTCACGGAGGCTCTCTCCTGGAAAAAGGAAGACCAGGAAAAACGCCGGGAAAAAGAACAGGTTCTTGACGATGAGAGTAAGGCTCTTAAGAAATGGCGGGAGGATCTTCTTAAGAAAAAGAAGCGCTGGGAGGCAGGAAAAGAGCGACTGAAGGTTCTGGAGAGTGAAACTGCCGTTCTGGAAGAAAAGCTGGAGAAAACCAGGGCGGAGCTTGAGAAGGCCCGGGTTTCCTGTGAGCTTGCCCGAAAGGAGCTGGAACTCAAGAGGAGCCGCCTTCCTTATCCGGAAAAACGAAAAGCCGAGGCCGTTTATCAGGCTCTTGATCAGGAAAAGCGGACGCTGAAAACGGAGGCAAACCGCTCGAAAGCTGCTCTGGATCAGCTTCTGGAGGAACGAAACCGGCACTTTGGAGCTCTGGAGAGCGAAAAGGAAGAGCAGAACCGGTTGAGAGAGGCTCTGGAAGCGGAGGAGAAGAAGGGAATCCTGCCGGAGACTCTTTCAGAGTTGAAAGAACGGAAAGAATCTCTGGAGGAGGAAGAGCGGGAGCTGGACCATCTTTACCGGAAAAATGAGGCCGCCGCAAAAGAGATCGCAGTTCTTCTGAAAAAACGGGAGGAACTGACGGAAACCTACGGTATGGTGGGGCGGCTTGACAGGACCGCCAACGGAAAACGCCGCCAGGCCGCAGGGCTGGATTTCCAGACCTATGTCCAGAGACGGTATTTCCAGGCCATCATCCATGAGGCCAACCGGCGGCTGGAGGTCATGACGGACCGGAAATTTTACCTCAAATGCCGGGATATCAGCGATCTGAAACTCCAGGGCGAGGTGGGGCTGGATCTGGACATCTACAGCTGTGTGACGGATTCCGTCCGGGATGTGCGGACCCTCTCCGGTGGCGAGTCTTTCATGGCGGCTCTGGCCATGGCTCTTGGCATGGCGGATATCGTCCAGCGGACTGCCGGAAAGGTAAGGCTGGACGCGATGTTCATCGACGAGGGCTTTGGTTCTCTGGATGAGGAATCCCGGGAACAGGCCATCCGGGTGCTCCAGGAGCTGGCAGGAGAGGAGCGGCAGGTGGGCATCATCTCCCATGTGGAGGAGCTGAAAAAGCAGCTGGACCGGAAACTTGTCATCCGAAAAGACCGGGAAGGAAGCCATATTTCTTTAAATATTCTGTGAAATTTTGATTAAAATGCCCAAATTTATTGACGTGTTTCGGCGGCTTTTGTATAATACTGATTACGGATTGTGAGAGTGCAAAGCACGGAACAATCCGTGTAATTACATAAAAGAATGAGGCATAACTATGAATGTATTGTTTTTTATAACACCGAAAAGCGAAGTGGCTTACCTTTATGAAGACTATTCTCTCCGCCAGGCCCTGGAAAAGATGGAGCATTACCGCTACAGCGCGATTCCCATCATCGACCGGAACGGCTGTTATGTGGGGACCATGACGGAGGGGGATTTCCTCTGGTATATCAAAGATCACAATATCATCGACCTGAAGGAAACGGAGAAGATTCCCTTGAAGAGCATCAAGAGACGCTGGCACAATGAGCCGGTGAATGTGGACTGCGAAATTGAGGATCTGATTTTGACCTCCATGAACCAGAATTTTGTTCCGGTCATCGATGACAATAAGATCTTCATCGGCATCATCCGGAGAAAAGATATCATCGCCTACTGCTATGACCGCTGTAAAGAAGCCGAAAAACACGGCGGGGACGAGGTATCACTTTAACGAATTGCAACTTGACAAAGGAAAGAATAGTTGCTAGAATACTGATAAATCATTACGAGGTGAAAAATCCATGAAAAAACGTGTGTTATCCCTGCTCGTGGACAATACCTCCGGCGTACTGAGCCGGATCGCTGGTCTTTTCAGCAGGAGAGGCTATAATATTGACAGTCTGACTGTCGGAGAGACGGCGGATCCCAGATATTCCCGTATGACTGTAGTGGTCAAGGGAGACCGGCAGATCCTGGATCAGATCACAAAGCAGCTGGCGAAGCTTGTGGATGTGGCAGATATCAAGACTCTGGAGGAAGGGGACTGCGTGGAGCGTGAGCTGGTACTCGTCAAGGTACGGGCAGATGCTACGAACCGTCAAGACATTATAGCCATCGCCAATATTTTCCGCGCGAATATCGTGGATGTGGCCCTGGATTCCCTGATCATTGAGCTGACAGGAAACCAAAACAAGCTGGAGGCTTTCCTGAAAATGCTGGAAGGCAATGAGATCCTGGAGCTGGCAAGAACCGGTATCACAGGTCTTTCCAGAGGTGCCGATGACATCCGGTACCTGTAATGATCGGTTGCTCCATTTGTTATCCCGGCAGGATCGGAATGCAGATAGATACAACATATAATAAATCTTTATACAATATGGAGGAATAGAACCATGGCATCTAAAATCTACTATCAGGAAGATTGTAATCTCTCTTTACTGGAAGGAAAGACCATCGCCATTATCGGTTATGGCAGCCAGGGACATGCACATGCTGAGAACCTGAAGGATTCCGGCTGCAACGTGATCGTAGGTCTTTACGAGGGAAGTAAATCCTGGGCAAAAGCTGAGGCACAGGGATTTAAAGTATATACCGCTGCAGAGGCAGCAAAAAAAGCTGATATCATCATGATCCTGATCAACGATGAGAAACAGGCTGATATGTATAAGAAAGATATCGAGCCGAACCTGGAAGAGGGCAACATGCTGATGTTCGCTCATGGCTTCAACATTCATTTTGGTTGCATCGTACCGCCGAAATACGTTGACGTTACCATGATCGCACCGAAGGCTCCGGGCCACACTGTAAGAAGTGAATACCAGGCTGGCAAAGGAACTCCCTGCCTGATCGCTGTTGAGCAGGATTACACCGGAAAAGCAAAAGATCTGGCACTGGCTTACGGCCTTGCTATCGGCGGCGCAAGAGCAGGTCTTCTGGAGACTACCTTCCGTACAGAGACTGAGACCGACCTCTTTGGTGAGCAGGCAGTTCTCTGCGGCGGCGTTGTAGCTCTGATGCAGGCTGGTTTCGAGACTCTGTGCGAGGCTGGTTACGATCCGAGAAACGCATACTTCGAGTGTATCCACGAGATGAAACTGATCGTAGATCTGATTTACCAGTCTGGTTTCGCCGGAATGAGATACTCCATCTCCAACACCGCTGAGTACGGCGATTACATCACCGGACCGAAGATCGTCACCGAGGAGACTAAGAAGACCATGAAGAAAATCCTGTCCGATATCCAGGATGGTACCTTCGCAAAAGACTTCCTGCTGGATATGAGCCCGGCTGGCCGTCAGGTTCACTTCAAGGCTATGAGAAAGAAAGCTTCCGAGCATCCCTCTGAGAAAGTCGGCGAGGAGATCCGTAAGCTGTACAGCTGGAACGGCGAGGAGAAACTGCTGGACAACTAATCCACAGTCGTGTTTCCTACATAGAAGATCATACCGGATCGCCATTTTACGGCGGTCCGGTTTTTTCTACTCTATAATTTTTTTAGTTGAAGAAACTTTTAAAAAAATTTGAAAAAAGTACTTGCATTTTCTGAGAAGGTGAGCTATAATAAGGAATGTCAAGAGGACATAACTTAACGGAGTATGGCGTAGCTTGGTAGCGCGCTCGGCTGGGGGCCGAGAGGTCGCAGGTTCAAATCCTGTTACTCCGACTATGAAGCTCTTATCACTGATGATTAGTGGTAGGGGCTTTTTTCGTGCGTTCAAAAACAGGTTTTGTTGATATTTTATACTTTCTTTATTGAATTCTCCCATCACCTGTGCTATTCTATAGAACATTAGACATCAAAACATTAGATATCTAATAAACGACAAAAACCGTCAGAACAAAACCAGGAGAGGAGGAAGAATAGATGAGCGACAGGGTGGAGCTGAAACACCTGGAGATGGAAAATCAGAAGTACCAGTTTCGTTATCTCAGAAATCAGCTCAACGAAAAGAAGTTATATAGGGGTGATCCACGCCTTTTGATGTATGTTTATTTTCATGACGGCAGGAAGCAGGCGGAAATCGCCAAAGGACTTTGTGTCAAACCGGCGAGCCTTACTGTCATGCTCCAGCGGATGGAGCAGGCCGGTCTTGTGAACAGGAAAAGTGATGAGCAGGATCAGCGGGTTCAGCGGGTCTACATCACAGAGCTGGGCCGGGAGACCAGCAAGAAAACCGTGGAACTCTTTCAGAAAGCGGTGAAAGGCTTTTTTGAAGGGGTGTCCGAGGAGGAGCTTGCGGTCTACCAGGGAGTTTTGGAAAAGGTAAAAGAAAATGTTCTGCGAATGCTGGATGAGACTTCCGGCAGTGAAACGGCAGAACAGGAAAGTGAGAGGACAACATGTTTAAGCTTGCAAAATATATAAAGAAATACACAGGAGTCATTTTGCTGATCATCGTTCTCCTGGTGATTCAGGCTAACTGTGATCTGTCCCTTCCGACCTATACTTCGAATATCGTCAATGTGGGAATCCAGCAGAGCGGTATTGAGGACGCGGTGGCGGATACGATCAGCAGTGATTCGATGGAACGGCTGTTTTTGTTTATGGATCAGGAAGACCAGGAGCTGGTGAAAGCCAATTATACAGAAGAAAACGGGATCTGGTCTCTGAATAAAATCAGTAAGAAGACGAGAGAAGAGCTGAATCAGGTTCTCGGGAAGCCCATGCTGGCGGTCTACGCTTTGACTTCCGGTTCCTCCGAGCTTGGTCTTGGAGGCGACGGGGCCATGCAGTTTCCGGAAGGAAGCGATCCCTTTGAGATTCTGAAAAATCTTCCGGAGGAACAGCTCGCTGCCACCAAGGAGAGTATGTACGAGAAAATGGATGCCATGCCGGACACGCTGATCACCCAGGGTTCCATTGCTTTTGTGAAAGCGGAATATGAGGAGCAGGGCATCGATCTCGACGCCTTCCAGAAGCATTATCTTCTGATGGCAGGCTTAAAGATGCTGGGCTTTGCCCTTCTGATCATGGTGATCTCCGTCGCTGTAGCCTTCCTTTCCTGCCGTCTGGCAGCGGGAACCGCCAGAACGCTCCGCGAGGGTGTCTTTACAAAGGTGGTTTCTTTTTCCAATAAGGAATTCGAGCATTTCTCCACGGCTTCCCTGATCACCAGAAGCACCAACGATATTCAGCAGGTGCAGATGGTGCTGATGCTGTTTTTCCGGATGGTTCTCTATGCGCCGATCCTGGGAATCGGCGGTGTGATCCATGCGCTGGAGACCAGCAGGAGCATGGCCTGGGTCATTCTTCTGGCCGTTGTTCTGGTGCTGGGCGTGGTGGCTGTGCTTTTTGCCATCACCCTTCCGCGGTTTAAAAAACTGCAGGACCTCATCGACCGCCTGAACCTGGTGACGAGAGAAATCCTTCAGGGAATCCCGGTCATCCGGGCCTTCAGCCGGGAAAAACACGAGGAGCAGCGTTTTGACAAGGCCAATAAAGACTTTATCAGCACGAACCTCTTTGTAAACCGTTGTATGACTTTCATGATGCCGATCATGATGCTGGTTATGAATGAGATTACCGTGCTCATCGTCTGGACCGGCTGCAAGGGCATCGATGCGGGAACCATGCAGGTGGGCGATATGATGGCTTATATCCAGTATACGATGATGATCATTATGTCCTTCCTGATGATCACGATGATGTCCATTATGCTGCCCCGTGCCTCTGTTTCTGCTGGCCGAATCAATGAGATTCTGGAGACCGAGGTGGTTCTTCGGGATCCGGAAAAAGAAGAGAAGGAGATCCCGGAGAAAAAAGGCGTGGTGGAGTTCCATCATGTATCCTTTACCTATCCGGGAGCGGAAGATCCGGTGCTTCATGACATCGATTTCACGGCGCGTCCCGGCGAGACCACAGCCATCATCGGAAGTACGGGCTGCGGTAAATCCACTGTGGTGAACCTGATTCCGCGTTTTTATGATGTGACCGAGGGCGAGATCCTTGTGGACGGCGTGGATGTGCGGAAGATGAGTCAGCATACGCTTCACAGCAAACTGGGCTATGTACCCCAGAAAGGAGTCCTTTTCTCAGGAACCATCGCCTCCAATATTGCCTACAGCAACGACGCTATGAGCGAGGCCGATATTCATAAGGCAGCTGATATCGCCCAGGCCAGCGATTTCATCGAGGAAAAAGAGGAGCAGTACGATTCTCCGATCGCCCAGGGCGGTACCAACGTTTCAGGTGGCCAGAAGCAGCGTCTCTCCATTGCCCGCGCCATCGCCGGAAAGCCGGAGATTTACATTTTTGATGACAGCTTCTCTGCTCTGGACTATAAGACTGATGCGGCCCTTCGAAAGGCCTTAAAAGAGGAGACTGCGGACGCGACCACGATCATTGTGGCCCAGCGTATCAGCACGATTCTCCATGCAGAGCAGATCATCGTTCTGGATGAGGGACGGATCGCCGGTATCGGCACCCACAAAGAACTGTTAAAATCCTGCGAAGTTTACCATCAGATCGCGGCATCTCAGCTTTCAAAGGAGGAATTGGATCATGAGTAATCAAAGAGGCGGCATGGGCCGGATGGGCAGAGGAAGAATGTCCGGCGAAAAAGCCAAGGATTTTTACGCCAGCATGAAAAAACTGCTGAATTATATGAAACGTTACAAATTCCGTTTTCTTCTGATGATGGTCTTCGCGGTGGCCAGCACGGTGTTTTCCATCTGGGGACCAACGATCCTCGGCGACGCCACCACAGAGATTTTCAACGGCCTGGTGGCGAGGGTAAATGGAACAGGAAGCATTGATTTTGGAAAAGTGGGAGAGATCCTTCTCTTTCTGGCGGGGCTGTATCTTCTGAGCGCTTGCCTGAACTTCATTCAGGGCTTTATCATGACGGGAATCTCCAACGATGTGAGCTATAATCTCAGAAAAGATATTTCCGAGAAGATTCACCGGATGCCCCTAAAATATTTTGAGAGCCGTACCACAGGAGAGGTGCTTTCCCGGGTGACAAACGATATTGATACCCTCCAGCAGAGCCTGAACCAGAGTGTGACGCAGCTCATTACGTCTGTCACCACACTGATCGGCGTTTTCATCATGATGCTTCGGATCAGCGTTCTGATGACGGTTCTGGCGGTGCTGATCCTGCCGGTATCCATGGCTATTCTCAGCGTGGTTATGAAACATTCCCAGAAATATTTCCAGCAGCAGCAGGAATTTCTCGGAAATGTCAACGGTCAGGTGGAGGAGATCTACGGCGGCCATAACATCGTCAGAGTCTTCAATAAGGAGGAGACCGTGACAAAGACCTTCCGGGAGACCAACGAAAAGCTTTACCAGTCCGCCTGGAAATCCCAGTTTTTCTCCGGTATGATGATGCCCGTCATGCAGTTCGTGGGCAATATCGGTTATGTGATGGTGGCTCTGGTGGGCGGCTGGCAGGTCATCAGCGGTGCCATTGAAGTCGGTCAGATTCAGTCCTTTATCCAGTATATCAAGAGCTTTACCCAACCGGTTCAGCAGATCGCCCAGGTGACAAATATGCTCCAGTCCACGGCGGCGGCTTCCGAGCGTGTCTTTGAGTTCCTGGAGGAAAAAGAAGAGGAACAGACCGTGGAAAATCCGGTGAGACTGCAGAATCCGGAGGGTGAGGTAAGCTTTGAGCATATCAGCTTCGGTTATGATCCGGAGCAGATCATCATTCATGATTTCTCTGCCGAGGTTCATCAGGGCCAGAAGGTGGCCATCGTAGGTCCCACCGGAGCCGGAAAAACCACGCTGGTTAAACTGCTGATGCGTTTCTACGATGTCAACAACGGTTCCATCAAAGTGGACGGCCACGATGTCCGGAACTTCAACCGGGGAGATTTAAGAGAGCTTTTCGGTATGGTATTGCAGGATACCTGGCTTTTCAACGGCACGATCATGGAGAACATCCGTTACGGAAAACTGGATGCCACTGATGAGGAAGTCATCGCGGCGGCGAAGGCAGCCCATGCGGACAGCTTTATCCGGACGCTTCCCGGCGGCTATCAGATGGTCCTCAATGAGGAGACCAGCAATATTTCTCAGGGCCAGAAACAGCTTCTGACGATTGCCCGGGCCATTCTGGCGGACAATCCGATCCTGATTCTGGATGAGGCCACGAGCTCCGTCGATACGAGAACGGAAATTCAGATCCAGAAGGCCATGGATAACCTGATGAAAGGCAGAACGAGCTTCGTCATCGCCCATCGTCTTTCTACGATCCGCGATTCCGATCTGATCCTGGTTCTGAAGGATGGAAACATCATCGAGCAGGGCAATCACGAAGAACTGATGGCGAAGAAAGGCTTCTACGCAGACCTTTATAACAGTCAGTTCGCGAAAACGGCATAAAAAAAGAGACTTTCCAACCGGAAATAAAACCGGAAGGAAAGTCTTTTTATTTTAGGCAATCGGAGCGCAGGCCTTCTTCAGCCACTCGTTCTCGCTGTTGGTAAGATAGGGAGAAAGGGTCTCATAGACGGTAGAGTGGTACTGGTTCAGCCAGGAGAGCTCTGCCGGGGAAAGTTTCTTCGGATCGATGGCTTTCCGGTCGATGGGGCAGTAGGTGATGGGCTCGAAGCAGTAGAATTTACCGTACTCGGTTTCCATGGCTTCTTTGCAGAGAAGTTCGTTCTCGATACGGATACCGATCTTGTCGGTCTCGTAGATACCGGGCTCGTCGGTGACGGTCATGCCGGGAACGAAGGGAACCTGGCATCTGCCGTTGAGGGCCTGGGGACCTTCATGAACGGTTCCGACGAAGCCGACGCCGTGGCCGGTTCCGCAACGGTAATCCAGACCTCTCTCCCAGAACGGCTCACGGGCGGCGAGATCCAGAGCGATGCCTGGCATTTTTTCCTTAAATACGACCTTTGCCATATCGATATGTGAGCGGAGTACGAGGGTGAAGTAATCCTTCTCCTCCTCGGTGGGCTCGCCGAGAGCGTAGGTACGGGTGATGTCTGTAGTACCCTCCATATAGTGGCCGCCACAGTCTACGAGAAGGAAGCCTTCGGGCTTAAGGGTAGCGCAGTTTTCAGGAGTGGGATGATAGTGCATCATAGCTGCGTTGGGGCCGTAAGCGGCGATGGTTCCGAAGGACTCGCCGAGGGAAGCCTCCTGCTCCAGGCGGTAGTGGCGCATCATGGCATCCACATCGCACTCGGTTACGGTCTCTTTTCTTGCCATGCGGCCCTCAAGGTCGATGGCAAAACGGACCATGGCAACGCCGTCTTTTCTGTGGGCGATCTTCAGATTTTTGATCTCAGTCTCGCTCTTGACGCCTTTGAGATAAACGATGGGCTCTTTGCCTTCTTTTACCATAATGTTGGTATTTTCCTCCATGGCCTGATAGAGGGCATAGCTGAGGGAAGTTTTCTCGATGATGAAGGTGACGGGAGTCTTGATGGAACGGAGAGCGGCTGCTGTCTCCTCGTAGGGAGCGATAGCGAAGCCTTCTTTTTCCAGATATTCCTGTACGTCAGCGGGAACCCGGTCTTTGTTGATGAAGACGGTAGCGCTGTCCGGAAGCACCAGGGTAAAGCAGAGGGCGAAGGGAGTGAAAAGGATGTCATCTGCCCGGAGATTCAAAAGCCAGGCGGAGCTTTCCAGCTTTGTGGCAAGGTAAGCGTTGACACCTTCCTCCTTCAGGCTCTCACGAAGAGTGGCAAGCTTCTCGGAAGGAGTTTTTCCGGCGTAGGCAGCGTCCAGGATCCAGGCCTTGGTGGCGGGAGCGGCGGGACGTTCCTCGGTCCAGATCGGAGCGATGAGGTCTGCGTTCTTCAAAGAAATTTCTTTTTCGGAAAAAGCTTTTTTCAGCTCTTCGGCAAAAGCGGTGCTGGTGATAACGCCGTCGATGCCCATGGTTCCTTTCTCGGGAAGCTCATCAGCCAGCCATTTTTCCACAGTAGGAACGTCGGGCTCGCCGATCTTCATAAGCTCGATGCCGCTTCCCTCCAGCTGATGCTCTGCCTGGATAAAATAGCGGCCGTCGGCCCAGAGAGCAGCTTTTTCGGAAGTGACAGCCAGGGTTCCGGCGGAACCGTTGAAGCCGGAGAACCAGCTTCTGGCTGCGTAGTGGTCAGGCAGATATTCGCTCATGTGAGGATCGGAAGAGGGGATGAGATAGCCGTCGATCCCTTCTTTTTTCATCAGGGCCTGAAGGGCCGCGATCTTTTCTTTTGCTTTCATGATACAATAACCTCTTTTCTTTAATATATGATGTCGGGGCCTGGGCAGTATAGCGTTTTCGAAATAACCAGACCATTGATTTGTCTGCAAATCCGATTGCACAGTTGAAAAAGCCTCGGCGTAGCCCGCTACGCCTGCGTTTTTTTAACAGCACACTCGAATCTGCATCCTGCGTGAAAGGTCCAGTTATTTTCGAGACGTTATAATGCAGAACCTGGAACATTCTGAAAGTTAAATGGCTGTTCTTTTGCTGCTTTCCCGGAAGACTGCCTCTCTCCGCTCCATATGTTTCCGGAACACCAGCAAAAAGACGATGGTGGAAACGGTGGAGGCAGTGAGATCCGCGATGGGCTGGGCATAGAAGACTGTCGTGGCTTCCTTTCGGATCAGGGGCAGGATAAAGACCAGCACTACATAGAAGCTTTTCCGGAAAAGGGAGAGCGAGAGGGCTGTCTTGGTCCGCTCCATGGCGGTGAGGCCGTCCACCAGCACATACTGAAGGCTTAACGGGATGATGGCGAAAGTGAAAACGCCGATGGCCCAGACAGAGAGCCGGGAGATCTCCGCGTTGGAAGTAAAAAGACGGATAAAATGCACCGGCAGAAAGCGGGTCACGATAAACATAACGGTAGTAAAGGCAAAACAGAGGAGCAGGCTGTATTTCTCCGCATCCCGGACCCGCTTCGTGTTGGCTGCTCCGTAGTTGAAGCTGATGAGGGCCTGAGTGCCGCCGCTGATTCCCAGCATCGGTGAGGTAATGAGGAGCATATAGCTCTGAACGATTGTGGCGGTGGTGATGAGGAAATCTCCCTGGCTGCCGCCGTATTTCTGGAGCACCGTGTTGGTGGCGATGAGAAGCACGTTATCGGAGGCCAGAATCAGGAACGGGGAAAAACCGATAGCAAGGATTTTTTCCATGACCTTTCCACTGTACTGGCCGAAACTGATGCCGATGGGAACCTTTTTGGAAAAAGCCAGAAAGGCCAGGGCAAAGCTGCAGGAAAGAAACTGGGAAATGACCGTGGCCACGGCGGCTCCGGCGATTCCCATATTCAGGCCGAAGATGAACACCGGATCCAGGATAATGTTGCAGACCGTTCCGATGAGCACCGTGGTCATACCGATGACCGGGAAGCCCTGACAGTTGATGAAGTAGTTGAGCCCGACGGCCATGAGGGCAAAAAAGGTGCCGATGGTATAGATCGTAAGGTAGGTATTCGCGTAGGCGAAGGTCTGGTCACTGGCGCCGAACCAGCGGAGCAGCTGTCCTTTTATCATAAGAAACAGCACTGTGAGGACTGCGGAAAAAAGCGTCAGTAGAAGAAGCGAGTTGGAAAGGATCTGCCGGGCTTTTTTCATATTTCTCTCTCCCATGCGGATGGACATCTGGATGGAACCTCCCAGCCCCACCAGGGTACCGAAGGAGGAAAGGAGGGTGACGATGGGACCGCAGATGCCGGCTCCCGCCAGGGCCAGATCTCCGTATTCCGGAATGTGCCCGATGTACATGCGGTCGATGATGCTGTAAAGTACGTTTACAAACTGGGCTACCATCGTGGGAATGGCCAGTTTCAGAACCAGAGAAGGAACGCTGTCCCGTCCCAGGTCGTTTCCTGTTTTCATGTTGTGCCTGTCCTTCTTTCTCTTAATGTAAAAATGCTGGCTGATTATGCAAAGGTGATACCATGCAGATACAATATGCGCTTTGTACGGCATCACCACTATATCAGAAAAAGAAGAGAAATTCAATGGTTATCCCCTTGACATTTTTCCTTTCAGATGGTAAAGTAGTTTCAAGTTGATAGACGAAAATGCGATGAAGAGGAATAGTACGTTCCCACTGGATCACAGAGAGTTGCCGGCTGGTGGAAGGCAGCGGAAGGGAAGAGCGGAACTCGCCTCAGAGCGGCTGCCCCAAATTTTCCAATGAAAAAAGTAGACGCAGACGGATTCCCGGCCGTTATACGGGCAGGATATAAAGACAGCGCTTGTTGTCTCGTATCTGATGAGTGCATGGAGTTCCTCCATGAAAAAGAGTGGTACCGCGTAAGGCAGATGATAGGTCTTTCGTCTCTGAGTAGAGATGGAAGGCTTTTTTGTTTTGTCAACAAACTATAAGAGAAATTCAGTAAGGAGAATGAAAAAATGGGAATGAAAAATGTTGAAAAGTACACCCGCCAGTATTTTATGCCCCCGGTAGACTGCATGGACTGGGCAAAAAAAGATCACATTGAGAAAGCGCCGATCTGGTGCAGCGTGGACCTGCGCGACGGAAACCAGGCCCTCATCGTGCCGATGTCTCTGGAACAGAAGCTGGAATTTTTCAAACTCCTGGTTCGTATCGGTTTCAAAGAGATTGAGGTTGGTTTCCCGGCAGCTTCCGAGACAGAGTACCTGTTCTTAAGAACCCTGATTGAGAAAAATATGATCCCCGACGATGTGACCATCCAGGTACTGACCCAGGCCAGAGAGCACATCATCCGGAAAACCTTTGAGGCTCTTCAGGGCGTGAAGAAAGCCGTTGTTCATGTATACAATTCCACTTCCGTGGCTCAGCGTGAGCAGGTATTCAAAAAATCTAAAGAAGAGATCCTGAAAATCGCTGTGGACGGCGCAGAGCTTCTGAAAAAACTGACCGAGGAGTCCGACGGAAACTATTCCTTCGAGTACAGCCCGGAGAGCTTCACCGGTACAGAGATGGAGTACGCTCTGGAGGTCTGCAATGCCGTTCTGGACGTATGGCAGCCAACCCCGGATCATAAAGTCATCATCAACCTGCCCAGCACCGTGGAGCACTCCATGCCTCACGTTTATGCCAGCCAGGTAGAGTATATGAGCAAAAACCTGAAATACAGAGACAACGTTATCGTTTCCCTGCATCCCCACAACGACCGCGGCTGCGGCATCAGCGATGCCGAGATGGGAATTCTTGCAGGCGCTGATCGTATCGAGGGAACCCTTTTTGGAAACGGCGAGCGTACTGGTAACGTGGATATCGTGACATTGGCCATGAATATGTATTCCCAGGGCATTGATCCGGAGCTGGATTTCTCCGATATGCCGAAGATTTCTGCAGAGTACGAGGAGTACACCGGCATGCACATCGATATGAGAAGCCCCTACAGCGGAGCTCTTGTATTTGCAGCCTTCTCCGGTTCCCATCAGGATGCCATTGCCAAGGGCATGAAGATCTGGGACGAGCATCAGCACACCGGAAAATGGACTGTTCCCTATCTTCCGCTGGATCCAAAGGATATCGGAAGAGAGTACGAGGCAGACGTTATCCGTATCAACAGTCAGTCCGGAAAGGGCGGCATCGGCTATATTCTGGAGCAGAATTTCGGCCTGAATCTGCCGGCCAAGATGCGCGAGGCTATGGGCTACGCCACCAAGGACGTTTCCGACCATATGCACAAAGAGCTCAAACCTTCCGAGATCTTCGAGATCTTCAAGAAGAAATTCGAGGGTGTTACCACTCCGTTCCAGGTGACAGAGGCACACTTCAAACAGCATAACGGCATCATCGCCGAGGTAACGGTCCTTCAGAACGGCGTGGAGAAGAAAGCCATCGCTTCCGGAAACGGTCGTCTGGATGCAGTCAGCAACGCATTGAAAAAGCAGTTCCGTCTGGACTATACCCTGCAGACCTACCAGGAGCACGCCCTTGAGAAGAGCTCCAGTTCCAAAGCCATCGCCTATGTCGGCATCAACGACAAGGACGGCAAAGATTTCTGGGGCGCAGGTGTAAATCAGGATATCATCGTGGCTTCCATTGATGCTCTGGTGACTGCGATCAACAATATGCTGAATGAAGAAGCAGCAGAGTAAACTCACCTATTATATATAGAAGAAACACCTTCAACCGCCGGTTTTTGCCGGCGGTTTCTCTGTCTTTGGATTGCAAAAACGAACAGAATAGGGTAAAATGGGCGGGTGTAAACGGACTAGGATTAAGTACAGCGAAAGGAATGACAGAATTTTGGATGTAATCAAAAAGTATGGTGACTTTATCAAAAATACGACCCCGGAGCGCCCGGAGAGGGCGCGGAAACTGATTCGCCTGGGGCTGAAGGAGGAGGTGCTCCGCCATGGGCTTCTGCCGGATAAGGGGATGCCGAAGGCCTACACGAGGTTGAATCAGCTGGCCTTAAAGAGCGTGCTTTCTGCCCTGGAGCATCCGGAAAAGACCGTGTGGACCAATATTTTCGCTCCGGTGGAGCTTCTTCAGTGCTTTGGCTTGAGTTCTATTTCCATGGAGTGCCTCTCCTCGTTTTTCTCCGGTTTCACGGTGGAGGATTACTTTATCGACCAGGCTGAGAGCGTGGGAATCGCCGCTACGCTCTGCTCTTATCATAAAAATTTCATCGGCGGCGTGGATGCGGGGGTGGTGCCGAAGGCCCTGCTTTCCGTGACCACCTCCATGATCTGCGACGGAAACGTCAATACCTTCCGTTATCTGGAGGAAAAGCATCAGGTTCCCTCTTTCGTGCTGGATATTCCAGACGAGTATTCCGAGGACGCGGAGAACTATGTGGTGGAGCAGTTGAAGGAGCTCATCGGGGTGCTGGAGGAGCGCACCGGCAGAAAACTGGATCCGGAGGAGCTGAATCGAACTCTGGAGCGGGAAAATGAGTCTAAGCGGCTTTATCGCTCCTTCCTGAAAAAGCAGAGCCGGAAATACTATCCCAACACGATGACCCTTCATTTATATATGCTCTTTGCCACCCATCTGAACATCGGTTCAGAAGAGTGTCTGGAATTTTTCCAGAAGTTGGAGAAGGACATCGACAGTTATCCGGATTTCCACGGAAAAGGCGTCCTCTGGGTGCATCTGATGCCCTATTACCAGGAGACCCTCAAGGGCTATTTCAATTATCAGGAGAAGTATTATCTCAAAGCCTGCGAGATGAACCTCGATTATATGGAGGATCTGGACACGGCGCATCCTCTGAATGCTCTGGCGAGAAAAATGCTGAATAACCTGTACAACGGCCCGTATGAGCGGAAAATCAAGAGAGTTGCTGAACTGGTGGAGGAACTTCATGCCGATGCGGTCATTCATTTCTGTCACTGGGGCTGCAAGCAGTCTGCGGGAGGTGTTATGCTCCTGAAAGAAGAGATGCGAAAACGGGGCGTTCCCATGCTGATCCTGGACGGAGACGCCATGGACCGCCGGAACAGCCATGACGGCCAGATCAAGACCCGGCTGGAAGCTTTTCTAGAATTACTGGATCAGGAGGAGGAAAAAGAATGATCGGATATGTCTGTAAATATGCCCCTCTGGAAATTTTCGAGGCTATGGGAACGGAGACCGGCAGAATCCAGCCCCAGGTGACAAATTTTAACCAGGCGGATACCCTGATGCATCCCAACGTCTGCTCCTTTGCAAAGGCCGTGCTGGAGGAGGTCATGGGAAATGACGTCTACGAAGGCCTGGTACTCACCACCTGCTGCGACAGCATGCGGCGGCTCTATGACAATCTGAAGGAACAGTTTCCGAACAAATTTATCTATATCTGCGATGTGCCCCGGAAGGTCACGGGTCTTTCCGTGAAGGTCTATGAGAAATCTCTTCGCCGGATGATTGCGGCCTACGAGGAGTTCAGCGGCAAAACCTTTCAGGAGGATGCGCTTTTCAACCTGCTGGAGCGGAAAAAAGAGGCGGAGAAACTGAAAAAAACGCCGGAAAAGAAAAAGAAGAAAATCGGCCTGATGGGAGCCAGAGCCAGCGCGGGAGTCATCAACCTGCTGGAAAATCATGAGGCGGAGGTGCTTTTTGACCTCACCTGCACCGGCATCCAGCGGAAATTGGGAGCAAAAAAGGAGCAGGTTCTTTTCTCCTATGCGGAGTCTCTTTTGAATCAGATTCCCTGCATGCGGATGCAAAAAGCCGTGAACCGGGAAAATTATCTGGAAGGTTTCAAAGACGAGCTGGATGGAATTATCTACCATACGGTAAAATTCTGCGATAATTTCGGATATGAGTATGCCTGGTTAAAAGAGCGGATTGGCGTGCCTCTGCTTCTGGTGGAGACCGACGCCACCAAGCAGTGCGAGGGTCAGATCCAGACCCGGGTGGAGGCTTTTCTGGAGTCTCTGGATACGGAGGGTAAAAAAGTGACAGGACGGAAAAAGAGTATGGAGGACGGACATATGTATGTACTTGGTATTGACAGCGGTTCCACATCGACCAACGCGGTGATCATCAATGAGAAGGAGGAAATTCTGGCCTCCCATGTGATCCGCACAGGGGCAAAGAGCGGGGAGAGCGCGGAGCGGATTTTTCGGGAAGTTCTTGAAAAAGCTGGACTTGCGAAGGAAAATCTGGATCTTGTGGTCTCCACGGGGTACGGCCGCGTCAGCATTGATTTTGCGGATGAAAATATCACAGAGATCACCTGCCATGGCCGGGGAGCCCATTATTTTAATCCCTCGGTTCACACGATCCTGGATATTGGCGGCCAGGACAGCAAAGCCATCCATTTGAGCGACAGCGGGGAGGTGACGGACTTTGTCATGAACGACAAATGCGCCGCCGGCACCGGTCGTTTCCTGGAGATGATGGCCCGGACCCTGGAGATCGGCATCGACGAGCTGGGGCCCATTTCTCTCCAGTGGAAAGAAGATATCACGATCAGCAGCATGTGCTCTGTCTTTGCGGAATCGGAGGTCATCTCCCTGATTGCCAGAAACAAAGAGAAGCCGGATATCGCCCACGGCATCCACAAGGCCATCGCCAACAAGGCTGTTTCCCTCATGAAACGCGTGGGTCTGGAGGAAGGCTATATGATGACCGGAGGCGTGGCAAAAAATCCGGGCGTGGTCAAGGCGGTGGAAGAAAAACTGGGCGCTTCCCTCTATATCTGTGAGGAGCCGGAGATCGTAGGAGCCCTCGGAGCCGCTCTCTTAGGCCTGGAAGGTCTTCAGAAAAAAGACTGAATCTGTCTTTGTGAGACGCACAGAAACACTGCTTACGGGAGCAAAAATCCGCTCGAAAATCGAAAATTTGACATAATATTTCAAAAATGTTACAACATATATTTCTTGCGTAACAAATGTCATAAACTGCCAGAAAACGCGGAAATAAAAGAAAAAGTCGATGAAAGTCGAAATTTTTCTTTGGGGAAATTGCTGTTTTTGAAAAATATGAATAGTCAGAACCAATGAAAAAGACGCTGTAAATTCAATAAAAATCATAAAAAGTGCATAAAATAAGGCAAAGGCTTAAAAATGCCTCTGAAATATGTTACAAAAATGTGAAATACCGCTTGACACGCACAGTTTTTTTCTCTATAATCTGGAATATCAAAAAAAGGAGTCCCGTACGGAACACCTTATATTGAAAAAAATATGGAGGAAGAGGCTATGATGAGTTGGATTTGTGCGCTGCTTCAGGAATTGGCTTACTTGTTTACGCGCACACTCGTCCGCGCTGTCAGGATGACGAAACGCCGCTACCGGGAATGTGCGGTGATCGTTTCTTTCGGCGTGGTGCTGGCCGTGATGGTATTTTGTGCCGGCAATTTCTCCGGGGGAGGTAAGAACAGGGTTTATGCAGTACAGAGTTCGGTTCAGGAAGAGGAAGCGGGAGCGGATTCTTCTGAGGAAGTGAAGGCCGGACTCATGGGGATCGTTGACAGTGTGGGCTGTATGGAGACATACGCCCGGGAAATTTCCTCTGTCAGCGTCCAGAACGGTTATGAGAACACGCTTGTAGGCACGTCGCGCGTGGAAAAAGGCGCGCTGAACCGCCAAAAGATGGCCGAGGAGCTGAAGAAGGTCAGCGGAGTTGGCTATTACGGACTCATGGAGATCCGGAACAACCAGATGCCGAAACAGGACTATGACGCCCTCCTTCGGATTGTGGAAGCGGAAGCCACAGGCGGCGATTTAAAGAGCAAGGTTCTCATTGCCAATGTCGTTCTGAACCGGGTAAACGATGAACGTTTCCCGGACAGTATCTATGATGTGGTGTTCCAGTACGCTGGCGGATCGGCACAGTTTTCCCCTGTGGAGGACGGGCGGATCTACAGCGTGGAGATCACGGAAGATACGATTCAGGCCGTGGACCAGGCCCTGGAAGGGGAGGATTATTCCCAGGGCGCCCTCTTTTTCATGGCCCGCCAGAGTTCAGACAGCAGCAGCGTCGAATGGTTCGACAGCGAGCTGAAACCTCTGTTTTCTTACGGCGGTCATGAGTATTTTACATTTTAAGATAAGGGAATGACGTACCGAGAGACCGGGCAGGAGAAAATCCTGTCCGGTTTTTCTGTGGCGTACAAAAATACGTCCGGGAAAGATTTTTGGTTGTACAACCGGAGAAAGTGTGCTATAGTAAGTTCCAGCGATAAAGTAACGCGCAAAAAAGTGCGATCAGGAAGAGGAGAGAATGAGATGGAGCTTTTCTACAGCAGTACAAGAGACAAGGCAGAGAAAGTGACGGCGTCCCAGGCAATCTTACAGGGTCTGGCACAGGATGGAGGTTTATATGTTCCTTCTTATATCCCGGCGCTTTCGGTGGATATGGATGTTTTAAAGGATATGAGCTATCAGGAGACCGCTTATGAAGTCATGAGCCGTTTCCTGACAGATTTTTCGGAAAAGGAACTAAAAGACTGTATCGCGGCGGCCTACGATGAGAAATTCGATACGAAGGCCATCGCTCCTCTGAAAAAAGCCGGGGAGGCCTATTACCTGGAGCTGTTCCATGGAACGACCATCGCCTTTAAGGATATGGCTCTTTCCATTCTTCCCCACCTGATGACCACGGCGGCGAAGAAAAATCAGGCCAAAGGCGAGATCGTAATCCTCACGGCCACCTCCGGAGACACCGGAAAAGCAGCTCTTGCAGGCTTCGCGGATGTGCCAGGAACCCGGATCATTGTTTTCTATCCGAAGAACGGCGTGAGTCCCGTACAGGAAAAACAGATGGTAACGCAGAAGGGAGCCAACACCTATGTGGTGGGTATTCACGGAAACTTCGACGATGCCCAGACCGGCGTGAAGAAACTTTTTGGCGATAAAGCTCTCAATGAGGAACTGAAAGGAGCGGGCTTCCGTTTCTCCTCCGCGAACTCCATCAACATCGGTCGGCTGGTGCCCCAGATCGTCTATTATGTTTACGCCTACGCAAAGCTCTACGGAGCCGGAACCCTGAAAAAGGGCGAGGCCATGAACGTGGTGGTTCCCACAGGAAACTTTGGAAATATCTTGGCTGCCTATTATGCGAAAGAGATGGGCGTGCCCATCGGAAAGCTCATCTGTGCTTCCAATGAGAACAAGGTGCTCTACGACTTCTTCCGTACAGGCTCCTATGACCGGAACCGGGAGTTTGTTCTCACCACCTCTCCTTCCATGGATATCCTGATTTCCAGTAACCTGGAGCGGCTGATTTACAAGATCGCCGGAGCGGATGATGCGAAGGATGCCGCTTTTATGAAGGAGCTCTCAGAGAAGGGCGTCTATACGATCTCCCCGGAGATGAAGGAAAAGCTTACTGATTTCTATGGCAATTATGCTTCTGAGGAGGAGACGGCCGCTGAGATCGCCCGGCTTTATAAAGAGGCGGATTACGTCATTGATACCCATACGGCAGTGGCTTCCGCCGTTTACCGGAAATACCGGCAGGAGACCGGGGATGAGGCTGTGACTGTCATCGCTTCTACGGCGAGCCCCTACAAATTTGCCAGAAGCGTCATGGACGCCATCGATAAGAAATATGATGTTCTGGATGATTTCGGTCTTGTGGACGAACTCTCCAGGATTTCCGGAACTGCCGTTCCGAAAGCGGTGGAGGAACTTCGTACCGCACCGGTTCTTCATGACACCGTTGTGGAAAAAGACGAAATGAAATCCATCGTGAAAAAGATTTTGAATGTAAAATAAGTTTTATCACAAAAAGAAACAGCATTCCTTCCGCTTTTGTAACTGCGGAGAGAATGCTGTTTCTTTTTGCTTTTTTACCGGTCCGTCAGAGGAACATAGGGCTGCCGTTTGGCAACGCTTTTGTAAGCGGGACGGATGATCTTACCGTTGTTGGCCAGCTCTTCGATGCGGTGTGCGCTCCAGCCGGCCACGCGGGCCACGGCGAACATGGGAGTGAAAAGCTCGGGCGGCAGATCCAGCATGCTGTAGACGAAGCCGCTGTAGAAATCCACGTTGGCGCTGACGCCTTTGTAGATTTTCCGCTCCTCGCCGATGATGACAGGAGCCAGGCGCTCCACGTTGGAGTAGAGACCAAATTCTTCCTCGCGGCCTTTTTCGGAAGCCAGGCTGTGGACGAAGGATTTGAGAATATTGGCACGGGGGTCGGAGATGGAGTAGACGGCGTGACCCATTCCGTAGATCAGACCTTGATGATCGAAAGCTTCCCGGTTTAAGAGAGCCCTTAAGTAGACGGAAATCTCCTCCTCGTCGGTCCAGTCCTTCACGACTTTTTTCATATCCTCAAACATGCGGACAACTTTGATGTTGGCGCCGCCGTGTTTGGGGCCTTTTAAGGAGCCGAGGGAGGCGGCCATGGAAGAGTAGGTGTCCGTTCCGGAGGAAGTGACCACATGGGTGGTGAAGGTGGAGTTATTTCCGCCGCCGTGCTCCATGTGAAGGATCAGCACAAGATCCAGAATCCGGGCTTCCAGCTCCGTATATTTGCTGTCGGGCCGGAGAATGTGAAGGATATTCTCCGCCGTGGAAAGGCCGGGCACCGGGGGATGGATGAAAAGGCTGTTTCCGTCATGGTAATGGCTGTAGGCCTGATAGCCGTAGACGCTCAAGACCGGGAAAAGAGCGATGAGCTGGATGCACTGGCGCAGCACGTTGGGAAGGGAGGTATCGTCCGCCCGGTTGTCGTAGGCATAAAGAGTGAGGACGCTTCTGGCCAGCGTATTCATCATATCCTGGCTGGGGGCTTTTAAGATAATGTCCCGTACGAAACTTGTCGGGAGGGTCCGGTACTCTCCGATGAGGCGGGAAAAATCGGTCAGCTCTTTTTCATCGGGAAGGGAGCCGGAGAGCAGAAGATAGGCGATCTCCTCATAGCCGAACCGCTTGTCCCGGATCAGGCCGCCAACCAGATCCTGAATGTTGTAGCCGCGGTAGAAAAGACGGCCCTCGCAGGGGATCATGTCGTTATCCTCGATGGTGTAGGAGATGATTTCGGAAATATCCGTCAATCCGGCGAGAACGCCTTTTCCGCTGATATCGCGTAGCCCTCGCTTGACTTCATACTTTCGGTAAAGCTCCTCGTCGATGCGGTCAATGCTGGCGCATCTCTTTGCGAGGTTTAAAATTTCGGGGGTGATTTCTGAGTAAGTGTTCTGTTCGTTCATACTGTGTACCTCCTTACATTTTGGAGCTGCTTTGCAGCGGAGCAATTCGTAGACATCATTTTAGAGATATCATACCATAAAAAGTTCTTTTTGTGTGAAATTTTTACCAATTTGAATTTCTAGTTGCATTTAAACCAAGTCTGGAGTATACTAAGTGCATATCCTGAGATGTGCGACAATCCCTTTATTTTGAACCTACATTTTTTTGTCATGGGATTCCTATATCGGTACCTTTGATGTCATGCCGTCATTATGGAATGGAAGACAGAGATTCTACCTGCGGTTGCCCACCTAGCTCTGCTAGGACTCAAAATACGGGAAACGGCATTTTGGGATATTTTAAAGAAAAGTTACCGCATGAGGCATAAAAGCCTTGTGCGGTTTTTTATATTCTGATGTACATAAGCTGGAAAATATGCTAGAATGTAACTATTCAGAGCCAAGCAGATTTTTAGATAAAAGTGTGAGTCATGCTTGCATGAACGAACACTTTTGGCTGAAAATCTATTTGGCGAGCAGCCACATCGAGATGAAGCGAAGCGGAATCGAGATGGGGGCTGAATAGTTACTTCATGAGAAAGGGGATTTTTCAGTTATGGGAATGACAAAAAGCGTATTTGGAAAAACTTCTAATGGGGAAGTGGTGCATCTGGTCACAGTCTCCAATCAGAAAGGCATGTCTATTGAGGTTCTGGACTACGGCGCTACGCTGGTGAGCGTCAATGTGCCGGATAAGGACGGACACACGGAGGACGTGGCTCTGGGCTATGACGATGTGCTGGATTATGAAAAAGGAGACGCGTATCTCGGAGCTACCGTCGGAAGATGCGGAAACCGTGTGGATCATGCAGAATTTTCCATCAATGGAAAAGAATACTTCATGGAAAAAAATGAAGGCGAGAACGTCTGCCACAGCGGTCCCAGATGCTACAGCCGCCGGATGTGGGATATGGAGCTTCTGGAGGAGGAGAACAGCGTGCGTTTCCATCTCGTGAGCCCGAATATGGACCAGGGCTTTCCAGGAACCTTTGAGGTGACTGTCACCTACACTCTCACAGAAGAAAATGAGCTGAAAATTCATTACAATGGTACCTGTGACCAGGATTCCCTGATCAATATGACGAACCACAGCTATTTCAATCTGCATGGTCAGGACAGCGGAAAAACCGTGGAGGATCATCTCGTATGGATCGACGCGGACAGCTTCACTCCGGTGCGCGAGGATCTGATCCCCACCGGCGAGATCCGTTCCGTGGAGGAAACTCCGCTGGATTTCCGTACGGCAAAAGAGTTGGGTAAGGATATCGCCGATCCCTACGAGCAGATGAAGATCGGTTCCGGCTATGACCACAACTTCGTGCTGAACCATTACGACGGAAAACTTCGCAGGGTGGCAGAGGTTAAGGAACCGGAGAGCGGCCGAGTTATGGAGGTCTTCACGGATCTTCCGGCGATGCAGGTTTATTCCGGAAACTTCCTGGCAGGAGGTCCTGCAGGAAAGAACGGCGCCGTCTATGTAAAGAGAAGCGGTCTTGCCATGGAGACCCAGTACTGCCCGGATGCGATCCATCATGAGAATTTCGTAAGCCCCATCCTGAAGGCAGGAGAGGTCTACGATACCGTGACCATTTATAAATTCCACGCAGAATAATCAGGAGCATGTTTTCACCAAAACCGGATATACATGTAAAAGACAGGGCGGATCAACTGCTTTGACTGGAAAGGAGTACCGGTTTTGGGGAGACAGGCATGGAAAAAAGGTGCATTTCTGACAGTTTCACTTTTAAGTGCCGCTTTTTTCGGAAGACTGGAGCGGATCTCACGGACCGTCTATCTGGGGGAAACCGAAGAGCAGGAGTTTGTCCGGAAAACGGAGACAGAAAAAGAGCCGCCGGAAACGGCTGTTGAGACGATCATTGAGACAGAAACCGAGGAAACAGAAAAGCAGACAGAAGTGAAAAAAGAGACCGGCCGGATCCGCGTACTGATCCGGTCGGATGATTTTGCAGAGCTTTCTCATGAGGAGCTCCGGATCCTTTGCAAGGAGAAAGGGCTGCTTTTGGAAAAAGGGGAAGAAAAGCCGCTGGAAAAAGAGGAGGAACTTTTCTTTTCGGCAGAAGCTTCCCTGAAAACGGGAGAGAGCGTGATGCTCACCGGAAAAGACGGGGAGGGCTGTTTTTCTGTTTTGGGACTCAAACGGGGATACGAAGATCCTGTTTTTGAGGGGAGTCTTACGATTCTTCGGAGAAAAGAAGGTTTCCTTCTTATCAATGAACTGCCGCTGGAGAGCTATATCCGGAAGGTGATTCCCAGCGAAATGCCTTCCTCTTATCCTCTGGAGGCACTGAAGGCCCAGGCGGTCTGTGCCCGTACCTATGCGGTGAAGCAGATGGAAAATCCCCGGATGGAGGAGGATATCCCTGCGGACGTGGATGACAGCGTCTCCTATCAGGTCTATAACAGCCAGCCTGAAAACGACAGATCCCGGCAGGCGGCCGAAGAGACCAAAGGCCTGGTGATGGCGAAAGATGGAGAACTGGTGGATGCCCTCTATTATTCGACCTCCTGCGGCCTGCAGCTCGATCAGGATCTTTCCCTGGAACCGGTTTTTGCCGCCTTTCTTTCTGTAAAGCATGAGGGAGACTATGAAAAAGACGAGCCCTGGTACCGCTGGAATGTCTATTTTCCTGTGGAACGGCTGGCGGAGCTGGCGGCGGAAAACGGATACGGGGAGATCGGGACCGTGACGGAACTGATTCCGGAGAAGCGGGAGAGTTCTGGCTGTCTTTCTGCCTTGACAATCCGGGGCAGTGCGGGAAATGCAGAAGTGGACGGCGAGTATGCCATCCGGAAATTTTTAAACCCGTCAGGACTTCAGGTGAATTTGAAA
Source organism: Lachnospiraceae bacterium Marseille-Q4251 (assembly GCA_018223435.1). Lineage (GTDB taxonomy): Bacteria > Bacillota > Clostridia > Lachnospirales > Lachnospiraceae > Limivivens > Limivivens faecihominis. Next base: position 443,983 of record JAGTTO010000001.1, on the reverse strand, counting down.
AACGGGAAAGCAGCTCCGGAACTCGGGATGCTTCCGAGCGCCTTTTTCTATCTGGTGCCCTCCTATGAGGGGGAAAAACTTCTGGGTTACGAGCTCATCGGCGGCGGTTACGGCCATGGCCGGGGCTTAAGTCAGAACGGAGCCAGGGGAATGGCAGAGAAAGGAAAGACCTTTTTAGAGATTTTAAAATATTACTATGGGGAGATCGAACTTCATGATGCGTTGGATACAGGAGATCAGAGCTTTATCAAAAAGGATCAGTAAAGCCCGGGTGGATGCCTATGCCGCTCAGTCGGCATTTTATCTTATCATGGGTTTTATTCCCTTTATCATGCTCCTTCTGACCCTGCTCCAGTATACGACGGTGACAAAAACTGATGCCATGGAGCTTCTGATGCAGATTTTTCCGGTTTCGTTCCAGGGATTTCTGGAAGATATTGTTTCAGAGATTTATGTGAAATCGACGACCGTAATGTCGATCAGTGTGATCGCGGCGGTCTGGGCCTGCGGCAGAGGGGTTCTGGCCATCACGAACGGACTCAACTCCGTCAACGGGCTGAAAGAAACAAGAAATTACCTTTTCCGCCGGATCCGTTCCGGATTTTATGTGGTGATTCTTGTTCTCTCGATTGTGCTGGCGCTGGTTCTTTTTGTCTTCGGAAATGCAGTTCATGATGTGCTGATTGACCGACTGACTTTCCTGCGAAAGATTTCGGGGATGCTGATCTGGCTCCGTACGGCGGGCACGGTCATCGCCTTAAGCCTTCTCATGGCAGCCATGTATACGTTTCTGCCCAACCAGCCGAGAAAATTCCGAAGCCAGCTTCCGGGGGCAGCGGTGACAGCCTTGAGCTGGTCCCTTTTTTCCTATGCGTTTTCCATTTATCTGGAGCTTCGTTCCGATGCTGTGAGTATTTACGGAAGCCTGACCACCGTGGTTATGCTGATGCTGTGGCTCTATTTCTGCATGTGGCTGATCTTTTTCGGAGCCATGCTCAATGTGGTCATCGAAGAAAAAACTGGGAAGAGGTCTTGACAAAACCAATCCGGCGAGATAGAATGTTTGCAGTGTTACAGGCTATGATGGTGACAAGTAGGAGATTCATTTCCAGCAGAGAGGAAGAGTCAGCGGCTGAAAGCTTTTCCAGGTTCTTTGAACGATCCGAATTTCACACCGGAGCTTTTCTTCTGAACCTACAGTAGGGAGAGACGTTTCATGCGCGTTAAGCATTTCAAGTGCCTGCCTATTTGGCGGGAAATCGGGTGGTACCGCGGAACTTTTATGGCTTCGTCCCTTTTACAGGGATGGGGCCTTTTTATTATGCCAAGGCAGAAAGTTCAAAAAATCGTTCGTGCCTGCACGATAAGACTTTTGACTTTGGATCCCGCTGTGGTAAACCCCAGAAAAAATAAAGGAGAGATTCATCATGATGAGAGAACAGTTGAAGGCCATCAGAGAAGAGGCGATCAAGCAGATTCAGGATTCCGGCAATCTGGACAAGCTCAACGATGTCCGGGTGGCATTTCTTGGAAAAAAGGGACAGCTGACTGCTGTTTTGAAAGGTATGAAGGATGTGGCACAGGAGGAGCGCCCGGTTGTAGGCCAGCTGGTAAACGATACCCGTGCTTCCATTGAGAAAGCTCTGGAGGAGACCAAAAAGAAACTCGAGGAAAAAGCCAGGGAAGAGCAGATGAAGAGAGAGGTCATCGATGTAACTCTCCCGGCCAAGAAGATCAATATGGGTCATCGTCATCCCAACAATATCGCGCTCGAAGAGGTTGAGCGGATTTTCGTCGGCATGGGCTATGAGATTATGGACGGCCCCGAGGTGGAGTACGACCTTTACAACTTTGAGAAACTGAACATTCCGGCAAACCATCCGGCAAAGGATGAGCAGGATACCTTCTATATAAATAAGGACATCGTGCTTCGTACCCAGACTTCTCCGGTACAGGCCCGTGTCATGGAGCAGGGCAAGCTTCCGATCCGTATGCTTTCCCCGGGACGTGTTTACCGTTCCGATGAGGTGGACGCTACCCATTCTCCTTCCTTCCATCAGATCGAGGGCCTGGTTGTAGACAAAGGCATCACCTTTGCAGACCTTAAAGGTACTCTGGCAGAGTTCGCGAAAGAGCTTTTCGGACCGGAGACCAAGACGAAATTCCGTCCCCATCACTTCCCCTTCACGGAGCCCAGCGCCGAGATGGATGTGACCTGCTTCAAATGCGGCGGAACCGGCTGCCGTTTCTGCAAGGGCAGCGGCTGGATTGAGATCCTCGGCTGCGGTATGGTTCATCCCCATGTATTTGAAATGTGCGGTATCGATCCTGAAGAATACACCGGCTTTGCTTTCGGCGTAGGTCTGGAGCGTATCGCACTTCTGAAATATGAGATTGACGACATGAGACTGCTGTACGAAAACGACATCCGTTTCCTGAAACAGTTCTGATAGGAGGAGAAGAAAAAATGAATACATCACTTTCCTGGATTAAGGCATATGTACCGGGGCTGGACGTGACAGCGCAGGAATACACCGACGCCATGACACTGACCGGTACCAAAGTGGAAACTTTTGAAAAACTGGACGCAGACCTGGACAAGATCGTCATCGGACAGATCCTTTCCATCGAGCGTCATCCGGATGCGGATAAGCTCATCATCTGCCAGGTAAATATCGGCGAGAAGACGATTCAGATCGTTACCGGCGCTCCTAACGTTCATGTGGGCGACAAGGTTCCGGTTGTGCTGGACGGCGGCCGTGTGGCAGGAGGCCATGACGGAAAGAAGACTCCGGGCGGCATCCCCATCAAAAAAGGAAAACTCCGCGGCATCGAGTCCGACGGTATGATGTGCTCCATCGAGGAACTGGGTTCCAGCAGAGATATGTATCCGGAAGCTCCGGAGTACGGCATCTACATTTTTCCGGAGGATGCAGTGGTAGGAGAGAGCGCAGTCAAGGCTCTTGGCCTGGATGACGTGGTTTTCGAGTATGAGATCACTTCCAACCGTGTGGACTGCTACAGCGTCATCGGTATTGCCCGTGAGGCAGCAGCTACCTTCCACAAAGAGTTCAAACCGCCCGTTGTCACCGCTACCGGAAACAGCGAGGACGTTCACGACTATGTGAAAGTTACCGTAAAGGATACCGACCTCTGCCCGCGTTACTGCGCGAGAGTCGTAAAAAATATCAAGATCGCTCCCTCTCCCGTATGGATGCAGAGAAGACTGGCTTCCAACGGAATCCGTCCGATCAACAACATCGTTGATATCACCAACTATGTGATGGAAGAGTACGGCCAGCCGATGCACGCTTATGATTATGACACCCTGGCAGGCCATGAGATCGTTGTCCGCCGGGCCGGAGCTGACGAGAAATTCGTAACCCTGGATGGTCAGGAGCGCACCATGGATGAGAACGTGCTGATGATCTGCGACGGTGAGAAAGCTGTTGGTATCGCAGGTATCATGGGTGGAGAAAACTCCATGATCACAGACGACGTCAAGACCATGATGTTTGAGGCAGCCTGCTTCGATGGCACCAACATCCGTCTCTCTGCAAAACGCATCGGTCTCCGTACGGACGCTTCCGGTAAGTTCGAGAAGGGCCTGGATCCCAACAATGCGGAGGATGCCATCAACCGTGCCTGCCAGCTGATCGAGGAGCTGGGCGCGGGTGAGGTAGTTGGCGGCATGGTAGACGTTTACACGAAGAAAAAAGAGCCGGTTCGCATTCCGTTCCAGCCGGAGCGCATCAACGCCCTTCTGGGAACCGATGTTTCCGAGGAGGATATGCTTTCTTACTTCAAGAAGATTGATCTCGGTTATGACGCTGAGAAGAGAGAGGTCATTGCACCGACCTTCCGTCATGACCTGTTCCGCATGGCTGATCTGGCTGAGGAGGTTGCCCGTTTCTACGGCTATGACAACATCCCGACCACCCTGCCGAAAGGAGAGTCTACCCTTGGTAAGCTTCCGTTCGAGGTGCGGATCGAGGGTATCGCAAGAGATGTGGCTGAGTTCTCAGGTTTCTCCGAGAGCATGAACTACTCCTTCGAGAGCCCGAAGGTATTTGATAAACTCCTGATTCCGGAAGACAGCGAGCTTCGGAAACCGATTGTGATTTCCAACCCTCTGGGTGAGGATTTCAGCGTGATGAGAACCCTGCCCCTGAACGGCATGCTTTCTTCCCTGGCTTTCAACTATAATCACAGAAATAAAAATGTCCGTCTCTATGAGCTGGCAAAGGTCTACCTTCCGAAGACACTTCCGCTGACCGAACTTCCGGACGAGCGGGTACAGTTCACCATGGGTATGTACGGCGAGGGTGACTTCTATGTGATGAAGGGTGTGGTAGAGGAGTTCTTCTCCAAAGCAGGCATCCGCGGCAAGATCAGTTATGATCCCAAGGCAGGCAAGACCTTCCTGCATCCGGGCCGTCAGGCAAACATCATCTACAACGGTGAGGTGATGGGTTATCTCGGTGAGATTCATCCCCAGGTAGCAGACAACTACGGTATCGGCGACAAGACCTATGTGGCAGTTCTTGACATGCCTGTTGTTGTGAAATATGCAGATTTCGACCGGAAATTCACCGGTATTGCCCGTTTCCCGGCAGTTACCAGAGACCTGAGCATGGTGGTTCCTCACGAGATTCTGGCAGGCGATATCGAGGATATGATCGTACAGCGCGGCGGCAAGATTCTCGAAAGCTATCAGCTCTTCGATGTATATGAAGGTTCCCAGATCAAGGCCGGTTATAAATCCATGGCTTATTCCGTGGTATTCCGTGCAAAAGACAAGACCCTGGAGGAGAGCGAGATCAATACAGCCATGAAGAAGATCCTGAACGGTCTTTCTTCCATGGGAATCGAGCTTCGTCAGTAAGGAAAATAAAAATGAATATCTATGTGATTCGACATGGTCAGACACCCTGGAACGTTGAAAGACGGCTCCAGGGTCGTTCTGACACTGACTTAAATGAAATTGGAAGAGAAATGGCCATAGAGACCGGTAAGGCTTTTCAGAAGGTACATTTTGACGTGGTCTTTACCAGCCCGCTGAAAAGGGCCAGAGAGACGGCGGAGCTTTTCCTAGGAGACCGGAAAGTTCCCGTCATCGAGGAGCCCAGAATTCAGGAGATCAGCTTCGGCGATTATGAGGGGCTGACCTGCGGAAAAGATAATTACAGCATTCCGGACCCGAATTTCAATGATTTTTTTGAGCATCCGGAGCACTACCAGACACCGCCAAACGGGGAAAGCCTGGAGGAACTGGGGGCCCGGACAAAAGCTTTTATGGAGGATATCATGCACCGGCCGGAGCTTCAGGACAAAACTGTTCTGGTATCCAGCCACGGCTGCGCCACCCGGGGAATCTTAAACAGCATCCGGAGTTTTGAGCTGGCTGATTTCTGGCATGGCGGCGTTCCGAAAAACTGCAGTGTGGCCCTGATCCATGTGGAAAATGGACAGCCTTCTCTGATTTATGAAAACCGTACGTTTTTGGAGGAAAAATGAAAACATCAGATTTTTACTATGATCTGCCCCAGGAACTCATCGCCCAGGATCCCCTGGAAGACCGTTCCGCGTCCAGACTGATGGTATTGGATAAGAAAACGGGAAAGATTCAGCATCATATTTTTAAGGAAATCGTCAATTATTTAAATCCCGGGGACTGCCTGGTCATCAACGATACGAAGGTGATCCCGGCAAGACTTTACGGAGCAAAGGTGGGAACCGATGCCAAGATCGAGGTGCTCCTTCTGAAACGGAAAGAGAACAATATCTGGGAGACGCTGGTGAAACCTGGAAAAAAGGCAAAGATCGGCACGAAGATTTCTTTCGGTGAAGGTCTTCTCATAGGAGAAGTCGTGGACATCGTGGAGGAAGGAAATCGTCTGATTCAATTTACCTACGAGGGCATTTTCGAGGAGATTCTGGACAAACTGGGCCAGATGCCCCTGCCGCCCTATATCACCCATCAGCTGAAGGACAAGAACCGTTACCAGACCGTTTATGCAAAGCATGACGGCTCCGCGGCTGCTCCCACAGCAGGCCTTCATTTCACGCCGGAGCTTCTGGAGGAGATCAGGGCCAAGGGCGTCAATATCGCTCATGTCACTCTTCATGTGGGTCTTGGAACTTTCCGCCCCGTAAAGGTGGAGGATGTGACCCAGCACCATATGCACTCGGAGTTCTATGTGGTGGAGGAGGATCAGGCCGCTCTCATCAATGAGACAAAGAAAAAAGGCGGAAAGATCATTTCCGTCGGAACTACGAGCCTCCGTACGCTGGAGTCCGCCTCCACAGAGGACGGCATTCTGAAAGCCGGAAGCGGCTGGACCGATATTTTCATCTATCCCGGTTACCGGTTCAAGATCGTAGACCGCCTGATTACCAACTTCCACCTCCCGGAGTCCACCCTTATCATGCTGGTCTCCGCCCTGGCCGGAAAAGAACACATCATGGCAGCCTACGAGGAGGCTGTGAAGGATAAATACCGGTTCTTCTCTTTTGGGGATGCGATGTTTATAACGGAAGATGTAGAATAAGAAAAACGATAAATTTCCCTCTGGGCCGCCTGGAAATGGGCTGCCTGGGGGGATTTTCAGAATAGAAAGGAACCAAACAGTGGAATACACGCATAAGGTACAATATTACGAGACCGATCAGATGGGGATTGTGCATCATTCCAACTATATCCGCTGGTTTGAGGAGGCGCGGTCGGATGTGCTGGAGAAGGCCGGGATGGGGTATGATGTGATGGAGGCGGAGGGCGTGATCAGCCCGGTGCTGGAAGCCCATGCGGTCTATCGGAGCATGACCAGGTACGGGGAGCGGGTGAAGATCCGAATGAGGATCAAGGCTTATAACGGGATCAAACTTTCCATCGCTTACGAGGTGACGGATGTTGCGACAGGAGAGCTTCGCTGCACCGGGGAGACGGCGCACTGTTTTCTGGACCGGGACGGCAAGCCCCTGTCTCTGAAGCGGAAAAAGCCGGAAATGCATAAAATTTTTGAACAAATGATGGAAGCTTTATAAAAAAGAATGCCGGTGGGTGAGCGAAATCACTTGCTGGCATTCTTTTTTGACTCTTTTTATTCTTCCTCCATCTGCAAACTCTTCAGATCTTCATAGAATCCCGGATAACTGATATTCACACACTCAGCATGGTTAATCTCCGTCTCGCCCTCAGCGGCCAGGCCGGCGATGGCGAAGGACATGGCGATGCGATGGTCCAGGTGGCTGTGAATCAGAGCGCCATGGAGAGGATGACCGCCCTCGATGATCATGCCGTCGTCGGTGGCTTCCACATGAGCGCCCATGGCTTTCAGATTGGAAACAACAGTGTCGATGCGGTTGGATTCTTTGACTTTCAGCTCCTGAGCATCCTTGATGACGGTCGTTCCTTCTGCGAAACAGGCAAGAACAGCCAGCACCGGAATCTCATCGATGAGAGCAGGAATCAGATCTCCGCCAATAACAGCGGCCTTTAAGGGACCGGATTTTACCAGAATATCGGCTACCGGTTCCGCATGCTCTTTCCTGCGGTTCAGCAGGCGGATATCTCCGCCCATGGCATGAACAGCCCGGAGAATACCGTCGCGGCTGTGGTTGATGCCCACATTGCGGATCAGTACCTGGGAATCCGGAACCAGAAGAGCGGCGGCGATGAAATAGGCAGCGGAAGAGATATCTCCCGGCACTTCTACTTTCTGGCCGATCAGATGCGGTTCGGGCTGGATCGTTGAGGTGGTACCCTCTGTGGTGATTTCGGCACCGAAATAACGGAGCATGAGTTCCGTGTGGTTTCTGGTGAGAGCGGACTCCGTCACGCTGGTGGGACCATCCGCATAGAGACCAGCCAGCAAAACGGCGGATTTTACCTGGGCGGATTTCATCGGCGTCTCATAGTGGATTCCTTTTAAGCTGCTTCCGGTGATGCGAAGGGGAAGGCAGCCGTTTCCGGGAAGACTCTCGATTTGGGCGCCCATCTGGGACAGTGGGGTGATGATCCGGTTCATGGGGCGTTTCTTAAGAGAATCGTCGCCGGTGAGGGTGGTCTCAAAAGTCTGCCCTGCGAGAATACCGGAGAGGAGTCTCGTAGTGGTTCCGCTGTTTCCCATATCCAGGGTTTCTTTCGGAGCCTGGAGGCCGTGAAGACCTTTTCCGTGGATCAGCAGCGTATCTTCTTTTTCTTCAATATCAATCCCCATGGCCTGAAAAGCACGGATGGTTGAAATACAGTCCGCTCCTTTCAGAAAATTGGTCACTTCCGTGGTTCCTTCTGCCAGGGAACCGAGCATGACAGCCCGGTGGGAGATGGATTTGTCGCCGGGAACGGTGATTTCTCCCCAGAGGGGAGCAGATTTTGTAAATTTCATAATGCAGCCCTTTCTAACGTTCATAGATGACGTAACGGTATTTCCGGAGAAGCTCCGCCGCTTTTTTCAAGGCAGGTTCTTCATAAAATTCCACATGAAGAACCGCTTCCTCAAATTCACGGTTGTGGACGATACCGATGTTTTTGATGCTGATGCCGTTGGTGGCGAGGATGGTGGCCAGGGCGGCGATTCCTCCGGCTTCATCCACCATATCGCAGTAGAGGGAGTAGCTTTTCGGAAGAGAACCCTGGGAAGAATCGGAGATCGAATTCCGGTAGTCCCTGGACTCGGCGAAAAGATTATGGATTCCCTCTTTGTCACAGTCTGTCAGTTCTTTTCGGATATCTTCAAGACTTTCGATATAACGGTTCAGCATGATGAGAATGTTGTCCCGGTTGGTGGCGCAGATCTGTTCCCACATCTCCGGAGAGGAGGAAGCAATTCGCGTGATATCCTTGAAACCTCCTGCGGCGATGGTTTTCATGGTCTGCTTCTTAGAATCGGAATTTTTCACCAGATTCACCAGGGAAGCGGCGATGAGATGGGGCAGGTGGCTGATAGCCGCCGTCGAAAGATCGTGTTCCTCGCAGCTTAAGATCAGCGGAAGGGCCTTCAGGGAAATGACCAGTTCTCTGTATTTTTCCACGAGAGCGGGATCGACCTCTTTTGTTGGGGTCAGGATATAGTAGGCATTTTCCAGAAGAATGCGTTTGGAATTTCTGATGCCGGTCTTCTCGGAACCTGCCATGGGGTGGCCTCCGATGAAAAAGCGGTTCAGCCCGTTTTTTTCCACAGCCGCGTGGATGTCCGTTTTCGTGCTTCCCACATCGGTGAGAATCATTCCTTCCTTAATATAAGGCTTCAAAAGCGGCAGGCAGGAGGCGTTGGTCTCCACCGGCGCACAGAGAAAAATGTAATCGCAGGAAGCAAAGGCCTCATTGATGGAAGGAAGGGCCTCATCGATGATCCCTTCCTCCAGGGCATAATCCAGAGTGGAACGGCTCCTGTTAAAGGCCAGGATGCGGCAGTCCGGATAATAATATTTCATGGCTCTGACAATGGAGCCGCCGATGAGTCCGAGGCCGATAAAACCGGCCGTAAAGGAACTCATGAGAACTCCCTTCCCTCTAACTTCGCATAGGCATCCAGCATTTTTGCCAGCTCATCAAACTGGGGCAGGGTCAGAGACTGAGGGCCATCGGAGAGGGCGCAGGCCGGATTGTTGTGGGTCTCTACCATAATACCGTCGGCTCCGGCTGCGATGGCGCATTTTGCGAGGGGTGCAACATAGGCGCGGACGCCGGTGGCGTGGCTGGGATCTACGATAATCGGCAGATGGGATTTGGAACGGATCACCGGAACGGCGCTGATGTCGAGGGTGTTTCTGGTGGCAGTCTCGTAGGTGCGGATGCCGCGCTCACAGAGGACAACATTCGGATTTCCCTCAGCCATGATGTACTCTGCGGCATTGAGCCATTCGTCGATGGTGGCAGCCATACCTCGCTTTAAGAGGACCGGATGACCGGAACGACCAACCTCCCGGAGAAGCTGGAAGTTCTGCATATTCCGGGCTCCGACCTGAACCATATCTACATATTTAATAGCTGCCTCAAGGGAGGAAGTGCTGATGACTTCGCAGATTGTGGCAAGTCCGGTCTCCTCGCTGGCTTCTTTCATGTAGCGGAGGCCTTCCTCCTCAAGACCCTGGAAGGAGTAGGGGGAAGTGCGGGGCTTGTAGGCGCCGCCGCGGAGAATCGTAGCACCGGATTTTTTCACAGCTCTGGCGATGGTCATAAGCTGCTCCTCGGACTCGATGGCACAGGGGCCTGCCATGATTGTGAGATTGTTCGGGCCGATCTCGGTATTGCCTACCTTTACAATGCTGGGTTCCGGATGGAATTTCCGGTTGGAAAGCTTGTAGCTCTCGGTGACGGGAACGATGTGATCCACGTCAGGCAGAAGCTCCAGGTTTTTGCCCGAGAGTTTTTTCTTGTCGCCAACCACGCCGATGATCGTGACTTCCTCGCCCTGGGAGAGATGTGCGGTGAGACCGTTGTTTTCAATAAAATGCTTTACTTCCTGGACGTGTTCGGAAGAAGCATGGGGTTTCATTACGATAATCATATATTTTTCATCCTTTTCATCTTTTTTATGCAGCAGGTGAAACAGAAAAAAATCATCCGCCACAGCTTTCACTCATTGTACTATCAGTGGATTCTCCTGTCAATACTTTATGACTTTAAAGTGCAAAAAATATCACCCGCAGGTGAACTGTCACAAAAGAAGTTCATTTTGCCAAAAAAATTTCAAAAACTCCTTGTTAAAATTGAATAAAGTAGTTGAAATTTATTTGATTTTTTAGTACAATATACCCATACACGAAATATTCCGTTTCAGCAAGGGAAATATTTCAAAAGGCATTACAAAACTAACTAGTATTGGAGGAATATCGTATGAAAGTGTACACAACAGACAGAATTCGTAACGTGGTGGTTCTGGGACACGGTGGTTCCGGTAAGACCAGCCTGGTAGAGGCATTGGCATACATGGGAGGCATCACCAGCCGCCTGGGCAGCGTGGCAGAAGGAAATACGATCAGCGATTTTGATAAAGAAGAGATCAAACGTAAATTCTCAATCAATACATCTGTAGTACCGGTGATCTGGGGAGACATCAAGCTGAACATTCTGGATACACCAGGTTATTTTGATTTTGTGGGTGAGGCAGAGGAAGCAGCATCCGCAGCAGACGCAGCCATCATCGTGGTTTCCGGTAAGAACGGCGTGGAAGTAGGAACCCAGAAGGCCTGGGAGCTCTGCGAGAAGTATAAACTTCCGAGAATGTTCTATGTGAGCAACATGGATGTGGACAATGCCAGCTTCCGTCAGGTAGTGGAGGATCTGACTGAATTATATGGAAAGAAGATCGCTCCGATCCATCTTCCGATCCGTGAGAACGAGCAGTTTGTCGGCTATGTAAACGTTGTGAAGAAGAAAGGCCGCCGTTATCTGCCCAAAGGTCAGAAGGAAGAGTGCCCGATTCCTTCCTATTCTGAAGAATATCTGGAGAAATACCGCGAGCTTCTTCTTGAGGCAGTGGCTGAGACCAGCGAAGACTTTATGGACCGTTATTTCAACGGAGAAGAGTTCTCCGTACCCGAGATTCTCATGGCTCTGACCGCTGATGTGGACGACGGAACCATCGTACCGGTAACCTTAGGTTCCAGCACCCAGCTCAAAGGTATCGCGAACCTCCTGGATGATATGGTTCAGTACTTCCCGAAACCCAACGACAGAAAGAAAGCAGGTATCCTGACCAAGAGCAACGAAGTCTTTGAGGCAGATTATGATTTTGCAAAATCGAAGTCTGCTCAGATCTTCAAGACCATTGTGGATCCCTTCATCGGTAAATATTCTCTCATCAAGGTCTGCTCCGGTGTTATCAAGAACGATGATGCCCTTTACAATGTGACCAAAGAGACAGAGGAAAAACTCAGTAAACTGTATGTGTTTGAAGGAAGCCGCACCGTTGAGGTTCCGGAGCTTCATGCAGGCGATATCGGAGCTATCGGAAAACTGGATGCGAAGACGGGCGATACCCTTTCTTCCAAGAATAACCCGATCCAGTACGGCAGACCGGATCTTCCGACCCCCTATACATACAAACGCTACTACGCAAAGAACAAGAGCGATGACGACAAAGTAGCTCAGGCTCTGGCCAAGATCATGCAGGAAGACCTGACCATGAAGGCTGTCAACGATTCTGAGAACCGTCAGACATTGCTCTATGGTATGGGCGACCAGCATCTGGATATTATCATCAGCAAGATCCTCACCAAATATAAGATTGAGGTAGAGCTGGTAAAACCGAAAGTAGCTTTCCGCGAGACGATCCGCAAGAATGCAGATGTGGAAGCAAAATATAAGAAGCAGTCCGGCGGCCATGGCCAGTACGGTCATGTAAAGATGCGCTTTGAACCTGCAGGCGATCTGGATACTCCCTATGTATTTGAACAGGAGGTTGTAGGCGGAGCTGTTCCGAAGAACTACTTCCCGGCAGTAGAAAAAGGAATCCAGGAGTCTGTTCAGAGAGGACCTCTGGCTGCATATCCGGTAGTTGGTGTGAAGGCAGTTCTCTACGATGGTTCCTATCATCCGGTAGACTCCTCCGAGATGGCCTTCAAGACCGCAGCAATCATGGCCTTCAAGAAAGGCTTCATGGAAGCTTCTCCGGTACTCCTTGAGCCGATCTCTTCCCTGAAAGTCATCGTTCCGGATAAATATACCGGTGATGTGATGGGTGATCTGAACAAACGTCGCGGTCGTGTGCTGGGTATGAACCCGGATCACAAGGGAAATCAGATCATCGAAGCTGATATTCCGACCATGGAGCTCTACGGATATTCCACTACTCTTCGTGCGATGACCGGTGGAAGCGGAGACTTCTCCTACGAGTTCGCCCGTTATGAGCAGGCTCCTTCCGATATTCAGAAGAAGGAAGTGGAAGAGAGAGCAAGCAAAGTAAATAATAATGTAGAGTAAGAGATAGAAAGAAGGCATCCGGTGAAAACTCTCACCGGATGTTTTCCGGCTCGGGAGAAGGGCCGGTTTTCAGGGAGGAACGAATGGAAAAAAGAAAAGAATTTCTGGTATGTATTGATTCTGACGGCTGTGTCATGGACACGATGGATCTGAAACATGACAAATGTCTGGCGCCCTGCATGCTGATGGTGTGGGATCTGGGAAAATATAAGATCGAACTGACTGCGCGGTGGAGGGAGATCAATCTCTACAGTCTGGATCGGGGAACAAACCGTTTCCGGGGGCTGGCAAAAATGCTGAAGGAAGTCAATGAAAACTATAAGAGAGTAGAAGGCCTGGCCGGTTATGTTCACTGGGTTTCCACAGCGGAAGAGCTTTCAGACGAGAGTCTGAAGGAAGCCTACGAGGAGACCGGAAATGAGTGTATGCGAAAAGCGCTGGCCTGGTCCGAACTGGTAAACGGCTCCATGAGTTTCATGCATGGCGGCGAGGTACAGGCTTTTGAAGGTGTGCATGAGGTCTTGGGGGAGATCGCGAAAATGGCAGATATCGCGGTGGTTTCTGCCGGCGGAAGCGCGGAGGTTCAGAAAGACTGGGAAGAGAATGGCCTTGATTCCTATGTGGAAGAGTTTCTCACCCAGGAGGGCGGAGAGAAAGACGTCCTTGTGGAGAAACTTCTGGAGTGCGGTTATGACAAAGACCATGTGCTCATGATCGGCGATGCTCCCTCTGATCTGGAAGCGGCAGGAAGAAACGGCATCCTGTTCTATCCGATTCTGGTAAGATACGAGGAAGAGTCCTGGAGAAAATTTCTTCAGGGAGCCTGGGAGAAATTTATCGCTCTGAATTATCGCGGTACTTTCCAGCGCCAGGTAAACCAGGAGTTCCTGAATAACTTTTAAGCATAAAAAATACAGCCCGCAAGAGCTGTATTTTTTATGCTTTTCTCAGGTAAGAAAGTTTTATGCCTCGGAACCGGTCTCGGAAGCTGCTTCCGTAGTCTCGGTTTCAGCTGCTTCCGTAGCCGCTTCTGTGTCTGCATCCACGATTTCCGTTTCTGCCTCATCATCCAGGGAGAGATCGACCACATCTTCGTCGGAATAGGTTTCGCCTTCGTCGTATTCCTGATAATACTCATCTTCGCTGACTTCTGTGACCTTCGCGTTATCCAGCAGGAATTTCTGAACCTTTTCCCGGAGAAGTTCATCCATGACGCTCTCTTTGGAATATGTGGATTCAAATTCTTCCACGCTGCTCATGCCGTAGGTGTCCAGGTTGTTTTCCACATACTGAGTGTACTCGTCGTCGGAAACGGTGATTTTTTCTTTCTCGGCGATGGAGGTCACAACCATATCCTCATAGACCATGCTCTCCACAGCGGCTTTGATTTCCTCGTCGGTGCCCTCGAAATCGGAGACATCCAGGCCGAGCATCTCGGCATAAGCCTGATTGGTCTGATCGTAGAGATCTTTGCACTCATTGTAGAGGTCATCGGGATAACCCTTGAAGGTACTGTTTTCCACCACCTGAGTGAGAGCGTCGCTGCCGGCCATGTACTCGTTGTTTTCCTCTGCGGAAGCTTCCAGAGTCTTTTTCAGGTCTTCCTTGTAGGCATCAACGGTGTCAAAATCGGAGATGGAAGCTACAAACTCATCGGTAAGCTCCGGACGGTTCACCTCGGAAACGGTGTTGACGGTGAGGGTCACCTGGATGGACTGGCCTGCCAGGGTATCGTCGAAATAGTAATCTTCGGGGATTGTAAGATCCATCTCTTTGGTGTCTCCGGCTTTCATGCCGATGATCTGGCTTTCTGCATCCTGGAGAATATCGCCTTCCAGATAGCCGGCGCCAAGCTGGATATCCACGTCTTCGCCGCTGCCGCCGTCAAAATCTTCTCCGTCCATTGTGGAACTGTAGGTGATATTGACCATATCGCCGTCCTCGGCTGCACGGTCTACCTCGTTGTACTCGGTGCTGTCGTCCAGGGTGTAGGAGATTTCCTGCTCGATGTCATCATCGCTGATCTCTGTCTTGATCTTACTGACTTCCAGGCCTTTGTACTCGCCGAGGGTCATGTATTTTCCGTAGGTGGAGGAGGAAGAGCAGCCTCCGAGAAGGAGTGCTGCGGCACAGGTAACTCCGAGGGCATATGAAATGCGTTTTTTCATGTGTCTGATTCCTTTCCGGGTTCTTATAAACCCTGTTAGTGACCTAAGTATAACACAAAAATGTGAAAAAGGTATGTAAAAAAGAAAAAATACTTTAAAAATGAATTTACCTATGATATAATGACAAAAGTTAAGAAAAAAGGAGGCTAGAGAAATGAAACACATCAAGACCTTAAATACAGAAAGACTTCAGAACACCTTAAAGAAGGGTGGCTGCGGTGAGTGCCAGACTTCCTGCCAGTCCGCATGTAAGACTTCCTGTACAGTAGGAAACCAGAGCTGCGAAAACAATAAATAATTAGAAAAACGCGAGATAGGCAGCGGACCTTACGTTCGCTGCTTATTGCTTGAAAGGGGTTAAATGAATCGTGGTCCATCGGTATAAAAATAATGGATACAACATTGTGCTGGATGTAAACAGCGGCGCGGTTCATGTGGTTGATGATATTGTTTATGACGTGATTCCATACCTGGAGCAGGATGGAGAGACTCCTGCATCCATCCGGGACAGCCTTGAGGGGAAATACCCGGAAGAAGAAATCAAGGCTGCCATGGATGAATGTCAGGAGCTGAAAGAAAACGGACTTCTTTTTACGGAGGACCGTTACCGCCCGGCGATCGAGGACTTTAAGAAGCGTCCCACCGTGGTGAAAGCTCTGTGTTTACATATCGCACATGACTGTAACCTTGCCTGTCAGTACTGCTTTGCTGAGGAAGGAGAATATCATGGCCGCCGGGCTCTCATGAGCTTTGAGGTGGGCAAGAAGGCTCTGGATTTCCTGATTGCCAATTCAGGAAGCCGCCGGAACCTGGAGGTAGACTTCTTCGGAGGCGAGCCGCTGATGAACTGGCAGGTAGTAAAGGATCTTGTCCGCTACGGACGGGAACAGGAGAAAATTCACAACAAGAATTTCCGTTTTACCCTGACGACGAACGGTGTGCTCCTCAACGATGAAGTGATGGAGTTCTGTAACCGTGAGATGGGTAATGTGGTTTTAAGTCTGGACGGAAGAAAGGAAGTTCACGATAAGATGCGTCCCTTCCGCAACGGAAAAGGAAGCTATGATCTGATCGTTCCGAAATTCCAGAAATTCGCCGACAGCAGAAACCAGCAGAAATACTATGTGAGAGGTACCTTTACCCATTACAATCTCGACTTTTCCGAGGATGTCCTGCATTATGCGGATCTCGGCTTCAAGCAGGTTTCCATGGAGCCTGTGGTTGCTCAGCCAGAGGACGATTACGCCATCCGCGAGGAGGATATTCCGAAGATCTGTGAAGAGTACGACAAATTGGCGAAAGAGATGATCAAGAGAGAGAAGGAAGGCAGAGGCTTCAATTTCTTCCATTTCATGATCGATCTTTCCGGCGGTCCCTGCGTCTACAAGCGGCTTTCCGGCTGTGGCTCAGGAACCGAGTATCTGGCAGTTACCCCCTGGGGCGATTTTTATCCCTGCCATCAGTTCGTCGGAAACGAGAAATTCCTTCTGGGCAACGTGGACACGGGAATCGTTCATACGGAGATTCAGGACGAATTCAAGTGCTGCAACGTCTATGCCAAGGAAAAATGTCAGAAATGCTTTGCCAGATTCTATTGCAGCGGAGGCTGTGCTGCTAATTCCTATAACTTCCATGGCTCCATCAACGATGCCTATGACATCGGCTGTGAGCTCGAGCGCAAGAGAGTGGAGTGCGCGATTATGATCAAAGCCGCCCTGGCGGCTGAAGAAAAAGGAGAATAAAGCCATGAAGAAAAACAAAGCGCTCGCTGTTGTGATCGTCACAGCCCTGTTCCTGGGACTTCTGACCTTTACCGCAGCAGTTGGATTCGGACCTACGGGCACCGGCTCCGCGAAAAACATCAATACCGGTCTGGATCTGGCCGGCGGTGTAAGTATTACCTACCAGGCAGTCGGAGATGAGACACCGACCCAGGAACAGATGAACGACACGGTCTATAAGCTGCAGCAGCGTGTGGACAGCTACAGCACAGAGGCTCAGGTTTACCAGGAAGGCTCTGACCGTATTAACATCGAGATCCCCGGCGTGTCCGATGCCAACGCAATCCTCGAAGAGTTGGGTAAACCCGGTTCCCTGGAGTTCCAGCTGACAGACGGAACCGTTGTTCTGGATGGTTCTGAGGTTGCTTCCGCAGAGGCGGGCGTTCAGCAGGACAGCATGAAAAACAAAGAGTGGGTCGTACAGCTGACCCTGACTGACGAGGGTGCGAAGGCTTTCGCTGACGCTACCAGCGCCAATGTAGGAAAACAGATCTCCATCGTTTATGATGGTGAGGTCATCAGTTCCCCGAGAGTCAACGAGGCCATCACAGACGGCAGCGCAGTCATCAGTGGTATGGCAGGCCAGAGCGAAGCTGAGAAGCTTGCTTCCTCCATCCGTATCGGTTCCCTTTCTCTGAAGCTGGAAGAGCTCCGTTCCCAGGTGGTAGGCGCACAGCTCGGTGAGGAGGCCATCCACACCAGCCTGATCGCAGGCGCCATCGGCCTGATCATCGTAATCCTGTTCATGATTCTGGTATATCGTCTTCCGGGTCTGGTTGCAGGTATCGCTCTTCTGGTGTACACCGCACTGATGCTGGTAACACTGAATGCTTTTGATATCACCCTGACCCTTCCGGGTATCGCAGGTATCATCCTCGGTATCGGTATGGCTGTGGATGCGAACGTTATCATTTACGCCCGTATCCGTGAGGAGATTGCAGCCGGAAAGAGTGTATTGAACTCCATTCAGACAGGTTTCCACAAAGCTCTTTCCGCCATCGTGGACGGCAACATTACGACTCTGATCGCCGCTCTGGTTCTCGGTATCTTGGGATCCGGAAGCGTAAAAGGTTTCGCCTATACCCTGGCTATGGGTATCGTGCTTTCCATGTTCAGCGCTCTGGTGATTTCCAGATATCTGACCCTTGCTTTTTATGCACTTTTCGCAAGAGACAAGAAATACTATGGTGAGGCAAAAGAGAGAAAGCCCATCGACTTCCTCGGCAGGAGAAAGATCTGCTTCATCATTTCCATCGTACTGATCGTTATCGGGCCGGTGACCATGGGTATCCAGTCCGCAACCGGAAACGGCGCTCTGAACTACAGCCTGGAGTTCAAGGGCGGTACTTCCACCAATGTGACCTTCAACGAGGATATGAGCATCGTTGATATCGATTCCAAGGTAAAACCGGTGGTTCAGGAAGTAACTGGCGACGCAGACATTCAGACTCAGAAAGTAACCGGAACCAATCAGGTCATTATCAAGACCAGAACTCTGGATCTGGACGAGAGAAACTCTCTGAATGACAAACTGGCTGAAAACTTCGATGTGGATACCACACTGATTTCATCTGAGAATATTTCCGCTACGATCGGAAGTGAGATGAGAAAAGACGCGGTTATGGCAGTGATCATTGCTACCATCTGCATGCTGCTCTACATCTGGTTCCGCTTCAAAGATATCCGTTTTGCAGCAAGTGCCGTTCTGGCGCTGGTACATGATGTGCTGGTAGTCCTGATGTTCTATGCAGTGTCCCGTATTTCCATCGGAAATACCTTCATCGCCTGCATGCTGACCATCGTTGGTTACTCCATCAACGCCACCATCGTTATCTTTGACCGTATCCGTGAGAACCTGAAAGCCATGGGCAAGAAGGATTCCGTTTACGACGTAGTAAATGCAAGTATCACTCAGACTCTGACCAGAAGTATCTACACTTCCTTCACGACTTTCGTGATGGTAGCTGTTCTGTTTATCCTGGGTGTTCCCTCCATCCGTGAGTTTGCACTTCCGCTGATGGTAGGTGTGGTATGCGGAGCTTATTCTTCTGTATGCATCACCGGAGCTCTCTGGTACACCATGAAAGAGAGACAGCAGAAAAAAGAGAACGCATAATCGGTCGTAAGACCACAGCAGAAAGGGCTGTCCTGAAAAGGGCAGCCTTTTTTAGAAAGAAAATGGAGTATACAATGGAAAAATGGATGGTTTCCGCCAAAAAGGCGGATTTTCAGAAGCTGGCGGCAGAATTTGGAATCGATCCGGTGACGGCGAGGCTGATCCGGAACCGGGACATCGTGGGGGAGGAGGCCATGCGGGAGTATCTTTACGGAGACCTCACCTGGCTTCACGATCCACATCTTCTGAAGGATATGGATAAGTCCGTGAGGATCCTTCAGGAAAAGATCCGCGGGGGAAAAAAGATCCGGGTCATCGGGGATTACGATATCGACGGTGTCAACGCTTCCTATATTCTGCTGACAGGCCTCTTACGCTGTGGGGCCCTGGCGGATGTGGATATTCCGGACCGGATAAGGGACGGCTATGGCCTGAATGAGCATCTCATCGAGCTGGCAGCGGAGGCAGGGGTGGACACGATCATCACCTGCGATAACGGCATCGCCGCGGTGCAGGAGATTGCCCAGGCGAAGGCACTCGGAATGACGGTCATCGTCACGGATCATCATGAGCCCCAGGAAGTTCTGCCGCCGGCGGATGCCCTCATCAACCCCAAACAGCCGGACTGCCCCTACCCTTATAAAAGTCTCTGCGGAGCGGCGGTGGCTTTCAAACTGATCCAGTGCCTCTATGAGGCTTATGGAATCAACGCCGAAGAGTGGGATCCTCTGCTGGAAAACGTGGCTTTTGCCACCGTGGGCGATGTGATGGATCTCACCGGGGAGAACAGGATCCTGGTAAAAGAAGGTCTGAAACGGTTGAACCATACGAGAAACGAGGGCTTCCGGGCGCTGATCGCGGCCAACGGTCTGACGGAAGGCCCCATCAGCGCCTATCATATCGGCTTTGTGCTGGGGCCCTGCATCAACGCCACGGGCCGGCTGGACACGGCCAAAAGAGCCCTGAAGCTTCTCATGGCATCCACACCGGAACAGGCAAAAATACTGGCGGAGGAGCTGAAAAGTCTCAATGACGAGCGGAAAGACATGACTCAACAGGGCGTGGCGGAGGCCATGGAGCTTATGGAAAGCACCTCCATGAAAGAGGACAAAGTGCTGGTGATCTATCTTCCCACCTGCCACGAGAGTCTGGCCGGCATCATCGCCGGAAGAATCCGGGAAAAATATAACCGGCCGGTCTTTGTACTCACAAAAGCGGAGGAAGGCGTCAAGGGTTCCGGCCGTTCGATTGAGGCCTACAACATGTTTCAGGAGCTGTGTAAGGTCAGCGGTCTTTTCACGAAATTCGGGGGGCATCCGATGGCGGCAGGCCTTTCTCTTCCGGAGGAAAATGTGGAGCGTTTCCGGAAAGAAATTAACGAGGCAGCTGAACTGACAGAAGATGATCTGCTACCGAAAATAATGATTGACGTTCCCATGCCGTTGGATTATATTAAAGAAAAGCTGATTCGTGAGCTTTCTGTCCTGGAACCCTTTGGCAAGGCAAATACAAAGCCCGTTTTTGCAGATCGGAATCTGAAAATTCTGCGGGCACAGATCATAGGAAGAAACCGGAACGTACTGAAAATGCTGGTGCAGAATGCGTCGGGCTGTACAATGGAAGCCCTGTATTTCGGGGATATTCCGGGTTTTGAGGATTACATCCGGGAGAATTTCGGCCCTGCGGAGCTGGAGCTTCTTCTGCAGGGACGGCCGTCCTCGGTGGTCCTTTCCATGACCTACTATCCTTCCGTGAACGAGTTCCGAGGAAATAAGACGCTGCAGATTGTGATTCAGAATTATCAGCGTGGGAAAGGAGAGACCAGTGGAAAAAAGTAAAAGGCAGCGAATAGTCCTGTATCTCCTTCTGATCGGGGGACTGGCTCTGATGGTTTGCTATTTTGACGAGATTCTGGCATTTTTCGGACAGGTAGGCGGCGTGTCCCTGCCGCTGGTTCTGGGCTGTGGCATCGCCTATGTGCTGAACATCATCATGTCTGCCATGGAAAGACATTATTTTACAAAAAAAGACGCCCCCTGGGTGGCAAAAACCAGGCGGCCGGTCTGCCTGGCAGCATCCATTTTTGTTGTACTGGGGATTATTTTTCTTCTGATCCGTGTCGTGGCTCCGGAGTTATTGAACGCGGTGCTACTTCTCGGGGAAGGAATCCCGGTCTATGTGGAAAAGGGGATCGAATGGGCCGTAGACCACAGCGGCGGGATTCCGGCTCTGAAAGACTGGCTGGAAAGTCTTGCCATCGACTGGCCGAAGATCATCCATCAGTTCCTGGGAAGTCTGACGGAGATCCTGAACTCTACAGTGGAGCTTGTAGGCCTTTTAACCAGCAGTATCGTCCGCCTGTTCATGAGCCTGATTTTTGGAATTTATCTCCTCTCGGGAAAGGAGAGACTCCTCGATCAGGCCAAGCGGATCCTGAAAGTTTTTTTGCAGGAGAAAAATTATGAACGGCTGTTTCATGTGGTGGCGGTAGCGCATCATACCTTCACCAGCTATATTGCGGGCCAGTGTACGGAGGCCGTTATCCTGGGAAGTCTCTGTACGGTGGGCATGCTGATTTTCCGGTTCCCTTACGCTCCCATGGTAGGAGCGCTGGTGGGAGCCACAGCCCTGCTTCCGATCATTGGCGCTTACATTGGTGCTTTTGTGGGAGCCTTCATGATCCTGACCGTGAGTCCCGGACAGGTGATCCCGTTTATCTGTTTTCTGGTGATCCTTCAGCAGCTGGAAGGAAACCTGATCTACCCCAGAGTGGTGGGCGGTTCCGTGGGACTTCCTGGCATGTGGATCCTGGCGGCAGTCACGGTAGGCGGCGGTCTCTGGGGAATTCTAGGGATGCTCATCGGCGTACCTCTGACGGCGACCGCTTATAAGCTGTTTTCCGAGTACATTCATATGAGAGAAAAGAAAGAAGAAAAATAACGCATCCTATATCAATCGTAGATCAAAAGGGGAAGAGCGGCTATGAGAAAAAAGGTAGAAGGAAAAGAAGTTTACAGAAACTATGGCCTTGTTGTCATTGCCTTTCTTGTTGTTATGACAGTAAGCATCCTGATTTTCTTCGGCGTGATCCGGGAAAATGTGAATTCCAATACGAGAAATTCTCTGAGCGATTATGCAGGAAGACAGTGTTTCCATCTCCAGTCGGTTCTTGAGGTACAGTATGAATATATGGAAGGGCTGGCCTCCTACATCGGTCTTCAGGAGGAGCTGACGGATGAGGCCAGTATGAATCTGATCCGTTCGGTTCAGAAGGAGAGTTATCTGGAAGCTGTCGGCATCGTGGACGAGAACGGGATCAGTACCTACGATACCGGAGAGCAGAAAGATGTCTCCGAACGGGCCTATTTTCAGCAGGCTATGAAGGGAGAGAGAACCTTAAGCGATCCTCTGGTCAGCAAACTGTCCGGGGAACAGCGGGTAATCTTAGGCGTTCCCATTTATCAGGGCGGAGAGGTGAAGGGTGTCCTGGGCGGCTCCTACGATCTGGCCTATGTCGGAAGTCTGGTTTTTGAGGATCTTTACGACGGAAAGGGCTTTCAGTTTCTGGTGACTCCCAGCGGCGAGGTGATCTCTCTGGATCATTCGGAGGATGAGATCGTAAATCCCATAAAGACTATGATCAGTACCGAAGATAATTTTTATGAGCGCTGTCAGCGGGTAAATTTCATTGGAAAGAAGAATGCAGATGATATCTGTACGGATTTTGAAGATCAGGCCAGCGGTATCACACGTTTCCAGGAGGAGGGAGTAACCTATTATTTGACATATGCCCCCATCTCCATGAATAACTGGATGCTCTGCTATGTGGTGCCCCGGGCTGCGGCTCAGGAGCGTTACAGCTTTATTGAGAAGGACGAGCTGATTCTGGCCTGTGCTCTGATTCTGGCGGTGGTGATTCTGCTTCTGGTCCTCGCTTCCATGAACAGCCGGAGACAGAAAACACTGATCTATTATGCGGAGAACGATGAGCTTACCGGTATTTTTAACCGGAGGGCCTTTGAACACAAGGTGCGGAGCTGGATGGACAGTGAGGAATATACGGGAAAACAGGCGTTTCTCATGATGGATGTGGATCTTTTCAAAGAGATCAACGACGTCTACGGTCATGCGGTGGGTGATAAGGTTCTCAAACAGGTCGGAAAGATCCTACGGGAAACGTTTCGCGGAAGCGATATTCTGGGACGAATCGGCGGCGATGAATTTATGGTGTTTATGAAGGATATCACAGAGAAAGAGCTGGCGGCCAGAAAAGCGGAAGAACTCAAGGAAAAACTTCTGGAGATTGATTTTCCGGAACTGAAAGGGCGGAAGATCACCGCAAGTATGGGCATTGCCTTTTTCCCGGATGCCGGGGAGAGTTACAAGGAAGTCTATATCTGTGCGGACAAGGCACTTTATGAGGCAAAGCGAAGCGGAAGAAACGGTTATCATATCTATCATTCCTGAAAAAAGCTCAGGCGGATTTTAGCGGTCCGCCTGGGCTTTCTTTTTCAGAAAATGATAAGCAAGGCCGGAGAGCAGGGAGAAGAAAACGAGAAGCCCTACAATTCCAATAAGACAGTGAAGGAAATAGCTGTCCGGTAGAAGATCGATGACCGGATCCGTAGCCGGATCGAAGAGCCAGTAGTCGTTCCGGAAGATCAGCTGATGGAAAGCGGTGAAAAGAGCGTCCCAGTCAAGGAAGGTGACAAGAAAAGCCAGAAGCGCCACGATCGCGGAAATTCCGGGAATGACCCTGAGAAAGCCGAATTGCTTTTTCCAGATCCGGAAAACGGCCAGGGGAAGAAAGGTGAGGGCGCTGAGGATCAGGAGAATCTGAATCCCGTCAAAGATCCCTTTGACTTCCTCGAAATGGATGCGTCCCTCCTCGGACATGGGAAGAGAAGGAAAGGTAAGTTCTCCCCGGTAAAAAAGGGAATTGTAACGGATCAGGGCGTCATATTCTTCCAGAATTTCCTCCTCTGTCATGGAAGAGACGGAGGCAAGATTCTCGCTTTTCATCTCGTAAACGTATAAGGGACGGAAGTTCAGGATCAGCACGACACTGAGGGAAAGGCAGAAGAGGAAGCCTAAAAAGCCAGTCCCGAGATCCCGCAGAGTGGAAAATTTCATATATTTAAACTCCTTTGCATTTTTTTCTACCATAAGAATATACGGGCATCTATTGACAAATGCAAGTCAAATGAGTAAAATTCATAATTAGTTATGAGACCGTCTGCTCATTTTTCAGGGCGGAGAAGAAGGTTCCCATAGAGGACAAGGAGGAAAAGGAATGGCAACACCGTATAACCATCGTGCCGTCGAGCAGAAATGGCGTAAGATCTGGGAAGAGCATCCCGTAAACGTCAACGACGGCAAAAAGCCGAAATATTACTGTCTGGACATGTTCCCGTATCCGTCAGGAAACGGACTGCATGTAGGACATTGGAGAGGATATGTAATTTCTGATGTGTGGAGCCGCTATAAAATGCTCCAGGGTTATTATCTGATTCATCCCATGGGCTGGGACGCATTCGGACTTCCGGCAGAGAACTATGCCATCAAGACCGGTCAGCATCCGTCCATCTCCACCGCAAAGAATATTGCAAATATCAAACGCCAGATCAACGAGATCGCAGCCATCTATGACTGGGATATGGAAGTGAACACCACAGATCCGGATTTCTATAAATGGACCCAGTGGATCTTCGTTCAGATGTTCAAAAAAGGCCTGGCCTATGAGAAAGAGTTCCCGATCAACTGGTGCCCCTCCTGTAAGACCGGACTGGCCAACGAGGAAGTAGTAAACGGCTGCTGCGAGCGCTGCGGCACCCCGGTTACCAAGAAAAACCTTCGTCAGTGGATGCTCCGCATCACCAAATATGCAGAGCGTCTTCTGGATGATCTGGACAAGCTGGACTGGCCGGAAAAGGTTAAAAAGATGCAGACCGACTGGATCGGAAAATCCTACGGCGCCGAGGTTGATTTCCCGGTAGAAGGCCGCGAGGAGAAGATCACCGTTTACACCACCAGACCGGACACCCTTCACGGCGCTACCTTCATGGTACTGGCTCCGGAGCACGTTCTGGCCAAGAGCCTGGCTACCGACGAGACCAGAGAGGCTGTAGAGAAATACATCTTCGATTCTTCCATGAAGTCCAACGTAGACCGTATGCAGGATAAGGAGAAGACCGGCGTCTTCACCGGTTCCTATGCGATTAACCCGCTGAACGGCAAAAAGGTTCCCATCTGGCTGTCCGATTATGTACTGGCTGACTATGGTACCGGCGCCATCATGTGCGTACCTGCCCATGATGACCGTGACTTTGCTTTTGCTACGAAATTCAACATCCCGATCATCCAGGTCATTGCAAAAGACGGCAAAGAGATCGAGAATATGACTGAGGCTTATACCGAGGCTTCCGGCGTTATGATCAATTCCGGCGACTGGAACGGAAGAGAGTCCGCAGAGCTCAAGAAAGAAGCTCCGATGATCATTGAGAAAATGGGCATCGGCCGCAAGACCGTAAACTACAAGCTCCGTGACTGGGTATTCTCTCGTCAGCGTTACTGGGGTGAGCCGATCCCGATCATCCACTGCCCGCACTGTGGAAACGTGCCTGTTCCCGAGGATCAGCTGCCGCTTCGTCTGCCGGATGTAGAGTCCTACGAGCCGACCGGAACCGGTGAGTCTCCGCTGGCTGCTATCGACGAGTGGGTAAACACCACCTGTCCGTGCTGTGGAGCTCCCGCAAAGAGAGAGACCAACACGATGCCTCAGTGGGCAGGTTCTTCCTGGTACTTCCTCCGTTATGTGGATGCCCACAACGACAAAGAGCTGGTATCCAAAGAGAAAGCTGACAAATATCTGCCGGTTGATATGTATATCGGCGGCGTAGAGCATGCGGTACTGCACCTTCTGTACTCCAGATTCTACACCAAATTCCTGTACGATATCGGTGTGATCGATTTTGACGAGCCCTTCCACAAACTGTTCAATCAGGGTATGATCAACGGTAAGAACGGTATCAAGATGAGTAAATCCAAAGGAAACGTGGTTTCCCCGGATGATCTGGTACGCGATTACGGCTGCGATTCCCTGCGTATGTACGAGCTTTTCGTGGGACCGCCCGAGCTGGATGCCGAGTGGGATGACCGCGGTATCGACGGCGTTTACCGTTTCCTGAACAAGTTCTGGAGCCTGGTAATGGACAATAAGGACAAGACCGTAGAGCCTACCAAGGAGATGATCAAGCTTCGTCACCGCATGGTACATACCATCACCCAGCGTCTGGAGAGCTTCAGCCTGAACACCGTTATCTCCGGTTTCATGGAGTATAACAACAAGATGATCGAGCTGGCCAAGAAAGAGGGCATCGACAAGGAAACCCTTGAGACCGCAGTGATTCTGCTTGCTCCCTTTGCTCCGCACCTTTCCGAGGAGCTGTGGCAGCAGCTGGGCCACACTGAGTCTGTCTTCAAGAATACCTGGCCGGAGCATGACGAGGAAGCCATGAAGGATGACGAGGTTGAGGTTCCCGTTCAAATCAACGGCAAGACCAAGATTGTTATCTCCATCCCGGCCGATATCTCCAAAGAAGATGCGATCGCAAAGGGTAAAGAGGCTCTGGGTGACAAGCTCACCGGAAATATTATCAAAGAGATTTACGTTCCGAAGAAGATCATCAACATCGTTGCTAAGTGATCCTTTTTATGGTAAAATAGGGCAAACCTAAAAAGGAGGTTCTGCATTATGAAAATGATCATGGCAATTGTCGGAAAAGACGATGAGATGGAGACCAGCGCACAGCTGGTGGCAAAAGGCTATTTTGTGACGAAGATCGCGACCAGCGGCGGCTTTTTGAAACGGAAGCATGTGACGCTGATGATTGGTACGGAAGATGAGAAGGTCGATCAGGCGATCTCCATTATCCAGAAATATGCAGGAGAGCGGAAGACCGTGAAATACACGAACCTCGCAGCTCCCAGCGGCCCGATCTCCCCGGGACTGAACTATACGGTTCCGATCAATGTGGAAGTCGGGGGTAGTACGATCTTTGTGATGAATGTGGAACGCTTTGAAAAGATGTAAAAAAATATGCGAGGGGAAAACCATCGGAGTTGCGTAGTCCTGGTTTTCCCCTCGCGCTCCCCTTTCCAGGGCACGCTAGGAAATAGGGGGCTTACGTCATACTGGAAATGCGTGAAATGACAGATGGGTATGGATTCATATTAAAAAAATAAGAGGCTTATGTCACACTGGGAAGTAGTGGGGCGTGGGCCTCTTTTTTGTGATGGTAGATTATGAAGTTGAAGATAAAATGCTTGTTGGTAGTAACTAATGTAAGCTTTTTGACCTTGTGAACAATGAGCTAAGCATCTGTGTTTGTATGGATATATAGTGACTGCTGCAAGGTCTTTGTTTTTCACTATGAGACACAGACCACCCAGAATCTCCATGTTCATTTTTACCAGAAACTATACTTGTTTTTCACTATAAGATACAGACCACCCAGAATCTCCGTATTCATCTCTCCTGGAAACTGCATTTGCTTTTTGCTATGAAATACCGAGCATCCGGAAACTCCAAGATCATCTCTCCCGGAAGCAACACTTTTTTTCTACTATGAGACACCGAATAACCGTCATTTCACGCATACCTTGTATGACGTAAGCCCCATATTTTCTAAGCGGGCCCAGAAGGGGGAGTTTACGAGGGGGACGGCGGGCTCGCTGACTCGGAGCTGTCCCCCTCGTTTTTTCTTTTAGGCTTTCCAAAAGCAAAAATTCTTAAGAGATCTGCTGAATATCCGAAATGTCCGTCCCAATCACCATAGAGTAATTCGTATGGTAAATGACAAACCCCGGCTTGGCGCCAGCTACTTTCTTCACATGCTTCTTCTCAACATAGTCGATTTCAACTTTATCGGCTTTTTTGTTTTGCGAATAATGTGCCGCTAACCGCGCAGCCTCTTCAAAGGTGCGGTCCGGAAGCTCCTCCCCATTCGTCTTAACAATCACATGCGACCCCGGGCACCCTTTTGCGTGGAACCACCAGTCATTTCCAACAGCAAACTTAAAAGTCAGCTCCTCATTCTGAAAGTTATTTTTCCCTACATACATATGGAAACCATCCGAAGAGATATAATGGAAAGGTTTCGACGTCACCTTAACCCTCTTAGCATTACCTTTCCGGCGGATATATCCATACTCAGTGAGCTCCTCCTTAATCTCCACGAGATCTTCCTCCGAGAGTGCAATATCCAGAGAGGTACTGATAGATTCCAGATGATCGATCTCCTCCTTCGTCTCTTTGGTCAGAGTGGAGAGGGCCTCGAAGGTCCGTTTCATCTTATTATATTTCTCAAAGTTTTTCTGGGCATTTTCCTGGGGAGTCAGGGTGTCGTCCAGGGGGATCGTCACCATCTCGTTGCTATAGTAGTTCAGAGCCTCCAGCTTTTTGGCACCGGGCTCCAGATTGTAGCCGTAGGTGTTGATGAGCTCGCCGTAGACACGGAATTTTTCCCGTTTCTCGGTGTCCTTGAGCTGGCTGAGCTGGAGCTCATATTTCTTGCGGTTCCGCTCAAGAGCGGTGTTTACAATACGCCGAAGATCGGAAGAACGCTGCCGGATCCGGGTAATGGTGTTCTTCATCGCGTAATAATTTTCCAGTACCGCAGAGATACTCTCGAAGGTTTCCACGCGCTTGTCCTGATAGAGCGTCAGCGGGAGGGCTGAAAATTCCAGGGGTTCCCGGCCGTCATAGACCACCGTCGGGGTGAAGTTCCCATTTTTTACATCTTCCATAAGCCGGGAGAAAGTATGATAAAGATGCGTGGCCTCCGTATCGGAAAACGAGTTGGCGCTCTGGTCTGATTCCAGGGAAGCCCGGTGACAGATCTCCTCGGCGATCAGAGGGCTGATGCCGGTAAGCGTCATATAGAGGGCCTTGGAAAGAGGAAGCGGTTTCGTGAGAACTGTCTCCCGGAAGCGTTCCTCGGTGATGGTGAGGGGATTTTCCTTATCCTGGGTGTGAGGAATGAAATACTCCCTGCCGGGCAGAACTTCCCGGACGGAGCTCATCTGAACGCCCACATGTTTAATACTGTCGATGATTTTGTTGTTGTCATCACAGAAGATGATATTGCTGTGTTTTCCCATGATCTCCACGGTCAGTACCTTATGGCAGAGGTCTCCGAGATCGTTTAAGTGCTCAATCTCAAAATGGATGATACGCTCCAGGCCCGGCTGCCAGATCCTTAAGATTTTTCCGTTGGCGATGTGCTTGCGGAGGAGCATACAGAAGTTCGGGGCCGTCATGGGGCTGGGCTTGTTGTCACCTGTGAGGTAGATCAGAGGAAGGCTTGCTCCGGCAGAAATCAGAAGGCGGTACTGGTTGCGAAAGTTCTTTATGGTGAGCAGAAGCTCGTCGTTTTCCGGCTGGGCGATCTTGGCAATCTTTCCGCCGGTGAGGGTCTCATTAAATTCTTTTACAAGACTGGAAATGACAATTCCGTCTAAGGCCATGGATAACAACTCCTTTCAAAATGGCGTTACATTTCAGTATACTAGGTAAACCCACACTTCGCAAGAGAAAAGGGTTTCATTTTTCAAAATTGTCTGCTACAATATGAATACTAGGGTTCGAAACTCAGAAAGTCGTTCATGCTTGCACGATAAGACTTTTGAGCTTGGAACCCGCCAAACATGAGAAAGTAGCGATTTACGGAGTAAATCAGCGGATTTCGAATGTTTGCAGAATTGCGAAAGCTGCGAAGCAGCAAAGCAATTCGTAGGTATGGATTAAATGGAGGTGTAGCAAAATGAAAAAACGAAAGAAAATCTGGCTGGCTGGTGTTCTGGCAACGCTGACGATTATCGGCACGGCTCCGGCGAGCCTTGCAACTGAGACAGAAACCGTAACCGTAGCTCAGGAGGAGACCGTAGCAGCGGCGGAGACTGAAGTGGCGGAAACTACTCAGAAAAACGCTGAGGAAAGCACAGAGGCCGCAGACAAAGCGGAAACTACCGCAGAAACTGAACAGGAACCCGCCGCATCCGAAAATTCCAGCGAGGCATCCACAGAGGAAGTTGAATCCACCACTGGCGAAAAGGTTATTTTCGTCCTGATCATGGTGCTGATGTTCGTAGCGCCGGTGCTCCTTTTCTTTATCCTGCTGGTGATTTTTACCAAGCTTCAGAATTTCATTATGAAAAAGACCGGACGAGTTCCGGGAGCCAATATGGGAAAACATCGCAAGAACCCGGAGGAGTTAAAGAAGAATTCCCGGAAAAAATAATTTTTCCGTTGACTGAGACTTGTGTTTCTTCTATAATGGATAGGAAGATGGCGTAGTATCGTATGTTTGATAAAAACAGCGGTCAGCCAAAAAGACGAAAGCAAAGTGAGCGATATCTATGATCAAAAGCATGACCGGCTTTGGACGCTGCGAGCACGTCCAGGGCGACCGGAAGTTTACAGTAGAAATCAAAGCGGTGAACCACCGCTATTTCGATGTAAACATTAAAATGCCGAAGAAATTTAATTTCTTTGAGTCCGCCATCCGCTCCGTGATGAAGGAATACATCCAGCGGGGTAAGGTGGATGTTTTTATTACCTGCGAGGATGATACGGAGAATAACTTCTCTCTGAAATACAATGAGAACATCGCCGGCGAGTATCTGAAATATTACCGCCAGATGGCACAGCAGTTTAACCTGAAGGACGATGTCACCGTTTCCCGCCTGGGCTCCTGCCCGGAGGTCTTTTCCATGGAGGAACAGATGGTGGATGAGGATGAGATCTGGGCTCTTCTGGAGACTGCCCTTCGGGGAGCCTTAAAGCAGTTTGTGGAGACCCGTACCAGAGAGGGCGAGAATCTGAAAAATGACCTCATCGGAAAGCTGGATGGCATGCTTCTCGATGTGGATGCGGTGGAGAAGCGCTATCCGCAGGTTCTGGAGGAGTACCGGAGCCGCCTTCGCGAGAAGGTGGACAGCCTTCTCGCCGACAGTCAGATGGATGAATCCCGGCTGGCCGCTGAGGTGATCCTCTATGCCGACAAGATCTGCACCGATGAGGAGACCGTCCGCCTGAGAAGTCATATCGAGGGCATGAAGGCCGAACTGATTCAGGGTGGCAGCATCGGGCGGAAGCTTGATTTCATCGCCCAGGAGATGAACCGGGAGGCCAACACCATCCTTTCCAAGGCAAATGATCTTCAGACCTCCAATCTGGCCATCAATCTGAAGACCGAGATCGAAAAGGTGCGGGAACAGATCCAGAACATTGAATAGGGGCGATCATTTGTGGCAGCATTTGTAAATGTCGGGTTTGGCAATCTGGTGAACTCGGAAAAAGTAGTATCTGTGGTATGTCCGGATGCGGCGCCAGTGAAGCGCCTGGTTCAGAAGGCAAAGGAGGCCGGAAGGGTCATCGATGCCACCCAGGGGAGACGTACCAAAGCCGTGCTGATCACGGAGGAGGATCATGTGATCCTTTCCGCCCTTCAGCCGGATACCTTAGGCCGCCGCATGTCGGCAGGCACAAAAGAGATGCAATGGAAAGGGGAAGACGATGAATAACAAAGGAATTCTGATCGTGCTCTCCGGTTTTTCCGGAGCTGGCAAGGGAACCCTTGTGAAACGTCTTTTGGAGCTTCACGGGGAAGAATATGCGTTGTCTATATCGGCAACGACGAGAAAGCCCAGAGTGGGCGAGGAAGAGGGCAAGGCCTATTTCTTTAAATCAAATGAAGAGTTTGAAAAGATGATCCGTGAGGACGCTTTTCTGGAGTATGCCGGATACTGCGATCACTATTACGGAACGCCGAAGGCCTATGTGGACGAGCAGCTGGAAAAGGGCAAAAACGTGATCCTTGAGATCGAGATCCAGGGAGCGCTGAAGGTGCGTGAAAAACGCCCGGATACCCTTCTTCTTTTTGTGACGCCGCCCAATGGGGATGAGCTGAAAAACCGTCTCACCGGCAGAGGCACCGAGACTCAGGAGGTCATCGAGGCCCGATTGAGCCGCGCTTCCGAGGAAGCAGAGGGTGTGGAAGCCTATGATTATCTTCTCATCAATGATGAGCTGGATATCTGCGTGGAAGAACTTCATGAGATCATCAGAAGTGAACACCGCCGTCTGACACGGCAGCAGAATATAGAGAAAATCGCTAAAATCAGAGAGGAACTGCAAAAGTTTCGGAAAGGAGAAAAATAAATGTTACATCCATCTTATGCAGAGTTGATAAAGGTAGTAAACGGAGACGTGGAGGAGGGCGATACCCCCGTGGTAAACAGCCGTTATTCCATCGTTCTTGCTACCGCAAAGAGAGCACGTCAGCTCATTGACGGAGCAAAATCCGACTGCGCCGCTCCGGGCAAAAAGCCCCTGTCCACAGCTGTGGAGGAGATGGCTCTCGGCAAACTGAAAGTCCTGGGTGAGGACGAAGAGGGAGATAAGGCGGACGAAGAGGCAGCTCTGGCAGCAGTCCTCGCAAGCGATATACCTAGCGTTGACCTTCAGACAGACGAGGTTCCCATGGAGGAGCTGGAAGAAGAGGAATAAGGAAGTCAGAAGAAGAGCTCTTGCTGTAAAAAGTAAGGGCTCTTTTCTTCCTTCGGCGGTTGATTTTTTCCTGGAAAAATAGTACAATTATCCCAATGAATAAAACACAATAAGGAGTTTTTATGAAAATATTGTTTATTTCCCTTGGCTGTGACAAGAATCTGGTAGATTCCGAGCGTATGCTGGGGCTTCTGGAGCAGGAGCACTTTACCATGACGGACAGCGAGACAGAGGCGGACGTGATTGTCGTCAATACCTGCTGTTTCATCGGAGATGCAAAGGAAGAAAGTATCCAGAATATTCTGGAAATGGCAGAGTACCGCAAGCACGGTCCATGCAAGGCCCTGATCGTTACAGGCTGCCTAGCCCAGCGTTACCGTCAGGAGGTCATCGATGAGATCCCAGAGGTGGATGCCGTTTTGGGTACCAACAGCTTTGACAAACTGATCCCGGCTATCAGGGCAGCCCTGGAGAAAAACGAAAAATCCCTGATTCTGGAGCCCTTGGAAGGTTTTGCTTCCGAGAAGGGCAAGCGTCTTCTCACGACCGGTGGCCATTACGCTTACTTAAAGATCGCAGAGGGCTGCGACAAGCACTGTACTTACTGCATCATCCCGAAGGTCCGCGGAAATTACCGGAGTGTTCCGATGGAGAGCCTCCTTCAGGAGGCGGAGACGCTGGCGGAGCAGGGTGTGAAGGAGCTGATTCTGGTAGCACAGGAGACCACTCTTTACGGAAAGGATCTCTACGGCGAGAAGAGCCTTCATAAGCTTCTCAAGGAGCTCTGTAAGATCAAAGGCATCCGCTGGATCAGGATTCTCTACTGCTATCCCGAGGAGATTTATCCGGAGCTCATCCAGGTTATGAAAGAAGAGAAAAAAGTCTGTCATTACCTGGACCTTCCGATCCAGCACGCCAACGATACGATTCTCAGACGTATGGGACGCCGCACGACGAAAGCCGAGCTTTTGGATATCATCGGTACTTTGAGAAAAGAGATCCCGGATATCGTCCTTCGTACAACTCTGATTACCGGTTTCCCGGGGGAGACGGAGGAGCAGCACGAGGAACTCATGGATTTCGTGGATGAGGTCGAGTTTGAACGTCTCGGCGTATTCACTTATTCACCAGAGGAGGATACTCCGGCAGCAGAGATGCTGGATCAGATTCCCGAGGAGATCAAACAGAAACGGCGCAATGAGATCATGGAGCTTCAGCAGGACATCGCCTTTGAAAAGGCGGAAAATATGGTGGGAAGAGAGCTTCTTGCCATGGTGGAGGGCGAGGTTTCCGGCGAGAGCGCCTATGTGGCCCGCACTTACGGGGATGCCCCCAACGTGGACGGTTATCTTTTCATCAACACAGCAGAGACACTGGTTTCCGGCGATTTCGCCCGTGTGAAGGTGACCGGAGCCCTTGAATATGATTTGATAGGAGAGCTGGCAGAATGAAAATGAATGTTCCCAATACACTGACGATCATCAGAGTGCTTCTGATTCCTTTCTTTGTCGCTTTTATGCTCTGCAATATCACGGCATATGACAATTACATCGCTCTGGCAATCTTCATCGTGGCAAGTCTTACCGATACCCTGGACGGATATCTGGCGAGAAAAAATAATCAGGTAACAAACTTTGGTAAATTTATGGATCCCCTGGCGGACAAGCTTCTGGTCTGCTCCGCCCTAATCTGCCTTTTGAGCAACGGGATGATTTCTACGGTAGTGGTGCTGATCATCATTGCCAGAGAGTTCATCATCAGCGGCTTCCGTCTGGTGGCAGTAGATAACGGCATCGTTATCGCGGCGAGCTGGTGGGGAAAGGCAAAGACTATTTCACAGATGATCATGATCATTCTTCTGATCGCGAGCTTCGGAGGCATTTTCAATGTTCTGGAGACTGCTTTCGTCTACATCGCAACGGTTCTGACCGTGATCTCCCTGGTGGATTATATCTGGAAAAACCGTGCTGTTCTCAATGAACAGAAATAAATATCATTTTACAGAAGAATGAACGTATGAAGAGCGGAAGCTTTTCGTACAGATTGGAGGAAAAATGGTAGTTGAACTGATTTGTGTAGGAACAGAGCTTCTGCTGGGAAACATCGTGAATACCAACGCGGCGTATCTTTCCGAGAAATGTGCGCTGCTGGGACTTTCCATGTATCATCAGTCCGTGGTGGGCGACAATGCGGAGCGCCTGAAGGAATCTCTGGAGACGGCCTTAAATCGTTCTGATGTGGTGATCCTTTCCGGCGGTCTTGGCCCTACACAGGACGATCTGACAAAGGAGACCGCAGCTGAGGTGATGGGCATACCCCTCAAGGAGGATCCCCATTCCAGAGAGAGGATCGAGGAGTATTTTAAGAACAGCCAGTACAAGGTCATCACCGACAACAACTGGAAGCAGGCCCTGGTTCCCGAAGGAGCCATCGTTCTGGACAATGAGAACGGTACGGCCCCGGGCATCATCATGGAGAAGAACGGCAAGTCCGTCATCCTTTTGCCAGGCCCTCCGGGAGAGCTGATCCCGATGTTTGAGGGAAAGGTATACGATTATCTGAATAAACTGCAGCCGGAGATCATCTACTCCACGATGGTACGGATCTGCGGCCTGGGTGAGAGCTTTGTGGAAAATGAAATCCGCGACCTCATCGACAATCAGACCAATCCCACGATTGCCACCTACGCCAAGATCGGTCAGGTGGACCTTCGTGTGACAGCCAAAGCGGCCAGCGAGAAAGAAGCAGCCAAGCTGGCAAAGCCCATGCTGAAAGAACTGCTCAAACGTTTCGGCGACCATATCTATACGATGGATGAGCACAAGAGTCTGGAGGAGGTTATCGTTCATTTTTTGAAAGAGCGTTCCCTGACGCTGACCACTGCCGAGTCTTGCACCGGCGGTATGATCGCAGCACGGATCACCGATGTACCGGGAGCTTCCGAGGTCTTCAAACAGGGCCTTGTCACTTATTCCAACCGAGCTA
The DNA here is from genome assembly GCA_018223435.1 of Lachnospiraceae bacterium Marseille-Q4251. Lineage (GTDB taxonomy): Bacteria > Bacillota > Clostridia > Lachnospirales > Lachnospiraceae > Limivivens > Limivivens faecihominis. The sequence continues at coordinate 408,435 of JAGTTO010000001.1, read as the reverse complement.
AGAGAAAACTTCTGGATGTGAAAAAGACCACGCTGAAGGAGTACGGTGCCGTCAGTGAGAAGACCGCCAAGGAGATGGCGAAAAACGGAGCCTTTATTACCGGCTCTGATGCCTGCGTGTCCGTCACTGGAACCGCAGGACCGACAGGCGGAACCGAGGAGAAGCCGGTGGGCCTTGTCTACATTGGCTGCTGCTATAACAACAAGACTGTGGTAAAAGAGTTCCACTTCAAAGGTGAGCGCCAGAAGATCCGCGAGCAGGCGACAGCCAATGCACTGATCCTTTTAAGAGAATGTATTTTAGCTGATAAGGGGCAGGAGTAACTATTCAGTAGCCACTGTGAAGGTACTGAACAGTTACGGGCAGGAAAAATAATTTATAGAAGGTACGGAGGGTATTATCTGTGGGAAAGTATTATGACGGGGATGTGGAGAAACGTCCCAGAATCCAAAAACTGATTGATGACCTCTACGATCATATGCCGGAGATTGAGGCAGACCGTGCGGTTATTCTGACAGAGAGCTATAAAGAGACAGAAGACGAACCGATTATTTTAAGAAGAGCAAAAGCCTTTCAGGCGATCTGCGAGAAGCTTCCGATCACGATCCGGCCGGGGGAGCTGATCGTGGGAAGCAACTCCAGGGTGGCCAGAGGCTGCCAGGTTTTTCCAGAGTATTCCTTCAGCTGGGTGGAGGATGAGTTTGACACCTTCTCCACCAGAACAGCCGATCCTTTCCATATTTCCGAGGAGGCGAAGCAGCAGCTTCACGAGGTCTACAAATACTGGAAGGGCAAAACCACAAGCGATCTCGCTACCTCCTTTATGACAGATGAGACGCTTCTCGCCATGAAGCATAACATTTTCACACCGGGCAACTACTTCTATAACGGCATCGGTCACTTCACCGTGAAATACTGGGAAGTGCTGGAGATCGGTTACGAAGGAATCATGAGAAAGGCAGAAGCCGAGCTGGCTTCCCATACCGTGGGCGAGGCTGATTATGCGGAGCGTTCCGCTTTCCTCAAGGCTGTGATCATCAGCTGTCAGGCTGCCATTCATTATGCAGGCCGCTATGCAGTTCTGGCAAGAGAAGAGGCAGCAGGCTGTCAGGATCCCGTAAGAAAGCAGGAACTTCTTGCGATTGCAGCCAACTGTGACCGGGTACCGGCAAAACCGGCTGAGAGCTTCTACGAGGCCTGCCAGTCCTTCTGGTTTGTGCAGATGCTTCTTCAGACCGAGTCTTCCGGCCACTCTATTTCCCCGGGGCGTTTTGACCAGTATATGTATCCTTACTTTAAGAAGGATCTGGATGCGGGCAAGATCACACATGAGGATGCCCAGGAGCTTCTGGACTGCATCTGGGTGAAATTAAATGACCTCAACAAAGTCCGTGACGCGGCCAGCGCTGAGGGCTTTGCTGGTTATTCCCTGTTCCAGAACCTGATTGTAGGCGGCCAGAACGAGGAAGGCGAAGATGTGACAAATGACCTTTCCTTCATGTGTATCGAGGCTGCCATGCATGTCCATCTTCCGGCTCCTTCTCTTTCTATCCGTGTGTGGAACGGAAGCCCGGATGAACTTCTGCTCAAAGCTGCGAAGCTGACCCGGACAGGTATTGGCCTTCCGGCTTACTATAACGACGAAGTCATCATTCCGGCCATCATGAACCGCGGCGTTTCCTTAAAGGACGCCAGAGGCTACAACATCATCGGCTGCGTGGAACCCCAGGCTCCCGGCAAGACCGACGGCTGGCATGACGCCGCCTTCTTTAATATGCTTCGTCCTCTGGAATTGGTATTTACCAGCGGTGAGGACTTTGGAGAGCAGGTAGGACCGAAGACCATGCCGGTGGAAGAGATGACAGGCTTCGATCAGTTTTACGACGCATACAAGACCCAGATGAATTATTTCATCAGCCTGATGGTGAATGCGGATAACAGCATTGATATGGCTCATGCGAGACGGTGTCCGCTGCCCTATCAGTCCTCCATGATCGACGACTGTATCGCCAGAGGAAAATCCCTCCAGGAGGGCGGCGCTGTCTACAATTTCACCGGTCCACAGGGCTTTGGAATTGCCAACGCCACTGATGCTCTCTATGCGATCAAGACGCTGGTATTTGAGCAGAAAAAGGTTTCCATGGAAGAGTACAAACGGGCCCTGGCTGACAACTTCGGCAGAGGTTTCAGTAAAGAGCGGCTCACCTTCCTGACAAGAGAAGTGGTAGATCAGCTCGCTGCCGCGGGAAAACAGGTGACGCCGGAGATTGCCGCCGCTGTGGCAGTAGGTTTCCGTGACCTGAAACTTCCGGAAGAGACCGTGAAGCGCTACGATGAGCTCCTGAAAATGATCGACGAGCTTCCGAAATACGGAAACGATATCTGTGAGATCGACGAATTTGCGAGAGATGTGGCTTATACCTACACAAAGCCGCTTGAGCAGTACCGGAACCCGAGAGGAGGCCGTTTCCAGGCAGGCCTTTATCCCGTATCCGCCAACGTTCCGCTGGGAGCCCAGACAGGAGCTACCCCGGATGGAAGACTGGCCAATACTCCCATCGCCGATGGTGTGGGACCGGTGGCAGGAAGAGATGTGCATGGCCCGACAGCCACAGCAAACTCTGTCTCTCACCTGGATCATTTCATTGCCTCCAACGGAACGCTGTTTAACCAGAAATTCCACCCTTCAGCCCTCAGTGGAATGGAAGGCCTTCAGAAATTCATAGCTCTGATCCGTTCCTTTTTCGATCAGAAGGGTATGCATATGCAGTTTAATGTAGTGAGCCGTGAGACCCTTCTGGACGCTCAGGCTCATCCGGAAAATTATAAGAACCTGGTAGTCCGGGTGGCAGGCTACAGTGCTCTCTTTACCACCCTGTCCCGTTCCCTTCAGGATGACATCATCAACCGTACGACCCAGGGCTTCTGAGGAGGAAAAGTATGAGTGATGATTACAGAAAGATCCAGGGAAGGATCTTTGATATCCAGAAATATTCGATTCATGACGGTCCGGGCATCCGCACCATCGTTTTCCTGAAGGGTTGTCCCCTTCGCTGCAAATGGTGCTGTAATCCCGAGTCTCAGATCCGTGATATTCAGATCATGGTTCAGGGCGGCAAGGAAAAGACCGTGGGCCGTGATGTGACCGTGGAAGAGGTCATGGAAGAAGTCATGAAAGACTCTGCCTATTACCGCCGTTCCGGAGGGGGATTGACCCTCTCCGGCGGCGAATGTCTCCTGCAGCCGGATTTTGCGGGAGCTCTCCTTCGTGCGGCGAAAGAGAACGGCCTCCATACGGCCATTGAATCCACGGGTTTTGCAAAGTTTGAGACGATCCAGGAGAAAATTCTCCCCTGGCTGGATCTCTATCTCATGGACATCAAGCATATGGACAGCAAGAAGCACAAGATGTTTACCAGCCAGCCCAACGAGAGAATTCTGGAAAATGCCAGAAAGATCACGGATGCAGGCCAGAAGCTTATCGTCCGTGTGCCGGTGATTCCGACTTTCAACGATACGCCGGAAGAGATTTACGCCATCGCCCAGTTTGCCAGATCCTTAAAGGGTGTGGAGGAGATGAATCTTCTTCCCTACCACCGTCTGGGTCAGGACAAATATGCAGGTATCGGCCGAGAGTATACACTGGCTCATCTGGTGCCGCCCTCCAACGAGCATATGGAGATGCTTAAGGAAGTGGCCGAGTCTGCCGGTATCCGGGTAAAAATCGGCGGTTAATGCTTTTGAGAAAGAAACGTAGTCATAAGTCCCCTGAGTTGTTCGATTTTCTGAACTTCTGCAGGGGACTTTCCTGTTTTCAGGACTTCGATGATGGCATCCGTCTCCTGGGGAGAGAAGGACATTCCGTTTTTCTTTGACTGACCGGCGATGGTCATAAGGAAAGGAAGGAGATCCTTCTGGGATTTCCCTTTTCCCTGCTCGGTGAGCTTTAAGAGCATTTCAATTTTGGCCGGGTCGATGTTCTGGAGGGATGGGTTACGGGTCCAGTTTTTGTCCATCTGGCGTTGGGCCTCCTTTTTCAGCTTCCGACTGGGAGAACATGGAAAATATGGCCTGCTGTTCCGGGGAGAGCAGGGAGGAAAAGAGATCCGCAGGAGCCGAAGCCTCTCCCTCCTGGTTCATGGAGGAAAAAAGCTGCATCATCTCCAGGAGAGGCAGGATCTGGGAAAACTGTTCCCTCTGCTGACTGGGGAGATAGGGCGAGATTTCCGGAAGAATCTCAAAAAGGCTGGGATTCGCCCGGGCATTCTGAGCCGTGAGTTCCGCGGGTCGGCTGAAGAAAGCCGTCAGATTCCGGATTTCCATGCATTTGATCAGGAGCACGAAAGGCTTTTGAAGCCCCAGGGCCAGGTAGGGAACCAGGGCTTTTAACAGCTGCAGTTCCTCCCCTCCGGCGGCAAGGTCCACCGGTGTCATGCAAAGCTCTTTTTCCTTTTCCACAGCGTTTCCTCGTCGGTTTTCTTCTGGGTTATTCTATGCGAAAAAGCGGAAAACTATGACCCGATCTGTCCCGGAGGCATAAACTGAAAGTATAACAGAAAACGGGAGGTCAGAAGGAATGCTTGTCCTGAAAGGAAATGCCTTTTATGAGATAGATGAAGAATGCATGCGAAGAAAAGGACTCAAATTTCCGGAAGAGGCGGAGGAGGAGCCCCCAACACCGCCGAAAGAAGAAAAAGAACCAAAAGAAAAGCCCCGGTGAAGGGGCTTTCTTTCTTTGAAAATTTAGCAGCCGCAGCCATTGTTGTTGCAGCTGCATCCGTTGCCGTTTCCACATCCGCCGCAGCAGATGAGGATCAGAATCAGGAGCCAGCAGCTGTCTCCGCCGCAGCCACAGCCGTTATTTCCGAAGAAACCATTGCCGTTACCGCAGAGGCAGGAAAGAATCAGGATCCAGAGAATGCAGTTGCAGCCTCCTCCGTTAAATCCCAGTCCACAGCCGTTGTTGTTGTCACATCCACAGTTACATCCGCAGTTCGTAGCAGCGAGATCGCTCATGTGCCAGATCCTCCGTTTTTTTGAGTACACTTTATAGTATGTGACATCCCGTTTTTGGTTACAGAAGAGATTCAAAAACTCCGTAGACATTTAAGGTGCCGTACCCCCAGGAACGGTTGGGGTAGGTGAGATCCCGGGAACGGCCGGCACCGCGGATCAGGAAATTTTTGAGTTCCGAGGAGGTCATGAGGTGTCTGGGATTTCCCTCCAGCCGCCAGTCGACCAGGAGAGCGGCTGCCCCGGCCGTGAGGGCTGCCGCTGCGCTGGTGCCGGTGACGGAGGTGAGGCTGCCGTTTTTGGCGACGGCGGAGATACCTACGCCGGGGGCGGCGAGCTCCGGTTTGATCTCGCCGGAGCGGGTATAGCCCCGGCTGGAATGAATATAAAGGCTGCCGTTTTCGGCATCGTAGGCGCTGACGGAGATCGGCAGAAGCGTGGTGGAGGGGTCTGTGATCGTAGTGTCCGGATCGGGAGCCAGAAAAACCGTCTGGGGGGAGATGAAACCGGTGATCGGAAGCCAGAGCTGAAAGTCCCCATTGATATAGAAGCGATTTTCCACCCGGAGCGTCCAGAGACCGGGCGTGGGATCGGTGAAACGGATGAAAATCAGCTGATCTCCCGAGGCGGACTCCACGATCTCGTAGGAGATATCCACCCGGGTCCGTTCCAGCGTGAAATTAAGTGTGATATTCTGCGAGAGCCGGGCGGGAATCGTGGGGATGGTTTCGCCCAATGGAGAGGTCATGGAGATGGCGTAGAGTTCCGGTGACGAGGCCCAGAGTTCCACGACAAAGCCCCGTTCCTCTTTATCCACGAGGATTTCCACAGCCTGGACGGAGCCGGGCCCCGAGAGGGTTCCGGCGTAGTGATGGCTTCGTCCCGCTTCATTTCCGGCGGCGATGACGCTGTAGAAACCATCGATGGCTTCGGAGGCGCTCAAAACCTTTGTGAGAGGGGAAGCGCCGGTGTGGGAGCCCTGATTGGTACCAAGGCCGATACAGAGAATCAGGGGCTTTTTCAGCCGGTCGGCGAGGCCGAGGAAATACTGGATGCCGGCCATGAGATCCGTTTCCTGGAAGGCGACGGCATCCTCGCGGATCAGGAGAAAGTCCCGGAGAAATTTTTTTGCGGGCTTAAGTTTTACCACGGCGATATCCGCGTCCGGAGCCGCGCCGGAGAAATCCGGGATCACATCTGCGCTTCCAGAGGCGATGCTCGCGAGAATGGTTCCATGGCCGTTTTCGTCGGCGGAAGGGACGACGGAGAGGGGATCTTCTGCGGTAAGCGCGCGGTTTAAGTCCTCCCCGGTGTAGGCGGAGCCGTAGCTTAAATTTTCCGGCGGGGTACCGGTCTGGTCCGTCTGATCCCAGAGACCGACGATCCGGCTTCGGCCGTCAGACCGGCGGAAAATCGGCTGGGTATAGTCGATACCCGTATCGAGAAAGCCGAGGATAACGTCTTTTCCGGTGTAACCGAGAAGGGGCTGGGAGCGGACTTTGAGGATTCCGGAGGCCTCGAGGCTGCTTTCATCCAGCAGCGTGTAGAGCTTGGGAATGTTGTAGTAACCGACATAGGCTAGCAGGTCCCGGGGAAGGCTGGAGAGGGGAACGTGGATCACCCCGTAATTGCCGCCCAGAAGTTCGCCTCCCATCTGCATGTAGGCATTGAGAAAGTAGGAACCGCTCAGGGTTACGGGAAGAATGAGATCCGCGTAATCTTCCGAAAGAATCTTTTCAGAGACAGAAATTTCAGGCATAAAAAATCCCTTTCGTTTTCTTTAAACCTATGAAAATGGAGGAGAAAAAATGGCAAAAGGTCAAAGTTAAAATTTATCGGTGCTAAATATGCCCCCTTCGCAATATACTTTACCAGTATAGCGAGGGGGGATTTTTATGGAAGAATTTCATCTCTATAAAGACATCAAAGCCCGGACCGGCGGGGAGATCTTCCTGGGAGTAGTAGGACCTGTCCGTACCGGAAAGTCTACCTTTGTCCGGCACTTTATGGAGCTTCTGGTGCTGCCGAACCTGAAAGACAATGAGAAAAAGATTGCCACAGACGAACTGCCCACCAGCGGCAAAGGAAAGACAATTACGACAGTGGAACCCAAATTTGTGCCCAAGGAGGCGGCTCTTTTAAAGCTTCCCGATCAGACAGAACTGAAGGTCCGGCTGGTGGATTGCGTGGGCTTTCCTGTGACCGGAGCCGACGGCATCACGGAGAAGGAAAAGCCCCGCATGGTGAAAACGCCCTGGGCGGAAGAAGAGATGCCCTTTGAAAAGGCGGCCTCCATGGGGACCGAGAAGGTTATTCGGGATCACGCCACGGCCGGGATTCTTATCACCTCCGACGGTTCTTTTGGGGAACTGGGGCGGGAGAGTTTCCCTGAGGCGGAAAAACGGACGGCGGAAGAGCTTCAGAAGACCGGGAAGCCCTGCATCGCTCTTATCAACAGCGCAGATCCTTATGGAAAAACCGCTGTGGACACAGTGGAGCTTTTTGAGAAGGAGTACGGAATGGCTGCCATGGCCGTCAACCTGGAACGGCTGAGTGTGGAGGACGTTCAGCGGATCTTAAAGAAGATTCTCTATGAATTTCCGCTGGTACGGGTGGAGTTTTACATCCCGAAATGGACAGAGACTCTGGAGCCGGAGCATCCCGTGAAAAAGGCTCTGCTGGAGAAAGCCGGAGAGATTCTCTCCAAAGTAACCCATATCCGGGATCTGAAGGAGGAGAGCCTTTTTAAAACGGAAGCGCCCTGCATCAGCGGAATCCGCATGGAAGGCGTGATTCTTGCCCGGGGAGCTGTGAAGATTCGTATGGAGGTCGATGATACATACTATTACGCCATGCTGAGCGGCCTTGCCGGCGTGGAGCTTAAGGGAGAGTATCAGCTGATTTCCATGATCCGGGAGCTGGCAGAGAAAAAGAAGGCCTACGAGAAGGTGGAGGCGGCGATTCAGTCTGTGGAGAGTACCGGTTACGGCGTGATTCTGCCGGAACAGTCAGAGATCACTCTCGACGAGCCCACGGTGATCCATCAGGGAAGCAAATACGGCGTGAAAATCCGGGCCATGAGTCCCTCGATTCATCTTATCCGGGCAGATATCGAGACGGAGATCGCTCCCATCGTGGGAAGCGAGGCCCAGGCGGAAGATCTCATCGCCTATATTCGGGAAAATTCCAAAAGTGAGGAAGGCATCTGGAACACGAACATCTTCGGAAAATCCGTGGAACAGCTTGTGGGGGACGGTATCCGTACCCGCCTTGCCGTTATCGGTGAAGAAAGCCAGAAGAAGCTCCAGGATACGATGAGACGCATCGTCAACGAGTCCAAGGGAAGACTGATCTGTATTATTATCTAAAAAATCTGAAGCCAGAACCGAGTGGGGAAAAGTTGCCGGTTCTGGCTTTTTTGCATGGAAAAAGAGGTATTTTCTTCCCGTACGGAGAACCCCGTCGAAAGAAATTCCTAAGAAAAATTTGACAAATCCTAAGATATGACGTATAATGGCTACAACTAGTTAACAGATTTGTAATACTTTTTTGAAAAGAACTATTAGGGGGACTAGTATGAAAACAAAATTCCTTATGATTGCGGCCGGTTTCATGGCAGCTGCGGTGTGCTTTACGCCACAGACGGCCAGCGCTGCGGAAAGCAAGAGCGTATCCACAGTGACGGCGACCACGCAGACGCGCAGGAAACTGGGCTGGGTCAGAGAAGGAGGAAAATGGTATTGCTATCGTGCCAACGGTGAAAAAGCCAGAGGCCTGGTTGCCTATAAGCATAACTGGTACTACACGGACAAGCAGACCGGAGCGATGGTGACTGGCTGGGTAACTTTGAACGGAAAGCCGCGATACTTCCGCAAAGCGGGCGGATATATGATCCGCAGCGGACTCTGGAGACTGGACGGAAAGCTTTACTATTTTCAGCATACCAATACGATCTTAACAGATGGAACCCTGACGAAGGGCTGGCAGACCATTAAAAATAAGGATTATTATTTTGGCGATGACGGAGCAGCTGTCAGCGGCTTCCATGTGATTGACGGCACTACATATTATTTCCGGGCGAAGATCTGCTACAAAGCCACCGGCTGGCTGACGATCAACGGCAAGCGGTATCATTTCAACACCAGCGATTCTTCCAGAGCCAATGGAGCTATGGATACCGGTCTTGTGACCATCGACGGAAGCCAGTATTTCTTCGATGAAAAGGGTGTCATGATCACCGATGATTTTGATGCCAACGGCAAACATTATTCTTTTAGTGCCGATGGTAAATGTACGATTACGGATGCCAACAGCGGAAGCAATGACGCGGATGACAGTAGCAATACAAATAAGGACGGGCTCTCCGATGAGTTTCTGTTCTTTACGATCTATGAGTCCGGCAGAAGCGATGATTTCTATCAGGGCTATAATCAGACCGGCGGAGATCACGGAAACGCCTGCGGAAAATATCAGTTTGATTACCGGTATTCTCTGCTTCCCTTTGTAAAGTACTGTTACCAGAAGGATCCGGTATTCTTTAGGGAGTTTAAGATTTATGCAAGTCTTTCCCTTCTCCAGAAGAGCAAGCTTCAGGGCAATACCGCTTTCTACCGCGCATGGAATACGATCTTCAGCAGAAACAAAGTAAAATTTGCCAACTATCAGGATCAGTACGCGAAGCAGGAATATTATGATATCACCGAGCGTTATCTTTCCAAATACGGCATTGATATGAGCAAGAGACCGGATGTGGTCAAAGGAGCTGTGTACAGCTATTCCATCCAGCATGGACAGCTCTCAGCGGCCAATGCAGTCGTTGCAGCCAAGATCAGCAATTCCAGCAGCGACAGTGAATTTCTTCGACTCCTATATTACTACCGTATGAAACAGTATCCGGCTTACGTCAGCCGCTACCGTTCCGAGTATGCACAGGCGCTGAGCCTTTTGAGAAAAGCAGCATAAACAAAGAGCCTTCCGGTTTCTTCCGGAAGGCTTTTTTTCGCCCGAGTCTTGCTATCCGGGCGGCTTTTATGGTATGATGTGGAAGGTCTGACGGAAGACCGAAATCATAACAGATTTTTAAAAGATTACATAGAAGAAAAGAGGAACTTACATGACATTAGAAGAAGCAAAAAAAGCCATAAAAGAACCGGATCAGCAGGCGATGGAACTCTGCAAGCGCCGCTGGGACAGCATCGCCAAACCGCTTCACAGTCTTGGAAAGCTGGAGGACAATCTGGTGAAAATCGCCGGTATTACAGGAAGCGCCGATATTCATCTGGAGAAAAAAGCCCTCGTGACCATGTGTGCGGATAACGGCGTTGTGGAGGAAGGTGTGACCCAGACCGGTCAGGAAGTGACCGCGATTGTGACAGACAATTTCCTGAACAAAAAGGCCACGGCCAGCATCCTCTGTTCCATGGCCGGGGCGGATATTTTTCCCGTGGATATCGGCGTGGCGGCAGAGACTCACGTCATCGACCGGAAGATCGCTTGGGGCACGAAGAACATGACCAAAGGCCCGGCTATGACCCGCGAGGAGGCCCAACAGGCTCTGGAGACCGGTATTTCCATGGTGGAAGAACTGAAAAATAAAGGCTATTCCCTGATTGCCACCGGCGAGATGGGTATCGGAAACACGACTACCAGCAGCGCTGTGGCCTCCGTTCTCCTGAACGAAGAGGTGGAAAAAATGACCGGCCGGGGCGCCGGCCTTTCCTCCGAGGGAATGACACGGAAGATCAACGCTATCAAAAAAGCGATCGAGATCAATCAGCCGGACCCGACGGACGGCGTGGACGTTCTCTCAAAGGTGGGCGGTTTTGATATAGCAGGTATGGCAGGCCTCTTCATCGGCGGAGCTGTCTATGGCGTGCCCATCGTGATCGATGGCTTTATTTCCGCGGTGGCAGCCCTGGCAGCAGCCAGAATCTGCCCCCTGGTAAAAGAATACATGCTGGCTTCCCACGTTTCCAAAGAGCCTGCGGCTCATCTGATTCTGGAGGCTCTGGGCCTTTCTGCTCCACTGCACTGCGATATGTGCCTGGGCGAAGGCACCGGTGCTGTGGTCCTTTTCCCCATTCTGGACCTGGCCTGCGGTGTATACAACGGAATGAGTACCTTCCAGGATATCCAGGTGGAAGAGTACAAGCCTCTGGCGTAAATGTTTTTTGTTGTCACCGGAGGAAGCGGCAGCGGAAAGTCCGCTTTTGCTGAGAAACTGACGGCGTCTCTCGGGGAAGGACGCCGGATCTACATTGCCACCATGATGTGCTTTGATGAGGAAGGAAAGAAACGGATCAGCCGCCACCGGGCCATGCGGGCGGACAAGCATTTTGAGACGCTGGAGCGGTACACGGATCTTTGCGGACTTGAAGTTCCGGAGGATTCCATCCTGCTTCTCGAGTGTATGTCAAACCTTGTGGCCAACGAGATGTTTGACGAGAGCGGCGCGAAAGAGGGAACAGTGGAGGCTGTGGTGGAAGGCCTCCACCACCTCCGGAAAAAAGCCCGTCATCTGGTGGTGGTGACGAATGAGATTTTTTCAGACGGACTAGAATATGACCCGGAGACAAAGAAATATCAGGCTTACCTCGGCGCGGTGAACTGTCGCATGGCGGAGGAAGCGGATGGTTTTTATGAGGTGGTCTACGGGCTTCCGCTTGTGAGAAAAGGAGAGTATCGGTTATGAATCTGATTCGCAGCTTTTTTATCGCATTTTCCATGTATTCCAAGATCCCCATGCCCCGTACGGACTGGACGAAGGAGAGCATGCGCTATGCCATGTGCTTTTTTCCGGTTATCGGCGCGGTCATCGGGGGCCTGCTTTATCTTTGGATCTATCTTACCGGGGACAGCACCGGAAGCCTTTTCCGGGCCGCTGTGGCGGTTTTGATCCCTATTATTATCACGGGAGGCATTCATCTGGATGGTCTTCTGGATACGGCGGACGCTTTGAGTTCCTATAAGAGTATGGAGGAAAAACTGGAGATTCTCAAGGATTCCCACACAGGAGCCTTCGCGATCATCGTGGGCGGCGCCTGGTTTATTCTGGCTCTGGGAACCTGGTCCGAGGTGCGCCTTGAAATGATGCCGGTGCTGGCCCTCTCCTTTGTGCTGTCGAGAGCTCTTTCCGGCCTGGCCGTCGTGATTTTTCCGAAGGCCAAGAATACGGGTCTTGCCGCCACCTTTTCTGAGATGGCAGTGAAGCGGACTGTGGCCATTACCATGATTGGTTTTATCCTGGTTTTCGGCGTGCTGGCGATTTATCTGAATCCGGTCTACGGCGTGCCCATGGATATCGCAGCAGGACTGGTATTTTTCTATTATTATCGGATGTCAAAAAAGAAATTTGGGGGAATCACCGGGGATCTGGCAGGCTTTTTCCTGACAGTGTCCGAGCTTGCTATGGCCCTTACGGTCGTGGCGGTGTTCCTTATAAAGGGGTGAAAAGATGAAAGTATTTGTCGGAGGCGCTTTTCAGGGAAAAAAGAAGGCGGCCATGGAGAAAACGGGACTCTGTGAAACCGATTTCCTTGACGGAGAGACCTGCACGAAAGAAGAACTTTTAACCGGAAAGGCCGTGAACCATTTTCACAGCTATATCCGCCGGGCTTTGAAAGAAGAGCGTGAGGGGGCTCTGGATGCTTTTGTGCAGGAGCTTTTCCGGAAAAATCCTGACCTTGTCATTGTGTCCACGGAACTTGGCTATGGCATTGTTCCCATAGATGCTTTTGACCGTCTGTACCGGGAGAAGGTCGGGCGAATCCTCTGTAAGGCTGTGGAGCAGGCGGAGGAGGTTTACCGGGTCGTTGCAGGAATCCCGGTCTGTATCAAAGGAGAGAAGATATGAGAGTTGTTCTGATCCGTCATTCAAAGACGGCGGGAAATTTAAAGGGGCGCTATATCGGAACCACCGACGAGCCACTCTGCGAGGAGGGCATCCGTCTGCTGGAGGGGAAAACCTATCCGGCGGCGGAGCTTGTCTATGTAAGCCCGATGAAGCGCTGCCGGGAGACGGCGAGTCTTATCTATCCGACGCTTACCCAGCGGGAGGAGCCGCTGCTCCGTGAATGTGATTTCGGGGATTTCGAGAATAAGAACTATCTGGAGCTCAATGGAAATCCGGACTATCAGGCCTGGGTGGACAGCGGAGGAACTCTGCCTTTTCCGGGAGGAGAGAGCCGGGAGGCTTTTCAGGAACGCTGCCGGGAGGGCTTTTTGAAGATCATGAAAGAGGCCCTGACGAAAAAAAGAGAGACGGTCGCTGTGGTGGCCCACGGCGGGACGCTGATGAGCGTTCTTTCAGCCTTTGCAGTGCCGGAAAAACCTTTCTATGACTGGCAGGTGAAAAACGGCCGGGGCTTTTTATTAGAGGTTCCGGAGAATTTTCCAGAGAAAAGAGAACTCACGGTTCTGGAATCTTTGTGAAAAAACGAACATATGGTTGATTTTGAAAAATGTCTGTGCTATGATAAAGAATAACGATAAGAAAAGAAACGATCTTTTTCTGGGAGCGGTGCTGTTTCTCGCGGCGGCCGTTCTTTTTCTGGGTCAGCATGTGTTCCGGGAAAAGGGAGCGGCTATTCAGGTGCTGGTGAAAGATGAAGAATTTGGAACCTATCCCTTAAGCGAGGATCAGGAGATCCCGATTGGGGAGGGGAATATTCTTGCCATCAGCGGCGGAGAAGCCTTTATGAAATGGGCGGACTGTCCGGACAAGCTCTGCATCCACCAGGGGAAGATCTCCCATACGGGGGAAACCATCGCCTGTCTTCCCAACCGAGTGACGGTGCGGGTGATAAGCGGAGCTGCCTCAAATGTGGACAGCATTGCTGGATAAGGAGAAGAGATGAACAAAAAATCTCCGGCTTTCTATGGGGTTCTGGCTTCGCTGGCTCTGATTGTCTCCTATGTGGAGTCTCTGGTGCCGTTGCCGGTGCCCGTTCCGGGCATTCGCTTAGGGCTTGCCAATGCGGTGGTTCTGGCGGTGCTGGAACTCTTCGGCTTTCGGGAGGCTTTCCTGGTGTCTGTGGTTCGGATTCTGCTTTCCGGCTTCCTTTTTGGAAATCTTTCCAGTATTTTTTACAGTCTGGGGGGAGGGCTTTTGAGCCTTCTGCTTATGAACCTTCTATATAAAAAGGGGAGCTTTGGAACTCTGGGAATCAGTATGGCGGGAGGCGTGGCCCACAATTTCGGCCAGCTTCTGGTGGCTTCCCTGGCGGTACAGAATTTAAGCCTTTTTTATTATTTTCCGGTTCTTCTGGGAGCCGGAGTCCTGACAGGAGCCGTCATTGGCATTCTGGATGGGGAGATCCTGAAAAGGATCAGGAAGAGAGGATACAGCGCATGATTTCATATGTAAGAGGAGAACTGGTGCAGGCTATGGATACCTATGCCGTTCTGGATGTCAACGGTTTCGGCCTTCGGGTCTTTCTGACGGGAAGGGATCTCTCAGCCCTGCCTCCAAACGGGGAAGAGGTCCGGTTTCACACCTATTTTATGGTGAAGGAGGACGCCATGCAGCTTTATGGCTTCCTGCGGCCCGACGACCTTGAGGTCTATAAGCTGCTCCTTGCTGTCAATGGCATTGGTCCCAAAGCGGCTATGGGGATTTTGTCGGCCCTGAGCGCCGACGATATCCGCTTTGCGGTTCTCTCCGGGGATGAGAAGACCATCACCAAAGCGCCGGGCATTGGCAAGAAGACGGCCCAGAAGCTGATTCTGGAGCTCAAGGATAAGTTCAGCCTGGAGGAAGCCTTTGACAAACGGCTGGAGAATGCAGGCAGCGTTCCGGCCGGTTCCGGCATCATGAACGATGCCAAAACGGAGGCCGTGGAGGCTCTGACAGCTCTCGGTTACTCCAACGCGGACGCTCTCCGGGCCGTGAAGAAGGCAGCTGTCTCCGATGAGATGGATACGGAAGAGATTCTGAAAGCGGCGCTCAAAAACATGTTCTAATTCAGAGCAAAGTAGATTTTCGGTTGAAAGTGTGAGTCATGCTTGCATGAACGAGCACTTTTAACTGGAAATCTATTTGGCGAGAAGCCACATCGAGATGAAGCGAAGCGGAATCGAGATGTGCTCTGAATTGTCACGAAATATGGTATAGATAGAGGAAGCATATGGCGAAACGAATTATTACGACGGATATTACAGAAGAAGATCAGAAAAACGAGGGCTCTCTCCGGCCGAAACTTTTGAGTGATTATGTGGGCCAGGAGAAAGCCAAGGGAAATCTCAAGATCTATATCGAGGCGGCAAAACAGAGGGGGGACTCTCTGGATCATGTGCTTTTCTACGGCCCTCCGGGTCTTGGAAAGACGACCCTCGCCGGAATCATCGCTAACGAGATGGGCGTTCACATGAAGGTCACTTCCGGCCCGGCGATCGAAAAGCCCGGGGAGATGGCGGCGATTCTGAATAACCTTCAGGAGGGAGATATTCTTTTTGTGGATGAGATTCATCGGCTGAACCGCCAGGTGGAGGAGGTTCTCTACCCGGCGATGGAGGATTTTGCCATCGATATCATGATCGGAAAAGGTTCTTCGGCCCGTTCTATCCGCCTGGATCTTCCGAAATTTACACTGGTGGGAGCCACGACGAGAGCCGGTCTTCTGACGGCTCCCTTAAGAGATCGTTTCGGCGTGATTCATCATCTGGAATTTTACACGGTGGAGGAACTGAAGACGATCATCCTTCGTTCCGCCTCTCTTCTGGATGTGGAGATCGACGAGGCCGGAGCCCTGGAGCTGGCGAAACGGTCCAGAGGAACGCCCCGTCTGGCCAATCGGCTGTTAAAAAGGGTCCGGGATTTTGCCCAGGTCAAGTACGCGGGAAAGATCGATCAGAAAGTGGCTTCTTTCGCGCTGGATCTTCTGGAGGTAGATACCTGCGGTCTGGATCAGGTGGACCGGCGGCTTCTTCTGACGCTGATCGAGAAATTCAACGGCGGCCCCGTGGGTCTTGATACCCTGGCGGCGGCCATCGGAGAGGACTCGGGAACCATCGAGGATGTCTACGAACCCTACCTGATTCAGAACGGATTTCTGAACCGGACCCCGCGGGGACGGATGGCCACAGAGCTGGCTTTTCACCATCTTGGTATCGAAGCATAAAATCTTTTTTTCGAAAAATGTTGTAATCTCAGGGAATTTGTTTATAATAGTAGGAGAGAATCAACCCAAGAAAGGAAGAAAAAGGGCTTATGTCATCCAAAAATAAAACGGAGGTCCTGATTGCAGGCAAGATTTTTACCTTGAGCGGGTACGAGAGTGAGGAATACCTGCAGAAGGTTGCTACATATATTAACAATAAGATCGCGGAGTTTAAGAAGCTGGACGGCTACAATCACCAGACCAAGGAGAACAAGAGCATTCTTCTGGAGCTGAACATCGCTGATGATTATTTCAAGGCGAAGAAGCAGGTCGAGATGGTGGAGGAGGAGCTTTCCGAGAAGGACAAGGAACTCTACGATCTCAAGCATGAGCTGATTAATGCCCAGATCCAGCTCGAAAACCAGGAAAAAGACCTGGAGGCGTCGCGCAAGGAAAACACGGAGCTTCAGAAAGAGGTTGTCCGCCTGCAGACGGAAAGGGACGAACGGAACAGGAAATAAATGCAGAGGCTGTTGCATGCGCATACCGTGTGACAGCCTTTCCTTTTACTTATGCGGAGGAAGATAGATATGACAAAAAGAGCGGAATTACTGGCGCCGGCAGGATCTTTCGAGAGTATGGTGGCCGCGGTCAATGCAGGAGCGGATGCCGTCTATATGGGCGGTTCCCGGTTTGGAGCCAGAGCTTACGCGGAAAATCCGGACACGGGAAAAATGATCGAGGCGCTGGATTTCTGCCACCTTCACGGGGTAAAACTGTATATGACAGTAAATACGCTCCTGAAGGAACAGGAGATGGGAGAACTCTATGATTTTCTGGCTCCCTTTTATGAGCACGGTCTGGATGCGGCCATTGTCCAGGATTTCGGCGTATTGCGCTATCTGGAGCGCCAGTTTCCAGAGCTGGATCTCCATGCGAGCACCCAGATGACGGATCAGAGCGCCGAGGGCGCAGCCATTCTGGAAAAATTCGGCGTGACGCGGGTGGTGACTTCTCGGGAGCTGACCCTTCCGGAGATCCGGAACATCCACGAAAAAACAGACCTTGAGATTGAGTCCTTCGTCCACGGGGCCCTCTGTTACTCCTATTCCGGTCAGTGTCTTTTGAGCAGTATGATCGGCGGCCGGAGTGGAAACCGGGGCCGCTGTGCCCAGCCCTGCCGCCTGCCCTGGCATTTTTCCAGGGAGCCGCGGGGAGCGGGAGAGTATCTCTTAAGCCCCAAGGATATCTGCACTTTGAAGATCCTGCCGGAGATTCTGGAGGCCGGAGTCTACTCCCTGAAGATCGAAGGGCGGATGAAGCGGCCGGAGTACACGGCCGGCGTGACCAGAATTTACCGGAAATATCTGGATCTTCTGGAAGAAAAAGGAAAGAAAAACTATAAGGTGGATGAGAGAGATATCGAGGAGCTGATGGATCTCTATAATCGCGGCGGTTTTTCGGAAGGCTATTATAAGACCAAAGGAAATGCAGGCATGATGAGTACGTTTCGGCAGAATCATTTCGGCACGAAAGGGGCCAAAGTTCTGGCGGTACGGAAAAATCTCATCACGGCCCGGGCCCTGGAGGACCTCCATAAGGGCGACGTTCTGGAGAGCGCCACGATGAATGCGGAGATTCCGTCCGGAAGAGATTTTCAGATGAAAGCAGGCCGGGATATGCGGGTCGCTCCCGGGGAAATTCTTCACCGGACCCAGAATGCGGCTCTCCTTGCAGAGCTTTCTGCCTATCAGAATTTCGGATTTCATAGGGAAAAACTTAATGGGAAATTAAGAATCTCCCTTGGAAAACCTGTTATACTCTCACTGAATTATGGCGGATTTTCGGCGGAGGTTTCCGGGGCGGCAGCAGAACCGGCTCAGAAGTCGGCTCTCACCCGGGAAAGTGTCGAGAAGCAGCTCCGAAAGACCGGAAACACAGAATTTACCTTCGATCAGCTGGAAATCGAGCTGGATGAAGGCTGTTTCCTTCCGGTGCAGGCCCTAAAGGAGCTTCGAAGAGAAGGCATCGAGAAGCTCTCGGGGGCGGTTCTTGGAAGTTCCAGGCGGAGTTGTCCGGAAAAACTGGTTCCGGAGAGCTTTTCCGGGGAAAAAGCAGAAGAGCCGTATCTTGCTGTACTGGTTTCTGATGCCCGTCAGGCGGAGACCCTTCTGAATCAGCCGGGCATCCGGCGTTTCTATCTGGAGAGCGATCTTCTTCTGGAGCAGCCGGAAACCTTTTTTCACCTTCGGGAAACCATCCAGGGCCAGGAAAAGGAATGTTTTCTTGCGATGCCGCCCCTTTTCCGGGCAGACAAGAGAGCGCTTTTTGAGACGGAAGAGACAGAGAGGAACCTTACTTTTCAGGATGGCTTTCTTGTGCGGAACCTGGAAGAGCTGGCTTATCTGAAGGAACGGGTGCCGGGAGCGGTCCTGATCGCGGACGCGAACCTTTATTCCTGGAATCAGGAGGCCCGTACTTTCTTAAAAGAACAGGGCTTTTCGGCGGATACGGCTCCTCTGGAGCTCAACAGCCATGAGCTTTTCGGGAGGGGGCTTTCCGGCAGCGAGCTTGTGGCCTACGGCAGGGCGGCGCTGATGCGTTCCTCCCAGTGTGTGAAACGGACCACGGGAAACTGCAATAAAAAGAAAGAATTTACCTTTCTTACAGACCGGAAGGGCAAGACTTTTCCTGTCTGGAGCGACTGTTCGGTCTGCATGAATATCATTTACAATACGGCTCCGCTGGACCTTTCGGATCAGGAACAAGAGATCCGCGCGCTGGCTCCTGCGGGAATACGCCTTTCCTTTACGACAGAAACGGCAGAGGAAGCAGAGAAAATCGCCGAAACTTACGCCCGGCGCTTCCTTTTCGGGGAAGTTGCTTCTATGAAGCTTCCGGAGTTTACCCGGGGGCATTTTAAACGGGGAGTGGAGTAGAAAAATCATGACAAAACTGATTATTGACATTTCTAAGTATGTTCTGCTGGTGCTCATCGCTCTTTACGCGCTGCAGAGCTATATCATTTTCAAAAAAAAGAATGAGGACGCGAGGGAATTTCTGTTCCTGAGACAGAATGTTCTGATGTTCGCCATTCATTTTATCGCCTTCACGGTGTTTTACCTGAAGATGGATGAGTCCACGCTCTTTTATTTTTACGGAGCCCAGGCGATCTATCTGGGAGCGGTGCTGGTGCTTTTCCGGAATCTTTACCCCAGGGCTTCGAAGCTTCTGGTCAACAACATGTGCATGCTGATCACGATCGGCTTTATCATGCTGACCCGTATCTCTTACGACCAATCGATGAAGCAGTTCAAGATCCTGGCGATCGCCACGGTGGCGGCCCTGATCATTCCAATCCTGGTCAAAAAGCTGAAATTTCTGGATAAACTGGGCTATATTTACGCGCTGGGCGGTATCGGCCTTCTGGGCGTGGTGCTGGTTTTTGCAAAGTTCAGCTACGGTTCCAAGCTGTCCCTGAGCATCGGCGGCTTTACGTTCCAGCCTTCTGAGTTTGTAAAGATCATCTTTGTCTTTGCGGTGGCAAGCCTTCTGGCGAAAGCGACCGACTTTAAGCATGTGGTCATCACGACGGCCATCGCCGGAGCCCATGTGCTGATCCTCGTGGTCTCCAAGGACCTGGGAAGTGCGCTGATCTTCTTTGTGACGTACCTTGTCATGCTTTATGTGGGTACCAGAGACTGGCGGTATCTCTTCCTTGGTATTGCGGCGGGAGTTATCGCTTCCGTGGCTGCCTATTTTCTTTTCAGCCATGTGCGCGTCCGTGTTCAGGTCTGGAAGGATCCTTTTGCTTCTTACACCGGAGACGGCTACCAGGTGGCCCAGTCCCTTTTCGCTATCGGTGCGGGCGGCTGGTTTGGAACGGGCCTTTACCAGGGTTCTCCGACGATGATTCCGATTGTGGAGCAGGATTTTATGTTTTCTGCAATCTGTGAAGAGCTGGGCGGTTTCTTTGCGATCTGCCTGATCCTCATCTACATGAGCTGCTTTATCATGTTCGTGAACATCGCCTTCAAGATGGAAAATAAATTTGCAAGACTGGCTTCTCTGGGGCTTGGCTGTACCTTTTCCGTGCAGGTCTTCCTGACTGTGGGCGGAGCCATGAAAATGATCCCCTCCACCGGTGTGACTCTTCCGTTTATCAGTTACGGAGGAAGTTCCATCATGAGTACGGTCATTATGTTTGCCATCGTTCAGGGCTTCTACATCTCCCGGCGCGAGGAGCGGGGAGAGTACCCCGACGGGGAATACGGATATTACGACGAATATGGAAATTTTTACCCGGGGCCGGACGGCTACGCTCCTTACGGGTATGATGAGAACGGCTGTCCCTATCCGTATCCGGAGGACGGCCACGAAAACGGCTATCCTTATGAGGGAGACGGCTATGGCTATCCGGAAAATGGATATGACAACGGTTATCCTTATCAAGAAAATGGTTACATGCCCTATCAGCAGGTGGGTTACGACGAGAATTTTCCGGACCCGCAGAACTCCGGCCCGGATCTTTATGCGCCCGACCGGGGTTACGGAATGAATGAATACGATGAGGAGACAGATGGCAGTGAGGAGGAATCCAATGAAAAAGAAAGACATAAATTCAGCTTACGAAGAAAATCCCGTTGAGGATTCCCCTGCGGAGGAACCCTCCGGGAAAAAGAAAAAAGGAAAAAAGAAGAAACAGGAAACGGAAGGCGCTCCTGAGTCCAGAAAAGAGCAGAATAAGGTCTTTGTGAAGGCCAGCTATTTCTTTGTGCTGATGTTTTTAAGCCTCTGCGGTTATCTGGTCTATTTCAACATCGCGGACCGGGAGAGCATCAACAGCAACAGTTATAATACCAAACAGGACACCAAAGATAACATGGTGATCCGCGGAAATATTTATTCCTCTGACGGAGAGATTCTGGCCACCACCAATGTGGCGGAGGATGGCAGCGAGACCAGAGAGTATCCTTACGACCGGGTTTTCGCCCATGTCGTGGGCTATGCCAGCAACGGCCGCTCCGGTACGGAATCTACCTATAATACAGAGCTGACTTCCTGCCATGCCTCTCTTTTTGAGCAGATCAAAAACGAGGCCCAGGATGTGAAAATTCAGGGAGACAGCGTGAATTTAAGCCTGAGCACATTGCTGCAGCGGGCTGCCTATGACGCTCTGGGAAATTACCGGGGAGCAGTGGTGATTATGGAGCCTTCCACAGGTCGGATTCTGGCCATGGTCTCCAAGCCGGATTTCAGCCCGGCTTCTATCTCAGCCGACTGGGAGTCCTTAAATGATGAAAATTCCGGAAGTCCGCTTCTGAATCGTGCAGTGCAGGGACTTTACCCGCCGGGGTCCACCTTCAAGATCATTACGACGCTGGCTTACATGCGTCAGCACCCGAACGATTATCAGAACTTTGTCTTCAACTGCGAAGGTCTGGTTACAAGAGATGACGTGAGCATCACCTGTTACGGCGGTTCCGTCCATGGAATGGAAGATCTGGAAACTGCGTTTAAAAATTCCTGTAACGGCGCTTTTGCCACGATTGGAACCGAGCTGGATAATGCGGAGTTCAAAAAGATCTGTGAATCCTTTGGTTTCAATAAGGATCTCTCCATCAACATGGCTTCTGCGGACAGCCGTTTCACTCTGGCGGAGGACGCTTCCTACGGTGAGGAGATGACGACTGCCATCGGTCAGGGCGATACCTTGGCAACGCCGCTTCAGATGGCTTTGGTGGCCTCAGCTGTGGCAAATGGCGGAACTCTCATGAAACCCTACTATGTGGACAGCATTTCTACCTATGACGGGGATAAGGTGAAAACCTTCAAACCTTCCAGCTATGCCACCGTGATGTCTGCGGACGAGGCGGAAACCATCGGAAATTATATGATCACCACGGTGCAGAGCGGTACGGCCAGCGCCCTTTCCGGAGCTTCCTATACGGCAGCAGGAAAGACAGGTTCTGCCGAGTATGATACGGCCTCTGGCGAGCGCGGTACTCATAGCTGGTTTGTGGGCTACACGAATGTGGACAATCCGGAACTTGCCATCGCTGTCATCGCTGAGGACGGCGGTTCCGGAAGCAGCACGGCGGTTCCGATTGCAAAATATATTTTTGATACTTATTATCAGAATAAGTACGGCTATTGATGAGGAGGAAAAGCCGGGGTTGACTGAATGAACGCAAAGAGTTATACTTAAATCAGTTTTATCATGCACAACGCATAACAGGAGGAATTGCAATGATTGAGGCAACGAGCTGTGGCGGTGTGGTCATATTTCGGGGCAAAATCCTGCTTCTGTACAAGAGTTACAAGAACAAGTACGAGGGCTGGGTTCTGCCAAAAGGAACTGTAGAGGCTGGTGAAGAGTATAAGGACACAGCAACGAGGGAGGTGCTGGAGGAGACAGGCGTTCACGCGTCGATCATCAAATATGTTGG
This sequence comes from Lachnospiraceae bacterium Marseille-Q4251, assembly GCA_018223435.1. Lineage (GTDB taxonomy): Bacteria > Bacillota > Clostridia > Lachnospirales > Lachnospiraceae > Limivivens > Limivivens faecihominis. The sequence goes on along the minus strand of JAGTTO010000001.1, from coordinate 385,877 downwards.
CAAGAGCCAGTATACATTTAACGTGCCGGAAAACACGGTGTCCAAGGATGTACACTGGTACCTCATGATGTCAGACAGCTATTACAGCAAACCACAACGTGAAGAATATTTTGTGGATTCGGGCTATTATAAGTTTCATGAAGCCTATCACCTGCTGAAATTTTCCAACGAGAAACAGATACTGGAACGTGCATATAATGAGTATCTGGACCTGAAAAAGAGGAATCTCTGGGGAAGCAGAAAATATTTTTAAGAGGAGGAACTGCTGCACCGGATCGTAGGACCGGGTGCGGCAGTTTTTCTTTTAAAAAGTAGTGGAAAAAACAGGAAAATCTGTTAGAATAAGGAATAGTGATTGGAATTTATGGAAATGATCCATAAAAGGAGGCAGGACCGCAGGGTCGAAAGGAAGATTCTATGAAATGGTATGGAAAGCTTTATGTAGGCCCCGAGGCCGCGAAAAAACAGTCGAAGATCATCTGGAAGCTGAAATGCGGCGCTGGAATGCTGAATATCTATCTGGTGACGCTGGCCTCCAACGGAAAAGATCTCTTTGATATCCTGCCTTCCCATCTTCTGAAACAGAAAGCATTAAGAAGGAATCTTCCCATGATCGTCGGTATCGCCGTGGGTTATGAGGAAGCTGTGGATCTGGTGGTCGGGATTGTGGAGGAAACCATCCAGAAGACCGGCGGCACCGACGTGAGGCAATATCTGAAAGACAAGCTTGAAAAAGAAGGATCGTGAGACATGCTACATATCATTTTGGTTATACTGAAAGCAGTGGGAATCCTGTTGGCGGCAGTCCTGCTCCTTCTCTTGCTGGCCCTGCTGCTTCTTCTGTTTGTACCCCTGCGCTATGAGGTTGCCTTCCGGCATACGGAGGAAGATACCTTTGTCAGGGGAAAAGTGAGCTGGCTCCTTCATCTGGTGACAGCGAGAATCTTCTATGAGAAGCCGGATGGAAAAGGGCTGGCGGTGAAAATAGGAGGCTTTCAGTTGATTCCGAAGAAGGGGAAGGAGCCGAAGCCCGTGAAAAAGACATCGCCTAAGAAAACCAGGGCAGAGAAATCGGCTGCGGTGCCGAAGCCGAAGGCGGAGGAAGCCCGGAAGAAACCTGCGGATCAGTCGAAGAAACAGGAATCCAAGCAGACAGAGATGGAAAAACCCGTACCAGAACGGATTCCGGAGAAGAAAATATCCGTACCTGCGCCTGAACCTGAAAAATCCCAGGAAACATCGGTAGCCGTGCAGCCGAAACCGGAGCCAGTGCAAGAAACGATATCAAAAACGGTTTCCAGAACAGAGCCGACACCGTCACCGGAACCTGCAGCTGAGCCAGTTACCACTCCCCGGAAGGCCATTTTCTCGCGCCTGGGCGAAAAGCTCCGCGAGATTCCGGAATTTTTCAAGAAGCTCCGGGCGGTCATCCTGGCCATCGGCCAGCTGCTCAAAAAGCAGCTCGACCGGATCAAAGCGCTTTTTCATTCCCTGGCGGAGTTGAAGGCAAAAATCGACCATTATATTGAGATCTGGCAGGAAGAGGAGACGCAGAACCTGATCCGTTCCGTGAAAGGTTATCTTTTTTATCTGCTTCATCATATCCGGCCACGAAAAGGAAAAGGCTATTTGAAATATGGCCTCCCGGACCCGGCGATTACGGGGCAACTCACAGGTTTTCTCTATGTGCTGCGGCCCCTGGCTTTTTCCAAACTGGCTCTGGAGCCGGTCTTTGAGACAGAAGAGATTGTTCTGGAGGGAGACCTGGTGATCAAAGGCCATGTCCGGCTGGTTCATCTGGCCTATGTTGGTTTGAAACTTCTTTTTGATAAAAATTTGAAACATCTCAGACAGAGACTGAAAGAATAGGAGGAGATAAAAATGGCAGACGAAAGTAAAAAGAACAATTTCCAGAATACGGTAGATTCTCTTTTCAAAGGAATGGACGGTTTTATGACCACGAAGACCGTCGTGGGAGATGCGATTACCGTGGGTGACACGATCATCCTTCCGCTGGTGGACGTTTCCTTCGGCATGGGAGCTACAGCCAAGGCAGAAGGTGTGAAAAGCGGCGGAGGCGGCGGCATCGGCGGAAAAATGACCCCCAGCGCAGTCCTTGTCATCAAAGACGGTGCGACGAAGCTGGTGAACATCAAGAATCAGGACAGCATGACCAAGATCCTTGATATGGTGCCGGATTTCGTCAATAAATTTACCTCAGGTTCCGATGCAGATCCCGCAGAGAAAGCAGAAACAGAGGAATAAAAAAGAAAGACAGCGCCTGAAACCTGCCGAAGCTGGCAGCGCCGGGAGCTGTTTTCTTTTTGCCAAAGCATGAAATCTCAGGAAAAAGCTGCATATACTGTAGGAAAGAAGCATTTGGGGCGAGAATATGAAACGGATAACCGGCTACACGATGTTCTGGATCGGAATCGGGATCCTGATTTCATTTTTTTTGCCGGGGACCTTTTCGGCGGTGGTTCTGACTGCTTTTCTGCTGATTGTGGGCTACTGTCTTTTCTGCGGATGAACAAAGGAGAATATCATGAAAGTACAAAGAAAAGCTGTCTTTTGGGGGCTCCTGTTTTGGATTCTCCTGGCTCTGGGCGGAAGCGTGCAGGCGGACGAGGGCGGCTATACCATCACGGATTACGATGTGAAAGCCATCCTTCACACGGACAATACCATCGATGTGACGGAGCGGATCGGCGTCTATTTTACGGAAGAGCGCCATGGCATTTATCGGAATATTCCCATGGAGATGACAGTAGTCCGGGATATTTCCAAAAAACAGGACAAGAGTGAGGAGAAGATCTTCCGTTACGGAAATAAGATCCGAAACATTCAGGTCAAAGGCGATGAATTTACCGCTAGCCGTCAGGGAGAGGACGAGGTCATCAAGATCGGCTCCGAGGATGAGGCGGTGATCGGGGCGAAGACCTATGTGCTCACCTATACTTATGTGATGCCGGACGACCGGATTCCTTACAGCGATTTCCTCTATTATTCGATTCTTGGGTCTGAGACGGAGGTGCCGATCAATCGTTTCACTTTTCGGCTGACCTTTGAAAAGCCTCTGACGGACGCTTCGCTGGAGGCTTTCCTGATCTACAGCGGAGACCCGGGTGAAAAGAAAAATATGCTGAAAGTTTCCTACGAGCTCAACGAATACGGCGTCAGCGGTCAGGCGGAGAATATCGGAGAGAACCAGGGGGTGACAGTTTTTACGAACCTGCCGAGAGGCTATTTTAAAAATGCTTTCAAGCTTTCAGCCGCTTTTCCGGAGACGATGTTTGCGCTGACAGCCATTTTGTCTGTTCTTTATCTGATCTTATCCCTGATTTTTCGGAGTCGTGCGAAGTTCGGCCGGGTGGTTTATTATCCGCCGGAGGAGATGGACAGCGCCAAAGCAGGGGCAATCTATCGCGGCGCCGTGCGTTTTACGGACCTGCTTTCTCTGATCCTTTACTGGGCCCAGCAGGATTATGTGGAGATTCATGGCCGGAAGAAGAAAAAGACGGAGGGGATCCGTCTCGTGAAAAAGAAAGAACTTCCGGAATCCGCTCCGGCCTATCAGAAGACGATGTTTGAGGCTCTTTTCCGGGATGGAGCGGAAGAAGTCTATACGCAGAAGCTGCCGGAAGGTTTTGAAAAATACCTCCGGAAAGCCTTAAAAGAACTGGAAAAAGAGTTTAACGGGGAAAAAGATCTGGGCCTTCGGAAATTTCTGGACTGGATAGCGATGATACTTGTCTCTGTGAGCTTCGGCATTTTTATCGGCGGCTCCAGTGCTGTTTCACTGAGCGACCATATGGTCTTCGGAGTCTTTGGGGGCATTGTAATCTTCATGGCCTGGAGGAACCGGCAGAAGGCCAAAGGCGAAGAGGCCTTTTCAGACGGGGAAGCAGGCGGTTTTCTTCGCTGGGTGATCTTCCTGTTTCTGATGGTCTGTATTCTGGTGGATGTCTGGTTCTGCACCGGCGTGGATTGCCTTATATCGGATCTTTATATGTACGGTGGTTTTGCTTTTGGGGCAGCGGCAGCCTTGTTCGGCGGTTCTCTCTTTCATTTTTCCGCTTACCGGAATGCTCTCTGGAAGGAGCTTTCCGGTCTCAGAAAATTTATCTGGAAAGGTGATAAAGGTACACTGGAGCGCCTCCTCATTTCAGATCCCGACTACTATTATCGGATATTCCCTTATGCAGTAGCTTTAGGTCTCACGGCCCGCTGGGAGAAAAACTTCCGGCCCATCCGGAACACCCAGCCCTTCTGGTACAAAGTGGACGAGGATGATCCTTTCTCCGCCCGCTACATGGACCGCTGGATCAGCGAGGACTTCTACCCCCGCTGCCAGATCGACAACAAGAGCGCCGTTGCCGAAAAAATCGACTCCTTCACCTCCGGTTCCTCCGACAGCTCCGGTGCTTCCTCCGACAGCGCCGGTGGAGGCGGCGGAGTTGGAAGTTGGTAGGAGGCTTCATAACAAGTATCTTGTAAAGGCACTTTGTCAATGCTAAGATAAAAGTAAGCAAAAATATGCTTTAGATCAGAAGCATTATTAAAAATTTTACGCTCATGAGTGATATATTTATGCGAAATGTATTCAAGCAGAAAGAATGCCTGGAATATGTTTTGCAGGTTATCATGGAAAAACAGGATTTACAGGTGATCGATCAGATAATTCAAAAGGATTATAAGAACTTACAGGAACGATCAGCAATACAGGACGATACAGAGTTTGGGAGACAATTCACATGGAAAGCGATTAGTACTAGATCTTCTTCTTTTGCTGTTTTCCGTATTTGGTCTTCATAAAAAACGCAAATACAGTTTGGATGAAAAGGAAGAAAAATAAAGGTTATAAGAAAAAGCTCAGAGTTTATATCCTCTGGGCTTTTCTTTTATAAAAAATAAAATTGCAAAAATATAGTGACAAATGAAAAAAAGATATGTTAATATGGACGTAAGCATTTTACTTCTAATTATTCTTTTACGGCGCTCTGCCGTTTCTGTATTTCAGCTGCGTTCGCAGCTTTAGAAATTTCCAATGCGACAGGTACAACTGAATAAAAGTGGAGTTTCTGAAAAATACAGAAGCTCCTAACCAAGAGGAGGACAAAGAATGACCGAATTAAAAGCGAACAGACACTACAAAGACCGTGTATTCTGTATGATTTTCAACAGCAGAGAGAAACTTCTGGAGTTTTACAATGCCATGAATGGGACGGATTATGAAAAATTGTTCCTTTATGAGCAGCAGTCCAGTAAAAATGGAAATATGCCTTTGCGTTGTCTCTTTTATGTCAGTGACAGCTATTCCAGGATGGTGAGATTTGTGAAAAAAGCCGCACCATGCGCGAGTATATGATCTTTGTGGATAAAGTACGCAGATATTCTGAGAATCAGCCGCTGGAAGCTGCCATCGAACAGACGGTGGACGAATGTATTCAGGAAGACGTTCTCAGAGATTTTCTGCTGACATATAAAGCGGAGGTGAAGAAACTCAGGAAAGTATGAAAAAAACCGCTGCTCCAAAACGGAACAGCGGTATCATCATCCATTCAATCAAAAGCGATTAAGCTCTTTCTACTTTACCGGATTTCAGGCAGGAAGTACAAACGTACATTTTCTGAACCCCACCGTTGGCGGCTTTAACGCGAACAGATTTAATGTTGGATTTCCACATTTTATTGGATCTTCTATGAGAATGACTCACTTTGATTCCGAAATGAGCACCCTTATCACAAACAGCACATCTAGCCATGACTGCACCTCCTTATAAAAATTTCGCCTGCCATCCTGACAGCAGACTTGCAACAATTGGTATTTTAACAGAAGTCTGTCCGTTTTGCAAGCATAAAATGAAAAAATGGATAAAAATTTTAAAAAACAAAAAATTCTGTTTTCATTTAGGCAAAAACAGGGTATAATAAAAAACAAGTATGTTTAAAATCAGAAGTAAGAGGAGGTACGGATATGAAGGGACGTATGAATACAGAGTTTGGTTCTATCCTGATTGATACAGATGTCATTGCCACTTATGCGGGCAGTGTGGCTGTGGAGTGCTTTGGCATTGTCGGGATGGCGACGGTCAATATGAAGGACGGCCTGGTAAAACTCTTGAAGAAGGACAGTTTAAAGCATGGCATCAATGTCACGCTGGAAGATAATAAAATTTCTTTGGATTTTCATGTAATCGTAGCCTATGGTGTGAGCATCTCCGCTGTGGCAGACAACCTGTTCAGCAATGTTAAATATAAGGTAGAAGAATTTACCGGCATGGAGATCAAGGACATCAACGTTTTCGTTGAAGGCGTAAGGCCGATTGACTGATTGTAAGGAGGAACAAGATTTTGGAAAGCAAGACAATAAATGCCGCGCTCTGCGCTAAAATGTTTCTGGGCGGTGCCAAGAACCTGGAGGCCAACAAAGAATGGATCAATGAGCTGAACGTATTCCCGGTTCCGGATGGAGACACAGGTACAAACATGACGCTGACGATCACATCCGCCGCGAAAGAGGTGGCTTCCCTGGAGAACCCGGAAATGGAGCCTTTGTGCAAGGCAATTTCCTCCGGATCCTTAAGAGGCGCCCGCGGAAACTCAGGCGTTATCCTGTCCCAGCTTCTGCGTGGTTTTACCAAGGGAATCAAGAAACATGACGAGATCGACGCTCCGCTTCTGGCAGAGGCCTTTGAAAAGGCAGTGGAGACCGCCTACAAGGCAGTTATGAAGCCGAAAGAAGGAACGATTCTAACGGTAGCCAGAGGCATGGCTGAGAAGGCTTCCGAGCTGGCAATGGAAGGCATGGAGCTGGAAGAGATGATGGAGGCCATCGTGGCGGAGGGCGACGCAGTCCTGGCACGGACTCCGGAGATGCTTCCGGTGCTGAAAGAAGCAGGCGTGGTGGATTCCGGCGGACAGGGCCTGATGCAGGTCATGAAGGGTGCTCTCGACGTATTCAAGGGAAAAGAGATTGAGTACACAGTAGAAGAGCAGAAGAGCGCCAAGGCAGCAGCCGAGGCACAGCCGAAAGAGAAAGAGATCAAATTTGGTTATTGCACCGAGTTCATCATTATGCTGGACAAGCCCATGAGCCCGGAGACTGAGCATGAATTCAAAGAGTTTCTGATGTCCATCGGCGATTCCATCGTACTGGTGGCAGATGAGGATATTGTCAAGGTCCATGTACATACAAACGACCCTGGCAAAGCAATTTCGCGGGCTCTGACCTACGGAGCCCTGACCCGTATGAAGATCGACAACATGCGTGAGGAACATCAGGAGAAGCTCATCAAGGACGCAGAGAAGCTTGCTGCCCAGCAGGCAGAGGAAGAGAAGAAGAAGGAGCCGAAGAAAGAGTGCGGCTTTATCTCCGTTTCCATCGGTGAGGGTATCGGCGAGATCTTCAAGGGACTTGGCGTGGACTGTCTGATCGAGGGCGGCCAGACCATGAACCCCAGCACCGAGGATATGCTGAGTGCGATCGACAAGGTCAATGCAGAGAATGTCTTCATTTTCCCGAATAATAAAAACGTTATTCTGGCCGCCAATCAGGCCAAGGTACTGACGAAAGATAAAAAGATCTTTGTGATCCCGACCAAGACGGTTCCCCAGGGAATCACAGCTGTGATCAATTACAATCCCGACCGGACTCCAGAGGAGAACGAGGCTTCCATGATGGAGGAGATCCAGCATGTGAAGACCGGTGAAGTGACCTATGCGGTGCGAGACACCCACATCGACGACAAAGAGATCCACGAGGGCGACTTCATGGGAATCGGCGATCACTCCATCCTTTCTGTCGGAAAGAACCTCTCCGATGTGACGAAGGATATGCTGGCAGCCATGGCGGACGATGACTCCGAGCTCATCAGCATCTACTACGGTGCGGATATCGACGAGGAGACAGCCAACGCTCTGGGTAATGAGATCATGGAGCTGTATTCCGGCTGCGACGTAGAGATCTACTCCGGCGGCCAGCCCATCTATTATTATGTGATCTCTGTAGAGTAAGCGAGGAAACGAAATGAATGAGATGTCACCCATTGATTCCCTGAAAGGAATCGGCGAAAAGACCAGGGCAGTCTTTGAGCGGGCGGGCATTTCGGATATAGGAGATCTTCTTCATGATTACCCGAGAGGTTATGAGAGCTACGAGCCCATCATGCCTCTCGGGGAAATTTATGACAAAAACGCGGGAGCTTTCTACGGGGAGATCGTCTCTCCCTTAAATCTTCGCAGGGTTCGGCGTCTGACCGTGGTGACGGGAGTCATCCGGGATGGCACCGGTACGATTCAGGTGACGTGGTTCAACATGCCCTACCTGAAATCCAGCCTTGTGTCCGGAAGCCGCTATGTATTCCGCGGAAAGATCGTACGAAAAAGACAGCAGATGTTCCTGGAGCAGCCTGCTGTTTTTCGTATGGAAGAGTATGAGAAACTCCGGGGCAGGCTTCAGCCTGTCTATCCTTTATCCGAGGGCCTTACCACAAAAATGCTGCAGAAAGCCATCCGCCAGGCACTGGACGAGGCGGAACTGGAAAAAGAATACCTGCCGGAAGAGATTCGTCATAAATACAATCTGGCGGAATATAATTACGCCATAGAGGAGATCCATTTCCCGAAAGACGACCACAGCATGCGGCTGGCGAGACACCGGCTGGTCTTCGATGAGTTTCTGCTGTTTATCCTGGCTGTACGGAATCTGAAGGAGGGGCGGGAAAAGATCCGGCCTTCTTTTCTTCTGGAAAAAAAGGAAGAGATCCCGAAAATCATCGAAAGCCTTCCCTTCACTCTGACCGGGGCCCAGCAGAAGGTCTGGAAGGAGCTGGAGGCAGACCTGACTTCCAGCGAAGTCACAGCCCGGCTGATCCAGGGAGACGTGGGCTCGGGAAAAACGATCCTGGCGGAGCTGGCTCTCTTTTTAGCGGCGGAAAATGGCTGCCAGGGCGCGATCATGGTCCCGACGGAGGTGCTGGCAAGGCAGCATTACGAGTCCATCACTTCTCTGGTGGAGTCTCTGGGTCTTCCCTATCGTACGGAACTTCTCACAGGCTCCATGACCGGGAAACAGAAACGGCTGGCCTGTGAGCGCATCGAAAATCAGGAAGTGGATATCATCGTGGGCACTCACGCCCTGATTCAGGAAAAGGTTCATTATAAAAAACTGGCTGTGGTTATTACCGATGAGCAGCACCGTTTCGGTGTGCGCCAGAGAGAGGCCTTAAGCCAGAAAGGGTCCATGCCACATACGATCGTCATGAGCGCCACACCGATTCCCCGGACCCTGGCGGTAATCCTCTACGGCGATCTGGATATTTCCATCGTCAATGAGCTGCCCGCCAACCGGCTGCCCATCAAGAACTGCGTCGTGGATACTTCCTACCGGGAAAAAGCCTACACCTTCATCAAAAGACAGGTGGAGGAGGGACGGCAGGCCTATGTGATCTGTCCCATGGTAGAGGAGAGCGAGGCCATGGAGGCCGAGAATGTCATCGAGTATTCCGCCAGACTTCGGGAGCGGCTTCCGGCCTTTATTCAGGTGGAATATCTCCACGGCAAGATGAAGCCGAAGGAAAAAAATGAGATCATGGAGCGTTTTCTTAAAAACGAGATCCAGGTTCTGGTCTCCACCACCGTGGTGGAGGTGGGAGTCAACGTGCCCAACGCCACGGTTATGATGATCGAAAATGCCGAGCGTTTCGGCCTGGCCCAGCTCCATCAGCTTCGCGGAAGAGTGGGTAGAGGCGGCTTCCAGTCCTACTGTATTCTCATGTACGGAAACGACGGAAAGAAGACAAAGGAGCGCCTGGGAATCCTGAATCGCTCCAACGACGGTTTTTACATCGCAGAGGAGGATTTGAAGCTTCGGGGACCGGGAGATCTTTTCGGCATCCGGCAGAGCGGCATCCTGGATTTCAAGCTGGGAGACATTTTTCAGGACGCGGCGATCCTTAAGGAGGCCAGCGATACGGCAGCTTTTATCATGGAAAAAAGTGACAAATTTCTGTCGAAAGACAGCCCACTTTTCAAGAAAATGATGAAATCTACCCATCTTGAGGATGGAATGCTCAATTTATAGTTGCCTTTTTCTGGAAATAGGCGTATTATTGCCCTGTTGAAAGATTTTGTTCAGGTCTTGCGGACAGATGTACGGGATAGATTGATAAGGAAGAGATCGGGACAAAAAGGATTTGTGAGGAGGAACATTATGAAAGGTTCAAGAAGTGTAAAGACCACTGCAAAACAGACTGTCAAGAAAGCTGCAGCAACCGCAAAGAAAGCAGCAGAACCGGTAGTTGAAGCAACAGAGGCAGCAGTGCCTGTTGTGGAGGAAACCGTAAAGACCGTTGCTAAGGTTGCAGAGAAAGCAGTTTCCAAAGCGGAAGAGGTTAAGGACGAAGTGAAAAAGGAAGTAAAGAAGACCGCCGCCAAGAGAACGAGAAAAGCTGCTGTAAAAGAGTCTGTATATCTTCAGTATCTGGGTAAGGAACTCAACAGCGCCGACATCGTAGAGACAGCAAAGAAAGCCAGCGGCGTAGAGACGATCACCTCCATCACCGTTTATCTGAAACCCGAAGAAAACAAAGCTTACTATGTTGTAAACGGCGACGTAACCGGAAGTGTAGAACTGTAATCATACGAAAAAAGACAGGAGCGGGAGAAAAATCCCCTGCTCCTGTTTTTTTGCCTGTTTTTCCGGCAAGACTTACATCTGGGAGCCGCCCATGCCGCTCTGGCCGCTCATGCCGTTCTGTCCGGACATCTGCCGCTCCTGGGCTTCGATCATTTTTTTGACCATATAGCCGCCGACAGAACCATTCTGACGGGAGGTAAGGTTTCCGTTGTATCCGTCGGTTAAGGGAACGCCGAGCTCACCGGCTACTTCCATTTTGAAACGGTCCAGGGCACCTTTTGCTTCAGGGACTGCTGCTGTGTTAGATGAACGATTTGCCATGATAAAACGCCTCCTTGTACTTCATTATTCTTTGGATTTTCATTACCTGTTGTGCAATTTTTCGATTGCAGTCATAGTATATGGAAAATGGTCAGACTTAAACTGGAAAATTCATCCGGCGGCATTGTTTTTCTCTGTTTGACATATTTTTACAAAAATCGAGAAAATGATTGTTATTTTCAAGATACCTATGATATAATAAACGCAAATGGCCTGATGAATACAGAACTTCTGCAAGGCATCGGGATCACACGATCTGTATGACAGCGGGCCAAATTCAGTCTGGAGGGAAAAGAATGAATATTGGGTTGCTTGCTCATAATTCAAAGAAAAGTCTGATGGAAGACTTCTGCCTTGCCTACAAGAAAATTTTGGAAAAACATGAACTATATGCGACTGGCACCACGGGCAGGCGGATCGAAGAAGTGACAAAGCTTCATGTACACAAATTTCTGCCGGGGAGCATCGGAGGAGAAAAACAGTTTGTGGAGATGATCGCGAGAAATGAGATGGATATGGTAATCTTTTTTTACAATCCGCTTCTGAACAGCCCCAAGGAACCCAGCATTGACGCTATCTGTCGTGCCTGTGATAATTACAATATTCCCATAGCGACCAATATAGCTACGGCGGAATCTCTGATCCTTGGTCTGGCAAACGGCGATCTGGAATGGAGAGAACAAGTATGACGATCAATGATTTTGAGAATCTGTTTATGTTTGCCGGCGGTCTCGGTATGTTTCTGTTCGGCGTACACAGCATGTCAGGCGGCGTGCAGAAATGTGCCGGAGAGCAGATGCGTAAGCTTCTGGGAATCCTGACAAACAACCGTTTCGTGGGAGTTCTGGTAGGAGCCCTGATCACTGCCGTGATCCAGAGCAGCGGAGCGACCACCGTCATGATCATCGGTTTTATCAATGCCGGTCTCATGAACTTAAGCCAGGCAGTCGGTCCCATCATGGGAGCCAACATCGGTACCTGTATCACCGCCTGGATCGTATCCTTAGGCCAGCTGGGAGACACTTTTAAAACCCTGTCCCCGTCCCTGTATGCGCCCCTGATCGTGGCTATCGGTTCTTTTCTTATCATGTTTTCCAAGAAGGAAAGAAAGCAGACCATCGGTGAGATCTGCATCGGTCTTGGACTTCTGTTTATCGGTCTGGATTTCATGGGAGATGCGGCCAAATCCTACACGACGCTTCCGGCCTTCAAGGATCTGTTTGCCCTCTTTGGTGCGAACCCGCTTCTGGGTATCGGCCTTGGTTTTATCGTAACCGTTATCATGCAGAGCTCCTCTGCAGCAGTTGGTATTCTTCAGACCCTGGCTGCATCAAGCGGAGCGGTCGGCATCAGTGCAGCCGTATTTATCAGTTTTGGTTCTGATATCGGTTCCTGTTCCACAGCCCTTCTTTCCAGTATCGGTACCAACCGTACGGCGAAGAGAGCAGCTATGATTCACCTTTTGTTCAACGTCATCGGTGTAACAGTCTTTTCCGTGATCTTCACAATCCTGTTTAAGATGTTCCCGGAGGTTGCATCCCACGGCATCAACAGTGCCGGTATCGCTACCTTCCACACCGGATTTAAGGTGGTGCTGACAATCCTCATGTTCCCCTTTGCCGATTATCTGGTAAAGCTTTCCGGTTTCTTCATCAAGGACGAGCCAGAGAAGGAGAAAGAAGAGAAGGACGAGGAGACCGTTACTCTGCAGCATCTGGATTCCCGTATCTTCAAGGAGCCGGCCTTCGCAATCGAGAATGCCATTCATGAGGTTGCCCATATGGGACGGATCACCCGAGAAAATATGGACCGGGCTTTTGAGGCTGCACTCTCATATGATAAAGAGAAGATCGACAAGGTCTATGAGGTGGAGAAAACCATCAACAATATGGAAAAACTCATCACCGAGTATCTCGTCAAGCTCAGCAATCTTCCTCTCACCGAGGATCAGCATGTGGTGGTCAGCAACCTGTTCTACTCTGTCAGCGACATCGAGCGAGTGGGCGACCATGTGGAAAATATCGCCGAGCTGGTGGATGTAAAAGAGGGAGTCGATAAGATCGAATTTTCCGAGCAGGCTCTGCAGGATCTCAAATCCATCATGGGTCTCGTAACCAACTCCTTCGCCTATGCGATGTCAGCCAGAGAACATTCCGATATCTCGGATGCGAAGAAAGTAGTAAAATACGAAGATATGGTTGATAACATGGAAGAGGAGCTTCGTGAACAGCACATCGAGCGTCTGTCCAAGCAGCTCTGCAAGCCCACCAACGGTGTGGTCTTCCTGGATATCATCAGCAATCTGGAGCGTATTTCTGACCATGCTTATAACCTGGCCGGCTATGTAATATCAGAAGAGTAGAAAATTTGTCTGAAAAATAGCTTGACAGACAAAGTAATTGCCCATATACTGAATAACAGAATAAAAAAGAAAGGAGGCAGTACCATGAGAAATTACTTTACAAAGATTTACAACAACAGCATCACGAGTAACAACAACTTGGATTCAAGGATTTTCCGACTGCCGCTTTCTTTTTCGGCGTTCGTATGACATTGCGTACAAAATAAGCAGTGCAAAGAGCATCCCTGAACTTTCGGGGGTGCCTTTTTTGTGTAACAGGAAATTCCGTTGTAATTACCTGTCGCACAAAAAGCCCTCCGGGCAGGATCGCACTGCGGCGGAGAATCCTGCAAAGCAGGATTCTATGTGCATACGCATGTCAAAAATATTGCAGTCGGAAAATCAAAAAAGAAAGAGAAAAGGAGGAAGTGTGATATGAATACTGAGAAAAAGCCGGGAAAATTTCAGGTGATCTTTCGATTTCTGAAAGGCAGCTTCTATCTGTTTGTGCTGAGCCTCGTGTTTTCCGTGCTTTTCACAGCCTGTAATGCCCTGACCCCGCAGATCATCCGCTATGCCGTGGATCATATTCTGACAGGAGTCGGAGACAGTTACGGGAGACATCTTTTGTTTCTGGCGGCAGGGGCCGTTCTTGTGGCGGCGATTTTGTCAGGAATCTTCAACTATTTCAGCAAGATGACACTGGCAAAGGGTTCCGAGAATTTCATGAAGAACATCCGTGATACCCTGTTCCACCACATCGAGAAGCTGCCCTTCGCCTGGCATGTGCGTCATCAGACCGGAGAGATCATCCAACGCTGTACCTCAGACGTGGAGGTGATCCGAAACTTCGTCTGCAACCAGATGCCAGATGTGTTCCGAATCGTTTTCCTGATGGTTCTGTACCTGGGAATCATGTTTTCCATGAACGTGAAACTCTCTCTGGTGGCGGCTGCTTTTATCCCGGTCATCGTGGGTTATTCCGGTTTCTTTTATTCCAAGATCGGAGACCGGTTCATGAAGGCCGATGAGGCGGAGGGAGCTCTCTCCAGCACTGTGCAGGAGAACCTCACAGGCGTCCGGGTTGTCCGGGCCTTCGGAAGAGAAAAATTTGAGATTGACCGTTTTGATGAGAGAAACGAGCGATTCGCGGGGCTTTGGATCAAACTCGGCGGAATCATGAGTGCCTACTGGGCCACCGGCGATTTTATCACCGGCATTCAGATCCTGACGGTCTTAGTTACCGGAACCGTACTGGTTGTTCATCAGGAGCTGACGCTGGGCGAGTTTCTGGCCTTTGTTTCCTACAACTCCTCTCTGACCTGGCCGATCCGAAGTCTGGGAAGAATCCTCTCAGATATGAGTAAGGCGGGAGTTTCCGTGGAGCGTGTGGCCTATATCCTCGACGCGGAGGAGGAAAAAGAGGAGGGCAAAGCCCTTCAGCCGCCTCTTGACGGAGATATCTGCTTTGAGCATGTAACCTTCGCCTATGATGAAGAGCATCCGATTCTGGAGGATATGAGTTTTACAATTCCGGCGGGAAGCACCTTTGGAATCCTGGGAAGCACCGGCAGCGGAAAATCGACGCTGATGCATCTTCTGAACCGCCTCTATGATCTGCCGCCCGGTAACGGAAGGATCACGATCGGAGGCGTGGATATCCGGGATATTAAGAGAGAGTATCTGAGAGCCCATATCGGTATGGTGCTTCAGGAGCCCTTCCTGTTCTCCAGGAGCATCGGGGAAAATATCTCCATCACAGAGGAAACGCCCCATGAGGAGCGGATTCGCCATGCAGCAGAGATTGCCTGCGTGGATGAGGCCATCGAGCATTTCACAGACGGCTACAACACGATTGTGGGAGAGCGGGGCGTGACTCTGTCCGGCGGCCAGAAACAGCGTGTGGCCATTGCCCGGACTCTGATGATGAAAGCGCCGATTCTGGTTTTCGACGATTCCCTTTCCGCTGTGGATGCGGAGACCGACGCGAAGATCCGTCACGCGCTGAAAGCGGAGATGGAGAAAGCCACGGTGCTTCTTATTTCCCACCGGATCAACTCGTTAAAGCAGGCCGATCTCATTCTGGTTATGGATAAAGGAAAGATCTGTGAGCTTGGAACCCATGAGGAGCTGATTTCACAGGAAGGCATTTACAAAGATATTTATGAGATTCAGATGAACAGCGACATCCGTGTCATGGAAGGAGGGAAAAAGGCATGAGACTGGAAGAAAAAGAATACACAAAATCCTTTGATTACTCCATCTGGAAACGGATCTTTCCGTTTCTCAAACCCTACAAAAAAACGGTAATTATGATCCTGGTTATGAACCTGTTCTGCTCCCTGGTGGATATCATCCTTCCGTTGTTTCAGCGGTATGCCATCAACCATTTTATTGAGGGAAACACACTTACGGGCATCGGCTTTTTTACCGTGCTTTATATTGTGGTCATCGCGCTTCAGGGTGCGGCGGTTATCGCTTTTACCCGGGGCAGCATGCGGATCGAGATGGGCCTTGGAAAGGATCTGAAGCGGGCGCTTTTCGTCCACCTGCAGACCTTGTCCTTCTCCTATTACAATGTGACTCCCGTGGGCTATATGCTTTCCAGAGTCATGAACGATACCGGCAAGATCTCAGGTCTCATCGCCTGGAACTTCGTGGATCTTCTCTGGGCTCTCACCTATGTGCTGGGTGTTTTTGTGGCTATGCTTTTCCTGAACTGGAAACTGGCGCTGGTCATCATGCTGGTGGTACCTGCCATCGCCCTTCTGACTTTTTACTTCCAGAACCGGATTCTCAAATGGAACCGGCAGGTGCGTAAGATCAATTCAAAAATCACCAGTGCCTACAACGAGGGTATCATGGGAGCCAAGACTGCCAAATCTCTGGTGGTGGAGGAGAAAACCTACGGCGAATTTCAGGAGATCACCGGGGAGATGAGAAGCGCCTCAGTACGGGCGGCAAGGCTCAACGCCGTTTATCTGCCACTGGTGCTTTTCTGCGGCTCTCTGGCGACGGCCATCGTCCTCGCGAGAGGCGGCATTCAGGTCTTTGAGAATGTCATGCTGATCGGTACGCTCTCTGCCTTTACGACTTATGCAGTGGGCATCTTCGAGCCGATTCAGCAGATGGCGAGGAACCTGGCGGAGTTCATTTCCGCCCAGGCCAACATCGAGCGTGTCACCGGCCTTCTGGACGAAGAGCCCCAGGTGGTGGATTCCCCGGAGGTCATCGAGAAGTACGGAGACAGCTTTTTCCCGAAAAAGGAAAACTGGGAGCCCATCAAAGGCGATATCGAGTTCCGCGATGTGAGCTTCCATTATCCCGACGGCAAGGAGGAAATCTTAAGCCACTTTAATCTGAAGATTCCGGCAGGAACCAATGTGGCCATTGTCGGCGAGACCGGAGCCGGAAAAAGTACGCTGGTAAACCTGGCCTGCCGCTTCTTTGAGCCGACAGGAGGCCAGATTCTCATCGACGGAAAGGATTACCGGGAGCGGAGCCAGCTCTGGCTCCACAGCAGTCTGGGCTATGTGCTTCAGAATCCGCACCTGTTCTCGGGAAGCGTCATGGAGAATATCCGCTACGGACGACTGGATGCCACCGATGAGGAGGTCATCGCGGCCGCGAAAGCCGTTCATGCGGATCAGGTGGTGGAAAAGATGGATCTTGGCTATCAGAGTGATGTGGGAGAGGGCGGCGACCGGCTCTCAACCGGAGAAAAACAGCTGATCTCCTTTGCAAGAGCAGTTCTGGCAGACCCCAGAATTTTCGTTCTGGATGAGGCCACTTCC
Organism: Lachnospiraceae bacterium Marseille-Q4251; assembly: GCA_018223435.1. Taxonomy (GTDB): domain Bacteria; phylum Bacillota; class Clostridia; order Lachnospirales; family Lachnospiraceae; genus Limivivens; species Limivivens faecihominis. The sequence goes on along the minus strand of JAGTTO010000001.1, from coordinate 368,783 downwards.
TCCATTGATACCCAGACCGAGCAGCTGATTCAGAAGGCTACAGATAAGATTCTCAAAGGAAGAACTTCTTTCCTGATCGCCCATCGTCTTTCCACAATCCGCAATGCGGACCTTATCCTTGTGGTGAAGGACGGAAAGATCATCGAGCAGGGAAAACATCTCGAGCTTCTGGAGCAGAAAGGTTATTATTACCAGCTGGTACGTCGGCAGTTTACTGAAGAGGAATCCCAGAAGATCCTCGACTAAAGAAAACATCAATAAGACAGAGACGGAGAAAAAACGCCTGTTTCTGTCTTATTTTTTGTACAGTCTTTTCTGTAGAATTTTCAAAAAGCTTGACGGTTTATAGAAAAACCATTATAATAAAGCGAACGAAAAATTAACAAAGGGGATAATAGAACCAATGAGAGTGATCGCCGGAAAAGCGCGGAGCCTCCACCTGAAAACCATCGAAGGCCTGGACACGCGCCCGACTACAGACCGGATCAAGGAGACCTTATTTAATATGATAAACGACGAACTGTACGGTGCTTCCTTTCTGGATCTTTTTTCCGGGAGCGGCGGCATCGGCATCGAGGCCTTGAGCCGCGGAGCGCGGAAAGCCGTTTTTGTGGAGAGCAGCCGAAAAGCTGCCGCCTGCATCCAGGAAAATTTAAAGTTCACCCGGCTGGCCTCCGACGGGGAAGTCCTTGTCATGGACGTTTTCCGAGCGCTGGATCTGCTGGCTGTTCGGGGAGAGAGCTTTTCTGTGATTTTTATGGATCCGCCCTATAACCGGGACCTGGAAAAAGAAGTTCTTTCCAGACTGAAAGATTCCCCGCTTGTGACGGAGGAGACGCTGCTGATCGTGGAGGCTTCTCTGGAGACAGATTTCTCCTATCTGGAGGAATTTGGCTATGAAGTATTAAAGAGAAAAGAATACAAGACAAATGTCCATCTGTTTTTGCAGAGGGCAAAAGGAGCAGATACATGAGACGAGCAGTTTACCCGGGCAGTTTTGACCCGGTTACGTTCGGCCATCTGGACATCATCCGAAGATCCGCCACTCTGGTGGATGAGCTGGTGGTGGGAGTGCTGAATAACTCCAGCAAAACACCGTTGTTTTCCGTGGAAGAACGTGTTAATATACTATTGGAAGCCACAAAGGATATTCCAAATGTACGGGTCGAGTCTTTTTCCGGCCTGTCTGTGGATTTTGCAAAGAACTGCGGCGCCCGGTTTATCGTCCGGGGGCTTCGGGCAATTACCGATTTTGATTATGAGCTTCAGCTGGCCCAGACCAACCGTATCATGAACGCAGAGGTGGACACTCTGTTTCTGGCGACGAGCCTGGAATACGCATACTTGAGCTCTTCCACAGTGAAAGAAGTAGCTTCTTACGGCGGAGACGTGTCAAAGTTTGTACCGCCTTTTGTTGTTGATAAAATCTATAATAAAATATGGTCGAAGAAAAACCAGAAGTAAGGAGAGAATATCGCCATGAGCAGCAGAATTGAGCAGATCATCGAAGAAATTGAAGAATATGTGGACAGCTGTAAATTTCAGCCCCTGTCTTCCACCAAGATCGTTGTAAATAAGGAAGAACTGGAGGAGCTTCTCCGTGAGCTCCGCATGAAGACTCCCGACGAGATCAAACGTTACCAGAAAATCATCAGCAACAAGGATGCGATCCTTGCCGACGCTCAGTCCAAGGCAGACGCTATCGTTGCCGAGGCCAGAGAGAAGACCCAGAGCATGGTAACGGAGAGCGAGATCATGCGGGAAGCCACTGAGCAGGCCAATGACCTTCTGGAGCGTACAAACCAGCAGGCTCAGGAGATCCTGGATAATGCCACCAACGACGCCAACAACATTCGTATGGGTGCTCTCCAGTACACAGACGATATGCTGGCAAACCTGGAGAAGATCATGAGCCACACGATTGATGGCGCTGGCGCGAAGTACAGCAACTTCATCAATGCCATCCAGTCCTGCTATGATATCGTAAGCAAGAACCGCAGCGAGCTTTCTCCCCAGGCAGCACCTACCAACTACGGCGCACCGGAGACCGAAGAGTCAGAAGCTCCCGCTTACGACGAGCAGCAGCCCGAGGAAAACTAAGACCAGAGGAAAAAGCTGACAAAGAGAAAAGTCAGGGCGGCAGTCACAACCTTGGAGAACACATACTTTTTCAGGGAGAGACCGGAACCCTTGAGAACACTTGAGGTCTGGGCCATAGCGCTCAGGCCTCCGAAGGCTGTCAGAGGAATGAGAAACTGATAAGCAGTTTTCAGGGGAAAAGCCTTTACGACACCGGAGATCCCTGAGGTGATCTCCAGCATTCCGCCGAGAAGAGCCGCTGTTTTTTCCGGGAGAAAAGGAAGACAGGCGGTCATTTCTGCCAGCACGGAAAAGAGAACCACATAGCCACCCAGCTTCAGGAGGGTGTTTACCGCGTCATAGATACAGGCATCCAGAAGTTCAAAACGGATTTGGACAACGGATGCATTTTTTATGCCTGAAAAGGCGGGAGTTTTTCTGTGAAAAAGTCCGGGTCTCGTGAAAAGGCCGTAGAGGATGGCCGTTCCGTAGAGAAGAAGCAGTGTGGGCAGAAGAAGGTCCGGTCTCTCAAGACTCTCCGTCACCAGAAAGGTGATGACGAAGGAAGGGCTCACGTTGTTAATAAAGCCCAGAAGATAAGAGGCTTCCTCAGGGTCCATCCGCCCGTTTCGCGTGAGATCCGCCAGCACCTTGGCCCCCATGGGAAAGCCGCAGAGGAAACCGATGAAGCAGGCATAGCTTCCCAAAGGCGAGACGCCAAAAAGCCGCCCGAAAACCGGGGCCAGAAGAGAAGCCGGAATATGTACCAGACCGGTGTGGATCAGAAAACCGGAGAGAATCAGAAAAGGCAGCAGGGTGGGAACGAGGGTGCCGAACCAGAGATTTAAGCCCCGCCTGGAGGCAGCGAGAGCCGGGACGGGAAAAAGCAGCAGAAAGAGAAGGGTGGCAAGAAGGAGAAACACCAGAAGCCATTTTTTCATAGAAAAAGCTCTTCCGTTTTTTTACAGCCTATGTGGGAGCAGCGGAAAAAAGAAGGTTCTTTTTTATGAAGTTGCCGCATAAACTGGTCTGAGGGCAGAGAAGGGCGGAAGTTTGTGGAAAAAAATGGAAAGCAGGCAGTTCTTCTGCTGACGCTCGTGTTTTTTTGCGGGATTTTCCGGGGACAGCTGTTTCGCCATGCCCGGCTGATGAACCTGTCCGGAAGCTTAAGGGAAAGCAGCGTGTTCCGGGAGATGGAATTCTCCCCGGAGGCATTGGCCTCACTGGATGCGCTCATGGAGGATGGATATGAGCCAGGGCGGCTTCTCTCTGTGCTCCTTCCCTGGAGAGATTTCCGGGTCCCGCCAAAGACCGTCTGGGATCGGGAGACCTATCTTAAGGCGGCGGAGGCGTTTCAGACTTACCGGCCGCTGGAATTGAAAGATTTTCAGAATGCCCTTTCCGCGGTCTGGGATGACCTGGAGGAGTTTCCGGTAAGCTGCGAGCCTACCTACGAGGATTCCTGGCTTTTTGAGCGGAGCTTCGGAGGGGAGAGGCATCACGAGGGCTGCGATCTCATGCCGCCGGAGAACCGGCGGGATTTTTATCCGGTCCGCAGTATGACGGACGGCGTGGTGGAAAAGATCGGCTGGCTGACTCTGGGGGGCTGGCGCATCGGAATCCGCAGTTTCCGCGGCGGGTATTTTTACTATGCCCATCTCTCTTCCTACGCCCGGGATTTTCAGGAAGGAGATCTGGTATCGGCCGGCGGTCTTTTAGGCTATATGGGAGACAGTGGCTACGGCCCGGAAGGAACGACAGAAAAATTCGATGTGCATCTGCACGTCGGAATCTACATAGAAGGAAAGAATCAGGAGGAGATCAGTGTGAATCCTTACTGGCCTCTCCGGTATCTGGAAGAAACAGGAAAAGAATAGATTTATCATGAAAAATATGGTATATTGAACATGTTCGGCATATGACAAGGAAATGCCGGAGAACCATCTCTCAAACATAAGGAGGATTATATGGAAATACAATTATGGAGAGAGATCCTGAATCCTTATGATTTGGCAGTGAAAGAGCTCACTGTGAAATTTGAACATCTGATTCAGGAACATCGTCAGCAGGGGCTGTATTCCCCGATCGAGCAGGTGCATGGAAGGGTCAAGACGATTTCCAGCATTCTGGATAAAGCGCAGAAAAAGAATATTCCTATCAATGAGATAGAAGAAAAACTGGAGGATATCGCGGGCATCCGGATTATCTGCCAGTTTGTGGAAGACATCCAGAAGGTGGTGGAGATCATCCGCTCCCGGACGGATATGAAAGTCATCGAAGAAAAAGACTATGTCAACAACATGAAAAACAGCGGCTACCGCAGTTATCATATGATTATCGAGTACAATGTGGAGACCATGAACGGGCCCAAATGCATTCATGCGGAGATCCAGATCCGGACTCTGGCCATGAATTTCTGGGCCACGATCGAACATTCTCTCCAGTATAAATATAAGAAGAACATTCCGGATCATATCCGGGAAAAACTGAGCAGTGCGGCGGATGCTATCATTGTTCTGGATCAGGAGATGTCCCAGGTGCGTAGCGAGATTATGGATGCCCAGAATGCGTTCCAGATCCAGGCAAATCTGGTGGCGGATATTTTAAATACGATCCAGAACCTCTATCAGCTGGCAAACAAGCGGGAGATCGCCAAGATTCAGGATGAATTTTACCGTATCTACAAGGCCGAGGATCTGGATCAGCTGCGGCGGTTCCAGAAACAGCTGGATGTGATCGCAGAGGGCTATCGGGCCCAGTCCTGTTAATGAATACAAAGGAGAGTACGAAGTGAAGCTTCCGGAAGACTACATAGAATCCATGCGGCAGCTCCTCGGGGAAGAGGAACTGCAGAACTATCTGGACTGTTTTGACGCGCCCAGAACTTACGGCCTTCGGGTCAACACGGGAAAGATTTCCGTGGAAACATTTTTAAAACGGACACCCTTTCATCTGACACCGGTTCCCTGGGTGGAAAATGGATTTTATTATGATCCGGAGGAGGGCGTGACGAAGCATCCGGATTATTACGCGGGGCTTTACTATATCCAGGAGCCCAGCGCCATGGTTCCGGCCTCCCGCCTCCCCATCGAGGAGGGAGACCGGGTGCTGGACCTCTGCGCGGCTCCCGGTGGAAAATCCACGGAGCTGGCTGCAAGGCTTCGGGGGACGGGGCTTCTGGTGTCAAACGATATCAGCCGTTCCAGAGCGCAGGGCCTTTTGAAGAACCTGGAGCTTTTCGGAGCCGGAAATATTCTCGTCACGAGCGAGACGCCGGAGAGCCTTCTTGGGAACTTCGAGGGCTTTTTCGATAAGATCCTCGTGGACGCTCCCTGTTCAGGGGAAGGCATGTTCCGGAAAGACAAAGATATGGTAAAAAGCTGGATGGAGCATGGGCCGGAATACTATGCGCCGATTCAGCAGGAGATTCTTCGTACAGCGGTGAAAATGCTCCGACCGGGAGGGCTGCTCCTCTATTCCACCTGCACCTTTTCTCCTCTGGAAAACGAGGAGAATTTAAAGAAGCTTCTTGAGGCGGAGCAGGAGCTTGAGATCCTTCCGCTTTCCACGGGGGAGTGGTTCCGCGAGGGGCTGATCCCGGGAACGCTTCGGATCTGGCCTCAGGATATCCGTGGAGAAGGCCATTTCACGGCGCTGCTCCGGAAAAAAGGACAAGCCCCGGAGCACACTCAAAAGGACCGACGGCGTACCACCGTTCTTCCCGAGGGACTCTCGGAGTTTGCCTCTCTTTTTCAGCGCCCGGTTTTAAGCCAGGGCAGGCTGGATGTGCGGAAAGAAAACATTTACCTTCTGCCTGAGGATTTTCCAGAGGTGAAGGGGTTACGGTTCCTTCGTACGGGCCTTTCCGTGGGAGAACTGAAAAAGAAGCGTTTTGAGCCTTCCCAGGCCCTGGCCATGTATCTCAAAAAAGGAGATTTCAGGCAGGAGCTGGATCTTTCCTCCGGGGATGAGCGGCTGATCCGTTATCTCAAAGGAGAGACCCTGGAGGTGTCAGAGGAAGAGGCCGATTTTTCCGGCTGGACCCTGGTGCTGAACGACGGCTATCCTCTGGGCTTCGGAAAACTGAACAGAGGAACACTGAAAAACAAATACTGTACCGGATGGAGGCTTTTATGAGCCAGATAAGACTGGATAAATGGCTGGCGGACGCGGGAGTGGGAACGCGAAGCCAGGTAAAAGAATATTTGAAAAAAGGACGGGTCCGGGTCAACGGAGAACCGGTGAAAAAACCGGAGACCAGGATCTCGGAGGAAACCGACGAGGTGAGCTTTGACGGCGAAATCTTGAGCCGGCCGGGCCTTGCCTGGTATATGTTCCACAAGCCGGCGGGCTGCATCACGGCAGCGAGAAACGGCCGGACCGAGACCGTCATGGATTATTTCGCGGAGGCTCCGGAGAAGGAGCTGGCTCCCGTGGGACGGCTGGACAAGGATACGGAAGGCTTTCTTCTCATCACCAACGACGGCCCGCTGAATCATTTTCTGCTGGCTCCCGGCCGTCATGTGGAGAAGACTTATTACGCGAAGGCGGAGGGGACACTTTTTCCGGAGGCGGAAAAGCGTTTTCTGGAGGGGCTGGATATCGGGGACGACAAGCCCACCCTTCCCGCAAAACTGGAGATTTTAAAGCAGGAGGGGAACGAGGTCGAGCTTCTCCTGACTTTAAGAGAAGGCCGTTTCCATCAGGTGAAACGGATGGTGGAGGCCGCAGGAGCGGAAGTCACTTACCTGAAGAGAATCTCCTTTGGAGGGCTTCCGTTGGACGGGACTCTGGAAAAAGGAGGGTACCGTCCTCTGACAGAAGAGGAAGTGCAGTTTCTGAAAACACAGGCAGGCATGAAAGAAGGATAATATGAGTGGATTTTTACCGATTACGAAAAAAGAAATGAGAGAGCGGGGCATCACCCAGTTTGATTTTGTCTATGTTATCGGGGATGCCTATGTGGATCATCCTTCCTTCGGCCACGCCATTATCAGCCGGCTTCTGGAGTCCCATGGCTACAGCGTGGGGATCATCTCCCAGCCCGACTGGAAAAACGATGAGAGCATTGCGATTTTCGGGGAGCCGAGGCTCGGCTTCCTCGTGTCGGCGGGAAATATGGATTCGATGGTGAATCATTATTCCGTCTCGAAAAAGCGGCGGCAGACCGATGCCTATACGCCGGGCGGCGTCATGGGAAAACGGCCGGACCGGGCGCTGACGGTCTACAGCAACCTGATCCGTCGGACCTACAAAAAGACGCCGATCATCCTCGGCGGCATCGAAGCGAGCCTGCGGCGTCTGGCTCATTACGATTACTGGAGCAACAGCCTGAAACGGTCTGTGCTTCTAGATTCCGGGGCGGATATCCTTTCCTACGGAATGGGAGAGAGGAGCATTCTGGCCATCGCCGAGGCTCTGGACGCGGGGATCGCGGTCTCCGATATCGGTTTCATTCCGGGCACGGTCTATAAGACCCAGCACCTGGAAAACGTCTATGATTACAAGCTTCTGCCCTCCTTTGAGGTGCTCCAGGCAGACAAGACCAACTATGCGAAAAGCTTTTATGTCCAGTACTGCAACACGGATTCCATCACAGGAAAACGGCTGGTGGAGCCCTATCCCAACAAGATCTATGTGGTACAGAACCCGCCCGCCGCGCCCTTGAGCCAGGAGGAGATGGACGAGGTTTATGCTTATCCTTACATGCGGACCTATCACCCCTCCTATGAGAAACTGGGCGGCGTTCCGGCGATCTCCGAGATAAAATTTTCTCTCGTGAGCAACCGTGGCTGCTTTGGAGGATGCAGTTTCTGTGCGCTGACCTTCCATCAGGGGCGGATTATTCAGACCAGAAGCCACGAATCCATCGTGGAGGAGGCGAAGCTTCTCACCCAGGAGCCGGATTTCAAGGGTTATATCCACGATGTGGGCGGGCCTACGGCGGATTTTCGGGTCCGGGCCTGCCAGAAACAGGAGACGAGGGGCGTCTGCCCCAACCGGCAGTGCCTGTTTCCCAAGCCCTGCAAGAACCTTCGGGCCAATCATGAGGATTATCTGGAGCTGCTCCACAAGCTCCGGGAGCTTCCGAAGGTGAAAAAAGTCTTCATTCGTTCCGGTATCCGTTTCGACTATGTGCTGGCGGATCCAGACGATACCTTTTTCCGGGAGCTGGTTCAGTATCATATCAGCGGCCAGCTGAAAGTCGCTCCGGAGCATGTGAGCGACCAGGTGCTTCACTATATGGGCAAGCCGGAGCACGCGGTATTTATGCAATTTACGGAAAAATACAAAAAACTCAACGAAAAGTACGGCATGAACCAGTTCCTTGTGCCCTATCTCATGTCCTCCCATCCGGGCTGTACGATGAAGGAGGCCGTGAAGCTGGCGGAATACTTGAGAGACCTGGGGTACATGCCGGAGCAGGTGCAGGATTTCTACCCGACGCCCTCCACGATCTCGACCTGCATGTACTATACGGGGCTGGATCCCCGGACCATGGAACAGGTCTATGTGCCGACGAACCCCCATGAAAAAGCCATGCAGCGGGCGCTGATCCAGTACCGGAACCCGAAAAACTACGATCTGGTAAAAGAAGCCCTGATCAAGGCCCACCGGACAGACCTCATCGGTTACGATAAACATTGTCTGATCCGCCCGGAGAAACCTTCCGAGCGCCCGGCCAAAGCTTCTTCCGGTTCCAGTGGAAAAAGAACCGGTGGGAAACAGCAGGGAGGCGGCGATTTCAGAGGAGCGAAGGGAAAGAACAGTTCCGGAGCAAAAGGGCACCGCAGCCCGATCCGGAATACCCAGAAAAAGAAAGGGAAGTAACAACAGATGAAAAAAGTACAGAAAGGAGAGTACGGCTACATTCATTCCCAGAAGATCTGCCGTTCTCTCATCACCTTTATTCTGCTTCTGATCCCGGTGGTGATCTTTTTCATCGGCCTGGCGATCTATCACAAGCGGGAAAACATGTTTACTTTTGTGGCCATCATGGGCTGCCTGCCGGGCTGCCGCTATGCCGTGGGCATGATTATGATGCTTCTTCAGAAGGAGACGGACCCGGCCGTTTACGAGAAGACCAGAAAGGCAGCGGGAGAGCTTCCCGCCCTCTATGACTGCGTGTTTACGGCCTATGAGAAGACGACTTCCGTGGACGCTCTGGTGCTGGGCCAGGGAAGTGTCATCGGCTATTCATCCAACCCGAAGACCAACCCGGAATACATCGAGAAGCATCTGACGGAAATCCTTCAGGGAAACAACGTAAAACGTACTGTGAAGATTTTTAAGGATTATCGGAAATTTGAGACCCGGGTGAAAGAGATGGCGGCTTCCGAGTCTGCCGGAGACGAGAAGCGAAAGAACGAGAAGGCTGTGGATGTCTTAAAAGCCATAGCTCTGTAAAAAATGAGGGAGGAAGCAGCATGAAACAGTTTACCGTGACCCAGGCGGAGGCCGGTCAGCGGCTGGACAAGTTCCTGGGAAAGTATCTCAACAAGGCGCCGAAGAGTTTTCTCTATAAAATGATGCGGAAAAAGAACATCACCCTCAACGGCAAGAAGGCCGCCGGCAGCGAAAAGCTGGTTTCCGGGGATGAGATCAAGCTCTTTTTCTCCGATGAGACCATCGAGAAATTTTCCGAGCTCCAGCTTCCGAAGGCCCAGGGAAAGCTCTCTGTGATTTACGAGGACGAGCATATCCTTCTGGTGAACAAGCCCGAGGGGATTCTCTCCCAGAAAGCCGAGGCCGACGATATCTCCATGGTGGAGGAGGCCCAGCGCTATCTGCTGAACAACGGAGCCGTAACGGAGGAATCCCTCCGAACCTTCCGCCCGTCGGTGGTAAACCGGCTGGACCGGAACACGAGCGGCATTCTGGCTGTGGGAAAAGACCTGGCGGGGGCCCAGGAGCTGAGCCGCCTTTTCAAGGAGCGGTCCTTACATAAATATTATTACTGCTTGGTCAAAGGCCAGGTGAAGGAGAAAGCCAGGATCAAGGGCTATCTCGTGAAAAATGAGGCCACCAACCGCGTCACTGTGGAAAAAGAGCCGATTGGCAAAGATTCTCTGCCCATCGAGACGGAATACACGCCGGTGGACAGCGACGGGGAACTGACCCTTCTCAAAGTCCTGCTGGTGACGGGCCGGACCCATCAGATCCGCGCCCATCTCTCCTCTATCGGCCATCCGATTCTGGGGGACCATAAGTACGGAGATCCCGTCCTGAATGGCCGGGCAAAGGAGGAGTACCACCTGACGCACCAGCTTCTTCACGCGGCGATCCTCACGTTTCCGGAGCTTACCGGGGAATTGAGTTATCTCTCCGGCCGTACCTTCACGGCGCCGCTGCCGAAGAAGTTTGCGCGGATTCTGGAGAAAAGGGAGATGAGCATATGCCCACATGGAACTCCAGAGGCTTAAGAGGTTCGGTCCTTGAGGACCTCATCAACCGGACAAATGAAATGTACAGGGAAAAGGGGCTGGCGCTGATTCAGAAAGTGCCGACCCCGATCACTCCCATCAAGATCGACAAGGAGCATCGTCATATCACGCTGGCCTATTTTGAGCAGAAGAGTACCGTAGACTACATCGGGGCGGTCCAGGGGATTCCGGTCTGCTTCGACGCCAAGGAGTGCGCTTCGGAGACCTTTGCTCTTCAGAACATCCACGCCCATCAGGTGGCGTTCATGGAAGAATTTGAGCATCAGGGAGGAATTTCGTTCCTCCTGATTTTTTATACCGGGAAAAATGAGATCATCTATCTTCCCTACCGGGAAGTGCGCCGCTTCTGGGACCGGGGGGCCAATGGCGGCAGGAAAAGCTTCCGTTTTGAGGAGATCGCCGTGAGCTATCCGGTGAAACAGCACGGCGGCTTTCTCGTGCCCTATCTGGATGCGATTCAGCAGGATCTTGATGACCGGGATGCGGGGGATTGACTTTTCTCACGAACGGTCGTATAATAGCCACAGATTTTAACGTGGTAGCAATTTACCATGTGAAAGCAAAATGCAAAAAGGAGAATTTCCAATGATAGATCGCTTACTTCATACCCCGGATGGTGTCCGCGACACACTGAACGACGAATGTCAGAAAAAACAGTCTCTGGAGCGGGAGCTTCATAAAGTGCTGGTTTCCTTCGGGTACCGGGATCTGGAGACACCTACCTTTGAATTTTTTGACGTCTTCGGCAGGGAAGTGGGAACCACACCTTCCCAGGAACTCTATAAATTTTTTGACCGGGAAGGAAATACCCTCGTGCTCCGGCCGGATTTCACCCCCTCCATCGCCCGGGCCGCTTCCAAATATTTCCGGGAGGAGGACAAGGCCGTCCGCCTCTGCTACCAGGGAAACACCTTTATTAACGGCGGCAATTACCAGGGCCATTTAAAGGAGACCACCCAGATGGGAGCTGAGCTTCTAGGAGATGAGAGTCCCGAGGCGGATGCCGAGCTCATTGCCATGAGCGTGGAGCTTCTCAAAAAAGCCGGTCTTCAGGAGTTTCAGGTGAGTGTGGGCCATGTAGGTTTTTTCAAGAGCCTGATGAAGGAGGCCGGTTTTTCTGAGGAGGACGAGGCAAAGATCCGTTCCCTCATCACGATGAAAAACTTCTTCGGAGTCGAGGAGTTTCTCGAAAGCTTTTCTCTCAATGAGAAGCTGAAAAAGGCTCTCATCACCCTTCCGGAGATGTTCGGCAGTAGCGAGGTGCTGGACCGGGCGGAGAGCCTGACGGACAATGAGGAGGCCCTGGCAGCGGTCAAACGCCTGAAGGAGATCTACGATCTCCTGAAAATTTACGGCGTGGAGAAATACATTTCCTTTGATTTCGGTATGCTGAATAAATATCAGTATTACACCGGCGTGATTTTCCGGGGTTACACCTACGGCACCGGCGACGCCGTGGTAAAGGGCGGCCGCTACGACCATCTTCTGGCCCGTTTCGGAAAGCCTTCTCCCTCCATCGGTTTTGCCGTGGTGGTGGATCAGCTTCTGTCCGCCCTTGGAAGACAGAAAATCGCCGTTCCTGTGGAGCAGGGTCCGACTCTTCTGATCTATGAGAAAAAAGACCGCACTTCTGCCATGATGGAGGCCAACAACCTCCGGAAACAGGGCTGCAGCGTGGTCCTGATGGAAAAGAAGGACACGATGGAAGCCTACGAGGCCTACGGAAAGAGAAACGGTTTTTACGCAGTCAGAAAATTCGATGCTTCTGACAGCCTGGCTATGTAAGGAGGAGCGGAGAACATGAGATATCTGACCATTGCCCTGACGAAAGGGCGTCTTGCGAAAAGGACACTGGAGCTTCTGGAGAAGACCGGCATCACTTGCGAGGAGATGAAGGATCCCGCTTCCAGAAAACTGATTTTTACCGACGAGAAACACAAGCTCAAATTTTTCCTGGCCAAAGGGCCGGATGTGCCCACCTATGTGGAGTACGGAGCTGCCGATATCGGCATCGTTGGCGAGGATACGATCCTCGAGGAACAGCGGAAAATTTACGAGGTGTTGGACTTGGGCTTCGGAAAATGCCGGATGTGCGTCTGCGGCCCCAAAGAGAACGAGGAGCTTTTAAAGCATCAGGAGTTCATCCGGGTTGCCACGAAGTACCCCAACATCGCCAGAGACTTTTTCTATAATAAGAAACATCAGACCGTCGAGATCATCAAACTGAACGGTTCCATCGAGCTGGCTCCCATCGTGGGGCTCACCGAGGTCATCGTGGACATCGTGGAGACCGGTTCCACCTTACGGGAGAATGGTCTTCAGGTGCTGGAGGAGGTCTGCCCCCTGTCTGCCCGGGTTGTGGTCAACCCCGTGAGCATGCGGATGGAAAATGAGCGGATCACCCAGCTGTTAAAAGAGATCAAGGCTGTATTATAGGAGGAAAATGCCATGCGTACCATAAAGCTTACCGAGGAAACCAGAAAAGACCTTCTGGAGAAATTACTGAAGAGAAGCCCAAACTGCTACGGGGAATACGAAGGCCGGGTGACGGAGATTGTCAACACGGTCCGGGCAGAGGGCGACAAGGCGCTGTTCGACTACACCGAGCGTTTCGACAGGGCAAAGATCACGGTGGAGAACATCCGTGTGACTGAGGATGAGATCAAGACGGCCTACGAGGAAGTGGATCCGGAGCTTTTATCCGTCATCCGGAAGGCTCTGGTCAACATCCGTTCCTACCATGAGAAACAGCTGAAACAGAGCTGGTTTGAGAGCCAGCCCTCCGGCATCATTCTGGGCCAGAAGGTACAGGCCCTGGCCACGGTCGGCGTCTATGTTCCCGGCGGAAAGGCCGTCTATCCCTCCTCCGTTCTCATGAACATCGTTCCCGCCAAGGTAGCCGGTGTGGAAAAAATCATCATGTGCACCCCCTGTTCCCCGGAAGGAAAGGTCTGCGCCTCCACTCTGGTGGCCGCAAGGGAGGCCGGTGTTGATGAGATCTACAAGGCCGGCGGCGCTCAGGCCATCGCCGCCATGGCTTTCGGTACGGAATCTGTCCCGAAGGTGGACAAGATCGTGGGCCCCGGAAATATCTATGTGGCTCTTGCGAAAAAGGCCGTTTACGGTTTCGTGAGCATCGACTCCATCGCAGGCCCCAGCGAGATCCTGGTGCTGGCGGACGAGACTGCGAATCCCCGTTTTGTGGCTGCGGATCTTCTGTCCCAGGCAGAGCATGACGAGCTGGCTTCCGCGATTCTCATCACCACCAGCGAGGAGCTGGCAGCGAAGGTTTCCGAGGAGGTGGACGGCTTCTTAAAGGAGCTTTCCAGAAGGGCGATTCTCGAAAAATCCCTGGAAAATTACGGCCACATCCTCATCGCCGACAATATGGACGACGCTATAGACACGGTCAATGCTATTGCTTCCGAGCATCTGGAGATTGTGACAAAGAATCCTTTTGAACTTATGACCAAGGTGAAAAATGCCGGAGCGATCTTCCTGGGCGAGTACGCCAGCGAGCCTCTGGGCGATTATTTCGCAGGCCCGAACCATGTGCTTCCCACCAATGGAACCGCCCGTTTCTTCTCACCCTTAGGTGTGGATGATTTCATCAAGCGTTCCAGCATCGTTTATTATTCCAAGGAGGCCCTGGAAGCCGTACACGAGGATATCATCCGCTTTGCGAAGGCAGAACAGCTGACGGCTCACGCCAATTCCATCGCGGTTCGTTTTGAGAAGAAGGACGAGGAATAGATCATGGAGAGAAGAGCGGTTGTAAATCGAAAGACCAGGGAGACGGATATTGCCCTGGAACTGAGTCTGGACGGAAGTGGCAAGTATGAGATCGATACGGGCATCGGCTTTTTCGACCATATGCTTTCCGGCTTTGCAAGACACGGCTTTTTTGATCTGAAACTCAAAGTCACAGGAGATCTCGAGGTGGACTGCCATCACACAATCGAGGACACCGGAATTGTCCTCGGAAAAGCGATCGCCGAGGCTCTGGGAGACAAGGCCGGAATTAAGCGTTATGGTCATTTCCTGCTCCCGATGGACGAGTGTCTGGTGCTCTCCGCCGTGGATCTCTGCGGCAGGCCCTATCTTTCCTGGGATGCGGAGTTTACGGTGCCGCGCCTCGGGGACATGGACACCGAGATGGCGAAGGAATTTTTCTATGCGGTTTCCTACGCCGCGGCCATGAATCTCCACCTGAAGGTCTTGACACCGGGCAACAATCATCATATGATGGAAGCAATGTTTAAGGCCTTTGGAAAGGCCCTGGATATGGCTGTGAGCCCGGAAAGCCGGACAACAGAAGTTCTTTCCACGAAAGGGAGTTTATAATTATGACACAGAAAAAAATAGCAGCATGTATTTTTTTGAAAGACGGCAGAGCAGTGACGGATTTTTCCGGTAAGACCTTTCTCACTGAGACCTCTCCGGTGATTCTGGCCGAGGAATACGATCACGCGGGAGCGGACGAGCTGGTGATCTTTGACCTCTCTGAGGGAGACGAGGAACACGAGAAAGCCTTAAATATGATCCGTGCCATCCAGCGTCGGGTGGATATTCCGATTATGGGCTGCGGAAATGTAAATCGGGTGGAGGATGTAAAGAAACTTCTCTACGCCGGCTGCCAGAAAGCCGTTTTAAATTTCTCCAAGGAGAGCAACATCGCTCTCACCGAGGAGGTTTCCAAACGCTTCGGCAAAAACAAAATCGGAATCTCCATCGACAAGCCTCAGGAATATATGCAGAACAATGAGCTGATTGCTGAGTACACCTCCGAGCTTCTTCTCCTTCCGGGAGCAGCCGGACTGATGAAGTCCCCGCTGTCTTCCGAGGTGGTTCTCTGCGATTTTGAGAAAGAGGTAGGCGAGCTTCTTCCGGAGCTTTCCGATATCCTCATCGACGGCATCATGGGAAAACCCGTGGCTGAGCCCGCTGAGCTTTTCCTGAGGGTAAAACAGGAAGCCAAGAAGATGGGCATTTCCGTCAATACCTTTGAAAGCCCCCTGAAATGGGAGGATATGAAGCTCAACGAGGACGGCCTCCTTCCCGTAGTTGTTCAGGATCACAAGAATCTCGAGGTTCTCATGGTGGCTTACATGAATCAGGAAGCTTTCGGGGAGACTCTGGCAACGGGGCGTATGACTTATTACAGCCGCAGCCGTCAGGAACTCTGGACTAAGGGACTGACTTCCGGCCATTTCCAGTATGTGAAGAAGCTCATGATCGACTGTGATAATGACACCCTGCTGGCTCAGGTAGCTCAGACAGGAGCTGCCTGCCACACCGGCAATCGGAGCTGCTTCTACCGGACTCTGGTGGAGAAGGAATCTCCCCATGTGAACCCCTTAAAGGTTCTGGAGGAGGTCTACGGCGTCATCGAGGACCGGAAGCTTCATCCGAAGGAGGGCTCCTACACCAACTACCTCTTTGAGAAAGGTATTGATAAGATCCTGAAAAAAGTGGGCGAGGAGTGTACCGAGATCGTCATCGCGGCGAAGAATCCGAATCCCGAGGAGATCAAGTACGAGATCGCCGATTTCCTCTATCACTGCATGGTGCTCATGGCTGAAAAAGGAGTCACCTGGGAGGATATCACAGAGGAACTGGCTCACAGAAGATAAAAGGTACATAGTTGGCAGCCGCCGGAAAGTTTTCGGCGGCTGTTTTGCATAAGGCGATTTTCGGCTGCATAAGCATAAGCAAGTCCGTCTGAGAGGAGATTTTTGCATGCAGCAGGAGAGCGATCAGGAAAAAAAGCTGGAGGAGCTGCTTTCTTCCATGCGGGAAACGGCAAGAGAAAACAGAGAAAGCCTGGAGAGCCGGTACGAGCTGGGCCGGGTGGCAGAAAGAGAGGAGGCGGAGGAACGGGAGCCGGCCACGATGCCGGGGAGCGGGAGCTTTTATTTTCGCACCGTCCTCTGTCTTCTGATTTTTCTGGGACTTCTTTTTTTACGAAGGGAGAACCGGTCTGTTTTCGGCCTTTCCCCGGAAGAGCTCCAGGAAACCATAAGTTCGGGAGTGCTCCTTCAGGAAACGACAGAAGATATGAAAAAGTGAGGAAAAAGAGAATGAAGAAACAACTGGTGCTGGCAGCTTTGGCTTTCTGCCTCCTCTTTTCCGACCATTCCATGGCGGCGGAAAAGAACGGATGGAGAAGCGAGTCCGGAGGCTCCGTTTATTATGTGAAGGGAACCAGGGTGAAGGGATTGAAGAAGATCGGTTCCCATACCTATTATTTCAAGAAAGAAGATGGTACCCTTCTGAAAAACCGGTGGCTCCTCTACAAGGGAAAATACTATTATTTTCAGAGCAGAGGCCGGATGGTTACAAGCAGTTGGATCGGGCAGAACTGTTATGTGGGAAAGGACGGCGCGCTTGTCACCAATCAATGGATCGGTAAGAAGTTTGTCGGCGAGGACGGCCGCTGGATTAAGGGCTTTAAGGGCGGCTGGCGGAAAATTAAGGGAAAATGGTATTACTATACCGCCGCGGGCCGGAAGCGGACGGGCTGGATCACCTACAGGAATCAGCGCTATTACCTGGACAAGAACGGCATCCGTATCACTCAGTTTACGACGATCAATAAGAAGAATTACCAGTTTAACAAGAATGGTATCCTTCAGAAAAGTACCTGGGTGAAACGAAACGGCCTTTATTACCGGGCCGGAGAAAACGGTGTCGTGGATATGAGAGAGGGCTACAATACGAAAGATCCTTCCACGGCTACCCGGATCGTCTATAAGAGCTCTACGATCTTCGTTGATCTCAAAAAGAGCTGGGAGTATGGTACGAACTACTGGACAGCCCATATCAAGGTGAAAAATACGGACCAGCTTAGAAGCTCCATGGCTTACGGAACCTACGGCGGAGCGCTGGAAACCACTTCTGCGGCTCTTACCCGGAACAACGGCATTATCGGCATCAACGGAAGCCGGTATGACGCCAGCGGCCGTCCGGCCTTCAACGCCGTGCTGATCCGGAAGGGCCGGATCTACAATCATGCCCTGGGAACCAGTTATTCCCTCATGGCCATCAAGCGGGACGGCACGATGTACACCCCGAAGCAGGGACTTTCCGCGGAACAGCTCGTGGCGGATGGTGTCTATGATACCTTTGATTTTGGCCCGGCCTTCATCATGAACGGCAGAAATCAGGATATTATCTCTCCTTTTGAGGAGTATCAGAACAACCCCTATCCCAGAAGCGCCGTTGGCATGATCCGCCGGGGAGAGTACGTCCTTCTGGTGGCCGACGGACCCGGCAAAGTCTCCACAGGCTCCAGAGGTCTTGACCATTATCAACTCTGTAATATTTTCCAGCGCTACGGCTGTGTCTACGCCTACCAGATGGATGGCGGCGGTTCTGCCACCCTGGCCTACCGCGGAAGAGTGCTGAACAACCCCTCCGACGGAAGCGAGCGCCCGGTAGCAGATTTCCTGTATTTCCGCGAGTAACGAGCCAAGTAGCCATGCTTGCATGGATATTTGGCGACTACCGCGAGAGTCACATGCCCCGTTGTCTGCAACGGGGTATGTGACATTCGCGAGTAACGAGCCAAGTGTAGAAAATATTTGAAAAATTCCAAATAAAAAAATTTTGAAAAAACTTCTTGACAAATTCCGCAGCATCAGATATAATCTTCAGTGTTGAGGCGGAATAGCTCAGTTGGCTAGAGCACACGGTTCATACCCGTGGTGTCGAGAGTTCAAATCTCCCTTCCGCTACTGCATCGAAGACCTGTGAGGACAAGTTCCTTACAGGTTTTTCTTTTATCTCCACATTGAGAAACTTCTTGACAACACTACCGATCTGGTGGTACGGTAAAGCCGTTGAAAAATACAATCACAATATCATACAGATGAGGTGTAAAAGCATGCAGGAAATGAAACCGATCAAAGAAGGTAAGGTACGAGAGATTTACGACAATGGAGACAGCCTGATCATGGTGGCAACCGACCGCATCAGCTGCTTCGATGTGATTCTGAACAATGTGGTGACCAAGAAGGGCACCGTGCTTACCCAGATGTCCAAATTCTGGTTTAATATGACGAAGGACATTCTTCCGAATCATATGATTTCCACCGATGTCAAGGATATGCCGGAATTTTTCCAGCAGGAGAAATTCGACGGCAACAGCATGATGTGCCGGAAACTGAAAATGCTTCCGCTGGAGTGTATCGTCCGCGGTTACATCACAGGAAGCGGCTGGGCCAGCTACAAGGAGAACGGAACCGTCTGCGGCATCCGCCTGCCGGAAGGCCTGAAAGAGTCTGACAAGCTGCCTGAGCCGATCTACACCCCCTCCACGAAAGCGGAGATCGGCGATCATGATGAGAATATTTCCTATGAGCAGAGCATCGATCATCTGGAAAAATATTATCCGGGCAGAGGAAAAGAGTACGCTGAGAAGCTGAAAGACTACACCATTGCCCTCTATAAAAAATGCGCCGAGTACGCTCTGAGCAAAGGCATCATCATCGCAGACACCAAATTTGAGTTTGGCCTGGATGAGAACGGAAACATCACCCTGGGCGATGAGATGCTGACTCCGGACAGCTCCCGTTTCTGGCCGGCAGACGGCTATGAGCCGGGCCACAGCCAGCCCTCCTTTGACAAACAGTTCGCCCGCGACTGGCTGAAAATCAACCCGGACAACAACTGGACCCTGCCGCAGGAGATCGTGGACAAGACCATTGAGAAATACCTGCAGGGCTATGAGATGCTCACCGGCGAGAAGCTCGCATAAGAAAGCAAAAGGAGAGACCTCCGTATCTTGTGAAAAACAGGATGCGGAGGTCTTTTTTGAGTACGGACTTGACAAATGGATGCCGAAGGTATGTATATATTTGAAACAACGTTATGAAACACTGTTATGAATGAGGATAAAGAAATGTAAAACAGATCGAGGGATTTCGTCTGTTACTGGATGCCTCCTATGGAATAAGGTTAGCAGACACTAATCAGCAGGAGGAATCGTGCCCTGTTTTGCAGCGGCGAAGATCATTGTTTTGCTGCTGGCAGGAGAGAAAACGTTTGGGGTCTATTTTTGTGGGCGGTAAGAAGGAAACTACGGGCTGGAAGCTGTATAATTCTGGATACAATGTTTTTTTTTCGATAATTTGTTGCAGAAAATTTTTGTATTTGTTATAGTAAGCCCGTACTCAACAAACAAATGCAAAAAAGAAAGGATGTAAGACTGTTATGACAAATTTTGAACAGTGGAGTGGTTTTTCTGGAAGACTGTGGAAAGAGGGCGTGAATGTTCGCGACTTTATCCAGAACAACTACACCCCGTACGATGGGGATGAGTCCTTCCTGGAAGGACCGACGGACGCAACAAATCGTCTGTGGGGAAAACTTCAGGAGTTGCAGAAGGAGGAGAGGGCCAAAGGCGGAGTGCTTGATATGGAGACAGAAGTTGTCAGCGGTATCACAGCATATGGCCCGGCATATATTGACGAGAGCATGAAAGATCTGGAGCAGGTTGTTGGTCTTCAGACAGATAAACCCTTAAAACGTGCGTTCATGCCCTACGGTGGAATCAAGATGGCGGAGAAATCCTGTGAGATGTACGGCTACAAACCCAGCCCGAAGCTTCACGAGATCTTCACTAAGTATCACAAAACTCACAATCAGGCTGTATTTGATATTTACACACCGGAAATGATGAAAGCCCGTCACAACAAGATTCTGACAGGTCTTCCGGATACCTACGGACGCGGAAGAATCGTAGGCGATTACAGAAGAGTTGCCCTTTACGGAATTGATTATCTGATCGAGTCCAAGCAGAAAGATTTCCATGACACCAACCGTCAGGGTATGCGTCGTGGTGATTTCCAGCTTCGTGAGGAGATTGCGGAACAGATAAGAGCCCTGAAGGCAATGAAAGAAATGGCAGCGGCTTACGGCTTCGATATTTCCAAGCCGGCAAAGAATGCCAAAGAGGCAGTTCAGTGGCTGTACTTCGGCTACCTGGCAGCCATCAAGACCCAGAACGGTGCAGCTATGAGCGTTGGCCGTATCTCCACTTTCCTGGATATCTACATCAGCAGAGACCTTGCTAACGGAACCCTGACTGAGAAAGAGGCTCAGGAGCTTGTTGACCATCTGGTAATGAAATTCCGTATGGTTAAATTTGCAAGAATCGAGTCCTACAACCAGCTGTTCTCCGGCGACCCGGTATGGGCAACCCTGGAAGTAGCAGGTCTTGGCATGGACGGCCGTTCCATGGTAACAAAGAGCGACTATCGTTTCCTGCATACTCTCGTAAACATGGGACCGTCTCCGGAGCCGAACCTGACCGTTCTCTATTCTTCTCACCTGCCGGAGAACTTCAAGAAATTTGCTGCTTATATTTCTGTGAAGACCAGCTCCATCCAGTACGAGAACGACGATGTAATGCGTCCGGTATGGGGTGACGACTACTCCATCTGCTGCTGCGTATCCGCAACTCAGACCGGTAAAGAGATGCAGTTCTTCGGTGCCCGTGCAAACCTGGCAAAATGCCTGCTCTACGCAATCAACGGCGGTGTTGATGAGAAGACCGGCGATCAGGTAGGACCGAAATATCAGCCGATCACTTCCGAGTATCTGGATTATGATGAGGTCGTTGAGAAATACGACGCTATGATGGACTGGCTGGCTCACCTCTATGTAGGTACCCTGAACATGATCCATTATATGCATGACAAGTACTACTACGAGGCAGCAGAGATGGCCCTCATCGATACCGATGTACGTCGTACTTTTGCTACCGGTATCGCAGGCTTCTCTCATGTGGTTGACTCCTTAAGCGCAATCAAATACGCAAAAGTAAAGACCATCCGCGATGAGAAGGGCATGGTAGTTGATTTCGAGACCGTTGGCGATTTCCCGCGTTACGGAAACGATGATGACCGTGCAGACGATATCGCAGTAAAACTTCTTTCCACTTTCATGGATAAGCTGAGATACTGCCATACCTACCGTGATTCTGAGCCGACAACTTCTATCCTGACTATCACCTCCAACGTGGTATACGGAAAAGCTACCGGTTCTCTTCCGGACGGAAGAAAAGCAGGCGAGCCCCTTTCTCCGGGAGCTAACCCCTCCTACGGAGCAGAGAAGACCGGTCTTCTGGCTTCCCTGAACTCTGTTGCAAAACTGCCGTATGAGCTGGCTCTGGACGGTATTTCCAATACCCAGACCATCAACCCGGGCGCACTGGGCCATGATGACGAAGAGCGTACTCTCAACCTGACTCACGTTCTGGACGGCTACTTCAATCAGGGTGCTCATCATCTGAACGTAAACGTATTCGGTACCGAGAAGCTCATCGACGCTATGGAGCATCCGGAGAAACCGGAGTACGCAAACTTCACCATCCGTGTATCTGGTTACGCTGTAAAATTCATCGACCTGACCAGAGAGCAGCAGATGGATGTTATTTCCAGAACCTGCCACGACAGAATGTAAGGTGCGATCCATGGAAAACCATATGGGGTATGTTCATTCTCTGGAAAGCTTTGGCTCTGTGGACGGCCCGGGAGTCCGTTATGTGATCTTCCTGAGCGGCTGTCCCATGCGCTGCCAGTTCTGCCATAATCCTGATACCTGGGAAATGAAAAAGGGAACCCTTTACAGTGCGGACGACCTTCTTGAGAAGGCTCTCCGTTACCGGAATTACTGGGGGGATAAAGGCGGAATCACAGTCAGCGGCGGAGAACCGCTGATGCAGATTGATTTTCTCACGGAGCTTTTCAGAAAGGCTAAGGAAAAAGGAGTTCATACGACGCTCGATACCAGCGGCGCTCCCTTTACGGAGGAAGGAAGCTGGTTTGAAAAGTGGAAAGAGCTCATGAAGTACACGGACCTCGTGATGCTGGATATCAAGCAGATCGACGATGAGCAGCATAAGATCCTCACAGGAAGGACGAACCGGAACATCCTTCGGATGGCGGAAGTCCTCTCCGATATGGGCAAGCCTGTCTGGATCCGTCATGTACTGGTGCCGGAGAGAAGCGATAAAGATGAATATCTTCATCGGCTGGCAGACTTTATCCACACCCTGAAAAATGTGGAGAAAGTGGAGGTCCTGCCGTATCATACCTTGGGAGTTTTCAAATGGGAGACTCTGGGTATTCCCTACGCTCTGGAAGGAATCAAACCTCCCACAAAAGAGCGGGTGGAAAATGCCGAGCGGATCCTCGGGATCAGAAAATAGAATAAGAAATAACAGGCCCCGGTGTGGCAGGATTTGAACTGCTGTACCGGGGTTTTTGTGAAAAAAATAGATTTTTGGAGTGAAAATATCTGATAATACAGGGAATTTAAAAACATTTTGTATTTCTATATTTTCCTGTTGACAAATCCTTATATGCGGCATATTATGAATATATGAATAGTTGTTCATATGAGACGCCAGGGCTTCAAATATAAGCGGAGCAATTCGCAGGTGTCGGAGTAAAATATAAGGAGGACATATCTCATGAAGAAAAAATTCAAATTACAGGATCTCGACTGCGCAAACTGTGCAGCAAAAATGGAAGAGGCAATCAAGAAAATCGACGGTGTCAACGATGCAAGCGTGAATTTCATGATGCAGAAAATGACCATCGATGCAGATGACAGCAAGTTCGATGATATCATGAAGGAAGTCGTTACTGTCTGCGCCAAGGTTGAGCCGGACTGCAAAATTCTTCTGTAATCAGTATTGACCCGGGCAGCTGACCCGGGTCTTTCTTTCAAACATACACGAAAGGAAGGTTGAAACAATGACCGACAAACAGAAAAAAACGCTGACGCGTATTCTTGTAACCTTTGCGATATTCGCGGTTCTCTTTGTCCTGGAACACATGGGAAAGCTGGAGAATGTAAATACTTTTGTTCTCCTTATTATTTATCTGGTTCCTTATCTCATTATTGGCTATGACATTATCCTGAAGGCAGTGAAAAATATCTCCCATGGCCAGGTATTCGATGAGAACTTTCTGATGATGGTAGCCACCGTCGGAGCCTTTGGCGTGAGAGAGTTCTCCGAGGCCGTAGCCGTTATGCTGTTCTATCAGGTGGGTGAGCTTTTTCAGAGCTACGCCGTGGGAAAATCCCGTCAGTCCATCGCAGCTATGATGGATATCTGTCCGGAATATGCGAACATTGAGTCCGACGGCAAGCTGGTTCAGGTAGATCCGGATGATGTGGAAGTGGGAACCATCATTGTAGTGAAACCCGGCGAGAGAATCCCCCTGGATGGCGTGGTTGTAGAAGGAGAGTCCCTCATCGATACCGCAGCCCTCACCGGAGAGTCCGTACCGAGAAAGGCCGTTGTGGGAGATGAGATCATCAGCGGCTGTGTCAATGGAAGTGGTACCCTGAAAGTCCGCACCACCAAAGAGTTTGACGATTCCACCGTTGCCAAGATCCTTGAGCTGGTGGAAAACGCAAGCTCCAAGAAAGCGAAGGTTGAGAACTTCATCACCAAATTTGCCAAATACTATACGCCGGTTGTTACCATCGGCGCTGTGATCCTGGCAATCCTTCCACCCCTGATCCTCGGCGGAGGCTGGGCTGAGTGGATCCAGAGAGCCTGCATTTTCCTGGTAATTTCCTGCCCCTGTGCTCTTGTGATTTCTGTTCCGATGGGCTTCTTCGGAGGAATCGGAGCTGCTTCCAAGGTCGGCGTTCTGGTAAAGGGCAGCAACTATCTGGAAGCTGTGGCTGAGATGACCACGATCGTTTTTGATAAAACCGGTACCCTGACCCGCGGTGAGTTCCGTGTAACTGAGATCCATCCGGAAAAAGGCACCGAGGCAGAGCTTCTTGAGCTAGCAGCTTTGGGCGAGGGCTATTCCAACCACCCGATTGCACACTCCATCCGGGAGGCTTATGGAAAGACAATCGATATGAACCGTGTCTCTGACGCGGAGGAGGTAGCCGGTCACGGCGTATCCGTAGCGGTGGACGGAAAGAGAGTTCTTCTCGGAAACGAGAAACTCATGAAACAGCAGAACATTTCCTACACAACCTGCAAGAGCCGCGGTACTGTGATCTATGTGGCTGTGAACGGCAACTTCGCCGGTTCCATCGTGATCTCTGACCGGATCAAAGAGGGAGCCAGGGAGGCCATCGCCAGCATGAAGAAGATCGGTGTGAAACGCTGCGTCATGCTCACAGGTGACCGGAAAGAGGCCGCAGAGCAGGTGGCCTCCGAGATCGGTATCGATGAAGTTCATGCAGAGCTTCTTCCCGGCGACAAGGTAGCAAAAGTGGAAGAGCTTCTGAATAAAGAGAGTGACAAAGAGCGCCTGGCTTTCGTCGGCGACGGTATCAACGACGCTCCGGTTCTGAGCCGTGCCGATATCGGTATCGCCATGGGAAGTATGGGTTCCGATGCGGCCATCGAGGCAGCAGACATAGTTCTGATGGATGACGATATCACCAAGATTGCCTCCATCGTGAAGATTTCCAGAAAGACCCTCCGCATCGTCCGCCAGAATATCGTTTTTGCTCTGGCTGTCAAGGCTCTGGTCCTGATTCTGGGCGCTCTCGGTATGGCAAACATGTGGGAAGCTGTTTTCGCCGATGTAGGAGTTTCCGTTATTGCAATCCTGAACTCCATGCGTGCGCTGAAAATTGACAAAGACTGATTGAGAAGAAAGAAAAGCCCTCCGGTTTGGAAGAGATTCCTGCCGGAGGGCTTTTTTGCGTTTCGTGAAACTATGATTTTTTACTGGATTCCGAGGTATTCTCTGATGGCTGAAAGCTGCTTTTTGGCATCCTCATAGCCGAGAAAATACAAACCGCCCAGCTTTTCCATATCCCCTTCCAGCCTACTGATATCTATAGGTCGCGAGGGAGCGATGACATAGATCTTTTTCTTGGCGGCGAGCTCGATCATCTCCCGGCACTGGCGGTTATAATTGGCGTTGCTGGCGTCCAGCACCCGGGAAAACTGGGGATAATCGTGATAAAGCCGATCCGTGAGAGAATGGTCGCTTCTCTCTTTCTTGCGGTAATCCATCGGGCGGGTACGGATCACGATGACCTTTTGATAGCCCTGATCCAGGGGCCAGCGGAAGGGAACCTTGTCGCTGCAGCCACCGTCCAGATAGGGAACACCGTTGATCATGACCATTTTTGAAACATAGGGCATGGAAGCGGAGGCCCGGACGGCCTGGAAGATCGTTTCTCCCTCGCTTTTTTCAAAGTACCGGGGCCGGCCTGTGATACAGTCCGTGGCGACCACGATGAAACGGCGGTCTGGCCGGAAGAAACGTTCCTCATTTAAAGGATCTTCTTTATTTACATTTTTCAGGATAAAGTCAAAACCGATGACACCGCGGTTTTTGCGGATGGCCTTAAGACCTACATAGCGGCTGTCATGGCGGTAAGTCAGGTTCAGGCGGCCGGAACGGCCGATCTGTCCGGAGACATAGTTCATGCCGTTGAGGGCCCCGGCGGAGACACCGACGGTACAGGAGAGGTTGATGCCGGCTTCCATCAGGGCATCCAGCACCCCGCTGGTATAGAGACCGCGGAAAGCACCACCCTCCAGAACGACACATCCTTCCGTCAGGTGTTCCGATGCCAGACCCTTCGGGAGGCGGTCCAGTCCGGAAAAAATTTTATTCTTTTTATTCATAGCTGTCACTCCTCATTTGTGCTTTTTGTCAGGAAACCGGAGAAAAATCCCCCGGGCAGCCCCTATCATAACGCAAAAAAAATCGAAACTCAAGTGCCGCATGTATTTTTTGAAAAAATGGTCTTGCATAATTGAAAAGACCGCATTATAATAGCAGACGAATAAAACCTATTAAATTACTAGGTATTCAAAAGCTGTTCCCGAGAAACGGCAGAAACGGAGGAAATTATGTCAGAACCAATTCTTAAGATCAGTCAGCTGACAGCAAGAGTGGAGGAAAAAGAGATCCTCCATGATATAAATTTTGAGATGCGAAAGGGAGAAACCCATGTGCTCATGGGCCCCAACGGAGCCGGTAAATCCACCCTGGGCTATGTGCTCATGGGCAACCCCAAATACGAAGTCACCGGCGGAAGCATTTCCTTTAAAGGAAAAGATATCACAGCGGAGAGCGCGGACAAGCGGGCGAAGGACGGCATGTTCCTTTCCTTCCAGGAGCCACTTGAGGTTCCCGGCCTTTCCGTTTCCAACTTTATCCGAAATGCCCTTCAGCAGAAAAAAGGCGGCTATGTCCGTCTCTGGGATTTCAAGAAAGAGCTGAAGAAAAATCTGGAATTTCTGGATCTGGACGACTCTTACGCAGAGAGAAGCTTAAATGTGGGCTTTTCCGGCGGTGAGAAAAAGAAGATCGAGACCCTGCAGCTGATGATGCTCCGTCCGAGCCTTGCAATCCTGGACGAGACCGATTCCGGCCTGGATGTGGACGCCGTCCGTCTGGTATCCAAGGGCGTGGAAGAGTATCAGAAAGACAGAGACGGCGCGCTTCTGATCATCACCCACAGCACGAGGATACTGGAGTCCCTGCATGTGGATTACACCCATGTCATGGTAAACGGCCATATTGTTGCCACCGGCGACGGTTCCATGGTGGAAGAGATCAACGAAAAAGGATACGAGCGCTTTCTGAACAGTGTTCCGGGAGGAGATGACTGACCGTGAAAGAAAAAACATATGTGGAAGATATTGACCGGAGCATGTATGACTTCCGCAAGGAAGAAAAGGATGTCTACCGGGTAGATGAAGGGCTGACACCCGAGATCGTAGAACAGATCTCAAAAGAAAAAAATGACCCTGCCTGGATGCAGCTTTTCCGCCTGCAGTCCCTGCAGATCTATAATTCCATGAAGATCCCGGACTGGGGACCGCCCATCGACGACCTGAATATGGATCAGATCGTGACTTATGTCCGTCCGAATACAAAAATGAGTGCCAAATGGTCCGATGTGCCGGAAGATATCAAGGATACCTTTGAGCGGCTTGGTATTCCCCAGGCCGAACGGAAATCCCTGGCAGGCGTGGGAGCCCAGTACGATTCCGAGCTGGTTTACCACAATGTAAAAGCGGAGGTTGCGGCTCAGGGCGTGGTCTACACGGACCTGGAGAGCGCGATGCACGGCGAGTATGCGGATATGATCCGTACCCATTTCATGAAGCTGGTAAAACCGAACGACCACAAATTTGCGGCCCTTCACGGAGCTGTCTGGTCCGGCGGTTCTTTCGTCTATGTTCCGCCCGGCGTCAGTGTGGAGATTCCGCTGCAGTCCTATTTCCGGCTGAATGCGCCGGGAGCAGGCCAGTTCGAGCACACGCTGATCATCGTGGATGAGGGAGCGAGCCTTCATTTCATTGAAGGCTGTTCCGCACCGAAATATAACGTGGCCAACCTTCATGCCGGCTGCGTGGAGCTTTTCGTCGGAAAAAATGCAAAGCTTCGCTATTCCACCATCGAGAACTGGTCTAAAAACATGTACAACCTGAACACCAAGCGGGCCACGGTTGCAGAGGGCGGCACGATCGAGTGGGTTTCCGGTTCCTTCGGCTCCCACACCTCTTACCTGTACCCCATGACGATTCTGAAAGGAAAAGGTTCTCGGATGGAGTTTACGGGTATCACCTTTGCAGGAAAAGGCCAGAACCTGGATACGGGAGCCAAGGTAGTTCATGCGGCTCCGGAGACTTCTTCCTATATCAATACCCGTTCTATTTCCAAGGACGGCGGTATCAGCACCTTCCGAAGCTCTGTGGTTATCACCAAGAAGGCGCCGAAGAGCAAGGCGGCTGTTTCCTGTCAGTCCCTGATGCTGGATGATATTTCCCGGTCTGACACGATCCCGGCCATGGATATCCGCACGAAGGACGCCGATGTGGGACACGAGGCAAAGATCGGTAAAATCAATGATGATGCGGTCTTTTATCTCATGTCCAGAGGAATCCCCGAGGAGGATGCCCGGGCGATGATTGTCAGCGGCTTTGCGGATAATGTTTCGAAGGAGCTGCCGCTGGAGTATGCGGTGGAAATGAACAACCTGATTCAGCTTGAGATGAAGGGAAGCATCGGTTAAATGCCGGGAAAGGAGCAGATTATGGATATGACAGTAAACCGGCTGCCGGCCAGAACCTGGAACTGGCTGAAAATGAACGAGACCGTTCTTTCCAGCGTAGAGCCGTTCCGGCAGCAGGAGATCCCGGAGGGAAACGTTTTCCGGGAAGAAAATGAGACAGAGCAGAACATTTTTAGAGAGATTGAAACCGGTATGGGGCCGGATATGGATCAGCTGGGAGAAAACAGCGCCGCAGCCGTCATCGCTTCCGGGAAAGGAAATATGACGGCTGCGCCGGTGATCGTAAATCTCACGCCGGATGGAAGTTTTCACCGCTATTTCCTTCATGCGGAGAAAGACAGCACCCTGAGGGTCGCCTTTCTTTCCAATTCCGAAAAAGAGGAGACCAGACCCTTTGCCCTGCAGGTAAAGATTTATGCCGAGGAAGGTTCCCATGTGGAGCTTACAATGCCTCAGATGCTGGGAACGGAAGTGCTGGATCTCACCGATATCGGAGGCCTTCTGGAAAAAGGAGCCTCTGTGGAGCTGGTCAAAATGGAGCTGGGCGCGGAAAAGGTATATACCGGAGCGCTGATGACCTTAAAGGGCGACGGAAGTTCCTTTACCGCCCACATCGGCTATCAGGGTTTTACCGGCCAACATCTCGATATGAACTATGTGGCCCGCCATCTGGGCAGGAAGACCGAGAGTCTCATGGAGAGCAACGGCGTGTTAAACGGCAATGCTTTCAAACTTTTCCGGGGCAGCATTGATTTCGTGAAAGGCTGTGCTGGTTCCGTGGGAAATGAGAAGGAGGACGTTCTGCTTCTCGGCGACGACGTGGTGAATCAGACGATTCCGCTGATCCTCTGTGCGGAGGAGGATGTGGAAGGAAACCACGGAGCTTCCATCGGAGAACTGGATGAAAAGACGCTGTTTTATCTGATGAGCCGCGGCTTTACGAAGGAAGCAGCAGAGGCTATGATAGCCGGAGCCAGACTGGAGGCCATTGCAGCTGAGATTCCGATTCCCGAGGTCAGAGAACAGGTGGAAAAATATCTGGAGGAACAGCATGAAGAGTTATAAGGAAGATTTTCCTCTTCTGCGAAACAGCTCCATCGCCTATCTGGACAATGCGGCGACAGCCCAGCGTCCGGAGGCGGTGCTGAAGGCAGAGCGGGAATTTTATGAAAAATACAATGCCAACCCCTTAAGAGGCCTCTATCAGCTGGGCATGGATGCCACGGACTGCTACGAGAAGGCCCGGGAAACTGTGCGGGATTTTCTCCATGCGAAAAAGTCTTCGGAGATCATTTTTACCCGGAATACCACGGAGAGCATCAACCTGGTGGCTTATAGCTATGCCTTAAATAATCTGAAAGAGGGAGATGAGCTTCTGGTGGGCATTGATTCCCATCACAGCAACCTGCTTCCCTGGCAGATGGCAGCCCGCGTCACCGGCGCAAAGCTGGTTTTCCTGGACTGTGAGATGGACGGAAGCTATACGAAAGAGGCCATTGAAAAAGTCATCACGGAGCGCACGAAATTTGCGGCCATCACCCATGTCTCCAACGTCATCGGCCGGGTCAATCCGGTGGAGGATATTATCCGCCTGGTTCACAAAAACGGCGGCGTGGTGCTGGTGGACGCCGCTCAGAGCGCGCCTCATCTGCCCATCGACGTCTGTGCCATGGACGTGGATTTCCTCGCTTTTTCCGGCCACAAGCTGATGGCTCCCATGGGAATCGGCGTCCTTTACGGAAAGGAGAAGCTTCTGGATGAGATGCCTCCCTTCCTTACCGGCGGCGAGATGATCGAGAGCGTTACAAGAGAGAGCGCCGTCTTCGCGGAGCTCCCTCACAAATTTGAGGCGGGAACCGTGAACGGAGCCGGAGCCTGGGCCTTAAAG
Organism: Lachnospiraceae bacterium Marseille-Q4251; assembly: GCA_018223435.1. GTDB lineage: Bacteria > Bacillota > Clostridia > Lachnospirales > Lachnospiraceae > Limivivens > Limivivens faecihominis. The sequence continues at coordinate 338,339 of JAGTTO010000001.1, read as the reverse complement.
GCGGCCATCGAGTATATCAACTCTCTTGGCTTTGCCACCCTGCAGGAGCGGGAACTGGCCCTGACCACCCAGGCCATGGAGGAGCTGAAAAAGATCCCCTATGTAAATATTATCGGAAGCCAGGACCCGAAGGAACACAACGGCATCGTAAACTTTACCGTGGAGGGCGTTCATCCCCACGATATCGCATCGATTCTGGACGGAGCAGGCGTGGATGTGCGGGCAGGCCATCACTGCGCCCAGCCTCTTTTAAAGCATCTGGGCGTCTTTGTGACCACCCGGGCCAGCATTGCTTTTTACAATGACGAGGAAGATATTCACCGCTTCACCGAGGCGGTAAAAGGAATCAGGAGGATGATGGGATATGCAGAGTAATACCTTTTATAATGAACTTTTGACGGATCACAACCTGCATCCGGCCCACAAGAAAAAACTCGAGGACGCGAACCTGGTGCTGGAGGGCGTAAACCCCAGCTGCGGCGATGACATCATCCTGGAACTCAAGGAGGAAAACGGTGTCATCGTGGACGGCGCGTTCGTCGGAAGCGGCTGCGCCATCTCCCAGGCCTCGGTGGATATGATGCTGGACCTTATCATCGGCCGTTCCAAAGAGGATGCCCTGAAGCTTGCAGACCTCTTCTCACGCATGATCAAAGGTGAGGCTACCGGCGATGAACTCGAGCCCCTCGAAGAAGCCATGTCTCTGGAAGACATCTCAAAAATGCCCGCCCGTGTCAAATGCGCTGTCCTCGGCTGGCACACCATGGAAGATTTACTGGGGGAGAAAGATATCAAAGAATAATTGGATAATGATTATTGCATGCAGCAGCCGGCGAGATACCGGCTGTTTTTGCGTTCAGGATGGCGTGGAATGCAAAATAATTCATTGAACAAGGTGGTTGGGGTGTGTTATCATATAGGAAAGAATCGCGGACCTTTGTTGGTATTTTAGGAGGCAGTTTATGAGAGAAATCAAGATCCCGGTAGGAATATCCGATTTTAGAGAAATTCGTGAAGGCAGCTATTATTATATTCCTGAATCCGTGAATTTCCTTTTACAAGAAATGTACTTACCGGCTGTCTTCGTGTGGCAAAGGAAAGTATTTTTGCAGGATTGAATAATTTTAAAGTACATTCTCTGACGAGCGTCGATTTTGATGAATATTTTGGCTTTACAGATCGGGAAGTAAGAGAGATGCTTCACTATTATGGTCAGGATGAGCATTATGAAGCAGTGAAAGAATGGTATGACGGATATCGGTTTGGAAATGTTGACATTTATTGTCCCTGGGATGTGATTTGCTACTGTGAAGAGCACAGAAACAGCAGAAATGCAGAGCCGAAGAACTACTGGCTGAATACCAGCGGAAATGAGGCGCTGAATCAAATCAAAGAGAAAAATTATGCGGAAAATATGAGGCTTGACGGAGTGCATACAATCTTAAAATATGGAATTACCTGCAATAAGAAAAAATGCTGCGTGCTTTTTGAAAAAGATTGAGAGGAAAGAGAATGGAAAACGTAATTTCAATACAGAATCTAAGCAAATCCTTCGGCAACGTAAAAGCCGTGGACGACCTCAGTTTCCGGGTGAAGAGAGGGGAGCTCTTCGCTTTTCTGGGGGTGAATGGAGCGGGGAAAAGCACGACGATCTCCATCATCTGCGGGCAGCTGAAGAAAGACAGCGGCAGCGTCCGGATTCATGAGATGGATGTGGAACGAAAGGGCGAGGAGACGAAACGGCTCCTTGGTGTGGTCTTTCAGGATAGCGTGCTGGACCGGCCGCTGACGGTGAAAGAAAATCTGAAAAGCCGGGCGGCGCTCTATGGAATTATGGGAAAAGCCTTTGAAAAACGGCTCGGGGAACTGGTGGAGCTTCTGGATTTCAGGGAGTTTTTAAACCGGCCGGTGGGCAAGCTCTCCGGCGGTCAGCGGCGAAGAATCGATATTGCCCGGGCGCTTCTTCATAAACCGGAGCTTTTGATTCTGGACGAGCCCACCACGGGCCTTGATCCCCAGACAAGAAAGCTGATCTGGGACGTCATCGAGAAAATCCGGCTGACGGAAAATATGACGGTTTTCCTCACGACCCATTACATGGAGGAGGCGGCCTCCGCAGGCTATGTCATTATTCTGGACAAAGGAAAAATCGCCGCGGAAGGAACACCCTATGAGCTGAAAAACCGGTATGTGCAGGATTATATCTCCCTTTACGGTGTCTCCGAGGAAGAGGTCCGCTCCCTGAAAAAAGACTACACGCCGATTCGCGAAGGCTATCAGATCAAGGTTTCCAATACGGCGGAGGCCACGGAGCTTATCGTGGACCATCAGGAGCTCTTTCGGGACTATGAGGTGGTTAAAGGCGGCATGGACGACGTGTTCCTGGCGGTGACAGGAAAAGCTCTGGGAGGTGAAAAGGCATGAATACGCTCTTTGTACTGGTAAATCGAAACCGAAAACTCTTTTTCCGCGACAAAGGCATGCTGATTTCTGCCCTGATCACGCCTCTGATCCTCATTCTACTCTACGGAACCTTTCTGGCCAATGTCTATAAGGATTCGTTTCGGAGTTCCCTTCCGGCGGCTTTCGCTGTCGCGGATAAGCTCATCAACGGAGCGGTGGCAGCCCAGCTGGCAGCAGGTCTTCTGGCGGTCAGCTGCGTGACTGTGACCTTCTGCGTGAATCTGACCATGATTCAGGACCGGGCCAACGGCACCCGGAAGGATTTCAACGTATCACCGGTGAAACGGCCGGTGCTTTACCTGGGTTATTTCTTTGCTACAGTGTTAAATTCCCTGATGGTAAACGGCCTGGCCCTGATTTGCTGCTTTATCTATATGGAAGGAATGGGCTGCTATTTAAGCGGAACGGACGTCCTCTGGCTGCTTGTCGATATCGTGATTCTTGTCCTTTTCGGAAGCAGCCTCTCTGGCATCATCTGTTATCCCTTGAAGACCCAGGGCCAGATGTCAGCCGTGGGAACCGTTGTCAGCGCAGGCTACGGCTTTCTCTGCGGCGCTTATATGCCGATTGCCAATTTCGGCTCAGGCCTTCAGAAGGTGCTTTCTTTTATTCCCAGCACCTACGGAACCTCCCTTTTGAAAAATCATATGCTTCGGGGCGTTTTTGAAGAGATGCGCGCCAGCGGTTTTCCGGAAGAAGTGGTGAAAGGCATCTCGGACAGTCTGGACTGTAATCCCGTTTTTCAGGGAAAGGAAGTTACAACGGAAGCCATGCTGCTTATTATGGTCCTTTCCACCGTCGTTTTCATGGTAGTTTACCTCATCCTGACCAATCGTCAGGAAAAAGAATAACAGACAAAAAAGCCCCCGTCCAGCTCGTGGAACGGGGGTAAACTGTTACTCAGATTTCTCCGTGGGAGTTTTTGTGGTGTTCTTTCATTTCGGCCTTGCATTTGTACATGTTCCGGTCGGCCTGCTCCAGAAGAATCTTCATGCTGCAACATTCACTGTAGGAATCGGAAACTGCGTAGCCGTAAGCATACTCAAGATGGAGCTGCTTGCTGTAGGAATTGTAGTGGCCTGTTTCCTTGCGGACGTCTAGGAGGATCTTTTTCACTTCCTCCTCGCCGACACCGGTTAAGATCGCGATAAACTCATCTCCACCGTATCTTCCGACGAAATGCTGCTGGGGAATGGAAGTGCGGAGAATATTGGCGAAATTCATGATCAGTGTATCGCCGGCCAGATGACCAATGGTATCGTTGACCTCTTTAAGACCGTTCAGGTCGAAGATCGCCACCGTGGTAAGTTCGGTCAGATTGTCGTTTGCCAGAAGGAGCTCCTCGCAGCGGCTTTTGTTCGGAAGACCGGTATGAAGGTCCAGATAAGCTTTTTTCCGCAGTTCCCTGTTCTTTTTGGAGAGGACGACCTGCTCGACGGATTCTTTGATCAGCAGGGCGACAATGAGGATCATAATGACGATCAGCGCTTTTTCAATCTGGTTGATCTGAGTGGCATAGCGCTGGGAGCAGTTCTCTGCGGCATCCACCATCTTGTCCGCCAGCTGGAAGTATTCTTCGCTCATGCTGATGATATCGGTATCTTTGTAGCCTTCTTTGCGGACCTTTGTTACTTCTTCTTTCAGCTTGGCCCAATAGCTGTAGAGCCGATTCAGTTTTGCGTTGTAATCGGTGTCCTCCAGATGAGTCAGGTTGTATTTTCCGCCGCCGTGCATGAGACCTGAGAAAATATCGTCCAGATACTGGATCAGTTCATCGTTGCCTTCGTCCACGACCTCCAGCTTTACCATTCGCTGGGTGGCTCCCCGGATGATACCGGCATAGTTTACAACCCGGGCATTTCCCTGAAGCTTTTTTACATCTGCGATCATGAAGATGGTGAGGATGATCAGAATACCAATCAGGATTCCACTGATGACTTTTTCAACTTTCCTCTCTTTCATAAAGCTACCTCTTTTGTCGAAAAAAATATTGGCTGAAGTTTTTCGGAAACATCAGTCCTCTTCAGTGTACCATAAATCGGTGCAAACATCCATAGTTAAAATAAGTTCTTTGTCGAATTAGCCAATAAAGCGTCGAAAATGGGAAAGTTTTTGACCTATATGCTGAAAACTTTTTTTGCTGCTTATTTTGTTTGACAAATGTGTTTCAGGTTGCTAAAATTCAGATGGTAGTGTTATCCGATATAGGTCTGTGAAGAAGGTTCAGACGTTTCTACCGCACGCCGTTCAGTTGCGACTATTGGGTTCGATAGAAAATGACCGCAGACCGCAGATGTACAGCTTCGTATATCTGCGTCTTTTTATTTGCAACTATTTGGACACACACTTCTGGTACTTACACAACAATACTATTAAAAGTGAAAGTAAAGGAGACAAAGCAATGAAAAAGAGTGTTAAGTGGGTTGCAGCAGCCGCAGCAGTAATGCTTACTCTCAGCGCATCTGTCGGCGTGACCAGCAGTGCGGATGAAGGTACAACCGTAAAGGCAGGTTTCATTTTCCTGCATGACGAGAATTCCACCTACGACCTGAACTTCATCAATGCCGCAAAGGAAGCCTGTGAGAAAATGGGAATCGAGTATGTATTTAAAACCGGTATTCCCGAGGGTCAGGAAGCATATGACGCTGCCTGCGAGCTGGCAGATGCCGGCTGCAACTTCGTATTTGCAGACAGCTTCGGCCATGAGGATTACATCATTGAGGCCGCAAGAGAGTTCCCGGACGTACAGTTCTGTCACGCAACCGGAACCAAAGCACATACGGAAGGACTTGACAACTTCCACAATGCTTTCGCTTCTATTTATGAGGGACGTTACCTGGCTGGTATCACCGCTGGTATGAAACTCAACGAGATGATCGCAAACGGTGAGATCACCGAGGACCAGGCAAAAATGGGTTATGTCGGCGCTTACACCTATGCAGAGGTTATCTCCGGATATACTTCCTTCTTCCTGGGCGCTCGTTCCGTATGCCCGAGCGTGACCATGGAGGTTACCTTCACCGGTTCCTGGTATGATGAGACCGCTGAGAAAGAGGGAGCAAACAAACTGATCGATGACGGCTGCGTACTGATCAGCCAGCATGCCGATTCCATGGGTGCTCCGACCGCCTGCGAGACCGCTGGTGTTCCGGATGTTTCCTACAACGGAAGCACCGAGAGCGCTTGCCCGAACACCTTCCTTGTTTCTTCCAGAATCAACTGGGCACCGTATTTCGAGTATGCTATGGGCTGCGTACAGAACGGTGAAGCAATCGACGCTGACTGGACCGGCGATATCGCTACCGGTTCTGTTGTCCTGACTGACTTTGGTAAATCTGTTGCAGAGGGCACACAGGAAGCTGTTGATGAGGCTTCTGCAAAACTGGTAGACGGTTCTCTCCATGTATTTGATACGTCCACCTTCACCGTAGACGGCAAGACTCTGGACAGCTACATGGCTGACGTAGATACCGATGCAGATTACGAGGGAGACCACGAGGCAGTTTCTGACGGATACTTCCATGAGTCCGCAGAGGGCTTCCGTTCCGCTCCGTATTTCGATGTTCAGATCGACGGTATTACCCTTCTGGATACACAGTTCTAATTCTTTTGACAGAAAAGAAAGCGGGTGGTGCAGCGATTTTCGCGGCACCGCCCTTTTGTTTCCAATGAAAAAACTGAAAGGAGGACGAGAGATTGAAGGGCAAAACAGCTGCGGTGACTATGAAAAATATCACCAAGAAATTTGGTCCGGTCGTTGCCAGCGACAAGGTAAACCTTGAGATTTACAAAGGTGAGATCCTTGCACTGCTGGGTGAGAACGGCAGCGGAAAAACAACCCTTATGAATATGCTCTCCGGAATTTATTTTCCGGATGAAGGACAGATCTTTATCAATGGAAAAGAGACGGTGATCCGTTCACCGAAAGATGCTTATGCCTGCGGCATCGGTATGGTGCATCAGCATTTCAAACTGATCGATGTGCTGACGGCGGCGGAAAACATCGTTCTGGGCATGAAAGGCCGCTTAAATCTGAAGGAGGCTTCCGCGAAGATCCGAGAGATCTGCGACAAATATGGTTTCGAGGTGGACCCGGACCAGAAGATTTACAACATGTCCGTCTCCCAGAAACAGACGGTGGAGATCGTCAAAGTGCTTTACCGCGGAGCAGATATCCTGATTCTGGACGAGCCCACGGCCGTACTGACCCCGCAGGAGACAGAGAAGCTTTTTAAAGTGCTCCGGAATATGAGAGACGACGGAAAAGCCATCATCATCATCACCCACAAGATGCATGAGGTGGAGAGTCTTTCCGACCGTGTGGCTGTGCTGCGTCATGGCTGCTTCGAGGGCGATATTGCCACGAAGGATACAAACGCGGAGGATATGACCAACCGGATGGTGGGTCACAAGGTAACGCTGAACATTGAGCGTCCGGAGCCTGTGAACCCCAAACCGAGACTGGAGGTCAAGGGTCTGACCGTGAAGACCGAGGACGGCATCGTGAAACTGAAAGACGTTTCCTTTACCGCGAGAAGCGGCGAGATCCTGGGTATTGCAGGAATTTCCGGCTGTGGTCAGAAGGAGCTTCTGGAAGCGATTGCGGGACTTCAGTCCACCACTGCGGGAAGCATCACTTATATAGAAGAAAACGGTACGAGAGAAGAACTCGTCGGCCGGGACCCCCGGGAGATCATGGATATGGGCGTGTCCCTTTCCTTCGTTCCGGAGGACCGTCTGGGCATGGGCCTTGTGGGAGATATGGACCTTACCGACAATATGATGCTCCGTTCCTTCCAGAAGGGCCACTCCGTATTTACCGACCGTAGGACACCGAAGGAACTGGCTCAGACCGTTGTGGATGAGCTCGAAGTTGTGACACCCGGCCTTTCCACTCCGGTAAGACGGCTTTCCGGCGGAAACGTGCAGAAGGTTCTGGTTGGCCGTGAGATCGCTTCCAGCCCCACCGTGCTCATGACAGCCTATGCAGTCCGTGGTCTGGATATCAACTCTTCCCATACGATCTACAACCTCATCAATGAGCAGAAGAAAAAAGGAACCGCCGTCATTTTCGTCGGTGAGGACCTGGATGTGCTCCTGGAGCTTTCCGACCGGATTCTTGTGCTCTGCGGCGGCGAGGTCAGCGGTATCGTGGACGGAAGAACAACGGATAAAAATACCGTGGGTATGATGATGACCCGCGTAGGGGGTGCGGAAAATGAACAGTAAAGCCAAAGAACCTCTGTTTCACATTGTAAAACGGGATGCCCTTCCCTGGCAGCGGGGCTTGAGAATCCGCCTGCTGGCCATTCTGCTGGCGCTGGTGGTTTGCGGTATTCTGACTACGATCTTCACCGGCATCAACCCGGTACAGGTGTATGTCTCCATTTTCATGGGAGCCTTCGGAACCGCCAGAAAGACCTGGATTACCTTCCAGAATGTGGCGATTCTGCTTCTGATCTCTCTGGCTCTGACCCCGGCCTTCCGGATGCGCTTCTGGAACATCGGCGGTGAGGGACAGGTGCTGATCGGCGGTCTTGCGGCAGCAGCCTGCATGATCTGCCTCGCAGGAAAGCTTCCCAACGCCCTGGTTATCCTTCTGATGATTGTCACCAGCCTGGCGGCAGGAGCCATCTGGGGTCTGATTCCTGCTTTCTTCAAGGCAAAATGGAATACCAACGAGACGCTGTCCACGCTGATGATGAACTACATCGCGACCCAGCTAGTTGCCTTTTTCACGATCGTCTGGGAGATGCCGAAAGGTTCCGGTAAGATTGGTATCATCAACCAGAAGACCAACATCGGCTGGCTGCCGAACCTTTTCGGTTCCAAATATCTTCTGACGATCATCATTGCGGTTGTGATGATGGTGCTCCTGTACGTCTATTTCGTCTACAGCAAACACGGCTATGAGATCGCCGTAGTGGGAGAGAGTGAGAACACCGCCCGCTATGTCGGTATCAAGGTGGAAAAAGTCATCATGCGTACAATGGTGCTTTCCGGTGCGGTCTGCGGTCTGGTAGGTCTGCTCCTCGTGGGAGGCATCAACCACACGATCACGACCACGATCGCCAACGGCCAGGGCTTCACCGCTGTTATGGTTTCCTGGATGGCCAAGTTCAATCCCTTTACGATGGCCTTCACCAGCTTCCTGATTATTTTCCTGAACAGAGGAGCCAGTGAGATTTCCACGACCTTCGGTCTGAACCAGTCCTACGGAGATATCTTGACAGGTATCATCCTGTTCTTTATCATCGGCTGTGAGTTCTTCATTTCCTATAAGATTCAATTCCGGAAAAAATCAGAGAAAGGAGCTGAAAACTGATGATCAATCTTGTGTCATTTATCCCGAGAGCCGTGGTACAGGGAATTCCTCTTCTATTCGGAAGTACCGGCGAGATCATGACGGAGAAATCCGGAAACCTGAACCTGGGAATCCCCGGTGTCATGTATGTAGGCGCGATCAGCGGCGTTATGGGATCCTTTTTCTATGAGCAGTCTGTCAGCGACGCGTCAAATATGAATGCTTTTCTGGCAATCCTGATTCCCATTGTGTGCTGCCTGCTGGCTTCCCTCTGTATGGGACTTCTCTATTGCTTCCTTACTGTTACCCTGCGGGCTAATCAGAACGTGACCGGTCTTGCGATGACGACCTTCGGCGTGGGCTTCGGAAACTTCTTCGGAGGTTCTCTCATCAAGCTTTCCGGCAGTGATGTGCCGTCGATTGCCCTTTCTGCCACCAGCAGTTATTTCAGCAAATCCCTTCCCTTCGCGGAAAATTCAGGCTGGTTCGGAAAGATCTTCCTTTCCTATGGCTTCCTGGCTTATGTGGCCGTCATTATCGCTCTGGTCTGCGCCTATGTGCTGAAGCACACCCGGGTGGGCCTTCACTTAAGAGCTGTGGGAGAGAACCCCGGAACCGCAGACGCAGCGGGCATCAACGTGACGAAATACAAATACATGGCTACCTGTGCGGGCTGTATGATCGCAGGTCTTGGCGGCCTTTACTATGTGATGGACTACGCCAGCGGCGTCTGGTCCAACGATGCCTTCGGTGACAGAGGCTGGCTTGCGATTGCCCTGGTTATCTTCACAATCTGGCGTCCGGTGGTATCAATCTTTGCATCCATCTTCTTCGGCGGTCTGTATATTCTTTATCTCTACATTCCGACAGGAATGGATCATATGGAGTTTCAGGAGTTATATAAGATGATTCCTTATGTGGTGACTCTGGTGGTTCTGGTGCTCACCAGTATGAGAAATAAACGGGAAAATCAGCCACCCAACTCTCTGGGACAGTCGTATTTCCGGGAAGAACGATAAGAGAAAAAAGAGGAGACCCTCCGCTTATGAGCGGAGGGCCTTTTTCATTGATGCGACATATTCTTTTACATAGGGAATGCAGTTTGTTCCGTATTTCGCGCAAATCTTGACGATGGCACTTCCAACGATGGCGCCGTCGGAGAGGTCTGCCATTTTTTTTGCCTGCTCCGGGGTAGAGATTCCAAAGCCTACGGCACAGGGGATATCCTTGGCAGCTTTCACCAGCTTTACCATGGCTCCGATATCGGTGGTGATGGAACTTCTGACACCCGTTACACCGAGAGAGGAGACGCAGTAGACAAAGCCGGAAGCATCTTTTGCAATCATGGAAATCCGGTCCTCGGAGGTGGGAGCGATGAGGGAGATGAGATCCAGACCGTAAGCTTTTGCCACGGAATCGAACTCTTCCTTTTCCTCATAGGGCACATCCGGAAGGATCAGGCCGTCCATACCGACTTCTTTGGCGGTCTTCATGAAACGGTCGGTACCGTAGGAGAAGACCACATTGGCGTAGGTCATGAAGACCATCGGAATGCTGGATTTCCGGCGGATCTTGCGGACCATATCGAAGACCTTATCGGTGGTGACGCCGCCGGAGAGAGCACGGATGTTGGCTTCCTGGATCACCGGTCCCTCAGCTGTGGGATCGGAAAAAGGAATGCCGAGCTCGATGAGATCCGCTCCGGCCTCTTCCATGGCGTAAACGAGCTGTTCTGTGATTTCCAGTGACGGATCACCGCAGGTGATGAATGGAATGAAGGCTTTGCCGCCCTCAAATGCTTTTCTGATGTTACTCATGAAGATCCTCCCCTCTGTAGCGTGCGATGGCTGCACAGTCCTTGTCTCCTCTGCCGGAGATGTTGATGACAATGATCTGGTCTTTTCTCATGGTAGGAGCCAGCTCCCGGGCGTAAGCGACAGCATGGGCGCTCTCGATGGCGGGAATGATGCCCTCCAGTCTTGAGAGGTACTCAAAGGCGTCTACGGCCTGGTCGTCGGTGATGGCCAGATATTCGGCTCTTCCGATATCGTGAAGGTGGGCGTGCTCCGGTCCGATGCCGGGGTAGTCAAGACCGGCGGAGATGGAGTAAACGGGAGCAATCTGTCCGTACTCATCCTGGCAGAAGTAGGACTTCATACCGTGGAAAATGCCGAGAGAACCAGTGCCGATGGTGGCTGCGGTCTCCTTCGTGTCGATGCCTCTTCCGGCAGCCTCAAGGCCGATGAGCCGTACCTCCGGATGGGGAATGAAGTGATAGAAAGCGCCGATGGCGTTGGAACCGCCGCCCACGCAGGCGAGCACAGCATCCGGAAGGCGTCCTTCTTTTTCCATGATCTGCTCTTTGATCTCTTTGGAGATGACGGACTGGAAGTCACGGACGATGGTCGGGAAGGGATGGGGGCCCATGCAGGAGCCTAAGACGTAATGGGTGTCGGAGATCCGGCTGGTCCATTCTCTCATGGTCTCGGAAACGGCGTCTTTGAGGGTTCCGGTACCGGAGGAGACAGCGTGGACCTTGGCTCCGAGAAGGCGCATCCGGTAAACGTTCAGAGCCTGTCTCCTGGTGTCTTCCTCGCCCATGAAGACCTCACATTCCATATCCATCAGGGCTGCCGCTGTGGCGGTGGCTACGCCGTGCTGGCCTGCGCCGGTCTCAGCGATGACACGGGTCTTGCCCATTTTCTTGGCGAGAAGCACCTGGCCCAGTACGTTGTTGATCTTGTGGGCTCCGGTGTGGTTTAAGTCCTCACGCTTGAGGTAAATTTTGGCTCCGCCCAGATCCTCGGTCATCCGCTTTGCATAGTAGAGGCGGGAGGGTCTTCCGGCGTACTCATTTAAGAGAGTCGTGAGCTCCCGGTTGAAATCCGGGTCGTCTTTGTAGTGGTTGTAGGCTTCTTCCAGTTCGATTACTGCGTTCATGAGGGTTTCCGGGATGTACTGCCCGCCATGAATGCCGAAACGTCCATTATTCATATGTTTATCTCCTGACTGCAGCGACCGCTGCGATTATTTTTTCTTTATCTTTATAGCCGTCTGTCTCCACGCCGCTGCTCAGATCGAGCGCATAGGGGTGAAAACGGCTGACTGCTTCTGTTATGTTTTCCAGTCTCAAACCTCCTGCCAGGAAAAATGGCCTGTCAAAGGAGGAGAGCAAAGACCAGTCAAAGGTTTCTCCAGTGCCACCGGCCCCGTTGTCCAGAAGGACAAAGTCCGCGGGGCTTTTTTCAGCTTCTGTAAGATCTTCCGGGGACCGGATGGAAAAGGCACGGATCAGAGGAACGGCAACCTGTTTTTTCAGTTCTTCCAGATAGCTTTGGGACTCCTGTCCGTGGAGCTGGACGGCTTTCAGCGTGCCGTCAGTTACCAGCGAAAGAATGGTCTCCATGGGGGCGTTTACGAAGACGCCAACGGGAAGAATCTCAGGGGAGAGGAGAGCGGTAAGCTCCCGGACTTTTTCCCGGGGAACATTTCTCCTGCTCTTTGGCACGTCGATGATGAAACCGGCGAAATCCGGTTTTGCTTCGTTGACGTAAGCGATATCCTCAGGCCTTCTGAGGCCGCAGATTTTAATCTTTGTCATAGGCGTTTCAAAATCCTCTCAGCGTGTCCAGCATGGCTTTTTTGTCCGCGGCTCGCATGAGAGTCTCTCCGATGAGGACGGCGTCGGTTCCGTTGGCCTCCAGCTTTTCGATGTCAGAGCGGGTTTTGATGCCGCTTTCGGAGACGAAAAGGCAGTCCTTCGGGGCCAGGGAGCGGAGCTTTAAGCTGTTGCTCACATCCACCTGGAAATTCTTGAGGTTCCGGTTGTTGACGCCGATGATCCGGGCTCCGGCTTTGACAGCCCGGGAGATTTCTTCCTCCGAATGGGCTTCCACAAGAGCGGAGAGCTTCAGCTCGTCAGCCAGCTGGCGGTAGGCCAGAAGCTTTTCATCCTCCAGAATGGAGCAGATGAGAAGCACGGCGGAAGCGCCGTAGGCCGCGGCCTGATAGATCATGTATTCATCCACCGTGAAATCCTTCCGTAAGACTGGGATGGAAACGCTGGCTGTGATCTCCTCCAGGTAAGCGTCCCTTCCGAGAAAATAGAAGGGCTCCGTGAGGCAGGAGATGGCATCGGCGCCGGCGGCTTCATAGCTTTTCGCAATGTCCAGATAGGGGAAATCTTCAGCGATGATTCCTTTGGAAGGAGAGGCCTTTTTGACCTCGCAGATAAAGGAGACGCCGGGCTTTTTTAAAGCTTTCTCAAAGAGAAATTCCGGGGCTCCGGCCCGCCTTTTCTCCGCAGCGGAGCGGAGGGTGGAAAGAGGAATCGCTTCCTTTTCTTTCCGAATCCGCTCGGTGGTTTTTGCGGCGATCTCCTCCAGGATATTCATCGGTTGCTCTCCTTTACAAATTCTTCAAGCTTTTTCATGGCAGCACCCTCATCGATGAGCTTCTCTGCGAGACGGATACCGTCTGCCATGGTCTCGGTCTTGCCTGTGATGTAGAAGGCGGCTCCGGCGTTGAGGCAGACAGCCTGGCGCTTCGGGCCTTTTTCCTCGCCGCTTAAGATCGAACGGGTGATGGCTGCGTTTTCTTCCGGTGTGCCGCCGGTGAGGTCATCCTTGGAGCAGCGCTTGTAGCCGAACTGTTCCGGGGTGATCTCGTAGGACTGGAACCAGCCGTCGCGAATCTCGCAGACAGCGGTGGGAGCGCTCATGGAGATCTCGTCCAGCCTGTCCTGACCGAAGACTACCATGCCGCGTTTCACGCCGAGCTTTGCCATAACCTGAGCCAGGGGTTCCACGAGCTCCTCCTCATAGACACCCATGAGCTCCATGTTAGCGCCTGCCGGGTTGGAGAGGGGGCCAAGGATGTTGAAGATTGTGCGGATGCCGAGTTCTTTTCTCACCGGACCTACATATTTCATGGCAAAATGATATTTCTGGGCGAAAAGGAAACAGATATTGATATCGGTAAGAAGCTGTTTGCTCTGCTCCGGGGAAATGTCGATCTTTACGCCGAGGGCTTCGAGAACGTCAGCGGCTCCGGATTTGGAGGAGGCTGCCCGGTTGCCATGCTTGGCAACGGGAACGCCGCCGGAAGCAATGACGAGAGCAGAAGTGGTGGAGATATTGAAGGAGTTGGAGCCGTCGCCGCCGGTACCTACGATCTCCAGAACGTCCATGTTGTGGAGAAGTTTTTCTCCGTGGGCTCTCATGGCAGCTGCGGAAGCGGTGATCTCGTCGATGGTCTCGCCCTTCATGGAAAGAGCCGTGAGATAAGCGGCCTTCTGCACGTCGCTGGCGGTATTTTCCATGATCTCATTCATAACCTGTTCTGCTTCTTTATAAGTCAGATCTTGTCTTTTGGAAAGTTTGATGATTGCCTCTTTGATCATTTTGATCCATCCTTTCTGTTTGTTCTATATGATAGTCAGTGTTTTTTTGATTGAAATGTTTCGGCGGCCTCAAGGAAGTTCTCCAGGATGATTTTCCCGTCCGGTGTCATGACGGATTCGGGATGAAACTGGACGCCGTACACGGGATAAAGGCTGTGCTCCACGGCCATGACCTCCCCGTCATCGGTGATGGCGGTGACCTTGAGATCCGGCGGGAGCGTAGCTGCTTCGGCGGAAAGTGAATGGTACCTGGCTGCCTGGAACTTTTCGGGAAGTCTCTGGAAAAGGAGACTGTCCGGGGATTTTTTTACCAGGGAGCTCTTTCCGTGCATGAGCTCTTTCGCATAGCCTACGGTGCCACCGAAAACCTCACAGATGGCCTGATGGCCCAGACAGACGCCGAAAATCGGAATCTCGCCTTTCAGCTCGCGGATGGCTTCCTCGCAGATGCCTGCGTCCGCCGGTCTTCCGGGGCCGGGGGAGAGGATCAGCGCTTTGGGAGCCAGGGAGCGTATCTCGTCGATCGTGATTTTATCGTTTCGCACCACCTGGATCTCCGGGTCGATACTTCCGATGAGCTGGTAAAGGTTATAGGAAAAACTGTCGTAATTATCAATCAGTAAGATCATCGAAGGCCTCCTTCTGCTGTCTGAAGTGCAGCTACCACAGCCCGGGCTTTGTTGGAGCACTCGGTAAATTCGTTTTCAGGAATGCTGTCGGCCACGATGCCGGCGCCGGACTGGACGACCACGCGGCCGTTTTTCTTATAGGCGAGACGGATGGCGATACAGGTATCGAGATTTCCGCCGAAATCCAGATATCCGATGGCTCCGCCGTAAATGCCCCGTTTCTGTCCCTCCAGTTCCCGGATGATCTGGCAGGCCCGGATCTTCGGCGCACCGGAGAGGGTGCCTGCCGGGAGGATGGCATCCACAGCGTCCACAGCGTCCTTGTCCGGGCGGATCGTGCCGCGGACTGTGGAGCCGATGTGCATGACGTGGGAGTAACGGAGAACGGACATGTAATCTTCAACGACCACGGAGCCGATCTGGCTGATTCTTCCGAGATCGTTTCTTCCGAGATCCACCAGCATGTTGTGCTCGGCCAGCTCTTTTTCGTCTTTTAAAAGCTCGGTCTCAAGGTTCTGGTCTTCCTCCTCACTTTTTCCTCTGGGACGGGTGCCGGCCAGGGGGAAGGTGTGAAGTGTGCCGTCGTTCAGGTTTGCCAGCGTCTCCGGGGAAGCGCCTGCCACCTCGATGTCATCACTGGAAAAATAGAACATATAGGGGGAAGGATTGGTGGTCCGGAGTACCCGGTAGGTGTCAAAGAGGCTTCCCTCTGCCGGGGCGCTCATGGGATCGGAGAGCACCACCTGGAAAATATCGCCTTCGTGGATGTAATGCTTTGCCTTTTCCACCATCTGGCAGTAGGTTTCCTTGGAATAGCGGAAGGCCAGGGGGCTTTTCAGCTTCAAAGGACGGATCACAGCCTTCGCGCCGCTTTTTAAAAGGGCTTCCATCTCATCCAGTTCTTTTTCTGCCTTTTCATAGGAAGCGGCCAGATCGTCTGTGCTGACTCCTGTGATGAGGCAGATCTTCTGATGATAGTGATCAAAGGCGATGACCTTGTCAAAAAGCATCAGGTCTACGTCCCGGAAATCGGAACTTCCTTCCTCGGAAAAACGGAGCGTCGGCTCTGCGTATTTGAGATAATCATAGGAGAAATATCCCACCAGGCCGCCCGTGAAAGGAGGCAGGCCTTTGATTTTCGGACTCTTATATTCAGCGAGGATCTTCCGGATTGTGTCTCCGGGATGCTCGGTCGTGAAGGTCTCTGTCGTCTGTTCTTCTTCTTCAGCGCCCCGCCGGATCGTCATCTGCCCGTCCATGCAGGTCAGCTCCATCGTGGGAGCGTAGCCCAGGAAAGAGTAGCGGCCCCATTTTTGATCGTTCTCCGCGCTCTCCAGGAGATAACAGTGGCGGCTGGCAGCCTTGAGTGTCCGCATCACCTCAATGGGGGTGAAGGCATCGCTGTAGATCTCCCTGCAGGCGGGAATCCGCCGACAGTCCGTTGTCTCGGTTATTTTTTTCATTTCTTCCAGTGTGGGAAACATGACTTTTTCCTCCTTTTTCTGCCTGAAAATTTGTGCTGTGTCGGAATCTGCCGGGATTTGGGTATAAAAAAACGTCCCCGACAGAATATCCGATTCTGCCAAGGACGGGTGTCATTTCTTTTCCACTCGCGGTGCCACCTTGATTTATGATCTTCTTCGACCATACCCTTTGTGAGATACCAGCATATCTCCGGTAACTGACGTATACCTTCACGTCATGGAATACTTGGCGTTTGCCGTTCCCCATGCCCTCGGCGGTCCATTTAACAGTCTGCATTTCGATCCGGCTCTCACCTCCCCGGACTCTCTGGGCGCGCATAACAGTTTTTATCTCCGCTTCAACGGTTTAAATTGCTAACCAACTGATTTGATTTGTCCAAATTCTATACCTGTAAATCGGATTTGTCAAGCATATTTTCAAAAAAACAGAGATTGTATTTTCTGTATTTTTCTGTTGACTGGAAGACAAGAACGTGGTATGATTCAAAAAGTGTTGCTGGTGTGGACGGATGTTTTTCCTGCACGGGCACAAAATAAGAATACAGACGAAGAAGCTTTTAGGAAATGTGCAGAGCCGTACAGCCGAAGGAGTAACACTCTCAGGCGTTCTTTCAGGAGAACAGAGACTAAAAGCGGAGTGGTCTCTGGAGAATCTCAGAAAATGAGTGCCGAAGGTGCAATGCACAGCTGCTGTGCAGAATCTCTCAGGCAAAAGGACAGAGTCAGAAGAAGTACGAAAACAGGTTCGTACGGCTTCTATTTTTTCAGGACCATGCTCCCCGGACGGGAGGATGGTTTTTTTCATGGGAAGAACGGGGAACGTCTGGCGGAAAAGGAGACATAAAATCATGATGGATGCAGTCAACAATGTCATTGTCCAGATCAGTGATGTGGTCTGGAACTACCTGTTACTTTTTTTACTGGTGGGTACGGGGATCTTTTTTACGATCCGTACCCGGTTCGTTCAGGTCCGGCGTTTTAAGACGGCCTGGATGCGTGTGTTCGGCGGTTTTTCCTTAAAGGGAAAGAAAGCGGGAAAAGACGGTATGAGTTCTTTCCAGGCTCTGGCCACAGCGATTGCAGCCCAGGTGGGAACCGGAAATATCGCGGGCTGTGCGACGGCCCTGGTGTCCGGCGGCCCGGGAGCAATCTTCTGGATGTGGCTGGCTGCCTTTTTTGGAATGGCGACGATCTACGGTGAAGCCGTTCTCGCTCAGAAATCCAAAAAGAGAGATGAGAATGGAGAAGTAGTGGGCGGACCTGTCTATTATATCACACATGTGTTTAAAGGCGGCTTTGGTCGTTTCCTGGCTGTTTTCTTTGCAGTGGCAGTCATTCTTGCTCTTGGCTTCATGGGAAATATGGTACAGTCCAACTCGATCAGCGATGCCTTCTATACGGCTTTTGCGATCCCCAGATGGGCGATGGGACTGGTAGTGGCTTTGCTGGCAGCCTTCATTTTCCTTGGCGGTATTTCCCGTATCGCTTCCTTTACAGAAAAAGTGGTTCCGGTCATGGCAGCTTTGTATCTTTGCGGAGCATTGATCGTACTGATCATGAATATCGGCAATCTTCCTTCTGCGGTTGCCTCCATTTTTGTGGGAGCGTTCTGTCCCAGGGCACTGGCAGGTTCCGCAGCCGGTATGACGGTCCGTATGGCTATGCGTTATGGTGTGGCACGCGGTCTCTTTTCCAATGAAGCAGGAATGGGTTCCACTCCGCATGCCCATGCCATCGCCGATGTAAAAGACCCCGAGGAACAGGGTGAAGTGGCAATGATCGGTGTTTTCATCGATACCTTTGTGGTACTTACCATGACCGCTCTTGTGATTCTTTCTTCCGGTGTCCTGGATGAGATGATCGATGCGGGCACCACAGGAACTCCCGTGGCCCAGGCAGCTTTTGCCACCGGATTTAAAGGCTTCGGCCCCAAATTTGTGGCAGTCTGCCTCCTGTTTTTCGCCTTTTCCACGATTATTGGCTGGTACTTCTTCGCCCGCCAGAATGTGAAATATCTCTGGGGCGCCAAAGCAGTGCTTCCTTTCTCCATCATTGTGGTGGCCTTCGTTTTCCTGGGTTCTCTTCTGAAGGTGGAGCTGGTCTGGAATCTTTCCGACCTCTTCAATGGCCTGATGGTTATTCCGAACCTGATTGCTTTGCTGGCACTGAGCGGCGTGGTGGCGAAAGCAGCGGCGGAGTTTAGAAAAAAATAGGAGCACAAAAGCCCCGGGTTCAGTAAATGGACCCGGGGCAAAATTTCGTCTGGCAGTTCTTTTGTTTCATGCGGTCGTCTGGCAGGAAAATTGACTGTAATCGGCCTTTTAGTTGTTTTAGGTCATGCTAAATTGGCAGGAGTATTGACCGCAATTGCCTTTTTTCTATTTTAGGTCATCTATACCCCTCCAAAACCATGACCGCAATTACTCTTTTATCTGTTTTAAGTCATTTATGCTCCCAAAAATCATGACTGCAATTTTGACTATTTTGAGTCAATTATAGCGCCCAGAAGCACTGATTACACTAGCTCTTTGGACAAAAAAGCGTTTTTTCTCTCAAAGAGCGGGGCAAATTTAACAAATGTAGCAAGAATTCTCCCACCTCTTCAGGTGGTGAGATGAATTGCACATCTGAGCATATCTGCTCAAAAAAGTCCTTATAGTACAAAAGAAACACTTGTTCTCTATTCCCTGATATAGTATACTGAAAAGGAACATTAGTTCGCAAACACATGTCAGTCGATATAAGAAAAAGAGTGATAACACAATGGAATTAGATCATAATTCCCATTCAGTATTTCTACTATATTATCACCTAGTGATGGTTATAAAATACAGAAGAAAAGTACGGAATGGCAAAATATCCGAAAGAGCAAAAGAGATCTTTGAGTATATCGCACCCGGATACGGGATCTTACTGGAAGAATGGAATCACGATACAGACCATGTTCATGTGCTGTTCCGCGCACAGCCAAAGACGGAACTCCGTAAATTCATCAATGCCTGTAAAAGTGCCAGCAGCAGACTGCTGAAGCTTCTGTCTGCTCCGTGCAGGCGGGGCGCCGATTGAAACAATACGGCAGTATATAGAAAGCCAGGGTGAGAAAAATGAACCGCGCCGTAAAAATAAGGATCTATCCAGATAAAGAGCAGAGCGTTCAGATAGAGAAAACAATCGGCTGCAGCCGCTTTATCTATAACCAGATGCTTGCGGACAAGATCAGCTATTACCAGAAAGAAAAAAAGATGCTCAGGAACACACCGGCCGGATATAAGAAGGAATATCCCTGGCTGAAAGAGGTGGACTCCCTTGCCCTGGCGAATGCGCAGCTGCATCTGGAAAGTGCGTTCCGGAAGTTTTTCCGGGAACCATCCTGCGGATTTCCCCACTATAAATCAAGAAAACATTCAAGAAATTCTTATACAACCAATGCAGTAAACGGGAATATCCTTTTGCAGGATACCCATTTGAAGCTCCCAAAGATGTCCGCCATAAAAATAAAACTTCACCGCCAGATCCCGTCAGAGTGGAAACTGAAATCGGTAACGATAAGCCGTGAGCCATCCGGGAAATATTTTGCAAGTCTTTTGTTCTGCTGTGAGAACCAAACAGCGGAAAAAAGACGGGCAGAGAGATTTCTTGGGATCGATTTTGCCATGCAGGGAATGTGTGTATTTTCTACAGGAGAAAGAGCCGGGTACCCTATGTTTTACAGAAAAGCAGAGAAAAAACTTGCAAGGGAACAGAGAAAGTTTTCCCACTGTGAGAAAGGAAGCCGGAACTATCAGAAACAGAAGAAAAAGGTAGCCTTATGTCATGAAAAGATAAAGAACCAGAGAAAAGATTTCCAGCATAAGCTAAGCAGGGAGCTTGCTGAAAGATATGATGCAGTATGCGTGGAAGATCTGAACCTGCAGGGAATGTCCGGAAGGCTGCATCTTGGGAAAGGCGTGCAGGATAATGGGTATGGGCAGTTTCTGTCCATGCTGGGATACAAACTGGAAGAGCGCGGGAAACATCTTATAAAGGTAGACCGTTATTTTGCATCGAGCAAGATTTGCAGTGTATGTGGACATAAGAAAAAGGAACTGGCATTGTCGGATAGAATATATGTCTGTGAATGTGGAAACCGGATGGATCGGGATGTGAATGCAGCAGTCAATATCCGCGAAGAAGGAAAAAGGATCTATAAAGAATGTGCCTAACGGCACAAGAAAAAAATCCGTAACCGGATGAAGATAAAAAACAAAACCGCGGGACACGCGGGGATAGCCTGTTTTAGCTTTGCCTTAAAAGGCAATCGAGCAGGAAGCCCCCACTTCAAAATCGTAAGATTTAAGTGGTGGGAGCATGTCACTATTTCAAAGTCCAAGTGCGTTACCTGGCATATCTGCGAACCATGCAAGACTTTTAGTGAATGCGGGAATTTATAATATAGGTATACTGCGTGAGACATTAAAGAAAGATTTATGGACCAATACAATCCCAGGAATAGGAGATAATACAGGTAGTAAGATTGTGTATGCTATGTATAACGCCGAAATAATTGATGATAGTTTTGAAGCTTATAAAGAAGTCAGTGACAGGAAGTACTGTTTTGCAAAATATGCCAGGCTGAGAGAAGAGGCTGAGAATTTAAAAAATTGAGAGAGAAGCAAACATCGAATATTATAAAATGCGGATTTTGCTGAAGGAGGCAGCCGGTGTGATTTCTGTGTGAGGAGAAGAGTGAAAACCATAATCTGAACATATTGGGAAAAGTGATTGCAAAATATGATAGTATATAGTATAATAGAAGTCAGAAAAGATATAGGAAATAAAAATTCTTAAAATACAAATAATAGTAGTTTATTTACTAAAGAAGCTATGGATAGTATCATAAAAGATAATATTAAAGTTCAGTTTATAGATTCATTTTTTGCTAATGTTGGAAAAAATGCCGGATCTAAGATGATGAGTGCATTTAAGTGTGACAGGGTTCCAGCACTGGAAAATTTTATTGTTAGGGATTACAATGGTCAGAAAAAACCATATATAGTCTGGAATACAGACATTCAGATGATAGTTGGCTATTTTACACTGATTACGACTTGTATGGTTATTAAGCCATATGAAAAAGCAAATCCAGAACATACACAGGAGAAAGATGTTGAAAAAATTATTTCTTGTGTAGAACTGGAGCATTTTGCATTAAACGATGTTTATTTGAAATGGCTTGAGGATCATGGACATAACAACAAAGGAATAGGTAATGGTATATTTTATGAATACATTTGCGACATTGTTGCAGTGCTTTCATCACAAATAAATTTTTCTTATCTTGTATTGCATGCATATAATAATCCCAAAGTAATAGAAGCATACAGAAAAATGGGATTTAGAACAATGAAAGATGATGCGGAAGATATTGTTCCGATGCTATCAGATGTAAGGGCTCTCCATTGTGATTATGCAGGGGATTGTAGATTTATGTTTGAAGAAGTTGAATCAATATTATTTGAAGTGGTTAGGAGGAATGCTTATGTACAATAATTCGCCAAGTCCCATTATGGTAGTATCAGGAAAAACAGCACAAGAAATATTAAAAAAATCACAGAAACCTATAGGAGATTATACAGACGCTATAAATAAAGCAAGAGAAAGATTGAGAAAAGTAGGGGCAATTAAATAACGGGTAATTATCCGTACCTTACTTTTTGATTAAGCCGTCCTTTTTGGGGCGGCTTAAATTTTGAAATGGAAATGAGGTAGAGACAATGAATAAATTAGTAATCCTTGGAGCGGGCGGTTACGGAAATACGGTCAGAGACATAGCAGAACAGCTGGGTTATACGGCAATTACAGTTCTTGATGACAGTATTGCTGAACGGCCTCTGGCGTCATTTGTGGATTATCTTGAAGAAAATACAGAATTTATTCCGGCTTTCGGAAATAACGAATTTCGGATGGAGTGGATAAAAAGAATAGAGAAGGCAGGCGGCAGGCTGGCCACGTTGATTCATTCGACGGCTTATATAAGCCCAAAAGCATCAATTTATCCTGGAACAGTTATTCTTCCTCATGCAGTCGTTAACACAGATACGGTGGTTGAAAAGGGATGTATCATTAACCTTGCTGCTGTTGTAGATCATGGCTGTATCATAGAAGAGGGCGTACATATTTGTCTGGGAGCCATTGTAAAAGGTGAAAACAGGGTAAAAACTTTGTCAAAAATAGAAGCCGGAGAGGTAATAGAGGCCAGAAAATGGCATTGATAATTAAAAAAATGAAAAGATAAGCCCAGGAAATCTTTCCCACAGGCGAAACATGTGCTATAATAGTACGCGATAAGAATGAAAGATTCGAAAAAGTTCAGCTTTTAGAGGAAAAAGGAGATAAAAGAAATGAGTTTATTCACCAACAAAACACTGATGATTACCGGAGGAACCGGTTCTTTTGGAAATGCAGTTCTGAATCGTTTTCTGAAAACAGATATTGGAGAGATTCGTATCTTTTCCCGTGATGAGAAGAAGCAGGATGACATGCGTCATGAATATCAGGCAAAAATGCCGGAAGTGGCTGATAAGATCAAATTCTATATCGGAGACGTGCGGGATCTTCAGTCTTGTAAGAATGCGATGCACGGTGTTGATTATATCTTTCATGCAGCTGCTCTGAAACAGGTGCCCTCCTGTGAGTTCTTCCCGATGGAAGCAGTAAAAACAAATGTAGTTGGAACCGATAATGTGCTCACGGCAGCTATTGAAGAAGGAGTGGAGGCTGTGATCTGCCTTTCTACAGATAAAGCAGCTTATCCGATCAATGCCATGGGTATTACAAAAGCCATCGAAGAAAAAGTAGCCGTTGCAAAGAGCCGTATGTCCGGAAAAACAAAGATTTGCTGCACCCGTTATGGAAATGTTATGTGTTCCCGCGGCTCCGTTATTCCTCTCTGGATCGATCAGATCAAGGCTGGAAATCCGATCACTGTTACAGAACCTTCCATGACCCGTTTTATCATGTCTCTGGATGAGGCTGTTGACCTTGTTCTTTTTGCATTTGAAAATGGACAGAATGGAGATCTTCTGATTATGAAAGCACCGGCCTGCACAATTCAGACCCAGGCAGAGGCCGTATGCGAACTCTTTGGCGGCAAGAAAGAAGAAATCAAAGTAATTGGTATCCGTCATGGAGAAAAGATGTATGAGACTTTACTGACAAATGAAGAATGTGCGAAGGCAATTGATATGGGTAATTTCTATCGTGTACCGGCAGACAACCGTGGTCTGAACTATGATAAGTATTTCAAGGACGGAGATGCAAAGAGAAATACCCTGACTGAGTTTAACAGCAACAATACGAAGCTTCTGAATCTGGAAGAGACAAAAGAGACCATTTCCAAACTGGCTTATATTCAGGAGAGACTGGCAGAAGACTGAGAACGGAGATCCCGCTGGAGGAAATAGAAAAATGGAACACAATTTTACCTGGAAGAATAATGGAAGAACAAAGCTGTGTATCGGACTTGGAACCCGTCCGGAGATTATCCGTCTGGCAGCTGTGATTAAGAGATGCAGAGAGTATTTTGATACCTGTGTTATTTACTACAATCAGAACTGGGACAAAAATCTGTCTACAGTTTTCTGGGAGGATTTTGAGCTGAAAAATAATGCAGGGAAGTTTGGTCCGGATATTCTGGTGCCGGTTGTAGGCGAGAACCTGGGCGTGACCTGTGGTAACATTCTTGGAAGAAGTTACGAACTCCTGAGTGAGCTGAATCCGGATGGTTATCTGGTGCTTGGAGATACTAATTCCTGTCTTTCTGCAATTTCAGCAAAACGGCTTCATATTCCGCTGTTTCATATGGAAGCTGGTAACAGATGCAAGGATGAGTGCCTTCCTGAGGAGACAAACAGAAGAATTGTAGATGTAATTTCTGATGTGAATTTATGCTATTCCGAATTTGCCCGCAAGTATCTGGCAGACACCGGCCTTCCTAAAGAGAGAACCTATATGACCGGTTCTCCGATGGCAGAGGTACTGCGAGGAAATCTGGAAAAAATTGAAGCTTCTGATGTGTTGAATCGTCTGGGACTTGAGAAAAACAAATACATTCTGCTCAGCGCCCACAGAGAGGAAAATATTGATACCGAGAAGAATTTCACCAGCCTTTTTACCGCAATCAATGCACTGGCGGAGAAGTATGATATGCCGATTCTTTATTCCTGCCATCCGAGGAGCAAGAACAGACTGGAAAAGAGTGGTTTTAAGCTGGACCCGCGTGTCCGGGTAAATGAGCCTCTTGGTTTCAATGATTATAACTGCCTGCAGATGAATGCGCTGGCAATTGTTAGCGACAGCGGAACCCTGCCGGAGGAGAGCAGTTTTTATCTGAGCATTGGCCATCCGATTGCAGCTGTCTGCATTCGTACTTCTACAGAGAGACCGGAAGCACTGGAAGCAGGTGATTTTATTCTGGCCGGAATTACCACGAAGGAACTTCTGAATGCGACGGATATGGCGATTGAGATGAAGCAGAAAGGTGTTCTTGGAAAGCCCTGCCCGGATTATGTGGATGAAACGGTATCCATGAAGGTTGTCAGAATCATTCAGGGTTATGTCAATGTAGTTAATAAGATGGTATGGAGAAAAGGATGAAAATATTAGTGACCGGAGCAAAGGGTATGGTGGGAACCGCCCTTTGCAATAATCTGAAAAATATTAGAGATGGAAAAAACAGAACCAGGCCGAATATTGCCATAGATGAAATTTATGAGTATGATCTGGACAGCACGGACGAGGAACTGGATGAATACTGTGCGAAGGCAGATTTCGTGTTTAACCTTGCCGGGGTAAACCGTCCGGAGAATCCGGAAGATTTCATGAAAGGAAATTTCGGCTTTGCTTCCCAGCTTCTGGATACTTTGAAAAAGCATAACAACAAAGCAGGTATTATGCTGAGTTCTTCTGTACAGGCGACCTTGGCTGGCCGTTTTGGAAACAGTGAATATGGCAGAAGCAAAAAAGCGGGAGAAGAATTATTTTTCTCCTATGGAGAAGAGACTGGTGCACCGGTATATGTGTATCGTTTTGTGAATCTGATGGGCCACTCCAGACCAAAGTATAACAGTGCGATTTCTACATTCTGCTGGGCCGTAGCCAACGATGAAGCTTTTACGGTAAATGACAGAAGTACAGAGCTGGAAGTTCTTTACATCGACGATCTGGTAGAAGGCATGTTTGACCTGCTGGAAGGCAAAGAACAGCATTGTGAGTTTGACGGTGTGGAGACCGTTTTAAAGGAAGATGGCAGATATTGCTGTGTGCCGGTAACACATAAGGCAACTCTGGGTGAAATTGTAGATCTTCTGGAAGAGTTCAAACAGCAGCCGGTAAGTCTCTTGATGCCGAAAATGCCCGAGGGATCTTTTGCTAAGAAGCTTTTTTCACTCTATCTGACTTATCTCCCTGCAGAGAAGTTCAAATATGCGATGAAAATGAACTGTGATGACAGAGGAAGTTTTACTGAGCTGGTACATACGACAGACTGTGGTCAGGTTTCCATTAATATCAGTAAGCCTGGCATTACCAAAGGCCAACACTGGCATAACTCTAAATGGGAGCAGTTTATCGTGGTTCATGGCCATGGCCTGATCCAGGAAAGAAATATCAATACAGGAGAGCTGGTAGAATTTGAAGTAACCGGAGACAAAATAGAAGCCATCTACATGATCCCCGGCTGGACGCATAATATTATCAATCTCTCTGACACCGAAGACCTTGTAACCGTTATGACCTGTAATGAAATCTTTAACCCGGGCCATCCGGATACCTTTTTTGAAAAAGTATAAAAATTGGGGCTGCCGCATTAGCGAATATTTTTGGCTGAGTGGCAGCCTCGCTTTAATAGTATTAAAAGTTCTACGATGTGAATTGCTAAGATTTTAAGAAAAAATTGAGGGAAGTTTAAAGTTGCCAAGGGGAGGGAGAAGTTAGTGCATTATAAAGTTTTTATAGACACAAACATATATGACGGAGCAAATTATTCGTTTCAGAATGCTGCTTTTTCTGCGATCAGGAGCAGGGTAAAGAACAAAGAACTGGAACTTCATATCAATTCTGTAGTTGAAGGGGAAGTAAAGAAACATATTGTCAGGGATGTGAAAAAAGCCTCAAAAGAACTTCTCGGTGCCGTGAAAAACCCAAAGCTGGCAGGATTTAAAAATATTTCAGGCTTCAAAGAACTGCTTCAGGTTCCGGATCCTGGAGAATGGGCAGAAAAAACAAAGGAAGAATTTGAAAAATTGCTTTTGGAATGTCAGTGTAGGAGAATATCGGTCAATGGAATAAATGTAGAAGCAATCATGGCGGATTATTTTGGGCAAAAGCTGCCTTTTGAAGCAAAGAAGCCGGAAGAATTCAAGGATGCAATAGCGGTAGCTTCTATTATTCAGGAGATGGATAATCTGTCTGAAGAGGAATTATATGTTGTTATCTCAAATGACACGGGCTTCAGAGAAGCAGTGAAAGAAAAGGCAAAAGAGCCGAAAAACTTGATTGTATATGATTCTTTAAACAGTTTTGTGGAGTTCCTGGCGATGACAGACGATCTGGCAGCAAATCTGAAATTGTTTTTTGATAATGGTGGGGCAGAAAAAGAAATTATCGAAGCGGTGAAGGAAGTAGTTGATAATGCAGAAATAGAAATAGAAAGACAGGAATTTGTCTGCATTGATGATCTGGAAGTAGTCAGTATTGATGATATTCAGTACGAGGTTTCTGTCCTTGATGTTGAATGTGGAATTGCCACTGTGTCCGTAAATGTAAACTGTATAGTTAAGGTGTGGTATGACTTTACAGATGAAAATCAGTCTTACTGGGATAAAGAGGAACAAGGTTACCTCTGGCAGACGGTGGTTGAGTTGGAGGATACTTACTCTCTGGATTTTGATATGGAGCTTTCATTTGATGTATCAGACTGGCTGCCATCAGTTGAAGATCACCAGAAAGTTATCCTTAAAGAGTGTGTGGATTTTCCGACGAAGATAGTGCTGGAGGAGCATTGTTTAATAGAAACGGAAGATGTGAGAGAATAAAGGGTGAAAACCGGAGAAAAAGCCCCGCAATTGAAGTAACTTACGGGGCTTTTAAGATAAAAAGTTAGTTGTTTAAATAGTGATACACCATGGAGGAAAGATTGCGGATATGGGAAATGCTGTAAGGATTCGTGTCTTCTGAAAAAATACAGATGATTTTTCTATACTTCATATACACACCCCCAAAAAAGTCTGTAGTTACTTTATTATAATAAATCTTTGAAGAAAAAGATAGTATTGATTGTCAGGAGTTAATAATAATATAAGTCCTTTGACCCTGGAAAACTATGGCGATGGTGCGATGTGAAAAGTGAGAAAGAGGGCTTGATTTTTCTTTCTTTCTTTTTTATAATAAAAAGAAAGAAATGGGAAAGAAAGGAGCGTAGCATGTTATTATTTGAGAACCAGAATATCGAGTTTAAGCAAGAGTATGTTCCTGACATACGAAAAGAAGTGATAGGTTTTGCAAACGCAGAAGGTGGTACGGTTTATGTTGGCATCAGAAAAGACGGAAAAGTTTTGGGTGTAGAAGATCCAGATGGTGTGATGCTCCAGATTGTAAATTCGTTAAAGGACGCTTTGGCTCCGGATATAATGCCCTTTGTCAGAGTTAATTCGGTGGAGATAGAAGGAAAGCAGGTTGTTGAAATTAATGTGACTACAGGAACAAATCGGCCATATTATCTTCGGGAAAAAGGATTAAAGCCTAGCGGGGTATATGTAAGAAAGGGCAGTTCTACACAACCGATGACGGAAGAAGGGATTCGGGAAATGATCCTTCAGAATAGTGGCAGATCCTTTGAATTATGTAGGAGCATGAATCAAGAATTGACTTTTCATACTCTTCAGGCAGAGATGCAGAAGCGGTTGATTGAACTTGGAACTTCACAGATGCGAACACTCAAATTGATTGGGGAAGACGGTTTATATACAAATCTGGCGTTACTATTATCGGACCAGTGTGAGACAACCACAAAGGTAGCACTTTTTCAGGGGACGGATAAAGAAGTGTTTCGAGATAGAAAAGAATTTACAGGGTCTATTTTGAAACAGCTGGAAGAGGTTTACCAGTTTATTAATCTGCTTAATAAAACGAAAGCAACATTTTCGGGATTAGATCGAACAGATATGAGAGATTATCCAGAAGAAGCGGTAAGAGAATCTTTATTGAATAGCATTGTTCATCGAGACTATTCTTTCAGCGGAAGTAATCTGGTTAATATCTATGAAAATAGAATGGAATTTGTTTCTCTTGGAGGTCTTGTGTCTGGCCTGGAATTGAAATCTATTTTTCTGGGTGTCTCACAGTCAAGAAATCCAAATCTTGCGGCTGTTTTTTATCGTATGAGATTGATAGAGAGCTATGGTACGGGAATTGGGAAAATAGAACGCGCATATAAAACTTACCAATTTCAGCCGGAATTTGAGACTGCAAAGGGTGTTTTTCGTGTGACACTTCCGAATAGAAATGAGAAACAAGAGAGAGAAGAGCGGGCAAAGGATCATGTGGATACCATGGTTTCCCTGAACGAACAGAAGAGTCTCATAGTTCAGTATGCGAAGGAAAATGGCAGTGTTACGCGGAAAGAAGTAGAAGATTTGATCGGTGCAGGAACAACAAAAGCGTTCCGATTGCTCAAAGAGCTTTGTGAAGCTGGCAAACTTGAACAAAAAGGAAAGGGAAAACTGAGTACCTACGTTATTAAATAGTTTCCTGGATGATTACTTGACAGGGGATTGTTATTTCTGTTATGAATATCCGAAGCATAAGTATCAGGGGCATTTGAATAAACAGAATCTTGTCAAACATTTCTCTTAACTTCCTGTAAAATTAACTCTCGATTCAAAAGAATGGCTTATTTATGCGGTTTATTCAAGATATGTAGTTAATGATATGAGAATTAATTACCTCTCGAGAGTTAACTTATAAAACAGCCACAAATCCATTATTATAAGGTTCTCGTACAGTCGAGAGTTAATTCATCAGGAAGTTAACAATGTATGAAGTTTTATGCTGGAAGTAAAGTAGAAATGCAGCTGCAGTACCTGTTAATTGTTTTAGCATATATTCAGGCGGGTGTCGTTAAAAATACCCACCTGAATCATGCCATATCTGGAGAAATACTGAAAATGGAATGCAGTCATAGTTGTGTTTGAGAAACAGAATTACTGCTTTTGAAACAATGCCATGACCCGAATGAAATTTTTAGAGATGAGAGAGAAAAAAGTATGATTTTTAAAGAAGACTATCAGTCAGATTTTTCATTCCTGTTGTTGGTGACAGTAAGAGGCTGTGTTCAGCAGTGGGAGAAAGCACCTTCCTGGTTTGCTGGCGAGACGGTGGAAGTCCTTAACCTGCTGACAAAGTTACGGGAACGGGTCTGCACCCTGGACAGGCAGGAGACAGGATATGCCAACGATGTGGTGCAGGAAATATCAGTACTGACTGCACGGATGAAAAAATACTGCTATGGTCAGAAAAACTAAAACTTTTCAAATTTATTAGTGGCTTTTTCTACATAATATACTTGAAGTATTTTAAAATTCATATTACAATGACAAGAGCGATATTTTATACGCTGAAAAAGCAGGAAAGGAGAAGCGAAAATTTGGTGAAGGAATCAAATAATGTACAGGAGAAAACGGCAGGGTCTTTTCTCAATAACAGACCGGAACAGTCAGGTGAAGTGATAGATTTGCTGGAACTCTTCTGGGAACTGGTGAAGCACTGGAAGCATATTTTGCTGGCCATGCTGATCGGAGCCGTGTTGGCGGGCGTTTATTACCTGGTCGGTGTCAAACCTTCCTATCAGGCAGATGCTTCCATTTTTATTACCAACAATGAGTCTGTGATTACGGTTTCCGACCTGCAGCTGAGTTCTGAGCTGACAGAGGACTATGCCAAGATTATCAAAAGCCGTAATGTATTAAAACAGGTTATCAAGGATCTGGATCTGAATCTGGATTATCGGGCTTTAAACAGACTGGTTTCTGTTACAAACCCGGATAATTCCCATATTATTACCATTACCGTGAGCTGCGGGGATATGGAGCTGTGCAGAGATATCGCCAATTCCCTGATGAATATTGGCCTGGAGCGAATCTATCAGGTAATTGGAAGCAGTGAACCGACGATTATTGATTTTTCAGAGGCAGAATCAGTGGAGGAGATCACACCTTCCCTGACAAAGTACCTGGCAATGGGATTGATTCTTGGAATGGTTCTTGCCTGCGGACTGGTCTGCATGATTTATCTGACAGATACCACAATTAAGACAGAAGATGATTTGAAGAAGTACCTGGGTATTCCTGTACTCAGCATTGTGCCTTACTACGAAGAGAAGGAAGAGTAACAGATGGATAGAGAAAGCAATTATACAGAAAGAACATTTTTTCAGGGCCAGCCGACAGGAGCCGGTTTTGAAGGAAGACGGGCAGAGATCATCCATCCCACTATTGCGGAGGTGCCTTCCCGGGTAAATGAAGCCATTAATATTTTACGCGGTAATATCCAGCTTAGCGGCAGCAATATCAAAGCCATTGCTATTACCAGTGCGCTGGCGAACGAGGGAAAATCTTCGATTGCCTTTCGTTTTGCCAAAAGTATGGCAGGACTGGGTAAGAAGACCATCTTTATTGACTCTGATATCCGAAATTCCATTATACAGAGCCGTTACGGAATCGTTGGAAAAAAGAAAGGTCTCAGCGAGTATCTGTGCGGCAGTATCAGCAAGGACAAGATCATATACCGTACCGATGACAATTGTCTGGATATGATTTTTACGGGTGCACTGGCCCCTAATCCCAGTGAGCTGGTATCAGGACCGCTGTTTCAGGAACTGATGGAGTATGTGCGTGGACTCTATGATTATGTGATCGTGGATACCTGTCCATTGAACCTGGTCATTGACGGCCTTCTGGTTGCCAAACAGTGCGATGGCACTGTGCTTGTAGTAGAGAGCGGAAAAACAGACCGCGCTCAGGCAGAAAAAGCCAAGCAGCAGATGCAGTATGCGGACATACGAATCCTCGGAGCCGTTCTAAACAAAGCTCCGGTACATGAGAAGCGTTATGGCTATAGTCATTATGGATACGGCTATGGTTATGGCTACGGATATGGTTATTATGGCGAGAAATCAAAGTAAAAGAAGAAAAGGAAAGCACCGGAGACAGAAAAAGCTGTGGCGGAAGCGAATCCTGATTGGTATTTTGCTTTGCCTGGCAGCAGGTGCTGCTGCGTCAGCTTTTATCTGGTCAGAACAGAAAGAGCAAAATTCCCTGCAGGTAACAGCAGGAAATGCTCATGATGTTGGCAGCGATTACCGAAATATTCTTTACAAGGGTGAAAAATATCAGTATAATAACCGTGTGACAACCATTCTTTATGCAGGTGTCGATTCAACCGGAAAGATGGAATCAAGCGTGCAGTATAGCGATAAAGCCAGAGCGGATACGATCTCACTGGTAGTAATGGATGAGACGGATCAGAAGATGACAATTCTCTCCATCAATCGTGATACGATGACAAAGGTTCGCAGATATACGCTAAATGGAAATGATAACGGACTGTATACGACTCATATTGGTTTTGCGTACAGTTATGGGGATGGCGGCAAGGTAAGCTGCGAAAACCTCTGCGAGGCGGTTTCGCTTCTGCTGTCGAACATTCCTGTAAAGCGTTATGTGGTGACAAACCAGGATTCCATTCCTTATATTAATAATCTTGTCGGTGGAATCACTCTTGTGGTTCCAAACAATGATCTGAGTAAGCTGTATCCGGAGCTGACAGCAGGAGCGGAAGTTACGCTGACTGATGAAAACGTCAAGCCTTTTCTTCAGAACCGTGATACTTCCGAGAGCTTCAGCAACGAAGGCCGTATGGAAAGACAGAAGGCTTATGTGACAGCTTATATAAACAAACTGAAGTCCATGAGTACGAAGGAGCTGGAAAAAACCTGGGATTCTCTGGATGAGATGAATGATTATCTGCAGACAAGCATCACCAAAAATCAGTATTTAGAGCTGATAAAGACCATGCGGAAGATGGATTTCACAGAAGATAATTTTGTGATACTTCAGGGAACCGATCAGGAAGGAGAACTTCATGATGAGTTTTATGCAGACCAGGAAGCGCTTCTGGATCTGATCGTTGACCTGTTTTATAAAAAAGTATAAAGAGAAGTATCAAAAGAAAGGAAGGATTTTTATGAAAAAGAAATATTTAAGCATTCTGCTTGCTGCAGTAACGATTACTGCATCCATGAGTGTTTATGCAGCTCCAAGCATCAGCACGATCATGCCGGAAGCTCCCAGAGTTGTAGAAGGCAATATATCCGCAGGCCAGAAGGTTATTGTACAGAATGCAAATATCGCAGCATATAAAAATAAAACAGTTGCTGATCTGGTGGATAAAGTAAATGATGACAGCGTCCAGATGACAATGGAAGATATCCTTACAGCACTGGGTATCAATGCGGATGAGCAGCAGGAAACTCCTGACAGCAGAGATGTAAATCCTTCTCTTTACGAGCTGCTGACTCCTTTTGTAGATGTAGCTATTCAGGAAGGAGACAATGTAACTTATGAGAGCGATGGCTCTATCAAAGTTACCCTGAATATTGAGGCAGCCAAAGGCGCTAAGATGGAAGATCTGCTTCTGATGCAGATCGATCAGGAGACCGGTAAAGTTTCCTTTATCCCGGCAGAGGAGCTGGATCCGGAGACCGGAGATATGACAGTTACCCTTTCGAGCCTTGGACCGGTAGCTCTGGTTGGAAAGGTTCCCGTTGTAAGCAAGAAAGCAACTCCGGAGCTGTATCCCAATGAAAAGGTTGTTGAGGTTGCAGATCAGCTGAAGGATGAAGAGGCTGGCTTTGCAATGACAGATTTTGTGAAAGATTTCATGGAGACTGATGCGACAGAGATCAAAGTATCCGATGACAAGACCATCAATCCGGATGACTATGAGAGCGTAACCGAGCTGATGGATCTGGCAATTAAAGCAGGCGATACCTACAATTACAAGATGAACGGTTATCTGAATGCCGAGGTAAACTGTGAGATCAGCAAAGTGAACTGGCAGAAGATGGTTGCCGCTGCATATCCGGATTTTGATGCCGCTGCAGCTGAGACAGATCCGTCCCTTCTGGTAAATCTGGCTCCCTTTACTCTGGATGATGTTGTAGTAGCACAGGCAGATGCTGTGACTGGAGAAATGTATTATCTGACAGATGTGGAGTTTAGCTTCGCATATCCGGAGGATGAGGAGACCGAGGCTGCTGAAACAGAAGTAGCTACAGAAGCTGAGACTGAAACAGAAGCTGCAGAGAGCGAGACTGAGACCGAGGCTCTGGAGAGTAGCGAGGATAATAAGGAAGAGCTGATGACCTGGGATGTTCAGGATGAAGACAAGAAGGATGAAAAGCAGCCGAATCTGGTAATCAAAGGTAAATTTACCGGAATGGGTCCGCTGGCAGTCTTCATGAAGAAAGCTCAGTAATCGGATGAGGAAGGAATAGTTTGATGTCAAGAAAAAATCGCGGACACAGACAGAAAAGGAAGAGCGTTCTATCTCAGGTGATTTACTATCTTGTCATCGTTGCTCTGGTAGCCGGAATTATCGGTATTATTGTAGTCAACAGACAGCAGAGAGCAAAACGGGCGGAATACAAGCAGACGCTGATCAGTCAGGAAACAGAAGTTGACATCAGTGATCTGGGAGATATGATGGTAAGACCTTCTGCAGAAACAGAGACAGAGACGGAAACAGAAACAACAAAAGCAAAAACGAAAGCTTCAAAGACACCGAAAGCAACAGAAAAAACATCCGAGGAAACAACAGAAGCACAGTAATATCTTATGGCACCAGAGAATGATCTGGTGCCATTTTTTGAATTTCGGTTAATCTAAACTTGCCATAGCTTTAATTTCTTGGTATGATAGAGACGATAAGAAAGACTGTATGCAGAAAATAGTTACAGAAAAAGATAAAGGAGATTGGAAAAATGTTTGATACCATAAAACTGATTGGAGAGAAGTTCCGTCTGCCGGGAGAATTATATTCTTACAGCCTGATTACGGTTGGAAATATCAACTCTACCTATAAGGTAACTTATGCTGTGGGCGATAATAAGTATAAGGCTTATCTTTTCCAGCGGATCAATACGCATATATTTAAAAATCCGGTACAGATCATGAAAAATATTGATGAGGTGACTTCTTATATCCGGAAAAAATATCCGGAGCAGCTGACACTTCATTTTCACCATACGGCAGAAGGAAACAACTATTTCGTCAGTGACGAGGATTCTTTCTGGAGAGTTATGAACTATGTGGATTCTCTCACACTGGACAATACCGATGATCTGACCGTGATTGAGGCAACGGGCAAAGCTTTTGGTAATTTCCAGGCGCAGCTGGCGGATTTCGACGGTTCTGTTCTGTATGAGACCATTCCGGATTTTCACAACACCAGAAAGCGTCTGAACACCCTGTTTGAACATGTGGAGGAGGATCCCTGCAATCGTGTGCATGAGGTGCCGGATGAGATTGCTTATCTTTCTTTTGTCAGTGACAAGGCGGCAGAGTTGAGTGAGCTTTTCGCCAATGGTGAGATTCCGAGAAGAGTAACCCACAACGATACAAAGGCCAATAATGTTCTTTTTGATAAAGTGACAAAAGAAGCGCTGGTTGTCATTGATCTGGATACGATTATGCCGGGAATGTCTATGTACGATTTCGGTGATGCAGTCCGTTTCATTGCCAATACCTCCGCAGAGGATGAACCGGACACCAGCAAAGTCTTCTTTGATACCGGAAAGTTTCGTGCGTTTGCAAAAGGATTTATCCGGGAAACCAAAGACCTTCTGACAGAGGTGGAGCTGAAGAACCTGGTAAAAGCCAGCTTCTCCATCACCGTAGAGCAGGCCAGCCGTTTTCTCGATGACTATCTGACCGGAGATCACTATTTCCGATATGAGTATCCGAAACACAATCTGGTCCGTGCGAGATGTCAGCTGCAGCTGGCCAAGGATATTGAGAAAAAATGGTCCGAGCTGGAATGGATTATTCAGGATGTAATTGACCAGCTGGGAAATAATTAATCTTTCTCTGCTTTTGGGGGCAGTGGCCGCAGCGTATGGGTGCGGAGCTTCAGCTTTCGTGTGCGAAGAAAGCTGAAAAGAAAGAGCAGTACCGGAAGCAGGAGAATTCCTCCGAGGCTGTTGAAGAGATAAAGCCCGGTAAGGGCAGAAAGTCCCAGCAGTAGAGTGGAAAGAAGAGAAAGAAAAATACTTCCTTTTTCCAGAAAGAGAAAGGCGTTGCCCAGAAACAGCAGGATGCAGAAGATCCCGTCTGCCAGGCCTGGAAAGTTTTGGAGACTTTTCAGGCCTTCTGTGGAGCAGAGAAAATAGAAGAGCCAGGCACTGCCAGCCATTCCAAGGAGTCCCGCCAGATTGAGAAGGCGGGGCTTTTTGCATTTGCGGAGCTCTTCGAGGACGGCCCGATCCCAGAGAAGGACGTCGGTTTTTCCTGCAAGAGCAACAGCAGAGTTGGTAAAATACTGATTGGTCAGCACGGCGGCCACGTCGCATTCATAAAATTTCATGCCTGCATAGGCTTCCTGGATTGCTTTGTTTCCAAGATAATAGGAATAA
The DNA here is from genome assembly GCA_018223435.1 of Lachnospiraceae bacterium Marseille-Q4251. Classification (GTDB taxonomy): domain Bacteria; phylum Bacillota; class Clostridia; order Lachnospirales; family Lachnospiraceae; genus Limivivens; species Limivivens faecihominis. Next base: position 302,332 of record JAGTTO010000001.1, on the reverse strand, counting down.
CATTTGCACTGGATGCCATATTTTTTCCGATGTTTCCAGGCCAGAATATCAATGCCCTGATCGCCGCTGCCCCGGGTGACTTCTACATGGTGAAAGCCGTTTCTGCGGAGCAGTCCGGCACAGTAGTGCTCAAAGGTATGACCGTCCATTCGGTCGTAAGATTTCTTCATTGTAATGATTCGTCTCCTGTAAGAATACTGTCTTTTTCGCGGTAAAACTCATCATAGCGCTGGTTGAGCCAGTCTACGGTCTCAGTAAGTCCTTCCGGGGAATACTCGAAAAGCTTGGTTTCCTTTTCATCGTCCGGAGTTACTTCAAAGCAGTACGGGCCCGGATAGATGGTGGCGGAAATCTGACCATCCTTCAGAGCCAGAAGATAGCGCATGCTGTGAAAAGAGCCGGTATAGCGGGTTTTCTTGATATAAGCAAGAGAGAAAACTCCCGAAAGATCTATTTTTTCGTTCATAAAAGCCTCCTGTATTTTGTCAAAACAAATGTTCTTGCTTTCTAGCATAACATAAGACCGGGAAAAAATCCAGACAATTGCGAAAGAAAAGATTGCATTTTTGGAAAAAGTATAGTATGATAAGAAAAACAAATCTGAAACAGTATTTAGTCACTATTTTCCGGATCATTTCTGATCCAAAAAATCCATGAAAGTTTAAAAATAAAATCTGATTTTGGTAAAGTCTGTCATTCATTCTATCTTTTATGATACCAGTGTCAAAAGACCTTTTGACACTCATATCATCTTTTATTCCCTATTGATAAAATCTTATAAAAAATACGGAAAGGAGTTCTTGCATGGAGCATAAAAAGCGGTGCCGGGATCCTACCCAGTAATCTGATCTGACAACTGAATATTGAAAATAGGAGGAGATGCTTGATATGAAACATAAAATCAGGAGCTGCTTTGCATTGCTGTTGGCAGTGTCCACACTGATAACGTCTGTTCCGGCGGGTGTATTAGCCTCGGAGCCTGCTGTGACGATGGAGGAAGAGTCTTCGACATCCGGGGCAGAAGAAGAAACTTACGATTTTTCGGAAACGAAAGCGAAGGAAACGGAATCTGACGAGGAAGCACTTTCAGAAGAAACAGAAAAAGAAGCGGAAACCGCAGAAAGTATGATGGAGCAGACAGAGGAATGGGATTCTGCTGAAATGACTGTGCAGGAGACAGAAGATGAGATTTCTGAGGAAGAAATTCTGAAAGAGGAAACTGAAATACAGGAAGCGGAAACTACGATTGCTGAAACCGAAACAGTGGCCACGGATCTGGCCGATGAGGAGGAAAAAGCAGAGATTACAGAATTTTCCGTTCAGGGAAATGGAAGTGTTTTTGTCTATGCCGATGGAAAAAAGGTAGCGGAACTATCTGGAAATGCTTCTTTTCAGAAAGTGGAGAGTCTGGATGGAAAAGATCTCACTTATACCATGCTGCCATTTCAGGGAAATTTTGCCTATTCTGTCAAAAGAAATAAGGAAATCGTAGCGGAGGACTGCTGGGAAAACTGCGGAGCAGATGCGGCCTATTCCGGGCGTCTGTTTCGTTCCGGCGGAACCTATGTTTTTTGTTTTATGACTGAGGAAGAACTTGCGGCAATCCCGCTGCCTCTGGGAGACGGTTCTCTTTTTCAAGGGGGAAGAAATGATCATCTTCTGGGCTTTGGCTCCATGCCGGGACAGAATATGGATGATCCGAAAGCAGGAGAGTATTATACGGCCCGGGCGGTCTTTTATCCGGCTGTCGGAGGTTATAACGTACATAATTACTTTAATCTGCAGCAGGGTTATGTATATCCATCTGAGGATTCCGATATTTATCAGAAATTCGGAAGTGCTTTTCGAATGACGACCTGCGGTTCTTCCGCAGCGCAGATCTGCCCCAGACCGGGTGCTACGGGAACTCTTTACATTTACATCGACCAGGTGACGGAAAATACCGTGGTTTATCAGGCAGCCTGGCGAAACGATAATGGAACGCAGCAGAACGTCTATGGAAATTTTAAGACAAGTATTCCCAAACCTCATGGAGGAATTGTCATTCATAAACGCCTTGTTTATGCGGACAGAGCAGCGACTGCTGTATATCAGCTGGATGCAGTTTTCGACGTTCTGGATGCTTCGGGAAAGAAGGCAGGAAGCATTACGACAGATCCGGCAACGGGAGAAGGCTATCTGAGCGATCTGGACCCTGGAACCTATACTATAAAAGAGGTGAAAGCGCCAAAATATGCCACCCTGTCAACTGCTTCCTGGAACTGTACGGTAAGCACCGGAAAACAGGAGAGCGTGACCGTGAAGAATTATCCTTATATGGGCATTATTTTTCTGAATAAGAAATCTTCTACGGGACAGTGGGATGATTCCATGAAAGGCGCTGTGTATGGGATCTGGGACAGCAAAGACTGTTCAGGAGAGCCGCTGGTAAGGACAACGATCACCAGTGAGCGAACCAAGATCAACCGCTTTCTGGCCTTTGACCAGACCTATTATGTGAAAGAGATCAGTGCGCCGCCCAGCGGGAAATGGGGACTTTCCGGAAAAATTTATTCTGTGAAGTTCAGTGAAAAGGATCTGCCTGCTACGATACAGAAAGATGCCGATCAGTTTGTAGGAAAGGACTTGACAGTGACAGAAGACGAGCCCTCGAATGTGAAGGTACGGGTAAATAAAACCTCTTCTCTCAGCCGGGCGGATTTTGACTGGCTGACAAGATTTCCAAATTATTCTCTTGCAGGCGCGGCTTATACTTTTTACTGGGATGAAGCCTGCCAGAATGCCATTGGAACGGTATATACCCATACGCTGGAGAGCGGCTTCTATACCAGATATCTGGAGATTCCGGGGTTGAAACCGGAGGAAAGCCGTGTGATTTATTATCAGGAGGCATGGGCGTCGAGCGGTCATGCGAGAAATCTTTCCGTAAAATCCCTGCGAGTAACGGCTCCGAAGGCGGATTCTAAGAAGGATGCGCTGTATACGGTAAAAGATGAAGACCTTTATGTATTCGGTTCTCTGAATAATCTGCTGAAAAAAGTAGGAAGCGATGGAGAGGAATATCGACCTCTTGCAGGCGCTCAGTTTGAACTGAAGCTGTATGACTCTCCTCAGGGAGGAGAGGAGCTGATGTCCTGGCTTTTTGAGACGAATGCAGAAGGAAATCTGAAGCTTCGCACTCCGCTGCAGGGAAAGGTCTATATTTCCCAAATATCCAATCTGACCTGGTTTCCCATGGGGTATTACACCATCCGGGAGACAAAGGCTCCGGCCGGTTATATTTGTGATCCTACGGTGAGAAGCTTTTCTCTGCTTCCGGAAAATGATAGTGCTTCCGCAGATGGAAAGACGACGAACCCGATCTGCAGGATGAGCGAGACCTGGCCGGAACTGGTAAACCAGCAGGAAACAGGAGAGCTTTCCCTTAAGAAAACGTCAGCAAAGCCGGAACTGACGGCACAGAACGGGCTCTATTCCTTTGAAGGGGCGGAGTTTGGTATCTATGAAACAGAAGATTTTTCCGGCGAGCCTAAGGTGCTGCTGAGGACGAAAGAGACGGGGGAGACAGATACCGTAACTTTGCCCGTCGGCACTTATTATGTGAAAGAAAGAAAAGCTCCTGCAGGTTATCGGCTCAGCCAGGAAGTAAAAAAAGTTGTACTGGCCCTGGGAGATCATCAGGAGGTGATCTTTGAAGACGAGCCGTTTTACCAGCAGGTAGAAACAGCAGTTCAGAAAGAAGTCAAAGGCGGAACCAATGTCTCAAAGGAAGGGGCGGAGTTTACCCTGCGCTATTACAGCGGAGAAAGTCTGCTTCGGACCTGGGTTTTAAAAACAGATGCAGAAGGTCTGGCAAAATTTGAAGACAGCTATAAAATTTCCGGGGATTCTTTCTATCAGGCAGGTGGAAAGGCAGTTCTTCCGCTTGGAAGACTGACGATAGAAGAGACGAAAGCTCCGGCTGGTCTTTTGGTAGATCCTGCTGTACGGACGTTTGTATCCGATGAAAGCGGAATCTATACCGATGCAAATGGGGTTCTCTTTACTAATGGGGGAATCCGGATAACGGATGAACCGGTTTATGGAGGGGTGAAAATCTCAAAGAGAAGCCTGGATCAAGGGGAAGAGCCGGATGGCGACGCCCGGTTTGAAGGTGCTGTTTTTGGAATTTACAATAAAAATAGTTATTCTGTGACACGAAAAGATCAGGAAGACGACTCTTATCCCACAGATGCGGAGGTAATGAGGATTACGGCAGATGCAGCCGGGCTGGCAGAAACTGCTGCGGTTCTGCAGGCAGGAACTTATCTTGTGAAAGAACTGACTGCACCGGAAGGGTATCTCCTGAGCGAGGAAGAACTTCTTTTTACGATTCCGGAGGACAAGCCCGGAGAGATCGTCGATCTGACAGAAACACCTGTGAGAGATCAGGTAATCCGCGGCGGTTTTGCTCTTTCCAAATGGGATCTGGAGCTGAATGAACCGGGAAAATTCCAGGGAGATGCCACACTGGAAGGGGCTGAGTTCACTCTGACCAATGAATCGGAACATTCCGTGCTTGTGAATTGCAGAAAAATTGCGCCCGGAGAGGTGATTGATACTTTTCGGACGGATGCGGAAGGAAAGATTGAGACAGCGAAAGATCTGCTTCCCTATGGAAGTTATAAGCTGGAAGAAACCTGTCCGCCGACGGGGTACACCAGAGACGGTGAAAACTTAAGCAGAATCTTTAAAGTGCGGAAAAATGGAAAAGTCTATCGCTTTGATGAGGAAAATTCTGCAGCAAAAAACAGAGTCAGCCGTTTTGATATTACCCTGGTGAAATTTAAAGATACTCTGAGCAGCGAAGAGCCGGGAGACCATGTGCTTCCGCTGGAAGGCTGCAAGTTTGAAATCCGCCTGAAATCCACGGGAGAATTATACGCGGAGCTTGTCACAGATAAAGACGGTGTGGCAACGACAAAAGATTCGGAACATTTCCCGAACGGAAGACTTCCCTATGGAACCTATGTGGTGACAGAGACGGAACATCCGGCCTCTGTGATGCCGATTACACCTTTTGAGATCAAGGGAGAGGTGGACCGGAAGGAATATACGGGAATTTACCTGAATGACCGGCCAATCGAGATGCCTGTGACTCTGGTGAAAAAGAGTGGGGATCAGGATCTGATCATTCCGGCAGCGGGAACTGAATTTCAGGTGCTGGATGAGAAGAAAAAGCCGCTGATTTTTCATGTATACTATCCTCATGCAGAAGAGATTACCACGCTGAAAACGGATGAGTCGGGAACCATTACCATTCCAGAGAAACTGCCGTACGGTACTTATTATCTCAGAGAACTTCAGGCACCGGAAGGCTACCTGAAAGGAGAAGATCTTTGTTTTACCGTGGACAAATGGGGAAGCTGGACAAAGCCGATGGAAGTAAGCTTCCATGATGAACCGGTAAAAGGCAGAATAAAGCTTTTCAAAATGGACGCAGAGACCAAAGAACTACTGGCCGGGGCTGTATTTTCCGTATTTGCAGCGGAGGATATCGTGACACCAGATGGCTTCTGCCATTATGCAAAAGATGAATTTATTGAAAGTGTTACTATCGGGGCAGATGGAACGGGAAGTACAGGAAACCTGCCGCTGGGAAAATATATTGTCCGAGAGACAAAAGCAACGGAAGGCTATTGTCTGGACACTGCCAGCTATCCGGCTGAGCTTGTATATGAGGATCAGGAGACAGCACTGGTGACAGCAGAGCTTACCCTGGAAAATCATCCGACTACCTGGAAGCTTTTTAAGACAGACACGGCCGGGAACACACTGGATGGCGTGACCTTCTCCGTGCAGAAAGTTGTGGCGGCAGATGAGACAGAAAATCTGCCGGAAGCGGTATTGGTGACAACGGCTGACGGTGGAAAGATCGAAATGAAATATGTCACAGCAGGAACCTATGTGATTCGTGAGGTATCTACGCTTCCGGGTTATCTTCTGGATACGAAAGAGCGTTATTTTACAGTGGATGAAGAAGGTTTTATTTTTGAGTCGGATTCCGAGGGCAGACCTCTGGATGAAGACTGTGCAAAGTCTGATACAGAGACGCTGAGATGGATCAACGATTACACGAAATGGGATATTTCCAAAACCGATATCACCGGGGATCAGGAACTGGAAGGAGCCGAGCTTGAGCTTCACAATGATCAAAATGAGCTGATCGAGACCTGGATTTCAGGAAAGATGCCTCATCGGATTGAACGGCTGACCCCGGGAAAATATCTTCTCACAGAAAAGATTGCACCGGCAGGTTATGTGACAGCCAATACGATCACCTTTGAGGTGACAGAAGACGGAGAGGTGCATCGGATTACGATGATTGACCAGTGTACGAGAGTGAAAATTTCCAAACGGGATATCACAAACCAGACGGAGCTTCCGGGCGCTCACCTGGAGATTCTGAATGAAAAAGGCGAAGTGCTGGAAAGCTGGATTTCCGGGGAAGAGCCCCATTATGTGGAGAAACTTCCGGCAGGCAGCTATCATCTTCGTGAAACCATCGCTCCGGATGGTTATGAAAAGACAGAGGATGTCATTTTTGAAGTGAAGGATACGATGGAGATCCAGACCGTCTTCATGTATGACAGTCCGGTTAAAGAGACAGAGCCTGTTCCGGTTGAGACGGAAGTACCAGATACCGAGCCTGCTGAGACAGAACCTGTCGAAACAGAAAAGCCAGAGACGGAGCCTGCAGAAGAAACGGAAACAGAAACTCCGGAGACAAAAGTTCCCGAGACGGAAGAGACTGAAACGGAAACTGAAACAAAAATAACAGAAACAGCCACATCTGAAACAAGCACATCTGAGACACCTTCGTCAGAAAATTCCAAAAAATCAAATGCTCCGAAGACAGGAGATACGACAGACCGAACCGTGGAGGTAAGCGTTTTGCTTCTTTCCGGCACCGTGCTTCTGGCTTTCTGGAAAAAGAACAGAAAATCAAAGAAAAGTAATGAGTAATAACAAATAATTTGACTCCATGGATGGTCTGTTGAAGAAAAAATACGGATCATCCATGGAAAATCAGAAAAAAGGTATTGAATTTTTAAATGAGAGTGCTATAATTGATGCCATGGAAGCATAGCTCAGCTGGGATGAGCGTTCGCCTCACACGCGAGAGGTCAGGGGTTCGAGCCCCCTTGCTTCCATTTTTTATTTGAAAAGGCATCTTACAGGAATGTGAGATGCTTTTTGTTTTACAAAAAAGGATGGAACACTAAATAAAAGGATCGCGTGAGAATCCTGCAATAAAAACAGGTCTCACGCGATCTTTTTATTTAATTCCGGCTTCTTCCAGAAGCTTTGCAATATTGATTTCAAAGTCTCCATAAATTCCAACAGTGAGTGTCTGATCAAAGGGGGCAATCATTGGCGCAGCGTCTTCCTCGTAACGATATTCGGAAAAAAGTGTGACAGCCAATGGGGCCTGCAGAACCTGACAGGAACCTTTTCTGCTGCGAATATAATTCCGGATAGTAGCGGAAAGCTCCATGGAAAGCGCCTGATGCAGATAAGTCGGTGCCCCTATCATGTAGATTTGGCCGTCGATCAGCTCCGCGCGTTCTCCTTCCGGAAGAGCATAGATATCTTTGATTGTATAGGTATGTTCTTTGGGTAATGGCATAGAATCAGCTCCTTTCAATATATAATTGTACACTTTTAAGCAGGATAAGAAAAGATAAAATTGTAAAAGAAATTTTAAAAACATAGATTTTTAGACGTCAATTGCAATAGAAAATGCAGCCTGAGAGTAATAAATTAGAAATATAAGTATGAAAAATGGAGCATACGGGATTCGAACCCGTGACCTCCTGAATGCCATTCAGACGCGCTCCCAGCTGCGCTAATGCCCCTTACAAAATGTAATTATATCTTATGGATTTGAAAAATGCAAGCAATTTTTCACAGAACTTTTCCTCTCTCATATGCTAGGAGTAAACCTTGATTTTGAAAGGAGTTCTCATGCAAAATAATGCGGATTGCTGCAGCAGAACGAACCGCCTGGACTATTCCGGCCTGGATCAGTTTCCCCTGGCTATGGCTTATGTTCCCTGGCAGACATTTCATAAAACCTACGACCATGCGACAGCTCTTTCTCTTGGAACGGTATTTCCGGAGCTCTGCATGCCATTCTGCGGCAAAGGAGGTGCCTGCCTGTGAACAGAAACGGTTGTAACTGCCAGGGTATGAGAAATAATGGCTGCTCCGGACGGCCTAATAACTGTCCGCCGCCCATGCCCCGCCCCGAGCCCAGACATTATTCTACAGATCTTGGCGCCATGAATCAGGAACAGCTTCTCACCTATATCAATCAGGTCAGCTTTGTTGTCTCCGATATGCTTCTCTACCTCGACACTCACCCGACAGACCGTGAGGCCTTTGCCTATTGCGAAGACCACATTGCCATGAGAAATAAAGCGCTGAAAGAATATGCAGCCCTCTATGGACCGCTCACAATCGACACCGCTGACGACGCATCCAGCGAGTGCTGGGAATGGGTCAACACCCCCTGGCCCTGGGAAGGGAGGTTGAAATAGTCTATGTGGAATTATGAAAAAAGATTACAGTACCCGGTTAATATCAAGGAGCCAAATGCAAAACTGGCACAGATTATTATGAGCCAGTATGGTGGACCGGATGGCAGTAACCTATGAAAGCCGGAAACCCCGGTAAAATCAAGGGCTTCCGGGCATGTAGAGGTGAAAGGACAGCGTGTTTTCCGCTCGGTTCCATACGATTTCCTCCACGACGGAGCGGATGAAGGTTCCTTTCACTTCGTAATCAATATCAGGACTTTTTATCACATCATACACGGTCTGGATCTTTTTCATCAGTTCCAGCCGGTCTTTTGTCTCATCATTTTTCGGCGGCTTTTTTACTGAAAGGATAAGATCATTCAGCCGTTCTCTCTCAGCCTGGAGCTGTTGTTTCCGGGTTTTGTATTCTTCCAGTGTATCGATTTCATTTTCGTAGGCTTCCCTGATCCGAATTTCACGGCTGTCCAGCTTCTCCAATTCTTTTTTATAGATAAGCGTCGGATCTTCCTCGACCGCGGTGGCAGAAGAGTGGTATGTAAAAGAAAATTCCTGCCCGGCCAGGAGCTGCTCAAAATATTCCAGGACGGCATTTTCCAGAGCCCTTTGGGTGATCCAGGAACTTCCCGGATGCATGCCCTTGGCATACTTCCAGCATTGGAAAAAAGGATCCTTGGCATTATTGAATCCCAGAGAAGCCCCACAGGTGGAGCATTTCACCAGTCCGGAGAGCCAATGGGCACAGGCGGAAACGTTTCGGCGTTTTTTGGGCCGGTAGGCAGCCTGGAGCCGGGCGTTGGCTTCTTGGAAGAGTTCTGAGGGAATGAAAGTCTCGTGGATTCCATCCCGCTCAATATCGTTCCAGATGATCTTTCCCGCATAGAAGGGATTCTGAAGGATGTAGGTGATATTCCTTTTCTCAAAAGCATTCCCTCTTTTAGTATGTAGCTTCCGCTGGTTCAGACTCCGGGCAATCGCCGTGGCATCCCGGTGGCAGCGAACATACTGGTCGAAAATATATTTGACGATCTCTGCCTCTTCCGGAACTACGGTAAATGCTTCTCCAGAACGGGAAGATTCATACCCGAGCGGCGGCGTACACTGATAGCCGCCCCGCAGGGCTTTTTCTGTCATGCCACGGATTACTTCCGTGGAAAGGTTGATGGAGTAATACTCATCCATCCATTCGATGATACGCTCGATCAGGGTTCCAAAAGGGCCGTCGATCAGCGGCTCCGTGATGCTGACCACATCGACGCTGTGTTGTTTTTTCAGCATGGACTTGTAGACGATGGATTCCTCCTGATTCCTGGCAAAACGGCTGAACTTCCAGACCAGGATCACAGAAAAAGGCGGCTCATCCGTTTTGGCCATGCCGATCATCCGTTGAAACTCCGGACGCTTATCTGCCTTCCGACCGGAAATACCGTTCTCCGTGAAGATCAGATCTGGCGAAATGAAAATATTGTGGGAGTTGGCATAGTCCAGCAGGAGACGCTTCTGAGCATCGGGAGAGAGCTCTTCCTGTTTGTCAGTGCTCACGCGGATGTAAAGTGCACCGTAACGCATTTTCTCATCCATACAGCACACCCCTTTCATGAGCCGGGATCTGTTCCAGAGTATGAGAGGGGAGATTGATTTTATGCTTTATAAGTGGTTTCATACAATCCTCCTTTGAAAAATGGGTACAAAAATAACATCTGTACAAAATTCAAAGGATTGTGGTATAATCTTCTTGTCGAGGGAAAATTATGCCTGATCCTCTGGATCTGTATAGTTTTCAAAGAGGTCTCTGTTTGCAGCAGGGACCTTTTTGTTATTTTTGATCAATTAACGGCTTTTTCATAATTTCCATGAAGAACGTTATCTAATGACGCTGTATATTTGCTTATCTTCCAGGTATTTCCTTTTTTGATCATATTTAATGATATTGTTGTTGTTTTGATTTCTCTCTTTTTTAAATATTTTCTGATGTATGAGCAAAAAATATTTTTCATTTTTTCATTGCTCGTTTCTGGGTGGCAGTAATAATATGTGTTCGCTTCCGACAGCGCCGTTTGAAATGCATCTGTTCCGTCCGGATACTGGCAGTATAGCTTCACTGTTGCCTTTTTGCCTTTTACTGATACGGATTTGATTTTAAAGCGTAGATACGCTTTCGTATATTTTCTCCAGGACGCTTGCAAACTTTTATTGGAAAAAGGTCTGATTTTTCTATCGGAAAAGCATTTTTTCATTTTCGATATATCATAATTTTTTGCGGCCGTGAAAAATGTCTTTAAGCTTTTTGATATTTGCTTTTCACTTGCCGTTTTTATTTTTGCTTCCGGCAGGAGAGGAAGGCTCTTTTTCTGTTCGTGCATGCATGTGTAGCACGTCCGCATTGAATACCCCTTTTTGAACGCTGTAGACTTTCTGACCGTGTACCATTTCCCATAATTATGAGAATTTTTATTTGCAGGAATTTTTTTGGTTTCTTCCTTTTCACAGACTGTACATATGCGATATTTTTCTCCATCGTTCAAGCAATCAGCCTTTTCTAATATTTGCCATTTGCCCCAAGTGTGATACCCTAGAGCCGGAATGTTTTCTTCTTCTTCTTTGTTGCAGTATTCGCAATATCTAGTTTTTGAGCCTGGAGTGAAGCAACTGGGCTCTTCGATATACCATTCGCTCCAGTCATGTTTTCCTGTAGCAGGAATATCTTCTACATCTTCTTCGTAACATTCAGTACAATATCTTACTTTGACACCTTCGTAATTGCATGTGGCGGGACAAGTTACTTCCCAATTACTCCAGGTGTGCGTGTGTTCTGCTTTTACATGTAACGAAAAAGGTAATAACGCAACCAAACAAAGTAATAACTTTCTACTTTTCTTCATACTTTCCCTCTTTTCTTTCTTTGAAATGCTCTTTCCATTATCTTCCAAAGTATACACTATAAACTAGGGAATACTATTCCCATGAAGATATTATTAGAAAACATCATGGTTAAAAAGAATCTTTCCATCCGTCAGGTATCAATCCTGACCGGGATCCCGAAGTCTACTGTAGACGATATCGTAGCCGGGAGAAAAAGTCCACGAATGGACGTGATGGAGAAGCTGGCCAAAGGCCTGAAGGTGAGAATATCAGATCTCTACGATTCTCCATACAAATGATAATGCAGCTGGCCGGGCAGGCCAGCTTTTTGATTGTTTACAATCCAAGTTCTTTCATCAATTCTTCATGAGAGATATAAGGCTGATATTCCGGATCACCAGCTTTGTAAGCTCTTATAGCTTCCAGCTCTTCCGGGTCCGGCTCTACCTCCTCTGCATTGTTCAAAATGAAAGTGCCCTGGATCAGATCCCATACTTTCTGTGCATCCTTTTCATTCATGATGGTAACTGCACCAATGATTCTTTCTTTTACGTTTGACATATAGATCACACTCCTTTATAAATCTGGCCGCGGTTTCCGATTTCTATAATATCTATGATAATTCCATTTACGTCAAATAATACACGAAAGTTACCAACTCGGAGACGATACCCGTCAGCTCCCTGTAACTTTTTAATATCTCCTTCAAGAGGAAGCTTGTCAATGGCTGTAACCAAACGTTTCCGGGTAGGAACGTCCTGCTTTTTTAAAAATTTTTCAGCTTTCTTTGAATATACAATCTGAAACACTTTAGACCTCCTTATTCCTGGTCATGATCTGCGTTCAAAAGAAGTGTCCGAGATCTCGGACGATTGCGAAAATCGCATAATGCCCTCAATTACCAATCGTTTCCATTATTGTAACTATTTTACAGAACGTGTGAAAGTCCTTGAAAACTATAAGGAAAAGTTATATTATAGGTTTAAAGAAACAAACATATGTTCGAAGATAAAGGAGGGCATACATATGAAACAGTACATGGAAGAAATAATGAGACTCTTATCTCATCTGGAGGAACAGGATCTTCCAATGATCAGAAAAATCTACACTATTCTATCCCAATATCTGGAAAGAAGGGGGAGGCGTTGAGCCTCCTTTTTTATTTCTCCAGATTTTCCTTCAGCCGGCGGAAAAACTCAAGAGCCGCCTGCCGAGAGGTTTCATCCATTTCATGGTAAGCTTTCATCATTCCAATGATGACCTCGTAGAAAGGATTCCCATCGGATTCAAGAAGATCTTCTACATAGGAAGCAACTTCATCCTGGGGTAATCTTTCTTTGAACATTTCTCCGACTCCGTCACGGAGCCATTCCTCATTTACAAATTTTCCATCCCAGTTTTCAAGGCTGATAAGTTTTATAGTTCTTTCGCTGAGATTTTTACGTCCGTTTTCTATGTCTGAAATATGACCCTGCGTAGTAGATATTTTACTTGCAAAATCTCCTTGCCGTATTCCAAGTGCTTGTCTCAAAAGTTTAAGACGTTCGCCTTCTGCGTTCAACTTTCGCTACCTCCTTTCAAAAGCAATGATAGCACAAAAAATATCACTTTGCAACAAAAAAGTGAAAAATATTGGTTGACAAAATTACGCTTAGTGATATAATAAAATCACAAAACAACAAACAGAAAGGAGGAAAAAGGAGATGAACGAGCTGGTGAAAGATCTGGCGTATCTGGAGAAAACAGCCTGATATAAGGAAAGGGGTGACAAGAAAATGACATTTCGGAGCATACAGCTGAATAATGGGAAAGTTTTAGAAGGTGAAAAAATCGGAGAACTTGTTGCAAGTATCATAAACAAATTCTCCGAAGCTGGATTGTCATATGATGAAGCGAAAATAGTTTTGGATGAGCTGAAAAGTGTTTTAGGAGAATTTAGCCTTGTTCAAAAAATAAATTAAAGGCTTTTCTGGAGCATTTCCTGAAGGGAATATGAAATTGCTTTTAGCTCTTCTTCTTTAGTTGCTGTTTTGGGAGCGGGCATATCAATACCAGCTCTTAAATCTACAGTAAACGAATCCCGATATTTTTTACGTCCGGATTGGTATTCAATTTTAAAGGTTATAGGACGTGTCAATTTTTGATAGTCAAAGCAACATATGCGGGATTGATTTGGGGCCAAAGTAGATCCGATAAGATCTTTCAGATAGTCCTTGTCACTGTTGAAGTAATAGCAACCCAATAAATCAAAGTCATAGTCGAATTTGTGGATGATAGCTACAGAATTGCCAAAGTTTTTTATGACAATAAAAAGCTTAGGTGTTCCGGTATCTATACTTTGAGAATACACAGAAATGACCGCACGAGTGCTTTCTTCAATCATTTTAGAATTTTGGCGTAAGGATATCAGGGAAATAATGATAGCAATAAGGGCTGTTAAAAACGAAGCTGCCATTCCCAGTAACTGAATGATATCGGACGCTGAAAGCTGGGCAAAAAATTCATTAAAAGACATTATTTTATAAAGTTCTCCTTTCTTTCATACTCAGGCACATGCCAGTGCCCTGTGAGCAAAGTATAGGAGAAACACAACAGAAAAGCAAGACAATGTAAAGGAAAGGAGAATCATATGACAGAGAAAGAAAAAGCTGAAATCACTGAGATGGTAGAGGCAGCGAAAATTATGGCGGAGCATGATCCACAGAGCTTGGCTGTTGCAAAAGCCGGCTTTGATGCCCTGTGGGCGCGTTGCGAGATTGAAAAGGCTCGAAGATGCCAGGAGCAGCAGAAAGCCGGATGAAAGGAGCCAAATAATGGTAGAACAGCCGATGGGATTAGAGATTAAGAGCAATGCCGGCGGCGGATATAATCTCTACCTGGATGGAAAAAGAATCCACCATGTAGAAGATTATGAAGTGAAGAGTTCCACTTTTGGGTGCAAAGCGGAACTCACACTGAAAATGCTGGTAAGTTTTCCGGTTACCCAAGAAAATACTTTACCGCAAAGTCCTTGGCCAGCTCAAAAAGAACCGGTAGAGAAGCATCAGGAGCCTTCGAAATAACTTTCTTCCATATGGAATCATTTCGAATATTGGCCAAAAATTCATGACCCGCTGGGGTTAAATCACGAATGGTAACATGAGAGCCACCGTTGTAATAACGGACGTCTTCGATAAGCTTGGCCTTTTCAGCTTGAGAGAGCTGCACATATTGAAAATAGGTACCGCTGGTGACGTTCTTGCAGTGAGACTGGGGTGATCCAGTAACCGGTAATCCATAGACTACATACTCTAAACCAGGAGGTGAGAATCATGAGAAAGCCCACGATTATAAGCAATCTGAAAATCAATGGTGAATGGGTCCGGCAGGAAGATGTTCCACCGGAAGTAGTACGCAAAATGGTAGAGGAAGTTATGATCCGGGCCGGAGGAAACATTGGCTTTGACGTAACACCAAAAGCAAAAACCGCCTGAGGGCGGGAAAGGAGGACGAGCGTGGAAAATATGCTGAGAAACACCGTGACAACCCTTACATCGATCACGGCGGCCGCCTGGGTGGCGACGCAGGGAGATGTCAGCGCGGGATGCCGGGTAGTCGGGACAGTTGGAATGTTCATTTTCCTCAAATGGCTGATGCTGGATGCTTGGGATGGTATTCGGGAACTGCTCAGAGGAAGGAGGCAACGAGAATGACAGATGCAGAAGTAAGCCGCTATATCAATGCTGTACATACAAAAATGTGGGTCTTACGACACTCCGGCATTGACTGGAAACCGGAGTATGACCAGGTGCTGGAAGCAGTCAATAAGGAACTGGCAGAGTTGAGACGTTTGGTGGATGAAGAGCTTCGGAGGCGGGAACATGACAGATAAAGAAGTAGAATCCAGGCTTCATAAGCTGGGCGAGAGATCAAGAGCCCTGGATGCACTGGATCCGGAGTGCAAGAGATTGTACGAGGAAATAATAACTCTCATCCCGCGAGTGCAAGAATCTGTCGGGAGGTGGCTGGATGATCTGGGCTGAATTTGTCCGGGATGCAACACCGGAAGAAATGAAAAATGCCCCTGGAGCGGCAACTCCGGCGGGGCACATAGCAATAAAAAATCAATTACATTATGAGACAAACAAGGAGGAAAGTCAAGATGACATTAAGAGAATTAACAGGACAGTATAGCGTTTTATTTGAGATGGCAGAGGAAGGGAACATTGATCCGCAGATCATGAAAGACACACTGGAGTGTGTGGATTATGAGTTTGAGCAGAAGGCGGAGGCTTATGCGGCAATCATGGACACGCTGGCAGGAGAGGTTGATACGATCGATAAAGAAATTGCACGTCTGACTGATATGAAAAGGACGAGAAAGAACAACATTGAATACATGAAGAAAGCCCTGAAGCGTGCGATGATAACGGCAGACAAAAAGAAGTTTAAGACAGACTTCCACAGTTTCTCTATCAGAAAGAATGCACCGTCCCTGGACAACGTGGACTCCCTTGCAGTTCCGGAAGAGTTTCTGGTCATTTCAAAAACAGTAGACCGTGTTGCTCTGCTGAAAGCGGTAAAAGAAGATCCAGAGAAATTCGAGGGGATTGCTTCCCTCAAGCAGACGGAAAGCCTGGTGATTAAATGAAACCTTTGAAGTTCCGGAAACTCCGGGCAGACGAAGTAGAGTGCAGGATTTCCGTAGTAAAAGGCAATGGAGTGTCACTTCTGCTTTATAAGGATGCCCGGTGCGATATGAACATACTTGACGAGGTTGCGGGGCCGATGAACTGGCAGAGGTTCCACAGCCGGGATAATGCGAACTGTACCGTTTCTATATGGGATGATGACCGGAAGATCTGGGTATCAAAGGAAGATACCGGAAAAGAAAGCTATACGGAGAAGGAAAAGGGACTGGCTTCTGATTCCTTTAAACGAGCCTGCTTTAACTGGGGAATCGGCAGAGAACTGTATACAGCACCATTTATCTGGATCAGTTCGAATAACTGTACGATCAAAGCACAGAGCAATGGAAAGTATACCTGTTTTGACCGATTTGAGGTCTCAAAACTTGATTATGATGAAAAAGGCCGGATCAATCAGTTGGTCATTAAAAATGCAGATTCAGGCATGGTTGTATATCAATTTCCTAAAAAAGGGAAGGAAAAAATGGAAGAGCAAACGGAACAGCCCTCAGACCGGTTGATCAATAAGAAAGAACAGCAGCGCCTTTTGGCAGAAGCGAAAAGAACCGGAATGAATCTGGAGAAAGCGTTAAGGCAGAAGAATATCAGCAATATTGAATCCATACAGTTGAGCGTGTATGAGAAGTGGATAGACCAGTTGAAACAGCGGCAGAGCCTTCCAGAACCAGCACCAGAAGATATGGAGCAGGACATTCCAGAAAGTGTTGACAGCGAGCTTCCCTGGAATTAAGGAGGCGGATGGACATGCATGCGTTGGTGAATATCCAAAAGTATAAAGAGGGCCCGGAGGGAACCACACTGGTGATTGACCTTCCAAAGCTCCAGATCGGGGAGCTTCTGCTCAGAAAAAAGATCAGAAGCGGGGAACTCCGGATAGATGATGGCCGGTACATATCAATTGAGCAGAGGAAGAAAGCCTATGCGACAATCCGGGACATTTCCGACTATACCGGCTATCTCCCGGAGGTTCAGAAAGAATGGCTGAAATATCTGCATATCGCAAAAACAGGCTGTGAGTATTTTTCACTTTCTGACTGTTCCATGGATACAGCTAGGGAGTTCATCAATACCATTCTGGAATATGCCCTGGAAAATGGCGTTCCCCTTTCTGATTATGCAGTAAACCGGACGGACGATATCGGGAAGTACCTGTATTTCTGCCTGATGAAAAGGAAGTGCTGTGTATGTGGGAAGCCCGGGGAGATCCACCATGTTGACGCGATCGGGATGGGAAGGGACCGGCGGACGGTTGACGATAGTGATCTGAGAAAGATGTGCCTGTGCCGGTACCATCACACGATAGCCCATCAGCGGGGCATGAAGGAATTTGAGGAAATGTACAAGGTCTACGGCATCAAAGTGCCGGATGAAGACCTGCAGGTGAGCCAGCAGACCAACAGAGCATCTGAATGATATATCACACACCAAAGCCCCTCAAACTGGCCGGGGGGCGGGAAGGAGTGACAGCATGACAGCAGCAGACATGGCACAGGCCATTTTTGACAGGATCACAAGCGGAGCCGGAAGTGCAGTAGGGCGGCCGGATGTGATCGACAAGAGTAATTCAACAATAGACAGGACTCTCCGGGAACTGGTTGAAAAAGCAAACCGGAATGGGGACTGCATCATCAACGCCGGTGACGGCTATTTCCGGCCGATTCCAGGGAACACGCTGGATGAATATTACTTTCACGAATACATAGTAAAAGAAAAAACCCGGGTGAAGGAGCTAGATAAGAAGATTAGCACGATGGAGAACACTTTTGAGGCATGGAGGAAGGAAGCGGCGAATGATTTATAAGCTTGTGATCCCAGGAACGCTTCCGGGACTGAATGAATACCTCCAGGCGGAGCGCCGGAGAAGTGGCCGTTACAACTGCGGGAATGAAATGAAACAGCACTGGCAGGCATATATAGGTGCTTTCATCCGGAAAGACCTTGGAAGGAAGAGAATTGAAAAGCCTGTGAGACTTCATTACACCTTCTACGAGCCGACAAAAAGGAGAGACCTGGATAACATAGCGGCAACGGCACACAAGTTTGTCCAAGACGCGCTAGTGAGGTCTGGGGTCCTTCCGGATGATGGGTGGAAATATGTCAGAGGTTTTTCGGACAACTTCCAGGTGGACAAGAAGGAACCGAGAATTGAGATTTTGATAGAGTGCATTGAGAACGCACAAACATAACAAGGAGAAAAGACAGATGCCAAGCAGAATTTTAAAAGAAAGCATCTGCTCCAGTGACAGTATCAACGAACTGTCATCATTTGAAGAAACATTTTTTTATCGATTGATTGTAAATTGCGATGATTATGGAAGATTTGATGCACGGCCTGCAATTTTAAAAGCAAGGCTGTTCCCACTTAAAGACAGGGTGACTCTTAAAAACGTAGAAGATGCGCTTGTGAAGCTGGCGGAAGTAGGATGCGTGAAGCTGTACAGAGTAGACAGTAAGCCTTTCCTCTATCTCCCGGCTTGGGAAGTCCATCAGAACGTCAGAGCGAAAAAGAGCAGATATCCGGAACCGAGTGAGGAAAGTGAAAAAGAAGCATATGCAGGAAAAGAAAAAGCATCTGATAGAAACATGAAATCATCTGAAAACATATGTATGCAGATGTATACAGATGATTGCAAATGTTCCCGTAATCCTAATCCTAATCCGAATCAAAATTCGGAATCCGAATCCTATTCGGGAAACGCGCGCGTAGACGCGGCACTGGAGGAGTATAAATCATTTCGCAAGGAGATAAAGCGGCCTTTGACGGATCGGGCTATGCAGCTTGCTGTCAAAAAGCTTGAGGCCCTTGCTCCAGATGATCCGGACAGGAAGATCGCAATCATTGAACAATCAATCGTAAACGGATGGATTGGCCTGTTTCCGCTCAAAAATGAGCAACAGGCTACGGAAAATGAAGACAGATATGATGACCTGAAGGAGTGGGTAAAAGAACATGACAACACAGGAATTTGCAACGATTTCGGCAGCGATTAGGGCAGCGTGGCCGTCAGCGAATATTATGCCGGATCGGCAGTCAAAAGAGGTTTGGTGGACTATGCTGGCAGATCTGGACTATAAGCCCTGCCTGATGGCATTAAAAGAGCATATGAGCACCTGCAAGTTCCCACCGTCAATCGCTGAGCTGAGAGAAAAAACGGCAGGAATGACACAGGCGCCCGTTCGAGACTGGGGCGAAGCCTGGGAAGATGTGAAAATGGCAATCCGGTTCAAAGGGATGTATCGGGAACAGGAAGCCCTGGAGCAGCTGGATGAAATCACACAGAAGTGCGTGAGGAGACTCGGTTTCCAGAGCCTTTGCACATCTGAAAACGAAACTGCCGACCGTGCAAACTTCCGGATGATCTACGAACAGGAGCAGCGTTCACAGATGACATTCCGGCAGTTACCACCGGCATTGCAGGAACAGAAAAGAAAACTGCAGCAGCTGACTGCGGAGACAGTAAAAAGACTGGAAGGATGAGAAATGGGAACAGCATCAAACGCAACGCCCCTGGATGATCAGGAAGAAAAGGTGATGTGTAGTGAGGTTTTTCAAACCAAGGAAGGGGTGACTTCAATGCAGGATTTCCCTTGCAAGAACTGCAAGAAACGCTATATAGGTTGTCACGGGACGTGTGGCGAGTATCTAATTGCACAGACAGAAAACGCCCGCAAAAAGGCATATGCGAACGCACAGAAGCGAATCAGTCGGGATGAGGCGGCGGTGACGGTGGAACACATCCGGAAGTTGAGGGAAGGACGGTATCCCGGGAAGGTGTTTCGGAGTACAAAAAAATAGGAGATAGAAAAATGTCGGAAATCAGAGTGACATGTAGAAATGAAGAAGAAGTAATAAAGGTTCTTGAGATCGCAGAAAAAGAAGGATACACATGGGATAATAACGTGAAAGCAACAAACTATAAACCTTCCGCAAGTTATCCGTATGATCTTGTGATATGCAAAGGTCTGTACTGGGGTGTTTTTGGAGACAAGAAACCTTGCACCGCCCGAGATTTCATCAACAGCTATAACACTGACCACGCAGAGCCGTGTGAAGTCAGTCAGGAAGTCAAAAACGAAATCATCCTGGATTTCATAAAAAAATGGCGCGAAATCAGAATGGGGTGTGCTGCAAGATCATGCATGAATTGTAAATTTCTTAAGGATGTAGCAAATGGTGCATACTGCTGGTTGGATGACGTGGGAAATACTAATAATGCAATATCACTGGATGCCACAAAATTATTGTTAGATGTAGTAGCATCCGGTGATCCATGCACCTGGAAGTTGACACCAGACGAGGTTATAGAAGTGCTTGAAGAGGAAATTAAGAAATCGAAAGACATGAAAGATACTGATGTTCAGAAGCGTGTAGCGGCATTGAAAACGGCTGTGAGGGCACTGGAGGAAAAGGAAAATGGATTTAGAGCAAAAGGCAATTGAGCGCATCAAACTGGCGTCTGAAATGTCATTGCAACACTATAAGCAGCCGTTGATATGCACATATTCCGGCGGGAAAGATTCAGACGTCATGCTGGAACTATTTAAACGGTCCGGGGTGCCGTTTGAGGTTCAACATAGCCTGACCACGGCAGATGCACCACCAACAGTTCAGCACATCAAAAAAGTATTCAGAGGGCTGGAGTTGAACGGAATAAAGGCAAAAATAAATTATCCAACATACAAAGGCGAACGCATATCAATGTGGCGGCTGATTCCACGGAAGAAATTACCACCAACTAGGTGGGTAAGGTATTGTTGTCAGGTGCTAAAAGAAGAAGCTGGAGATGGCAGGTACATAGCAACAGGAGTTCGATGGGCTGAAAGCACAGCAAGAAGCAGACGCTCGGAATTTGAAAAGTTAGGAAAAACCAAAAAAGAAGCTAAACATTTTTCAACTGTTATGCTGCTAGAAGACAATGATGCAAAACGGCGAATGACAGAAATGTGCATGCAGAAGCAGAAAATGCTTGTAAACCCTATTATCGACTGGGGAAATACGAATATTTGGAAATATATCGAATCAGAAAAAATTGAAACATGCGATCTGTATAAGCGAGGTTATGACCGTGTTGGCTGCATTGGCTGTCCGATGGCTGGGAAGAAACGTTGGAAAGAGTTCAGGGACTTTCCGGCATACGAAAGAGCATATAAAAAAGCGTTCGAAAGAATGTTGGAAGAGATCAAAAAGACTGGAAAACCTGCGAAATGGAAAGATGCCGAAGAAGTTTTTCTTTGGTGGATGGAGGATGAAAATGTGGAAGGGCAAATGTCATTCTGGGATTTCCCGGAGATACTACCAGGAGGAAAAAACAGATGATGGAAAAAATGGCCGAAAAATACAAAACCTGTCAACACAGCACCGGGAACGTCGGTGAACTGATCGTATATGTGCGGCCCGGGTGCCCGAGGTTGTTAATAATCAACGGGGTAATGTGCAGTAGTAAGGTGAGATGTAAGGAATGCAAGAGCTGGAAGGAGAGAATAGAGAAATGAAAAGATTAGAAAAGATTCTAGAGTCCTCAAAAATTTGGGAAGGAAAGGAAAATAATTATGATTTTTCATCTTGGAGAATTATTCTGCGGGCCAGGCGGAATTGCATGGGGAGCTACCCATGCTGATATAGGCAATTCCGATTATTCAATTGTACATCAATGGGCTAATGATTATGATGCAAATACTTGTGAAACATATCGGCACAATATCTGCCCTGATGCACCACAAACAGTTCATCATGAAGATATCCGTAAATTCGATATGAGCAAGCTGGCACCAATCGACGCTCTGGCCTTCGGCTTCCCCTGTAATGATTACGGCGTTGTAGGAGAGCAGAAAGGAATGGACGGTGTATATGGACCACTATATTCTTACGGAGTAAAAGCTCTGAAAAGATTTAAACCACAATGGTTTCTTGCCGAAAATGTTGGTGGATTAAGAAGCGCAAATGAAGGAAAAGCATTTGAAAAAATCTTGTCAGATATGAAAGACGCAGGATATCGAATTTATCCGAATTTATATAAATTTGAGGAGTATGGCATTCCGCAGGCAAGACACAGAATTATTATTGTAGGTATCAGAGATGACCTTCCGTTCGAGTTCAAAATTCCTGCTCCGACAGGTGAAATGAAAACCTGTCGTCAGGCAATAGAAGAACCTCCGATTCCGGCTGATGCATACAATAACGAACACACAAAACAGTCGGCGCAGGTTGTTAGAAGATTAAACCTGATTGGGCCGGGACAAAATGCTTGGGATGTGGATTTGCCGGAGGATTTGAAGATTAACACCAAAACCCGGATTAGTACAATCTACAAAAGACTTGATCCTGAGAAACCGTCTTATACTGTGACTGGATCAGGCGGAGGCGGAACACACGTTTATCATTGGGCAGAGCCGAGAGCTTTAACGAACAGAGAGAGAGCAAGACTTCAAACATTCCCAGATGATTATGTTTTTGAAGGATCGAAGGAACAGGTAAGAAAGCAGATTGGTATGGCAGTTCCCTGCGAAGGTGCAAAACTGATATTTGAAGCAATTTTGAAGACATTTGCCGGAGTTGAATATAATGCTGTAGATCCGAACATTATTGACGAAGAATAATAGATTATGCGCTATTTCCGATGAACAGTGCGTTCGTAAATGCCTGGATGCCACTGCCAGAACAGTACAAGGAAGATTAAGGAATTTGCAATAAATGGAAGGAGATGGAGTTGATTGAAATATCCAGAAGAAATGTATATTGATAGTCAGATATTCGCAGGGGATATGGATGGTTCGGAATCAAATCTGACAGAAAAAATCGTAAAAATAAGGGTTTCTCATTTGTGCTGCGTATGTGAAAAACAGATGCTTAAAGGTGAAAGAATGTTAAAACAAAAAGCAATAGTGGAAGGACAAGGTTGGTGCAGTTGCTATATATGCCTACAATGTGTTGAAAGTTGGTTAGAAGAATCGGGACAAGTGGAGGAGGTACAGAACGTATGAGAGAAATTCTTTTCAGGGCAAAGTGGGTTGATAATGGAGAATGGGTCTGAAGGAAAACTTTTCAACTGGGGAAGTAATAGAAATGATTGAGCAGCTATTAAAAGATTACGAGGCCAATCAGGAAGGAGAAGAGGATGAGTGAGTATAAGACAACCATCCAGGGTTTGACCACCGGAGACAAGGTAATGTTGCGACTACCGGACGTCAAGGGCCTGACCGACGCCGAGCGGGAAAATCGAAGAATAATCGAAGCTACCGTAGTAGCAATATACCCACATTGCATTTTATTCCGAACGGTGTTCAATTATACCATCTGCCCGAATACATTCAGAGCGGAAGAACTGGTGTCAGGCATTGAAATCACCGGTCAGTGTCCATGGGGCGAAAAAGTAACACCGGCCGGAAGAACAAAGAGGAAAAAATAAGGAGAAAAAAACAATGAAGAATAAAGAGGGATATCCGGACCCGACGGCAGGGAAAGCGATGCAACAGGCAGACCGCCAGCCAGCGGTAATAGACTGGATGGTGAAAGTTTTTAAAGAAGTGGCCGAAAAGATGGGTTACGAAATAACGAACAGAATTGTGTTCAGAGACCGGAACACAGGAAGAAAATGGGAATGAGGAGGAAGAGATGACACGGGAAAGACTGGAAGCGTATCGAAGCAACAAGGAAGAGATTCAAGAACTGGCATATAAACTGATTCATCTCAGGGAGGATATGATAGATAATAGTGTGATTTTGGATGGAAGAACAGGAATCCCACGCCCGCAGGCGGTGATAGGTGTAGATGAAGACCTCTTACAGAAAAAGAGAAGAAGGTACCAGGAACGGAAAGAAGCACTCGAAAAGGAATGCGAGGATATCGAAACATACATAGAGAACATTACGGATAGTCTGACCCGCCGCATTTTCAGAATGTATTATATCGACGGCATCCCGCAGCAGAAGGTAGCGAGAAAAGTTCACATGAGCCAGAGCGCTGTCAGCCGAAGGATTGATAAATTTTTTGAAGAAAATTAAAGTTGCATAAAAAGCATAAAAAAGTGTGCTAAAATTGAAAGTGGAGAAAAATCAAGTTAATACCCTGGAAAAAAGGCGGCCAACCGGCCGCCGATAACGAAGCATAGTTCACCGGGAAGAACACCAGACTTACCCCCTGGAAAAGCAGAGTTCGAGACCTGCTGCTTCGATTCTCCCTTCAGGAGAAAAAGCGAACCCATAAGCGGAAAACCGAGAGCGAAGAACTCTCGGTTTTTTTCATGGAGAAAAAAGATGATCTACAAGAGATGCTCCAGGTGCGGCAGCAGGATCCCGAGCGGCAGCAGATGCCCGTGTTTGAAGGAGCGGCACAAAGAATATGACAAATGCGCCAGGGACTCAAAAGCAAAAGCTTTCTATGACAGCAAAGAATGGGAGAATCAGAGAAAAAGGATCCTGGAAGAAGACGGGATCGACGTTTATCTGTATATGACCAGCGGAGAAGTCAAACTGGCCGACACGGTGCATCATATCCTGCCGCTTCGAGAGTGCTGGGAAAGGCGGTTGGATCCGGACAACTTGATGAGTCTTCACCATGATACACACAGCCACATAGAAAAGCTATACAAGATGAAAAAGACAGAGATGGAGAAACAATTATCAGAAATGCTTACACAATTCCGGCGCGAGCAGCAGGGAGGGGGAGGCTGAAAAGTTTTCAACCTCGGCCCACCGACCGCTCGTCTAGGCTGATTTTCACAATTTTCTAAATAAGAGAAAAAAAGTGGCAATCAGAAAGGAGGGGAGGCAAATGGGAAAAAGCAGATTACCCACGGAAATGCAGAAAGGGCATCTGACCGTGGTCAACATCGAACGCCGAAAAGCGGAAGAAAGTAGCGTAACGACGGGGAAAAATCAGTTGCGGCGGCCTCCCGTCTGGCTGGTTGATGATGTTGCGGTAAAAGAGTGGAAACGTCTGGTGAAAGAACTGGAAAAAATAGAAATGATTGGAAATCTGGACAAAAATAACCTCGGCGGTTACTGCAATGCGTTTTCTAACTATGTGAAAACTACGGAAATGCTGAAAGAACAGACTCTTTGCATTGACCGCGAAACCAGAAATGGCACCATCACGGTAAAAAATCCGATGATAGATATTCAGAGAAATTTCGCGGAAGAAATGAGAAAGTTCGCAGCCTTGTGCGGCCTGACGATTGATGCCCGGTTAAAGGCAGCAGCGTTGAAGACGAGCAAAACCGAAGAAAAACTGGAAGAACAGTTTGGGGCGATTTGATGATTTTGGATGAAATCAAAGAATATGCGGAAAGTTGCATTTCTGGAAAGAACGTCAGCGGAAAGAAACATAAATGGGCATGCATACGGTTCCTGAAAGACATTCAGAAAGAAGAAAGCGAAGAATTTCCATACCACTGGGACGAAAAAGAAGCGCAAAAAATAGTTGACTGGTTTGCTATGCTGTATCATTCAAAAGGCGTGCTGGCCGGTCAGCCGATCCAGCTCACGGACTGGCAGAAATTTCGTCTCTGTCAGCTATACGGATGGAGAGACAAAAGAGGGATGAAACGTTTCAAAAAATCATTCACTGAGGTGGCCAGGAAAAACGGAAAGTCCCAGGAACAGGCAGGGATAGCCTTATACGAAATCTCTGTCTCAGCTACGAAGAATGAAGAAATCTATGAGTATTACACAGCAGGAGTCAAAAGAGATCAGTCAAAAATTGTATTCAACGAAGCGAACCTGATGTTGAGAGGATCGCCACTCCGAGGAAAATTCAAGATCACACGCGACCAGATTACCCATATAAAAACCGGGAGTTTCATTAAACCTCTGAGCAAGGAAGACGGAAAAAGCGGTGATGGAACAAACCCTGCCGGGCTGATTCTGGACGAGTACCACCAGCATAAAACCACAGAATTTTATGACCTTGGCCTTGGTGCAAACACAAAAGAGCCCCTGCTGATGATTATTACCACGGCGGGAATGGATCTGACATATCCTTGTTATGTGACCGAATATACCTATTGCTCAAAAGTTCTGGAACCGGACGTTGACGTGGAAAATGATACCTATCTGATAGACATATGCGAGTTGGATCCGGAAGACTACGAGAATCTGGAAAACCTAGAAAACCGGGAATGTTGGAAGAAAGCCAACCCTATCCGCATGTCATATCCGGAAGGCCGGGAAAAGATCGACGGTGAATACCGGATTGCTAAAGAAATTCCGGAACATATGACAGCGTTTCTGACAAAATGCATGAATGTGTGGGTACAGGCAAAAGAAAACGGCTACATGGACATGCAGAAGTGGAAAAAGTGCCAGGTCGAAGAAATTCCGATTGATACCAGGGGCATGGATGTGTATGTGGGATTTGATATGTCAGCAAAAATTGACTTGACCTCAGTGGCTTTTATGATCCCGTTCCAATCCGGAGAAAAAGACCAGACCGGGAAGGAAATTATAAAATATATCCTATATTCTCATTCTTTTGTACCGAACCGCGAGAAGCTGGCGGAAAGAAAAGCAAAAGACAAAGTGGACTACGATGCATGGGAGAGGCAAGGGTTCTTAACTGTCACAAACACCCCGATTGTAGATCAAAATGCAGTCATGCGGTATGTTATTGAAACCTGCGAAAAGAATGAATGGTGTATAAAAACTCTTTGTTTCGACCCGGCAAACGCCAGTAAGATCATGATGGACCTGTCAGATGAAGGATATGAGGTAGAAGAAGTCTTTCAAAGTCAAAGGTCCCTGAATGAAGCAACGCAGGGATTCAGAGAAGCGGTATACAGCGGGAACATACTGTACATATACAACCCCGTATTGAATTACGCAATGAGTAACGCCGTGATTCGTCAGAATCAGGGATTGATAAAAATTGATAAAGACGCGACAACAAAAAGAATTGACCCTGTCGATGCTACGCTGTGCGCCTTCAAATTGGCAATGTACCACCAGTTTGACACGGCGTGGTTGGTAAAAGCGGTCGATGAATTTTTAGAGAGCGATTGGTGACAAGATGAAACTGTTAAATAGAATTAAAGACGCCTGGAACGTCCTGACGGGATCGGCAGAACTGAATGATGACGAGCTGCTGGAATGGCTGGGAATCAGCGGGGTAAAAAACAACCTGATTGGAGAGGTGACCTATTACACCTGTCTGAAAATGCTGAGTGAAACCATGGGCAAATTACCGTTAAAATACTATCAGGACACAAAAGAGGGCCGGATTCGGGCGGACCCGACAGAAGTAACAAGGTTACTGACAGTAAGACCGAACGATATCATGACTCCGACAACTATGTGGAGCACGGTCGAACAGAACTGCCAACATTATGGAAATGGATATATATGGATACGGAGAATTTTCAACCGGAAAAAATTTGGAGGAGAATACAAAATTCTGGACCTCTGGCCCCTGCAAAGCAACCGAGTTTCCGTGATCATGGATGATGCCGGAATCTTCGGAGGAAAAGGTCAGCTGTACTACCAGTACACTGACCCCTGGGACGGCGAACTGTATGTTTTCAGAAATACAGAAATTATGCATTTCAAAACCTGGTACAGTCTGGATGGAGTGCTCGGGCAGCCGGTAAGGGAGATTTTGGAAAAAACGGTAGATGGAGCAGCAGAAAGCCAGAATTTCATGAACAACCTGTACAAACAGGGGCTGACCGCAAGCCTGGTAATGCAGTATAGTGGCGATTTCGACGAAGAGCGAGTGAAAAAATTGCAGAAGAAATTCGGCGACCGCCTCACCGGACCGCAGAACGCCGGAAAAGTTGTTCCAATTCCGATGGGATTACAACTGACACCGTTAAAAATGTCACTGACGGATGCACAGTTTTTCGAACTGAAAAAATACAGCGCCCTCCAGATCGCTGGGGCCTTCGGAATCAAACCGAATCAAATCAACAACTATGAGAAAAGCAGTTATGCAAACAGCGAAATGCAGCAGCTTGCTTTCCTGGTTGATACAATGTCATACCGGTTGAAAATGTACGAAGAGGAAATAAACGGGAAGATCCTGAGCATCGAAGAACAGAACGAGGGATTTTTGTATAAATTCAACGAAAAGGCAATTCTCCGGACAGATTCAAAAAGCCAGATGGAAATGCTTGCGTCAGCCGTAAATAATGGGATCTACTCTCCGAACGAAGCGAGAGAATATCTGGACAAAAATGCAAAAGAAGGCGGCGATACCCTGATGGTGAACGGAAATTACATTCCGATTACGATGGTAGGCAGCCAGTACAAGAAAGAAGGTGAGTAAATGAAAATGCAGTTTAAAAATAAGGGCAAACTCGCTGGAAGCCTGGAAATCAAAAATCAGACCCAGACCAGCGCAGACCTCAACATTTTTGGGGACATTGTTTCTGACGAATGGGGGAAATGGAGCGACGAAGACACCTGTCCTTCGGATATTTCAGATTTTTTGAAAAATCTGGACGGAGCGGAGGAAATCAATCTGCACATCAACAGCGGCGGCGGGTCAGTGTTCGGAGGAATCGCTATTTATAACATGCTGAAAAGAAGCAAAGCAAAGGTCACAACCTATATTGACGGAATTGCAGCCAGCATCGCTTCTGTAGTCGCATGCGCGGGAGACCGGATCATTATTCCGGCGAATGGAACTTTTATGATTCATAAGCCAACAAATGGTTATTTTCTTGAAAGTCTGAATGCAGATGATCTGAGAAAAGATGCAGAAATCCTTGACACTTGTCAGAAAGCAATTCTGCAGGCCTATATGGAACATACAAAAGAGGGAGTCAGCGAAGATGCCGTAAATGACCTGATTAACGCGGAAACCTGGATGGTGGGAAAAGATGTGACGGATTATTTCAATTTTGAAGTTGAAAACTCCGTAAATGCAACAGCCTGCCAGAGCGACCTTTTTGACCGTTACAAACATACACCGGAAGACCTGAAAAGAAAAACTCCGGACGATATCGCGGACGAAGTCATGAGACGCCTGAAAGATGAAAAAGAGCAGGAAAGAAAAAAAGCCCTGTTGGAAGACTTAGACTTTTTTGGAGTCTGAGTGGAAAGGAGAAAAAAGAATGAACAAAAAATTGTTAGAACTTCTCGATAAAATCAATGCGAAAAAAGAAGAAGTGAGAAACCTGGCCGAGGGCGGAAAGTTGGACGAGGCCGAAGCAGCGAAAAATGAACTGAAAGCGATGCAGCAGCAGTTCGATCTTCTCAAGGATCTGGACGAACAGGAAGTTGAGGACATGCAGCAGAACGCAGCACAGGCAAAGAAAGCCGATCACACGGACGCTGTACATGAATTTGCCCAGGCGGCGAGAGCGGGATTCCGGATGACTGACTCAATGAATGAGGGTACATCCGCAGATGGAGGATATACGGTTCCGGAAGACATTCAGACCCGCATCAATACATACAGAGATGCTCGCTTCTCTTTGATCGATCTGGTTGACGTGGAAAACGTCACGACAAACAAGGGCAGCAGAACATTCAAAAAGCGTTCTCAGCAGACTGGTTTCGTAAAAGTGGGAGAAGGAACGAAAATCGGAGCAAAAACCACACCTCAGTTTGAGAGAATGGATTATGAAATCAGCAAATATGGCGGATATTTTCCGGTTACAAATGAACTCCTTGACGATTCCGATGCGAATATCACCGGCGTTCTGACAGAGTGGATTGGCAATGAATCCCGGGTGACAAGAAATAATATCATTCGCACTGTAATCGCAAAAAAGACCAAAACAGCAATTACCACCCTGGATGATATCAAAAAAGCGTTAAATGTAACTCTCGGAGCTGCTTTTAAGAGCACTTCAAAAATCGTTACAAACGACGACGGCCTCCAGTGGCTCGACACCCTGAAAGATTCCGAAGGAAAATATCTCCTTCAGCCGGATCCGGCCAACCCCATGCAGCTGAGACTCTGCGCTGGTGCTACTATCGTAGAGGTGAAAGTGATCGGGAACACAGATCTTCCCTCTGACGTAGCAACGAAAGGAAAGAGAAAAATCCCGTTTTTCATCGGTGATCTGAAAGAAGGAATTAAATTCTTCGACAGAAAACATCTGACTATTACTTCATCGAACACTGCACAGGCCGGAACCCTGAACGCTTTTGAAGAAGACCTGACTCTCTTCCGTGCTATCGAAAGAGAGGATTGCCAGGTGAAAGACAGTGAAGCGTTCGTAAATGCGGAACTGACTCTGGATGATGCAGCGGTAACGGGGGCGTGATGAATGCTAGAAGAAGTAAAAAGAAGGTGCGGGATAGCCCCGGGGGTTAAGATCTATGATGGTGACATTCAATTATACATCGAAGATGCAGAACAGGATCTTATAGCTTCCGGGGTCCCGCCGGATCTGGTAAAAGACCGGACACCAGCAGTCATCACAGCGGTGAGCCTATATGTAAAAGCACTGATCGGAAATGACCGGACCGACACCGAAAAATACATGGATCTGTACCGGAAAAAAGTCTTCCGGCTGACACTGGAGGGTTAAAAATGTGGACAAAAAGCATAAAGCTCCCGGTGAGCGTGGAAAAGACAAGGGACGAAGATGGGTTTGAGAGTTCGGAATATAAATTTCTGGAAGGAATACCGGTAAATTTCACAAGCACGACCAGGAACGACGAACTGATGGCGTTACAGCTGGGATATAATGCTGACGTCAATATTGAGTTGATGGCCTGTAATTACAACGGCCAGTCATTCCTGGTAGATGAGGAAACTGGTGAGATTTACAATATCAAAAGATCATACCGGAAAAACAAGTCCGAAATGGTGACACTTACCTGCGAAAGGAGGGAGCGGGGTGTACTTTGACTTAGACGGAGTAGACGACCTGGTGAAAGAGCTGGAAAACCTGGGAAATAAGGCGGACGAGATCGCAATAAAAGCAGTTGATGAAGCTGCGGAAATCATGGACAAAGAGCTGAAAAGTGCTATCACCTCTGCTACGTCAAAATATGGCACCGGTACCCTCGCAAATTCAATTCACCATAACAAGCCCCGGGAAAATGCTCTCGGGGTTTTTACAGTGTCCACGGCCCGCGGGGTAGATACCCGCCGAGGTAAAATCAAAAAGGCAGACACTGAGGTAAGCGTAAAAAGCAAGGGAAAAACCTATTCAGCCCGCCGGAAAAAATATACAAAATCCGTAATCCGAAACCAGGACAAACTTTGGTTTCTGGAATTTGGCAACAGCCGCCAGAAAGCGCACCCGATTATACAGAAATGTGTAAATTCAGCGGAACCTGCGGTGCTGGCGAAAATGCAGGAAGTTTTTGAACGGGAGGCGGGAGTATGAGCGTAAATTCCAGAATCATAAAAGCACTTGAAACCTTCGGCTATCCCGTGCATCTGGACTTTTACGACGGGAAGGAAGAAAGATATTTTTCGTTCAACTACGCGGATGACCGAGCAATATCGTACGCAGATAATGAACCTGTTGAGGCAAAAGTCTGGATTCAGGTTCATCTTTTTCTCCCTGCGAAGGAAAATTACCTGACACTGAAAAAGCAGGTAAGAAAGGCGCTTTTCGAGGCTGGTTTTTCCTACCCGTCTGTAGAAATGGGCGTGGAAGACGAAATAGAACCTATAAGGCACCTGATTTTCGAGTGCGAAACACATAACAACGAAGAATTGGAGGAATAAAAATGGCAAAATGTGGTATTCAGTATGTTAGATATGCAAAAATGGCCGACGGTGAAAAGTATACTGGAGGAAAAGAAATCAGTAAACTGATTCAGTTCAACGGCACACCGAACAAAAGCAGCGCCGAACAGTGGGGAGACAACGGAATTGCTGAGTCCGACACTTCCACAAAGTCCTACTCACTGTCCATGGAGCTGACCGACCTTG
This sequence comes from Lachnospiraceae bacterium Marseille-Q4251, assembly GCA_018223435.1. Lineage (GTDB taxonomy): Bacteria > Bacillota > Clostridia > Lachnospirales > Lachnospiraceae > Limivivens > Limivivens faecihominis. The sequence continues at coordinate 270,367 of JAGTTO010000001.1, read as the reverse complement.
CAGGGGAGGTATATGCCGATCTGTGCGGACATGCATACGATGAAAGCTCGAAAAAAGTAACAATCAAGTCGGGAGATGTGGCGCCGTACGTTGGAATTGGAGCAATCGGAAACTCTATCCGCAACAATTCAGAAGTATTTGTCATGAAGTTTTATCACAAAGTAAAATTCGGGGATCCGGGGGACGACAACTCCACCGAAACCGAGACGAGAGAGTTTAAATCTTGCACAATCGAAGGAAAAGGATATCCGAAAGTGGACAAAACTCTGAAAGAGGAACAGGAGTTTGCGACTCTGACAGAAGCAAAAGCAGCCCTGGACAAACTGCTGGAAGCGACCGGAGGCTGATATGAGCGAATTGCAGCCGGAAGGAATCAACGTAAAAGTAAAAGGGGAAGCACACAGCTTCCTCTTTTCTTTACGCCTGATTGAAATTATTCAGTATAAAACAGGAAAAAGAACGGGAAAAACCGTTGGAAATATCATGAATCCGGAATCTGGAGCTCTCCGGTTCGTTCTGACTGAGCTTTTGAACGATGAACAGTTCAGAAACGGAGGGGAGCGGAGATATTCAGAAACAGACGCAGGAGAGATGATCCTTTCCTGTGACCTGGAAGACTTGGCACAGTTAATCATAGCGATAACGCGGGCCTATGACGTATCAATGCCGGATCCGGACGAAGACACAGAAGAAAAAAGCACGGAGGAGCTTTTAGATATTCCCAAATTCATCATGCTGGGAATGGTGAAAATGCATTATACAGAAGAAGAACTTTTAAAAATGACTCCGCGTAAATTCTTTTTGATGTTTGACAAATATCTGGAAATACAGGGGCTGAAAAAAGAAGAAGTTGCCCCGATTGATTTGCTGCCTTAACTTTTTCAGAAGGGAGAACGCATGGCGGGAAAAAAGATTGGTGCTGTCCTCGCCCTGGACGGCGAAAAAGAATTTAAAAAAGGGATCCAGGAATCAGTTACTGAACTGAAAGTTTTAAATTCCGAATCAAAAAAGATTGCAGAACAGTTCAAAGGCCAGGCGAACACCGTCGAAGCCCTGTCACAGAAGCAGGACGTTTTAAACCGGATTCTGGAAGAGACAAAAAAGAAGCAGGAAGAAACCGCGAAAGGCCTGCAGAAGGCTAATGAAAATTATAATAAAAATAAAGAGCATCTGGACAAGCTGAGCAAAGAACTGGAGTCGGCGAAAAAGAAGCAGGAAGAAATGAAAAAGTCCGGCGCAGCCACGGCGGAACAGATGAAAGAGCAGGCCGACACGGTAAAAGCATACGAAGAGGAAGTAAAACGCCAGCAGCAGTATGTAGAAAAGTCGGGAAAATCCGTAAAGGACTGGCAGAGAAAGTTAAATGATGCCGATACTGCAGTGATCAAAGCCTCCCGTGACGTAGACCAGAACGCCGAATATCTGAAAGAAGCCGAAGAATCAACAGACGGATGCGCGAAAAGCCTGGATGAATACGGCAAACAGGTCAAACAGGCAGCAGAAGGAACGGAGAAATTCAGTGAATCGGCCGACGGACTGTCAGAAAGCGCCGAAAAAACCACAGAAGTAACAACTAGTTTAGGCGAAAAAATTGGACAAGCCTTAGTGACGAAAGGTATTGATGTGGCTGTTAATGCCTTCGGACAGCTAAAAGACGCCGCCGTGGATGCGGCGAAATTTGCCGTTGACGTCGGAAGCGAGTTCGAGGCTGGCATGAGTGAGGTTGCAGCCATTTCCGGTGCGTCAGGAACCCAGTTGGAAGCCCTGACAAATAAAGCGAAAGAACTGGGAAGTTCAACGAAATTCTCAGCAAGTGAAGCAGCCTCCGCATTAACGAACATGTCACTCGCCGGTTGGACCGTGGATCAGTCCTTAGCAGGAATCGATGGCGTTTTGCAGTTGGCCGCCGCGTCCGGAATGGACCTGGCGGAAGCGTCTCAGGCAGTCACTGATAATATCTCCGCTTTCAACCTGGAAGCCTCCGATGCCTCACAGATTGCTGACATGATGGCATTCGCACAGGCAAACAGCTCCACTACTGCGGCAGAACTGGCTCAGTCATACAAAAACTGCGCGGCAAATATGCATAGTGCCGGACAAGACATTGAGACGACTACCTCTATACTTGAGATCTTGGCGAATAACGGTCTCCGCGGAGCAGAGGCTGGAACAGCACTGGCGGCTATGATGCGCGATATGACTTCAAAAATGGATGAAGGTTCTATTGCGATCGGAGACGCCTCTGTGGCAGTTATGGATAGTAACGGAAATTTCCGTGACATGACTGACATTTTAAAAGACGTCGAAACCGCCACAGACGGCATGGGAGACGCACAGAAACAGGCGGCTCTTCTCTCAACTTTCACGGCCGATTCTATCAAGGGTCTGAACATGCTCCTGAGCACTGGCGCCGACACTACAGCAGAATACGAAGAAAAACTTCGGAACTGCTCCGGCGCGGCCTCTGACATGGCCGCGGTTATGAATGACAACCTAAAAGGAAAGCTGACAGAGTTAAATTCGGCAGTAGAAGGACTGGGCATTGCTGCATATGAGAAGGTAAGCGGACCGCTGCAAACCGTAATTGAAGGAATCACGACGGCTGTCAGCGGAATCACAGAAGCTATCACACCACAGAAAAGCACACTGGAAGAATTTGTAGATCAGATAGAGACAGCAACGAAAGAAGTTGATGATCTGATCGAAGGTTCTTCGAAAAGAATGAATCAGGCAGAGTACGATATTGCAAGTTTAGAAGCATACAAAAATACTCTGATTGAACTAAACGGTGTTGAGAAAAAAGATGAATTTCAAAAATACCAGATTCAAAAAATAGTAAGTGCGCTCTCAAATGATATACCAGAACTGGCGTCAGCCTATGATGAAGAAACAGGAGCAATCAATCTGACAAATAACGCTCTGGAGCGATTGTTCAAAAATCGGGAAAACCAGCTTTTACAAGACGCAGCGGTACAGTCACAAAAAGATGCGTATGAAGCAATGTATCAGGCAACGTTAAATAAAAACATGACTGATGCCGCATTGCAAGAAGCACAAAAAGAGCTGGCAGAAAGACAAGAAGAAATAAATCAGGCGACAATTGAAGGAAGCGCAGCAACAGGAGAATACTCAGAAAGCACGGTCGAACTGCAAAATGAGGTTGACCGGCTGATAGAGTTACAGAAAGAAAATAACGAGAATTACGATACTGCGGAGAAAAATTACAAAATATACCAGCAGGCAGCAGAAAAAACAGCGCAAGATCTGCAAAAACAAGCGGAAGCACAGGAAGAAGCTACGGAAGGAATGGCAGAACTGGCTCGAAAAATGAGTACGGGACCTGGCGAGCTTTCAAAATACGGAATAACAGTAGAAAATACTACGGAATCCGTGAAAAATTTGGGAAATGCAACAGAAGAAACAGCAGAGCAGCAGGCGGAAGCCGCAAAGAAAGCCTTAGACGTAACACGCTCCAGCGTAGACGCTCAGCGCGACGCCGTGCAGAGTATCACAGAAACATTCGAAAACTATAAAGAAACCGCAAAAAGCGCCCTGAGTTTCGATTTCTTTGCAGACGAATTTGACGGCGGTCTGGATAAAACAGTTGAAAAAATGCTGGAAAACAGCAAAACCCAGCTGAAAGGTTTGCAGGATTACGAAAAAAATCTCGCAATCGTGAAAAACCACGTCGGAAAAGAAATTGCCCCCGAGTTCATGGAATACCTCGAGAGCATGGGCACGGATGCGGCTAACATTCTGAATCATATCGCTATTACATTTGAACAGGACAACGGCTCCGAATTGGTAAAGGAATGGTCCGACAACTATGTGGAAAGTGCTGACGTTCAGGACCGCATGGCCACAGTCATGGCGGCAAATCAGATTGCCACCGAAAATGGACTGAAAGAATTGAGTTCCACGCCAGTGGATTTCTCAGACCTGAGAAATTCAATTAACTACGCGGTAGAAACAGCGGTGGAAGGCTGGGACACTCTGACGAATTCAACAAGACAAAAACTGACGGAAACAATCCAGGCGGCGGAGGACATGGGAATCCAGATCCCGGAAGGACTCGCGGAAGGAATCGAAAACGGAAGCACATCACCGGAAGAGGCCCTGGCTCAGTTGCAAGGCGCCATGGCCGGACGGAAAGAAGGATTTCTCAATATTGCAAAAGAACTCGGCGTTGAAGTTGGAGACGAAATCACAAAAGGTCTCACATCTGACAACAGCGAGGAAGTAGCAGAGGCATTTCAAAAGCTGATTGATCTAATCGCAAACAGTAGTGAGGAAATGCAGAAATCCGCACACACCGCTGGCGAAAATTCGTCATCCGAAACCGCAAAAGGCATTAAGTCAAAAAGTAGCGAAGTAGAAGACGCTGGGAAAGAGGTAGCATCAAAAGGCGCGGAGGCGGCGGAAACACAGAAAAGTGAATATGAAACCGCCGGCGGAAATTTGGTTACTTCCCTGGCTACGGGCGTGACAAACAATCAGAGCGTCGTGGAAACTGCAGCACTGGTAGCGGCCCAGGCGGGAGCAAACGCCGCCGGAAGCGATCGGAGTGGATGGGAAAATGCCGGGTTAAATTTAATTCTCGGAGCCCGCGACGGAATTATTTCCGGAACAGCAGAATTACAAAAAGCCGCTGTCGAGACGATCAGAAAGGCTAAAACGGCAGCGGAAAATGAAGCACAGATCCATTCTCCATCAATAACTTGGCGCAAGGATATCGGACAGAACCTGACAAAGGGTGCTGCTGTCGGGATGACAGATGAAATAAAAACTGTTGAAACCGCAGTTGAAACCGTGATGGGAGCCGCGAAAAAGTCTGCTGAAAAGAGCGTTCAGAAAGTATCAATCGGAAACGAAGCACGGAAAATAGTAAAGAAAGTAAAAGATTCTTTGCAAAAAGAGCTGACATCCGGTCTGTCAGTGGGAACCATCGGGAAAATTTCGGCAAATTTCAGCGTTTCGCGAACAAAAACCAGCGGATCCAAAATTCAGACGAAAACCGACGAAGAATTTAGTTCAGAGGTATTTTCGAAGGCACAAAAATATTTAAGCAGCATTGACGGGGCCTATAATGTGTCGTTAGCAAAACAGAAAGAATTTTGGAAGGCCGTAAAGAAAAATCTGAAGGCAGGCACAGAAGGTTATCTAAACGCGGAAAAACAGATCAAAACTGTTGAAAAAGAGATTAAGGAAGAGAGAAAGAAAAGTAATGATACGATTCTTTCAAACGCAGAAACCTACATCTCGCACCGTCGGAGTTTGAACAACATTTCTGCACAGGATGAAATTAAATTCTGGAAAACGATCAAAGCATCTGTCACGAAAGGGTCTGATGCCTGGTATTCTGCGATTGACAACATCAAAAACGCTCGGAATCGCGTGATTTCTGACGGCGAAAAATATGTGGAACGTCAGAAAGCAAATAACAATATGTCAGCCGCCCAGGAGGTTGAATACTGGAAAAGAATCAAATCGTCACTGAAAAAAGGCACAGACGCCTGGTATGAGGCACAAGACAACGTTGATAATGCCAGAAACAATATGATTTCAGAGGGCGAAAAGTACATTTCCCGGAGAAAAAGCCAAAATGACATTTCCGTAGAAGATGAGGTGAAATACTGGGAAAAAATCAAAAAGACGCTGAAAAAAGGCACAGACGCCTGGTATGACGCCTGTGACAAGGTAGACGAGGCAAAAGAGCGCCTGGTATCGTCCTGGTCAGACTATGTGGACAAACAGAAATCTCTCGGGAACATGTCAGCACGCGAAGAGACGGAATATTGGAAAAAGCGCCTGAAAGAACTGGAAAAAGGCGGAGAGAAATATTCTGATGCCTGGTACACGATTTTAAATAATATCGACGCCGCACGGAATGACATTATTTCAGAGGCCGAGGATTATGTGGACAAGCAAAAGACTCTCGGGAAAATGACCGATTCTCAGGAGCTGGCATACTGGGAAAAAATCCTGGGATCTCTGGAAGAAGGGACAGACGCCTGGTACGAGGCATACAAAAAAGTAAAAGAACTTCGGCAGGATATCAAAGACGAAGCAGAAAAAGCCGCCGATGATGCGAAAAAGAAAGCTCAGGATGAAATTACGAAAAGAGCCTCTGTCCAGGACAAAATTCTCTCATCGTACAAAACGTACTATAAAACATCCGAACGAGCGGAAATGCAATATTGGGATATTGCCCGCAAACAGTTCAAAGAAGGCACGGATGAGAGAATAGCAGCTGACCAGAAATATTATGATGCAAAACAGGCCTATTACGACAAACTGGAAGAGTTAGACCAGGAATACGTCGATAATACAAAAAACGTAAACGACCAGTTAAAGTCCGACATTGAAAGCGCAACAAAAGAATACGAAGACGCAGTAAAAAATCGCTCGGATTCGATCAAATCATCATTCGGACTTTTCGATTCCTTTTATTCCGAATCGGCTTCCGGAAAGCAGCTGATGCAAAATTTAAAATCTCAGGTGGCCGGAATTGCTGACTGGGAAAAAGAAATCGCTATTTTGAGCGCACGCGGCCTGTCCGAAGGCCTGATGACTGAATTAAGAGAAATGGGCCCGCAGGCCGCAGCGTCTATTCAGGCACTGAATAGTTTAACCGCCGAGGAACTGGCAGAATATGACCGACTCTGGAATCAGCGAAATGCTCTTGCTGATTCTCAGGCAGAGAAAGAAAATCAGGGATTAAAAGCTGAGACAGAGAAAAAAATAGAACAGCTGAAAAAGGACGCACAAGCCCAGCTGGATGAATACGCGAAAACATACCAGGAGAGCATAGGCGAAGCAACAAAAGGAATCTCGGAAGACCTCAAAAAACTGGCCAACGCTGCGGCGACAGCGGGAGAAGATGCAGTGGCCGGAATGGTGGCAAATATCGCCACCGCCGCCGACACTGAACCGGTTCGGAAACAGATCGAAGGAGCAGTCAAAACTGTATCGTCAGAGTTGGGAAAACTCTCAGACGAAGGAAAAATCATCGGAACAGAGACTTTAAACCAAATTTTAGAATCCCTGGGAAATGATGAAGCAATCAATGCCGGCGCGAAAACGATGTTTGAAAAATTGAGGGAGGCAATCAAACGGGAAGGCGGTCTGATGTTTGAAGACTACAATATATCCGGAATGGATGCGGCAGCGGGGCGAATTAATGATATCGCCGGCATGACAATGACGCAAAATCTTCTTGTATCGGCCAATTCTCCGGCACTCGAAAGGAAACTGGATATTTTAATTGCCCTGAGCAGCGAATACTTCCCGCAGATGGCAGAAAATGACACCATTTTGGACGGAGAAATAATCTCAAAAAAACTGGAACCTCAAATCAATAAAATTATGGCTCAAAAGGTGAAATCAATCAGATAGGAGGAAAAGATGCACATAAATGATGTAAATGTGGACAGATTCCAGGCATACCAGTCGAATGTCACAATTGGTTCGCATCCGGTATCAAATCAGAGCCAATGGCCACGGGGGAGCTTGACCCCCGTGCTGGCTGAAAACACAATCAATCTGAAAACAATCACAGTGAAAATAGTGGTAAAGGGAGATGACAGGGAGCGGATTTGCTGGAATGTCAGTAATCTTCTTTCACTATTGCTCGAACCGGTCACACTGAAATTGGATGGCTTTTCACACTGGTTTCGGGCGGTACTGAAAAGCTCAAGGCACGACGAAACTAGCATGGAAAACTGGCACGTCCTGACCCTGGAATTTGTAGGATATGAATACGGGCGCGAAATCGAAACAAAAATGACGGGAAAAACGCTGACATTGCAAAATGCCGGAAATCTTCCATCCCCCTGCGTGATCGAGATTACACCTACAGCAAATTTTTCATCATTAAAAATATCCGGAATCCCCGACGAGATTACAGTAAAAAATCTGAAAACCGGGGTGAAAGTGACGATCGACGGGGAAAAAGGCCTTATGACCGAAGACGGGAACAATAAATTTTCAGAAATTGAGATCATGACTCTTCCTTATCTCTCGACGGGAATTACAACTATCACCGCTGATCGGGAAACGGGAATCATAATCAAATACAAACCGAGATACATGTAGGAGGAAAAGATGTATACAAACAAAAAATTATTGGATATGGAAACAAAATTGGACATTTTTCAGAAAAGGGAACAGGAATATTTCGAGAAAAACGGAAAAAAACTTCTGACCGGAAAAGTAGCTGTTGCATATACGATTACAAAAAATAAAGGTAATATCGAGGCTGCCCTGGAACCCTACCGAAAAACTGTCAGTGAACTGTTGAAAACATGCAATTCGCCGGAGGCCCAGAAAAAAGGCGTCGTAAAAATCATGAAAGAAAAGGAAGAAGAATGGCAGGAAGGAACAAAAGAACTTTTAAACATCGAAGTAGAAACGGAGATTAAAAAAGTGGAGTTCGCAAAACTGGAAGACCTGGATCTGGATTCGACAGACCTGTGCTGCCTTGATTTCATGATTGACTAAAAAGAGGGGTGAGCCCACCGTGATTTTAAAAATTTACGACATGAATAAAAATCCGTTAGGGTTCGTCAGAAAAATTTCGGATTTAAAAATCGATTCAGACCTGGACAACGCCGACAAAAATATGTCATTTACATACCTGGCCCGGACGCATGATATAAAAAATGAGTTTTATATTCGCGATAAAACAGATGAATATGTGGTAAAAACGGTAAATCAAAAAGACGACGGCACACAGGAAATTACAGCAGTTCTGAACGTAGAAGAACTGGAAGGCACACCGGTCCCGACATTCTACGCAAAAAATCAGAGTATTGAAACCGCTGCCGAACTGATCCTGGAGGGAACTGGATGGACAGTGGAAATTCAAGAATCACTTCGTAAAAAGATAAGAACGTTGAACATGAGCGGGACGAATGTATACCAGGTTTTGAAAAATCTGGCTGTAGCATATTTCAGCGAAATTTGGTTTGATACCCTGAAAAAAGTGGTTCATTACGTCGAAGAGATTGGAGAAGACCGTGGGGCTTATTTCATCCGGGGGCTAAATCTTATCTCTCTTGATGTTTCATCAGATTCTACTGGATTTTATACCCAGATTCACCCGGTAGGAAAAGACAATCTCACGATTGAATCCGTGAATGACGGGAAAAAATATCTTTCAAATTTTTCGTACTCAAAAAAAATAAAAACATATTACTGGAAAGATGAAAACTACACCGACCCCGCTGCCCTGAAAGAAGACGCAGAAAAGAAATTAAAAGAAATGGCCGAACCAGCGGAAAGCTACACCGCATCTATTACCGATCTGGCCGCACAGAGCGCAGAATATTCAATGCTGGAATACCGCATGGGAGATCGGATCACCCTGATTGACGGGGAAAGTGGAATCAGAAAGACCCGGCGCATCAAAAAAATGACCGAGTACCCACTTGAACCCGAAAAAAACACCTGCGAAATTTCAAGCGCCACGCCGACATTTGAGGAAATTCAGAAAAAAATCCAGGATGCCGCAGCACTAGTGGAAGACCTGACAGGAAATACCGGAATTGTTCTGGGAAGCCGGGTGGAAGATTTCACCGTGGTCAAAGACGGCCTGGCCATGATCGGCGGAAAAGTGAGCGATCTGGAAAACTGGAAAGTGATTGCAAGCAGCCTGATAACAAAAGAAGGTATTATCAACACAGTTGGTGAATATTATGCCACCCACGACGACATAACGGAAATAGACCAGCGCCTGGCCACAACGGAAACGATAGCAACTCAGACAAAAAACAAATTCAACTGGATTGTCAAATCCGGCACCAGCTCAACAGACTTCACTCTCACAGACCGTACCGCCGAATTGATAGCCGACCGAATAAATTTAATTGGTCTCGTCAGTTTCTCGGGATTGAACGGCGATACCCAGGGACGAATTTCTGGGGCAGAACAGACTGCGTCTAATGCGGTGTCAGCGGCAGAAAACGCCGGGAGCATGGCAGAGGCTGCCAGCACCGCCGCGGCCGAGGCAACAAAAATAGCAAATGCCACAAATGAGCAAGTAGCGAACTGGTGTGCCGAAAATGACAAAACCCTGATTGACGGTGCGAAGATCTACACAAAAAGCGTGACGGCATTGCAAATCAATACGGATGACCTGTTTTCACAAAATCTGACAGCTACGAATTTGCATGTGACGGGAAACAGTACCGTAGACGGCAACCTGATCACATCTGGAACTATTTCAGCAGACCGCCTGGATGTAAACGGTATCTTTGCGAAAGATATAACAGCGACGGGAACGATTATGGGGGCAACTCTGAAAGGTGGAACAATTGACGGAGTAACGATCACTGGAGGAGCAATCAAAGGTTCACTTGTTTACGGAGCTGACTATTCAAAATTCGGTAACTTTGTGTTTGTTGACGGAAGCACATATTCATCGGAAGATGGTCTGTCTATACAATTCACGACTAAACGGAATAATCTGATACCCGCTGACGGGAATTCTGTTTTCGGCATATACAATAACGGCAGTGCTTTGTTTAAGGTTTCAACTGACGGATATATAGAAGGCACACTGCATGGTTCAGCTTCAAATATAAGAGGTGCCGGAACAAACGTCATTGGAATGGTTATGAGTGATACTGTGACCACATGGGGAGAGCAGCTAAATAGCGTGCATTTTATCAATAACGATTCTACGCAAATTGTTACTGACAATCCATCGACATGGGGGATGATTTTTAACATGACAACGAATTCCGAGGTTCATCAGATCTGGTGCACACAACCGACAGGCGCATTGTTTCACCGCGGGGGAAATAGCGCCGGATGGAGCGGAACATGGCGGGAAATCGTAGATTCTTCCAATTATGCACAGATTACAGGAGAGTCATATACTGTCGGTAGCAACTGGAAAGCGCTTACACCCTATGCAGGTGATAATATGACAGCACTCGGCATGACTGGATATAGATACACTCGCCTATATGCCGCGAGTGCAACTATCAGCACATCTGACGAGTGCGAAAAAAATATTCTTTCAGGGATAACAGAACCCTATGAAAAAATGTTTATGGAACTTACACCTGTCCTGTATATGTGGAAAAACTTCGGGAACGAGCTGAAACCACATGACCGGGTTCACTGCGGGTTAGGCGCGCAAAGCATGTATGCCGTAGCAGAAAAATGTGGGCTTTCCGCCAAAACGCTGGCAGCTATTTGTCGTGATGATCTGACGGAACCCACGGCGGACGGCAGGACGGAACGCTGGGGGATTGCATATGAGGAATTGATACCCTTGAATATCCACATGACGCAGAAAGCGCTCGGAAAAATTGAAAATATCGAAAGTTCGGTGAATGAGTTAAACAGAGAAACTATAAAGATAGCATTTTTGCAGGAACAGATAGAACAGTTATACAGTTACCTCAGAGAACTGAAAAAGCAAATATCAGAAAGGGGATAAAGCTATGTTGACAGAGACGACAAAAAAAGTAACTATTACAGCCACTTCGGTGGCAGAGATTGAGGAAAAGAAAATCGTGCTGGAGAATTACACAGCAACGGTAGATTCGGAGAATCCGGAGAACATGAGCATGAATAGATTCTTCCCGAACGCAGAGTCAAAAGAACTATACAAAGATCACCGGACTGAATGTAGGGAAGATTACGCGGCGTTCATGGAAAAAGCGTATGCCCTTCAGGATGAGATGTTTGCTGTGCCGAAAAAATAAGAGGTGAAAAACGATGGAAAAAGTTCTGATTGCAGATTTTTCAAGTGGTAAAGACCGGGTCACAGTTCGTGGACTCTGGCAGTTTGACAGGGGTGTGAAACTGAAAGTAATCGGAATCAACGTGGCAGATGTAAACCGCGTTGATTTTGCACCGGTGGTCGCCTCAGAGGCGGTGCCGGTGGTAGTAGTTCCGGATGAAGACGGAACTTTTACGGTTTCTATTCCGGGAACAGCTACAAAAAGCCCCTACGACGTGACCGCATATATCTATGTAGATACCGCCGAATACGGCTACACTGTGAAAGCCGTCAGTATGCCGGTGATCCTCCGTCCGGAAGCCGGAAAACCCGGAGAAGAAGAAAAACCAGATCCGTTCGGGGAAGTGGTCGAAAAGGTCTCCGGATACGCAAAAGAGGCACGAGATTCCGCCAGGGTTGCGAGCGAATCTGAGAAAGCAGCATCCGAATCCGCTACACAGGCGGAGAAAGCAAAAGAAGCTTCTAAGGAATCAGCAGAGAAAGCAGCGGAATCAAAAGAAGCTGCCGCAACGTCAGCCACGGACGCCGCCGAGTCCGCAAGCCAAGCCCGGGAATCCGCCGCCGAATCCGAAACCGCCGCCGCCCAGCAGGCCGAAAATGCTGCACAGTCTGTCACGGCCGCATCCGGTTCCGCAGAATCCGCAGCCCAGTCCGCTGAGACCGCCAAAACCGCCGCAGACACCGCAGAAAAATCCGCATCAGCAGCACAGCAGGCAGCCAGATCCGCCGCCGAGAGCGCGTCAACAGCAACAGCAGCGGCCCAGACGGCCACAACCGCCGCGGGAAAAGCAGATGAATCCGTAATGTCAGCTGCCCAGTCCGCCGAGACCGCAGGGCAGAAAGCCACAGCAGCGGAGACAGCGGCCGGTAGCGCCGCAGAATCGGAGACGGAAGCGGCAAAGTCAGCCACAGCCGCAGGAGATTCCGCCAGTGCCGCGAAAACATCCGAGACGGCAGCGGAAGAAGCGGCCCAGACGGCACAGGAGCAGGCGGAGAAGATTGTAGAGAGTGCGGAGCAGATCGCGAAGAACAAGGCGGGGGTTGATTCGCTAAAGGAAGATTTGGCATCTAAAGCCGATAAAACGTCCCTTGCACAAACTGACAGGAAACTGGATGCGCTGTGGAAATTGAATCAGGGCGTCAGCTACCAGTTTGAGGAAGACAGTGCGGAAGCTTATCAAAAAACGGTGCCCACAGGCGCAAAGCTGGCAAGCGTTAAAAGCATCGGCGGAAAGACAATTGTATGGAACCAGTTATTTGAAAATAAATCGATAAAAACAACAACTGTTAATGGTGTGACATTCACAAACAACGGTGATGGCTCTTATACTGTCGATGGAACTGCAACAGACGTGGCATATGTAAGTGGTTCTCTGAAAATAGTCAAGAATCATAAATATTATATGAAAAGCTTAACAGGCCCAAGCGAATCATATAAGGCATATATTACGGGCACAAGCATTTTTTCTATTATGACTGACAAAGGAAAAGGTTATATCGACACTGCGTTAAGTGATGGTACAGGATACTTTGTGATTTTATATGCAAAAAAAGATACCGTCGTTGAAAATGTCAAAATTATTCCGATGGTTTTCGACCTCACAAAGATGTTCGGTTCCGGTAACGAACCAGCTACCGTGGAAGAGTTTGAAGCCATGTTTCCAGCAGACTACTATCCGTACAATGCAGGGGAACTGCGCAGTGCGTGCGTAAGTGAGGTGGTGGAACAGGGTAAAAATTTGCTTGACGCAAGCAATATCACAGATGTTGATGTTGATGGTAAGGGGAGCATCAGGCAAGGCGTTATTATTCCGGCGGTAAAAGGAACGTATAAAATTTCAGCGTTGAAAGCTGAAAATAACATTTTCGTAAAAAGGGTAGTAGGAAATAATTATGCAACCCCTGCTGATTTATCATCAAAAGAAGTCTCTTTAACTTTTGATGCAAATGGAAGCATATATGTATATGCTACGGACGGAAAAATTGAAGGCGTGCAGGTTGAGAAAGGTTCAGTAGTAACGCAATATTCATCGCATCACAAAAATACCTATCCTGTGCCGGAGGCAGTGAGACAGCTACCTGGATATGGCTGGTCTGCTGGAGATGTATACAATGAGATTGATTTTGAAAACAAAAAGTATATTCAGAGAGTAGCGGCGATTGACTTTGGAAAATTAACATTTGCTCAATATGATCCGACGAATCACACTAAACACACCTGGTATGCAAAAGTTTCGAATATGCGACCAACTAGTGCAAAATTAACATGTACAAAATATACACAGCATTCATGGATTAGCATTGATGATAAAACGTTTCTGCAAGGAATCATTCAAAGTCATCCATCGTTAAATTATATATATATTAATGACGATGACTATACAAATGCTTCAGATTTTTCGAAAGCTGTAAGCGGGGTGATGCTCTACTATGAGCTTGCAGAACCGATTATAACGGATATTTCTGATCTCACGGGTGATGCTTTCCAGGAACCTTTTTCGGTTGAGCCGGGCGGCACACTGACATTCAAGAATAGCAACGGTGATGGTTTTCAGATCCCGGTGCCGAACACAGAGGAATACATCGTTAAGTTATCGGAGGTGACAGAATGACTGAAATACAGAAAAAAATGATGGAGAAACTTGGTCTGGCTGAATCAGACTTTGAGAAAAAAGAAACGGTGGTAAGCAATGAAGAACGTATCAATGACCTTGAGATTGCTGTATGTGAACTGCTTGAGGCATTTGGAAACGTTGAATGAGAAAAGGAGAAAAATAATGATGGCAAAAGTATATTTTAATAGACTGATTGTAGGAACTATTACATTTGATGCAATCCCCGAGAGATACCAGGACAAGGTGAAGGAATATGGTATTGAGTATGTGCAGAAAGGGAAACTGCCTGTCGAGGAATACGAAATGCTGTATAAAGAGGAATATCCGGATAAAGAGTAACTCAGGGCCGCAGGCAGACGCGGCTCTGTTCTTTTTTTACAGAAAGGAGCGAGGCAATGAATCAGATCAGGGCGAAACCGCAGAGAAGAACGTTACATATATTATATTGAAAGAATTATTTAGAAAGAGAGGATATGCAAATGAAAGTAATTGATTCATATAATGCCCTTGTTGGTGGTATTGTTGCCGTATTGACATACATCTTCGGAGAGCACTGGATGCTGTTCGCACTGTTCCTGGCCTTTAACGTTGCCGACTGGCTGACCGGCTGGATGAAGAGTCGCATGGCGCACAAGGAGAACTCAGAAGCCGGCTGGAAAGGTGTGCTCAAAAAGCTGGGTTACTGGATCATGATTGCCGTAGCTTTCGGTGCCAGTGCGGTGTTCACAGAGATTGGAAAAACGATCAACGTAGATCTCGGCGTGACCGTGCTACTTGGCTGGTTCGTTCTGGCATCACTTCTGGTGAATGAGATCCGGTCCATCTGTGAGAATTTCGTTGAGGCTGGCTATAAGGTGCCGAAGATTTTAACGAAGGGCTTGGAAGTAGCTGAGAAAGTGGTAAATAAAGATGATATGGGGGACGAGTGATCGTCCTCTTTTTTAAAAAAAAGAATGAGTTAAGATGAGTTAAAAACGAATTAGAAACGCATTAAAACGCATTCCTGGTGAGATTCCGCCAGGAAGAAAGGAGAAAAAAATGAGTACATTAAACATTAAAAAGAATTACCTCACAAACAACCGCTGCTATCAGAAGGGAGTCACCTGTGCGAAGATCGGCATCCAGATTCATACTATTGGATGTGCCCAGGGGACCGCACAGAGCGTGGCAGATTACTGGAATCAGGAAACAATCCCGGCCTGCGTTCACTACGTCTGCGACGCGGATGTTCCCGGCAATGTGCTGCAGCTTCTGCCGGAGACGTACCGCTCCTGGGCGGATGCCGGCTGGGGGAACAATAACCTGATTTCCATTGAGATTTGTGAGTCAGACTATATTTCCTATACCAGCGGAGCAAATTATGACGTCAATAATGAAGAAAAATTCAAAGCAGATATCCTGCGTGGCTACAACACCGCCATCCTGCTCTGCGCGAGAATCTGTAAGGAACGCGGCTGGGACCCGCTTGAGAAGCTTGGCAACGGAATGTACCTGATTTCCTCACACAACGAGGGGCGTCTGGCTGGCCTGTCCTCCGCACATGTTGACCCGGATCACGTCTGGAGTCGTTTTGGTCTGAACATGAATGGCTTTAGGAAGGCCGTGAAAGCAGCTATGCTTTCCGGGGGCGGTCCGTATTACGTCCGGAAGTCTTTCGCGGATAAGGCAAGCCAGATCGGCAGCTACACCTACATCGACAACGCCAAGAAGGCCTGCCGGTCTGGCTATCATGTTTATGACAGCAATGGCAAGTTAATTTACAGCGCACCGGTCTTCCAGAAAGGCATCCGCTACCGCATGCAGACAGACCTCGTCCTGCGGATGGAACCGAAAGCTTCCGCACCGCTGGTTCAGTACGATACCATTCCTACGGCGAAGCGGCGCTACTTCAAACGCGGCGGCTCCGGCGAGGCACTGATCCGGAAAGGCACAGTAGACAAGTGCCTGGGCGAGAAGCAGATCAGCAACCGGGGTGTCTACATGAAGCTCACCCGGGGCTGGATCCTGGCACAGTACCAGGGAAAAAACCGGGTAACGAAGGTATAAAAAAATGATAGTTTTGTGCAAATAAGCCATAAACAAGAAGAATCCCGGGAAGACTCCGGAGCAATACCACAATCAAAAGTTTGAAAACGCCAGAAATGGCGGAAATACAAGGAAAAACGGAATTTTCTAGTGCCATAGGTTACTGCAATCCGGTGGACCGGACGGGGAAATGGGTGCTTCCATGCGTTATCTCTCCCAGCGTTTTACCATGCCGAACCGAAAAGCAATGGGGATTTTAAATGACATTGGCACCGAAGAGCTCGCCCACCTGGAAATGGTTTCAACCATTGTTCATCAGCTGACCCGCGGGCTTTCGCCGGAGGAAATCCAGAAAGCCGGTTTTGCTCCTTATTATGTGGATCACACTGTAGGCATCTGGCCTCAGGCGGCTGGCGGCGTTCCATTCAATGCCTGTGAGTTTCAGTCAAAGGGAGATCCAGTCACGGATCTTCATGAAGATCTGGCGGCAGAGCAGAAAGCCCGGAGCACCTATGATAACATCCTCCGGCTCGTGAAGGAACCGGACGTGGCAGATCCGATCCGTTTCCTTCGCGCTCGTGAGATTGTGCATTTCCAGCGTTTCGGCGAAGCGCTCCGAACGGTTCAGGATCAGCTTGATTCCAAGAATTTTTATGCTTTCAATCCAAGTTTTGACGCTCCGGTGAGCTGTTTCTGTCCTTCCTGTAATCAAAAATAAAGCATATTATATGAAAGCAAAAAGGCTCGATCTAATACATCGGGCCTTTTTCCTTTCACAGAAAAGCAGCTTCAAAAATTAAAAAAACATAAAATCCCCTCCATATCCTCAGAAAGGATGGTAAAATGCACCATTCTATAGTATAGTATCGGGGAAACCTGCAAAAAGAGGAGAAAAAGAGATGAACTATTCAGGGTATGAGCTTTTGTGGCTGTTTTTTGTGTATTCGTTTCTGGGGTGGATAATTGAGACGGCGGTGGCTTCGGGGAAGAACCGGAAGTTTATAAACCGAGGTGTCTTTACGGGGCCGGTTTGTTTTGCCTATGGTTTTTCAGCGGTGTTTATGACGCTGGCATTCTGGGATCTGAAGGATAATCCGGTGTTCTTATTCCTGGGCTGTATGATCGTGGCGACGGCAGTGGAATGGTTTACGGGAAAAGCGCTGGAGCGGATGAAGCATCGAAAATGGTGGGATTACTCCGGAAAAAAATGGAATTTCGACGGTTATATCTGCCTTTCCTATTCCCTGCTCTGGGGAATTTTGGGTACCTTCTGTTTGCATTATGGAAATGAATATTTCACGATTCTTTATAAACTGCTGCCGGGCCTTCTGGCAAAGATCCTGGTGTGGGTTATCTTCGGAGTGGAGGCACTGGATGCGGTGGTATCCTACGCGGCGCTGTTTCATAACCAGAAGAAAATGCCGGAAAAGGTGCAGGACTTTGACCGGGAACTGAGACGCTGGACAAAAAGGCTGGGAGAGTGGGTCTGCGCTCATATGGAGACCCGAATTGAGAAGGCCTATCCGACGGTCGGAGGGGAGAGGACCCTTGAGGAGGAAGAGCAGGGCTTTGCAAAAGGTTGCGGTTTTTATAAGCTCTTCTGGCTCTTTTCCATCGGGGCTTTCCTGGGAGATCTGGTGGAGACGGTGTTCTGCCGTTATTCTATGGGCCGTTGGATGAGCCGGAGCAGCCTGGTCTGGGGGCCTTTCAGCATTGTATGGGGTCTGGCTATTGCCGGAGTGACAGCCCTGCTTTATAAAGATCGGCAGCGGTCGGATGGTCAGCTTTTTGTGGCGGGAACTTTTCTCGGCGGCGCTTATGAGTATATCTGCAGTGTTTTTACCCAGCTGGTTTTTGGAAAGGCCTTCTGGGATTACAGTAAACTGCCCTTTAATCTGGGTGGACGAATCAATCTGTTGTTCTGCTTCTTCTGGGGAATTGCGGCAGTGGTCTGGATCAAGCTCCTTTACCCGAAGATATCCGCAATCATTGAGAAAATGCCTCAGATCATCGGAAAGATCGTTACCTGGATTCTGGTGGCCTTTATGGCGGTGAACATGCTGGTTTCAGCCATGGCGCTGATCCGCTACGACAGCCGTGGAAACGGGAGAGCGGCAAGATACAAGTGGGAAAAAGTCATGGATGAAAATTTTGATGATGCACGGATGGAGAAAACCTATCCCAGCGCGAAAAAAAGATGAGCGGACTTTGACCTTTCCCGGGAAATGTGCTATGATACTCAGGATAAAACAGCAATTTTCGAGGTGGCATTGTGTTCCGCTGTGAAAAAGAGGTAATTTGATGGCTTCAAAAACAACGAAAAAGAAACAAAAAACTCTGCGCCAGCTTTGGTATACCGTTTTTCCGAGAAAAAAAAGCTGGAGCGGAGAGGCTTATTACGACTATAATCTGCTGGCTTGTGTGATTTTGCTGACCTGTTTCGGTCTGGTGATGCTTTACAGTACCAGCGCTTATACAGCGAAAGTTAAATATGGCTCTGATATGGCTTTCTTCGGGAAGCAGGCGGTGATCAGTGTGGGCTGTATTTTTGGCATGATGGCAATATCCAAAGCGGATTATCACTGGATTGCCAGTTGGGGAACTTTGTTGTACGGAGTTTCCAATATTCTCCTGTTTGCAACAAAATATGTAGGTGAAGACGTAAATGGAGCAACCCGGTGGATTAAGCTCGGACCGGTTCAGTTCCAGACGGCGGAGATCGCAAAGCTGGCGATTATCCTTTTTATTCCGTCAGTGATTGTGAAAATGGGAAGAAACATTAAGGGCTGGAAATCTCCACTCCTTCTGCTTTTCTTCGGGGCAGTCACAGCGGTTCTGACCTGGAAATTTACGAATAACCTGAGCTCCGCGATGATTATTGCCGGAATGACAGTGGTTCTGATTATCGTTGCCCATCCCTGGGGAACCAGAATTGCCATTATAGGAGGAATTGCGTCGGTGCCTGCTGTTAGCATTATCCGAAGTGTGGCTGTGCAGCTCGCCCAGAGCAGCGATAGTTTCCGCTGGGGGCGTATCCAGGCTTGGCTGAATCCGGAAAGCGAAAGTTCCGGCAAAGGTTATCAGATCATGCAAGGGCTTTATGCTCTGGGGTCCGGCGGCCTTTTCGGAAAGGGACTTGGAAACAGTGCCCAGAAACTGGGAGCTGTGCCTGAGGCCCAGAACGATATGATTTTTACGATTGTCTGCGAGGAACTGGGGGTCTTTGGAGCGGCGGTTCTGACGATGCTGTTTGTGTTCCTTCTGTACCGGCTGTTTTTTATCGCGCAGAATGCGCCGGATCTTCTGGGGGCGCTGATCGTGACTGGTATTTTTGCCCAGGTCGCTCTGCAGGTGATCCTGAATATTGCCGTTGTGCTCAATGTGATTCCGGCCACGGGAATTACCCTTCCGTTTATCAGTTATGGAGGTACGTCCATTGTGTTCCTGATGGCGGAGATGGGCATCGCCCTGAGCGTGGCGGATAAAATACGGCTGAAAGATGAATATACTTTATAAAAGAAAAGTCTGTGAGGAAAACTTCCCGCAGACTTTTTTCATAAAAAGGTTCACAAAATAACGGAATCGTTATATAATCAATGAATGCGAGGATTAAAGCCTTCTTAAGGCTTTTTCATAAAAGATAAGGAGATTGAAAAATGAGTAAAGTAAGAACACGTTTCGCACCGAGCCCCACTGGAAGAATGCATGTGGGAAATTTAAGAACCGCATTATATGCTTACCTGATCGCAAAGCATGAGGGGGGAGATTTCCTTCTTCGTATCGAGGATACCGACCAGGAGCGTTATGTGGAAGGTGCTGTCGATATCATTTACCACACACTGGCAGAGACCGGACTGATTCACGATGAGGGTCCGGACAAAGACGGTGGCTGTGGCCCCTACGTTCAGAGTGAGCGTCAGGCAGCAGGCATCTATATGAAATATGCCAAAGAGCTGGTAGAGAAAGGCAAAGCATACTACTGCTTCTGCGACAAAGAGCGTCTGGAGTCTTTAAAACAGGAGGTTGCCGGAAAAGAGATCATCGTTTACGATAAGCATTGTCTGCATCTTTCCAAGGAAGAGGTAGAGGCAAATCTGGCAGCAGGAAAGCCTTTCGTTATCCGTCAGAACACCCCGACCGAGGGAACGACCCGTTTCGTGGATGAGATTTATGGCGTGATCGAAGTGCCCAACGCCGAGCTGGACGATATGATTCTGATCAAATCCGACGGCTATCCCACCTACAACTTCGCCAACGTTGTGGACGACCATCTGATGGGTATCACCCATGTGGTTCGTGGAAATGAGTACCTGTCTTCCGCACCGAAATACAACCTTCTTTACGAGGCATTTGGCTGGGATGTGCCGGTATACGTTCACTGCCCGCTGATTACCAATGAGGAGCATAAGAAGCTTTCCAAGAGAAGCGGCCATTCTTCCTATGAGGATCTGATCGATCAGGGCTTCCTGACCGAGGCTGTCGTAAACTATGTGGCTCTTCTTGGCTGGTGCCCGACAGATAACCGCGAAATTTTCTCCCTTTCGGAGCTGGTAGAGGCTTTTGATTATCACCATATGAGCAAATCCCCGGCCGTTTTCGATATCAACAAGCTGAAATGGATGAACGGCGAGTACATCAAAGCCATGGATTTCGATAAATTCTATGAGAGAGCTCTTCCGATCCTGAAAGAGACGATTCACCGCGATCTGGATCTGAAGAAGATTGCCGGGATGGTGAAGACCCGTATCGAGGTATTCCCGGATATCAAAGATCTGGTTGATTTCTTTGAGGCTGTTCCGGAGTACGACAGTTCCATGTATGTACATAAGAAAATGAAGACCACCGAGGAGTCTTCCCTCACGGTTCTTCAGGAAATCCTGCCGGTTCTTGAGAGCCAGGAGGATTACAGCAACGATGCTCTTTATGAGACTCTGGTTGCTTTCGCAAAAGAAAAAGGATACAAGAACGGCTATGTGCTCTGGCCCATCCGTACCGCTCTTTCCGGTAAGCAGATGACACCGGCCGGCGCAACAGAGATTCTTGAGGTTCTGGGCAAAGAAGAGTCCATCAAGAGAATCCAGGCAGCCATCGAAAAGCTTGGTAAATAAGTATGGCATTAAGTGAAAGCCAGAAAAAAGCCGTCTCTCATGTAAAAGGACCGCTTCTCTGTCTGGCAGGTCCGGGATCGGGGAAAACGACAGTGATCACCGCCCGGACCCGCTTTCTTATTGAGGAGAAAAAGATTTCTTC
Source organism: Lachnospiraceae bacterium Marseille-Q4251 (assembly GCA_018223435.1). Taxonomy (GTDB): domain Bacteria; phylum Bacillota; class Clostridia; order Lachnospirales; family Lachnospiraceae; genus Limivivens; species Limivivens faecihominis. Next base: position 248,722 of record JAGTTO010000001.1, on the reverse strand, counting down.
CATGTCGATCCTTGTCATCACTTTCACAAAAGCAGCCGCTCTGGAGATGAAAGAGCGGTTTCAGGTCCTGATGGGCGGATGTTCCTGTCCGGTGACCTTCGGGACCTTTCATTCTGTTTTTTTCTGGATTCTTCGTCAGGCGTACGGGCTCAGCGCGGCCAATATCATCCGGGAGGAACAGAAATATCAGTTCTTGCGGGAGCTTCTTTCCCAACACCACCTGGAGATCGAAGATGAAAATGAATTTCTTGCCGGCATCATCGGCGAGATCAGTCTGGTAAAAAATGACCGGATCCCTCTGGAAAACTATTATTCCAAAAACTGTTCCGAGGAGCTGTTCCGGAAATTTTTCAACGGGTACCAGGAAAAGCTTCAGAAGGAACGGCTGCTGGATTTTGATGATATGCTGGTAATGTGCTATGAGCTTCTTTCCCAGCGGCCGGATATCCTGGCAGGCTGGCAGAAGCGGTTCCGCTATATTCTGATTGACGAATTTCAGGATATCAACCAGATTCAGTATGACACGATCCGGCTTCTGGCGGCTCCGGAGAACAACCTTTTTATCGTGGGAGATGACGACCAGTCGATCTACCGGTTCCGGGGAGCCCGGCCGGAGATCATGCTAAATTTTAAGAAGGATTACCCGGAGGCGGAGACTGTGACTCTGGCGGAAAATTACCGCTCTGTGGAAAATATCATCCGGGCGGCGGGGAAGGTCATCAAGAATAACCATGCCCGGTACCCGAAGGATATCCATGGTGTCCGGGAAAAAGGAGAGCCTATCGAGATTCACGGCTTTGTGAACCAGGGGCAGGAGAATGGCTTTGTGCTGGAAAAGGTGCGGGAATATCAGAAAAAAGGTGTGGCCTTAAGGGATATGGCTGTGCTTTTCCGGACGAACACGGCGGCCCGGCCTCTGGTGGAAAAATTCATGGAATACAACATTCCTTTCCAGATGAGGGACAGCCTGCCGAATATTTACGAGCACTGGATCGCCCAGGATCTCATCACCTATATCCATATGGCCCAGGGCAGCCGGAAACGTCAGGATTTCCTGAAGATTGCGAACCGCCCCAAGCGCTATCTGAGCCGGGATGTGCTTCAGGACAGTGAGATTTCCTTTCTGTCCCTCCGGCGGGCCTACGAGGACAAGGACTGGATGCTGGATAGGCTGGATAAGCTGGAGAGCGATCTCACGGTGATCAGCCGGCTGAAGCCTTACGCGGCGGTGAACTACATCCGAAACGGTGTGGGCTATGAGGAATATCTTTCCGAGTACGCCGAGTACCGGCATATCCGGGTGGAGGAGCTTTTGGAAGTTTTAAATGAGCTTCAGGAGGCGGCGAAGGGCTTTGACTCTTTTGAGGACTGGTTTCAGCATATGGAAGAATATAAAGAGACGTTAAAGAGCCAGAACCGGGAGAAAAACAGGGAAGAGGATACGGTGACGTTGACGACGCTCCACAGCTCCAAGGGGCTGGAGTTTCCCGTTGTTTTTATCGTGGATATCAATGAGGGAACGATTCCTCACCGGAAAGCGACTTTGGAGGCGGATCTTGAGGAGGAGCGGCGGATGTTCTATGTGGGGATGACCCGGGCAAAAGACCGGCTTCATCTCTATTACGCCAAGGAACGGTACGGAAAAAAGCAGGATGTTTCCCGTTTTCTCGATGAACTCCGGGCAAAACCGGCCGCTAAGAGCTGATTTAAACGAGCATAAAAAAACTGGCAGATGAAAGAATACAGTATCTCTCATCTGCCAGTTTTTCATTTTCTCTTAGTTTTCGTCGTCTGCATCAACCAGCTCGTCGTACTCAGAGTCATCCAGAAGCTCGTCGAAAGCGTCTGCAACTCTCTCGTACTCGTCGTCGTCCATGATGTTGTCCAGGCTCGGTTCGCCGTTGACTTCCTGGAAACGGTAGATGTAAACCTCTCCGTCGTCGTTCTCGCCGTTCTCATCCAGCGGAAGGAGGGCAATGTACTGTTTGTCGTCTACCGGGAAGATGGTAAGTACGGCGCACTCCTGAACGGTTCCATCGTCCAGAGTCAGGGTAACGGTAGCTTCTCCGTCGGTTCCGCAGCCTTCGCAGCCGCTGCAGTCTTCGCTGGTGCAGGGGGTTACGCCATTATTATTTTCTAAATCGCTCATTTCTGATACCTCATTTTCTATTAGATTCACGTTAAGATGTGTAGTTTCACTTTATCAGATGCATATGAAAAAAGCAAGCCCTATTATGAAAAACCTGTACAAACCCGGAGAGGTCGGCTATAATGAAGGATAGTGAAAAGTAAAGGAGCTTGTATATAATGAAATTGATATCCTGGAATGTGAATGGCCTGAGAGCCTGCATGACCAAAGGGTTTATGGACGCGTTCAAGAGTCTGAACGCGGATATTTTCTGCCTGCAGGAGACGAAGCTTTCTGAGGGGCAGCTGGCGCTGGAGCTTCCCGGCTACCACCAGTACTGGAACTATGCGGAGAAAAAAGGTTATTCCGGCACGGCTATTTTTACGAAGGAAGAACCTTTAAGCGCTGCCTATGGAATTGGAATCCCGGAGCACGACCATGAGGGTCGGGTCATTACCCTGGAATATGAGAAATTTTATTTTGTCACCGTCTACACGCCCAACTCCCAGGACGGCTTGAAACGCCTGGATTACCGGATGGAGTGGGAAAAAGCTTTTCTGGCTTATCTCAAAAAGCTGGAGGAGAAAAAGCCCGTGATCTTCTGCGGCGACCTGAATGTGGCCCATCAGGAGATTGATCTTAAAAATCCCAAGACCAACCGGAAAAATGCCGGCTTCACCGATGAGGAGAGAGCCAGATTTTCCGAGCTTCTGAAAGAAGGTTTTGTGGATACGTTCCGGTATTTTTATCCTGAGGAGACCGGGATCTATTCCTGGTGGTCTTACCGTTTTCATGCGAGGGAGAAGAACGCCGGCTGGCGTATCGACTATTTTCTGGTATCTGAGGTTCTGAAAGACGAACTGAAGGACGCAAAAATTCATACGGAGATCTTCGGTTCCGACCATTGTCCGGTGGAACTTGAGATCTTTTGAGAGATGGGAGCCGAAACAGAATGAATTTACTCACGATAGAAAATCTTTCCAAAGTATTTACCGAGAGACAGGTCTTTGACCAGGCGGATTTCTCCGTCAACGAGGGCGAAAAGATCGGCGTCATCGGCGTCAACGGAACGGGAAAAAGTACTCTGCTCAAGATCATCGCCGGTCTGGAGGAGCCGGACAGCGGCAAAGTGACCCTGGGAAACAACCTGGTCCTGGGTTATCTTCCCCAGAAGCCGGAGTTTGAGGAGGGAATGACTGTTCTTCAGGCAGCCCTTGCGGGGAACAAAAACAAGATCAACGAATGGAGCATCGAGAGCGAGGCCAAGACGATGCTTCTGTCCCTGGGGATCGACGAATTTGAAAAGTCGGTACACCAGCTTTCCGGCGGCCAGAAAAAGAGAGTGGCTCTGGCCAATGTACTCTTAAAGGAGCCGGATATCCTGATTCTGGACGAGCCCACCAACCATCTGGACGGTCAGATGGCCCAGTGGCTCGAGGACTTTCTGATCCGTTTCCGTGGAGCCCTCGTGATGGTTACCCATGACCGTTATTTCCTGGACCGTGTGGCCACCCGGATTGTGGAAGTGGATCAGGGAAAAATTTACAGTTACCCCGGCAGCTATTCCGAGTTTGTACGCCTTAAGGAAGAGCGTCAGAATATGGAGATCGCGACGGAGCGGAAGCGCCAGAGCATCTTGAGGAAAGAACTTGAATGGCTCATGCGGGGAGCCAGAGCCCGTTCCACGAAGCAGAAGGCTCACATTCAGCGGATTGAGATCATGCAGGAAAAGGACGGCCCAGCAGAAGAGAGCCAGGTGCAGATGAGCTCCTTGAGTTCCCGGCTGGGCAGAAAGACCGTGGAAGTGGAAGGTCTTTGCAAAGCTTATGGAGACCGGCAGCTGATCCGGGATTTCACCTACATTTTCCTCAAGGGCGACCGCGTGGGAATCACGGGACCGAACGGCTGCGGAAAGAGTACCCTATTGAAAATGATTGTCGGTGAGGTGGAGCCGGATGCCGGTACCATTGAGATCGGCCAGACCGTAAAAATCGGTTATTTTTCCCAGGAGAGCGAGTCTCTGGATGATAATATGCGGGTCATTGATTATATTAAGGAAGCGGGCGAGTATGTCCAGACCACAGAAGGGACGATCACGGCGGCACAGATGCTGGAGCGCTTCCTTTTTGACGGGGCCATGCAGTGGAGCCTCATCGGAAAGCTCTCCGGCGGAGAGAAACGACGACTGTATCTTTTGCGGATCCTGATGACAGCGCCCAATGTGCTGATCCTGGATGAGCCCACCAACGATCTCGATATCCGGACCCTGACGATCCTGGAGGATTATTTGGACGGTTTCGACGGCATCGTGATCACGGTTTCTCATGACCGTTATTTCCTGGACCGTGTGGTGCGGCGGATGTTTGCTTTTGAAGAGAATGGGAAAATACGCCAGTATGAGGGCGGTTTCTCTGATTATCAGGTGGCTTCGGCGGCCCGGGCGGAGGAAAATGGAACTCCGGTGAAAGCAGAGGAAGCGGAGGCTCCGAAGGAAAAGACGGAAAAACCGAGAACCAGAAAGCTGAAATTTACTTATAATGAAGAAAAGGAATATGCGGTCATCGACGAGGAGATCGAGGCACTGGAGGAAAAAGTCAAGGAGCTGGATCTTGAGATTGTCCGAAACTCCACGGATTATCCGAAGCTGAGTGCCCTCACGAAGGAAAAAGAGGAGACGGAAGAGAAGCTGATGGAGAAAATGGAGCGCTGGGAGTATCTCACGGACCTTGCCGAGCGGATCGAACAGGAACGGGGGAAATGACCATGGAAAAACAATGGATACCGGAGACGGGGGACTGGACGAGGGCTGGAGTGACAAAGACCGGCCAGGGTGTCAATTTTACCCTGGAACTTCCAGAAGCTGAGACAGCGGAGCTTCTGCTTTTCCAGAAAGGGGAAGAAGAGCCGGAGGCAGTGATTCCCATGGGGGAAAAGGTCATGGGGGATCTCTGTTCCATTTTTCTCAAAGGTTTTCGCCCGGAACGGTATGAGTATGCCTACCGGATTGGTGAGGAAGTCTTTGTGGACCCCAGAGCGGAGCGAATCCTGGGCCGGAAGGATTTCGGGGAGTGGGATCCGGAAACTGGCGTTCCGGCCCTTCGGGGTGGCTTTGCTTTTGAGGCCTATAACTGGGAAAATGACCGCTATCCGAAAATTCCCTATGAGGAGGGGATCCTTTATCATCTTCATGTGAGAGGCTTTACGAAGAATCAGAATTCCAGAGTGCGGCACAAGGGCACCTTTGTGGGACTGGCAGAAAAGATCCCCTATCTGAAGGAGCTGGGCGTCAACCAGCTGCTTCTGATGCCGGTGTATGATTTTGATGAGCGGATTCTTCCGGAAAAGGAGAAAAATATTCCCTATCAGAAAGAAGGGCAGGAACCGAAACTCAATTACTGGGGATATGGGAAAGCCCGGTATTTCGCTCCGAAAAGCACCTACTCCGTGAAAGATCCGGTGAAGGAGTTTAAGGATCTGGTGAAAAAGTTTCACGCCGAGGGCATCGAAGTCCTCATGGAGATCTTTTTCCCGGAGGGAACGGAGGAACGGCTGATTTTCGACTGTCTGGAGCACTGGGTACGGGATTACCATGTGGACGGTTTTTACCTGATGGGAAATGATTCTATGAACCGTTTTCTTGCCCGGGATCCGATGTTTGTGGGAACCAAGCTTCTTTCTACCTGGTTTGATACGGATAACATTTATGAAAGGAAAAAGACGCCCGCGTTCCGGAATCTGGCGGAGCACAACGACGGTTTCCTCGTGGATGCCCGCCGTTTTCTTAAAGGGGACGAGGACCAGCTCCCGGCCTTCACCTGGCGGGTGCGGAAGAACCCGGCGAAGTGCGCGGTCATCAATTACATTACCCATCACGACGGCTTTACTCTGATGGATCTCGTGTCCTATGAGGAACGCCACAATGAGGCTAACGGCGAGGGCGGTCAGGACGGTCCGGCCTACAATTTCAGCTGGAACTGCGGCGTGGAAGGCCCCAGCCGGAAAAAGAAGATCCAGGAGCTTCGTCTGCAGCAGATGAAAAATGCCTTTCTGCTCCTTCTTTTTTCTCAGGGAACGCCCATGATTCTGGCGGGAGACGAGTTTGGGAACAGCCAGCGGGGCAACAACAACCCCTACTGCCAGGACAACGAGACTTCCTGGCTGGAGTGGAACGGACTGAAAAAGCAGGCGGAACTGTTTGAATTTGTGAAAGCGGCGATTGCTTTCCGAAAGACGCATCCGCTTCTTCATCAGGCGAAGGAGCTTCAGGGAACCAGTGGTTCGGTTCTGGGATATCCGGACGTTTCTTGCCACGGCCAGCAGGCCTGGTACGGGAATTTCGAGACCACCAGCCGCCATTTTGGCATGATGTACTGTGGTGAGGAGGGAGAATACCTCTATGTTGCCTACAATCTTCACTGGAAGGAGCAGAGTTTCGCCTTGCCAAAGCTTCCTGAGGGACTTTCCTGGCAGCTGGTTTTTGATACAGAGGATGGAGCCTCACCGGAAAAGGAGATCAAATGGATCGATCAGAAATCCTTTGAGGCGCCGCCGAGAAGTATTCTGGTTCTGGAGGGAAGGAAGTAAGATGGGATTTCACGCAATCAAGCATTTTAAGACGATCACGCATCACAAAATTCTTGTGGCGAAGGGCTGTTTCCGGGTGGGTCTGTACCGCCAGGGGCTGCTTCACGATATGAGCAAATATTCTCCCAGCGAGTTTCTCGTGGGTTGTAAATATTATCAGGGTTTCCGAAGCCCCAACGACGCGGAACGGCGGGCGAAGGGCTATTCCTCCGCCTGGCTCCACCACAAGGGCAGAAATAAGCATCATTTCGACTACTGGCTCGATTACAGTATCGACAAGCCGGGACACCCGATTGAGGGCGTGCAGATGCCACGGCGTTATGTGGCGGAGATGCTGATGGACCGGATCGCTGCCTCCAAGATCTACAACGGGGAAAATTATACGGATCATGATCCGCTGGAGTATTTTCTGAAAGGAAAGGCCCATTATATGCTCCATCCGAAGACCGAACGGGAGATCGAAGGACTTCTCCGGATCCTGGACCAGCGGGGAGAAGAGTATCTTTACGGCTATGTGAAACATGTGTATCTGGCTCCGCTTCACCGGGATTTTCGGAAGCTGCTGCCGAAGAAAAGAAGAAAACAGGCATAAAAATACCCCGGTTCCGGGAGGGGCAGATCGAAAACTGCCCTGACGGAGCCGGGGGATCGTTTTTATTCCGGATAAACCAGACGGTCCGGGGTAATGTGGTAGAGGACCTGATCCAGGAAGCGTTTGGCCAGGTAGTTTGCCATGCCAAGATTCATATCCAGGTAGTTTCCGCAGTCTTTCGGGGAAGCGCCGGGAACCTCGCCGCGGTAGTCGCGGATGAACTCGAACATTTCGATCATCAGAGGCAGAATCTCTTCGGAAGAGTGGTCTCCGGTGAGAAGAAGGTAAAAACCGGTACGGCAGCCCATGGGGCCGAAGTAGAGAACGCTGGATTTCCAGGTCTCATGGTTCCGTAAGAAGGTGGCTCCGAGATGCTCGATCGTGTGGACCTCGGCGGTGTTCATAACGGGTTCCTCGTTGGGGCTGGTCATGCGGATGTCGAAGGTGGTGACGGTGGTCTCGCCTGCCAAGTCTTTCCGGGATACATAGACGCCGGGCTGGAGCAGGATGTGGTTTATGGTAAAGCTTGTGATTTTTTCCATGGAAAATCTCCTTTCTTAGTATGTAACTATTCAGAGCCAGATAGATTTCCAGCCAAAAGTGTTCGTTCATGCAAGCATGACTCACACTTTCGACCGGAAATCTATCTGTCTCTGAATAGTTACATTTTATCAAAAAACATCGCGGCAGACAACCTTGACTTTACCTATGGGCGGTGTTAAAATTTCAAAGAGTAGAAGAAAACCAGGAGGTTTGACAAAATGAGTTACGATAAGCTTAATGAAAAGATTATGGATATGCAGGATGAAATTATCAAAGCCGTTCAGGGCTGTGTACAGATCGACAGTGTAAAAGCTGCTCCGGAAGAGGGAGCTCCCTACGGAAAAGGCTGCCGTGCAGCTCTGGATTACGCTCTGAAGCTGGGCGAGAGCCTGGGCTTCAAGACCGGAAACGTGGGTAACCGTGTGGGTTATGTGGAGTTCGGTGAGGGCGACGAGATGGTCGGCGTTCTGGGCCATTTGGACGTTGTTCCGGTGGGCGAAGGCTGGACTTATCCTCCCTTTGGAGCAGAGATCCACGACGGTAAACTCTATGGCCGTGGCGTGCAGGACGATAAGGGACCGACCATCGGTGCCATCTACGGACTGAAAGCGATTCGCGATCTGGGCCTGCCGATCAACCGCCGTATCCGTGTCCTTTTCGGTACTGATGAGGAGAACGGTTCTTCCTGCGTTCGTTATTATATCGAGAACGGCGGAGAGCTTCCGACTCTGGGCTTCACCCCCGACGGCGATTATCCGCTGATCTTCTGTGAGAAAGGCGCTCACAACATGTTGGTAGGCAAGAAAATCACCGATCCGGGCAAGATCAAAGTGAAATCCTTCCACGGCGGCATCGCAGCCAACGTGGTAACTCCCTACTGCAAACTGGTGATAGAGGGCGATATTCCGGTAGCTGAAGTGGAAGGTGTCCGCGTACATAAAGAAGGAAACGACACTATCGTTGAGGCAGACGGTTTCGGCGCTCATGGAAGCACTCCGGAGAAAGGTATCAACGCAGCAGAGCGTCTCTTTGAGGCAGTCAAAGATGTTGATTTCGGCGGCGATTTCCAGCACATGATCAACTTTGTGAGAAACGAGCTGAACGGCGAGACCAACGGTGAGACCCTTGGCATCTACTATCAGGATGACGAGACCGGCGAGACTACCGTAAACCTTGGCGTTGTAAATTACGACGGCGAGGAGATGAGCCTGACCCTGGATATCCGCTATCCGAAGAACGCAGTTGTGGCAGATGTCAGCGCCAATGTGGAAGCTGCTCTTAAGAAAGAGGACATGGGCGTTCTTCGCTGCATAATCACCCCGATCCTTTATATCTCCAAAGAGACTCCGCTGATCAAGAAGCTCTGCAAGGTTTATGCAGAGGAGACCGGCGAATACCTGGAGCCCCTGGCAATCGGCGGCGGTACTTATGCGAAAGCCTTCAAGAACATGGTTGCGTTCGGACCGGAATTCCCGGGACAGGGCAGCGCCATCCATCAGCCGAACGAGTTTGTCGAGATCGACAAGATGATGAAATCCTGCCAGATCGTAGCAGCAGCGATGTATGAGCTGGCTCAGAAAGACTGATAGCAAATGAAAAAAAGCCTTGCGAATCTGGCGGACAGACCGTAGGGGATAGTGATCCGCCGCGGCATTCTGATTTTCAGCGTGCCGTGGCGGATTCTTTTTTGAAAAATAAGAGAAAGGAATTGAGATGATCAGACGGATATTTTCTTACATCGGACCTTATAAAAAATACGGGATTCTGGCGGCTGTCTGTATTGTGGCGGAGACCTTTTTTGAGCTCATTGTGCCTTTTATCATGGCAGATATGGTGGATGTGGGTGTGGCAAACGGCGATAAGACCTATATTTTTCAGCGGGGAGCTCTGATGGTGTTCTGTGCGCTGGCAGCGCTGGCCATCGGTATCGCAAGTGCCAGGTTTTCTGCTATCTGCGGCCAAGGCCTGGGAGCGGAGTTGAGGAAGGCGGAATACCAGAAGCTCCAGGAATTTTCTTTCGGAAACATGGATCATTTTCGGGTTTCTTCTCTGATCACGAGACTGACCGGGGATGTGACCACGATCCAGAACTCTGTTTCCACAGGCATGCGTCCGGCCTGCAGAGCGCCTTTTATGATGGTGCTGGCTCTGGGCCTGTCTTTTTTTATCAACCGTTCTCTGGCGGTGGTCTTCTTTGTGGCTCTGCCAATATTGGCGGTGCTGCTTTTTCAGATCATCCGCCATGTGCGCCCCTTGTATGGGAAAATGCAGGGGGCCATGGATCTCGTGAACCGGATTGTGCAGGAAAATTTAACGGCGGTGCGTGTCGTAAAATCCTACGTCCGGGGAGACTATGAGATCGAAAAATTTGAGGAGGTCAACGATAACCTGGAGACGATTTCCGAGCGGGCTTTCCGGCTGGCAGTCTTAAATATGCCGGCTATGCAGCTGGTCATGTACTCCACAATCCTGGCGATCCTCTGGTTTGGAGGAAAGCAGATCCGGATCGGCAGCATGAAGGTGGGAGAACTCACGGGATTTTTAAGCTATGTGCTCCAGGTTTTAAACTCCCTCATGATGATTTCTAACGTCTTTATGATGCTGACCCGCTCCCTGGCTTCAGGACGCCGTGTTCTGGAGGTCATCGATGAAGAGCCGGAGATCAAAGATCAGGGATCGAAGGAGAAAAAAGTCACCGAAGGAAGCGTCACCTTCGATCATGTCTGGTTCAAATACCGGAAAGAGGCGAAGGAATATGTACTTTCCGATGTGAGCTTTGAGATTCCTGCGGGAAAGACCGTGGGGATTGTGGGGCAGACCGGAGCGGCCAAGACAACGCTGGTTCAGCTGATTCCAAGGCTCTATGAGGCCACAAAAGGAATCGTGAAGGTGGACGGCGTACCGGTGGAGGAGTACAGTCTCGCCCATCTTCGAGATGCCGTGGCCATGGTGCTTCAGAAAAACACGCTGTTTGCCGGAAGTCTGCGGGAAAATCTTCTCTGGGGAAATCCTGAGGCCTCCGATGAGGAACTCTTAAGGGCTTGCCGCATCGCCCGGGTGGACGAATTTCTGGACCGGCTGGAAAATGGCCTTGATACGGAGATGGGTCAGGGCGGAAGCAACATCTCCGGCGGACAGAAGCAGAGAATCTGTATTGCCCGGGCCATCCTGAAGAAACCGAAAATATTGATTCTGGATGATTCCACCAGCGCTGTTGATACAGCTACGGAGGCGGAAATCCAGAAGCGGCTTCGGGAGGAACTGCCTCATATGACCCGGATCATCATTGCCCAGCGGATTTCCTCCGTGAAGCAGGCGGATTTCATTCTGGTGCTGGACGATGGAAAACTGGAGGCTGCCGGCACGCATGAGGAACTGATGAAGTCCTGTGAAATTTATCGGGAGATCGCCGAATCCCAGAGAAAGGGGGCGCTCTGATGGCAAAGTATGTGGGTTACAAACGACCGAAAGATACGAAAAAGACCTTAAAACGGATGCTTCATTATATGGGAATCCATAAGTGGTCTATGGCTCTGGTGGCCGTGCTGGTCTGCATCAGCAGTTCGGCTAATATTTTCGGCACCTATCTCGTGAAGCCGGTGGTCAATAAATACATCCTTTCGGGGGACGTGCCGGGGCTGATCCGGATGCTGATTTTTATGGGAATCCTCTATGGAGCAGGAGTGGCGGCCACCTTCGGCTATGGCCAGCTCATGTCCCGGACGGCCCAGAAGGTGGTGGCGGAGATCCGCTCGGATCTTTTCTCTCATGTGCAGAAACTGTCGCTCACCTATTTTGACGCCCATACCCACGGGGAAATGATGAGCCGTTTTACCAATGATGTGGACACGATTCAGGAGGCCTTGAATAATAGCTTTTCCATGATGATTCAGAGCTTCCTAGTGCTGACGGGAACCGTCACGATGCTGATGGTCTTAAATGTGCCGCTGTCTCTCATCGTGCTGTTTTTCCTGAGTTGTATGTTTGCCTTCATCAAGTATAACAGCAAACGGAGCAAGCGTTATTTCAACGAGCAGCAGGCGGCCATGGGAGAACTCAACGGTTTCGTGGAGGAGATGGTGGCCGGCCAGAAGGTGGAGAAAGTCTTCAACCATGAGGCCATCAATTTCGCAACCTTCTGTGAGAAAAATGAGAAGCTCCGGAAGGCATCCACGGCGGCGTTGTCCTACTCGGGAATGACGGTTCCCACAATCGTGGCCCTTTCCTATTTTAATTACGCGGCTTCCGCCTGCATGGGCGGTCTCTTCGCGATCGCGGGACGGATGGATCTCGGAAGTCTGGCTTCCTATCTGGTCTATGTGCGCCAGAGCGCCATGCCGATGAACCAGTTCACCCAGCAGCTGAATTTCATCCTCTCCGCCCTTTCCGGTGCGGAACGGATTTTTGAGATCATGGACGAGGAGCCGGAGATCGACGAAGGAAAAGTGACGCTCTGCGAGGTGACAGAGACGCCGGAAGGCGGTCTGAAAGAGATCGACTCCTACAGCGGTTCCTACGCCTGGAAAAAAGAAAACGGGGAGCTGGTTCCCTTAAAAGGAGACGTGCGTTTTCACGACGTGGTCTTTGGCTACACGGCGAAACGGCGGATTCTGGATGGCATCAGTCTCTTTGCCAAGCCGGGACAGAAGATCGCCTTCGTGGGTTCCACAGGCGCCGGAAAGACGACGATCATCAACCTGGTGAACCGCTTCTATGAGATCCAGTCGGGGGAGATCACCTACGACGGTATCGATATCCGTAAGATTCAGAAGGATGATCTTCGCCGGTCTCTCTCTATGGTGATCCAGGAGACCCATCTTTTTACCGGAACGATTATGGAAAATATCCGCTACGGCCGGCTGGATGCCACGGACGAGGAGGTGCGTGAGGCGGCGAGAGTGGCCAGCGCCGATTCCTTTATCCGCCGTCTGCCCATGGGTTACGACACGATGCTCTATGCCGACGGAAGTAACCTTTCTCAGGGCCAGCGGCAGCTTCTGGCGATCGCCCGGGCTGCGATTTCCCGGCCTCCGGTGCTGATTCTGGACGAGGCTACCAGCTCCATCGATACCCGCACGGAAGCTCTCATCGAGAAAGGCATGGATGCCCTTATGGAGAACCGGACGGTTTTCGTCATCGCTCACCGGCTTTCCACAGTGAAAAATTCCAAAGCCATCCTGGTTCTGGAAAAGGGAAAGATCATCGAGAGAGGGGATCATCAGGAGCTTTTGGAAGAAAAAGGGCGCTATTATCAGTTATATACAGGAAAAGTGGAGCTGGATTAAAACAAATCAGAATATTCAGGCTTGTATCCTGAGCAGAAAAAGTGTAGTATTAGAGATGACAGAAACATCTGGGAGGAATGAATATGACAGTAGAAGAATTGATCGCAATGCTTGAGATGCAGGAAGAGATCCTGCAGTTTAATCATTTTACCAATGAGGATGCCTGGGAACTTGGAAATATCATGGTGGCAGAGGCCAGACGAAGAAAGATGCCAGTGGTCATCAGCATCCGCCTGAACAACGGATATACCGTATTCCAGTATGCGGGAGACGGCACGAACCTTCACAATGAAAACTGGCTCCGGAGAAAATTCAACACCGTGAAAACACTGGAAAAGAGCAGCCTTTATACCTACATGCTGCTTCGGAAGAACGAAGAGACTATGGAAAATCTTTTCCTGGATGAAAAAGAATACGCCTGCTGCGGCGGCGGTTTCCCGGTTCGGGTGGAAGAAGTGGGCGTGATCGGAGCCATTCTGGTGTCCGGTCTGGACCATGTCTCCGACCACGATTTTATTGTGAAATGTGTGAGCAGATATCTGCATATCGATGAAGTGCCGAGAATCCGGGGCGACATCCTTTCCTGAAAAAATTTATGACCAGAAGGCCTTTTCCATATCCTCCGGAAGCGGAGCGGTAAAGGAAAGGGCCTTTCCTGTTATGGGATGAAGAAAGGAAAGGCGGTGGGAGTGGAGCGCCTGGCGGCTGATCCGGCTGCACTCGGGATAATAGAGATAATCTCCGATCAGGGGACAGCCGATATAGCCCATATGAACCCGGATCTGATGAGTCCGGCCGGTTTCCAGCTTTAAGGAAACCAGAGAGAGACCATTTCGAATCTCCAGTCGTGCAAAATGGGTCACGGCCGGTTCGCCGGTCTCAAAGTTGACCTCCCGCAGGATGGCAGAGCCTTTTTTCCTGCCGATTGGAGCGGAGATCGTGCCATTTTCAGGGGGAATTCCCTTGACGATGGCCAGATATTCCCGGTGAATCTCCCGTTTTCCGACCATATCGGAAAGGATGGAGGCGGAGAGCAGGTGTTTGGCGACGATGAGAAGGCCTGTGGTGTCCCGGTCCAGTCGGTTGATACAGCGGTAGACGAAATCCTCTCTGTGCTGCTGATAATGCCAGGTGAGGGCATCGGCCAGGGTGTTTCCGTGGTTCTGAAAAGAAGGGTGGATGGGCATGTCAGCGGGCTTATTGACCACCAGCAGGTCCTCATCCTCATAAACGATCTCAAAAGGAAGGGGAGCGGGCATGATCGCCTCGCTCCCTTCTGCTTTTTCCAGAAGACGGACCCGGATCCGGTCGCCGGCCTTTAACGCTACTGTCGTAAAGGTTGGATGAGCGTTTCTCAAAAGGCCGTCTTCTGTCTCTTTGAGCTGCCGAAGCAAATGTCTCGAATATCCCTTCTCCCGGAGAAAATCTCCGATTTTTCTGCCTTCCTCGGCAGCGGTGATCTGATATTCAAAAATCCGTTCCATTTAATATGCTTTTACCTCGTTCCAGAGCTCATTGTACTCAAAATCCATATCCGATCCAAGATAAGTGTAGGTCTCACAGTTTTTCAGCATGTCCGCTGTGGGGAAAGCGATCGTGCTGTTGCGGATATCGTCGTCTTCGATAAGGGCTCTGGCTGCTTTGTTCGGGGTGGAATAGGTGATGTACTCAAAATTCTTGAGGGCGATTTCCGGGCGGCAGAGGAAATCCAGAAATTTCAGGGCATTTTCTTTGTGCCGGGCGTTTTTCGGGATGACCCAGCCGTCGATCCAGACGTTGGAGCCCTCCTTCGGGATCACATATTCCAGGTTCGGGTTTTCTCTCTGGGTGTAGATGGCCTCTCCGGAGTAGATGACGCCGAGAGCGGCCTCGTTTCCGATCATTTTATCGCGGACCTGATCGACCACATAGGCCTGAACCAGATCTTTCTGTTCCTTCAGGGAATCGGTGGCTTCCTGAAGCTCCTTGCTGTCGGTGGAGTTTAAGGAATAGCCGAGACGTTTCAGGGCTACGGCAAAGGCGTCGCGGACGCTGTCCTGCATGAGAATTTCATCCTTGTATTTCTCATCCCAGAGGATATCCCAGCTGTCCACGGGTTCGTCTACCATGGTCTTGTTGTAAAGGATCCCCACGGTACCCCAGCAATAGGGGACGCAGTAGCGGTTTCCGGGGTCAAACTGCTCGGCGGATTTCAGATAATCCGGATCGATGTTGGAAATATTCGGGATTTTGTCGTAATCCAACGGCTCCAGAAGGTCATTTTCGATCATTTTCTGCACCATATAATCGGAGGGACAGATGACATCGTAGACGACAGCGCCGGCTTCCACTTTAGGGTACATGATCTCGTTGGTCTCAAATTCATCATAGATGATGGAAATGCCGGTCTCTTCCTCGAATTCATCTAGCACATCGGGATCGATATATTCTCCCCAGTTATAGACCACCAGGGAATTGGAGGTGGCGGCATCTGCCGGATCTTCTTTTTTACAGCCGGAAAAGGTAAGAGCGGCAAGAAGGAGTGTGGCTCCCAGTACAATCGAACGTTTCATAGCGATGGCTCCTTTTCAGATTAGTCAGCTTTCTTTCTGCGCTTCGGGCGGTAATTGGAGAGCAGAAGAAGGATCAGTACGGCGAGGAAAAGCAGGCTGGAAAGGGCATACATTTCCGGTTTGATGCCTTTTTTTACCTCTGTATAGATCTTGGTGGAAAGCGTGTCAAAACCGGCTCCCTTTACAAAGTGGGTGATGACGAAATCATCCAGGGACATCGTGAAAGCCAGGAGGAAACCGGAGAGGATTCCGGGCATCAGGTCCGGAAGGGTGGTTTTGTAAAAAGCGTAAAATGGGGTGGCTCCAAGATCCAGGGCGGCCTCATAGGTGTAGCGGCTGGTCTGCCGGAGCTTCGGCATGATGCTTAAGATCGTGTAGGGAATGTTAAAAGTAATATGTCCGATCAGCACAGTCCAGAAGCCGAAGGGCAGCTCCCGGTCAAAATGGGAAAGGAAGTTTCCGATGACCAGGAAAACCAGCATCAGGGAGATACCGGTGACGATCTCTGCATTTAGCATGGGTATGTTGGCGATGCCCATGAAAAGGGAACGCCAGCGTTTTTTCATATTGTTCATGGCCATGCAGGCGCAGAGGCCGATGAGGGTGGCCACGAGGGCGGAGAGAAAGGCGATGACCATCGTATTTCGAAAGGCCAGAAGGATCTCTTCATTCTGGAAAAGTTCGGTGTACCAGCGGGTGGTAAAACCGCCCCAGCGGGCCCGGCTCTTGGATTGGTTGAAGGAGAGCACCATCAGTGTTAGGATGGGCGCGTACAAAAGCACGAAAATAAAGACCAGATAAATATTGGAGCAGACTTTTTTCAGTGTTTTCATTTAGAATGACGCCCCCTTTCCCTCTTTGTCGTATTTGTTCATGATGGCCATACTGATGGCGATGAAGATCATCAGCACGAGGGAGAGTCCGCTTCCCATGTGCCAGTTGTTGACCTGTTTGAACTGTTGCTCGATGACGTTTCCGATGAGCAGGATCTTACTTCCGCCCAGAAGGTCGGAGAGCACGAAAGTGGTCATGGCGGGCACGAACACCATCGTGATACCGCTTATGACTCCCGGAAGAGTCAGCGGGAAAATAACCTTCGTGAAGGTCTGGAATTTATTTGCCCCCAGATCCTCGGCTGCCTGGATCACGCTTAAGTCTACTTTGATGAGACTATTATAAATAGGAAGCAGCATGAAGGGCAGGAAGTTGTAGATCATACCCAGAACGATGGCGTAGGGGGTATTGATGATCCTCAAGGTGGGCAGATGGAGAAAACGGAGCACGGTGTTGATGACGCCGTTTTTCTCCAGCAGGGTCTGCCAGGCCATGGTCCTGAGCAGAAAGTTCATCCACATCGGGATGATGAAGATCAGGACGATGAGCTGGCTCTTGTTTCCTTTTAATTTGCTTAAAATCATGGCCAGAGGATAGGACATGACAAGACAGGCCACGGTGCTTACCAGGGAGAGGAGCAGGGCCAGCCACAGGGATTTGAGATAGTGGGGGGCCAGGATCCGCTTGACATTTTCCAGGGTAAAGCTTCCGTCATCCCCGGTGAAGCCGTAATAGATCACCATGAGGAGTGGAATCGCGATAAAGGCTACGGTCCAGACGAGGAAAGGACCGGCCAGGAGAGCTTTGTTTTTAGTTTTCAATATTGGCAGCCTCCTCATCTTCAGATTCCGGTTTGTTCATGATCTGGATATCGAAGGGGTCCACGGAAATGCCAACCTTCGTACCCACGGGGAAACAGTCGGTGCTGTGTACCAGCCACTCATAGCCATTTGCCATGACCTCCATCTCATAATGGACGCCTTTGAAGATCAGATGGGTGACAACGCCGTCGATGATGCCTTCCTCGGGTTTGACGAGATCCACATCCTCGGGACGGATCACGACGTCCACCGGGCGGTTCTGGCCGAAGCCGGTGTCCACGCAGCGAAATCTGACGCCGAGGATCTTCACCAGTTTATCCTCCAGCATGATGCCGTCGATGATGTTGCTGTCTCCGATAAAGTCGGCGACGAAGGCATTTTCCGGCTCATTGTAGATATCCACGGGAGTGCCGATCTGCTGAATGTAACCCTGGTTCATGACCACGATGGTATCGGACATCGTGAGGGCCTCCTCCTGGTCGTGGGTGACATAGATGAAGGTGATGCCCAGTTCATTTTTCAGGCGGATCAGCTCGTACTGCATGTCCTGACGGAGTTTCAGGTCCAGAGCGCCTAAGGGCTCGTCTAGAAGCAGGACCTTTGGCTCGTTTACAATGGCACGGGCGATGGCGATACGCTGCTGCTGGCCGCCGCTTAAGGAATCCGGATTCCGGTTTTCAAAACCGTCCAGGTTTACGAGCTTTAAAGCGTATTTGATCTTATCCTGAATGTAGGCGTCGCTTTTTTTCTTGATCCTGAGGCCGAAGGCAATGTTCTCGGCGATGGTCATATGGGGAAAAAGGGCGTATTTCTGGAAAACGGTATTCAGCTGTCGTTTGTTTGGCGGAAGGGAAGTGATATCCTTGCCGTCAAAGATGATCCGGCCCTGATCGGGGGTCTCAAAGCCGCCGATGAGGCGCAGCGTCGTGGTCTTTCCGCAGCCGCTGGGGCCGAGGAGCGTGAGAAACTCATTCTCACGGATATAGAGATTCAGATCGTCCAGAACCATCTGGCCGTCGTAGGATTTGGAAATATGCTGTAAATCGATGAGATGCTTGCTCATGGTCGTTTTTTCTCCTTCGTGGTTGATTAGAAGCTCGGGGGAGAGCTGATCCAGAGAACTTGGGCCGGCGTCTTGCCGGGGTTCTCGAGGTAATGACTCTTGTTGGGGATCAGATAAAAGGTTTCCCCTTTTTTGGCTTTATAACTCTTATTTCCGATATGGATTGTGACCGTTCCGGTAAGGACATAGCCAAATTCCTCTCCCTCATGAGGAAGATCCATATAGGTGGTGCCGCCGGGCCCGAGAGTCAGGCGGATAGGTTCCATGATGTTCCGCTGAGCGTTGGGAACAATCCACTCGATGGTGTTGTTCAGCTCAGGATCGGTTTTGACGAAGTAATCTTCGGCTCTGAAAACGATCTGTTCCTCGGGAGCTTCGTAGAAAAATTCATTAAGGCTGCTGCCCAGGACCTGCAGGATATCTGTCAGAGTAGCGATGGAAGGGGAGGTCAGATCCCGCTCCAGCTGGGAAATAAATCCCTTGGACAGTTCGGAACGGTCTGCCAGCTCTTCCTGGGTCAGACCCTTGGCAATCCTGAGGTCCTTGATCTTCTTGCCTATCTCCATATAGTCACCTTCTTCTTAAGGAATACAGACAAATTGCATCCATGTAATTCTAAACTTCAAGTTTAGTCGCACTAAACAATGATTATACAGAATCCGCGCAGAATGTCAACCACATTTTTGTAAAAAACATACGCAATTTCTATTAACAAAAAGGGAGGTTTATGGTAAAATAAAGAAAAATGTACGAAGAAACGGAATCTTTCTGTCCGTTTTTAACAGAATTGAGAAGCAGGAGGACAAGAGAATGTACAACAGTAACGATAAATATGTGGCATATGTGGGCACCTACACCCACGGAAGCAGCATTGGCATCCATGTCTACGATCTGGATGTGGAGAACGGCTACATGACCGAGCGGAATGTGGTGCCGGTAAACAACGCTTCCCATATCGCCAAATCCAACAACGGCAAATATCTCTATTCCATCGCCGATGAGGGAGTGGCTGTGATGAAGATCGGAGCCGACGGCGGCCTGACCCCGATCAATAAAGTGGGGATCGATGGCATGAGAGGCTGTTTCCTTTCCACCGATAAGGCAGGAAAATTCCTCTTTGTGGGCGGCTACCACGACGGAAAAGTCACTGTGGTACACACCCACAGTGACGGAAGACTGGGAAGAGTCATGGACGGCATTTTCCATAAAGGTCTCGGCAGCGTGGCAGAGAGAAACTTCCGGCCCCATATCAGCTGTGTGATGCCCACACCGGACAACAAGTTCCTCTGCGTCGTGGACAGCGGCGTGGACCATATCAATATCTATACGGTCAATCCCACGACCGGCCGCCTGAAAATGGTGGATATTCTCCGCTGTGAGCTGGAATCTGCTCCCCGCTGGATTCGTTTCAGCCGCGACGGCAAGTTTGCCTATGTGATCTGTGAGCACAGCAACGAGATTCTGGTATATACTTATGACGGTTCCGGACGGCTGCCGGAGTTCGAGCTGGTTCAGAAAGTTCCGACTTATCTGGACAACGACGAGAGCGCGAAGGCCGCTTCCGCTCTGAAGATCTCCCCGAGCGGTGATTATCTCTACTGTTCTACAGCGGGAGAGGAGACTGTGGGAATCTTTAAGATCGATCACGAGACCGGCAAGCTTACGAAGATCTGCATACTTCCGATCAGTGGCAAGTACCCCAAGGATGTGGCAGTCTTCCCGGATGAAAAGACGCTGGTGGTCTTAAATCACGAGTCCAACGAGATTCGCTTTTTCCAGGTGGACTACGAGAAAGGCCTCATGGTCATGAAAGGAAAACCCATCCGCATCGAGACACCGAACTGCATTCTGATTTCCAAGGTCGGAGAATTTACAGACTAATAACAAATAAAATGGACATGTCGCCTACCGGCGACATGTCCATTTTATTTGTTAAAGAAACGGATCAGATTGTCCATACGGGACGGGATGCTTGCAAAAAGCATATCGAGAAGCGTGATGGCGGCCATGGCTTCCACCACGACAACAGCTCTCGGAACGATGATCGGGTCGTGACGGCCTTTGATCCGGACGCGGATATTTTCACCGCTCTTGTTGACTGTATCCTGTTCCATGGAGATGGAGGGCGTGGGCTTGATGGCAGCCCGGAAAATGATATCGCTGCCGTCGCTGATGCCGCCCAGGATGCCGCCGGAATGATTGGCCAGCTTTTCGAGGGTTCCGTCAGAGGTATAGGCGTAGGGGTCGTTATTCTGGCTTCCGCGGGCTCTGGCCACAGCGAAGCCGTCGCCGATCTCGAAACCCTTGACTGCTCCGATGGAAAGAATAGCTTTTCCGAGGTTGGCGTTCAGCTTTTCGAAGGCGGGATCGCCCACGCCGGGCTTCATGCCGCGGATGATGCATTCGATGACACCGCCGGCGGAATCGCCCTCCTTCATAAGGCCGTCGAGATATTCTGAAGCCTCCTGGGCAGCAGCTGCGTCGGGCATGCAGAGGGGATTCAGGGAAGTCTCTTCGATCTGAAAACGCTCTGGGTGGATTTTTACCGGGCCGATGGAGCGGGTGTAGGTGAAAAGCTGAATCCCTAAGCTGTTTAAAATCTTGACGGCGATGGCTCCGGCAGCCACCCGGCCGATGGTCTCTCTTCCAGAGGAGCGGCCGCCGCCCCGGTAATCCCGGAAACCGTATTTCATATCATAAGTCATATCCGCGTGACCCGGACGGTAGTAGCTCGCGATCTCGCTGTAGTCGGCAGAGCGTTGGGAGGTGTTCCGCACGAGGAGGGAGATGGGAGTTCCGGTGGTTTTTCCCTCGAAGACGCCGGAGAGGATTTCTACCTGATCGCCTTCCTTCCGGGGGGTAGAGTAGCGGCTGGTCCCCGGTTTTCTCCGGTCCAGAAAGACCTGAATATCAGCCTCCGTGAGAGAGAGGCCGGCCGGGCAGCCATCCACAACCACGCCGACGCCGGCACCGTGGGATTCGCCCCAGGTGGTGATACGGAAAATAGTTCCATAAGTTGAACCTGACATAATCATCATTCCTTATATAATATTTAGTCGTATGAAACGATTATAATGGAAAGAAAAAAAGATTTCAAGGTTTCTTAAATCTTTTGAAAAAAATCAGGGCTGTGATTGACAAAGAAGGGCGAAAAACATATAATGGCGATAGTAATGCCATGAAGAAGCGTTCGATGGATTGTCTGTTTTGCGGATGATCGAAAGGAGTTATGGAATCATGATAAAGATTTTCCGGACCATAGACGGGCATATTCATCAGTTGAATGAAGCGTCTGAGGGCTGCTGGGTGGTGCTTGCCAATCCCACGGCTACAGAAATTCTGGAAACAGCCAACAAATATCATATTGATCAGGATGATCTTCGGGCACCTCTGGATGAAGAAGAGAGATCGCGTATTGAGGTGGAAGATAATTACACCCTGATCCTGGTAGATATTCCTGTCATCGAGGAACGAAATGAGAAGGACTGGTTCGGCACGGTGCCGCTGGGTATCATCATTTCGGAGGATATGATCTTTACGGTCTGCCTGGAAGAGACTCCTGTTCTGGATGCTTTTATGGATGGGAGAGTCAGGAATTTCTTTACCTATAAGAAGACGCGCTTTATCCTGCAGATCCTTTACCGGAATGCCAGCATGTACCTGCATTACCTCCGTATTCTGGATAAAAAAAGTGAGGTCATGGAGCAGAAACTTCACGGTTCACCGAAGAATCAGGAGATCATCGAGCTTCTGGAGATGCAGAAATCTCTGGTATATTTCACCACCTCCCTCCGGGTGAACGAGGTGGTGCTGGAGAAACTTCTGAAAGTGGAAAGTATCAAGAAATATCCGGAGGACACGGATCTACTGGAGGATGTCATCACCGAGAACAAGCAGGCCATCGAGATGGCCCATGTTTATACGGGTATCCTCAACAGCATGATGGACACCTTCTCGTCGGTCATTTCCAATAATGTCAATGGCGTTATGAAATTTCTGACAACGATAACTATCGTCATGGCGATTCCCACCATGGTATTCAGCGCTTACGGAATGAACCTGAATCTCAGCGGAATCCCGTTTTCCGTCAGTCATGACGGTTTCCTGATCGTTATCCTGATCTCTCTGGCTTTAAGCCTTGTGGTGGCGCTGATCTGCTCCAAGAAAGATCTCTTCTGACCCTGAGGCAAAACAGTTTTACAGAAAGGAACCGATATGAATTTTCTGAATAAAATGGAAAGAAAGTTTGGCAGATATGCGATCCATAATCTTTCTGCCTATATCATTGCTCTTTATGTGGCAGGCTATCTTTTATACTTCTTTGCTCCTGCCAGTATTTTCAGCTATCTGACTCTCGAGCCCTATTATATTCTGCACGGTCAGATCTGGAGACTGGTGACCTGGATTCTGATTCCGCCGGAGTCACCGGGTATTTTTACCATCATTATGCTGTTTTTCTATTATTCTCTTGGAAACAGTCTGGAACAGACCTGGGGAGCTTTCCGTTACAACGTCTACATTTTCATGGGAATGATCTCGACGGTTCTGGGCGCTTTTCTCCTCTATGCGATTTTCGGAGGAAACGTGCTTTTCGGCAATGCCCTTTTCAGTACCTACTATATTAATATGTCGATCTTCCTCGCTTTTGCTGTAAGTTATCCGAATATGCAAGTCATGCTGTACTTTTTCATCCCTATCAAGATGAAATGGATGGGTATCCTGTACGGCTTTTTCATCGTATATTCCTTCGTGAAGAGCAGCTGGGTCGGTAAAGTGGCGATCATTGCTTCTCTGCTGAATTTCATCGTCTTCTTCCTGATGACTCGCGATTACCGCAGAGTTTCTCCGAAGGAGATCCGGAGAAAGCAGGATTTCAAACGCCAGATGGACACCGCAAAGCCCGGAAACGGCAGACAGCCTATGCACAAATGTGCTGTGTGCGGACGGACCGAGCTGGACGGGGACGATCTGGAGTTCCGTTACTGCTCCAAGTGTGACGGAAATTACGAGTACTGTCAGGATCATCTCTTTACCCACCAGCATGTCCATAAAAAACAGTGAGGTGAAAGGATTATGAAAAAAACGAAAATTGTATGCACCATGGGACCTAACACCAGCGACAGAAACCTTCTTCGTGACATGATATTGGCCGGAATGGATGTGGCCAGATTCAATTTCTCTCATGGAGACCACGAGGAGCACGAAAAGAGAATAGAAACTTTAAAGGAACTTCGGGATGAGCTGGATCTGCCCATCGCCATGCTTCTGGATACGAAGGGACCGGAGATCCGTACTGGCCTCTTAAAAGACGGAAAAAAAGTGAACCTGGAGACGGGAAACGAGTTTTCCCTGTACTTAACAGAGCAGGAGGGCGACGAGCACGGCACCTCCATCACTTACCAGGAACTTTCCAAGGACGTAAAACCGGGAGACACGATCCTGATTGACGACGGTCTGATCGGGCTGACGGTAAAAGAGATCACAGCGGACGCGATCGTCTGTCAGGTAGCCAATGGCGGCGAGTTGGGACAGAGAAAGGGCGTCAATGTGCCTAACGTCAGCGTTGGCCTGCCTGATGTGACAGACAAAGACAAAGAAGATATCCTTTTTGGTATTGCCCAGGGCTTTGATTTCATTGCAGCTTCTTTTGTGCGGAGCGCCGAGTGCATCCGTACGATCCGCAGCCTTTTAAAAGAGAACGGCGGCAAGCACATGCAGATCATTGCCAAGATCGAGAATGCGGAAGGTGTGGAAAACATCGATGCGATCCTGGAGGAGGCCGACGGCATTATGGTGGCCAGAGGCGACCTCGGAGTAGAGATCCCGGCTGACGAGGTTCCCTACATTCAGAAACGGATCATTGCCAAGTGCAACGAGCATCTCAAACCCGTCATCACGGCGACCCAGATGCTGGATTCCATGATCCGCAACCCGAGACCGACGAGAGCGGAGGCCGGAGACGTGGCAAACGCCATCTACGACGGCACCGACGCGATTATGCTTTCCGGTGAGACCGCCATGGGTAAATATCCGCTGGAATCCGTGAAGATGATGGCGAAGATCGCCGAGACCACGGAGGAGCATCTGGATTACGACACCCATTTCATGAAGGCAAAAAACAAGGTGAGCAGCGGTATTTCCGAGGCAGTGGGTTATGCGGCCGTTTCCACAGCGATTGCGCTGAATGCGGACTGTATCATCACTCCGACCTTCTACGGCCAGACGGCCCGCCTGATCGCGCACTTCCGTCCGAAAATGCCGATCTACGGTGTTTCTCCTCATGACAGAGCCATGAGACGGATGCAGCTTTACTGGGGCGTTTATCCCTACAAGGGAATGATGGAAGAGTCTTCCACCAAGATTATGAGAAATTCCCTAAAAGTCCTGAAGGAAAAAGGAAAAGTAAAGAAGGACGATCTGGTTGTCTTTACTGCCGGTGATGCGGCTACCAACGATGTAGACGGCAAGAGCATGACCAATATGATGAATGTAGTAGTAGTAAAATAAGTAGAAACAAAGGCAAAAAAATGAACAAAATATTTGATTACTCAAAGGCGAGGATTGCGGCAGCAGGGGTTGTTGCTGCAATCCTCCTGATTTTGACCGGGCTTGCAGTGAAAGCCGACGGTCTTACGGTCTGGAAGCTGGCTTTAGGCATTCTCATCAGCCTGCTTCTGGGCGGCAGTCTTCTGATCCGGAAGGAGATCCGTTTTCCAAAATGGGTAAGCGCCCTTCTTATCCCGCTTCTTCCGATCCTGACCCTCTGCCTGACGGAATGTTTTACCCATGTTCCCCAGGATCTGACCCCGGCAATTTTTTTTCTGAACTACCTGGCGTATCTGATTCTCTGCCTGGCGGGAATCACTGTCTTTGGAAGCACCAGAGGAGGCCTTACTTTTGGAACACTGGTTCCGATGATTTTTGGCCTTGTCAACTATTATGTGGTGAGCTTCCGGTCTTCCCCGGTGGTGCCCTGGGACTTCTATTCTCTGGGAACAGCGGCCAGCGTGGCGGACAACTATAATCTGGATGTCCCTTTTCGGCTTCTCTTTGTAATTTTTGGCTTTGTGGCTGTGATTTTTCTGGGAAGACGGACCAGCCTGAAATTTCAGAAAAAACAGTGGAAGATCCGGCTGGTATCGGTGGTTGTCTCCATCGGTCTGGTCTTTGGCTATGTGCAGGCGGTGAAAACCAACGAGGTGGGAGAGCTGGCAGGGCTTGACACAACGCTTTTCACTCCGAATGTTCTCTACCGGAACAATGGCCTCATTGCCGCTTTTGTCTCCAATCTGAAGTTTATGGATGTGGAAAAGCCTGCTGGTTATTCCATATCTGCGGCTGAGGAGCTGGCGGAGAGTGTGGAGACGGAGGAGAATACGGCAACGGTGACAAAGGCCACGAAGGAGAGCCCGAATATCATCGTTATCATGAACGAGGCTTTCTCGGACCTGGATATTTACGGAGATTTTGAGACCAGCGAGGACTATATGCCCTTTATCCATTCTCTGAAAGAATCAAAGGAGGCGGAAGTGGGAAAACTGTATGTCTCCGTAAAGGGTGGAAATACGGCAAATACCGAATTTGAGTTTCTCACCGGCAACTCCATGGGCTTCCTTCCGGCAGGAAGCGTGCCCTATCAGCAGTATATCAAGCAGGAGCAGCCTTCCCTGGCCAGCCACCTCGGGGCTCTCGGCTATGTGACCAGCGCCCTTCATCCCTACCGTGCAGCGGGCTGGTGCAGAGACAAGGTTTATCCGTGGCTTGGTTTTGACAACACCTATTTCCAGAACGATTTTGAGAATGCCACGAAGCTTCGGGGCTATGTCGATGACGAATCTGCCTTTGCAAAACTCAAGGAGCTTTATCAGGAGCGGCAGGGAGAGAGTCCCCTCTTTGCTTTTGAAGTCACGATGCAGAACCACGGCGGCTACAGCAAGGAATACACGGATCTTTTTCCGGATATCCGTCTCACCGGCTACTTCGGAAAAGAGACTACCAACACCGAGGCTACCGAGAAATATCTCACCCTCGTGCAGAAGACCGATGCGGCTTTCAAAGAGCTGACGGAATATTTTGCAACTCAGGACGAGCC
Source organism: Lachnospiraceae bacterium Marseille-Q4251 (assembly GCA_018223435.1). Lineage (GTDB taxonomy): Bacteria > Bacillota > Clostridia > Lachnospirales > Lachnospiraceae > Limivivens > Limivivens faecihominis. The sequence continues at coordinate 222,228 of JAGTTO010000001.1, read as the reverse complement.
GACGGTGATTCTGATGTTCGGCGACCATCAGCCCAGCGATTATATCTGTAATCCGATTCTCAGGCTCATGGGACAGGATTCTTCGATCCGGGAGACTTCTGTGGACGAGCTCCGGAAAGGCTATGTGGTTCCCTATATTCTCTGGTCCAACTACGATCTGGAGAAAGAGGAGGACAATGCGATCAGCGCCAACTATTTAAGCGGCTACCTTCTGGACAAGATCGGCCTTCCCCTTTCCGGTTATCAGACCTGGCTTTTGGGCCTCCGGGAAGAATATCCGGTAATAACGGCAAACTTCTATGCAGACGGAACAGCAGATGATCTCACTTTCCACAAATGGGAAGAGCTCCCCTCTGACACGAAGGTGCACGATTACAATATCCTGCAATACAATAATTTAACCGACTGGAAACACCGACTGACAAATTTTTTTGATTGAGGAGAGCGAATGATTATGAAAAAAGTACCTTTTGTGACCAATGAGCAGTTAAAAAGCATTCTGGAGAAGTACCCCACACCGTTTCACCTCTACGACGAGAAAGGCATCCGTGAGAATGCGAAAGCCATGTACGATGCATTTTCCTGGAACAAAGGTTTCCGCGAGTATTTTGCTGTAAAAGCAGAGCCGAACCCCTTTGTCATCGAGATCATGCAGAAGGAGGGCTGCGGTTTCGACTGCTCATCTCTGACAGAGCTGATGCTGGCCAAGGCTATGGGCGGCAGAGGAGACGATATCATGTTCTCTTCCAACGATACACCGGCTGAGGATTTCAAGCTGGCTGACGAGCTGGGAGCCATCATCAATCTGGACGATATCACTCATATCGATTTTCTGGAAAAGACTCTGGGCCATCTGCCGAAAAAGATCTGTTGCCGTTACAATCCCGGCGGAGTTTTCCGTATGAGCAATGGCATCATGGACAACCCCGGCGATGCCAAGTACGGAATGACCACACCGCAGATCTTCGAGGCTTACAAGATCCTGAAAGCAAAAGGTGTTGAGGAATTCGGTATTCATGCATTCCTGGCCAGCAACACCGTGACCAACGAGTATTATCCGATGCTGGCAAAACAGCTCTTTGAGCTGGCTGTGAAGCTGAAAGAGGAGACCGGAGCCCACATCACCTTCATCAACCTTTCCGGTGGCGTAGGTATTCCCTACAGACCCGACCAGGAGCCGAACGATATCCATGTCATCGGAGCCGGCGTGAAAAAAGCATACGAGGAAGTTCTGGTTCCTGCAGGAATGGACGATATCTCCATCTTCACAGAGCTTGGCCGTTTCATGACAGGCCCTTACGGCGGGCTGGTGACAAAAACCATCCATGAGAAACATACTCATAAAGAGTACATCGGTGTGGATGCCTGCGCGGTAAACCTCATGCGTCCGGCTATGTATGGCGCTTACCATCACATCACCGTTATGGGAAAAGAGGACGCTCCCTGCGATCACGTTTACGATGTGACCGGAAGCCTCTGCGAGAATAACGATAAATTTGCCGTGGACCGCGCCCTTCCGAAGATCGACATGGGAGATATCCTTTTCATCCATGATACAGGAGCCCACGGTTTTGCCATGGGTTACAACTATAACGGCCGTCTGAAATCCGCTGAGATCCTTCTGAAGGAGGACGGAACCGCCAAGCTGATCCGCCGGGCAGAGACTCCGAAGGATTATTTTGCAACCTTTGACTGCTTCCCGATCTATGATAAGATCTTTGAGTAATCAGGAGAGAATATGAGAAAGAAACTGCTGGCGGCCTTCGTGGCCGGAGGATTGATCCTGGGATTTCCCGCTGCGACAGAGGCGGCGGGAGCAGTCGGCGCTTCTCTGTCCGGCAGTCTTCAGAAAGCAGAGATGAGCGGCGTACAAAGAATCGGGGGGAAATATTATTATATTGACCCCGATACCGGCGTGCGAAAAAGAGGGCTCATCCGCGTTTCGGGAAAAACGTATTATTTTACCAGCCGCTGGTATGCGGTAAAGGGCTTTCACCGTGTCAACGGAAGGCTTTTGTTTACTGATGCCAGAGGGCTGGTTTGCCGTCCGTCCGGCCTGGTCATTCAGGCTGGGCGGCGGTATTATTTTGACCCGAAAACAGGAAAGAAGAGGACGGGCTGGACGAAGATCGGTTCTTATGAGTATTATTTCAGCCGGGTGAACGGCAGGGCCCTGACAGGCTGGCGGACCGTGCAGGGCAAAAAGTATTATTTTAATTCCAGAGGAATTATGCTCTCCAACCGCTGGATCGGCCCCAACTATTATGTAGATGACGACGGCTCAATGCACAAAGGCTGGCTGAAGCTGGGCGATGAAACTTATTATCTGGACGAGAAGACCGGCCGGATGAAAAAAGGTTTTGTGACCGTGGAAGGCAAAACCTATTATTTCGATGAAGAAGGCCTTCTGACCAGGGGAGCCTGGGTGGAAGACTGTTATCTGGATGAAAACGGTATCCTGCAGAAAAACACCTGGATTGACGCCTGGTATGTGGGTGCTGACGGAAAACGTACCGGAAAGACAAGAAAGCCGGGTTTTTTCACTGAGAATGACAAGACCTATTATCTGGGCAGCAGCTATCAGAAGCTGACGGGCTGGGTTTATGTGGGAGAGAAGGCCTACTATTTTGACGAGACTTCCGGAGAGCTTCAGAAAGATACCTGGATCGGGGACTATTACGCCGATGATACGGGAAGCCGGGTGACGGAGCGGCTCTGTGTAATCGGCGGAAAGACTTACTATTTTGATGCGGAGGGGCTTCCTGCCCATGGTATGGTTCATGTGGATGAGGACAGATACTTTTTTGATAATTACGGTGTGATGAAGACAGGCTTTCTTGAGATTGCCGGGACGAAATATTATTTTATGCCGGGCTCGGGAAAAATGGCGAGAAATACGGAGATCGCCCTGAAAGGAATCCGTTATCTCTTCAACGAAGACGGAAGAGTGATCAGGGAGACAAAAATTTCTGCCGGCGCGGAAAAGGGGCAGGCCATCGCGGATTATGCCATGCTTTTTGAGGGAAAGCCTTATAAAAACGGCGGTACCAGCCTGACGGAGGGAGCGGATTCTTCCGGCTTTACCCAGAGCGTGTTGGCGCACTTTGGCATTGCGGTGCCGAGGCTTTCCGCGGGACAGCTCACCGGAACCTCGCTTTACGGGGGAACCTATGCGACACCGAAAAAAATTTCCGTATCGGAGCTCCAGCCGGGAGATCTGGTATTTTACGGAAATCCCGTGAATCACGCGGCCATTTATCTGGGCAACGGGACGATCATCCACGCCTTCAACGAGGAGCGGGGCATCATCCGTACAGCCTATGATTACCGAACCATCACCGGCTGCGCGCGGTACTGGTAAAAGAATTTCGGAAAAGGCTATTCAAACAGAGGACTCCGTGCTATAATAGCCGTGGCCGTGTGAGAAAGAAAAAGGCAGTACTTTTTTCATAAAATGTTTACTTAGGAGAAGATATGTACATTATTATTATCGGGTGTGGAAAGGTCGGACTCAGCCTGGCAGAACAGCTGAGCGATGAAAATCATGACATTACCCTTGTGGATTCTTCTGCTGACAAGCTCCAGAATCTTTCTGACGATCTGGATGTCATGAAGATTCTGGGAAACGGAGCCAGCATCAGTACCCTTCAGGATGCGGGTATTGAGAGAGCGGACATTCTGATTGCTGTCACCGGTTCGGATGAATTGAACCTTCTGTGCTGCCTGATCGCGAAAAAGGCAGGCCATGTGAGCACGATCGCCAGAGTCAGAAACCCCATTTACAACCAAGAGATCGATTTTATCCGGGAGAGCATTGGTCTTTCCATGATTATCAATCCGGAACTGGCGGCGGCCACGGAGATCTCACGGATTCTTCGTTTTCCCTCAGCGATCAAGATCGATACCTTCGCGAAAGGCCGGGCAGAGCTTCTGAAATTCAAACTGAAACCGGAATTCCGTCTGGGCGGAAACCGGATCATGGATATTATGGACCGCTATCACTGCGATATTCTGTTCTGCAGTGCGGAGCGCGATAAGACGGTTTATATACCGGATGGTAACTTTATCCTGCAGGACGGGGATCTCATCTCCATCATTGCGACCCCGACGAATGCGGCGGACTTTTTCCGGAAGGTAGGGCTTAAAACCAACCAGGTGAAAAATACCATGATCGTGGGCGGCGGCACCATCGCCTATTATCTGGCAAAACAGCTTCAGGATATGAAAATCCGGGTGCGGATCATCGAGCTGAGCCGGGCCCGCTGTGAGCATCTGAGCAAGATCCTGCCGGATGTGACCGTCATCAACGGCGATGGCACAAACCGTGACCTTCTGATGCAGGAGGGACTTCCCCATGCGGAGTCTTTCGTCAGCCTGACCAATATGGACGAGGAGAATATTTTCCTCTCACTTTTTGCCGAGCAGCAGACCGAAGGGCTGAAGACCGTCACCAAAGTAAATCGTGTGGCGTATACGGAGATCATCGACCGACTGGATATCGGCAGTGTGATCTATCCGAAATACATTACGGCGGATTACATTCTCCAGTACGTCCGGGCCATGCAGAACTCCATCGGAAGCAACGTGGAAACCCTCTATCAGATTCTGGACAACAAGGCCGAGGCTCTGGAATTTGCCGTCCATGAGACTTCCGCTGTCACCAATATTCCGCTTTCAGAGCTGAATCTGAAGAAAAACCTTCTGATTGGCTGTATCAGCCGCGGTGGCAACACCTGGATCCCCCGAGGCGGAGACCGTATTCAAGTGGGAGACCGGGTTATCGTAGTTACCACTCAGCTGGGACTCAACGATCTGAAGGATATTCTGCGGAAATAGAAGGGTGACAGATTATGAATTACGCAATGATAAGATATATCATCGGATGGATCCTGAATTTTGAGGCTGCTTTTATGAGTCCGTCCTTTGTGGTAGGGCTGATCTATCGGGAAAAATCAGCCTGGGCGATCTTTGCCACGATGCTGCTCTGTCTGGTCATCGGAGTCCCCATGGTCTTGCTGAAAAGACCGAAACAGGCAGTCTTTTACGCGAAAGATGGTTTTGTGAGTGTGGGCTTAAGTTGGGTGGTCTTAAGTGTGATGGGGGCGCTGCCCTTCGTGATCTCCGGCTCCATCCCTCATCCGGTGGATGCGCTTTTTGAGACGGTTTCCGGCTTTACGACGACCGGTTCCAGTATTCTTTCCGATGTGGAGGCTCTGCCGAAATGTATGCTGTTCTGGCGGAGCTTCACTCACTGGGTCGGCGGAATGGGCGTGCTGGTCTTTATGCTGACGATCCTTCCGATGTCCGGAGGCTATCACATGAACCTCATGCGGGCGGAGAGTCCGGGACCCTCTGTGGAGCGTTTTGTTCCCACGGTAAAGTCCACGGCCAAGATTCTCTATGGAATCTATATCTGTCTCTCTCTGCTGGAGCTTCTGCTGCTCCTTGTGGGAAAAATGCCGATGTTTGATGCCCTGACTCTGACCTTCGGTACAGCAGGCACCGGCGGTTTCGGTATCAAGAATGACAGTATTGGAAGTTATACGACCTATCAGCAGACGGTGATCACGATCTTTATGATCCTCTTCGGTGTGAACTTCAACGTTTATTTCCTGTTTCTTCTGAAAAAAATCCGGCAGGGACTGAAAAACGAGGAGCTCCGCGCTTATCTGGGAATCATCCTGGGTGCAATTCTTCTGATCACGGTCAATATCGCCGGAAAATTTGGCAATCCTTTTCTGGCTTTCCATCATGCAGCTTTCCAGGTAGGTTCCATCATCACGACCACCGGTTATTCCACGGTGGACTTTGACACCTGGCCGACCTTTTCCAAGACGGTGCTGGTGCTTCTGATGTTTATCGGAGCTTCCGCGGGAAGTACCGGCGGCGGTATTAAGGTTTCCCGTATTGTGATTCTGGCCAAAAGCGTGAAGAAAGAACTGAAACAGTACCTTCATCCCCACAGCATTTCAAAGATCAAGATGGACGGAAAGCCTGTGGAGCATGAGGTTGTGCGTTCCATCAATGTGTTCCTGATCGCGTATCTTCTGATCTATGCGGTGTCGATGCTGATTGTCTCTCTGGATAATTTTGATTTCACCACGACCTTTACCTCTGTGGCGGCGACCATCAACAACATCGGTCCCGGCCTGGATCTGGTGGGTCCGGCAGCCAACTTCGGCATCCTGTCCGTACCCTCCAAGCTCGTGCTGGTTTTCGATATGCTGGCAGGCAGACTGGAGATCTTCCCGTTGCTTCTGCTTTTTGTGCCGGATACCTGGAGAAAATTCTGATATATAGGCAGACTGCTATAAAAAATATTGAAGCAGTCTGCTTTTTGTATGAGACTTTTATTCGTAAAATAAAAATGAGCATCCAAATAAATTGGATGCTCATCACTTATATGTTTAATGCCGGCAGCGGGACTTGAACCCGCACGCGGTTACCCGCAACAGATTTTGAGTCTGCATCGTCTGCCATTCCGACACGCCGGCCTATCAACTTTGTTATCATAGCATAATTTTCTGAAAAAAGCAAGCAATTTTTTCTGCATCAACCAAGTTTGTGCGATATGAAAGAATTTTATCTTGCCCAATCCCCCCATGGCGGGTATACTATTAGATAGGTATCATATGGTAGGTTTGCCAAAGGAGAAAAACATGGATTGTAAGACAGCTCAGAGTCTGGTAATTCCTTATATCAACGATCAGCTGAGTGATGAGGAGACAGAGGATTTTTTGGAGCATATCGAAAACTGCAAAGAGTGCTATGAGGAACTGGAGATCCATTTTACGGTTCACTATGCCTTACAGAAGCTGGATGAAGATGATAAGATTTCCTTTAATATTCCCAAAATGCTGAAGGAAAATCTTCGGGACACCAAAAACCGGATCCACAGGAGAAAGATTTTTCATGGGGTGACGGCCTGCGTGGTGGCTCTGGCGGAGATTCTGCTTCTTCTGACGGTTATGACCCAGCTGGAAATGTTCCCAGAGAAGAGTATTGGGGAGACCGGACTGTATCAGTTTTTCCATCCGGGAGCCGGGGAAGAGACGGAAACATCGGTGGAAACAGAGACCTCAGCGGAGACAGAGACAGAAGCTCTGACGCTGAATCCACGGCTTATGGCGCCGCCGGATCTCTGGGGAGCATCCGGCCACGAAAGCTGGGCCCCGGCATCATAGAAAACAAGACGGAGGTTTCACATGAGTGAAAAAATAGTTCTGATAGACGGACACAGTATTTTAAACCGTGCTTTTTATGGAATTCCGGAGCTTACGAACTCCGAGGGGCTTCATACGAACGCAGTTTATGGTTTTTTGAACATTCTCTTTAAGATTCTGGACGAAGAGAAGGCCCAGTATCTGGCAGTGGCTTTCGACTTGAAAGCTCCAACGTTCCGGCATAAAATGTATGCGGAATACAAGGGCACGAGAAAGGCCATGCCGGAAGAGCTTCGGGAACAGGTGCCGATCATGAAAGAAGTGCTTTCGGCCATGGGCGTGCCCCTTCTGATGAAGGAGGGTTACGAGGCTGACGACCTTTTGGGAACGATCGCGGGCCAGGCGGAGCGGGCCGGCCTTGAAGTTTCCATTGTTTCCGGAGACCGGGACCTCCTTCAGCTGGCCACAGACAAGGTGCAGATCCGCATTCCCAAGACCAAACGGACGGGAACCGAGATCGAGAACTATTATGCGGCGGATGTGAAAGAGAAATATCTGGTGACACCAACGGAATTTGTGGATGTGAAGGCCCTTATGGGCGATGCCTCCGACAATATCCCCGGCATTCCCGGAGTCGGAGAGAAGACTGCCACAAAGATCATTTCGGAGTTCGGTTCCATCGAGAATGCCCATGATCATCTGGAGGAAATCAAGCCCAACAAGGCAAAGCTTTCCCTGGAGGAGCATTACGATCTGGCGGTTCTCTCCAAGACGCTGGCAAAGATCAATACGGAGAGTCCCGTTACGCTGGATCTCCAGGCGGCGAAGCTTACCGATCTTTATACGCCGGAGGCTTTCACATGGATGAAAAAGCTGGAGTTTAAGAATCTCCTGAGTCGTTTCCATGTGGAAGCGCCGAAGGATGAAGCGGCCGACCATTTTGAGCTGGCAGACACTAGGGAAAAGGCGGAAAAATTCCTGGAAAAGGCGGCGAAAGCAGAGAGCTTTGGCTTTGCCTGGATCGAGGAAAAGGATAAGATTTACGGTCTGGCCCTCTCTCTCGGTGATGAGGGAACGGCTTTTCTTCTGGCGGAGGGAAGCTTTGACGAAAATGGCCTGGCGCTTGATTTCCTGAGAGATCATCTGGAAGAACTGCTGGTCTACGGAAAAACAGCCGCTGTGCTGGATCTCAAGTCCCAGTTGGATCTTTTCACGGTTCCCGACCGGGAGAAACTGTTCGATCTCTCTATCGGAGCCTATCTCGTGAATCCGCTGAAGGACCATTATCCCTACGAGGATATCGCGAAGGAATATCTGGATCAGCTGATTCCCGGCAGAGCGGAACTTTTCGGGAAAGATCCCCTGGAAAAGGCAAAAGAAAACGGAGAGGTGTTTGCAAAATGGGCCTGCTATCAGGCTTATGTGGCGGCAGCGGCTCTGGAACCAGTTCTCGCGAAGCTGAGAGAAATGGAGATGGAGCACCTCTTCCGTGATATCGAGATGCCCCTGGTCTACACCCTCCGGGATATGGAGCGGGCGGGAATCTCCGTAGAGGCGGAGGCCCTGAAAACCTACGGCGACCAGCTGGCTGGCCGGATCCGTGAGCTGGAGACCGCGATCTATGAACAGGCCGGAGAGACCTTCAATATCAATTCGCCCAAGCAGCTGGGCGTGATTCTTTTTGAAAAAATGCAGCTTCCCGGCGGCAAGAAGACGAAGACCGGCTATTCCACAGCGGCAGATGTGCTGGAAAAGCTGGCTCCGGAGCATCCGATCGTGGCTTCCATCCTGGAATACCGGACACTGGCAAAGCTTAAATCCACTTATGCAGATGGTCTGGCAGGTTTTATCGGACCGGATGGCAGAATCCACAGCACCTTCAATCAGACGATCACAGCCACAGGCCGGATTAGCAGTACCGAGCCAAACCTTCAGAATATTCCGGTTCGGATGGAACTTGGCCGGCTGATCCGGAAAGTTTTTGTGCCGAAGCCTGGCTGTGTCTTCGTGGACGCGGACTATTCCCAGATCGAGCTTCGTGTGCTGGCACATCTTTCCAGAGATGAACGGCTGATCCAGGCCTACCGGGATGCGGAGGACATCCATCGGATTACGGCCTCCCAGGTATTCCACATCCCCTTTGACGAGGTGACGCCTCTTCAGAGACGAAATGCCAAGGCCGTGAACTTCGGCATTGTCTACGGCATCAGTTCCTTTGGTTTAAGCCAGGATCTCAGCATCAGCCGGAAGGAGGCCTCCGAATATATTGAAAAATATTTTGAGACCTATCCGGGGATCAAGAGCTTCCTGGACGGACTCGTGGAAAATGCGAAAAAGAATGGTTATGTGACGACTCTGTACGGAAGACGCCGTCCGATGCCGGAACTCAAATCTTCCAATTTCATGCAGCGGTCTTTTGGAGAGCGGGTGGCTATGAATGCGCCGATCCAGGGGACCGCGGCGGACATCATCAAAATTGCGATGATTCATGTCAGCGAGCGGCTGAAAAAAGAACAGCTGAAATCCAGGTTGATCCTCCAGGTTCACGATGAGCTTCTCATCGAGGCCGAGGAGAGCGAGCTGGAACAGGTAAAAACGATCCTCCGGGAGGAGATGCAGGGAGCCGCAGAGCTTTCTGTCCGGCTGGAGATTGATATGCATACAGGAAAGAACTGGTACGAAGCCAAGTAGGAGAGGATATAGATGAAAGTACTGGGAATTACCGGAGGCGTGGGGGCCGGAAAGAGCACGATCCTGGCTTATCTCAACCGGAGATACCACGCCCGGATCATTGAGGCGGACAAGGTTGGCCATTTTCTTATGGAGCCCGGCCAGAAGGTCTATTATCATATCGTGGAGACCTTCGGGAGCGGGATCTTAAGAGGGGATCAGAGCATTGACCGTCAGAAACTGGGAAAACTCGTTTTTGACGATCAGGAAAAGCTCGTGAAGCTCAACAGCCTGGTCCATCCGGCAGTAAAAGAATACATTGCGTCGGAGATTGAAAAGGAGAGAAAGGAAGGAAAGGTTCCTTTCGTGGCGGTGGAAGCCGCCCTTCTCATCGAAGACCATTACGATACGATCTGTGATGAGCTCTGGTACGTTTACGCGGATGAGGATGTGCGTCGAAGACGTCTGGCCGCCTCCCGTGGATACACCAGCGCAAAATCGGATTCCATCATGAAAAATCAGCTTCCGGACGAGATTTTTCGAGAGTCTTGTCAATTTGTAATTGACAATAGCAGTGAAATTGTGCAGAATACATATGAACAAATTGATAGAGGACTGAAAGAACATGGAATTTTGTAGTATTGCCAGTGGAAGCACCGGCAACTGTATTTACATAGGCAGCAACTCTTCCTCCGTCCTGGTGGACGCGGGGATCAGCGGCAAAAAGGTGGAAGAAGGACTCAACAGTTTTGACCACACGGCGAAGGATCTGAAGGGGATTCTCGTGACCCATGAACATTCCGACCACATCAAAGGGCTCGGGGTTCTGGCGAGAAAGCACCATCTTCCCATCTACGCGACGCCCGGAACCATGGAAGCGATCCGGAGCACCAGCACACTTGGAAAACTGGACCCTGAGCTTCTTCATGAGATCCATGCGGACGAACATTTTCAGATCGGGGATCTGGATATTTTACCCTTCCGTATCTCTCATGATGCGGCGGAGCCCGTGGCTTACCGGGTGGCCCACGAGGAGCATACGGTGGCTGTGTGTACGGACCTGGGTTATTATGACGATTATATCATCGAGCACCTGAAAGGACTTAATGCAGTCCTTCTGGAATCGAATCACGATATCAACATGCTTCAGGTAGGGAGTTATCCCTATTACCTGAAACAGAGAATCCTGGGGGACAGAGGTCATCTTTCCAACGAAAATGCGGGAAAGCTTCTCTCCGAGATCCTCAATGACGATATGAACACGGTGATGCTTGGCCATCTGAGTAAGGAAAATAATTACGAGGAGCTGGCTTATGAGACGGTCTGCGCCGAGATCACCATGGGAGAGAGTCCTTACCGCGCTTCGGATTTTCCGATCTGTGTGGCAAAAAGGGACCTTCCGTCAGCTGCAGTGAGACTGTAGAGAGGCACAACGAGGGATATTGCGGCGGACACTTTTTTCTGCCCGTCTGATTATCATAATGATACCAGTGTCAAAAGGTCAAAAAGCTGTTCGTGCTTGCACGATAAGGCTTTTGAACTTGGGACACGCCAAATATGAGAAAGTAGCGATTTACGCAGTAAATCAGCGGATTTCGAATATTTGGAGGATTGCGGAAGCTGCGTAGCAGCGTAGCAATCCGGGTATCAAATGAGTGTCAAAAGACCTTTTGACACTCATATCATCATAATTAAAACAAAGGAGAGTTAAGTCATGAAAAAAACAATCATTACGGTAGTAGGAAAAGATACCGTCGGTATCATCGCAAAGGTCTGCACCTATCTTGCAGAGAACAACGTGAACATTCTGGATATTTCCCAGACCATCGTTCAGGGCTTCTTTAACATGATGATGGTGACAGATGCCAACAACAGCCAGAAAGATATCGCGGAGCTGGCTGACGGCCTAGAGAAGCTCGGAGATTCCATCGGTGTAAGCATTCGCTGCCAGCACGAGGATATCTTCAACAAAATGCACAGGATCTAAGAGGACGGATAAAGGGGAAAAACGACTATGATTAACATGTTTGAAGTAAACGAGACAAATAAGATGATCACCCAGGAGAATCTGGATGTCCGTACGATCACCATGGGAATCAGTCTTCTGGACTGCATATCCGATGATCTGGAAAAACTGAATCAGAATATCTACGACAAGATCCTCCGTCTGGCTCATGATCTGGTGCCGACAGGCGAGGCCATCGAGCGGGAATACGGGATTCCCATCGTAAATAAAAGAATCTCTGTGACTCCGATCGCTCTGGTAGGCGGAAATGCCTGCAAGAAACCGGGGGATTTCGTGACCATCGCGAAGACTCTGGACAAGGCTGCCCACGAGGTTGGCGTCAACTTCATCGGCGGTTATTCTGCCCTGGTATCCAAGGGAATGACAAAGAATGATGAGAACCTGATCCGTTCCATTCCGGAAGCTCTGGCTACCACCGAGCGTATCTGCAGCTCTGTCAATGTAGGTTCCACTAAATGCGGCATCAACATGGATGCTGTCCGCCTCATGGGCGATATCGTAAAAGAGACCGCAGAGCTCACGAAAGACCAGGATTCCCTGGGCTGTGCAAAACTCGTCGTTCTCTGCAACGCTCCGGATGACAACCCCTTCATGGCAGGCGCTTTCCATGGCGTGACCGAGGCAGATGCCATCATCAACGTAGGTGTCAGCGGTCCTGGCGTTGTAAAACAGGCCCTTACTGAGGTTCGCGGAAAGAACTTCGAGATCCTCTGCGAGACCATCAAGAAGACTGCTTTCAAAGTTACCCGTGTAGGACAACTGGTAGCTCAGGAAGCCAGCCGCCGTCTGGGCGTTCCTTTCGGTATCATCGACCTTTCCCTGGCTCCGACCCCGGCTGTGGGTGACAGCGTAGCTGAGATTCTCTGCGAGATCGGCGTGGAATATCCGGGCGCTCCGGGAACCACCGCTGCTCTGGCTCTTCTGAACGACCAGGTGAAAAAAGGCGGCGTTATGGCTTCCTCCTATGTGGGCGGTTTAAGCGGCGCATTCATTCCGGTCAGCGAGGATAAGGGAATGATCGACGCGGTAACAGCAGGCGCTCTTACGATCGAAAAACTGGAAGCTATGACCTGTGTCTGCTCCGTAGGGCTCGATATGATCGCTGTTCCGGGCGATACCTCCGCAGCCTCCATCGCAGGCGTAATCGCCGACGAGATGGCCATCGGTATGGTAAACCAGAAGACAACGGCTGTCCGCCTGATTCCGGTTATTGGAAAGAAAGTGGGAGACAATGTAGAGTTTGGCGGCCTTCTGGGCTACGCTCCGGTCATGCCGGTCAACCGCTTCAACTGCGAGAACTTTGTGGACAGAGGAGGAAGAATCCCCGCTCCGATCCACAGCTTCAAGAACTAAAGAATGATAAGTTGTCTGGAAAGTTCGTTGTAGGACTCCCCGAGATGATAGAAAGAAGAGATCCGGATTTCTTCGGAAAGTTCCGGATGGCCGGCTGCCTTGGTGACGAGAGGCAGCCGGCTTTTTTTCTTGATTTCCGAGAGAAGATCGGAAGCCTCCCGGCGAAAGCCCAGGACCCGGAGTTCTTTGGGAAGCCGTGCCATCTCCTGACGGATATCGAGGAAAATATGGAGCAGGGCTCTTGAAACCCGGCTTCTGGTGTACTGTCGGGTACGGACGAGGTCCACAAAGGCATCCCAGCCGGTAAAATCCTGCCGAAGAGAATAAATTCGCCGGGAAAGCTCCTCGGAGACGTCCAGATAGGCGGCAAATTCGAGGGAATCTTTCGCTTGCATAAGCCGGTAGTGAAGGGGCAGGGCAAAATCCTCCGTCCGGACAAAGTGAGCCGCAAGAAGCGTATCTTTCAAAAGCGCGAAGGAGGAGGGCGGCAGCTCATCTGCGAGATCTGCCATCAGGCTCTGCCAGCTGCCGGGCTGGTCCGGAGACTTTTGCAGCAGTTCTTCCAGGGCGTACAGTTGCCGCCGGATCTCGCTGGCGGAGGCGAAACGCAGGGATGAAGTTTCCAGAGCAGGGGCAGCGCCGCTGGAGACAGATTCCGAACTGTCCGTACCCTGCGGCACCTGCCCGGAGTCATTGCCGTGATAATTCCCGAGCCGTGGGATCGTTACTGCCTCGATGGAGCTCTTTCTTCGCTTTAATGCTTTCAGATACTCGATGGCAAGGATATTGTTGGGGGCGGAGAGAAGTTCCCTTTCGGGGAAAAAGGCGGAGAGGGCGATTTCTCTCGCCTCCGGAAAATTTTTCCCTCTTTTTAATTCTTCCCGGAGAAGCTGCCGGTATTCTTCCGGCTCCTCAAGAAGGAGAGCCGCCGCTTTTTCAAGGGGAGCAAGTTTTCCGAGCTCACTTCCGAAGCAGAGGGCGTCCACCACACCAGAGGCATCCAGAAGCTCCACGGCCCCCTCGGCGAAATATTCCGCGCTTCCGGTGGCGGCAGCAGCGGGAAGTTCCAGGACGAGATCGGCTCCGTTTTTGAGAGCCATTTCCGCCCGGGCGTATTTATCTACGATGGCCGGTTCTCCGCGCTGCATGAAATTTCCACCCATGACCACGAGAAGCCGGTCGGCTCCGGTGAGCTCCCGGGCTCTGGCGAGGTGATAGGCGTGGCCCTGGTGGAAGGGGTTGTATTCGGCGATGATACCGGTGACTTTCATAAGCTGCTCCTCCTGATAAAAAATTCTTATCTCAGTATAACCGTTTTGGGAAAATCTGTACATGGGAAAATAGGCGAAAAAGAGCTTTCCTCCGATAGATGTATACAAAAAGATACATATTTACAGTTGAAAATAGGGGAATCTAGCGATATAATAAACTTGATATATGGCTGGAAAAGAAAGCCTTTTATTATCTACGAAAGGAGTCAAAAATCATGGGATTTATTGACGTAATCAAAGAAAGAGCAAAAGCAAATAAGAAAACCATCGTTCTGCCGGAGACCGAGGACCGCAGAACCTATGAAGCTGCTGCACAGATCCTGAAAGAAGGAATCGCAAACATCGTGCTGGTCGGCAGCGAGGAAGCAGTAAAGAAAGGCAGCGAAGGACTGGATATCAGCGGTGCAGTTGTCGTTGACCCGGCTACCTCTGATAAGACCCAGGGATACATCGACAAGCTCGTTGAGCTGAGACAGAAAAAGGGCATGACCCCGGAGCAGGCAAAAGAGATCCTTCTCAACCAGTACCTGTACTACGGTGTTATGATGGTAAAAATGGGAGACGCTGACGGAATGGTTTCCGGTGCCTGCCATTCTACTGCAGATACCTTACGTCCCTGCCTGCAGATTCTGAAGACCAAACCGGGCACCAAACTGGTATCCGCTTTCTTCCTGATGGTTGTTCCGAACTGTGAGTACGGCGCAAACGGAACCTTCATCTTCGCAGATTCCGGTCTGAACCAGAACCCGAATCCGGAAGAGCTGGCAGCTATCGCGGGTTCTTCTGCCGAGTCCTTCAAACTCCTTGTTCAGGAGGAGCCGGTTGTCGCAATGCTGAGCCACTCCACCAAGGGTTCCGCAAAACATGCAGATGTGGACAAAGTTGTAGAAGCTACCAGGATTGCAAAAGAGTCTTATCCGGACCTCAAACTGGACGGCGAGTTCCAGCTTGACGCGGCAATCGTTCCGAGCGTAGGCGCAAGCAAGGCTCCGGGCAGCTCCGTAGCAGGTAAGGCCAACGTCCTGATCTTCCCGGATCTGGATGCTGGAAACATCGGTTACAAACTGACCCAGAGACTGGCAAAGGCAGAGGCTTATGGCCCTGTTACCCAGGGTATCGCAAAACCGGTCAACGATCTGTCCCGTGGATGCTCCGCTGAGGATATCGTAGGCGTTGTTGCCATCACCGCTGTACAGTGCCAGGCTGAGTAAACCAGGTTTTGGGTAAGACACAGCTGCTGTCTGCGGAAAGACGGCAGCTGTCAGTATAGAAGAGAGTGCGTCAGATAAACGGCGCACTCCCTTGTGTTCATATGGAGGATAAAAAGATGAATGTATTAGTAATTAACTGCGGAAGCTCTTCCCTGAAATATCAGCTCATCAACTCTGATACAGAGGATGTTCTGGCAAAAGGTCTCTGCGAGCGTATCGGCATCGACGGCCGTCTGGTTTACCAGAAAGCCGGCTGTGACAAAGAGATCACCGAAGCTCCCATGCCCACCCACAAAGAGGCCATCCAGATGGTTCTGGACGCTCTGACCAACGAGAAGACCGGAGCAATCTCTTCCCTGAAAGAGGTAAATGCAGTTGGTCATCGTGTGGTACATGGCGGTGAGAAGTTTGCTTCTTCCTGCATCATCACCGACGAAGTGATCAAAGCCGTTGAGGAGTGCAACGATCTGGCTCCGCTTCACAACCCGGCAAACCTGATCGGTATCAATGTCTGCTCCGAGCTGATGCCCGGCGTTCCGCAGGTAGCTGTTTTCGATACCGCTTTCCATCAGACCATGCCGCCGAAAGCTTACCTCTATGGTCTGCCTCTGGATTACTACAAGAAATACAAAGTAAGAAGATACGGTTTCCACGGAACCTCCCACAGCTTCGTTTCCAAACGTGCCGTTGAGTTCCTGGGACTTGACAAAGACAACTCCAAAGTTATCGTCTGCCATCTGGGCAACGGTTCCTCCATCAGCGCTGTTGTAAACGGCAAATGTATCGATACTACCATGGGTCTTACCCCGCTGGAAGGTGTTGTAATGGGAACTCGTTCCGGTAACATTGATCCGGCTATCATGGAGTTCATCGCCAAGAAAGAGAACCTGGATATTGCAGGCGTTATGAACGTTCTGAACAAGAAATCCGGTCTGTACGGTCTGTCCGGAAACCTTTCCAGCGACTTCCGTGACCTGAACGAGGCTACTGAGAACGGAAACCAGGATGCAGCAAACGCTCTGGATGTTCTCTGCTACGGCATCGCTAAATTCGTAGGCGGCTATGTAGCTGCTATGAACGGCGTGGATGCGATCATCTTTACCGCCGGTATCGGTGAGAACGCAATCCCGGTTCGTGAGAAAGTTGTCAGCTATCTGGGTTACCTCGGTGTGAAACTGGACAAAGAGGAGAACAACCACAGAGGAGAGGAGCGCGTGATTTCCACCGCTGATTCCAAAGTAAAAGTAGCTGTTATCCCAACCAACGAGGAGCTGGCTATCTGCCGCGACACCGTTGCACTTGTAAAGTAAAAAAACTTGACAAAAAATTGGAAAACCTGTTGACAAACAGGAACGGTATATGTATAATGGGAAAAGTGTGAATAGGAGATAGAGATGCGAATAGACCTGAACCCTGTGTTGAAGAAAGAAAAGAAAACTTTTACTACAGAAGCAGATCTGGAGATGAACGAGTTTTCATCGAAGCTTGGAACATTTCCTATTGTGAGCAAGACGCCGGTACTCTTGAGTTTGACAAACGAGGGAGAGCGCAAGCTGAACATCAGTGGCAAGGTGACATTGGAGATTGTGATACCATGCAGCCGTTGCCTGGAGGATGTGACGGAGGAGTTTGACCTGGATTTCGAGAGAAATGTAGACATGGCTCTTTCCGAGTCTGAACGGATGGCGGCGCTTGACGAACACAATTATATCGATGGATACGACCTTGATGTGGATAAGCTTGTCTATGGTGAGATTCTGATGAATTGGCCGATGCAGGTATTGTGTAAAGAGGACTGCAAGGGACTCTGCCCCTCCTGTGGCGCAAATCTGAACCTGACGACTTGCGACTGTGATAGCACAGATTTAGATCCAAGAATGGCGAAAATCCGTGATGTCTTTAGCAAATTTAAGGAGGTGTAACACATGTCAATCTGCCCGAAGAATAAATCTTCCAAAGGAAGAAGAGATAAAAGAAGAGCAAACTGGAAAATGGCTGCTCCGAATCTCGTAAAATGCAGCAAATGCGGCGAGCTTATGATGCCCCACCGTGTATGCAAAAACTGCGGTACTTATAATAAGAAAGAGATCATCCCGCAGGAGGACTAATCTAGGTCTAGGAAATCCCCTGGTTCTGTGTAAACAGAACCGGGGATTTTTTCGTTTAAAAAGGGTTTGACCAAAGGCAGGAACGTGGTATGATGGTAGAGACGAAAAGGAGGAGACAAGATGATTGCAAATTATCACACGCATACCTGGCGCTGCATGCACGCGGAAGGTACGGAGAGAGAATATGTGGAAAGGGCTATCGAGGGCGGCCTGAAGATCCTGGGTTTTTCCGATCACACGCCGATGCCCTATGCCAATGGCTATGTGAGCAATGTGAAAATGCGTTTAAATCAGCTGGAAGGCTATGTGGATACGGTTCTGAATCTGAAGAAAGAATATGAGAAGGATATCGAGATTCATCTGGGGCTGGAAGTGGAATATTATCCGAAATATTTTAAGGAGCTTCTCCATATCACGGGTCAGTATCCGATCGAATATTTCCTGCTGGCCCAGCATTTTCTCGGAAATGAGATCGACGATGTCTACAGCGGAGACGAGACCCAGGATCCGAAGATTCTGGAGCGCTATTGCCTGCAATGCCGCGAGGCCATGCTGACGGGCTGCTTTACCTATTTTGCCCACCCGGATCTTCTTCATTTTACCGGGGATCCTGCCGTCTATGACCACTGGATGAGAGGACTCTGCGAGGATGCGAAAAAGGCAGGCCTTCCGCTGGAGATCAATTTCCTGGGGATCGGCGGCCACCGTCATTACCCGAATCCTGTGTTCTGGAAGATTGTGGGAGAGGTCGGAAATCCGGTGATCTTCGGTTCCGACGCCCATGAGCCGGATAAGGTCTGGAATCCTGCCGCCCTGAAAAAAGGAGAGGAGATCGTAAAAGAGAATGGCCTTCATCTTCTGGACACGACAGAGCTTGTCAATCCCGCAGGAACACTTCTCTGAACTTGACAAAAAGCCGGCGCTGGGATAAGCTGTATAGACGAGAACATACATACGAGGAGAGAAAATTTTGAAGAAAAAGAAACGAAGGAAAAGACATGGAAGGCCTTTTTATACTTTTTCCGTATTTCTGATCGTGCTTCTGTTTGTAGGGCTGGCACTGGCAGAAAACATGATTCTGCATCCCATGGCAAAGGTGGATCTAAGCGGCATTGACAGTGAATATGCGATTCTGGTGGACGCCGGGACCGGTTTTAAGCTGGCGGGAAAGGCGGAAAAGGAACAGATGTATCCGGCCTCCATGACGAAGATCATGACGGCAATCCTGGCGCTGGAGAAATGCCCGGATCTCGATGAGACCATGACCGTTCCCTCCGATATTTTTGACGCGATCTATTCCGAGCAGGCCTCCACGGCCGGCTTTGAGGCGGGAGAGGTGGTTACGGTGAGGGACCTTCTCTATGGCGTAATGCTTCCCTCCGGGGCTGAATGCTGCCTCACGCTGGCAAGAGGGATCGCGGGTTCAGAAGAGGCCTATGCGGAGCTGATGAACCAGAAGGCCAAAAAGATCGGTATGAGATCCACCCATTTCGTGAACTGCACCGGTCTTCATAACGACGATCATTATTCCACGGCGAAAGATATCGCAAAGCTTCTTCGGTATGCCCTAAAAAATGTGGATTTCCGGGCGATCTTTACGAGTCAGAGCCATGCAATGTCCCCGACCAATGTCCATCCCGACGGCTTTACGGTCTACAGTACGATGTTCCGGGCGCTGGGAGACCGTGGCTTTACCGGCGGACAGCTTCTGGGCGGAAAGACGGGAAATACCTTTCGGGCAGGCCTTTGTCTGGCCAGTCTTGCGGAGGTAAAAGGAAAGGAATACATTCTGGTGACGGCCAAGGCGGAAGACGCCGGGGATGCCCATGTGACGGACGCCCTGAAGGTCTATGGCCAGATCGGAGAACAGTAAAAGAAGGGAGTGTGCCAGCGTATGGAATATGTGGTATTTTGCCTGCTGGGGTATCTCTTCGGCAGCGTTACCTTTGGTTATCTGATCCCCAGGCTCATCAAAGGAGTGGATGTGCGGGCTTTAAGCAGCGACGGAAATCCGGGAACGGCCAACGCCTTTCTTTACGGCGGCGTGTTCTGCGGGATTCTGGTCCTGCTGGCAGATCTGGGAAAAGGCGCTCTGCCGGTCTTTCTGGCAGCCCGTCATCTGGACCCGGAGGAAAAGCTTTTTGCACTGGTAATGGCGGCTCCGGTGGTGGGGCATGCCTATCCGCTGATTGACCGGTACGGGAAGGGTGGCAAGGCCATCGCTGTATCCTTCGGCGTTCTTCTGGGCCTTTATCCTGTTTTTTTGCCGGTGCTTCTTCTGGCCGGGGTTTATCTGTTTTTCTCCCTGGTTCTGGTGGTGGAGCCCCACAGTCTCAGGACCGGCCTTACGTTTCTGATCTGGTCCGTTTTAGGCGTCCATTTTACACCGTTGTCTTCTATAAAATATGGCATCGTGCTCATCGCGTTTGTGGTGATCCGCAAGCATCTCCCGGAGATCAGGAGGATCCCGAAAGGACAGGCGTGTTTTGCACTGAGGAAAGGATAGTTTTTATATATGAAAGCATTGATTTTATCCTGCAATACCGGCGGCGGGCACAATGCGGCCGGAGCCGCTTTAAGGGAAATGCTGGAGGAGAGAGGCCATGAAGCCATTTTTCTGGATTATCTGACCCTGGCGGGAAAATGGACTTCCGCTCTGGTAGGTGATCTCTATATCGATGTGGTAAAGAAGGCGCCGAAAGCCTTTGGCTGTGCCTACAAGCTTGGTATGTTCGTGAGCAAAACCGCAAAAAAATCTCCGGTTTACTATGTGAACAGCCTGATGGCCAAATATCTGAACCGCTATCTGAAAGAGCATCCCGTGGATGTGATCTTTATGCCCCATCTTTACCCGGCGGAGACGGTTTCCTATATGAAAAAGAAGGGTATGCCTCTGCCGCTGACCATCGCAGTGATGACGGATTATACCTGCATTCCGTTCTGGGAGGAGACCTGCTGCGATTACTACATTGTGCCCCATCCGGAACTCATCGATGAGTGTGCGAAAAGAGGGATTCCACAGGAAAAAATGATCCCCTTCGGAATTCCAGTGAGCCGGAAGTTCCGGGAACTGGAGGATCAGGAAAAGGCAAAAGAGGAACTTGGTTTTTCACCGGAAAAGAAGCTTCATCTCCTCATCGGAGGCAGCATGGGAGCCGGAAACCTGGAAAAACTGGCCCGGGAAGTCCGGAAACGGAACGGGGAGGAGAGCGAGCTGGCTGTGATCTGCGGAAACAACGAGAAGAGCCGGGAGCAGCTGGAAAAACGTTTCGCAGAGGATGAGACCGTCTCCGTCATCGGTTACACCGATCAGATGCCGCTCTATATGGCAGCGGCGGATATCGTCTATACGAAGCCCGGAGGGCTTACTTCCACGGAGACGGCGGTGGCCGGAAAGTCCCTGGTTCATACCTTTCCGATCCCGGGCTGTGAGACGGAGAACCGGAAGTTTTTTGCCAGCCATGGAATGTGCATGTATGCCCATTCCCCGCTGGCGCTGGCAAAGGTGGGCGTGAAGCTCTTAAATTCACCGGAGATCCAGGAAAAAATGAAGAAAGCCCAGCATCGCCATGTCCGGAGCGAGGCGGCGGAGGATATCGTTCATTTCGCGGAACGTCATATCCGTCCCTGGCAGTGAGGAGGAAGGAATGATCTTTGCGTGTACAGATCCCGCCTGCCGGTATATGGCGGAGGGAGAGAGCGGAGAATATCCCGTATGCCCCAAGTGTGGTGGGCTGATGTTAAATGTTCCAGAGGAAAAGCTCACGGGGGAGCAGTGGGCGGATCTGGGCGTTTTCTGGAGCCGGCAGGAGGAAGAGGATACCGGCGGCCGGAGCCTTTACTGCTTTCAGAAGGCGACGGAGGCCGGAAATGCCTGCGGCATGACAAATCTGGCGATCTATCAGGAAAACGGCTGGGGGCTTGAAAAAGACCTCTCCACAGCGGCCTGGCTCTATGAGCAGGCGGCGGAGCTCGGTTATGTGCCGGCGTTCTACCAGCTGGGCCGGTGTTTCCAGTACGGTCTTGGAAAGGACCGGGATCCGGAGGAGGCCTTTCATTGTTATCTCACGGCGGCGGAAGTGGGTTTTGACCGGGCCCAGATGAAGGTGGGTTTCTGCTTTGAGACCGGTTTCGGTACGGAGAAGGATGAGGAGCAGGAATTTTTCTGGTATCAGTCTGCTGCGCTTCAGCATTTTGCTCCGGGAGAGACGGAGGTCGGCCGCTGCTATGAGTTTGGAAAAGGCGTGGCGGCGGACCCGGAGCTCGCTGCCAGCTGGTATAAAAAGGCGGCGGAGCAGGGCTATCCCGACGGGGAGTGCTGCTATGGCGTCTGCCTGGAACAGGGTGTCGGAGTGGAAAAAGACCCGAAGGAAGCCGTTCTCTGGTATCAGAAGGCAGCTCTTCACGGGCATGCCACAGGAATGAATAACCTGGGAGCCTGCTACGAGCGCGGAAACGGCGTGGAAAAAGATGAGCAGGCAGCCCTCATGTGGTATGAGCGGGCCGCGGAGCGCGGAAGCAGTTACGGCTGCCGGAACGCGGCCCGTTTTTACCAGGACGGTAAGGGCGCTCCCAAAGATGAAAAAAAGACAGCGGAATATCTGGAAAAATGCGCGATGCTGGGAGACAGCGACGCGATGGTGCGGATAGGCCGCCTTTACGAGCTGGGAAAAGGCGTGGAGAGAGACGGCGGAAAGGCTCTGGAGTTTTACGAGGCCGCGGCAGAGCGGGGAGACGCTTTGGGAATGCGCGTTATGGGTATGATCTACCGGGATGGCCGGAACGTCAGAAAGAATCTCGCAAAGGCCCGGTACTGGTTTGAGAAGGCCGCAAAGAAAGGCGACGTCCTTTCTGATGTCACCGTGGCGTTCTGCTGCTTGACCGGTATCGCGGAGAAGCCGGACCCGGAGCGGGCGGTTTCTATTCTGAAAAACCGGGCCCGGAGCAAGTATGTGGGAAAAGACGGCGAGTACGCCATGTATCTTCTGGGCTACTGCTATGAAAAAGGCCTGGCAGTGGAAAAAGACCGGAAGAAAGCGCTGAAGCTCTACCGGAAAGGGGCGGAGAATCAGAGCGAGGAAGCCCTTTACCGGCTGGCTCTCTATTATTCCGAGGAGGCGGAGGAGAAGGACGAGACGAAGGCGGAGGAATACTGCCGCAGAGTCTGTCCGGACTTTTCCCTGAGCCCTTCGGTGCAGTTTCCCGAAGAGGAATTATCCGAACGGGTGGAGAGGCTGCTGGATAAAATAAAGAAAACCATGAAAGAGGAGGACGTTTCAAATGGATTGGACAAGATATAAAAGAGTCATTGATTCTATGAAAGAGGAAGGAATTGGTCAGCTTATCGTGACGGATTCCGTTTCCGTTTATTATCTGACCGGAAAGCTGGTCAACTGCATGGAGCGTATGATGGCTCTTTACCTGGATGTGGAGAAAGAGAAACCGCTGCTGATCATCGGCAAACTGTTTCCGCAGAATGAGGAGACTTTAGGTTTCCCGGTAGTTTATTTTGACGACACGGACGACGCTGTGGGCGTGCTGGCTTCCCATATGAGAAAAGGCGGCACCATCGGCATCGACAAGACCTGGCCGGCACGTTTCCTGCTTCGCCTCATGGAGCTTGGCGTGGGCGACAAGTATGTCAACGCTTCCTATATCATCGACCATATCCGTCAGGTGAAGACACCCGAAGAGCAGGAAAAAATGCGTGCGGCTTCCCTGGTGAACGATCAGAGCATGGGTGAGCTGATTCCGCTGACTGCTTCCGGTATGAATGAAGTGGAACTTGGCGAGGAACTTCGTAAGATTTATGTGAAAAACGGGGCAGTGGGCCACTCCTTTGAACCGATCGTCGGTTTTGGCGATAACGGAGCGGATCCGCATCATGAGTCCGATGAGTCCACCGGCAAATATGGAGACTGTGTTGTGCTCGATATCGGCTGCCTCTTAAATGGTTACTGCTCTGATATGACGAGAACCGTTTTCCTGGGAAAGGCATCTGATGAGGCGAGAAAGATCTATGAGATCGTAAAAGAGGCCAACCGGAGAGGCATCGAGGCCGTAGGGCCGGGAGCCCGTTTCTCCGACGTGGATAAGGCTGCCAGAGACTACATCACGGAGATGGGATACGGCGATGCCTTCACTCACCGTACCGGCCACTGCATCGGTATCGAAGTGCATGAGTTCGGCGATGTCTCCTCATCCAACGATGAGATTCTGAAACCGGGCATGACCTTTTCTGTGGAGCCGGGCATCTATGTGCCGGGTGTGGCAGGCGTCCGCATCGAGGACCTGGTTCTGGTGACAGAGGACGGTCATGAAGTGCTGAATCATTTCACAAAGGACCTCATTGAAGTTCCTTTTGAGAAAAAAGACTGAAAAAAAGAAAACAGGGGGATTTATAAGATGAAATACGAAGAAATGCCATACAGCCGCATTGATTTTGCGGAGGAGACCAGATATTTAAAGGAACTGATGAAGCGTTTCCAGGCCGCAAAGAGCGCGGAAGAACAGTTTGCCGTTCATCAGGAATATTACAAAATGGCCAGACACATTCAGACCGAGATGACTCTGGCTTCCACGAGAAACAGCCTGGATACTTCCGATGCGTTTTACGATCAGGAGAAGGATTATTATGACCGGGAGTATCCGGCTTACAGCAATCTCGCTGTGGAGTACGCGAAGCTGCTGCTGAAATCGCCCTTCCGCAAGGAGCTGGAGGAGATCATCGGCCATCCGGCTTTCCGAAATATGGAGCTTGCGGAGAAATCCACCAGCGAGGCTATCATTCCTTTGAAACAGGAGGAGAATGCGCTGGTCAGCCGTTATGAGAAAATGATGGCTTCCGCTGCCATAGAGTGGGAGGGCCAGATTTACAATATCTCCCAGATGACTCCGTTCCAGCGTTCCAAAGACCGGAAGGTCAGACAGGAAGCCGGCAAAAAGGTGGATGCCTTCTATGCCAGCAAGGAAAAAGAACTGGACGAGATCTACGATGCCCTGGTAAAAAACCGTACCGCCCAGGCAAAGGCTCTGGGGTATGAGAACTTCACAGAGCTGGGCTATAACCGGATGATCCGGAACAGCTACCGCCGCCCGGAGGTGGAGAAATTCCGCTCCCAGATCAAAGAGTACTGGGTTCCGCTGGCTGAGGAGTTCTGGGACAACCGCCGGAAGCGTCTGGGCCTTGACAAGCTTTATTTCTGCGACGAGGGCGTGAGCTTTCCGGAAGGAAGCCCGAAACCCATCGGAAGCTATGAGGACACCCTCCTGGCCGGTCAGAAAATGTACCGGGAGCTCTCCGAGAAGACCGGAGAATTTTTCGATTTCATGCTGGATGATCATCTTTTGCAGGTACTGCCGGGCAAGCACAAAAAAGTGGGCGGCTATATGACTTACATGCCGGATTTCCATTCTCCCTTTGTCTTTGCCAACTTCAACGGCACCAGCGGGGATGTGGATGTCATCACCCATGAGTGCGGCCATGCCTTCCAGGGTTATCTGACTGCCGACGATCCGATCCTGGAGCACGCAGATATCACGATGGAGACCGCCGAGACCCACTCCATGTCCATGGAATTTTTCACAAATCCCTGGATGAACCTTTTCTTCGGAGACCGGGCCGATGATTTCAAGAAATCCCAGGTGGAGGACGCTGTGGCCTTCATCCCCTACGGCTGTATGGTGGATGAGTTCCAGCACATCGTTTACGATCACCCGGAGATGACCCCGGCAGAGCGCAAAGAGGCCTGGAAGGGCCTGGAGAAGGTGTATAAACCTCATCTGGACTTCGGCGAGGAATATCCCTTCTTCGGAACAGGAAGCTACTGGCAGAGACAGAACCATATCTATGCCGGTCCCTTCTATTACATCGATTACTGTATCGCCCAGACCAGTGCGTTCCAGTACCGGATCTGGATGGAAAAAGACTACAGGGCAGCTTTTGACAGCTACCTGAAATTCAGCAGGGAATCCGGTTCCGGTTTCTATGCGGAAATGCTGGAGGAGAACGGCTTGAAGAGCCCCTTCAAGGAGGGAACGATCCAGGAGATCGTAAAAGGAATCCGGGAACTGCTGTAAAATATCAGGACTTAAAAAAAAGCCCGAGAGGAGGTAGAGAAAAATGGCGTGGAAAGAACGTTATATGGAGGCCGTGGATGTGGAGACTTCCTACCGTCTGGCCAAGGAGATGGAGAGCTATCGAAGCAATCCAAAGCTTGGCTACCGCCCGGCCGGCTCCCGGGCTGAATTTGAGACCGGAGAACGCCTGAAAAAAGAAATGGAAGCCATGGGGCTTTCCAATGTCCGCAAAGACGAGATCCTGGTGGACGGCTGGGAGTTTGAAAAAGCGGAGCTTACATACAAGGACCGGGCAGGGAACACCTGCCGGGCGGTCCTTGGCGCGTACCAGACGGATTTTGTGACCGAGGGAGAGGAAAGCTTCGATCTTGTCTTCCTGGGAAAAGGAACCGCCAGGGATTATGAAGGAAAAGACGTACGGGGAAAGCTCGTGGTGGTGGAGATCAACCAACGAAACGAGTGGTGGATCAACTTCCCGGTGTACCAGGCCTGTGAAAAAGGGGCGAAGGCCCTGATTGCGGTCCAGACCGGAGGTTACGGCCAGATCGACAAACAGGCCTTGAATGCCCAGGATATCGCCGGTCCCGCGGAGGCTCCTGCATTCTCCATGTCCCAGGAGGACTGGGAGAAGATCCGGGAGTCTCTGGATGAAAAGGGAGAGATCCGGGTAGGGTTGAACGCCCGTTCCGTTGTCATGAAAAATGTGCCGACTTACAATATTGTCGGGGAGATTCCGGGAAAACGGCCGGAGCGGATGATTCTGCTCTCAGCCCATTACGATTCCTATTTCAGCGGTTTCCAGGATGACAATACGGCCATTGCCATGATGCTGGGCATCGCGAGAGCCTACTTAAAAATCGGCTATCAGCCGGAAAATACCTGGGTTTTCTGCGGGATGGCAGCGGAAGAGTGGGGTAAATGCGACACCAAGTACGACTGGTCCACCGGCGCTTACCAGGAGATTTTTAAGGTCCATCCGGACTGGGCTGGAAAGGTCATCGGAAACTTCAACTTTGAGCTTCCGGCCCTCTCCAACGGAAATCTGGACGGTATCCGCAGTACCTACGAGTACCGGGATTTCCTGGAGGAGTGCGTGAAAAAACTTCCGGCTCTGACTCCGGCCTACATGGAGGGTGTTCGGGTATCGGCTCCTATTGAGACCTGGTCCGACGATTTCTCCGTGGCCATCGGAGGCATTCCCTCCATGGTCAATGAGTTCAGCGCGGGACCTTTTATGGAGACCCATTATCATTCCCAGTTTGACAGCGACGAGTTTTACGATGAGGCGGTCTACCGCTTCCATCACGAGCTCTACGGCCTGCTTTTGCTGGAGCTGGATGCTCAGGCGGTGGTGCCCTTAAATTTTGCGGAAGTCTTCGAGGAAGCGGCCAAGAGCCTAGATGTAATTTACTGCCAGAAAGCGGGAGCCCGGGTGACGGCTCTTCTGGAGCTTCTGGAAAAGGCGCAGGAGCTTTCCGATGAGATTTACGACCGGATCTGGGATGTGAACGAGGCAAGACTGGCCGGGGAGGCGGTGGAGCTTGACCGGGTACGGGAGGCAGAGAAAAAACTCCTTTCTGTGTTTAAGATGGAGCAGGACCGTTTTGTTCGCCTGAACTGGGCGGATGAAGTGCTGTTCCCCGAGGAGGCCGCCCAGAACAACCTTTACTATATCCGCAAAGCCGTCCGTTCCCTGAAACGGAAGAACCTGGAGACGGCTCTGGAGGCCCTCTACGAGATCGACAACAACGCCTATGCGTTCCAGTTCAGCCGGAGTGTATATGAGCATTTTACGGACTATGTGTTCCATCAGGAACCGGACCGCCTGCAGTGGGGAGCCGGACGAATTGTCCATCATGAAAATCTCTATGATCTGGTGGAGGGACTTCTGGAAAAATACCGCCGGGGAGAGATGGAAGTCAGAGAGGAAATCCTTCGCCTGGAGGCTGTGGAGAAACGGCAGCAGGCTTATCTGAAGGAAGATGTGGATTACATGATCAAGTCCACAGAAAAAATGCTCCTGATTCTTCAGGAAGCAAAAGAATTACTATAGGAGGATTCATGGAAACAGATCGATTATACCGGGTGCAGCGTGAGGACCTGCCGGAGCTTGAGAAGCTCCTGACAGAATGCTTTCGGGAGGATCCGCTTTACCAGAAGCTGATACCCAACGAGGAAATCCGAAAAAGGCTCATGCCGGAGCTCTTTAAATGTGACCTGTCAGAATTTTACGAAACCTGTGAGATCTATGCAGACACGAAGGATCTGAACAGCCTTCTGGTGGTCTCCGATGAGGCAGAGTCCTACAACCTGTTCAAATACTATTTTACGGAGATTGAGGCGGTACTCCGAACCGAGGGGTATCTTCTGAAGGAAGATGCCAGTATGAAGACCTTCTGGAACTTTGTTCTGGGAAGGGATTACCTTAATTCCAACTGGACGGACCAGCTGCATCAGGATAACAGGCTGCATGTGATTTACCTGGCCGTAAGGCCGAGCATGCAGCATCATGGGCTGGCGGCCTGTCTTATGAATGAGGTGATCCGGTATGCGGACGAGCACCATATGATGGTGTCGCTCGAGACGCATAATCCGAAAAATGTGGAGTTTTATCAGCATTTGGGGTTCAAATTGTATGGGGTGCTGAATAAACATTTTGATCTTAAGCAATATTGTATGATAAGAGAAGTATAGGCTTTTTCAAAGCCTATCTAAAACCTGCAAGGGGAAACCATCAGAGTTGCGCAGTCCTGGTTTCCCCTTGTAGTTTTTTTCTTCCGCTTTCCAAAAGCGAGAAGCCCCTTATTGGTTCTGGCTGAGAACCTCCGTCAGCTTCTGAAGCAATTCCAGATCTGACGCCTGCACCTTCAGATTGGTGGAAATCATTTCCCCATCCGGCGGGGTGACGGAGATCTCAATCAGACTCCCTTCCTCCAGCGCCCGGGTCTTAGCCGCCTTCATAAACGGAAAAAACTTCGGATGATTTTTCTCAAAACGATTCCTTAAAGCCCTCAGCTCAAGAAGCTGGGATACATTATTAAACATAGACAAACTCCTTCTTATCAATTTGCGCGCTTATTATAGCACAGAGCGCCCATTCTGGCTATGAGAAAATCCATCAAGAAGGCGAAAGGAACTTCTGAAAATTTACTGTTGATTTTTAGAATGATGTTTAGTATATTAGTCATAGTACAAGGAGGATGAATCATGCAGGAACTTGTGAAAGTCGTTGTGGATGCCATGGGCGGAGACAACGCGCCGCAGGAAACGGTGAAAGGCGCTGTAGATGCGGTGAACACCAGGAAGGACATCAAAGTGATCCTGACGGGCCGGCAGGAGCTGGTCGAGGGAGAGTTATCTAAGTACACCTATCCGAAGGACCGGATTGAAGTGGTAAACACCACCGAGGTCATCGAGATGGCGGAACCGCCGGTGAATGCCATTCGCAAAAAGAAAGATTCTTCAATTGTGGTCGGAATGAATCTTGTGAAAAAAGGCGAGGCAGACGCTTTCGTATCCGCTGGAAGTACCGGAGCTGTTCTGGTAGGAGGACAGGTGATTGTAGGCAGGATCAAAGGCGTGGAGCGTCCGCCCCTTGCACCGCTGATCCCCACGAAGGATGGGGTAGCACTGCTGATTGACTGCGGAGCCAACGTAGATGCCAGACCCTCCCATCTGGTACAGTTTGCGAAGATGGGTTCCATTTATATGGAAAATGTGGTCGGGGTGAAGAACCCGAGAGTAGGAATCGTCAACATCGGTGCGGAAGAAGAAAAAGGAAACGCACTCGTGAAAGAGACCTTCCCTCTTCTGAAGGAATGTAAGGACATCAATTTCATCGGCAGCGTGGAGGCCAGAGATATTCCGGCCGGCGTCTGTGATGTGGTTGTCTGCGAAGCCTTTGTCGGCAATGTGATCCTGAAACTTTATGAGGGTGTAGGAGCTACTCTGATCAGTAAAGTAAAGGCCGGTATGATGCAGAATCTTCGGAGCAAAATCGGGGCACTTCTCGTGAAACCTGCTCTGAAGGCAACCCTGAAGTCTTTCGATGCCAGCCAGTACGGCGGCGCGCCTCTTCTTGGACTGAAGGGGCTTGTGGTGAAAACTCACGGAAGTTCCAAAGCTGTGGAGATCACCAATTCCATTATTCAGTGTGTGCAGTTCAAACAACAGAACATCAATGAAAAGATCAAAGAGCACATATCGGTAAAAGAAGAAATAAGAGAGGATTGAATGTTATGGAATTCGAAAAGTTGAAGAATATTATCGCGGAAGTTTTAAATGTGGATGCAGATGAGATCACCATGGACACCACTTTTGTGGACGATCTGGGTGCAGACTCTCTGGATGTATTCCAGATTATTATGGGAATCGAGGAAGAGTTTGATATCGAGATCCCATCTGAGGAAGCCGAGAAGATCGTTACCGTAGGTGACGCTGTAGAGCAGATCAAAAACGCCGTAAACTAAATTCGGATTACCGTGAAGAGGGGATGTTTCAAACATCCCCCTTTATTTTGTAACCGGAAATTTCGATGGGATTTCCAATTACAAAAAAATTAGTTTTAAAGACAGATGAAAAAGGAGAAAACTAATGGAAAATCATCAGTTTGAGCTACTGGAAAAAAAGAGTGGGTATCATTTTCAGAATCCCCATCTTTTAAAACAGGCCATGACCCACAGCTCTTACGCCAACGAGCATAAGGCAAAAGGGTATCATGACAATGAAAGACTGGAATTTTTAGGAGATGCGGTCCTTGAGGTTGTGAGCAGCGAATTTCTGTTCCGCCATTATCCGGCCCTCCCTGAGGGAGATCTGACCAAGCTTCGCGCGAGCATCGTCTGTGAACCGACGCTGGCTCTCTGTGCGAGGGAACTGGATCTCGGAGATTTCCTGCTGCTGGGCAAAGGCGAGGAACACACCGGCGGAAGAAAAAGAGATTCCATCGTATCGGACGCCATGGAGGCTCTGATCGGTGCAATCTATCTGGACGGTGGTTTTGCTAGTGCAAAAGAGTTTGTACATCGTTTTATCATGACGGACATTGAGCATAAAAAGCTCTTTTATGATAGCAAGACTATTTTACAGGAACAGGTACAGAAAAACTGGCATGACGGCGAAATATCTTATGTTCTCACCGGCGAAGAAGGTCCGGACCACGACAAGACCTTTCTGGTGGATCTCTATGTGGCAGGAGAGAAAAAGAGCAGCGGAAAAGGCCGTACGAAAAAGGCAGCCGAGCAGGATGCCGCTTACCGCTGCCTGATCAACTGGAAAGAAAAACAGGAGTAACTGCATGTATCTGAAAAGCATTGAAGTACAGGGCTTTAAATCCTTTGCGAATAAGATCCTGTTCGAGTTCCACAACGGAATCACCGGCATCGTAGGACCCAACGGCAGCGGAAAGAGCAACGTCGGAGACGCGGTGCGCTGGGTTTTGGGTGAACAGAGCGCCAAGTCCCTTCGGGGAGCCAGCATGCAGGATGTCATTTTTTCCGGAACAGAGAACCGAAAGCCCATGGGCTTTGCTTCCGTCTCGATCACGATGGACAACTCAGACCACAAGCTTCCTATCGAATTTGACGAGGTGACGGTGACGAGAAGGGTCTATCGTTCCGGCGAGAGCGAGTACCGGATCAACGGTTCTGCCTGTCGCCTGAAAGATATCAACGAGCTTTTCTACGACACCGGTATCGGTAAGGAGGGCTATTCCATCATCGGTCAGGGCCAGATTGACAAGATCCTGAGTGGTAAACCGGAAGAACGGCGGGAACTCTTCGACGAGGCTGTGGGCATCGTCAAGTTTAAGCGCCGGAAAGCCGCCGCCCAGAAAAAGCTGGAAGACGAGCGCCAGAATCTGGTCCGCGTCAACGATATCCTCTCGGAGCTCACGAGACAGCTGACTCCTCTGGAAAAACAGGCGGAGACAGCAAAGATCTATCTGAAAAAAAGAGACGAGCTGAAAGTCCTGGATGTCAATATGTTCCTCCTGGAAATGGAAGAGAGCCGGACAGAGCTGGCAGCTTTGGAAGAAAAGCTGGCCATTTCCGAGCGGGATTTAAAGGAAAACAGTCAGAAATACGAGAGCATCCGCGTCGAGTATGACAGGCTGGAGGAGAAGATCAGCGGTCTCGACGGCCAGATCGACAGCGAGCGGGCGAGAAACAATGAGAACCAGCTAAAACGCCAGCAGCTGGCCGGTCAGATGGACGTCTTAAGAGAGCAGATCCGTTCCGTGGAGACTTCCAGAAAGAATCAGCTGGAACGTCTGGAGACCATCGAGAAGGATCTGACGGAGCGAAAAAAAGAGCTGGAGGCCAGCCGCCTGGAATTAAATGGCCTGAAGGAGGAGCGAAAGCAGGCCCAGGAGGAAGAGGAAGACACCTCCGTGGAAAATGATGCCATTGAGGCTTCCATTTCCCATTTAAACCGGGAGATCGAGGGCGATAAGAGCGAGATCATCCGGATTCTGAATCAGAGGGCTTCCACCAAAGGAAAGATCCAGCGTTACGATACGATGATGGAGCAGAACCAGATCCGCCGGGCGGAGGTAAGCCAGCGGCTCTTAAGACTTCGAAGCGAGGAAAACGAACAGGAAGACTCTCTGAAAGAACTGCAGGAAAAATACGAGACAGTTTCCGAGAAGATCGAGGATCTGACGGAGGAGAGCCGTACCTATGAGGAAGCCGTGGAGAAGATCCGCCGGGAGCTGGTGAGGCAGAACCAGCAGGCGGAGCAGGGCCAGACCGCTTTTCATCGGGAAGCTTCCCGGCTGGAATCCCTGAAAAACATCACGGAGCGCTACGACGGCTACGGAAACAGCATCCGCCGTTGTATGGAGCAGAAATCCCGGGAACCCGGCCTTCTGGGCGTGGTGGCAGATCTCATCAAGGTGGAAAAAGCCTATGAGATAGCCATCGAGACTGCCCTTGGAGGCAGCATCCAGAACATCGTCACTTCGGATGAGGACACGGCGAAGCGGATGATCGATTTCCTGAAAAAAAATAAATTTGGCCGGGCGACCTTCCTGCCGCTGACCAGCGTGGGCCTCCGGGGCGGTTTCACCGACAACGGGGCCTTAAAGGAACCGGGAGTCATCGGTCTTGCGAGTACTCTTGTTCAGGCGGATCAGCAATACGAAGGCTTGGTGCGGTATCTTTTAGGCCGGGTGGTGGTGGCAGACACGATCGACCACGCGGTAGCCCTGGCAAGAAAATACCGCTATTCTCTTCGAATTGTCACCCTGGAGGGAGAGCTTTTAAGCCCCGGCGGCTCTATGACTGGTGGTGCGTTCAAAAATTCGAGCAATCTTTTGGGCCGTCGGCGTGAGATCGAGGAGCTGGAGGAGAGCGTAAAGCTTCTGAAAAAGGATCTGGATGCCCTCAACCAGGCTATCGACGAGAACCGGAGCAAGAGAAATGCATTGCGAGATAAGATCGCTGCTCTGGCGGAAAAGCTTCAGAAAGAATATCTCGTCCAGAATACGGCAAAAATGGAGATCAGCCAGATGGAATCCCGCCGGGACGAGACGGCTTCCGGCTATCATCACCTGAAGGATGAAGCTGTGGAGATCGAGACCCAGATGGCGGAGATCAAAGAGGAAAAGCACCGGATTCAGGAAGAGCTGGATGCCTCCGTCAAGCAGGAGCAGGAGCTCAACGACCGGATTGAGAAAAATCAGAAAGCCCTGAAAGAAGAACAGGCCAATCTGACAGAGCAGAAACAACGGTTTGAGAATGTACATTTAAAGCTGGCCGGTTTCCTTCAGAAGGAAGACTTCTTAAAGCAGAATACCAGTCGTATCGAACGGGAGGTCCGCACCCTCAATGAGGAAAAGGTTTCCGTTCAGAAAAAGATGGAGGACGGCGAAAAAGAGACTCTTGAAAAAGAAGAGAATCTGAAAAAAATCCAGGAGACCATCGATTCCGGAGCGGACGTCCAGAAGGAAGCCGAGGAGAAGATCCGGGTGCTCACTGAGGAGAAAAACGCCTGCATGGTGACGCAGAAGGGCTTTTTCACCGAGAGGGAAGCTCTGACGGAGCAGAAAAGCCTCCTGGATAAGGAGAATTTCCGCCTGAGCGCCAGACAGGAAAAACTCGTGGAGAGCCGGGATGCCCGGATCAACGATATCTGGGAGCAGTACGAGCTGACCCCGGGCAGCGCCAGAGAGATGAAATGCGAAGAATACCAGGAGATGAACCAGCTCAAGAAAGCGGTGCTGGATCTGAAAAATGAGATCCGCTCCCTGGGAAGCGTCAACGTCAATGCCATTGAGGAGTTTAAGGAGATTTCCGAGCGTCACAGTTTCTTAAAAGGCCAGCACGACGATCTGGTAGAGAGCGAAAAAGCTCTCCTTGGTGTCATCGACGACCTGGACGCAGGCATGCGCCGGCAGTTTGAAGAAAACTTTGTCAAGATCCAGACGGAGTTTGACAAGGCTTTCCGCCAGCTCTTCGGCGGCGGCCACGGCAAGCTGGAGCTTGTGGAAGGGGAGGATATCCTTGAGGCAGGCGTCCGCATCATCGCCCAGCCGCCAGGCAAGAAGCTGCAGAACATGATTCTGCTCTCCGGCGGAGAGAAGGCTCTCACGGCCATTGCCCTGCTTTTTGCGATCCAGAACCTGAAACCCTCGCCCTTCTGTCTCTTAGACGAGATCGAGGCGGCTCTGGACGAATCCAATGTGGCCAGATATGCAAATTATCTTCACAAGTTGACAAAAAATACACAGTTTATTATTATAACACATAGAAGAGGCACGATGGCGGCAGCCGACCGCCTGTACGGTATCACGATGCAGGAAAAAGGCGTTTCCGCCCTTGTCTCTGTAAATCTCATCGAGGACGATCTGGATGAGTAAGCAAATGGAGTGAAATATGGAAGAAAAGAAAGGCTTTTTTAAACGGCTGGTTGAGGGACTGACCAAGACCAGAAACAACATCGTGTCTGGAATTGATTCGATTTTCAGCGGATTTTCCAGCATCGATGATGATTTTTATGATGAGATTGAGGAGATCCTTATCATGGGAGATCTGGGGATCAATGCCACGACCTCCATCATCGAAGACCTGAAACGAAAAGTGAAGGAGCAGCACATCAAAGATCCGGCTGAGTGCAAGGAGCTCCTGATCGAGAGCATCAAGGAAGAGATGAACGTGGGCGAGACCGCCTATGAGTTTGAAAACCGCACGTCGGTGGTACTGGTCATCGGCGTCAACGGTGTGGGCAAGACTACAAGTATCGGCAAGCTGGCGGGCAAGCTCAAGGACCAGGGCAAAAAAGTGGTTCTGGCTGCGGCCGACACCTTCCGCGCGGCGGCAGGGGAGCAGCTGGTGAGCTGGGCAAACCGGGCCGGTGTGGAGATCATCAGCGGTCAGGAGGGTTCCGACCCGGGAGCCGTTGTCTACGACGCCATCCAGGCGGCCAAGGCAAGACATGCGGACGTTCTTCTGGTGGACACCGCAGGAAGACTCCACAACAAGAAAAACCTTATGGCGGAGCTTGGAAAGCTCAACCGGATCATTGAAAAAGAATATCCGGAAGCTTACCGCGAGACCCTGGTAGTCCTGGACGGCACCACCGGCCAGAATGCACTGGCACAGGCCAAAGAGTTCAAAGAGGTAGCCGATATCACCGGCATCATCCTCACGAAGCTGGACGGAACAGCCAAAGGCGGTATCGCCGTGGCCATCCATTCGGAGCTGGGCATTCCGGTGAAATACATCGGAGTGGGAGAGAGCATCGACGATCTTCAGAAGTTCGACGCAAACCAGTTCGTAAATGCGCTTTTTAACGTGAGTCAGGACAAATAAAACAAAAGAAAGAAGGAGAACATTATGGAGCAGTTGACCATCGAAAAATTTGAAGAGGCATATAACATCGTAAGACAGGCTGCCGCAGAGACGAAGCTGGTATACAGCGATTATTTCTCAGAGCAGACCGGAAACAAGGTTTATCTGAAGCCCGAAAATATGCAGGTGACCGGCGCTTACAAGATCCGTGGTGCCTATTATAAGATCAGTACCCTTACCGAAGAGGAGAGAAATAAGGGTCTGGTAACCGCATCTGCAGGAAACCATGCCCAGGGCGTGGCTTATGCGGCAAAGAAATTCGGCGTGCGCGCCGTTATCGTAATGCCCACCACCACCCCGCTCATCAAAGTGAACCGCACGAAGAGCTACGGCGCTGAGGTTGTCTTAAAAGGCGACGTTTACGATGATGCCTGCGAGTACGCAAAGGAGCTGGAGGCAAAAGAAGGCCTGACCTTCATCCATCCCTTCAACGATCTGACGGTTGCCACCGGTCAGGGAACCATTGCTATGGAGATCGTAAAAGAGCTTCCGCTGGTGGATTATATTCTGGTTCCGATCGGAGGAGGCGGACTGGCTACCGGCGTTTCCACTCTGGCAAAACTTCTGAATCCGAAGATCAAAGTTATCGGTGTGGAGCCGGAAGGCGCTGCCTGCATGAAAGCTTCCCTGCAGGAAGGCCATGTAGTGACCCTTCCTACCGTCAACACCATTGCTGACGGTACCGCAGTAAAGACCCCGGGCGACAAGCTTTTCCCGTACCTGCAGAAGAATCTGGATGATATCATCACAATTTCCGATGCAGAGATCATCGGTTCCTTCCTGGATATGGTAGAGAATCACAAGATGATCGTCGAGAACTCCGGTCTTCTGACTGTCGCAGCTCTGAAACATCTGAAACCGGAAGGAAAGAAAGTTGCTTCTATCCTGAGTGGCGGTAATATGGACGTGATCACGATGTCTTCCGTCATCCAGCACGGCCTGATCCTCAGAGACCGTATCTTCACCGTGTCCGTTCTGCTTCCGGACCGCGCAGGCGAGCTGGCAAGAGTGGCAGCTGTCATAGCCGAGCAGCAGGGCAACGTTATCAAACTGGATCATAACCAGTTCTTCAGCACAAACCGCAATGCCGCCGTAGAGCTGAAGATCACCGTGGAGGCATTTGGAACAGAGCACAAGGAAAAGATCGTCAAAGCTCTGAAGGACAAGGGTTACAAACCCAAGCTTACCCATGCAAATCTTTAATAAGTATAAGGAAAAATACGGCTATGCGATCATCCCTCTTCTCAGTACCTTTCTTTTAAACGATCTGGTGTACTGGGGAGGAATGGCTATCGCCGGAAACCGTTATCATTTTGACCTTACCACAAACCTGGACCGGAGGATTCCCTTCGTTCCAGGCTTTGTGTATATTTATCTGATCTGTTATCTTTTCTGGATCGTAAACTATGTTCTGGCAGCCGGAAACGGAAAGGATTATTTTTACCGTTATCTTTCTGCAGATCTGACGGCCCGTCTGATCTGTTTCCTGTTTTTTGTATTTTTCCCAACCACGAATACCCGTCCGGAGCTTGTGGGAAATTCCCTGAGCGTTCATCTTCTTGGCTGGCTTTATTCCATTGACAAACCGGCGAATCTGCTGCCTTCCATCCACTGCATGAACAGCTGGTTCTGTTATATTGCCGTGCGCGGCCGAAAAGATATCCCCCGCTGGTACCGGATTTTTTCCTTCGTATTTGCCTGGCTCATCGGTCTGTCTACGGTTTTCATCCGACAGCATGTCGTGCTGGATATTGCAGCGGGCTTCCTGCTGGCCGAACTGATGTGGCAGTTTTTTGGAAAAACGAAATATTACAAAAACGTAAGACAATTTTATGAAAAAATCAATGGTAAAATTCGTGAAAAATTGCTAAAATAAATGTGATGGAAAAAAGGAGGACCAGACAATGGAATTTATCAGGAAAAATAAAAAGAGCATTCTGGAGATTCTGTTTCTGGTGCTTCTGGTGGTATTTACCTTTTATGCGCTCCTGAAAGATCAGGAACTGGACAAAATCAATCAGGCCTTAAAGACGGCAAGCCCGGGCTGGCTCATCGCGGCGCTGGTCCTGGTTATTGTTTTTGTCTGCAGCGAGTCGGTGATCATTCATTATATGATGATCTCCCTGGGAAAGAAGACGAAGCTTCATCAGTGTATCCGCTACAGCTTCATCGGCTTTTTTTACAGCTGCATCACCCCTTCCGCCTCCGGCGGTCAGCCGGCGCAGATCTACTATATGAGTAAGGACGGTCTGGATGTCTCGATATCCACTCTGGTGCTGATGATCGTGACCATCACTTACAAGGCGGTGCTGGTGCTGGTGGGTTTTGTGGTGCTGATCTTCATGAGTCCCACGGTTCATACTTATATGGGAGCTTCCCGGTATCTTCTGTATCTGGGAATGGGCCTGAATGTCATTGCCGTGACCAGTATGATGATTTTGGTGTTTGTGCCGGGCTGGACGAAACGGATTCTCTATTACGGGCTCCGTTTCCTGGAGAAAATGCATCTTCTGAAACATAAAAGGGCCCGGACGAGAAAGCTTCTGCTTTCGATGAACAAGTACCGGGAAGCCAGCGTTTATTTCCGTACGCATAAGAGAGTGGTATTTCATGTGATGCTGATCACAATTTT
The DNA here is from genome assembly GCA_018223435.1 of Lachnospiraceae bacterium Marseille-Q4251. Taxonomy (GTDB): domain Bacteria; phylum Bacillota; class Clostridia; order Lachnospirales; family Lachnospiraceae; genus Limivivens; species Limivivens faecihominis. Next base: position 183,867 of record JAGTTO010000001.1, on the reverse strand, counting down.
TCAGAGATTCTGCCTGTTTTTTGTGACCTGGATGGTCTATCGGTCTTTCGGACTTTCCGGAACGCCCATGGGGCTGGTGGTCATTCTGCAGGCTGTGATCTCCGTGGCAGTGGATATGCTTCCGCTTCCGGGAGGCGTGGGAGTCAGCGAGGGGCTCTTTATGACGATGTTTGAGCCGGTCTTCGGCGAGAAACTCCTGCCGGGTATGCTTTTAAGCCGCGGCATCAGCTATTACGCGCTGCTCATCATCAGTGCGGTGCTCACTTTTGTCGCCCATTTCAATCTGGCAAGGAGATCTTTTCAGAAGCAGGGGAATACACCAAAGAAAATGTAGAGAGGGAGAAAGAAAATGTTTATAGGATTTTACGACTATACGGTAGTGCTTACTTATATGAGCCTTCTAAGTTCTATCGTGGGAATGACGGAGGCTCTGGATGGCCGTTTCGGAAATGCCATCGCCTGTCTTGTGGTATCCGGTATCTGTGATATGCTGGATGGAAAGGTGGCCAGAACCAAGAAAGACCGGACTGAAGATCAGAAGAATTTTGGTATCCAGATCGATTCGCTCTGTGATCTTTTCTGCTTCGGTGCTTTTCCGGCGTTTTTAACCTACGCCCTGGGTGTGAGAGGCATTGTGGGAACGATCTCTATGTGCGTCTATGTGTTGGCAGCAGTGATCCGTCTGGGTTACTTTAATGTAAAAGAGATGAGACGTCAGCAGGAGACAGAAGAGCGGAGAAAGAGTTATGAAGGCCTTCCGGTGACTTCGATTTCGATTATTTTCCCACTGATTTATCTCTTAAGACCCTACTGCGGACACACGGCTTATCTTCGGATTCTGATTGCGGTAATGTTCATCGTGGCCTTCCTGTTCGTGAGCAAGATCCGTGTCCTGAAGCCGGGAAACAAGCTCATGGCTTTCTTCATCGTGGCAGGTCTGGTGATCCTTGGCAAACTGTTACATATCTATTAAGGAAATAAATATGAAGAAAATGAAAACGACAGCTTCCCCGACCGTGCATCGCTGTATGGGGAAGGACGGAACGATCAGAGTGGAAGATTCCGGTCAGGACCGATTCCTTCAGAAACTGTATACTTCTTTTTACGGACGGGTTCTTTTGAAAGTTCTGACGCAGCCGGGGTTTTCAAAAGCAGCAGGAGCCTTTCTGGACAGGAGGGCTTCCCGTTTCCTGATCCGTCCCTTTATCGAAAAGAATCACATGGATATGAGGCCTTATGTCAAAAGGCCTTATCGTTCTTTTAACGACTTTTTTACCCGGGAGATCCTTCCCACCGAGCGGATGATCGACTGCGATCCCATTCACCTGGTAAGCCCCTGCGACGGAAAAATTTCCATCTATCCACTGGATGAGACGGCGGAGTTTGCCGTCAAGGGCAGCGTCTATACGCTGGAGCGGATTCTTAAAAATCCTTCCCTGGCAAAAAGGTATGAAGGCGGTTATGCCTGCGTCTTCCGGCTCTGTGTGGATGATTACCACCGGTATTCCTACCCGGCAGACGGAGAAAAGTCGGAAAACATCCGGATTTCCGGTATTCTTCACACGGTAAATCCTATTGCTGTGGAGTCCGTGCCTGTCTACCATGAGAATACGAGAGAATACTGCCTGCTCAAGACAGAGCGCTTCGGCACCCTGATCCAGATGGAGGTGGGAGCGATGATGGTAGGACGGATCTGCAACTACCATGGTCCCAGGTATGTGAAGAAGGGCAGCGAGAAAGGCAGGTTTGAATTTGGCGGTTCTACGATCCTTCTGCTGGTCCAGAAAGGCCAGGCAACTTTCCGGGAGAAATTTCTGAAAAACACGGCTCAGGGCATCGAGACCCAGGTGGAAATGGGAGAGTGGATCGGTACCGCAAAATAGATGGTTAAAATTTTTGAAACTTGTCAAGAAAAAATACTTGACAAAAAGGAACTCATCAGTTATGATAGCAAAGGTGACTCGAGATGGAAAAATTTGTAGAACGAACTCTGCTCTATGATTTTTATGGAGAGCTTCTCACAGAACATCAGCAGAGCATTTATGAGGACGTAGTTCTCAATGATTACTCCTGTACGGAGGTAGCAGCGGAGCGCGGCATCAGCCGCCAGGGAGTCCATGATATGATCCGGCGCTGCGACAAGATCCTTTCTGATTATGAGGAAAAGCTTCATCTGGTAGAGCGGTTCCTGGAGATCCGTACGAAGGTCCAGGAGATCCGGAGTTCAACGGATTGTCCCGACAACATCAAGCGCATCGCGGATGAGATTCTGGAGGAGTTATAATGGCATTTGAAAGCTTATCAGAAAAACTTCAAAATGTATTCAAAAACCTGCGCAGCAAGGGTCGCCTGACTGAGGCCGATGTAAAGATCGCTTTGAAAGAAGTAAAGCTTGCTCTTCTGGAAGCGGATGTCAGCTTCAAGGTGGTAAAACAGTTCATCAAGAACGTCCAGGAGCGTGCGATCGGACAGGATGTGATGAATGGCCTGAATCCGGGTCAGATGGTGATCAAGATCGTAAACGAGGAACTTGTAAATCTTATGGGTTCCGAGACAACGGAGATTGCCTTAAAGCCTGGAAATGAGATCACTGTCATCATGATGGCAGGTCTTCAGGGTGCAGGTAAGACCACCACGACAGCAAAGATTGCGGCAAAGCTCAAAAGCAAAGGACGTAAGCCCTTACTTGCAGCCTGCGACGTTTACCGTCCCGCAGCAATCCGTCAGCTGGAAATCAACGGAGAAAAAGTCGGTGTCGAGGTTTTCTCCATGGGAGACAAACAGAATCCCGTAGATATCGCAAAAGCAGCTATTGAACATGCAAGGAACAACGGATATAACGTTGTGATCCTCGATACGGCAGGCCGTCTCCATGTGGACGAGTCCATGATGGAAGAGCTTGAGAACATCAAAGCAGCTGTGGATGTATATCAGACAATACTGGTCGTAGATGCCATGACCGGACAGGACGCTGTGAATGTGGCAGATACCTTCAATCAGAAGGTTGGCATTGACGGAGTCATCCTGACAAAGCTTGACGGCGATACCCGAGGCGGTGCAGCCCTTTCCATTAAGGCCACCTGCGGAAAACCGATCCTCTATGTGGGTATGGGTGAAAAGCTTTCCGATCTGGAACAGTTTTATCCCGACCGAATGGCTTCCCGAATCCTTGGAATGGGCGATGTGATGAGTCTCATTGAGAAAGCTCAGGCCAATATCGACGAAGAGAAAGCCAGAAGTATGGAGCAGAAGCTCAAGAAAGCCCAGCTTGGCTTCGATGATTATCTGGAGAGTATGAACCAGATGAAAAATATGGGCGGCATGAGAAAACTGCTGGAAATGCTTCCGGGCATGGGCGGCGGTCAGCTCAAGCAGATCGAGGATGCCATGGACGAAAAGAAAATGGCTCAGATCGAGGCAATGATCCTCTCCATGACACCGAAGGAGAGAGCAAATCCCGACCTTCTGAATCCTTCCCGGAAAAAGCGTATCGCTGCCGGAGCAGGAGTGGACATCAGCGAGGTGAACAAGCTGGTCAAACAGTTTGAACAGTCCCGCAAAATGATGAAACAGATGGGCGGTATGATGAACAGCAAAAGTGCTAAAAGAGGCAAGTTTCGGCTTCCCTTTTAAATAATCAATGGAAACCTTAAGGAGGTGAATCAAAGATGGCAGTAAAAATCAGACTGAGAAGAATGGGTCAGAAAAAGAACCCTATCTATAGAATCATCGTTGCTGATTCCAGATCCCCGAGAAACGGTAGATTTATCGAGGAGATCGGAACCTACAATCCGAACACAGATCCCAGCGAGTTCAAAATCGACGAGGAGCTGGCAAAGAAATGGCTGACAAACGGCGCACAGCCGACAGACGTTGTTGCTAAACTTCTTAAAGTAGCCGGAATCGAGAAATAATTAACTGGAGAGGTGCATGTAAATGAAAGAACTTGTAGAAGTTATTGCGAAATCTCTTGTTGAGTTTCCCGAGGAAGTCGTTGTGACCGAGAAGCAGAGTGGAAAAACCACAGTTCTTGAACTGAAGGTTGCTCCCTCTGATATGGGAAAGGTTATTGGAAAGCAGGGTCGGATCGCGAAAGCCATCCGGGCCGTGGTGAAAGCCGCCGCTTCCAAGGAAGACCAGAAAGTCGTTGTAGATATCCTGCAGTGACAGCTAAAAAACCTCGTGAAAACGGGGTTTTTTCCATATAGATTACTATTTTATAATGTGGAGGGATTTTTTATGAAAGGAAAGAAAAAGGGAGTTCTGTTGGTACTGATGCTGATGAGTGTATTCATGTTGCTGCCGCTGGGAGCCAGCGCGGCAAAACTGAACATGACGACACCGCTGAAGTATGCGAAAAGAGGCTATAAGATCATTGCCTGGAACAAGTCCGACACCAGCCGGGCCTACGTTTACCAGCAGGCGAATTTTAAGAACGGAACCTATGGTTCTCTGGAAAAGGGCGGCGGAATCGTTGTCAATATGAGCAGGGTCAACTATCAGACCAGAAATATGAAGAACAAGCAGCTCACCTGGATTCCCGTTTATCTGCATAACAATAAACAGGCCAACGGCGTTCCGGTGACCGGCTATGTGAATGCGAAAAATATTGCCCTGACTGCTGTAAACATCAACAATGCTTCTTCCAACAGTACGGTACGGACAGCCATCAGCTACGGTTACAAATATCTGGGTACCCGTTTCATTCTGGGAGGAAGCTCCATCACGAATGGCATCGACTGTGCGACCTTTACAAAGCAGATTTATGAGGCAGCCGGAAAAGCTATGCCTTATCCTCATACGGATTGGCTGCAGAGCGTATCCAGACCGGTTTCTTACAGGGATCTGAAACCTGGTGATCTGGTATTCTATCTGAAATATGATACCAGCGGCCCGATCGATCATGTCGGCGTCTACATCGGCAACAATCTGATGATCAACGCTTCCGGTCATTATGGAAAAACTTATCCGGAAGGTGGCATTACCATTAAACGAATCGTTTACGGAAACCGCAGACCGGCCCTTTACAAACGTCTTTACGGAATCGACTGAGGTGAATAAATGGAAGATTTTTTACAAGTGGGCGTGATCACGGCCACCCATGGAATCCGGGGAGAGGTAAAAGTTTTCCCGACAACGGATGATCCGGAGCGTTTTCTGGATCTTGAGACCGTGTATCTGGATACGGGCAGAGAGAAAAAGCTCCTGACCATTTCCAGCGTAAAATTTTTTAAACAGTTTGTGATCCTGAAATTCAAGGAATTTGACAATATCAACGATGTGGAGCCCTTCCGCAAGAAGAGCCTTCTGGTGACGAGAGAACAGGCAGTTCCGCTGGAAGAGGATGAATATTTCATCGCAGATCTCATCGGCCTCAGGGTTATCACCGATGAGGACAAGGTGCTCGGAGAGCTTACTGATGTCCTGGAAACCGGGGCCAACGATGTCTATCAGGTCACAGACGAAAACGGAAAGGAGATCCTCCTTCCGGCCATCAAAGACTGTATTCTTTCCGTGGACCTTGAAAAAGGCGAGATGAAAGTACACATACTGGAAGGACTGTTGGATTTATGAACTATCATGTACTGACTTTGTTTCCGGAAATGATCCTTCAGGGCCTGAATACCAGCATCATCGGCCGGGCCATCGAGAAAGGAATCTTAAGCCTGGAGGCCGTGAATATCCGGGATTATGCAGGAAACCGTTACGGAAAAGTGGACGATTATCCCTATGGCGGCGGAGCCGGCATGGTCATGCAGGCAGAGCCCGTCTATGCGGCAGTGAAGGACCTGGAAGAACGCATGAGCCATAAGCCACGGGTGATCTACCTGACACCCCAGGGAAGCGTCTTCCGTCAGGAGATGGCGGTGGATTTTGCGAAAGAGGAGGATCTTGTCTTTCTCTGTGGCCACTACGAGGGCATCGATGAGCGTGTCCTGGAGGAAGTGGTGACGGACTACGTTTCCATCGGCGATTATGTCCTGACAGGAGGAGAGCTTCCGGCTATGGTCATGATCGATGCCATTTCCCGCATGGTCCCCGGGGTTTTGAGCAACGGCGAGTCCGGCACAATCGAGTCCTTTCATGATAACCTGCTGGAATATCCCCAGTACAGCCGCCCGGAGGTCTGGAGAGACAAGGCGGTTCCGCCGGTGCTGCTTTCCGGTCATCATGCCAATGTGGAAAAATGGCGGCGGGAGGAGTCCATCAAACGGACACTGGAACGGCGGCCGGATCTTCTTGAGGAGGCCAATTTAACGGAAAAAGAAAAAAAGTTTTTGACTTCATTGAAAAAGGGGTAAAGAGAGAATATGAAAAAGAGAGTAACCTGTGGTTTTCTGCTGTTGTTTCTGGCGCTGTCTCTTTCTTTTGAGCCCCGGGTTCAGGCCGCTTATCCGGCGGCCATGTCGGCGGCCCATCCTCTGATGGGTTATCCTCTGTCCCGGGCCAGAAAGACCATTGTTTACACCGACGCGGCGAGAAAGAAGAAGCTCACGACGCTGACTTACCGTGAGTTTTCGATTCTGAAGTATGACAAGACCAAACAGTCTCTCTACGTCACCTGCAAAGAGGGAACGAAGATCATCAAGGGCTGGGTAAAGAGAAATACCTTTTTCTTCACGCAGGATTTTAAGGCCGTACAGTCTTTTGCCAATCAGAATCTGACGCTCTACCAGGCAAAATCGACTTCCATGTATTATCAGTCCATACCGCTTTATACGGGCGGTTCCACCGTGGGAGAGAGTGGTTCCTGGTATCAGATGACCTTTTATCTGAACGGCCGCTATTATCTGGGCTGGATTCCCAAGACAAACTATGGAAAAATCCGTCTCTCCATGGATACGACGGAGCAGCTTCTGGCAGACGGCACCTACACAATCCGCGCCCGCGAGAGAAACCGCTTTTCCCTGACGGCAGATACGGCCAAAGGAACTGCCCTTCTCCGGAAAACCACGGGAAAAGAGAATCAGCTGTATACACTGAAGCATGTGGAGAATAATCAGTATACCATTTCACCCTATGGAACAGAGCTTTATCTGGGCCTTAAGGATGGGAAGCTTGCTGCCGTTTCAGACAAGACACTCTGGACCTTCACAAGATACGGCCGCTATTTTGCCCTCCGTGAGGTGAAGAGCCAGAAGGGTATCGCCTTTGTCTCCGGAAAGGGAATTTTCGAGCGGAGATATGCCCGGACCAGCTCGCTTCAGAACTGGGTATTTACCAAAACGACGGTGAAGAATGAGGAGAGAAAGAACACGGTCTTTTCCCAGTATGATCCCAAATGGGGCGGAAACACCTACTGTGATGGCAATCCGGTACGGACCATTTCCAGCTCTGGCTGCGGCGTGGTATCCTTTGTAAATGCGATCTACGCCCTGAACGGAGAGTATATTGATCCGACCGTACTGGCCCGGTACTCCAATTCCCACGGTCATTATTTCTATATGCAGGGAACTGCGGATACACTTTATGCCGATTTTGCCCGGACCAATGGAGTTTTCTATCACTTCAAATGGGATGGTAAGATCTATGACACGGCTTCTTTAAAGAAGCATCTCAAAAATGGCGGTACGGCTGTGGCTCTGGTGCCCGGTCATTATATTGCGATCGCCGGGTATCGGGAGAGCGACAACAGTTTCCTCGTACTGGATTCTGCCATTTACAACAAACGACCGACCACGATCAACGGCGACTGGATCAGCGAAGCGACCCTCCGGACAGGAACGCTGTACTGTTCCTATTTCCATCTCTTCAGCCGCGTAAAATAATGGCAAAAACCGCTTGCATTTTACAGAAAGTTATGATAAAGTATTAAATGTTGTGAGTAAGAGATGGTCCTCTGTTACAAGAATTGTATTAAGAACATCCGAATAATAAGGAGGAACACAATGAACGATATTATCAAAAACATCGAAGCTGCTCAGCTCCGTGAAGATGCACCCCAGTTCAACGTAGGAGATACCGTTAAGGTATACGCTAAGATCAAAGAGGGAAACCGTGAGCGTATCCAGGTATTCGAAGGTACTGTTTTAAAGAAACAGGGCGGAAGCGTAAGAGCTACCTTCACTGTTCGTAAGAATTCCAACGGCATCGGCGTTGAGAAGACCTGGCCTTTACATTCCCCGAACGTTGAGAAGGTTGAAGTTGTAAGACGCGGTCGTGTAAGACGTGCAAAACTGAATTATCTGAGACAGCGTGTCGGCAAGAGCGCAAAGGTAAAAGAATTAGTAAAATAAAAAATGGACCAGGGACAATTACAGTAGTAGTTGTCCCTTGTTTGTTATGAGGGAACATTATGGCGAAGAAGAAACGAAGTATTCCCCAGCAGATTTTTCTCTGGGTCTTCCAGATCGTCATCGTCGTGCTGTTCGCCTTTGTACTGGTCTATTTCTTTGGACAGACGAGAGCCTGTATCGGTCAGTCCATGAGTACGACCATCGAGGGCGGAGACGCGGTACTTTTGGACGGATTATCATATAAGCTTGGAAATCCCAAAAGGAATGATGTGATCGCATTTCAGCTGAACGGAAACCGGGAAGGAGCTTCCTCCATCAAACGGATCCTGGGAGTTCCCGGGGAGACTATCCAGATCAAGGATGGAATGATCTATATCGATGGAGAGATCTATCTGGAGAAAAAGGATTACCCGGCAATGACAGACGCGGGGCTCGCGGAGGAGCCAATTACCCTGGGTACAAATCAGTATTTTGTGCTGGGTGACAACCGGAACAACAGTGAAGACAGCCGTTATGCGGATGTGGGCGTTGTCAGCGGCAAAAATATCGAGGGAAAAGTATGGTTTGTTCTTTCCCCGAGCGACCATATGGGTTTAGTAAAGTAAAAGAAACGAGAGGATATTGCATGAATTATCAGTGGTACCCCGGTCATATGACCAAGGCCAGACGGATGATGCAGGAGGACATCAAGCTCATTGATCTTGTCATCGAGCTGGTGGATGCCAGAGTGCCGTTCAGCAGCCGGAATCCGGATATCGACGAGCTGGCGAAAAATAAATCGAGGCTGATCCTTTTAAATAAGAGCGATCTGGCGGATAAGGCGAAGACTGCCCGCTGGGTCGAGTATTTCCAGCAGAAAGGGTTCTATGTGCTGGAACTGAACGCCAGGACCGGCGCGGGAATGAAGGCCATCGACGGCGTTGTGAAGGAAGCCTGCCGGGAAAAAATCGAGCGGGATTTGAAACGAGGGATCAAAAACCGTCCGGTCCGGGCTATGGTGGTGGGAATCCCCAATGTGGGAAAATCCACCTTTATTAACAGCTATGCGGGCAAGGCCTGCACGAAGACGGGAAACAAGCCCGGTGTCACCAAGGGAAAACAGTGGATTCGCTTAAATAAGACCACAGAGCTTCTGGACACCCCAGGAATCCTCTGGCCGAAATTTGAAGACCAGTCTGTGGGCCTGAAACTGGCCCTCATCGGCTCCATCCGGGACGAGATCCTGAATATCGATGAGCTCGCGATCTCTCTCATCACCTTCCTTTCTGCCGAATATAAGGGGATTCTGGCAGAGCGTTACGGGATCGAAGAAGAAGGGACGCCGCTGGCTATGCTGGAAGCCATTGCAGAGAAGAGAGGTTGTCTTCTGAAAGGAAAAGGCCTGGATTACAGCAAGGCTGCAGGAATCCTCATCGATGATTTCCGCAGCGGCCGTCTGGGAAGACTGACACTGGAGCTGCCGGAAGAAAAAGAGGCGTAAGCCGCAAGGAAACGGTGGGAGAGTATGAATAAGCATAGAGTGAGGAGGCTTTTCGGAGCGCTGGCCTGTATCTGTCTGGTCTTTTTCCTGACCTGGTTTTTTACGGAGTTTGTGGGGCAACGCACGGAGGTGGAGGGCATGTCCATGTCCCCTACATTGAAGGACAAAGAAAATCTGATCCTGGACAAGATCAGTTACCGATTTCGGGATCCGAAGCGGTATGAGATTGTGGTTTTTCCACCAAAATATAAAGAAAATACCTATTATATCAAGCGGGTCATCGGTCTTCCCGGGGAGACGGTGGAGATCTGGAAGGGAGAAGTCTATATTGACGGCCAGCGCCTTCCCGGGGATGATTCCTATGGGAAAATAGAAGATCCGGGCCTGGCGGCAGAGCCGTTTCTCCTCGGCGAGGATGAATATTTCGTGCTGGGAGACAACCGGAACGATTCCATAGACAGCCGGGAGCCGGAGGTGGGAGCCGTCCGCCGGGAGGATATCCTGGGAAGAGCCGTTTTTCGGGTCTGGCCCCTCACGGAGTTTGGCTTTCTGTCCAGGAAGAGAGGATAACGAATGGAAAAAAAGATAGCGGAGATCCGTAAGGAGTTTGAGGCGGCTTCTTTTTCTGAGATTCCGGCGCTGATAGAGGCATACTGGGAGGATGAGAGAAGCGGAGTCAGAAATCTGATCGGAAAATACGAGAAAAAACTGGACGCTCTCGACAAAGAGAGGGAGCGCCTGGAAGCGATGCGTCAGTACGAGCATGAATACGAGGGCCAGTATGAGCTGATCTGCGGCATTGATGAGGCAGGAAGAGGCCCTCTGGCCGGCCCGGTGGTGGCTGGAGCCGTGATTCTTCCGAAGGACTGTGAGATTCTGGGACTCAACGATTCCAAGAAGCTCTCGGAGAAAAAGAGGGAAGAGCTCTATGATGAGATTATGGAGAAGGCCGTAGCTGCCGCCGTTGGTATTGTAGGCCCTGCCCGGATCGATGAGATCAACATTCTTCAGGCTACCTACGAGGCCATGAGGGAGGCCGTGGGCAAACTTTCCAGAGCACCCCGGATTCTTCTCAACGACGCCGTACGGATCCCGGGCATTGCGATTCCCCAGGTTCCGATCATCAAGGGAGATGCCAAGAGCGTTTCCATCGCGGCAGCCAGTATTCTGGCGAAAGTGACCAGGGACCGGCTCATGTACGAGTATGACAAGATCATGCCGGAGTATGGTTTTGCTTCCCACAAGGGGTACGGTTCCAAGGTACATATCGAGGCTCTTCAGAAATATGGTCCTTCCCCTATCCACCGGAAGACCTTTATCACCCATTTCTGCTAGTCTGCGGGGACTGGCCGGGAGAGCCTGACGGATATAATTGAACAAACGGAAAATCGGGGCGGCCTACGAAATGCAGGCCGCCGCTTATTTAAAGAAAAAAGGATACCGGATTCTGGAAGCAAATTTCCGCTGTCGCTTTGGCGAGATCGACCTCATTGCCCGGGATGGAGCTTATCTGGTGTTCATCGAAGTGAAATACCGCAGTTCCTTAAAAGACGGGGATTCCCTGGAGGCTGTGAATCGGGGAAAACAGAGAAAAATCATCCGGGTGGCAGAGTATTATCTCTGCATGCATCAGGAGAAAGCAGATCTGCCCTGCCGGTTTGATGTGATCGGGATCGAGGAGGAACGAATCCGGCTGATCCGGAACGCCTTCGACTGCGGCAGTTAAAAGGAGAGCGCATATGAAGAAAATCCGAAGAAAATCAGAGAGAGAAGTGCTGACCTGGCACGGAGAAAAAGAGGTTCCCTATTTTACGTTTCCGTCTTTCGAAAAGCTGTCGGAAATCGTGCATGGCTTTTCCAGCCGTCTGGGCGGTGTGAGCGAGGGCTGTCTTTCCAGCATGAATTTAAGCTTCAGCCGGGGAGACGAGCCGGAGCGGGTCCAGGAAAATTTTCGCCGGATGGCGGAGAGCATCGGATTTTCCGAGGAGAATCTGGTCTTTTCCATGCAGACCCACACGACTAATGTCCGCCGGGTGGGAAAGGAAGACTGCGGCAGAGGGCTCCTTCGGCCGGTGGGTTACCGGGATGTGGACGGTCTTGTGACCAATGAGCCGGAGGTGGTTCTTGCGACCTTTTACGCGGACTGTGTGCCGCTCTTCTTTATGGATCCGGTACGCCATTGCATTGGCCTTTCCCATTCCGGCTGGCGCGGCACCGTGGGCAAGATCGGAAAAGTCACAGTGGAGACGATGACGAGGGAGTTTGGAAGCGACCCGAAGGATATTCTGGCGGCGGTGGGACCTTCCATCTGTCAGGATTGCTACGAGGTCAGTGAGGAAGTCATCGGGCTTTTCCGGGAAAACTTCGTCGAAGAGCTCTGGCCAAAGCTTTTCTATGGAAAGGAGAATGGTCACTATCAGCTGAATCTCTGGGAGGCTAACCGGTCGATCTTCGAGGAGGCCGGGATCCTGCCGGAGCATATCACGGTGACGGATGTTTGTACGGCCTGCAATCCGGAGCTTCTCTTTTCCCACCGGGCTTCCGGCGGAAAAAGGGGAAATCTGGCCGGTTTCTTAGGCTTACGGGCATAAAAAATCCGCTGTACGGGGAAAGAAAAATCCCTGTACGGCGGATTTTTTTACTGGATAGCGTCCAGTGCGTTGGAGATATCGGCGATGAGATCCTCTTTGTCTTCCAGGCCCAGGCTGATGCGGATCAGCTCTGCGGGAACGCCTGCCTCGACGAGCTGTTCGTCGGTCATCTGGCGGTGCGTGGAGGTGGCGGGATTCAGACAGCAGGTTCTGGCGTCAGCCACATGAGTCTCGATGGCTCCGAGTCTTAAGTTCTGCATGAAGGTGGAAGCTGCTTTCCGGCCGCCCTTGAGGCCGAAGGAGACAACGCCGCAGCCGCCGTTGGGCAGATATTTCTGGGCTCTCTCGTAGTATTTGTTGGAGGGGAGACCGGAATAGTTTACATAGGCAACCTTCGGATGTTTCTCCAGGAACTCGGCTACCGCCTGGCCGTTTTCCACATGCTTCGGCATACGGACATGGAGAGATTCCAGACCCAGATTCAGGATGAAAGCGTTATTCGGGGACTGCATGGAACCGAAGTCGCGCATGAGCTGGGCGGTACATTTGGTGATGAAAGCGCCCTCTTTTCCGAATTTTTCCGCATAGGTGATTCCGTGATAGCTCTCATCCGGTGTGCAGAGTCCCGGATATTTGTCTGCATGGGCCATCCAGTCGAAGACACCGTGGTCCACAATAGCTCCGCCTAAAGCTGCTCCGTGGCCGTCCATGTATTTGGTGGTGGAATGGGTCACGATATCAGCGCCCCACTCAAAGGGACGGCAGTTTACGGGAGTGGGGAAGGTATTATCCACAATGAGGGGAACGCCGTGAGCATGGGCCACTTTGGCAAAAAGTTCAATATCGAGAACCGTCAGGGCCGGATTGGCGATGGTCTCGCCGAACATGGCTTTGGTGTTGGGACGGAAAGCTGCATTCAGTTCTTCCTCGGTGGCATCCGGGGAAACGAAAGTTGCGGTGATTCCCATTTTTGCCATCGTGACGGAAATCAGGTTGAAGGTTCCGCCGTAGATGGAAGAGGAGGCCACGATATGGTCGCCGCACTCACAGATATTGAAGAGAGCCAGAAAATTAGCTGCCTGACCGGAAGAGGTAAGCATGGCTGCCGTGCCGCCCTCCATGGCTGCGATCTTGGCTGCCACATGGTCATTGGTGGGGTTCTGGAGTCTGGAATAGAAATATCCGGAAGCCTCCAGATCAAAGAGTTTTCCCATGTCCTCGCTGGTATCATATTTGAAAGTCGTGGACTGGATGATGGGGATCTGCCGCGGCTCCCCGTTTCCCGGTTTGTAACCGGCCTGTACGCATTTTGTACCCATTCTGTATTCGTTCATCACATTTTCCTCCTGTTATTTACACAGAAAATGCTCCCTGCATGATGACGCTTACAGGGAGCATTTCAGGTACTTTTATACTAACACTTTTGCAGAAAAGTATCAATCCTTATTTAACAGGCTGATAGGAAGCCAGCAGCTTGTGGATCTTCTCTGTCGGGGACTGTACATGGTTGATGGAGACGTCATGGTTCATGGAATCAATGATGCTGGCCAGGAACTTGCTCATATCAGCCTCTTCATAGTACGGACGGGTCAGAAGCTCCGGCCGTCTGTAGTGAAGGTTTGTGGTGACAACTTTGGAGATATAGCCTTTCTCGTAGTATTCGTCGAATTTCTCCAGGCCGTCGGTGAAAAGACCGAAGGTGGTGCAGACGAAGACGCGGCCGGCTTTCCGGTCTTTCAGCTGTTTGGCAACGTCCAGCATACTCTCGCCGGAGGAGATCATATCGTCGATGATGATCACATCTTTTCCTTCCACGGAATCACCCAGGAACTCGTGGGCAACGATGGGGTTTTTGCCGTTGACAACGGTGGAGTAATCTCTTCTCTTGTAGAACATACCCATATCCACGCCGAGGATGTTGGCGAAGTAAACGGCGCGTCCCATAGCTCCCTCGTCCGGGCTGATGATCATCAGGTGTTCGTTGTCGATCCGGAAATCAGGAACGGACTTGGTCAGCGCTTTCAGGAACTGGTAGGTCGGCATGAAGGTGTCGAAGCCCTGAAGCGGGATGGAGTTCTGGACTCTGGGGTCGTGAGCGTCGAAGGTGATGATGTTGGAAACGCCCATCCGGGTCAGTTCCTGCAGAGCCAGGGCACAGTCGAGAGATTCCCGTTTGCTGCGCTTGTGCTGGCGTCCCTCATAGAGAAAGGGCATGATCACATTGATACGGCGCGCTTTTCCGTTTGCTGCGGAAATGATACGCTTCAGATCCTGATAGTGGTTGTCCGGAGACATATGGTTTTCGTAACCGCAGACCGTGTAAGTCAGGCTGTAGTTCAGCACATCGGCAAGGATAAAAAGATCCACGCCTCTTACGGATTGTTTCAGGATTCCTTTGGCTTCGCCGGAACCGAAACGCGGGCAGCAGCAGTCGATCAGGTAGGAATCCTCCAGATAGCCTCTGTAAGCGATGGAATCTTTGGTGTGACTGGGATTTTCGTGACGGAAATCGCTCAGGTGTTTGTCCACCAGATTCGCGAAATCGCGGCATCCCTCCAGAGAAGCCAGCTTTAAAGGCGCAATAGGAATGGAATTTTGAAGCGGTTCAAAATTAGGCATGACAGTCCTCCACAAAAAATATAAAGTTTTACATAATTTTACATAATCTCACATCATCTTAACATTGCAGCCAGGGCGAGTCAAGGAAAATATAAATTTCATGAGGGTAATCATTGCATTTTACAGCGTGATTTAGTATGATAATGAGAGCAAAGGAGAAAACAACATGAAGAAAAAAGACCACCGCCATAAGGTGAGTACGGTAGAACCGGGCAGCATCGCGGAGGAACTGGGGATTGAACCCGGGGATTTTTTGCTGGCCGTCAACGATCAGGAGATCGAGGATATCTTCGATTATCATTACCTGATCAATGAAGAATACCTGACCGTACTGATTGAGAAACCCGACGGGGAACAGTGGGAGCTGGAGATCGAGAAGGAGTTTGAGGATGATCTCGGAATGGAATTTGAGAACGGCCTCATGGATGATTACCGCTCCTGTCATAATAAATGTATTTTTTGTTTTATTGACCAGATGCCGCCTGGCATGCGGGAAACACTCTATTTTAAGGACGACGATTCCCGCCTTTCTTTCCTCCAGGGAAACTATGTGACCCTGACCAACATGAGCGAGCACGACATCGACCGGATCATCCGCTATCATCTGGGTCCCATCAACGTGTCCTTCCAGGCGATGAATCCGAAGCTCCGCTGTCAGATGCTCCACAACCGTTTCGCCGGGGAAGCGCTGAAAAAAGTGGACCGGCTCTATGAAAACGGCATCGAGATGAACGGCCAGATCGTTCTCTGCAAGGGTGTCAACGACGGGGAGGAGCTCCGCTACAGCATTGAAGCCCTGGGAAAATATATGCCGGTGCTTCAGAGCGTCTCCGTGGTGCCTGTGGGCCTTACGAAGTTTCGCGAGGGCCTTTATCCGCTGGAGCCTTTTAATAAGGAAGACGCAGGTGAAGTGCTGGATATGATCGAGCACTATCAGAAGATTTTTTATGAAAAATACGGTATTCACGGAATTCATGCCGGGGATGAGTGGTATCTTCTGGCGGAACGGGAGCTCCCGGAGGCAGAGCGCTACGACGGCTACATCCAGTATGAAAACGGCGTGGGCATGCTTCGTTCCCTGATCGATGAGGTGGAAGAGGAACTGGCGCTGAGGGAAAAGGACGAGAGCATTTCCCATACAATTTCCATCGCCACCGGCTATTCGGCGGCTCCAGTCTTAAGGCAGCTGGCAGACCGGGTGCAGGAAAAATACCCCAATGTCTACACAGAAGTTTATCCGATCGTCAACCATTTTTTCGGGGAGCGGATCACTGTGGCCGGTCTTCTGACTTTCCAGGACCTGAAGGAACAGCTTCTGGAGAAAAATCTGGGCGAGCGGCTGCTTCTTCCGAGCACGATTGTGAAGAGCGACGAGGATCTTTTCCTGGACGACTACCGGGTAGGCGATCTGGAAACTGCTTTACAAACGCCGGTGAATATTGTAAAATCAAGCGGTCGGGCTTTTGTGGAAGCCCTTTTAATGGAAGACGGAGAGGTCCGTCATTCCCAGATAGGTGAGGTGAATAAATATGAGTAAACCAGTAGTAGCAATCGTTGGAAGACCCAATGTGGGAAAATCCACCCTTTTTAATGCGCTGGCGGGAGAGCAGATCTCCATCGTAAAAGATACGCCCGGTGTGACCAGAGACCGTATTTATGCGGACGTGGAATGGCTGAATCATAAATTTACATTGATTGATACCGGAGGAATCGAGCCGGAGAGCAAGGATATCATTCTCTCCCAGATGAGAGAGCAGGCGCAGATCGCCATTGATACGGCGGATGTCATTATTTTTATCACGGATGTGCGCCAGGGCCTGGTGGATGCGGATGCCAAGGTGGCAGATATGCTCCGCCGCTCCCACAAACCGGTGCTTCTCGTGGTAAATAAAGTGGACAGCTTCAAGAAATTCATGACGGATGTCTACGAGTTCTACAACCTCGGCATCGGCGATCCGATCCCGGTTTCCGCCGCTTCCCAGCTGGGTATCGGTGATATGCTGGACGAGGTGGTCAAACACTTCGATGAGGATCAGCTGGAAGAGGCTGAGGACGAGCGCCCGCGCATCGCAGTCGTAGGAAAACCGAACGTAGGTAAATCTTCTATTATAAATAAGCTTATCGGTGAGAACCGTGTCATCGTTTCCAACGTGGCCGGAACCACCCGTGACGCCATCGATACGGAGATCGTCTGGAACAAGAAGCCCTATGTGTTTATCGACACCGCAGGTCTTCGCCGGAAGAACAAGATTAAAGAAGAGCTGGAGCGCTACAGTATCATCCGTACGGTAACGGCCGTTGACAGGGCTGATGTGGTAGTCGTAGTCATCGACGCCACCGAGGGTGTCACCGAACAGGATGCGAAAATTGCCGGTATCGCTCACGAGAGAGGAAAAGGTATCATCATTGCCGTCAACAAATGGGACGCTGTGGAGAAAAACGACAAGACTATCTACAAGTACACGAATGAGATCCGTAACACTCTTTCCTTTATGCCCTACGCAGAGATCATGTTTATCTCCGCAGAGACAGGGCAGCGTCTGCCGAAACTTTTCGAGAAGATCGATATGGTTCTGGAAAACCAGACTCTTCGGGTACAGACCGGTGTGCTCAACGAGATTATGACTGAGGCCGTGGCTCTTCAGCAGCCGCCTTCAGACAAAGGAAAACGCCTGAAACTCTTCTATATTACCCAGGTAGCGGTAAAACCGCCCACCTTCGTGATCTTTGTAAACGACAAAGAGCTGATGCACTTCTCTTATGTGCGTTATCTGGAAAATAAGATCCGGGATACCTTTGGCTTCCAGGGAACTTCCCTGAAATTCATTATCCGGGAGAGACAGGAAAAGGAGAGATGAGTATGTGGGTTCGAGTCGGCTGTCTGGCCATCGGTTATCTCTTCGGTCTCTTTCAGACCAGCTATATTTACGGAAAGGCCCACGGCATCGATATCCGCAATTACGGCAGCGGCAACGCAGGCACCACCAATATGATGAGAACGCTCGGCACCAAAGCCGGCCTCATCACCTTCTTTGGCGACTGCGTGAAATGTATGCTGGCCGTAGGCCTTGTATGTCTGCTTTTTGGAAAAAGTCACAGCGAAATGCTTCCTCTTCTCAAGATGTATGCGGCGGCGGGAACGATCCTGGGACACAATTTCCCCTTTTATCTCCAGTTTCACGGCGGAAAAGGCATTGCGGCTACGGCGGGTCTCGTTTTATCCTTTGACCCCATCATGTCAGTTTTAGGTATTATTACCTTTTTCGGCATCTTTTTTACCACCCATTATGTGTCCTTAGGCTCCCTTCTGGTTTACGCCGGGATCATGATCGAGGTGCTGGTGCTGGGACAGACGGGCCATTTTGCCATGAGCCAGCCGCTTCTCTGTGAGCTTTATGTTGTGACGGCCTTTCTGACGGTCATGGCTTACTGGAAACACAGAGGAAATATCGTCCGTCTCCTTCACGGAGAGGAGAGAAAGACTTATCTTTCCAGCAGCAAAAATAAAAAATAACGGAGGTATCGATTATGGCAAAGATCGGTATGATCGGTGCGGGAAGCTGGGGAACGGCCCTGGCGCTCCTGTGTGATAAAAACGGACATGAGGTGACGATCTGGTCCATCATGAAGGATGAAGTGGAAATGCTCCGGACGAAACGGCAGCACGAGACGAAACTTCCCGGCGTGATCCTTCCGGAGAAGATCGAGATCACCAATGATCTCAAGAAGGCCATGACGGACAAGGATGTGCTGGTTCTGGCAGTTCCTTCTGCTTTTACCAGAAGCACCGCCCGCTCCATGAAAGCCTTCTTAAAGCCCGGCCAGCTTATCGTCAACGTGGCCAAGGGTATTGAGGAACATACGATGCTGACTCTCTCCGAGATCATCGAGGAGGAGCTTCCCGAAGCGGAGGTGGCAGTGATGTCCGGTCCCAGCCATGCGGAGGAGGTAGGCATCGGCCTCCCGACGAATATCGTTGTCAGCGCTCATAAGAAAGCCGTGGCAGAGTATTTACAGGAGATCTTCATGAGCCCCGTCTTCCGTGTCTACACAAACCCGGATATCCTGGGCGTGGAGCTGGGCGGTTCCCTTAAGAACGTCATTGCTCTGGCAGCAGGAGCGGCGGACGGTCTGGGCTACGGCGACAACACGAAAGCGGCTCTGATTACCAGAGGTATCGCCGAAATCACCCGTCTTGGAGTGGCCATGGGAGCGAAGGTTGAGACTTTTAACGGGCTTACCGGCATCGGCGACCTCATCGTTACCTGTGCCAGCCGCCACAGCCGGAACCGGAAAGCCGGTTATCTGATCGGCCAAGGCTACACGATGGACGAGGCCATGAAAGAAGTCAAGATGGTGGTGGAGGGCGTCTATTCCGCCAAAGCCGCTATGGAGCTTGCTGTCAAGTACGAGGTGGAAATGCCCATTGTGGAGCAGGTCAACAAAGTCCTCTTTGAGAACAAGAGCGCGAAGGAGGCTGTGGCCGAGCTCATGCTCAGAGACAAAAAAGTAGAAAACAGTACTCTCGTCTGGGAGGCTTAAAGAGTTGAAATCCCCCTGTCCGGTTTACTGCTACCGGATAGGGGATTTTTTTGCAAAAAACAGTTGCTTTTTTGATACAGAGGGTGTATAGTACAGATAACTTGAGACTTTAAAGCATAAAAGCGTTAAAGCATCGATAGATTGAAGAGGTAAAGGAGAAGATATTATGAAAAAGAAACTTGCTTTGTTATTAAGTCTGGGACTCTGTGTATCTACAATGACGATTACTGCTTCCGCAGATGAAGAGAAGACCTACAAGATCGGTGTCTGCCAGCTCATGGAGCACGACGCTCTGGATGCAGCCTACAATGGTTTCGTGGAAGGCCTGAAGGAAGCCGGCTACGAGGAGGGCAAGAACCTGGAGATCGATATGAACAATGCCCAGGGTGACCAGTCCAACTGTGCCACCATCGCTGCCAAGCTGAAAAACGACGGCTGCGACCTTGTCTTCGCTATCGCTACTCCGGCGGCTCAGGCCTGTGCCAATGAGATCACCGACACCCCGATTCTGATTTCCGCAGTTACCGATCCGGCTGCTTCCGGACTGGTTGACAGCAATGAGGCTCCCGGCGCCAATATCACCGGTACTTCCGATCTGACACCGGTAGCTTCTCAGATCGAAATGATCCAGAAACTGGTTCCTGATGCAAAAACGGTAGGCGTTTTCTATACCTCCAGTGAGACCAATTCCAAACTTCAGGCGGATATGGCTATTGAAGCAGGAGAGAAGCTTGGTTACACGATGGAGACTTATACGGTTTCTCAGAGCTCTGAAATTCAGCAGGTAGTAGAGTCTATGGTCGGAAAGATCGATGCACTCTATATTCCTACAGATAATCTGCTTGCCTCCAATATGCCGACGGTTTCCATGGTTGCAAACCAGGCAAAGATCCCGACAATCTGTGGTGAGAGCGGAATGGTAGAAAATGGAGGACTCATCACCAACGGAATCAATTACTTTGATCTTGGTGTTCTGACCGGAAAACAGGCAGCAGAGATTCTGGAAGGTGCAGACCCGGCTACAATGCCCATCGAGTACTGCCCGGAGGATTCCTACACCTACACCGTAAATGAGGATACCGCCGCAGAGATCGGCATTGAGATACCGGAGGAATTCCTTCAGGATTCCGAGGAGGTGGAAACAGAAGCTTCCACGGAGACCGCAGATGAGACAGAAACAGCATCTGCTGCAGAATAATAACTGAATATACCTTTTGGAGGTTTACATGAGCGTATTATTAGCCATGTTCAGTGCCATTGCCCAGGGAATGCTCTGGGCAATGCTTGCACTGGGCGTTTATATCACATTTCGTCTTCTGGACTTTGCAGATCTGACCTGTGAGGGAAGTTTTGCCATGGGTGCCTGTATCAGTGCGGTAATGACGGTAACTTATCATATGAATCCTTTCATCAGCCTGATCTTCGGTTTCCTTGGAGGGGCGATCGCAGGAAGCGTTACGGGACTTCTGAACACAAAGCTTAAGATCCCACCGATCCTGGCAGGTATCCTTTCCATGATCTCTCTTTATTCGATTAACCTCCGGATCATGTCTGACAAGGCAAACCTTCCGATCAATGTCCGGGAAGAAGGCGTAGAGAGCATGGTGACTCTTGTGCAGAAGTTACTTCCGGAATCCATACGGACCATGAGCCAGACCACAACAGTGATCGCTGCCTGTATCGGCGTTATTTTCTGCGTTCTCTCTGTTGCGGTTCTTTACTGGTTTTTTGGAACAGAGCTTGGAAGCGCCATCCGTGCTACCGGAAACAATGAAAAAATGATTCGTGCACTTGGTGTCAATACGGATCATATGAAACTGGTTGCTCTGGCTTTGAGTAATGGTTTTATTGCACTTTCCGGTTCCCTGGTAGCCCAGAACCAGAAAGTGGCCGATGTGGGATCCGGTACCGGTGCCATTGTGATCGGGCTGGCATCGATCGTTATCGGTGAAGTTCTTTTTGCAAAAGCGACCAGCTTTAAATGGCGTCTTACCGGTATTATTGTCGGTTCTATCGTATATCGTATGATCGTAGCCATTGTCCTTCAGCTTGGTATGCGCTCCAGTGATCTGAAGCTTTTGACAGCGATCCTTGTTGCCGTAGCTCTTTCTGTGCCGCGACTTCTTCAGGTGAAAAACGGAAAGGGGGCAAGATCCTGATGCTTCTTCTTGAAAATGTACAGAAAACTTTTAATGCTGGTACGGTGAATGAAAAAAAGGCATTGACAGGAGTGAATCTGAACATGAACTCCAAAGACTTCGTGACCGTCATCGGTGGAAACGGAGCAGGAAAATCCACTATGCTGAATATGATCGCAGGCGTTTACTCGATCGATAAAGGAAAGGTGGTCTTGAACGGGAGAGACCTGACCAGGGAACCGGAATATAAAAGGGCGAAATATATCAGCCGTGTATTCCAGGATCCGATGATGGGAACGGCCGCTAATATGGAGATTCAGGAGAATCTGGCTCTTGCATACCGCAGAGGAAAAAAGAGAGGGCTTGCCTGGGGCATCACAAAGGATGAAAAAGAGCTTTTTTATGAAAAGCTGAAAGTGCTGGGTCTTGGTCTGGAGGAACGGATGACCTCAAAGGTAGGTCTGCTTTCCGGAGGACAGCGTCAGGCACTGACTCTTCTTATGGCTTCTCTGATCCGTCCGGAACTTCTACTTCTGGATGAACACACGGCGGCACTTGACCCGAAGACGGCAGCAAAGGTGCTTGATGTAACGGAAAATATCATCGAGGAACAGTCTCTGGCGGCCATCATGGTCACTCATAATATGAAGGATGCCATCCGTCTGGGCAACCGCCTCATCATGATGCATGAGGGAAAAATCATCTACGACGTCTCTGGCGAGGAGAAGAAAAAACTCCAGGTATCCGACCTTCTGGAAAAATTCGAGCAGGCCAGCGGCGGCGAGTTCGCCAACGACCGGATGATGCTGGCATAAACAAAAGCATTGCTATTTTTGTGAATTTCGATTATCATAAAAGTAGCGATGCTTTCTTTATATTGAAAGAAACCGGAAGACAAGGGGGAAGGTTTATGAAGTGCAGAAGATGTAAGACCAACTTCGATTACGATACCTACTACGGCATCTGTCCGAAATGTGCCGCCTACAATCGGCCGGACGGCAAGGACGAGATGAAGACCGTTATGGGCGAGAACGCAGGAGGCTTTGAGGAAGAATATCACCCGCCGGTGATGTCCGCTGGAGATATGAGCGAGTTTTTCGGAATGGATGAGACTGTGTCTCGAAAGCGTTCCAGGAATAACGCAAAGAAACAGAAAGAATTTCAGCAGCGTCTCAGCAATCCCTATCTGGAGACCACCGTGAAAGACGGAAAGACCGTTCCCTACTGTGATCATGACAAAAAGACCGCGAAAAAAGAGAAGAAAAAGAAAAAATCCAAAGCAGGCGGCATTCTTGCCCTGCTCTTCTGTGTGGCCATCGGAGTCTGCTCGGAATACAGTACGGAGATCGAGCAGTTCTGCATGAAAATTTACAAGGAATATTTTGCTGAGAAAGATTCCCTCTCCGGTTTGAAGCATACAGATGAGATTACCTATACGGAGAAAAAAGCTGTGGGCGGCAGAATGCTGACCTTTGGCTCTGCCTATGAGCTCTATACGGATGACGAGGAATTTCTGGTGATCCCCTATCGGCAGATCGTAGAAAGCCTGCCGGAGACCACCCAGGAAATCGCCCGGGAGTACGATCTCAAATGCTATGTTGCCAACAATGGGCTCTATCTGGATGCAGTTCCGGCCTATGTTATGGAAGACACTTATGGCGTCGAGGGAATAGGAACGCTGAATAACGCCTATTCCGACGAAGATAAATCCCTGATTTTCGTGGGAGATTTTTCCGGGGAGCGGGAGAGCGGAACAGTTCAGTTAAGCTTAAGCTTCCGAAAGGACGGGGCGGACCTGCCGGTGATCTATGAGGTGACGCTGCCGCTGGAAGATGATGAGGCAGCTTCGGAGACAGCCGTAAGCGCAGAGGCTGTATGGAAAAAGAAAGAACTCGACGAGACGGCCACAAAGTCCACCTATGCTGCACCTGTGATTGAACGGATCGGAAACCAGTACCGGGGCGAGGAAGCGGAGAGTGGTTCCGTGTTTTATCAGATCACTCAGGATTTTGTCAACAACGATCGGGATTATCTGCAGGCCTCGGATATGGAGCTTTATCTTACGGATCTTTCCAGCACACGTTCCACCTATGATTTCGGCGGCATTACGACCCTGTCTGAGCGTTTTGATTCCGATGATCCTTTGAGTCTTTACAGGCTTTCTATTCTCCCCTGGAAGGAAAAAGGAACGAAAAGCACGGTCTTTGAGGTGGCTGAAAACTGCGACCGGATCGGCGCAGAACTTTACTTTATGGGCGAGACGAAAGAATGGCAGGCATCCCTTTGATGGGACCTGCTTTTTCTTTGTTCTGATACGGGAATACGTTGTCAGAATACAGTAAAAAAAGAATCCGTCACAGAACGACAACTGCTCGCATAAGACGGAGAAAATCCAGCAGAAGTTCCAGAATTACGAAAAAAAATACAATTCACATTGTTGAGAATCACAATATTTTATGCTATAATAAATTCCAAATGAAGTTTACATACTTAGTATGTCTTTTTTTTAACGATATAAAAGGAGGTAGTCAACATGCATCTTTTGAAAGATGAGAATGGAAACATTATTCCTCACGGCGCTGAACATACCCATGAGCACAGTCATGAGGATGGCCATACACACACCCATCCTCACACGCATGAACATGGCCATGAAGATGATCACCATCATGACCATGAGCATGGATGCGAGGGAAGCTGTGACACCGGCTGCAGCGGCTGCAGCGGGGCGGCTCAGGACCCGAAAGCACAGCTTACAGCTCTTCTTGGCTATATGCTGAATCATAATGAAAGCCATGCCAGGGAGCTGGATGAGATGGCTGGCAAGATTGCGGAGGCCGGCATGCCTGAGGCTGCGGAGCAGATCAGAAAAGGCGTTGCAGAGTTCCAGAA
Organism: Lachnospiraceae bacterium Marseille-Q4251; assembly: GCA_018223435.1. Classification (GTDB taxonomy): domain Bacteria; phylum Bacillota; class Clostridia; order Lachnospirales; family Lachnospiraceae; genus Limivivens; species Limivivens faecihominis. Next base: position 159,368 of record JAGTTO010000001.1, on the reverse strand, counting down.
GGGTAATCTTTATTTAAGTCTTGCCCTTTCCATGGTAAAGGAAGACAAGTAGTTTGTGGCAGCGGATGGAGGTGAAAAACCATGTGTCTCGCAACCGTTTATAAGAAGCAGGAAGAGCCTGACAGCATTCTTTTGCAGTATGTCAGCAAGATTCTTGTGGATGGAAATCACATCACGCTTATTGACGTGATGGGAGAAGAAAGGCAGCTGGACGGAACCATCAAGATGGTGGATCTGGCCAACAGCAAAGTGATCATTAACTGCGCCGAATAAAGGCTGTCGGTTAAGATAAAAAAAACAGGAGGTATAAACTGAAATGACAAAATTATCTGAAATGATGAAAGAAAAACAGCTTCTGTCCTTTGAGCTGTTCCCGCCGAAAACCGATAAAGGAATGGAGAACCTTCCGGGAACCATTGAGAAACTCTGTGAGTTCAAACCGGAGTACATTTCCTGTACATACGGTGCAGGCGGTGGAAATGTAGGCCGTAACAGAGAGGTATGTCAGGAGATCATCAAAGCTGGCACCATCCCTGTAACCCATTTCACCGTTATCAAAAACACCAAAGAAGGTATCAAAGAGCAGCTGCAGACTTACCTGGATGAGGGCGTTGATCATATGCTGGCTCTCCGCGGAGATATTCCGAGAGGAGAGACCACAACCTGCGGAGATTTCAACTATGCAACTGATCTGGTAGCTTTCGTTCGTAAAGAGTTCGGCGACAAATTCGAGATCGCTGTAGCTGGTTCCCCTGAAGGTCATATCGCATGCAGAAGCCTGGAGTCCGATATCGCTGTTCTGAAACAGAAACAGGACAACGGCGCGGATTACATCATGACTCAGCTCTGCTGGGATATGGAGCAGTTCAAATACTGGCTGGACGCTATCGACAAAGCAGGTGTTACCATGCCGATTGACGTAGGAATCATGCCGATCCTGGATCAGGCAGCTACCATTAACATGGCACTGTCCAGAAACGGCTGTGTAATGCCGAGAGAGCTCAGCCGTCTGATCTCCAAGTACTGGATCTTCCCGAACCCGTTCGACAAAGAACCCTTCGACGATGCCCTGGAGCAGAAGAAAGCGGACTTCAAGAAAGCCGGTATCGAGTACACGATCAAACAGATCGACGAGTACCGCGCACTGGGTATCAACGGTATTCATCTGTACGCTCTGAACAAATGGAAAGACGTTGCAGAGATCATCAACGCATCCGGTATGCGTACGATGATCTGATTGTTTGAATAGATTTTAGGAGGTGCTTCCAATGGCACATGTAATTGCCGTCGCCGGAAAAGGCGGCGTTGGAAAAACGACTCTTTGCGGTCTGTTGATTCAGTATCTCTGCGACAAGAGAAAGACCCCGGTATTGGCTGTGGATGCGGATGCCAATTCCAATCTGAATGAGGTCCTCGGTGTGGATGTGGAAATGACACTCGGCGAGATCCGTGAGGATGTGGAGCGTTCTGCAGATGGTTCTACAAGTAAGATTCCTGCCGGAATGTCCAAGGCTGACTATATGGAAATGATGGTGAATCGCTGTCTGATCGAAGACGATGATTTCGACATGCTCGTCATGGGAAGGACCCAGGGCAAAGGCTGTTACTGTTTTGTAAACGGCCTTCTGCAGGCTCAGCTTGCGAAGCTGACCCCGAATTACCCATACATGGTAGTGGATAACGAGGCCGGTATGGAACATATCAGCCGTGGAATCCTTCCGAAAGTGGATACCATCATTCTGGTGAGCGACTGCTCCCGGAGAGGCGTACAGGCGGTGGGCCGCATCAAAGAGCTGATCAAAGAATGTGATCTTCGTCCGACCTCTATTGGACTGATTATCAACAGGGCGCCGGAAGGTAAACTGAATCAGGGAACAATGGAGGAAGTGGAGAAACAGGGACTGGATCTTCTGGGAGTTATTCCCCAGGATGAGGCAGTTTATGAGTATGACTGCGATGGCAAACCCATCGTCCAGCTTCCGAAAGATTCACCTGTCCGGAAAGCTCTCTATGAGATTCTGGATAAGCTGAATTTCTAATATGTGAATAATCCCTCTGCATTCGGTGCTCTGTTTTGTTAACGGATAAAAATGGAGCACCGTGCCGGTGGCAGAGGGTTTTATTAAAAAGTGTATATCCCTAGGGGGTGGATGGGATATAAGAAAACCGCCCCGCATTTTTGCCCGATTACGAAGGAGGTTAATAATGGGAAACTTTAAGATGACAACTGTTGAAGAAATGGAGGCTGCTACCAACCGACTCCTGGAGACAGGCGCAAAAGTTGGCGCTGACGCATGGCAGTTCCGTGTGAAAAATCAGACTCCGCATTGTAAATTCGGTGAGCAGGGTGTCTGCTGCCGTATCTGTTCCATGGGACCCTGCCGTATTACTCCGAAGGCTCCGAGAGGTATCTGCGGATGTGACGTTCACGGTATCGTAGGACGTAACTACCTGAAATTTACAGCAGGCGGCGCAGCTACTCACTCCGATCACGGCCGTGAGATCTGTAATACCCTGGGACATGCGGCTCCGGATGGCGCTTACAAGGTAAAAGATCCTGCTAAGCTGATCCGCATTGCAAAAGAGTGGGGCGTTGAGACAGAGGGCAGAGATATCTACGATCTGGCTCATGAGATGTCCGAGCTTGCACTGAGCGAGTATGGTAAAAACCACGGTGTTTCCAGATGGCTGAAGAGAGCGCCCCAGCATACACAGGATCTGTGGCACAATGCAGGAATCGAGCCGAGAGCAATCGACCGCGAGGTTTCCTGTGCATTACATATGACCCATATGGGATGTTCTTCCAAACCGGAAGCTCTGATTCGTCAGTCCTTAAGAAACGGTCTGTCCGATGGATGGGGCGGTTCCATGTGCGGAACTGAGTTCTCCGATGTTCTGTTCGGCACTCCCAAGCCGATCGACACCGAGGCAAACTTAGGCGTTATGGTTGCTGAGAACGTAAACATCGTTGTTCATGGACATGATCCCAGCCTTTCCGAGATGATCTGCGAGGTCGCAGATGATCCCGAGATGATCGCTTATGCAAAAGAGATGGGAGCAAAAGGAATCACCATTTCAGGTGTCTGCTGTACTTCCAACGAGGTTGCTATGAGACGTGGTATCCCCATGGCCGGTAACTTCCTGCAGCAGGAGAACGTTGTACTGACTGGTGCCTGTGAGGCTATCGTTGTTGACGTACAGTGTATCTTCCCGGCTCTTGGCCCCTTAAGCAAATGCTTCCATACCAAATTCATCACCACTTCTCCGATCGCTCAGATGCCGGATTCTGATTACATTGAGTTCAGCGCTGGTACTGCACTGGAGAAAGCAAAAGAGATCGTAAAAACTGCCATTGAGAACTTCAAGAACAGAAAACCGGATCTGGTATACATCCCGGATATGAAGCAGAAAGCAACCGTTGGTTACTCTGTTGAGGCTATCGTTAAAACTCTGGATGGTGTTACCAACTCTCAGGTTGACAAGACAGGAACCACCAAACCGCTTGTTGACTGTATCACTTCCGGTGTTATCCGTGGTGCTGTGGCTATGGTTGGATGTAACAACCCGAAGATCCGCCCGGACTACGCTCATATCGAGCTGATGAAGAAACTCATCGCCAATGATATCATCGTTGTAGCATCCGGTTGTTCCGCACAGGCCGCTGCAAAAGCAGGTCTGATGGACAAAGCAGCAAAAGATCTCTGCGGCGCAGGCTTAAAGAGAGTATGTGAGCTGGCAGATATCCCGCCGGTACTTCACATGGGTTCCTGCGTAGACATTTCCCGTATGATGGTACTGGTTTCCGAGCTGGCTAAAGATTCCGGACTGAATATCTCCCAGCTTCCTGTTGTAGGCTGTGCTCCGGAGTGGATGTCTGAGAAAGCCGTTTCCATCGGAAACTATGTGGTAGCTACCGGTATCGATACCTTCCTTGGCGTTGACCCGTATGTAAGCGGATCCACCGAGATCACAGAGCTTCTGACCAGCGGCGTTAAAGATTGGGTTGAGGCTTCCTACATCGTAGAGAAGGATATCGATAAACTGGTTGATAAAATGATTGAAAGAATCGAAGAGAAGAGAACTGCTCTGGGAATCTGATCGGGAGTGGTTTGTCTGCCGGCCCATTCAGGGCCGGCGGGGATTCTCTGATGCGGAAAAAATTCTGGAAGGTGGATGAAAACATGAAAATTGCAGTGACCGGCAAAGGCGGCGTGGGAAAAACAACCTTCGCAGCTACTCTGGCCAGATTATACGCGGAAGAGGGAAAAAACGTTCTGGCGGCCGATGTGGATCCGGATGCAAATCTGGGACTGGCCCTTGGTTTTTCCGAGGAGGAGCTGGATGAGATCGTTCCGATTACCAAAATGCGTAAGCTGGTGGAGGAACGGACAGGTGCAAATGCGAACAATCAGTTCTATAAACTGAACCCCAAGGTAGACGATATTCCGGATACCTATTCCAAAGTCTGCAATGGTGTAAAACTTCTGGTACTGGGAACCGTGGATACGGCCAACAGCGGCTGTGTCTGCCCGGAGCATGTGATGCTGAAACGGATCATCAACCATCTGGTTTTGCGGAGCAATGACGTAGTCATTCTCGATATGGAAGCCGGACTGGAGCATCTGGGAAGAGGTACTACAGAGGGAATGGATCAGTTCGTGGTTGTAATCGAACCGGGAGCAAGAAGTATCCAGACCTACAAGAACGTAAAACGCCTTGCCTCAGGACTTGGAGTAAAGAAAGTCCGGGTTGTGGCCAACAAGGTTCGGAATGAGGACGATGAAGCATTTATTAAAGAAAGGATTCCTGAAGAGGATCTCCTGGGCTTTATCCACTACAATCCGGAAGTGATCGACGCAGACCGGCAGGGGAAATCCCCCTATGACTGCAGTGAAACTGCAGTCGAAGAAATCAAAAAAATAAAAGAAAAACTGGAAGCCTGAGTTCAAGAGGCTCCAGTATTCTGAATGGAGGTAATTATCGTGACTTTATTTGACGTGATTTTCAGCGGAAACGATACAGTCTATGATCTGACAGTAAAAGCTGTCGATGATGCAATTGCAGCAAACGGCGCAGACAAAGCAGTAAGCTTCCCGCATACTGCATACAGCCTTCCTTGCTACTATGGTGTAACAGGAACAAAGATCACCAACCTGGGTGATATGAAAAATGCTCTGGATGTTGTGAAATCCCTGATGACCAGAGAGCAGAAGCTGAACGATGCTTTCATGTCCGGTGTTGCTACCGCACTTTGCGCTGAGTTTATTGAGGCTCTGAAATACATTGACGGTGCTGCACCGTATGAAGAGCCCTGCTACGGACATCTGGCAGATGCTGTAATCCGTGAGCTCGGTGTTCCCCTTGTAACCGGCGATATCCCGGGTGTTGCTGTTATCCTTGGTTCTGCTCCTTCTGTTGAGGAAGGCGTGGCTCTGGTGAAATCCTATCAGGCACAGGGTATTCTGGTAACTCTGGTAGGCGGCATCATCGATCAGGTGGCTGAGGCTGGCATGAAGACCGGCGCTAACGTACGAGTTATCCCGCTTGGTAAAGATGTAACCTCTGTTATCCACGTTGTATCTGTAGCAGTCCGTGCGGCTCTGATCTTTGGTAACGTAACTCCTGGTGACGCAGCAGCTCTGATGGAGTACACCATGAAACGTGTACCGGCATTTGTAAATGCTTTTGCTCCGCTGGATCCGGTTATCGTAGCTTGTGGTGCAGGCGCTATCGCTCTTGGTTTCCCGGTAATCACCAATGAGGAGACCTTCAGCGTACCGAAGAGCCTGATCGTACAGAAAGACGTAAGCAAATTCAATGCTACCTCTCTTGAGGCTCGTGACATTAAGATCAAGATCACCAATATCGATATCCCGGTTGCATTCGCATCCGCATTCGAGGGTGAGATCATCCGTCGTGGTGACATGCAGGTTGAGTTCGATGGTTCCCGTGTGGACTGCTGCGAGCTGGTTCAGACCATGGATGCTTCCGAGATTGAGGATCACAAGATCACTGTTGTAGGGCCGGAAGTAGATGAGATGGAGCTGGGCAGCAAGAACAGCATCGCTTACGTCGTACAGGTTGCAGGCAAAAACATGCAGCCGGATTTCGAGCCGGTTATCGAGCGTAAATTCCATAACTACATCAACTGCATCGAGGGTGTATACCATACCGGTCAGCGTGATATGCAGCGTGTTCGTATCAGCAAAGAGGCCTTCAACGCAGGCTTCCGTATCAAACATATCGGTGAAGTGCTTTACGCTTCTGTAAAGAACGAGTTTGATGCCGTTGTTGATAAATGCCAGGTTACCATCTACACGGATCCGGCTGAGTGTACCAGAATGCGTCATGAGGTGGCTATCCCCACTTTCGACAAACGTGATGCACGTCTTGCAAACCTTACCGATGAGTCTGTAGATGTATATTACAGCTGTATCCTTTGCCAGGCATTCTCCCCGAGCCATGTATGTGTGGTTACTCCGGAGAGACTTGGTCTTTGCGGTGCTGTTTCATGGCTGGATGCAAAAGCTACCAACCAGCTGGATCCGAATGGTCCCTGTCAGGTGATCACCAAAGAGAGACCGATCGATGAGAGAATCGGTGAGTATGAGGATGTCAACGAGGCAGTTAAGAAACTCTCCCAGGGTGCTCTGGAAGATGTATCTCTGTACTCCATCATGGAGAAACCGATGACCTCCTGCGGATGCTTCGAGTGTATCTGCGGTATCGAGCCCTTCTCCAACGGCGTATGCATCACCAACCGTGAGTATGCAGGCATGACTCCTCTTGGAATGACCTTCCCGGAGCTGGCTTCCATGACCGGCGGCGGAGTTCAGACTCCTGGTTTCATGGGACATGGTAAACACTTCATCGCTTCCAAGAAATTCATGAAGGCTGAGGGCGGTATCGAGCGTATCGTTTGGATGCCGAAGGCTCTGAAAGAGCAGGTTGCAGACAGACTGAACCAGACAGCTAAGGAGCTGTACGGAATCGAGAACTTCACAGATATGATCGGTGATGAGACCATTGCAGAAGATCCCGAGACCTTACTGGAGTTCCTGACCGAGAAAGGTCATCCGGCACTGGGCATGGATCCGATGATGTAATTCACCAGTTTTGCACGCAATAACAGATAAAAGCAGGCGTTGCGTGTTTACACGCAAAAGACTGGGTTTATCTGTTATTATGGGCAGAATGCCCATTTAGGGAAGGGACGGAAGCTGCCGTTCAGGCAGCGTACAGCCTGCGTCATGCAGGCGGGTCCCTGACCTGTGCAAAACGTCCGGTAACCAAGGCGTTACCACACAAACTTTTTCCATAATCCGGAAAAATGTTAAAAAATTGTCATTCTGTCTATTGAAATTTATTGCGGAATATTGTACAATAGGCAAGTTGAAGAATAAAGAAAGTTAACCAAGTTTTTTGAAGGAGGTTTTATTAAAATGGCATTTACTGCAAAATCAGGAAAATTCAGCGCCAGCATCAACTCCGTTGAGGTGGGTTGTGGAGATAAGAAGATTGTTCTCGGCGGAGAGAACATACTTCCGTTCTACACCTTTGACGCACCGGTCGAGAACGCACCGAAGGTTGGCGTTGAGATCACAGATTCCGGTCTTGAGAATGAGCCGGAGTGTGTGAAAAAATATTATGAGGGCTGCGAGACTGTTGCTGATATGGCAAAGAGAGCAGCAAGCTTTGAGGGAGTAGATTTCTTAAGCTTCCGTATGGATGGCGGAGATCCGAACGGTGCAAACAAATCTACCGAAGAGCTCATTGCTATGCTGAAAGAAATCGTGGCAGCAGTAGATCTTCCGCTGGTAGTTTGCGGATGTAAACATGCAGAGAAGGACGCAGAGCTCCTTTCCAAAGCAGCTGAGGCTGTAGACGGAAGAAATGCCCTGATCCTGGCTGCAAAAGAAGAAAACTACAAACAGGTGGGTGCAGCAGCAGGCCTTGCTTACAAACAGGTCGTAGGTGCTGAGTCCGCAGTAGATATCAACCTTGCTAAACAGCTGAATGTACTTCTTACTCAGCTGGGCGTGGACGGTAAGAGCATTGTTATGAACGTTGGTTCTGCAGCAGCAGGTTATGGTTTTGAGTACGCAGTATCTACCATGGACCGTGTAAAAGCAGCAGCTCTGGCTCAGGGCGATGCAACTCTGCAGATGCCGATCATTACTCCTGTAGCATCCGAAGCATGGGGCGTGAAAGAGGCTATGGCTTCCGAAGCTGATATGCCGGAATGGGGAAATCAGGAAGAGCGTGGAATTGATATGGAAGTTGAGACTGCAGCAGCAGTTCTGGCATCCGGTTCTGACGCAGTAATTCTGAAACACCCGGTATCCATTAAAACCATTTCTACCATGATCAAGGAATTAATGTAATTGTTGCTACATAAGGAGGATATAAAATAATGGCACTTAAAGGTCTTGATATTTTTAAATTATCACCGAAGAAAAACTGTAAAGAATGCGGATGCCCGACCTGTATGGCTTTCTCCATGAAGGTTGCTTCCGGAGCTATCGAGCTCTCCAAATGTCCGTATTTCTCTGCTGACGCTCTGGCTTCCCTGTCTGAGGCAACAGCTCCGCCAATGAAAACCATCAAAGTTGGTACCGGCGATGCTGAGCAGTCTCTGGGCGGCGAGACCGTTCTGTTCCGTCACGAGAAAACTTTCGTGAGCAAAACCAGATATGCCGCTCATCTGTGCGACAGCATGGACGAGGCTACGATTGACGAGAAAATCGCCAAAGTAAAAGCCGTTGATTATGATCGTATCGGTGAGAGAATGTACACCGAGATGGTATATGTAAATCACAGCGAAGATGCAAAAGTAGATTTCGTAGAGCTGGTGAAAAAAGCAGCTGATATCGAGGGAAGAGTACTGATCATCGATACCAAGGATGTTGAGCTTGCAAAAGCTGCCCTTGAGGTAAGCAAAGACAAGAAACCGATCCTGAACGGTGCAGATGCTTCCAACTACGAGGCTATGAGCGCAGTAGCTACTGAGGCTGGCGTAGCACTTGGCGTATCCGGAAAAGACATCAACGAGCTTTACGATACCGTAGCAGCTCTGGAGAAACTGGGCAACAAGAATCTGATCATCGACTGCGGCAAAAACTCTATCAAAGAGGCTTATGCCATCGCTGTTCAGTTCCGTCGTGCCGCTATCAAAGATGGCAACAGAACCTGCGGTTATCCGTCTCTGGTAAATGCAGCTGTTCTGGCTCACGGTGACAAACACCTGCAGGCAGCTCTGGCTTCTCTGTTTACCATGAAATACGGTTCCATCGTAGTAGTAGAAGAGATGGACTATGCTACCGCACTTCCGCTGTACGGTTTAAGGCAGAATGTATTCACCGACCCGCAGAAACCCATGAAGGTTGAGCCGGGCATCTACTCCATCAATGGCGGTGATGAGAACTCTATCTGCCTGACCACCGTAGACTTTGCTCTTACATATTTCGTAGTATCCGGTGAGCTGGAGCGTTCCGGCGTACCGTGCAACCTGATCATCAACGATGCAGGCGGACTTTCCGTTCTGACTTCCTGGGCAGCTGGTAAATTCTCCTCTACCTCTATCTCCAAATTCTTCGAGGAGCAGGATATTGCTGGCAAGATCAAGAACCACAAACTGGTTATCCCGGGTAAAGTTGCTGTACTGAAGGGTGATCTGGAAGCTAAAATGCCTGGCTGGGAGATCATTGTTGGACCCAGAGAGGCCGTTCAGCTTGTAAAATTCCTTAAGGATATGCAGGGCTAAGATATAAAAGCAGGATGTCGGTTCAGAAAAATCTGATGCCGGCATCTAAAATAAAAAAGAATAAAGGAGAACACAACCATGGCAAAATTTGTTACGATTGGTGAGAGACTTTCCACTACTGCTCCGGCAGTCAACAAGGCATTTATGGAGAGAGATCCGGAGCCGATTCTGAAAAGAGCAAAACAGCAGCTGGATGCAGGCGCTGTTTACTTGGATGTAAACATCGGACCGGCTGAGGGTTACGGCCCGGACCTGATGAAATGGGCAGTACAGCTTCTTCAGGGCGAGTTCGATAACGTTCCTCTGGCACTGGATACTTCCAACAAAGAGGCTATCGAGGCTGGTATCTCTGTTTACAACAGAAGCAAAGGAAAACCGATTGTAAACTCCGCTGATGCTGCAGGAAGAATCGAGAACATTGATCTGGCAGCTGCTAACGATGCAATCGTAATCGCGCTTTGCAACGGCGAAGGAATCGCAAAAGACAACGACGAGCGTATGGGTTACTGCCAGATGCTTCTGGAGAGAGGTCTGGAGCACGGTATGGAAGCTGAGGATCTCTGGTTCGATCCGCTGTTCCTGGTTGTTAAAGGAATGCAGGACAAACAGATGGAAGTTCTTGAGTGCATCAAGATGTTCGCTGATATGGGACTGAACTCCACCGGCGGACTTTCCAACAACAGTAACGGTATGCCGAAGACCATCCGTCCGATCATGGATTCCGCTCTGGTAGCTATGGCTATGATGCAGGGTCTGACCTCCGCTATCGTAAACCCGAATGACCTCCGTCTGATGGAGACCATCAAATCCTGTGATGTATTCAAAGGAAACACCCTGTACGCAGATTCCTATCTGGAGCTGTAATAAATGCATAAGGTCACTTTTAAGTTTGAAAACAGCGAAGATGTAACAGTCTTCGCTGCTTTCGGTGAAAGCCTTCTTGAGGTAGCGAGAAAAACAAACGTAGCTATCGATGCCCCCTGCGGCGGAAACGGAGCCTGCGGAAAATGTAAGGTAAAGCTTATGGGAGGCACCCTCGACTCAAAGAAAACCAGTCATATTTCCGATGAAGAGTATGCGGCAGGCTGGCGTCTGGCCTGCATCAGTAAGATCATAGATGATGTGGAAGTTCTGGTGCCGGATATTGCCAGTGCATATAAGAGCCGGATGAAAATGGCAGACTTAAGCTCAGCGGAAGAGGTTAAGATCTTTGAGGAATTGAAAGAACAGATTGCGGAAGTAGGTATTGAACTTAAAAATAACCTGGAAGTTATCGATGTAACGATGAGTGCGCCGACACTGGATGATACCATGCCGGATAATGAGCGCTTTACATGGGCTGTGGAAGAGGTTACCGGTATGGATAAGATCCGGGTGCCTTATTCTGTCATCAAGAAAATGGCACATGTTTTCCGTGCCAGTGATTTTCATGTGAAAGCAGTCATCCGCAAGACAGACAAAGATGTGTTTGTCTATGATGTACTGCCGGCATCAGAAGAGCCCGTAGTGGCCGGTATTGCCATTGATATTGGTACTACCAGCGTTTCCGCCATTATCATTGATATGCTGAATGGAGCAGTTCTTGCAAAAGGTAGTGCCGGAAACGGCCAGATCCGTTATGGTGCGGATGTGATCAACCGTATTATCGAGTCCGGAAAACCTGGTGGAAGAGAGAAGCTTCAGGATGCGATCATCAAAGAAACTTTAAATCCGCTGATTCTGAATATGTGTGCCAGCGCGAAGATCAAACCGGTTCAGGTTTACCGTCTCGCCATCGGCGCCAACACCACGATGAACCATCTTCTGATGGGAGTGGATGCAGATCCGGTTCGTATGGAGCCCTATATTCCCACATTTTTCAAAACGAATTCGCTGTTTGCCTCTGATATCGGTCTGAAGGTCAATCCGGATGCCCATATCATTCTGGCTCCGAATATCGGAAGCTATGTGGGCGGAGATATCACAGCCGGCGCTTTTGTCAGCATGATCTGGAATAAACCCGAGTTCTCCATCTTTATCGACCTCGGAACCAACGGTGAGATTGTCTTTGGAAATTCTGATTTCCTGATGAGCTGCGCATGTTCCGCTGGTCCTGCCTTCGAGGGTGGAGATATCAGCTGTGGTATGCGTGCCACAGACGGAGCCATTGAAGCCATCAAACTGGATAAAGAGACACTGGAGCCGACGTATTCGGTGATCGGTGATCCGGGAACCAAACCGGTAGGTCTTTGCGGATCCGGTATCATTGATATGATTGCTGAACTGTTCCGCTGCGGCGTTATCAACCCGAAAGGACAGATCATCCGGGAGGGCAGACGGATCCGCAGAGATGAGTTTGGAATGGGAAGCTATATCATTGCCTTTGAGGAAGAGGCAGGCTCTGTCAAGGATGTGGAACTGACAGAGGCAGATATTGACAGCTTTATCCGTGCAAAGGGCGCTATTTTCTCAGCCATCCGTACGATGCTTTCCTATTGTGATTTTGATATCAGCATGATCGAGAATGTCTATGTGGCGGGTGGTATCGGAAGCGGCATCAATATGGGCAATGCCATTGAGATTGGTATGTTCCCGGATATCCCTGTGGAGATGTACCATTATCTTGGAAATACTTCACTGGCCGGTGCATACGCAATGCTGTATTCAACGGAGGCAGAAAGAAAGGTATATGAAATTGCTCAGAACATGACCTATATTGAGCTCAGCAATGTGCCCACCTATATGGATGAGTTTGTGGCAGCCTGTTTTGTGCCTCATACGGATAAAAGCCTTTTCCCGAGTATTCAGTAAGATAGTGAGATAAAGCAGATGAGGTAATACATGAATATTCCTTACGAAAAAGATAACAAAGAACGGATTCCCTTTACCCATTATCTGGAGGAGTTTCAGGCGTTGGATCCGGAAACGGCATCTCTGCGTTCTGGAATTCCTTACGATAAAGATGAAAAAGTATTCACCCTTCGTATGCTGGGAAAGGAATTTCTCATTTCCTGGCCGGAATTTGAAGTCCGCCGGGCTGATGAGACAGATACTCAGTATGCGGCGATTCTGGAGGGAGTGCCGGCGAAGATCATGGCGATCCGCATGATCGCCAACGGCATAGCTGCCGCACCGACGGGTAAGTATCTTACCTATCGTGAGGTGCCCTGGGGAACCGTTTATCTTCAGCAGTTTACCGGACGATGCATCAGCAGACTGGCGTTTTCCTATGGCAATCGTCTGACAGACTTTTGTGCAGTTATGGAACGGATGGGAGCAAAAAAACTGCCCATGGGAGATGCTTCCTATGAGTTTGAGTTTATCAATGGTTATTTTGTCCAGTTTATTCTCTGGGCCGGAGACGATGAGTTTCCACCATCTGCTCAGATCCTTTTCTCCGATAATTTTCCACTGTCATTTTCTGCGGAGGATATGGCAGTGGTGGGAGATATCACGATCGGAACCATGAAAAAGCTGTAATTACTCCGGGATCATTCCACGAGACATTTTGACTCGCAGTCAGGAAAAACCGGATAGTTTCTAAAAAGCTATAAAATCAGGAGGTATGAATTATGGGATTTTCAACTGTACCCTGCAATGAATTTGTAGAAGTACTGGCATCCAAAGCACCCGTTCCCGGCGGCGGCGGAGCTTCCGCTCTGGTCGGAGCCATCGGAACTGCCCTTGGAAACATGGTAGGCAGCCTTACCGTCGGCAAAAAGAAATATGCGGATGTAGAAGAGGAAATGTATGAGCTGAAAGGAAAGGCAGATGCTCTTCAGAAAGAGCTTCTTCATCTCATTGAGAGAGATGCAGAGGTCTTCGAGCCCCTTTCCAAAGCATATGGTATGCCAAGAAACACCGAGGAAGAGAAGGCTGAGAAAGCTCGTGTCATGGAGATCGTTCTCAAAGATGCCTGCTCTGTACCCATGGAAATCATGGAGAGATGCTGTGAAGCCATTGACCTGATCGAAGTGTTTGCTGAGAAAGGTTCTACTCTGGCGATCAGCGATGCCGGCGTTGGTGCAACGTTCTGTAAAGCTGCTCTTGAGGGAGCTTCCCTGAATGTGTTCATCAATACCAAATCCATGAAAAATCGTGAGTATGCTGATGAACTGAACAAGAAAGCAGATGAGATGCTTTCTGTATACACCAAAAAGGCAGAAGAGATTTATCAGAGTGTGGCTGCACGCCTGCGCTGAGAATGAGATAAAAGAGAGGTACAGATAAAATGGCAAAGAGACTTTTAGGTAAAGAAGTAACGGCTGCATTAAATGAAAAGATCAAAGCTCAGGTTGCTGAGCTTCAGGGGAAAGGTGTAAACCCCACTCTCTGCATCATCCGTGTAGGTGAGAATGAGAGCGATATCTCTTATGAGAGAGGAGCAACCAAACGTTGTGAGACTCTGGGCGTTGCCTGTGAGAAAATCCTTCTTCCGGCTGACGTTTCTCAGGAAGAGCTCCTTTCTGTGATTGACAAAGTGAACAAAGATCCGCAGATCCATGGCGTTCTTCTGTTCCGTCCGCTTCCGAAACATCTGAATCAGTCTGTGATCGAGAATGCTCTGGATCCGGCAAAAGATGTAGACTGCATGACCGATGGTTCCATGTCTGGCGTATTCACCGGCAAGAATGTAGGTTTCCCGCCCTGCACACCGCAGGCCTGCATGGAGATTCTGGATCATTACGGAATCGACTGCACCGGAAAGAAAGCAGTTGTTGTAGGAAGAAGCCTGGTAGTTGGTAAACCGGCTGCTATGATGCTGATCAAGAAAAACGCTACCGTTACCGTATGCCACACCAAGACCGTTGATATGCCGTCCGTAGTAAAAGAGGCTGATATCGTGATCGTGGCTGCAGGCCGTGCAGGCGTTGTAGATGCTTCCTATGTGGCTCCGGGTCAGACCATCATCGATGTAGGAATCAATGTAAACGCAGAAGGAAAACTCTGCGGAGACGTTGCTTTTGATGAAGTTGAGCCGATCGTTGACGCCATCACTCCGGTTCCCGGCGGTGTTGGAAGCGTTACCACCTCTGTACTGGTAGGCCATGTCGTAGAGGCAGCTGCAAGAACACTTGCATAAATGATTTTTAGGAGGGGTGTGCCTGGTGGCGCATCCCTTTTTTGACAGTGAGGAAAGTTATGAAGAGAGAAAAAAATATTTTTATCCTTATGGTTCTGCTGTTCTGCATCCTGTTTTTCCCGGCGGGAAATGTGAAAGCAGATGACACCCTTCTGCCCACAGCCTGGGATAACCGTGGAGTTTATCCAAAAAGATATTCGGATCTGGTCAGCCTGGATGATGGCTACATGAGAGTTTTTTACAGAGAAAATGTGGTCTATATTGAATATTATGATAATGATTTTAACATCAAAAGCAAGAAGAACATTCCTATGGAACTGGATCTCTGGGGTGGCTTTTATAATGGCTCCGACGGCTATTATCTGGTAGAGGGCCAGAATAATACGGGAGAAGACGACGCAAAGGAAGTCATCCGTGTGATCCGCTATGACCGGAACTGGAATAAAACGGAAACGGCGCATATTACCGGTATTGCCGGTGATGAGTTCGGACAGGTACGTTATCCCTTTGATGGCTGTGTGGAAATGACGGAACTCAATGGGATTCTCTATATCGCTACCGGACATGAGGGGTATGTAGATGCCTCTTTAGGCCAGGGTCATCAGGGACTTTTGGTGATCGCTGTGGATCAGCAAACCATGACGGGTGAGATCATTGATAATGATCTCTGGCATTCTTTTGCGCAGTATGTGAAAGTGAGAGATAACCAGCTTTATCTTCTGGAGCAGAGTGAAGGTTCTCGTTGCACGACGCTTTCCAGGTATGATACGGCAGCAAAGCAGTGGAAACGGATCTCGGTGTATCAGTACGGAGGAAACCGTACCTCTTCCTGGGCGCTTCCCTGTTATGCCAGCGTAGATGCCATGGAAGTTTCGGATACATCTGTTCTTGGTCTGGGAACCTCCATTGATCAGACAAAGTATGACACGGCAAGAGAAAATAATCTTCCCATGAATATTTATCTTACCGTGACTCCGTTGGATGATTTCACAGAGGAAGCGACAAAAGTAATTTCACTGACCAATTATACAGAATCCGGAAAAGCCTTTATGGGCGTTAAAATCACAAAGGTGAATGACAACCGCTTTATGGTTTCCTGGGAAGAATACAACGATGAGACAGAAGGAAGCGGAACGGAAGAGGATACTCTGGCTGGCAGTACACTCCATTATGTTTTCATTGATGGAAAAGGAAACCGGATCAGCCAGGAATATACCACAGGAGCTCCGATCAGCGGCTGTCAGCCGGTTGTAAAAGGCGAAAAAGTCGTTTATTATGCCTCCAATAAAAATATGGTGGATTTTTATTCCATTGACAGCAATACCGGAAATACAACTAAAAAAATGTACCATGTGGCAGGAGAAGGGGTCGGCTGGAAACTTCAAAATGGCGTACTGACTGTTTATGGAAACGGTGCACTCTTCCTGGATCCGGAGGATCGCTACCGCTTTCCGGTTGCTTCTTCGGGTGGCGGATATTCCTATACGCAGCAGGGTCCCTGGCATGCGATCCAGAGTAAAGTAAAAAAAGTGGTCATTTGCTCTGGTATCACGGAAATACCGGAAAGAGCATTTCCGTATTTTACCAATCTGGAAGAGATCGAGATCGAACCAGGGCTTAAAAGCATTGGGAAAGAGGCGTTCTACGGCTGTGATGATCTGGAAAAACTGACCATTCCGGCCAGTGTGACAAAGATCGGCGAGGATATCACCTGGACAGGATATTTTTGGATTGGCAATTATAGCCATGTGATGGCAGGAACGATCTATGCGCCATACAATTCCTATGCGGTCCAGTACGCGAAGAAAAATGCACTCCGCTATAAGATCGATCTTTCCGGAGCCAAGGTAAGCGGTCTCAATGCAAGCTATACTTACACCGGAAAGGCAATCACGCCGGCTGTAACAGTAAAGCTTGGCAGCCAGACACTGAAAGCAGGAGAAGACTACAGCCTTTCTTATTCCAATAACAAGAAGGTAGGAACGGCAAAGTTGACGATCAGCGGAAACGAGTCTTATTACGGAAGCATCCGTCTGACTTTTGAGATCAAAGCAGCCGCTTCCACCGGCCAGGATCAGAAGCCGTCCGGTCAGAGACCATCCGAGCAGAAACCATCGGCTTCCAATATGGCTTTAAAGCCGGGAACTGTGAAGACCGACAGCAAAACAAAGAATGTCTATAAAGTGAAAACTGCAAGTACGGTAGAACTGAAACAGCTGAAAAATAAAAATGCTTCCATGGTTACGATCCCGTCCGCGGTGAAGTTCAATGGAAAAACTTATCGGGTGACCTCCATCGCTGCCGGTGCTTTTAAAAATAATAAGAACTTGAAAAAAGTGACCATTTCCGGTTATATAACCACGGTCGGAGCAGGAGCTTTCCAGAACTGCACCTCATTGACTACAGTTAAAACGGGAAGCCGTGTAACGACCATCGGTTCGAAAGCCTTCTACGGCTGCGGGAAACTGACAACGGTTGTTCTTGGCAAAAATGTCAAAACGATCGGAAACCTGTCCTTTGCAAATTGTGTTTCCCTTCGGAAAATGACGCTTCCGGCAAGAGTAGAAAAAATCGGAAGCAAGGCTTTCTGTAATGACGTAAAAATGGTTTCCTTTACGATCCAGACGCAGAAACTGACCTCCAAAAAAATCGGAAGCAAGGCATTCACCAATATGGGAAAAAACAATTACAAAAAGCTGGTGGTGAAGGTACCGAAGAACAAAGTTAACACCTACAAAAAACTGTTTCGCAGCAAAGGACTTTCCACAAAAGCAAAAATTACAAAATAGAATCAATTTTATTAGAAAAAGGGGGGGTTGACAACCTCCCTTTTTAAGTCTATAATGTTGTTAGTGTAATTTAATATTGCAGTATCAAGTGCAGGCAGTACAATTCCGCAGTTACTGTCTGAAGAGGGAACCAGGTGCAAGTCCTGGACGATCCGGTCACTGTAAACAGGGAATACCGCTCAATGATCCCATTGCATTACCCATACATAGATGTGAGAAGGGGAGTCGGTGTAACGATCTGTAAGTCAGGAAACCTGCTTGGTATTTGAGATGGGCTTCCGAGTAAAGTCAAACATCCAATCGGACACAATTCCGCAAGTGTCTCAGAGATGTCAGCCATGGGTAGGCAGGCAGTTTTTATTTATGATTATGATTGTATGCATCTCGAGCATATTAATATACACGAACAATACCTCCTTCTTAAGAACAGAAATTCCGCATCTGTTCTTTCGATGTAAAAAAAGCAGCAGCGCCGTTATGGTGCTGCTGTTTTGCTATACAAAAATACTTGTTACGCAAACTTTCTCAATTATGTTCCGGGATTTCTCTTGCATTTCACAGAAAGTTATGATAAACTAACCATGGTTAGAAAAACCTAACTTACTGTGAATAAATCATGCAGACTCCTTCCGCCCCCTGAGCAAGGGTGGGAGGGTGCATGGAGAAAGGATCGAAATAAAGATGAAACATTTATCTATTGAAAAAGTAATCGGAAGAGAGATCATTGATTCCAGAGGCAATCCCACCGTTGAGGCGGAAGTTTATCTGGCAGACGGCACCATCGGAAGAGGAGCTGCTCCCAGCGGAGCATCCACTGGTGAGTTCGAGGCTCTGGAGCTGCGTGATGGAGATAAAGAGCGTTTTGGAGGAAAAGGAGTATCCAAGGCAGTGAACAATATCAACACTGTCATCAACGAGGTGCTGAAAGGCGTGGATGCTTCTGATATTTATGCAGTAGATACAGCAATGCTGAAAGCAGACGGAACCAAGGATAAATCCAACCTGGGCGCTAATGCGATCCTGGCTGTATCCATCGCAAGCTGCAGAGCAGCAGCAACCGCACTGGAGATTCCCCTGTACCGTTTCTTGGGCGGCGTAAACGGCAACCGTCTTCCGGTTCCGATGATGAACATCCTGAACGGCGGCGCTCATGCAGCAAACACCGTAGATGTACAGGAGTTCATGATTATGCCTGCTGGCGCGGAGAGTTTCCGTGAGGGACTCAGATGGTGTACCGAGGTGTTCCACGCACTGGCAGCTCTCTTAAAATCCAGAGGACTGGCTACTTCCGTAGGTGATGAGGGTGGTTTCGCTCCGAATCTTGGAAGTGACGAGGAAGCTATTGAGTGCATTCTGGAAGCTATCCGAAAAGCCGGTTACGAGCCGGGTAAAGATTTCGTTCTGGCTATGGACGCTGCTTCCAGTGAGTGGAAGGGCGAGAAGAAGGGCGAGTACATCCTTCCGAAATGCGGCAGGAAATATACTTCTGCAGAGCTCGTTGAGCACTGGAAGAAGCTTTGTGAGAAATACCCGATCTATTCCATCGAGGATGGCCTGGATGAGGAAGACTGGGAAGGCTGGCAGGTGCTGACCAGAGAGCTGGGCGGCAAGGTTCAGCTGGTAGGAGATGACCTCTTCGTTACCAACACCGAGCGTCTTTCCAAAGGAATTTCTCTTGGCTGCGGAAATTCCATCCTGATCAAACTGAATCAGATCGGTTCCGTATCCGAAACTCTGGAAGCTATCAAGATGGCCCACAATGCAGGCTACACCGCTGTTACCTCTCATCGTTCCGGTGAGACTGAGGACACCACAATCGCAGACCTGGCTGTTGCACTGAACACCTGCCAGATCAAGACCGGCGCTCCCAGCAGAAGTGAGCGTGTGGCAAAATACAATCAGCTGCTCCGCATCGAGGAGGAACTGGGCGCGTCCGCCGTTTATCCGGGCAAAAAAGCTTTCCATATCAGCCGCTAAGGCAATCTGCAGACATCTGACCTGAAAATGAAAAGACCTTGGGGAATATCGCCGAAGATGTTCCCCGGAGGTCTTTTTTTCTTGCCTTTTTTCCAGATTCATCGTATCATAAAAAATATATATTAAGGAAGAAAGAAATATGCTCAGTAAATTTAATCAATTTATAGAAAAATGGATGGCGCTGGTTACACCGGCCTGTCTTCTTTTTGGTGTGCTTTTTCCGGATGTCGCGAAGCATGGGCTGCCTTATGTTTCCCTGGTGTTTGCCTTTATGACCTTCACGGGAGCTCTGAAATCGGATTTTCACGATATGGCCCGGGTGCTGAAGCGGCCTTTTCCCCTGCTGGCCTGTCTCGGCGTACTCCATGTGTTGCTGCCGGTTCTGGCCTGCGGCCTGGGACACCTACTCTTTCCGGGAAATGACGACCTTATCACGGGTATGGTGCTGGAATTTTCCGTGCCTACAGCCGTGGTCGGCCTTATGTGGGTGACGATTTACGGCGGAAACAGCCCGCTGTCCCTGTCTCTGGTCATCGCTGACACCCTTCTGGCACCTTTTCTGATTCCGGCGACCCTTCAGCTCCTTGTTGGTTCCCGGGTATCCATGGATGCGGCGGGCATGATGCGGGAACTTCTTTTTATGATAGCCCTTCCGGCGCTGGCGGCGATGAGTCTCAACGAGCTGACTCATGGAAGAGTGCAGAAAGAATGGCCGTCGAAGCTGGCACCTTTTTCCAAAATGTGTCTGATCTTCGTCGTGACCTCTAATTCATCGAAGGTCGCTCCCTATGTGCGGGATCTGACGCCCCAGCGTGTTCTTGTGGCGGCGGCAATTCTCCTGCTGGCGGCCTCGGGTTATGCTATCGGCTGGTTTCTGTCCCGTTTTTTTGGAGGAGACAGGGAGACGGCGGTGTCCATGATCTATGGCTCCGGCATGCGGAACATCAGCGCGGGGGCTGTGATTGCGGCGGCTTATTTTCCCGGGGAGGTTCTGTTTCCTGTGATGATCGGAACGCTGTTTCAGCAGGTGTTGGCGGCATGCTATGGAAAACTCATTGAAAGAAAGTATCATTAACGTAAAAAAACGGAGGAAATAACGGTGCCGGATCATCATATGGCCCATACTACGGTCCTTATGTGGGGAAGCCTTTTCTGCCTTCTGGCAGCCTGGTGTATGGGGAAAGATAAAAATTACAACCGGGAGAAAAAGAGATGGATGCTGCATATGCAGCTCTTTACAGCCCTGTTTCTGAGCAGTGAGGCTTTTGCCTGGGCCTTCGATGGCCGACCTGGAAAAACGGCCTGGTGGATGGTACGGATCAGCAACTTTCTGCTGTTTCTGACTTCAGATCTCGTCCTTGTCTTTTTCAACTGGTATGTCGGCTGTCACCTGATGCCTCCGGAAGAGCGGAAGCAGAATAAAAGATACAGACTGGTATCGTATATTGGATTTTTTGCCGCCTTTCTGGTGGTTGTATCGCAGTTTACGCATCTCTATTATACTATTGACGAGACAAATCTTTATCACAGAACTTCCACCTGTCTGCTCGCCATGGTGCTTCCGGCCAGCGGTATGCTGCTTGATTTTACTCTGCTGGTTCAGTATCGGAAGCGGATCCGTCGGAGAGATTTCCTGTTTATGAGTTCCTATATTATTCTTCCGACTCTGGCGGCGCTGGTGCAGTTTTTCCATTATGAAGTTTCTCTTGTCAGTATAGCCATCAGTTTTTCTATGGTGCTGATCTATGTTGCAGCCATGGAGGAGCAGAGTGAAGAACTCGAAAAAATGTCAAAAAGCAAGGCCCAGACCGAGGAACGTCTGGAGATCGCCACGATTCTGAACCGCTGCGTCAAGGCGCTTTCCTCGAGCGTGAATGTAGATAAGGCAATTCGTCATCTGCTGGAGATCATCAACGATTACTTTGACGCAGACCGGACCTACATTTTCAAACTGGATACGGACCAGGGAATCCTGACGAACACCTACGAGTATGTGAAAGATCAGGTGACGGAGCAGCAGGAGAACCTTCAGGGGATTCCTGTGGAGGTGATCTCCATCTGGATGCAGAAATTTGAGGAGTCAAATGTATACTATATTCCGGATCTGGAGTTAGAAAAAGGAACGCCCCACTATGAGATCCTGAAAATGCAGGATATCAACCGCCTGCTGGCTGTTCCTCTTTTAAGAGATGAAAAAATCGTCGGCTTCATGGGCGTGGACAATCCCAGGAAGCACTACAGCGATGAGACTCTGCTGGCTTCGCTTCAGTTCTTTGTCACCGACAGCCTCACCCGGAAAAGAGAGCAGGAAAAACTGAAATATCTGAGCTACCGGGATATGCTGACAGAGCTTTTTAACCGAAATAAATATATTGAGGTTCTGGAGCACTACAAGAACCGGCATGTGGAAAAAGTCGGAGTGGCTTTCATCGATCTGAACGGTCTGAAAAAGGTCAACGATCAGAAAGGTCATGAGGCAGGAGATGAGCTGATCCGGAATGCGGCGGCAGTCATTAAGACTTCCTTCCCGGAGAAAGCCTTCCGCATTGGCGGGGACGAGTTTGTTGTTATTGCCGTGGGCATGGAGGAAGAGGAGTTCTTCAGGAAGCTTAAGACCGTCTATGCGAAAATGAAGGAAAAAGAGGTGAGCATTTCCGCGGGCTTCGTCTGGAAAGAGGAGACCATGGATCTGGAAGCGCTGACCAAGACGGCGGATCATCAGATGTACAAAGAGAAAGAAAAATATCACAGAGAGAACAGATACGAGCCCGGGTGATGACATATCCGGGCTTGTCATCTTTTTTCTTTTGTGATAACATACTAATTTAGGAATCTGACGCGTCAGCTGTTTACAGCAACGCGGGGAAAACAAAAGAAAAGGGAGAAACAGAAAAATGGTTGAAATCATAATGGCCGTGAACAATGCGGTCAACAATTTTATCTGGGGTGTTCCTGCCATGATCTGCATTCTTGGCGTGGGTATGTTCTTAAGTATTCGCACGGGATTTCTGCAGATCCGGAAATTTCCTTATGCCATCCGTACCACGATCGGGCGGATGTTTCGGAAAAAGGATGCTTCAGACGGTTCCATGACGCCTTTCCAAGCAGTCTGCACGGCTCTGGCCGCTACAGTGGGAACCGGAAATATCGCAGGAGTGGCGGGAGCGATTGCCATCGGCGGCCCGGGAGCCATCTTCTGGATGTGGTGTTCTGCCGCTTTCGGCATGTGTACCAAATTTGCAGAGGTGACGCTGGCTGTCCATTTCCGCGAGCGGAATAAGGAGGGTGACCTGGTAGGTGGTCCCATGTACTACATCAAAAACGGCCTCGGGAAAAAATGGCAGTGGCTGGCTTTCTTCTATTCGCTCTTTGGCGCGCTGACGGTCTTCGGTACCGGTAATGCCACCCAGGTGAATACGATTACCACCGCAATCGATACGGCTCTGGTCCAGTATAATCTGACAAACCGGACGGCTCTCTCGATGCTGAATCTCATTATCGGTATTTTCATTGCCATGTTGGTGGCCATGGTGCTTCTCGGCGGTGTGAAACGGATCGGCAGCGTGACGGAGAAGCTTGTGCCTTTCATGGCTCTTTTCTATGTGGTCATGGCTCTGGGCGTGGTGTTTCTCAATATCCGGAATGTTCCGGCGGTTTTCGCCTCCATCATCGGCGGCGCTTTTTCACCGAAAGCCTTCACCGGCGGTCTGGTGGGAAGCATGTTCCTGAGCCTGAAAAAAGGCGTGTCCCGCGGAATTTTTTCCAATGAGGCCGGCCTTGGTACGGGCTCCATTGCTCACGCCTGCGCGGACACAAAGAAGCCGGTAAAGCAGGGAATGTTTGGTATCTTTGAAGTTTTCGCAGATACCTTTGTGATTTGCACCCTGACGGCTCTCGTGATTCTCTGCAGTGGCGTTTCCGTCGGCTATGGAAAGCCTGCCGGAGCTGAACTGACGATCTCAGGCTTTACCGCCACTTACGGCGGCTGGTTTTCTGTCTTTACGGCTGTGGCTCTTTGCTGCTTTGCCTTTTCCACAATCATCGGCTGGGGCCTTTACGGCGCCCGCTGCATCGAATATCTCTGTTCCAGTGAAAAAGTTGTCCGTCCCTTCTTTGTGGTCTATTCTTTTGTGACGATTCTGGGTGCGACGATGGAGCTGGGACTTCTGTGGGATATCGCGGACACCTTTAACGGGCTGATGGCGATCCCGAACCTCATTGCTCTTTTCCTGCTTTCCGGTACGGTGGTGAAGCTGGCGAAGGAGTTTTTTGAGAAAGAGAAGGCCTGAAAAAAAGAAAGGAAGTGTTCCCTTGAAGAAAAAATGGATTTTTTTATGTGTCATGCTCCTTCTGCTTACAGGCTGCAGCGCGGGAACGAAGAAGCTGCGCTTCGGAGCGGCAGGGCTTGGCGGCGTGTATCACATCTTTGCAGATACCTTCGCCAATGTTCTGAGCACGGAAAATAATGATTTTCAGATAGACGTAAAAACGACGGCCGGTTCCGCGGCAAATTTAAGGCTGCTGTCAGAGGGTTATATCCAGCTGGCAGTCGCCCAGGCGGACCTCCTCCATGATGCCTGGAACGGCGATGGAAACTTTGCCGACAGGAAAACTTACCAGGGATATGGGGCGGTGGCTGCCCTTTATACAGAAGCCTGCCAGATCGTGGTGAGAGAAGATTCTTCTATTATAAGTATGGATGATCTTCTGGGAAAAACGGTGAGCATCGGAGAGGAAGAGTCAGGTACGGAGCAGAACGCCGGGAAGATCCTGGCGGCCAGCGGCCTGACGGATCAGATGCTGACGGAAGTAAATCTCAATTATACAGACGCAGCCGAGCAGTTGAAAGATGGAAGGATCGATGCTTTCTTTTGTACGGCGGGCGTGGAGACCACAGTCATCAGCGAACTGGCGAAGCAGTGCGGCGTCCGGCTCCTCAGTCTGGATGAGAAGACGCTGAACAAGCTGACCCGGTCCTATGATTTTTATTCCGAGTATCTCATTCCGGCCGGTACCTATGAAGGACAGGAGGAAGAAACGAGAACTCTGGGAGTCAAGGCTGTGCTGTTGGCCAGCGACAGGCTTTCTTCGGCTCAGGTAAAAGAGATCACAAAGACACTTTTTGACAACAAAGAGAAAGTCCAGTACGCCCTGCCGGTGGATATTTCTCTTGATGAGGCGGCAGCCCTGGAGGGAATCACCGTTCCCTTCCATAAAGGAGCGGCCGCATACTACGAGGACTGCGGTGTGGCTCTGGAAGACGGGACGGAGAAAGGAAGCAAATGAAGATTCAGCTGGATATGTATCAGACCATTGCGGCTGCAGTGCTGGTTCTGATGCTTGGAAAATATTTGAAACGTAAGTGCAGTATTCTGGAAAAATTCTGTATTCCCGCTCCGGTCATTGGCGGCGTCATTTTCGCGGTGTTTACCTGTATCTGCTATGTGACAGGTATTGCGGAGTTTTCCTTTGACGATATCTTAAAGGATGTGTGCATGGTATTTTTCTTCACCTCCGTGGGCTTCCAGGCAAACTTAAAAGTCTTAAAGAGCGGAGGAAAGGCTCTGATTGTGTTTCTTGGCCTTGTCATCGGTCTGATTTTCTGCCAGAATTTCCTGGCAGTGGGTCTTGCGAAACTTCTTCAGATCAGCCCTCTGGTGGGTTTATGCACTGGTTCCATTCCGATGGTGGGAGGCCACGGAACTGCCGGAGCTTTCGGACCGATTCTGGAGGATTTCGGAATCTCCGGAGCTACGACCCTCTGTACCGCGGGCGCTACCTTCGGCCTGATTGCCGGCAGCATGATGGGCGGTCCTTTGGGAAAACGTCTGATTGAGAAAAAGAACCTCTTAGACACGGTGGTTCCCGAGGATGACAGCCTTCTGGTGGAGGAGGAGAAAAAACATGAACGCCATGCCAGTATGTACCCCTCCGCTGTGTTCCAGCTCATCATTGCCATGGGCCTTGGAACCATTGTGTCAAGGCTTCTCTCTCTCACGGGAATGACCTTCCCGGTCTATATCGGAGCCATGATCGTGGCCGCCTTTATCCGGAATATCGGCGAATATTCCGGCAAGTTCACGATCTACATGGGCGAGATCAACGATATCGGCGGCATCAGTCTGTCCCTGTTCCTCGGTATCGCCATGATCACCCTGAAGCTCTGGCAGCTAGCGGCTCTGGCCCTGCCCCTTTTGGTGCTTCTGGCTGGTCAGACCGTGCTGCTCTTTGTCTACACGAACTTTATCGTATTCCGTGTCATGGGAAGCGATTACGACGCTGCCGTTCTTTCTGCCGGAGTCTGTGGCTTTGGAATGGGAGCGACGCCCAACGCCATGGCAAACATGCAGGTGCTCTGTGAAAAATATGCGCCCTCCGTCAAGGCTTACCTTCTGGTGCCGCTGGTGGGCAGCCTTTTCGCAGACTTCATCAACAGCCTGGCGATCACTGTTTTTATCAACTTTATATAATAAAAAAAGAATGTCCGGATGCGGACATTCGAGGGAGGATTTATGTTTTTTGGAAGAAAGAAAAAAGAGAAGGCAAAAACTTCTTACAAGATAGAAAGCGAAAATCTCGCTGTCCCCGAGGTTCATATCGGAGAGGCCCACGAGGAAGAACCGGAACCGGAGCCGGAGCCGGAAGAAAACATCACTTATGAGAATGTGGCGATTCCGGAAATCCACATTCATAGAAAGAAAAAATAAGATCAGCGAAGTAACCGGTCGATCCGGAGAACCCCCCAGCCCTGACGGCTTCCGGGAAGTTTCAGATCGACAGCGCTTTCGCGCATGTGCATTTTGACATCGAGATTGGAAAGATCCGGATGCAGAGAGAGAAGCAGAGCGGCGGCTCCAGAAACCACAGGCGTGGCCATGGAGGTGCCGCTTTTTACTGTGTAAGCCCGGCGGGTGGAAGCGTAGCGGGCGTTGCAGGAGACGATCCCTGTGCCGGGAACCGTAAGCTCCGGCTTTACAATACAGGCGCAGGTGGGCCCGCGGCCGGAATAGCCGGGCTGGATCCGGCTCCTTTTGAAAAATTCTTCTTTTCGCTCGTCGTCGGAGGCTCCGACTGTGATGATCTTCCGACTGCTCCCGGGGCTTGTGATGCTTTCCTTTCCGGGCCCCAGATTGCCTGCGGCGGCTACCACGACAAGGCCGGCGTCCCAGGCGGTTTCCACGGCCTGAATGAGCTCCTCGTCATCTTTTCCTTCCTCCAGAGTGCCGACAGAGATGTTGAGAATCCGGGTGTGATACTGTTCTCTGGTGGCGATGACAAACTCGATGCCCCGGAGGATGTCCTGACGGCTGCCGTTTCCGCGGCGGTTCAGGACTTTTACCGGCAGCAGGCGGCAGTCCGGAGCGATGCCCCGGTAACGGCCGCGGGAGAGTTTTCCGTTTCCGGCCAGGATCCCTGCCACATGGGTGCCATGGCCGTAATCGTCGTAGCAGCCGGTCTGCCCGTTTAAGAAATCCCGGAAATCTATTATGCGTTCCTTTAAGTCCGGATGCGGGTAGATTCCGCTGTCCAGGATGGCCGCGGTGATGCCCTTTCCGGTAAAGCCTTTGGTGAGGAGCGGCTCAGCTCCGGTCAGTTTTCGCACGCGATCCATAAATTTCCATCCTTTTTTGTGGAATGCATTTTTTATCAGTATATGCAGGGAGCGGGTCCTAAGTTCAAAAGTCTTATCATGCAAGCATGGACGACTTTGTGAACTTTCTCCCCTGGTATTTTGATATATTTTTCACAAGTTATTTTGAAATGTGCTTGACAATACATGTATAATTGTATACAATGATGCAAAAAGAAACAAACAACAGATGCATAGGAGTGATAGAAAGATGGAAAACCGTCGTGTGACAATGAACAACAAGACAAATCTTCTCGAGCTGGAAGAGCACATGTATCCCCTCGTGGATGTAAAGACCCCCAACGTTTTCCGGAACCTGTTTCCTTACAGTGAGGTTCCCAAGATCGCATTCAATGACCGCGTGGTTCCGCATCACATGCCGGAGGAAATCTGGATCACGGATACGACCTTCCGTGACGGGCAGCAGTCCCGTGCTCCCTACAGCACCGAACAGATCGTAACGATCTTTGATTATCTGCATAAACTGGGTGGCCCCAAAGGCAAGATCCGCCAGTCCGAATTTTTCCTGTACAGCAAGAAGGACAGAGATGCCGTCATCAAATGTATGGAGCGGGGCTATAAATTCCCGGAGGTCACGAGCTGGATCCGTGCCAACAAGAAAGACTTTGAGTTGGTAAAAGACATCGGAATGAAAGAGACAGGTATCCTGGTCAGCTGTTCCGATTATCATATCTTCTATAAGATGAAAATGACCAGAAGAGAGGCTATGGAGCATTACCTCGGTATCATCCGTGACTGCCTGGAGATCGGTGTGAGTCCCCGTTGTCATCTGGAGGATATCACCAGAGCCGATATCTACGGTTATGTGATTCCCTTCTGCCTGGAGCTTATGCGTCTGATGGAATTTTATCAGATTCCCATCAAGGTTCGCTGCTGCGACACCATGGGGTATGGCGTCAACTACCCCGGAGCCGTGATTCCGCGTTCCGTACCCGGTATCATTTACGGTATTATGACCCATGCGGGCGTTCCCAGCGAGCTCATCGAGTGGCACGGCCACAACGATTTCTACAAAGCTGTGACCAACTCCACCACAGCCTGGCTCTATGGCGCCAGCGGCGTCAACTGCTCCCTCTTCGGTATCGGCGAGCGGACAGGAAACACGCCTCTGGAGGCTATGGTATTTGAGTACGCCCAGCTTCGCGGCACTCTGGATGGAATGGACACCAGAATCATCACAGAGCTGGCAGAATACTATGAGAAGGAGATCGGCTACCATGTGCCGCCCAGAACGCCTTTCGTCGGCGAGAACTTCAATGTAACCCGGGCGGGCATCCATGCGGACGGTCTTCTGAAAAACGAGGAGATTTACAATATTTTCGATACGGATAAATTTCTGAACCGTCCGGTGCTGGTGGCAGTATCCAACACTTCCGGCCTTGCGGGAATTGCCCACTGGATCAATACCTACTATCATCTGCCGGAGGAGGAGAAGATCAGCAAGGATACGCCTCTGGTAAAAATGGTCAAAGAGTGGGTAGACCGGGAGTATGAGAGCGGTCGTGTGACGATCCTGACCAATCAGGAGCTTGTGACCGTCATCAGCGATTCCTGCAAGAAACTGAATATCCCGCTCCCCGGAAGAAAAGGGGCTCCGGCGCTCAAAGAAACTGTTCCGGATTCGGAACTTTAAGGAGGATATGTCTGTGGACGCGACAGATCAGTTTTCCCTTCGGGGGAAAGTGTTTCATACCATACGGGAAAATATATTGAGCGGCCGTTACAAATACCAGGAGGAGCTCCGGGAGAGCACCCTCGGAAAAGAGCTGGGTGTTTCCCGGACCCCGGTACGGGAGGCGTTAAGACAGCTGGAGCTTGAAGGACGGGTGACGATTGTGCCGAACAAGGGCGCTTACGTCAATGGCATCACGGCCCAGGATGTGGAGGTCATCTACCAGATGCGTTCCCGGCTGGAAGGGCTCTGCGCCCGGATGGCCTGCGAGCGGATCACGAGAGAGCAGCTGGACGAGATGGAGGAAGTGATTCTCCTCTCCAAATTTCATGAGAAAAAGGGCAACTATGACCAGCTGGTAGAGCTGGACAGCCGTTTCCATGAGATCCTCTTTGAGGGCTGCCAGAGCAAACTTCTGGAGCATGAGCTTAAGAACCTGCACCAGTATGTCCAGCGTGTGCGGAAGACTTCCCTGGAGAGCGGCCAGCGGGCGGAAAAATCCACCCAGGAGCATGAAAATATTATGCTGGCCATCCGGGACAAGAATCCGGACCGGGCGGATGAGCTGGCTACCAGACATGTGATGAATACCATCAGCAATATCCGAAACTGTCAGATAGAAACGATCATGGAGGACGAGACAAAATGGAAAAAATAAAGATGCAGACCCCGCTGGTTGAGATGGACGGGGACGAGATGACAAGGATTCTCTGGAAAATGATCAAGGATGAACTTCTTCTTCCTTTTGTTGATCTGAAAACTGAGTATTACGATCTGGGTCTCAAACACAGAGACGAAACTGATGACCAGGTGACTGTGGATTCTGCCAAGGCGGCCATCAAATACGGCGTGGCAGTCAAGTGCGCTACCATCACCCCCAATGCAGCCCGGGTGAAAGAGTACGACTTAAAAGAGATGTGGAAGAGTCCCAACGGTACGATCCGTTCTATTATGGACGGCACCGTGTTCCGTGCTCCGATCGTGGTAAAAGGCATCGAGCCCTGCGTGAAAAACTGGAAGAAACCGATTACTCTGGCCCGTCACGCCTACGGCGACGTCTACAAGGCCTCCGAGATGATCGTTCCGGGACCGGGAAAGGCAGAGCTTGTCTTTACGGCTGAGGATGGAACCGAGACGAGAGAGTTGATTCATCAGTTTAAGGGCCCGGGCGTTCTTCAGGGCATGCACAACCTGAACAGTTCCATTGAGAGCTTCGCTAGGAGCTGCTTCCAGTATGCGCTGAATACGAAACAGGATGTCTGGTTTGCCACCAAAGATACAATCTCCAAGAAATATGACCATACCTTCAAGGATATTTTCCAGGAGATTTACGATAGAGACTATAAAGAAGCCTTTGAAAAGGCAGGCATCACCTATTTCTATACCCTGATCGATGATGCGGTTGCCCGGATCATGAAGGCCGAGGGCGGCTTTATCTGGGCCTGCAAGAACTATGACGGCGACGTGATGAGCGATATGGTGTCTTCCGCTTTTGGTTCTCTTGCTATGATGACCTCCGTTCTCGTGAGCCCGGACGGCAAGTTTGAGTACGAGGCAGCCCACGGCACTGTACAGCGCCACTATTACAAATATCTGAAAGGGGAGGAGACTTCCACTAACTCCGTGGCTACGATCTTTGCCTGGAGCGGAGCCTTAAGAAAGCGCGGCGAGCTGGATCAGATTCCGGAGCTTATGACCTTTGCGGATAAACTCGAGAAGGCCACCCTTTCCACGATCGAGAGTGGAAAGATGACCAAGGATCTGGCTCTGATCACCAGCATTGAGAATCCGACCGTGCTGAACAGTGAAGGCTTTATCAAGGCGGTCCGCGAGAATCTGGAGAAAAGTCTTGCATAAAAGATATATCTAATTATAAAGTATGCATAATAAGAGATGCTTCCTATCAGAACCCATCCATACAGCAGGTACAGAGATTCTGTATCTGCTGTATTTCTTTTGAATGAATTGCACAGAATAAAAGATATATCTAATATTATTTTGTTGAAAATATGTATATAGTATTGACAAGTTAATATACTGCGTGGTATATTTGTAACAGTTAATAAAGAAAAGAGAAGATGATTTTTGATGAGTTTTCATTAGAAATCAGAAAAGGGGAAACATTCCATGAGCATCGTTTATCACGAAAAGACCAGAGAATTTCACCTTTACAATGATAAGATCAGCTATATTTTCCAGATTATGCGGAATGGCCAGCTGGGTCAGCTCTATACGGGAGCGCGACTGAGGGACCGGGAAGATTTTTCCCACTTAAGTGAGCTTGGATTTCGGGATATGGCTCCTTGCGTTTATGAGGGAGACCGTTTTTTCTCCCTGGAGGCCTTAAGGCAGGAATATCCGGCTTACGGAACAGGAGATATGCGTTATCCGGCCTATGAGCTGCTCCGTGAGAATGGCAGCCGCCTTTCCGGTTTCGTTTACCAGAGTCACCGGATTTATCCGGGCAAACCGAAGCTTCCAGGACTTCCGGCCACCTATGTGGAAAAAGAAAACGAAGCGGAGACCCTTGAGATCACTTTAAAAGATGAACTCATCGGAACCGAGCTGATCCTCAGTTATACGATCTATGAAGCGTTCCCGGCTGTCTGTCGAAACGCCTGCTTCCGTCAGACCGGAGAGGAGACGGTAGTCCTCGATGAAGCTATGAGCCTTTCCCTGGATCTTCCGGACCGGGATTACGATCTGGTGACGCTGACAGGAGCCTGGGCGAGAGAACGTTATGTCCGAACGGAACACTTAAGAGAGGGCGCCCAGGAAGTCTACAGCATGAGAGGCCACAGCAGCCATCAGTTTAATCCGTTCCTGGCGCTGAAACGACCCAATGCGGATGAGAAGCAGGGCGAAGTTCTCGGTTTCAGCCTGGTATACAGCGGCAATTTCCTTGGCAAGGTCAATGTGGACACCTACGGAGTCACGAGAGTGCTTTTAGGCATTCATCCGGAAGGCTTTTCCTGGACGTTGAAACCCGGCGAGAGTTTCCAGACGCCGGAGGCCGTGATGGTTTATTCTTCCGAAGGACTGAACGGCATGAGTCAGACCTTCCATAAGCTGTACCGCACGAGACTCTGCCGGGGCAGCTGGAGAGATAAAGTAAGACCGGTTCTCATCAACAACTGGGAAGCTACTTTTATGAATTTTACCGAGGAGAAGATCCTCAATATCTCCCGGACCGCTGCAGACCTCGGCGTGGAGCTTATGGTTCTGGACGACGGCTGGTTCGGCAAGAGAGACGACGCCACCAGTTCTCTGGGAGACTGGTATCCGGACCTTTCCAAACTGCCGGAGGGCATTACCGGAGTGGCGAAAAAAGTCGAAGCCCTGGGCATGAAGTTTGGTCTCTGGATTGAGCCGGAGATGGTCAATCACGAGAGCCGCCTTTACCGGGAACATCCGGACTGGCTCTTGGGCGAGCCGGGAAGACCCCAGTGCCACGGCAGAAACCAGTTTGTACTGGATTACAGCAAGCCGGAGGTCGTAAAAGGCATCGGCGACATGATTGCGAAGGTTCTCCGGGAAGCGCCTGTTTCCTATATTAAATGGGATATGAACCGGAGTATGTCGGAGGTCTTTTCCAAGGGAAGAGACGCGGCTTTCCAGGGTGAGGTATTTCATCGTCATATGCTCGGCATCTATTCGCTCTATGAGCGGCTGATCACCGAGTTTCCAGATATTCTTTTTGAATCCTGTGCCAGCGGCGGGGCCCGGTTTGATCCGGGAATGCTCTATTACGCGCCCCAGACCTGGACTTCCGATAACACCGACGCGGTGGAGCGGCTTAGGATTCAGTACGGAACTTCTGTGGTTTATCCCTTAAGTTCCATGGGCTGTCATGTATCGGTAGCGCCGAACCAGCAGACCCACAGAAACACTTCTCTGAAAACCAGAGGAGAGACGGCGCTCTTTGGCGTGTTTGGCTATGAGCTGGATCTGAACATCCTGACGGAGGAAGAGAAAGAAGAAGTCCGCCAGCAGATCCGTTTCGTGAAGGAACACCGGAAACTCATCATGACCGGAAACTTTTATCGTCTTATCAGTCCTTTTGAGGGCGATGAAGCTGCCTGGGTTGTGGTTTCCGAGGACAGAACGGAAGCTCTGGCCGGTTATTACCGCCAGCGTCAGCCGGCAAACGGCTGTTATCAGAGACTTCGGCTTTCAGGACTGGATCCGGAGGCGGAATATCAGGTATCGGGCTTTGAGGGAAGCTTTTATGGCGACGAACTGATACAGGCCGGTCTTGTGACCTCCGATGAAGCCTGCGGCGTCAGCGGCACCGGCGTTCCCCAGGGGGACTACCAGTCCAGAGTCTTTTATCTGAAAAAACTCTGAGAAAGATATTTTTCCATGCAAAGCATGGTAAATATAAAAATCTTTTTATGAAAGAGAGGACAAAACTATGAAAAGAAAACTTCTGTCAGCATTACTTGCAACAGCCATGACCATGACTGTAGTAGCCGGAACCGGAATTGCTGTATCAGCAGACGGTGAGGCCGTTGTAAGCACCGTCATGTTCTCCGATCCGGATACCATGGATCCCGGACGTGCAGATGATGATCAGAAAAACTCCATCGTTCTGGAGTGCCAGGAGACCCTGGTTCGTCTGATCGACGGAAAGCTGACCAACGCAGGCGCAGAAAGCTACGAAACTTCTGACGACGGCCTGGTTTGGACCTTCCATCTGCGTGACAACAAATATTCCGACGGAACACCGGTTGTTGCAGAGGACTATGTAAACTCCATCCGCCGTGTATTCGACCCGGAAGTAAACTGCCATAACGCAGGTATCTTCTACTGCATCGCTGGCGGCGAAGCTTTCAACACCGGTTCAGGCGCAAAAGAGGATGTAGGAGCCAAAGCCATCGATGACAAGACTCTGGAGATCACCCTCACCGAGCCGATCCCGTACTTCGCACAGCTTCTGACCTTCGCAAACATCACTCCGGTTCCGGAATCCAAGACCGAAGGCGAGAACAACTCTTCCTACGGAGCAATCGTAGACGATCTGGCTCAGTGCGGTCCGTATTACATCTCCGAGTGGACCCGTGGTTCCAAAGTTGTTCTGAAAAAGAACCCGAACTACTGGGATGCTGACAACATCAAACTGGACGAGATCGACATGGTTCTGGCTCAGGATGAGAACACCAGACAGCAGCTCTTCGATCAGGGACAGATTGATCTGTTAAGAAACGTTCGTACCGAGTATATCGATCAGGTTCAGTCCAAGATTGATTCCGGCGAGATCACCCTGATTTCCGGCCCGCAGCCGAGAAACAGCTACATCTGCTTCAACAACGAAGATCCGGACGGCGTATTCTCAAACGAGAACATCCGTAAAGCCTTTGCGATCGCCTTCGACCGTGAGTCTTATGTAAAGAACGTTCTGAAAAAAGATCAGGCCGCTTACGGTGAGATTCCTTACGGAACCGCTATCGGCGACGATCTGTTCCGTGACCTCTATGAAGAGCCCATGAAAGAGCTCCTTGAGCAGGATCCGGTAGAGCTTCTGAACAAAGGTCTTGAGGAGATCGGCAAAGCAGGCGAGACCCTCGAGGTTACCTTCCTCCAGAGAAACGCTGATAACGAGACCAAGGTTGCAGCTGAGTACTATCAGAACCAGTGGCAGACAAAACTCGGCGTTGTTGTAAACATCGAGACTGCTTCCGATAACTCTTCCTTCAACAACCAGGTTTCCAAAGGACAGTACCAGATCTGCCAGACCGGATGGGGCGCAGACTACAACGATCCGATGACCTTCATGCAGTGCTACACCACCGGCGACGGCAACAACCCCGCATTCTTCTCTGATGCTGAGTATGACGAGCTGGTAAATGCCTGCAAGACCGAGTCTGACATGAAAGTCCGCGGCGAGAACTTCGCAAAAGCTGAGAAAATCCTGACTGTTGATAAATGCGGTATCTCCCCGGTTACCTTCTCTTACTCCAACGTTGTTGTAAACCCGAAACTTCAGGGCGTATACGTCAACGGCGCAGGTGGTCCTTCCATCGAGTTCAGAGATGCATATCTTGCTGAGTAACAGATAATTATCACTAGAGCAACAGATCTCACCAGGTGATCTGTTGAAAGGTGCCGGAACCTGTGGGAGGTAGAGCTTCCCATGCGTTCCGGCATTTATAAGTCAAAGATTCCTGGTGTTCTGTATCGCTCATTTTCAAATCGAAAGATGCGCGATACAGAACACTAGGCTTTCACTTAGGAGGTGCGACTAAATGATTAAATACATATTAAAGAAGATCGGTTACATGATCGTAACTCTGTGGGTAATTCTTACCATCACCTTCTTTCTGATGAACTGTATTCCGGGCGACCCCACCCAGGACAGCATGAAAGTTCTTCCAGAGGCCGTAGCCAACAACCTGAAGGCACGTTGGGGCCTCGATAAACCGGTAGGAGAGCAGTATATTATTTATCTGAAGAATCTTCTTCACGGCCAGATGGGAGAGTCCTATAAGACTCCCGGCCTTACCGCAAACCAGATTATTTCCGAGCGTTTCCCGGCTTCTCTGCAGTTGGGTCTGCAGGCCGTGGCAGTCGGTCTGATCCTTGGACTGATCCTTGGTATCCTGGCGGCTCTGCACCGCGGGCGCTGGATCGATTTCCTGACGATCTTCGTCGCCATCATCGGCGTGTCTGTCCCGAGCTTCGTGTTCGCGGCTCTGCTTCAGAAATACGCCGCAGGTTCTTATTTCCCCATCGTCGGCTGGTCCTCCAAGGGTATGGGAGTCGGGCAGATCTTTCAATACACGTTCCTGCCGACGGTATCGGCGTCCATCAGCGGTATCGCAACCTATTCCCGTTTCATGCGTTCCTCTGTACTGGATGTACTGAGCAATGATTACATCCTTCTGGCAAAGTCCAAAGGGCTTTCCAACTTCCAGATCGTAAAACGTCATGTGCTCCGTAATGCCATCACCCCGATCATCTCCATCGTGGCTCCGCAGGTAGCCAACATCGTAACCGGTTCCTTCGTAATCGAGCGTATCTTCTCTATTCCGGGTCTGGGCCGTTACTATGTAGAAAGTGT
Source organism: Lachnospiraceae bacterium Marseille-Q4251 (assembly GCA_018223435.1). GTDB lineage: Bacteria > Bacillota > Clostridia > Lachnospirales > Lachnospiraceae > Limivivens > Limivivens faecihominis. The sequence continues at coordinate 123,394 of JAGTTO010000001.1, read as the reverse complement.
AAACGGACGTGACTATCCGATGATCATGGCAACCACACTGTTCTTCTCATTTATCTTCATTTTCTGTATGGTACTGATGGATATCCTGTACGCCATCGTAGACCCGAGAGTGAGAAAGAGCATTATTGAAGGCAACAAGTAAGGAGGGTGAGACCAGAATGACAGAACAGAGCGGAAAGCTTACAAAAGAACAGTTCGCCCGGGTAGGAGTGGACGAACAGGCATCAGAGAATCTGGTGCGCCCCAGCATTTCCTACTGGCAGGATGCATTCCGAAGACTCAAGAAAAATAAAGTCGCCATGGCGAGCCTGATTCTTCTTCTTATCATCGTGTTTATGTGCATCTTTGCACCGTATATTTATCCTCATCCCTATGATGAGCAGAACATTGAGTTTACGAACCAGGGTCCCACCCTGCAGCATATCTTCGGTCTGGATGACCTGGGAAGAGATATCTTCGCCCGTATCTGGATCGGCGGCCGTGTTTCCCTGACCATCGGTGTGGTGGGAGCCCTCGTATCCCTGCTGATCGGCGTTCTCTACGGTGGTATCAGCGGTTATATGGGAGGTCTTGTGGATGATATCATGATGCGTATCCTGGAGATCCTCTCCGGTATTCCCTACATGGTTATGGTTATCATCGTAACGGTCTTCCTTGGAAAAGGTATGAGTTCCCTTCTTTTGGCTCTCTGTATTACGAGCTGGACCGGCCTGGCCCGTCTGGTTCGAGGACAGGTGCTGGAGCTCAAAGAGAGCGAGTATGTCATGGCTGCAAAAGCGCTGGGTACTCCGACTCTTAAGATTGTCACCAGACATCTGATTCCCAATACCATGAGTATCATCATCGTACAGACCACCTTCTCCATTCCGAGCTTCATTTTCTCTGAGGCTTTCTTAAGCTTCATCGGAATGGGTATCCAGCCGCCGCTCACCAGCTGGGGCGCTATGGCTTCCCTGGGACAGCAGCAGATGGCTTACTATCCTCATGAGCTGATTTTCCCGGCACTGGCTATTTCCGTAACCATGCTGGCCTTCAACCTTCTGGGCGATGGTCTGCGCGACGCATTTGACCCGAAACTTCGTCAGTAAAAAAGAAAGGTGTGTGAAAAATGAGCAATCTGTTGGAAGTAAAAAATCTGGAGGTCTCTTTCCATACCTATGCCGGTGAGGTCAAGGCGGTACGGGGAGTATCCTTTGAGGCAAAAGCTGGCGAATGTCTCGCCATCGTGGGAGAGTCCGGTTCCGGAAAGACCGTAACCTCCAAGGCTGTGTTAGGTCTGATCGCCACCCCGCCAGGAGAGGTGAAAAAGACCAGCGAGATCATTTTCGACGGCCAGAATATCATGAACTACAGCGAGAAGGAGTGGAGAGCATACCGTGGAAAAGATGCGGCCATGATCTTCCAGGATCCCATGACTTCCCTGAACCCGACCATGAAAGTCGGCAAGCAGATCATGGAGAGTATCCTTCTTCACAGCAAGGTTTCCAAGGACGAGGCAAAGAAACGTGCCCTGGAGCTTCTGAAAATGGTAAATATCCCGAATCCGGAAGAACGTATGAACCAGTATCCGTACGAGTTTTCCGGCGGTATGAGACAGCGTGTGGTTATCGCCATTGCCCTGGCCTGCAATCCAAAGCTGATGATCGCCGACGAGCCCACCACGGCTCTGGACGTGACCATTCAGGCACAGATCATCGATCTGCTGAAAAAGATTCAGAAAGAAAACAATACGGCCGTTGTCATGATCACCCATGACCTGGGCGTCGTTGCCGGTATGGCGGATGACATCATCGTTATGTACGCAGGCCGTATCGTGGAGAAAGGTACGGTTTACGAGATCTTCAACGAGCCGAAACATCCCTATACGGATGCCCTCCTGAAGGCCGTTCCGAACCTGAAAAATGAGAACAAATCAGAACTTCGTATCATTCCCGGAACACCGCCGGATCTGATTGCTCCGCCCAAGGGCTGTGGCTTCGCAAGCCGCTGCCAGTACTGCATGGGTATCTGTAAGGAGCAGTCACCGGAATACACCAAATTTTCCGATTCCCATGAGGCAGCCTGCTGGCTGAATCACCCCATGGCAAAAGAAGTATACGGAATCAAAGACATCAAGGAGGTGTTTGAAGATGGCAAATGATAAAGAAGTGCTGGTTCATGTAGAGCACCTGAAAAAATACTTCAAAGTACATAAAAAGGACACCTTAAAGGCTGTGGATGACGTTTCCTTTGATATCTACAAGGGAGAGACCCTTGGTCTGGTAGGCGAGTCCGGCTGTGGTAAGACTACCTGCGGAAGAACCGTCCTTGGCCTTTACCCGGCTACCGAGGGTGTCATCGAGTACGCCGGCCGTGATGTGACAAAGCTTGGAAAAAAAGACAGCCTGTGGTTCAAAAAGAGAGCCCAGATGATCTTCCAGGACCCCTATGCATCCCTGGACCCCCGTATGACCGTCGGCGATATCATCGGTGAGGGACTGGAAAACTTCGGTCTCCATCCCAATGACAAGCAGGAGCGGATCAGCGAGCTTCTGTCCCTGGTAGGATTGAACAAAGAGCACGCAGGCCGTTTCCCCCACGAGTTCTCCGGCGGACAGAGACAGCGTATCGGTATCGCGAGAGCTCTGGCTGTGGATCCGGAATTTATCGTCTGTGACGAGCCGATCTCCGCTCTGGACGTGTCCATTCAGGCACAGGTCGTCAACCTGCTGATCAAGCTTCAGAAAGAGCTGGGTCTGACCTACCTCTTCATCGCCCATGACCTTTCCATGGTAAAACATATTTCCGACCGTGTCGGCGTTATGTATATGGGCCATATCGTGGAGCTGGCTTCCAGTGACGAGCTTTACGGAGATCCGGAGCATCCTTACACGAAAGCTCTTCTTTCTGCCATCCCGATCCCCAATCCGGAGCTGGAGCGCAGCAAAAAAGTGCTTCCTCTGGAAGGCGAGGTGGGAAGCCCCATCAACTGCGGACCGGGCTGTCGTTTCGCAAGCCGCTGCAAATACGCTTCCGAGAAATGTAAGAGCGAGACTCCGAAGCTGAAAGAGATCAAAAAAGGCCATTTTGTTGCCTGCCATCTTTTCGACAAATAAGAGCATAAAAAGATCCCCCGATAAGGTTTTGAAAACCTTATCGGGGGATTTTTCTATCATCACAGGCTGTTTTTAATCTTCCGCCAGTTCTTCCCAGGTTTCGTAGAGAGCCGCAAGCTCTTCGCTGATTTGGGCTTTTTCTTTGCTTAATTTGATGCATTTGCCCACGTCGGTGGCGACCTCCGGAGAAGCTAGGAGAGTGTCGATCTCTGCGTCCCGCTCTTCGAGGGCCGCGATCTGATCCTCTGTCTTTTTCAGGGCATTTTTCCGTTTCCGTTCTTTGGCCTGGAGCTCTTTCTGCTGCTGCCAGTCCAGTTTGGATTCCGTTTCGGTTTTATCAGAGGAGACGGCGGAGGAAGCGTTTTCGCCGGGTACATAGATGGCGGTCAGCTCTTCCTTTTTCTCCAGGTAATAATCGTAGTTGCCGATATAGTTTACCAGAGTATTTCCAGTGAGTTCCAGAATCCGGGTTGCGGTCTGGTTGATGAAATAACGGTCATGGGAAACGTAGAGGACGGTTCCCTCGTACTGGTTCAGGGCATTTTCCAGTATCTCCTTGGAAGTGATGTCCAGATGGTTGGTCGGCTCATCGAGGATGATAAAGTTGGCCTCGGAGAGCATCAGCTTCGCCAAGGAGACACGGCCCCGCTCGCCACCGCTTAAGTCCTGAATCCGTTTGTAAACGTCGTCGCCGGTGAAAAGAAAGGCTGCCAGGACGTTTCGGATCTCGGTGTTGCTCATATTCGGATAGGTGTCGGAGATCTCCTCAAAGAGGGTTTTCTCCATATGAAGAACGTGGTGCTCCTGATCGTAATAGCCGATATGGACCTTGCTTCCGAGGGTGAAGCTTCCGCCATCCGGAGCGAGAAGGCCGTTTAAGATCTTCAGGATCGTAGTTTTCCCGGTTCCGTTGTTACCGATGATAGCCACGCGTTCACCGCGCTTGATCTCAAAATTCAGGTCGGAGAAGAGCGTATGGCCATCAAAGCCTTTTTCCAGCCCCTCTACCTTGAGAACATCGTTTCCACTGATGACGCGGGGAGTCAGATGAATATGGATCTCGGTGTTTACTTCTGTGGGTTTTTCCAGAACCTCGATCTTATCCAGCATTTTCTCCCGGCTCTCGGCCCGGCGGATGGATTTCTCACGGTTGAAGGATTTCAGCTTGGCGATGACTTCCTGCTGGTGCTTGATCTCGCGCTGCTGGTTTAAGTAGGCGTTGATCTGGGCCTGGCGCACCTGAGCCTTTTTCATGGAGTAATCGGAGTAGTTGCCCATAAAGGTGGTGACATTTCCCTGATCGATCTCGACGATTTTCGTGACGACGCGGTTCAGGAAATACCGGTCATGGGCCACGATGAGCACAGCTCCGGAATAGTTGAGCAGATAGGTTTCCAGCCAGGCGATGGAGTTCATATCGAGGTGGTTGGTGGGCTCGTCCAGAAGGATGAGATCTGGATGGGAGAGCAGAAGTTTTCCTAAGGCCACACGGGTCTTCTGGCCTCCCGAGAGCGTGGAGACCTTTTTCGTAAAGTCTTCCTCGGTAAAGCCCAGGCCTTTTAAAACGCCGGTGATCTCACTCTGGATCGCGTAGCCGTTCTCACGCTCAAACTGGGAATTGAGTCGGTTATAGGTCTCCAGAACGTTTTCCAGTGCTTCGCCAGAGAGAGATTTCATCTCCAGCTCCAGTTCACGGATTCTTTTTTCCATGGCGAGAAGCTCTGCCTTCACGGAGAGAAGCTCGTCGTGGATTGTGTTTTCCGAGGAGACTGCGTCGTGCTGGGCCAGATAGCCGATGGTTTTTCCTTTTGCGAGGATCACCTCACCGCTGTCCGGGTCCAGCTGATGCATGATAATTTTCAGAAGGGTGGATTTTCCCGCCCCGTTGATGCCTACAATGGCCGCCTTTTCACGGTCTTCGATATGAAAAGAAGCGTTTTTCAGGATGACATCGGTTCCGAAAGCTTTTTGAATATTCTGACATGCCAGTATCATGGGATTCACTTCTTTCTAAAATATATTTGCGTAATTTCGCATAATCCTTATTATTTTAGCACATCTTGAACGCTTCGGCCAGCTTATTTTCCATGAAAAAAGACGAAAATGGAAAAAATAACTGGACGGATAGGGAAAATTGCGCTAAGATTTATAGACAGCAGTAAGGTGAAGCGACAGAGTATACATAAGATCAGGAGGAGAGAAGATGAAAAAAGTTGTAAAATTCGGCGGTAGTTCTCTTGCCAGCGCCGAACAGTTCAAAAAAGTAGGAGCGATCATTCGTTCCGATGCAGGCAGACGTTTTGTGGTACCTTCCGCGCCGGGCAAACGCTTTGACAAGGACACGAAGGTGACAGATATGCTTTACGCCTGCTATGCCCTGGCAGCAGAAGGGAAGGATTTCGGCAGGGAGCTCCGTCAGATCGAGCAGCGCTATCAGGAGATCATTGACGGCTTGGAACTGAAACTTTCTCTGGAAAAGGAATTTTCCCTGATCCGTGAGAACTTTGCAGGCAAGGCAGGAAAAGATTATGCCGCATCCAGAGGCGAATATCTGAACGGTATCGTCATGGCGAATTATCTGGGATATGAATTTGTGGATGCTGCAGAAGTGATCGTTTTCTGTGAAGACGGAAGCTTTGATATGGACAAGACCACAGAAGTTCTGGGCGAACGGCTCAAAGATATGAAAAATGCCGTGATTCCGGGCTTCTACGGCGCTCTGCCGGACGGTCATGTCATCACCTTTTCCAGAGGCGGTTCCGATATCACCGGTTCCCTGGTTGCTGCTGCCATCCATGCAGATATCTATGAGAACTGGACCGACGTTTCCGGTTTCCTTGTTACCGATCCCAGGATCGTGGTAAATCCCGAGGTCATCGAGACCATCACCTACCGTGAACTCCGGGAACTGTCCTACATGGGAGCCACCGTACTCCATGAGGAGGCCATCTTTCCTGTACGAAAGGAAGGCATCCCCATCAATATCCGCAACACCAACGCGCCGGAAGACAAGGGTACCCTCATCGTGGAGAGCACCTGCCGGAAGCCGAAATACACGATTACCGGCATCGCTGGAAAAAAGGGGTTTGCTGCCCTCAACATCGAGAAGGATATGATGAACTCCGAGGTGGGCTTTGGCCGGAAAGTGCTGGAAGTTTTCGAGAAAAACGGCATCTCCTTCGAGCATATGCCCTCCGGCATCGACACCATGACGGTCTTTGTCCATCAGAGCGAGTTTGAAGAGAAGGAACAGAAAGTTCTGGCCGGTATTCATCGGGCAGTCAGCCCGGATTCTATCGAGCTGGAGTCGGATCTGGCCCTCATCGCTGTGGTGGGAAGAGGCATGCGTTCCAACCGCGGCACAGCCGGACGTATTTTTTCTGCCCTGTCCCACGCGAACGTTAATGTCAAGATGATCGATCAGGGTTCCAGTGAGCTCAACATCATTATCGGTGTGAAAAACGAAGACTTTGAGCCGGCGATCCAGGCCATCTACAACATCTTTGTCATGACGCGCCTTTAAAAATCAGTGTACTTTGTACCATTCGAAAGATTTGATATTTATTTGACAATCTTAAAGGGATTGGATATAATATGGAAAAAGACCTTTTGGGTCTTTGAGGAACTAGGAAGGATGGTATAAAGTGGAACGAAAAACGATTTCGCGGGCAGTGATCAAACGTCTGCCGCGATACTATCGTTACCTGGGAGATCTTCTGGAAAGCGGAGTCGAGAGGATTTCATCCAACGAGCTGAGTGACAAGATGCAGGTGACAGCATCACAGATCCGGCAGGATCTGAACAATTTCGGCGGCTTCGGCCAGCAGGGCTACGGCTACAACGTACAGCATCTGCATACGGAAATTGGAAAGATTCTGGGATTGGACCGTACCTACAATATGATCATTCTCGGCGCAGGTAACTTGGGACAGGCGCTGGCAAATTATTCTAAATTTGCCCGCTGGGGATTTAAGGTGATTGGAATTTTTGATGTGGACCCGGAACTTGACGGGAGCATGGTGCGGGATATTCCGATCCGTATGGTGAGTGAGCTTCCTCGGTATCTGAAAGAAAATGATGTGCAGATCGCAGCTCTGACGCTGCCCAGAAACCAGGCGAAAGCCATGGCGGAGCTGGTGACAGCCAACGGCGTGAAGGCGATCTGGAATTTTGCTCATACGGATCTGAAGCTTCCGGAGGATGTGATCGTGGAGAGTGTTCATCTTTCTGACAGTCTCATGCAGCTTTCCTACAACATGAGCAATTATAAAGACAAGACCCAGAAAAAGAGCAGGACAAAAGAAAAGTAAAGAAAACGACGCGGTAAGACCCTGTTTTAGCGCGTCCTTTTCGTGTCTAAAAAGGGGGTTTTTCATGGAATATCTGGTATCGGCAGAGGAAATGCGCCGGGCGGATCACTGTGTGATCGAGGAGTATGGAGTTCCCTCCTTGGTCCTGATGGAGCGGGCGGCCTTAGCCTCTGTGAAGCTTATGGAGCGGGAAGGTTTTGACCTTTCCCGGGTGCTTGTGGTTTCCGGAAGCGGGAACAACGGCGGCGACGGCTTTGCGATGGCAAGGATTCTTTATCTGAAAGGCATTGAGGCGGAGCTCTGGTTTGTCGGAAATCCGGACCACCTCTCAAAGGAGGCGGCCCTCCAGAAAAAAATCTGCGAAAATTATGGCATGAAATTTGTGCGAAATCTTCCCGCCGGTGAATATACTACTATTGTGGATGCCGTTTTCGGCTCCGGCCTCTCCCGGGAAGTGAAAGGAAGCTACCGGGAGGTCATCGAGAGCATCAACCGCCATCCGGCGAAGGTTTTTGCTGTGGATATCCCTTCGGGGATTTCCTCCGATGACGGTAGCGTCCAGGGAATAGCCGTCCGGGTGGCTGTGACCGGAGCTCTGGCTTTCCGGAAGCTGGGCCATGTGCTTTATCCGGGGACAGAGTATGCCGGGCGGACGTTTCTTCTGGATATCGGCATCACAAAAGAAGGCTTCAAGGGGCAGTTTCCCAGGGTACAGGCTCCGGACCGTGGGATTTTTTCTCTGCTTCCCACAAGGAAAGCCTTCGGAAACAAAGGAACCTTCGGAAAAGCCTGTCTCATGGCGGGCAGCCGGAATATGGCGGGAGCCGCCTATCTTTCCGGAAAAGCGGCAGCCATCACGGGAACTGGCCTGGTCCGGGTCGTGACGGAAGGCTGCAACCGGGAGATTCTGCAGACACTTTTTCCGGAGGCGGTTCTGACCACGGAGGAAATGCTCTCCGAAGAAACGCTGGTAAATGCGCTCTCTTGGGCGGATGCCGCAGGGATTGGTCCCGGCCTTTCTACCGGAGAAGCTGCGGAAAAAGAGCTCGCCTGTGTGCTAACACAGGCCAAAATCCCGCTGGTGCTGGATGCGGATGCCCTGAATATTTTATCAAAGCATCCGGACTGGTTGAAAAAAGGCGATACGCCGAAAATCCTGACGCCCCATATGGGTGAAATGGTGCGGCTCTCCGGTCATTCCGTGGAGGAATTGAAGCAGAAGCCTCTGGAACTGGCGGCGGCCTACGCGAAGGAACACGAGGTAATTCTGGTCTTAAAGGATGCCAGAACTGTGGTGACAGACGGGGAACGCATCGTTCTCAACACTACGGGAAATAATGGGATGGCCACCGGAGGCTCGGGAGATGTGCTGACAGGCATCATCACCGGTCTTCTGGCTCAGGGAATGGCCCCCTTTGAGGCGGCAGTTTCAGGCGTTTATCTCCACGGCCTGGCAGGGGACCGGGCAGCGGAAAATACAGGGGTACGGGGGATGCTTTCCACAGATCTCTTGAAAGAACTCCCCGGGGTACTGAAAGAAGGATAACAATGAATCAAATAGAAGCAATGCGTATCTATGCGGCCATCGATATGGACGCATGCAGAAAAAATATCGACGCCATGCTGGCAAAGCTCCGGTCGGAGACAAAGATGACTCTGGTCATCAAGACCGACGCTTACGGCCACGGAGCTCTTCCCGTCGCGAGACTGGGAGAGATGCTCGACCGGGTCTGGGGCTATGCGGTGGCTACGTCCCAGGAAGCCTTTTCTCTTCGGAGAAACGGGATCAAAAAGCCCATTCTGATCCTTGGCTACACCTTTGAGGGAGATTATCCCGAGATGGTGGCTCAGGAGATCCGTCCCGTGGTTTTCCGCTATGAGACCGCTGAAATCTTTTCCAGAGCGGCGAAGGAAGCCGGGAAGACCGTACATATTCATATTGGCCTGGATACGGGCATGCACCGGATCGGTTTTCCGGATACGGCGGAGAGCATCAAAGAAATCCAGAAGATTCAGCAGTTGGAAAACGTGGAGCTGGAGGGAATCTTTACCCATTTTGCCAGAGCCGACGAGGCGGATAAGACCTATGCGAGGGCCCAACTGCTCCGTTTCGTGAGCTTTGTGACAAAGCTGGAAAGAGCAGGCATCACCTTTAAGCTGCGCCATGCGGCCAACAGCGCCAGCATTATGGAGTTTCCGGAAGCCCAGATCGACATGGTCCGGGCAGGCATCACGATCTACGGTATTTACCCTTCCAGAGAGGTGAAGCCGGAAAATCTGCCGCTGGAGCCCATGATGACGCTCAAAAGCCGGATCGTTTTTATCAAGGAGATTCAGTCGGGAGACGCTGTGAGCTATGGCGGCACCTTCGTGGCGGAGAAGCCCATGAAGATCGCTACGATTTCAGCCGGGTACGGGGACGGTTATCCCCGGAGTCTTTCCAACAAGGGCTACATTCTGATTCACGGGAAAAAAGCTCCGATCCTGGGCCGCATCTGCATGGATCAGTTTATGGTGGATGTGACGGAGATTCCGGAAGCGAAAGAGCTGGAGGAAGTCACGCTCATGGGAAGAGATGGAGAGGAAGTACTTTCCGTCGATACCATTTCAGAGCAGGCAGGCAGATTCCCCTATGAATTTGTCTGTGATATCGGGAAACGGGTTCCCCGGGTCTATTACCGGGACGGAAAACCCGTGGAGATCGTGGATGACCTGAGAAAATAGGAGTCCAAAAGCCAAAAGGATACAAAAGCGCATAAACCGCAGGGATTATGGAAATACTGGTCATTATCAAATCAGGAAGCGGAGTGTGAAATGCGTGGTTATTCGAAGAGGCGATGTTTTTTATGCGGATTTAAGACCGGTGGTTGGTTCCGAACAGGGGGGCATCCGGCCGGTGCTCATCATTCAGAACGATATCGGGAACCGTCACAGCCCTACGGTGATCTGTGCGGCCATCACTTCCCGCATGAACAAGGCGAAGCTGCCGACTCATGTGGAGATTGACGCCAGAAAATGTGAGATCGTTAAGGACTCAGTGATTCTTCTGGAGCAGCTGAGGACCATCGATAAAACCCGCCTGCGGGATCGGGTCTGCCATCTGGACGAAAGCGTGCTGAGAAGAGTGGACCACGCCCTTATGGTAAGTCTGGAACTGCCTACATAAACAGGATTCTTGACGAATGGGCGGGAAGATGATATATATTATTAAAGAGACATATGAAGAAAAAGTAAAAGGAGTAGAAATTTCATGTCAGGACATTCAAAATTTGCCAATATTAAGCACAAAAAAGAGAAAAACGATGCAGCAAAGGGAAAAATTTTCACCATCATCGGCCGTGAGATCGCAGTCGCAGTAAAAGAGGGCGGCCCGGATCCGGAGAACAACAGCAAGCTTCGCGACTGTATCGCAAAAGCAAAAGCCAACAACATGCCGAACGATACCATCGACCGCGGTATCAAGAAGGCAGCAGGCGATGCCAATGCAGTCAACTACGAGCACGTTACCTATGAAGGTTACGGACCCAGCGGAATTGCTATCATCGTTGAGGCACTGACTGACAATAAAAACCGTACCGCAGCAAACGTAAGAAGCGCATTCACCAAAGGAAACGGAAGCATCGGTACTCCGGGCTGCGTATCCTACAGCTTCGATGAGAAGGGACAGATCATCATCGACAAGGAAGAGTGCGATATGGATGCTGACGATCTCATGATGCTGGCTCTGGACGCAGGCGCAGAGGACTTCTCCGAGGAGGAGGACAGCTACGAGATCCTCACCGCTCCGGATGATTTCAGCGCAGTCCGCGAGACCCTGGAAAAAGAGGGCGTTCCGATGGCTGAGGCCGAGGTCCGCATGATCCCCCAGAATTATGTGACCCTGACCGACGAAACCGCTATTAAGAACCTTCAGAGAACACTGGATCTTCTGGATGAGGACGACGACGTACAGAACGTATTCCACAACTGGGATGAGTAAAGAACCGGATACAAAGGGAGAAAGATTATGAGCTTTTATACGACCGCGATTGAGGGCCTTCCTGGCATGCTCCTGGATGTGGAGGACCCCATCGGAAATTTTAAAAGAAAGCGTTATCCGACAGCTTTTGAAGCTTACTATGAGCAGCACCTCGGTACTCTCGAGGCGCTGGAGAACGGATATCAGCAGGTGATCGACAAAGAGCAGTATCTCACCAATATGGCGGAGGCTGTAGCTGCCGGGGCGGAGGAAGCTCTGATGCGTGAGAAAAAGAAAAGCAAGCGTGCCAATCTTCTCGTGGATTACAATCTTTCCCTGGTGGTATATCTTTATCCGGCAGTCCTGAAATATGAGGGAGAATCCGGAAAGCTTTTTTCCGAGAAACTCTGCGTTGCTTGGAAGCAGCATTTCCCGGATACCAACGTATCCCCGGCCACCTTTGAGCAGATCAATGGCGGTTTCAAACGGAAATTCTGCTACATTACGACGGCGGCCTGCACGACGCTTGGAAAACCGGACGACTGCTACGAGCTGAACTGCTTCCGGAATTACCGCGATACTTATCTTCTGACCACAGACGAGGGCGAGGCCATCGTACAGGAATATTACGATATCGCGCCCACGATTGTGAAACATATCAACCGGGCAGAAAATTCCAGAGAGATCTACGCATCCATCTGGGAAGAATATCTGTCCCCCTGTCTTCATCTCATCGAGGAAGACAGAAAAGAAGACTGCCAGGTGCTCTACACCAAAATGGTACGGAACCTGGAAAAGGAATACTTTTACAAAAATTAAGAGCTGTCCGCTTTCCTGAAAAAGGAGGCGGGCAGTTTTTCTGTCCTGTCTAAAATTTTCATTTTCGGAAATACTCTTAAAAAATGGCAGCGATGCTGGAAATGAGGTAGAAAAATGGCAGAAGAAAAGCGAAAAGAAAAAACGGAGAATGAGCGGGAAAATTTGAAGGAATTTGGCGAGGTGAAGATGGAAGACCGGATTCATCTGATCTCTGTCATCGGCGAGATTGAGGGACACGAGTGCCTCTCCGCCAACACCAAAACCACAAAATATGAACATGTGCTTCCGCAGCTGGCGGCCATCGAGGACAGCGACGAGATCAAAGGCGTGCTGGTGCTTTTAAATACCGTGGGCGGGGATGTGGAGGCGGGACTGGCTATCGCAGAGATGCTGGCCTCCTTAAGTAAGCCTACGGTTTCCCTGGTGCTGGGAGGCAGCCATTCCATCGGTGTTCCCATCGCAGTCTCCACGGATTATTCCTTTATTGTGGCCACCGGGACTATGGTGATTCATCCCGTGCGGATGAACGGCACCGTTATCGGGGCGCCCCAGACCTACGATTATTTCAAACAGATGCAGGATCGGATCCTTGGCTTTATCGCGGATCACTGCAATGCAAAAAGAGAACGGCTTGAGGAGCTCATGCTTGATACGGGCATGCTTACCAAAGATCTTGGCACGATTCTTGTGGGGCATCAGGCCGTGGAAGAGGGAATCATCGACGAAGTGGGAGGCATCCAAGACGCCGTTGCAAGACTTCGGAAAATGATTTGTACATCTTGACAAAATATGTTATACTAGATCTATATGCCTGCCGGTTTCTCTGAAACCGGCGGCGATCGGCTGGGAGAGAAAAAGTCAAGGAGGAACGGTTATGTCATTGCTTCAGGCAATTTTTTTAGGAATCGTACAGGGAGTTACCGAGTTTCTTCCTGTCAGCAGTTCCGGCCATCTGGCCATATTTCAGAATATTTTCGATATGAAGACGGACGGCGGACTGCTGTTTGACGTCTGCCTGCATATTGGTACGCTGGCGGCGGTCTTTATCGTTTACTGGAAAGATATTTTCAAGATGATACGGGAGTTCTTTCGCATGTGCGGGGATATCATCAGAAACGTCAAGATTTTTTACCGGAACCGGCGCTATGACGAAGCTCTCCGCTATCATCGGATCATACATAACAACTACCGCAAATTTGTTCTGCTGGTACTGGTATCCACGATTCCCACGGGTATCATTGGCGTGATGGGAAAGGATCTCATCAGCTTTGCCTCCACAACCCTCATTGTCCCCGGTGTCTGCCTGCTTCTGACAGGTCTTCTGCTTCTGGTGGCAGACCATTGTAAGGATGGAAAAAAGATCCCGAAGGATATCAGCTACAGCAACGGTTTTCTCATCGGTATTGCTCAGGGACTGGCTACCCTGCCGGGACTTTCCCGTTCCGGTACCACCATTGCCGCCTGCCTTTTAAGCGGCTTTGACCGGAGATTTGCAGTAAAGTATTCCTTTATCATGTCCATTCCGGCAGTTCTTGGCGCAGCCGTTCTGGAGCTTAAGGATATCGGTTCCGAGACGATCTCCGGCGGCCTGGTGACAAACTGTGTCGTGGGCGCTATTGTGTCAGGCGTGGTTGGTTACATCTGCATCCGCACGATGCTGGTGGTTGTGAGAAAGAAGAACTTCAAGGGCTTTTCCATTTACTGTTTCGCAGCGGGTCTCGTTGCGATCATCGCTCATTTTATTGTATAAAAGTAAGAGGAGATATTCATGGCAGCAAAGAAAGAGACAGAAACACAGAAAACCACCGGGAGAAAGCAGACGGCTTCCAAGAGGCCGTCTGCTTCTTCGGCGAAGAAAACATCTTCCGCTCCCAGGGGAAATGGAAAGGGACAGCAGAAAAAGAAGGAGAGTGTCTTCGGCTTTCCTTTTGCACAGGAGGTGATCCTCTGGGGGACGCTGGCCCTCTCTGTGATCCTCTTTATCAGCAATTTCGGAATCGGCGGCTTCGTAGGTGATGCTATCAGCCGGTTCTTTTTCGGCGTGTTCGGTTTTATGGCTTATCTGCTGCCACTGATCCTGTTTTTCATGGTGGCTTTTCTTATAAGCAACAGGAACAATCCTCTGGCCTGGATGAAGGCGGCAGCGGTGATTCTTCTGGTGATTTGCGTCTGCACGGTGGTGGAACTGGCTTTAAATTCCTATCAGGCAGACAGGGATTTCCTGGATTTCTATAAAGTCAGTGCAGTAAACAGGAGCGGCGGAGGCCTGGCTGGCGGCGTGCTCTGTACCCTCGTCTGCCCGGCTTTCGGCGTGGCAGGAGCTTATGTGCTGGTGGTAGTCCTCATGATCCTCTGCATGGTGCTGATTACCGAGCGGTCTTTCTTTGAGGATTTTCGTAAGACAGGCAAAAAAGTATACAAAAACGTGTATGAAAATACACGGGAAGATGCGGCCATCCGCCGGGAACGGGCGGCGATCCGTGAGGAAAAGCGCCGGATCATCCGTGAAGAACAGCGGAAAATGCAGCGGGAACAGCTGGAAAAAGAGAAGGATCAGCTGAAAACTCTGCCGGAGACCCTGCGGAGAAATCAGAAAGTCAGCGGCGTAAACCTGAATGGCCTTGTTCCTCGTTCCATGCCGCTGGAGGAAGTGCATGAGATCGTGCCTCCGGTGCCGAAAACACGGCCTGAGGTGGAAGAACTGAATCTCAAGGTCATGGATCAGGCAATCGGCGGCAAAAGCTTCCAGGTGCCCCCGAGAGAGCGGATTCCGAAGGCCAGCCCGAAGCTTCCATTTGTAGATCGGAAGTTCCCGGAACCGGAGATTCAGGAAGTGGAGGAGGAAGTGACTCCTGTTTCCATTCACGAACAGCGGCCGAGCTCCTTTGAGGAACAGCTACGGATCAACGGCGAGTTGGTTTCCGCAGCGAGAAATCAGGCGGAAGAGCAGGCACAGGAGCCGGAGGATGGCGGAGAATTTATGGAAGCAACTGATGAGCTTTACCAGCCCTTAAGACAGCCGGTCTTCTTACAGCGAGCCGATGAAGCAGAAGATGCCGATCCGGAAGAGATTTTCCGTGAGCGCTGGGGGACACCGGAAGACCCGACAGCCGATGGACTGGAGTTCCACAGAGAGTTTCAGGAGGCAGAGGAGATTCCGCCCTTTGGAGAGGAAGAAACGGAGGTACCGGAAAGTTGTGAGGATGCCAGTATGGAAGAGGTTCCTCATGAGGAAAATCCGGAGGTTTATGAGGAGCCGGAAAACGACATGGATGCTGATGAAGAGTCAGAAGACCCCGAAGACCCCGAGCCTTTCCGTGATTCAGGCGATATGGAGGAGATCATAGCGCCTTCCACGCGATCCTCCGATAGCATTTTCCGTGAGGATAACTCCCTGCGGCCCACATCAGCAGGCGCTGTCTTCCAGGATACACCGCCTGCTCCCGGTGAAAAACAATTCCGCAACCCGAAATCCAGTCAGGAAGAGCAGCAGAAGAACCAGGAAAACGTGGCAAAAGAGATCGAAGCCTCCAATCAGGTCATAAAGAAGGAATATGTCTTCCCGCCGCTGGATCTCTTAAGCAAACCCAAGAGCAATCCGGCAGTAGGACGGGATCAGGAGCTTCGGGAGACGGCAGCCAAGCTACAGCAGACGCTTCACAACTTCGGCGTGGGCGTCCGTGTTACCAACGTAAGCTGCGGCCCCTCTGTCACCCGGTATGAGCTGACCCCGGATCAGGGCGTGAAGGTCAGCCGGATTGTCAATCTTTCTGATGACATCAAGCTGAATCTGGCGGCGGCCGATATCCGTATTGAGGCACCGATTCCCGGAAAAGCGGCTGTCGGTATCGAGGTGCCGAACAAGACCAACAGCCCGGTGCCCCTGCGTGAGCTTCTGGAAACGAAGGAATTTAAGGAGCATCCCTCCAGTCTGGCCTTTGCAGCCGGAAAAGATATCGCAGGCAAGCCTGTGGTAGCCGATATTGCCCGGATGCCTCACCTTCTGATTGCAGGCGCGACCGGTTCCGGTAAATCTGTCTGCATCAACACGATCATCATGAGTCTTCTTTACAAGGCCAAGCCTGAGGATGTAAAGCTCATCATGATCGACCCGAAAGTCGTGGAACTCAGCGTTTATAATGGCATTCCTCATCTTCTGATCCCCGTTGTGACGGATCCCAAAAAGGCTTCCGGAGCCTTAAACTGGGCTGTGGCGGAGATGACCGGCCGATACCAGAAGTTCGCGGAATATAACGTCCGTGACCTGAAGGGTTATAATAAGAAAGTGGAAGCCATCAAGGATATTCCGGACAAAGACAAACCAGAAAAAATGCCACAGATCGTCATTATCGTGGACGAGCTGGCGGACCTGATGATGGTAGCACCCGGAGAGGTGGAGGATGCGATCTGCCGTCTGGCCCAGCTGGCCCGGGCAGCGGGCATCCATCTGATCATCGCCACCCAGAGGCCTTCCGTCAACGTTATCACCGGTCTCATCAAGGCAAATATGCCTTCTCGAATCGCTTTTTCCGTCTCTTCCGGTGTGGATTCCCGGACGATCATCGATATGGTTGGAGCGGAGAAACTTCTCGGAAAAGGAGATATGCTGTTCTATCCCCAGGGCTACCAGAAACCGGCCCGGGTGCAGGGTGCTTTTGTCTCCGATACGGAAGTCAGCGATGTGGTAGAGTTTCTCACCAGTGAAAACGGTGTCTCCCAGGGAAGCGCCGATATCGAGAGCAAGATCACCCAGGCCCAGAGTATGGGCTGCGGGGACAGCTCCGGTGAGAGCGAGATCGATGAGTACTTCGAGAAAGCAGGCCGCTTCATTATCGAGAAGGACAAGGCTTCCATCGGTATGCTGCAGCGTCTCCTGAAAATCGGCTTCAACCGGGCCGCCCGGATCATGGACCAGCTGGCGGATGCCGGCGTCGTCGGTCCCGAGGAAGGCACGAAACCCCGGAAGATCCTGATGTCTATGGAAGAATTTGAAGATTATATCGATAACTATGTATGATTAATTGTACATTTTTGTTGATTAAAGTATTGATATTTTTATGGCATTGCTTTATACTTGTTGGGAGCGTAAAAAGTGCGCTATATGAAAGACAGTAGGATGCGTATATGCAAGTACAATGAGGTATGTACTGGCATATGCGTGTCACACAGGCCTTTTATCATAGAGAGGGACCTTTTATGGTTTCCCCTACCATTCTGTGCGGAGCTCTCTTCCGAGTCCCGTGCAAAATAAGAAGAGGAGGAGCATTATGTACAAGATCAGAAAAGCGGAAAAGCTTACAAGCAACATTTACTCCATGGTTGTAGAAGCTCCGCGTGTTGCCGAGCACTGCCTGCCCGGACAGTTCATCATCGCAAAGATGGATGAGGAAGGTGAGAGAATCCCCCTGACCATCTGTGACTATGACAGAAAAGAAGGAACCATCACCATCGTATTTCAGCCCATCGGAGCTTCCACAGAGAAGTTTGCAACTCTGAAAACCGGTGATGCTTTTGAAGATTTTGTAGGTCCTCTGGGACGTCCGTCTGAGCTCTGCACGGATGATCTTGAGGAAGTGAAGAAGCTGAAACTTCTGTTTGTTGCCGGCGGCGTAGGTACCGCACCGGTATATCCCCAGGTAAAATGGCTTCACGAGCACGGAATTGATGCAGATGTGATCGTTGGTGCAAAGACCAAAGACCTGATCATTCTGGAGAAAGAAATGGAGGCAGTTGCCGGAAACCTCTATATCACCACCGATGACGGTTCTTACGGAAGAAGCGGACTGGTAACCAAGGTGATCGAGGATCTGGTAGCAGAGGGCAAACAGTACGACCGCTGCATCGCCATCGGACCGATGATCATGATGAAATTTGCCTGTCTGACCACCAAGAAACTGAACATCCCCACCATTGTCAGCATGAACCCGATCATGGTAGACGGTACCGGTATGTGCGGCGCCTGTCGTGTTGCCGTAGGCGATGAGATCAAATTTGCCTGCGTAGACGGACCAGAGTTTGACGGTCATCTGATCGACTTTAACGTTGCCATGAAGAGACAGGCCATGTACAAGACAGAGGAAGGCCAGGCCCTTCTGAAACTGCGTGAGGGCGATACCCATCACGGTGGATGTGGAAATTGCGGAGGTGACAAATAATGGCAGACGTATTAAAGAAGGTTCCTGTAAGAGAGCAGGCTCCGAAGGTTAGAGCAACAAATTTTGACGAAGTATGTCTTGGTTATAATAAAGAAGAAGCAATGGAAGAGGCCAGCCGCTGCCTGGGCTGTAAAAAGGCAAAATGTGTAGAGGGCTGCCCGGTAAGCATTCATATCCCGGATTTCATCCATCAGGTAAAAGAGGGAAATATCGAGGAAGCTTACCGCATCATCTCCGAGTCCAGCGCACTTCCCGCTATCTGCGGCCGTGTCTGCCCCCAGGAGAGCCAGTGTGAGGGTAAATGTATCCGCGGTATCAAAGGAGAGGCTGTTTCCATCGGTAAACTGGAGCGTTTCGTAGCTGACTGGGCCCGCGAGAACGGTATCAAACCGACTGCTCCGGCTGAGAAAAACGGCAAGAAGGTAGCCGTCATCGGTTCTGGTCCTTCCGGACTGACCTGTGCCGGCGATCTGGCAAAAATGGGTTACGATGTAACCATCTTCGAGGCTCTTCACAAAGCCGGCGGCGTTCTGGTTTATGGTATTCCGGAGTTCCGTCTTCCGAAGAGCGCTGTTGTAGAGAAAGAGGTTGAGAACGTAAAGGCTCTCGGTGTTAAGATCGAGACCAACGTTATTATCGGAAAATCCACCACCATCGACGAGCTGATGGACAAAGAGGGCTTTGAAGCTGTCTTCATCGGTTCCGGTGCTGGTCTTCCGATGTTCATGGGAATCCCGGGTGAGAACGCCAACGGCGTATTCTCTGCCAACGAGTTCCTGACCAGAAACAACCTGATGAAAGCTTTCCGTGATGATTACGATACACCAATCGCACACGGCAAGAAAGTTGCAGTTGTTGGCGGCGGAAACGTAGCTATGGATGCTGCAAGAACCGCTCTTCGTCTCGGCGCTGAGGTACATATCATTTACCGTCGTAGCGAAGCTGAGCTGCCTGCCCGTGCAGAGGAAGTTCATCACGCAAAAGAAGAGGGTATCATTTTTGACCTTCTGACCAACCCGAAGGAGATTCTCGTCGACGAGAACGACTGGGTAAAAGGTATCCGTCTGGTGAAGATGGAGCTTGGCGAGCCGGATGCATCCGGAAGAAGACGTCCGGTAGAGATTCCGGGATCTGAGTACGAGATCGATGTAGATACCGTTATCATGTCCCTTGGTACTTCTCCGAACCCGCTGATTTCTTCCACCACCATCGGTCTGGATACAAACAAGAGAAAATGTATCATCGCTGATGAGGAGACTGGTAAGACCAGTAAAGAGGGTGTATATGCCGGTGGAGATGCCGTAACAGGCGCAGCTACTGTTATCCTTGCAATGGGTGCAGGTAAAGCCGCTGCCAAAGGTATCGACGAGTTCCTGAAGAACAAATAATAAAAACAAGGTTCTGTAAAAGGCAGGGTATATGGCGGTTGCGCTGTGTACCCTGTTTTTGCAGTCAGAAAGGAGTGTTTTTTATGGTAACGCATATCGTTATGTGGAATTTTGACGCTTCCCTTACAGAAGAGACGAAGAAACAGGCTGCAGCTGAGATGAAAGAGAAGCTGGAAGCCTTAAAAGAGATCGTTCCCGGAGTTCTCTCCGTAAAAGTCATCACAGAGCCCCTGGTCTCCAGCACCAGAGACATCGCCCTTATCGGTGAATACGAGGACGAAGCCGCCTTAAAAACTTACGCCAGCCATCCGGAGCATGTGAAAGTTGTGGAGACGATTATCAAAAAGTACTGTACCGACCGTACGGCTTTTGATTTCTGAAAAAGGAACCCGTATCTATGAAAATAACTGTCCTCTGCGTGGGAAAGATCAAAGAAAAATTTTTCGCGGATGCGATCAAAGAATACAGCAAACGGCTGAGCCGCTACTGCAAACTGGAAATCGTGGAAGTGGCGGATGAGAAGACGCCGGACGGCGCCTCCGACCTGGTAGTAAGCCAGATCAAAGACAAAGAAGCGGAGCGCATGGAAAAATACCTCCCTGATTCCGCCTACGTCATCGCTCTGGCCATCGAAGGAAAGAAGCTCACCAGTGAAAAGCTGGCCGAAAAAATCGATACGCTTGGAATCACCGGAACCAGCCATTTGGTTTTCCTGATTGGCGGTTCCTTAGGTATGAGCGACCGTCTCCTCAAACGGGCCGATTACCTCTTAAGCTTCTCCGATATGACCTTCCCCCACCAGCTCATGCGTGTGATCCTTCTGGAACAGATCTACCGAAGCTACCGGATCATCCACGGAGAACCCTATCATAAATAGAAAAACAAAAGGCGCCTTCCGGCGCCTTTTAAAATGTATAGGGGTTACGATATAGTTTAATACTGATAGATACATTAATAATAAAAATATTATTAATAGCTTTTGCCTCTTTCATATACTCATCGAATGACATGGTTTTCTGGGACTTATTTTTTTGAGGCTGATTCATCAAATTCAGTATAAGTTTTATTTTTTCGTTGAGTTCATACATGGTTTTTTGTAAGGCAAATTCGTCTAACATATCAGCAAAGCCAAGTACTTTGGGTATTCCTTTTATAGATACAAAGGAAAATGCAGATTCAGAGTACACCCAAAGTCGGTAGCGAAGATGAAGAAGAAAATCAGAGAATTGACGGACAGGAAGAGAGGAATTAGTAACGCGGTACGCGAGAAGAATTATCAAGATTATGTGCGAGGATGGGTAAATTACTTTAGGCTTGCAGATATGAAAGGACTTCTTAGGACAACAGATGAATGGGTAAGACGACGAATGAGAGCGGTCTATTGGAAACAATGGAAGAAAATCAAAACGAAATACCGAATGTTGAAGGCACAGGGTATGGAACATTGGAAGGCAAAGGAACTAGCCAATAGTAGAAAAGGTTACTGGAGAATGGCAAAAGTGCTGAATCAAATCTTTTCAAATAAAATAATAGTCAAGCTGGGATATACATCCATGCTTGACTATTATCTGAGAGTTTGTGAAAACTAAAGAACCGCCGTGTACCGAACGGTACGCACGGTGGTGTGAGAGGAGGCTAATCAACTAATGATTAGCCTTCCACTCGATTGCAATAATTATAATTAGTGGAAGAAACTCCAATACCCCATAAAGAAGATCACGAGCACAATCACCGGAAGAATATAGCTCACATAGAATCTTGCCCATTTGGGGAATTTTAGGCCTTCTCCGGTGTTGGCTTCTTTCATGAAATTCTTGAAGCCCCAGCCGTACTTGCTGGTGCAGAAGAGAAGGTAAACGAGGCTTCCTAAGGGGAGCAGGTTGTTGCTGACGAGGAAATCCTCGAAATCCAGCACAGAACCACCGGGGAGTTTGAGGCCGCTCAACACATTGAAGCCCAGTACGCAGGGCATGGAAAGCACAATGATGGCGATGAGGTTTACCACAACGGCCTTCGTCCGGCTGCAGCCTGTGAGATCCATGGCGAAGGAGAGGATATTTTCAAACACCGCGATGATCGTGGAAAAAGCGGCGAAGGACATGAAGAGGAAGAAGAGACTTCCCCAGAGCCGACCGCCGTTCATGGTGTTGAATACGTTGGGCAGGGTGATAAAGATCAGGTTGGGACCGCTGTCCGGCTGGATGTCGTAGGCGAAGCAGGCCGGGAAAATGATAAGTCCTGCCATCAGGGCTACGAAGGTATCCAGGACGGCGATGCTTAAGGCTTCGCCGGTGAGGGAACGCTCTTTGCCGATATAGCTTCCGAAGATCGCCAGAGCGCCGATACCGAGGCTTAAGGTGAAGAAAGACTGGCCCATAGCTGCGTAGACTGCCTCCCAGAGGCCGCCGCTTCCTTCCGTCAGCTTTTTGAAATCCGGGAACAGGTAAAATTTGATGCCGTCCTCGCCGCCTTTTAAGAGGAGGGAACGGACAGCCAGGACAATCATCAGTCCCAGCAGGCAGACCATCATGACTTTCGTGATCTTTTCCACGCCCTTCTGAAGACCGAGGGAACAGATGCCAAAGCAGATCACAACCGTGAGAATCATAAAGAAGGTCATGAGTCCGGGCTGGCTCATGAGAGTTCCGAAACTCTCGGAAACTTCCGCAGAGGTCAGGCCGTCGAACTGTCCCAGAGCGGTCTTGAAGAAATAGAGGACCATCCAGCCGCCGATGGTGGTGTAGAACATCATCAGCAGATAGTTTCCGGCCATAGCTCCATATTTATAGAGGTGCCATTTGGTTCCTTTGGGCTCCAGGACGTCAAAGGAGAGGGCTGCGCTTTTTCGGCTGGCTCTTCCAACGGAAAACTCCATAACCATAATGGGAAGTCCCAGGATTACGAGGAAAAACAGGTATAAAATGACAAAAGCGGCTCCGCCATATTTTCCGGTAATATAGGGGAAGCGCCAGACGTTTCCGAGGCCGATAGCACAGCCGGCGGAAATCAGGATAAATCCCAAGCGGGACGAAAATTTTTCTCTTTCCATAAATAAAAACTCCAGTCTGTAGTTATTTTTTCTTTTTTAACCGTTCAAAAAGAGACTGTATCTCTTCTTTTCGTTCTGCTGTCTCAGTTGGTCTTAGGACGGCAATTCCATTTTCATAATCAAAAAGATCTCCATCCTTTGGCTGCTCCGGAAAAGCGGAGAGGGGGATGTTCTGCATAATCCTTCCTTCCATTTCACAGACAGCAAAGTTTTCTTCGATCCGGTCTACAGTTCCTTTCATAGAAATGCTCCTTTCATTATTGCGGAGGATTGCATCTGCTGCAGGGAGTAAGTCCCCGGGCTTTTGCTTCGGAGAGCGTGACCTCGATATCTGATTTTTTCAGATACTGACAGCCTGCAGAGTGGTATTTTTCTCCAGTTTTGGTAATGTGAACGGTGACATCACTGCTGGAAGCCGAGTTATCCTGGCTGTACTGACCGTCGTCGCTGATGACAGCGGTGGAGCTGGAAGAGCTCTGGTTTTCAGAGGAAGAACCGGATGAGCCGCTGCCGAAAGCGGTGCTGAAGGAAATGCTGTTTCCATCGGTGGCTGCGACGATCGTTCCCAGAAGGTCTGTCCGGTAAACTTCGATGTTTCTGGCAGAGAGGGCATCCAGCGTCTCCTGATGAGGATGGCCATAATCATTTCCAGCTCCGCAGCTGATGACCGCGTACCTGGGACTGATGGCATCCAGAAGGGCACTGCTGGAGGAAGTCCGGGAACCGTGGTGGCCTACCTGATAAACATCCGCGCTGAGATCCAGGCCAGTGCCCAGCATGTCAGCTTCCGCATCTGCCTCGGCGTCACCGGTGAAGATGAAACTGGTGTTTCCATAGGTGATCTTGAGGGCGATGGACCAGTCGTTCAGGTTATCGCCATAATCGGAGACGGGACCCAGGATTGTGAAGGAAGCATCGCCCAGAGAGTAGGTCTCGCCCACTTCCGGAACCGTGATGGAAAGCCCTTTCTCATCGATGGCTGTCAGCACATCTTGAAAAGTCCGGGTGTTGGCGGTTACATTGGGGAGCATCACGGTATCGACGGAGACCGCTTCAATGACGGAATCCATGGAACCGATGTGATCCTCATGAGGATGCGTGCCGATCATATAATCCAGATGGGTAAGTCCTGCCTTATTCTGGATGTAATTGAGAATCGGCTCTTTGTCATCGTTTTTTCCGGCGTCGATGAGCATGGCGTGATCCCCGCAGGTGATCAGTGTAGAGTCTGCCTGACCCACATTCAGAAAATGAACCTTCATTCCGTCGTCCGCATAAGAGGTAAGGCCAAAGGCCATAAATAGGACGAAGAAGAAGGCAGAGAGGTGAGTCAGCCAGCGTCTGGTTGTGTTCATAACTTTTCTCCTTTCGTTTTTTGAATCCAGTATACCATAAAGTGTCAGCATTTCCTATAAAAAATCAGATTTTATTTGCTCTGCTGCCCTGATGCAGGTATAATGGAGATCAAGTAGGGAAAGAAAAATGCTTAAGGAGGTAGTCATATGAATCTTGCGGAAATGTTGGAAAAACTGAGAAAAGAAGCACTGGCAGATCCCGGTCTTCGCGAAAGACTTCTGGACACCAGAAAGGAAAAAGCCCCGTTAAGCGCCTTCTGCAGCCTTTGCCGGGAGCTGGGCTATCCGATCTATGAGATGGATCTCATCCAGGAAGGGGAGGAATTTTATGCCTCCATGCGCCGGAGCACTAACGGCGGCGGAGAAAATTCCCCGATGCTGGAAGGAGAGGATGATTTTTATGAACTTTTCTTTGCCAGTATTGCTTTTGAAAATCCCGGGCTTGACAGGTAAAAGGGATAAACTTACAATGAATGAGAGGATTTTCATGTTATGAATTACTATTTTGCGCCGATGGAAGGCATCACAGGCCATATCTACCGCAGAGTCCATGGGGAGTGTTTTCGCTCGCCGGATAAATATTTTACGCCTTTCCTGGTTCCTGGGACGAAAAAGATCTTCCGGAACCGTGAAATCCAGGATATCCTGCCGGAAAATAATCCGGGACTGACGGTAGTTCCCCAGATCCTCACAGGAAAAAGCGAGGACTTTATCCGTGGGGCCAGAGAACTTCAGAGATATGGTTTTCAGGAGATCAATCTGAACTTAGGTTGCCCGTCGGGCACTGTGGTGGCAAAAGGCAAAGGTTCCGGCATGCTTGCTGATCCGGATCAGCTGGAAGCTTTTCTGGATGAAATTTTTTCTGCTCTGGATCTTAAGATCTCCGTCAAGACGAGAATCGGTTTGGAAGAACCTGAGGAGTTTTCAAGACTTCTTACGCTTTTCAACCGTTTTCCGCTGGTGGAGCTCATCGTGCATCCGAGACTCCGGAAAGATTTTTACAAGGGAAAACCGGACCTTGAGGCCTTTGCACTGGCAGTGCGGGAGAGCAAAAATCCCCTCTGTTACAACGGGGATCTCTTTTCAAAAGAAATGGTAAGACAGTTTACGGAGCAGTTTCCGTCTGTGGACAGACTGATGCTGGGCCGGGGGCTGGTGGCAAATCCCGCTCTTTTAAACGAGCTTTATGGAGAGCATGGGCTTTCAAAGGAAAGCTTTCTGCATTTCCATGACCGTCTGGTGGAAGAGTACCGGGGCGTAATGTCCGGTGACAAGGATGTGCTTTTTAAGATGAAGGAACTCTGGTTTTACATGAGTCATCTTTTTACCAGTCCGGAAACTTACATGAAAAAAATCAAAAAGGCCGGTTCCCTTGCCGTGTATGAAGAAATCGTTCACGCCCTTCTTCGCGAGCAGGAGATCGCGCCCAAAACGTTTTATACGTTTTAACGATACCAGGAGGTGAAAAATGAAAAACGGGCATCGCCCCATGAGGCGGCAGAAACGGGAAGTGACCTCCCCGGAGGAGCTTCGCCGGATTCTGGAAAAATGTCAGATTTTAAGGATCGGCGCCATGGATGAGGAAGGTATGTTCGTCGTCCCCGTCAACTATGGTTTTGAGTGGGAGGACGAACTGCTCCTTTATTTCCATTCGGCAAAGGAAGGCCGGAAAGCTGATGCCTTCCGCAAGGATCCAAATGTGGCCTTCGAGCTGGACTGTGGTTACGAGGTAATCACAGGCGACTACGCCTGCAGCTATTCCGCAGCTTATGAGAGCATTATGGGAAACGGAACAGTTACCCTTTTGGAGACGCCGGAAAAAAAGGAACGGGCGCTGACCCTTCTTATGAAGCATGCGGCTCCCGGAGCAAACCTTGTTTTCCGGCCGGAAATGCTGGAAGCTGCCGCTGTCTATTGCCTCCGGGTATCGTCTCTTACAGGTAAAAGGCGGGAACGGAAACAATAGAAAGGGAATCGTATATGGCAATTTATTTAGTGGATTTTGAAAACATCGGTTACAATGGACTGAAAGGCATCGAGAAGCTTCCCGAGGGAGATCAGGTACATCTTTTCTACAGCAGCAATGCAGACAAGCTGACCTTTGATATTCACCTCTGCATCAACGCTTCCAAAGCGCGGGTCTTCTATTATAAGGTAGAAACCGGAGCAAAAAATGCCCTGGATTTCCAGCTGGCGACTTATCTCGGTTCTCTCACGGCGGCAAATCCTGACGAGAACTACTTCATCGTCAGCAACGACGACGGCTTCCACTATATCATCCAGTTCTGGAAACAGCGCAGCGTAGATATCCAGCAGATCTCCAACCTCCAGTTCCAGAGCATCGAGGAAAATCAGGTTCTGGATCTTCTCCCCGCCTCCTGCAAAGACGACGCGGACGAAGTCATGGCCTGCATCAACGAATTCAAATCCAAACAGGGTATTAACAACGCCCTGGTCAAACAGTTCGGCAACAAAAAAGGCAGCGAGATCTACCGGGCTATCAAAGGGTTGTTGAAGAACTGAATTTTTTAAAAAAAGGAGGGCTGAAATTTCTTCACTTCCCTCAACCGTTTTTCCCCTTCTTTCCTTCCAATCTGATACACCCGTTCCAATTCCTCAGGGTGGCGTTCGACGGCGCCAATGTTGAGAGGAGCTTCGGGGCGGATGACCAGGAGGTTTCCAGAGCGTTCCTGTTCTCTGATGTAGGCGAGGGTCTCGTTGTAGCGCTCGTGGCGGTTCTCGAGGGCATGGATGAGAGCCGGATTTTTCCAGAGAAGGATCCGGAGGAGGGGGAGCAGCTGGTTGGGCTTTTTCACATAGCCTTCGGGCTGGGTGAGGATGACGACGTTCCGGTCATAGCCAATGCTCTCAAAGAAGCGCACCGGAATGGAATCAGCGGTGCCGCCGTCGGAGAGGGAATAGCTATCCAGCTTTACGAAGCGGGAGAGGGCCGGCATGGAGGCGGAAGCCCGCATCCACTGAATATCCTCGGCATCTCCTTTTAGGCAGTTGTGATAAACCGCTTTTCCGGTGTCCGCGTCCGTGCAGACCACATAGAAATTCATGGGATTTTCCGCATAGGTTTTCACATCGAAGGGATCCAGCCGGTCGGGCAGCTCGTGATAACAGAACTGCTCTCCGTAAATATCGCCGGTCTTAAGAAGAGAGCGGAAGCTGACATAGCGGGGATCCTGACAGTAAGCTTTATTGTAGCGGATCACCCGCCCGATCTGCCGTGATTTATAATTACAGCCAAAGACGGCACCGGCGGAGACGCCGATGGCCCCGTCAAAACTCACGCCTGCTTCCATTAACACATCGATCACCCCGGCGGTAAACATTCCCCGCATGGCTCCACCTTCCATAATCAGTCCGATTTTCATCTTCCGTATCCACTCCTTGTCGTTAAAATTTTGTCTTCCATCAGTTTATCCTATCCCTGTTGAAATTTCAACATGACAGATAAATTTCAGAACTTTTGTTTATCTCATCAAAAAGATTATATATAATTAAGAAAAAACCATATATTTTTCTGCAAATTATATGTTATAATCGCCGTAACACTAACGGAATCACAGACAAAACATTACGAATTTTGAGAGGAGGCATTTTTATGAGGAAACGAAAACACTGGCTGTACGCAATGACTTTTCTGGGCGGCTGCCTGCTTCTGACACCGGGAAGTGGAAGCGTTCTGGCGGGCGAGCAGTTTTCCTACCAGCTCAATGACAATACGGCAGAGGCGAAAGAAACTCCTGTTTCCAGCTCGGCGGCTGCAAATACCGCACTTTCTGAGATGAACCTTATTTTTGATGTGACCTTCCCCATGACGGCAGAGGGAGAGACGGAAGCCAACCCGGAAATGAGGATCGAGACCAGCCAGGATGTCTTTGGAGAGGATGCATGGTGGGAAGGCTCCGTTTATTTGAACGATACCCTTTCTTACTGCTACCTCGTGGATGCGTCCACCGGAAAAGTGATCAAACTTTCCGATCAGGTGACGGCACAGAAGCTGGTGGATATTGACATGTACGAAAAACAGTTCAGCCGCTGGGATCTCATGGAGCTGACCAGTGAGGATTCCTGGCTGGAAGAGCTCAAAAAATATAAAGACGGCACGCTCTTTTCCAGGGATGCACTTTTGGATAAGCTCACCATCGGAGAGATGAATAGCCATTATCTCCAGGTAGCTGTCACCGCCTATGATCCCATCGCCGATGTGGGACCGGACCGCTGGGTATTCTGGATGGATTACGAGAGCCGCCAGCCGCTGGAAGCCTACCGGGCAGATCTGATTTCTATTGTAGGGCAGACCGGATAACATGCGGCAGTTCTGAACTGCCCTTTTTCTACATATACTGGATAACAAAAGCCCGGAGGGTCGGCTGCCTATGGGACGAAAAGGAAAAAAGCCCTTTGGCCGGGCGCTGACGGACGCGGCAGGGATCCCGCCGGAGCTGGTGTCTTCCCTGCCCCTTCTTTCCATGACCGGTCAGGAAGAGCTGTTCATTGAAAATTTCAAAGGAATTCTCCAGTACACGGATGCTGTTCTTTTACTCCAGACAAAAGCCTGCCTTTTGCGGATCGAAGGACAGCATCTTTTTCTTGTCTATTACACGAAGGATGCGCTGAAGCTTACAGGAACCATCACCAGCATCTGCTTTCTGACCAGCTGACAGGAGGAATTTTTCATGACGGAGAAAATCCAGCGCTTCATCAGGGGCTATGTGAGGATCCGGGTCCGGACAGTTTCCTACGACCGCTTCTTAAACATCTGTGCCCTTCACGGTTTTTACATATGGGATCTCACCCCAAAAGAAAATGCCTACGAACTGAACATTTCCATAAAAGATTTCCGAAAGCTCAGGCCCCTGGCCCGAAAGACGGGAGCCCATATCCGCATTGTTAAAAAGCGCGGCCTTCCATTCTGGCTTTTCCGGAACCGGCACCGGAAAGCATTTGCAGTGGGTTTTCTCGGCGGGTCGGCCCTTCTGTTTCTGTTTTCTTTTTTTATCTGGAATATTGAGATCAACGGCAACCGTTCCGCCTCCGCAGAGGTCATTTACCGTTATCTCAAGGAGGAGAAGGCCACCTACGGAACTTTGAAAAATACCATCGACTGTAAGAAGCTTCAGTCCGACCTCCGGAAAAAATTTCCGGATTTTCTCTGGGTTTCCGCCAAAATCAAGGGAACCAGCCTCCTCATCGATGTGAAGGAAAACGATATTGGGGATCTCACCCAGAAAGAGCTGCCGGAGAGCGATCTCATTGCCGGAAGCGGCGGTGTCATCGAAAGTATTGTGACCCGGAAAGGCGTGCCCCAGGTCCAGGTGGGGGATAGGGTGAAAAAAGGAGACCTCCTAGTGTCCTCCGAGATTCCGATTTTCAATGATGAGAAAGAAGTCACCGGCTATCAGTACTGCGGGGCGGATGCGGACATTTTCATCCGGACTGTCTATGAGTATCAGGATGAGTTTCCATTGATTTATGAGGAAAAAGTTTATACCGGCAAAGAAAAGAGCGGGCTTCTTCTTCAGATCGGGAGCCGGATTTTTTCCTGGAGACCAAAGGAAGGGACCTACAAAACCTTCGATCTGGTGACGGAAGAGCGGCAGTTCGGCTTTTCCAGGTATTTCAAGCTGCCCTTTTTTTATGGCCGGATGCGTATGCGGGAATATCGCCTGGTGAAGAAACGGTACAGCCCGGCGGAGGCCGCTGCCCGAATGCAGGAACAAATGGAAAAAAATATGGAAAAAATTCAGGAAAAAGGGGTTCAAATATTTGAAAATGATGTTAAAATAGAAACGGATGAGAAAAGCTGTTCCGCAAAGGGGCAGTTTACGCTCATTCAGAGAACCGGAAAACGAGTGGAAAGGACGAGAACAGATTCATGAGCATCATTGAAGCGATTACAGAAATTCCGGCAGAGCACGAGAAGAATGTATTCGGTCAGTTTGACCAGCATATAAAAAAGATCGAGCGCACCCTGAACGTGACCATGATCCTCCGGGACGGGACGCTCAAGATCATCGGAGATGCGGTCAATGTCTCCAAGGCGAAGGAGATCGTACAGGACCTGGTGAAGCTCTCGATGAGAGGAAACACCATTGAGGAGCAGAACATCAATTACGCTCTGGCCCTCACCATGGAAAACACAGACACCGGCTCCATGGTGGAGATTGACAAGGACTGCATCTGCCACACGATCAACGGCAAGGTGATCAAACCCAAGACACTGGGACAGAAAGCCTATGTGGACGCCATCCGGAACAAGATGATCGTCTTCGGCATCGGGCCCGCCGGTACCGGAAAAACCTATCTTGCGATGGCGATGGCGATTTCGGCCTTCAAAAACGGCGAGGTTGCCAGAATTATCCTCACAAGACCTGCCATTGAGGCGGGAGAAAAACTTGGTTTCCTGCCGGGAGACCTGCAGAGCAAGGTAGACCCGTATCTTCGCCCGCTGTACGATGCCCTCTATCAGATCATGGGGCCGGACAGCTTCGCGAAAAATATGGAGAAAGGCCTCATCGAGGTAGCGCCGCTGGCTTATATGAGAGGCCGTACGCTGGATAACGCCTTTATCATTCTTGACGAGGCCCAGAATACCACGCCCGCCCAGATGAAAATGTTTCTGACCCGTATCGGTTTCGGTTCCAAAGTCATCGTGACTGGCGATTCCACCCAGAAAGATCTGCCCAGCACCCAGAAATCCGGTCTGGAGATCGCAATGAAGGTATTAAAGAATGTGGAAGATATTTCCTTCTGCCACCTTACCAGCAAAGACGTCGTGCGTCACCCGCTGGTGCAGAAGATCGTCAATGCCTATGAGGAGTACGAGAAGAAAACTTCCGCACAGCAAAGGAGGCGCCAATGAGCGTTATTTACGAAGATGAATATGGAAAGGACTGGCCTTTTTCTCCGGAAGAGCTGGCCGGGAAAGTGATCGAGGCGAGCCTGGATCATGAGAATTGTCCCTATGAGGTCCAGGTAAATGTGCTTCTGACGGGAAACGAGGAGATCCACGAGATGAACCGGAATTTCCGGGGAATCGACCGGCCCACAGACGTACTTTCCTTCCCGCTTTTAAACTATGAGACTCCGTCTGATTTTTCCAGAGTGGAAGAGGAGGAAGCCGATTCCTTTGATCCGGAATCCGGCGAACTCATGCTGGGGGATATCGTTCTCTCAGGGGACAAGATCCTGGAGCAGGCAGAGGCTTATGGTCACTCGACGAAACGGGAATTTGCCTTTTTGGTGGCTCACAGTATGCTCCATCTCTGTGGGTACGACCATATGACAGAAGAGGAAGCAAAAGAAATGGAACGGCGGCAGGAGGAAATCCTTCAGAGCCTTTCCATCACAAGATAACAGAGAGGGGATAAAACTATGAACAGATTAAAGACAAGACTTCTTGTAACAGCAGCAGCCATCGCCGTCCTTGGCACTTCCGCCCAGGCAGCAGAGTTGGTTCAGAAAGACGACGCACCTGTGACCCGGACCGATTCTCTGGCCGGTTTAAGCGTGGATTCCTCCAGTGACAGCAGTGAGACTGCTGAAACTGCAGCAGCAGAGGAGAGCAGCACCGAGGCTGAGTCCTTGGCCCCCGATGCTCAGGTACGAAGCAAGCTCACCGGCCGTCTGGTTGATGCTGAAGTGGGAACGAAGCGCCCCATGGCAATCATGCTGAACAACATTTATGATGCCTGCCCCCAGGCCGGTATCGAGGAAGCCGGTATCGTTTACGAGGCTCCTGTAGAAGGTGGACTTACCCGTCTTATGGGAATCTTTGAGGATTACCGCGGCATGGAGAAGATCGGTTCTGTCAGAAGCTGCCGTGACTATTACATTGATTTTGCAAAAGAGTTTGATGCCGTTTACATCCATTATGGCCAGGCCGTTTATGCCATGAACAAGCTGAACGCCGAGGGAACAGATAACATCAGCGGTCTTCAGTATCAGGATCAGGCCGGTGCTGTCAGCGGCTACTGCGGAGAGGACATTTTCTACCGCACCAGCGACCGTCCTGCACCCCATAACGTATACATCAGTGAGGAAGGCATCAAGACAGCCATGGAGCGGAACGGCTACCGCACCGATTATGAGGATGATTTTACAGGACATTATAAATTTGCCGCTGACGATGAGACCATCGTGCCCGATGAGGGAACCGCAACGGTGATCCGCCCGGGTTATTCTGTGAACAAGCCCTGGTTTGAGTACAATGCGGAGGCCGGTTACTACAACCGTTTCCAGTACGGAGAGGCCCAGATCGACCAGAACACCAACGATCAGCTGGCTGTCACCAACATCATTTTCCAGGTATGCCAGTGGCAGAACTATGACGATCACGGCTATCTGAACATCGACACCCAGTCCGGCGGCGATATGTATTACTTCACCAAGGGCGGCTATGAGAAAGGCACCTGGAAAAAGGAAGACCCGGAGAATCCGGACAGCCGTGCCGTTTATTACGATGCCGACGGCAACGAGATCACCCTGAATCAGGGAAGGACCTGGGTATGCATTATCCAGGACAGTTATGAGGATAATATTGTTATCGAATAACGAATAAAAAATGAAACAACGAGGTGTACCGTGGGAAACAAAAGCAAAAATAAAGATTATTTAGTACAGGGTACGATTCTGGTAGCGGCTTCTTTCATTGCCCGTATCATCGGAATGGTATACCGGATTCCGCTGAAAAACATACTGGGTACAGAGGGAATCGGATATTACAGCACAGCCAATGAGCTCTATAATATCATTCTGATGGTTTCGTCCTTCAGCATTCCCCTAGCGGTATCCAGGATGGTTTCGGAACGGCTCCATGCCGGGGAACAGAAGAACGCATACCGGGTTTTCAAGTGTGCCATGCGCTTTGCCATAGCCGTGGGAGCGGCCATGTCCATCGTGACATTTTTATTTGCGGGAGTCATTACCAAATATGCCATGAAGGCAGAGAATGCTTCCTACGCGCTTAGAGTGCTGGCCCCTGCGATTTTCCTTTTTGCCATTACCGGTGTGTTCCGTGGATTTTTCCAGGGACGGAGCACCATGGTTCCCACGGCGGCCTCACAGGTCATCGAGCAGGTGGTAAATGCCATTGTCTCTCTGGCAGCTGCCTTTGTCTTTGTGGGTTACGGAACGAAACTTGGTGAGAAAAAAGGAAACGACAGCTTGGGCGCTGCTTACGGCGCTGCAGGCGGAACGCTTGGAACCGTGATCAGCATTGCTGTGGCTCTGATCTTTCTGATTGCGGTTTACATGGCTTACCGCGGCCGGATGAACCGTCAGCTGCGGCGGGATGTGACCACGGAGCAGGAATCCGATCGGGAGATTTATAAAATCCTGATCTGGACCCTCGTGCCCATCGTACTGAGCACTGTCATTTACAACATCGGAACCGTGCTCGATCAGGGCGTTTTCAACGCGATTCTGGCCGGCCAGGGCTATACCGAGAAACAGTATGTGACGATCTGGGGCGTCTACTCCGGAGAGTTCCGCGTGCTGATGAACGTACCGCTGTCTATCGCCTCCTGCCTGGCTCCCTCTGTGGTGCCAAGCCTGGCTGCTGTTATGTCAGACAATGACACGAAGGAAGCTTCCATAAAGGTCCGTGACACGATCCGCTATACGATGATCCTCACGATTCCCTGTGCAGTTGGTTTTCTGGCACTGTCATCCCCGATCATGCGGCTGATCTTCAGCGATTCCACAGAGCTGGCTTCCGGTATCATGCAGACCGGTTCCCTGCTCATCGTGCTTCTCGGCCTTTCCACCCTGACGACAGGTATCCTTCAGGGTCTGGGCCGGATGAAAGAGCCGATGATCCATTCCGCCATCGCTCTGGTGCTTCATCTGATCCTTTTGGCGATTCTGATGACTGTTTTCAAGCTGAATATCTACGGAGTGCTTTATTCCAATATTTTCTTTGGGCTGATCATGTGCATTCTCAATGCCATCTCCATCAAGAAATATCTCCGCTACCGTCAGGAGCTCGTGCGGACCTTTATCATTCCGCTGGTTTCTTCCGGCATTATGGGACTGGCCGCCTATGGCGTTTATAATCTCTGCCATCTGGCTGTGGGAAATGCAATTTCCTGCCTGGCAGCGATTCTCGTGGCCATCGTCGTTTACGGCGTGGTGCTCATTAAACTTCGCGGAATCACAGAGAGAGAACTCTACGCCATTCCCAAGGGCGCAATTCTTGTAGGAGTGCTGAAAAAATGCAGACTGCTGTAAAAAAGAAACCGATCCAGAGAGCTGCCATCCTTCACGATCTCTGCACCGTGGGGAAGGCAGCCATGACAAATATCCTTCCGGTGCTGTCCGTTCTCGGCGTGGAAGCCTGCCCGGTTCCGACCATGGTGCTTTCCACCCACACGGGAGGTTACGGAAAACCTGCCATTTATCCGCTGTCCGGCTTTGCCGGGGATTGCGGAAAGCATCTGAAAAGTCAGGGTTTTTCCTTTGATGCCGTCTTTGTGGGGTATCTGGGAAATGAAAAAAACGTGCGGGAGGCTTATACTTTTCTGGAAGATTTTTCCGGCGGCCCGGTGCTTTTCGACCCGATCATGGCGGATCACGGAAAATTTTATTCCAACTTTGACGAAAGCTATAACGAACTCTTAAAAGGGCTGATTCCAAGATGCACGCTGATGACGCCCAACTATACCGAGAGCTGTCTTCTCACCGGGGAAGCTTACGAGGAGAACTGCGGCAAAGAGAAATTTCTGCGTATTACAGAAAAGCTGAAAAACCTGAACTGTAAAAACGCAGTCCTCACCAGCATTCCGCTGGAGGATGGCCTTTCTGCCGTAGGGATTCTTGATGGAGACGAGGCGGACTGGTTCACCTATGAGCCCACCGGCCGGGCTTATCCCGGAACAGGAGATCTTTTCTCAGCGGTACTCTTGGGAGCGCTTTTAAAAGGCCTGTCCTTACGGAAAGCGGCTGAGGCGGCCCACCGCTTTGTGGCTCACTGCATTCAGAAAAGTGATGCGGCCGGATATGATACCCGGGAGGGCGTTCTTCTGGAGCCGGAGCTTCTCGAACTGGTAAAAATTGTTTCATAAAAAATCTGAAAAATGACCGATACTGTGAAAAAGGAGTGGATGTCTATGAACAGCCGCCGTTACGGTATCGGTTTTTTTGCGGGAATTTTTCTGCTTTCCCTGCTCTATATTTTCAGTGACCTGCGCTTTCAGAGCGCCGAGGAGGGCGTCCGGGCAGAGGAAGGAATAGTGTATTATCTGGAGGAGGAAGAGGGAAAGGTCAGCATTTATCAGGGAGAAGAGCATACCCTCTATGAGAAAACTTCTATTCCGGTAAAGCAGCTTCCCGCCGGGATTCAGGAAGAAATCCGGGAGGGAAAGAGCCTTTCCGGGGAAGGGGAGCTCTTCAGCTTTCTGGAAAATTACAGCAGTTAATCGAAAAAAGAGTGGATGTTTTCCGTAAAATGGTGTAAGATGAAAACGATATGCTTGACCTAAGGAGGAATAACTGTATGGATTTACGGGAACATCTGAAGGACAAAAAGAGGATTGTCATCAAAATCGGTTCTTCATCTCTGACCCACCCGGAGACCGGAGCGCTGAATCTCACGAAGATGGAAGTGCTGATCCGGGAGATCACCGATCTTCGAAACCAGGGAAAAGACGTGGTGCTGGTTTCATCCGGAGCCATCGCCGTGGGCAGCCAGGCTGCCGGTTTTCCGAAAAGGCCGGAGCGAACCGAGGAAAAGCAGGCCTGTGCGGCCATCGGCCAGGCCCGGCTGATGATGATCTATCAGAAGCTTTTTTCAGAATATAATCAGAGCTGTGCGCAGATCCTGATGACCAAGAGTACGGTACAGAACAATCTCAGCCGGCTGAATGCCTATCATACCTTTGAGGAACTCTTAAAGCTCGGGGTGGTGCCTATCGTAAACGAGAACGACACGGTTTCCACCTATGAGATGAAATTCGGCGACAACGACCGGCTTTCTGCCATCGTGACGGCTCTGGTAGGAGCGGATCTTCTGATCCTCCTATCCGACATCGACGGCCTTTTCACCGATGACCCCCATACGAATCCGGAGGCGGAGTTCATCGATGAGGTTCACGAGCTGGATGAGGATCTTCTGAAAATGGGAAAGGACACGAGCAGCAGCAACGTGGGAACCGGCGGCATGGCCTCTAAACTCACCGCAGCCCGGCTGGCTGTGAGTTCCGGAGCTGATATGATCATCGCCAACGGAAAAGATTTCCGCATTCTGCACCGGCTTATGAACGGAGAGCATCTGGGCACTCTGTTTGCCGGGGCCTCAGGGAAAGATTTTTACCTGATGGATTATCTGGAAAAACTATAAGTAAGGAGACATAACAATGGGAATTTCTGATGAAAAGATCCAGCGGATCAACGAGCTGGCCCGCCGCTCCAAGGCGGAAGGGCTGACGGAGGAGGAGAAGAAGGAACAGCAGCTTCTCCGAAAAGAATTTCTGGCTTCCGTCCGCATGAATCTGAAGAGCCAGCTGGACAACATCGATATTTTAAACAAAGACGGCAGCGTGGAAAACCTGGGTGAAAAATATGGACAAAAACTCAAAGAAAAAGGAAATTAGAAAAGAGATCCTCAAGCACCGCCGTTCCCTGACGGAGGAGGAAATCCGTTCCGGTAGCCATGCGATCGCAGAAAAAATCCTTTCGATGGAGGTCTATCAGAAAGCGGAAGCTGTATATTTATACATAGACTGTAAGGGCGAGGCCTCCGTAAGAGAAATTTATGAGGCGGCTCTGCGGGACGGCAAACGGATCGCTGCTCCGAGGGTTCACGGAGAGGATATGACTTTTTACTATATCCATTCTATGGAGGAAGACCTGGAGCCGGGTTATTTCGCCATTCCGGAGCCGAAGACTTCCCTTCCGGAAGCTACGGACGAAACGGCGCTTCTTCTGGTGCCTGGCGTGGGATTTGATCCTGAGTGCC
Organism: Lachnospiraceae bacterium Marseille-Q4251; assembly: GCA_018223435.1. Classification (GTDB taxonomy): domain Bacteria; phylum Bacillota; class Clostridia; order Lachnospirales; family Lachnospiraceae; genus Limivivens; species Limivivens faecihominis. The sequence goes on along the minus strand of JAGTTO010000001.1, from coordinate 86,295 downwards.
ATCGCTTGGGTTACGGAAAAGGCTTTTATGACCGTTACTTAAGCGCCCACCCGAAGCATCCCACGATCGCCTTGGCTCTGGATTTTCAGATCAAAGAAGAGATCCCGTCGGATACCTTTGACGTGCTGCCGGATCTGGTGGTGACGCCCACAAAAGTATACCGACACTGCTAACATTTTTCGCAAAAGGAGGAGACTTATGGATTTAAACGAAATCGGCCGCCTGGCGAAAGCCGCGCAGCCTTCCCTTCAGAAAGCAGATTCAGACGCAAAAAATCAGGTTCTCCACCGGGCCGCAGAGCTTCTCGTGGAGCAGAGTGACTTTCTTTTGAAAGAAAATGAAAAGGATATGGAAGCCGGAAGACAGAACGACATGCCAGAAGGTCTTCTGGACCGCCTGCTCCTCACCGAAGAGAGAGTAAAACAGATGGCAGAGGGGCTTTATCAGCTGGAGCAACTCGAAGACCCCATTGGGGAAGTACTCTCCATGAAAAAGCGCCCCAACGGCCTTCTCATCGGCCAGAAACGGGTGCCTTTAGGCGTGGTCGGCATCATCTACGAGGCCCGGCCCAATGTGACGGCAGATGCCTTCGGTCTCTGCTTTAAGACAGGAAACGCTGTAATCTTAAAGGGCGGAAAGGATGCAATCCATTCCAATATGGCCATCGTGAAGGTGCTTCGCCTGGCTCTCCAGGAAAAAGGCTTTCCGGAGGCGGCGGTGACGCTCATCGAGGACACCTCAAGGGAGACCACAACAGCTTTCATGAAGCTTCGGGAATATGTGGATGTACTGATCCCCCGGGGAAGCGCGGGACTTATCCGGGCTGTGGTGGAGAACAGCACAATACCGGTCATCGAGACCGGCACGGGAAACTGTCACATCTATGTGGATGAGACGGCAGACCTTGATATGGCAGTGGATATCATTTTCAATGCAAAAACCCAGCGGATCGGCGTCTGTAACGCCTGTGAATCCCTGGTGATCCATGAAAAAGTCCTGGATGAGCTGATGCCGAAGCTGAAAGCCCGCCTGGATGAAAAACAGGTGGAGATTCGCGGGGACGAAAAGGTCTGCGGAAGCATTGACGGCATCGTGCCGGCGACGGAGGAGGATTACGGGACAGAATACCTGGCCTACATTCTTTCGGCCAAAACCGTTTCTTCCCTGGATGAGGCCATCGCACATATCAACCGTTACAACACGGGCCATTCCGAGGCCATCATCACAAACGATTACAGCCACGCCCAGCGTTTTCTGGACGAAATCGACGCGGCGGCGGTCTATGTGAACGCCTCCACCCGGTTTACAGACGGTTTTGAATTCGGGTTCGGCGCGGAGATCGGCATCAGCACCCAGAAGCTGCATGCCCGGGGACCCATGGGGCTTCTGGCGCTTACCACCACGAAATACATTATTTACGGAAACGGACAGATCAGGAAGTAGGAGTGTAAGTAGATTATGAGCAAAGCAAACACAAAGGAACAGGAACCAAAAGAGCAGAAAAGTATGGCAAGAGAAATTTTGGAGATGGTATTTTATCTGGTGATCGCGCTGCTGGCGGCACTTTTCATCGTGAACTTCGTAGGCCAGAGAACCCAGGTGGACGGTCATTCCATGGATCCCACGCTGGCAGACGGACAGAACCTGATTCTGGATAAAGTTTCCTATCGGTTCCGTGATCCGGAGCGTTATGATATCATCGTTTTCCCCTTTGAAGAGAACGGCAAGAAAGAGCATTTCATCAAACGAATCATCGGTCTTCCCGGTGAAACCGTACAGATCATCGACGGTTACGTTTACATCAACGGTGAGAAACTGGAGAGTGATATCTACGGCGCAGAGGTAATGAAAAATCCCGGAAGGGCCGCGGAGCCCATCACGCTGGGGGACGATGAATATTTCGTCCTGGGTGACAACCGGAACAACAGCCGTGACGGACGTTATCCGGAGGTCGGAAACATCAAGCGGAGTGACATCACAGGTCGGGCCTTCTTGAGAATCTGGCCGCTGAACAAGTTTGGTTTACTGAAACATCAATAAAGGAATCGTAAGAGCCGGAGCGCTGTTCTGAAAAAGACAGCCTCCGGCTTTTCTCTTTTCCGGTTGACATTTTCCGGGGTATCTTATAAGATTAATGATGGTTTATTATGCACACAGGAAGGAAATTCTATTTATGAATACATTGGATTTAGATAAGATCGATTTAAGCGCGGAAGCGCCGGTTCAGGAACCCGAGCGCCAGTATTATTTTATGGCAAAGCTCCGGGCTCTTGTAAAAGAAAAAAGCAAGAAACTGGGCCGTCCCCTTGTGGCCAGCGCCCAGACTTTCGGTTGCCAGATGAACGCAAGGGACAGCGAGAAGATCAAGGGCATTCTGGAGACCGTAGGCTATGAGATCACTGAGAGTGAGAAAGCGGACTTTATCGTTTACAACACCTGTACGGTCCGGGAAAACGCAAATCTCAAGGTTTACGGCCATCTTGGCCTCATGGGTCATGAGAAAAAGAACAACCCGGATATGATGATCGCCCTCTGCGGCTGTATGATGCAGGAGCCTCAGGTGGTGGAGAAGATCAAGAAGAGCTACCGTTTCGTCAACCTGGTTTTCGGTACCCATAACCTCTATAAATTCGCCGAGCTGGTCTACACTTCCATGATTTCCGACCGGATGATCATCGATGTCTGGAAGGACACCGACAAGATCGTGGAAGATCTGCCCTGTGACCGGAAATATTTCTTTAAATCCGGTGTCAACATCATGTTTGGCTGCAACAATTTCTGCAGCTACTGCATCGTTCCCTATGTGCGTGGCCGGGAACGGAGCCGGGAGCCGGAGGAGATCATCAAGGAGATCCGTTCCCTCGTGGCAGACGGCGTGGTAGAAGTCATGCTGCTGGGCCAGAACGTCAACTCCTACGGCAAAAATCTCAAGAATCCCATGAGCTTTGCGAAGCTTCTGGAAGAGGTGGAGAAAATCGAAGGCTTGGAGCGGATTCGTTTCATGACTTCCCATCCGAAGGATCTCTCCGACGAGCTCATCGAGGTCATGGCAAAATCGAAAAAGATCTGTCAGCATCTCCATCTGCCCCTTCAGTCCGGAAGCAGCCGGATTCTGAAGATCATGAACCGGAAATACACGAAGGAGCACTATCTGGAGCTGGTGGAGAAGCTCCGGAAGGCCATGCCGGATATCTCCCTCACCACAGATATCATTGTGGGCTTCCCCGGCGAGACCGAGGAGGATTTCCAGGAGACCCTGGATGTGGTACGGAAGGTCCGCTATGACAGCGCCTTTACCTTCATCTACTCCAAACGTACCGGAACGCCTGCTGCCGTCATGGAAAACCAGGTGCCGGAGGACGTGGTCAAGGATCGTTTCGACCGTCTCTTAAAAGAAGTGCAGGAGATCGCCAAGGAGACTTCCTCCCGCTATGCGGGACAGGTGGTCGAGGTCCTGGCTGAAGAGAAAAATCACCAGGAAGAGGGCTATCTTACCGGCCGTCTTTCCAACAATCTACTCGTTCATTTCAAAGGGGACGAAAGTCTCATCGGAAAGCTGGTCTCTGTTCATCTGACAGAGAGCCGAGGCTTCTACTATATGGGAGAGCTGGTCTAAGACCAGCTCTTCTTTTTTTAAAGAATCGCCGATGCCTACGAATTGCTCCGCTGCTTCGCAGCTCACGCAATTCTACATCTCAACGGCGTAATGAGAAAAAAGTGATAATTACCCATGTTGACAGTCAGAAGACTTCCGTGTATATTTATAAATCGAGGTTAGTTAAAACTAATGAGAATGCTGTTTAAGACAGGAGGCAGACATGAGAAAAATTGCAGTTTACGGAAAAGGCGGAATTGGAAAATCCACCACCACCTCCAACATTTCTGCAGCTCTGGCTGACATGGGTTACCGGGTGTTGCAGATCGGTTGTGACCCCAAGGCAGATTCCACGAAGAATCTGATGCACGGAAAGAAAATCACCTCTGTACTGGATGCGATCCGGGAAAAAGGAGAGGGAAACATCACCCCCGGGGATGTGCTTTTCCAGGGATACGGCGGTGTCTGGTGCGTGGAAGCCGGAGGACCGACTCCGGGCATCGGCTGTGCAGGCCGTGGAATCATCACCGCCTTTGAAAAGTTGGAGGAGATCGGCGCTTACGAGATCTGCCGGCCGGATATCATTCTTTACGATGTGCTGGGAGACGTGGTCTGTGGAGGCTTTGCGATGCCGATCCGGGGCGGTTACGCGAGAAATGTATTTATCGTGACTTCCGGAGAGATGATGGCCCTCTACGCAGCTTCCAACATCGCCAGTGCGGTGAAAAATTTCGGAAAAAGAGGCTATGCCCAGTATTCCGGCGTGATCTTAAACTCCAGAAACATTGAGAACGAGGAGGCGCTGGTCAAAAAAGCGCTGGAAGAGATCGGCGGCGAGATCGTGTCTGTTCTTCCGAGAAGCGCATCCGTTCAGGAAGCGGAAGCCGAGGGCAAAACCGTCATCGAAGCACTGCCGGATTCCGAGATGGCTGGCGCTTACCAGAAACTGGCTGAGAATATCCTGAACCTTTCGGCGGAGGTAGAAAATAATTATGAGTAAAGCCTGTTCCCTTCATTACGTTTCCGCCTCCCACGGCGGCTGGGGCATCGTCCGCATGGCGGCTCTCGTGCCGGAGGCACATCTTTTGTTCGTATGTCCTTCCGCCTGCGGAAGGCACAACGCTGTCGGCGCTTCCGTGGCCGGAATCAAACACCGGGTCTCATACCTCTTTCTCACGGAAGCCGACATCGTTTCCGGCGACTTTGAACAGATGATAGTCGATAATGTAGATATTTTATTTGAGGCTCTGCCTAAAAAACCGAGAGCCCTTCTGATTTTCACTTCCTGCCTCGATGACCTTCTGGGAACCGACCATGAGCCGATCCTGGCGGAGCTTACGAGAAGAAATCCGGATGTGAAATTCCGGCACTGCACGATGAATCCCATTTCATTGGATTCCAAGCTGCCACCGGGAGTCACGACCTACCGGAACATGTTCAGCGTCCTGGAAAAAAGAGAAGAGACGAAGAACCTGGTCAACGTCCTGGGGAGCAATGTTACTTATGATAAAACTTCGGAGTTAAAACGCCTCCTGAAAACCAAAGGCTATCGCGTGGCAAATATCGCAGATTACACTGATTTTGATTCCTTTATGGAGATGGCCTCCGCGAGACTGAATCTCGTTGTTTCTCCCATTGCCCTCAAGACAGCGGAGATGATGGAAAAAGAGTTCGGCATTCCCTATCTCACCGCCTATATAACCTACGATCCGGAAGAGATTACAGAAGTTTACCGGAAGCTTGAAAAAGCGCTGGATCTGGACTTCAGCCCGGCTCTCGAGGAAGAAAAAGAAAAAGCCTACGAGGAGATCCAAAAGGCAAAAGAAGTCATCGGGGATTATCCCATTGCCGTGGATTATCAGGCGGTTCTTCGTCCCTACAGTCTGGCTCTCATGATGAGCCGAAACGGTTTCCATATGGGAATGGTGGCTTCGGACAGTGTCTCTGCCTTTGAGAAGCCCTCCTTTGAAGCCCTGAAAAAAGAAGATCCGGAGGTTCTCATCGAAAATCCCATGTCTCATAACGCCGTGAAATTCCCTCACGAGGGAGAAAAATATCTCTGCATCGGCTTTGACTGCGGCTATATGACCGGTTCCGACCGGGTGGCAGATCTTATGGAGGATGAAGGCATGTTCGGCTTCTACGGAACCAGACGTCTCATGGAGATGCTCCGGGAAGCTTACCGGAGCAAGGCGGACGTCCGGGAAATGATCGTGAAAGCGGGGTTAATCATATGAGCAGACTTTGTGTATTTATGCTTCCGCTGGCGCCGGATTATTCCGGAGCGGCATCGGCACTCTTTGATCTGGGCGGCATCGTAGTCATGCACGACGCTTCCGGCTGTACCGGAAACTTCACCGGCTATGATGAACCGCGCTGGATGGGTTCCCGCTCGGCGGTCTACTGCTCCGGCCTTCGGAGAATGGACGCGGTGCTGGGAAACGATGAAAAATTCATCGACGCCACCCTGAAAGCCGCGGAGGACTTAAATCCCTCCATTATCGCTTATCTCGGAAGTCCGGTGCCAACTGTCATCGGAACCGACTTAAAAGGCATGGCGGCCGAGACGGAGAACATCAGCGGCATTCCCTCCTTCGGTTTTCCGACCACAGGCCTTGACTATTACGACAAAGGCGCTTCCGATGTCTTCATGACTCTGATCCGCCGCTTCGCAAAGAAAAAGAGCGCGGCAGAGAAAACAAGCAAAAAGCTGAATGTTCTCGGCATGCTTCCTCTGGATGTGGGAAACAGAGGAAATTCCGACCGAATCCTTACCTGGCTGAAAGACGCAGGCTATGAGATCCAGTCCGATTTTGCGATGGGTCTTTCCGTGGACCAGATCAAAAACTGCCCGGACGCGGACTTAAACCTGGTGGTTGCCCGTTCCGGCCTTGCCGCCGCCCGTTTTCTGGAGAAAAAATACGGCATCCCCTATATCTGCGGCCTGCCTTTAGGCGACGGAGCAGAACTGAAAGACCGTCTGGAAAAACAGGAGCGGTTCCAGCCCCTTCCGGAAGGCAATAGCGATAAGAAAGGCATCCTGATCATTCACGAGCAGATTTTTGCCAACGAGCTTCGGGCCCTTCTCTCCAAAGAGACCGACGTTCCCATCACCGTGGGAAGTCTTTTCGGCCTGGAAGCAGAATTGAAAGCTCCGCAGGATGTTCACCTTCCTGATGAGCTCAGCGCCATCCGGGAGATCAACAGCGGCAAATATCAGGTTGTCCTCGCAGATCCGGAATTTGAAAAGGTGATCCGCCGGGAGGATGTCCGGCTGGTAAGGCTTCCCCATGTGGCTCTTTCCAGTAAGCTTCACTGGGACGAATACCCGGATTATCTCGGGGAGGATATTTCTAAAATTATCGAAAGCACAGTGAAAGGGAGGAACTGATCCGCTTTCACTTGCTCATACAGAAACTACAAACCCTACACAAAAGAAAGGAATACCAAATGACTATCAGAAAAATTCAGAAAATTTTTGCCGGCGTACTGACGGTATCCGTACTGACAGCCAGCCTTTTCGGCGGCAGCGCACTGGCTTCCGAGACAGAGACTGTTTCCGAAACCACCACAGAAGCAGCTTCTGAAACAGGAAGCGAGGAGAGCACAGGAACCAGAACCATCGTGGACCACACAGGAGCAGAGGTTGTTCTTCCGGAGAAGATCGAGCGTGTCGTAATTTCCTCCATCCTTCCCCTTCCTTCTGTATACTGCCTGTTCCGTGGAAGCGCCGATGACATTGTAGGTATTCATCCGAGCTCCATGGCCGCAGCAGAAAACTCCTATCTGATCAACGTATTCCCGGAGATCGCCAATGCGGACACCAGCTTCGTGGAAAACGGAGAGGTAAACATCGAGCAGCTCCTGGCACTGAAACCGGACGTTGTATTTTACAGTGCCAACAATACCGACGAGCGTGAGATGTACGACAACGCAGGAATCCCGGCTGTCGGCTTCTCCACCAGCATGTCTGACTATGACTGTGTAGAGACTTACGCAGACTGGATTCAGCTTCTTGGTGACATTTACGGAGAGCAGGACACCGCTAACGAGATCATCGCGGAGGGCAGAAGCGTTGCAGAAGAGATCAAATCTGTGACCTCCACCATCGCTGACGAGGACAAGCCGAAGGTTCTGATCCTCTTCAACTATGCAGACGGCGTCATCAAAACCTCCGGTTCCAACTTCTTCGGCCAGTACTGGATCGAGACCGCAGGCGGCATCAACGTGGCAGCAGACTTAAGCGGCACCTCGGAGATCAACATGGAGCAGGTTTACGAGTGGGATCCGGATATCATCTTTATCACGAACTTCTCCCCGTATCAGCCCGACGATCTCTACAACAACACCATCGACGGAGACGACTGGAGCAACGTAACTGCAGTCAAGAATCAGCAGGTTTACAAATTCCCGCTGGGTATGTATCGCTGGTTCCCGCCCGCATCTGACACTCCGCTGGTACTGAAATGGCTTGCCACCAAGATCCAGCCGGACCTTTTCAAAGATATGGATATGGATCAGGAGATCAAAGATTACTACGAGAAATATTACAATGTAACCCTTACGGATGAAGATCTTCAGAAGATATACAATCCTGCAAGTGCAGCATCCGGAGTAAAATAACTTCGGAAAGACTTACGCCGGAAGCAGTTTTCCGTACTGTTTCCGGCGTTTCCAGTATTTGAAAGGAACTTACGACAGATGGCAGCAAAACGAACCTCTCACAAGACCAGAAATCTTATCATCGCGGTCCTTCCCCTTCTGGCGGCACTCATCTGCCTGGGGATCGGCAGATATTCATTAAGCGTCCGGGAAACGGTAAAAATTCTTTTTTCCCATTTCACCGGCTATGAACCGGACCCCACGGGCTACACGGTTATTTTTAACGTAAGACTTCCCAGAATCCTTCTGGCGATCCTGGTGGGCGCGGGCCTTTCCTGCGCGGGAGCTGCTTTTCAGGGCCTTTTTTCCAACCCACTGGCGACTCCGGACACCCTGGGTGTGGCCAGTGGCGCTTCCTTCGGCGCGGTCTTAGGGCTTCTCATGCATGGAAACCTGATCCTGGTTCAGATGCTGGCCCTGATCTTTGGAATCATCTCCTGTATTATCACCTATTCCATCAGCCGAAAAAACGGAAAGAGCAGCATTGTCATGATTGTCCTGGCCGGAATGGTGATCTCCGCGGTCTTTGAGGCTCTGGTTTCCCTGATGAAATATGTGGCAGACCCGGAGGAGGAGCTTCCCACGATTACTTATTGGCTCATGGGAAGCATGTCCCGGAGTACCTACAATAACCTCATGATGGGCGCTCCCTTTATCATCGCCGGAATCCTTCTGATCTTTGCTCTTCGCTGGAGACTCAATATCATGTCCCTGAATGAGGACGAGGCCAGTTCCCTCGGCATGAATATTCAGATCATGCGTCTGGTCTTCATCGCGGCTTCTTCCATGATCACGGCTTCCTGCGTCTCCATGTGCGGCCAGGTGGGCTGGGTCGGCCTTCTGATCCCCCATATTGCCCGGATGATCGGCGGAAACAACAACCGCTCCGTCATTCCCATGAGCATCGGTCTTGGGGCATTCTTTATGATTGTCATGGACACCTTTGCCCGGGCGGCCACAGCGGCGGAGATTCCGATTTCCATTCTGACGGCTATTGTGGGAGCGCCGGTATTTATCATACTTTTAAGAAAAACAGGAGGTGCCTGGTCATGATCTTTCGGGTAGAAAACGGATGCTTTGGATACAAGGAAAAACAGATTCTGAAAAATATCAGCTTTACCGTGGGGGACGGGGAGGTGCTTTCCGTCCTGGGTTCTAACGGTGTGGGAAAGACCACCCTTTTGAAATGTATGATGGGTCTTCTCAAATGGAACAGTGGCCATTCCTATGTGGACGATCAGGAGATCAGTCAGATGAAACACAAGGATTTCTGGAAAAAGATCGCCTATGTTCCCCAGGCAAAGGGAGCCGCCTTCGGTTATTCCGCTCTTGACATGGTGACACTTGGCCGGAGCGCTCACCTCGGAACCTTCGCCCAGCCGGGAAAAGAGGACCGGAAAGCGGCGGAGGAAGCCATGGAGGAGATTGGCGTCACTTATCTCCGGGACAAGCTCTGTACGGAGATGAGCGGCGGAGAGCTTCAGATGGTTCTCATCGCCCGGGCTCTGACGATTTTTCCCTCCATGCTGGTTCTGGATGAGCCCGAGTCCAACCTCGACTTCAAAAATCAGCTCATCATTCTGGAGACGATTCAGAAGCTCTCAAAAAACAGGGGGATTTCGGCCATCGTCAATACCCATTATCCGGAGCATGCCCTGAAGATTTCCGACAAGGCCCTGCTTCTCAACCAGGACGGAACCAATATTTTCGGAGATGCGGCTGAGGTCATCAACGTGGAAAATATGCGCCATTCCTTCTCGGTGCAGGTCCATATCAACCAGTTTTCCGTGGATGGAAGGGAATACCGAAGCGTCGTTCCTCTCCATCTCGTGTGAGGTATCTTCCATGAAAATGATCACAGTAGCAGGAGCTCACGCCTGCGGGAAAACCTCCGTGATCCTAAAAACGGCGGAGCTCCTCTTAAAGGAGAACTGCCGGCCGGGTGTCATGAAGCTGGACTGCATTTCCAGTGAGGACGACCGGATCTACAGCGCGGCAGGAATCACAAACGTCAAATACATTTCAGGAAACATCTGCCCGGACCACTATTTTGCGGATTCCATCTCGGATATCTTCCAGTGGGGCCTGAAAGAAAAGCTGGATCTTCTGATCACGGAGAGCGCAGGCCTCTGCGGCCGATGTTCTCCGCATATCCGCGATATTCCGGCGGTCTGTGTGATCGACTGCCTCTCCGGCATTACCGCGCCCCAGAAGATCGGGCCCATGCTGCGGTATGCGGACTTCATCGCCGTGACGAAAGGGGATCTCGTGTCCCCGGCGGAGCGGGAGGTTTTTCTTCACAACATCCGCCTGGCCAACCGGAAAGCCCGGGTGAGCTTTATCAACGGTCTGACCGGTCAAGGAGCCTACCGGCTGGCTTCCTTCATCCGGGAAAGTGCGGAGGAGGAGACCATCGACGGTAAATTTTTACGCTTCACGATGCCCTCGGCGGTCTGCAGCTTCTGCGCCGGGCAGATGCAGCTCCAGCAGAAAGGAAACGGTGGACGGATCAAGCGAATGTGGGGAGAAGAGAATGGATAAAAATTCAGAAAACTTATTACAGGGCTTCCCGGAAGCCGTGGAGTCTTTTACAGTTTACGGCGGTTTCGACAAGGACCGGAAGCCGGAAATTATAGAAGTGACACTTCACAAAGGGGACTGTGCCTGCGTCTGTGGAAAGACCGGCTCCGGAAAGACGCGGCTTCTGGAGGATATCGAGTACCTGGCCTCTGGCGATTCCCCCTCTGGCCGGAAAATGCGGATCAACGGTCTAGAACTCACGGAGGAACTACGGCTGGAGCTGGAAAACCGTTTTTGTGCCTGCCTGTCCCAGAGTATGAACTTTGTCATGGAACTTTCCTGCCGGGATTTTATTTTTCAGCATGCCGGAAGCAGGGGGATTCCCTGTACGGAAGAACTCATGGAGAAAATCCTCGCCTGCGCCAACTCCCTGGCCGGGGAGCCCCTTCACCCGGAGGATATGATCACAGCTTTGAGCGGCGGCCAGTCCCGGGCATTGATGATCGCAGATATCGCCTTTCTCTCAGCAGCCCCGGCAGTCCTCATCGACGAGCCGGAAAATGCCGGTATCGACAAGGACGCCATCATCCGGATCCTGGCGGAGAAAGGGAAGATCGTTCTCATTTCCACCCATGATCCGATCCTGGCCCTGTCCTGTGAAAAACGGATCTTCATTGAAAACGGCGGAATCCGGGGAATTGTCACCCGCACAGCGACGGAAGAGAAGCTTTTAAAAGAACTTCGGGCGCAGGAAGAGCGGATGAAAGAGATCCGAAATCAGATCCGGGGAGGGAAAAACATTGGATAAACGACCCTATGATCTCTGGGCGGAGGTTCCAAGCCCCATAAAGACGAGATTAAGAAATGCCTTTACCGCCTATGCAGAGGAGTGTTTTCAGAAAGACGGCATTCTTCTGAAAGCCTACGTCCCGGCCCAGGTGGGCGGAAATATGCCAAAGGAAGAATATTTAAAAGGGATGAAGCCCGAAGACCTTCCCGACGCCTGTTTTCTCATGGATTTCGGCGAGTGTTCGGAAGCCACCTTTGCCGCCCTGGCAGAAAAGGCTTACGAAAAGCCGGAGATCCGTGCCTGGTTCCCCGAGGTGATGGCGGTGGATATAAGACGTCTGGGCGAGCGAAAGATACCTGAAACCTACGACGACCTTTTAAGGGAAGAGTACCGGGGCGAGATCTGCCTCATCGGAAATAAAAAGATGCCGGACCCTCTCGCCGGTCTCTACATGCTCCGGAAATATGGACCAGAAGGCCTGGAGGCCTTTGTGCGAAACGTCGCCTCCTTCGCTCCGCCCTCGGAGACTCTCCGCCATGTGGGACGGCTCTCCAACACCTACGGTTCCATTTTTCTCATGCCGCCCCTGTTTGCCCAGATCTGCCTGGAAAAACCGGCGGCAAAGGTTGTCATCTCCAGAAGCGGAGCCCTCGCCGAACCCATGCTCCTCTACCAGAAACCCGTCGCTCCGGCCAAAGAAAAAGTCCGCGGCTTTTTCGATTCTGCCGCCTTCCGCGAGCTCATGGCAGACTACCAGATGCCCGCCATCGGAGATAACCGATTCCGGATTGAGAAAAGCTGTTGGGAGCTGGCGACGGAAGAAGAACTTGAAATCGTATTTCATGCTTTTCATAAAAAGTGAGGAATTGTTACTTATAGTCCGTTGATACATAAGCAACATATCATTACAATTTGCTTATATACTGATATAGTGTGAGGTTGTATGCAAATGATAAAGCAAAAAGTAGGAGCGCGCGTGCGGGAACTTAGAAATCAGAAAGGCCTGAGTCAGGAAAAACTTGCACTTGCAGCTGATATTGACCGGACTTATATAGCCAGCGTAGAGAGCGGAAAACGAAATATTTCTATCGTTAATCTTGAGAAACTTATCATTGCACTGGATACAAGCTTTGCAGAATTTTTTGAGGGAATGTGAGGTGTAATGGTTTGGAATATAAGTATATCATAAACAATAACAATTGCATTACCCTCAAAGGCGAATTGATCTTATCAAATCTACAGCTCTTCCATGCAATAAATTTTTGTAATCAGGCACTGCAGAAGTTAGATCAGGAAACAAAGCAGTTTGATATCAATATTTTTGAGATTCTTGGAATGCGGAATTTAAGCGGAATGGTCGGCGAATATTTTGCGAAAAGTGTTCAGCGTTTTTCAGAAGGACATTTACATTCAAATCTGCATCAGGATGGTTATCCGGATCTGCTGCTGACTAACACAAGGGAAAGTTTGAATTATTATACGTCACTTTATCTGGAGCAAAACGGCAAAAAATATCCATCTGAGAAGTCTTTATTCAGCCCGTTTAAGTATGGAGGAATAGAAGTAAAAGCAACCTGTGGCAATACACCACCAGCTTCTCAATCTCCAAAACCATTGATTGGTGAACAGCGGATAGAAAAAATAATCTCTCTTGACTGGAAGGCACATCACCGTGAAACAAATAATTTATTATCAATCGTATGGGATTTTATTAACGAAGTACCTACCATCACAGCCTGTTTTTATCGTAATGATCTGAATATGGATGACTGGGGAAAGATCGTTCAGCCGCGAAAGGACGGTGGACGAACCACCAGCGTTTCCATCATGACAGCTGGCGGAGTCAGGAAAATGTGTGAGGGCTGGCTGGCCGTCATTGATATGGATGCTTATATAGAAGCTTTTTCCAGACGAAAATGGATTGGATACAAAATAAAAGAATAATAAAGAAGTGGTATAAGTACATTTGACGTATACCACTTCTAATTTTATTTAGAAAGTTCAATGATATGCTTGCAGATGAGATCCGTAATACGGGGTGGAAAACTTTCACCGATTGTATCGCGGATGAGACCGTCAGATACAAGCTTTCCGTCTATGGTAAAAGAAAATGGATAGGAAGCAATCGACTGAATCACAAGCCCTTCATACAAAGAGAGTACTCTGCTTTGATCCGGATGCAACTTATTATCCGAACATGCATATTGAAAATTTTGTGTCAAAGTGCTGGCCGGTTCATCCCAGTTCATCCGTTTATAAGCGCTGATAAAACCTTTCATCAGTCTTTTCTCACCGGTTTTCTTGTCTTCAACCCAGGGACGGGGCAGGAGAGCACCACATTTTTCACAATAAAGAGGAGTATCCGTATGCGATTTGTTGATCCCATTTTTATCATGTGAAGCGCCATGTATTTTATTGCCTTGAAATCTGCAGGCGGGATTCACACACTGATTATTAAATGCGCTGGCTCCTTCAGGAGTATTATCAATCCAAAATAGTTTTTTCGCATCAAGCAAAGGGACTTTATGTAAGCCATCATAGCCCGTTGCCTTATTTTTTCCTTTTTCTGCTCTCAATGACGGAAGATTTCCAATCGCCTCACGCAATGTAATCCACGACTGTGTTTCTTCTGGAAATAAAGTGCCATTTTTTAAATAATGTTCTTTGGCATGCTCATTTCTTGAAAGTACGGTCACCAGACGTTTTCGATGCTGTGGAATACCATAATCAGCAGTATCAATTGCAGCCGGTTTGCCAAAATATTCATTTCCAAGTTCACGCATAATGTAGTCTATGATATTGATAAGCTCTTCATTTTCATCAAAAATCAGAGTATTTACCATATTCGTAACATTTTCAAGGATGACCCATTCCGGTTTCAGCTCTTTGATGATTTCGACAGCTGGAATAATCAGGCGATTTCGTTCGTCCATCTTGGGGCGCAGACCTTTTCTATAGTCACTGAGCATTTTTCCCATACCATTGGAAGACATCCCTTGACAGGGGGGTGTGGCCAGGATTAAAAAAGGTTCCTCTTTATACATCGAACGATAATAATTAATGATTTTTTCCTTTTCGTCCCAGATATTACCGCAAAAGCACTTTGCCTCCGGATAGTTATGCTGAAAAAGGTTCATCCTTTCTGGGAGAATATCACAGCCTATGATCGTTGTGATGTCATTGGCTTTTAAACCAAGATCGCCAATGCCGGACGATGAAAATAAACTTATTGCATTTCGTTTCAAGTTTTTTTCTCCTATCATACCCGGATCCCCAGCTCTGCCGGCAGAAATCTCGGGCAGACATTCTCGGAGGAGGTGACAACGGAGGCGGCCAGTCTCGTGCCGATCTCCACGGATTCGCTTAAGTCACAACCGTAGGTCAGGCCGCTGACGACGCCGGCGCAGAAGGAATCCCCGGCTCCGGTGGTATCCCGGACCTGAACCTTTCTGGCGGGGCAGAAGCCGCTCTTTCCACTTCGCTCCGCGTAAACGGCTCCGTCGCCGCCCATCGTGATGACCATGGAAGCAATGTTGGCTTTCTCCAGACAGCCGGCGAGGATTTTTTCCATCTCAGCCGGCGTTTTTTCACTGTAATCGTCAGTGAAAAAGATTCCTGCTTCCTCGAGATTACAGATGAAACAGTCGAATTTCTGGAGAAAATCTCTGCGCTCGATGGCGATGCTCATATTGCTGATGACGCCGTAGAGCTTTTTATCATACTTTTCACAGAGTTTAATGACCTTTTTCACGATCTCCTTGTCTATGTCCACTTCGACGACCACGGAATCGGCCTCGGCAAAGATCTCGTCGCCTTTTTCCTTCAGAATATCGAGAATCGGCATCAGGTTCGGCCGCTGGGAAACAGAACCGGCCAGATCTCCGTTGTGGTCGAAGACAGCCAGCCAGGTTCCCATGCCATTGGGAATCGTACGCATATATTCGGTATTTACCTTGTGATTCTGAAGCTTGCGGATGACGTCGCCGCCGAGGGCAGAGTCGTCCACGATGCCTAAAAAGGTGGGGCGAAGCTCGATATTGGCGATATCCTCCACCACATTCCGGCTCACGCCGCCGTGAACGTATTTAATCTTTCCGGCATTCCGGCCCGTGGGAAGATAAATTCCCTCCGGAAAGCCCTTGATATCCACAAAAACAGCTCCGATTACAATAATTCCATTCTTATGTACTGCCATATGAAAAAACAACCTTTCTTACTTTGAGTATCTGCATTATACCATGAGCATCTTAGAAAAGAAACTTTTTTGTAAAATTTTTATAAAACCTCTTGACTTGAAACTCGACTTTAATGGTACACTCATTCTATAAGTAAATATCTGCACTTTTGTATACAGTAACGATAGATAAGGAGAAAAGAAGAAATGTGTAAAGAAGAATCAGCAAAAAAAGAAATCAGCGGCGCATACCTCACCGGTGAGCGTCCTTTATTCGGCGGGAAAAATCTCTCCATCCAGGATACCATTTTCACCGACGGCGAGTCTCCCTTAAAGGAGGCCAGCGATATCGACCTGAAAAACAGCATGTTCCAGTGGAAATATCCCCTCTGGTACGCGAAAAACATCACCGCCGAGGACTGCACCTGGTTTGAGATGGCCCGGGCCGGCGTCTGGTACACCGACAATCTCACGGTGAAAAATGCCGTAATCCAGGCGCCGAAGAATTTCCGCCGCTGCCATGAGCTGACTCTGGACCATGTATTTATGCCCAACGCAGCCGAGACCCTCTGGCACTGCAGCGGTGTCACCATGAACGAGGTTTCCGCCAAGGGTGATTATTTCGCCATGAACTGTGAAAATATGAAAATCAGCAACTTCGAGCTGATCGGCAACTACTCCTTCGATGGAGCGAAAAATGTGGAAGTTCACAATGCGAAAATGCTCTCCAAGGACGCTTTCTGGAACACCGAAAACGTCACGGTCTACGATTCCTTCATCTCCGGAGAGTACCTGGGCTGGAACGCAAAGAACCTGACCCTCATCAACTGTACGATCGAGAGCCTTCAGGGTATGTGCTACATCGAGAATCTTGTGATGAAAAACTGTAAGCTCTTAAATACCAACCTGGCCTTTGAGTATTCCACCGTGGATGCCGAGATCACCAGCGATATTGTCAGCGTCTTAAATCCAACCTCCGGCATCATCCGGGCCGCATCCATCGGCGAACTCATTATGGATAAGGAAAAAATCGATCCCTCTAAGACAGAGATCGTGTGCGAAAAGATCGGCAAAGTCAGCGATCATCTGATGGTATAAAAGGAGTGAAGACCTATGCAGAGCATTTTTGATAAAGAGACAGACCGCCGGGGCACCGGAAGCATGAAATGGGATGTGACCCCGGCGGAACTTCCCATGTGGGTAGCGGATATGGATTTTGAGACAGCTCCTGCAGTGCAGGAAGCGATTCGCGAAAGAGCCGCTCACGGTGTATTTGGCTACACCCTCATCGAAGACGACTGGTACGAGGCTTATCAGAACTGGTGGAAAATCCGCCACAATTTCGAGATTCCGCGAGACTGGCTGATTTTCTGCACCGGCGTGGTTCCCGCCATCTCCAGTATCGTCCGGAAAATGACCACAGCGGCAGAAAAAGTCGTGGTTCTCACCCCGGTCTACAATATTTTCTTTAATTCCATTTACAACAATGGACGAAACATCCTGGAAAGCCCGCTGAAATACGAAAACGGTGCCTATTCCATTGATTTCGAGGACCTGGAAGAGAAGCTTGCCGATCCCCAGACCTCCCTTATGATCTTCTGTAACCCCCACAACCCTGTGGGCAAGATCTGGGACAAGGAGACACTGGAAAAGGTGGGTGACCTCTGTGTGAAACACCATGTCCTGGTGCTTTCCGACGAGATTCACTGCGACCTCACCGAGCCGGGGAAGGATTATGTTCCTTTCGCCTCCGTCTCCGAGAACTGCCGGAAAAACAGCATCACCTGTGTGGCCCCCACCAAAGCCTTCAATCTGGCCGGCCTTCAGACCGCAGCCGTCATCGTTCCCGATCCGACGATCCGTCACCGGGTAAACCGCGGCCTCAATACCGATGAGGTAGCTGAGCCCAACGTTTTCGCAGCGATCGCCCCTGCTGCCGCCTTTGGAAAAGGCGGAGAGTGGCTGGATGAGCTTCGGGCTTATCTCTTTGAGAACCGCCATTATGCGGAAGCTTTTATCGAGAAAGAGCTTCCCATGCTTCATGTCATAAAAGCCGAGGCTACCTACCTTCTCTGGGTGGACTGCAATGCCCTGAAAGGCGATCTTTCCGATTTCAGTGATTTTATCCGGAAGACCAGCGGCCTGTACGTCTCTGACGGGCAGGAATACCGCCAGGGCTACGGTTTCTTAAGAATCAACCTGGCCTGCCCGAAATCCCGGGTGGAGGACGGCATAAACCGGCTGAAAAAAAGTATTCTTGCCTGGAATGAGAAGTTTTAAGCCGGCAGGGTAGACAGAATCTCATGCGGAATCCTGCAGATGGAGCTTCCGTTCCGCCATACCTGCCAGGTATACCGGATCAACCCCAGAGCAGAAGAGATCATGAAAACCCATCTGGAAAACGGCGAGCAGCGGATCACTCTGGTAAACCCTGCCGGCTGGAACCTTCTGGGCTTTGTGAGGGAAGCGGACTACCTGCACAAAAGTCCGAAAATGTACCGGACGCTGAAACGCTGGATGGAGTGAGAAAGGAACAGATATGAACGAGTCGTGATCTACGACGGAGACGAGACCGTCTATGCCGTTCCCTTCCTCTCCATGGAAGAACAGTACCAGAACGGCAAAGATTTCCTAGGCGGCCTGACGCTCACCCAGGCCCAGAAAGAACAGTATCACTGCGATTAAAAAAGAAAGGCGTGTAAAAAATGAGGCTGTTTTTTGCACGCCCTTTTTTACATCACAAGCTTAACATACAGAAAGAAGGTTTTATCTATGGATCTTATCCAGGCAGCAAAAAATTTAGGTTTTTCCGATGCAGCTATCATGAATACGAAGGACCTCGTTTTCAAACCGGAATACCGGAAATTCTGCGAGGAAAATCAGTGCGGGAACTATAACCTGAATCCGGCCTGTCCCCCGGAGAGCGGCACTGTGGAAGAAATGATGGCCCAGGCCCTGAAATATGAAAAAACGCTGGTTCTTCAGACTATTCAGACTCCTGAAATTGAGTACAAGAAAGCGAAACATTCCCATAACCAGCTGACAGAACAACTGGCCGAACAGATGAAAGCCACCGGAATGACAGACCTTCTCATCATGAGCGCCGGTCCCTACAAGCATCACTCCTGCATGTCCGCTTACTGCGTGGACGCCCAGGAGATGGCAGACGCCGTAGGCATGATCTGCTGGGGCCATGATGGAAAAATCCGCTATTTTTCGCAGATTTTGTTTCACGAAAACAGTTGCATGGAGTAATTGGGAATCACATTTCCCGGGAAATGAATATTTGCTTGAACTTACTTAAGAATCCGGATATAATAGGAATGTTATGGTGTTCAGGGTTAACCCAATCCTTTACACCAGGCATTCCTGTTTTTAAGAGATCATATCATTTTATTTTCGAAAGGAAAAACATGAGAAAACTGGCTTTAAGCGATGAAATTTTACTGAGCATCGAGAAACCAGCCCGCTATATCGGCAATGAGGTAAACTCGGTGATGAAAGACAAAGAGCAGGTGGATATCCGCGTTGCTTTTTGTTTTCCGGATGTCTATGAGATCGGTATGTCCCACTTAGGCATCCAGATTCTTTATGATATGTTCAACCAGCGTGACGATATCTGGTGTGAGCGCGTTTATTCTCCCTGGACCGATCTTGACAAGGTCATGAGAGAAAAACACATTCCCCTTTTCGCCCTGGAATCCCAGGATCCCGTGAAGGAGTTCGACTTCCTCTGCTTTACGATCCAGTATGAGATGTGTTACACCAATATCCTTCAGGTGCTGGACCTCTCTGGCATTCCGCTGCTTGCTTCCGAGCGTACGGAGGAAGACCCCATCGTGATCGGCGGCGGCCCCTGCACCTATAACCCGGAGCCCCTGGCTGATTTCTTTGATATTTTTTATATTGGCGAAGGTGAGACCGAATATTTCCATCTGATGGACCTTTATAAGGAGTACAAGGCAAAAAGCCTCTCCAGAAAAGAATTTCTCCATGACGCGGCAAAAATTCCGGGGATTTACGTTCCCTCCCTTTATGAGGTGACTTATAAGGAGGACGGCACCATCGAGTCCTTTGCCCCCGTATGTTCCGATATTCCCGCTGTCATCGAAAAACAGATCGTCATGGATGTGACGGACACCTATTATCCAAAAGCCCCTGTCGTTCCCTTTATCCGGGCCACCCAGGACCGCGTGGTGCTGGAGATCCAGCGAGGCTGTATCCGCGGTTGCCGTTTCTGCCAGGCAGGCATGCTCTACCGTCCTTTAAGAGAACGCGATCTTTCCATGCTGAAGGATTATGCCATCACCATGCTGAAAAATACCGGCCATGAGGAGATTTCCTTAAGCTCCTTAAGCTCCAGCGATTACTCCGAGCTGGCAGGCATCGTAAATTTCCTCATCGAGCACTGCGAAGGCCAGGGCATCAATATTTCCCTGCCGTCTCTCCGTATCGACGCCTTTTCCCTGGACGTCATGAGCAAAGTGCAGGATATCAAGAAAAGCAGCCTGACCTTCGCTCCCGAGGCCGGTTCCCAGCGGATGCGAAACGTCATCAATAAGGGACTCACCGAGGAGGATATCCTGAGAGGTTCCGGCGAAGCCTTTGCCGGCGGCTGGAATAAGGTAAAACTCTACTTTATGTTGGGTCTTCCCACCGAGGAAGATGAGGATATCAAGGGCATCGCCTATCTGGCGGAAAAAATCGCCGAGCATTATTATGAGATCCCGAAGGACCAGCGAAACGGAAAGTGCCAGATCACAGTCAGCACCTCCTTCTTCGTTCCGAAGCCCTTCACGCCGTTCCAGTGGGCTCCCATGAATACCCATGAGGAGTTCCTCGGAAAAGCCTACACGGTCAACCACACGATCAAAGATCAGTTAAATAAGAAGAGTATCAAATATAACTGGCACGAAGCCGATGTGACTCTGCTGGAAGGTCTGCTGGCCCGGGGTGACCGGAGAGTCGGCCGGACGATCCTGAAAGCCTATGAGAATGGCGCTCTCTACGACGCCTGGAGCGAGACTTTCCACTATGATATCTGGCTCAAAGCCATGGAAGAGACCGGAATCTCCTATGATTTCTACAATTTCCGTACCCGCACCTTCGACGAGATCCTGCCCTGGGATTTCATCCATATCGGCGTCACCCGGAAATTCCTGGAACGGGAATGGGAGAGAGCAAAACAGGGTATCGTGACACCCAACTGCCGCCAGGGCTGCTCAGGCTGCGGCGGAAGATCCTACGGCGGAGGTGTATGCTATGAAGATTAGAGTGAAATTTTCCAAACACGGAGCCATGAAATTCATCGGTCATCTGGATATCATGCGATATTTCCAGAAAGCCATCCGGCGGGCTGAAATTCCCATCGTCTTCACCGAAGGCTTCAGCCCCCACATGGTCATGTCCTTTGCCTCCCCGTTGGGCGTAGGCATCGAGAGCGAAGGCGAGTACATGGATATCGAGATCAAAGAACCCCTCTCCACAGAGGAAGCCGTACGGCGCCTGGACGCTGTCATGAGCGAGGGCATGCGGATTCTCGATTTCCGTCAGATTCCCGAGGAAAAAGCCAGCAACGCCATGGCGCTTGTGGCCGCTGCCGATTACCGGATCCGTTTCCGGGAGGGCTACGAGCCGGATCTGGACTGGAAAAAGCTCTACACTGCTTTTCTGGAACAGCCTTCCATTTCCATTATCAAGAAAACGAAAAAAAGCGAGACAGAGCTGGATATCCGCCCGCTGATCTACGAGAGCCATCTGGAAGGAGACAGCATTTTTGTACGTCTTTCTTCCGGAAGCGCCGCGAACATCAAACCGGAGCTTATGATGGAGGCCTTTGCTTCCTATGCAGGCTTCTCTCTGGAACCCTTCTCCCTGATGGTCACACGGATCGATCTCTATGCGGCAGGCCCCGACGGAACCTTTGTCTCCTTAAATGAACTGGGTGAGAAAATTGGATAAAAAACTGCTTATCGTACGCTGCCGCGGCCGAATCCTCACCGCCCTGAAAGAGGGGGATAAGGTCGTGGAGCTCCACCTGGATGAGGAGGAGCGCAATTCTCTTCTGGGCAACATCTACATCGGCCGCGTACATAATATTGTAAAAAATATTCACGCCGCCTTCATTGAGGTTGGCGACGGACTTCAGTGCTATTATTCTCTTTCTGATAATAAAGACCCGATTTTCCTCAAAAAAGGAAGCTCCCCGAAGCTTCAGGCCGGCGATGAGCTTCTGGTGCAGGTCTGCCGGGAAAATCTGAAATCCAAACCGCCGGCTGTCACATCCAACCTGAATTTCACCGGCAATTATGTGGTTCTCACCACGGAAAATAAGAGCATCGGTTTTTCTTCCAAGCTTTCCAAGGAGGAAAAGCAACAGCTGGGAGAGTGGCTGAAGCCCTTTGTCAGCGACCGCTTTGGCTGTATCGTCCGGACAAACGCCCGGGAAGCCGATGAGGCGACTTTCCAGGCTGAGCTGAAGCTTCTGACGGGCATCTATGAGGAAGTGACAGAAAAAGCGAAGTTTCGCAAACCGCTGACCCTCCTTCATCAGAACAATCCCACGACCTGGCTCTCCAGCCTGAGGGACACCTATAAAGCGGGACTCACCGAGATCATCACCGACGATCCCGGTCTTCACGAGAAAATCCACCATTATCTCGAGCATTACCAGCGGGAAGATCTGGATAAGCTTCGTTTCTACGAGGATCCCCTGCTTCCGCTGATCAAGCTCCACAGCCTGGAGACAGCCCTGGAAAATGCCCTGAAGGAAAAGGTCTGGATGAAATCCGGCGCTTATCTCGTGATCCAGCCGACGGAGGCGCTGACGGTCATCGATGTAAACACCGGCAAATTTGACGGGAATAAAAATCAGCAGGATACTTTCCTGAAGATCAATCTGGAAGCGGCCCGGGAGATCGCCCGGGAGATCCGGCTCCGGAACCTTTCCGGCATCATCGTTGTCGATTTCATCAATATGGACGCAGCGGAAAACCGAAAACTTCTGATGGAGGAATTTGCGTCCTGGCTGAAACGGGATCCAATAAAGACCACGCTGGTCGATATGACGGCCCTGGAGCTTGTGGAAGTCACCCGGAAAAAACTTCGCAAGCCCCTGCTGGATCAGTTTCTGGCGACCCGTAACCCGGCAGAAAATAAATCCACGAATTTTAGTGAAAATGCTTGACACAGCGAAAAACTCATGCTATTATATGCAAGTATGCCGCACAGAGAGGTATAAGAACTGTCTGACAGTCACCATATCTGGCGAGTAATGATAATAGGAGGTGCCATATGTACGCAATTATTGCAACAGGTGGTAAACAGTACAAAGTAGCCGAAGGCGATATCATTAACGTAGAGAAACTGGGTGCAGAAACAGGAGAGACCGTTACCTTTGATAACGTTCTTGCTGTAAGCAACGAGGGTCTGAAAGTCGGTGCTGACGTAGCAGCTGCTACCGTAACTGCCAGCGTTGTAAAGAACGCTAAAGCAAAAAAGGTTATCGTTTACAAATATAAACGGAAATCTGGCTATCACAAAAAGAACGGCCACAGACAGCAGTACACTCAGGTTAAGATTGAGAAAATCAACGCTTAATTGTTATGATCACAATTACAGTTTTTAAGCATCAGGACCAGTATCGCGGCTTTCGAAGCAGCGGCCATGCGGGATATGCGGAGGAAGGATCCGATATCATCTGTGCAGCAGTTTCCGCTCTGACAGTGAACGCGATCAATTCCATCGACGAACTGACCGACGATGCAGCCGACGTCCGACAGGACGAAGGTTATCTGGAACTGAGACTTGAAGGGACATGCTCCAAGGAGTCATCCCTGCTTCTGGATTCTCTGGTCCTCGGGCTTGAGTCCATCCAGGAGAGTTATGGAAAGAAATATATAAAGATTGCAACCAAGGAGGTGTAACGGTTATGTTAAAAATGAACCTTCAGATCTTCGCTCATAAAAAAGGTGTTGGTTCTACTAAGAACGGCAGAGATTCCGAGTCCAAGAGATTAGGAGCCAAGAGAGCAGACGGACAGTTTGTAAAAGCTGGTAACATCCTTTACAGACAGCGTGGTACCAAGATTCATCCGGGAGTAAACGTTGGACGTGGCGGTGACGACACCCTGTTCGCTCTGGTTGACGGCGTTGTTCGTTTTGAGAGAAAAGGCAGAGACAAGAAGCAGGTTTCTATCGTTCCTGTTTCCGAATAATGAGTGACACTTTAGGGCTTCAAATCATCTCTTGGTTTGGAGCCTCATTTTATATAGAAGGAGAATTTTCATGTTTGCAGACAGAGCAAAGATATTTATCCGCTCCGGAAAAGGCGGAGACGGTCATGTGAGCTTCCGTCGGGAGCTTTTCGTGCCCAACGGCGGTCCTGACGGCGGAGACGGCGGAAAAGGCGGCGATGTGATTTTCGAGGTGGATGAAGGTCTCACCAATCTGTCCGAATACCGTCACCGTGCAAAATTTACCGCGGAACCTGGAGAACAGGGCGGCAAGAAACGCTGCCACGGTGCCAATGGAAAAAATCTGATCCTGAAAGTCCCTGCCGGAACCATCATCCGCGAGGCAGAATCCGGAAAAGTCATCGCTGACATGTCCAGTGACAACAAACGCCAGGTAATCTTAAAAGGAGGCCGCGGAGGCCAGGGAAACATGCACTATGCAACCGCTACGATGCAGGTTCCCAAATATGCCCAGCCCGGTCAGGCTGCCCAGGAGCTCTGGGTAAATCTGGAGCTGAAAGTCATTGCAGACGTAGGGCTTGTCGGTTTTCCGAACGTCGGAAAATCCACCTTGCTCTCCCGTGTGAGCAACGCAAAGCCGAAGATCGCCAATTATCATTTTACAACCTTGAATCCCATGCAGGGTGTCGTAGATCTGGGTGACGGAAGCAGCTTTATCATGGCTGATATCCCCGGACTCATTGAGGGCGCTTCTGAGGGCGTCGGACTCGGCCACGAGTTCCTTCGTCATGTCGAGCGTACCAAGATCCTTCTTCATGTGGTAGATGCCGCTTCTACAGAAGGCCGCGACCCCATTGATGATATTTATAAAATTAACGAGGAACTGAAAAATTACAACGAGGAGCTGGCTTCCCGTCCGCAGATCATCGCTGCCAACAAGACAGACGTGATCTATTCCGAGGACGAGGATCCCGTAGAAAAGATCCGCGCTGAGTTTGAGCCCCAGGGCATCAAAGTATTTCCCATCTCCGCAGTCAGCGGCAAAGGTGTAAAAGAGCTTCTCTCTTACATCTGGGAGGTTTTAAAAGAGCTTCCCCAGGAGCCCGTTGTCTTCGAGCAGGAGTATTTCCCCGGCGACTACAACAGCAATGACAATCTTTCCTACACTGTGGAACAGCTGGATGAGCACACCTTTGTGGTGGAAGGCCCCAAGATTGAGAAAATGCTGGGTTACACAAACCTGGATTCCGAGAAAGGCTTCCTGTTCTTCCAGAACTTCCTGAAAAACACCGGTATTCTGAAAGATCTAGAGGCTGCCGGTATCCAGGATGGCGATACGGTCCGCATGTATGGTCTCCAGTTTGATTATTATAAAGAGTAGGAGAAAAATTTATATGACAAGCAAACAGCGTGCTTATTTAAAGGGTCTGGCCATGACTATGGATCCGATCTTCCAGATCGGAAAAAGCAGCCTGACCCCGGAAAACACCAAAGCCATCGATGAGGCCCTGGAAGCCCGGGAGCTCATCAAGATCAGTGTTCTCCAGAACTGCCTGGACGATCCGAAAGAGATCGCGGCTGTTGTGGCAGAGCGCACACGTTCCCAGGTGGTTCAGGTCATCGGCAAAAAGATCGTCCTGTACCGGGAAGGCAAAAAAGAGAAAAAGAAAATCATTCTCCCGTAAAAGGAGTGACAGAGAAATGGTAGGGAAGTGCAAGAAAAAAGGAATCATGGGCGGCACCTTTGATCCGATCCATATCGGTCATCTGATCCTCGGTGAAAACGCCTGTCTTCAGCTGGGTCTGGACTCCATTCTTTTCATGCCCAGTGGCAATCCGCCTCACAAGCCTCACCGGCCTGGCAGAGCCACCACAATGCAGCGAGTGGAGATGGTCCGGCTGGCGATTGAGGACAACCCGCATTTTGAACTTTCGCTGGCTGAAACCCATGATCAGGGTTATACTTACACAGAAGAGACCCTCAGACGGCTGACGGCTGAAAATCCGGACACGGATTATTATTTTATTATGGGAGCCGATTCCCTGTTTCAGTTCGAGCACTGGAAAGGGCCGGAGGAAATCTGCCGCCTGGCCACTCTGGTGGTGGCTGTCCGGGACCATGTTTCCGAGGAAAAACTGGATGCTCAGATTCTTCACCTGAAAGAAATTTTAGGCGCCAGGATTGAGAAACTGGACACACCGAATATTGATATTTCCTCTGAGACTTTGCGTTCCTGGATTGCCAGCGGTCATTCGCTGCGCTATTATGTTCCGAACCCTGTCATTTCCTATATAGAAGAACAGCGGATTTACAGCCGAAATTAGTTTTCACAGAAAAGAGCAGAAACATGGAAGAGTACAACATCTTACGCATGCAGGACCGGCTGAAAGAATATCTCACCCGAGACCGTTTCATCCATACCCAGGGTGTTATGTACACAGCCACAGCCCTTGCCATGTGTCACGGAGAAGATCTTGTCAAAGCCCAGGTGGCCGGCCTTCTTCACGACTGTGCCAAATGCATTCCCACCGGGAAGAAGCTCAAGATCTGTAAGAAGAACGATATTGCCCTTACAAAATGGGAAGAAGAAAATGAAGCTCTTCTCCATGCCAAAGTAGGTGTCTATATCGCGAAGAAAAAGTACGGGATCACCGATCTGGAGATCTTAAATGCCATTCGGTACCATACCACGGGCAAGGCGGATATGACGCCCCTTGAAAAGATCGTCTATATCGCCGACTATATCGAGCCCGGCCGCTACAAGGCCAAGAATCTTCCGGAAGTCCGCCATCTGGCTTTCCAGGATCTCGATGAGACCATGTACCGGATCCTCAGAGATACGATCCTTTATCTGAGCGGCAGTGCCAACACGATGGACCCGTCCACAACTGAGGCATACGAATATTACCAGAAACTGCACAATGAACGAAAAGGAGCCAACACATGAGCGAATATACATCCAAAGAAATCGCAAAACTTGCCTGCGAAGCCCTTGCTGACAAAAAAGCCGACGACATCAAAGTCATCGACATCTCCGAAGTTTCCAGCCTAGCTGACTACTTTGTCATCGCCGGCGGCATGAACCGCAATCAAGTCCAGGCCATGGCCGACAACGTAGAAGAGACTCTCGGCAAAAAACTCAGTCTCTCTGCCAAACAGGTAGAGGGTTACACGACGGCAAACTGGATTCTCATGGATTACAGAGATGTAGTCATCCACATCTTTGACCAGGAAAACCGCAGATTTTATGACCTCGCCAGAATCTGGAGAGACGGCAAGGACGTTGCGGTGGAAGAGCTGTAAAGAGAATTAAATTTTGGATTTTTAAAAGCATGCATCAAGTTATTATTGGTGCATGCTTTTTTGCTTCCAGGGTTCTCAGCTATATATAAGTGTGCTATAATCATAGTCAGGAGGTGTGAGTTATGAAGAAAAATAAAAAGAAGTTATTTGCTCAATGGGAGCTTCCTTAACGACAATTATTTCTGATCTTCTGTTCAACACAATAAGCTATCATGACTATGCAGAAAGTTTTTATCATGCTTTCCTGGCCGGCTTAATGTCAAAAGACCGGTATAAAATAGAAGCAAATTACGAGAATGGATTAGGCCGATCGGATATTCTAATCAAAGACTCAAAACGCAGAAAAGCTGCCGTTTTAGAAATTAAACAGACTAAAAATCGCGGGGATCTCGAGACTCTGTGTGATGAAGCCCTGAAACAGATAAAAAGCGAACGCTATTCTGATAAAATAAAAAATGATGGATACAGAGTATACTGAACCAAATTATACTTTCGAGGTGACAACTATGATCATTGATAAAACATCGAACCTGGAACTTTACAAATCCCTGATCCCACATCTGGATGTGATCCTTAATTTTGCCCGGACGGCTGCAGAAAAGCCGGTGGGAACCTATCCTTATCCCGGCGGCAGGATTATGATTCAGGAGGGGGAGACGAGAGCGCTGGAAGGCGCAGAATTTGAATCTCATAAAAATTTTCTTGACCTTCAGTGGATTCTGGAAGGCAAGGAGATGATGGAGTATGCCAACATTCACGACCTTACGGAAACCTTTCCCTACAATGCAGAAAAAGACATCCAGTTCTGGCAGGGAAAGGGCAGTCTCATGGAGGTTCCTGCCGGTACTTTCTATCTGGTTTATCCGGAAGACGGCCACAAACCCTGCTGTCATACGGAGAAAAAGAATACTTATCGGAAAATGGTTGTCAAGATCTCTGTATGAGTTTTTTCAAAAAAATGGAAATTGCCTTGAAAAAAATCCTCCGATATAGTATGATAAATATTATGTTAACTTTACATTTTTAAGAAGAATCTGTTATCGTTTATGGAGGAATTTCATGCATATACCGAATAAGAAGATCCTTTCTTTTTTACTTGCGTGTTCCCTGTTTTCTGCTGTGCCTTTGGGAAATTATTCCCGCGCTGCAGAGACGACGGAAACGGCAAAGGATCAGTCCCTGGACACCACCTCAGCCTATCAGAATCTCATAAACACCATGAAATCAGCGACTAACAGCAGCCTGATTCTGCTTATGCGTTCTGCACCAAATCAGGAGGGCTCTTTTATAGAAACTTCTCAGGGAGCCATGTTTCAACTGACATCCGGAGATTATCTGAAGAACGGTTGGGCTAAAATCAAGAATCAAATTTATTATTTTGATAAGAATGGTTACCGGAAAACCGGCTGGCTTGCCTGGCAGAAAAAATGGTATTATCTGAAGAAAGACGGCACATTGGCTTCGAACCTCTGGGTTACAAATGGCTCTCAGAGGTGGTATGTTCAGGAAGATGGTACCCGTGCAACCGGTTTTGTGAAATATAAGAAATATACTTATTATTTCAATTCTTTCGGTTCTATGGTCAAAGGTCTTCGAGTAATCAATGGAAAAATTTACTTTTTCCGTGAAAACGGAACCATGGCAACGGGCTGGAAGTGTCTTTCAAAAAAGGTCTATTATTTCACACAGGACGGTTCTGCAGCTACCGGATGGACGGAAATCAATGGAAGCTGGTATTACTTTTTCGTTAATGGAGTGAGAGTCGCCAATCGTTCGATTGACGGAAACTATCTTGGCCCGAATGGAAAACGGGTGGCAGAGAAGCAAATAGAATCCCGCCATAAAATTTTTTGCGGAGATTCACGCACAATGCAGCTGAAAAAAGCAGTTGGCTCTTCTGAAACCAGTTATGTCTATAAATATGGCCGAGGATATAACTGGTTTGTAAACGAAGGAATCCTCGAGTTAAAAAAGCTTTTGCTGGTCTACCCCCAGTCTGATGTGATTTTAAATTTTGGAGTAAATGATCTGGGGAATATTTCCAAATACATTCAGATTTACCAGGAATTGATAAATACTTACCCGAAGGCTCATTTCTATGTAATGGCCGTTAATCCGGTGGACGATGTCAAATACCCGAGTCTTGTCCAGCGAAACAAGACCACAAAACTGGTAACTATTTTTAACAGTCTTCTCAAATCGGCTTTCCCGGACTGTTACATTGATACCTACAGTTACTTGGAGTCTTCCGGTTATGAGACTCTGGACGGTTGCCATTATACGACGGCCACCTACCTGAAGATTTATCATTATACTTTAAGTGAAATTCAAAAAAAGAGCGGCAATTCCTGATACAGACAGCTTTTCAAAAAAAGAATTTTGAAAAGCTGTTTTTTTCGTGAGAAAAAAATGGTATAATGCAGACAGCATTTTAATTTTAACAGGAGAAAAGGAGTATTTCATTATGGGAGATCTTTATTTAGCCAGCGACAAACGTTATGAAAAAATGGTATACAACCGGGTTGGAAAAAGCGGTCTCAAATTTCCGGCAGTTTCTCTTGGTTTCTGGCACAATTTTGGAAGCAAGGACAACTATGACAACATGAAAGCCATGTGCAAGAAGGCTTTCGATCTCGGTATCACCCAGTTTGACCTGGCCAACAATTACGGCCCTGTATACGGCAGCGCAGAGGAAAATACAGGCCGGATTCTGAGCGAAGATTTCCGCCCTTACCGTGATGAACTTATTGTCACTTCAAAAGCCGGATACGATATGTGGCCCGGCCCTTACGGTGACTGGGGCAGCAAAAAATATCTGACTGCCAGCATCGATCAGAGTCTTAAACGACTTCAACTGGATTATGTGGATATTTTCTATCATCACCGCATGGATCCGGAAACTCCTCTGGAGGAGACCATGGAAGCGCTGGCCTCCATCGTTCACAGCGGTAAAGCCTTGTATGCCGGTATTTCCAATTACAACGAAGAGTACACGAGAAAGGCATCCGCCATCATGAAGGAGCTTCATTGCCCGCTCATCGTTAATCAGCGCCGGTATTCTATTTTTGACCGAACCATCGAGGAGGATGGTGTCAAAAATTGCTGTAAGGAGATCGGCATGGGAATCATCGCCTTCAGCCCGCTGGCTCAGGGACTTCTCACCGACAAATATCTCCATGGAATCCCGGAAGACAGCCGTATCGCAAGGGATCATCGTTTCCTGAAGGCCTCAGCCCTGACACCGGAACGCCTGCACCAGATCGATGAACTCAACAAACTGGCGGCTGAGAGAGGCCAGACCCTGGCACAGATGGCCCTTTCCTGGATTCTGAAGGACGATGAAGTAGCTTCTGTTCTCATCGGTGCGTCCCGACCGGAACAGATCGAAGAAAATATCTCCATCGTGGAGCATCTTGATTTTACGGAAGAAGAGCTTAAGAAGATCGACGAGATCAGCAGAGAACAGGCATAAAAGGAGGAGTTTTTATGAAAGAACATACCTATCCTTTAAAAATGGACCATATCGCTGCCGGCGTGTGCTATTATCCGGAGCACTGGGGAGAAACCTACTGGAAAAAAGATCTCCAGCTCATGAAAGAGCTTGGCCTGGAAACTGCCCGAGTGGGAGAGTTTGCCTGGAATTTCTTTGAGCCCCGGGAGGGTGTTTATGATTTTGCTCTCTTTGACCGTTTCCTGGATGAGGCAAAGGAAGCAGGAGTCAAGATTATTTTCTGTACCCCCACTTGTACGCCTCCGGCCTGGCTTTCCAGACGTTACCCGGAAACGCTGAACACCACCATAGAGGGCAATCCCTACCGCCACGGCATGCGACAGCACCACAATATGACAAGTCCGGTCTACCTGGAAAAATGCGACCGGCTTATCGAAGCCATGGCTTCCCATTTTGGCAGTCATCCGGCCATCATCGGCTGGCAGCTGGACAACGAGATCAACTGCGAGATTTCTACCTATTATTCTCCGGCAGATCACGCGGCATTCCGGGAATATCTCCAGCAGAAATACCGGTCAATTGAGGAATACAATCAGGTGATTGGAGGAGATTTCTGGAACCAGTCCTGCCTTTCCTTCGATGACACGGCACTTCCCGGTCTCACGATCTGCAATTCCAGCAATCCTCATGTGGTACTGGAGAGCAAGGATTTTGTCTCACATATTGCCATTCAGTATATGAAGCGTCAGGCCGATATCATCCGGAAATACATCGACGACAAGATTTTTATTACAACCAACGGCATTTTCCCTCATCTGGATTACCAGAAGCTCATTGAGACAGGAATCCTGGATTTTATCACTTACGACAGCTATCCGAATTTTGGCTTTGCTATCGGCACCGATCCCAGAAAAGAAGGAGCTTTTAACGATCGAAATACCTCCTTTAATCTGGCTCGGGTACGGAGTATTTCTCCCTGCTTTGGTATTATGGAACAGCAGTCCGGAGGCGGCGGCTGGAATACCAGATTGCTGCAGCCGGCTCCAAAACCGGGACAGTTAAGGCTCTGGTCCTTCCAGTCCATCGCTCACGGCGCTGATTTCGTCCATTATTTCCGTTTCCGTACCAGCGATGTAGGCACAGAAATTTACTGGACCGGCCTTTTTGATCAGGACAGCCGGGAAAATCGCCGGGTGAAAGAGGCCCGGGAGACGATTCAGGATTTTGCGAAGATCCATGACGTGGCCGGTAAGCCCTGCCTCAGCCGTGTGGCGATTCTCCAGGATTACAGGAACAACTGGGATGCAGAAAATGATATCTTCCTGAAACCGTTAAATGATCTGAGCCTGGATGCCTGGTTTAAGACTCTTCAGAGAAATCATATTCCCTTTGATTTTGTGGATTTCCGTCCCGAGAGCACGATGGAAAATCTGGCCCCCTATGATCTGCTCATTGCGCCCCATGACGCCGTACTGACAGAAAAACAGGCTGCCCTTCTGGAGCAGACCGTTTCCGAAGGAAAAACGCTGATCCTCGGCGCCAGAACAGGCTGTAAGGATGAACATGGCCACATCGTCCGCCAGACCGCACCAGGGCTTCTCAGAAAGCTTGCAGGCTGCTATGTGGAAGAATATACGGTATTGGGACCGGACGATGTAAATGCCGGTTCTATGGAGTGGAAGGAGGATCATAGCATCACAGCCGTTCATTCCCTTCACGAGATCCTGATTCCTGAGGAGGCGGAAACTCTGGCTTTCTACACCGGAACCTGGTACAAAAAAGCCGCCGCTCTAGTGAGCCATTCTTATGGAAAAGGTACGGTTTATTACCTGGGAAGCGCATTCTCCGGGGATACCGCAGAAAAACTTCTCTTAAAAATGCCGGCCGTCTTTGAAGACGCTTGGTGGCTGAATCTTCCGCCGGAGGTGGAACTGACGATCCGGGGAGCAGGAGAGGAGAAGTTCTATTTTCTTCTCAATTATAAACCGGTTCCCATGCCGGCCTCTCTGACAGAGAGTGCTGTGGATCTTCTGACTGGAAAAGAACTTTCCGGTGAGATTACAATTCCACCGTATGGGGTACTGGTATTGAAAAAAATCTGAATATAATTTTTACCGCTCAGTCCGGTTTGCTTATGGCTTGCTGGCTGAGCGGTATTTTTTGTATTGTAGTTTACATAATTTACTTATGTAAACTACATGAGGAGAAAATGGATATTGACGTAAGAAAAGCCTGACAACTGTTCTTATAAAACAGAAGACAGGCTATTATAATCTTTCTCAATCAGTGAAGGAAACGGAACACCCCAATGACCTTTCCCAGGATCTGAACGTCATCTGTGATGATGGGTTCCATCGCATCATTCTGCGGTTGCAGGCGGTAATGACCATCTTCCTTATAAAAAGTCTTGACGGTAGCGGAATCATCCAGAAGAGCGACAATGATCTCACCGTTTTCCGCGGTGCTTTTCTGCTCAATCAGAAGATGATCCCCACTGAAAATCCCTGCATTTATCATGCTGTCACCCTTTACTGTGAGCATGAAAGTAGGATTCTTCGGAACATATTCAGCCGGAATCGGGAAATAGCTTTCCACGTTCTCTGTGGCGAGAATCGGCTCGCCGGCAGCCACACGTCCAACGACCGGCACATTTACCAGCTCCCTGCGGACCATATTGAAGTTATCATCCAGAATCTCAATCGCGCGGGGTTTGGTCGGATCCCGGCGGATGTAGCCGTTTTTCTCCAATGTCTCCAAATGCGCGTGAACAGAAGAGGTGGACTTCAGGTTCACTGCCTCACAGATTTCGCGTACTGCAGGCGGGAAACCGCGGTTCATAATCTGATCTTTGATATATTCCAGAATTTCTTCCTGTTTTTTTGTGATTTTTCCATATGCCATAGCTGAATACCTCCGAAAATTCAGCGGATATCCTTCTCATGACCCGCTGTGCTGCTTGCAAACGCTGCTTTTAAAAAATTATATCATGTTCGTTTCAAAATTGCAAACAAATATTCGACAGTTTTTTGTTCGAAAATATGTTCGTTTTTGCATTGACAAACGCATGTTCGTGTATTATAATGCTGTTATCGAAAGCAAACAGATGTTCGCAGCAATGCAGGGAGGTTATGATCATGAACGAAACGAGGAAGAAAAGTTACAGAAGAACAAGAGCAAAAAGAGTAAAACGCTATACCTACCTTTCCATTCTCTTATCTGCCCTTTGCCTGGGCGGGATCACTTACAGCAAGCTGACTGTGGAAGCGACCCAGAAGAAAGCCCAGGAACCCTATAAATACTATACAGAAATACGGGTCCAGCGTGGAGATACCTTATGGGATATCGCAAACAAATATATGGATTCCAGCGTTTATCGTTCTCTTGACGACTATATGGATGAGATCCGGGAGATCAATTCGATCAATTATAACCGCATTTATAATGGTCAGCAGCTGATTATTCCTTATTATTCGGAGCAGCTTCGTTAATTTTATCAAATATTTTGTCTGGCTGCAGGGCGGAGACATCCATCCGTACCGGCAGCTTTCTTTCATCACATCTTAAGTTTGTTTTTAATCTGTCTTTTTTGCTTGCCTGTTTTTCCAAAAATGCTATAATTAATGATACCAGTGTCAAAAGGTCAAAAAGCTGTTCGTGCTTGCACGATAAGGCTTTTGAACTTGGGACACGCCAAATATAAGAAAGTAGCGATTTACGCAGTAAATCAGCGGATTTCGAATATCATAATTAATACATAGTGTGCAGAACATCGCCAGATGTTTAGATTTCAGAAAGGACTTCATGTATATGCGCAGAGAAAAATTTAAGATGGAACGGCCGAATCTGGTACAGCCAGGCGACCATGTAGAGATCACAGAGATCCAGACCAACATGAATTACAGTTATATTATTGAGCCTGCTGTGGCCATGTCAGGCTGTTTTAAAGCCCCGGAACGGCTGAAATCCAGAGAAGGTGTTATTGTAAGCGTGGATAATACGCCAAGAGGCTTCATCGTCACCGCAGAATTTGATGAGTAGGTTTACACAATAAACGAGGAAATTCCCTCAGAAAGGCAGAGAAAAGCTATGAAAACAATTTTTAAGGCAGGAAGTACGGTATTATTTCAGGGTGATTCCATCACAGATTGGGGCCGCGACGGCGGCTTGCTCATGGATATGTTTCCTGAAGGAGGCGGAGCTCTGGGGAAAGGCTATGCCTATAGAGCTGCAAAAATTTATGAATTGTTATTTCCGCATAATCCGGTAAATTTTGTCAATCGGGGCGTATCCGGAGACAGATGCCAGAATTTGCTGGAACGGTATCAGAAGGATATTCTGGAAGTGAAACCGGATTATCTGTCCATTATGATCGGTATCAACGATACCTGGCGAAGATATGATTCCAACGATATTACCTCAAAAGAACAGTTTGAGACCAATCTGACAGAGCTTCTGGAAAAGATCAAAAAAGGCCTTCCGGACACGAAGCTTATGCTAATCGAGCCGTTTTTGCTTCCTACAGATCCAGAAAAAGAAATCTTCTGGGAGGATCTCGGACCCAAAATTGAAGTCGTACGCAGGCTTGCCAGAAAGTACGCCGATGTATATCTGCCAATGAATGGAATCCTGACCAACAGCCTCATCGAGAAAGTGCCTACAGAAGAGTTGAGCTACGATGGCGTGCATCTTTCTGATCCTGGCTGTGCAATTATGGCAAAGGAATATCTGAAAGCCTGGGCAGATATTCAAAAATAAGAAAAGCTTTAAAAGTTAGAAATCAACAGAATATGCAGGGAATTTGGTGAATTTCTATAGATCTATTTGAAAAACATGTGTTTGTCGTATAGATCTATAGAGCACTCTTTTCCCTGTCAGAAAGGATTTTTTATGCCTCAGCGAGTCACTTATCACGATGAACAGGATGTGGAAAACACCTTAAAGCTTCGTGAGGTTTTAAAAACTCTTCCCGGATTTTGCCGGGATTATTTCCGGGCCATGGAGCCGACGACTTCCACGAAGACCCGTATCTCTTACGCTTACGATATCCGCGTGTTTTTCCGATTTCTCAAGGAACGGAATCCGGCTTTACGCACAATGGATATCCGGGATTTTCCTGTGGATGTGCTGGATCAGCTGGAAGCTGTTGATATTGAGGAATATCAGGAATATTTAAAAGTCTATGAGGCCTCCAGCTGTGACAAACAGATCACCAACGGCGAACGTGGCTTGAAACGAAAAATGTCAGCTCTCCGGAGCTTCTACACTTACTATTACAAACGCCAGGTGATCTCCAGCAATCCCACGCTCCTGGTCGATATGCCGAAAATCCATGAGAAATCCATCATCCGTCTGGAAGTCAATGAAACGGCCGCTCTTCTGGATTATATCGAGCATGGAGGCGACGAACTTACAGGCCAGAGGAAAATGTACTATGAAAAGACAAAAGCACGGGATCTGGCCATTGTGACCCTTCTTCTGGGCACCGGCATCCGTGTCTCCGAATGTGTGGGCCTGGATATTCAGGATATTGATTTTGACAACAACGGCATCCGTATCGTACGAAAAGGCGGTAATGAAACCATCGTCTATTTTGGGGATGAAGTGGCCGATGCCTTGAAAGCTTACCTTCCGGTCCGGGAAGGGATCACTCCCATCGCCGGTCACGAGAACGCTCTCTTCTATTCTACCCAGCGCCGTCGAATAGGTGTTCAGGCCGTAGAAAATATGGTAAAAAAATATGCCCGGGCTATCACGACCACCAAGAAGATCACCCCGCATAAGCTTCGCAGTACCTATGGCACAAGCCTTTACCGCGAAACCGGTGATATCTATCTGGTAGCCGAGGTGCTTGGACACAAAGATGTCAATACAACCCGTAAACATTACGCCGCCATGGGCGAGGATCGCCGCCGTCAGGCAGCTTCCGCCGTCCATCTGAGACGTGATTAAACGGGCATTTCCAGTATTTCCCGTATCAGTTCCATATGGGGATGGCTGGTGTCAGCCTGAAAGATGTCAATACCGTTTAAATTGGCGCAGCGTTCAGTGAAAGCCGGAAAAAGAAAGCCACATTCCGGCCTGCCGGGTTCATAATCGCCATAGACGGGACAGATGGCGCAGATCAGAAACTGATAGACCTCTTCTGACTCCCACTGGCTTTCTTTGTCCATTCCTTTTCGTGGAACGTCGTAGCTTCCATGAAAGAAATAGACGGCGTAGGGGCCTTTGCTCTTATAGGCCCCGCCGACTTTCTCATAAAACACATCCAGAAGCGCATCATTTTTCAGCTCACAGCTCTTTAATGCCATCAGAAGCTGCCAAATACTTCCGGGCTTCTGAGCATCTTCCGGAAATGCATATTCTCTCAGATTTTTGTTCGTATCTGCAAAAGGAATCTCCTTTGCAATCGCCAGATTTTCCGCCTGTTCATTCAGTTTTAATTTCAGAAAATGACGATTAAAGGTGGCATCCACATAGCCCTCCTCATCCAGATAAGCTCCGGCGATCCGGTCAAAGCAGTTTCTCTTTACCGTCATCCGCCTGGTGAGCTCCAGCATATCTTCTCTGTTAATCTTACGCATCCTTTTCCCTCTGCAGATTTCATTTTTTACGTTCTCGTCTTTCTGACGGAAGGGTCCATATGAAAGACCACATCAGCTACTTTCATCGTGGATTTCCTGTGAGAAACCAGTAAAACTGTT
The DNA here is from genome assembly GCA_018223435.1 of Lachnospiraceae bacterium Marseille-Q4251. Classification (GTDB taxonomy): domain Bacteria; phylum Bacillota; class Clostridia; order Lachnospirales; family Lachnospiraceae; genus Limivivens; species Limivivens faecihominis. The sequence goes on along the minus strand of JAGTTO010000001.1, from coordinate 48,904 downwards.
CTCATTTTACCTTCTTCTCTGAGAGATTTCAAGATAATTCCTTCATTTAGGGAATCCAGATTACTGGTGGGCTCATCCATCAGAAGGAAGGGCGCATCGTGCAGGAAGGCTCTGGCAATTCCGATTCTCTGTTTCTCACCACCCGAGAGGGTATCTCCCAGCTCTCCGACTTCCGTATCGTAGCCCTTCGGCAGAGTCGAGATAAACTCGTGAATAGAAGCCTTTTTGGCAGCTTCTATGATTTCCTCCCGGGAAGCATTTTCCTTTCCAATCGCAATGTTATTGGCGATGGAATCATGAAACAGCTGGGTCTCCTGCATTACAAAGCTCTCCGTGTCCCGAAGAACCGGTGTAGGAATTGTCCGTACATCTTTTCCTGAGATCGTAATGCTTCCCTTCTGTACGTCCCAGAAACGCATAAACAACCGAAGAAGGGTCGATTTTCCGGAACCGCTGGCTCCATGAATACCGATGATCTTTCCCTTCTCTATGTTTACAGAGCAGTTTTTCAGAATTTCTTCCTCTTCATAGGCAAAGCTCACATTCTCTGCCGCAGCCCCTGCAAAAGCCAGCTTCTCGCCCTCAGATCTTACAGGAATCTCCTCTACCATCGGTGTTTCCTCCAGGATAGAGAGAACCCGTTCACCGCTGGCCAGCGTCTGATTCAGGTTGTTGGAAAGGCTGGATAAGGCCACCACAGGCCCAAAGGAGCCCATCATGGCGACTGTACAGATCAGCATCGCGTCAAAGCCGATCTCGCCCTGATGATAAAGCGCCATTGTCAAAAGCAGCATGACCAGCGAAAACCCAAGGATTGAGAAATTCGTGATGGAACGCTGGCTGCCTTCCATTTTGCTGAGATCCTTCTGGAAAGAGGCCAGTTTCACGGAACGTTCATCCAATTTCCGGTTTCGCCATTTTCAGGTTGTCCCGGACGGTTCCTTTAAATAGGTAACTGTTGTGACGGATCAGCGTGACGTTTTTCAGGAGCTCTGTTTCAGAAAGCTCCTCTATGCGCCGGTTTCCGATACAGATTTCACCCTTCTGAACTTTGTTTTTTCCGGGCAGAAGGCCCGCGATGGTACTTTTTCCGCAGCCAGAAGTTCCCACCAGAGCCACAAAGCTTCCGGAAGGAACGGAAAGATTGATTCCTTTCAGGATCTCGTGGTCTTTCTCATAGGAAAAATGTACATCTGACAGCGTGATATCTAGAGCCTCTCCTTCCAGAGTCTTCGTTCCATGTTCAGACTCCGGCAGATCCAGAAGATGGAAGATCTTATCGCTGGCCGCCATTCCATTCATGGCAATATGGAAGAAAGAGCCCAGAAGCCGCAGCGGGATGAAAAATTCGGAAGCCAGGAGAATGATCGTCAGTGCTCCGGCAAAGCTTAAATGGCCATTTAAAAACTCCAGGGAGGCCACAATCATTCCGGCAGCCGCTCCACCGTAAGCTACGATATCCATAACACTGGTAGAATTAAGCTGCATGGTAAGCACCTTCATCGTGATCTGACGGAACCGCTGGGATTCCTCATCCATCTCCCGGGCCTTTTTCTCATCTGCCTGATAGATCTTCAACGTGGTCAGTCCCTGGAGATTTTCCAGGAAGCCTTTGTCAACCGCCATTCCCTGGCAATTCCTTTATTTGAAAACGTTTTCATAATTTCTAAATTTCCAAAATTGCAGTATCCATCAGCTGCTCCTGATTCCGGATTGCCTGTCAGATGGCAGGACAGCGAAAAAGACCTGCCGCCAAACTTCACGTTCAACAACAGGTCTTTTTCATCACATTTTCTTTATCTTATTTCGTTATGCAATTGCAAATTTTTGAACTGTCTTATTAAAGTCCTGGTTCTCTCCATGGCACTGAACCATAAGAACATTACCAGTCCCCAGACTGATCACACCTAAAAGTGATTTTGCGTCTACAATAGCCCGGCCATTTGCCACATCAATATCGAAATCGCATTTCTCAGCCGCCTGAACCAGCTCTGTGGCATCTTCCACTGCATTTAATTTAATCTTTGTCTGAGCCATAATATGAACCATCCTTTCTCAGATTGCAGATGTTTTCTGCGTTTTTCTTCTGACTGAGCATACTATACACGACCCACTTTTATTTGTCAACTAAAAGGATGACAAGGATCTTTTCATGAAAATCCAGAAAATATATTTATTTTTACCTGTTTCAAGAAGTAAAATCTTGCGTTTTTTAGTAATATTTTTCTTCTTTTTCCTGTTTCGATATTTTATGAAAACGTTTTCAAGGTTTTTTGACAAAAGAATCCTGAAAATTTTGTGTAAGAGTACTGTAAAAAACCGCCGGGAGACAGTTCCCCCGGCGGTTCCATTCTTCTTATGCAAAAGTATTTTCATCCAGAATGATGGTGAACGGTCCATCATTACAGAGCTCAACTTTCATATCGGCTCCGAATTTTCCATGCTCCACAACAGGAACAGTCTCCCGGCAGCGTGCAAGCATATATTCATAGAGCTTCTCCGCGTGATCCGGCGCACCTGCCTGTGTAAATCCGGGACGGTTTCCATGCCTGCAATCGGCATAGAGCGTAAACTGAGACACCAGAAGAAGCTCTCCTCCCACATCTTTCAGGGAAAGATTGGTCTTGCCGTTCTCATCCTCGAAGATCCGAAGACCAAGCATTTTCTTCAGATACTTATCTGCCATCGCTTCATCATCTGACGCTCCCACGCCCATGAGCACCAGAAAGCCTTTTTCAATCTTGCCGATCACTTCCTGATCAACCGTGACAGAAGCATGCGTCACTCTCTGTATCACCAATCTCATTTCTTCTTGGCAGCCGCTTCCTTGAGGGCAACAAAGTTCAGGATCGCCTCCACAGAACCATCAATGCCGCAGACACTGCTATCTATGCAGAGCTGGTAGCTGGCCGCATCTCCCCATTTCTTATTAGAATAGTAATTGTAATAGCTGGCACGTTTTTTATCGGTCTTGAGGATCGAATCCTTGGCCTTGGAATCCGTCAGATCATATTTTGTTGCAATACGACGGATACGATTTTCCAGAGGCGCATGAACGAAAACAGATACCAGATTCGGATTGTCTGCCAGCGCGTAATCTGCACAGCGGCCAACCATAACGCAGGGACCTTCTTTGGCGATCTCCTTGATGGCATTGAACTGTGCCAGAAAAACCTTGTGGTTAATCGGCATATCTGCAAAAGCAGAAGAAGAATAGCCCATAGAATAGGTATCCATTACCAGAGAATATAAGAAACTGTTCGTCGGGCGCTCATCGTGATTTTCAAAAATCTCCTGGCACATACCGCTGTCTTTTGCGGCCCGGTCGAGAAGCTCACTGTCATAGCATTTGATTCCCAGTTTTTCTGCCAGCCTCTGACCAATCTCTCTTCCGCCGCTTCCATACTGTCTTCCAATTGTAATGATTGCTTTTGCCATACACAACACGTCCTTTCTTTATCCATTCCAGACGATACACAGAATGGATTTTTGTTTGTGAATAGTATAGCATAAAAACGTGAAAATGTACATTTATTTTGGTAATTTTTTCAAAAGTTTTTCAAAATATTCTGGCAATGGAGCTGAAAATTCTATATATTCACCTGTAGACGGATGGTCGAAGCCTAAAACCATGGCATGCAGCGTCTGCCCCTCCAGATGGAAGGGATTCTCTTTCGGCCCGTACACCTCATCGCCGAGAAGCGGATGATGAAGACTGGACAAATGAACGCGGATCTGATGCGTTCTCCCGGTCTCCAGCTGACATTCAATGTAGGTATAATTACGAAAACGCTCCAGTACCCGGTAATGGGTCACTGCCTCTTTTCCATTCTTGTAATTGATGGCCATTTTCTTCCGCTCCACAGGATGACGGCCGATAGGCGCATCAATGGTGCCTTCGTCTTCTTTGATGTTTCCATAGACGATTGCCCGGTATTTTCTCGTGATAGAATGAACTTTCAGCTGTTCCGCGATCGAGCGATGAGCGAGGTCATTTTTGCAGACCAGAAGGGAACCCGTAGTATCCCGGTCAATGCGGTGGACAATGCCAGGACGCATGACGCCGTTGATGCCGGAAAGACTGTCCCCGCAGTGGTATAAAAGAGCGTTAACCAGAGTTCCGCTGTAATGGCCGGCTCCGGGATGGACCACCATTCCCTTAGGCTTATTGACCACCAGAACGTCACTGTCCTCATAAAGGATATCGAGGGGAATATTTTCCGGCAGGATATCCGGTTCCATGGCAGGCGGGATTTTGATCTCGATCTCATCCTTTTCCCTGAGCCGGTAATTGGCCTTCAGGGCCTTTCCTCCCAGAGTCACCATGCCTTCTTTCAGAAGTTTCTGAATATAAGAACGGGAGAGCTCGGAAAGCTCTCCTGATAAAAATTTGTCGATCCGTTCACCGGCATTTTCCACGCCGATCTCGTAAGTAAATTCGTCCATTTGTCCTCCTGTCATTTCTTTCCGGAAAGGCAGGAAAGCTCCTCCTCTCCTGTGATCAGATAAAGAATGGCAAAAAGCGCCACTCCCACCGTTACATAAATATCCGCCACATTGAACACCGGAAAATCAATCAGGGAAAAATAGAAAAAGTCAATGACATAGCCCAGACGCAGGCGGTCGATGAGATTTCCAATTCCCCCGGCAGCGATCATGGTAAGCGAAATAAAAAAAGGAAGATATTTCCGTTTTTTCGGAAAACGGCGGAACAAAAACACCGCCAGAACAAGAATAAGGCCTGTCCCTAAAAGGAACATCCAGCGCATATTTTCAAAAATTCCAAAGGCCGCGCCCCGGTTTTCCAGATAGAACAATTCAAAGACCCCCGGAATCAGTACAATAGTATCCCGGTCTTTCAGGCCATGAACAGCCAGCTCTTTGCTCCACTGATCGATAATGACCAGTATGAGAAGAGCCGCCAGACACCCGAGGATGTACCAGCGGTCATTTTTTTTATTCTTCATCTTCTTCTCCGTTATCAAGGAAATAGTGGACTGCAGCACGGATCTCTTCGTCTGTCACCGTAAAGTCCACATAAGCATGGCCGATGCTCTTTAAAAGGATAAACTTGATCTGGCCGTGCTCCATTTTTTTGTCAGATTTTGTAGCCAGAACCACCTCATTCTCATCCAGAGCATCCAGGAAAATCGGCAGATCAAACCCTACGTTCATATCGCGGATCTCGAAAAACTCTTCGTTGGTGAGAAGACCTCTCTTCCAGGAAATATAAGCGGCGCAGAGATATCCAAGAGCCACGCACTGACCGTGGAGCATCTGGAAATTCTGAATTTTTTCGATAGCATGGCCTACGGTGTGCCCCAGATTCAGAAGCGCACGCTCCCCTTTTTCTGTGGGATCCTTCTCTACAACAGCTTTTTTGATCTTCATGCTCTCCAGAACCATGGTCTTCAAAGCCTCAACTTCCCGGTCCTGAATCTCAAACATCTGATTGATGCACCATTCATAATAGGAAGCGTTTTTGATCAGACCATGTTTCAGCACCTCGCCCATACCGCAGGCGAACTGCTCTGCCGTAAGAGTCTTGAGTGTGGAAAGGTTGGCATAAACCAGGGAGGGATGATGGAAAGCTCCCACCATATTCTTGTAACCGTCGAAATCCACGCCGGTTTTTCCGCCGATGCTGCTGTCTACCTGGGCCAGCAGAGTGGTGGGGATCTGGATGAAATCAATGCCACGAAGATAGGTAGCAGCCGCATAACCTGTCAGATCGCCGGTGACACCTCCGCCCAGGGCGGCAAGAACATCTTTCCGGTCAAAATGAGCCTCAATGAGGTGGCGGTAGAGCTCTCTCACAGTGTCAAGATTTTTGGAGGGTTCGCCAGACGGAAAGGTAAAAATGCTTACCCCGGCAAAACTTTTTTCCAGAACCGCCTTTACCGGATTCAGATAGAGGGAGGCTACCGTACTGTCAGTTACGATACAGATTTTTCTTTTTTCCGGCTCCAGAGTCTTGACTGCCTCGGTAAGGCCGTCAAAATTTTCCTCCAGGTAAATATCATAAGAAGTTCTCTGACCTGTTTTCACAGTCAGAGCTTTTTTGATCTCTTCACTCATAATCGTTTCTCCTTTTTATAGATACTTTTCAATCTCAATAACGCAGCGGCCTTTCTTTGTCTGGCCGCCCAGGGTCAAGAGGCGGAAACGGCCGTTTCCACGAACGGAAATCAGGTCATTTTCCTTCAGCTGGCAGCCGTTGGACGTCGCCAGTCTGCCGTTGACGAAGACCTTTCCTTCTTCAATGAGGGAAACCAGACTGCTTCTGGATGCCTTCAGAGCCACAGACATAACGCTGTCCAGCCGTACGGTGCTCACGGTTCCGCGGACAACCTCGGTGTGCTCCGTTACCTGAATCTCATCTGGAGCCGCCTCTTCCACCAGAACCGGCGTATGGCGGACTCTGGTGAGCTCCTGCTGAAGAAAAGGTGCAATCCCTTCTTCACAGAAGAAAATGGCTTCTTTTTCTCCCACCAGGATGTCTCCGATCTTGGAACGGTCCACACCCAGGTTTAAAAGAGCCCCCAGATAATCCCGGTGGCTTAAATCCTCTGCAAATTTCTTCTGAAGAGGTCGAATCTTTAATGAAATGATGGGAAAGTCATAACTATAAGAAAGAGCATCAGGAAGAAAGGCTGCTATCTGACGCTCTGCATGTTCATAGCCGCCAAAGAGCTGATAGGAAACATATCCAAACTCCCTGGTGCAGCTATGAAAAATATTCAGTTCATTAAGATTCATGAAATCGGTGAAGACCGCGATCCCTCTTCGGTCGGCAGCGCTGGCCAGATCTTTCAGTCTCTTTTTAAATAACTCTTCTTCCCGATTCATCTTCGTTTCTCCTAAAATCTGGAAGAATGAACGGACGGCACATCAAAGGAACCGCCTAAGATCTCCTGAATATCACCGGATACATCCACTGTAGACGGGGTGATGATAAAGATATAACCGCTGATCTTCTGAAGAGTGCCGTTGATGGCATAACAGGAACCAGAAGAAAAGTCGATGATTCGCTGCGCAATATCCAGATCCAGGCCTTCCATATTCAGGACAACAGTACAGCCGCCGAGAAGTGTCTCGGTGATTTCTCTGGCATCCTCCATGGACTTCGGCTTAATCACACAGACTTCCATTCCGCTGCTCTTCCGCGGGCGGATGGGGGAAACCTTACTGCTGGTCACAGGCTGAGTCTTAATCTGTCTGGGACGCTCGGAAGCAGGCGCCTTTGGTGCAGGTGCTTTGGTTTTTCTGGCTTCCTTGATCTTGAAGTCATCCTGAAAATCATCATCTTCATCAAAGCTGTCGTTTTTCTTGAAAAAATGTTTCTTCGCAGGGCGTTCTTCCTCAAATTCGTCATCAATCTCATCATCCAGATAATCATCGTCATCATAATCATCGTTTAGTTTCATGACGTTTAAGAATTTGTCTAATACTCCCATTTTTATCTCCTATCTTTATCCAATCTGATAATTTCTTTCTCCGAAGATTCCGGTCCCTACGCGGACCATGGTTGCACCTTCTTCAATGGCTACCTCGTAATCGCCGGTCATTCCCATACTAAGATGATGCATAGTAACATTATCAATGTTTTTGGCGGCGATGTCAACAGATAATTTTCTTAATTTTACAAAATATTGACGATTTTCTTCGGCATTCTCAACAAAAGGAGCAATGGTCATGAGACCTTCCACCCGAATGTTGGACAGTTTTGCAATCTCACGGATAGCATTTTCGGTTTTCTCCACCAGAAAGCCGGACTTGCTCTCCTCCTGAGCCACATTGACTTCCACCAGAACCGGCATGATCCGGTTGTGCTTTTTTGCCTCTGCATTGACGGCCTCGGCCAGATGGATGGAATCGATGGAATGGATCAGCACAACCCGGTCAATAACGTACTTGATCTTGTTTGTCTGCAGATGGCCGATCATATGGAAACGCAGATTTTGGGGAAGGACTTCATATTTGTCCCGGAGCTCCTGAGGTTTATTTTCTCCAAAATCCACAATTCCCGCCGTCATGACCTCCTCGATCATCTCCACCGGCTTTGTCTTGCTCACAGCAACCAGAAGAACGTCCTCTCTTTTACGGCCGCTTCTATCGCAGGCTGCCTGGATTCGTTCTTCCACATCTTTCAGGTTATCGAGTAACATACTCATGTTTTACACTTCGCTTTCTGTATATTAGTAGTGAATCACAATGTCTTCATCATTGACCGTATCTGCATTCAGAGCAATATGATCGTACTGGGCCAGGCCGAAAGTAGAGCCCGCCTCAACGATGCAGTATTCCTCGTTCTCATCGATGATGGTGATCTCACGGAAAATGGCATAGCCTTTGTTGATGTTGTAAACACCGTTGATGGTCTCCGTCTCGCCGATCGTGTAAGTCTTCTGGCTGTTCTGCTTGCGGATCACATCGCCTTCATTGAAACTTGTGCAGTCTACAAGGAAACCGCCGTCATCTGCCTTGTCATATACCGTGACCGTCTTTGTCTTTACTGATTCTGCTCCGTTTTTATCCACCACCGGGCAAAGAACGCTGATCTCGGAGGGCATACTCGTAGTCTCTCTGTCGTAGACGGCAAACTCATCCGGAATCTTGTAAAAACGCTTCGTGGCAATGGCGGAATTGGGAATCTTTAAGCCGGTCTTCCGGTTCAGCACCAGCTCGATATCCACATAACGCTCGGAAGCATAAAGGCTCATGCATTTATCCATCGTCAGGATTCCAATATATGAGCTTCCCTGCTTCTGGAGCTGAAAGCCCGCATAAAAGATCGTATCATCTTTTAAGAAGCGGAATTTCACGCTGGTGCTGTCCGCCAACTCCGTGGCCATCTTCTGATCCAGCAGAATGCAGAGATACCAGGTCTCATCCGTCACCAGCTTATAAATCGGATCTCCGCTTTTAACAGTTTTGTTCATACGGAGATTTTTCTTTTCGTAATTTTTCTGCTCAAAGTCAGAGGCCGTGACTGTCTCCGGAAGCTTTGACTCAAAACCATCCGTGGAGAGAACGACAATTCCCTCCGTGGGAGCTGTGCAGGCGTTGATGATGGAACTTCCGTCCGCTCCTGCTGTCCCTGTGTTTCCCACCTCAAGAAGTGTGCTTTCCAGATCACCTTTAAAATTGTAGATGGACTGGAAATTTTCCTGCTGAAAGCCAAGGGAAAAGCTCTCCATCTCGTCCTTGAGATTTTTCAGGGTATCCTCATCCAGACTGCTCTCCTCCGTCATTGCACTGGCAGCCTCGCTTCCCGTGCTTACCTTTTCCGGAACCAGAGAGGTTGTGGCTGAACCTTCGTTCACCGTGCAGACTGCCGTACCCGTGCCCGCCTTGCTGCCCTCACGGACATAATAGCTCACATTTCCCGCATGATCCGCATTGATAATGGTCTCTGAGCGAAGCGCCAGGGCGCTGTAGCGGTAATTTCCTGCCAGAGGACCAGCCGTCACTTCATAGGCTGTAATATGATCGGTTGTCACATACATGACAAGGCAGATGATCATATAAATGAAAATAACACCGAACAGAACCGTTCCGATGTTGAAAACCGGACCGTTTCTGTATTTCACGATCTTATTGTTTTTCTGTTTGTTCAAAGAAACATCCTCCTTATCCAAGGTATTTTACCACTTATTTACCTATCTCTCAACCGCTTTTTTGATTTCTTTGCATTGAGTGTATAAATTTCCCAAAAAAGACAACACTAAGATAAAATCATAAGGAGGAATTGATATGAATTTAAAATGGCTTGACTACATTACTCTGACCCTTGTCATCATCGGCGCTGTCAACTGGGGCCTGGTCGGTTTTTTCAAATTCGACCTGGTGGCTTACCTTTTCGGCTCACTGTCCCTGCTCTCAAGAATCATCTATGCCCTGGTGGGACTCTCCGGACTCTATGTTTTAAGTATGTACGGCCGCATCGTTGCCGTAGGAGAAGAAGCAGGCGAATAAAAACAAATAAAAAGGGCTGCCTTCCTTTTCGGAGACAGCCCTCATCTTTCGGATATGTATTACAATGAAACAATTACCTTTGATTTCGCGCATTCCGGAAGATCGCACTCGTTCATGGATACGCTCAGTACAAAATTCACACCAAAAGTTTCACCGATCTTATCAAGTTTTTCAATTGTAGTGCTGATGTCACAGCCTTCCAGCTTTGCAACCTTTAAGAAACTGTCCAGGTACATCTGCTCCAGATCGTGATCCTGTGAAAGAATACCACAGATAAATCCGATAAATTCGTCGCTGTTTCCAATGGGGAATGCGGAAGTATCAATCAAACGAATCTTGTTGTTTAACTCATACATGTGTTTCGCATTCTTGTCCAGGTATACGATGCTGCCATGGGCAGTTTTAATCTCCGTATTTACCTTGTCCAGTAATTGTTTTGTCTTTCCTTTGCCTTTCTCACCTGCGATGATCTGTATCATTGTAATCTCCTCCTTTAGTCTATCGACACAAGTAATTATATTGCAATTATACTATATCGTTCTCAAAAATACAACTATTTTTCGTTTATTTTACCTAAAAGTTGATTCATTTCCTGATAAAGGCTGTCTTTGTCAGGTTCTTTCATGATTACGGTCACATAAGGGTTGCCATATTTGTTCTTGGAGAGCAGAACCAGGCAGGCTCCGGCCTCGCTGGTGGTTCCGGTTTTGCCGCCTACGACCTCAACATCCTTCGGAGGAACCGCCTGATTGATAAAATAGTGGTTCGTGGACTCCCAGGTAATATTCCTCTCTTCGCCGGTCGTCGTGCTGAAAGAAGCATAGTAGCTGTGGCGGCTGATGATATCGCGGAAATCATCATTTTTCAAAGCCTCATGGAAAATCAGGTACATATCATAGACGGTGGTGTAATGGTTCTCATCCTGAAGACCGTGGGGATTCATAAAATGTGTATTTACAGCCCCTATCTCTGCCGCCTGTTCATTCATCATAGCCACAAAGTTCTCCACGCTGCCGCCTACATTTTTCGCGATGGTCATGGCGGCGTCATTACCGGAATTGATCATGAGTCCCAGAAGCAGTTCCCTTAAGCTTAAGACGTCCCCCGGCTGGATCTCACAGACGGAAGAACCCACATCGATATCCCGGCACTCGTCTCCCACGGTGACCATCTCGTCGAGGTTGCCATTTTTCAGTGCCACCAGGCAGGTCATGATCTTGGTCAGACTCGCGGGATAGCGCCGCTCATGAACAGCCTTCGCGTAGACCGTCTGATGGTCGGCCTCGGAAAAAATAGCCGCTGACACGGCCTCCACGGAAAAGTCAGAAAGAACGACATCTTCCTGCGGAGCCACACAGAGATCTGAGGCAAAGGAGGTGGAAAAATCACCGTCAAAACTTACTGTGGTAAGCCCGAAGGTGCTGTCCGTCTTATCATAAGCTTTCACCAGCTCGATCTCATGACTTTTCAGGAGAAACTCATATCCCAAGCCTCCCAGAAGAAGGACCAGAATCACCAGAAGAGAGACAAAACGAATGATCAGCCGCCGTTGTCTGCGCCTGCGGCTGATCTCTCTCTGGTAAGCGCTCCTTCTCTCCCTAGGAATTGTTTTTTCATTTTTATTTGTACATCTCACGCCACTCTAAATCTCCTCTGTCTAATGATTTGATGAGCAATTCTGCTGTTGCCAAGTTCGTAGCCAGTGGAATGTTGTGGGTATCACAAAGACGGAAAATATCCTTGATATCTGGCTCGAATTTTTTGGGATTCATGGGATCCCGAAGAAAAATCATAAGGTCGATGCCGTTATTCTCAATCTGCGCCGCCATCTGCTGGATTCCGCCTAGGTGTCCGGCCAGGTATCGATGGACATTCAGATTTGTGACTTCTTCAATGAGCCGTCCGGTGGTATCTGTGGCATACAGAGTATTTTTACTCAGGATTCCTCTGTATGCGATGCAGAAATTCTGCATTAAAATCTTTTTCGCGTCATGTGCAACTAATCCAATGTTCATGATTTGCTACCCCCTGTTAATATTTTCGTACCTGAAGCCCTACATTCAGAACCAGACCGATTCCGATACAGAAGCTGACAAGAGATGTCAGCCCGTAGCTTACAAAGGGAAGTGTAAGGCCGGTGTTTGGCATCAGGCCAGTCGTAACACAGATGTTGATAAAGCTCTGAAAAAAGATCAAAGCTCCCATTCCGCACCCTACAAGGGTGCCTGGAAGATCTCTTGCATGTCTTCCGATGTTGATACACTCCAAAGCAATCAGAAGCTCCAGGATAATAATGATACAACATCCAAGAAAACCAAGCTCCTCACCGGCCACAGCGAAAATAAAGTCTGTCTGGGATTCGGAAATGAAATTTCCGTTTTTTACTGACGAAACCACATTATTGTCCAGACCTTTTCCGTAAAGCTGTCCGGATCCGATGGCTATGATCGAATTTACCTGCTGTCTGGCAATATCTGGATACTCCTCCGGTTTCAGCCACGCCAGGATACGATTTGCCTGATAGCCCTGGAGAACCTGCTGATCCGGCGACAGAATCAGACTCATAAGGAGAACCGCCAACGGAACACATGCCACTATTATACCACCAACAATTTTATAACTCAATCCTGATACAAAAAACATTGCACAAAAAAGTAATACAAATACGATGGTCGTGGAAAGATCCGGTTCCTTCAAAAGCAGGGCTGTCGGAGCTGCCACAAGAAGCAAGGCGATCAGGATCGTTTTGAAGCGGCTGATATCTTCTTCATGTTTTGAAAAAAACTTGGCAAAAAATGCGATCATCAGGATTTTTACCACATCGGAAGGCTGAAACTGCAGGACTCCTCCCACACGAATCCAACGTGTTGCACCACCCACATTTTCACCGGCAAGCAGCACGGCGGCAAGAAGTCCGATACCCACAAAATAAGAAAGCCAGTAAAAACCCAAAACCCAGCTGTAATCGATCAGTGAGGTGATCACCATGATCACCAGTCCCAGAATCAGTCCCGCGATCTGTTTTGTCTGTACGCTCTCTTTTGCACTTCCGATCACCAGGATTCCCACGACAGAAAGCGCGATCACCCATATGATCAGTCGAAAATTATAGTCCTTTAATCTGTATTGTCTTAGCATGTTTCACACCCTGTTCTTCTTTGGTCGTTATTTCCAAGTGTATCGTCATCCTGGTTCTGTCAATTTCCAGGTATTTTTCCATGACGGATAAAATTTCCTGTTTCATCAGTTCCACCATCTCCGGCGTACAGTTCAGCCTGTCTGACAGCACCACCGTGGACAGTCTGTCTTTCGCAACCCTGCAGGAATTATCCTGACGCATGAAACTGAATTTTTTCATAGAAGCCCTCCGTTATCTGTTCCTATGAAACAGCCCGGATATTCTGGAGAGAAAGCCCTGTGTCCGGTCAAGCTCCATCAGAGGCACTTCCTCACCGAGAATCCTGCGGCACACGTTGAAAAATGCCTGTCCTGCCGGCGTATCGTCTCCTACCAGAGGTTCTCCCTGATTTGTGAAGATGACCACCTCCTCGTCATCTGGCACCGCTCCGATGAGATTTACCGCGAGGATCTCCACAACATCCTCCACGGACATCATCTCTCCGCGCCGCACCATATCCGGCCGGATCCGGTTGATCAGAAGGTCGATATCCCGGAGGTCAGCAGCTTCCAACAGGCCAATGATCCGATCCGCGTCACGGATGGCGGAAACCTCCGGAGTTGTAACCACAATAGCCCGCTCCGCTCCGGCAATGGCATTTTTAAAGCCCTGCTCGATGCCTGCGGGGCAATCCAAGAGTACATAGTCAAAATGTTCCTTCAGTTCCTCCGTCAGCTTGATCATCTGTTCCGGAGTTACTGCGGATTTGTCTCTGGTCTGGGCGGAAGGAAGAAGGGAAAGCTCCGGGCAACGCTTATCCTTGATCAGCGCCTGCTTGAGACGGCAGTTTCCCTCGATGACATCCACCATATTGTAGACGATCCGGTTTTCCAGCCCCAGAACCACATCCAGATTCCGAAGACCGATGTCTGTATCAATGACCACGGTCCTCTTTTTCATACGGGCCAGGCCCATTCCGATATTTGCTGTAGCGGTGGTCTTTCCCACGCCGCCTTTTCCAGATGTTATCACAATGACTTCACTCATAGTTTTGCCTCCGATTTCCATCTCATTCAATTACTGGTTTGGTCATCCTTGGTGTTTTTCTGATCTTATACGGAAAGCTCTCCCAGGGCTTCCTGGGAAATAGGTTTCACATAAATGTGATCTTCTTTTACATAGGCGATTTTCGGGTCCATCTTGTATTCCGCGATATCCACCCGCTTGGTGATAGCGCTCCGGGCCATTTTATCTGCAATCTTGACCTGAATAGGCTTCATGACGAGAGCTGCGACAAAGCAGCTTCTGTCACCAGTAGCTCCCGCATAGGCCGTCCCCCGAAGGGAACCCAGGATCACGATGTTTCCCTTGGAAACCACATTGGCTCCGGGATTCACATCTCCGATGATCACAATGCTGTGCTCGGTCTCCAGAACCTGGCCGGCCCGGAGTGTTCCCCGGTAAAACCAGCCGTCCTCTGTTTCTTTTGCCTCCATGGCCTTATCCACTGCCTGATGAAAAAGCATTTCCTCTTTCTGATCTTCGTCGATAACACAGAGGATATGGAGTCCACAGCTGTTGACGATGGTCTCCACCACCTGCTTTTCTTCTGACTGGCTTAATACCCGTCCCCGGATTGTCATAGCCATCTTGGCATTTTTGAAAAACTTTGCGGATTCTTTGAATTTATCTTCAATGTCCTTCAACAGTTCCTCAAAGGGAAGATCTTTATCCAGAATAACGATCAGACCGTACTTATTGCATTTGATAATCACGGAATGGATGTTCATTTTTCTCTGGCCTCCTGCTTTTGTTTAATCCTGGCTACTGCCCTTTGTTACATTCTGGATCGCATTTCCTGCGGTACCGTCGATAATGGTATCTTTATCCTTCAGATTGAAATAATAGCACATGATGTCTTTTGCCACCAGAGCTGCGTTTCTGGAGGAGTAACCGTTAGTGATACGGACTGCCATGGAAATCTCAGGATTTTCATAGGGGGCATATCCGATAAACAGCGCATGGTTCGCTTTATCTGTTCTCTGCTGGGCCGTACCGGTTTTTCCGGCTGCGTTGAAGTTGTACTGGGTCTGCAGATTAGCAAAGATACCATTTCCGTTATTGATGGTCACATCATGCATACCTGCATGAATCGTCGTCCAGAGATCCTGCGGGAGCTCCAGGCGGTTGTGTACCACCGGATCCGGCTCTTCCTGGGTATTTCCGGAAGCGTCGGTGATCTTGTCGAGAAGGGTCAGGTCATAGCAGGTTCCGCTGTTTGCCAGGGTCGTCACATATCTGGCCAGCTGGGAAGTCGTGAATGCGTTGTTACTCTGTCCCATAGCTGCACGGGTCGGGTCGGCGGTAGCGATCTGGGGATCCATCTCGCTGATCTCGATGCCGCTGGTGGAATCGAAACCGTACATCTCCGCATATTTATTGAGAAGAGTCATATCGCCGACGTATTCTCCATTTTCGTTCTGACCCAGATAATAACCAACCGTATTAAAATAGAAGTTACAGGAATCACGGATGGCTGTCTCCAGCGTTTCCGGTCCATGGGATCCCCAGCCGTCCGCTGCGGAATAAATCCAGCAGTTGATGGGATTATCCTTCTCTACCAGGTCAAATTTACCGGTACAGGTGATGGTATCATAAATGGAGATCTTATTCTCCATGACTCCGGCGGTGGCAGTCACCAGCTTGAAGGTGGAACCTGGAGCTGTTACCTCCTGGGTCGCACGATTATAGAAGGGACTGGATTTGTCCGTGCGGAGTTTCTCATAATATTTACTGTCCATTGTGTTTGCCAGCAGGTTATTGTCATAGCTGGGATAGGTTACACAGGCCAGCACGTTGCCATTGTCCGGATCCGTAATGACTACAGAACCGGAGCAGGGTTCCAGAGCCAGCTGGGCCGGTGTCAGCTCCAGCTTGTAGATCTTGGAGCGGATGAAATCATAAGCGCCCATCGTACCTGATGCCAGAGCGGTATAATCGTCATCGTTCTTCTCCAGTATTCCTTGGTCAAAGAGAAGAAGGCAGATATCACGGCCGCTGAGCTGTTCTTCCTCGATCATGTACTTGTATACCTGTCTTGTGAAGGCATCATCTGTTTTCAGATAGTCAAAAATGTAATCTGCCAGAGCATTATAGATCTCGTCGGAAGCCAGATATTCGGAATCCAGCTGAAGTTTTCCGATATCGATCCAGTCCTTGCTGATGGCATAGGTGAGAAATTCCTTCAGGCTGATGGTCTCGTCCTCTCTCCAGGCCTTGTAGGTCTCATCATTCTTGTCGATGGCGTCCGTATCCAAGATGCCCGTGCCCTCAGCCAGCATATCGTTCACGATATAGGAAGAGTATGCTTTCATCTCATTGGTGAGATCCTGATAAGCCGTAGGAGTGTCAGAAGTCAGCTCACTGCGGATCTCAGAAAATACATTCTCCTCCTTGGAGAGGAAAGCCTGATAGACCTGTTTTTCCAGATCGCTGGCATCATCCGAGGAAAGATGCTCCACATCAAGGATCTGGTTTTCAAACAAAGCATAATAAACTTCGTACACAGGTATCCTGATCTCGTCAGAACCGCCGCTTTCGTTGTCCACTTCCTTGGCATCTACCATGTTCTGGTAGACGATGGCTGCGATGTAAGACTCCAGGATATCGTAAGCCGTCTTCTGAAGATCCCGGTTGATGGTAAGCTGAATGTTGCTTCCGGCCTCGGGATTTACCTCCGCCTCTTCATCAACAACTTTACCCATATTATCGACGTAGACGGTCTGGGAACCCTTTTCACCCTGAAGCTCTTTCTCAAAATGCTGCTCCAGGCCGGATTTTCCAACGATATCGCCATTTTTGTAATTTCCACCGTCTGCGTTGAGGCTCTCCATTTCTTCCGCGGAGATCTGACCGGTGTAACCGATCAGCGGTGCAAAATATTTGCTGTCCTCATAGACACGGATGGAATCTTCCTCGATATCCACGCCGGGATAAAGGTCTTTGTTCTCCATAATCAGAGACATAGTCTTTTCACTCACATCCGTAGCCAGTGTGGAGGTTACATACTTCTGATAGCTGTTGGACGCCACGGCGCTTCGCATAGCTGCAAGCTTTAAAATTTCTTCTTTCGTGAAACTGTCCGGAAGGCCATAGGCTTCCAGGTCGGCTTTATCATAAGAAGAAAGATCCAGCCCGAATTTTTTAGCGGCGCACATCTCCTCGATCATTTTTTCTGCAGTCGCATTTTTTTCCTCATCGCTCATATCGTCGATCGTCAGTCTTCCGTAGATATCGGCCTTGAATCGCTGCAGGTTGAAACTGCTCTTCGTGAAATAATAGCTGCCGTTGTCATCAAGACCGATGGCAAAGCTGCTGGTGCTGACTTCATCGCCATTGTCCTCCAGGATCTTCAGAATCCCGTACATGGAGCTGTTGAGAGTCAGATTCTGCTCTTTCGTCGAGTTATAGCTTCCGCTGTCTGCAAAGGTAACAGAATAGGAAAGCCGGTTGTAGGCCAGAGGATTACCGTCGCTGTCCAGGATATTTCCACGGGTGCTCTTAAGCTCCCTGGTTCTCTTAATCTGCATGGTAAAATCTGTCTGATAGCTTTCTCCGTTGATGATCTGCAGCTGGAAAAGCCTCTGGACCAAAATAAAGGCGAGAACGATAAGAACCAGGATCAAAATCAGGATTCTGGACTTTATCGCCTTTGAAAGTGTACTTTTTACGTTATCAAACAAAGCTGCCTACACTCCTTTGTTCTGCTTTTTCAAGTTTACGGTTCAACAGTAACAGCAGCCTGTATACCACCAGAGTAACCACAACGGTGTAAATCATCTCCGGGATGATAACTCTTCTTACATAAAAGAGAAAATCCACACGGCCCCGGAGAAGAAACTGAAAGGCATACATGGCTATCCCATAACCGATATCGCTCACAGCAATGAGGATAACCGGCATTTTTACATCATCATCGTAAAAAATACGGTAGCAGAAACCGCAGCAGTATCCGATGATCACATAAAGAAGGGCCGTAAAGCCCAGGGCGCTTCCGAAGAACAGATCCGAAAGGATCCCTCCCAGAAAACCCACAAACATTCCCTCTCTTTTCCCTCTCATCAGTCCGAAGGACACAGTGAGAATCACCATGAAATTCGGTGCGATCTCTGCCGCGGCAAAGATGTTCTGAAAAAGCGTGGACTGAAGTAGAAAGCAGAAGAAAATCAGCAGGATCATAATAATCCGTCGTCTTATTCTCATCTTGCTCCTCCTTTACTGTCCGTTGTCAGAAGCAGCAGTGTCTGCTGTTTCTGTCTCAGCGGCCGTCGCCGCCTCGGTGCTGTCATTTACCAGGCCTTCGGTCTCCTTGCTGGCAGCCTGTTTCAGAGATTCATCCGCTCCGGCCACTTCCTTCTGATCCCGGATAACAATCACTTCACGGAGATGCCGGAAATCGACCGCCGGCGTGATATAACCGGATTTGGTCAGATTATTGGAATCCATGGAAATCTCGCTGATATAGCCAATAAGAATTCCTGGAAGGAAACGGCTGCTGATATCAGAAGTGACCACTTTGTCACCCACTGTCACCTTGTCCCGGCTGTCGGTGAGCTTGACCAGATTGATCTTTCCCTCGTCGATGAGGCGGAGATCTCCTGCGATGATACAGGTGTCCTCCGTAGTCGTCACCATGGCGCTGACATTGCTATAATCATCAATAATCGAGCGCACAATGGCGTAATTGGGGCCGACGTCAGTCACAATACCCACAAGGCCGCCGTTGGAAATTACGTTGTTGTTCACCTCAATGCCGTCGTCGCTGCCTTTATCAATCGTAAAAACGTTGAACCAGTTGTCAGAATCCCTCGCAATGACTCTGGCGCCGACTTTATCGTAATCGTACTGGGCGCTGAGTTCCAGCTGCTTTTCCAGGCGTTCTTTCTCTTCCCGGTCGGCAAGGAGCTCCGTGTTCTCCGCTGTCAGCTGGTCTACCTTTTCCTGAAGTTCTTTGCACTGAGCTGCATAGTCCACGTTACTCTGGAGATAAACTCCTTTATCGGAAATCCAGTTTCCAACCTCGTTCAGCCCTTTCTGAATCGGTGTGATCACATAGCCGCTCACATATTTCAGCGGCCCGACGGACATATCCGAAGCCAGAGAAAGAATCACCAGGGCGCAGCAGCCGATGCAGAGCGTCACAAAAATATATTTGCTTTTCTTGGAGTCGTTGATTTTTTTCTTCATAGCCATTCCTTATCCTAGATGAGATTTCCTGCAAAATCCTTCAGTGTGAAGGCTGCTTTTTTCCGAAGATCCGAATCGTTCATGATCCGGACAAGTCCCCGGACCGTAGTAAAGATCGGATCGGATACATTGTAAACCGGAACTTCCAGCTCTTTCTGCATATAAATGGAAAGATTCGGAAGAAGGGAAACGCCGCCGGTGAGATAAATGCCGTTTTTCCGGATGTTTTCCAGAAGCTGGGGCGGTGTCCGTTCCATCGTGGTTTTTACCACCTCCGTGATGGCGTCAATGGTGTCCACAATCGACACGCTGACAGCGAGAGCCGGAATCGCCACCTGCCGTGGGAGTCCCGTCACCGTATGAATGCCGAAGACACGCATCTCAAGAGCCGGACCGTTCAGAAGATATGCCAGCTGATTTTTCAGCGCCTCCGCCGTCTTTCGGCCAATATTCAGCTGAAACTGTTTTTTCACCATGTTCATGATATCCTCGTCCAGCGTATGACCGCCGGTGCGGAGTGTCCTCTGAATAATTGTTTTTCCTTCGGAGATTACAGAGATCTCTGTGCGGTCGCCGCCGAGATTCACGATCATCTGACCTTCCGGTGAGTCAAGAGGCATCCCGATACCGGCTGCGTCCGCCACGCCTTTTTCCACCAGCATCACGCTTTTGGCCCGGAGCCGACCGGAAAGGATTTTGTAATAGGCCCGACGCTCCACCTCTGTGATATCTGTGGGAGCTGTAATGTAAATATTGGGGTGATGAGTAAAGAATGTAGAAAAATTTTTCATCAGATGGATCAAGATGGTCTCCTGACTGCTTCCCTCCGCCAGGGAACCGTTCTGGATGGGGCAGCCCGCATAGACGTCTGAGGGAGCTTTCTCATAAATTTCAAAAGCATCCTGCCCGACTCCGATGAGATCCGTCCGGTTTCTCACCGCTATCATATTTTTTTCACAAAGAAGTTTTTTCTGGTTTTTATCGCAGATTTTGATCGTATCGCTTCCGAGGTCCACTCCGCAAATACGTTTTAAAGACATATCTGTTCCCCTCTCTTTACTGCTTTAAGCGCGTACACTTAATTTTTATCAAAAAAGCCCTGTTCTCTGAAACTTATGTACTTTCGGTCTCCCAGGACCAGATGATCCAAAAGTTCGATCCCGATCATTTCCCCCGCTTTGCTGACACGGAGGGTCAGAAGCAGATCTTCTTCACTGGGAGTCGGGTCCCCGCTGGGATGATTGTGGAGCATAATCACGGACACCGCATGAAAAGCCAGCGCTTTCAGGAAAATCTCTCTCGGAGAGACCAGGGAAGCGTTGACTGTGCCGATAGAAATGACGGCTTCTCCCAGAAAACCGCCTTTCGTGTCCAGCATCAGGATCATCATGTGCTCCTGCTCCGCATGCCGGAAATCTTCCATATAATAATCCGCAATGGACTTTGGGCTGTCAAAAGACAGTTCTTTTCTGAACGGCTCTTTCGCGATCCTCCTGGAAAGCTCCAGAAGGCATTTCAGCTGGATCGCTTTCACTCTGCCGATCCCGGGAAGCTTCATCAGTTCCCGGGTGCTCATGTGATAAAGGTTCAAAAGGCCCCCGCCGGAAATCTCCGGACTCAAGAGGAGCCGTGCCAGATCAAGAGAAGAACTTCCCCGGGTACCCGATCGCAAAAGGACGGCCAGAAGCTCTGCGTCTGTCAGTGCTTCTGCTCCCCGGGTTTCAAATTTTTCATAGGGTTTCTCCTCTGAAGGCAGGTCTTTCATGGTCTTATATTCTGTCATAAATGATCGGCTCTCCCTGCAGTCTTCCCCGCGAAGATTTGGCAAAGCAAACCTTTATCTCAATATCATATCATAAAAGAAAACGAAAGTACAGAGGCAGGATTCTTAAAAATATCATAACGAAATACCCAGAAGGGCCGCCACCCGCTCTGCCACCTTGACACCGTCCATGGCCGCCGAGGTAATGCCTCCCGCATAACCGGCTCCTTCCCCGCAGGGATAAAGGCCTTTCACGGTACTTTGAAGATTTTCGTCCCTCTCGATGTGTACCGGTGAGGAGGTACGGCTCTCCACACCGGAAAGAACCGCATCCGGCCTGGAAAAACCGGGAATCAGATACTCGCAGGATGAAATTCCCTCCGCAAGGCTTCGGCTTAAGCGCTCCGGGAAAATTCCGCGGACATCACCGAACTGCCACTGGCCTTTGTTCTGGGGCTCTACCTCGCCCAAAGTCACACTCTTCTGATTTTTCAGGAAATCACCGAAAAGCTGCACCGGAATCTTTCCTTCCCCGGCTTCATAGGCGGCCCGCTCCAGCTTCCTCTGAAACTCCATTCCCGCCAGGATCGCATCGGAGCCGAAATCCTCCGGTCCCACGGTGACAACCATAGCGCTGTTGGCGTTCTGGCCGGCCCGGCTGTGATAACTCATGCCGTTGACTGCCAGCATTTGCTGCTCGGAGGAGGCGTTTACCACATAGCCTCCCGGACACATACAGAAGGAATAAACGCCTTTTCCGTTTTCAAGCTTCCGGGTTACTTTATAATCCGCAGCCGGCAGACTTTTCCCATGGGGCCGGCCGTACTGATTCCGGTCGATGAGCTCCTGAGGATGTTCCATGCGGACACCCACAGCGAAGCTCTTTGCCTTCATAAGCACCGGTTTTCCTAAGAGAACCTCAAAGGTATCTCTGGCACTGTGGCCGGTGGCCAGAATCACCTGACTGGCATCAAGACGCTCTTTTCCGTTGATCTCCACGCCGGTGATCCGGCCATCTCTGATAAAGAAATCCGTCACCCGGTTACGGAAACGGACCTCACCGCCTAAAGCACAGATTTCTTTCCTTAGCCGAGTGACTACCGTACGGAGAACATCTGTGCCAATATGGGGTTTGTTGAGATAAAGGATTTCCGGATCTGCGCCCATCTCCACGAAAGTCCTGAGCACAAAGCCGTTTCTGCCGGAAGGATCTTTGACCGCTGTATTTAGTTTTCCATCGGAAAAAGTTCCCGCTCCGCCTTCGCCGAACTGCACGTTGCTCTCTAGGTCCAGAATGCCGGTATTCCAGAAGATATCCACTTTTTTCTGGCGTTCTTCCACGGAATCGCCCCGCTCCAGAAGAATCGGCCGACAGCCCAGACGGGCAAGAACCAGGCCGGCAAAAAGACCGGCAGGCCCTGTCCCGATGATAACCGGACGAAGGGATGGCGCTTCCTTTAAGGGAGTGGGAAGCTGATAGATCTTTTTTTCAAAAAGAATCGTGTTTTTCGGCTTTTTTTTCAGGACAGCCGCCTGATTTTTGACCTGAACATTAACCACATAACTGTAAAAAAGCTCCGGTTTCTTTCTGGCATCGAGGGAGCGCTTGGCCACCTCAAAGGAAAGAATGTCGTCCTTTTTTACATGGAGCTTTGCGATGAGAGCTTCCAGGAGTGCCGTGTCTTTGTGGCCTACCGGAAGCTTCAGCTGCTGTACCTGAATCATAGATCTCCTTTCCCGGCAGATACGCCGGCTATGTGTCCGCTGGCCCAGGCCCACTGAAGGTTGTAGCCGCCGCAGGGACCGTCCACGTTGATGAGTTCCCCGGCAAGGTAAAGCCCTTTGACTTTTTTCGATTCCAGCGTATGCTCATCGAGTTCTTTTAAGGGGATTCCTCCCGTCGTCACCTGGGCCTGCTCAAAAGTTTTGGAACCGGTTATGGTAAGACTGAGCTGTCTAGATTTTTTGATGATGGAGGCTGCCTTATCCGGAAGGGCTTTCTCTCCGGGGGACGCTTTTTCTTCTTTGAGAAGGGCTTTTAAGACCTTCGCGTGATAAAAGCCTCCCAGCACTTCCTCGTAGGAGCCTTCCCGCTTCTGAATCCGTGAAAGCAGCTCTTTTTCTGAGAAATCAGGCAGAAGATCAATCTCTGCCCGGACTTTTTTCTTATTCTGAAGGGCACGGACCGCCCGGGAACTGAGCTGGAATACGGCAATACCGGAGATTCCATAGCCGGTCCATTGAAGCTCGCCGCTCTCCTCTCCAGCCACTTTTCCGTCGATGAAAAGGGTGATTTTTGCCCGGCTCCGGACGCCGTCCAAAAGGCTTCCGAAAGGAAGCTTTGCCGTCAGGGGCACCAGAGCCGGAAGGGGTTCAATGACCGTATGGCCGAAGGTTTTCGCCAGGGCATAGCCGTTCCCGTCGGAACCCGTTGCCGGGGCGGCTTTTCCTCCGCAGGTGAGGATCACCCGGTCCGCCTCGTAATGCCAGCCCTCGGTCTTAATATAGAAACGCGCCTTCTTTTTCTCAATAGAGAGCACCCGCTCCTGGCATTTGAGCTTGATCTTCCGCCGCCGGACTTCCTGAAGCAGGGCATTCACAACGGACTGGGCCTGATCGGAATAGGGATAGATGAGCCCTCCCTCCCGCTCCTTCATAAGAAGGCCTGCGTTTTCAAAAAAATGAAGCGTATCTTTCGCCTGGAATGCTTTCAGAATGCCGTCGGCAGTCTTCGGGGCGTCAGAAAAATAGAAATTTGCGTCCTGGATGTCACGGTTTGTGAGATTGCAGCGGCCGTTTCCGGTGATGCTGATCTTTTTCCCAGGTTTTTCCATGGTTTCCAGAAGCGTTACCGCCGCTCCGGCATCCGCCGCTGAGACAGCAGCCATAAGACCTGCCGCTCCGGCTCCGATGACATATACCTCCATGGTTTTTCCTCCTGATTTTTACTTACGGAAGCGTTACAATACCGGCTTCCACCAGTTTCTCCAGAGACATAAGAATACCCAGTTTCGCATGGGGATAGGTAAGTCCTCCCTGGAAATAAACGGCATAGGGCGGTTTGATCGGGCCATCGGCAGAAAGCTCGATAGAAGAACCCTGCACAAAAGCGCCTGCAGCCATGATGACATCGCTGTCATAACCCGGCATTGCCCAGGGTTCCGGCGTCACATAGCTGTCCACGGGAGCAGCCGCCTGAATGCCCTTGCAGAACTCGATGACGCCCTCGGCCTTTCCGAAGGTAACGGCCTGAATGATATCGTGACGGCTCTCGGTGCCGTTGGGAACCACTGGGAAACCTAAGGATTCATAGACGTTGGCTGCCAGAATCGCCCCCTTCAACGCGCTGGCTGTCACAGTCGGAGCCAGGAAAAGTCCCTGGAAGAAGGACTGATTGACGCCAAGCGTTGCCCCGACCTCTTTTCCAAGGCCCGGAGAAGTCAGGCGGTAAGCTGCATTTTCAATGCAATGCTCGGTTCCGGCGATGTAGCCGCCCACAGGAGCCAGACCGCCGCCGGGATTCTTGATGAGGGAACCGACGGTCATATCCGCTCCCACGTCGGATGGCTCGATGCGCTCCACAAATTCTCCGTAGCAGTTGTCCACCATGACGATGAGATCCTTCCGGATGCCTTTTACAAAAGCAATCGCCTCCCCGATTTTCTCCACGGAAAGGGTCGGGCGGGTCTGATAGCCCTTGGAACGCTGAATCGCGATGAGGCGGGTGTGGGGCTTGATGGCTTCGCGGATCTTCTCGAAATCAAAGGAGCCGTCCGGTTTTAAGTCCACCTGGCTGTAGCTCACGCCGTATTCTTTCAGGGAGCCCATGGAAGGCCGGATGCCGATGACCTCCTCCAACGTGTCGTAGGGCTTGCCGGAAATGGACAGAAGCTCATCTCCCGGCCGTAAATTGCTGGAAAGGGCCAGGGCCAGGGCATGGGTTCCACAGGTGATCTGGGGGCGGACCAGAGCGCTCTCCGTATGGAAAACAGAAGCATAAACGGCTTCCAGGGTCTCTCTTCCCAGATCGTTGTAGCCATAGCCGCTGGACTGGTTGAAGCACTCCGCACAGACACGGTTTTTCTGCATGGCATGGATGACTTTCAGCTGATTGTACTCAGCAGTCTCATCAATGCGGTCGAAACGCTCTTTCAGGGATTTTTCTATTTTTGTTCCAAACTTCAGGACTTCCGGCCGGATGCCAATCTCCTGATACATGGATTCTGTTGTCATAATGGTCACTCTCTTTCGTCTTTATTATAATTCCGGAAGGATTTTTCTCTCTTTCAGCTCCCGGATCATGAAGTCCAGGATTTTCTTTTCATCGTAATCAAAAGCGTCCTTGTCGATCCAGATCACATCCCGCTCCCGTTTAAACCAGGTGATCTGTCGTTTGGCAAAATGGCGGGTGTCTCTCTTTAAGATCTCCACGGCTTCCTCGTAACTGATCTCTCCATCCAGCCAGGCCAGGATCTCCTTGTAGCCGAGTCCCTGCATGGAAACCAGCTCCCTCGTGCAGCCCCGGTCCCGGAGGCGCTCCACTTCCTCCACCAGGCCATTTTCCAGCATCTCATCCACCCGCCTGTCAATCCGCTCATAGAGAAGAGGCCGGGGTGCATTGAGCACAAAATAGGCGCTGTTGTAGGCGGCTTTTTTCTCCCGTTCCCGCTGATTGTGAAGGGAGATGGGTTCCCCGGTCTGCTGGAAATACTCCAGCGCCCGGATCACCCGTTTGATATTGTTGGCATGGATCTCCTCCGCAGAGACGGGGTCCACTTTTCTCAGCATCTCATGAAGCGTTTCCGCTCCCTTTTCCTCCGCCAGATTCTCCAGGCTTTCCCGGTAGGACATGTCCTCGCCGTTTTCCGTAAAATCGATATCGTAAAGGACCGCCTGAATATAAAAGCCTGTTCCGCCGGTAAGAATCGGAATATGACCGTTCCGGTAAATGGTCTCCATGGCCTCTTTCACCAGCTTCTGAAAAAGGACCACATGAAATTCATCCTCCGGGTCCAGCACATCGATGAGATGATGGGGAAGGCCCTCCATCTCATCCGGTCGGATCTTGGCGGAACCGATATCCATCCCTCTGTATACCTGCATAGAATCCGCGGAGATAATCTCGCCGCCGATGGCTTTGGCTAGACCGATGGAAAGAGCTGTTTTTCCCACAGCCGTGGGACCGGTAAGTATCACCAGTGGTTTTTCCATTTTCGTTCCTCCTTAAGTCTCAGACGATCCGTTTGAATTTCTTTTCCAGCTCATATTTGCTCATGGCAATGATAGTCGGGCGGCCATGGGGGCAGTTATATGGATTATCCAGCGTCAGAAGCTCGTCGATCAGGGCCTCCGCCTCTTTTTCCGACAGCCGGTGGTTTCCTTTCACCGCAGCCTTACAGGACATGGAGGCGATCTTCTCATTGATCAGATCCTCGCTGACGCGGCCCGTATCCTTGTCGAGGCTGTCCAGCATCTCCAGAAAAACGTCCCGCTCTGCCAGGCCGAAAAGATTGCCCGGAACGGCCCGGATGGAAAACTCATCCCCGCCGAAGGGCTCGATCTCAAAGCCGATGGTCTCAAAATTTTTCATATACTTATTTAAAAGCTCCTGTTCCTTGATGGAAAGGCTCACGATCAGCGGCGGTGAGATCTGCTGGGCCGTATATTCCTTATCCTTCAGGCTCTTCATCGTCCGCTCAAAAAGGACTTTCTCGTGAGCTGCGTGCTGATCAATGATATAGAGTTTCTCGTGAAATTCCACCAGCCAGTAGGTCTCAAAGAGCTGGCCGATGATGCGGTGCTCTTTGATGTGTTCCTTGGAGAGAAGTTTCTCCTCGAAAAGGTCCATCTGTTTCGGGGACTGAACCGATGTCGCAGGTTCCGATTCTGAGGGGACTGCCGGCGAGATTGGCGATTCCGGAGGCAACTCTGCCTCTGCTGGTTTGGCAGAAGTCGGGGTTTCCATTGCGGCGGAAGGAGCTGCTGTAGTGTCGTTTGCGGCCGGTCTCGCCTGGAGCTTCAGGGCGGGATTTTTGCCCTCCGAGGTCCATTTCTCCATCTCGGCCTGTTCATCCACTTTTCGCTCCGTGGGTTTGATCAGATTCTCCGGAACCTCATAGAGGGATTTGGCGAAGCCGCCCTCCTCACGGGAAGAAGAGTAGTTGGGGCGCTCACGAACGATGGAAGCGGCTGCTTCGGTCTTGGTCGCGTTTGTCCCGGGAGTTGCATAAATCGTGGCCGCCGTTTTTTTTGCCTCCGCGCGTTTCTCCTGCATCATTGCTTCCCGCCTCTTCACCTCGAAGGGCTCGGGAAAGCTCTCTTTTTTCGGGGGCTCTTTCGGTGCAGGCGCTTCTTTTCCCACATGGACATCCGGAATCATCTCCCGGCCCACCAGAGCATTTCGAACCGTCTCGTATACCAGTCGGTACATACCCTCCTGGTCAGAGAAACGAAGCTCCATCTTCGTGGGATGTACGTTTACATCCAGAAGATCCCCGTCCAGCTGAAAATGCAGGACCGTAAAGGGATATTTGTGCTGCATCATGAAGTTTTTGTAAGCATCCTCGATGGCTTTGGAGATGATGGAACTCCGGATGTATCTGCCGTTGATGAAATAGTTCTCATAATTCCGGTTTCCCCTGGAAATGATGGGCTTTCCGATATAGCCCGTCAGCGTTCCAAAGGGAGCCTCCCCGTGGACCTCCACGAGATTCGCCGTGATCTCCCTGCCATAGATTCCGTAAATGATATCCTTCAGGTTGGAATTTCCCGAGGTATGCAGCCGGTTCTGGTTATTGTTGATAAATTTGAAGGAAACCTCCGGATGAGACAGGGCCAGCCGTTCCATCAGATCGTTGATATAACCTGCCTCAGTCTGAGGGCTTTTGAGAAATTTCCGGCGAACCGGCGTATTATAGAACACATTGCGTACCTTAAAGGTCGTACCTTCCGGCGCTCCGATCTCCTCAGGTTCCGGGGTCTTTTCCTCTCCGCCTTCAATAACATAGCGAACACCGGTCAGCTCTCCTGCCGTCTTGGTAATAAGCTCCACCTGGCAAACCGCCGCAATACTGGAAAGAGCCTCTCCACGGAATCCCAGGGAAGTGATGCCGAAAAGATCCTCCGCCTTCGTGATCTTGCTGGTGGCGTGGCGCATAAAGGCTTTTTTCACCTCGCTTGGCG
This sequence comes from Lachnospiraceae bacterium Marseille-Q4251, assembly GCA_018223435.1. Lineage (GTDB taxonomy): Bacteria > Bacillota > Clostridia > Lachnospirales > Lachnospiraceae > Limivivens > Limivivens faecihominis. The sequence continues at coordinate 20,618 of JAGTTO010000001.1, read as the reverse complement.
CGATGCCTTCCCCGTTGTCGGTGATCCGCACCAGCGTGGTGCCGCCGTCCTTGATCTCCACAGTCACAGCGTTGGAACCCGCGTCGATGGCATTTTCCACCAGCTCTTTTACAATGGAAGAAGGCCGCTCGATGACCTCGCCAGCCGCGATCTTGTCAATGGTATTTTTATCCAGTACAGAAATTGTTTTCATGAATTACCCCACCTGTTCCTGAGCCGGTTCTGCAACCGGTAAATGGTGTTTAAGGCATCAATGGGTGTGAGGGTGCTCACATCGATCTCATCCAGTTCCTTTAAAATATCCTCGTCGCTCACCGTATCGAAAAGGGAAATCTGCTCCAGATCTACCTGGTCATATTTTTTCGCCTTGGGCTTATTTTTGCTGCCCACAGCCTGAATCTCCCGGACGGTGGCCGTGATATCCGCATTGCTCAGCTCATCCACCAGCTCCTTGGCTCTCTCAATGACGGAGTCCGGAACACCGGCCAGCTTCGCCACCTGAATGCCGTAGCTCTTGTCCGCTCCGCCTTTGACAATCTTTCTTAAGAATACGATATCGTCGCCTTTTTCCTTGACTGCAATACAGTAGTTGTTCACGCCGGCCAGCTTCCCTTCCAGCTCTGTAAGCTCGTGATAATGGGTGGCAAACAGCGTCTTGGCTCCCAGAAGTCTCGAGTTGCTGATGTGCTCCACCACCGCCCAGGCAATAGAAAGACCGTCGAAGGTGCTGGTTCCACGGCCGATCTCGTCCAGGATCAGCAGGCTGTTGGAGGTGGCATTTCTTAATATATTAGCGACTTCGGTCATTTCCACCATAAAGGTACTCTGACCGCTGGCCAGATCGTCGGAGGCTCCCACTCGGGTGAAAATCCGGTCGCAGATGCCGATCTTCGCAGAATCTGCCGGCACAAAGCTTCCCACCTGGGCCATGAGCACAATCAGGGCCGTCTGACGCATGTAGGTGGACTTTCCGGCCATGTTCGGGCCGGTGATGATGGAAACACGGTGATTTCCATTGTCCAGATAGGTGTCGTTGGCAATGAACAGGTCGTTCTGCATCATTTTTTCCACCACCGGATGGCGGCCGTTCTTGATATCGATGATGCCCCTGCTGTTCATTTTCGGCCGGACATAATCATTTTTCTCCGCCACAAAGGCCAGGGAGGTGAAAACGTCGATCGCTGCCAGGGCCCGGGCTGTCGTCTGAATTCTCAGGACTTCTTTGGAAATCGTCTCACGCACATCGGTGAACAGGTTGTATTCCATGGAAAATAGCTTATCCTCCGCACCGAGAATCACATCCTCCAACTCCTTGAGTTCTGGCGTGATGTAGCGCTCGGCATTCGTGAGGGTCTGTTTTCTCATATAATAGTCCGGTACCATATCTTTGTAGGAATTGGTGACCTCCAGATAATAACCGAAGACCTTATTGTATTTAATCCGCAGGTTTTTGATCCCTGTCTTTTCCCGCTCTCTGGCCTCCAGCTCGGAAAGCCACTGTTTTCCCTCGGTTTTTGCTTTTCTGAGACGATCGATCTCCTCATTATAGCCTTCCTTGATGATGCCACCGTCCTTGATCACCAGAGGCGGATCATCCATAATCGCCCGGTCGATGAGGCTGCAGACGTCCTCCAGCTCGTCCAGACTGTCGTGAAGCTCCCGCATCAGCGGAGACTGAAAGCTGTTCAGCAGATATTTAATGGGTGGAATCATCGAAAGGGAGGATTTAAAGGAAATCAGATCCCGGGGATTGGCGGACTGATAACTGATACGGCTGCTGAGACGCTCCATATCGTAAACCGGGTTCAGGTACTCCCGGATCTCTTCTCTCGAAATCACGTTTGCGTTCAGTTCCTCGATGGCTTCCTGGCGCTTCTCGATCTCTTCCAGCTCGATCAGCGGCTGTTCCAGGTAATTCCGGAGAAGCCGCGCGCCCATAGCCGTTTTGGTCTTGTCCAGCACCCAGAGAAGGCTGCCGCGCTTGTTCTTTTCCCGCATGGTCTCCGTCAGTTCCAGATTTCGTCTCGTGGAGCTGTCGAGAACCATATATTTTCCGGTCACATAGGGAACCAACCGGGTAAAGTTGGAAAGGGAGGTTTTCTGAGTCTCCTTAAAATACTGAAGAATGGCTCCCGCCGCGATGACGCCGCAGTTATAATCCTTCAGGCCAAGGCCTTCCAGCGAATCGGTCTCAAACTGTTCTTTCAGCGTCCGTTTGCAGAGATCATCATCAAAATACCAGTCCTCCAGGCCGTAGATGCTGGTCCCGAACCGCTGTTTCAGGTCCTCGATGTCTACACCGCTCACCAGGAAGGACTGGTTGCAGATAATCTCTGTCGGCGTAAACTTCGTGATCTCGTCCAGAAGCTTCCGCTGGTTTTCCACCTCCGTCACCAGATAGTCGCCGGTACTGATGTCCGCGATGGAAATGCCGTACTTGTCCGCTGTGCAGACAATACACATAATATAGTTATTTTTGGATTCATCCAGAGCCTGGGCGCTCATGTTGGTACCCGGGGTCACGATCTTGATGACTTCCCTTTTCACCAGGCCTTTGGCCAGCTTCGGATCTTCCACCTGTTCGCAGATGGCGACCTTGTGGCCGTTGCTCACCAGCCGGTTCAGATACCCGTCCACGGCATGGTAGGGAATCCCGCACATGGGAGCCCGCTCGTCCAGACCGCAGTCTTTTCCTGTCAGCGTCAGCTCCAGTTCCTTGGACACCAGCTTGGCATCCTCAAAAAACATCTCATAAAAGTCACCCAGACGATAAAAAAGGATACAGTCCTTGTACTGTTCCTTAGTCCTCACATACTCCTTCATCATGGGTGTCATTTCTTTACTCTTCATTTAATTTATATGCTCCTAAAGTCTTCTCTTCTATCGTTTCGCTTCTTTTTCCAGTCCCACTTACCTCAGGACCCAAAAACACAGATGCAATTTTAGCACGAAACATGCAAACTTGCAAGAATTCCGGGAAAAGTTCTCAAATAGAAAAAACGGAGCGCTTTTTGTTTACGCTCCGCCTGTTATTTTCCTTATTCTTCTTTTTTCACAAATACTTTCACAATTCCAAGCAGGGCCGCATATAAGACACCTGCAACCACCCACAGAATCCAGGTAAAATCCCATCTTTCGCTCCAGAAGCTCCAGCCCAGATAAATGGCAGTAGCCAAACACCAGTATGCATTAGTGAAAACATCGGTTTTCTTCTTCATTCGTTTTTCTTTTCTGCTAAATTCCCCTTCCTGAAGCAGGGTATCATAACTGCCCTTTATCATGCTTACCCGGATGATCCGGTTCACTCCGACAGCAATGATCAGAAGCAGGAAGCCCACACAGAAAGCGCAGATATAATCTGCTGCATTCATGGTGCCTGCAATGACAATCGGGATGACGGAAAGAATACAAAGAACTACCCCGATGGCCATTTCTCTGGCAAATACAGGTTCATAGAAAGCTCTTTTTTCCTCTACCATTCCGGTGACACCGTATTCCGTCTCAAAGCTTTCCTTTTCCAGATGAGCCATACGGTCTTCCCGGATTCCATAGGTAATGAAAAGATAGACGGCAACAGCGACCAGACCAAGCAAAAAGACCAGACCAGCGCCCGCTGCTACTCCTTCAGAAACAGGAAGTATCTGATCCTCACTGATTGCTCCAAGAACGATCAGGAGAATTGGGCTGATGATACACAACGTCGTGGCATTGGCCACAATCTCAGCGCCTTTTTCTTTCAGATCCAGAAAAGCATTGGCTTCTTCCATGGAGACCTTCCGAAGCTCCTCTCCATCATAGACCATGCGCTCCGCCACAGGTTCCGGTCCCATCTCATCTTTCAAAAGATAATCTGTCGTAACCCCAAAGAGCTTTGAAAGCTCCAACACTCTCTGCAGATCCGGCACCGAGCTTGCACTTTCCCATTTTGAGACAGCCTGCCTGGATACTCCCAACTGATTCGCCAGCTCTTCCTGCGACCAGCCGTTCTTTTTTCTTTCCTCTGTAATCTTATTCGCTAAGATCATTTTTTCATCTCCCCTTCAAGTGTTTTGATGGGGAAAGTATAACAGTTTTTCCGGTTGCGTACCACCATTTCGGGCTGAAAATCTGTCAACTGGCGGTTGCGGAGGCAGGGCTGGGGTTTCGTGTGGTTTTTGCTTTAATTTCCAAGAACAGCCGATACCTTGATCTCTTTTTCCGCATCACTGAGATCGAAAGCGCCGCCATCCTCCACGGTAACATGCACTTCATAGAGCACATCCTCGGAAAGGGTCTCCGGAGTCTCTCCGCTCTCTGTCTGAATGTGCCACAGATCAGCCGGAACTTCCGCTAATGTACCCTCTGTATTATATGCATAGAGTTTCATTGCATCCTCGCTTCCGGAAAGTCCCTTCATCCGAAGAGCCACTGTCGTATTCGGATGGACATTTTCCACCGTCACTGTATTCAGCCAGCTGGCAACCGTTCCTTCTCCGCCGTCCGCTTCAAACGTTTCCTGGCTCAGCACATTCCGCATGGCCTGATCGAGATCCACTTCACGGTATGGCATTTCCGGCAGATAAACGAAACGATCCTGAAGTCTTAAAAGCTCCAGATACCCCGTCGGACAATAAAGGGCGTTTCCGCTGTTTCCCGCATACATACCGATAGCCATATTGTTATAGCCAGGCTTATTGGCGACATCCATGGTAAATACCGTCTCGCCGGTCTCAAAATCCAGGATGATATACTGCCACATACCGGTTTCCAGATCCTGAACATAGCCGTAAACATAACCTGTTGCTGTAGAAAGCTTCAAGATGGAAGTGTCCGCCAGATCACTTCTGCACCAGATGCTCTTCATCTCATAGCCATCCTCTGTTTTTACCGTATCGACGCGCTCCACGCCCGGCATAATCATTTTGTTTCCCTGTCTCAGCCAGTTCACATCGTAAATATTTTCATAGCTCTGTACGGAAGAATCGCTGTCTGCCTCCGCAAGTTTGGCACTGCCCGCTCCAAACCAGTTGCAGACGATGGTGCTCACGGTTCCCGCTCCGTCATCGTATACGATGGCAGAATTTTCCACAGAAACCTGTGTTCCCTCCGGAAGTTCATCGATCACAGGAAGGCTGGCTACCACTTCCCCCGTCTTCATATCCAGCGCAAGAAGATTTACCGGATTCTGATTATCGGTAAACATCACCAGATCTTTGGTCAGAGACGGAGAACAGCCGCTGCCCCAGGCCAGTCCGCCGCCGGTAGTCGCATCACCTTCTGCACTGTCTTTTGCTCCGACGCTCTCATAAGGCGTCTCCCAGACCTTTTTTACCCCGTTATCCGCCTGCATCAGATAACAGTTCTGGTTGGTCAGGATCACAGCTCCGTCTTTGGAGGCCGCAATTCCATTTTCTGCGCCTTCCCCGGGAGTCAGCTCATATACGAATACTGCCTCTGATAGATCGGTCTCTTCTCCATTTAAAATGGCATTGATGGCTGTCCGGGAAATATATCCCAAGGTTCCCTGCTGCTGCCGGTCCGGATAAATGCGGAAGCCGCCGGTGGCAAACCAGAGATTTCCGTCATAATCAAAGACAACCGAGAGTAAATTCTGATCCAAAGTCTTTCCGAGAGCTGCCTCCGCTACGGCTTTGATATCAATGTCCAGCACTTTTTCAAACTCCGGAAGCACATTTTCCTCTTCATCCATCGTTTTCAGCATAAGCACATGGTTGTTGCTCGTCGGGCATACCAGCCGGTTGCTCTCATCCACAAAGGAATACGAGCTCTGAATCATATAGCCGCCTCCGTCCTGCTGCTTGGGCGAAAAATAGCCGATAGTTGTCGTCTCATCCGCATTGATGTCACGGATCGCGAGGCCTCCTAAGAACGGCACCACCGCATGGCCGTAGGAGTCAAAAAAGATCGCCGGAGAAGCGTTGGCATTCACTTTTTCATAGGAAACATGAATCTCCGGGTAAATAGCCAGCGGCAGCACTTCATCCGTTGTATCTGTGTTGTAGCAGTCGTGATGGATATTGGCGTCATTTTTTACCATATAAGGATTTGCATCCACCGATTTTTCTGTAAGCGGTTTTATTGTCAGGCCGGAAGTCTCCTCTGCTGCCTGTACTTTTCCAGTTCCAGTTGTAAACATCAATGCGATCATCGCAAGAATCATCGTTCTTTTTTTCATGGTCGTTCTCCTTCCTGTTTTATTGCTTTTATTATAAAAAAGCTGGAATTTTTTTCAATCCATCTGTCACGAACTGTCAAAAAACAGCACGAATTGTAAGGAGCGATAGCCGTTTTTATGATTCTGTGCTATACTGTTTCCAGATATTGGATAAAGGAAGAATACATATGAGAATTGCAGTTGTCGATGATATCGCCGATGAACGGAAACTTTTATGCAGCAGGCTGACAGAACAGTTTGCACGGCGCGGTGTTCATGCGGATTTATTTGAATATGAAAATGGAGAAAGCTTTCTTGCAGGAGCAAAAGAACGGCCTTTTACGGTCGTATTTTTGGATATTTACATGACGGGAGCAAACGGAATCGAAACGGCAAAAGAGCTTCGAGGCTTCGATTCCGACTGCCTCCTTGTCTTTACCACCACCTCTACTGATCATGCGCTGGAAGGTTTCCGGGTCCGGGCCATGCATTACCTCGTGAAGCCCTATGAGGAGAAAGAGCTTTCCGGGCTGACTGACGAGATCCTCTCCCGGATTCCATCTTCGGGAAAATATCTCGATGTCAAAGTGAACGGGAGTAACGTCCAGATTCCTTTCCAGAAAATCGTATTTGCAGAGCATTTTTCCCATATGATCCATATTCACACCACCCGGAAAAAGGAAGTGCTCACGCGTCAGTCCTTTGAAGCCTTTACTTCGCTTTTAAAAGTGGATCCCCGTTTCTATCTCTGCAACCGCGGCATTGTCATCAATCTGGAACACGCCGTTGATTTTGACGGAAAGGAATTCCTTCTGGACGATGAAACCCGGATTCCTGTCAGCCGGAAGCTCATCAAAGATGCCCGGCAGACTTTTATGGATTATCTTTTCCAAAGGGGGACACAGCCATGAACCAGTTTCTGTGCCCATTTCTGGAACTCACCGTGATCCTTCCGGGAATGTTCCTCGCTTATCTTCCGGTAAGCAGTTATCTGCGGCAGAAACCTCTGAAACTGACAGCCTGGCTTTTTCCCCTGCTTCTGGGGCTCTGTATTTCGGGCGGTTTTCTGTCCTGTTTCTTTCAAATTTCAACGCTACCCGTTCTTTTTCTTCTGCTGCCGCTGCTCCTGTTTCTCTATCACAAGACGCTTCGGATCTCCATCTGGAAGTCCGGCAGTATTTTTCTGGCTGTCTGCGCGGTTTTTGCCTGCCTCAACAGCCTTTCCCGGGCGGTAAATGCCATTACAACTGCCAACCTCAATCTGACAGAAAACGAACTGTGGTTTCAGACCAAATCCGGCCTCTTTTACAACGCAATCTGTTTAAGCTTCGCTCTGGCTACCTGGTATCCTGCCTCCCATGCGGCAAAAAATATGATCGACGATAAAAATTTTGCCCGGACTTGGTATATCTTCTGGATTCTGCCGCTGACCTTTATCGGACTCAATCTTTTCATGGTTCCCAGATACCGCAACACACTGTATACCGGCCGGATCCTACATGGATATATCGTCATCAGTCTTGTACTTCTGGCAATTTTGGTACTTTTTTATGCCATGTTTCTTCTCATGGCAGACAGTCTAAACCGAAACGCAAGGCTTCAGCAGGAAAATCACTTTCTTTCTCTCCAGCAGGCCCGTTACGATAACCTCCGCGCCGCCATTGAGGAAGCCCGTCAGGCACGGCACGATATCCGCCACCATTTTCTTCAGCTGTCTGCCCTGGCAGAAAACGGCGATCTGGAAAAGATCAAGGAATACCTTTCCCACGCAGCCAGCAAAATTCCCAACTCGGATCTTCATTTCTGTGAAAATCAGGCAGTGGACAGTGTGCTCGGCTACTATTCCGCCCTGGCAAAGCGGGAAAATATTCCCTTCCAGGCCAAAATCGATCTGCCGCCCCGGCTTGCCATCGACGAAATTGATCTTTGCCTCGTCCTCTCCAACCTTCTGGAAAATGCTCTGGAAGCCAGCCAGAAGACGAATGTTGCCCGGCGGAAAATCGACGTAATGATCTGCCTTCACCATACGCATCTTCTTCTCATTCAAGTCGAGAACACCTTCGATGGAAAAATCGAGCAGAAAAATACCGTTTTCCAGTCCTCCAAACGCCCCGGGAACGGCATCGGCATCCAGTCTGTGCGGCATATCGCTGAGAAGAATGGCGGAGGAAGCAGCTTTACTTATGAGGATGGGAAATTTGAGGCGAAGGTGATGTTGCGGACAGATGAAAAAAGTGCTGTATAAACTGGTCTGAAAACCTTGCACCCCCGAAAAAAAACGAGTATACTCATACTGTCTGCTGTCAACGGACAAATTACAAATGACTGGAGATTGATATTATGAATGAAATTAAATTAAGAGAATACGCGAAACTGATCGTAAAAATCGGTGCGAATGTGCAGAAAGGACAGGTTGTCCGTCTGCAGGTTGGCGTAGATCAGGTTCCCCTTGCAAAAATGGTAACTGAGGAGTGCTATAAAGCAGGCGCAAGCCGCGTAGAGCTTTTCTGGTCCTGTGGAGAGATCAACAAACTGGATTACCAGTACGCTTCCGCTGAAGTTCTCGGCGAGGTTCCCGTCTGGGAGGAAGAACGCACAAAACAGATGGTAGAGCAGCTTCCGGTTCGTATCTTTATTGATTCCTCTGATCCGGATGAGCTGGCTGGTATTTCCCCGGATCTCATCTCCACCGTCAGCCAGATGCGTCAGAAAGTTCTCAAAAAATACCGCGATCAGATTGACGGCAAACACCAATGGCTCATCGTCGCTGCAGCTTCCCCGAAGTGGGCGAAAAAAATCTTCCCGAACGAGACTGAGGAAATAGCTGTTGAGAAGCTGTGGGATGCGATTTTTGACTGCGTTTACTTAAAAGACGGCGAGGATGCCGAGAAGATCTGGCAGGCACACAACGACCGCATGACCCAGAAGGCCAACTGGCTCACCGAGCAGAACTTCAAATCTCTTCATTACACCAGCAGCAACGGTACAGACTTTACCGTAGAGCTGATTCCGGGTGCCAAATGGGGCAGCGCAGGTGACATCAACCATGTAAACGGCGCTTTCTTCGTTCCGAATATGCCCACTGAGGAGGTTTTCACCAGCCCTATGAGAGGCAAATGTGAGGGCCGTCTGGTTTCCACCAAGCCGTTAAGCCGTTCCGGTCAGGTTATCAACAACTTTACCGTTGATTTCAAAGACGGAAGAGTCGTGGACTGTCACGCAGAAGAAGGAGAAGAAGTCCTGAAGAAAATGTTCTCCATGGACGAGGGTGCTTCCATGCTGGGCGAGGTTGCACTGGTTCCCAAGGAATCCCCCATCAACCAGTCCGGTCTCATGTTCTTCAACACCCTTTTTGATGAGAATGCCTGCTGCCACGTTGCTGCCGGCCGAGGTTTCTCTGAAGTGATCGAAGGTTTCATGGATATGACCGATGAGGAAATCTACGCGAAAGGAATTAACGATTCCATCATTCATATGGATTTCATGATCGGTTCTGACGACCTCCATATTGTGGGAATCCGCGAGGATGGAAGCGAGACGGATATCTTCGTTAACGGAACTTGGGCGGAGTAATTTACTATGAAAGTCCCGGACGGTAGCCATGAATGAGCCATGCCTGCATGAGCGAATTCATGGATATCGGACAGACTAGTGTGCTGTATCATTGACATTTCGCTAAATAACTTGCCTGTTTTCCCATCGAACTGCGTTGACTTCACTCAACGATGCCACCGCATCGCCTCGTTCAGTCGCCTTGTCGATGAAAAAACATTCTGCGTTATTTAACTGAAAGTCAATGAGACAGTACACTAGACCGTATGAGTAAGTAGGATTACAAATGCAGTCGACAGCTGTGGGAGCACCACAGGCGCGGAACAGCTGGTTTAAAAAAATCGGGAAGAAAATCTGGTTCTGCCAGACTTCTTCCCGATTTTTAGATCAAAGTTCTATACGAAATCTTTGATCTGCCTTTCTGCTGTTATCAATATCCAGCCCCGTTATCTGTCTGCTTCATAATCTTCACGAGACGGCTGGTTCCCAGGCGGTCTGCGCCAAGGCGCATGAACTCTTCTGCGTCAGCAAAAGAAGAGATGCCGCCGGCTGCTTTTACCTTCACGCCTTCTCCCACATGCTCTTTCATGAGCTTCACATCCTCGAAGGTTGCTCCGGCTTTGGAGAAACCGGTGGAAGTCTTGATAAATTCGGCTCCGGACTTGGTGACGATCTCGCACATTTTAATTTTCTCTTCCTCGGTAAGAAGACAGGTCTCGATAATGACTTTCAGGATCTTTCCATTGCAGGCTTCATGGATCTGGCAGATTTCATTTTCCACCTCATCATATCTGCCGTCCTTTAAGAAACCGATGTTGATGACCATATCAATCTCTCTGGCTCCGTTTGCAATGGCGTCCTTTGTCTCAAAAACTTTTGTTGCCGTGGTGCTGTAGCCGTTGGGGAAACCGATAACGGTGCAGATCGGAAGTTTTCCGTCTACATACTCCGCGGCCTGTTTTACATAGGCTGCCGGAATACAGGCGGAAGCGGTGCCAAATTTCATGGCGTCATCCAGAATCTCTTTGATCTCTGCCCAGGTGGCAGTCTGAGTCAGCAGGGTGTGGTCTACGATTTTTAAAACATCACTTGTATTCATTCTTTTCTCCTTTTTCAGTCGGTAAGTTTTTCTAAGATGGAAGTGCCGATCGTTCCTTCGGGCATTTTCAGGCCGAAGTTATCCGTGATCGTCGCTCCGATAATGGCAAAGGTGTCGGTCTCTTCCAGCTGCGCCCCGTTTTTCATGGAGGGGGAATAAGCCAGGAAGGGCACTTTTTCTCTGGTGTGGTCGGTTCCCGTATGGGTGGGGTCGTTTCCATGATCCGCAGTCAGAATCAGAAGATCATCTCCTTTCAGTTCTTTCAGAAGCTCGCCTAATTTCACATCAAACCGCTCCAGCTCTGCCGCATAGCCCGCCACGTTTCTCCGGTGTCCCCAGAGGGCGTCAAAATCCACCAGATTCACAAAGCAGAGGCCCTGGAAATCTCTCTTCGCGATCTCGATGGTCTGCTCCATGCCGTGAACGGAACTCTTGGACTTGTTGGACTCGGTCAGTCCTTCCCCGTCGAAAATATCATAGATTTTTCCTACAGAGATCACATCCAGCCCCGCATCCTTCAACACGTTGAGAGCTGTTCTTCCGAAGGGCTTCAGCGCATAGTCGTGACGGTTGCTGGTGCGCTTGAACTCTCCTTTTTTCCTGCCCACATAGGGTCTTGCGATGACACGGCCGACCTTCCACTCGTCCTTCATCGTCAGCTCTCTGGCAATCTCACAACAGCGATAGAGCTCATCCAGGCCGAAGGTCTCCTCGTTTCCGCAGATCTGGAGTACGGAATCGGCAGAGGTGTAAACGATCATATGCCCCGTCGCGATCTCTTCTTCTCCCAGCTCATCCAGAATCTCGGTTCCGCTGGCGCTCTTGTTGCCGATCACTTTATGGCCTGTACGCTTCTCCAGCTCCTCAATGAGTTCGGGTGGGAAACCGTGCTCCGTAAAGGTCTTAAACGGGGTCGTGATATGCAGTCCCATCATCTCCCAGTGGCCGGTCATGGTATCTTTTCCGCGGCTGGCTTCTCTCAGTTTTCCATAGCGGGCCAGGGGCGCTTCCACTGGCGCTACACCCTGAAGCTGATGAAGATTTGCCATACCCAGCTTCTGAAGGTTCGGAATCTTGAAATTCTCTGTCCGCGCTGCGATATGCCCTAAGGTGTCACAGCCTGCGTCTCCGTACTCTGCGGCATCCGGCATGGCACCCACGCCAAGAGAATCCAGAACGATTGTAAAAATACGCTGATATTTTTTCATTTTGCCTTCCTTTCGCGATCTTCCTTAATAAGTTTCCGGATGGCCTCCACGCCCACGGTGATGGCCGCTTCCGTGTCGTGGACAATGGGATTATCCATGCCGAGAGCGTTCCGTTCCTGATTTCCCATAACCAGGAAGGTGGAACCACAGCGGACTCTTAAATGCTGGGCCACAATAAACAGCGCCGCGGATTCCATCTCGGAAGCCTTACAGCCCATCCGTTTCCAGGCTTCCCATTTATTCAACAACTCATAGCTCACCGGCATTCTCTGAGGCTCATGCTGGCCATAAAAAGCATCCTTGCACTGAACCACACCAGTGTGGTAGGTATGTCCCAGCTCCTTACAGGCAGCTACCAGGGCGTTTGCCACATCAAAATCTGCGACAGCCGGATATTCGATGGGGGCATATTCCCGGCTGGTGCCCTCCATCCGGACAGCGCCGGTGGCTACCACAATGTCGCCGCCCTTTACATCCAGCTCGATGCCGCCGCAGGTGCCCACACGAATAAAGGTATCCGCTCCACAGAGCACCAGCTCTTCCATCGCAATTGAGGCGGAAGGACCGCCAATGCCCGTTGAAGTCACGCTGACCTTTTCTCCGTCCAGATAACCCGTGTAGGTGACAAATTCTCTGCTGTCCGCAATGAGTTTCGCATCGTCAAAATGCTTTGCGATCTTCGCACATCTCTTGGGATCCCCTGGCAGGATCACATAGCGGCCCACATCCCCCGGTCGGATCTGGAGATGATACTGAAGATCCTTTTCTCCTGAATAATTCTGCATCATTTTACCTCTCTTTCGTTTATAAGGTAAGTTTTACTTTATTCTCAGTGTCCTTAAATATACTTTCTGCTCCTGAGTGATCCGGTAGCTCTCAATGGCCTTCTGGATCGTTTTGTTATGCGTCCAGGCATCCAGCCTCTTCTCCTCCAGAAAAGGAAAAATCGCTTCATACTGCTTCGCCAGAGCCGTGGCAAAATACCAGGCCCGCATCATGTTCACATAGTATTCCTCCGAACGGATTTTTGCCACTTTTTCCGGATATTCCAGTGAAAAATGTTCCTCCAGGTAGTAGCGCATCAGCATCCCGATGCCAAAACGGATCGTATAGGTGTGATCCGAGGCCAGCCAGCGCTCGACCTCTTCTGTAAAAGTATCAAGATGCTTCTTTACCACCCGAACCGTCAGAAGATCGCAGGTAGCCCAGTTGTCGATACAGGGCAGAAAACGGTTCAGCTCTCTGATCAGCGTCGGATAATCTTTAATCTGCTCAATCAGAAGTCCGTGGAGGTTATTTTCCTCATAATACTGATGGGGAAGTACTTTTAAAAATTCCTTCGCTTCTTCGGTTTTTCCAAACTCTTTTGCAAAGGCCCGAAGTTTCGGTGTCCGTACACCAATGACCCTTGCCTTGTCCACCGTAGGCATCAGCTTCGCATGAAAATCCCGGTAGGAAAGGTCCTGCAGGGCAAAAAGTTCCTGTTGTATATCCACTTTTATTTCACTCCCGTTCATATCAATCAGCTTTCCAGTTCAAAGATACTATCCACCCGATGTTTTCGGTCAACCACATTGTTATACTGCAATACTTTATATTCTTCAATCAGTTCTGCATATTCTTCTGGCAGTGAATCCATAGAATACCAGTTGCCCTCGGAATCACACACTGCGCCGATTCCGATAATCGGTAATTTTTCCTTAAGCTGCAAAAGGAACTTATTATAAACCGTCATTTCAAGGCCCGCCTGCTCAAGAATATAACTGCCCAGATAGTTGGTACTCATGTTTTCCTGTGTGGATTCTGAAGGATAATTGGTCCAGATAATGTACGGTGTTTTATAGGTTTCCTGTACCTGAAATAAATCCAGCGTTCCAAAATCCTGTCCCACTAATTCGCTGAAAAATCCCCAGTCTAAACTTGGCCAATGGTCTCCGAACATAACAATCATAGTTGGCTCATCAACATATTTAAAGAAACTCAGTAATTGTATAAATGCGGCATCTGATTCTTTTGCGAGTGATAAATAAGTCTCCGCATCCGGATAGTCATTCTCATAGGATAAGGTTACGTCCGGGGTAAAATTTTCAGTTCCGGAAGAATTACTATAACCGCCATGATTCTGGATCGTCACGCAAAAGATAAACTGGTTTTCCGTTTCTTTACTTCTGTACAGATCTCGTATTTTCCTATATGCAGAAGAATCGCTTGCATAATATCTGTAATATTTCGGTCTTCTTCCCCAGTTTTTCAAATTGATAAATTGTTCAAAGTTCATCCATGAATAAACGCCTGACCGATTCCAGGCCGTCGCCTTGCCGGGATGCATCGCTGTGGAAGCGTACCCTTCCTGCTCCATCGTATTGGCAAGGCCGTATTCATTTTCACCGCAATACAGCTGGTAAGCAATTCCGCCATTCGGAAGAAACTGCTTCGAGTTTCCAGTCAGAACCTCATATTCCGTATCTGACGTCCCGCCTCCGAATACCGGAACATACAAATATCCTTTTTTCGTATTTTTCTGTAAACTGTGAATATTTGGAAGAATCTCTTCAGATGCACTAAAATTTTCAAATTCTTCAAAATCTGTAAGACTTTCATTCATAATCACAATTACATTCTTTGGAACAATCTGTGAAGCTTCGCTGTCAGCCAAAAGTTGATCCTGTTCTTCAACAGCAGCTGCAATCTCATTTACACGTTCCACAGAATATTCCTCTGGTTTTTCAATTTGCAGATATTGCATTTCGCAGGCCAGTTTATAAAGATATCCGTGCTTTTTATATTCTTCAGCAGTATCCCACTGATCCACTCTTTCCCCTGCAAGCTGATTCCAGTTTGTCCAGGTGCCAAAAACAGTAAGCCCCAGAATACCCAGGCGCAGCAAATATCCTTTCAGGTTTCTTTTTCCAATTTCCAGGGATTGAAAAATCATCTGATACAAAAGAAAAATCAGTATGGTAAGCAGACATATTCCTGACTTTATGGGAATTGCCAGTGAATAATTTTCCGCCACATCCGCTGCAGTGCCGACATTAAAAATATCCATAATAAAAAAGGCATTGCCGCGAAATACCGTAACAAAATAATCTACCAGCGCTAATACCGTCAGGAATATAGTATAAAGAGAAGCAGAAACAGAAACTTTCCGAAAAATCATCAAAAATATTATATAAAGGATATAATAGAGAATTATATTTTTGGAAAAATACTCGGTCTGCATCTCATATACTCCGGCGTTGATGATCATCTGAACCAACAGCAAAATGATTACCGGAGTTACAAAAAGCACTGCTATATTACAGACTTTTATCCACCGTGTATTACAGACTTTCTCCCGTATTTTATTCTGAAAAACAATTAATACAACAATTACAACATTTGCTCCCAGTAAAAAGAGCCCTTTCTTCAGACCTATTTCCGTAAAAAATCCAACTTTTGAACTCCCGGCAAACAAAAGCATCCCTGCATCAATTCCTGCAAGGGCCAGAAAAAACAATAATGCCTTGATTTTGGAAGTTTTATTCGTTCTTGTAGCTTGTTCCGCCATATGATATTTATCCTCTTTTTCTCAAAAAACCGGCAGTCTGTTTTCACCAAACTGCCGGTCCTGTTCTTCTTATTGGGAAAAAACTTAGATTCTTGCGACTCCGGTCTTTCTTGCAGCCTCAGCTACTGCTTTTGCCACAGCTTTTGCGACTCTCTCATCGAAGGGATTCGGGATGATGTAGTCAGCGGTGATCTCGTTATCCGGGATCAGATCTGCGATGGCGTAGGCAGCAGCCACTTTCATCTCGTCATTGATATCAGATGCGCGTACATCCAGAGCTCCGCGGAAAATACCCGGGAAAGCCAGAACATTGTTGATCTGGTTCGGGAAATCGCTGCGGCCGGTACCAACAACAGCTGCGCCAGCCTCTTTTGCCAGATCCGGCATGATCTCCGGAACGGGGTTTGCCATGGGGAAGAGAATCGGGTTCGGAGCCATGGTTTTCACCATCTCCTCGGTGACAGTGCCCGGAGCTGAAACGCCGATGAATACGTCAGCGCCCTTGATTACATCTGCCAGGCTGCCTTTCTCGAAACCACGGTTGGAGATCTTAGCCATCTCCTCCTTCTCCGGGTTCAGATTGTCGCGGCCTTCGTAGATTGCGCCGTGGCGGTCACACATGATAACAGTCTTAAGACCAAGTTTTACCAGAAGTTTGATGATTGCGATACCTGCTGCACCTGCTCCGCTGGTGACAACCTTCACATCGGAAAGCTTTCTTCCGGTGAATTTCAGAGCGTTCAGCATAGCTGCTGCGGTAACGACAGCGGTTCCGTGCTGATCATCGTGGAAAATGGGGATATCGCAGCGCTCTTTCAGTTTGCGCTCGATCTCAAAGCAGCGGGGAGCGGAAATATCTTCCAGGTTTACTCCGCCAAAGCTTCCGGCCAGAAGGGCTACGGTGTTTACGATATCATCCACGTTTTTGCTGCGTATGCATAAAGGAAATGCATCAACACCGCCGAACTCTTTGAAGAGAACACATTTTCCTTCCATAACCGGCATACCCGCTTCCGGTCCGATATCACCAAGACCAAGAACAGCGGTTCCGTCAGTAACAACAGCTACCATGTTTCCACGGCGGGTATATTTATAGGAGAGATCCGTATCCTCGGAAATCTTCAGGCAGGGTTCTGCAACGCCCGGAGTATAGGCAACAGCCAGATCCTCGGGAGTTTTTACTTTTGCGCGGCAGGCAATTTCCAGTTTACCCTGCCACTCTTCGTGCTGCTTCAGAGCAAATTCTTTTTTGTCCATCTCTATGGCTCCTCCTTTTTTTCATGCCCTTATTCTATGCTATTTCAGACTTTTTTTCAACCCGAAAAGTCATAACTGATAAATCTTACTGTATTTATCCTCAAAATAGTTGAGAAGGGGCTTGGCTGAGAGTTCTTTCTGACACACCTTCTCAATAACCTCCTTCGGGAGGCGTAAGGAACCATACCAGTGGATGTTCTCATTGAGCCATCTGGTGATTTTCCTGATCTCCCCGGCAGCCAGGATGTCATCCACGCTTCCCAGATCTTTTTCCAGGGCCTCGAGGAACATGCCGTCGTAAATGCTTCCCAGAAGGTAAGTCGGGAAATAGCCAAAGGAGCCGTCAGACCAGTGCATATCCTGAAGAATGCCCTCGGCGTCGTTGGCCGGAGTGATGCCAAGATATTCCTGGTATTTCTGATTCCAGAGAGCTGGCAGCTCAGAGGCCGGCACATGATCCCGGAAAATGGCCTGCTCGATCTCGTAGCGGATCAGAATGTGCATACAGTAAGTCACTTCATCCGCTTCGGTACGGATAAAGCTTGCCTGAATGTGGTTACACTCCCGAATAAATTCATCCAGGGAGAAGCGTTTCAGCTCCGGAAGAAGCTCCTGGACCTTGTTGTAAATGGGAATCCAGAAATTCCGGTTTCTTCCCAGGATATTTTCGTAGAAGCGGGACTGACTCTCATGAACGCCCATGTAGCAGCAGTCGTCCGCCGCCGTACCCGTGAGGGCCGGGTCCACATTCTGCTCGAAAATGGCATGGCCACCCTCGTGGATCGCAGAAAACATGGAGGAGAAGGGATTATCCTCGTAAAAATGATTCGTCACACGGACATCATACCGGGAAAAGCCGTCGGTGAAGGGATGCTCGCTCTCCGCAGTTACTCCGGCATCAAAGGAAAAGCCCATGTAGGAAAGCAGGAGCTTCTCCACTTTTTTCTGGGCATCCGGATCATAGTAGCCTTTGAAAATACTGCTGTCCGGCTGGGGCGCACTGAGGATTTTTCTGGTCAGGGGAAGAAGACCTTCCTTCAGTTCCTCGAAGACCTTGTCGATGGTGGTGCTGTCCATGCCCTCCTCGTAAAGACCCAGCAGAGTATCGTAGACGTCTTTTCCGGGATCGGTGTAAGCGAGCTGCTGCTTCGTATACTCGATCATCTTCTCCAGATGGGGAGCAAAAATGGAAAAATCAGCCGCGTTTTTCGCCTCGGTCCAGGCTCTCTGAGACTCGTTTCTGGCGGCAGTAAAACGCTCGTAGAAGTCTTTCGGAATCTTCCTGTCTTTTTCCAGGTTCTTTTTGTATTTGCGAACCGTGAACTGATAGCCGGGAGTCAGTTGTTCGTATTCTTCCGGCTCGTTTAAAGTCTTCACCAGCTCATAAAATTCATCGGAAGTATAGAGAGCGAAATACTCCGTGGAAAAATAAGTGTCCGTAGCGGCCATCCCGTCAAAACCGAGTTTTGGGGTTGTCGTGTACATATCCCAGCTCAGCAGGTTGATGACCCGGCTGTAGTGATTCAGCTTATCAAGATAAGCTTTAAATTTTTCAAATGCAGGACTCATGAATATATACTCCATTCTTTGCATATGTTCAAAACAACAGGCCACAGTTCTTCGCTCCGCTTCGGTCGGTGATAACCGAGTCCCACTGGGACTCATCACCCCGTGCTTCGCACTATCGCTGCTAACGCAGCTTCTGTCTGAGGCTTACTGGGCGTTCCACCCATCACAAAATGAAAATCCAGCCTATTGCAAACGAGTTTGCATAGTCTGTCTCTTCATTTTGCTGCTGCTCTGAACTGGTGTCAAAAGTGCCAGACTAATCCTTTGGCCGGAACGATCTCGTAATCGCCGGCGTTGGGACCGATACGCAGGATGACATTTTTGATGCCGGCCTGAATGATCAGCCGGGCGCATAAGGGGCAGGGCCTGGCCCGGTGGATGGAATTATCGCCGGGATTCACCCCCGCAAGATAAAGATCCGCCCCCAGAGTCTGTTCACGGGAGCAGTTCAAAAGCGCATTCTGCTCCGCATGGATGGCCCGGCAGAGCTCGTAGCCCTGCCCCTGATGAAGATCCCGTTCGATCCGGGGGCAGGTGCCGATATCGCAGCAGTTCGTATAACCTCTGGGGGAGCCATTGTAGCCTGTGGAGACCACCACATCGTCTTTTACAATGACTGCCCCGTATTTACGTTTCAGGCAGGTGCTCCGATAGGCAAAAGCTTCCGCTACATTTAAATAAGTATCAATTTTTGAAATCCGGCTGGTTCCGTCAGGCTGTACCATCCAGATTCCTCCTTTCGTTTTCGCCGGTTTTATACGTCAAGGCCGTATCCGAGATAATTCAGAACCATCTCCGCATACATGGCGTTTGCCCAGGAGAACCACTCTCTCGTATAGTGAGAAGGATCGTTCTTGTCGAAGCCCTCGTGCATCATGCCCTTGTTGTCATCGGTGGCTGCCATAAGCTTTAAGATTCGGTATTTCTCCTCTTTGGAGGTCTCTGTCATTCCCTGTACGGCCAGAGCGATATGCCAGATGTAGGAGGTCGGCGTATGCGGGCTTCCGATACCGGATGCAGCGGTTCCTTCATAATAATAAGGATTGGCCTCGCTTAAAAGGAAACGACGGGTGTTGGCTGTCACCTCCGGATCTCCCTCATAGCCAAGATAGGTCTGGGCGAGAAGGCTCGGCACATTGGCATCATCCATGAAACGGCACTGGCCAAAGCCATCGGTCTCGTAAGCGTAAACCCGGCCAAAGCCCTGAAGGGAAGCCACAGCGTTCGCCTCGATGGCGTCATGAACCTCTTTGGAGAAGGCAGCTGCCTCCTTGGCAAGCTCCTCATCATGAAGCACTTCCCTGGCAATCTCAGAGAGATAACCGAGAACAACGGAAGCAAACATGTTGGAGGGGATCAGATAACCCAGATCGCAGGCATCATCGCTCGGACGGAAGCCGGACCAGATGAGGCCGCAGCCGTCATTTACCAGAGCGCCCTTTCCGCCACGGCTCAAGCTCTCACTGTAGAGAGAATGACGGGTAAAGTGATAAGAGGATTTCTCCTCATGGTACTGCTCGGTGCGGAAAACTTTCAGGATCGCATTCACGCCCTTGCGGAAGGTCTCGTCAAAATGAGCCGTACGGCCTGTGAGCTTCCACAGGAAATAAGCCAGTTGAATCGGGTAGCAGAGAGAATCGATCTCGTATTTTCTCTCCCAGACGCCGGGATCCTGATCCTCGAAATCTTTTTCCCAGCAGGAACCGTCGGGCTTCTCATTGAAAGCGTTGGCGTAAGGATCGATCAGAATGCAGGAAAACTGTCTCTTTACCAGGCCTTCGATCATATCTGCCAGCTCTGAATCTCTGGCTGCAAGATAGAGGTAGGGGCGCACCTGGGCCGCGGAATCCCGAAGCCACATAGCCGGGATATCTCCGGTGATAACAAAGCTGGTGCCATCCTCATAGCGGCGGATGGTCCGCTCCAGGGTATTGGTAAAACAGGTCTCAAACAGGGAGTAGAGCTTCGGCTCGTCCTTTAATTTCTCCTTGATCTCCTGCAAAAATACGTTCATCTCGTGAGTTCTTTCACTCATGGTTTGTTTTCCTCCTAAAATCATAAAATATTCGAAATCCGCTGATTTACTGCGTAAATTGCTACTTTCTACGCTCCGCTTCGGTCGGTGCAAAACGAACATCCACTGGATGTTCTGCACCTCATATTTGGCGTGTCCCAAGTTCAAAAGCCTTATCGTGCAAGCACGAACAGCTTTTTGACCTTTTGACACTG